>CAVYUU010000007.1:0-140168 GCA_963771745.1 uncultured Alphaproteobacteria bacterium | reverse complement strand
CGCTATCGGGGGCGCTGTTTGACCTGGTGGATCGGCACGAGAGCCTTCGGACGGTTTATCCGGAGACGCTGGGAGTGCCGCGGCAGGAGATCGTTGCGGCCGAGCGTGCGGCTCCGGAGCTATCGGTTGTTGCGGTCGGCGAGGCCGAGCTGTCGGGGGCGCTGACGGCTGCGGCGGGTCGTGGCTTTGACGTATCGGTCGAGCCGCCGCTGCGGGCGCAGCTGTTTGCGGTGTCGGCCGAAGAGCATGTGCTGCTGCTGAGCTTGCATCACATAGCGGGCGACGGCTGGTCGCTGGGCCCGCTGCTGCGGGACTTGAGCGCGCTGTACGGGGCGCGGCGGTGCGGGGTGGCGGCGAGCCTGCCTGCGTTGCCGGTGCAATACGCCGACTACACGCTGTGGCAGCGCGCGGTGCTGGGCGACGAGCAGGACCACGATAGCGCGCTGTCGCGGCAGCTGTCGTACTGGACGGATCGGCTGCAGGGTCTGCCCGAGGAGCTTGAGCTTGCGGCCGACCACCGGCGACCTGCGGTGTCGAGCCATCGCGGGGGCAGCGTCGCGCTTGCGATCGACGCTGAGCTGCATGCCGGGCTTGCGGGGCTGGCGCGCGAGTGCGGGGCGAGCCTGTTCATGGTGCTGCAGGCCGGGCTTTGCGCGCTGCTGACGCGGCTTGGTGCGGGCAGCGACATCGCGCTGGGCAGCCCGATCGCGGGCCGCCAGGATGACGCGCTGGACGATCTGGTTGGGTTCTTTGTCAACACGCTGGTGCTGCGGACCGACACGTCGGGTCAGCCGTCTGTTCGGCAGCTGATCGGTCGGGTGCGGGGCGGCAACTTGGCGGCCTACGGCCATGCCGAGCTGCCGTTTGAGCGGCTGGTCGAGGTGCTGAACCCTGCGCGCTCGCTGTCGCGGCATCCGCTGTTCCAGGTGATGCTGGCGTTCCAGCAGGCGGCGTCCGGGGTGCCGGAGTTTGCCGGGCTTGCGGCGAGCGTGGAGGCGGTTACCAGCGCGAGCGCGAAGTTCGACCTGGCGCTGAGCCTGGTGGAGCATCGCTCCGCCGAGGGGTCGCCGGCGGGGCTTGCGGGCGTGCTGGAATACTCCAGCGACCTGTTCGAGCGCGCCAGCGTCGTGGTTCTGGGGGAGCGGCTGCTGCGGCTGCTGGCGGGCGCGGTTGCGGCCCCGGATCGTGCGATCGGCCGGCTCGATGTGCTGTCGTCTTCGGAGCGCGCCACCATCGTGTCGGTGTGGAACGACACCGCGCGCGCGGTTGCGCCTGCGACGCTGCCGGCCTGTTTGCCGCGCAGGCTCAGCGCACGCCGGCTGCGACCGCGGTGGTGTTCGAGGACCGGCGGCTGAGCTACGCCGAGCTCGACGCGCATGCAAACCAGCTGGCGCATCATCTGCGCCAGCAAGGCATCGGGCCCGAGACCGTGGTTGGGCTGTTGGTCGAGCGCTCGCCCGAGATGCTGATCGGGCTCCTTCGGCATCCTCAAGGCCGGCGCCGCCTATCTGCCGCTCGATCCCGGCTACCCGGCGGAGCGGCTGGCGTTCATGCTGCGCGACGCCGATGCCGCTGCCCTGGTGACGCAGGCCGCGCTGCCCGGCCGGCTTGATCTGCCGACCGCAGGCCCGCTCATTCGGCTCGACGCCGACTGGGCCGAGGTGGCGCGGCAGCCCACCACGGCACCCGCCACCGCGCTCGAGCCCGGCCATGCCGCCTACGTGATCTACACCTCGGGCTCAACCGGCACACCAAAAGGCGTCGTCGTTACGCATGAGCAACATTGTAGCGTCCAACGCGGTGCGCTCCACTTTCTACGACCGACCTGGCCATCAGTCGCGGCAGTCGCTGCTTCTGTCTTCGATCGCATTCGACAGCTTCTATCGCAGGCACATTGACAAATGGGCGCTCATTGAGTCAGGCGCCACGCTCGTGTTGTCGTCGCGACCCGTCTGCGCGAATTGCGATTGCTGCATTTGATCGATCATCGCGTGAATTGTTTTCTCACGCACGCCATCGTTGTACGGCGCGTCGATCGAGCACTTTTCTGAATTGAGGGAGATCGATCTCGGCGCAGTCTGATCGTCGCCGGCGAGGCGTGTCCGCCAGAGTTAGTAAAGCGTTGCGATCAGTGAAGGTTCTCCTCCGTGCCACTCATCAATGCTGTACGGACCGACCGAATGCAGCGATCTGGTCTGCGGCCCATCGGTGCATCGACGAGGATCGCTTTGTTGCACGCATGTCCCGATCGGCCGTGCGTCTGCCGAACTACCGGGTTTACGTGCTGGATGGCGGGCTTGAGCCTGTGGCGGCGGGGGTTGTTGGCGAGCTTTACATCGCGGGGCTTGGTGTTGCGCGGGGCTATCTGGGGCGGCTGGGGCTGACGGCGGAGCGGTTTGTTGCGGACCCGCATGGTGCTGCCTGGCAGCCGGATGTACCGCAGCGGGGATTTGGCGCGCTGGCGCGCGGACGGGGTGCTGGAGTTTTTGGGCCGCGCCGACAGCCAGATCAAGCTGCGCGGGTTCCGGATCGAGCCTGGCGAGATCGAGGCTGCGCTGCGGCGGCAGGCCGGGTTGCGCAGGCCGTGGTGGTGGCGCGGCAAGATGGCGTTGGTGGCGGGGTTGGCGGCGGGGCCGGGACCCGGCTGGTCGGCTATGTGGTGGCGGCGGCGGACAGCGGCGCTGCGCTGAGCGGAGCGGCGCTGCGCGGGGCGCTCGGCCGCGAGCTGCCCGAGCACCTGGTGCCGTCTGCGATCGTTGTGCTGGACGCGCTGCCGCTCACCGCCAACGGCAAGCTCGACCGCCGCGCGCTGCCTGCGCCGGAGTATTCGGGTGGGGCTTGCGGCGGCTGCCGCGGACGCCGCGCGAGGAGGTGCTGTGCGGGTTGTTTGCCGAGACGCTTGGGGTGGAGCGGGTCGGGATCGACGACAACTTCTTTGAGCTTGGCGGCGACAGCATTGTGTCGATCCAGCTGGTGAGCCGGGCGCGGCGGGCTGGGCTTTTGCTGACGCCGCGGGCGGTGTTCCAGCACCAGACGGTGGCGGGGCTTGCGGAGGTCGCGGAGGCGGCTGCGGCGTTGCCGGCGGTTGCCGACATTGCGAGCGGGCCGCTGCCGGCGACCCCGATCATGCGCTGGCTGAGGGAGCGCGGCGGGCCGATTGATCGGTTCAACCAGTCGCTGCTGCTGCGGGTGCCGGGCGGGCTGCGCGAGGCGGAGCTTGCGGCCGCGCTGCAGGCGGTGCTGGACCATCACGATGGGTTGCGGCTGCGGCTTGGCGCGGATTGGTCGTTGCAGGTGCTGCCGCGCGGGGCGGTGGAGGCGGCCAGCTGCCTGCGGCGGATCGAGGTGGGGGGGCTCGAGGGCGCGGCGCTGCGGGCGGTGCTGGAGCAGGCGGCTGAGAGCGCGGCCGATGGGCTGTCGCCCTCTGCGGGTCGGATGCTGCAGGCGGTGTGGCTGGATGGCGGGGTCGAGCGCGCCGGGCGGCTGTTGCTGGTGCTGCACCACCTGGTGGTGGACGGGGTGTCGTGGCGGATCCTGGTGCCGGACCTGATGGCGGCCTGGCAGGCCGTGGCGGCGGGCCGCGCGGCCACGCTGGCGGCCTGCGGGACCTCGTTCCGCGGCTGGGCGCAGCGGCTTTTGTCGCATGCGACGGAGGCCGCGGTGGTGGCGGAGCTGCCGTTCTGGCGGCAGCAGCTGAGCGGGCCTGCGCTGCGGCTGCACGATGGCGAGCTTGACGGGGCGCGCGACACTGCGGGGACGGCCGGGCATCTGACGCTGCGGCTGGATGGCTCGATCACGCAGGCGCTGCTGACGCGGGTGCCGGCGCGATTTTATGGCGGCATCCATGAGGTGCTGCTGAGCGGGCTTGCGGTCGCGGTTGCGGACTGGTGCGCCCGGCGCGGCCGCGCCGGCCCGGCGGTGCTGCTGGACGTTGAGGGTCACGGCCGCGAGGAGGTGTTTGGGGCGCTCGATCTGTCGCGGACGGTTGGCTGGTTCACCAGCCTTTATCCGGTTCGGCTGGAGGTCGGGGGCGTCGATGTGGCGGCGGCGGTATCGGGCGGCCCCGCGGTTGGGGTGGCGCTGAAGCGGCTCAAGGAGCAGTTGCGGGCGCTGCCACGCAAGGGACTTGGCTATGGGCTGCTGCGCTATCTGAACGATGCGACGGCGGGCGAGCTGGCGGAGTTTGGGTCGCCACAGCTGGTGTTCAACTACCTGGGCCGGTTTGCGGCTGGCGGGCAGGCGGACTGGTCTGCGGCGAGTGAGGGCGAGGGGCTATCGGTTGCGGATGCGGCGCTGCCGCTTTCGCACGGCGTTGCGGTCAACGCGCTGACCTTGGACGGCGAAGCGGGCCCGCAGCTGGTTGCGAACTGGACGTGGGCGCCGGCGCTGTTGAGCGCCACGGATGTTGGCGAGCTTGCGGCGGGCTGGTTTGGCGCGCTGAAGGCGCTGGTGGCGCATGCCGATGAGGCGGGGTCGGGCGGTCGCAGCCCGAGCGACCTGCCGCTGCTTGATCTGTCGCAGACCGAGATCGAGGGACTGGAGCGTCAGGTCGCCGAGATCGAGGACGTGCTGCCGCTGACGCCGCTGCAGGAAGGTCTGCTGTTCCATGCGCTGTACGATGCGGCGGCGCCGGACGTCTATACGGTGCAGCTGGATCTGGAGCTTATCGGCGCGCTGGATGCGGATCGGCTGATGGCTGCGGTGCAGGCCTTGGTGGCGCGGCACGCAAGCTTGCGGGCGTGCTTCCGGCATGACGGGCTGCAGGCACCGGTTCAGGTGATCGTGCCGCGGGCATCGGTGCCGTGGCGGCGGATCGATCTGTCGATGCTGCCTGAGGCGGAGCGCGAGCAGCGGCTTGCGGCTTTGCTGCGGCAGGACCGGCTGGAGCGGTTTGATCTGGGCCAGGCCCCGCTGCTGCGGTTTGCGCTGATCGGGCTTGCGGCGGATCGGCACCGCCTGGTGCTGAGCAGCCATCACCTGTTGATGGACGGCTGGTCGGGCCCGGTGCTGGTGCGCGAGCTGCTGTGGCTGTACGGGCAGGGCGATGGCGCGGCGCTGCCGCGTGCGGTGCCGTATCGGGATTATCTGGCGTTCATTGCCGGGCATGACCGGGCGGCGTCTGCGGCGTACTGGCGGGGGGCGCTGGCCGGGCTTTCGGAAGGCACCAGGCTTGCGCCGGCTGCGGCAGCGAACCGTGCGGCGGTTGCGCCGGAGCAGCTGGTGGTCTCGCTTGGGGCGGAGCTGAGCGCGGCGTTGAGCGCGCGGGCGCGCGGCTTGGGGGTGACGCTGAACAGCGTGCTGCAGGCGGTTTGGGGCGTGCTGCTGGGGCGGCTGAGCGGGCGCTCGGACGTGGTGTTCGGGGTGACGATTGCGGGCCGGCCGGCGGAGCTTGCCGGCGCCGAGCAGATGGTTGGGCTGTTCATCAACACGCTGCCGCTGCGGCTGCGGCTTGCGCCTGGGCAGCCGCTGTCTGCGCTGATGCGGCAGGCGCAGGCGGCGGGCTCCGAACTGATGGCGCACGGCTATCTGGGGCTGTCGGAGATCCAGCAGCTTGCAGGCCTTGATGGCGGGCTTGGTGGCTCGCCAGCCGAGCTGTTCGACACGCTGATGGTGTTTGAGAACTACCCGATCGACCGGGTGGGGCTTGCCGCGGAGGCGGCGGGGATCCGGCTTGGCCGGGTCGGCGGCCACGACGCGACGCATTATCCGTTGAGCCTGATGGTGCAGCCGGGCCAAGCCGGATCAGCGCAAGGGGAGCTGCGGCTGCGGCTCGACTACCGGCCGGACTGCTTTGAGCGCGCAAGCGTCGCGGTTCTGGGGGAGCGGCTGCTGCGTCTGCTGGCGGGCGCGGTTGCCGCCCCGGATCGTGCGATCGGCCGGCTCGATGTGCTGTCGTCTTCGGAGCGCGCCACCATCGTGTCGGTGTGGAACGACACCGCGCGCGCGGTTGCGCCTGCGACGCTGCCGGCGCTGTTTGCCGCGCAGGCTCAGCGCACGCCGGCTGCGACCGCGGTGGTGTTCGAGGACCGGCGGCTGAGCTACGCCGAGCTCGACGCGCACGCAAACCAGCTGGCGCATCATCTGCGCCGGCAAGGCATCGGCCCCGAGACCGTGGTTGGGCTGTTGGTCGAGCGCTCGCCCGAGATGCTGATCGGGCTCTTCTGGCATCCTGAAGGCCGGCGCCGCCTATCTGCCGCTCGATCCCGGCTACCCGGCGGAGCGGCTGGCGTTCATGCTGCGCGATGCCGGCGCCGCTGCGCTGGTGACGCAGGCCGCGCTGCCCGGCCGGCTTGATCTGCCGACCGCAGGCCCGCTCATTCGGCTCGACGCCGACTGGGCCGAGGTGGCGCGGCAGCCCACCACGGCACCCGCCACCGCGCTCGAGCCCGGCCATGCCGCCTACGTGATCTACACCTCGGGCTCAACCGGCACGCCAAAAGGCGTCGTCGTTACGCATGCGGCCTTGAGCAACTTCCTGCTGGCGATGCAGGACGGGCTGCGGCTCACACCAGACGACCGGCTGCTGGCGGTCACCACCATCGGCTTCGACATCGCGGCGCTCGAGCTCTATGTGCCGTTGCTGAGCGGCGCAGCGGTCGCGCTCGCCGCCAAGGACGTGGTGCAAGATCGCCCGCGCGCTCGCGCGCCTGATCGGCGCGACCGGCGCGACCATCATGCAGGCCACGCCGACGCTATGGCAGACGCTGACCGCCGAAGCCGGCGCGGGCGAGCTTGCCGGCCTCACCATGCTGGTCGGCGGCGAGGCGCTTGGCAGCGAGCTTGGTGCCGCGTTGCGCCAGCACGGTCGCGGCCTCACCAATCTGTACGGCCCGACCGAGACCACGATCTGGTCGGCCGCCATGGCGGTGACCGAGGACGGCATCCCGCCGATTGGTCGTCCGATCTGGAACACGCGGGTTTACGTGCTGGATGGCGGGCTTGAGCCTGTGGCGGCGGGGGTTGTTGGCGAGCTTTACATCGCGGGGCTTGGTGTTGCGCGGGGCTATCTGGGGCGCTTTGGGCTGACGGCGGAGCGGTTTGTTGCGGACCCGCATGGTCTGCCTGGCAGCCGGATGTACCGCAGCGGGGATTTGGCGCGCTGGCGCGCTGACGGGGTGCTGGAGTTTTTGGGCCGCGCCGACAGCCAGATCAAGCTGCGCGGGTTCCGGATCGAGCCTGGCGAGATCGAGGCCGCGCTGCGGCGGCAGGCCGGGATCGCGCAGGCCGTGGTGGTGGCGCGGCAAGATGGCGTTGGTGGCGGGGTTGGCGGCGGGGCCGGGACCCGGCTGGTCGGCTATGTGGTGGCGGCGGCGGACAGCGGCGCTGCGCTGAGCGGGGCGGCGCTGCGCGGGGCGCTCGGCCGCGAGCTGCCCGAGCACCTGGTGCCGTCTGCGATCGTGGTGCTGGACGCGCTGCCGCTCACCGCCAACGGCAAGCTCGACCGCCGCGCGCTGCCTGCGCCGGAGTATTCGGGTGGGGCGGTGCGGCGGCTGCCGCGGAACGCCGCGCGAGGAGGTGCTGTGCGGGTTGTTTGCCGAGACGCTTGGGGTGGAGCGGGTCGGGATCGACGACAACTTCTTTGAGCTTGGCGGGCACTCGCTGTTGGCGACGCGTCTGATCAGCCGGCTGCGCTCGGTGCTGGACGTCGAGGTGTCGATCCGTGCGCTGTTTGAGGCGCCGAGCGTGGCGGGGCTCGATCAGAGCCTCGGGCGTGGGCAGGCCAGCGCGGCGCGTGCCGCGCTGGTGCGGATGCCGCGGCCTGCCGAGATCCCGCTGTCGTATGCGCAGCGCAGGCTTTGGTTCCTGAACCGCCTGGAGGGGGCTGGCGGCAGCTATGTGATCCCGCTGGCGGTGCGGCTGCGGGGCGGGCTCGACCGCGAGGCGCTATCGGGGGCGCTGTTTGACCTGGTGGATCGGCACGAGAGCCTTCGGACGGTTTATCCGGAGACGCTGGGAGTGCCGCGGCAGGAGATCGTTGCGGCCGAGCGTGCGGCTCCGGAGCTATCGGTTGTTGCGGTCGGCGAGGCCGAGCTGTCGGGGGCGCTGACGGCTGCGGCGGGTCGGGGCTTTGACGTATCGGTCGAGCCGCCGCTGCGGGCGCAGCTGTTTGCGGTGTCGGCCGAAGAGCATGTGCTGCTGCTGAGCTTGCATCACATTGCGGGCGACGGCTGGTCGTTGGGCCCGCTGCTGCGGGACTTGAGCGCGCTGTACGGGGCGCGGCGGTGCGGGGTGGCGGCGAGCCTGCCTGCGTTGCCGGTGCAATACGCCGACTACACGCTGTGGCAGCGCGCGGTGCTGGGCGACGAGCAGGACCACGATAGCGCGCTGTCGCGGCAGCTGTCGTACTGGACGGATCGGCTGCAGGGTCTGCCGGAGGAGCTTGAGCTTGCGGCCGACCACCGGCGACCTGCGGTGTCGAGCCATCGCGGGGGCAGCGTCGCGCTTGCGATCGACGCTGAGCTGCATGCCGGGCTTGCGGGGCTGGCGCGCGAGTGCGGTGCGAGCCTGTTCATGGTGCTGCAGGCCGGGCTTTGCGCGCTGCTGACGCGGCTTGGTGCGGGCAGCGACATCGCGCTGGGCAGCCCGATCGCGGGCCGCCAGGATGACGCGCTGGACGATCTGGTTGGGTTCTTTGTCAACACGCTGGTGCTGCGGACCGACACGTCGGGTCAGCCGTCTGTTCGGCAGCTGATCGGTCGGGTGCGGGGCGGCAACTTGGCGGCCTATGGCCATGCCGAGCTGCCGTTTGAGCGGCTGGTCGAGGTGCTGAACCCTGCGCGCTCGCTGTCGCGGCATCCGCTGTTCCAGGTGATGCTGGCGTTCCAGCAGGCGGCGTCCGGGGTGCCGGAGTTTGCCGGGCTTGCGGCGAGCGTGGAGGCGGTTACCAGCGCGAGCGCGAAGTTCGACCTGGCGCTGAGCCTGGTGGAGCATCGCTCCGCCGAGGGGTCGCCGGCCGGGCTTGCGGGCGTGCTGGAATACTCCAGCGACCTGTTCGAGCGCGCCAGCGTCGTGGTTCTGGGGGAGCGGCTGCTGCGGCTGCTGGCGGGCGCGGTTGCGGCCCCGGATCGTGCGATCGGCCGGCTCGATGTGCTGTCGTCTTCGGAGCGCGCCACCATCGTGTCGGTGTGGAACGACACCGCGCGCGCGGTTGCGCCTGCGACGCTGCCGGCGCTGTTTGCCGCGCAGGCTCAGCGCACGCCGGCTGCGACCGCGGTGGTGTTCGAGGACCGGCGGCTGAGCTACGCCGAGCTCGACGCGCACGCAAACCAGCTGGCGCATCATCTGCGCCAGCAAGGCATCGGGCCCGAGACCGTGGTTGGGCTGTTGGTCGAGCGCTCGCCCGAGATGCTGATCGGGCTCTTCGGCATCCTCAAGGCCGGCGCCGCCTATCTGCCGCTCGATCCCGGCTACCCGGCGGAGCGGCTGGCGTTCATGCTGCGCGACGCCGGTGCCGCTGCCCTGGTGACGCAGGCCGCGCTGCCCGGCCGGCTTGATCTGCCGACCGCAGGCCCGCTCATTCGGCTCGACGCCGACTGGGCCGAGGTGGCGCGGCAGCCCACCACGGCACCCGCCACCGCGCTCGAGCCCGGCCATGCCGCCTACGTGATCTACACCTCGGGCTCAACCGGCACACCAAAAGGCGTCGTCGTTACGCATGCGCAACCTCGCCAACAAAATGCTGGCGCTCGGCCGCGAATTCGGCGTCGACCAGCAGTTCCGGGCAGCGCTGTTCTGATCTCCTGCTCGTTCGATGCCGTCAATCGAGCAGACCTTGCTGCCGTTCATGGGTGGCGGCGCCGCGGTCGTGATCAGCGATGCGGTGCGTGAATCACCCGCCGCCTTCTGGCGGCAGATCGACCAGACCGCCGTGACGTTCATCAGCTGCGTGCCGTCGCTATCTGGAGACCATGCTGGTCGAGCGGCCCGAGCGGGTGTCGCTCCGCGCATCTGGCGCTGGGCGGCGAGGCCTTCACGGTTGTCGTTCAGGGACAAGATTGCGCGATCCCTGGAGGTTTCCCGGATCACCAATCTGTACGGCCCGACCGAGACCACGATCGATGCGATTGGCTATGCGGTCACCGGCGACGAGACTCGGCACGCATAGTCCCGATTGGCCGCGCTTTCCCGAACTACCGGGTCTACGTGCTGGATGGCGGGCTTGAGCCTGTGGCGGCGGGGGTTGTTGGCGAGCTTTACATCGCGGGGCTTGGTGTTGCGCGGGGCTATCTGGGGCGGCTTGGGGCTGACGGCGGAGCGGTTTGTTGCGGACCCGCATGGTGCTGCCTGGCAGCCGGATGTACCGCAGCGGGGATTTGGCGCGCTGGCGCGCGGACGGGGTGCTGGAGTTTTTGGGCCGCGCCGACAGCCAGATCAAGCTGCGCGGGTTCCGGATCGAGCCTGGCGAGATCGAGGCTGCGCTGTTGCGTCCGGCAGCGTGGCGCAAGCCGCCGTGATCGAACGAGAAGACGTGCCAGGAAGCAAGCAATCTGGTGGCGTATGTGGTGCCGGCGGGACGCAGCCATCGACCGCTGCCGCGCTGCGGACGCTATCTCGGCTGCTGCGCTGCCGGACTACATGGTGCCGTCTGCAATCCTGGTGCTCGACCGCTTGCCGCTCAATGCGAGCGGCAAACTCGATCGCCACGCCCTGCCTGCACCGGACGCCAGGCCGGCACTGGCGCGGCGCGGACCGCGCACGCCGCAAGAGGAAGTCTTGTGCGGTCTGTTCGCCGAGACGCTTGGGGTGGAGCGGGTCGGGATCGACGACAACTTCTTTGAGCTTGGCGGGCACTCGCTGCTGGCGATCAGGCTGATCAGCCGAATCCGGTTGAGCTTGGACGTGGAACTCAACATTCGCAGCTTGTTCGAAGCGCCAAACGTCGGGGCCTTGGCCAAACGTCTCGTCCGCGGCCGGCCCGGGCTTTCGGATTTCGAGGTTCTGCTGCCGATCAGAGCGGCCGGCAACAAGCCGCCGCTGTTTTGCATCCATGACGCCGGCGGGTTCAGCTGGCCCTATTCAAAGCTCATTCGCCACATTCCGGCCGAGCATCCGATCTTTGGACTGCAAGCCCGCAACCTCACGCAGCGGGCGATGCGGCCCAATTCAGTTGGCGAAATGGCGGCGGACTATTTGAACATCATCCGCAAGGTTCAGCCGGTCGGACCTTACAATCTGTTGGGTTGGTCGTTCGGCGGCCTGGTGGCCCACGCGATTGCCACTCAGCTTCAATCCATGGGAGAAGAGGTTGCCCTGCTGGCGCTGCTCGACAGCTATCCGGTGCGGCCGGAAAACCGATCGGTCGGATTTGGCGACGACAATGAAGGTCTATCGGCCCAGGTCGCGATCAATCCGATCATGAACCTGTTGGATGTCCTGCGTCGCGAGGGGCTTACGACGCTCAAGGAACATCATTACGAAGCCATCATGGACACCTTCAAAAACAACACCCGGATCATGCGAACATTTTCGCCGGAGCCGTTCCGGGGCAACCTGTCGCTGTTTGTGGCGATGGTCTCCGAACACCGGCCGCCGATTGACAATTGGCAGCCCTATGTCGCGGGCGACATCAAGGTGCACCCGATCGACTGTGCCCACGACAACATGATGGATCCGATTCCGGCGGCGCAGGTCGGCAATGTGCTCGCCAGCGAACTCAACAAACAAGCGATCGCGCAAGCTTCGAGAAGGAGAAAAATCCATGACCAACCCGTTTGAAGATGAAAGCGGCGTCTTTCATGTTCTGGTCAATGAGGAGGGGCAGCACTCGCTGTGGCCGAGCTTCCGGGAGGTTCCTGCCGGCTGGACCATCGTTCACAAGTCCGCCAGCCGCGCTGCCTGCCTCGAATTCATCGAACAGAATTGGACCGACATGCGGCCCAAGAGCCTGATCGAGCGGATGGCAAAGCAATCGGCGGATGCGCCAAAGAAATAGCCCGCGCTAGCGCAGCGCGACCGATGGAAAGTCGGCCAGGGTCGAGCCGTTTTCCAAATGCTCAACGAGCATCTGACCAATACCGCGCGCACATGCTGAAGCGGTCACCGAGGAAACCGCCAATCCGATCAGATTGGCGCCCGGCATGAAAAGAATCAGCGTCGAGCTTGCCATTGTGGCAAGTCCGGTCGGCATCACTCCTCCCATCAAACCGATGACGATGGCGCGAGCGCGATTGCGCTCGAACGGCACGCCATAAAGCTTGCTCAGCGCCTTGACCATGCGAACCACGATGGCGGTGACGCCGGCGATGTTCAGGATCGGCAGGGGAATGATCCCGCCGACGGCCGACAGATTGGCGTGCCGCTCGACAATGACGCGGGCGGCCAGGCGCCGCTGAGCCAGCACGGCATCCGATGCGGCGGTCGCTGGCGATGCGGTCGCAGCAGCCGCCGACGGCGCATCGGGTTTGGGCACCATTTCGATGACATTGGGATGCTGAACCCCTGACGCGCGGGCGATCGTGGGCTCGTTGAGCACCGCCGGAATCGGCGTTTCATGACGCGCGCTGCCGCCTGACGTCGCGTCGCGCATGTCCTTGGCGGTCCAGACAATGGCCTTTGGAAGTTTTTTCTTGTTCATGCCCGGGCCGCCCGCTTGATGACCTGCACCATGCCTTTGCAGATGTGATCCACTTCGTTGGCGATCGCAGCAATATCGCGCGCGGCCGGCCCCTTGCGGTCGACCATGCTGGGCGTCCCGCCCCACAGCGCGGCCTCGGCGTACACCACGCGGTTGGTCATCTCGCTGTCGAGCACCGGGAAGCCCGCTTCGGCGAGTTCGGAGCGAATGTGTCTGGCAATGACAGAATCGCGGGTTGTCTGCGTCAGCACGCAGCGGAACTCGGGTCGCTTGCCGCTGACGCCGTTGATCAGGATTTGCAGCGTATCCAGCATCCGATCGATGTCGAACGGCGACGGCTTGACCGGCACCAGCACGAAATCGCTCACCCCCAGGCACGACAGCGTGGCCTGTGAGCGAAATCCGGGGGTATCGATGATGACCATGTCGGTGCTGCCGGCCAGCCGCTGCGCGGCTTGCCATGCATCCTCGCTGGCATCTTCAATGACAGTCAGGCCGCCGAGCGCTTTTTCTCGTGCCGCCAGGCGCGCGATGGTGCGTTGCGGATCGGCATCGATGATGGCGGTGCGTCGGCCATTCAAGTGCCAATGCGCGGCCAGACAGCTTGCCAGCGTGCTCTTGCCGCTGCCGCCCTTCATGGTCGCGACTGTGATGATTGCGCTTGTCACGTAGGCGTCTCCTGTTGAAAGCGCTACGCGACGAATCAGTCGGCGCCATAATACCGACTTGCGGGGTCAAATCCCACAACGCCGACCGAGTCGCGGCGCGGCTCGCCGCCCGGCCGAGCACCTAAACCTCACGGAAATGAATGACTTAGAGTCCGCAAGCGTACCCCTTTGACCGCAGGATCGCGTTCCTAAGTTCCGACTTTGCCGTATTCGCCAAACAATGTGAAAAGCGAGCGCAAGGAGCGCGACATTGTTCTCGGATCGAGCCTCCAGTCTGCTGCGCCGGAACTTGCGCATGGCATCCGGCCTCGTTTTGTTCGTTTACATCGGCGCGCATCTTTTCAATCACGCACTGGGCCTGATCTCGCTCCACGCCGCAGAGACGGGAATGGAGCTCGCCGTCGAGGTCTGGTACAACCCGGTCGGCACGCTGCTGCTCTATGGCGCGGCCGCCATCCACTTTTTCGTGGCGCTCTGGGCGGTCTATGAGCGGCGTACGTTTCGCTTGCCGCCAGCCGAGCTTCTGCGAATCGCGCTCGGCTTCACGTTGCCGATCTTGCTCATCGGCCACGCCGCATCGACGCGGCTTGCCTATGAACTGTTCGGTCTGTCCTCGGACTACACGAGGGTCATTTCCAATATATGGGCGAGCGGTTCGCAAGGCTTTCAATTGGGCTTGATGGCTCCGGGATGGCTGCACGGCTGCATGGGCCTGCACTTTGCCTTGAACCGGCGCCCGACCTACCGGCGACTGCGATTTGTGCTGTTTGCCGCGGCGCTGCTGCTGCCGGTGCTCTCGGCGCTGGGCTTTATCGCCATGGGGCGGGAGCTCGCCACCAACCCGGCCGCCGTCGACGCTTCGCTACAGTTCTTCGAGTCCGGAAAATGTCGCGCAGCGATTGGCCATCGCGCAGTGGAAGGACAACCTGCTCAATTGGTATTTCTGCATCATCGGCGCGGCGTTTGTCGCCCGACAGATCCGCAATCTGCTCGAGCGCCGCGGCAAGCAGCTGGTCACGGTATCGTATCCGGGCCGCAATGTTCGTATCCCGCGCGGCTGGTCGGTGCTGGAGGCCAGTCGCAGTTTCCACCTGGCTCACGCCTCGATGTGCGGCGGTCGGGCGCGGTGCTCGACCTGCCGGGTGCGCGTCACGGCCGGTGGCGAGGCCTGTCCGCCCGCCGCCGCCGATGAACGGGCGACGTTGCTTCGCATTGGCGCTCCGCCGGATGTCCGGCTCGCCTGTCAGCTTCGCCCGCAAGGCGACATTGCGGTGACGCCGCTGGTCCGCACGGCGCGGCCGGTCTATCGGCAGACCGCTCCGCAGCGGAGCGGAGAGCGCGAGATTGCGGTGCTGTATTGCGACGTTCGCAATCGCGCCGATCTTGCAAGCGATCACCTGCCGGAAGACCTGCTGTACACCCTGACCTTGTTTGTCGAAGGCGTCGGCAACGCGGTCCGGGCTCATGGCGGCCACCTCAGCTTCCTCGATCAGGACAGCGTTTGCGCGCTGTTCGGCGTCGATCGCGGGTCGGATCATGCGGCGCAACGCGCGGTGCAAGCGGCCGGCGCAATCGCGGGGGTTATTTCGGATCTCAACAATCGCACCGGACGGGAGGGCGACAGCCATTTGAAGGTTTCGATATCGATCCACGCCGGACATGCAGCGGTCGGCGAGATCGGCTCGGTCGAAACGCCGATGTGGCTGGCAACCGGCACGGCGATGGATGTCGCCAACGAGTTAAGAGCGGCGGCGGCTCGATCCGACAAGGCCTTTGCGATCTCGGAACAGGTCTACCGCGATGCGGAACTGAGCCCGCCGAGCGGGGACAAGATCATGCTCCGGCCTGCCGGCCCGGACCAGCCAGCGATCGTGGCCTATCTCCTGGACGACGCGCCGGTGCCATCGCCAACTTGGACGCTGCACGGCGAGCTTGGCCGCCGCACCATTTTGCGACGTCTCTGGACCGGATAGGCGAAGCGGCTCTACCCCGAGCGTTCGACCTTGGCGGCCTTGTCGGAATCGTACCACCAGGTTTCCGGAATGCCGCGAGCGTAGCGCGGCTTCGCTGCCGGCTGGCCGAACATGTCCCAATAGGCGATCCAGTGCGAAGGCTTGTACCAGCCCGCCACCCAATAGTGGCCGGCGCGCAGCACGCGATCGAGCGCCCGACAGGCGACGTCGAGGCTCTTGCGATCGTTGGCCGCCACCACCTTCTCGACCAGTTCATCAACCACCGGGTCGGCGACCCCCGAATAGTTGAACGAGCCTTTGGCGTTGGCCGAGCCGCTGGAGAAGAAGTTTCGAAGCGTGTCGCCCGGCGTCAACGAGAACACCATGCGGTTCATCGTGATGTCGTAGTCGAAATCCTGAATGCGCGTGCGATATTGTACAGGCTCGACCAGGCGCACCGTGGCGTCGATGCCGAGCGCCCCGAGATTCTTCAGATAAAGCGCGTGGTGCGGTTCGGACACGCGTTCGAACACCAGGAACTCCACGGTCAGCGGCTCGCCCTTTTGATTGACGCGCTTGCCGTCTTTGATCGTCCAACCAGCCGCATTCAGCAATTCGCCGGCCTTGCGCAGCAGTCGGCGATCTTGGCCGGAACCATCGCTCACCGGTGGATTCCAAATCTCGGCAAAGGCCTCGTCGGGCACTTTGCCGCGATAGGGCGTGAGCAGCGCAAGCTCCTCGGGCGAGGGCTTGCCCGTCGCCATCATGTCGGAATTCTGAAAGACCGAATGGGTGCGCGCGTAAGCCCCGAACATCAGGTTCTTGTTGGCCCATTCGAAATCGAATGCATAGGCCAAGGCCTCGCGCAGGCGCACATCCTTGAACTTGTCGCGCCGGGTGTTGATCATCCAGCCCTGCGCGCCCGACGGCCGGTCGTCGGGAATGGTTTCGCGCTTCACGCGGCCGTCGCGGATAGCGGGAAAATCGTAACGCGTCGCCCAGACGCGCGACGTGAATTCCTCACGGAACGCATAGCTCTTTGCGCTGAACCCTTCGAACGCCGTTTCGCGATCGCGATAATAGTCGTAACGCAGAACATCGAAATTGTACTGCCCGCGGTTGATCGGAAGATCCGCGCCCCACCAATCCTTCACCCGTTCGAACTCCAGAAAGCGGCCCTGCTCGAAGCGGCCGACCTTGTACGGGCCCGAACCGAGCGGCGGGTCGAGTGTGGTCTCGTCGAATTTGCGGGTGGCGTAATACGCGCTCGACACGATCGGCAACCGCGCCACGGTCAGCGGAGCGCCGCGCGCGTGTTTCGGCGCGAAGCGCACGACCAGCGTCCGCTCGCCATCGGCATCCGCCGCCTCCATCTCACGCAGCAGGAGGCTGATATTGGGATGACCTTTTTCCTTCAAGGTGTTGAGTGAAAATGCGACGTCGGCTGCCGTGATCGGGGTGCCGTCATGGAAGCTGACGCCATTGCGCAGCCTGAAACGGTAGATCAGGCCGTCGCCCGAAATTTTCACTTGATCGGCTGCAAAGCCATAGATCGCGTCCGGCTCGTCATTCGCCCGACCCATCAGCGATGCGAACACCAGCTCCATATCGATGGCGGGATCGCCTTTGAGGATGAAGCCGTTGAGTGAATTGAACGTGGCGGTGCCGCCGCCTGCGAGCTGGCTGAAGGTGCCGCCCTTGGGAGCGCTCGGATTGACGTACTTCAAATGGCTGAAATTGGCCGGATAGTGCAGGTCGCCGAAGGCGGACAGGCCGTATCGCTCGGTCTCGCCGCTGCCTTGCGCTACGCCCCACGGCATGGACGTGGCAACGGCGCCGACGCCGAGGGCCAAAACGTCGCGTCGCGAAAATCCACGCGGCCTGACGTTGCACATTCCGTCCTTGCTCGACATTTCCACTCCCTACGTTTTTGTAATTGAGAGGTTACGGCGACAGTGCTGAGGGTGTATCGCCGACCGTCGATCAGACGCCCTGTTGCAGGATTTGCGGGATCAATCGCTCGCCCATCGTTGATCAACCTTTGGCAGCCGCGATGTTAGCGTAGCCCTCGCAGCAGCGCCAGCGCGGCCGTGTTCGCATCACGGTGCGAGTTTAAATGGCCTGAATATCGAGGTTTTGGAAATCATGCAGCAGGCTGCATGAGTGATAAAAATCACAGCGGCCAGGATTGGGCTTGTCGATCTATCCCAAAGACCAATCGACATTGCTCTATCGCAGCCGTGAAAATAACCGGCGCGGGTTGGCATCTGCGATCGCCGCTACATCGGTCTTGGACAATCCGGACGCAGCTCAGCAGGGCCATTGGCGCCATGTCGGCGGGCGGGAACGAGTAGTCGGTCCCCAGCAGGACATTGTCGCGGCCGACCACGTCAATCAGAAAGCGCAATGCCTTGGGCGCATGAACAATACTGTCATAGGCCATCTGTGACGCATAGGACGATGGCGGCGTGGGCCGCGACATTGCCCTGGCCGGCCTTGTCCATGCGTTGGTGCATGATGTCGAACCGTCCCGCGAGATAGGGGTAGGTGCCGCCGCCGTGCGACCACAAAGAGCTTCAGCTTGGGAAGCGGTCCATCACACCCGACATCAAAAGCGAGCCGACGCCAAGCGTGGTGTCGAAGGTGTACTGCGCGATCTGGGCGAGCGCGAATTTGCCGACGCGCGGGGTAGCGACAGACATGACGGGATGAACGAGGATCGGCACGCCAACCGCCTCGGCCTTGCGCCAGAACCGGTCGAGATCGAACTCACCAAGATTGGCGTTCTCGATATTGGACGAGATGATGACACCGATCGCGCCGAGCTCAAGCGATCGCTCCAGCTCGTGCGCGGCGGCTTCGGCATCGATCAGCGGCACCGAGGATATCCACGAAAAGCGGTTGGTGTGATCGGCGCACCATTCGGCCAGCGTGTCGTTCAACATCCGGTGCCAGGCGGCACAGGCGTCGCGTGACAAGCCATATCCAAAAATGTCCGGCCAGGTGCCGACGATCTGACGGTCGAGACCTTGCTCGTCCAGCCATTGCTGCCTTGCCGCAACCGGCTCGACCAGCCGCGGGAAGAATGGCCGCACGCTGAAGCCATAGTCGAACCGCAGCGATGGCTGCGCTCCGGCGGTTGCCGTGAGGCGGACGCCTATGTCCGCCCCGGTTTTTTCGATCGCGGCGAGCAATTGCGGCGGCACGTAGTGGGCATGAACGTCAATCGGCACGCGTTGCTCCTGAAGCAGCGGGACGCCTACTTGCGGTCGCGCAAACGGTCCATCAGCGACTTTTCCTGGCCGCCGTCGATTTCAATCATGGTGCCATTGACCATGTGCATCAGCGGGGAGGCGAGCATGACGACAAGATTGGCAACCTCTTCAACCTCGGCAATGCGGCCCATCGGGATCGACGAGGGCGCGAGCTGATCGGCCTGCTCATAGGACAGCTTCATATCGCGCGACATCGCATTGACCAGGCCGACCCACCGTTCGGTGCGCACCGGCCCGGGATTCACCGCGCAGAAGCTGATGCCGTTCTTGCCGTACTGGCCGGCGAGCGACAGCGTCAGGTTCTGACCCGCGGCGTTAGCGGCGCCTGGGCAGATTTCCCAGTACGACGGCTTGACGCCATCGTTGCCGATCAGGTTCACGACCCGGCCGCCGCCCTGTTTGACCATGATCGGCAGCGCATAGCGCAGGCAGCGCACATAGCCCATGAACTTGAGTTGCAACCCCTTGTCCCAGTCGTCTTCGGTCAGATGTTCGATCACGCCGCCCGCCGCCGACCCGGCGTTGTTGATCATGATATCGATGCGACCGAGCGCGTCGTGGGCTTGCTCGATGAAATTCTTGGCGTCGGCATCCTTGCGAAGATCGGCCGGGATGGCGACGATCTTGCGGTTGGTCTGCTTAGCAATGTCGGCTGCGGTCTTCTCCAATACATCTTTGCGCCTCGCGCAGATCGCGACATCAACGCCTTCTTTGGCGAGCGCCAGCGTGATGCCTTTGCCGATGCCTTCGCTGCCGCCGGTGACCAGGGCGGTCTTGCCTTCGAGTTGCAGGTCCATGGCAGGCTCCTTGTTGTTACGCGCCCAGGATCGCTTTGGCGGCGTCGCCGACGGCTTTGACATCCTCGCCGACATCGAGGAAGGCGACAATACGGCAGGGGCATCCTTCGAGCCCTTCATAGCGCCAGGGAAACGCGCCGATGATGGCGCGCTTGTTCAGCATCATTTCGATGTCGCCGCCGAGGTTTTCGGCGTGCAACAACCCTTCCTGAAACGCCCAATTGTGGAACGGAAAGACATCGGCCGAGACCTTCCGGCCTGATTTCTTGTGGATGTACTCGAACGTGCCGAAGAATTCTCCAGGTGTCTTGCCATGCTGCTTGGTGAATTTTTCCGCAAGATCGGGCCGCATGAAGCGGATCGACGTGTTCATGGCGTGGTCACATGAGCCGGTGTCCATGCCCCACCACCGGATCTTGCGTTTGAGCATCCACTGCAACGTGTCGAGCGTCGGACCCGGGTGGTAACAGAAGTATTTGACAAGGTCCTGCTGCGGCCGGCCTTCGTAGTGTTTGTGCCAGCCGGTGTGGAGGATAAGGATGTCGCCGTCGCGGATATCGGCGCCGGCGCCCTCGATGATCTCCGGCGTGATTACCGCCCAGTCCTTCATGTGCCGGGAGATGTCGACGACCACGCCGCGATTGCACAGATAATCCAGCGGCAGATGCGCCATGTCGCCCTTGCGGTCGTCGGTGGCGTGCATGGCGCCGTCGAAATGGGTGCCGACATGCATCGCGGTATCGATGCGCTGCGCCACGATGCCGACGGTCTGCAAATTCTGCGCGTAGTACATCTTGTTGCCGGCATAACCGACCCAGCCGGGCGTGTGCACATTCATGACATGAGACATATCGATGATTTTCATGGTTCTTCCCCGGCGTTGTCCGTAGCTTGTATGTTCTCAGGGTGCGGACTACCGTTCAAGCGATTGAAAGGCCTTGCAGAGCAGCTCCATGAATGCACGAACGCTGATCGGCCAGCCGGTTCAACGGGCCGAAGATCTGCGGTTTCTGCGCGGCGCCGGGGCTTTCATCGACGATATCAAGCGCGAAGGCATGCTGCATGCAGTGGTGCTGCGCAGCAGCGTTGCGCATGGCCGTATCCGCCGCATCGACGCCTCGGCAGCGCGCGCGACGACTGGCGTGCGCGCCGTCATAACCGCCGCGGATATCGGGCGCGCGGTGCCGATCATCCCATTGCGCCTGGCGAACCTACCGGAGTTCAAAGGCTATCTTCAGCCCGTCATCGCCAAGGATAAGGTTCGATACGTCGGCGAGCCGCTCGCCGTGGTGGTCGCCGACACCCAAGCGCGGGCGGAAGACGCGCTTGAAAGGATCGCCATTGATATCGATCCGCTACCGGCGCTGCCGCATCGCCACGCCGCCGAAGCCGCACCGTCGCTGCTGTTCGAAGAGTGCGGCAGCAATCGCGCGGTCCGTTACGCCGTTTCGCTCGGCGATGCCGACCGGGCTTTCGCCAAAGCGGATTACACGCGCAAGGAAACATTTCGTTGCCACCGCCTGACCGGATTGCCGCTCGAGACGCGCGGGCAGATCGCGGAATGGAACGCCGGCAGGCTCACTGTTTTCGGCGCGACCAAGGTGCTGTTCTTCAATCGCCGCACGCTCGCGCCGATGCTCGGCGTGGAGGAAGACGCGATCGACATGATCGAGGTCGACGTCGGCGGCGGGTTTGGCGTCAAGGGTGAATTCTACCCCGAGGATTTTCTGATTCCATTTGCCGCGCGGCTCACTGGGCGTCCGGTGAAATGGATCGAGGATCGCCGCGAGCACCTGATCGCCACCAATCACTCGCGCGAGGTGGATTGCGAGCTTGAAATTGCCTGCAGCCGGGACGGCGCGATCCTCGGCATGCGAGGCCATGTGTTCGCCGACATGGGCGCCTACATCCGGACCAACGGCGGCGTGGTGCCGGCCAAGGCCGCGCAGTTCTTGCCGGGGCCTTACCACATCAAGGACGTCGCGCTCACCGTCGATGCCTACGTCACCAGCAAGACGCCGGTCGGCACCTTGCGCGCGCCGGGGCGGTTCGAGGCCAACTTCTTTCGCGAGCGGCTGCTCGACATGGTGGCGCGCGACCTCAGTCTCGATCCGACGGAATTTCGTCGGAAGAACTTAATCCGCGAGGCGGAGCTGCCGTTTGCTACCGGCAAGCTCGTGCCCTACGAGCCGGAGACCGATTTCGACACCGGCGATTATCACGCGACCTTCGAGCGTGCGCTGACCGAAATCCAATGGGCCGAAAAGAAGTCGCTGCAGGGCCGGCTGATCAGCGGACGTTACCACGGCCTCGCCGCCGTTCCATTTGTCGAAAGCGGCGGCTCCGGCAAGGAAAACGCCAGGATTGCGATCGAGCCAGACGGCTCGGTCACCGTTTATGTGGGTTCGTCGGTGCTCGGCCAGGGCCTTGAGACTACGCTCGCGCAGGTCGCCGCCGAGACGTTGATGTTGCCGTTCGAGCGCATCAGGATCATGCATGGCTCGACGACCTACCTGCGCGAGGGCTTCGGCACCTTTGCGTCGCGGTCCATGGTGGTCGGCGGCTCGGCGGTCATGGACGGCTGCAACAATCTGCTGGCCGCGATCCGTGCCGCAGCCGCCGAGCGGCTCGGCTTTCCCAACGAGGAGATCGCGATCGCCGACGGCTTTGTCACGGCGGGCGCGAAACGGGCGGGCCTTGCTGACTTTGCCGGTCTTGCCGCGGATGGCAGCTTTGCGACGACGACGCGGACTTACAGCTACGGCGCGCACGCCTGCCATGTGACGGTGGATGCCCGCACCGGCCAGGTGGATATTGTCGACTATGTCGCGATCGAGGATGTCGGCGTCGCGATCAATCCGCACATCGTCCATGGCCAGGCGATCGGCGCCTTGGTGCAGGGGCTCGGCGGGGTGTTTCTCGACCAGATCGTCTACGATCAGGATGCGCAGATCCTGAACGCCTCGCTCGCCGATTACCTTGTTCCGCTGGCAACCGACTTCAGCAACGTGCGCGCCGTCACCATGGAGCTGCGGCGATCGAAGACCAATCCGCTTGGCGCCAAAGGGGCAGGCGAGGGCGGCATGGTGGCGGTGGCGGCGACCACGGCCAATGCGATTGCGGCGGCACTGGTCCCGCTCGGGGTTGAGCTGCGCGATTTGCCGCTGTCACCTGCGCAATTGTGGGGCCTGGTCAATCGGGCCAATCGCCCGGCAGGCTAAGCCCAACGGCGATTAGTCTGCTATTGATAATCCCAGACAGACGAAGAAATCCCAGGAGTGCGATCGTGGCCAACAAGGACCTCAGAGACTGGATCGACGGCGTCAAGGCCGCGGGCGAGCTGAAGGTCATCAAGGGCGCCGAGCCGAAGGAAGAGATCGGCGGCATTGTCGACATCTACATGCGGAAGATGGGCAACCCCGCGGTGATGTTCGACGAAGTGCCCGGATACCCCAAGGGCTATCGCGTCATTGCCAACATCCTTACGTCAATTCCGCGCGTCAACATCGCGCTTGGACTGCCGCCGGAGAGCACGGAGCTGGAGCAGATCCAGTGGTGGCGCAACTATTTCAAAAATGCCCCGTCGCAGCCGACGAAGGCGGTCAACGGCGGGCCGCTGCTCGACAACGTGCTCGAAGGCCAGGACGTCAACATCGAGAAAATCCCGACACCGGTTTGGCACGAACACGACGGTGGGCCGTTCATCGGCACCGCCTGTCTGGTGGTGATGAAGGACCCCGATTCCGGCTGGGTCAATTACGGCACCTATCGCGTGCAGTCGCACAAGCCGGATGTCGCTTCGGTAATGATGTCACCCGGCAAGCATGGCTTGATCATCATGCGCAAATACCATGAACGCGGCCAGCCGTGCCCGGTGGCGGTGGTCGCCGGCATGCATCCGGCGTTGGTCATGCTCGGCGGCATCGAGATTCCGTACGGCAAGAACGAGCTCGAGGCCGCCGGCGGCATCCTCGGCGAGCCGATCGAAGTGATCAACATGCCCAAGACCGGCCTGCCGGTGCCGGCCAATTCGGAGATCGCCTTCGAAGGCCTTATTCATCCCGACGACAGGATCAAGGAAGGGCCGCTCGGCGAATGGACCGGCTACTACGCCAGCGGCAGCGAGCTGGAGCCTGCCATTCGCATCGACACGCTGATGTATCGCAACGATCCGATCCTGATGGGCGCGATTCCGGCGGTGCCGCCGAACGACAACACCTTCTATTTCGGCTCCTACCGCTGCGGCGCGGTGTGGAATCAGCTCGAGGCGGCGGGCATCCCCGGCGTGCAGGGGGTGTGGGCCCATGAGGCCGGCGGCAGCCGCTTTCTCCTCGTGATCTCGATCAAGACGTTGTACGGCGGTCACTCGAAGCAAGCCGCGATGGTCGCGGCGCATTGTCACGCCGGCGCTTACTGCAACCGCTGGACCATTGTGGTGGACGACGACATCGATCCGACCAACTTCAATGACGTGATCTGGGCGATGTGCACGCGCTGCGATCCGCGCGACCAGGTCGACATCATCCACGGCGGCTGGAGCTCGGCGCTCGATCCGATGTGCTATGACACCGAGGACGACCGCCGCAATTCGCGCGTCGTGATCGACGCCTGCATTCCGTTCCGGCGCAAAAAGACGTTCCCGAAAATCGCGCGCTCAAGCAAGGCGCTGGACGACCGGATCCGGTCGAAATGGGCCAAGGATTTGCCGAAGGGCTTTTAGCGCGATCTAGTTTTTTGTTTGAGCATGATCTTTTTCCGAAAACCGGTTCCCACTTTTCGGGATCATGCCCTAGGAGCGGGATCGGTCGCGGTTGGGCTGCGGCCGAGCTCCTGGCCGGCCGCGACGATGGCTTTGACGATGCCGGCATAGCCGGTGCACCGGCAAATGTGCCCGCTCAGCTCATGCCGCACGGTGTTGGCGTCCGGCTGCGGCAAGCGTCGCAGCATGTCGCGTGCCATGATCAGCATGCCCGGCGTGCAAAAGCCGCACTGCAGCGCATGCGCTTCGTGAAAGTGCCGGCGCAGGATTTCCATCGTGTGATCGCTGCGCAAGCCTTCAAGCGTGACGACCGCACGGTCCGCGCACATCACGGCAAGCGCAAGGCAGGATCGGGTGGCCTCCCCGTCCATCGTGACCGTGCAGGCGCCGCACGCGCCGTGCTCACAGCCGAGATGGGTTGCGGTCAGGCCGCAGCGATCGCGCAGGAAATCAGCCAATGACAGACGCGGCTCGACGTCTGCGTTGACGATCGTCCCGTTCACCTCGATTGAAACAGCCGTCATTGGAGCTTCATGTCATGAATGGCGCGCAGGATGGTCGCCGTGTGCAACCGCTTTTGATAAGCGTCGACGTCGGGCGCATGAAGAGCGAGATCGGCGGCAATTGCCGCGCGCAAGTCCTGGTCGGAACCGCCTCGCAACAAATTTGCAACGTTGTGCATTCGCAGGGGGCGCGGTCCGGCAGCCCCGAGGATCACGCTCACCGCGCCGTCGCGGCCTTGTTCGGTGGCAATCGCGATTGAATTGGCGAACGCGCCGCTTTTGCGCGCGACCTTGGCAAAGCCCCAGCGGAAGCCGGCATCGGGGCTCGGTATGTCGAAGCCTACGATGATGTCACCATTGATCAGGGTTGTTTCGTACGGGCCTCGCACGAATTCTGCCACGCTCTGCACGCGGACGCCGTTGCGGCCAGCCACCCGGATGGTTGCGTCCAGTGCAACCAGACAGCACGGCCAATCCGCCGCCGGATCAGCGAGCGCAACGCTGCCACCAATCGTGCCGTGATTGCGGACGGCACGGTATGAAATCTGGCCGGCCACGCGGCGCATCAGGCCGGCGAAGATGTCCGGCGCCTTGCCGTCTTCGATCGCGGCGTGGGTGGTCAGCGCCCCGATCCAGACGCCGTCGGGCGTCTTGGCCAGCGCTTTGAGATCGTCGAGACGGCTGATATCGACCAACAGGTCGATGAGCGCGACCCGCAAATTCAACATCGGGACGAGCGATTGACCGCCGGCGATGGCGGCCGTCGTCATACCCCTGCGCCCTAGCGCGACGCTGGCTTCGGCCACCGATTTCGGACGCAGATATTCGAACGCCGCCGCTTTCATGCCGTCTCGCTCTTAGCATGGCGCGCGCGTTCGACCGCCTCCGATACCCGGCGCGGCGTAAGAGGTGTTTCGTTGAAGCTGGCGCGCAGGTCGCGAAACGCGTCAGCAACCGCATTGGCGATCACCGCCGGCGGCGCGATGGCGCCGCCTTCGCCCAGTCCCTTGACGCCGAATTCGGTGGCTTTTGCGGGCGTGATCGTATGGGCGACGCGCACCGCCGGAATCTCGGGGGCGCAAGGCACCATGTAATCCCCGAAGGTCGTGGCGAGCGGCTGGCCGATCTCGTCGTAGGGAATCTCTTCGTAGAGCGCAGTGCCGATGCCTTGCGCAATGCCGCCCTGCACCTGGCCGTCGACGATCATCGGATTGATCATCGTGCCGCAGTCCTCCGACACCACATAGTCCAGGATTTCGATGACGCCGGTGTCGGGCTCGACCGCGACCAGCACGGCATGCGTGCCGTAAGCAAACACCCCGCCGGTCTCGGTTGGCTCGTAGGTCGCGGTGGCATCGAGCAGCGGGCTCATGCCGGCCGGCAAGTGCTCCTGCCGAACGTTCGCCGCGTAAGCAATCTCCGCAAAGCCCACCGAACCAGCTGGACCGTGGACGGCGCCGGCCTCGATGCGCGTCGCGGCCGCCTCCGTCTGCAGAAGGTGCGCCCCGATACGCTTGATCTTGTCGGCAAGCATTCGGCACGAATGGGCGACTGCGCCGCCGGAAAAGACGATCGAGCGCGAACCGAAGGTGCCGAAGCCGAACGGCGCCGTCGCGGTGTCGCCATAGCGAACCGAGATCCGCGACGGATCGATGGTCAGTTCGTGCGCCGCAATCTGGGCCAATGTCGTTTCATGGCCTTGTCCGTGATTTTGCACGCCAACGTGAACGATCAGCGAGCCGTCAGGCAGCATGCGCGCTACCGCCGAACTCATAGCCGGGCACCACCCGCGACTTGCGTTTGACCCATTCCACCGTGCCGTGACCGCTCTGCTCGGTGTAGAAGGCAAAGCCTACGCCGATGGCGCGGCCGTCGGGTTCGCCCACGGCCTGACGCTTGCGGATCCCGGCCAAATCGATCATGTCGCGCGCGGTGTCGAGCGAGGCAATGTAGTCGCCGGTGTCGAGGCGCATGCCCGCGGCGGTCTCGTAGGGCAGTTCGGCCGAGGTGACGATGTTCTGCCGGCGCAGGTCGAACGGCTCACGACCGAGTTCGCGCGCCACCTCGTCGACCAGCCGTTCGATGGCGAAACAGGCGCCCGGCCGGGCGACGCCCCGGTAGGGGCCCATCGGCGCCTTGTTGGTGGCGACGGTATAGGTCTTGAGATCGAGATGCCGGATCCGATACGGCCCCGTCAAATTGCGGGATGCCATGCTGGCTTCCATGAACGAACCGGTCGGCCAGAGCGAATAGGCACCGGCATCGACATGGACGTCACCTTCGATCCCGAGCAGCGTGCCGTCAGCCGCGGCCGAGATGAGCAGATCGTAGGCGTGGTCGCGCGCGTGAATGGACGCAAGCAGATGCTCGCGGCGATCTTCGATCCAGCGCACCGGATGTTGAAGCTTGAGCGCCAACGCCGCGACGGCGATGTCTTCCGGCATCAGCCGGTTCTTGCCGCCGAACCCGCCGCCGACGTCGGGCGCGATCACGCGAACCTGGCTCTCGGGCAGACCAAGCGCTTTGGCTAACCCGAGCCGTTTGACGTGACCGCCCTGGGTCGAAAGATAGACCACGAGCTCGTCGTTTCGATGATCCCAATAGGCCAGCACACCGCGACATTCGAGCGGCACCGTGGCCTGACGGTTCATCCGGAATTGGCGGCGCAAGCGGATCGGCGCGGTATCGAGCGTCTCCGGTGCGCCTTCTTTGACAACGCTGGTGATATAGGCGTTGTCGGGCCAGCTCTCGAACACGCGTGGGCTGTCCGGGCGCATCGCCGCGACGCAGTCGACGACGGCGGGTAGCTCTTCGAGCTCAAGCGACGACCTTGTCGGCAAGGTCCTCGGCTTGGGCACGCGTCGACGCGATGCAAGCAGCGATGGTCTGGCCGGCGTAGCGGACTCGCTCATCGGCCAGTGCCGGATATGGGCTGTGGCGGTGGGCGGCAAGTTCCGGCCCGGCCTCGAGGATGGTCAGTGGCGGCAGATCGGCCAAGGTGAACACGCGCTCCGAGTCGGAGGCTGGCTTGTTCACTCGTTGCACGCGCGCGTGCGCCATCGGGCTGCGCACAAAGGCCACGTCCTGGATGCCCGGAACCCGCACGTCGGCAATGAACATGCCGTGGCCGAGGAGATGCCGGGCATCCTCTTTTCGCAGCAAACTCGCACCGATCCAGCCGTCAGACGGTGATTGGGCAGCCATATCGACGCACTTCCCCGCAACAACGCCGCGCGCAATTTGCCTTGGCGCTGACGACGGCACAAGCCGGAAGCGGCGCTAGATCAGCCGGGGATGCAGCGGCAGGCCCAGATAATACTGGCCAATGGCTTCGAACACTGAGAAATGCGCCTGCACCTGTTGGGACACCGTGTGCACATCGCGGAACCGGCGCTCGAACGGGTTGTCCTCGAAAATCGCGGTGGCGCCGGCGGCATGATAGGCGGCATCGACCACCTGCTTGGCCTGATGCGTGGCGTGAGTGGAAGCCATGCGCAATTGAATGCGCTTCTCGATGGTAGTCTCGCCGGCCTGCGCGTCCTGCCACATCTCGGCCAAGGCATGGTGCAGGAACACGCGGGCCGATGCGAGTTGGCTCCGCGCGAGGCCGATCTGCGACTGGATCACGGCGTTGTCGCGGAGCAGGACTTTGGCGCCGTAGGGGGTCTTGCTCGTGGCGAGCTCCACGAACGCGTCGAGTGTGGTGCGCGCAACCCCCAACGCGATGCTGGCGAAGCTCGCGCCGAACAACTGGAACACGGTGAACCGATAAAGCGGTCCGCGTTCGCGCTTTTCCGCCGGGTTTCGGCCAAACGCCGTCATGGTGCGCTTGGCCGGCACGAACAGGTCGGCGACCGTATAGGAATCGCTGCCGGTGCCCTTGAGCCCGATGACATGCCAGACGTCGATCATCCGGGCGCTGGTCTTCGGAAAGATCAGCGTGCGCTCGACCGGCATGCCCTTGTCGTCGAGGCGCGGCTTGCCGTCGGACTCGAACACCGGGCAATGCGCGGCCATCCAGCTTGCGTGCCGGCTGCCACTGGCGAATTGCCAGGTGCCGGTGACCTGGTAGCCGTCCGGCACGGCGACCGCGCGGCCGGACGGGTTCGGCGGTCCCACCGCCAGCAATGCGCGCGGATCGGTCGCGAAAATGTCACGGGCAGCGTCGGGGTCAAGACAGGAGCTCATGGTCGCGGCCACCGACATCTGCGCGACGCACCAGGCGGTGCTGGCGTCGGCGGCGGCGATCTCCTCGATCGCCTCGACATAGCTCGCCGGCGACAGCTCATGGCCGCCGAGTGACAGTGGGATCAGCATCCGGAACAGGCCCGCGTCGTGCAGCGCCGCCACCACCTCCGGCGTCAGCTCGCGCCGGGCCTCAATCTGCGGTGCAGCTTTCGCGATCATCGGGGCGATGGCCCGCGCGCGCTCAGCCATATGCGTCGTGGCGCGCGGATCGGCCTCCTGCCTTATCATTCCGCTCACATCAGCGCCTTTGGTGCGGGCTTGCGGCCCGTTTGGCCCGCCCGCCGGCCACCGTTTATCATGATCGCCGCCATGATATATACCCTCGGCGCTCGCCCGCGGGCGGGGTTCGTATGGTGTCCATGACTTTAGACGCTGCGCAATTGCGTTCCGGCAAAGGCTCGGGGGATGAGAATTTCCCGGTGGCCTCATGGCTGATCGAGGCCCGGCATCGTCGTCCGATTCTCGCCTTCTATGAGTTCGTGCGCATCGCCGACGACATCGCCGACCACCCAAGCTTGCGCGAGGACGAGAAGCTTGCGCACCTCGATCGTTTGGAAGCGAGCCTGCTCGGTCGCGACGATCACAATCCGGCTGGGATCGCACTGCGAACGGCGCTGGGCGAGCGCAACCTGTCGCCGCAGCACGCCCAAGACTTGCTGCGGGCGTTCCGCCAAGACGTCACCAAGCACCGGTATCGGGACTGGGACGATCTGATCGACTATTGCCGCTACTCGGCAATGCCGGTCGGACGCTTCGTGCTCGATGTTCATGGCGAGAGTCGTTCGACCTGGCCGGCGTCCGACAACGTGTGCGCGGTCTTGCAGATCATCAATCACTTGCAGGACTGCGTGCTGGACTATCGCAATCTCGACCGGGTGTACGTTCCGCTCGACGCACTCGCCAGCGCCGGCTCCAAGGTCGAAGAGCTGCGCGAGGTGCGCGCGACGCCGCAATTGCTCGCCTGTTTGCACGGCCTTGCCAGCCGCACCAGCGACATGCTTGAGGCCGGCAGCGATTTGCCGAAACAGATCAAGGACCGCAGGCTTGCGCTCGAAATCGCGGCAATCGTGACGCTCGCCCGGCGTTTCGTCCATTTGCTACGCCATCGCGATCCGCTGAGCGAAAATGTGCGGCTCGGCAAGCTCGGCGTTGCCGCGGTTGGGGCACTCGGCGCCGCCAAAGAGTTGTTCGAACGCCTGGTCCGAACACCACGCGCCTCCAGATCGCCAGCCAATGAACGACCTGACCGCCCCCATTGAAGCCCAAGCCTCGGCCGCTCCGCACCGGGCGTCTGGAAGCTCATTCTATACTGCGATGCGCATCCTGCCGCGTCCGCAGCGCGAGGCGATGTACGAGATCTACTCGTTCTGCCGTCTGGTCGATGACATCGCGGATTCCCAGGCACCCCGCGCCGAGCGCCGCGGGCAACTCACGCAATGGCGCGCCCGTATCGAGGCGTTGTTTGCCGGGCAACCGCCATCCGATCTGGCGGGGCTCGCGCGCGCAACGCGCCAGTTCGACTTGCGCAAGGCGGACTTCCTGGCGGTCATCGACGGTATGGAGATGGATGCGGCGCAAGACATCCGTGCTCCGGACTGGCAGACGCTCGATCGCTATTGCGACCGGGTCGCCAGCGCGGTGGGACGGCTGTCGGTGCGGGTGTTCGGGGTGAGCGAGATCGACGGCATCGCGCTCGCGCATCACCTCGGCCGCGCCTTGCAGCTCACCAATATCCTCCGCGATCTCGACGAGGATGCCGGGATCGGACGCCTCTATCTGCCGCGCGAGGCGCTGCGCGAGGCCGGGGTCGATAGTGACGATCCAACGACCGTGCTAGCCAATCCGGCATTACATCAGGTCTGTGACAAGGTGGTAGCGCGTGCGCGAGGGCATTTCCAGGAGGCCGACGCGATCATGGCGCGCAATCCGCGCCGCACGGTGCGCGCGCCGCGCATCATGGACGAGGTCTATCGTGCCATTCTCGAAGGCATGGCCACGCGCGGCTGGGATCCGCCGCGCGCCCGTGTTCGAGTGAGCGGCTTGCGCTTGTCGTGGATCGCCTTGCAGTACGCAATTTTCTGATGGCCAGAACGATTCACATTATCGGTGCAGGCCTCGCAGGGCTTGCAGCGGCGGTCCGGCTGACGCAAGCGGCGGCAAACGTCGTCGTGCATGAGGCAACGGCGCATCCCGGCGGTCGTTGCCGATCGTACTTCGATCGCGCCATCGGGCTCACCATCGACAACGGCAATCATCTGGTGCTCTCGGGCAATCATTCCGTCCTCGAATTCACTACGACGATCGGCAGCCGCGCCGGTCTGGCCGGGCCGGCGGCCGCGGACTTTCCGTTTGTCGATCTCGCCACCGGCGAACGCTGGACGCTGCGCATCAATGACGGCTGGCCGTGGTGGATCTTCGATCCAAGCCGCCGCGTGCCCGGCACGCGCCTGATCGATTATCTGCGGCTGTCGCGGCTGTTGTGGGTTTCGAGCGATGCCGCGATCGGCGACACGGTCGATTGCGGCGGGCTGCTGTACGAACGATTGCTCCATCCGTTGTTGCTCGCTGCGCTCAACACCGAGCCGCGCGAAGGATCGGCCGCGCTGGCCGCTGCGGTCGTCAACGAGACGCTGGCGCGCGGTGGGGCGGCTTGCCGCCCGCTGATCGCCTGCGATGGGCTTGGGTCGGTTTTTATCGAGCCGGCCATCAAGCACCTCGGCGCACGCAACGCCCAGGTGCGGCTCGAGCATGAGCTGCAGTCCTTGGTATTTACCGGCACGCGAGTCGCAAGACTCAGCTTTGGCGCCGACGCCGTCGATCTGGCAGAGCACGATGCCGTCCTCCTCGCGGTGCCGCCCGTTGCAGCGGCGGCGCTGGTGCCCGGCCTGGAGACGCCGCAGCAGTACCGGGCTATCGTTAACGCGCATTTCCGCATGGCGCCGCCGGACGTGGCGCCGATGACCGGCGTCATCAACGGCACGGTCGAATGGATTTTTGCCTTCGCCGACCGGCTGTCGGTTACCATCAGCGGCGCCGACCGGCTGCTCGACGTGCCGCGCGCCGATCTGGCGCAGACGCTGTGGCAGGACGTATGCAAGGCGCTTCAGATCACCGCCGAATTGCCGGCCTGGCAGATCGTGCGCGAGCGGCGGGCGACCTTTGCGGCAACGCCCGAGCAGAACGCACGGCGGCCGGCGGCGCTCACCCAATGGGACAACCTTTTTCTGGCCGGTGACTGGACGGCAACCGGATTGCCCGCGACGCTGGAGAGCGCGGTGCGGTCCGGCTTTCGCGCGGCGGATCTCATCGATGGCAGAGCCAGGGGAACGCCATGACAGCGGGTCGATCGGCGCTGGACCGGCACATTGGCAATGCCACGCGCGCGCTTTTGGACCGCCAACATTCGGACGGTCATTGGGCGTTCGAGCTCGAGGCCGACGCCACCATGCCGAGCGAATATGTTCTGTTGCGTCACTCCCTCGGTGAGCCGGTGGACACCGAGCTGGAACAAAAAATCGCGCAATATCTGCACCGAACCCAGGAGGCGCACGGCGGATGGCCGTTGTTCCGTGACGGCGAATTCGACATTAGCGCGACCGTGAAGGCCTATTTCGCGCTCAAGATGATTGGCGATCCGATCGATGCCCCGCACATGTCGCGCGCCCGCGCCGCCATACGGGAGCGAGGCGGTGCGGCGCGGGTCAACACGTTCACCAGGCTGTTGCTGGCGCTGTTCGGCTTCATCCCCTGGCGCGCGACGCCGGCGATGCCGATCGAGATCATGCTGCTGCCGCGCTGGTTTCCGTTCCATCTCGACAAGATTTCGTACTGGAGCCGCACCGTCATCGTGCCGCTGCTGGTGCTGATGGCGCTCAGGCCCAAGGCGCGCAATCCGAAGAATGTCAGGATCGACGAGCTGTTCCTCGAGCCGCCGCAAAATCTCGGTCCGGCGCCGAAGGCGCCACAACAAAGCGCCACGTGGTTCTGGTTTTTCCGCCTGGTCGACCGGGCCCTGCATGCCGTTGAGCCGCTGTTTCCGAATGGTCCGCGGCGGCGCGCCATCGCGCGTGCGGAAGCCTGGGTGCGCGAGCGGCTCAACGGCGAAGACGGCCTCGGCGCGATTTTTCCGGCGATGGCCAACAGCGTGATGATGTTCGACGCGCTCGGCTACCCGCCGGACCATCCGCCACGTGCGGTCGCTCGCCGCTCGATCGAGAAACTTCTGGTTGTTCATCCGCACGAGGCCTATTGCCAGCCTTGCGTGTCGCCAATCTGGGACACCGGCCTTGCTTGTCACGCGTTGCTGGAAACCGGCGATCCGGAGGCGACGCGGCGGGTGGCCAAGGCGCTGCAATGGCTGCAACCCAATCAGATCCTTGACGTCAAGGGCGACTGGGCCGCGCAGCGGCCGGACCTGCGCCCGGGCGGCTGGGCGTTCCAATATGCCAACCCGCATTATCCCGACGTCGACGACACTGCCGTGGTCGTGATGGCCATGGATCGGTTGCAGAGCCTTGACGACAAGGTCGATCACCGCGCCGCCATCGCGCGCGCCGAAGAGTGGATCGTCGGTATGCAGAGCCGCAACGGCGGCTGGGGCGCGTTCGATGCCGACAACGAATACTATTATCTGAACAACATTCCGTTCGCCGACCACGGCGCGCTGCTCGATCCGCCGACCGACGACGTGACGGCGCGCTGCGTGTCGATGCTGTCCCAGCTCGGCAAGACGCCGCAGAACTCGCCGGTGGTGGCTGCTGCGGTGGATGCCATGAACCGATCCCAGCTGGCCGATGGCAGCTGGTATGGTCGCTGGGGCATGAATTACATCTACGGCACCTGGTCGGTGTTGTGCGCGCTCAACCGCGTTGGCGTCGATCACGCCTCGGCCACCATGCGCAAGGCGTCCGCCTGGCTGGTGTCGATTCAGAACGCCGACGGCGGCTGGGGCGAGGACGGCTCAAGCTACAAGCTCGACTATCGCGGCCACGAGTCGGCGCCGAGCACCGCCTCGCAGACCGCCTGGGCGATCCTCGGGTTAATGGCCTGCGGCGACGCGCATCACCCGGCGGTGGCGCGTGGCGTGGATTATCTGCTGCGCACCCAAGGCAGCGACGGCTTCTGGGACGAGGACCGCTACACGGCGACCGGTTTCCCGCGCGTGTTCTACCTGCGTTACCACGGCTACCGGAGGTATTTCCCGCTTTGGGCGCTGGCGCGGTATCGCAATCTGACGGTCCGCAACGACCGGACCATCGCGTTCGGCATGTGACGCGCAATAGCGCCGCCGATCGGTCGGCGAGAACCCCTGCTCAGTGACCGAAAGCCTTGAACTTCGCCTGCTGCTGTTCGCTGAGCTGATGGTAGAAATCGTTCAGCGCCAGGCCGACGTGATTGGCGGCAAAGATCACCGCGGTCAGGCGGTCGGCCGCGGCGTCCAACCGCGCGGTCGGCGTCGCTGGGATCGGCTGCAAGCACGATGCCAGCAGGAACTGGCCCATCTCTGACGTCTTCTTTTGCAACTCGTCGAAGCTCGCGCGCTGCGCTTTGGTCGGGCGCAGCTCGCGCTCGACCTGCCGGATCGGGCTTTCGGTCGGCTTCGGCATGCCGCACATCCGAGCAATCTCGTTGCGCGGCGCGCCGCGCGTTGCGGCCGCGGCCGTCCGCGGATCGGGCGCCGCCTCAGCAATGACGAAATGCTTTTTCTGCTCGTCGTTCAGCGTGTCATAGAACCGGTTCAGCGGCGCGCGGATGAGAATGGCCGCGTCGCGCACCGCCCACAGCGCATCCTGCATCACGCGGATGCGCTCGACCGGCGTCAAATCCGAAGTATCGCGACAGCCTGCTTTGATCGCCCCGACCGCGTCGCCGATCGCCGACCGGAGCTGCTCCATCGCGGCGCGCTGTTCCGCCGTCAACGATATCGAGCGTTCGATCTCCGAAGCCGGCCAATCGGTTGAAGCCTTGCCGGGGCAACCGCTCGTGCCCTCCGCCGCGGCAGCGGTTCGCGCGTCGGCGCTGCGCGGGCCCCGAAGGCGCGCGTTGGCGGCCCATGGGCCGGCCGGCATGAAGATTGCGCCGAGCACGTCACCGATGCCGTGGCTGCGCAAGCGTTGGCCGTAGCGCTGAGGCCAGAGCGTGTAGCCGATCACGTCTTCATAGGCAGTTGGCCAGGTGAGGGGCCCGACCGCGCCGAGCGGCAGCGCCTCTTGCGCGGCCGGCGAGGGTAATGGATGAGCTTGGAATTGGTCGGCGGGCAGGGCCGCGTCGGCGCCTGGCATCGGGACGTGGGTGACGAAGCGCCCGGTGGCGCTGGTGCTGACACCGCCGCGCCGGGCATCGCGGCGGCGGCGCCCGTGGTCGTGGCGAGCGCGGCGGATCGCTGCGCCGCCGGCGCCGGCCGCGCGATGACGGTTCGATGCCTTGCCGATCGGGAGCGGGCGGCATGGCGACGAGATTCGGAGCGCGCCACCGCGTGATGGGGGCGGCCTATGCGGGAGACCCGTCCCATGGTGCCGAGGACTGCGCCGATCGGCCGCGTCATCATCCCGAACAGCGCGCCCGGGAAGGAGCGGGCGACCGCTTGCGTGCCCAGCGGCAGCGCGCTGCCGAGCAGCGCCAAGCTTGCGACCAGGAGAATTCCACGCCGCATGCAACTCTCCATACCCGCCAGCAACGTCCGACAGGCCACGACTGTTGCACGGATACAACGGCGGCCGCCGTTCCGGGTTCCCAACCCCGCTAATCGGTGTACAAGCCATAACGCCTGGACGACCCTCTGGCGGGGTCTGCGGGGATCAGATCGTCATCAAGCCCTCAAAGCCGGGGCGAGCCGGAAGGAATAATTGTGCCCACACCACCAGCGACCGATCCCGCCGCTTCGCCGAAGTTGCACGATCTGGCCTACGGTCTCGAACGGATCGGGCTCATCCCGCTGCGCGCACCGTGGGCGTCCGCCATCATCCTGGCGCTGTTTTGCGTGCTCGCGGTATTCGGCGTGGAGCGGCTCAAGGTCGACGATTCGCTGAGCCAGCTGTTCCGGTCCGACACCAAGGAATACCGGCAGTACGAGGAGGTCACGCGCCGATTTCCCTCGACCGAATTCGACGTTCTGGTGGTGATCGAAGGCAAGAATCTGATGGCGCGGGAATCGGTCGAGAAGCTGCGCGATCTCGTCACCGATCTGCAGCTGATCGACAGCGTGCGCGGCCTGATCTCGCTGTTCTCGGCGCGCCAGCCGCCCGAAGAGGGCAAGCTGCCGGCGCCGGTGTTCCCGGAGGAACTGCCGACCGGCGCGGCCTACGACGCGCTGGTCCAGCGCGTGCTCAACAACGAGATCATCCGCGGCAAGTTGCTGTCGGAGGACGGCACGCTGGCGCTGATCGTCATGGCGCTCGACCCCGCCATCGTCAGCGGCAAGGGGCTGAACACCACCATCGCCGAAATCCGCAAGACCATGGCGGACGATCTCGCCGGCGCAGGCCTGGTCGCGCAACTGTCCGGCGTGCCGACCATGCAGCTCGAAATCCGCAACGCCATCGACCGCGACAGCAAGCTCTACAATGCCATCGGCTTCATTGCCGGCTGCGTGATCGCGATCCTGTTTTTCCGCCGCGTGTCGTTCATGATCATCGCGGCGGCGCCGCCGCTGATCGCGATCCTGCTCTCGCTCGGCGCGCTCGGCTGGTTCAACTTCCGCCTCAACATGTTCCTCAACGTGATGACGCCGCTGATCATGGTGATCAGCTTCTCGGACAGCATGCAGCTCACCTTTGCGGCGCGCGACCGGCTGATCGCCGGGAAGGACAAATACCAGGCGTTCCGCGAGGCGGTGCTGGTGGTCGGCCCGGCCTGCGTGCTGACCCACGGCACCGCGGGGATTTCGTTCATCGCGCTGATGTTCTCGAACTCCGACCTGATCCGCACCTTCGGCGAGGCCGGGTTGCTCGCGACCGTGCTGGCGCTGCTGGCGGTGCTGTCGCTGGTGCCGCTGCTCGGCGTGCTGCTGGTGCGCCGGGAATCCGATTTCGCCGCCAAAATCCAGCAGGGCTCCGACTTCGGCGTGCAGGCGCTGCGCTCATTCTGCAGCTGGATCGCGGTGCGCATGGTCAGCCATCCGGGTCTCTACAGCCTGCTCGGCCTCGTGGTGGTGGCGGGACTGGCCTTCGTCTATGCCACGCTCGAGCCGCGCTATCGGCTTGCCGACCAGGTGCCGGACAAGCGGCAGGCGGTCGAGGCCTCGTCCCGGCTCGACGCCAAGCTCACTGGCGCCAATCCGATCGACGTGCTGATCCAATTCCCCAAGGGCGCCGGCCTGTACGACGCGCCGACGCTGTCGGCCATCGCCGCGGTCCACACCATCGTCGAGAAGCAGGCCGGCGTCGGCAACGTCTGGTCGCTCGATTCGCTCCGCCGCTGGCTTGCCGAGAAGGCCGGCAAGGCCGATCTCGCGACGCTCAAGCAATATGTCGATATCCTGCCGGAGCATCTGACGCGCCGCTTCATCTCGGCCGAGCAGGACGCGGTGGTGGTGTCCGGCCGTATTCCCGACGTCGATGCGAGCCAGCTTCTGCCGGTGGTTCAGAAGCTCGACCAGGCGCTCGACGACGTGCGCAAGGCGCACCCGGGCTACGAGATCGCGGTGACCGGGCTGTCCGCGATCGCCGCGCGCAACAGCGCCAGCATGATCGGCAAGCTCAACGCCGGGCTGACGATTGAGATCATCTTCGTCGCAGCGTTCATGGGCCTGGCATTCCGCTCGTGGGTGGTGATGTTCGCCAGCATCTTGCCGGGCATTTTCCCTGTGGTGCTGGCCGGCACCGTGCTGTGGGCGATGGGGGAGGGCCTGCAATTCGCCAGCGTGGTGGCGCTGACCGTGTCGTTCGGGTTGGGCCTTTCCGCCACCATCCATTTCCTCAACCGGCTGAGGCTGGAACACAAGCCCGGCGCCGATCCCGGGATCGGCGTCGAGCGGGCGACCGTGCTGATCGGACCGGCGCTGATTCTGACGTCGGTGGTTCTCGCCTGCGGGCTCGCCGTGATGGTGTTCTCCGACCTGCCGTCATTGCGGCTGTTCGGCTGGCTGAGCGCATTCGCGATGCTGGCGGCGCTGACCGCGGACCTGTTGATCCTGCGCCCGACGGCGATGTTCTTGAGTCAGATCAGCCAAAAGCTCGGCGGCAAGGGCAGTTAAAGCGCGCGAATCCAACGTTCAGCGGCCACCGCGTCCCATCGAGATCGACACTTCCGAGACTTCGCTGCCCGGCGAGCGGATCGACACGTTCTGCCGGCCGCCGCTGCTGGTGATCGACAGGCTCGCATTGACGCCCGCGCTGTGCGCGGTCGCCTGGATGCTTCCGCGGCTCATGCGGCCAGACAGCGAGCCGTAGACGCCGCGGGTGGTCTCGCCCCAGGACCCTGAAATGTTGCCGCCGTCATAGGCGATATCGCCGGTCAGCTCGAACCGGTAGCTGTCGCTTGCGCATTTCAGCCCAAGCTTGAGCGAATTGCCGGACTCGGTGTTGCCGCCGCGGCAGCGGATGCGTTCGCGGCTGCCATCCCTGACCTCGATGGTCCCCGCCCCGGACCAACTGCCCGCAAAAGCTGCGAACGGCCCGTCGGCGGCTTGCGACGTTCCGGGTGCCAGGGTGAGCAGTGGGGCGAGCGTGACGACAAAAATTGCGCGAGCAATGGATTTCATTTTGCTTCAGACGTGACCCGGTCCGCCGGCGGCAGCCCCTTTGTCACGTTTCCCTGACTTTGCCTCGCGGTTGCGACGACAGTTGAGATCGACACGGGCGATCAGCGATTACGCCGCTGTGGGTTGTTTGCGACGGGGTTTGGCTTCGCGAATTTCGGCGAGCTTCTCGTCGACGTGGCGGGCGAACACGTATTCCGCCGGACGTTGACGGTCGAGCCGGATTTCCGGCGCCATGTCGCCTTCGGTCTTGATGCCCTGCATGGCGACCTTCAGCGCGCGGAGCGGATTGCTGAACGTGTCATTGACCGCGGTGGCCTCATAGCCGCTGTGCACCATGCAGTCGGCGCACTTCTCATAGTTGCCGGTGCCGTAGGCGTCCCAATCGGTTCCTTCCATCAATTCCTTGAAGGTCTTGGTGTAGCCCTCGCCCAGCAGATAGCAGGGCCGCTGCCAACCGAACACTGTTCGGGTCGGGTTGCCCCACGGTGTGCAGTGGTATTCCTGATTGCCGGCGAGGAAGTCCAGGAACAGGCCGGACTGGCTGAACGCCCAATTCTTGCCGCCGCGACCGCGCCGGAAGATGTCGCGGAACAGCTGCTTGGTTTTGCCGCGGTTGAGGAAGTGTTGCTGATCGGGAGCGCGCTCGTAGGCATAGCCGGGCGAAACCGTGATCCCGTCCACGCCCATCTCCATCACGGTGTCGAAAAACCTCGCCATCCGCTCCGGGTCGGCGTTGTTGAACAGGGTGCAGTTGATGTTGCAGCGGAAGCCCTTGGCCTTCGCGGCTTTGATGGCGGCGACGGCGCGTTCGTAGGTTCCGGCCTGACAGACCGACTTGTCGTGATCGTCCTTGTCGCCGTCGAGATGGACCGACCAGACGAAATAGGGACTCGGCTGATAGTCCTTCATGCGCTTTTCCATCAGCAGCGCATTGGTGCACAAATACACGAACTTCCGGCGGGCAATGATGCCCTTCACGATGGCCGGCAATTCCTTGTGCAACAGCGGCTCGCCACCGGCGATCGAGACCACCGGCGCGCCGCATTCATCGACCGCGTGCAACGCGTCCTCGACCGAAATACGCTGGTTGAGGATTTCGTCGGGGTAGTCGATCTTGCCGCAGCCCGCGCAGGCGAGGTTGCAGCGAAACAGTGGCTCGAGCATCAGCACGAGCGGGTAGCGCTTTTGGCCGTTGAGCTTCTGCCGAATGAGATAGCTGCCGACCCGAACCTTTTGCAGTAACGGAATTCCCACGATGACCGCCTGTATTAGACCCTGTTAAAGTTCTTTGATTAGCCGACCGGGATGACGATTAAGCCCTTGGGATGCTTGCGGATTGGGCGATAAGGCGCCGCCGGTCGGGGCGACCAAGCCGGACGCCTGCGGCCATATCTAGCATCTTGGCTCGCTCACGCAATGCCGGGAACCGGCTTTGCTGCCCGAAAAACCCCGTTCCATGGGTCAATCGCGACGTTTTGCCGGCCAAAATTGCAACCGCTCTCGTCAAATTGATACTCCGGGAACCTCTGGCGGCCGACAAAAAGGGTTACCGTCGGGGGAGCGAACGCTGATACCTGGCAATTTGCCGCGAAATTCCTACGTTCGGCCAAGCAATTCGGACTTGTCGGCTTGGCCGGTCTGTAGTTCATGTCGGCCGGGCGCCACACATCTCCACCAGGAAGCCTGCCGAAATGGTCATTTCGTTGCCTTGTTCAATCAGCATGCGAGACGCCCGTCCCGCATGCTGATTTCCATCGTCAGACGTATCGTTGAACTGTGCAGCCGCCATCATTGGACGGTGGTCGTTGTCGCTTTGATCCTGGCGACCGCGTCAGGCGTGTATGCGGTTCGAAACTTCGCCATCTCGACCGACATCAATCGGCTGATTTCGCCAGACCTGCCGTGGCGGCAACGCGAGGCGGCCTACGAAAAGGCCTTTCCGGGACCGTTCACCTCGATCCTGGTGGTGGTGGACGCCCCGACGCCGGAGCTTGCCGCCGAGGCGACGCACAGTCTGACGCAACGGCTCTCACAGCAATCGAACACCATTCATTCGGCGCAACAACTCGACGGCGGTCCGTTCCTGGCGAAGAACGGGCTGCTGTTCCAATCGGAAGACGATCTTGGCGCGCACCACCCAGGGGCTGGGCAGGGCGGGCCCGCTGATTCAGACGCTGGCCTCCGACCCGACATTGCGGGGGCTGACGCGGGCGCTCTCGCTGACGCTGGTCGGCGTGCAGACCGGCGCCGCCAAGCTTGACGATTTCGCTCGCACCTTCACCACGGCGGCAGACACGGTGGATCACGTGCTGGCCGACCAGCCTGCCAGTTTTTCCTGGCACGCGCTCATGAGCGGGAAGCAACCCGCGGCCGGCGAGTTGCGCCACTTCATCGACGTCCGCCCGGTGCTGGACTACGCCGCGCTCGAGCCTGGCCGCGCCGCCAGCAATACGATCCGGCAAGCGGCGGACGATCTCAAGTTGTCCTCGAACTTTCAGGCGCGCGTGCGCCTGACCGGGCCGGTCGCGATGGCGGACGACGAGTTCAGCACCGTCCAGGAGGGCGCCATCGTCAACAGTGTCGCCACCATCATCACGGTGCTGGTGATCCTTTGGCTGGCGCTGCGATCGTGGCGCATCATCGTTGCCGTTGCCGTCACCCTATTCGTCGGCCTCGCCATTACCGCCGCCCTCGGTCTCATGATGGTGGGGGCGTTGAACCTGATCTCGATCGCCTTTGCCGTGTTGTTTGTCGGTCTCGGCGTGGATTTCGGAATCCAGTTCGCCGTCCGCTATCGCTCCGAACGCCATGAGAACGGCGGTCTGCAGTCGGCGCTGGTGAACACCGCCGAAAAGATCGGCGCGCCTTTGACGCTGGCCGCGGCCGGGGTCGCGGCCGGCTTTCTGTCGTTCTTTCCGACCGCCTATCGCGGCGTGTCCGAGCTCGGCCAGATCGCCGGCATCGGCATGCTGATCGCCTACGTCGCGGCCATCACGGTGCTGCCGGCGCTCCTAACCATTCTCAAGCCGCCCGGCGAGCCCGAGGAGATCGGTTATCGAGCGTTGGCACCGATCGACCGGTTTCTGGAACGCCACCGTATCGCGGTGATCGGCGGCACCGGGCTCATCGCGCTGGCCGGCATTCCGTTGCTGTTCCATCTGACATTCGACTTCAATCCGATCAATCTGCGCAGCCCGAAGGTCGAGTCGGTGGCCACCTATCTCGACCTGCGGAGCGATCCGAATGTCGGCGCCAACGCCATCAACCTGATGCTGCCGGATGCTCAGCAACGTGGCAAAGACCGCCGCCGAGCTGCGCAAGATTCCGAGGTCGACCGGATCTGGACGGTGCAGGACTTCGTTCCGGACAACCAGGAGCGCAAGCTGCCGATGATCCGGGAGCTGGCGCGCAAGCTGCGCCCGGCGCTTGCAGGCGGAGGATACCGCGCGCGCGCCGACCGAGGCGCAGACCGCGGCGTCGCTCAAGAGCACTATCGATACGCTCAACAAGCTCGCCGGCAGCGCCAGCGGCGCGGGCGCGGACGCCGCCAAGCGTCTGGCCGCAAGCCTGACCAACCTGTCGCAAGCCGACAAAGCCAAACGCGACCGGGTCGAGGCGACGTTCATCGTGCCGCTGCGCACCGCGCTCAACGATCTGCGGGATCTGCTTCAGGCCGAGCCGGTGAGCCTGCAAAGCTTGCCTGCCGAGCTCAAACGCGAGTGGATTTCCGCCGACGGCCAGACCCGAGTCCAGGCGTTCCCGAAGGGCGACCCCAACGACAACGAAACCGTCCGGCAGTTCGCCAGGGCGATTCTGGCGCATTTCCCCGACGCCGTCGGCACGCCGATCTCGATCCTGGAATCCGGCGACATTGTCATCCACACGTTCTTCCAGGCCGGCGCCTTCGCGCTGGTGTCCATTTCGATCCTGCTTTGGATCGTGCTGCGGCGCTTTGGCGACGTGCTGCTGACGCTGGTGCCGCTCATCCTCGCCGGCGTGATCACACTCGAAATCTGCGTGCTGATCGGCATGCCGCTCAACTTCGCCAATATCATCGCGTTGCCGCTGCTGCTTGGCGTCGGCGTGGCGTTCAAGATCTACTACATCATGGCGTGGCGGGCGGGTCAGACCGACCTGCTGCAATCGAGCCTGACCCGGGCGGTGATCTGGAGCGCGCTCACCACCGCAACGGCGTTCGGCAGCCTCTGGCTGTCGAGCCATCCCGGCACCTCGACCATGGGCAAGCTGATGGCGCTGTCGCTGGTATGCACCATGTTCGCGGCGGTGCTGTTCCAGCCGGCGCTGATGGGCAAGCCGCGCGAGACGGCAGCACCCGAACCTGAGCGCTAGTGTCGCGATTCGGAAGTTCGCTCGAGTTCTCAGCGCGCTCCTGAGCGAACTTCCGAATCAAAGCGACACTAGCAACGTTATGATTCTAGTGTTCCTTTGAACCCGAAGTTCGCAAAAGAGCTCGCCGCGCAATCGTGCGAACTTCGGGTTCGGGACACTAGGCCGCGGCGGCCTTGAACCGCGGCGCCAGCACCGTCGTCTGCAAGGTCGACGCCAGCGCGTTGGTCTCGTCGCGGCTGAGCGGCGCATAGGGCGGATAGGGATCGCCGGCCGGGATGCCGATCAGGTTCATCGCAGCCTTCATCACCGGCGCCAGGCCGCGGTGCATCCATTTCGAGGGAAACAGCGCGAACTGAAGCTGCAGCTCGGCGGCGCGCTGGTGATCCTTGGCCAGGAATGCATCGATGACGTGGCGCGCGATCTCGGAGCCCGGCGGTGGCATGGTCGCGCCGGAGCCGCCAAGCTCGATCGTCGCTAGCAGCATCTGCATGGTGGTGAAATAGCGCGCGTGGCCGGCGCGGTCGATCTCCACGATCAGCCTCGACACCCGGGCGAGGTCGCGCGAGCTCTCCTTGATGAGCTGCACGCAGGGCAGCTTCGCCAGCGCAATCGTGTCGGGGATCGATACATCGGCGCCGGGGCCGGGGTTGAGGTAGAGCGTGATCGGCAGGCGGGTCTCCTGCCCGATGGCCTCGAAATAGGCGATCAGGTCGGCTTGCGTCGGCGGCCCGGCAAACGGCCGCAGCGGCGCCAGCAGCTGCACCGCCGCCGCGCCCCACTTCTCCGCATCGTGCGCAAGCCCGATCGCGGTCTTGAACGAGGCGTGTGAAATCCCGACCATGACCGGCACGCGGCCCGCGACCACCTCGATGGTGCGGCGGATCAGGTCCTTGCGCTGCTCCAGGCTCAGATAAGTGTATTCCTGCGTCTCGACGCCCGCGGCCACCACCATGGTGGCGCCGCAGTCCTTGACCACGTAGTCGATCTGCCGCTGCAGCGCGCCGTCGTCGACCTTCAGATCGGACGTGAACGGGGTCAGCGGCGCGACGATCAATCCGGGCGTGGGCATGATCTCTTCCTTTCGGCCGGCGTCCGGGTCGCGAACGGCTTGATCTTTGCAGCCGCCCCGGCGACCCTTTGTTGCAAGATACACGACGTTTGAGTGGGGCGAAGGCGAAAAATCCATGCTGCTGACCGGCAAGGACTATCTCGAAAGCATCCGCGACGGCCGGCGCGTCTATGTCGGCGGCGAGCGGGTCGACGACGTGACGACGCATCCGGCGTTTCGCAACGCCGCGCGCTCGTTCGCCATGATTTACGACAGGAAGCGCGCGCCGGAGAACCGCGACGTGATGACGTTCGAGGAGGATGGCGACACCTTCTCGACCTACTTTTTGCTGCCGCGCTCGCGCGAGGATTTGCAGCGCCGCTACGAAACCCATCGCCGCATCGCATCCTGGACGCATGGATTGATGGGCCGCGCGCCCGACAACTTTCCAAGCTACGTGAGCGGACTGGCCATGGATCCGCCGATGTTCGACAGCATCCGGCCGGGCTTCGGCGACAACATCCGCAACTATCACCGGCATATGCGCCGCAACGACGTCTTCGCCTCCCACACCGTGACCAATCCGCAAGGCTGGCGCCTCGCTACCCCGGAGCAGCGGCGCGCCTCGCCGACGTTGCAGGTCGTCGGCGAGGATGACCGTGGCGTCATTGTCAACGGCCTGAAGATGCTCGGCACCGCGACGGTGTTCTGCCACGAGACCTGGTGCGGCAACCTGCAGCCGCTCGCGCCCGGTCAGGAGAAGCAATCGATCACCTTCGTCGTGCCGCTCAACGCGCCCGGCGTCAGCATTTGGTCGCGGAAGTCTTATGAACAGCATGCGGTCAGCGAGTTTGACAATCCGCTCGCCACGCGGTTCGACGAAAACGACGCCGCCGTGCTGTTCGAGAACGTCCACGTGCCTTGGGAGCGCGTGTTCTGCATCGACAATGTCGTGATGTCGCGCGAAATCTACATCCGCACGCCGGGCCACCAGATGGCCAACCACCAGGCCAACGTGCGCTTTCTGGAAAAATTCAAGTTGATCCTTGGGGTCGCGAGCAAAGTCGTCGACCTCAACGGGTCAAGGAACGTGCCGGCCGTGCAGTTCACGCTCGGCCGGCTGGCGGCCATGCAATCGGCGCTCGAAGGGCTGGTGATGGGCCAGATCCATGGCGCGGAGGAGCACGTGCCGGGCTATCTCACCCCCAATCGCCGATACGTCTATGGCGCGCTGCATTGGTGCACCAACCATCACGCGGAAATCTGCGACATTGTGCGCGAACTGATCGGGGCCGGCGTGTTCCAGATGCCGGCCGATGGCTCGGTGCTGACCGATGCCAAGCTGCGCGACATCTTCGAAACCTACTGGTCCGTGCCCGGCCAATCGGCGTCCGATCGCATGAAGCTTCTCAATCTTGCTTGGGACCTGCTCGGCTCGGATTTTGCCGGACGGCACATGCAATACGAGAAGTTTTACGCCGGCCCGGCCTTTGCGATGAATAACTACAGCTTCCTCGACGGACACTGGGACGAGTGGGCCGGATCGGTGGACCGGCTGATGGCGGCGTATGGCCCGCCCGATGGACGCCTGCGAAATGACCGCGACATTTCGCGCTGGCACGTAGCCTCCGGCTCAGTTTTTGGGTCTGGTCACGATCGGAGGCCTATGTCATGATTTTGCGCGTGAATTCCGGCGCATAACGAAGAAGCACAACAGTCGGTTGATCGGGCTTCGACAAGGGCGCGGACAGTTCGCGCGACGGGAGGACGGACTATGCACACGAGCCGAAGCATGTTGGCCAAAACATTGGGCGCCGCGCTCGCCGGCGGGATGATCGCCATGGCTTCTGCGCCTGCCGCGTACGCGCAGGCTGACAAGATCTTCGTCATGAAGCTCGGCGTCGCCACCATCAACGACACCCAGCACGAATGGCTCAGGCGGTTCGTCGCGGCGGTGGAAAAGGAATCGAACGGCCGTATCAAGGGCGAAATCTATCCGGCCAGCCAGCTCGGCTCGATACCGAGCATGATCCAAGGCGTGCAGGGAGGCTCGATCCAGGCGTGGATCGGACCACCGGAGTTCCTGGTCGGCGTCGACGTCCGCTACGAGGCGCTGAGCTCGCCTGGCCTGATGAACGACTTCGATCAGATGGTGAAGGTGCTCTACAATCCCGAAGTGCAGAAGACGATGTTCGCTCTGGGCGATGCCAAAGGCCTGGAAGGCATCGGTTTCGCGCCGATCGGTCCGTCATCGATCATCACCAAGAAAGAGGTGAAGCGGCTCGCCGATCTCAAGGGCATGAAACTGCGCGTGCTCGCATCGCCGTTCCAGCTCGAGCTGGTCCGGCGGATGGACGCCAATCCAGTCGCCATGACGCTTGCCGAGGTTTTGCCGGGCATCCAGCAAGGCACGATTGACGGCTCGCTGTCGTCGATGACCGTCTATACCACGATGCAGTTCCACGACGCGGCGAAGTATGTGCTGGAGAACGACCAGCCCTACATCAATTCGATCGTCGTCATGAGCAAGCGCTGGCTGGCCACTCTGCCGCCCGATCTACAGAAGATCATCCACGACAACGGCACCAAGGTCTCCAAAGATGTCGTCCCATTCGTGAAGGAATTCTTCGCGAAGCAATACGATCTATGGAAAAGCCGGGGCGGAGTGCTCAACAAACTTCCGGCCGACGAGCACAAGGCCATGCTCGCGAAGGTCAGCTCCATCGGCGAGGATCTATCAAAGGACAAGCCCGAGTTGAACAAGGTCGTGAAAATGGTGTTCGAGGTAGCCAACCGGAAGTGACCGACAGCTCTTATCCGGCCGCCGCCGCAGTCCAACGATGGGCCGGCGATTGGTCTCGCAGCCGGGTAGCGTGACCGTCGAGCAGGGGACGCGACGACCGCGGTCTAGCCAATGATGGACTCGGTGTTGCGGGGGGTGCGAGGGTTCGTCGCCGCGCTACGTATGCTGGCCGCAACGCTGCTGGTCTTGAGCGTCGCGCTCAACTTCGCCAACGTCGTCGGCCGCTATTGCTTCAATGCCTCGATCTACTGGGCCGAAGAGGTGATGCTTTTCCTCATGGTCAGCTGCGTGTTCCTGGGCAACGGCGTCGTCGCCTGGTCGGGGCGTCAGATCAGGATGGACGTGATCGTCGGGATGATGCCGAAAAAAGCCCGCGAAGCGCTCGATCTGTTCTCCGAACTGCTGCTGATCGCGACCGCGCTGCTGATCGTGGTGTTCGCGTGGCCGGTGATCCGCGACCTCTGGGCATTCGATCAGCGCAGCCAATCAGCCGAGGTGCCGCTGGTGATTCCGCAGTTCATGGTGCCGCTCGGTCTTTCGATCATGGCGGTGCTCGTTATCGTGCGTCTCGTCACCGGCGGCGATCCCGATCCATCCCGCAATTCCAGTCATTGAACACAGCCAGCGGCGAGCCCTGAGCAGCAACGGCGATGTCAGCGATCCTCGCCTATTTCGTCGTTCCCGCGGTGCTGCTCGTGCTCGGCGTGCCGATCTTCCTGGTGCTGCTGGTGACTTGCCTGGTCATCATCTTGTTCGTCGCCGATGTTCCCGCCCAGGCGGTCCACACCTTCCTGTTCAGCTCGCTCGACAATTTTCCGCTGCTTGCGGTGCCGTTCTTCGTGCTCGCGGGCGAGATCATGGCGCAGGGCGGGATCGCGCGTCGGGTGGTGGTGTGGGTGATGGCGCTGGTCGGCGGCGTGCGCGGCTCGCTCGCGGTTACGACCGTCGCGGCGTCGGAGGTGTTCGGGGCGATGGCGCACACCGCGGTCGGCACCGTCGTCGCGATGGGCCGCATGTTGTACCCGTCGCTGCGGGAAAACGGCTACAACGAGCGCTTCGCGGTCGGGCTGATCGCTTCCTCGGGCGCGGTAGCCATCGTCATTCCACCGTCGATCGCGATGATCCTCTATTCGCTGTCGGCGCAACAGTCGGCGGTGGCGCTGTTCACCGCCGGCATCCTGCCGAGCCTGTTGATCGGCTTCGTCGGAGCGCTGTATGTGATGATTTACGCTCACATCAAGGCGGTGCCGCTCACCTCGAAGGCGCGCTGGGACGTGATCCTGGCCTCGACCAAGGACGCCGCTTGGTCGATCAGCACCATCGTGGTGATTCTGGGCGGTATCTACGGTGGAGTCTTCACGCCGACCGAAGCCGCCGGCGTTGCCGTGGTCTATTCGCTGTTCGTAACCATGCTGGTGCACCGAGAGGTCGGGCTGCGCGAGCTCTGGCGCATCATCCAGAGCGCGGTGTTCCTGATCGCCCAGATCCTGATGATCGTGGCGGCCGCCGGGCTCTACTCCTGGCTGCTCACCACCAGCGGCATCCCCCAGAAGATCATTGCCGAGGTCAATGCAATGCACCTGGCGCCCTGGGCGCTGCTGCTGTCGATCAACGTCATTCTGCTGATCATGGGCAGCTTCCTCGAGCCGCCGGCGGCGATCCTGATCCTCACTCCGTTGATGCTGCCGCTGGTCCAGGCGGTGGGCGTCGATCCGGTCCACTTCGGTATCATCATGACAGTCAATCTCAGCATCGGCATGTACACGCCGCCGTTCGGGCTCAACCTGTTTGCCTCGCAAGCAGTGTTTCAGACGCCGCTCGGCAACATCTACCGCGGTGTGTTGCCGTTCCTGGCGATCAATTTCGCGACGCTGATGGTGATCACCTACGTGCCGGCGATTTCCATGGTGCTGCTGGGCCGCTAGAGCATGATCCCGAAAAGTGTGCAGCGGTTTTCGGAAAAGATCATGCTAAAACAAGTGTCGCTTCCGACAACGTTCCAAAATCCGCTTACGCGCGAGCGACGCGATGGCGATGAAAGTGCCTGTAACCTCATGGCCATGATCGACGAAAGACCCGGCCGATGAAATTCGGCATTACGCTGTCCAACCGGGGCGTGCTGGTTGGCCTTTGCACCACGCGCGACTTGCTGGCGCTGACCGACGCGGTCGAGGCCGCGCCGGTGCTGGACTCGGTGTGGTGCGGCGACGCGTTGTTCGTCAACCGCAGGCTCGATGCCTTGACGCTGCTCGCCGCGGTTGCCGGGCGCACCGAGCGCGTGCTGCTGGGGCCGGCCTGCATGGGTTCGTTCGCGTTGCGCGATCCACTGGTGTTCGCCTACGAATGGGCCTCGCTCGACGTGCTCTCGAACGGCCGAACCCGGCTGGTGGCCTGCTCGGGTGGCGGCGCGGGCCCGTTGTGGGAGGCCGAGAGCGCCGCGATGGGGATCGCGCCGGATGACCGGCGCAAGCACATGATCGAGAACATCCATGTGCTGCGGCATCTCTGGAGCAACGACAACGCGCCGTTCGACGGCCAGTTCGTGAAATTCACCAACATCACGCTCGAACCCAAGCCGGTCCAGAATCCCTGTCCGATCTGGCTTGCGACCAATGCCGAACGGTTGTCCAAGGGCCAATCCGACTTCGGCGGCTCGGAGTTCGCCTTGCGACGCGTCGGACGGGTGGCCGATGGCTGGATGACCCATTCGGTCAGTCCTGAGGGCTTGCAGAAATCCTGGGACTTCATCCTCGCAGCCGGTCGCGAGCAGGGCCGCGACATGTCGCGCTTCGATCACGTGCTCTATCATCACATCAACGTCAACGACGACCGCGAACAGGCGCTCGCCGACTCCAAAAAGTTCCTCGATCTCTACTATTGCGCCAATTATTCCAAGGAACGGCTGGAGGCCTGGCTGACCTACGGCTCGCCGCGCGATTGCATCGAGCACCTCAAGCGGTTCAAGGCGCACGGCTGCCGGCGCATCACGTTCCGCATTTCCACCATGGCAGACCCGCTGCGCCAGCTGCGCCGCGTGGTCGAGGAGGTGCTGCCGTTCGTCTAAGGGTGGGCTGGAAACAGCCGGCGGCGGCCGCTAAGGACATACCCGTAACAGTGGGCCACGATCGATGAGCAAGGCGCAATCGAAAGCACGGGGCCCGCTCGCCGGCGTTCGGGTGCTCGACCTCACGTCCGTGGTGCTCGGCCCCTATGCGACGCAGATGCTCGGCGACCTCGGCGCCGATGTCATCAAGATCGAGTCGCCCGAAGGCGACACCACGCGCTACACCGGCCCGCGCAAGAACGCCGACATGGCGTCGTTGTTCATGGGGATCAACCGCAACAAGCGCAGCCTGGTTCTCGATCTCACGCAACCGGATGCGCAGGACGTGCTGCTGCGGCTGGTCGATAGCGCGGACGTGTTCGTCCATAACATCCGGCCGCAGAAGCTCGAACCGCTGGGGCTCGGCTCGGCCGCGTTGCTGGCGCGCAACCAGCGGCTGATCTACGCCGGCATTCACGGCTGGCGTGACGATGGCCCCTACAGTGGGCGACCGGCCTATGACGACATCATCCAAGGCCTTTGCGGTATTTCGGGACTGATGGACCAGTTGACCGGCGAGCCGCGCTATGCGCCGACAATTCTTTGCGACAAGACCTGTGGTCTGGTGACTTCGCAGGCGATTCTTGCGGCGCTCTTTCATCGCGAAAAGACCGGCCGCGGTCAGTTCGTCGAAATCCCGATGTTCGAAACCATGGTGTCGTTCGTCATGGTCGAGCACCTGCACGGCCGCACCTTCGTGCCCGAACGGGGCGATCTCGGCTATTCCCGCGTGCTCGCGCCCTGGCGGCGCCCCTACCGCACCGCCGATGGGTTTGTCTGCATGCTGGCCTATACCGACCGGCAATGGCGACGGTTCTGGGCCGAAGTCGGCAAGCCCGAAATGATGGCCGACCGGCGCTTTGTCGACATGGCGGCCCGCAGCCGCAATATCGACGACGTCTACCGGCTGGCCGGCGAGCAGCTCACCAGCCGCACCACCGCAGAATGGATCAAGGTGTTCGACACGCTCGAAATTCCCGCCGGTCCGGTGAACTCGCTGGAGCAGGTGATGAACGATCCGCATCTCAATGCGATCGGATTTTTCCGCCACTTGCAGCATCCGACCGAGGGCGAAATCGTCATGCCCGACGTTGCGGTGCAATTCGCCGACGCGCCCGCCGCGATCGACCGCCTGCCGCCGCGGCTTGGCGAGCACGGCCGCGAAATCCTGAGCGAGATCGGCATGCGGCCGGAGGACATCGACGCGCTGGCGAAAAGCGGCGCGCTCGTGCTGCCGGCGGCAACCGAGCCGGTGCGTTAGAGGAGGGTGCCATGCAGACGGGAGCTATGCAGGTACTTGGGCTCGGAATGACCTGGGAGCAGCTTTCGGCCGGGCAGAAGTTCCGCACGCTCAACCGCACCATCACCGAAGCGGATCTGATGATGTTCATCGGCTGCACCGGCATGGTGGAGGTGATCTTCACCGATCAGACGTTCGGCGCCGGGCAGGGCGCGATCCAGGGCCGTTTCGTGCCGGCTGCGTTGACCTACAGCCTGATCGAAGGATTGCTCTGCCAGAGCATGATCCAGGGCACCGGCCTCGCCATGCTTGAGCTGAAGAAGCAGGTGCTGGCGCCGGTCCGTGTCGGCGACACCATCCATGCCGAGGTCGAGATCACCTCCGTTCGTCCCACCTCCAAGGGCAACCGCGGCATTGTCGTCTCCAGGACCGACGTCAAGAATCAGGCCGGCGAGGTGGTGATCAGCTACGAGGCCACGCGCATGCTGGCCGGCAAGCGCGGGTGACGTCGTGCGCGGCTTGCAGGGCAAAACCGTTCTGGTCACCGGCGGCGCCAATGGCATCGGCGCCGCGATTTCGCAGCGGCTGGCCGAGGAAGGCTGCGCGGTCGGCATCCTCGACCTCGACGCTGCCGCGGGCGAGAAGCTCGCAGCCGAGATCAAGGCGCAAGGTGGCAAGGCCAGCGTCCATGCCGCCGACATCAGCGACTACGAGGCCGTCAGACGGGCGGTGGATGATTTCGAAGCTGCATCGGGTCCGGTGTCGTTCCTGGTCAACAATGCCGGCTGGGATCGCGCCGTGAGCTTCCTCGACAGCACGCCGGAGTTCTGGCGCAAGGTGATTGATATCAACCTCTACGGCCCGCTCAACCTGAACCATATCGTGCTGCGCGGCATGGCCGCGCGCGGCTTCGGCCGCGTGGTCAATATCGCCTCGGACGCCGGCCGCGTCGGCTCCTCCGGCGAGGCGGTGTACTCGGCGTGCAAGGGTGGCGTCATCGCGTTTTCCAAGACATTGGCCCGCGAACTGGTCAGCAAGGGCATTATCGTCAACACCATTTGCCCGGGCCCGACCGACACCGCCATCCTGCGAAGCTTCCTGGAAGGCCCGGAGGGCACGCGCATCGCCGACGCGCTCAAGCGCGCGATCCCGATGCGCCGCTTCGGCGAGCCTGAGGATTATCCCGGGCTGGTCGCTTTTCTACTGTCCGACGATGCCGCCTATATCACCGGCCAGACCATCAGCGTCTCGGGCGGTCTTACCATGCACGGATGAACGATGGATCAGTATCGCGATATTCTTTTTGAGGTGCGCGACGGCGTGGCGAGGATCACCATCAACCGTCCGGAAAAGTACAATGCGTTTACGGCGCACACCTGCGAGGAGCTGATCGACGCGTTTCGCCGCGCCGGCTACGACAAGTCGGTCGCCGTGATCGTGCTCGGCGGCGCCGGCGACCGTGCCTTCTGCACCGGCGCGGACCAGAGCGCGCACGAGGGCGCTTACGAGGGCCGCGGCACCATCGGGCTGCCGATCGACGAATTGCAGTCGCTGATCCGCGACGTGCCAAAGCCGGTGATCGCGCGCGTCCAGGGCTTCGCCATCGGCGGCGGTAACGTGCTGGCGACGCTATGTGACCTCACCATCGCCTCCGACAAAGCGGTGTTCGGGCAGGTCGGGCCCAAGGTCGGCTCGGTCGATCCGGGCTTTGGCACCGCCTATCTGGCGCGCATCGTCGGCGAAAAGCGGGCGCGGGAGATCTGGTACCTCTGCCGGCGCTATTCGGCGAAAGAGGCCTATGACATGGGCCTGGTCAACGCGGTGGTGCCGGCCGACCAGCTCGACCAGGAGGTCGACAAATGGTGCGCCGAGCTTTGCGAACGCAGCCCGACCGCCATCGCCATCGCCAAGCGCTCGTTCAACGCCGACAGCGAACATCTGCGTGCCATCGGCGCGCTCGGCTTCGAAGCCTTGGCATTGTTCTACGGCACCGAGGAATCCAAGGAGGGCGGCCGCGCCTTCCGCGAGAAGCGATCGCCGAAGTTCCGGGACAAGAAAAAGTAAGCGCTAGTACCGGTCGTCGGTCTGCTCGATGAATGGGAATGCGCTCAGCACATGGGGCTGGCGCACCGGCGGCGCGGCGCGCAGATAGGACGGATCGAGCTCGTCGAGGCGATTGACGCCGAGCAGCCCCATGCTGCGGCTTATTTCGTCTTGCAGAAGCTCCAGCACGCGAACGATGCCGTCGCGGCCGGCCGCCGCCATGCCGAAGGCATAGAGCCGTCCGATGCAGACCGTGGTGGCACCGAGCGCGATGGCCTTCACCACATCGGAGCCGCGGCAGAAGCCGCCGTCGATGATGATCTCGGCCTTGCCCTTGGCTGCGGCGACAACTTCCGGCAACACGTCGAGCGAGCCGAGCCCGTGGTCGAGCTGGCGGCCGCCGTGGTTCGACACATAGATCACGTCGACGCCGTGTTCGACGCACAGCTTGGCGTCCTCGGCGGTGGCGACGCCCTTGATGATCAGCGGCAGCTTGTAGCGTTTCTTGACCTTGTCGACTTGCTTCCAGTCGAGCGCCTTCTGGTGATGTGAGGCGTTGGGGTCGCGAATGGAAGCCGCCTGATAGCGCTTGGAGATGTCGCGTTCGCGTCGGCTGTAATGGTGCGTATCGACGGTCAGGCAGAGCCCGCCGAAGCCCGCCGCCACCGCGCGGTCGAGGATCGCCTCGACCCAGGCGTGGTCGCCGCGCACATAGAGCTGGAAAACCTTTAGGCCGCTCGGCAGCTCCCGGCCGGTCACTTCGAGGTCAGGCTTGGCGGCCGAGCTTTGGAACATGGCGCAGCCGAAGGTGCCGGCGGCGTTGGCGACCGTGACGCAGGCGCCCGGATCGAACCGCTCGATGCTGCCGATCGGGGCGAGCGCCACCGGAATGGTGAGTTTGCGGCCGAGGAACGTGCCGGTGGTGTCGGTCGGATTGACGTCGCGGAGAACGCGCGGCCGGAAAGCCTGAGTTTCGATCGCGAGCCGATTGCGGCGGAGCGTCGTCTCGGTCTCGGCAGCACCTATCAGATAGTCCCAATAGTTGCGGTTCAACGTGGCGCGGGCGGCCGCGACGAACTCATGCAGGTTCTGAAATTTCTCACGCACGTGGTCCAGATTGGTGAGTTGTTTGACGTTGGAGGCGTCGTTCATGGCGTGATCCGTTGCTGTGGGGCAGGCGATTTCCGCACGATCGTATTGCCATCGTCCGGCATTCACGCTGACATGGCAATGGGTGCGGGAAGGATGCGGTGATGGCGGACCAGACGGTGGGCCTGATCGGCCTGGGGCTGATGGGCGAGGTGATCACGGGCCGGCTGACGGCCGCGGGCTTCCGGGTGTTCGGTTACGACGTTGACCCGGCCAAGAACGCGCGGCTGCAGTCGCTCGGCGGCGAGGCTGCCGCCACGCCGGCCGAGGTCGCGCGTTGCTCGACCATCGTGCTCGCCGTGTTCAACACCGAACAGGTCGAGGATGTGGTCGAGCGCGCGCTGCTGCCTGCGGCCAAGCCTGGAACGATCGTGCTCTGCACCTCGACCTGCGACCCGGACCGCATCCAGGCGCTCGGCGAAAGGCTGCAAGGCACCGCGATCCGCTTTCTCGAAACACCGGTGTCGGGCTCCAGCGGACAGGTGAAAACTGGCGACGGCGTCGGCCTGATCGGCGGCGATCCGGCGACGGCCGCCGAGGCCAAGCCAATCCTGGACGCGCTGTTTCCGCGCCGGTTTCATATCGGCAAGGTCGGCGACGGCGGCCGCGCCAAGCTCGCCGTCAACCTGATCCTCGGCCTCAACCGCCTTGCGCTCGGCGAGGGGCTGGCCTTTGCCGAGCGCATGGGACTCGACCCCAAGGCGTTTCTCGACGTGGCGAAGGGCTCGGCCTGCTATTCGCAGGTGATGGACATCAAGGGCCGCAAGATGATCGAGCGGGATTTCGCGCCCGAGGGCCGCGTCAAGCAGCACCTCAAGGACGTGCAATTGATGCTCGAACTGGGCGAGCGGCTGGGGCAACAATTGCCCGCGCTGCAAGTTCACAATGACGTGCTGGAGGCTTGCGTGCGTTCAGGCGAAGCCGACCGCGACAACAGCATCGTGGTCGAGGAGATCAGAAGGCGGCGCCGGCCGGCACCTTGACCCGGCCGCGCCAGCCGCGTTTGATCCCGGCTCAGTTGGTCATTGAAAGAGGTGTTGTCATGTTGACGCTGTATTACGGTCCCGGTGCGTGCTCGATGGCCTCGCATATCGTGCTCGAGGAAAGCGGCGAAAAATATGAGCCCAAGCGCATGGATCTTGCCAAGGGCGAGCAGCGCACCGACGCCTATCTGAAGATGAACCCGCTTGGCCGCGTGCCGCTGCTGCAGCTCGACAATGGCGATCCGCTGGCCGAGAACACCGCGATCCTGCCGTACCTGGGCAAGCGATTTAATCTCTGGCCGACCGACCCGGTGGCGGAGGCCAAGGCGCTGTCGCTGATCGGGTTCTTTGCCTCGACCGTGCATCCGGCGCATGCCCATGTCGGGCGGCCGGAGCGCTACACCGCCGACCAGTCGGCGTTCCCCGGCATCAAGGAGCAGGGGCTGAAAACCTTCCACGGCCACTTGAAGCAGATCGACGGCATGCTGGCCGGCCGGGAGTGGTTCGGCGACAAGTATTCGGTGCTCGATCCCTACGGCTTCGTGTTCTACACCTGGGGCGTGCGCCGTGAGTTGCCGATGGGCGAGTTGAAGAACTACACCGCGTTCAAGGACCGCATGACCAAACGTCCGGCCACCCAGCGCGTGCTGGAGGACGAGAAGATCAAGGTCTGACGTTTGCGATCGACCGCGGGCGCACGCGTGAGGCGTGCGCCCGCACCGATCGCGCCGAATATCATTCGGGATCGTATTTGAACGACAGCGCGACACGCGTCCGAAACGACGCAACCTTGCCGTTCTCGACCGTCATGTCCATCTTGGTCACTTCGGCGATGCGCAGGTCGCGCAGCGACGACGCCGCGATCTCGACCGCGCGCTTGCCGGCGTCCTCCCACGATGTCTTGCTGACGCCGACGACGTCGACGATCCTGTAAACGCCTCCCCGTGCTTTCTTCGCCATGGCATCCTCCGGATGTTGAATGGGCGCGCATCGACACGTGCGTGCGTCAACATCCTAGGACGCGGCCGGCCCTATGGCCACAATGGCCGCTACGGCTTGCGCTCCCCGGCAAGCACGTCGATCGCCGCGCGGTGGGCTTCGTTGGCGGCCGGGATGCCGCAATAGAGCGCGACCAGCAGCAGCACCTCGCGGATTTCCTCGGGCGTGCAGCCGTTCTTGAGCGCGCCGGCGAGATGCACGCGCAGCTCGGCCGGCCGATTCGCCGCCGCCATCATGGCGATCATGGCGAGGCTTTTCACGCCAAGCGATAGGCCGGGCCGGCTCCAGATATCGCCGTAGGCATAGGCGTTGATGATGTGCTGCAGCGGCTCGCCGAAGTCGCCGAACGCCTTGATCCGCTGCTCGACTGCGGCATCGCCGAACAGCTCCTTGCGGAGCTTGAGGCCTTTTTCGGCAAGATCCTTGGTGTCCATCAGAGCATGATCCCGAAAAGTGGGAACCGGTTTTCAGAGAAGATCATGCTCAAACTCTAATGCGTCGCCGCCATGCGGGCGAGCCGGCCGGCCACCTTGAGCCGTTGCACGGTGTCGCCGGCCAGATGGCTCCAGATGAAGGCGTCGCGCACCAGCTTCTCGGCGTGTCGCGACACCTGGCAGCCCGCGCCGCCGTGAATTTCGAGGTTGAGCTCGGTCACCTCCTGGATCACGTCGGTGGAGAAGTTCATCGCCAGTCCGGCGTTGGCCGAATGGACCTTGTGGTCGTGCTCCCAGGCGATCCGCATCACGAACGAGCGCAGCGCCTCGGTCAGCATGTGCATCTTGTTGATCTTGAGCTGCACCATCTGCTGCTCGAACAGCGGCTTGCCGCCTTGCGTCACGGTCTTGGCGTGCTTCATCGCCTGCTGGCAGGCGTCGTCGCAGACGCCGAGCGCGTTGGCGGCGAGCTCGAGGTCGCCGAAAATGTCGCCGCCGGTGCGATCGCCGGCCGCGCTGGTCTTCATGTCGGAGGTGCCGACCTGGCCGACCACATTCTGGTGCGGCACGCGTGCGTTCTCGAAGATCATCTCGCCGTTGCGATAGAACCGCCAGCCGCTCTTGTTGAACACCTTGCCGATGCGGAAGCCCGGCGTGTCGTAGGGCACCAGGAACATGGTGGTGCCCTGGCGCAGCGGCGCGTTCGGATCGGTGCGGGCGTCGATGAAGAACAATTTCCCGACCGGCGCATTGGCGATGAAGCACTTCTCGCCGTTGAGGATCCATTCGTCGCCACGGCGCTCGGCGCGCAGCTTTAATCCGGCCTTGGGATCGTCCTTCGGCGGCAGGCGGTTGTCGGAGCCCGCCGTCGGCTCGGTGATGCCCTTGCCGAGCAGGAAGCGGTGGTCGGCCACGAACGGCCGCAGGAAGCGCTCCTTCTGCTCGTCGTTGCAGGCCTGCGAAATCAGATGGCTCCACTTCCAGTTTTGGCTGAAGGTCTTGCAGATGGCGCTGTCGCCGCGCGCGAGCTCGGCCATCACCAGCGCCTGGGTCACGAAATCGGTGCCTTCGCCGCCGTATTCCTTCGGCACCGCCAGGGTGCGGAAGCCGAGCCGGCTGCCTTTCTCGATGATGTCCCAATCGAAGCTGCCGAGCGCATCGGGCTTTTCGTCGAGGTCGAGCGAGATCGGCTTGATCTCGTCCTCGGCGAATTTGCGCGCCGTCATCTGCCAGGAGCGCTGCTCGTTGCTCAGTGCGAAGTCCATGGCGCTCTCCTATTCGGCAGCAAGCATTGAGGGGCCGCGCCGGTGGCTGGCGAGCGCCTCGGCGATCCGCAACCGTGCATCGGCGTTGCCGTCGCCGCTGTGCAGGCAGATCAGCGCGTCGTGGATGTACTTTTGCAGCGGCATGTCGCGCATCACGCCCATGGCGCCGAAGCATTCGGCGGCGTCCTTGGCGACGCGGTGCATTGCCTCCGAGACGTAGACCCGCGCCATCGCGGCAAGCGGCAGATCGGGCAGGCTGCGGTCGGCGACGGCCTCGGGATGGTCGGCGGCCCAGGCCGCCCGCCAGACGGCGGCGCGAGCCATGTCGAGGCGGATCGCGCAGTCCGCGACCTTGGTGCCGATCGCCTGGTGCTCGATCAGGCGGCGGCCACCTTGGACGCGCAGCCCTGCGTATTCCAGCGCCGCCTCGGTCGCAGCGCGGCCAATGCCGAGATTGAGCGCGAGCGCCAGTGGCACGGCCCAGCCGCTGTCGACCGGACCGCTCAACAGGTTTTCGGCCGGCACCCGGACGCCCTTGAGTGACAGCCTGCCGCAAGCGCCGTGATACCAGCGCGGCTCCGGCTGCTCGGTGATGGTGAGGCCGGCGGTTTCGCGTGGCACCAAAAATAGCGCCGCGCCCTGGTCGGTCCGAGCCTCGACGGCGATCAGCTTGGCGATCGGCGCGTTGGCGACACAATCCTTGGCGCCATCGATGATCCAATGTTCGCCACTGCGGACAGCTTTGGTGGCCAAGCTCATGGTCGGGGCCGGCCGGTGATAGTTGATGCCGAGCGCGGAATCGTCGCCCGGCTCGCGGCAGGCCAGCGCCAGGTGGAAGTCGTCGTCCACAAGGAAGGCCTTGAAGCGCTCGCGCTGCTCCGCCGTCATCTTGGCGAACAGCAGCCGGCCGAGCGCACAGGTTTCCGCCAGCGCCGCGGCAACGTCGGCATCGCCGGCCGCCAGCTCCTCGGTGACGATGCAGCATGTCAGGCCGTCGGCGCCGACGCCGCCGAGCTCCTCCGGCAAGGCCAGCGTGCGCAGGCCGATTTGCGAGGCCTTGCGCAGCACGTCGATCGGCAGCCGGCGGTCGCCGGCATCGAGGCGTTGCGCATTCAGGGTGACCGGCTTGATCTCGTCGTTGACGAAATCGCGCACCGTGTCGCGGAATTCGATCTGCTCCGCGCTCAGATGAAGGTCGTACATTTCGCCCCGCCTATTCGGCCTTGATGCCGAGTGTCTTGATAACCTTCTCCCAGGCGTCGGTCTCTTTCTTGATCTCCGCCGTGAACGCCGGGGTATCGAGGTATGCCGCACTGATCTGCTGATCCGCGAAGTTCTTGACGATGGCCGGGTCCTTGAGCAGGGCGTCGACCTCCTTGCTCAGTCGCTCGACGATCTCCTTCGGCGTCTTGACGGGTACGAACACGCCGACCCACGGCGTGACGTTGAAGCCCGGCAGCGTCTCGGCGATGGCTGGGACATTCGGCAGTGCGGGCAGGCGGTCGGCGGTGCCGACGCCGAGCCCGGTCAGCTTGCCGGCCTGCACGTGCGGCAGCGCGGTCGCGACGTTGTTGTAGGTGAGCTGCACATCGCCGGCCAGAACCGCGGTCGTGGCCGGGCCGATGCCACGATAGGGCACATGCACGATGTCGATGCCAGCTTGGAACGCGAGCATCGCCAGACCGAGGTGGCTGAAGTTGCCGACGCCGCCGGAGGAATAGTTGAGCTTGCCAGGGTTGGCCTTGGCGTGGGCGATCAGCTCCGCCACGTTCTTGATCGGCACCGACGGGTGCGCCACCAGATACGACGGGAAGTGGTTGACGCGCGCCACCGCAATGAAGTCACGCAGCGGCACATACTGCAGATTGCCGTACATCCACGGATTGACCGTGTTTGGCGAGTCGGAAATCGCGCCGATGGTGTAGCCGTCGGGCTCGGCGCGCGCGACTTCGAGCGCACCTGCGCCGCCGTTCGCGCCGCTGCGGTTCTCGACATAGACCTGCTGGCCGAGCCGGGTCGATAGCTGCTGGGCGACGATACGCGCGATCACGTCGGTGCCACCGCCGGGCGGGAACGGGCAGATCATCTTGATCGGCCGGTTCGGCCAGGCTTGCGCGTGCGCGATGGCCGGCGCGAGACAGATGAGGCCGAGCGCGGCCAGGGCCAGGGTTGCATACCGTCGCATTGTCTTCCTCCCTTTTCTTGTGCCGAGTTCGTGCGCCGCGGCCAATTCAGACCGCGGCGGCGATGGCGTCGCCCATGTCCGTCGTGCTGGCCTTGCCGCCCAGGTCGCGGGTCAGATGCTTGCCCTCGGCGATCACCGCCGTCACCGCCTTTTGCATCCGCTCGGCAGCGGCGCTGGCCTTCGGTTCCTCATGCCGCCGGCCGAGCCAACCCAGAAGCATCTGCCCGGACATGATCATGGCATAGGGATTGGCGATGTTGCGCCCGGAAATATCGGGCGCCGAGCCATGGGTGGCCTGGGCCATGGCCTGGCGCTCGCCGACGCAAAGACCGGGCGCAAGCCCCAGCCCGCCGACCAGGCCCGCGCCGATGTCGGTCAGGATGTCGCCGAATTGGTTGGTGGTAACCACCACGTCGAAACGCTGCGGCTCGACCACGAGCTTCATGGCGATCGAGTCGATCATCATCTCGTCAAACGTGACGTCGGGATAATCTTTCGCCACCTTGCGGCACTCTTCGGCGAACATGCCGCAGGCAAGCCGATAGACCGGCTCCTTGTGGGCGGCGGTGACCTTCTTGCGTGGGCGCGTGCGCGCCAGCTCGAACGCTTCGCGTGCGACCCGGTTCGAGCCTTTGCGGGTGATGACGCGCATCGCCACAGTGATGTCGTCGTTCGGCCGGAACTCCGGCAATCCGGCCACGACAGTCTCGGAATAGAGCAATCCCTCGGTCAGTTCGCGGAAGAACGCGATGTCGACGTTCTTGTGGATCGACGGGATGTTCGGGTGCGAGAGCGACGGACGCAGTGCCGCAAACAGGTCGAATTTCTTGCGCACCGGCGGCATTACCCAGGTGGCGTCGCCGCGCGGATAGGCGTTGTGCCCGATCGGCCCCATGATCCAGCCGTCCATGCCGCGCAGGCCGTCTTCGGTCACCTTGGGCAAGGTGTTGCCATGCGCCTCATGGCCGGCCTTGCCGATCGGAAACGGATGCCAGTCGATCGGCAGCCCGGTTTTGGCGGCTGCGGCCTTCATCACCTTGACGCATTCCGGCACGACTTCGAGGCCGATATCGTCGCCGAGCAGGATTCCGATTTTCAAGTTGCGATATTCCTCTACTCGTCCACCTTGATGCCGGCGTCGGCGATGTCGCGTCGCCAGGTTTCCATTTCTTTCTTCAGCCAGGCGCGAGCCTCGTCAGGGGACTTGTCGGTCGGCCCGGTCATGCCGCCCCGCTCGAACACCGCCTTCATCTCCGGCGTGTTGGCGGCGGTGATGATGGCATCGTGCAGCTTGTCGATGATCTCGCGCGGCACACCGGCCGGCGCGAAGGCCGCGTTCCATTGCGACGGCCGGAATCCAGGGAATCCAAGCTCATCCAGCGTCGGCACGTCCGGCCAGGCGGCGAGCCGCTGCGGCGCCGCGACCGCAAGCGGCCGCACCTTGCCGGCCTTGATCATGCCGACCGGGTTGGTGACGTTGAACCAGGACACGTGGGTGTCGCCGCTGGCGATATCCTTGAGGATGCCCGAGCCGCCATCCTTGAACGGGATGTGCACCATCTGAAGTCCGCCGGCGCGCTTCGCCAGGATCTCGGTGTTGACGTGCTGATAGGCGCCGATACCGCCCGAGGCGTAGCGCACGTCGCCCGGATGCGCCTTGGCATAGGCGATGAACTCGGCGAACGACTTCACCGGAAAATTCGTGGTGGTGGCGAGAAAAAACACTGGCGCATCCGCGGTCCGCGCGATGATCTGCACGTCGCGGTCGTAATCGATGGTCATGCGCTTGGCGAGCAGCACCGGTGTGAGGCAATTGGTCGAGATATTGCCGATCTCGAGCGTGTAGCCGTCGGGCTTGGCGCGGGCCATTTCCTCGATGGCGATGATGCCGGAGGCGCCGGGCTTGTTCTCGACCAGCACGTTCTGGCCGAACGCCTTACGCAAATGCTCGGCGTAGTGCCGCGCCACCACGTCGGTCAGGCCGCCGGGCGCGTAGGGGATCAGGATGCGGATCGGCTTGTTCGGATAGGCGGCCTGCGCCGCGGCCGCGGTTACGCCGAGCGCGAGCCACAGCATTATCATGCAGCCAAAGCGACGCATCTGCGTTTGCCTCCCGGGGAACTTCGGCCAGCGGTCCGCTTGTTTTCGCCGGCGGGATTGTAGGAAGCCTGTACCGTTCCGCACAAGCGCCAGGGCGTGTACTCCGCCGTGTCTGCTTTACCCCCAATGGCGCACATTAGCGGGCTATCAATCGATGTCGGCCAGTAGCGACCAAATGCCCCGCAGCAGGTTATTCTGCGCCTTGACCGTGCCTTAGCACTCGCACACCAGTCGCGTCGGTTGGCCGCGATTGTGCTACCGAACGCGAATTCCTAGACGTTTTCGTAAAGGGCGGCGTTTATTCGCTCGCAACTGCCGGTGAAAATGCGATTGGCACGACTTCGGACTTCGTTTCAGCCCGAGATTGCAGTGGCCAGCCAGCACTGGATTGACCGCTCGATTGCAAGTCGGTTGCCTTGGCAACGCGTTTTGACGTTCCTTCAAAACGGGCCTTCTCCTCGATCGACAGCACTTGATGGCAAATATCGCCCTCAACATCGGCGGTTGATTGCAGCTTGACGCGAGTGGCTTCAATGGTGCCCCTCACGCTACCGCCGACAATCAATTCTTGCGCAAAGAGATTGCCGTCAACGCGCGCGCCATTGCATACGTTAACGGTCGCGCCGCGCACCTCCCCCTCAATACGGCCGAAGATATTCACTGCCCCGTCGCAAACGATTTTTCCGGTAATGGACGTGCCCGTACTGATGGTGGCGATGCCCCCTGTTGGCTCCGTATTCGCCGCCTCCTGCAAGGGTGCCGATTTTGGTGACTGGCTTATCGACTGCACACTTGTGGCTGGAACAGACGATCCTGCTGTTTGAACCGTATCGACCGTTTTGCTCTTGGGTTTGCCGAACACGATGATCCCCCTGGTTTGCGCGTTTGATCGAGGCCGCAGAACCTATCAACCCATATGATAGACCCGATGGAGACGGTGACCAATACTAAACAGAAGGTTAGCAAGGTGCCGGATAATGGCTGAAACCGCACAATGGCTCGCTACCGCAAGCTGCCTTTCTTTCATCATATGATGGTGCTCAGCTTGCAGTCAGACTATGGAATGGCCTGCCACGGTCGTCCGTGGGTGAAGTTTAATGGAGGCGCCGATGGCATCGTCGCTTGAAAGCCAACGTCATCAAGGCGATATCATTGCGCTTACGCCATCCGACGTGCCGACGGTCGAAATCGCGTGGCGTGATGGTCCAACGTCTCATCGGACAGCGGAACGTGTGTCGCCCGATCCGCGCATTCGTATCGTATCGGGCGCAGACTCTCCTGAGATTCCAGTCGCGGAATTGAAACGGTACGCCGGGAGCAACAGAGCTGAGGGCAAACCGTCGATTGGCCGGCGCATGATCCGCGCCGTTGCACGATTCTGCATTGCGGCTCTGATCGGTGTCGGGGCCACGCTTGCTTGGCAGTCTCACGGCGATCAGGCGAGCGAGATCATCAAGGCTTGGGCTGCGCCGCTTGGCCAGCATTGGGCTGCCTCAGCAACGAAGTCGGCCCCCGAGATTACTCCCGCGGCCGCGCAGACGGCAGTTCCTGTTCAGACCCCGCCAGCTTCTACCGGGCAGGCCGCGTCTGCGGCGGCAAGCATGCAGCAGCTTGACGAAATCGCGCGAAATCTCGCCGTGGTGCAGAAAGGCATCGAGCAACTCAGTGCAAAGCAAGAACAAATGGCCCGCAACATCGCGACCCTGCAGGCGGCCGAGCAGGACATCAGAAGCAAGCTATCGCCTGTCCCTCAATCAAGGGTAGTCCCGCTCCCGCCGCGCAAAACGATTGTGGGTGGGCCAGCGCAACTCGCGGCACCGTCATCAGCAGAGCCAGCACCTTCTCCACGCCCAACCCCTGTTGCGCGACCTCCGATGTCCCTCGATCCAACCCGTTAGAGCATGATCCCGAAAAGTGGGAACCGGTTTTCGGAAAAGATCATGCTCAAACAAAGAACTAGATCGGGATGACAATTCGAAGAAAAGTCATCCCGATCTGGTGGATATTCAAGCTAACTAGATCATCTCGAACAGCTCGTCACCCAGAAGCTTGCGGGCCTCGGCCGCGATCGGCCGCACGGCGGCCGCGAAGGCGTCGTGCTGCGGCTGTCAAGCGCGACGATCTCGCAGCCTTCCGCCTTGATCGCCTGCTCGGCCTCGTCCTCCTCCTTGACGTGAAGGTCGCGTTGGAACGCCACCGAGTCCGTCACCGCCCTTTGCATGGCGGCCTTATGTCCTCCGGCCAGGAGTCGTAGGTCGGGCGGTGCAGGAAGATTGGCCGCGAAATGTAGAAGTGATTGCTGATGGTGTGGAAGCGGTGGAATTTGTGCACGCCATAAGTGACGGTGTTGGTGAGCGGGTTCTCCTGGGCGTCGATCTCGCCGGCCTTGATCATGCGGATCGCGTCGGTGAGGTCCATGATCTGCGGTCTGGCGCCGAGCAGCTCGAACGTGCGCTTTTGGATCTGGCTCGGCAGCACGCGAATATGCATGCCCTTGAGGTCGGCCGGTGTGCGCACGGTGCGGACGCGATTTGAAATGTGACGGAAGCCGTTCTCGTACCAGCCGAGGATGCGGTAGTTGCACTCGCGCTCGATGGCCTCCGCGAGCCGCTTGCCAAGAGCACCGTCCATAGCGCCGCGGGCGTGGTCGTTGTCGCGGAACAGGAACGGCAGGTCGACGAACGAGAGCTCCGGCACGCGGTCGGTCAGATAGCTTGACGACTGATAGCCGAGCGTGAGCACGCCGCTCTCGACCAGCCACCAGATCTCCTCGGCCTTGTAGCCGAAATCCATGATGTTCCAGGCGTACTTGATATCGACGCGGTCGCCGAATTGCGCCAGCCAGCCGGTCGCCGATGAATTTCAGCGCGCGGGAAAAGCCGGTGGTCGGCGGCCCGTAGCCGCCCATTCGGATGGCAATCGGATTGGCCATGATCTGGATGCCTCGGCTAAAGGTTGTTTAGTGCATCCCCGCATCCGGCCTAGGAAAGGTATCGTAGCCGTTGAGGTAGGCCGCAGGGGGGCTGATGTCGCCATATGGGTCACGTGTTAACGGCGGCCTGACAAGGACTTTCTGACGTCGCGGCCGGCCCGTATCTAAGCCGACGCTGCCCGGGGGGATCGAAGCGGCACTTTGCGCGTTATCGGGCTATGCGCATTATTCTTATCGTATCATTGCTGTTGATATTCGCGGTGCAAACGGCTGACGCTCGCAAGAGGCGCCACCATTATCGTTACATTCCCAATGCAATTGTTGACCTGCCGAGAGATTCCGGGCCGGCCATCGACGGTGATATCCGGGGAATGAGGGCTGATCCGAGAGACAGGCGCCGCTCGCCACCCACGTTAAGTGCCCTGGTGCCAAGCAATTGGCAGGAACAGCCTCCCGAAGCCAATTGGAACGGCAAGCGCTTTGTGTCTCCTGACGGGGCGTCCTGGTTTGCGGCGTACCGGACGGCGGCTGAAAATGAATCGAATGCCGAGCACATGAAAGCGGTAATCTTCGCCGATGATGAAACCATCACCTATTTGCGTGGTGAGCGCACATGGGTCGCAGTCTCGGGTTTCAAAAAAAGTCGGATCTTCTATCGAAAAGCGATCCTGGCGTGCGCGGGCAAGGCTTGGCACCATATCGCCGTTGAATACCCCGCGGAACTTAAGCAAAGCATGGACCCATTCGTTGGGGCTATAGCCCAGGCGCTCGAAAATACCCAAATGGACTGCGGCGAGACAGCCTCGACCAATAGGCCCTGAGCCGATGTTCTATTCCGGACTTTGGCATTGGGGCGAGGGTAATGCCTTCCCAGCTTTTCTAGTCCGGCTTGATGCCCGCGTCCTTGATGAGCTTGGAGTAGAACGCCATCTCCGACTGCAGGTATTTCGCCCATTCGGCGGATGGAGTTCCGCGCGGCTCCATGCCCTGCTGCGCCAGCGTATCGACGACGTCCTTCGGCGCCACCGCCTTCGCCACCTCGTCGCGCAGCTTCTGCACGATCGCCGGCGGCGTGTCGGGCGGCGCGAGGATGCCGTACCAGCCGTTGATCAGATAATCCATGCCCGACTCCTGAATGGTCGGCACGTCCGGCAGGGCGAACGAGCGCTTGGCGCCGGTCACCGCCAGCGGCGTCACCTTGCCCTCCTTGGCCTGCACCGCCATCACCGGCATGGCGTCGAACATGGCGTCGATGTGGCCGCCGAGCAGATCGTTGAGCGCGGGGCCGGCGCCGCGGTAGGGCACGCCGGTGATCTTGATGCCGGTTCGCGCCTTCAGCAGCTCGGTGGCAACGCCGAGCGAGCTGCCGACCCCGCCGCCGAGGCCGAACTTGATCTTGCCCGGCTCCTTGTTGCACAGCTCGATCAGCTCGCGCAGGGTTTTGACGCCAAGCCCGTTGCGCGCCACCAGGATCAGCGGCCCGGTTGCGACTTCGGTCACTGGCGTGAGCTTCATGATGTCGAGCGGGTAATCCGGGTGCAGCGCCTGGGTGATCACCGAGCTGGTGGAGATGAAGTAGAGCGTGTGGCCGTCGGGCGGCGCGCCCGCGACCTCACGGCCGGCCGGAATGAAATTGCCGCCGGCCTTGTTTTCGACCAGCACTGTCGTGCCGGTGCCGGCGCTCATCTTCTGCGCGACCAGGCGGGCGGTGACGTCGGTGCCGCCGCCGGCGGCAAGGCCGACGATCAGCCGGATCGGCTTGCCGGCCTGCAGCTCCTGCGCCTGTGCCGGCATCGCCCACGCCAGCGCGGCCGCGAATAGCGCCGTGCCTGTCACCGTCGATCGCATGGCAGCCTCCTCTAGTTATTCCGACAGCAGCGTAGCCATGATCCGCTCGCGCGTCAGCGGCAAATCGCGGACGCGCCGGCCGAGCGCCCGCGCCACCGCATTGCCGATGGCCGCACCGGTCGGGCCGACCGAAGCCTCGCCCAGGCCCAGCGCCGGCTCGTTCGGGTTATCGATCAATTCGATCTCGATCTCCGGCACGTCGCTGAAGCGCAGGATCGGATAGTCCTGCCAGCTCTTGGCTGCGACCCGGCCGTCCTCGAAGCGGATCTGTTCGCGCAGCACGAAGCTCGCGCCCTGGATGATGCCGCCCTCGATCTGGTTCCTGGCGCCGTCGGGCGCGATCACCAGGCCGGCGTCGGCCGCGCACCAGACCTTCTTCAGGCGGACCTCATCCTGCGACCTCGACCTCGACCACCACGGCGGCGAACGAGGCGATGTTCTTGTAGCGGCCGAAGCCGAAGCCGCGGGCGCGGCCTTCGGGTTGCCGGCCCTGGTCGAACCAGCCGCTCAGCCGCGCCGCGGTGTCGACCACGCGGCGGGCGCGCGGGTCGGACAATAGCGACAACCGGTAACGCACCGGATCCACGCCGGCGAGGGCGGCGAGCTCATCGATGAACGATTCGATCGCGAACACATTGACCCAGGCGCCGAGCCCGCGCAGCGACGACGTCCGCAACGGCACCTGCGGCAGCAGATGATGGACGAGCCGGTGGTTCGGCAGGTCGTAGATCGCAACCGCATTGCGGGTGGCGCCACCGCCGCGCTCGTCCGGCACGTCGTCGAGCGGATTGAGCGGCGGCGCATTCGGCAGCGCGGCGGCGCCCAGCAGGTTGGAGTTGCCGTTCATGCCCGGCCGCTGGGCGTGCGGCGGGCTCCAGATCTCGATCATCCACTGCGCGGGCTTGCTATCGGCATCGAGCGTGGCGGACAGCTTGACCGCCATCGCCGTGCTGATTGGCGCTGCGGCGAATTCGTCCTCGCGCGACCATTGCACGCGCACGACCCGGCCCGGGCGGCGCAGCGCCAGGAACGACGCGTCGAACGCGGCGTCGTCGGCGGTGTTGTGGCCGTAGGCGCCGGAGCCGTGGCGGTGCAGCACCGTGACCTGCGCGACGGTCGAGACCGAGCGCGCGGGCGAGCCAGTTGCGCAGCACCGCCGGACCCTGGCTGTGCGACCAGACCTTGAGCGCGCCGTCCTTCCACTCAGCGAGCGCACAGGATGGCCCGATCGAGCCATAGGTCAGGAACGGGCGCGAGTAGGAGGCTTCCACGCACGCGGCCCTGCGCGCGGCCGGGCTTGCCGGTGTCGGTGGTGCGGCTGCGCGAAGGCTGCGCCTTCAGCCATGACGGCGAGCCGACGTCGGCCGGCGGCGGCGTGCCGCCCTGCCAGCGCGCCAGCGGTGCGCGCGGCCTCGGCGGCGCGCATCACCGCGAGTCTCGCTGTCGGCGGTGAAGGCCACGAACTCGCCCTCGCGCACGATGTCGATCGGGGCCTTGGCGGCCTTGCGCACGGCCGCCTCGTCGAGCGCTGCCAGATGCGCGCCGCGCCACGGCTGCCGCAGCACGCGGGCGTGCAGCACGTTTTTGGGTGCGATGTCGTGGATGAAGCCCGCGCCTGCGACCTTGGCCGGCAGATCGAGCCGCGGCAGGTGCTTGCCGACGATCTTATAGGACTGCGGCCGCTTGGTCGGCGCGTTGCCGGTGGCGCGACGGTCGAGCGCGACCGCGTCCGCCATCGACCAATAGTCGCGGCCGGTGTCCTTGCCGGCGCGCAGGAATTTGCCGTCCTCGACCGAAAGCTCGTTGACCGGGCAGGCGAGCGTTTCGGCGACGCGATCGAGGAACAGCGAGCGTACCTCGGCGCAGACCAGCCGGATCGAGGCGCCGCCGATCGCGATCGAATAGCTGCCGGAGGTGAAGCCCTCGGCCGGGCTCACGTCGGTCTGGCCGGAGACGAGATCGATCTGGTCCGGCCGCAGGTCGAGCTCTTCGGCGGCGATCTGCGTGAGCGCGGTGAGAATGCCCTGGCCGATCTCGACCTTGCCGCTGCCGACCCGAACGCGGCCGTTGCTCTTGAACGCAATCCACTGCGACAGCACCGGATTGTCGACCAGGCTCTGCGGCAGGGTGTTCGAGATCATCGGCTGGCAACCCTCTGCACCGCGCGGATGACGCGGTTGTGGATGCCGCAGCGGCACAGATGCGGATCGAGCGCGGCGACGATTTCGTCGCGGCTTGGCGCGGGATTGTTCGCGAGCAGTGCCGAGGCCGAGACCAGAATGCCCGGCAGGCAATAGCCGCATTGGCCGGCCTGCTCGTCCAGAAAAGCCTGCTGCAACGGATGAAGCGCGCCGCCGGCCGCCAGGCCTTCGACGGTGGTGACCGATCGGCCAGCCACGGTCGCAACCTCGCGGGCGCAGGAATACTCCGGCTTGCCGTCGATCAGCACCATGCAGGCGCCGCATTGCTCGGTGCCGCAGCCGAATTTGCTGCCGCGCAAGGCCAAGCTCGTCGCGCAGCACGCTGAGCAACGGCGTCGTGCCGTCGCAGGTGACGGATACGGAACGGCCGTTGACGGTGAATTTGATCGAGGTCAGTCATGCGAGGGCCGCCTATGGCGGTTACCTCAGCATGACGGGCCAAGGTCTTGCCAGTCGAAACGTCATTGCTCGACCTTGATGCCCTTGGCGTCGATGAACTTCGACCAGTTCTTGATCTCGTTCTCGAGCTTGACCCGCAGCGCCGGGCCCGGCGCGAACGACGGGTCGGTGTCGACCCTGGCAAGCCGCTCGCGCACGGCGGCGTTCGCCATGGTGGTCTTGCAGGGCCTTTTCGATCTTGGCCCGGATCGGCTCCGGCGTGCCCTTCGGCACAAACAGGCCCCACCAGAATTCCAGGTCCACTTCGGCGACCTTGACGCCAAGCTCCTTCAGCGTCGGCACGTCCGGCAAGCGCCGGCGAGCGCTTGGCGCTCGTCACCAGCAGGCCTTTGACGAGCTTGCCTTCGATCTGGGTCTTGGCGACCGGCAGCGAGGACGTCACCACCGCCACGTGCCCGCCGGCGACGGCGGCTGCGGCCGGCCCGCCACCTTTGAACGGCACGGGAAGGGCCTGCATGCCGGCGCCGTCGAGAATGACCTCCGGGACGAGGTGCGACACGCTGCCAGGGCCGGCGTGACCGTAGTTGAATTGGCTCGGCACGGTCTTCGACCACGCGACGAACTCGGGCCGAGCTGTTGGCCGGGACATTGTTGGCCACCGTCCACACCAGCGGCGTGCTGCCCATCGCGCCGACCGCGTCATAGTCGCGTGAGCGGGTTGAAGCCGGACGGATGCTTCTTGAACAGCGCCTGATTGATGCCGATCGCGTTCTCGCCCACCAACACCGTGTAGCCGTCGGCCGGCGAGGCCGCGACCGCCTGCCAGGCGATGTAGCCGCCGGCGCCGCCCTTGTTCTCGATCACGACCGACTGGCCGAGCGCGGTCCGCAAGCTCGTTCGAGATCAGGCGGAAGAACGTGTCGGTCGCGCCGCCCGGCGGGAAGGCGACGACGAACCTGATCGGCCGGTCGGGATAGGTGCCTTGCGCCTGCGCGATTGCCGGAGCGCAGATCAGCGCGCCGACGATCGTGCACCACCGAATGACATGCCGCATGACGGTCCCTCAACTGCATGCAATGGCCGACCTATTCGACCACGCGCGGGCGGTCGCGTCGATAGGGCGAGCCGGTGCCGGCGATGCGGCACTTCGCCATTGCCGCCAGTTATTCCGCCTTGATGCCCTTGGCGTCGATGAACCGCGTCCAGTTCTTGATCTCGCTGTCGAGCTTGGCGTGCATGGCCGGGCCGGCAATGACGTCCGGCGTGATGTCGAGCTTGGCGAGCCGCTCGCGCACCGCCGGATCGCCCATCACCTTGGCGACCGCCTGGGAGATGCTTGGCCTTGACCGCGTCGGGCATGCCCTTCGGCCCGAAGATCGCGAACCAGAAGCGCAGTTCGACGTCGGCCGGCGGCACGCCGGCCTCCTGCATGGTCGGCACGTCCGGCATGGCGGGCGAGCGGGCCGGGCTCGTCACCGCCAGCGCCTTGACCTTGCCGCTCTCGACCAGGCCCTTGGTGGCCTGCACCGACGTGATGGTCATCGGCACGTGGCCCGCGATCGACGTCGCCGATCGCCTGGCCGCCGCCCTTGTAGGGCACGTGGACGGCCTGCATGCCGGTCTTGTCCATGAACACCTCGAAATTGAGATGCGAGACGCTGCCGACGCCGGCGGAGGCGAAGTTCAGCTTCTGCGGCACGGTCTTGGAATAGGCCACCAGCTCCGCCACGGTCTTGGCCGGCACGTTGTTGGCAACCACCAGCGCCGACGGCGCAGACGGCGATGCCGGCGACGGCGTCGTATTGCGTCACCGGATCGAAATTGGACTTCGACTTCTTGTAGAGCGCCTGGCTGATGGCGAGCGCATTCTCCGCAAGCATCAGCGTGTAGCCATCCGGATCGGACGAGGCGACGTGGTTCCAGGCGAGATAGCCGCCGGCGCCGGGCCGGTTCTCGATCACCACCGGCTGGCCGAGCGCCGCTTGCAGTCGTTCTGCAATCTGCCGCGCCAAGGTGTCGGTGGCGCCGCCGGGCACGAAGGCGACGATCAGATGGATGGGCTTGTCGGGATAGGCTGGTTGCGCGAGCGCGGTGCCGGGCATCGCCAGCAGGCTGCCGACGATCGAGGCCGAAGCGAACGAGTTTGAACATGGCGCGTTCTCCCACCGGCGATCTTGTTACATGGTCTTCAGCAGCCAGTCGCCGATGAAGTCGACGCCGAGCTGCCGGTTGTCGACCTGGCAATGCTCGGCGCCGCCTTCCTCGGCGGTGAAGATCTTCAGCGTCTTGTTCTTGGAGCCGACGCGCTCATAGAGCTTCTTGGCTTCCGCGAGCGGCACGATGCGGTCGTTCTCGCCGTGCAGGATCAGGATCGGGCATTGCACCTTGTCGGCCACGCCTTCGAGGGTGAATTTCTTCGACCACTCCAGCGCGGTGGCATTGTCCGGCGCGCCGACCACCCAGCGGAACTGGAACGTCGAGGCCGAGGTCTGCCGCGGATCGGCCGGCGCGTGGCCTTTGACGAAGTCGTGGACGTTCCAGTGCATCGCGCCGAACGCAGACGCAAGCCGCGTAGCGCTTGTCGAAGGCGCAGATGCGCGGCGCGTGATAGCCGCCGAAGCTGTAGCCCATGACCGCGACGCGCTTGGGATCGACGTCGGGCCGCGCGGCGACGAAATCGTAGGCCGGCGATGCCCGCGGCCTCGTAGTCGTGGCGGCTCGGGATGTTGCGCAGCCGCAGCGGCTCGGACTGGCCCGGTCCGTCGATCGCCAGCGTGTTGATGCCGCGCTTGGCGAAGTCGAGGCCGGCGAAGATCACGCTCATCTCCTTGGCGTTGTCCATGCCGTCGAACAGCACCACGGTCGGCCGCCGGCCGAGCCCGCGGCCCTTGACGAACCAGGCCGGCAGGCTGGTGTTCTCGTACGGCACCTCGACCCGCTCGATGTCGGGATGCAGCCGCGCCATCGCGCCCTGGTAGCAGCGCAGCGCCTTGCGATACATCGCAAGCTTTTCCTCGCCCGGCGGAATGAAGCGCTCGGCGCTGTAGTAGTAGTTGCCGGCGCGCATGTACTGGTTGCCGGCGGTGATGGTGTTGCCGCGCGGCGTCGGCGTCGTCGCCGATCCTGGCGACGCGGTCGGCCTCCCGCGACCATTCCTCCATCCACACCCGGTCGAGATCGGACTCGCCGGCGCGCGCCTTCAGCCGCTGCGCGATCAGGTCGATCTCGGCCATGGCGGCCGCGCCATAGGCCACCATGCCCTTGACGATCTGCATGGCGTTGCGCCAGCGCAGATTGCCCGGGAAGGTGACCGGCCAGTTCGGCTCGCTCGGTGTCGCAACCATCCGTTGCCCCCTCAGCTCAGCTTCTTCCACAGCCCATTGCGCGCAGGCGAACAGCTTGCGGTCGTCGTGGCGCCTGGCCATGAGCTGCGCGCCGATCGGCAGTCCGTTCGGCCCCTTGAACACCGGCAGCGACACCGCCGGCACGTGCAACGTGGTCCAGATCTGAAACAGCGGCACGCCGGCGAAGGCGGCCATGCCGACCGGCGCCTCGCCGAACGCCGCGGGCGTCAGCAGGACGTCGATGTCCTCGAACACGCATCGAGCGCGCGGCGGCACTCGTCGGCGATGTTGCTTGGCCTCGATATAGCGCTCGAAGTTGCCGTGGATGCCGTCGTGCAGCCGGCCGCCGCGCAAGCGTGTCGCTGATCTCGTCCCAGTGGTTCTCGATCTCCCAGGTGAAGGTGCGGGCGAATTCGAAGCTCGAAATCGTGCGGTGCGCGTCGTTCAGCCGCTCGAAGCCGGCGGGCAGGGCGACGTCGGTGACGCGGCGCGCCGGCGCGGGCGAGCCGCTGCGCGGCGTCCTCGATCAGCGTCGCGGGTCGGTCGGCTCGAACTGGTCCCAGACGTGGGTGCGGCACAGCCCGATGCGCGGCGGCCGTTCGAGCGCGGCCATCGGCTCGGGCGGAATGCCGAGCAGCACGTCGCGGTAGAGCGCGATGTCCTCGACCGAGCGCGCCAGGATGCCGAGCGTGTCGAGCGAGCCCGAGGCTTCCATCACGCCATGCATGCGATGCTCGCCATAGGTCGGACGATAGCCGAACACGCCGCAGAACGAGGCCGGGCGGATGGTCGAGCCGGTGGTCTGGGTGCCGATCGCGATCGGCACCATGAAGTCGGCGACGGCCGCGGCCGAGCCGCTCGACGAGCCGGCCGGCGTGCGGGCGGGATCGTGCGGATTGCGGGTCGGACCGGGATGCAGGTTGGCGAATTCGGTGGTGACGGTCTTGCCGAGCAGCACGCCGCCGGCCTTGCGCGACAGCGCGACGCAGGCGGCGTCGCGCTCAGGCTGGCGCCCGCGGTGGATCGGCGTGCCCCATTCGGTCGGCATGTCGAAGGTGTCGATGATGTCCTTGACGCCGAACGGCACGCCGGCGAGCGGTCCGCGCCGTGCCGCCGCGGTCGAATGCGCGCGCTGCGGCGATCGCCGCCGCCGGATCGATATGCGCCCAGGCGTGCACCTCGGGCTCGCGCGCGGCGATGCGATCGAGGCAGGCGCGCACCACCGCCTCGCAGGTCGTGCGGCCTGTCGCCGATCGCCGCGACGATCTCGGTGGCGGTCAGTTCGTTGAGCGGTTTGATAGCGCGGCCCCTTGCTGCGAAGGCCGGCATTGAACCACACTCTCGCCCGACCGGCACAGAGAGAGGACGCCATGCCCAAGAAGCAGATCAGCTCCGACAAGATCGCCAAGCCGAACGGCCATTTCTCGCAAGCCACCATGATCGAGGCGCGCGGGCGGCTGGTGTTCATCTCCGGCATGACCTCGCGCCGGCCCGACGGCACCATCGCCGGCATCGGCGACATCGAGGCGCAGACCCGGCAGGTCTGCGAGAACGTCAAGGCCGCGGTCGAGGCCGCCGGCGGCACCATGGACGACATCTGCCGCGTCGACGTCTATGTCCGCAACATGGAGCACTTCGAGAAGATCCACAAAGTGCGGCGCGAGTATTTCAAGCCGCCGGCGCCGGCCTCGACCATGGTCGAGATCACCAAGATGACCTCGCCGGAGTATCTGATCGAGATCAACGCGATCGCGGTGCTGGAATAGGCGGAGCCCTTCTTAAAGTCGCCATGCGCACTCGAATGTGCGACGGTCATGCCCTCGTGGACGATGCTGGCACGTTCGCCCATGAAAAAAGCCCCGGGTGATCCCCGGGGCTTTCTGCAATAGGTCTCTGACCACCCGTCAGTACGGGCCGCCGGCTGAGAAGTGATAGTTGATGCCCCCGCGGATGATGTTGTCGGTGACGCGCGAGTTCAGCGAAGCACCGATCGGGACGCCAGCAGCGGTCGGGAACACTGCGGTGCTGCTGACCGAGCCAAGGTCCATATAGAGGTATTCGACCTTGGCGCTCCAATTCGGAGCAAACTTGCCCTCGATACCACCACCCACGGTCCAGCCGAGACGGGTGTCGCTGCTCGAACCGGCAATCGCGACCGGGGTACCGTTCGGCGTGAAGCCTGCGAGCCCCAAGTTTGTCTTGATCGAGCCGTACGCCGCGCCGCCGGTTGCATACAGCAGGAGGCTGGGCATGACGGCAAAGCCAGCACGGCCGCGGAAGGTGCCGAACCATTCGAGCTTCTGCTCGAGAGTCGCGACAGTGCCGATAGCGGCGGCCGGCACGAACGTCAGGCCAGGAAGGCAGGGTCCGGCAATAACCGCAGAAGTAGCGCCGCAAACCGCACTCCCGCTGCCGCGCTGACCGCTCCACTGCGCATCGGTCTCAAGTCCGAATACCCAATTGGAGAACTGCCAATTGTAGCCGATCTGGCCGCCGAATACGCCGCCATCGAGGTTTGAGTCACTCGTGGAGCCTGTCCCGACCGGCGGGATGATCAAGGCGCCGTTCAGCGGATTGAAGAATGTGACGTCACGGCCAGCTTTGCCCCAACTGTAGCCGCCGTTGAGGCCGACATAGAAGCCGTTCCAGGTCAATATCGGTGCCATGACCCGGGCCGGCGGCGCCTTGGTTGGAATATCCGCCGCCAGGGCAGACGCAGTGCCCACGGCAAGAGCTGCGATTGTGCTCAAAAGAACGCGCATAGTGCCCTCCCACGTTCGGTTGGTTCGTACTTTCACACTACCCCCTAGAGTGCTGAGAACTAGTGCGAAAAAGCACACTCTGTAAGAGCCTTGGGGGCGCAAACCGGCCACGTTGAAGGCAGAAATATGTCGATCGAAACGCGAGTGTTTCGGCGCAATAGAGAACGCTGATCCCAGCAACCCCCATTCCGATGCGGTGGACGGATGCGCCCAGAGCAAACCAGCATTCTTGGATAACGAGACGTTAACGCGACCTATCGAATCGACCCCCTGCCTCATATAACGTGCAATTGTAGGTAGTTAGATCGAGCGCTCGATATTGGCCTTAGGGCCTACGTCCAATGTCCTTTTACGGCGCACCGCACCATTCCTGGCGACGCGCAGTTCCGGGCCGCGTCACGCCTATGCCATCATGCCCGGCTTCATGCCGGGCATTCACATCTTCCTCCCTCGGCAAGACGCAGATGGCCAGGGCAACGGAGTTCCCGCCGACTATGCCGGCCGGTCTCTTGCCCCGCCATGACGGCGGTTAGTGCTCGGGAACTCGCGCCAGTCAGCGCGCCGCCAGGCCTTCGAAGCTCTTGTCCTTGAGGAACTGGTCGAGATTCCAGCGCTTGACCTGGTCCATCACCTCGTCGAACTCCGAGTGCGGGATGGTCTTGTAGACAAAGCGTTCGCCGCGTCCGAACTTGCTGAAGTCCCAGTTGTGGTAGTTCTCGAACTCGGCCGGCACCGCAAGCTTCCACAGCGGCAGATATTTCGGCAGATCGGCATCCATCGCCTTCTCGGCGCGGTCGAGCGCGCGCAGGTACGCCTTGGTGGCTTCGGGCGCGAAGCCGTCCGGCACCCACCACAGCGTATGGAAGCGGTCCTCGATGATCTTGCGCAGGCCAAGCTGCTCGGCCATCGCGATCTGCGGCGGCAGCAGCGACGCGGCTTCGACCTCGCCGTCGAGCAGCGCCTTGAGCCGCGCGCCAAAGCCGCCGGTGTTGACCGTCTTGATGTTTTCCAGCGGCAGGTACTTTTCCAGCCGGTAGGGCACGTTGAAATGGCTGCCGGCGCGCATGCCGACGGAGATCGGCACGTCCTTGAGGTCCTTCGGCTCGCGGATCTTCGAATCCGGCCGCACGAAAATCGCCCAGGGTGAATCGCCATAGGCCTCGGCGACGAACTTGCCCATGCCGGCGGATGCGTTGCAGATCGAGCCCCAGACGCAGGCGCCCTGGATCACCTCGGCCTTGTCCTTGGTGTAAGGCTGGTCCTGCGGGCGCTCGAGATAGTTCATGCCCTTCCAGCTCGACTGGGTGCCGCGGAACGTCTTCCAGTCGAACGTGACGTCGAGCCCTTCGGCGGCGAAGTAGCCCTCCTGCTGCGCGACGAAATCGTTGAGCCCCATGCCTTTCGGGGCAACCGTGACCTTTTTCATGATGGCTTCCTCCTTGATCCGGCGCGCAAGGCGGGTGATCGTTGTTGTTATGGGCGCCTCACTTTTTAGCACGTGCGGGGTTCAACACCTAGCTCGTGATGACGTTTCTTCGAATCGTCATCACGAGCTAGCTTTTTTCTTGAGCATGATCTCTTCCGAAAACTGGTTCCCACTTTTTGGGATCATGCTTTAGTCATGGGCAAAATGTGGGCGGCAAGCCATGGGATGACACATATGCGTCGGATCGTGGCCGCGAGCTTCGCATGCGCCCTGGCAATATTGTCGCAGGCGCCAGCCACCGCGCAGGACTATCCGGCGCGTCCGATCAAGCTCGTGCTGCCGCAGCCGGCCGGCGGCGCGATCGACCTGATCTCGCGCACGCTCGGCGATCGCCTGGCCGAGCAGATGCAGCAGCCGGTGATCGTCGAAAACCAGCCGGGCGCCAACGGCGGACTGGCGGCGGGTCAGGTCGCGCGTTCGGCGCCCGACGGCTACACGCTGTTCATGGCGGTCGACACCAATCTCACCGTCAATCCCAATCTCTATCCAAACCTGGCCTACGATCCGTTCGGCGATTTTGCACCGATCAGCGTGCTCACCAAGGTCTCGCTGGTGCTGGTCGCCAATCCGAAGGTGCCGGCCAATAACGTGCGCGAGCTGATCGCGCACGCCAAGGCCAATCCGGGCAAGCTGAACTATGCCTCGATCGGGCTTGGCACCCAGGCGCATCTCGGCATGGAGCTGTTCAAGCTGATGACCAACACCGACATCAACATGGTGTCATACCGCGGCACCGCGCCGGCCATGACCGACGTCGTCGCCGGCCAGGTCGACGTCATGTTCACCGGGCCGCCCTCGGCCAAGGCGATGTCGGAGGGCGGCAAGCTCAAGCTCCTTGCGGTCGGCGGCAAGCAGCGGCTGGCGCTGATGCCCGAGGTGCTGACGATCGACGAGTCCGGCGTGCCGGGCTACGAGCTGGTCGGCTGGTTTGGCATCCTGGCGCCGGCGAAGACGCCCAAGCCGTTGCTCGATCGGTTGACCCGGGAGGTGCGCCAAGCGGTGACCGATCGGCGATTCAGCGACAAGATGACCGCGCAGGGTCTCGAAGTGGTCGGCAGCACCGCCGACGACATGCAGGCGCTGATGCGGACCGACACCCAGAAATGGGCGGAGGTCATCAAGGCGACCGGCGCCAAAATCCCGCAGTGACAGGAGTACATGATGGGTGAGGGCATCACCGGATGGCGGCTGCATGTCGGCGTAATCTTTCCGACGCCGGTGCCGCCACGTCCGATCCGCGAATGGTACCAGGTGGTGCCCGACGGCATCGACATCACCACGGTGTCGCTCACCATCCAGCAATTGACCGACGACAACATGGAGGACGCGCTCAAGGGCATGGAGCGCGCCGCCAAGCAATTGTCGAACTTCGACGTCGACGTGATCTATCAATCGGGCGTGCCGCCGATCGTGGCGCGCGGCACGCCGGGCTTTGCCAACGAGGTGCAGCACCGCCTGGAGCAGGCTTCCGGTCTGCCCTGCATCACCGACATGGCGGGCGTGATCGACGCGATGCACGCCTTAAAACTCCGCACCGTCGCCATGGCGACGCCGTTTCGCCAGTTCATCAACGATCGCCTGGTGAAATATCTGGCGACCGAGCAGATCAATGTCAGCCACAACAAGGCGCTCGGCATCGAGCGCAACACCGAGATCCGCCGGCTGCCGATCCCGGTCGAATACCAGACCGCGCGCAAGGCCTTTGTCGAGGCGCCGCACCGGCCGGACGGTCTCTACATCCCCTGCGGCGGCTGGGGCTCGATGCACAACATCAAGCCGCTGGAGGACGACCTCGACACCACGGTCGTGACCTGGATGAACGCGATGATCTGGGCCTCGATGAAGCGCGGCAAGGTCACCGGCCCGATCGCGGGCTTCGGCAAGCTTCTGGCGTCGCTTTAGGGCTTGTACTCACAAATTCGCCAAGTCCGCTTCACCCCTGAACGCGGACCTCAGAGCGGACATTCGACGATGTCTGCTTCGTGCCAACAGGAAATTCATGCGCACCAGCAAACATATCCCTATTCGATCACCTCGTCGGCGCGTTGTTGGAGAAATAGAGGCACGTCTAGACCAAGCATCTTTGCGGTTTTCAGATTGATCGCCAGCTCATACTTCGTCGGTGCCTGTACGGGCAAGTCGGCTGGCTTCTCACCCCTGAGAATGCGGTCTACATAGTCAGCCGCGCTCCGGAACTGAACGACCACATCAGACCCATAGGAAATGAGGCCGCCCGCGCCGACGTATGCGCGACTGAAGTAGATGGCGGGCAATTTGTGTCGGGCTGCAAGCGCGATGATCAGATCGCGATGAACTGCCGTCAATGCGCTCGCCGTCGCGATCAGACCGCCATTTGGAGCGCGCGCGAAAGCCGTAACGGTGCGCTCGATCTCAGCGGCGTCGCGCAGGTTGACCGGACTTACCTCCAGCCCAATGGACGGAGCGACGGACTGGATGATAGCGAACTGACCAATTCCGGCCGTTATGGCAGCGTCCCGGAGGACCGCCGCTCGGGTCATGCCCGGCGCGATCTGCTTGAGCAACTCCGGCCATTTCCCGGCCAAGCCATATTCAAACTGAACAAACCCGGTGGCGTTGCCACCCGGCCGCGCCATGCTATCGACAAAGCCCGCACCAACCGGGTCGGCGACATTGACGAATACGATCGGTATGGTGCGCGTCGCCTGTAGCAACGACCCCATGGTTGCGGTGCCACCGTTCAGGATAACGTCAGGCGCGAGCGCTACCAATTCTGCTACATATTTGCGAATATCGTCGGCATTCCCCCTGGCGGACCGATAGTCGACGCGAAGGTTACGGCCGTCACTCCATCCCAATTGCTGCAGCCTCATCAGAAACGCGGCGATACGGACCTGCCCGTCCGGATCGTTCGTCGAGGTACCGGCAAAAAGCACTCCAACGCGCCGCACACGCTCGGCCTGTTGGGCTCGCGATACGATAGGCCAAGCCGCCGCGCCTCCCAGCCCTGTGATGAATTCCCGTCGCCGCATGTCTGCCCCAAGGCTCAGGAGACGGCATCGTATCGGTCTAAGCGAGAGCTTTGATAGGGGCTGAAACCGACTTTGCTATTGCAACATGAAACGCGGACCGATGTCCGCTTCGATGCAGAAGCGGAAAATTCCTCGGCGTCCCAGCATGTCCGCGGAACCAAATTGAGGGCAATTTGATCCATATCAACAAGTTGTCCGCGTCTGTGATTTACTGAAAACATCAAAGAACTTCGTGAGGATGTGGAGAAGAATATGAAAATAAGAATCGCTGTTGCGTCACTTGCCTTTCTGACAATCGGGTTCATGACGGCGGCCACGAACACCGCAAATGCCGTGGTGTACTGCCAATACATTAGTTATCCGGCGGGCTGCGTCGTAAGACCCGGTGTCGTGCTCAGGCCGCGCCCCGTTGCGCGCGCCGTACGCGGAACGGTGACACAAGGCACGGCAATAAATCGAGGCGGTCCAGTCAACCGCGTCGGTCGTCGCTAGCCGCTCGGTTGGCGTCGAACAACGTAAGGTTCGCGCGGGTGTAATCGACGGCTCAATTCGCCTTATCAAGCCGTCCGCCAGCGGCAATCTTGCCGTATTCGGCGCGCTCCTTGGCGATGATGGCTGCAGCCTCGGCAGGCCCCACCACCCGCAGCTCATAGCCGACAGCGTTGAGCTTGTTTACCAGCGCCTTGTCCTCCTGCGTCTTGGCGAACGCGGCGGCGAGCTTGGCGATGATTGGCTTCGGTGTTGCGGCCGGCGCAGTGAAGCCAAACCACGGCGTGGTTGTCACGTCTGGTAGGCCGGACTCTGCCATGGTGGGGATGCTTGGGAAATCCGAAACGCGTTTCGGCTCCAGCGTTGCCAGCGCGCGGAGGCGTCCGGCGGCGAGGTGCTCCTTGATCGCGGCTGGCACCAGGAACATGGCGTCGAGCCGTTCAGCGAGCATATCGACGATCGCCTGCGCGCCGCCGGAATAGGGAATGGCGTTGATCTTGACGCCAGCGTGCTCGCGCAGGATCTCCAGGGTCGCGTGGAACTCGGTGCCGATGCCCTGGATACCGAAGGTGACGTTACTGGGGTTCTGCTTCGCGTAGGCGACGAACTCATGCACCGTCTTTGCGGGAAACGATTCCCGCACGACCAGGAAGCCCGGCGCCCAGGTCGCAATTGCAACCGGGGTGAGATCGCGTACCGGGTCGTAGTCGAGTTTGAGTTCGAGATGCTGCACGATGGTGATCGGGTTCTTCGCCGAGTACAACAGCGTGTAGCCGTCGGGCGCCGATTTTGCCACGAACGCCGCGCCGATGCGGCCGCCGGCGCCGGGCTTGTTCTCGATGACGAAGTGCTTGCCGAGATGTTTCTCCGCCACTTCCGCCACCAGCCGTCCACCGACGTCGACACCGGCGCCAGGCGGGTTCGGCATGATCACCTTCATGGCCTTTGATGGAAATACCGCCACGTCCTCGGCGCTGGCGGGTACTGCAAGACCCAACGTGAAAATCCACGTCGCGAAAAGACGCAACACGGCATTGTACATGGCTGCCCCCTGAGTTTGTCAGTGCGTGAACCGCGACCACTGTCGGCGACACACAAGCGCAAAACTGCAGCTTGATTGTAGTCAGATATCATTGTAAATACAACGTTGCGATTACAATGAAAAGCCATCGTGCCGTGACCCGTTCGACCCCGCGACCGCCGGCAAATCAACGGTTCGGCTACCGCATTAACATGCTCAGCGCTGCGCTTTCGCAGCACAGGCTGCTGCAAGTCCGGCGCGAATTCGGGATCAACCTCGCGGAGTACCGCATCTTGGCCAGGCTCAAGGAGTTTAAGTCGCCGTCAATCAGGGATATCGCCAAGCACACTCAGCTCGACAAAGCGAATGTGACGCGGGCGTTGGCCGGCCTGACCAAACGCGGACTTGTCAGCCAAATTGTCCACGGCCAGGACCGGCGATTACGGGTGGTTGAACTCACGGCGGCCGGCCGAAAGATCGTGACTGCAACGGAGCCGTTCACCATCGAGCGCCAGGAGCGGCTCGAGAAATGCCTCACCCGATCGGAGCTGCGTATTTTCTGGAAGGCGGTCACCCTGCTGTCGGCGGAAGCCGAGCGAATGCTGGCTGAGGAGCAGCGGAAGGGCACTCGACGCCGGCTAAGGTCCTAAGGTTACGCCAAAGCTTGCGTAGGCGCTGCGGTCATCAAGTCGGTAACGTGCCCTACGATCACATCGCCGCTTCCGCAATCTGGGGAGAGGTACTAGTCTATTCGGGGCCGTCCCAGTTGGACCGCACGCCGCGGAGGGACTGGAATGAAACTTCTCCGCAGAGAGTTTCTCGGTTTATGCGCGGGCGCTGCCGCGCTGCCGGCCATGCCGGGCATGGCACGGGCGCAAGCGTATCCTACGAGGCAGATCAGGCTCGTAGCCCCGTTTCCACCTGGCGGGGCATACGACCTCATCGCTCGGCCGTGGTCGGAGAAAATGAAGTCGCTTCTCGGCACGGTCGTGGTCGAGAACATTGGCGGCGGCGGCGCATCGATTGGTTCGGCAGCCGTGGCGCGTGCTCAGCCGGACGGCTACACGCTTCTGACGGCAGGAACGCTGACGCATATCAACGAAGCGCTGATCAAGGCGAGGCCGCTCTATGATCCGGTGAAGGACATCGACCCGATTGCGGGCATCGCCGCGGTCGTGCTCGGCATCGTTGTCCACCCTTCCGTGCCGGCGCGAGACTTGAAAGAACTCGCAGCTTACGCCAGGACAAATCCCGACAAGCTTCAGTTTGCTCACAATGGTCTGGGTACGACGAATCATCTGACATACGAAATGTTCAGAGAACAGGCCAGTTTGCCGAACCTCGTGCAGGTGCCGTACCGCGGCGCCGGGCCCGTTCTCATCGACCTCATCGGCGGCCAGGTTACGCTCTCCGCCGTCGGTGTGACGGGTCAGACGCTCGAAATGCATCGCACCGGCAAGGTTCGGATGCTCGCTTTGACCAATGCGACGCGACTTGCCGGCGCGCCCGATATCCCGACCGCAGCCGAGCAGGGATTTCCAGGAATCACGAACGTGAACACGATCGGGATCGCAGCGCCGGCCAAGACCCCGAAGGCGATCATCGAGCAGATCGCACAGGCGACCCGCACGGCGCTCGCCGACAAGGCCTACCAGCAGAGGCTGATCGAATCCGGCTTCGAGGTCAGCAGCGATACGACGCCGGAAAAATTCCGGCAGAGTCTCGAAAAAGATATCGCGTTCTGGAAACCGATAGTCGACAAGCTCGGTATCAAGGTCGACTGAGAATGACTGAGAATAGCGTGCAGTTTCTCGAATATTGGAACGCCAAGCCGCTCACGAATGTCCGCTTCCACGCGCACGTCGGTTGTGGAGCATGAGCGTTGTGACTACCAGCCGGCCGCGGCGCCGGCCTTTTCGGCGGCCACCCGCGGGTCAAGCTTGGGGTCCCAATCCCTGGCGACAAAACGCCGTCCGGTGACGCCGTCGGACCTAGCCGACATCAGCCAGGTGATCGGCGCCATCATCACCTCCGGCTGCACCAGCTTGGAGCGGTCGGCATATTCGCTGTCCGGCACCATGCGGGTGTTGCCGGCTCCGCCGGGAATCAGCGCGTTCACGGTGACGCCGGTCGAAGCCAAGTCCTTGGCCCAGACCACGGTGGCGGCCTCGATCAGCGCCTTGGTCGGGCCGTAGGGCGAGAAGCCATCCAGCACCATGGTGTTGTGGCTGGTGGTGACGTTGACAATGCGCCCCCAGCCTTGCGCGACCAGCTTGGGCGCGATCGCCTTGGCCATCTGGAACGTACCGTTGACGTTGGTGTCGATGACGCGGCGCCAGCCGTCGACGTCGTGCTCGTAGAATCGTCGGCGCCGCACCCGGCCGGCCGCGAGCTCCTCATCAGGGATCGCGATGCCGGCGTTGTTGACCAAGCCGTGCACCGCGCCGAAGCGGCCGATCGCCGCTTGCACTGCGCCGGTGCAATCCGGCCAGCGCGAGATGTCGCATTCGAAGGCAGCGATGTTGTCGCCGACGCCCTGGCGGCGGGCGGTGCCGAGCACCTCGTTCATGGCGTCCACGCTTGCGGCAAGATCGGCGGCGGCAACGCGCACGCCAGCCGAGGCGAGCGCAAGCGTCATGGCACGTCCCATGCCGCGCGCCGCGCCGGTGACGATGACGGCCATATCCTTGGCTGGTGCGGGCATCAGGCTCCTCCCATTCGCAGAACGGGCAATCTATCATGCGGCAGCCAATGCGCGGCAAAGCGTTGGCACGGGGGTGGCTGAATGGATTTCGCTTTGTCGGCCGAGCAGGAGGCGATCCGCGACGCGGTCGGCCGGATCTGCGCCCGCTTCGGCGACGATTATTGGCTTGCCAAGGATCGCGACGGCGGCTTTCCCGAGGACTTTCACCGCGCGTTTGTCAATGACGGCTGGCTCGGCGTTTGCGTGCCGCAGGCCTATGGCGGCGCGGGCCTCGGCGTCACCGAGGCGGCGTTGATGATGCAGGCCATCGCCGAATCCGGCGCCGGCCTGTCCGGCGCATCGGCCTTGCACATGAACATCTTCGGGCTCAATCCGGTCGTGGTGTTCGGCAGCGACGAGCAGAAGCAGCGCATGCTGCCGCCGCTGATCGCCGGCAAGGACAAGGCCTGCTTTGCGGTCACCGAGCCGAACGTCGGCCTCGACACGCTCAAGCTCAAGACCAAGGCGGTCCGCCAGAACGACGACCGCTATCTGCTGTCGGGCCAGAAAATCTGGATCTCGACCGCGCAGGTCGCGACCAAGATGCTGATCCTCGCCCGCACCACGCCGCTCGATCAGGTGGCGCGCCGGACCGAAGGCCTGAGCCTGTTCTACACCGACCTTGACCGCCGCCACATCGACGTCCGCGAGATTCCGAAGATGGGACGCAGCGCCGTCGATTCCAACGAGCTGTTCATCGATCAGCTGCCGGTGCCGGTCGCCGATCGCATCGGCGAGGAGGGCAGGGGCTTCGAGTACATCCTGCACGGCATGAACCCCGAGCGCATCCTGATCGGCGCGGAAGGCATCGGGCTTGGCCGCGCCGCGATCCGCAAAGCCGCCGGCTACGCCAAGGAGCGCATCGTGTTCGACCGCGCGATCGGCGAGAACCAGGCGATCCAGCATCCGCTCGCCGCCTGCTGGATGGCGCTCGAAGCGGCGAACCTGATGGCATTCAAGGCGGCGTCGCTCTACGACGCCGGCGAGCCCTGCGGGATCGAGGCCAACGCCACCAAGTATCTGGCCGGCGAGGCTTGCTTCAAGGCGTGCGAGACCGCGCTGATGACCCACGGCGGCATGGGCTACGCCAAGGAATTCCACGTCGAGCGGTACTTGCGCGAGTCGCTGATCGTGCGGATCGCGCCGATCACGCCGCACCTGATCCTGAGCTTTATCGCCGAGCGGGCGCTCGGACTGCCGAAGTCCTATTGAGTGTTCGCGTCAGGATTAGCGTTTGATCGTTGCGGTTGGATCGGTGACGCGCGGCAAACTCGCTCCCCTCTCCCGCAAGGGGAGAGGGGAAAGCGCGCACGGTTCAGGCGCTTCAATCAAAAGCAATCGCATTCTAACGCTGCGGGGGCGGCGGCGCCGGTGGCCGTGGCCGGGGCGGCTGGCTGCCGCCGCGCGCACCGGTCGAGCCGGTCTGCACCAGGTCGGGCCGGTACTTGGCGAGCACGGCGTGATCGAGGGTGGCGATCTGGGTGTCTGGCACGCGCTGCCAGACTTCGTCCATGCCGAGCAGCGGAATGCCGAGATAGCCGCGCAGCGTGAGCTGCCGGCCGTCCGGGCTCACCGTCATCATGGCGCGGTAAATCTTGCCGTCGCGCGGGTCGAGGATGTTGCCCTCCTCGTAGCTCATGCCGCGCCGCTTCATGTCGCGGATGAACGACATGCCGATCAGCGGCTGGTTTTTCCGGTCGTCGACGCAGCGCGTGCAGATCGGATTGGACTCGTCCTGCGGGCGCGGAAACAGCTTGACCATGACGCCCTCGTAGACGTTGTCGTGCGCAACGACCAGGGTCCACAGCACGGGCTGGCCGTCCTCGGTCTTCTGCCACAGGCCAGCGGCCGACGGGCCCGCAGGCTGAGCCTGCGACGCCGCGGTCTGAGCCTGCGGCAACGAAACGCCGAGCACGCCGAGCGCCCCCAGCACCACCAGAACAAGCATCACCGATTTCTGTCTCACGGTCGTCCGTCCTTTAGTCCGTGGTTTAAATCAGTCCAGTCGTCCTACAATATGGCCGTTTCACGGAGGTCCTGTATGCGGTTCCATGGCATTTGATTCAAGGGCGGGCCGATTTCAAGGCCTGCACGGCCGGTGTCGCGGGGACCATGAAGCGATGCGGCAGGACTGGAAATCGGCGCTCGGGTCACCTCTCCCATGGGCTCGCATCTGCGGCACCGCTGTTGGCGCAAAAAGGCAAAACATTGGCCACTAGCGACAAGTCTGGGGCGTAGCGCTCGACGACATACTGGGTGAGGCGGCCGGCGGGCATCGCATCCGTTGGCAGGTCCCTCCGGACCATGGCTGTGAGCGCTCGTCAGAGCCGGCCGCGTCGCTAGCGTCGCTTTCGCCGCGGTGCTCGCTTCGGGCGGGCACCGCCGCGCGCTTTGATCGCGCCAGCCCATTTCGCCTCGATGGCGCGCGCTTCGTCGGCGGTCAGTGCCGAGGTCGGCGGGTATTGGTCCTTCCAGCCGAACGGCCGCACCGCCTCGATGATCGCCTTGGAGTGCGAGGTGATGCCGGCGGCCTTGGCCTCTGCCGGTATGCGCGGGTCGAGCGCCGAGCTCCAGGCGTTGCGCACGATGTCGATCTGCTCGGCCGGCTCGCAGCGGGTGGTGACCGCCCACATCACGTCGGCGAGGTTGGACGGGTCGACGTCGTCGTCGACCACCACCACCAGCCGCGCCATGTAGCTGTTGGCGGCGGCGATCAGCGCTGCGCGCTTGGCGTGCCCGGCGTAGCGCTGGCGGATCGCGACTACGGTCATCAGCTGGGCGACGTGCTGCCAGACGCCGACCACGTCGCCGACGCCGGCCATCTCCAGCTGGCTCCAGATCGACGCAGCGCGAAACGGCAGGCCGAAATGAAAGCGCGGCGGCTTCATCGGCGGCGAGCCGAGCAGGATCGGGCCGTCGCGGTGGTGGACGGCGCCGACCTGCATCACCGGGCAGGGCCGGCGCCTCGGCGGCGTAGTAGCCGGTGAATTCGCCGAACGGGCCTTCCGGCAGCATGAGCTTGCTGGTCGGCAACAGCTCGCCTTCGAGGATGATCTCGGCCTGCGCCGGCAGCGGCAGGCCGCTGAGCGGGCCGTCGATCACCTCGATCGGCGCGCCCTTGATCGCGCCGGCAAAGTCGTACTCCGACTGGCCGTCCGGCAGGTATTCGAAGCCGGCGATGAACAGCGCCGGATCCTGGCCGTTGACCACCGCGACCGGGCAGGGCTTGCGGCGGCTCCAGTATTTCTGGGCGATCACCGCGCCGTGGCGGCCGGGGTGGTCGAACTGGATCGTCACGCGATTGCGGCCTTGCACCTGCACGCGATAGATCGAGGCGTTGATCCAGCCGCCGTCCGGATCGCGCATGATCACGATCGAGCCGGAGCCGATGAACGGCCCGCCGTCCTTCCTGTGCCAATAGGGCGCCGGCAGCTTGCCGAGATCGAGCTTTCGGCCGCGCATGGAGTTTTCCAGGAACGGCGCGTCGTCGACCGTGACTGGCTTTTGCGGCGCGAGCGTCTGGCGCTTGGCCATCCAGGCCTTCAGCGCGTCGAGCGGGCTGAGCGAGGGGTCGATGCCGAGCGCCAGCGCCGCGCGCTGCGGCGTGGTGGTGGCGTTGGTGAACACGCGAAAGCCCGGCCGGAAGCCCTTGAGGCGGTCGAACAGCAGCGCCGGGCATTCGCGCCGTGCCGGCCGCGACCTCGGTGATGCCGCCGAGCTCGAAGCGCGGATCGGCGCCGTTGACGCGGCGGAGCGCGCCGATCTCGTCCACCTGCTTGATGAAACCGCGCAAATCCTTGTAGATCACAACGCCCACCCCGCGCTTCTCGGCGACCAGCGCCATTCGACCACAGGAAACATCGCATGCGCTACATCGATGCCTTCAATCATTTCAATCCGAAGCGCTATCACGAGGGCCTGCTGGCATCGCCGGCCGGCCAGAAGGACATCGGCAAGCGGGTGCGCGGCATCCCGGCGCTGTGGGACCTCGATCTGCGGCTGAAGGTGGTCGATCAGTTTCCCGACTACACCCAGGTGCTGTCGCTTGGCATGCCGATGGTCGACCGATTGTGGGGCCCGGACAAGTCGCCCGAGATGGCCAAGATCGCCAACGACGGGCTCGCCGAGGTGGTCGCCAAACACCCCGACCGGTTCGTCGGCTATTCGGCGGTGGTGCCGATGAACGCGCCGAAGGAAGCCGCGAAGGAGGCCGAGCGGGCGTTGAACAACGGCGCCAACGCGGTGCAGATGGGCACCAATGTCAACGGCGGACCGATCGACGGCAAGGAATTCTGGCCGCTCTACGAGGTGATCGCCAAGTCCGGTAAGCCGATCCTGCTGCATCCGGCACGCACCCGCGAGATGCACGACTACGTCACCGAGGACAAGTCGAAATATGAGATCTGCTCGGTGCTGGGCTGGCCGTTCGAGACCGGCGTGACGCTGTCGCGCTTCATCTTCTCCAAGATCATGGACACCTATCCGACCTTGAAGATCGTCTCGCACCATCTCGGCGGCGTGGTTCCCTATCTCGAAGGCCGGGTCGCGCATTCGTTCGACCAGATGGGCGCGCGCACCTCCGACGAGGACTACGAGAGCCTGCGCAAGAGCCTGAAGAAGCGGCCGTTCGACTATTTCAAGGACTTCTACGCCGACACCGCGATCGAGGGCGTGCGCGCACCGATGATCTGCGGCATCGAGTTCTTCGGCGCCGACCACGTGCTGTTCGCAAGTGACTGCCCGTTCGACAAGGAGAAGGGCCCGGGCTACATCCGCTCGACCATCGCGGTGCTGGAGAGCATCGAGATGCCGGTCGAGACGCGCGAGAAGATCAGCTACCGAAATGCGCAACAGATGTTCGGCGTGAAATGAGGCGTTGCGACAAATTCCACCGCCACGGCAACGGTGCGAGCCGCTATGGTGGCGCCGACCGACCAAGTTGATAGGATAAGGAGAGCGCTCATGGTGAACCTTCGTGCGGCCGGCGTTGCGTTCGCTGCGGCGCTCTGCGCGCTGCTGCCGGCAGGCTCACCGGCGAGCGCACAGACTGCGTTTCCGACCCGGCCGATCACCTTGGTGGTACCATTTCCGGCCGGCGGCACCGCCGACCTGCTGTGCCGCTATGCCGCCGAGAAGGCGGGCGCAGCTCTCGGCCAACAGGTGGTGGTCGAGAACCGGCCGGGCGGCGCCGGCGGCCGCGTCGGCATCGAGCAGGTGCTGCGCGCCACGGCAGATGGGTACACGCTGCTGTGCAGCACGCAGCTCAGCTACAGCATCACCCATCTGGTGTTCGCGAAGTCGAGCTTCGACCCGCGTCCGCTCGAGCCGATCAGCGTGCTCGCAACCTATCCGCTGGTGATCCTGACCCGCGCCAACCTGCCGGTCGGGAATCTCGCCGAGTTCGTCGCCTATGCAAAGTCCGGCAAGGTCAATTACGGCAATCAGGGCATCGCCAACACCGGGCACCTGCTCGGTGCGCTGATGGAGCTGAAGGGCGGCTTCAAGATGACGCCGGTGTTCTACCGGGGCTCGGCGCCGGCGATCAACGACCTGCTCGCCGGCACGATCGACATGGTCCCGGATTATCTGCTCGCCAACAAGGGCAACATCGACGCCGGCAAGATCAAGATGATCGCGGTCGCGGACCATCATCGGCTGAAGGACTATCCGAACGTCGCGACGATGGCGGAGACCATGCCGGACGTCACTTCGATCACCTGGATGGCGGTGTCGGCGCCGCCCGGCACGCCGGCCGACGTCACGCGCAAGATCTCCGATGCGATCGGCGCGGGCTTCCGCCAGCCCGACATGCAGGAGCGCATCAAGAAGCTCGAAGCCGACCCGCTCGGCAGCACGCCCGAGACCATGCGCAAGATGATCAAGGAAAGCGAAGACATCTGGGGGCCGGTGGTGAAGGCCGCCAACATCACCATCGATTGACGGAGCGCGCCGCGAGATTGCGCCGGAGCGCCGACCGGTCTAAACCCGGCCGGCACCAGCCGTTCCAAGTCGAGACCCCAGCAACTTTAAGCGAGGATCATCGCCATGCCGCATTCGACCGCCTTTCGCGCCGCCGCCGCCCTGACCGTGCTCGCCGGCGTCGGCCTGTCGTCGGCGGCGCAGGCCGAGACCTGCGCGATTTCGTTTTCGGTGCTCAAGGCCGGCTGGGTGATCGGCGGCTCGGGCGGCAGCGGCGTGCTGCGCTGCCCCGGCCGGAGCTATCCGCTCAGCATCGGCGGCGTGAGCTGGGGCATCCTGTTCGGCGCATCGGAGACGCGGTTCAACGGCCGTGCGCACTTCTTCGGCAGCCCCTACAACGTCGCCGGCGTCTATGGCGCGGGCGGCGCCGGCGGCGCGCTCGGCGTCGGCGCGCAATTGATCGTGCTGCGCAACGAGAAGGGCGCCACGCTCGAACTGACCGGCCGGCAGATTGGCTTGCAGATCAACGCTGACATCAGCGGGCTGGCCATTTCGATGCGGTAAGTGGTGCATCTCCCGGCCTCATGGTGAGGAGCGACGCGAAGCGGCCTGCGGCCGCTCCTCATCAGGACAAGGCGGCGAGAGCTTGCGGGCCTTCTCAACGGGTACAGCCTGATGACAGCGGCGCCCTCATATGCCGCGCTGCCGCTTCAGTCGGTCGATGTAGTCGATCACGTTCGGTGGCAGCGCCCGCAAGCCCTGCCGGCCGGCCGCGGACAGGAACGGTCGCAGCCGCGATTGCGACAGCCAGGCCGGCTCGCGGTTTGGCGGGATGATGCGGTCGAAGATCATCACCATCAGCACCGCGAGCAGCGCGATCCGCACCGCGCCGAGTACAGCGCCGGCGAGGCGGTCGAAAAGGCCGACCTCCGACCCGGCCATATCGCTGACCGCCCGCCGCAGCAGCGCGCTGAACAGCATGCCCGACAGTAGGAACACGCCGAACAGCACCAGCACGCCGCGGCCGCCCGACGCATAGACGCTGCCGGCGAAATAGAACGCCAGCGGCGGCGTCACCGCCACCGCAAACGGCGCGGCGATGACATAGCCGAGGATGGTGGCGAGGCTGCGCAGCAGCCCGGCGTGGAAGCCGAATGCGATCGCCACCAGGGCGAAGCCGAGAACGACGGCGTCGAAAATGTTCATGCTTGAGGGGTAGGCACCAAGGAGGGGATTCGGTCAGGCAGACGCGGGTGGATCGAGCGTTGACGCAAAGGCATGGCATTGTCGCGCCAGAGTGTCGGCAGCATCATGGCAAGGCTAGAGGGCCGACGGGCAAATGCAACCGGAGATTGCGGGAGGTGTTAGGGGTCCAGCCATGCGCATGCGCCCACCGGCGCTCCGGCCGCGCTTCCTGATATGCTTCCATTTTCAGGGAGGACACCATGACCGATAGCTCCGACACATCACGTCGCGATTTCGTCGCCGCCGCCGTCACCGTGGCGGCTGTTGCCGGCACCGCCAGCGGCGCGCGAGCGCAAGCGCAGCCGCCATCCAACCTGCGCTTTGCCAATCCGCCCGGCATGTCCAAGCCGCCGTCCTACAGCCACGTCGTCGAGGTCACCGGCCCCGGCCGCACGGTCTATCTGGCCGGCCAGACCGGCGTCGACGCCAACGGCAAGGTGGCCGAAGGCATCCGCGCCCAGACCACCCAGGTGCTGGAGAACATCAAGACCGCGCTGGCGTTTGCCGGGGGCGGCTTCGAGCACGTGGTCAAGATCACCAGCTATTTGGTCGATCTCGATCGCGACGGCGCAACCTTCCGGGAGGTGCGCGGCTCGTACTTCCCGAACAAGGCGGCGCTACCGGCGAGCACGCTGTTGCAGGTGTCGCGGCTCGCCAATCCGGCTTATCTGGTCGAGATCGACGTGGTCGCGGTGCTGCCGCCGAAGGCGTGAAGAATTCGGAACGCGCTGAGTTTGCGGTGACACACGACGCGGTCCGTCCCGGAATGACAGCCGAGAGACGCGCAGCCTCGTCTACTTCGCTGCCACGATCGCGGTGACGTCGACCTCGATGATCATCTCGGGAAACGCCAGCGCGGCGACGCCGATCAGCGTGTTGGTGGGGAAGGTGACGTCGCCCCAGGTGTCCTTGACGCATTGGCCGAGCGTGAGACGGTAGCGCAGGTCGGTGATGTAGGTGGTGATCTTCACCGCATCGCGCAGGCTCGCGCCATGATGCGCGAGCACGCGCTTGACCTTGTCATAGGCGTACTTGCACTGCTCCAGGAAGTTGCCGTGGTGGCGGATGTTGCCGCGCGGCCCGTTCTCATCCTCGGCCCCGACGCCGGCGAGATAGACGAATTTGGCGTTGCCGATGCCCGTCACCGTCACGGCCTCGGAGAAGATGCCCCGCGTCCACTCGCTGTGGGTGAATTTCTCGATCTTGATCCCGCCGTCCTGGGCGAGCGCCGGGGCGGCGAAGAGCAAGAGGGCGAAGGCGAGAACGATGGAGCGGAGCGGCGGCACGGGACACCTCCAGGGTTGGCGGCACAATCGCCGGCGGCGGTAGAATGATACGAGCGCGCCGCGGCATCGGCAACGCGGGATCGGGCGAGCCTTGCGGCTTGCGCCTAATCCGCCGCCCGGTGCTAAGCTCATCGTCGAGCCGCTGGATTTTTGGGAGACAAAATGGCAAACGGCGAAGCGGGCGAATACCTGCCGGGCGATCCGCGCTATGGATTGAGCGGCGAGGCGTTGAAGAACTACTACCGCACCAAGCCGGCGCAATGGGCGATCTATTGCTGGGACAAGCCGGGGATGGCGGACAAGCGGCGCGCGCTGCTGGCCGACCAGAAGGCCTACGTCAAACGCTTCGGCGAGCGCGAGATCGGCTATGGCCATTTCGTGTCCGACGACGGCCGCGACACGCTCGGCACGTCGTTCTTCATGCAGCTCGACGACCGCGCGGCGGCCGACGCCTTCATCGCCGACGAGCCGATGAACAAGGCCGGCATCTTCCAACGTGTCGAGGTCAATCGCTGGTCGAACAGCTTCGGCAAGCGCGCGGCCGACTATCGCCGCAAGGGCCTGCAGCAGTTCCTGTGCACGGGGCCCAAGACCGGCACCAACGAGTTCTTCCGCCAGCACCTGCACGCCCACGAATCCTACTTCGCCTCGTATGGCGCGAGCTTCATCTTCCGCGGCCCGATCCGCTCGGCCGACGGCGCCGACAACGTCGGCACCGCATTGCTGCTCGAGCTGCCCGACCGCGCCGCGGCCGACAAATTCTGGAACGAGGAGCCGTTCGCCAGGAACGGCGGCTATCAGCGAGACGCGCGGATTATCCGCTGGGTGTTCGGGGATTGAGAAGGGCCGGGTTGGGGCGGCCGGATGAGGCCGCCAACTGAGTTGGCCTAGAGGGTCAGCAATACCCAGAACACAATGGCAATCGGGATGATCACGCCGACAGTCAAAGCCCAACGGGATGTAGCGTCCATCCAATGCGAATAGCAGCCAACTCGGCCCAGGTCGGTGATATTTGTCACAATCCAAATTAAGGCCACTACAAAATTCAAGACCGGCCAACGGGGGTCAAAACCAGCCAGCGCCGGGCGGCCGACGGCGCCGACAACATCGGCACCGCGCTGCTGCTCGAATTGCCCGACCGCGCCGCGGCCGACAAGTTCTCGGAGCGGTACATGGCTGAAACGCATGACGTTCTGCGGCGCGAGATCAAAGCGCTGGCGTTCGATCAATACGGCACGATCGTCGACATGCAGAAAGGCCTGACCGAGGCCGTGACGCCTTTTCTGAAACGCAAGGGCTGGGATGGAAAGCCGAATAGCTTTGTGACGTGGTGGCGCCGCACTCATTTCGAAAATTCCATGATCGACGCGTTATGCGATCGCGGGCATACGCCGTACCGTCAGATCGGACACCGCGCGGTCTCATACGTCATGGAACGTTGCGGCATTGCCTTCACACAAGAGGAAGTAAGCTGGCTGGTGAGCGAAATTGAGAAACTCAAGCCGTTTTCCGATGTTGTGGCTGCTCTCGAAAAGCTTCGGACCAGTGGATACAAGCTGACAATTCTCTCAAACGGCGACCGCGACATGCTCAAGGCTGCTGGACCGCATATTGGATTTAAGTTTGACCATGTCATTTCTGTGCAGGAAGCCGGCACTTTCAAGCCGCACTGGAAAACCTACGCGAAAGCGGAAGAGATCATCGGTTACGACCGCTCCAGCATCTTGTTTGTCGCCAATCATGCCTTCGACTGCATTGGTGCAAAGTCATATGGCATGCGGACCGCGTTCATCGACCGCCGCAAGCGACCATTTGGCGAGACGCCACATCAACCTGATCTTATTGTAACGAATTTTGCCGAGTTGGCGGCGGTGCTGACGTGATGAGTACGTAGATGGGGTAACGGGCCTCGGCCCTGAGGGCAGATAAGCCGCTCGCTCGCTATAGCACTGTAGTAGCGCGCTCGCTCGCGGCTTGTTTGTCGGCAGGGCCGAGGCCCGTTACCCCATCTACGCGCTCCTACACGCCCTCCATCGTCGGTCCTGATCACCTCTTGAAAGGCAGCAGAACACGAGCCGCATAATTGCGGTATCGTAGGCCGACGAAGCTTTGGGAGGGGTAGATGTTTAATCCGACGGGGCTTGTGATTGATGCTTTTGTCCGTGAACTTCAATCCATGTACACATCCACCTATGGAATGCTTGAGCCAAGCTATCCAGAAATTATCGCTTTTGTAGGCCGGCTTTCACTCGAAAATATCGCCAATAGTGACGCACCGTACCATGACGTCAATCACACGATCATGGTGACATTGGTTGGACAAGAGTTGCTTCGGGGAAAGCATATCAGTGTTGGTGGGATTACGCCGCGCGACTGGTTGCATTTTATCGTTTCGATGTTGTGTCATGACATTGGCTACGTTCGCGGCATCTGCCAAGGCGACACCAATGGGCGGTATGTAACCAATCTGGCGGGTGACACGGTCAGCGTCGCCGAGGGCGCCACAGATGCGGCAATGACACCGTACCATGTGGCTCGATCAAAGCTCTTCGTGCGGGAGCGTTTCGGAAAGGTTGTGCTTAGTCATCTCGACATACGAGAGATAGAAGAAAACATCGAACACACACGCTTTCCAGTTCCTGAAGATGAAGAGCACCAGTCGACGGATGACTTTCCCGGCTTGCTACGAGCCGCCGACTTGATGGGCCAGCTTGCAGACATCAATTACCTTCGCAAGACACCTGCGCTTTTCAATGAATTTCGCGAAACGGGGATGGCCGACACGCTCAAATACAAGACAGCCGCCGACCTGAGAGCCAACTATCCGCAGTTTTTCTGGCAAGAGGTGAAGCCATACATCGGAGATGCCTTGCGCTATTTGAAGGTCACGCAAGAGGGAAAATTATGGATCGCCAACCTTTATGCAAACGTGTTTTCCATGGAGCATCGCGGGCAGATTTAACCGGTCCTTTCCGGGTGATGACCCGTCAGCCCGGAGATGCATGCATGAGCACAGCTGCGCGGAAATGCAACGTACGCGTCAGGGTAAAGCCTAGAGGATGCGTGGCAGCCAGGTTGCGGTACCTGGAAAGATCGCCACGATGACCATCGAGACGACGAACAGCCACACGAACGGCCATGACGCACTGAAAATGGTGCCCATTGGCACATCAGCCGCTGCACCTTTGAACGCGAACATGGTGTAGCCGAACGGTGGCGTCATGCCTCCCACCGTCACGTTCAACAGCATCAACGTCCAGAACCACACCGGATCGAATTCCAGCGCTTTCAACAACGGCTGGTAGATCGGGATGATGACAATGAGCAGCGCCACCTGGTCGCAGAACATGCACCAGACGAAGGGAAACGCCATCATCATGAACAGCATGAACAGCGGGTGCAGATCGAGTGTCGCCACCCAGGTCGCGAGTTTGGCCGAGGCGCCCGTATAGGCAACGAGTTGGGAGAACATCGTCGCGCTGGCGATGATCACCAGCACCATGCCGGCAATCTTCATGGACTCCGCGAACGAGTCCCAGGTCATCCTCCAGCTGAGGGTCTTGTAGTACCAGGCGGCGACAATTGCGCCGGCGACGCCGAGCGCCGCGGATTCCGACGGCGTGCAGATGCCCGCCATCAGGAACCCCATCACGACGGCCAGAATGAGGTTGATTGGCGTCAGGTCCCACACCGCGAGCCACTTGTCACGCGCAGTCGCGGTCCTGGCGGGCGCCGCCTCGTCGCTCGGGTACAACGCGGGATTCAACTTCACGCGGGCGATCACATAACCAAGGAACAGCGCCGCCAAGATGAATCCCGGGATGATGCCCGCGATCAGCAACGCCGAGATTGAGGTGTCGGCCAGCGTGCCAATAATGATGACAACGACCGAGGGCGGAATGATCGGCGCCAGCGACGCCCCGGCCAGGATCGTGCCGATGGAGAGCTTCGGGTCGTAACCGCGGGTCATCATTGCGGGATACAGGCTGCGGCCCAGCATAGCCGCGACGCCCATCGCGGAGCCCGCCAGCGCACCGATGAACGTGGTGAGCGAGATGCAAAGGTAATACTGCCGGCCGCGCACCTTGCCGATCAACGTGTCGCAGGAACGGAATGCAACGTCGATCGCACCCGAGCGGAAAAGATACTCGCCCATCACGATGAACAGCGCGACAGCGGTGAGCAATTCCGAGCTGGTGCTCTCAAGAATCGAGTTGATGAACATTCCGAATCCGGCCTGGCCGAACGTTAGCAGCACCCCGACAACGTTGATCACCAGGAAGCAGAGATAGATCGGCAAGCCCGACATGAACAACGAGAGCAGCACCATTAGACCAACAGAAAGAATGACCCACCATTCCATGGTCACGTGCCGTTTCGATTGATCCGATCAGCCGATCGTTGAGGTCGCTGTGTACCGGGCGGAGAAGTTGCGGAAATCGAGCTGCCGCAGGTAATGGATCGCCGACATGAGGAATCCGTAGGTGATGAAGGACGACACCCACCACTGCGGCACCGCGTGGACGCGCATCAGCCGCACGTTATCGATGTACTGGCGCAGATTCTCGTCGAGCCCGAACCACGCGACCATCAGGCAGACGACAGCCGATATGAAATAGAGAAACCAGGAAACCGTCGCGGCGACGCGTGCGGGCATTTTGTCGATGACAATGGTGATGGCGACATGGCCGCCGATCTTGGTGAGGAGGGGCATGACCAGGAACACGCTGGCGCACTGCGAATAAGAAATCAGCTCGCCGCTCCAGCTGGTGGGTGAGTTCAACAAATAACGCAGCACAACTTCAAGGCAGTAGGTCAGGAAAATGATGCCGAGCAAAACGGTCGCGGCGACAAAGCTCCAGAAGGTGAGCGCATCATGCGCCTTCGCGAGCGTCCGCAACATCGCCGCCACCCCCTCTCTTGGTTGGCATTTGACTGGACCCTCTCACAAAAGCGCGTTGATGCAAAACGCTTTCACCTCACGGGTAGAATGGTCCTGTCGCGCGGGGGCGTGCTGTGAGTCGCCTGGTCGCGCGGCGCCTTCAGAGTGGGCAGGGTTCGCTTCGATTCGATTGCCGCTCGGCTTGACCGACGGCGCAGCATCGGGGAGCATTCCAAGGACGACTTGCGAAGAAGACGACTTGCGAAGAACGAGGCGATCAATGTCGCCCTGAACAATCTCCGCGATCAAGGGAGAAGACGATGCTCAGCAAGGGACCACATCGGAAGCGAACCGTGCGGCTACTGGCGGCGACCGCCGCATGCGGCTTGGTGATTGCCATTGTCCACGGCGCAGGCGGCACGGGCCGAGACCATCAAGCTGCTGACGAGCTGGGGGGCGAACGACAAGCCCTCCTATGCGAACGTCTTGCTGTTCAAGAAGAACGTCGAGGAGATCAGCAGCGGCAACATCAAGATCGAAGTCAGCGGCCCCGAGGTGGTGCCGCCGTTCCAGCAGTTGCAGCCGGTCGTGGCCGGCGTGTTCGACGTGCTCTACACGCACGGGGCCTATCACGCCGGCAGCAAGGGACTGGGCCTTGCCGGCGACGCCATCGACATCGACATCAAGAAGCGCCGCGATGCCGGCGTTTGGAGCTACATTGACGAGTTCTATCAGAAGACCCACAAGCTGAAGCTGCTGGCGCTGGGGACCCAGGGAACAGCAGGTTATCATTGCTATATGCGGCGCCCGCTATCCGACCAGCACGATTGGAAGGGCCGCAAGATTCGTGGCGTCGTCAGCTACCACGGCGTGATCAGGGCGCTGGGCGGCGAGCCGGTCGTGATGCCGGTCGGCGAGATCTATTCGGCTCTCGAGAAGGGTGTGGTCGATGGCTCCTGCATGCCGGCTGCCGGGATGCTCGCAAACAAGCATTTTGAAGTCGCCAAGTACCGCATGGAACCGACCTTCGGATCCACCAACGTTCTGTTCCTGATCAATATGGCGAAGTGGCAGCGCCTCTCGGCGGAGCACAAGCAGATGCTGCTGAACGCGGGCGCCAAGACCGAGCTCGACGCGCAGAAGACGGGCGACGAGATTCTCAAGGAGGAACACGCCGAACTCGCCAAGGCAGGTGTGGAGGTGGCGAAGCTGCCGCCGGAGAAAGCAACGTTGGTGCGTGAAGCCTGGAACAAGAGCCAGTGGGAACTGGCGCAACAATGCTGCGGTGAAGCCGGTGTGGAGCTGCACGAACTCGCCCGCAAGGCCGGCTTGGCAAAATGACCTGACGGCGCCCATCGCGCGTCGCAGACGCGCGTGAACGCGTTTATGGGACGCGGCGACGTCTTGCCGGCGCGTACCTAGGATGGGTTTAGCGAAGCGACACCATCATCCAGCCAAGTCAAAGCGATGGGTTTCGCAATTGCTCAACCCGTCCTACGCGCTATTTGATCACCTCGTCGGCGCGGCGCGTGTCGAGCGCCTCGACCGCCTGCCGATCCGGCAGGTGAGATGCATGCGGACCACCACCGTCAGTCCGGTGGAGCACGTGCATCCGCTGGTGCGCAGCCATCAGCAGCTCGACCGGGTGTTGAGCGAGATCGAGGCCCAGCTTTTTTGAAAGCGTCACTCGGTCCGGAAACCGTGCGAGGAAAACCTCATTCATTCCGCCGTCCAGTTCGCTGTAAATTGGGGCGGCTGGCACGTTGTCTGCAAGCAATCGCGCGTATTCGAGCTCGTCGGCGCGTTGTTTCTCCAGTGCCCGCCGCGCGATTTTCGGATTCACGACAAAGGCGGGGCATCTATCGGCGGGATTGAACACGAGAGGCTTCGCTGAATTCGGGGGCGACTGTGCATCGAAGACGTAGCGGCGATTGCACACATTCACCTTGGGTTCGAGCTGCGTCGTCTCGAAGTGATCGTTGCCGATCTTGAGCATCTTCCAGAACGCCAAGTTCGGATTGTTTCGATGCAGCGCCAAATTCGCCGGCGTCAAGCGAAACGGATAGGCCTGGACCTGGAATGACGGCAAGCCGCCGAGGAATAAGTCGCGCGCCAGCGAATAGATCTCGCTGATCTGTTCGTCGGTCATGGCATAGCAACCGCTCGACCAGCAGTCGCCGTGGATCATGAGCAAGCTGCCGTCGCGATTGTTCGCTTTGTCGAAGCTGTTGGGGAAGCCGATGTTGATTGCAAGATAGTAGTTGGAGTGGGGATTCATCAGCTCGGGCGTAACTCGTATAGAACCCCTCCGGAGTCTGACGGTCGCCCTCCCACAACTTCGGCCCAAGATCGCCCGACCACCGACAAATCGGATAGGTCTTGAGGATCTGGAAACGGCCGGTGGTGTCCTGTTTCCAGACTTCGAGCTCGGCCTCTTCCTTGAAAACGCGCACCAGGATCGGTGAATGGTTCGGCATGTTCTTTTGTCGGAGCAGCGAGAGCAGCTCGGGCGGTAGCTTCTTCGTTGCCTTGGTCGGCAACCGATTGCTGCTTTCGCCAAGGCACGTGACCGGCGTCAACGCCGCGGCAAAAGCCGCCGTCAGCACAAGCGCACGGAGTACCGTGGTACGGATCATGGCGTTGGACCGCTATTCGAGCGCCTCATCGGCGCGGCTGAGCAGCGCTGGCGGCACGGTAAGCCCGAGCGTCTTAGCGGTCTTGAGGTTGATCACCAGCTCCAAGCGCGTGGGCTGCTCGACGGGGAGATCGCCGGGGCGCTCGCCTCTGAAGATCTTGTCGACAAACGTGGCTGCACGCCGGAACATGTTCGGCAAGTCTGCGCCGTAGGACATTAGGCCTCCTGCCGCCACGGCGCCCTTGGCGCCAAAGATCGACGGGTGGCGGTTTCTAGCGGCGAAATCCAAAATCGCGGCCTGCATCGATCCGAGTACGAGATCCGGATAGACGAACAATGCGTCGGGTTGCGCCGTTCCAATCGCGGCGAATGAGGACAGAAGTTCGGTCGTGTTGCGGACCGGGAAGGCATCGATCTTCAGCCCCAGCTTAGGCGCCGCCGACTGCGAGAGCTGGAGGCCGTATTCCGGCGCTGGATCGTCGGGATAGTAGAGGAAGGCCACGCGCGACAGCGCGGGTAGGGCCTCTTTCAGGAGCTCCAGGCGTTTGGGCGACAACTCCGCAGACATGCACGTAAGTCCGGTCACATTTCCGCCGGGGTGCGCAAGGTTTTGGACGACAAACTGGTAGGGATCGCAGGATGAAACCACAATGGGGACCGTACGGGTTGCGCGAGCCAGCACCTGACCGACAATGTTTCCACCGGCCAGGATCACGTCGGGCTTCCACTGGACCAACTCTGCAGCGAGAGCGTTGAGCCGAATTCATATCGCCGGCGCCGGCCCACCGTTCGATGACGATGTTTTTTCCCTCGACATAGCCGAGGTCGCGCAGACCCGCTACGAACGCCGCACCGAGAGGTCCAGTTCCCGCTGGGTCAAGGTTCGGAAGGCCGAGCGAGAGCACGCCGATGCGAAAAACTTTGCCCGCCGGCTGGGCGAAGGACACTGGTGTGGAAAGTATTCCGATGGCGAGCGCGAAAATGCCCAAACCAACTCGAATGAACGGCACGTTTCACTCCTCGGTCGCCAAACGCAACATTTCATAGCACACTCCTTGGTCAGAATGGTTCAAGAAGCGTGATGAACTCGCGCCGGTTCCAACGAGGTTGATCCCGGATATCGCTTCGCTCATCCGGGCTACTTGCTACTGGCTACTTGCTAGGCGGTCAAAGGCTCAGCCGAGTACGAAGTGCAGTCCGTCTTGCAGTCCAATACGAATGCATCAGGATCTCAAGACCGCAAGCGGCGCTGACAATGAGTACGACAATTTCTTGTCCTGTGGTCAGGTCAAACGTGCCTTTCCCGAGAACGAATCCGAACGTGAAAAAGGATAGACTGATCGCAATAATGTTGGTGTTCTCGTGCAGGAACTTCAGCACGGCTTTCCCCCGCCGTGGCTGCGCAAGTCTTAATTCCGGATCCTGGCGTAGCATTCAAACGTAAAAGCTGGGTCGACCAATCCCTTATAGTTGTCGCCTTTGTTAATCGGGCCGTTTAGGGGTTCGTTTGCTGGTGTGACCAATTGCGAAGGTGAAGAAACGGCGTCGCCGTCGATCACCGCGTCGGCGCGGGCCATACCGCACTGAATCGGGTCCTATTCGAATTTTTCGCCGGTCGCTGCGATCAGCCGCTTCCAGCGCGCGACTTCGGACGCGATGTGATCGGCCAGCTCCGCCGGCGTGCCGCCGCGCGCGACGATGCCGTTCTCGGTCAACACCTTCTGGACCTGCGGGTCCTGTAGCGCCTTGTTGGCGGCGGCATTGAGCCGCTCGATGATCGGCTGCGGCGTTCCGACCGGCGCGGCAAGCCCGATCCAGCCGGTGTATTGCACATTGGGATAGCCGACTTCCGCGGTTGTCGGCACATTGGGAAAGCGCGGCCATCGCGCCTGCCCCGTGGTTGCCAAGACCCGCAGATCGCCGCGCTCGACGAGCTCCTTTCCGACATTGGTAATCATGAACTGCACATCGCCGGACATCAAAGCCGTCAACGCCGGCAGTTCACCGCGATATGGGATCTGAACCGCAGCCGATTGCGGCAGTCCGGCCTGCGACAGGAAAATCGCCGCGGTGACATGATGTCCGGTGCCGATGCCCGCGGTCCCATAGTTCAGCTTTCCCGGGTTGGCGCGAATTCAGGTCCGCGAGTTCCGCGACGGAATTCACCGGCACCTTGGCGTTGACAAAAAATCCAACAGGCGTCGCCGTCAACAGGACGATAGGGACGAGATCCTTGAGCGGATCGTAGCCGAGATCACTGGAGAAGGCCGGCAGCAGACCGTGCGTGATCGCGGTCATGGTTGCCACGGTATAGCCGTCCGGTGGACTCTGGATTGCCGCCACGGTGGCGAGCTTGCCGGACGCACCGACGCGATTCTCGATGTAAATCGATTGCCCAAGCTCCGCCGCCAGGCCGTTCGCGAGCAGGCGCGGGACAAGATCGACCGTGCTGCCCGCCGCAACCGGCAGGATGATGCGGATGGCGCGGGTCGGATAGTTTTGGGCCGCAGCCGTGCCGGCAAGCCCGGCCGTGAATACGATGCCCGTGATCGCCGCCGCCATCGCACGGATGCCGGCCATTCGCGCTCCGCCGAGAGGACCGATCAATTTCCGCCGCCTCATGTCCGCACCTGGGTTCAGGCGCAGTATCGTATCGGCTCAAACCATCACTCTGATAGGGCCTTCTGGCGCCCATCAACGCTCACGCCATCGCGACGATGACGTTCCATGGCGTCGTCGGAGCGGGACGCTCGACCCGCATGTCCTTGAAACCGCTTTTGCCCAGTGCCGCGATAATGTCGTCCGGCGATCGTGGCGTGAATATATCGGCGGGAACGCCGAGCCGTTCCATCCTATCCTTGGGCAGAAAACCGACCACGAGCCGGCCGCCGGGCGCAAGCACGCGGCGGATTTCGGCGAAACCTGCCTCGAGTGATCGCCAGAAATAGACGGTGTTGACGGTGCAGGCCTTTCCGAACGAAGCCGGCGAATAGGGCAGGGCCTCGACGTTGCCCTCGCGGAACTCCGCCCGCCCCATCCGTACCGCGTCGGAAAACCTTTTTCGCGCTCGATCGACCATGTCGGTCGAGCGGTCGACGCCGGCCACGAATCCTCGCCGTCGATCAGGCTTTTGAGCGTGACACCGCCGCCGAAGCCGATTTCGAGCACGCGGTCCGAAGGCGCAAGCTCAAGCTTAAGCACCGCGAATGCGTTCATGCCCGCGTTGTGGCGGTTCATCAGCCAGCCGATGATCCGACCAAGAAAACCCTTTGGGTGAGAAAGCTGTCGCGCGATGAAATGCGGCGTTGTCATGCAGAAATCGCGTGGAACTGGGCTGTGGCGTTAATATGGCGTCTCGACAACGATGGCGTTAGCGCGACTGATCCCGGATATCGCTTCGCTCATCCGGGCTACCGCTTGCTTCGGACGGCTATGCGCGGGCATGACGGTGGAGTGTGTTGACGCGCCGTGCGTCACGCGAACTCGGCGCGTTCTCTTTCCGCTTTCACTTTGTCAAACAGCCATGCGAAATCCGCCGCGGTGTCGGTCGGCCCCGCGGGTGGCCGTCTGGTGTTCCCCGCCGTGGCACGGCGGGTGGTTGCCCTCGAAGATCGAGGGGCGGAGCGCCGAGTGGCGCCCGGTAGGTTGCACGCCCCTGGCAGGCGTGCGCGTCCCTTTGGCGAAGGGACGCTGCGCCCTTCGGCGCTCCGCGCGGCGTTGGACGGCCTGCGGGGGGCTCTCCCTTTGACGGCGCGGTTCCAGCATTGGCGCTGGGCGTGGCCGGCATCGGTAGCGAACTGAATCGCGTGGGGTCGTTTTGCCCCAGGGCGGATCCCCGAGCCGCTCGGGCCCCGTGCTTGCAAGGCACGGGCCGCGGGCGCCGCACCCCGCTCCACCATGGATGCCTCCGGAGGGCGATTATCCGGGACTTGACTGGTCTGGTATTTCATGCCATTCTCCCCGCCATAGGAGAAAAGTCATGCCCCGCCGTCCAAAGCCCGTCCCCCAGATGACCGTTGCCCAATTCGAGGCCACGTTCCCGGATGAGGAAGCCTGCAAGACCTACTTGATGAAGCGGCGCTGGCCGTTGGGCGTCCATTGCCCGCGCTGCAACAACGATAAGGTTTTCTCGGTCGGCTCCATGCCGTTCAAATGGCAGTGCTACAAGTGTGCTCCGGGTGCTGGCTATCGCTTTTCGGTGATCGCCGGGACGATCTTTGAGAACACCAACAAGCCGCTCCGCGACTGGTTCAAAGTCGTGCACTTTATGCTCGCCAGCAAGAAGGGCATGAGCGCACTCCAAATTCAGAGGATGTTGGGCTTCGGCTCCTACGGCACCGCACACATGATGTGCCATAAAATCCGCGCCGCGCTGATCGAGCCGGAAAAGAAGCTTGGCGGAATTGTCGAGGTTGACGAGACGTGGGTCGGCGGCAAAGACGCCAACCGCCATTGGGATAAGAAGAAGCACGGGCGCGGCGGCCAAGGCTCCGGCAAGACCCCAATCATCGGCGCGGTCCAGCGCAAGGGCAACGTCGTCGCCCGCGTCTTGAAGCGCGTCAGCAAGAAGGCCGTGCACGCTTTCATCAACGAAGCGGTGAGCAATAAGGTTAGCTTGCTCGCGACCGATGAAGCGCCCCTCTATATCAAGCTTGGCAAGAAATTCCCGCACGGCACGGTCGATCACGGTCGCAAGCAGTATGTCGTCGGGGCCGTACACACAAACACGATTGAAGGCTTCTGGTCGATCTTCAAGCGCGGCGTCGTCGGCAGTTTCCACAAAGTCAGCGACAAGTATCTGCCGCTGTACGTCGCGGAATTTCAGTTCCGCTACAACAACCGACGCAACCCGGACATCTTCGGAGAAGCCATAGCAGGGTGCTGAGGCGCAAAAAGAGCCGCAGCGTATCGCGGAAGCGCGCTCAGCCATGCTCATAGCTTTTCATCCGGAAACCTGCGTATTCGGTCGATAAACTTGGTTAGGTCGGATTCACCGACCATCAAATTATCAATGATGGCCGGTCCAAATTGCTCACGCGCGATAAGATGGTCGTCTGCAATCCAATCAATAACAAAGCCTGATAAATTTTGTGGTCTCGGCGTAATGGCCGGTTTTTTGCAGCCCCAAATCGTAGCGTGCTTTTCAAGATTATTGGCGTAAGCAATAAGTACGCGATCACTTTGGGATGTTGATTTGTCGGACGTAAACAGACCTCTCTCAGCCATGGTGGCAAAAGTTGAGCCTTCGGTTTCTGAATAGGCGCGCCGCGCCGCGTCAACTATCGGGATAAGGTCGGCTGTTTCTGCTGGCTTGCTGTCGGTAATCGTGACTGGCAGTGTGCGTATGGCGTTATAAAAAACAGCCACAAAAGCGCCCGCCCCGAGGGTGGCAAGTAGGATTGCGGCCGGGCTCCAATCTGAAATGTATGAACTGATGAAGCCCACGGCTGATCCTGCGGTCGTTACGAGACTGACAACCGTGTCAATCCGAAAAAGCCTGTTGAATAGGCCACCTAAATCGAAATTCGCCATGGCAAAGCCCTCCCTCCGGGGATCGTACCCCCAGAAGGAAATTCCCCTAAGTCCGGGACCAGTCAAGTCCCGGATAATCGCCCTCCGGAGCGCCCTCGAATGAGCGGGGTTGTAGGAACATATACGTAGGAACATAGTGGAGATTATAACCTTGACAAAGCAGAGCCCAATAGCTAGTATGTCCAGCAGAAAGGATGCTGGTTATGACTGCAAACCTACTGAACAACCCGATCTTCACGGACGAAACCAATGCCCGCGAATGGCTTGAGGCTCGGGTTTGGCCGAATGGCCCGGTCTGCCCGCATTGCGGCAGTGACCAGCGAACATGTGACCAAGCTTGAAGGCAAAGCGCATCGTTCTGGCCTCTACCAGTGCAACGAGTGCCGCGAGCAATTCACCGTTACGGTCAAGACCGTATTCGAGCGTTGCAAAACTCCCGCTGACCAAGTGGCTTGCCGCGCTGTTCCTGATGACCGCCAGCAAGAAAGGCATGTCGCGCCCATCAGGTCCATCGCATGCTTGGACATCAGCTACAAGTCAACGTGGTTCATGATGCATCGCTTGCGTGAGGCCATGCGTACTGGTGGCCTCGAGCCGCTTGGCGGCGAAGGCAAGATCGTCGAAGCCGACGAAACCTACTATCGGCAACGCCGAAAACGCACGCGTCTCCGCAGCGCAAGGGCCGTCGCCCGCACCAAGCGTGGCAAGGTCAGCAACAATCGCCCGATCGCTCGCCCTTGTCGAGCGCGGTGGCTCGCGTCCGCTCATTCCATGTTGCCGAGTGCGGACAAGACAACGGTCGACCGAGATCGTGCGCGATAACGTCGCTCGCGAAAGCCGTCTGCACACCGACGAAAGCAACCTCTACAGCAGGTTCCGACAAGCACTTTGCCGGCACACGAAACGGTCAAGCACACCGCCAGCGAATACGTTCGCGGCGACGTCGACCACCAACACGGTCGAAAGCTACTTTTCAATCTTCAAGCGCGGTATGCGAGGCGTCTATCAGCATTGCGCCGAGAAGCATCTGCATCGCTATCTCGGCGGAATTTGATTTCCGCTACAACAACCGCGCCGCGCTTGGCGTTGACGATGACGACGCGCGCCGCAACGTCTGGCCGCTGGCATCGTCGGCAAGCGCCTAACCTATCGACGGCCTCACCAAGCCTGATTTCAAGCACGCCGCGAAACGTTTCGTTCGCTGGCGCAAGAAAAACTGGAAACCGCCCAAGCCGCAAGGTAAACCGCATTACGTTGGGTTCAAGTGAGGTGCCATTATGAGATTTATTCTCTGCCAAAGACTTGCGCAGTTTCACTAATCTCGAGACTGACGCTGAGAAACTCACGATCAACGAACCAGAACTTCGAAGTGCTTGGCCCAACTAATTCTTCCGTATTTGGATCAACTGAAATCTCGACGGCGGGGACAGCGGATAGTTCCCATCCCGACATCGAATTTACTCTTCAAACGTGATTGTAGGCTTGGATGCCCACCACACGGACGTAATAATCTCGTTTTGAATCGAGGAGGGAGGTCTTTTTTCGGTAACGTCATATGTTTTCTTACCTCTTCGTCTTCGCTACGACGATCCGCGACGGACTAGATATTGAATTTAACTGAAAAAGATGCCTTGAGGCAGCCACCAAGCGACGCAACAATTAGCCGCGTTTGGTCCCCTCGGTTTTGCTACGCTTCGTTCCTTTTTGGCCTTACGAGGCTGCGGCGGGCTCTTCACCACCACAGCCATGGCGCGCTCGAAACGCTGCCATGCATCGGGATGTAATTCGATTGTTTCTTTGGATTTAACCGCCATGGATGCCATCGCCGTTGAGCTAGCCAAGTCCAGATTGGCTAAGACCAATAAAGCTTTGGCCGCACTCAAAGCCGCCACTAACTATGAGCAGGCAGAAGAAGCCTGGACGGACTTCTTGCTCGCTGCGGCCACCATCTACTCCAAATTGGAACAAGGCTCAAAGGGCGACGGCAAGAGCCGGGGATGGTTTGGACAAGAAGAAAAGGAGCGCAGAGACGACCCGCTGCTAAGGTATTTGCACTACGCGCGCAACTCGGACGAGCACGGGATCGAGCGCGTTGCCGGGTACACCGGCGACAATTACGACTTGGGTGGCCGCAAACTTCGGTTCAACGAACGCATTCCGTACCAAGCCCAACAACTCGATAAGGTCTCGAACGAAACGTTCGGAGAAAAGCATGAAGTGGTGCTCGCTGGACCAACCCTAAAGCCTATCCGCGTGCATGATAGGCGTTTCAACGACTATTGTGACCCGCCTGACGAGCATCAAGGAAAACATGTCCGATTCTCATCTTTCGTCATTGATATCGTAGAGGCTGCTATCCCCTATTTGACGGAACTCGTCTCTGAGGCTGAAGCGTTAGCCTCAAACTCCAAAAACATCGCGACGTAAATCGCAGACACGAGATCAGCAAGCGGCGCACCAAGGCAGTGTTCCCTTGCCGCTAGTCTCTCCTGCCCTAAGCATTTCGGACGTGACCTCGGGCGCGCCAGCGCCGGCTGGATCGCCCACGCCGGCCTTAGCTATATGTTGGGGTTGCTTTGTCAAGGTTATAATCCCCAACATATCAACGGCAAGCAGCGCGTGCCGCCGACGTCTCATTCGGTCTGCGTTATCCAGAGAAACAATTGTTTTCCACAAGCCGGTCGGCCCACCGCGCCGGCAACGCGAGCGGATGAGCCGTGCCGGCTGTGATCACCAGCCGCGACGAAAAAACGGGCTGCCGCGCCCATCTGAATTGCCAGGAATCCAGCCGCGCTGGGGATAATTGCCGGATTGGGGTGCCCAGCCGCGCTGGAAAAAGAACAAGCCGTCGTCGCTCGCAATCGGGACCTCGGTAGGCTTGCGCGTAATGAAGCCGCCTTGCGGCTGATTGCTCAGCACCGCGACAAACTCGGTGCGGTAGTTGGTCTCGCGGCTCAACGGTTCATCCGAAACGATGATCGAGGACCGCGGCGATGCGGTCGAAGCGATGCGATTGAGCACATCTTGCGGGATGGTGATGCGGTCGAGCGCGCCCTTGGCGTCGTCGCCATCGTCGATCGTCACCGCGGTCCAGCGCAGGCTCGCATTGTCGCGCGCCATCGCGGTGAACACATGGGTGCCGATCCGCTTCTCGGGATTGCGGATCGCGACCGGAGCCTCGATGCTCGAATCGAACACTTCGCCCCCGTCCGGCCACGGCTTGTGCGTGTTGCGCCGCACGTAAAGCTTCTGCGTGGCGCGGCTGATGTAGATCGAGACCGGCTCGAGCGCGAGCTTCGCCTCAAGCGCTGCCTTGGCGGTGGCGGCCTTCCTGGTCTCGGCGGCCTTGAGGGCGTCCTTTGCGGCGGCGGCGTCGGGTTTGGACTTCGAGTCGGCCTTGGCGGTCTCGAGCTGCGTCGCCGCTTCTGCGGCTTTGACGGCGGCCTTCTGCCTCGCCTCCTCGGCCCGCGTCTTGGCTTGCTCCGTCTTTGCCGCGGCAAGCGCTCTCTCGGCACGCGCGAGCTCGGCGTCGGCGCGGGCCTTGAGCTGTTCCAGCTTGCGGAGCGATGCCGCGAGTGATCCTGCCCCGCGCGTTGCTGCCGCGGCGGTTTTCTTCGCCTCGTCGGCCGCCTTGGCGGCCTCCATGGCCTCGCGGGCGAGCGTCTCGGCGCGTGCCGGCGCAGCCGCGATCGCCTCCGCCTTCGGGACGAAAAGCGCCGGATGGGAAAAATCGACCGGGGCCGGATCGTTCGGCGCGATGATCACCCGCATCCCGATCCGGGTCTTGTCAAACAGCTTTGCCGCAAAGTCGAAGGGCATCCGCACGCAGCCGTGCGAGGCCGCATACCCGGGCAGCGGCCCACCGTGCAGCGCGATGCCATTCCAGGTGATGCGCTGCATGTGCGGCATCCAGGCATCGTCATACATGTTGGAGCGGTGGTCCTCCTTCTTTTCGACGAGGGCGAAGACGCCGGCTGGCGTCTCGCGTCCCTTGGTGCCGGTCGACACCGGCGCGCGCAGGATCCAGCCGTCGGCGTCGTAGAACGTGACCTGCTGGGACTTGATCGACACGATCGCCATGATCGGCTCACCGGCATGGCGCGCCGCTACTTCCTCTTTGGGTGGTGGCGCGGGGCGCGCCCGTTGCGCGACGGCGTCGGCGGTCAACGCCGTCAGGGCGGCCATCGCCGCGAGCGTTAGCACGGCGGGAGGGCCGCAACGTCGCATCGCCATTGTGGATTGGCCCGTCGAAAATCGACTCAACATGCGGGTTGAGGATGCCTGTTCGCGCTGGCTTGGATCAAGTGTCAGATCACGGCTTTCTCAGACCGATCAGCGGGCGGCGGCGGTATCGGAATATCGCGAATAAAAATACGACAGGCGCTGTTGCCACATGCCGACAAAGGCAGCCGAGGTGACGTTTTCGACTTTTTTCCATTCGCGTTTGAGTGCCGGAAGTGTATTGCCCCAGATCGCGCGTTTGCACCACTTTTCGCCCTTTTGCTTGCCTTCGTCGGTCGCGCACATGGATCGCCATGCCAGCCGGTTGGGCTGGCTGATGTGCTCTGCCGCGCCGCCAATCCCTTGTTGGTGAATGAGGTACAGGTCATTCAAGGTTGGCTTCTTGCGCGTGAACATCTCAAACAGGATCGCTTCAGTCTGGAACTTCAAGGCGAATGCGACAGCGTTGTCCCGCGCAACAAGGATGTCGCCCGACCCATACTTTCGGAATTCATACTTGCTGAGTTGGAACAGGCCAATGTACGAACCGGTGCGCTGCTTGGGGTCAAAGTTGGACTCGACCTTTGCAACCGCCTTCAGGAAGGTGACGTCCAATCCCAAGACGTCTGCCACCCGCTTGATTTCGTCGACCGGCGTCCCGGGCGGGACGTCCTTGAGAAAGTCGAGAACCGTATCCGCTGGCTTGGTCTCGGGGGGTATTTCCGAATAGGCATAGTAAGCCAGCCACGCGAGACTCCCGTTTGTATCCTTCGGGTTGGAGGACTCGACAGGTGCGGTGTCGGCAGTGTCCTCCAGACGCGCCTGGTCCTGAGCCATGGGCAATCGACCGGGCGTCAAATCGGCCGCGGCTCCGTCAACGTCCGGCCGCGCCTCATCCTTGGCAATCGTCGAGCGGTCCGATTGTTCATCGGGCGGATGCCGTGACTCGACCGACACGTCCGGTGACCGATTTGGCAACCAGGGCTCGTTGAAAAGCAGATATGCGACCGAGCAGGTCAGGACCCCAACGAAAATGGTTGCCCACCACGAAGGTCGCATCACCACGTTCCCCCCAAGCCCCGCCTCAGGGCTCCAGCCCGCATCGCTCCGATCGGCACGCACTATAGCGTGAAAACCTAAACGGACGTCACCGCGTCCCCACCAAGATCGAGTTCCAATAGCTCTGGCCGGACGCTTTTTGTGGACTGTGACCTCCAGGTGACACCCAACGAATTCGGCTGCCGATACGCTTGCAACGCTGCCGCGAGGAACGGCTGGTCGTAGGGCGGGCTGAGCGACCTTCCGCCGAAGCGCGTCAGCGCGAAGGCGGAAGCGAAGCCCACGCGCACCGACCTGTCCGCCTAAGCGCGTCAGCGCGAAGGCGGAAGCGCACCAAACGCGTGGGCTCGGCGCTTCGCGCCTTAGCGCTACCCTATGCCTCGCCCAATTGGTGTTTGGCCGGTGGTGCAGCGCGGGGCGGGCTGGGATCGATATTGTCCCCTGGTGCGTTCAAGTCTCACAAACTCAAGTGAGGTTCCCATGAAAGCGTTTGTGTTCGTTGCCGCACTCGCTCTTGTTGCCACCTCGGCGGAAGCCGCAACCAGGAAGAAGCCCCGGAATTATGCGAAGCCGCCCAGCGCCACGTCTGGCCAGATCGCCTGTACCCAGGTCGGCTGCCTGCCGGTTCCGCGAGGATGCCACCCGGCGCCCGGACGCACGTGGAACGGCGACCCGACCGGCTTCGACGTGATGGTGTGCGGGGGCGGGGCGTACACGATGTACGGCCGCCGCTAAAGCATGATCCCGAAAAGTGTGCAGCGGTTTTCGGAAAAGCATGCCCTCGGGCTTGACCCGAGGGATCATGCTCACACAAGAAGCTGGATCGGGATGACAACTCGAAGAAAAGTCATCCCGATCTAGCCCACGGCCCTCGCAAGCGGACATTCCATTTAGCTTGCGGGATCCGTTGGTGGCATTTGCGCATGAACCGGAAGGGTGACGAAGAAGGTCGAACCGCGGCCGACCTCTGACTCGACCCAGATGCGCCCACCGTGCATTTCGATGATGCGCTTGGAGATCGCCAAGCCAAGACCGGTGCCGCCCTTCTTCCTGGTCAGCGAATTTTCGGCCTGCTGGAACTCCTGGAACAGCTTAGCCTGGTCGGCAGCGGAAATGCCGGGACCGGTGTCGCGCACCGAAAGATTGAAAGTCCCGTTGCTCGCGCTGGCGTTGATGACCACTTCGCCCGCATCGGTGAACTTGATGGCGTTGCCGACCAGGTTGAGCAGCACCTGCGCCAGGCGGCGTTCGTCGCCGCGACCACGGGGCAGGCCCGGCGGCAGGTCGGCCTTGAACGCAAGCTTCTTGTCGATCGCCAGCGCTTCAACGGCGTTGTAGACGGTCTGGGTCACGTCCCCGAGCGAGTAATCGGCAAGGTCAAGCGTGAGCTGGCCGGCCTCGATCTTGGACAGATCGAGCACCGCATTGATCAGGCCCAGCAGGTGCTTGCCGTTGCTTTCGAGCCGCTTGAGGACACCAAACATCTTCTCCGTCGGCTCGCCATAGATGCCATCCGCGATCAGTTCGGTATAGCCAAGGATGGCATTGAGCGGCGTGCGCAGCTCATGGCTCATGTTGGCCAGGAACTGCGACTTGTGCTGGCTCGCCTCGGCAAGCTGCCGGCTCTTGTCCCGGATCTCGTCGAACAGCCGCACATTCTCGATCGCGATCACCGCCTGATCGGCAAAGGTCGATGCAAGCTCGATTTGCTTGTCAGTGAAGGGCCGCACAGTCTTGCGTTGCAAGACAATCACGCCGATTGCAGTTCCCTCGCGCATGAGCGGAACACCAAGCATTGTACGCACTTCAAACTTGCTCTGGTCAGCAAGCGCGTAGGTGTAGTCAGGATCGGCGCTAATGTCCAAAATGTGAACCGACTTTCCCTCGAGCACAACTCGCCCCGAAGCAGAACTTCGACCCGAAGGGATCGGATGCGTTTTCAAGAATTGGATATGCTCCGGCGAGTAGCCATAGGATGCGAGGTGCTCGAACACGTCTCCCTTCGGACGCGAAGTGGCTGCCATATCGGCCTCGCAGAGCCGGGCGGCCGACTCGACCAGCGTGTTGAGCACGACCTGTAGGTCGAATGTAGAGCGGCTGATGATTTTCAGCACGTCGGCGGTGGCGGTCTGCTGCTGCAGCGATTCGCGCAGCTCGTTGAGTAGCCGCGTGTTCTCGATGGCGATGACGGCCTGCGCGGCGAAGTTCTGCACTAACTCGATCTGCTTGTCGGTGAACGGCAGGACTTCCTGACGGAACATCGTGATGGCGCCGACCAATGTCCCATCCTTAAGCATCGGAACCGCCGCGATCGAGCGCGCTCCTCCAAGTCTCGCAGCGGCTGTTGGGATCAGAGAGTTCGCGTCGTCTTCAAGGTGGCCAATCGCCTTTGACTTAAGAAGTTTTTCAAAAAAGCTTCCCGACGTCGGCCGGAAGGCCCCGCGCTGCTTCTGATATTCGACTAGCTCGGGTGGCGTCCCGACGCCGGCGACGCGGTGCAACATCTCGCCGTCATAGCGATAGATCGTGCCACACGTCGCGCCGCAGATGCGGGTAGCGTTCTCCAACATGGCTTGAAATACCGGCTCCAGGTCGCCCGGCGAGCTGGAGATGACCTTGAGCACTTCCGACGTCGCAGTCTGCTGCTCCAAAGACTCCGTGAGATCGTCGGTGCGCTGGCGCAGCTCGTTGAGCAGCCGCGCGTTCTCGATGGCGATCACCGCTTGCGCGGCAAAATTCTGCACCAGCTCGATCTGCTTGTCAGTGAAGGGCCGCACCTCCTGGCGAAAGATGGCGATGGCTCCGGCCACCTCGTCGTCCTTCAGCAACGGGACAACGAGGAGTGATCGAGCGCCGGCGGCGTCGGCCAATGCAACGGTGCTTGGAACACCTTCGATAAAGGCTTCATCCGTCCGAACGTCGGACGTGTGGTACACCTGCCTCGACGCGAGGATGCGACCAAGACCGGTTTTTGGATGTGGATGAACCAAAGGGTTGCGCTGGCGCTCCTCGACGAACGCGGCAGGCGCGTTATGGGACGCAGCATGACGAAACGCGTCACCCTCGCGTAGCACCAGCGTACCGAACTTGGCCTCGCAGATATGCGTGGCATTCTCCAGAATGGACTCGAAAACTGGCTCCAACGCTCCCGGCGAGCTTGAAATGACCTTCAGCACCTCGCTGGTCGCGGTTTGCTGCTCCAGCGACTCGGTGAGATCATTGGTGCGCTGGCGCAGTTCGCTGAGAAGTCGGGTGTTCTCGATAGCGATGACGGCCTGCGCCGCGAAATTCGAGACCAGCTCGATTTGTTTGTCAGTGAAGGGCCGTACCTCCTGGCGAAACAGATTGAAAGCGCCGATCAGCTGGCCTTCTTTCAGCATCGGGACAGAGAGGACGGTGCGAAGTCCACCCCTCTCAACCCCGATTTCGTGCGCGCGAGTGCTGTGGTAGGCGGGTTCGGCTTGGACGTCGGAGATTTGAACCGGCTGTTTGGTGGCGGCCACGCGGCCCAGGGTTGTCCTGGGGGTGAGGGGGATCACGGGATATTGCCGGCGGGCTTCCACGAAAGTTTCCGGCGCGTCACCGTGGATAGCGACGGCTCGGAAAGAATCGCCTTGAAACAGGTACATCGCTCCGAATGTGGCCTCGCAGACGCGCGTTGCATTCTCCAGCATGGCCTGGAACACCGGTTCGAGCTCACCGGGCGAACGGCTGATGACTTGCAACACCTCCGAGGTCGCCGTCTGTTGCTCCAACGCTTCGGAAAGATCGTCGGTGCGCTGGCGCAGCTCGTTGAGTAGCCGCGTATTCTCGATGGCGATCACGGCTTGATCCGCGAAGTTCTGGACCAGTGCGATCTGCTTATCGGTGAAAGGCTTGACCTCCCGGTGATAGATGTTGATAGAGCCGATCAACTCGCCATCCTTGAGCAGAGGCACCTCTGCCAAAGTTCTCCCGCCGCCGAGCTCAACAGTGGCAACACGCAGCGGATCACGATCTGCGTAGGCCTTGCCCTTGGTGATGTCGTCGATCTGTACGAACCGTCTCGTCTTCAGCAATATTCCGAGGCCGGTGTCCGGGCCGGGACGGATGGCGGCACGGAACAGCATTTCACGGTAAGCAGCCGGTGCGCCGTGCGTCGCGACCACGCGGAAAAGGTCGCCCTCGCGAAGCCAGAGGTTTGCAAACTTGGCCCCACAGATGCGGACGGCATTGTCGAGCATTGCCTCGAATACCGGCTTCAGTTCGCCCGGCGAGCTGCTGATGATCTTGAGCACCTCGCTGGTCGCGGTCTGCTGCTCCAGCGCCTCAGACAGTTGCTTTCGCGTTTCGGCGAGCTCCCGGCTCTCGGTTGTGGATTTCCGATGCGTTGCTTGACGCGACACTTTTGCTGTCCGGGAAAGCCTGGTGAGCTTCCCGCGTGCCTTGTCTGATTTGTCCTTGGCACCACGGCGTTTCGTCATGCCGCCCCCGGTCAAGAGGCTCTATGGTATCGGGTCCAATACAGTCTCAGGAAGGGGTGCTGACCGTCGATGCCCTGTTGTCCGGGATGGGTCAAAACCGGCAAGGCTCATAGCGAGCAATGCGTGTCACGATTTCTTCTTTTTGCTGCCAACCTCTTTGCAGCGGGTCGCGCATCGCAACCGACACTCGCCTTTGCTGATGCGCGCGGTTTGGCATGCTTGCTGCTCGCACCGTGCCGTGCAGGCCTCAGCTGCGCCCGAAACCTGCGCCACCGCCGGACAGCACCCCAGCATCAATCCGACGAACGCCGCTAGAATCGACTGTCTTATGATCATGGTCGCCTCCCCACGGCCCCGATAGCTCGGTGTTCGCTCAAGCTGCGATAGCCCGTAGGTAGCCTGTAGCCCGCATGAGCGAAGCGATATGCGGGATTGCGCCAGGCGAGTCCCGGATATCGCTTCGCTCATCCGGGCTACTTGCTACTTGCTAGGCGAAACCGGCGCGTTGCTCGAAGCCCATTTTTTTGAGCGCAGCCACAACCGGACACATGCCGGTAAACCCCGCCTGAATGAGGTGAGCGCCCATCAGCCCGGTCACCCATAGCCAATAGACACTGTGATAAACGCCCAGCAACACTGAGCCGAGAACCACGACTCCGATAATCAAAAGAACTGTCCGCTCCAATGTCATTTGCCCCTCCCTTTAATTGCCGCGCAAACGATACGCTCCTTTGGCGAATCTGTCATGCGGATATGCACATGGTTGAAATCGCCGTGGTCAGGCGTGGGGCGAAGATCATCTAGCCTGTAGCCCGCATGAGCGAAGCGACATGCGGGATTGCGCAAGGCGAGTCCCGGATATCGCTTCGCTCATCCGGGCTACTTGCTGCGTCGTCGCGAATGACGCGAAATAGCAGGCGTTTTCGCCGGTGATCGCACCTAGATCGGGATGACTTTTCTTCAAATCGTCATCCCGATCTAGTTCTTTGTTTGAGCATGATCTTTTCCGAAAACCGGTTACCACTTTTCGGGATCATGCTCTAGCCCGCCGCGGCGAACGGCGTCATATTGGTGGCATGGTGGACAAGCGCCCAAAGGGCAGACACGACCCAAGCCAACGTTCCACTCAGCGTTGGGAAAATGAAGGCGGGGCCATTCGAGGCGTGCGCACCAAGCGCCCCGTCCAGCGCAAAAAACAGCGCAAGGCAGCCGAGCTCGCTGGCGAGGTCATCGACCGGCACGCCGATCGCTCCGCAACATCTGAAGAACGGGAAAGCCGGAAACGCAGGCTGCTGAAGGGGCCGAAAGAGTTTCGTGATATGCGACGCGATCAGCCGAAGACAAAACGTTAAGACAGCGCCAGGCGAGTCCCGGATATCGCTCGCTCATCCGGGCTACTTGCTATGTTCTGCGCCACATGACGTGGCTTGGGGACGGGCATGAGGCGGCGGGAGTTTATCGGTCTTGCGGGCGGAGCAGCGGCAGCGTTGCCGCTCGCCGCGCGCGCGCAGCAGAAGGGCAAACTGCCGACCATCGGGTTCTTCGGAAATACCTCGGCATCGGGCGGAGGCCCATGGACCGCCGCCTTCGTCCAGCGTCTGGGCGAACTCGGCTGGATCGATGGCCGTACCGCGACGATCGTATATCGCTGGGCGGAGGGGCGGAGCGAAACCTACGCCGAAGCCGCTGCCGAGTTTGTCCGGCTCAAGGTTGACGTCATCGTGTCGTCCGGGGTCGCGACGCCTGCGATGAAGCAGGCGACGTCGGTCATCCCGATTGTCTTTACGCTCGACGCCGATCCGGTTGGCCGGGGTCTGGTGGCCGCGCTGGCGCGGCCGGGAGGTAACGTCACCGGCCTGTCGTCCCAGTCGACCGAGCTTGTTGGCAAGCGGCTCGAACTCCTGCGCGACGTTATCCCGGACTTCCGCCGCTTGGCGGTCTTGACCAACGTCAATTTTTTCGGCTCCGCACAGGAGGTGGCCGAGATTCGGACGGCCGCCCGCGCACTCGGCGTCGACATCGTCGACATGTTGGAGGTCCGCAAGCCCGAGGACATCACGCCAGCCTTCGCCACGCTTACGGGCAAAGCCCAGGCCCTATACGTTTGCGCCGACAATCTGACCAACGTGTTCCAAAACCGCATCAATATCCTGGCGCTGGGCGCGCGGCTGCCGACGATGCTTAACAATCAAACCTTTCTCCCGACCGGCGGGTTCATCTCCTACGGACCCAACTTCCCGGACCTGTTCCGGCGCGCCGCCGATTACGCGGACAAGATTCTGCGCGGCGCGAAGCCAGGCGATCTGCCTGTCGAGCAGCCCACGAAGTTCGACATGGCGGTCAACGTGACGGTTGCGAAAGCGCTGGGGCTGAAAGTCCCAGCGGATATCCTCGCTCGCGCCGATGAGGTGATCGAATAACGATGCTTCTCGCTGCGGCGCGGAATGTCGGCTATGGACACTGATCGGACATGCCAGCGTGTCAGCCGAATGTCTGCTTTCAAGGGTAAACCGGACGTGGCCTATAAGGCCCGCCATGAGCGGAGACCAGTACCATGAGCATTGCCGATCCCAACAAAACGATCCTAACGGGCGAGAACCCATTTATACGCTTGAGCCCGAAGGACGGCGAGCCGAACTCAACAGACGCGAGCTATTGGCGGATCATCTTCTCGCCAGCTGGTCCCGGCCACGTCCTCTACCTGAAAAGCGAGCTGACGGAAGGGCGCTGGCGCATTTACTCCGACAACATCGCGATGGCGCGGTGGCTGCAGTCAACCGTGCAAGGTATGCTCAATGCTGAACTTTCCGACACAACGATCCCCTGTGCGGACGCGCAATTCTCCAAAGCTGGAGATCCCCGCTACTTCTGGACTGAGCACATCAGGTCGCACGGCGAAGACATCTCACTCACCTGGTTCGATATCGGCGAGCCGCTGCTCATCCACTCGCAGCCGAACCAGATTCCCAACCGGCGCTACGGGGTATGCACTGTGTTGATCCCAGCGCTCGGCACGCGCCTCGTCCGTAACGGCGTCGAGGCCAACGGGCGATCCTGGCCGCGGGAGCGTGAGGGGCGGCCCTTTTCGACATCGGCGTTGGCATTTTCGGAAAGCTGGACGGAAGCGGTCTGAGGCGGAGCTGCCAATCAGTGTCCGCTATTGGGGTAAGCGGACATGCAGTCCCTAGGAGGGGTTGAGCGACCTGTCCGGCCGAAGCGCGTCAGCGCGAAGGCGGAAGCGAAACCCATCATCCGGCCAAGGTCACAGCGATGGGTTCCGCAATTGCTCAACCCATCCCACGGGCTTGTTAGCTCAGCGGCGCAACGGCGAAGCGGACCTGCCTTTTTTATGTCCGAAAAAGGGCGAAACTCGGTAGCCACGGGTGTGGGGCCTTATCTCAATGAATATCGCAGGATTCGTGAAGGCTATTATTCCTGCCGGTCGTGACCAGCTCCGTACTGCAACTTACTTGCTCGAATCCCTGATCTTGGCCGTGACCTATTTTGGTCTGACCGCATCTCTGTATCTGCTGCCAGCCATCAATGCGGTCGCAACACCATTGTGGCCTCCATCCGGCTTCGCGCTTTCACTCGTGCTGCTTCGCGGCGATAAAATCGTGCCGGCATTGCTGGCGGGCTACTGCGCCTTTCACGTCATGGTGGGATCGTCGTTTATCAGCTCGGCTGTCGCCGGTATCGGCACCCTCATTGCATCGATGGCCGGAGCAAGGCTGCTGAATTACTGGTCCAATGGTCACATGCCGTTCGCAAGTCCCATTGGCATCGCAAAGTTTACAACGGTCGCCTTTTTCCCAACCGCGCTGCTCAGTTCGTTCATTGCGGTTGGCAGTCTTGTCATCGAAAATGGTGATGCTGCTGCTATCGATGCCGCCCATTGGCTAAAGTGGTGGCTGGCCGATGCAGCGAGCATGTTTCTCGTGACGCCGCTCATTCTGCTTTGGGCGACCGCGTCGCGGCAGGACCTAACTCGTTGGCGCCTGCTGGAAACATTGGCAATCATCGTCGCATCGGTGGCGATCGGAGGCCTTGCTTTCGGTCCGGTCATTGAGCTCGCTGGCGGGTCCAATCAACTCAACTTGAACCGAGAGTTGTTGGGATTTGTTTTTGTGTTGCCTTTGTTGTGGGCTGGTTTGAGCGGCAACCAGCGTGCCGTTGCCACGGCCGCCAGTATTTTTTGTTGGATGGCGATATGCGGCTATGCGTCGGGCACCGGCGCTTTTTCCAAACGAGACGTGAATAAATCGCTGCTGCTCTTGTTCGCGCTCACTCTAAGCACGACAATCCCGGCCCTCATCCTGGCCGCCGGTGTTGCTATTCGCCAGAATACGGAAGCTCGATTACGCACTGCGCAGGACCATCTAACGCGCCGCGTTGATCAGACGACGTCGGCTCTCAATACTGCAAAGCAGCATTTTCAAATTTTGCTCGAGGGCGTGGAGGATCACGCCATTTTTGCGCTCGACGCTGCCGGACAGGTGGTCAGCTGGAACAGCGCCGCGCTGCAAATCCTGGGTTATTCCGCGCAAGAGATGATCGGCCTGCATTTTGAAGTTTTCTATCGGCAGGAGGATCGTTTTGCTGGCGAACCAAGCCGCACATTGCGAGCGGCCACGCAAAAGGGCAAGCATCAGGTCGAAGGATGGCGCATCAGAAAGAATGGCAGCTTGTTTTTCGTGACAGGATCGGTGTCGTCAATTCGTGATTCTGCTGGAAATCTGGTCGGTTTTGCCAACGTCTTGCGTGACCTGACTGAACGACGTGATGCCCAGGAAAAACTGGTTGAGGCTCGCGAACAGTTGGTCATGGGGCAAAAGATGGAGGCCATCGGTAAATTGACGGGTGGCATCGCGCACGACTTCAACAATCTATTGATGATCATCGGAGGAAACGCCGAGACCTTCCGGCGGCTGCTCGATCCCAAGTTGCCACGCGCCATCGAGGCGATACAAATCGCCGCCAAACGAGGAGAGGCGCTCACCCGTCAACTTTTGACATTCTCACGTCGCCAGCATCTCAGCCCGACGACGATTGACCTGGCTGTCTGCATCAAGAACTTGCGGCCGATGATCGAAAGTTCGTTACGGGGAAATATTGTGTACAATGAAAAAATCGCACCTGACCTCTGGCCGGTCGAGGTCGATCTCGCCGAGTTGGAGCTCGCCATCGTCAATATTGCCGTGAACGCACGCGATGCCATGCCAAACGGCGGCGTTTTCACTTTATCGGTGGACTTGGCGCCCGCAGATCACGAAGTCACCGATGCGCAGTCTATCGGACCGTTCGTGGCTATCGAATGCACCGATACCGGCACGGGCATTCCGTCCGATCTCCTTCCGAAAATATTCGACCCGTATTTTACGACAAAGGAAGTTGGCAAAGGGACCGGTCTCGGTTTGTCGCAGGTTCACGGCTTTGCGTATCAAGCTGGCGGAACGGTCACGGCGGAAAGCAAACTCAGCGAAGGTACGGCAATCACAATTTATTTGCCGTGTCGGCCCGACAAGAAATTGTCGGCGCCCGCGATCAATGATCCGCATTCACAGCGACCCAAAGTACTGATTGTTGACGACAGCGCCGAGGTCGCAGAAGTCACGTCGTCGCTGTTCGAGCAGCTCGGCTATAGCACCATTTACGAGGATTCGGCGGATGCAGCATTGAAACTGCTCGCCGGCGGAACGGCGGTCGATCTTGTGTTCAGCGACATTGTCATGCCTGGATCAATCGATGGCATCGGGCTCGCGGCTGAGGTCCGTTCGCGATATCCCACCTTGCCGGTTCTGTTGACGACCGGTTACAGCGAGGTTTTGCAAACAGCGCCGTCGAGCTTAAAGATACTTCGCAAGCCGTTCGACGCCGCCGCACTGAAGAATTTTGTCCAGGAACTCGCCGAGGCAAGCTAGCATGTAGCCCGCATGAGCGAAGCGACATGCGGGATTGCGCCGGGCAAGTCCCGGATATTGCTTCGCTCATCCGGGCTACTTGCTGCTGCAGATCATTCGAGCAGTGTGTCGGCTCGAAGCAAGAACGATTCTGGAATCGTCAGGCCCATCGCCTTGGCCGTCTTCAGGTTGATGGCCAGCTCAAATTTTGTCGGCTGCTCGATAGGCAATTCGTTCGGTTGCCGGCCCTGCAAAACCTGATGCACAAACCTGGCGCCGAGCCGAAATAACGCTGGGCCGTCTGCGCCATATGACATCAGACCGCCGGCATCGACAAAGGCGCGAGTGCTGGAAGCCGCCGGCAAACGGTACTCACGGGCAAGATCAGCGATACGATTGGTCGACAAGCTCCCCTAAATCACAACTGCGTCTGCCTGCTCCTTCTTCATAGCCGCAAAAGCAACCTCAAGGTCCTGATCGGGGCCGCGCAACGTGATGGGCTGGATCTTGATACCTGCAAGCCGACCGGCAACTTCAACGTGTTCGAGAACCAGCTTGGCAAATAACGCATCAGCCGCGTTGGTGAGAACAGCCAGTCGCTGTGCAGCGGGCATCATGTCATGAAACAGTTCAACACATTTTCCAACGAATACGGCGGACATCAGGGACACGCCGGTAATGTTCGCGCCTGGGCGCGCCAAGCTGGGAACTATGCCAGTTTCGACAGGATCGGCCGCGATGATCACGATCGGAATTTGGCGCGTGGCCTGCTTCGCCGCTAACGCGCTGGGGACGTATAGTGGCACGATCACATCGACCTTCAGGCGGACTAGCTCGGCCGCAAGTCCGGGAAGCCGATCAAGCTTTCCATCCGCGGAACGAAACTCAAACGCAATATTTTTTCCTTCCGTATAACCAAGTTGCCGCAATCCCTCGCGGAGTTCGTGCTTGAATCACTTCGGCGTCTGCCAGGCCTATGTAGAGCGCGCCTATTCGAGGTACTTTGGACTGCTGCGAGCGCGCCGCGACTGGCCATGCGACGGCTGCGCCGCCAAGCACAGTGATGAACTCGCGCCGCCGCATATCCGACCCCCAGGCTCAGAGCAAAGCATGGTAGCGGCTGCGATAGGGGCGTTGAAGGGCCTCGGCCATGAGGGCGGCGAGCGAATGGCCAAGAACGACGTCTGGATTTAGGGCCGAAGGTAGGTTAGCCGAAAGCGTAACCCGCCACGACGTCGCGCCGATGATTGACAGGTTACGTCGCCGATCCGCCCTACGGCCGCGCTTCAGCAAGCGTAGCCCGGATGAGCGGCCGGCGAGGCCGCGAAATCCGGGAACGATTGTCCCGCATATCGCTGCGCTCATGCGGGCTACGGCTTGCTGCAAGCCGCCAAAGCGATCGGCGTCGAAATTCCGCCGACGTTGCTCGCCCGCCGATGGGTTTCGCAATTGCTCAACCCATCCTACGGGCTTCAGATTGCCCGATAGCCGCCGTCCGCCATCACGATCGAGCCGGTGACATAGGCCGACAGGTCGGAGGCCAGGAAGATCGCGGGTCCAACGATGTCTTCCGGCTTGCCGGCGCGGCCGAGCGGGGTGTGGTCGAGGAAGATCCTCACCAGCTCCGGATTGTTGGCGCGCACCTGGGCGTTCAACGGCGTCTCGATCAGGCCCGGGCCGATCGCGTTGACCCGCACGCCGTCTTTGCCGAGTTCGGCCGCGAGCGCGCGGGTGAAGCCGAGCACGCCGTGCTTCGAGGTGGTGTAGGCCGCCGAATTCGGCGTGCGCACATGCACAAAGGACTGAATCGAGGCGATGTTGACGACGCGCCCCTTGGCGGCGCGGAGCGCCGGCAGGAACGCGTGGGTGACGTTGAATACGCCGTTGAGGTTGACGGCCAGGATGTCGTGCCAGTCTTTGATGACGGCGTCGGTCGTCATGGCGTTCCTCCGGTTGATGCCGGCGTTGTTGACCAGAATCGAGACTGCGCCGACCTCGCCGGCGACTTTTTTGGCCATCGCCACGCAGTCGTCGCGCTTGGTGACGTCGAGCGCGAAGCTATCGGCCTTGCCACCGGCCGCGCCGATCTCCTTCGCCGCGTCGGCTGCGGCCTGTTCGTTGACGTCGAGCAGCACGACCCGGGCGCCCTCGCGCGCGTAGCCGAGCGCAATGGCGCGGCCGATGCCGGAGCCGGCACCGGTCACGACCGCGATGTGGTTTTGCAGGAGCGAAGGCATGCGATCCGGTCAGCAAGCGAGAGGTGAACCCTTGATCGGATTATGCTCTCGGAATTCGCGTTGCTCAATCCGAGCTAGCGCATTGAACCTCCGAGGCCACGATTGGCGTCTAACAAGAATGACGCTCTTGCCCGCGATCGGCTTGCTTTGGTTGGCCTACCGTATCATTCGGAACGGGTTCGTTTATCCGCAATCGAAAAAACTGAATGGCTTCGGGGTCGTAGGATGCGCGGTGCTGTTATGGGTGGCCTACAGCCTTGTCGTGTCGTTATCCGGTTAATGGCCACGCCGAGCAGCATGGTGCCCGCATGAGCGAAGCGATATGCGGGATTGCGGCAGGCGGGTCCTACTTGCTGCAAAATTAAGCAAAGGCCGACACGCTTGCGATACCTGTCGTTCGCCAAGACCGAAATCCAATTTTCCTTTTCAGGATTCCCGGATAGTATCCCCGCGTAGCGTAGTGGGGGCTGAGTTTCATGCGTGCGAAGAGGTTGCGGCGTTGTCCCGTCATGATTGAGCTGGAAGGCAAGCTGATAAAATCCCGGATATTTGCCTGTGAAGCCGAACAACCCGCGGAGGTCTCAATCAAAATCCGCGAGATGGGTTGGCTGCCATATCGAGTACGATTTGATGAAGGCCAACCAGCTTGGATTGTTTCAAGCCTTCACCAACTTCGCTCTTAAGTGAGCGTCTCACGCATGTCCGTCGAGTGGAATAAGATAAGCGAGAAGTATTCCGTCTGTTTGTTCGTTGTGTTTGAACACGGGCGTTTTCGAACTCAGCAACTTCAGCCAAATTAGGCCAAGCGAGTCCCGGATATCGCTTCGCTCATCCGGGCTACTTGCTGGCGTCCTGATAGACCGTCAGCGGCGTGGTGGTGCCGCCCGCGAAGAAGGTGGCGGTGGCGCCGATGGCCTGCGCGCCGTTGTTATTCCACTCGATCTGGTTGCTGTGTTCCCAGGGGCGGCCCATGTGGCCTCCTCAATGAAAAATGCCGCCCCCGTCGGGCGGCGGGTTGCGGGCCGCGCGGCCGGATGACGGCGCACCGAAGTCGAAACAATCTGTGGAGCCCTCGCCTGACAGGGGCTATCGGAACGATCTAGACTGGATCGTGACTGAACTCTTGGACATAGGGGGCATCCATGCGGCACCTGACATGTTTGCTGCTTACCGTTACCGCGCTCACCAGCGGCGCGATTGCGCAACCGGCTTTGTCCGATGACTCCGCGGCGCGGCTTGCGGCGCTCGAAAGAGAAAATGCCCAACTGCGCCGGGAAAACGCGACGCTGCGCGAGCGCGTCAATCCGACAAGGAAAAGCGCCGCGCTGGCTGGACGCGTTGCGCCACGGGAACGGGCGATCTCATCGGATGGCGCCTTCTCTGCCAACGCCGCGGCCATTCCGGTATTCAAAGCTGCGCCGGCGGCGACCATTCATGGCTGGACCGGGTTCTACATCGGCGTGACCGCAGGCGGCGGGTGGTCGCGGAAAGGGACCAACTCCGCGGTCACCTCAAGCTTGTGCAATCTTTCCCTCAGTGGCTGTCCAGCGTTTGAGGCCGCAGTCGTGGCTGCTGCTCCGGGGCACTTCAATACCAACGCGAGCGGATTCATCGGCGGCGGCGAAATTGGCTACAATTGGCAAATGGGCCGGTGGGTCTGGGGCGTCGAGGCCGATTTTTCGGCCGCCGGCATATCGGGCTCAGCGGCCCAAATCAACACGGCGGCAGCACCGGGAATAGTGCCTGCCAATAGTGCGATCATCGCCGCATCGGCGAGCGAAAAGCTGGATTTCCTCGGCACGGTGAGAGGTCGGATCGGCTTCACGCTGACCGATCCGTTATTGGTCTACGCCACCGGCGGCTTGGCCTATGGCCACGTGACCTCCAGCACGACGCTCACTGCGACGGTTGGCGGGCTGTGCGGATGCGGCCCGTCTCCGACGGCGACCGCCTCGGCCTCGAACGATCTGTGGGGCTGGACCGTCGGCGGCGGACTGGAGTGGATGTTCGCGCCGCACTGGACGGTGAAGGGAGAATATCTCCATTATGATCTCGGCACCCTGAGCTATCTGTTGCCGCAGCTCCTGCAACGCAACATAGGGGGCAACCCGTTCTTCGGCATCACAACGGCATCGAGCGTTGCCTTCAAGGGCAACATCGCCCGCGGCGGAATCAACTATAAGTTCTGATCCGGCGCTTCATGCGCCGCACCCAGGCGAGCGGCGCATGAATGAGCGGCCCATGCGGCCTCCTCAATGAAAAACGCCGCCCGGATGGGCGGCTGGTTGTGCGTGGATGAGAGCAAACGGCTTGGGCGGCCACTGATCGCCGCTGAGCTAAGGCAACGAATCCGTGAGGCTTTGGCCAAGCCCGTCCAGGGATTCAGATCTCGGAGCGGTTTAGGGTTGACCCCGCACAGTGCAGAGGATCAGCCGCCCTTTCGAGGGCGTCACCGCGGTGGCCGTTTAGGGAGGCGAGCCAAGCGGTAAATGGCCTTTGCGGCCGGTTTGGGCTGGACTCCGTGCGCGTCAAGGCGCTTAAGTGCGGCAGGACGTCGCAGGGGAGACTAGACCATGCAGGCAGGAGTTTTGCTCGTTATTTACGTTCTGACGACCATTGCCGTGCAGTTCCTTGGGTTCTTGATCAGCCGGCTGGTTGATTATCAGTACCCAACCCTCGGCTTGATGACGTTTCTTCTGCTCTTTCTTAGCGCATTCGGGATAGCCTGGCCGATCGCGGTTCGCATTACGGAATGGGGTCTCCGGCGCGCCGGGCACACTGTCCAGATCGAGCAGAGCGGGGGCGCCGGTCGTCTTGACCACTTACCTCGCAGGCGGTGATTGGACGAACACGAGCGCACCAATAGCGTTCGGGGCATGGTTGCCGGCGCGTGAACCTAAACGCCTTCTCGATCGACAAATAAGACGGGGCCAGTCGATCGGGAGGGTATCCATGTTTCCGCGAACCGAAGCACAGCATGAGTTCATAAGCTACGCGCTGGCGTTCATCGCGGCCGCCGTAACGCTTCTGGCATTGGCGATGCTCAACTAGGCCACCGCCAGCAAGCGTAGCCCGGATGAGCGGCCGGCGAGGCCGCGAAATCCGGGAACGATTGTCCCGCGAGGCGACCAAAACGATAATGGCGCGAACCCAAATGCCCCACGCCGGCTAATGGCCGTTGATGTGTCCTACCGTAAACATCATTTGCGAGCGAACCTGGCCCTGTGGTTTGGCTTGCGTGTTCGAGAACCGGTTTAGCTGAACGGCGGGAGTGGATCGAATAGCGTCCGAACCCTTCTTCGTGGTGCGTCCCTGCAACGATTGACGCGGCCCGCCCTGTGTTGATTGCTGCACGTAGCCGTCATTACGACCGACATAACCTTTCGCGGAAGTTGGATCTGGTGTTGTGGTGAAAACATATTTGCCAGGCTGCGCAGGGCGATTCGAGCCGGCGTGGGTCGTGGTCCAGGGCCGCATATTGGTGGTATTTGTCGCGCCGGCCGCATTTTTCAATCTAAATTGCGCTTGCGCAGCGCTGCTCCCGAAGGCGGCGACGAGTGCGATTGCGACAACCGAGTAGTGGAGCTTGCATCGCATAGCAATTCTCCTTCTCTCTCGACCCCCCTCGCTCTTGGCATCTTGGCACACTTGGGGAGCCAAAAACATTGCCCCGCCGACCGCGTGGGGTGCGTTGCTCGCGTTGCTGACATTGACAGCAAGCGTAGCCCGGATGAGCGGCCGGCGAGGCCGCGAAATCCGGGAACGATTGTCCCGCTGCGACCAGCGGCATTGCGCCAAGCGAGTCCCGGATATCGCTTTGCTCATCCGGGCTACTCCCGACATCGACGTCCTACTCGATCACATCGTCCGCGATCGCCAGCACGCCTGCCGGTATTGTGAGGCCGAGCGCTCGGACCGTCTTGAGGTTCAGCACAAGCTGAAATTTCGTTGGCAGCGCGACCGGAAGCTCCCCTGGGGCCGCACCTTTCAAGATGCGGTCAACGTAGCCAGCAACCTGATTCCAGTGCTCGGACAGGTCGGCGTAGTAGGACATCAGGCCGCCGTTTTCGACATCGATCCGGGTGCCGAGCATTCCTGGCAGGCGATGCCGGAGCAACAATTCCGCCTGAAATTTGGAGAACGGTGCGCCGGCTTGGGCGAGGATCCGAAACACCGCGTCCGCTTTCCATTCCACGGCGGCGGCAATCGCACGCTCGATATCGTCGCGTGATTCGACGACCGGAAATACTTTTGTCTCGATACCAAGGGTGCCGGAGGCTTCTTCGACTTCGCGAAGCTGAGGGATCCTGATGGGATCGTCTGGATGTGTGAAAACGGCAATACGCCGCGCGGTGGGGATAGCTTGCTTCAGGACCGCCAGCCGCTTTCCTGCGATCTGGCCCGCAGCGTTTGACGCACCGGTGACGGTGCCCCCCGGACGATTCAGGTTTGGCACAAACCTGGAGCCAACCGGATCCCCAACCAGCGCCATCACGATCGGGATTGTTGTTTTGGCGTCGATGGCAGCCTGCGTTCCGGGCGTCTGGAGTGTGACGATGACCTCGGCTCCGGTGTGAACCAATTCGGTGGCAAGCGAGGGCAACCGTTCAAGCTTGCCGTCAGCTGAACGCACCTCAAGTGCGATATTTTGGCCCTCGCGATACCCCAGTTTTTCGAGGCCCTGAAGCAATGCGCGGCGGCGCCCGTCAGGGTCCGACGGCGTCAACAGACCGACAATGCGTGGGCGCTCGCTCTGTTGCGCACCCGCAACGGACGGCAAGGTGAGCGGGAGCACCACTGCACCACCGACAATACTCAGAAATTCCCGCCGCTTCATGTCCGCCCCTTCGCTTGGACCAGGCATCGTAGCGGGTCGCATAGGTATTCTGGAAGAGACTGGGCGATGTCCGCTTTGGGGTAGTATTGCTCGTCCATTGGAACAAATGCATTCGTTGCTCGTTCGCGTGACGACTGAAGAAGCAAGGTGCACGCTTGACCACCTCAATTCCGAGCGATCGACTTGAAACGGCGCCACCGTTGCGAAAGTCACGGCCGTGTCGCGCTGTGGACGTAGGCCTCGCAGCAATCCTCATATCCGCGAGCTTGCTACACTTCAGCTTGTTCTCACGCATGGATGCTGATGTCTTGATGATATTCTTTCGCGCGCTCATCGTATCGACCGCGCTTTCCGTCGTGCCATTGATGCTAATTCGGTTTCTCGACCGTCGCGAGCGCGAGAATCCATGGCTGCTGGCGGCGGCGTTTCTTTGGGGCGGCTGCATCGCTACGGCTTTGTCGCTTCCGTTCAACACGGCTTTTTTCCGGTTGGTCGATCGGTGGGTTGCCCTCAATCCGCTTGTGGCTGAGATTCTCGGACCGAATGCAGCGATGCTCATCGCCGCGCCGCTATCAGCTCCGATCATCGAAGAACTCACCAAGGCGGCTGGTGTAGGCTTGATCTTTTGGCTGCTCCGCGACGAATTTGACAACATGCGCGACGGTTTTGTCTACGGCGCGCTGGTGGGAGCCGGCTTCAATTGGTTCGAGGCTCCCCTGTATGTTGCAAAGGGTTATGCCGAGTGGGGCGTTGCGCCCTACAACCTGCATTTGGGCTTGCGCTATGCGCTATTTGGGCTGGGCGGGCACGCACTTTTCACCGGTATGTTTGGACTGTTCCTGGGACTAGCAGCGCAGACGCAGCGCGTGTGGCTTCGAATCCTCGCACCTCTCATTGGGCTCTTGCTTGCCATTGCGGCGCATATGTTCAACAACGCGTTGCCCTTGCTGGCTGCACTGGGTAGCGCTTCCGAGGGACAGCCACTCGGTCGCGAGTTCGAACGCGACATCATTGCCGATCTTGGATTCTGGCAGGCCTTTTGGGCGGGAAGCGCTATACAAGCAGCCACATTCGCGCCGTTCTTGCTTATCGTTGCGATCGCACTGTGGCGTAGTGGTCGGTGGGAACGACGGGTCATCAGAGAGGAGCTTGCCTCTGAAGTTGGACAATCTTTGAGTCCCGGCGAATATCGCGATGTCGTTGCGGATCGGATGATACGGACTCGGCGCATCGATGAGCTTCATCCGAAGCGATCCGCGGCGCTCGTGAATGCTCAACATGAGCTCGCGTTTCGCAAGCGACGTGTTAGAGACCGGGGGGACGATCCTGAGCGGGATGTGCTCGTTGATTCATGGCGCCGCGATATCGCGCGCATTCGAGCCGGGACGCATGCGCCATCGGAAGCTTTGTAGCCCGCATGAGCGAAGCGACATGCGGGATTAGGCGAGTCCCGGATATCGCTTCGCTCATCCGGGCTACTTGCTAGCGCCGACGGCTGCGCACCAGTCGGGGCCAAGCGGAAAACATATGCTCGATCTGAGGTACTCCCAACTCGGACATGGGGCATTGGGTCCCGAAACAGCGTAGGGTGATGTGCGGTCAAGCGCATTGCATGGCCGCGAGCTGCCTCAAAAACGGCGACTAGGACCCATGCGACGGCGAGAGTTCATCACGCTCGTTGGCGGCGCGGCGGCGATGTGGCCGGTCGTGTCGCGTGCGCAGCAGTCCGAGCGGATGCGGAGTATCGGCGTGCTCGTGGGCCTCGCCGAGGACGACGCGAATATGATAGCGCGGCTAACGGCGCTGCGTCAGGGTCTGGCAAGGCGCGGATGGTCGGAGGGGCGCAATATCCGCATCGACTATCGTTACGCACCGGCCGGCGCTCGTGTGCAGGCGCTCGCGAATGAGCTCGTGGCATTGCAGCCCGACGTGATCCTCGCACATACGGTAACGGTTGCCGCCGCGTTGCAGAGGGAGAGCCGCACAATCCCGATTGTGTTCGTCAGTCTCAGTGACCCGATTGGTTCCGGTTTCATCGCCAGTCTGGCCCGGCCAGGCGGCAACCTCACAGGTCTTACGACCTTTGAACCGAGCATCGCCGGCAAATGGCTTTCGATGCTGAAGGAGGTTGCCCCCCGAATCAAACGCGCCGCCTTTGTGGCCAATCCCGAAATCAATTCCTATGATTTTTACCTGCGTGCGGCGCAAGCTCCGGCCGCCGCGCTCGCCATCGAGCTTGTGCCACGTCCCGTCAAGAATGTTACCGAACTCACGAATGTGATCGAGGATTTCGCGCGCGTGCCGGACAGTGGACTAATCGTGCCGCCTGATATTTTGACCGCCGCCCATGGCGAACTCATCATCGCACTTGCGGCGCGGCATCGTCTGCCGGCCGTCTATGCCTTCGGTTACCTGGTCTCGGCTGGCGGCCTCATGTCTTACGGCACGGATCGCGTCGACGAGATGCGACAGGCGGCATCTTACATCGACCGGATCCTACGCGGTGACAAACCGGCCGATCTTCCGGTGCAGACGCCGACAAGGTTCGAGACGGTCGTTAATCTCAAGACGGCCAAGGCGCTTGGCGTTACGGTGCCTCCTGGTCTTCTTTTGGCTGCCGACGAGGTCATCGAATAGCGCGTAGGATGGCTTGAGCGACCTGTCCGGCCGAAGCGCGTCAGCGCGAAGGCGGAAGCGAAACCCATCATCCAGCCATGGTCACGGCGATGGGTTTCGCGCATGTCCGCTAAGTGCCAGAGGCCGACGTGTGCCTCTTTTACGACCGTAAGGGGTTTGCGGTAGCGTGATTGTCGGGTAGGCCGATGCCCTGTTGATGCATCGGTGGGTGGGCATTCAAATTTGAAAACTCTTTGAAGCCGGGCAATGAACGCCGGCATCCATGGGCCCGTAATTGGGAGGACCACCATGAAACTTGGTCGCAGAAAATTCCTGCATTTGGCCACGGGCGCCGCCACGTTGCCGTTCGCGCCGTACATCGCGAGGGCGCAAGCCTATCCGTCGCGGCCGGTTCGATTGATCGCGACGTTTCCGGCGGGTGGCGTGGTCGATCTCTACGCCCGCCTGATTGGTCAATCGCTCAGCGAACGACTCGGTCAGCCGTTCATCGTTGAAAATCGGGTGGGCGCAGGCGGCAATATCGGCACCGAGTTTGTCGTGCGTGCTCCCGCGGATGGCTACACGCTGCTGCAAATGTCATCCGCCAATGCGTGGAGCGTGAGCCTCTACGACAATCTCAGCTTCAATTTTGTCCGCGATATTGTGCCGATCGCGAGCATCTATCAGGCCTCGGCCATCCTGGTGGTCCATCCTTCGTTCCCGGCCAAGTCAGTGCCCGAGTTGATCGCCTATGCCAAGGCGAACCCCGGCAAGGTCAACATGGCGTCGGGCGGGGTCGCTAGCGCGCAGCATGTCTATGGCGAGCTGTTCAAGATAATGGCTGGTGTCGACATGCAGCATGTGCCGTATCGCGGCGGCGGACCGGCACTGGCCGATTTGCTCGCCGGTCAGGTACCGCTGATGTTCGACACTCTCGCGACCTCGATCGGGCACGTCAGGGCGGGCACGCTCCGTGCCTTGGCGGTGACCGCAGCGAAGCGAGTGGAGGCGCTGCCAAATATTCCGGCGATCGCAGAATTCGTGCCGGGATATGAGGGCATCGGCTGGCAAGGCATCGGTGCGCCTCGCGGCACTCCGGCCACGATCGTGGAGTTGCTCAACAAAGAGATCAACGCCAGCCTCACCGAGCCACGGATTAAAGCGCGACTGGACGACCTCGGAGCCACAGTCCTCGTTGGCACGCCCGCCGAATTCGCCAACTTCATCGACGTTTATACCGAGAAGTGGACCAAAGTGATCCGGGCCGCCAACATTAAGGGTCAGTGAGATCGAATTCGCAAATCCGAAGATGTTCCATAAATGGCGTTGGACACGTCTCGGCCGTCCGCTATGCGCCACGAGCCGACATGGACCAACTATTCGATCACCTCGTCAGTACGTAGGATGGGTTGAGCGAAGCTAAATATTTTTTGGCACCCGCTGAAAGGTTCTGAAACTGGGTGCAACACGGAAATGCAAGCCACTATTGGCTTTTCTCGCTTTTGCAAGTTTCGCGACGTTGCAGCGGGTAGCACGCTATCCCATCACTTTGTTAGCTCAAGCTAACAGCAACCCGCGAGACAACAATGAGAACGAAGCTCACTGACGCTGCGATCCGGTCATACGAGGCACGCTCCACCCAATATTCGGTTAGCGACACTGCCTGTCCCGGTCTGTGCATCAGGATCGCGGCGAAGGGCGCAAAGACATTCGCGTTCGCCTATCGCAACAAGGACGCCCGCAAGATCGTGTGGCTCACGCTGGGCCGCTATCCAGACCTGTCGCTGACCCGAGCGCGCGAGCTTGCCAACGACGCGCGCAAGGTCGCCGCTACGGGTGGCACGCCGCTCACGCCGCAGACACAGCGGACCGAGGCTCAAAAAAAAACTAAGACCTACGCCGTGACGGTCGCGCTGTACTACGAGTTCAAGCTGCGGGCACTCCGCAGCGGAGACAAGGTGCGGCAGGTCTTGCAGCGTGTCGGGAGCCAGTACGGCTGGAACGAGCGGCCTTTGGCCTTGATCACCGACGACGATGCCGCCGCCATGCTGCAGGACATTGCCGAGCGGCGCGGCAAGAAAGCAATGGCCAACCAGACCAAGCACATCGTCCACGCGATGTTCAAATGGGCCAAGCAGCCGGGCCGCAAATACGCGACGATCAACCCTTTCGCCGATCTGCCAGCGCCGGGCGGCATCATTGCGTCGCGGGATCGGTTTCTCAGCGCCGATGAAATACGCAGGGTTTGGCGCGCCCTCGATGACCCGGCGCAACTCGGCGTGTCGGCCGACGCCGCGACCGCGCTGCGGCTGATCCTCGCGACGGCGGCACGCCCCGGCATGGTGGGCGGCATGGTCGGCAGCGAACTCCACGCCCTGAACGGGCCGAGCGAACATGGTCCGCACTGGTCCCTTCCTGCAACACGAATGAAGGCCGGCGGCTCTTTCATCACGCCGCTGTCCGGCCTCGCCCTTGAACTGCTTCGCCCGCACCTCAAAGCCGATCAGAGCACACCGCTGTTCGACCTCGGGCGTGACGAACTGCAAAAAGCGGCTCGATCCATTGTCGCCAAGCTTGGGATGCAGCGTTGGCGACCGCATGACCTGCGGCGGACCGCCGCGACGATTCTAGACCGGTCGGGGTACTCGCTCGAACAGATCGGTGCGCTGCTCGCGCACACCCGAAAGGGCGTGACGGCGGTCTATGCCCGCTGGGACAAGTTCGACCTGCGCCGCGAAATGGCAGTGGTGGTGGAGCGGGAGCTTAACCGCATCCTGGCCACTCCGCCCGCCAAGGTCCGCGCGGCATAGCGCATCGCACCCCTGAAACAGCGTAGAGGGGCGGTGGCTCGTCGCTCCGCCCCTTTTTGCTATAACCATTTGAAACCGCAAGATAATTGTGTTGGCCAGCTGGCTGATCCCATGACGTATCCCCACTCACGTGCCGTGTGCGCCTGGCCTGATGCCGCGAAGGCGGGCCGGGCCGAGCCCATCTTGGTACCGGTGGTATCGACGCAGTTAGAACGAACGTAGCTCGTCGATTGCCGCTTCCCGGGGCGAGCGGATCGCTAGGGCGAAAAGATCGACGGACGCAAGGGTCAGAGTGCGAAGTTGAGTGGCGCGTTGCGATCCATCACGATAAGTATGATTGAGCGTTCGTGTTGCATCGTCATAAGTGACATTCGCTGGCAGATAGTCCGGCAGCCTCTCTGGCTCCTTCGCTTTGAGTTCGCGAAAGGTCCAAGAGCTCCAAATAGAACACGTCGAGCAGGATGTTGGCGGCTGTCCGGTTTTTCTGCCGAGCTTTTCGCGTGTACGGGCCGATCGCAGCTAGCAGCATGCGCGCGAGCGCTGGATAATAGCCCTGCATGTTATCCGAGATCTTCTTCTTCATCTTCACGAGCAACCGCTGTTGAAACGGATTTAGGCCATCGGGGGCATCTCCGATTGATGGGAAAACGTGCCCCACCGAGCCGATCGCGATCATCCAGAAGGAATCGCCTGGCCCCTCGAAGTCGTTTGAGATCGCCAGCATGGCCTCGTAGACAATATCCACGAAGTCCTCGAGCATATCGTGTCGATGATCTTTCTCGTTTTTGACAAATAGATAAGCATATTCCCTATCACCTGTTGCCTTAAGCAACGAATGGGCCGCGTTGATCGTTTGCTTTACGGCGCTATGCATCTCGAGAGGAAACCCGTAGTTCTCACTTCCGCTTTTTCGATAACGCCATACCTGGCTAAAGACCAACTCATAGGTTCGACGAATACTGTGTGTCGTTCGGGCGTCACCAAATCTTTTCTCCAAGAGCGCCTCATAGCTTCTTTCGATCGCGCTGTTGAGGCGTTTTAGTTGCCGTCCGCTGAAATCGTCCTGTGCAAGCGATATCAACTCATAAGGATCATAGACCGAGACAATGAACGGATCGGAGAAGAGCGCCTCAGACAGCAATGGCGCGGCGGCGAAGCCGTGATATCCTATTTCCCTCTCCATCATTCCGTCGTCGTTGATGATGGCTTGCTGCGCCAATTGCCGCACGAACTCCTCAGCCGATCGGGCGTGCAATTCCCCTTTTGCGAGGTCCTTTAACGTGCGCGCGGCCTGCCAGGGTATCTTCCTGACCGCCGTCGCGCAGAAGGCGGGATCGGCTAGGATCAGCAGGAATGATCGAGCGTACGCGCCCTGCGCGATCCTCTGCCGGTGAGTGAACATAAAAAATGCGGATGGATAGTGAAGTCTTTCGACGAACTGAGCCGCCCGCACCAACATCGGCATACTTTGTCGGAGGTCTTCGGCAAATTCGACATGATCGGTCTCGCTCGCTCGCGAGAGAAGGTCTGCGCCACTCTGTGCAAATTTGGCAACTCCGTGGGCTCGCACCTTAACCGGCAAGACGACCGCGAGCGCGACGGCGCCGTATGCAAAGATGAAACACATCGCCGCCATTACTTCCCAAAAAATCGCGTAGCCCCATAAACTACCGTGCAGGATTGTGAAGTGAGGCACGATCGCACCGATCAGCACGAACAGCACACCCACGAATACGCATACATACAGACGCCGGAGGGAAAGAAACCGGGCGCGAAGCCGAAAACGGTGTATGGGCTTGAGTAGCTCCGCAACAGCGAGCGTGAACACTAGCGCGCCGATCACCTCGCCAAGGCTAAAGTAGATCGAAAATGGCTTTGCAGGCTCGTAGGCGCACTGCCCAAGCGCCTGTATTCCCAGGCAGGGAAACGTCGCGTCAGCCACAGCTAGTCCTGGTGATTCACAACCACCAGTAGGATATTGACCTCCTGCGCACCGGGGAAGCGTTTCCACTCCAAATCGGCGGAATCTCTTGTGGGCCGCGTGATCGGACGGAACGCAGCTACCTTTCTCGGACAACGAAATTGGTGCATTCCAGCAAACTCCTCCACGGCCGCAGCCCAACTTTGCCGACAACACCTATATGCCGTTGAAGACGCAGCATCTCCTTGCCGTCGATCTGGAGTACTACAGAGTCTTCGTTGATGCCGAGGCGAAATTTGTAAGCCGTGGCAGGTTCAATTCGAAATGGGACAGGTGGTGTGAGATGCTCGAAGGTCAAACGCCCCACAAAACTGTTGCGCTCCAACAGCACTTCCGTGCCCGTCAAGAGAACATTGTAGTAGCTAATTCCCCGCTTCTCCTGATTAAAGGCAAATACGATGCCCGCGTTCATCCCTAGCTTCGGCGGTTTCTGTTGTGGGTACTCGAAGTCTGAAAACTCAAGCGTCGTGTCTATCGTGAACGGAGCACCGCCATACTCCTCGCTGGAGACGATGTACGTGCCCTTCCCGGAGCCGATGATGCGCTTCCGGGCGCGTCGTAAATCCACGCGCCGATTTGTATCAAACGATCCCAATCGCCACCAACGAATGACTCCTCTCGCCTGTGGCTGAGGGTCGACGCTGGCGCGCGCGCAGAAAGACCGACCTTGTCCAACAGAACTTCGGCTAGCCGAACAAAAGTTGCTTCCTGTTCGGCCTTGGGAAGATCAAGGAGTGTTCCGCCATCGTTTACAGTCTGGAACTGAGATATTTCGGGGAAGCGCGCGAAGAGACATGAACTCAAGATGATCGAGAGAATGATGGTCCCACGTTCTTCCGCTGCCTTCAGCAGGGGTGGAAGCTCTTCCGTCTGTATGAACTCTGAAGCGAGGAAGTCGGCACTGATTAGCAGAATCGCTATGTCTGCACGTTCAAGCGCGCTGAATCTCGGCTCGCCACCGCGACCCCGCAGTCAGTCTACCGTCATCCCAGTAGTCAAAGTTGTACCGTCTCTTTACCGGAGACAGATGCACCCGCAGCCGTTCTATCCAGTGTTTGTCTTTGTGGCTGTAGCTGATGAAGGCGTTTAACTCGCCGTCGCCTGAATGCATTGGCTCTTTTCCGCAATAGCACGGGAATTGTGTCACAACTCCTTTTGGTAGAAAACCATTCGAACAGCGCGACTTCTGTCCCTGTTGATAGCCAGCCGCAGCCTGAGCGCTCTACGACAGTCGCGGCAACAACATCGGCACCGCCGCGCCCCAGAACGATGGCACGATCCGCTATTACGATGCGCGCGGCAGCAGTCTCGGCACCAGCACGATCAGCCCCAGCGGCAGCACGACGTTCTATGACGCTAGGGGTAACGTGACAGGGTGAGCGACGATGCCGCCAGCCGCCGCATCGGGTCGGGGTCGCTGAGCTTTCAAGCGACAGACCTTCCCTTAAAAAGCGCCCGCCAAGTACAGCACACCTACCACCACCCAACTGAGAGCGAACAACGACAAGACTGACTTAGCCCCAACGCCGAGCAGCCCCCTTTTCGCTACGCCTTCTCTCGCTGCCAGCCTCGTTATTATCGCGCCAGCGAGGCAAGCGGCGACCAACGTTGACAAGCCGTGTGCTACGGCCGGGAGGACATAAGAGAGCGTAACCGATATGAGCCCCAAGACCGCAAAGCCAGCACCTAAAATCCGCAAAGATTTGAAAGAACGTCAGGGTTTTCGAAAAATACATAAGGAGGGGCGCGACCACGAATGCAGGCACAGCATAAGCAGAACGAACCCCACCAAAAAAACCAGCCATTCCATTTGTCGCGCCCCCTGCACTAACCTATCCGCGCCGCGCCGGGCTCGGCAATTGCCAAAGGGGCAAGCGTTGCCGCTTGTACCCTTCCTCTAGCGGCGACTGTCGCGCGTCGCCTATATTTCCCAGTATGTCCAAGCGTACCAAGCCCCTGCCGCGTTGGCGTGTGATCGTCATTTGTGGCCCCGCCGCCCGCGAAATCTGCCAGCTTGAAGCCAAGACGCCCGATGCTGCGATCAAGCGCGTTGTGCGAAGTACGGCATCGATTCTGCGCGGCAGAAACGATTGGCGGCCCATCGAGTAGCGTGATCAAGTTCGCCGAGAAAATGAGAACGGCCCGGCCGTGTCATCCATGATCGGCCTCGCACTGACCGGGAAAACTGGGGATTTGTCGTAACTGCCGGTGAGCATCCGGCCCCCCGCGCGATAGCATCCCCAAATGGCCTACCCGTACAAGCAGCCGCTCGGCCCGCAGGAAGCCGCAGCCATTGCAGTGTTGCAAGCGGCCGGTTTTGTGGGAGACGGAAATTCGTGGGGCAAGAGCCGGTTTCATTTGCCGGGAACGAAACGCAAGGCCACGGTCGGGCGAGGCAAGGTTGGCTTCTACGAGGTGCCGTCGTGGGGAAAGATGCGATTGAAGGCGGTGGTTAAGATCACCGACCTTGAGCGCGTCAAGCGCGAAGCCGCAGCGCATCCGCTGGACCAACCAGGGACCGCAGCGTCGGCACCATGACGCTGCCGCCGCTGCCGCCTGCGTCGGGCAAAGGCCGCTGATCGCGACTTGATCTAACGTAAAACATCCACCAGGGGCCGACAGATGACGCCACCCGCGCAAGTACAGGGAAAATATCCACCGCCGTCCGACGATGAGATCAACAACTGCCTCCAGCGTCACTTGCCCTACGAGATCGACATGCTGCGTGTTGCGGCAGGGCGGCTGAAAGAGATTAAGGGACCAGACTGGGACGCCAATATCGCCATCGAAGTGTTCTGCGTACACGCCCGAAACCTAATTGAATTCGTTGATGGGCGTTGGGCACGGCAGTCACGCGACTTTACGGCGAACCAGTTCGCGAACGAGTACACATGCGCGGTCGATCTGGAGGACACGCGAACCAGGATCAACAAGGAAATCGCACATCTCACGATGGAACGTGTGCGCGGCGACAGAAACAAAATTTTGGTCGGTGAATGTCTTGGGACCTACAACAAGCTGGAAACCGAGATCGCGCGGTTCATGGCGTGCTTGTCGCCGGGAAGGCGGTCGGCTTTGTCCGAACGGCTCAACTTTCAGGCCTTCATAGTCTCTGAGAGCATGCTTCTAAATGCTACTGATACGACCAGCGCCATCACGTCGTTCACCGTTGTAACGTCTCGACGCGGCGAGCGGCCCGGCAAATAGGCCGGTTCGTTGGATTTGCCACGCCCTGATCCTTGATCGTTATGTCCCAACGCCGGCCTGCCGGTGCATTCTGGTTGTCTTCGATGGATTGAACGACGCCATCGAACGCGCGAATTTCTCCGCTCGCTGTCGCTCCCGTGATGGTAATCGGGCGGCCGCTTTGTTGGGATTCCAGCAGCGCTTCACGTCGGCTTCTGGATCGGCCGCGCTGATATAGAACTAACTCATGATGTAGCCTTCTCGCTTCCGCGTCGCCGCAGAGCCGCCGTTGATCGGCTGCCATGTGTAGCGTACCGCGCCAAGGTAAACGTCCGGTTGGTGTTCTCGGCGGCGAACTTGTCGGGCTTTGTCCGGCGATGTCGAGGTCGACGCAGGATCAAGCCGGTGCGCCTTGGGACTTCTCGTATGCAATTTTGAACCTGGCCTTGGCGTCCTCTAGGTGTCCTCCATGCCCTCCTTGCTGGTGCCGTAGATCGTCCAGCGCCAGACCAAGCTGCGGTCATAGGTGGCGATCATCAGATAGCAGCGACCGGCGTCCTTGCCGTCGACCCAGAACACATAGTCGTCCGGTCGCTTCGGATTGTCCGGCCACGCGCGCCGCATGGTGTAGCGGGGCATTGGGCAACTCCAATGGCTGCCCCGATGCGATAGTACTGCCGAGCCCTACATGATGACAACCGCGGACCGGCTCTGTGAAGGGGCGCTGCGCCTTCAATGTTGCGGCTGACTGATCAAGCAAGAGGTCTTTTTTGTCCGCTTTTTGTGTCGCTATGGGGGGTGAAGCGGACATTTCCGGACAGTGTCGCGATGTCTGCCTAATGACCCAAAGCGGACATCGGCCAGCGTCTATGTTGCAGTAGCGAAGCCGCTCCCAGCCCCTATCAAAGTACTCGTTTGAGCCGGTACGATATCGTCTCCTGAGAC
>CAVYUU010000006.1:0-786984 GCA_963771745.1 uncultured Alphaproteobacteria bacterium | reverse complement strand
ACGACGGCGGGATGGTAAGGCCCAGCGCCTTGGCGGTCTTGAGATTGAGGACGAACTCGAAGCGGGTTACGCGCTCGATCGGCAGGTCCTGGGGCTTCTCGCCGCGCAGCAGCCGATCCGCATAGGCCGCGAGCCGGCGATAGGTCGCGCGCTGGTTGCCGCCGTAGCTGGCGAAGCCCCCGGCGTCGCAGTACTCGCGCCAGCCGAACATCGAGGGCAGCCGATGCGACAGGGCAAAGTCGGCGATCTTTGCCCGATGCACCATCGTCACGCCATCGGGGAAGACCAGCATGGCGTCGGCGCTAGCCTCGGCGACACGTTGCAGAGCGCCATCGAGTTCCGGACCTGCTGCAAATGGCACGTAGGCGAGGTGGATGGACAGGGCGTCCGCCGCGGCGCGCGTGGCCTCGTGCTCCGACTGCTCGCCCGGATGGTTCTTCTGCGACAGTATCGCGAGCTTACCCATGCCGGGCAGCAGTTCCTTCAAAAGCTGGACGCGCTTCTGCGCCACGTCCAAAGACATGAACGTTGTTCCGGTGAAATTCTTGCCCGGCCGCGCCAGGCTCTCCGCGATGCCCAACTCGACCGGATCGCCACTGATCGCGAACAGGACCGGCTTTCCCGTCGCCGCCCGCATCGCCAGAATTGCCGGACCGCTCGACATGATGAGGTCGGCCGGCACGCTAAGGAGTTCCGGAAGGGCTGCCCGCAGGCTCGCCGGATCGCCGGGCGCGTAGCGGAGAACGAAGGCGAGGTTTTGCCCCTCGACATAGCCGCGCTCGCGCATTCCTTCGCGAAAGCCGGCGATGAAGGGGTCCGGCTGCGCCTCGGTCGACACCCACAGCACGAAATGTGTCTTTGCGGCGGGCTGTCCCCGCGCCGCGAGCGGCCACGCGGTCGCCGCGCCGCCAATCCATCAAATGAAATCGCGTCGTCGCATTGCCTTCCCCAGGCACGGACGACCGGGCTTGTGCGATTGCGCGAGCAAAGCAGGAAACTCGGACTGAGGGAATGGGGCCGGCCAATCATTTTGCGGCGCAAGAGCATTGTCTCGGCGATGTCGCATAAAACGCGCTCAGGCATTAGGGGCATCGGCCCCGGCGTCATTTCGCTGTATGTTATTGACGTCCATCAATATCCAAAAAAGAATTGGACTCGTTCATTTCTGTCGGCGCAACGACAAGTTCCACAGCAGCGTTCTCCAACCATCGGAAGAAAAATGATTTCGGTAGAATGGCCTCGCCATTTGGCTCTGATCGTTCTCTTGCTTCTCGTGATGTTTGGATACTGGCGGGGGCGCAGCCACGCACCGGCTTGGTCGAATATTCCGCTCGTCGCACTTGCAATATTCTCAATTGGTCCGAGCGTGTGCGCGGCGATCCTTTATCTCGCGTACGAGTTCGGTCTGAGTCGCCTGCTGCCCCTGGATATGATTTCGTCGTTTGTCTATTCTTTGCCTGTCGATTTTGCGTTGCTGAATTGGGAGTTCGTACCGCTGTACGTGGTTGGCCGGATTTGGCCGCGTGTGGCTCAGCCCGGCTTGCGATGTGGTTTGCTGTCGTTGCGATGTCAGTGCCAAATGTCGGTTTTGTTCGGTTTGGCGTCGGAAATGGTTTCAACGCTCGCGATGCTGGCCAGGTATTGGGATTATTGAAGCGATGTTGCTTTGGTCTCCGATCCAGATGATTTTGCCCGACATCGATACGATCATTCCCGTGCTGGCTTTGAGGTTTCGTTTGTTCTCAACGCCCTGACCGGGCTCCTGCCGACCCTCGGTTTGGTCGCTTGGTTACTAGGCCAATTTGCGGATGGCAGGTTCGAACCGCCTCCACGGCCTAGCACGGGCCGCGCGGTGGGTGGGTCGTGCGACCTGTCCGCCGAAGCGCATTGGCGCGAAGGCGGAAGCGAAACCCACCGCTTCGTGATCGATGAATGACTTGATGGGTTTCACTTCGTTCAACCCATCCACCATACTCCCGCAAACGATGACAGGAGCATCCCATGGGGTTGACCGGCGGTTGTCATTGCGGCGCGATCCGATCGCGCGGAGGGCCAGGCGCTCCATCACGCGCTGTGCCATTGCCGCGATTGCCGGCGCCATGCCGGCGCGCCGATGGTCGGCTGGACCATGTACAAGGCGCCCGACGTCACGGTGACCGCGGGCACGCCCAAGGTCTATCGGTCGTCCGAGCACGGCCGACGGCACTTCTGTCCGGACTGCGGCACCGGCCTGTTCTACGTCAACGAACAGATGCTGCCCGGCATTATCGATGTGCAGAGCGCCACCTACGACGACCCCGAAGCCATCCCGGCGCAACTGCACATCCAGGTTGCGGAACGCATCGGCTGGATGAAGCACCGCACGAATTGCCCGAGCACGGCAATTTCCGGCCGCGTAACAAGCGTGGCGCGCAGGATGGGTTGAGGACATGCCCTCGCGGGCGTTTGATGGCAGAGCGGCGCCCGGACTTGCGTCCCCGCCAACCACGATATCAACGTTGCCGTTCGAGGCGTAAGCTGGCGAGCGCGGGACGGGCTCCGACATCGAAGCCCGCGGCAATGGGTGACACGGCGCGATGGCAAGACAACGGTCCCATGCGCTGATCCGGACGCTTCGCCATTACTACGAGTCGGACACCCGCGACGGTCATCGCTTCCGCTATGCGCTGCTCGCCTTCGATCTCGTGACCATCCTGTTCATCGTCACCACGTCGTTCGTGCCGCGCGGCGAATTCATCGAGTGGGTCGATATCCTGTTCGGCATCGCGATCCTCGCCGACTTTTCGGCGCGCTTCATCATCAGCCGGGCGCGGCTGCGCGAGTTGCTGCATCCGGCCACCTGGGCGGACATCGCCGCCATCGTGTCGTTTCTCGCCCCCGTGATCGGCGAAGCCGCCGGATTCCTGCGCATCCTGCGCACGGTGCGGCTGCTGCACACCTATCAACTGCTGGCGCGGCTGCGCGAGGACAGCCCGTGGTTCCGCCAGCGCGAAGAGGCGGTGATCGCGGTCGTGCATCTGTCGGTGTTCATCTTTGTCATGACCGGCATCGTCTACGAGACCCAGTACGCCTCCAATCCCCACATCACCAATTATGCCGACGCGCTCTACTTCACGGTCACCGCGCTGACGACCACCGGCTTCGGCGACATCACGCTGCCAGGCACGACCGGGCGGCTGATCTCGGTCGTCATCATGATTTTGGGCGTGACGTTGTTCTTCAACCTGGCGCGCGCGTTGCTGCAGCCCGCAAAGGTGCGCTTTCGCTGCCCGGATTGCGGACTGCTGCGCCACGATCCCGACGCGGTGCACTGCAAGGCCTGCGGCAAGCTCTTGGACATTCCCGACGACGGCTATCGCTATTAGCAAGTGAAGCAAGTAGCCCGGATGAGCGAAGCGATATCCGGGGCTGCCGCGCCAGGCGCCATGCCGTTTTTGTCTTTCGCTGCGCGCATCCGGGCTTCAAGGCCTCGCCAGTCCGTTCGCCATAGCCGTGCGTCGCTTCGCGCACATCGCCCGCCCAATCCTGCGGCAACAAACCCTGACGCACGTACCGGTGAAACGACGAATGCGGCCAATCGCGGACGCGCGATACCAGGCCATGCTTGACCGGATTGATATGGATGTAATCGACATGGCGGGCGAAGTCCGCCTCGTTGCGGATCGTGTGCTCCCAGAACCGCCGTTGCCAGAGCGCGAGTTCATCATTGCGGTGGCGCTTCGTTAGGCCGCCGGCAGCGATTACGCGATTGCTGAACAGCGTTTTGATCAACCGCCATCGTCCCGAATAGTCCGTATCGGCCGGCGGCAAGGTCAGGACTGCGTGCAGATGATCGGGGAGTACGACAATGGCATCAATCGCGAATGGGCGTTCGCGCCGTGCCCTGCGAAACGCCGCCCGCAGCGCAGCAACATGATCGACGAGGATCGATGAGCGCCGATCCACGAGCGTCAGCATAAAAGAAGTAGCTTCCGCCGGGAACGAAGTTGCGCCGGTATCTGACCATGGCGTCATCCTAACCCGGATATCGCTTCGCTCATCCGGGCTACGAGCCTACAAACTCATGGCACAGCCGCGCCTCGCACCACATGGCGCTGGCCGCCGCGCTGCGATAGGCTGGCGCCGCGTAGCAACGGAGTTTCAGCAATGCCCACCACCGCCAAGCAGCTCATCGACGAAGCCAACGCCGCCGTGCCGAAAATCTCCGGCAAGGAGGCGGAGGAGATGGTCGCCAACGGCGCCGTACTGGTCGACCTGCGCGACAGCGCCGAGCTGCGCGCAGACCGGCAAGGCCGCAGGCGCGCTGCACATCCCGCGCGGCTCGCTGGAGTTCAAGGCCGACCTGACCGCGCCGTCCGCCGACAAGAGCTTCGCCCACGACAAGCCGGTGATCCTGCATTGCGCCTCGGGCGGGCGCGCCGCGCTCGCCGGCAAGCTGCTCAAGGACATGGGCTACCAGAAGGTGTTCAACCTCGGCGGCTTCAAGGACTGGGTCGAGGCCGGCGGCAAGGTCGAGAAGTAGCCCCGCACGGCTGCGGCGGGCTCCTCCGGGCGACACGCATCGTCGCTCGGCTTGTTTTCAATTCCGCATGCGAGGAAGATTGCTCCCAACAAGACTGTTGGGGAGGACGATCATGATCGCTACCGAAGCGCGCCGGCTCGTGACACTCGCGGCGTCGGCCGCCGTCGTCTTCATTGCCGGCGGTGCCCTGCCCGCCGGCGCGCAATCACTCGACCAGTTACACGCGGCGGCCAAGACCGAAGGCGCCTTGGCGTTCTATGTCGGCGGGCCGACCGCGCCCTGGGAGGCGAAGGCCAAGGTCTTCGAGCAGCGCTATCCCGGCATCAAGATTTCGATCACCGGCGGATTTTCCAACGTGCTCGACAAGAAGGTCGATGCCCAGCTCGCCGCCGGCAAGCTCGAGATCGACCTCGCGATGTTCCAGACCTTGAACGATTTCGTGCGCTGGAAGTCGCAGGGCCACCTGCTGGCCTACAAGCCCGCCGGCTTCGACGCCATCGACGCGAGCTTCAAGGACCCGGACGGCACGTTCTACGGCACCATGGTGATCGCCATGCCGTACATGGTGAACACCCAGCATGTCGGCGCAGCCGACGTGCCGAACTCCGCGCTCGATTTCCTCAAACCCCAGTTCAACGGCAAGAATGTCACGCCCTATCCGGCCGACGACGACGCCACGCTCTGGCTGTTCCACAAGGTGGTTCTGAAATACGGCTGGGATTGGATGGACAAGTACATGGCCACCAAGCCGAACTTCATCCAGGGCCATCTCGGCCAGCAGCGCAGCATCGCGTCAGGCCAGAACTGGGTGGCGATCGACTCGATCTTCAACATCACCGAGCCAATGAAGCAGGCCGGCAGCCCGGTGGCGTCGCATTTCTCCACGGTCGATGCGACGCCGATCTGGCCCCTGCACGGCGCGATTTTCAAGAACGCGTCGCATCCGAACGCGGCCAAGCTGTTCCTGACCTGGCTCTTGGAGCCGGCCCAGCAAGCCGCCACCGGCACCTGGTCGGCGCGCAACGACGTGGCGCCGCCAGCCGGCACCAAGCCGATCCTGTCGTATCCCGTCGTTAACGACTACCAGAGCTTCCTGGTCAACGAGGCCCAGGTGGTCGAATTGCGCAAGCGTTTCGAAGGCTACACCGGCCCGGTGGTCAACGCCGGCGGCGTGCGGTAGCAGGCCGTCTGGTCAAAATCCAATGCGAGGAAACAGGAGCCATCGTTCATGAGCGCGTCGGACGAACAAGCGATCCGTGACATCGAGGACCGCTTCAATGTGGCGTGGAATGCCCACGACCCGGACGCGATCGCCGAGTCGCTTGCGGACGACGCCCAGTTCATCACCGTCAACGGCGCCTGGACCACGAGCCGCTCGGGCTTCCGCGATCTGATGCAGCGGCTGCACGGCGCCAGCGGGCCGTTCCGCGCGAGCACGCGGCGCTCGCCGGAGATGCACGTGCGTTTCCTCGCGCCCGACATCGCGATCCTGCACACGCGCTTCTGGATCAAGGGCGAAGTGATGCACGACGCGCTCAGCCAGGAGGATCGCGAGAGCGTCGGCACGCGCGTCCTTCGCAAGGTCGACGGGCGTTGGCTGGTCGTCGCGACGCAGAACACCGATGTCCGCCCAGGCCGGCGGCATCAGAGCATGATCCCGAAAAAGCCTGCCCCGCACTTGATGCGGGGTGGGAACCGGTTTTCGGAAAAGATCATGCTCAAGCAAGAAAACAGATCGGGATGACAATTCGAAGAAACGTCATCCCGATCTAAGTCGGTTGGCGCCTAGGGGGACGTGATGCCGTTCAAATGCAACGAGCCGGCGGTGCCGACCATCCAGCAGGACGACAAGGCGGTGCGGATCACGCGCTGGGACTTCGCGCCGGGCGCCGCCACCGGATGGCACAGCCACGGCTGGCCGTATTTCGTGGTGCTGCTCACCGACGCGGTGATGAAGATCGAGGCGGCCGGCGCGGTGTCCGAGGTGCGGTTCAAGGCCGGGCAATGCTATCAGCGGCCCGGCCGGCATCGAGCACGACGTCATGAACGCCTCGGAGCAACCGTTGGCGTTCGTCGAGATCGAGATCAAGCGGCCGGACGAGCTGGTCCAGTTGAGCCGGTAGGACGGGTTGGCCCTAGGTTCCATCGCCAGCCGCTCGCTCCGCCGGCGGGAACCAAACCGCCGCTGCCGGCTTCTCCTGCCGAGAGGAGGCCCGCATGAGCACTCACCTCGATTTCCAGCGCAATCACCGCCGCGGCCTGCGGCGCAGCGATGCCCCGTGGCTCGCGGTCGCGGTCCTGGTGACTGTGCTCGGCGTGGTCGCGCTCGGCGCCTTCGTGTTTGGGCTCGGCGGCGCCGTGATGCAGACCGCCGCGACCACGCCGGCGCCGATCACCGACACCACGTCGCGCAGCCAGTAGGCCGCCGCGGCTACACCCGCTGCGAGATTTCCTCCGCAGTCGGTACGCGGCCGTCCGGCGTCAGATCGTCGATCGCGCCGGGCAGTTCGCGCCGCAGCCCGGACAGCAGATCCTCGCGCGACAGCCCGGTGTGGCTGGCGAGCGCCTCGATGTCATCGGTCCCGATCGACCTCGCCAAATCGCTTTCCGAGATGTCGCGGTTCGGCCCGCGGCTGACCCAGGAATTGGCCGCCTCGCTCTGACCGCTTTGCTGGAATTGGTTGAGCAGGCCGCCGAGACCACCGCTGAGAATGCTGCCGGCCGCGCCGCCGGCGAGCAAGCCGCCGAGCCCGCCCACAGGCCGCCCGGCGCAGCACCGGGAGCCATCCGGTTGCCAGGCGCAGCGCCGCCGCCGAGCAATCCGCCCAGGATGTCACCCAGGCCGCCGCCGCCCGGCGCAGCGCCGGGTGTCCGGCCGCCGGGCGCGGCGCCACCGCCGAGCAAGCCGCCCAGGATGTCGCCCAACCCGCCGCCACCCGGAGCCGCGTGCGCTACCGTCGGGCAGGCGCGCCGGATTGCCGCCCGGCTGGGGCGCCTGCGCGCCGCCGAAGTGCTTGATTCCCTTGTAGGCGAGCAGCGCCAGGATCGCCATGGTGATCGGCGACATGCCGCCGGAGCTGGCACCGCCTTGACCGCCGCGCGGGCCGTTGCGCATGCCGTTGAGAACGTCGAGCAGACCCATGGTACCCCTCCTCTGTACTGACCGTCAGAGTGAACGCGCCGACGGCCGGGATGGTTGCAAGGCCACGTTGCGAAGCCCGTGGCGGATCGGGTCTAGCTACTCCCATGGCGGCGGCGCGCACAACCTGTCGGCGCGGCTGGAGGCGGACATGTCATGGCTCTGGATCATCATCGTCGGTTTCGTCGCCGGTATTCTGGCGCGGCTGATCGCGCCCGGCCCCAACAACCCGACCGGCTTCATCCTGACGGTCGTGCTCGGCGTCGTCGGCGCCTTCCTCGCCACCTTCGTCGGCCAGGCCATCGGCTGGTATCAGGCCGACCAGGGCGCGGGCTTCATCACCGCGACGCTCGGCGCGGTGGTCGTGCTGTTCATCTGGCACCGGCTGGTGGCCTCGGGCCGGGTCGGCGATCCCGGCACGCGCGCTTAGCGCAGAGTTGCTTTAGATTAAATCATCCGTTCGTCCCCGGGGCGTGCGCGGCGAACTCGGCGCGCTCCCTCTCCCCGTTGGGGAGAGGGTTGGGGTGAGGGGAAATCGGACTCTCGATAGTTTGCAACCCCTCACCCGGCATGCTTCGCATGCCGACCTCTCCCTATGGGAGAGGTGAAGAGAGCTCGCTGCAAGGGCCGTTCACGCCGCCGGCTTGTCGATCACCAGGTTGCCGTCGTCGTCGACCGACAGGCCGGTGCTGCGCGCCTCGGCGAGCACCGACGGATGCCAGTCGACCTTGCCGGCGTCCGGGCCGCCGACGATTGCCATCAGCAACGCGTCGGGCCGGTCGCTGAGACTGCGGAAGCCGCGGTAGATGCCGATCGGCACGTTGACCACGTCGCCCTCGTCGAGGTCGACCGTTCGCTCTTCGTCGCCTTCCAGCCAGAACACCTGCCAGGGCCCTTTCACCGGGATGAACACCTCTTCGGTAGCGTGCCGGTGCAGCGCCGCGCCCTTGCCGCTCTTCGCGCGCACATAGGTCACGGAGAAGCCGGCCGCGCCGGTCGTCACGTTGGGCCGCAAGGCCGCGTTCTCGGTAACGCCCATGCCGACCATATTGATGATCTCGCGCTCGTAACGCGGGATGCGCTGATCGAGAAACGCCGGTTCCATGCCCCGGGCGTTGTTCGCGCGCGCGACGCTGTCACGCTCCATGGTGGCCTTGGAGATGCGGGGCACCGGCTTGCCGGCAATGCGTGGATCGACATTTGCCATGGCGTCCTCCCTTGTGGATCGCCAAGCCTAGCGCGCGATCTCCGCGAATTGAAGCGCCTGCATGCGCGCAAATCCTTCACGCCGCCTTGAGCTTGGCGTCCTTCTCGTCGGCGCGCTTGGCCGCCGGACGCGCCGCGATCCGCGCCGCATAGGCCGCGAACTCCGGCCGCTCCGGGATGAGCTTGAACATCGTGCCCCAGCGGATGTTGGAGCCGACCACCACGTCGGCGGCGGTGAACTGCTCGCCCATCAGCCACGGGCCCTGCGCCACCGCCTTCGCCACCACGTTCATGGTGGTGTCGAAATCGCCGTAGCCCAGCATGGCGCGGCGCGCCTCCTCCTTGCGCGGCGCCGCGCGGTCGATCACCGCCGGCTCCATGCAGCCCGGGCCGAAGAACAGCCATTTCAGATAGACGCCGCGGCGCGGCGTGCCGACCGGGATGTTGAGCTTTTTCTGCGGAAACTCGTCGGCCAGATAGGCGCAGATCGCCGCCACCTCGGTGATGACGGTGTCGCCGTGCTTGAGCGCCGGCACCTTGCCCATCGGATTGATGGCGAGATAGTCGGGCTTCTGCTGATCGCCATTGGTCAGGCTGAGCAGCTTCAGGTCGTAGGGCTCGCCCAGCTCTTCCAGCATCCAGAGCACGACAGACGAGCGCGACGGCGAGGCATGATAGAGCGTGAGGTTGGCCATGATGACATCCGTTTGCTGCGAAAAGGAGATGACTTCATAGCGGACGATTGTGCGGCAAACATGACAGCCCGCGCCAGCCTAGTGTCGCGATTCGGAAGTTCGCCCGAGTTCTCAGCGCGCTCCTGCGCGAACTTCCGAAATCAAAGCGACACTAGCAACATTATGATTCTAGTGTCCCTTTGAACCCGAAGTTCGCAAAAGAGCTCGCCGCGCAATCGTGCGAACTTCGGGTTCGGGACACTAGCGCTCTTGCGGCGTATGCCGGAAAGGCTCATGCTTTCGATCAGGGGGTTTGGGCGATCAAAGCGACAAGGAGAACCCCATGAGTATCTTTGGCAACATCATGTCGGCCATCACTGGTTTTGCAAAATCACTCGGCACGGCGGCCACTCCCGGATCGTCCGCGGCGGCGGGCGGATCGGCGGCGGCGCCGGCCGGCGCGCAGCCGATGTCGCAGGTCGACGTCGAGGCTGTGCTGACCGGGCTCGCCGCCAAGAACAAGGAGAAGCTCGACTGGCGCAAGTCGATCGTCGACCTGATGAAGCTGCTCAACCTCGATTCAAGCTTCGCCGCCCGCAAGGAGCTCGCCAAGGAGCTTGGCTACACCGGCGACACCGGCGACAGCGCGTCGATGAACATCTGGCTGCACAAGCAGGTCATGACAAAGCTCGCCGCCAACGGCGGCAAGGTGCCGGCCGACCTCGTCCACGGCTGAGCCGCGGCGAGCATGATCCCGAAAAGTATGTAGCGGTTTTCGGAAAATCATAACCTCGGGCTCGACCCGAGGGATCATGCTCAAACAAGAGGCGGTCACAGCGGCTGCTTGAATTCGAACTTCCGGCGCGTAATGCGGTGCGTGCGCGGACACGACGGATTGCCGTAGCTGCCGCAATAGGCGCCGTGCAATTGAAAGCGGATCGAGCGGATGCCGCGTCCCGGCGGCAGCAGCTCGTATTCGCGCACGCGGTCGCTGAACACGGTGCGGAAGCGGCCGCCGCGCAGCGCCACCAGGATGTCGAGACTGCAGCCGCCGGTTCCGCAAAACACCGCCGGCCGGCCGGCGCATTCGGCCTCGCGCAGGTCGACGATGTAATCGTCGCGGCCGTCGCCGTTGAGATCGAGCTTGCGCACCGTGCCGGGCGCGAATGTCACGCCTGAGCCGCCTTGGCGCCTGCATTCGTCGCGGGCATTTTGCAACGCGGCCTGCACGTCCTTGGGATAGGCGCCGGCGTCGAACGGCTCCGGCTTGTTCGGCGCCTGCGCCAAGGCGGCAGCGGCGGCAAGCACCGCCGAGAGCACCAGCAGCACGATCCGGATTGCTCCGCTCATCGCCCGGTCCCCGCGCGCGCCGCGCGCCGCAACACCGCCCGCACGATCCAGAATAGCAGAGCCGCCGCCATGATCGCGACCGCGATGGTGGCATAGGCGCTGACCAGGATGATCTGGTCCTTGCCCTCGGCGCCCGCGGCGAACGTCCCTTCCGGCAGATCACGCGACAGGTCGCCGGTCAGCGTGCGCGCGATCAGCGGGAACAGCGGCAGCGCGCCCAACAGGATGACGGCGACATGCCACCAGCGCGCGACCGCGCACCAGACCGTCAGGCCGGCCAGCACCGCAAGCGCGATCATGAATGCCGCGAGCACCATGATGCTTTCAGTCTAGCACGCCTTACGGTTTTGGCTGGACGCCATGGCGCAACGCGCCGATGATGCCAAAGGAGGCTTCGCATGGCCAAGACGTTTACCGCGCGCTACCGCGTCCAGCCCGGCAAGCGCTCGCTGCTCAGCCGGCGCGATCCGGGCGACCGCTCGGCCTTCCCCGACCGCAAGGCTGCCGAAAAGCAGAGCGCCGAGGACGGCGAGGCGATCGACAAGCTGCAGGACCGGCTGTTCGCCGAGCGCAAGCGCGCGCTCCTGGTGGTGCTGCAGGGCACCGACACCGCCGGCAAGGATGGCACCGTCCGCCACGTGTTCAAGGAGACCAGCCCGCTCGGCGTCGTGGTCACGCCGTTCCGCAAGCCGAGCGAGGACGAGCTGGCGCATGATTTCCTGTGGCGCGCCCATCTCGCCTGCCCGCGGCGCGGCTTCATCGGCATCTTCAACCGCTCGCATTACGAGGACGTGCTGATCGGCCGCGTGCGCAAGCTCGCGCCCGCCGACGAGATCGAGGCGCGCTACGACCAGATCAATGCCTTCGAGAAAATCCTGAGCCAGAACGGCACCACGATCTTGAAATTCATGCTGCACATTTCCAAGAAGGAGCAAGGCGAGCGCCTGCAGGCGCGGCTCGACGAGCGCAAGAGCCAGTTGGAAGTTCAATCCCGGCGACCTCGAGGACCGCAAGCTGTGGAAGCAATACGCCGCGGCCTATGAGCTGATGCTCGACCGCTGCTCGACCGCCTGGGCGCCCTGGCATGTCATCCCGGCCGACCACAAATGGGCGCGCAACGCCGCCATTGCCGCGATCGTGCGCGAGACGCTCGAAGCCATGGACCCGCAATATCCCAAGCCGGCCTGGAACCCGAAGGACTTCAAGGTCGATTAGCTCGCCGATGCGAACGAAGTCCGTCATCGTCCGCGACAAGATGCAAAAGCACTACCGCTACGCGCTGATGGCGCCGGCCGGACGCGGGTTCGATCCGGAGTTCAAGCCGGATCTGACGCCGGCGCAGATGCTCGCGCTCGGCGTGTTCTGCGGCAAATACCTGACCGATTGCCGGCGCGAGTTTCCGAAAAGCTGGTGGACCCGCGCCAAGCTCTCGCCGCGCGGCCGCGACTGCTCGCTCAATTTCTTCGGTGTCGACGCCAGCCAGCCGCTGTCGGTCTGGAGGAAAAACGGCTGGATCCATCCCGACGATCCGCGAGGCTGGTTCCAATGGTACTGCCGCTATTACATGGGGCGCCGCCTGTCGGAGGAGGATCGCCGCCAGATCAAGCGCTGGAAGGCGATCCGCCGGCATGTGCGGCAGGTGCAGAAGAATTGCGAGCCCGGCGACCTGCTGTGCCGGCGCCGGCAACGGCAGGCGCTGCTGCACTGGGCCTACGACAGCCGGAAAATCTAAGGCTTGTACTCATAATCCGCCATGTCTGCTTTACCCCCAATAGTGGGCAATCAAGCGATGCCCGCTAAGTGCCATGTGTGGACGGCTCCGGGTTGGCAAGAGCTTTCTTCACGTAAGCAGCATTGGTCGGTGCAGCCATGTGTTCGGCCTTTAGGTGCGGTTCACATGACCGCTGGCCATAATGCCCTCCGCGGATCAGGTCCCGGTCAACAGCTCGCATTCAAACGATGCGATGGCACGAGTGGGTTGTCCTGATCGCCGGATCGACCGGCTCTGCATTACGTGCTGTTCGCCCTCCCAACCTTCACATCACGCCGGACGCCCGGCGCGATCTCGTTTACGCCGCAAGCGCGACGGGTTCCTTGTAGCGTTCGCCCTTGGCCATCATGGCCCAGACCATGCGGGCGATCTTGTTGGCGAGCGCGATGGCGGCGACCTTGGTCGGCCGCCGCGCCAGCAACGCGGTTAGCCAGGGCCGATGCTTGGTGCCGTGGATCTTGGCGTAACGGATGACCGCGAGTGCGCCGGCCACAAACAGGCCGCGCAGATAGCGGTCTCCTTGTTTGCTGATACTGCCGAGCCTGTTCTTGCCCCCGCTCGAGTGCTGTTTCGGTACGAGCCCAATCCAGGCCGAGAAGTTGCGGCCTGATCGGAAAGCCTTTGGGTCCGCAACGGTAGCGACCACAGCAGTGGCCAGCGCTGGGCCGACGCCAGGACAATCATCCAGCCGCTTGCTCGTCTCACTGGATCGGTGCCACGCCGTGATCATCCGATCGAACTCCAGAACCTGCTCCTTGATCCGGCGCAGTTGAGCTCCGAGCGCCGAGAGGCACGCACGAACGATCTCAGGAACGCGCTTATCGTCAGGATTGGCAACGACATTGAGCAGTTCCTCGACACCTTGGCGCCCGACCGGTGCAACGATCCCGAACTCGGCAAGATGAGCCCGGATCGCATTGATCACCGAAGTCTGCTGGCGGATGAACAGATGGCGCGTGCGGTGGAGCACCAGACCGCTCTGCTGCTCGGGCGTCTTGGTTGGCACGAACCGCATGTTGGCCCTGGTGACTGCCTCGCAGATCGCCTCTGCATCAGTGGCATCGTTCTTCTGTCGTTTGACGTAGGGCTTCACGTAGGCCGGTGGCATCAGCCGCACGCTGTGACCAAGTGCATGCAGCTCACGTGACCAATGATGCGACGACGCGCAAGCTTCAATGCCGACCAAGCACGGTGGCAGCTTCTGAAAGAATGCCAGCATGTAACGACGCTTCAACTGGCGGCGGATGATCACCTGGCCGGCAGCATCAACCCCGTGGACTTGGAAGACCGACTTGGCGATGTCCAGACCGATTGTCGTGACTGATTGCATGGGGAGCTCCTCTAAATCGTGGGAGCCTTAACAGCGCCCACATCCGTGGCACTCACGTGCCGGTGGAGGAGCCGTCCACAGCATCAATAGCCGACATCACGCTCCCTCATTCGATCACCTCGTCGGCACGGGCGAGGATGGCTGGCGGACGGTAAGGCCGAGCGCTTTGGCGGTCCTGAGATTGATGACCAGCTCGAACTTGGTCGGCTGCTGCACCGGCAGATCGGCGGCCTCTCGCCCTTGAGAATTCCGCGATGTAGACGGCCGCCAACCGATAGGAATTCGTTGTGCTGGTGCCGTAACTCATCAGGCCGCCAGCGACTGCAAACTCGCGATACTGGAAAATTGCCGGCACCCGATGCTGAACGGTGAGCGCCCCGAGTTGGTCCAGACGGCTGGTGAAGAACTGGTCACCTGCGATTACGAGTTCAATTGGCCGCAGTTTGGCTAGCGTGGCAAACACCCTGTCAAAATCTTCCGGCGCGCTTGCATGCAACATGTGAAGGTTGAGATTTAATGCATCGGCGGCGGTCTGAAGAGCTCGCGTATTCGTTTCAAGATTGAGGGCATTGCTGTCTGTTGACCAGAGCCGCCACTTCACCTGTGCCCGGGACCAGGTCGCGTAGCATCTCAAGGCGCTTGGGTCATCGAGTTCTAAACCTTGCGTTGTCACGCCAATGACGTTCCCTCCGGGCCTGTTAAGACTGGCCACCAGACCGACGGCGACCGGATCGAACCCGGCCTGAAAGACAATCGGGATGTTAGCGCTCGCCGCCTTTGCCGCGACTGCTGCAGGACCATTCGCTGCAAAGATGATGTTGACCGACTGGCGGACCAGTTCGGCAGCGAGCATGGGAAGCTGATCAAATCGGTTCCCTGCCCAGCGATATACTACAGCTACGTTCTGCCGCTCACGAAAGCCGTTGTCGTGCAGCCCTTGATGAAACGAGGCCAGCTGTGCGCCGTACCTATCCGCTGACGCCAGGCCGATAAATCCAATGACCGGCATCGACGATTGCTGAGCGTGCGCGACAAACGGGAACGCTGCCGCACCGGTGAGACCTATGACAAACTCCCGACGTCTCATGCTCGCCCTCAACTCAGAGCGATCAGCGTACCGGGTCAGCGCAAGGTCTTGAAGGGGCACTTGCGATGTCCGCTTTGGGTCTTGGCCGACATTTGGCGGCCTTTGATGCATGTCCGCTTGCCCCCAACGGACATCGGGTCGTCGCTCCGGCATGTCCGCTAAGTGCCATTAACTACCAAACTACAGCGCAGCAAATCAAACGTTATTCGATCACCTCGTCGGCGCGGGCGAGCAGCGTAGGCGGGACCGTAATGCCGAGCGCCTTGGCGGTCTTGAGGTTGATGACGAGTTCATACTTGGTCGGCGCCTGCACCGGCAGATCAGCCGGCTTCTCACCCTTGAGAATGCGATCGACGTAGCCGGCCGCGCGGCGGAATTGTGTCGACGAAGATCGGGCCCGTAGGAAATCAGGCCGCCAGCCGTCGACGAAGTACCGCTCAGAGTAGACCGCAGGCAGCTGGTGCTGAGCCGCCAGCGCAGACGATCAGCTTGCGATGAACCTGGCGACCCGAAGCTCGCCGTCACGATCAGGCCGCCATTCGGGCTCCGCGCGAATGCCGCGATGTCGCGCTCGATCTCGCTCGGGGTCGCGCACATCGAACGGGCTGACCTCCACTCCTGACTGATGGCGCCACAGCCTGGATGACGCCAAATTGGCCGATACCAGCGGAGACGGTCGGGATCCCGAAGACCGCCGCGCGTGTCACGTCCGGCGCGATCTCCTTGAGTAGCTCCAGCCATTTCCCGCTCAGGCTGTATTCGAACTGGTGAAATCCGGTGGCGTTGCCGCCCGGACGCGCCAGGCTCGCGACGATCCCCGCACCGACTGGGTCGGCGATAACGGCGAACACGATCGGCATGGTGCGGGTCGCCTGTAGCAACGGCCGACAGCGGCGCGCCGATAGCGCCAGCAATGACGTCAGGAGCGAGCTGCGACCATTTGGGCTGCGTGTTTGCGAATGTCGTCAGTGTTGCCGTCGCCCCAGCGGGTAGTCAATCCGGACGTTCCGGCCGATCGTCCAACCCAATTACTGCAACCTCTGCGTGGAACGCCGCGAAGACGGGCCTGAAGTCCGGATCGTCCGCGGCTGAGGGCAGAAGCACGCCAATGCGCCGCATCCGCTCGCCCTGCTGCGCGCGCGCCGCAAGCGGCCACACCGCCGCCGCCGCCAAGCAGTGCGATGAACTCGCGCCGCCTCATTCGATCACCTCGTCGGCGACTGCGAGCAGCGACGGCGGCACGGTGAGGCCGAGCATCCTGGCAGTCACGGCGTTGATGACCAGCTCGAACTTGCTCGACTGCACGACCGGCAGGTCCGCCGGCTTGGCGCCCTTGAGGATGCGGCCGGCATAGACGCCAAGCTGACGAAGCGCATCCGTCATGTTGACTCCGTAGCTCATCAGCCCGCCGACTTCGGCATAGTCACGCGACCGTATATGTCGCGGGGATCGCGTGGCGCGTCGCCAGGTGGACCAATTGGACACGCCGGCTGGTGAGAAAGGCGTCATTGCCAACGAACAGGGCGTCGGGCCGCTCGCGCACGAAAGTTGCGAAGGCCGCTTCGATCTCCCGGCTGGTGCTGGCTTTGAGAATTTGGATTTGCAGTCCCATGGCGCGAGCAGCCGGTTCCACGTCTCTCAACGTGGTCTCTGCATTCGCGATATTGGCCGGATTGACAAGCACGGCAACGCGAGCGGCTCCGGGCACAAGCTCGCGCAGGAGTCCCAGCCGCTTTGCGGTCAACTCGCCAATGGCCAAATTGACACCTGTCAGGTTGCCGCCCGGCCGGGCGAGGCTGGCGACAAGACCAAGCTTGACCGGGTCTTCGCCGGCCATGAAGACAATCGGGATTGTCGTGGTTGCCGCCTTGGCCGCAAACGCCGCAGCGGGACCTCCGTTCGTTGCGATCACGGCGACCCGTCGGCGAACCAGTTCGGCCGCCAGCGCCGGCAGCCGGTCAAATTGACCCTCCGCCCAGCGGTATTCGATCGCCACGTTCTCGCCCTCGACATAGCCGGTGTCTTTCAGGCCTTGGCGAAATGCGCGCAGTTGGTCCGCCAATGTGTGGGGCGATCTGGGGTCGAGAAATCCGATCACCGGCATCGCCGGTTGCTGCGCGCGCACCGCGAGCGGCCAAGCGACAGCCGCGCCACCGAGAACACCGAGAAATTCCCGCCGCCGCATATCCGCCTCTAGGCTCAAGACGCATCGTATCGGCTCAAACAAGTGCTTTGATAGGGGCCGAAACCGGCTTAGCTACCGCAACATAAGACGTTGGCAGATATCCGTTGTGGGGTCTTTAGCGGACATTTCCTGGCTTCCGCAGCATGTCCGCCTTACCCCCGAACGCGGACATGACCCGGTTTACGCCGTAGGCAGCCGGCGCTTCAGGCCGGAACCGGCTCGACGGTGGCGTCGTGGGCGAAAATCCAGTCGCGCGACAGCGGCGGCGGCGCCGGGACTCTTGCGGTTGTTCTGGAACTGCTCGCGCGCCTGCAACAGCACGCGCGCGCGCGCGGCCGCCGTTCGGCCTCGTAGGCCGCGAGCGCCTGGCGCGGCTCGTCGCGCCGCGCCAGATGGCGCGCCAGCGCCATGCCGTCCTCGAGCGCGATCGCGGCGCCCTGCGCCAAGGTCGGCATCATCGGATGCGCGGCGTCGCCCAGCAGCGTGACGCGCCGTCGGTCCAGCGCGGCAGCGGGTCGCGGTCGCGGATGCCCCATTTGTAGCAGTCGGAAACTTGGCCAGCATGTCCGAGCAGCGCGCCGTTCCAGCCGCGATAGCCGGCCAGCAGCTCATCGACGCTGCTCGGCACCACCCAGGATTCCTCGACCCATTCGCTCGGACACGTGACCGGCGAAAATGTTGTAGAGCTTGCCGCCGCGGATCGGGTAGCAGATCACATGGCCGTCCGGGCCGATCCAGCCGACGTATTCGTCGCGGCCGATCGCGACCGCCCGGCCGGGCCCGACCCGCGTCGGCACGCATTCGATCGGCACGATGCAGCGCCACGCCATCTGCTCGGTGAAGCGCACCGGTTGCGCGCCGAACAGGCTTTCGCGCACCGTCGAATTGATGCCGTCGGCGCCGACCACGACGTCGGCCTCGATCTCCCGGCCATCGGCAAACGTCGCCAGCGCGCGCCTTGCCGGCGCTGCGCGCGCCGGTGCAGCGCGCATCGAGCGTGACGCTTCGGCCGGCAACAGGCCGCACAGCAGGCGATGCAGGTCGGCGCGGTGCGCCGTCAGATAGGGCGCGCCGAATTGCGCCATGGCGGCGCCCTTGAGCGGCTCGCGGAACCGCAAATGGGCGTCGTCCCAGGCGACCGACACGATGTTGACCGGCTCGCAGGCCAGCGCCCGCAGCGGCGTCTCGATGCCGAGCGCGCGCAGCACCTTGACCGCGTTGGGGCCGAGCTGGATGCCGGCGCCGACCTCGCCCAGCTCCGGCGCGCGCTCGTACAGCGCGACCTCGATGCCGCGCTGGCGCAGCGCCGCGGCCGCGGCCAGTCCGCCGAGGCCCGCACCGATCACAGCAACTCGAATGCGGCGCGCCATGCGTCTGCCTGCCTCACCCTCGCAACGCTAGCAAATCTGCTTGGCGCGCCGAAATGCCCTATAGTGCCGCCATGACAACTGCGCTGCTTCGACTGGGGCTTGCGGTCGCGCTGGTTGCGCTCGCCTGCCCGCCCACGCGCAATTCCCCGACCGCACCGTCAAGATCGTGGTGCCGTTCGACGCCGGCGGCACCATCGACGCGGTGGCCCGCGCGCTCGCGCAAAAGCTCAACGAAAAATGGACCGTGCCGGTGATCGTCGAGAACCGGCCGGGCGCCGGCAACACCATCGGTGCCGCGGCGGTTGCCAAGGCCAGCCCCGACGGCAGCACGCTGTTGTTCGCCAACACCAGCGTGTCGGTCAACCCGAGCCTGTTCAAGACCCTGCCCTACGACACGCTGCGCGAGCTCGCGCCGGTGGTCTATCTGTCGCCGTCGCCCAATGTGTTGCTGGCGCAGAAGAGCCTCGGGGTGCATTCGTTTCGCGAGCTGCTGGCGCTCGCCAAGGCGCGCGCCGCCAATCCGCTGAGCTTCGCTTCGGTCGGCAAGGGCAGCGCGCATCATTTCTGCATGGAGCTGCTCAGGAGCGAGGCGGACGTGCGCTGCTGCACGTGCCGTATCGCGGCGTCGCGCCGGCCGTGCTGGCGGTCAACCGCGGCGAGGTCGACCTCTACTGCAGCGACATCCCGGGCGCGTTGACGTTGCTGCAAGGCGACAAGGTCCATGCGCTCGGCATCACCAGCCGCACCCGCTCGCCGGCGTTGCCGGACGTGCCGCCGTTCGCCGAGGCCGGGCTGCCGAATTATTCGCAGACCGGCTACGTCGGCATCATGGCGACCGGCGGCACGCCAGAAGCAACCATCGCCAAGCTCAACGCCGACATCAATGCGGTGATCCGCGAGCCGGAGTTCGCCAAGCGGTTCGCCGCCTTCGGCTACGACATGGTCGGCGGTAGCGCGCGGAATTCGCGAACTTCCTGAGCGACGACATCGAGCGCTACCGAAGGCTGACGGCGGCCGCCGGCATCGAGCCGCAGTGACCGATGTCTGAGCGTGCCGATTGCTTACCCTCCCCTGGCGGGCAGGGGAATCGCATATGGATTTGAGGACCGATATTGCATTGGCACGAAAGATGGATTCTGAGGACGACTCCCGAATTGCATAGGGGAGTCCGATGGGCAAATTCAAGAAGGTCTTCCGCAAGTTGCCCGGATCCACGGCGGCCAACGCGCTGCACGAGTTGTGGCAAATCCTGTTCATTGCGCTGGCAGCCGTCCTGTGCGGGCCAAGAGCTGCTCCGACATGGCGTTGTTTAGCCGTTCGAAGGAAGAGCTGTTCCGCGGCATTTCCTGCAGCTCTGAGCACGGCATTCCCAGCCACGACACGTTCAGCCGCGTGTTTCGGCTTGCTCGACCCGGAAGCCTTCGAGAAGGCGTTTCGGCGAGTTCATGGCGGCCTTCGCCAAAGCCAACGGGATCAACGCTCACCGGCGTCATGGCGGTCGACGGCAAGGCGTTGCGTGGTGCCTACGAGCGCGGCAAGAGCTCGCAACGCCGCTGCACATGGTCAATGTCTTCGCCGCCGAAGCTCGGATGGCTCTTGGCCTCGCGCAAGGCGCCCGGCCGCAACGAGGCCAAAGGCGCGCTTGCAGCTTGCTCGCGCATGCTCTCGCTCGAAGGCTGCATCGTCACCAGCCGATGCGCTGCATTGCAACCGCCCTTTTGCCGCAGCGGTGCTCGCGCGCGGCGCCCACTACGTGCTGGCGCTCAAGAAAAACCAGGCCAAGCTGTTCGATGCCGTGGTCACGCCGCTTTGCCCGTGGCGGCAAGCGCAGCATAGCCCAACGGCGCGAACCCTCCACCCACGATCGCCACGAAATCGCGGCGCGCCACTGTCATTCGCGATACCAGTGTGGCGCGCTGCAACCGCTTTCCCGGCGTCGCTGCCTTGGCCCGCATCACCTCGCGCCGACGCCTTCGTGGTCAGGCACGCCGAAAAGCCGGTCGTGCGCTACTACCTGCTTTCCAAATACATCCCGGCCAAACGGCTGCTGCACGATCGTGCGCAGTCATTCGGGCATCGAGAACCAGTTGCATTGGGTCCTCGATGTCGTCTTCGCACGAGGACGCCTATCGAAGCCAGAAAGGACAACGCTCCCGAGAACCTCGCGATCTTGCGACGGCTGGCGCTCAATATCATTCGCAATGCCATCCACGTCTTGAATACTCTTTGCGACACAAAGTCAAACGCGCCGGCTGGGACAATGCCTTCCTTCTCGAGGTTCTCAGCCATATGCGATAGCCCTCCCCTGGAGGGGGAGGGTCGACGCCGAGCGTCAGCGAGGCGGCGGGGTGGGGTGAGCTTTTTTCCGAGCAAAGTTCACCCCACCCCGGCTCGCGACTTCGTCGCTCGCCGACCCTCCCCCTCGTTTCGCGCTGGCGAGCGCAGCGAGCGGCCAGCGCGAACACTCTAAAGAAGTAGCCGCGCCGGACCCTCGCTTCGCTCGGCGGCGCGGCCGCGGGAGGGTGAAGCGAGTATGCCGCGCGTCACCGGTTCAGTACGCGACGATCCAACCTAAGCCACGATCTTCTCCAGCAAGTCCATCAGCACCTCCGGACAGGTGATGTGCGGATTGTGGCTGGCGTCGATTTCGCTGGTGCCCCAGCCCTCGCGCCGCGCGCGCTCCAGGAACTGGCGGAAGCGGTCGTCCGGCGGATGGCGCGTGGCGTAGATGTAATGGCGCGGCAGCGTGAGCTCACCACCGGGCAGCGTGATCCTCTGCTCGAAGGTCTTGGAGGGCTGCGGCAGCCGGCGCGGCATGGCCCAGGCCTGGTCGGCGGCGGACGTGTCGGGCGGCAGTGGGTTCGGCGTGATCTTCCAGCCGTCGCCGTCCTTGGCCAATTGCGCGCGCACCGCCTGCTCGCGGTCGGGCGTGAGCGAAAAGACGCTGTCGCCGTCGCGCGGTGCGAAGGCGTCGAGATAGACCAGCTTGGCGATGCGGCCGCGGGCGCGGGCGGCAACGCCGGTCGCGACCATGCCGCCGTAGGAATGGCCGATCAGGACGAAGCCGTTGAGATCCTCCATCTCGATCACGCCGAGGATATCGGCGATGTGGGTGTCGAGATCGACGGCGGGACTGGCGTGATGCGCGCGTTCGCCGAGGCCGGTGTAGGTCGGCGTCAGCAGGCGATGGCCGCGCGCGGCCATCAGCGGATGCATCTTCTTCCAAGCCCAGCCGGCCGACCAGGCGCCGTGCGCGACAAGAAATGTGGTCATGGGTTCCCCCTGCCCAGCAAGCTACATCATCGGTGGTCGATCGTGCTATCTCGGCCGCGCCGCTGCGGCGGGTCGGCGCACAGCCATGCGTGCGCGCACCGCATCGACCGCCGTCACGATCAGGCCGGCGCCCAGCACCAGCCAGCCGGGCCGGATCGAGGTCGAGATCGTCAAAGTCGAACGCGATTCTCCAGCACGCGGAACGGCGAGACGTTGAACGCGATGCCGATGCCGATCGCCTCGGCAGATGAAGGTCAGCACCGCGATTGCGATGCTGAGCGCGAGCAGCATCCAGGTCGGCGGCTCGTCGCGCGTGTTGCGGAGCTTGATCAGCAGCCGATAGCCGATCATCCAGCCGAACAGCCCGGCGACGAAGGTCGGCACCGAGACGTCGGCCTTGGTCTGCTGGAAGATAGTGGATCAGCGCCAGCAGGCCGATGCCGTAGATGATGTTGTGCAGGCGCTGCCAGCGCTTGCCGCCGAGGCGGCGCACCATGGCGTCGGTCGAGGTCACGCGCCAGCGCGGCGAGCCCGAGCAGCGCGACGAAGCCGATGGTCAGATAGAGCCGCAGCGCGATCTCGCTCGCGACCTTCCAGAGGTCGAACATCTGGTCGGCGACGTAGAGCGAGATGTGCGTGGCGGCATAGACGAAGGCGCCGACGCCGATCATGCGGCGCACGTCGACCAGCCGATTGAAGCGCGCGATCCGCCGCAGCGGCGTCACCGCCAGCGACGGCCATCAGGAACATCAGCGCCCAATAGCCGGTGCGGTGGATGACGTTGTTGAGCGGACGGGCGCCAAAGCCCTCGGTGTCGAAATCGTAGAGCGCGATCGCGACCGGCACGAACAGAATGGCGAGCGTGCGATGCGCAGCGCCGACAGCCGGCCGGCGGCGTCGCGCCAGACCTGCCAGGGCGCCTTCGGCCGCGGCCCTTGGCAGCGGCTTGCGCTGATGGCGCGCATCGCGTCATGGGCATGCGGGTAGCACGGCGGCATCGCCGGCCGCCAATAACGTCTGGCTATGATTCGCTCACAGGCGCATGACGGCGGCGTGATCGCCGCAGGCCGGGCCGCGTTATCGCCCCTTGCTTGGCCGGCTTCCGGGCCGATGCTAGCGTTGCCGCCAAGCAACAACGACACCGGGAGGACTTGATGCGCGCCCTACGCCTGGCTCTGTGCGTCACGCTGATCGCTGCGCTCGGCGCTGCTCGCGCGACCGGCCGCGCGCCGAGCCGGTGAAAATCCGCATCGGCTGGATCACCGCGCCGGCCTCGATGGTGCCGCTGCTGTTCCTCAAGCCCGGGCATCGCCAAGCACCACGGCAAGTCCTACGCCGTTCGATCCGATCCATTTCGGCTCCTCGACGCTGCAGATCACCGCCATCAGCCAGGGCGAGATCGACATCGCCGGCTTCGGCTACACCAGCTTCCCGCTGGCGGTCCAGAACGGCGGCCTGACCGATCTGCGCATCATCGCCGACGAAATCCAGGACGGCGCGCCCGGGCTACTACTCGACGCCGTATTTCGTGCGCAAGGACTCCGGCATCGACAAGATCGAGGACATGAAGGGCAAGATCGCCGCCACCAACGGGCTCGGCAGCGGCGTCGACATCGCCATGCGCTCGGCGCTGGACGAAGCACGGGCTGGAGGACAAGCGCGACTACACCATGATCGAGGCGCCCTTCCCGGCGCACAAGGCGATCCTGAAGGAGAAGAAGGCCGATCTGGTCGTGGGCGTGCTGCCGTTCTCCTACGACCCGGAGCTCAACGAATTCGCCAGGCCGCTGTTCACCACGCAATCGGGCATCGGCCGGATCGCGCTGTCGTTCTGGACGGCGCGCAAACCCTTCATCGACAAGAACCGCGCCGCGCTGGTCGATCTGCTGGAGGACTACGGCGCGATCCTGCGCTGGTACCACGACCCGGCCAACCACAAGGAGGCGGTGGCGCTGACCGCGGCCTTCCTCAAGCGCCCGCCGGCGGCGTTCGAGCCGCTGGCTGTTCACCAAGCAGGACTTCTTCCGCGATCTCGACGGCAAGCCCGACCTCAAGGTGGTGCAGGACAGCGTCGACAAGGTGAAGGAGCTCGGCTTCATCAAGGAGACTGTCGACGTGCCGAAATACGCCGACCTGAGCCTGGTCGAAGAGGCCGCCAAGCGTCGGCGTTAGAGCATGGCTGTCTCCGATTGAACGGTTACGCGCTCGCGGCCGTGCTGTTGATCGCGCCTCGTCCGCTTCGCCCTATCTGGAAAGCGTGAGACCGGGTGAAGCGTAGTCGCCCTGTGGATAAACCGGTTTCTCTGGATAACCGGGCCTGCGCTGCTTGCCCCTGACTATGTTCCTATGTATATGTTCCCATAACCCCGCTCATTCGAGGGCGTCGCCGGAGGCGTCTGAAGGCGGAGCGGGGTGCGGCGCCCGCGCCCCCGTGCCTCGCAAGCACGGCGCCCCGGGCGGCACGGGACTCGCCCCGGGGGCACTACGACCCTCACGCGATCCGTTCGCTACCGTGATGATAGCCACGCCCAGCGCCAATGCTGGAAACGCGCGGTCAGCGGAAGCGCGACCCGGAGACCGTAAACCGCCGCGCGGAGCGCCGATGGGCGCAGCGTCCCTTCGCCAAAGGGGCGCGCACGCCCGCCAAGGCGTGCACACTGCAGGTGGCGCCAATCGGCGCTCCGCCCCTCGATCTTCGAGGGCAAACACCCGCCGTGCCACGGTGGGGGACAGAGACGGCCACCCGCGGGGCCGACCAAAGGCCGCGGCGGATTTCGCTTGGCTGTTTGACAACGTGAATCGGATTTTGAATCGCTGCGCGCGATTGCGCGTTCGGTCGCAATCGCGAGACGCACGGCACGCGGCGCTTCACCCTCGGCCCTGTGAGGGGGAGGGTCGAGCGCCGAGCGTCAGCGAGGCCGCGCGGTGCGGGTGCCGCTGCTCCGAGCGAACGATTGCACCGCACCCCGGCTGCGCGGTCTTCGTCGCTCGCCGCCCCTCCCGCTCGCAGCGCGGAGGGGAGGGAGTCGCGCCGACGTCGCAGTGACGCACGTCGCAGCCACACACTCCGCTCGCAAGCGATCATGCTCTACAGCCCGAGCTTGCCGGCGAGGTCCTGCAAGTCGGCGCCGGCGGCATCGACCGGCACATTCGGCGCGGTCTCGCCCTTGCCGGGGCCGTGCTCGTTGGGCCGCGCGATGTGACCGGTGCGAAGCCCGTTCTTGGCGGCCTGCGCCAGATCGCTGGAATGCGCGGCCACCATCATGCACTCGCCCGGCGGTAGATCGAGCGCCTCGCAGGCAGCGAGATAGACCCGCGGCTTGGGCTTGAAATCGCCGGCGATCTCGGAGCCGAGGATGGCGTCCCAGGGAAAGTTGTTGCGGCGGGCGAGCGCGACCATCAGCGAGATGTTGCCGTTCGACACCGGTGCGATCTGGCATTTTTTCTTGAGCCGGGCGAGCCCGGGCGCGGCATCGGGCCAGGCGTCGAGCCGGTGCCAGGCCAGATTGAGATGACGCAGCGTGTCGTCCGGCAGGCCGGACACCTTGAAGCGCGGCAGAATGCGGTCGAGGTTGCGCCGGTGCAACACGTCGAGCTTGCAGAAGCTGGCGCGACCGCTGCGGATTTCTTCCATCGCCGGCTGGTATTCGCCGCGCCAGGCGTCGGCGAAGGCCAGCCAGTCAAGCGAATGGCCGAGCGGCTCGAGGATCAGCTTCGCCTCGCGCGCAATGCTGGAGCGCCAATCGACCAGCGTGCCGAACACGTCGAAGAAACAGGCTTTGGGTGTCTGCATGGCGCTCTCCCTGCGCCCATGATGTCGCCAGCGCGGCAATTGTCGAGGGCCTTCTCGCGCGTGCTATAAATCGGTCGCTCAGCAAGCCAAGCGAGGAATGTCATGTCGTATCCAGGTCTGATTGCGGAAACCGTCAAGTTCAAGGGCTACAACGGCGACGAGGGCGAGGCCTATTACGCGCGTCCATCCGGCTCCGCCAAGGTCCCCGGCGTCGTGGTGATCATGCATATGCCGGGCTGGGACGAATGGATCATCGAGACCACGCGCAAGATCGCCCACCACGGCTTCGCGACGATTTCGCCGCATCTCTACTTCCGCGAGGGCACCGGCAACCCGGACGACCTGGGCGCGCGGGTGCGCGCCGCCGGCGGCGTTTCCGACGACAGCGTGGTCGGCGACGTCGCGGGCGCGATGGCGTATCTCCGCGCGCAGCCCAATGCCAACGGCAAGGTCGGCATCATCGGTTTCTGCTCCGGCGGCCGCCACACCTATCTGGCCGGCTGTCGGCTGCCCAACATCAACGCCCTGGTCGACTGCTGGGGCGGCAACGTGGTCGTCGACGATCCCAAGGCGCTCAACGACAAGCGACCGGTGGCGCCGATCGACCTGACCGACAAGATGACCGCGCCGCTGCTCGGCCTATTCGGCAACGACGACGAAAATCCCACCGCCGACCAGGTCAACCGCACCGAAGCGGTGCTGAAGAAGCACGGCAAATCCTACGAATTCCACCGCTATGCCGGCGCCGGCCATGCGTTCTTCAACCATTCCCGCGTCGCCTACCGCGCCGAGCAGGCGCAGGACGGCTGGAAGAAGGTGTTCGCGTTCTTCAACAAGAACCTCGCGGCCTGATCGGGGAGCAAGCTCATGTGTTCATACATCGTCGAGAAGGCCAGGCTCACCGGCACCGCCAAGGGCCCCGGCAGCGCATGGATGCGGGTCGACACCGCCAATGTCTATTACGACCATCCCTACGAGGCGCAGCTCGACCACGCGCTGTGCGTCGACTTCGTCTGTGAGGCCGACGGCGGCCGCGAGCGCGTCGCGATCGAAATCTCGCGCGAGTCGGCGCTCGACCTGATCGACAAGATCAAGGCGGCGCTGGCGAGCGGCGACACCGCTCACGCCAAGGCGGCGTCGTGCTCGCTGGTCGGGTCGCAGGCAGAGGTCGCAAGCCTGTTCTAAAACAGTCTCCGCCTGTTGATCGAGAACGCGCGGCAAACTCGCTTCCCTCTCCCCTTGCGGGAGAGGGGAAGCGCGCGAGCTGCACCGCTTCAATAAAACAATCACGCCTTAAGCCGCCACGCAGTCCGGCGTGAGCTCGCAGCGTTCCGTCACCGGGCTTGCGACCTCATCGCCGTCCGCAAGCTCGTAGCCCACGGCGCGCAGGATGCCGCGCGCCGGGTTCATCTCGATCGCGATGCGGGTGTAGGGATTGAGCACCGGCCGCTCGACCCAGCCGAAGCTGTCGCGCTCGAACGAGCCGCGCCAGGACGCCAGCCCCTCGCGGCGCAGGCGGCTGTGTTCGGCAGCCTCCTGGTAGCTGCAGGTCAGCACCTTGCTGGCGTTGGTGCGGCCTTCCCACGATGGCAAGCCCTGGAGCCAATCGTTGGCCGCGCCGAGCTCGTCGAGCCGTGTGTTGAAGCTCGTTTCGGTGCGCTCGATGACGCAGCGCTCGCCCGGCCGGCAGCCGGCCAGCGTGTAGATCACCGGCCGCGCGATCGGCGTGGTTTCGAGCAGATGTCGCGCCTGCGCGAAGTCCCGCGCCGTCTCGAACGCCCGCCGCAGCAACTGGTCGGGTGGCATCGCACGCACGCGGAACAGCGTGTTGGTGGAATTGAGCATCAGGTCATAAGGCCGCAGCCAGCGGCTTTGAGCACGGCGGCGCAACGGCGCCTGGTTGATGGCGGCGGCGAAGCGGCCCGGGGCCATTGCGGTCAAGACCCCGACAAAACCCGGCCAGGTGACGCTGAAGAACTCGCCGCCCGGCCCCTGCATGCGGGCAATCTCGGCATAGCGCCCAAGACCCGGAAACGGCCAGTCGAGCGTGCGCGCGAGCCAGGGCGCACCGCCCTCGTCACGCGCCAGCGCGGTGCAGAACCATTGGTAGGACTGGTTCATGAACCAGATGCCGGAGAAGCCGAGCACAGCGGCAATCGCGCGCACCTCGTCCACGTAGGGCGCCTGCGCGCGCGTCAGCCAATAGCGCGACACGCGGTCGAGCAGCGGCGCCATCGACCGCATGCCGGGCGGAAACCAGGCGAGCGCGGCGTTGCGCAAGGCCAAAGCCCGCGCCCGGCCCTCGCGGGCGTGGCGCACCGGGCCGCCGTCGCGGACGTCGACCACCGGAATGCTGACCAGGTTCAAAGCGGCCCTCCGACGCCAGCGGCTTGTCGCGCGAATGTGTTAAAGATTAGGCTCAGCACCAGGCGAACGATACCGGCCCGGGAGCAAGCCATGACCATTGCGACCAAGACCCGCCTCGACGTCGTCCCGATGACCCGGCACATCGGCGCTGAGATCCGCGGCATCGATCTGCGCGAAAAGCCGGACCAGGAGACCGTCAAGGCGATCTACCAGGCCTGGCTCGATCACCTGGTGATCGTGTTTCCGGGACAGAAGCTGTCGCAGGAGGATTTCGTCCGCGCCACCGGCTTTTTCGGCGAGATGGGCGAGATTTCGCGGCCGGCCAAATACTTTCCCAAGGGCTACTCCGGCCTGCTGCCCGGCATCATGATGATCTCCAACATCCGCGAGAACGGCGAGCCGATCGGGGCGTTGCCCGACGGCGAGATGATGTTCCATCACGACATGATCCACGCGGAAATCCCGAGCAAGGGCACCCTGCTCTATTCGGTCGAAATCCCCTCCTCCGGCGGCAACACGCTGTTCGCCAGCGGCTACGCCGCCTACGACACGCTCGATCCGGCGATCCGCCGCAAGCTCGAAGGCCGCCTCGCCAAGCATCACTACAATTACGGCGCCGTGGTCAAAAACGATCCCAAGGCGACCGCGGCGTTCGCCGAAAGCACGCACCCGGTGTTCCGCACCCACGAGGAGACCGGCCGCAAGGCGGTCTACGTCAACCGCCTGATGACGGTCGGCATCGAAGGCATGCCGCAGGCCGAGGCCGAGCCGCTGCTGGAGGCGGTGTTCGATCACGCCGAGAAGCCGGAGTTCGTCTACGAGCACGTCTGGCGGCTGGGCGATCTCCTGCTCTGGGACAACCGCTGCTCGTCGCACGCGCGCCGCGATTTCCCCTCGACGGAGCGGCGGCTGATGCTGCGCACCACCGTCAAAGGCAACGTCCGGCCGGCCTGATGCGTGCAAGCGCAGCGCTGATCTTTGCGTTCTTGGCGATCGTCGCGGCGGTGCCGGCCGCGGCGCAGACCTATCCCAGCCGGCCGATCGAGCTGGTGGTGCCGTTCGTGGCCGGCGGCACCACCGACAACATGGCCCGCCTGATCGCCCAGCGGCTCGACAAGTGGGGCCAGCCGGTCATTGTCAGCAATCGCCCGGGCGGCGGCAGCAGCATCGGCACCAACATCGCCGCCAAAGCCGCGCCCGACGGCCACACCTTGCTGGTCACGACCTTCGCGCTCGCGGTCAACGCCAGCCTGCAAAAGCAGCCGTATGACCCGATCAAGGACTTCGCCGCCATCACCGAGATCGCATCGATCCCGCTGATGCTGGTGGTGCACCCGTCGCTGCCGGTGCAAACCGTCAAGGACTTCATCGCCTATTCCAAAGCGCAGCCGGCCGGCCTCGACTACGCAACGTCGGGGGCCGGCACCTCCACCCATCTCGCCGCCGAGATGTTCAACCAGATGACCGGCGCCAAGCTCGTGCACGTGCCGTTCAAGGGCAATGCCGAGGTGATGAATGCGCTGCTCGGCGGCCACGTGAAGGCGCATTTCGGGCTGAGCGCGTCGAGCCTGCAGCACGTCCGCAGCGGCTCGCTGCGCGCGCTGGCGGTGACCACCGAGGCCCGGCTCGCCGAATTGCCGGAGGTGCCGACCATCGCCGAGCTCGGCTATCCGGGTTACGAGATCAGCTCCTGGCAGGGCGTGTTCGCGCCGGCCGGCACGCCGGCCGAAATTGTCGGCAAGCTCAACCGCGAGATCGTGCAGATGATCCGCGAGCCCGACGTCACCGCGCGCATCCGCCGCGAGGGTGCCGAACCGATCGCAAGCTCGCCCGCGCAATTCGGAGCGCGGTTCAAGAACGAAGTCGAAAAGTGGGCCAGGGTGAGCAAGGAGGCCGGCCTGGCGACGCAGTGATCCGGCGCCGCCATCTTGCGGGGCGACGACCCACCGGCCAAAAGGCTGCTAAGCTTCGCAAACAGCGTCGTCGAACAAAACGGGGGAGGAAACGATGCGTCCGAGGCTTGCAGCCGCGCTGCTTTGCATGGCCGTGCTCGCCCTACCCGCTGCCGCGCAGGACGCCGCCAAGGATTATCCCAACCGCGCCATCCATATCGTCGTGCCGTTCCCGGCCGGCGGGCCCGCCGATCTGGTGGCCCGCATCATCGGCCAGAAGATGAGCGAGGACTGGGGCCAGCCGGTGGTGATCGACAACCGTCCCGGCGGCAACACGGTGATCGGCGCGGTCACGGTGGCGCGGGCGCCGGCCGACGGTTACACGCTGCTGATGGCGATCGACTCGACGCTGGTGATGAACCAGTTCGTCTACAAGAACCTGCCCTACGATCCGCTCAACGATTTCGCGCCGATCACCAGCACGACGCGGACCATTTCGCTGCTGGCGGTGCGCGCCGACGACGGGCCGAAGGACGTCAAGGAGCTGATCGCCAAGGCCAAGGTCGCGCCCGGGCGGCTGGCCTACGGCGCCGGCACCGTCACCTCGCAGCTCATGGGCTGGCGCTTCCACCGCGCCGCCGGCATCGAGGTGCTCTACGTGCCGTTCAAGGGCACGCCCGCGACCGTCAACGGCCTGCTCACCAAGTCGCGTCGACATGATCTACGCCGCCAATGTCATCGTGAATCCGCTGATTGCGAGCGGCCAGTTGCGGGCGCTGGCCAAGATGGACGGGCGGCCGGCGCCGGCGGCGGCCGAGCTGCCGTCGCTGCGGGAGGCCGCAGGCCTGCCCGAACTCGAAGACATGTCGATCTGGCTCGGTCTGGTGGCGCCGAAGGACACGCCGCGCGCCATCGTGCTCAAGCTGCAGCAGAAGGTCGCGCAAATCCTCGCCGACCCGGCGGTGGCCGAGCGCTCCGGCCGGACCGGCGCTTATTCGATGACCAGCACGCCGGAGGAGTTCGCCAGATTCATCCGCCAGGAGGCCAACCGCTGGGGCCCGGTGCTGCGAGAGACCAACATCAAGTTTGATTGAACGCCCGCGAGTGCCGGGTGGCCCGCCATTCCAAGGGAGAATTGTGATGAAGGCAAACGATGACTTCTGAACCGTGGCCCTGGCCGGATTCATTGGATGGGATTGTCGCGGCCCCTCTGTCACATCAGGTTCTTCTCGAGAACGATAGAGTGCGAGTGCTGGATGTGGTGATCGAGCCGGGGGCAAAGGAGCCTCCACACACTCACAAGCTGCCCGGCGTGTTTATCGTCATTGCTCCAACTCGCCTTCGTTACTTCGGCGCGGCTGGCGAATTGGTCCGGGAATATATGGCGCCGACAGAGCCGCGCTGGTTCGGCCCTGAACCACTGCACGCGGTGGAGAACATCGACAATATTCGCTATCGCGCGATCCGGATTGAACTGAAGGACAACTCAGTTTGAATCCGAAGAAGCCTCGCGTCACTCTCCCTCTGCGCTGATACGCGCACAACAAGGCCGGAGGATGCCATGAGCCTGTCGCGACGCTTGATCCTGGTTGCGGGAGTTTGCGCGCTGACGCTCGGCCCGGCCGCCGCGCAGGACGCCGCCAAGGATTTCCCCAACCGCCCGCTGCGCATCGTCGTGCCGTTTCCCGCCGGCGGGCCGTCCGACGTGCTGGCCCGCATGATCGGCCAGAAGATCACCGAGGACTGGGGCCAGCCGGTGGTGATCGAGAACCGGGTCGGCGCCAACACCGTGATCGGCGCGCAGGCGGTGAAGCAGGCGCCGCCCGACGGCACCACCATGCTGATGGCGATCGATTCCACGCTGACAATGAACCAATACCTCTACCGCACGCCGCCCTACGATCCGTTCAACGACTTCACGCCGATCACGCTGGTGGCCAAGACCATGGTGCTGCTGATGGTCAATGCGGCAAGCGAGATCAAAACCGCCAACGAACTGATCGGCACGGCCAAGGAGCATCCGGGCAAGCTCAACTTCGGCGCCGGCACGATCTCGACCAAGCTGCTCGGCCATCTGTTCAACAAGGCGGCCGGCGTGCAGACCATGCTGGTGCCCTACAACGGCAGCGCCGAGGTCACCCAGGGCCTGCTCACCAAGAGCGTGGACTTCGTGTTCGATGGACCGTCCGCTGCGGCCTCGCTGATCCAGAGCGGGCAGTTCCGCGTGCTGGCCAAGTTCGACGACCGGCCGTTCCCGCCGGCGCCGAACGCGCCGGCCATCCAGGCGAGCGTGCCGAGCCTCGACCAGATCACGGTCTGGCTCGGGCTGGTCGCGCCCAAGGGCACGCCGGCCGCGATCGTCAGCAAGCTGCAACAGGAGGTCACGAAGGTTCTGGCCGATCCGGCGATCAAGGCCAAGGCCGACGCCGCCGGCCTCTATCCGGCGACCAGCACACCCGCCGAATTCGCGGCCTTCATCAAGACCGAGGCCGACCGCTGGTCGAAGGTCGTGGCCGACAGCGGCATGAAATACGACTGACCGAGCTGGGACGGTCCGCGCTTTTCGAGCTGGAACGACATTCCAGCGGCGCGCCCGTGACCAGTAAAACCATCTCAGAAAGAGGGTCCTGGCGGAAACTTTAACGCCAGGTTGCATTTGTTATGCGCTCTACGCATTGCTGCGTCGCAACAAGTTCCCTCCTCCTGGAACCCGACAAGTATTACGTAGCATTCAGAAAACAGAGGATTCCCCCCTGTTCTGAAAGGATTAACGCCATGTTTCTCTCTCATCTGGTTGGCGTCCTTCGGCAGTGGCGCCGCTACAACCAAAGCCTTCGCGAGCTCAACCGGCTCGGCGATCGCGAACTGGCCGATATCGGCATCAGCCGCGGCGATATTCCGCGCGTTGCCTGGGACAACTCCGAGCGCCTGGTCTAACGACCGCTCGCGAGACACCAAGAAGCGCCCGCTCCGGCGGGCGCTTTCGTTTTGCGGTTGTCAGGCGCCTTCCATGCCCTTGGACTTCAGCACGCCGGCGGCCGACGGGCCGGTCAGCACCTTGATGAAGGCCTTGGCGGCCGCCGCATCCTTGGCGCTGGTGCTGGCACCCGCCGCGTATGTCGTGAAGTTCTGAATCGGCGCCGGCAGCGGCCCGACCAGGGTGACGCCGTTCTGGCCGACGATCTCGCTGATCTGGTGGATGCCGATCTCGGCCTCGCCCGCCACCACCAGGTCGGAGACGTGGCCGCCCTTCTGCAGCTTGGCCTTCGGCTTGATGTCGTTGGCGATGCCAAGCTTGTCGAGCAGGCCCGCGACATAGATGCCGCTCGAGCCGCCGCTCGCCGGATCGATGTAGCCGACCGACTTGGCCTTGAGCAGCGCCTGCTTGAACGCCTCGACCGAGCTGATGTCGGGTTTGGGCGCGCCCTTCCTTGACCATCACGCCGACGCCGACCTTGGCGAGCACGGCGTTCGAGTCCTTGGCGATCTTGCCCTTGGCGATGAAGTCCTCGATGCCCTTGGGCGACAGCACCAGCACGTCGAAGGTCTCGCCGTCATCGACCCGCTTGGTGAGCTGGCCGACCGTGCCGTTGTCCAGCACCACCTTGTGGCCGGTGGCCTTCTCGAACTCCGGAACGAGCGCCACCACCACCTGCTTGAACGCGCCGGTGGTCAGCACCTTGATTTCCGCAGCGGTCGCCGATGATGGCATGGGGCCCGCAACTCCCAGAACGGCTGTCAAAAGCAGCCCGAATTTATACCGCATGCGTCGCCTCCTCGTGAACGCCAACCTCCCAAGCACGGCGGCCGTTGTTCGGCTACCGCGCGGCCGACTATCTATTGTCCATGGCGCAGGCGGAGAAGCAAGCGATCCAAGCCGTCCATGTGGTGGGCGGCGGATTGGCCGGTTCCGAAGCCGCCTGGCAGATCGCCGCCGCCGGCGTCCCGGTGGTGCTGCACGAAATGCGTCCCAACGAGACCACCGCCGCGCACAAGACCGCGGGCCTGGCGGAGTTGGTGTGCTCCAACTCGTTCCGCTCCGACGACCGCGACAGCAACGCGGTCGGGCTCCTGCACGAGGAGATGCGCCGGCTCGGCTCGCTCATCATGCGCGCCGCCGACGACAATCAGGTGCCGGCCGGCGGCGCGCTCGCGGTCGACCGTGACGGTTTTTCCGAGGCCGTCTCCCGCGCGCTCTCGGCGCATCCGCTGATCGAGATCCGCCGCGAGCAGGTGGCGATCCCGCCGGCCGAATGGAGCAGCGTGATCGTCGCCACCGGCCCGCTGACCTCGCCCGCGCTCGCCGATGCGATCGGCCGGCTCACCGGCGAGAACGCGCTCGCCTTCTTCGACGCGATCGCCCCGATCGTGCACCGCGACAGCATCGACATGGCAACGGCCTGGTTCCAGTCGCGCTACGACAAGGCCGGGCCCGGTGGCTCGGGCGCCGACTACATCAATTGCCCGCTCGACCGCGAGCAATATCACGGCTTTGTCGCGGCGCTGCTGGCAGGCGACAAGACCGCCTTCCACGACTGGGAGAACACCCCCTACTTCGACGGCTGCCTGCCGATCGAGGTGATGGCCGAGCGCGGGCCGGAGACGCTGCGCCACGGCCCGATGAAGCCGTTCGGCCTGACCAATCCGCACCGTCCCGAACAGAAGCCTTACGCGGTGGTGCAGCTTCGTCAGGACAACAAGCTCGGCACGCTGTTCAACATGGTCGGCTTCCAGACCAAGCTCAAGCACGGCGAACAGACCCGCATCTTCCGCACCATCCCGGGCTTGCAGCGGGCCGAGTTCGCGCGCCTCGGCGGCCTGCATCGCAACACGTTTCTCAACGCGCCGAAGCTGCTCGACCCGACGCTCCGGCTCAACGCCGCGCCGCGACTGCGCTTCGCCGGCCAGATCACCGGCTGCGAAGGCTATGTCGAGTCGGCGGCGATCGGCCTGCTGGCGGGTCGGTTCGCGGCGGCCGAGCGGCGCGGCGAGCCGATCGTCCTGCCGCCGCCGACCACCGCGCATGGCGCCTTGCTCAATCACATCACCGGCGGCCACATCGAGACGATCGACGCCGGACCCCGCTCCTATCAGCCGATGAACGTCAACTTCGGGCTGTTTCCGCCGCTGCAAAACGCCCCGACCAAAAGCGCCGACGGCAGCCGGCTGCGCGGCACCGATAAGACCTTGGCGCGAAAGCGCGCCATAAGCGCCCGCGCGCTCACCGACCTGGAGTTATGGATCGGCGGCGCGCGGATCGCCGCCGAATAGACTTAGATCGCGGTCCGCAGGTCCGAGCGCGCGGCGCGCCACAGCACCCATTGGCGGCGCCATTGCGGCAGGTCGGCCGGGTGGAACGGCCGGTAGCGCCGGCGCTCCATGCGGCTGAGCACGGGCCGCACCAGCGCGACCGGCAAGAGCGCCGGCAACGCCGCAGGCGGCGCGGCGGCGAGCAACGGCCGCGCCGCGGCCAGATGCTGCCGGGCGCGAAGCCGCAGCTCGGCCAGCGCCGCCCGCAGCTCGACGGTGGCGCGGCCGGCCAGCAGGTCGGCGGCCTCGGCGCCATGACGCCGCAGGACCTCGGCCGGCAGATAGATTTGGCCGCGCGCCGCATGAACCGGCAGCGCCCGCAGCAATCCGGCGATGGCATAGGCGATGCCGGCGTGGCCGGCGAGCGCGCCGATGCCCGGATCGCGGCCGTCCATCAGGATGCGCGCGGCAAGCTCGATCGGCGCCGCCGAGGTCGCCGCCGCATAGCGTTCGAGATCGGCGAGGCTCGCCATCGGCTCGTCGTACAGATCGAACGTCCGCGCATCGATCAGATCCGCCAGCATCCCGGGCGGCAAGCGGTAGCGCACCACGGCATCGCGCAGCGCGGCCGCCACCGGATGGGCCTCGCCCTGGCCTGCCAGCGCGTCGCGCCAGAATTGCAGCCGGAGTTCGCCCGGCATCGGCTCGCGAGCGAGCTCGCGGGTGCGCGCCACCTCGAGATTGAACGCGTAGAGCGCCCACAGCGCGCGGCGGGCCTTCTCCGGCGCGAACAGCGTCGCCAGAAAGCGATCCTTGTCGCCCGCGCGCACCAGCTGTTCGCAATGGTCGAACGCATCCGCCATGCCGCCAACCTAAGTTATTTTTCGACCGGCTTGCACTGGGCGCGACAGTTCAGTGCTGTCCTGCCGGGAAAAATCTAGTCGATCGCAATCAAGCCCGCGGCGACGCGCCGGCCTTCGCCGAGCAGGATGTTGTAGGTCGAAACCGCGGTGCCGGTGCGCGTCACCTCGACGTTGATGTTGAGCGCGCGGAAGCGGTCGAACAGCGCATCCGGCATGGTCCACGGCGCGTTTCCCGCGCCCAGCAGGAACAGCCCGATGTCGGCGGCCTCGGCGAACACCGGAGCCAGCGCCGTCTCGTCGATCTCGGCGGCTCGCGCCACCGGCCAGGCCCACAGGCCGCTCGGCAGGCACAGCAGCGAGCCGCGATGCGACATGTCGCCGAAACGAAAGCCGCCCTTGCCGTAGCCGTCGATCGGCGCGCGGCGCGGCAGGTGCGGCCGGTCGGCGGCGGCCGCCGCCATAATCAGCGCTTCGCCGGCGCCGTTCGGGCCGAAGCGGGCTCGGGATCGAGTTCCACGCCGGCCTCGCGACCCTGCCCAACCCCGAGATAGATCAGGATCGGCGCTGCGATGAACACCGAGGTATAGGTGCCGACCAGCACCACGCCGAACATCATGGTGGCGGTAAAGCTGTGGATGGCATGGCCGCCGAACAGCAGCAGCGCCAGCAGCGTCAACGCCACCGTCAAGTGCGTGTTGACCGAGCGCGACAGTGTCTGGTTGACCGACCGGTTCAGGAGCTCGGTCATCGGAATTCTCTTGTAGCGCCGCAGCAGCTCGCGGATGCGGTCATAGATGACGACGGTGTCGTTGAGCGAGTAGCCGAGGATCGTGAGCAGCGCCGCGATGCTGGTCAGATCGAAATCGACCTGCATCAGCGACATGAATCCGATCGTCAGCACGATATCGTGGACGTTGGCGATCATGGCGCCGAGCGCGAATTGCCACTCGAAGCGGAACCAGAGATAGACCAGGATCGCCATGATCGCGAAAATGAGCCCGATCAGGCCGTAGGCGAGAAGCTCGCCGGAGACCCGCTGACCCAGGCTTTCCTGGCGGCGCTGCTCGACGTCGCGCGAGCGCCGCCCTGACCTTGGCCGCGGCCTGCTGCTGCGCCACCTCGCCGCCCGCTTGCAGCGGGATACGGATCAACACGTCGTTCGGCGCGCCGAACTCCTGGAGCTGGATGTCGCCCAGGCCCAAAGCGCCGACGGCGGCCCGCATCTTGGCGAGATCGGCCGGCCCGGACGTCCGAACTTCGAGCAATGTTCCGCCCTTGAAATCGATGCCGACGTTCAGCCCGTGAGTGAAATAGAGGGTGATCGCCAGGATCGACAGCACCGCCGAGGCGGGAAAGCTGATGCGCCGGAAGCGCATGAAGTCAAACTGGGTGTCCGGCGGAACAACGTGCAGATGCGGGATGATATCCCGCCAGCACCAGGACGCTGACGATCGTCCCGGCGGCCACGATGACGATCAGCGTAAGGGTGGTGGCGTCCACGGCACTGTCCCCGGGCGGTCAGAGCGGCACGTATTGCGGGCGGCGCCACCGTACCCAATACGCCACGATCAGGCGCGTCAGCGTGAATGCGGTGAACACCGTGGTAATGATGCCGATGCCGAGCGTCACGGCGAAGCCGCGCACCGGGCCGGTGCCGATGTAGAACAGCACCGAGGCCGCGATGAAGGTGGTGATGTTGGAGTCGAGAATGGTGGCGAGCGCGCGCGTAAATCCGGCGTCGATCGCGGTGATCGGCGTGCGGCCGGCGCGCACCTCCTCGCGGATGCGCTCGTAGATCAGCACGTTGGAATCAACCGCGATGCCGACCGTCAACACGATGCCGGCGATGCCCGGCAGCGTCAGCGTCGCGTTGAGCAGCGACAGCACGCCGAAGATCATCGCCACATTGGCGGCGACCGCGATGTTGGCGAACACGCCGAACAGGCCATAGAACGCGATCATGAACACCAGCACCAGCACGGAGCCGAAGTAGGACGCAAGCTTGCCCTTCTCGATCGAGTCCTGGCCGAGGCCGGGGCCGACGGTGCGTTCCTCTATGATGGTCAAGGGCGCCGGCAGCGCGCCCGCGCGCAGCAGGATCGCCAGATCATTGGCGGCCTGGACCGTGAAGCTGCCCGAGATCTGACCCGAGCCGCCAAGGATCGGCTCGCGGATCACCGGCGCCGAGATCACCTCGTTGTCGAGCACGATCGCAAACGGCTTGCCGACGTTCTCCTGCGTGACCTGGGCAAAGCGCCGCGCGCCGTTGGTGTTGAAGCGGAAGCTGACGATCGGCTCGCCGTTGCGCTGATCGAACCCGGGTTGCGCGTCGGTCAGGTCCTCGCCTGAGACCATGATGCGCCTCTCGATCACGTAATTCGTCCCGCCCTCGGCCTTCGAGCTCTTAATGAGTTCGGATTCGGCCGGAATGTTGCCGAGCTGCGCCTGATCGGCGGGCACGCTCATGTCGACCAGGCGGAAGGTGAGCTTGGCGGTCTTGCCGAGCAATTCCTTCAGCCGCGACGGGTCTTGCAGACCCGGCACCTGCACCAGGATGCGGTCCACGCCCTGGCGCTGGATCGAGGGCTCGACGGTGCCGAGCTCGTTGACGCGGCGCTCAACGATCTGGATCGACTGCTCGACCGATTGCCGGATGCGCTCGACGACCGCGGGCTCGGTCGGCGTCATCCGGATCACGCCGTTGCCGAGGTCAACCACGTCGAGCGAGCGCTGACCGGTGGCGCTCAGCATGCCGCCGAGCGGCTGCGACAGCTCGCGGAATTTCGACAGCGCGAGGGCCGGATCGACCCCCTCGCGGACGCGGAATTCAACTGAACCGCCGCGGATCGTCGCCGTCGCGGGGCTACCGAGCCGGTTTTCGCGCACCACGCGGCGCACGTCATCGCGCAACGACGCGATCTTCTCGTTGCGCACTGCGTTGGAGTCGACCTCGAGCAGGATGTGCGAGCCGCCTTGCAGGTCGAGGCCGAGCACGAGATGGCGCTGCGCCCACTTCGGCCAGGACTGCACGGTCTTCTCGGGGAAGAAGTTCGGAATCGTGAAGGCGCAAACGAAGAGCGTCGTCAGCAGGATTGCAGCGGCTTTCCAGCGGGAAAAATAAAGCATGGGTTCGAGCGGTTTCTGCCGGTCGCGGACGCGATCAGCTCGACGCGCCCTCCTCTTGCACCGGCTCGCCCTTGGCGCGGACGTCGGCCACCATCGAGCGCATCTGCCGCACCCGGACGTCGTCCGACACCTCGATCTCGATCTGATTGTCGTCGATCACCTTGGTGACCTTGCCGATCAGCCCGCCGGAGGTGACCACGGTGTCGCCGCGGCGCACGTTCTTGACCATCTCTTGGTGTTGCTTGGCGCGCTTCTGCTGCGGCCGCAGGATGAGGAAATACATGATCACGAAGATCAGAATGAAGGGCAGCAGCGACGTCATCATGCTGTCGCCGCCAAACGGCGAGGCGGCCTGGGCATAGGCGGGCGAAATGAACATGAAGGCCTCTGGTCTGCGGCGTGGCGTCCCCGGCGGCGCCTGCCGCATGAGCGGCGCCCGAAATGTGCGCGGAATATAGCCCCGGCGACCCCAATTGCAACGCTGGTGGCTGCGGCCAAACGGCCTAAATTTCTCAAGTTTTGGGCCGCGCTGACTTGCGAGCGCGGGGCCGCCCCGCTAAGGGAGCAACGCTTTTGCAAGGCCGCGAAATGGCGAAGTCGAAATCAGGCTCCAAGCGTCCGCCCGGACCGAAAGGCCGGCCGGACATGCTGACACGAATCGCCGGCGCGCTCGAACGGCTGGCGCCGGCCGAACACGCCACACCCGATTTCGCCGGCGCCGAGGCCTTCATCTGGCAACCGCAAGGCTCGCGACTGGCGCCGGTGGCGCGCGTCAACCGGGTCGAGATGGGATTGCTCAAGGGCATCGACCGGATGCGCGACACGTTGCTGGAGAACACCGAGCGTTTCGCCCGCGGCCTGCCGGCCAACAATGCGCTGCTGTGGGGCGCGCGCGGCATGGGCAAGTCGTCGCTGGTCAAGGCCGTGCACGCCGCGGTGAACGCCACGCAGGCGCGCGGCGCCCTCAAGCTCGTCGAGATTCACCGCGAGGACATCGAAAGCCTGCCGACCTTGATGGCGCTGCTGCGCGGCTCGCCGAACCGGTTCATCGTGTTCTGCGACGACCTGTCGTTCGACGCCGAGGACACCTCCTACAAATCGCTGAAGGCCGTGCTCGAAGGCGGCATCGAAGGCCGGCCGGAGAACGTCATCCTCTATGCCACTTCCAACCGCCGCCATCTGATGTCGCGCGACATGATGGAGAACGAGCGCTCGACCGCGATCAACCCCGGCGAGGCGGTCGAGGAGAAGGTCTCGCTGTCCGACCGGTTCGGCCTCTGGCTCGGCTTCCACCGCTGCAGCCAGGACGAATACCTCGAGATGGTCGACGGCTATGTCGGGCACTTCAAGATTCCGGCGCAGCGTGCGACGCTGCACGCCGAGGCGCTGGAATGGGCGACCACGCGCGGCGCCCGTTCGGGCCGCGTCGCCTGGCAATACGTGCAGGACCTGGCGGGCCGGCTCGGCGTGAAGATTGCGGGCTAGAATAGCGGCTACGTGTTGCCGCCCTTGTCGAGGAACGGCATCGGATCGATCGGCGTCGAGCCTTTGCGGATCTCGAAGTGCAATTGCGGCGCCGCGACCGAGCCGGTCTGACCAGCCTTGCCGATGATCTGACCGCGCTTCACATGGTCGTCGCGCTTGACCATGATCTCGCTGGCGTGCGCATAGGCGGTGACGTAGCCGTTGGAATGCCGCACCAGCACAAGGTTGCCGTAGCTCTTGAGCTCGTTGCCGGCATAGGCCACGACCCCGTCCTCGGCCGCCTTGATCGGCGTGCCCTCCGGCACCGCGACATTGATGCCGTCGTTCTGCTGCCCGCTCGGCTTGGGGCCGAAGGCGGTGATGACGCGGCCGCGCACCGGCCAGCGGAACGTCGGCATGGCGGCGGTGACATCGGGCTTGCCCTTGTCGGGCGCGGGATTGTGCGCCGCCGGCGTCACCACATTGGCGGTGGTCGTCGCGGGCGCCGACACGAGCTTTTGCGGCGCAGCCTCGGCGGGTTTGGGCTTCTCGGCAATCTTCGGCGCGGCGGGCGCCGCGGCCTGCTTTGCGCGCACGCCCGGAATCACGATGCGGTCGCCGACCTTGACCATGGTGTGCGGCGCAATGTTATTGGCCTTGGCGATCGCGGTGAGCGGCTTGTGGTACTGCCGCGACAGCTTCATCAGCGTCTCGCCCGGGACGATGACGTGGACGTGGTCGCTGGTGGTCGCGGGCGCGGCCACAACCGGCGCCGGCCGCTGCGGCGCGTTGGCTCCGGCGCGCTGTTGCGTCGTACCGGTGGTCTCGTATTTCGGGATCACCAGGCGCTGACCAGGCCGCAGCGACGCGCCGTTCGGCAGGTTGTTGGCTTCGGCGATGGCCGACGCCGGCACGCCATAGCGATGCACCAGGCCGTCGATGGTGTCGCCCGGCTGCACTGTGATCGCGGTGCCGCCCTCCCAGTTCCAGTTGCGATGGCCTTGCGTGGCGCCGGCCGACTTGCGGTTGCGAGGATTGCTGCGATGCCACGCTCGAGCCGCGCGCCGAGCCCGGCGGCGGCAGCGGCGTGCTTTGCACGCTGGCCTGACGCTGCGGCTGGCTGACCGAGCCGGTTACGTCATTGGACGAGCTTTTGGAACGGAACGGGTCGAAACGGTTCATGTCGGAGCTGCAACTGACCGCCGCAACCGAGATCGTCGCAAGAATGGCGAGACGGAACCAATGGAGCGAGCGCACGGGCTCGACGACGCGACGCATAGGCTTTCCCACTCGTACGCAACAGACGGTGGGAGAGTTAACAACGTGCGGGTAAACAAGCTTTTAAGGTTGCAAGACTCTCTCAACCCTAATCAAAGCTGGCCGAATTTCCGACAAATTGACCGCTTCGGGAGGAGTTTCGTCACAATTCCCTGGCCTGGCCGGGCAGCAGCGGCACGAAGCGCACCGGCAGCATCGCCTCGCGGGCGAGCCCATCCCTGGTCTTGGTCAGCCGGATGATCTCCTGCGGCCCGCCGTGCGGACCGAGCGGCAGCAGCATGATCCCGTCGTCGGTCAACTGCTCGACCAGCTTCTCCGGCACGCTTTCGGCGGCCGCCGTAACGATGATGCGGTCGTAGGGCGCGCGGAACGGCTCGCCGACAAAGCCGTCGGCGAGCAGCACCTCGACGTTGTCATAGCCGAGCGTCTTCAGCCGCGAGCGGGCGCTGTCGGCGAGCGTGCGGTAGCGCTCGAGCGAGACCACCGAACGCGCCAGCCGCGACAGCACGGCGGCCTGGTAGCCTGAGCCGGTGCCGACTTCGAGCACGCGATGATGCGGCTGCACGCGCAGCTGCTCGGTCATATAGGCCACCACATAGGGCTGGCTGATGGTCTGGCCGCAGGCGATCGGCAGCGCGCGGTCGGCATAGGCGTTGTCGACAAAGCGCGTTTCGACGAAATGCTCGCGCGGCACCTGATCCATGGCGCGCAGCACCGCCTGGTCGCCGATGCCGCGCCGCCGCAGCGTCAGCATGAACTCCATGCGCTCGGTTTGTTCGTCCTTGCCCGTGGCGTCGCCCCTTCCGGTCGGTCACTTGAACAAAGCCGCAAGCTGGGTCAGGTACGGCTGGTCGGTAAGGTCTAGACGCAGCGGCGTGACCGCGATGCGGTTGTCGGCGAGCGCGGCGAGGTCGGTGCCGTCCTTGCCGGTCGGCCGGCCGCCGCGGGCATAGGCGATCCAGTAGTACGGATTGCCGCGGCCGTCATGGCGCGCGTCGATGTGCAGCAATTGCTGGTCGCGCTTGCCCTGGGTCGAGACCGCGACGCCCTTGACCTCCTGCGGCGTGCAATCGGGAAAGTTGACGTTGACCAGGACGTCGCGCGGGATGCCGGTTTTCAGCACGCGGGCGATGATGTCGGGACCGTGCTCGCTCGCGGTGTCCCAGAACGGCTGGTGCTTGTTGGCGGCCGAATGCGCCTGCGACAGCGCAAACGACGGAATGCCCAACACCGCCGCCTCCTTGGCGCCGGCGACCGTGCCGGAGTACAGCACGTCCTCGGCGGCGTTGCGGCCGCGGTTGACGCCCGAGATCACCAGGTCGGGCGGCGCCGGCAGCAAGTGGCGCGCGCCCATGATCACGCAGTCGGTCGGCGTGCCCTTGACCGCGAAGTGGCGCTCGCCGAGCTCGCGCAGCCGCAGCGGGTCGTTGAGCGACAGCGAGTGCGACACGCCGGACTGGTCGTACTCGGGCGCGATCACCCAGACGTCGTCGGAAATCTTGCGGGCGATCTCCTCGCAGACCTTCAGCCCATGGGCGTGGATGCCGTCGTCGTTGGTGACCAGGATGCGCATCACAATCCGCCATGGAGCCGCAACGCAGTCGCGCGTCGCCACCCCCCTCCCCAACCCTCCCCCACAAGGGGGGAGGGAGCGCGCTGTGCTCGTTGCGGGGTCAAGGCTTCTTCTCGATTTTTGTCACCCCGCCCATATAAGGCGCGAGCGCGTCGGGCACCACGATCGAGCCGTCGGCCTGCTGGTAGGTTTCCATCACCGCGATCAGCGCGCGGCCGACGGCGACGCCCGAACCGTTGAGCGTGTGCACGAAAGCGCGGCTTGCCGTCCTTGCCGCGGCTCGCTGGCATTCATGCGGCGGGCCTGGAAGTCGCCGCAGACCGAGCATGACGAAATCTCGCGGTAGGCGTTCTGGCCGGGCAGCCAGACCTCGATGTCGTAGGTCTTCTGCGAGGCAAAGCCCATGTCGCCGGTGCACAGCGTGATGACGCGATAGTGCAGGTCGAGCTTCTTCAGCACCTCCTCGGCGCAGGCCAGCATGCGCTCGTGCTCGGCCATGCTCTGCTCCGGTGTGGTGATGGAGACCAGCTCGACCTTGGTGAACTGGTGCTGGCGGATCATGCCGCGGGTGTCCTTGCCGGCGGCGCCGGCCTCGGCGCGGAAGCACGGCGTGCAGGCGGTGAGCCGCATCGGCAGCGTGGCTTCGTCGACGATGGATTCGCGGACGAGATTGGTGAGCGGGACTTCGGCGGTGGGGATGAGCCAATGATTCCAATAGAAAGATCAAAATATCCAATGCCACTTAGCGTTCTTGCCGGGCGATGTTCAACTTTGGCTTCCAATGATTGATTCCGCAGCCTCGTCCAAACTCGTCCGTCCGAGTCTGCGCAGGAATTGATCATCCTTGAACTTTGGCAATTGAGCGGTCCCGAACATCGTATCTCTGCTTACCAAAAACGGCGGATTGACCTCCGTCATACCCATGCTCACCCGCATGCACATCGAGCATGAATTGGCCGAGCGCGCGTTCCATGCGCGCAAGCGCGCCCTTGAGCACCACAAAGCGGGCGCCGGATAATTTCGCCGCGGTCTCGAAATCCATCAGGCCGAGCGCCTCGCCCAATTCGAAATGCTGCTTGGGCTTGAACGCGTAGTCGCGCTTGCTCCCCCACTTGTGATGCTCGACGTTGCCGTGCTCGTCCTTGCCGTCCGGCACTTCGGCGAGCGGCAGGTTCGGGATGGTGGCGAGGACCTTGTTCAACTCGTCCTCGGCCGCCTTCGCCTCGCTTCTCCATGTCCGGAATGCCGGTCTTCAGCTCATTGACCTCGGCCATCAGCTTCTGCGCCGTGGCCTCGTCCTTCTTGGCCTTGGCCGCGCCGATCTCCTTTGACGCCGCGTTCCGTCGCGCCTGCGCCTGCTCGAACTTCAGGATCGCGGCGCGGCGACGTTCGTCGATGGCGATGAGCTTATCGGCCTCAGCCGGCAGCCCGCGCCGCCCCAGCGCCTTGTCGAACTCGGCAGCGTGTTCGCGGATCCATCGAATGTCGTGCATGGGAATACTCGGTCAGAATCTGTCGCGATCTTATATCGCGGCGCCCCGCCCCACCCGGTCATACCCGCACCCTGAGGTGCGAGCGAAGCGTGGCCTCGGCCAGGATGGCACAGACCGGAGCGCGACCCTTGCAGGCTCGCTTCGCTCGCACCTCAGGATGCGCCGCTGTCCGCCGAAACCGGATCGATATCGACGGGCCTAACCCCTACTCCGCCGGATTGGCCTCAGGCTTGGCGGTGGCGGCTTGAGCCTGAGCCGCCGCCGCGGCTTTTCCCTCGACGAGCTTCACCGACCAGATCGAGCCCTCGTACAGCACCATCAGCGGGATCGCGAGCGACATCTGGCTGAGCACGTCCGGCGGCGTCAGCACGGCGGCGATCACGAACGCGATCACGATGAAATAGCGCCGCTTCTCGCGCAGCATCTTGGAGGTCACGATGCCGATGCGGCCGAGCAAGGTCAGGATCACCGGAAGCTGGAACGCGACGCCGAACGCCAGGATCAGCGACATCATCAGCGACAGGTATTCGCCGACCTTGGGCAGCAGCGCGATTTCGGGCTGGCCCTCGCCAGCGGTCTGCTGCATGCCGAGCGAGAACCGCACCAGCATCGGCATCACCACGAAATAGACCATCATGGCGCCGAGCAGAAAGAAGAACGGCGTTGCCACGAGATACGGCAGGAACGCCTGCCGCTCGTTGCGGTAGAGGCCCGGCGCGACGAACATGTAGATCTGCGCCGCGATCACCGGGAATGCGATGAAGGCCGCACCGAACAGCGACAGCTTCAACTGGGTGATGAAGTATTCCAGCAGCGCGGTGTAGATGAACTTGGTGTTCTCGGGCCCCGCCACCCAGACGTAGGGCCACACCAGGATGTTGTAGATCGGCTTGGCGAAGAAGAAGCACGCCACCGCCGCGACGAAGAAGGCCAGCAGCGCCTTGATCAGCCGCGAGCGCAGCTCGATCAGGTGCGACATCAGCGGGGCCTTGCTGGCCTCGATTTCCTTCTCGTCGTCTTCGCTTCTCACGCGCCGCTCCCGGATTTTGCGGCTTCAGATTTGGCCTCGTGCTTTACGTCGTCTTTGGGTTGCGGCGCCTCCGGCGCGATCGCCAGGTCGGCCGATGGCTGCGGGATGGTGGCGTCGGGCGAAACTGGCGCCGGCGTGCCCGCCGCCGCGGCCTCGGGCGAAGCGCTTGCTGCCGATGGCGCGCTGGTCGGCGTGGCGAGCGGATCGGTGATGCTTGCAACCTCCTTGCGGACGTCGCCGAGCGGGTCGAAGTCGGTGAAGCCCTTGGTCGCGGCGTCGGTCATTTCGTCGACCTGCTTCTTCAGGTCGGCCATCTCGGCCTCGCGCATCGCCTCCTGGAACTGGCCCTGGAATTCCGACGCCATGCGGCGAATCTTGCCCATGTAGGTGCCGACCATGCGCAGCACGCTGGGCAATTCCTTCGGGCCGATGGCGATCAGCGCGACAACCGCGATGACGACAAGCTCGCTCCAGCCGATGTCGAACATGATTGCGAAGCCTTCGCCGTCATTCCGGGGGGCGCCAAAGGCGCGAACCGGGAATCCAGATGCGAACGCCGCGCGTCGAAGACGCGCTTGAACGCGCTCGTGGCGGCGTCCGGAAATGCGCTGGAGAAATATTCGTCATCCTACAAACTCCAAGGGGCGCGAGCCTCGCGGCCGGCGCCCCTTCTCCGCGCGACGCCGAGCGCTTGCGGCGATCAGCCGGCCGAGCCCTCGAACTTGCGCTCGGTCTGGGCGTGCTGCTTGAGCGGATCAGCGGGCTTGGCGTCGGCCTGGTGATTGATGGTCTTCGGGTCGACAGGCGTGTCGGTCTTGGCGGTGTCGTCCTCGGCCATGCCCTTCTTGAACGACTTGATGCCCTGAGCGACGTCGCCCATCAGCTCCGAAATCTTGCCGCGCCCGAACAGCAGCAGGACCACGGCGATCACCACGATCCAGTGCCAGATACTCATGGAACCCATAACATCCTCCGTTCCGAGCGGCGCGAGGCCGTCCCCCCTCGGTTTGGCCCGAACCTAGGCGCGAAGGCTGCCAAAAACAAGGATAAGTGTCGCCGCAATCGCAGCTCAGCGAAATATAGCTAACTCATTTAGATCCTGGAGAAATTATTGATTCCGACGCGGCCGGCGGACGGCCGGACTGGCGCTCCCCGCCTGCGGAGAGCGGGTCGCGGTGAGGGGAATTTCCATGCCCTCAGCGGTGAACGAAGTGTGCCGAGTCGCTACTCCTCGATGCGCTCGGGCGGCGGCGCGAGGCCGAGGTCGAGATCGCCCGGCTCGAGCGGATCCTCGTCGTCGCGCAAGGCCGGATCGTCCGACGGCGCCGGAACGCCGAAGCCCGGCGGCAGGCGATTGTCGAGCAAACCCGAGCCTTTCAGCTCCTCCAGCCCCGGCAGGTCGGACAGCGCCTCCAGGCCGAAGTGCGACAGAAAATCCTCGGTGGTGCCGTAGGTGATCGGCCGGCCCGGCGCTTTCCTGCGACCGCGCGGCCGCACCCAGCCGGTTTCCATCAGCACGTCGAAGGTGCCCTTGGACATCACCACGCCGCGGATCTCCTCGACCTCGGCGCGGGTCACCGGCTGGTGGTAGGCCACGACCGCGAGCGTCTCCATCGCGGCGCGCGACAGCTTGCGCGGCACCACCGCTTCCTTGGTCAGCAGCCACGACAGGTCGGCGGCGGTGCGGAACGTCCACTTGCTGCCGACCCGCACGAGGTTGACGCCACGCGTGGCGTATTCGGCTTGCAGCGCGCGGAGACTTGCCTTGAGGTCGACGTCTTCCGGCAGCCGCGCCGCCAGCGTCTTCTCGTCGAGCGGCACCGAGGCCGCAAACAGCAGCGCTTCGAGCAGCCTTAGGTGCTCGGGCCGCACGGCGGCTTCCGCCTTTTCCTCGGACCGCGCCTTAAGCTCGTCGTGGGGAATGATCCGTCGCTCCGCCAAAGCCGCCATGCCTCCAGCTCTCCTCCAGGGGTTATTCGGTCGCGCGCGGCGTGGTCGCACCGGTCGGCGCCGGTTGCGCGGCCTCGCGCTTGCGTAGATAGATCGGCGCGAACGCCGATTGCTGGTGCACTTCCATGGCGCCCTCGCGCACCAATTCGAGCGTCGCCGCGAGACTCGACGCAATCACCGTCGAGCGCATCGACGGCTCGACCAGGTAGTCCAGCAAGAACTGATCCAGCCTGCTCCAGTCGGTGGCCTGGCCGATCAGCCGTTCGAGGATTTCGCGCGCGTCCTGCAACGCCCAGACGCTGCGTCGCTTGAACTGCATGTGGCTGAACGCGCTCTGCTGGCGCTGCTTGGCATAGGCGGTCAACAGGTCGAACAGCGTCGCGGTCCACTCCGGATGCTTGATGTCGGCGACCGGCTCGGGATCGCCGCGGTTGAACACGTCGCGCTTGAGCTGCGGCAGCGCCATGAGCTGGCCGGCGGCCTCGCGGAACGCCTCCAGGCGCTTCAGCCGCCAGGCGAGCGCGTTGGCCATATCCTCGGCGCTCAGCTGATCCGGGCCGGTCGGCTCAGGCAGCAGCAGCCGCGACTTCAGGTAGGCGAGCCAGGCCGCCATCACCAGATAGTCGGCGGCGAGCTCGAGCCTGAGCTTGCGCGCCGCTTCGATGAAGGCGAGGTACTGCTCGGCCAATGCCAGCACCGAAATCTTGGCGAGGTCGACCTTCTGCTGGCGCGCCAGCATGAGCAGCAGATCGAGCGGCCCCTCGAAGCCTTCGACGTCGACCATCAGCGCCGGCTCGTCGGAGCCGCGCTCGGGCAATTCGGCCTCGAAGCTCGCGATGTCGCTCATGACACCATCCGTCCCGCCAGCAGGGCGGCAAACTCGCGCCGGGCGGCCGGCAGGTCGAGCGCGGCCGGTGGCTTGCGCGCGGCCAGCGCGGCCGCTGCGCGCCGTGCGGCCGGCCCAGCAAGCTCGCTCGCCTGCCCCGCAACCGCCTGCATCTCGTCGAGCCTGCCGTTGCAATGCAGCACCAGGTCGCAGCCGGCCGCGAGCGCAGCCCGCGTCCGCGCTGCGATCGATCCCGCAAGCGCTCCCATCGAAACGTCGTCGCTCATCAGCAGTCCGTCGAAACCGATCAACCCGCGAATCACCTCGCGGATCATTGTGGCCGAAGTTGTGGCCGGGTGCACAGGGTCGATGGCGGTGAAAACCACATGTGCCGTCATGGCCATGGGCAAATTTTTCAGGGGGCGAAATGCGGCAAAGTCGGTGGCATCGAGCGTCGCGCGGTCGGCCTGCACCACCGGCAATTTTTCGTGGCTGTCGGCGGTGGCCCGGCCGTGGCCGGGGATGTGCTTGAGCACCGGCAGCACGCCGCCGGAGACGAGGCCATCGGCGACCGCTTGCGCGATGGCGGCGACCTTGCCGGCGGTTTCGCCGTAGGCGCGGTCGCCGATCACGCGGTCGGCGCCCGGCACCGGAACGTCGGCGAGCGGCAGGCAGTCGACATTGATGCCGAGCGCTTGCAGATCGGCGGCGATCAGCCGCGCACCGAGTCGCGCCGCGGCAAGGCCTGCCGCCGGGTCGCGATCGTAGAGTGCGCCATAGGCTGCGCCGGGCGGGTAAGCCGGCCAGTGCGGCGGCCCCAGGCGCTGCACCCGACCGCCCTCCTGATCGACCAGAACGGCCGCTTCAGCCCGCAGTTCATGTAAAGCTTCACGAACAAGACCAATGACTTGGTCGCTATCCTGAACGTTGCGCTTGAACAGGATCAAGCCCCACGGACGGGCTTCGCGCAGAAATGCGCGCTCGTCATCCGTCAGTTTTGCTCCGGAAAGTCCCGTGATGAACGCCCGTGCGGCCATCAGCGCGGATTAGCTTGCGCCGCGGCGGAGGGTCAAGGCAAAGCGCGTCCGCTCAGTTGGACACGACAACGCAATCGCCGCCGGCGGCCTTCAGGTTGCTGCACAGTTGGATCGCCTGATCGCGCGTACCATAGGGCCCGACCACGGCGCGAAAGAACACGCCCTTGGCGCCGAGGTCGGCGCGTTTGACGGTGTGCGGCTGGCCGTTCAACACGCTGGTGTACTTGCCTTGCAGACTGCGGAACGCGCTTTCGGCTTCGGCCTCGCTGCGCCGGGACGACACCTGCACCACGAACCCGCCGGCGCCGCCGGTGCTTGCGGCAGGCGCCGGGACCGGACGCGCGGGCGCGGCCACGCGCTGTGGCGGCGTGGCGTTGGTTGCGGCCGGCGGCGGTGACGGCGCGCCCTCAGGCGCAAGCGAAAGCGGGGCGTTGGCGGCTGGCGCCGGCGCAGCCGGACGGGCGGCGACGCGCGGCTGGGCGCGTGAATTGGCGGAGTTGGCGGCCGGACGGGTGTCCGCGGACGGCGCGATCGCCATCGGCGGTGCCGAGGCGACGGTTTGCGGCGTGATGGAAGGCTCCGGCGGGTCGGGCTTGATCTGCTGGGTGCGCACCCGCCGCGGCTCGCCCAAGGCGCTCGGGGCGGTGACGTTCGGCGCGGAACTTGCGATCGGCGCCGAGCTTCCAATCGGCGCGCCGGGCAGCACGGTGCGCGGCACGACCGAGCGCGCCAGGTCCTTGGCGTCGACCGGCTTCTCTTCGCGCACCACCACCTGCTCGTCCTTGCCGCGATCGCCGAAGCGGTCGTAGCTGAACTTGCCGGCCGATGGGTCGGGCTGCGCCGGCGGCGGCGCCACCTTGCTCGGCTCGTTGCTCGCCTTGATGACCGGCGGCGGCGCCGACGGTCCCGCACCGGTAACCAGGCTGCGATAGCCGAAGGCCGCGGCGGTGCCGACCACGGCCAGCGCCAGCACGGCCACCACGGTCATCAGGCCCCTGCGCCGGTTGCCGCGCGGGGCGTCATCGTAGAACTCGTCGGCGTGCGGCGACGGCATCGGGCCGCTGTCCGGCTCCTGCGGATAGACCGCTTGGCGCGTCAAGCCGCTCAATTCCGACTCGAGCGCTGACGGATCGAGGCTGGAACGGCGGGTGTAGAAGCCGGCCTGCTCCATGCGCGTGCGCGGATCGGGATAGGCGCTGATGTCAAAATCGTCCGGGGCCGACAGTTTCAGCTCGGGCGGCGGCACGGTTGGCGGCGGTGGCAGCGGCGCCAGCGGATCGGACGGCGAGCCGGGCCAGTCGGCGCGCGGATCATCGGCGTAGCGCGCCTCCGTGCGCTCCGGACTGTCGCCGGGTGCGGGCTCTGGATTGTCTTGTGGAGCCGGATCGACGCTGTCGTGCGGCGCCGGCGCTGCACCGTCATTGACCGGGGTGTCGGTGCCATATTGCGGGGTGGTGCGCGCGCCGTATTGGTAGCCGGTGGCGCTGGCGAGCCGGGCCGCGAGATCGCTTGCTGGGCTTTGCGGCGACGCGCGGAACGAGGTGTCGCGCGAGATCGGAGCGCGGCTGTCGCGCGGGCTGCCGGCAAACGGATCGTTCTGACCGATCAGCCGCGCCAATTCGGCAAGCGGATCGTTCGCCGCGGCCGGTTCGGAGCCACGGGTCGATGGATCGCTCGATCGGTAACGCGCGTTGCTGTCGTCCGCCATCACGTCCGGTTCCGGTACACCTCGGCGGCCTCTATGGCCTCCCCCCGGGATCGGGAATCGCTTGCTTCCGATCTATCCGAGTTACCGCATCTCGTCCGGCGCCCCAACCCCCAGCACCGTCAACCCCGAGGCGAGAACGGTGACGACGCCCTGTACCAAAGCCAAGCGCGCCACGGTCAGTTGTGGATCATCTTGGATAATGAAGCGTAAATGTGGCGCGTCATTGCCGCGCGTCCATTGCGTGTGGAATTCGCTCGCCAATTCATAGAGATAGAAAGCGATCCGGTGCGGCTCATGGGCCAGCGCGGCGGCCTCGACGAGTTGCGGATAGAGCGCGATCCGGCGCATCAGCGCGAGTTCCGCCGCGTCATCGAGCCGCGCCAGGTCGGCCTTGGCCAAAAACGCCGCGCGGGCGGTGGCGTCCGACGGCAACGCCGGCAGCACGCTTGCTGCATTGCGGAATACCGACTGGCCGCGGGCGTGGCCGTACTGGACGTAGAACACCGGGTTGTCGCGCGACTGCTCGATCACCTTGGCGAGGTCGAAGTCGAGCACCGCGTCGTTCTTGCGGTACAGCATCATGAAGCGGACGGCGTCGCGGCCGACCTCGTCGACCACCTCGCGCAGCGTAACGAACTCGCCCGCCCGCTTCGACATTTTCACCTCGATGCCGGCGCGCATCAGCTTGACGAGCTGCACGGTCTTGACGTCGAGCTCCGCCTGCCCCGCGCTGATCGCGTTGACCGCGGCCTTCATGCGCTTGACATAGCCGCCGTGGTCGGCGCCCCAGACATCGATCATGTCGCGGAAGCCGCGATCGAACTTCGACTTGTGATAGGCGATGTCGGAGGCGAAATAGGTGTAGCTGCCGTCGGATTTCTTTAGCGGCCGATCGACGTCGTCGCCGAAGGCGGTGGAGCGGAACAAGGTCTGCTCGCGGTCCTCGTAATCCTCGATCGGCGCGCCCTTTGGCGGCGGCAGGCGGCCCTCGAACACTTGGCCTTGCTGGCGCAGCCATTCGATGGTGGCCGCCACCTGGTCGCGGCCCTCGATCAGTGAGCGCTCGGAGAAAAACACGTCGTGGCGCACGTTGAGCGCGGCGAGATCGTAACCGATCTGCTCCATCATCAAGGCAATTGCCTTGGCGCGCACCGGCGCCAGCCATTCGCGCTCGGGCTTGCCCTTGAGCGTGTCGCCGAATTCCGCCGCGAGCGCTTCGCCAACCGGCTTGAGGTATTCGCCGGGATACAGGCCATCGGGAATGGCGCCGATCGCCTCGCCGAGCGCCTCGCGGTAGCGCAGGAACGCCGAACGCGCCAACGCGTCGACCTGGGCGCCGGCGTCGTTGATGTAGTACTCACGCGCCACCTTGAAGCCCGCAAATGCCAGCAGGTTGGCGAGCGCGTCGCCGAACACCGCGCCGCGGCCATGGCCGACGTGCATCGGCCCGGTCGGATTGGCCGAGACGTATTCGACATTGACCGGCTTGCCGGCGCCGACGTCGCTTATCCCGTAGCCCGGCCCGGCCGCGATCGCATCGACCAGCGCCGAACGCCAGACCGCCGGATCGAGCGTCATGTTGATGAAGCCCGGCCCGGCCACGTCGGCCTTGGTCACCTCCGGCCGCTTGCGCAATTCGCCCGCGATTTGCTCGGCGAGCTCGCGCGGCTTCAGGCCCGCGTCCTTGGCCAGCACCATGGCGGCGTTGGTGGCGAGATCGCCATGGCTTGCTTCGCGCGGCGGCTCGACCACGATGCGGGACAGGTCCGGCGTGCCGGGCAACCGCAGACTTTCAACCGCAGCCGCGACGTGTTCAGTGAAGCGCTGAAAGACGTTCATGCGGCCCTGATAGCAAATCGAAACGCCATGAGCGAGGCGTTCCAACGTCAGCGGATCGACACACCGCTATCGACCGACAGCACCTGCCCGGTCGTGATCGCGGCTTCGTCCGACGCCAGATAGACCGCCATGTCGGCGATATGGATCGGCAAGCCGAGACCGAGCAGATGCGTTGCGGCCAGCGCCTCGATGTCCTTGGCGCTCTGCAGCAGCTTCTTGACGCGCTCCGTCAGCACGACGCCGGGCGCAATGGCGTTGACCCTGATCTTTTGCGGCGCATATTCGACCGCCATCGAACGCGTCAGCGACGCGATCGCCCCTTTGGCCGCTGTGTAGCAATCACGCCCAGGCAGCGCCTGCAGGGCGACGATCGAGGACATGTTGATGATCGAGCCGCCACCGGATTTTGCGATGTAGGGAATGCCGATCCTGGAACACAGGAACGTGCCGAACAGGTCGAGCGTAATCGCGCGCCAGAACTCGTCGATCGGCGCCGTCGTCACCGGGCCGTCCTGCGCGGTCGAGCCACCGGCATTGTTGTGCAGGATATCGACCCTGCCGAACTGCTTGATCGTCTCGGCAAAGGCCGCTTCGACACTGGTCTTGTCCCTGACGTCGCAGTGCACGAACAGCGCGTCGCCGCCGCTGTTGCCGCTGCGCGCACGGGCCGATTGCGCCGCCGCGGGGCCGGTTGTCTGGTCGATTTCGGCGATCACGACCTTGGCGCCTTCCTCCGCAAAACGTTCGGCGGTGGCGCGGCCGATGCCGCCGCCCCCGCCGGTGATGAACGCCACTTTGCCCGCCAGTCGCGCCATGATTTTCCTCGCTTCATGCTATGCCGGCGTGCGCCAGCTACCGCAGTTCCAAGGTCGAGCCGAACAGCCGGGCGTGCTCGACCATGGCATAGCGGTCGGTCATGCCGGCGATGAAATCGGCGACCCGCAACGCGCGGCCCGCCGCGTCGGCCGGGTCGAGCCCCTCGGTCCATTCGGCCGGCAGGTTGCCGGGCTCAGCGACGTAATGCTCGAACAGGCGGCGGACCAATTGCTCGGCGTCGCCCATGATGCGGGTGATGCGGGCGTGGCGGTAAAGCCTTGGATAGAGAAAACCCTTGATCGCGCGGTCGGCGCTCGCCATGGCGGCGGAGAAGCCGATGATCGGACGGCCGGCCGCCCTCACCTCGTCGGCGGATGCGGGCTCGATCTCGACGATGTGACGGCGGCTCTGCGCGATCACGTCCTCGATCATGCGGGTGATCAGCCGGCGCACCAATTCATGGGCTCGGCGCGCCGGCTCGATGCGCGGATGGCCGGCCGCGATCTCGCGCAGGATGTCGTCGATCACCGCGAGCCCGGCCAGATCCTCGATCCGGAACATGTCGGCGCGCAGCCCATCGTCGATGTCGTGGGCGTCGTAGGCGATGTCATCGGCGATGGCGCCGACCTGCGCCTCGGCGCTCGGATGGCTCCAGAGCTGCAGATCGTGCAGCGCGGAATAATCCGCGATCGCGCGCGGCAGCCCGCGCTCTCGATAGCGCTCGGCCGGGCGGCCGGCGCGGTCGGTCAGCGGACCGTTGTGCTTGACCAGGCCCTCCAGCGTCTCCCAGGTGAGATTGAGACCATCGAAGTCGGCGTAGCGCCGCTCGAGCGCGGTCACGACGTGCAGCGTGTGGGCGTTGTGATCGAACCCGCCGAAGCCTTGCAGGCAGTCGTCGAGCGCGCGTTCGCCGGCGTGGCCGAACGGCGGATGGCCGAGATCGTGGCCGAGCGCGGAAGCCTCCGCCAGGTCCTCGTCGAGGCCGAGCGCGCGGGCGAGCGAGCGGGCGACCTGGGTCACCTCCAAGGTGTGGGTCAGCCGGGTGCGGAAATGATCGCCCTCCTGGAACACGAACACCTGGGTCTTGTGGGCGAGCCTGCGGAACGCGGTCGAATGGATGATTCGATCGCAGTCGCGCCGAAACGCGCTGCGGGTCGAGCTCGCGGCCTCGGGATGGCGGCGGCCGCGGCTGCGTGCCGGATCGGACGCGTACGGCGCGCGGGCGAAGGCACCAACCGCCATGAAATCCGCTCAAATGGCCCGGTAATCGACCCCTCGATTGACCTGGCGCGATTGACTGGCTCGATTGACTGGCTCGATTGACCTGGGGGGCCGGCGCACTTAACTATCAGCAAGACCCGGATGCAACCGCGCGCGAGTACGCGGGCGATCGCCGGCTAAGGACTGATAGGCGATGACCACCGACATCACCATGACCGAGCGGGCGGCGCGCAAGATCGGCGAGATCCTGCGGTCCGAGCCGTCGGGCGCCATGCTGCGCTTGAGCGTGATGGGCGGCGGCTGCTCCGGCTTCCAGTACAAGTTCGACGTCGACCGCGACCAGGCCGACGACGACATCCTTATTGCCCGCGACGGCATCACGGTGCTGGTCGATCCGGTGTCGCTGGAATATCTCGCCGGCTCCGAGATCGATTACGTCGACGGCCTGATCGGCGCCGCGTTCAAGGTCAACAATCCGAAGGCCAAGGCGTCCTGCGGCTGCGGCACGAGCTTTTCGCTGTAGCCGCTTCACACGCAGCGTACGGCTGCCCGGCTGTAGCCGAAGGAAGCGTCGACGCTCGGCATCGAGCGCAACGACGCGTGGCCGCGGCATGTCGCGGCCTTCGCCGACCCTACGGATCTGCAGGTGCAGTCAATTCGGTGCGGTTGCGACCTTGTAATTGCCCTCGCGCATGATGCGCGCGCCGGATTCGGCCAGCTCCGCGGTGCGTTTGCGCAACACGTCGGCCGGGAACGTCAGCTTGCCGTCTTGCTTACGGACCTCGCCGTCGATGATGACGGTGTCGACATTGCCGGCGCCGGCGATCTCCACGATCGAATAGATCGGGTCCCAGACCGGCGCCATGTTCACGTCGGTCGCCCGCAGCATGACGATGTCGGCCTTCTTGCCCGGCGTAAGCGTGCCGATCTTGCCGTCGAGCTTGAAGGCGCGGGCGCCGTTGATGGTCGCCCATTCCAGCGCCTCGCGCGAGCGCACCGGGATGGTCTTGAGCGGCGAGTTGCCGCGCATGGCGTTGTTGCGCACCTCCTTGCCGCGCGCGAACAGCAGTGCCGCCTGCATCTCGCGGAACATCTGGCCGGTGGTGTAGAGCTCGACGTCGATGCCGATCGAGGGCTTGCCGCCCTGCTCGCGGAACGCCGCCACCATGGTGTCGCCGATGTGGTGATGCAGCTCGACCAGCACGGTCGAGGTCAGCGACGCGCCATTGTCGACCACCACCCGCAGGTCGGCGGTATCGTAGCTCGTACCGTGTACGAGGTTATGGTCCGGCCCGAGCAGGCCTTCCTTGGCCATGCGGGCGTAACCGTCGGGCACCACGCAATCCTCGCGCCGGCGGGTGTGGGACGACGACACCAGGTCGAACTCGCGCGCCATGCGGATGTCGTGCACCACCACGTCCCAGGCGCCCCAATCGGGCCCGAGGATCGCCATGGCGAGCGTGACCCGGCCGTCGTTGCTGGCGAGCCGGCCCTTGCGCAGCGCCTCGACGCGCTCGCGCGGGTGCGGCACGTGGGTGAACGGCGTGCCGGTCTCGAGCCCGATCGGCTTGGCGGTGCCGTGGGCGAACACCGCGCGGATGCCGCTGTCGACCAGGCCGTCGACCGCCCGCTCGGCGTGCTCGATCGTGGTGATGTTGTGGCACCAGTCGACCAGCGTGGTGACGCCGGCGTCGATCTGGGCAAGCGCGCCCATCAGGTTGGCGAGGTAATTGTCCTCGGGCTGGTAGCGGGTCGCGAGGTTGCTATGCACGTGCTTGAAATAATCGGCCGACAGCCATTCGGCGCCGATGCCGCGCAGCGCCGTCTCCCAGGTGTGCATGTGGGCGTTGACCAGGCCCGGCATGACGATCTTGTCGGTGGCGTCGATCGTCTCGTCGGCGGTGGCGCCGAGGCTGCGGCCGGCCGCTAAGATCTCGCCATCGCTGTAGAGCAGCTCGCCGCCCTTGAAATCGCCGATGTTGGGATCGAGCGTGACCAGCCAACCGCATTTGATCAGCACGCGTTTCATGGGCGCACGTCCGTTATTCGTTGCTCCGGCTAGCCCAGCCTTGCGCAGGCCCGCGAGATAGCGCTCCCGGTCAGCCGGACGGCGGAACGGCCGGGCCGCGAGCTGCTCGGCCAGATCGCCGCGGATCAGGCTGGTGAACATATCAAGGCTCACCCGCGCCTCGGCCGTTCGGCCGAGATGGGCCAAGGCCGCGGCCAGTACGCCGTGGGCGTCGGCGAACGCCGGGTTCCAATCGACGGCGCGCCGCGCGCATTCGGCGGCCTGCTCGAACCGCGCGGCGCTGAGATGCGCCCAGGCGATGGTGATGTGCCAGATGACGTTCAGGAAATCGCGCGGGCTGAGCCGTATCGCCGCTTCGGCCTGTTCGATCGCGAGCTCGGCCTCGCCAGCGAACGAGTAGGCGGCGCCCAGCATGCCGCGCGCCAGGCTGGAATTGGGATCGAGTCGATGACACGCCGCAACCGCCGGATCGCATCATCGTGATGCCCGAAAAAAAACTCCCCGACTCCCGCCATCGCGTGAGCAGCCAAATCCTTGTCGTCCAGCGCGATGGCGCGAAGCGCAACATCCCTGCTCCGCGCCAGCGCGGCGGCGGGGTCGTCGGCCCAGGCGAACGAGCCCAGGAAATGCCAAGCGAAGGCGAGGTCCGACAGCGCCGCGGCGTTGTTCGGGTCCTGGCGCAGCAAATCATCCAGCAGGCGGATCGCCTCCTTGAAATCCTCCTGGTTGAAGCGCTGGATGTGCCAATGCGCGCGCATCAGCCGCTCCCAGGTGCCGAGCTCGCCCGCGCCCTTCGCCTGCGCCCGCTGCACCTCGGCTGCCACGATCCCCGGCGCAATCGCACTGGTGATCTGGTTGGTCATTTCGTCCTGGACGGCGAATATGTCCTCGAAGCCGCGATCGTAGCGATCGGCCCAGACGTGATGGCCATCGGATGCGTCGACCAGCTGCGCGGTGATGCGGACGCGGTTGCCGGATTTCCGCACGCTGCCTTCGAGCACATAACGCACGCCAAGCTCGCGGCCCACCTGGCGGACATCGACCGACTTGCCCTTGTAGGTGAAGGAGGAATTGCGCGCGACGACGAACAGCCAGCGTGAGCGCGACAGCGCGGTGACGACGTCCTCGGCGATGCCGTCGGCGAAGTACTCCTGTTCGGGATCGCCGCTCATGTTCTGGAAGGCGAGCACCGCAATCGACGGCTTGCTCGGCAGCGCCAGCGCAGGCCCTGCCGGTGCGGCCCCCTTGCCGATCTGCACCCAGTACACCCGCACCGGACGCGCGATGTTCTTGAGCTCGCGTTCGCCGCCATCCTCGAACGCGACGTCGAGCTTGCCGCGGACCTGCCGGTAGGCGTCGTCGGAGATGCAGATGCCGCCGGGCTCGGCGATGCCTTCCAGCCGCGCGGCGATGTTGACGCCGTCGCCGAAAATATCGCCATCCTCGATGATAATGTCGCCGACGTGAATGCCGACGCGCAGATCGATGCGCTTGTCCGCAGGCACCGGCGCGTTGCGTTCACTCATGCCGCTTTGAATTTCCACGGCGCAGCGCGCCGCCTCCACGGCGCTCGCAAATTCGATCAAGATGCCGTCGCCGGTTCGCTTGACGATGCGGCCCCGATATTCGGCAATCTTGGGATAGCAGAAAGCTCTGCCGAAGGTCCCTGATCCGCGCCAGGGTGCCCTCTTCGTCGGCGCCCATCAGCCGGCTGTAGCCGACGATGTCGCCCGCGAAGATCGCCGTCAGCCGGCGCTCGGTTCGCTCCCCAGCCACGTCGCCCTCCCAACGCAGGCGGCGCCACATTAACAACGCCCGCCACAAACGGCCATGGCGAAGTCTTGCGGCGCGGCACGTCGCAATTGACGCTAGTTCGGCTGGATGCCGGCGGCCTTGGCAACCGCACCATTGGCGGCGATCTCCGCCTTGATGCGGGCGTCGAACTCGGCCGGTGTGAGGATCATCGGCGCCACTCCGGTCTTGGCGAGCTTTTCCTGGGTCGCCGGTAGCTGGATCGCCTTGACGGTTTCCGCATGCAGCTTCTCGATGGTCGCGCGCGGCGTCTTCACCGGCGCCATCAGGCCGATCCAGATCGGGAAGTCAGCATTGCGATAACCCACTTCGGCGGTGGTCGGCACGTTCGGCAGGTCGGCTGCGCGCGTGGTGGCGCTCGTGACCAACGCGATCAACTGGCCTTCGCGGATGTGCGGTAGCGCGGTGTTGATCGGGCAGAAATAGAAGTCGATGCGGCCGGCGATCACCTCGGTCAGCGCCTCTGGACCGCCGCGGAACGGCACGTGCACTGCATCGAAGCCCGCGCTGAGCTTGAGCTTCTCGACGCTCAGGTGGGTCCCTGAGCCGACGCCGACCGAGGCGTAGTTGAACGTGCCGGGCGCGGCCTTGGCGGCCGCCACCAGCTCCTGGATCGTCTTCAATCCCTTCGAGGGCGAGATGATCAGCACATTCGGCAAGGCGCCGAACGGCGTGATGCCGGCGAAATCGGCGGCGGGATCGTAAGGCAATTTGGAATACACCGCCGGCGAGATCGTGTGCGCGTTGGAGTGCGCCAGCAATGTATGACCGTCCGGCTCGGCCGTGGCGACGGCATTGGTGCCAAGCGTGCCACCGGCGCCGACCCGGTTCTCGACCACAATCGGCTGACCGAGCTGGGCCGCCAGCGGCTCGAACACGATGCGCGGGATGATGTCGGTCGCACTGCCGGCGCCGAACGGGATGATCACCCGGATCGAGCGGCTCGGCCAAGATGGGGCGGGCGATTGCGCCAGCGCTCCGTCATGGATCAACACCAGCAACGCGATTGCAAAAAGTCGATCAAACGCCATCACGCGCCTCCCAACGCAAAACGGCCACCTCGATCAGCTGAATCGGATGATGCTTGCAGGTTACTCCGCCGCGACCGCCGGCTTATGCGGGACCTCGCCGACCTCCTCGAGCTGCGGCTCGAGCCGGCGCTTGAGCACGCGGTCGATGCGGTCGAGGTAGAGATAGACCACCGGCGTGATGTAGAGCGTCAGCAGCTGCGACAGCATCAGGCCGCCGACCACGGCGACGCCGAGCGGCTGGCGCAGCTCGGCGCCCTCGCCCGAGCCGAGCGCGATCGGCAGCGCGCCGAAGATCGCCGCGAAGGTGGTCATCATGATCGGCCGGAAGCGCAGCAGGCAGGCCTCGCGGATCGCGGCCTCGGCGCTGAGCCCGACGCGGCGGCGCTCGAGCGCGAAGTCCACCATCATGATGGCGTTCTTCTTGACGATGCCGACCAGCATCACGATGCCGATCATGGCGATCACCGACAGTTCCATGCGGAACAGGATCAGGGTCAGCAGCGCGCCGATGCCGGCCGACGGCAGGCCGGAGATGATGGTGATCGGGTGGATGAAGCTTTCATAGAGGATGCCGAGCACCACGAACGCGGCAAAGATCGCCGCCAGGATCAGGATGCCCTGTCCCTTCAGCGATTCCTGGAACACCTGCGCGGTGCCCTGGAAACCGGTGGAGATGGTGGCCGGCAAGCTGGACTCGCGCTCGATGTTCTGGATCGCGCTGACCGCGTCGCCGAGCGCCACGCCAGGCGCCAGGTTGAACGAGATCGTCACCGACGGCTGCTGGCCCTGGTGATTGACCAGCAGCGGGCCGACGGTCTCGACCGGCTTGGTCACCGCCGACGAGCGGGATCGCCGTGCCGGCCGGCGTGCCGGTGCCGGCAATGCCTGCGCCCGGCCCGCCGGTGCCGCCCACGCCGGGCGTGACGGGGCCACTGCCGCCGGCGGCGTTATTGGTTTTCACGTAGATGTTTTGCAGGCTGGAGACGTCGGCGCGAAACTCGCGGCTTGGTCTCCAGGATCACCTGATAGTCGTTGCTCGGCGTGTAGATGGTCGCGACCTGGCGGTTGCCGAAGGCGTTGAACAGCTCCTGGCGCACCTGGTCGATGGTGACGCCGTAGACCGCCGCCTTCTCGCGGTCGACCTCGATCGTCACCTGCGGATTGGTGACGTAGAGGTCGGTGGTGACGTCGAGCAGGCCTGGCAGCGTGCGATATCTTTTCGCGCAATTCCGGCGCGAGCTTGTACAGCGTCTCGGTGTCGCTCGATTGCAGCGTGTACTGATACTGGCTCTTGTTGATCCGGCCGCCGACGTTGATGTTCTGGATCATCTGGATAGAAGACGGCCATGCCGGTGACCTGGTTGGTCGAGCGGCGCATGCGCGCAATGACGTCGTCGAGCTGACCCGCGCTCGTGCTTGGGCTTGAGCGCCACCAGCATGCGGCCCTGGTTGAGCGTGGAGTTGGGGCCGCCGACGCCGACCGTCGAATTGACGTAGAGCACCGCCGGGTCGGCCCGCAGGATCTCGGCGACCTGGCGCTGCTGGTCCACCATGGCGGCGAACGACATGTCGGACTGCGCCTTCGGTGATCGCCAGCATGTAGCCGGTGTCTTCGCGCGGGAAGAAACCCTTCGGAATCGCGATATAGAGCCAGACCGTGCCGCCGATGGTCGCGAAGGTGACCAGCAGCGTGATCGGCTTGTAGTGGAGCACCTGGTCGAGCGCCCATTCGTAGCCACGCAGCCAGCCTGAAACGCGCGTTCGAACCAGCGCAGCACGAAGATCTGCTTCTTCGTCGCCCTCGTGATGGCCGCGCAGCACGCGCGCGCACAGCATCGGCGTCAGCGTCAGCGAGACGAAGCCGGACAGCACGATGGCGACCGCGATGGTCACCGCGAATTCGCGGAACACGCGGCCGACGATGCCGCCCATCAGCAGCACCGGGATGAACACGGCGATCAGCGAGAAGGTGATCGACACGATGGTGAAGCCGATCTCGCGCGCGCCCTTGAGCGCCGCCTCGAACGGCCGCATGCCGCCCTCGATATGGCGGACGATGTTCTCCAGCATGACGATGGCGTCGTCGACCACGAAGCCGACCGACAGCGTCAGCGCCAGCAGCGTCATGTTGTTGATCGAGAAGTCGAAGCGCGTACATCGCCGCGCAGGTGCCGATCAGCGAGATCGGCACCGCCAGCGCCGGAATGATGGTCGCCGTGGCCGAGCGCAGGAACAGGAAGATGACCAGGATGACCAGCGCAGAACGCGATCAGCAGCGTTTCCTGCACGTCGGCGACCGCGGTCCGGATCGAGATCGAGCGGTCGATCAGCGTCTCCATGCGGATCGAGGGCGGAACCTGGGCGCGGAACTGCGGCAGCTTGGCCTTGACCGAGTCGACCACTTCGACGGTGTTGGCGTCGGGCTGGCGCTGGATCGCCAGCACGACCGCGCGGTCGTTGTTGAACCAGCTCGCGACCTTGTCGTTCTCGACGCTGTCGATGACGTCGGCGATCTCGGTGAGCTTGACCGGCGCGCCGTTGCGATAGGCCGCGACCACGTCCTTGTAGTCGGATGCCCGCCGCATCGCGCCGGAAGCCAGCAGCGTGACGTTGCGGTCGGCGCCGCTCAGCGTGCCGACCGGCGTGTTGGAGTTCGCCTTGGTCAGCACGGTGCGGATGTCGTCGAGCGAGATGTTGCGCGCCGCCGCCGCGACCGGATCGACCTGGACGCGGACCGCGAATTTCTGCGAGCCGTAGACCAGCACCTGGGCGACGCCGGGGAGCTGCGAAATCTGCTGGGCCAGCAGGGTCTGGCCGTATTCGTCGACCGTCGACATCGGCAGCGTGTCGGAGATCAGGCTGATGAACAGGACCGGGAAGTCGCCCGGATTGACCTTGCGGAAGAACGGCGGCGTCGTCATTTCGACCGGCAGGCGCCGCTGCGCGACCGCAAGCGCGGTCTGCACGTCGAGCGCCGCGCCGTCGATGTCGCGGTTGAGGTCGAACTGGATGGTGATCTGGGTCTGGCCGAGCGTCGATGGCGACGTCATCGACGAGATGCCGGCGATGGTCGAGAACTGCCGCTCGATCGGGCCGGCGACCGAGGCCGCCATGGTCTCCGGGCTCGCGCCCGGCAGCGTCGCGGTCACCTGGATGGTCGGGAAGTCGACCCGCGGCAGCGCCGCGACCGCGAGCAGCCGGTAGCCGAAAATGCCGAACACGATGATCGACGCGGTGATGAGCGTCGTCATCACCGGGCGGCGGATGCAGACCTCGGAAAGCGTCATGTCAGGACTCGCCTTGCGCTGCGCGCGCGTCACCTTGGTTCCGTTGGACAGCAGGAGCTGGCCGTCGGTGACCACGGCGTCGCCTTCCGCGAGCCCGGATTCGATCGACCGATTGGCCGTCGACCGTGCGCTCGACCTTGATCGGCCGCACCGTCGCCGCATCGTCCTTGACCACGAACACGAACGAGCCGGCCTGGCTGAGCTGCAGCGCTGTCGCCGGAATGACCACGCGTTCCTCGGTCCGCAACGTCAGCTGGGTGTTGACCAGCGTGCCCGGCCACAGCATCTCTTCCGTGTTCGGCATGGTGGCGCGGACGGTCACCATGCCGGTCGCGGTATCGACGGTGTTCTCGATCATCGTGACCTGGCCCGAGGTGCGCGCGTTGGAGCCCGGGATCATCGCTTCGATCGTCGCGGTCTCGGCCGCGAGCGCGGCTTTCGCATCGGGCAAGCTGCGCTGCGGCACCGTGAAGGACACGTAGATCGGCGCAATCTGGTTGATGGTCGCAAGCGGCGCGGCGTCGGCCTGGCGCACGACGTTGCCGACCTTGACGCTCGCCATGCTGATGCGCCCCGAGATCGGCGCGCGGATCGTGCAGATAGCCGAGCTGGACCTTGAGGCCCTCGAGCGTGGCCTTGTTGGAATTCGCCGATGCGCGCGAGACGTTGACCTGGGTCTGCGCGTTGTTGAGCGTGACGACCGGTGGTGGCGTTCTTGGCCACCAGTTCGGTGTAGCGCGCGACGTCGCGCGTCGCCTGCTCGAACTGGGCCTCGGCGCCGGCGATCACCGCCTGACGCGCTTGATCTCCGCCTCGATCGAGCGGCTGTCGAGCACGAACAGCACGTCGCCCTGCTTGACCCGCTGCGCCGTCGTCGAACTTCACGTCGACGATCTCGCTGTCGACCCGGGACTTGATCGCGACGCTGGCCATGGTGGTGACGGTGCCGAGCGCCTCGAGGCGGATCGGAACCGAGGCTTTTGCCGCCACCGCGACGGCGACCGGAACGGTGCGCTGGCTGGCGCGCGGCGCCTGGGCAGAAGCGCGTCTGCGAGGGCGAACCATTCCAGGCAAACACAGCCGCTCCCGCGACGGCAAGCAGCGCAGCCACCCCGACAACCCACGTTCGTTTCTTCATCTCGCGCTGTCGGCCCGCGTCTTGCAGATCGGGTCCTGCACTCCCTTGGTCCCTCGGCGTCGCCGCCCGTCTCCCCACATCCCCTTTGGCGGCTTGTCTAGCATAGAAACCCTGTGGTTGCACGTCCGGCCCGCCTTGATAAAACACCGGCGCCGCCGCTATGCACCAAATCCTTTCGGCGGTTCGAGACGTCCGGCATGATGGTTAATGTACGGCCGGTCTACGGGACCTTCATGCGCATCGCCACCTGGAACGTCAATTCGATCAAGCAGCGCATCGAGAACCTGACCGCCTGGCTCGCCGAGCGCGGCGCCCGACATCGTCTGCCTGCAGGAAACCAAGACCGTCGACGAGGCCTTTCCGCGGGCGCCGCTCGAGGCGCTGGGCTACAACGTCGCCGTGCACGGTCAGAAGACCTTCAACGGCGTCGCCATCCTGTCCAAGTTCAAGTTCGACGAGGTCACCCCCGGCCTGCCCGGCGATCCGACGCCGACGACCATGCCCGGTTCATCGAGGCGACGGTCTCGACCGCGCCAGGGCGCGCTGCGGGTGGCGTCGATCTATCTGCCCAACGGCAACCCGGCGCCGGGACGAAAAATATCACATACAAAATCAAATGGATGGAGCGGCTTTTCAAATATGCACATGAACGGCTTCACTGGAAGAGCCGCTGGTCATGGCCGGCGACTACAACGTCATCCCGACCGCCGGCCGACGTTCACAACCCGGCCGCCTGGACCAACGGACGCGCTGTTCCTGCCGCAGACCCGGGCGAAGTTCCGCACGCTGGCCAATCTTGGCCTGACCGACGCCATCCGCGCGGTCAGCGACGATCCCGGCCTCTACACCTTCTGGGACTATCAGGCGGGCGCCTGGCAGAAGAACTGGGGCATCCGCATCGACCACCTGCTGCTGTCGCCGCAGGCCGCCGACCGGCTCACCACCGCCGGCATCGACAAGCACGTGCGGTCCTGGGAGCGGCCGTCCGATCACGTGCCGGTCTATGTCGATCTGGCGATCGATGGCGCCTAGCAGACATCATTGCGACCGCAATGACGCACCCTATTCGCGGCGGCCCTCGACCCAGCGCTGGAGCATGATCAGCGCCATGGCGCGCTCGTCGTCGCTGGCCTGCTTGAACGCGGTCTCGCGCAGGTCCGCGATCCAGGACACTTTGGCGCCCGGCCCGTCGCAGGCAATGGTCAGCCACATCAGGCCGGAGGCGCGCTGGCGGGTGCCGTGCTCGCCGTGGAACAGGATGCGGCCGAGCAGCGCCTGCGACTTGTAATGGCCCTTGTTGGCGGCGAGCAGCAGCCAGGGCACCGCCCGCTTGGCATCGCGGCCGACGCCATTGCCGTCCACGTAGAGCATCGCAAGCTGGTACTGCGCCTCCGGAGTCGCCGAAGTAGGACGCCGCATGCGCGAACATGCGCCGCGCCCGCTCCGGACTCGGCGTCACCGTGGTGTTGGGGATGCCTTCGAGATAATACTGACCGAGCGCCACGAAGGCGTTGGCGACGAAGCGCGCGCGCGGTGTCGCCGGGTTGTCGTCGGCGTGGCTGTCGGCGAATTTCTGGAAATACTCGAAGGCGCGGCGGTCGTCGCGCGGCACGCCATCGCCGTCGGCGTACATGCGGCCGAGCTGCCAGAGCGCGATGGCGTGGCCGTGCTCGGCGGCGTATTGCAGCGACGTCACCGCCCGGGTCTTTTCGCCGGTGCGCAGCGCCTCGGTGGCGCTGCGGAACGCCTCGCCCGGCGTTTGCGGCGTGACCGCCGCGGTATCGGGCGACGGGCTGCCGTCGAGCGACCGGCCGGGCTCGATCCCGAAGGCGAGCGCGATCACCGCGGCGCTGGCGAGGACGCTAAATATCCGCATAGCACGACTTCTCGGCGGCACCCGCCCGGATGGGTGACCGCGCCATGCAGGGCGGGACCGACCTGCTGGGCGTATTTCCAGATGTAGCCGGAGCCGAAATCGGCCGTCGCGCGGCTTCCAGGCCTTGCGGCGCTTGTCGAGCTCGGCGGCCGACAGCTTGACGTTGATGGTGCCGACCTTGGCGTCGATCTCGATGATGTCGCCGTCGCGGACCAGCGCGATCGGACCGCCGACCGCGGCTTCCGGACCGACATGGCCGATGCAGAACCCGCGCGTCGCGCCCGAGAAGCGGCCGTCGGTGATCAGCGCAACCTTGCCGCCGGTGCCCTGGCCGTAGAGCGCGGCGGTGGTCGCCAGCATCTCGCGCATGCCGGGGCCGCCCTTGGGGCCCTCGTAGCGAATGACGAACACGTCGCCTTCCTTGTATTTGCGCGCCTTGACCGCGGCGAAGGCAGCCTCCTCGCGGTCGAAGCAGCGCGCCGGCCCGGAGAACTTCAGCTCCTCCATGCCGGCAACTTTCACGATCGCGCCGTCGGGCGCGAGGTTGCCCTTCAGGCCCACGACGCCGCCGGTCTTGGACAGCGGCTTGTTGGCCGGGTGGACCACGTCCTGGTCCGGATTCCATTTCACGCTCTTGAGGTTCTGCGCCATCGTGCGGCCGGTGACGGTCATGCAGTAGCCGTGCAGGAAGCCGTGATCCAGCAGCGTCTTCATCAGGAGCGGAACGCCGCCAGCTTCGAACATGTCCTTGGCGACATAACGGCCGCCCGGTTTCAAATCCGCGATATACGGTGTCCTTTTGAAGACTTCGGCGACGTCGAACAGGTCGAACTCGATGCCGCATTCATGGGCGATCGCCGGCAGATGCAGCGCCGCATTGGTCGAGCCGCCGGAGGCGGCCACCACGGCGGCGGCGTTTTCCAGCGCCTTGCGGGTGACGATGTCGCGCGGCCGGATGCCCTGCACGATCAGGCTCATGACCTGCTCGCCGGCGGTCATGCAGAACGCGTCGCGGATCTCGTAAGGCGCCGGCGCCCCGGCCGAATAGGGCAGCGCCAGACCGATCGCCTCGGACACCGTCGCCATGGTGTTGGCGGTGAACTGCGCGCCGCAGGCGCCGGCCGACGGGCAGGCCTGGTGCTCGAGCTCGTCGAGGTCGGCGCTCGACATGGCGCCGACCGAGTGCTTGCCGACCGCCTCGAACACGTCCTGCATGGTGACCGGCTGGCCCTTGAAGGTGCCGGGCAGGATCGAGCCGCCATAGATGAAGATCGCCGGCACGTTGAGCCGGCACATCGCCATCATCATGCCGGGCAGCGACTTGTCGCAGCCGGCAAGCCCGACCAGGCCGTCGTAGCCATGGCCGCGCACGGTCAGTTCGACGGAATCCGCGATCACCTCGCGCGACGGCAGCGAGGACTTCATGCCCTCGTGGCCCATGGCGATGCCGTCGGTCACGGTGATGGTGCAGAACTCGCGCGGCGTGCCGCCGGCCGCAGCGACGCCCTTCTTGGCCGCCTGGGCCTGGCGCATCAGCGAGATGTTGCAGGGCGCGGCTTCGTTCCAGCACGACGCGACGCCGACGAACGGCTGGTGGATCTGCGCCGTCGTCAGCCCCATGGCGTAGTAATACGAGCGGTGCGGGGCGCGCTCGGGACCTTCGGTCACATGCCGGCTGGGCAGCCTGGCTTTCAGCTTGGTCTTGGCATCCATCGACGTACTCAGGGCCCCCGCCCCTGTCCGCCGCTATCCCCCCGCGGGAAACGCTTGCGGATTATGATCGTTGGGTCCTGCATTTGCCCGATCCGGCCGGAAAAACCGGAAATGTCGCAACAGCTTGCGAACCCGCATTCGATCTCACGGAATGGTATGGCCAAATAGCGGCGCAATGGCGGGCAACGGGCAGGTGTCACTCAAATGTTTCAGTTATGTTGCGAGCCGGCCACAGTCTGACGATTGCACCGCAGCATGCGCTGATCGGTTGGCGCCGGATCGGATCGATATCCTGACGCGCGTCACAACGGCGTCTGCGACACCGGCCGCGCAGCCGGACCTGCTCCCTGAAGCTCACCCTGAAGCACGCCGAAGCCTGCTGGCGCCGCGGCCGGATTGCCGAACATGCGCTCCAGCATCATCAGCCCGACGGTCGGCTTGAAATGTGAAGGATCGTCCCAAAAACCGAGGTTGCGTGCGAGCCAGTCGGGTGCGGTGAAATCCCATACCGGCACCACGCGGCTCAATCGCTCGACCACGTCGCGCAAGTCTTCAGGATGATAGAGCGAGCTCGCGTCGGCGCGCATCGGCGTGGTCGCCACGGTGAGCTTGATGCCGTTGTCGCGGCACAGCGATGCAAACCGCCTGAGCATATCGAGATGGGCGGTCATCTGGGGGCGCGTGGCCACCAGCAGCTTGCCTCGTCCCGGGATGGCATCCGGCGCGCCGACCTGTGGGTTTGCGATCGGCAGCACAGACGCGCTGAGGCCCGCGACCGCCACACGCCGCCTCTCGGGCATGGCAGGATTTGTCGCGCCGGAAAGACCGCCGCCGCGCCATCGATGGGCGATGATCCCTCGCCACATTCGAAACTGGAAAGCCGTCAGATAACGCCACCAGAACCGCGCCGGATGATCGCCGCTGAGCTCCGGAGGCAGGAAGCTGTCGATATTGACGTTCGTCAGCGGCAGCTTTCCGAAAAAGTCGATGTCGATCAGCAGCAGCACCGCTTTGATCGTCTCGCCGCGTGTAGCCTTGTCCCGCAGGACGTAATGCAGCGCGGGCAGATGGTCGGTCATCATCCCGGTCGGCACGTCGAACCTTGCGACCGCATGTGCGCCCATTTTGTCGGCGAGCACATTCGGCTCAAACGCCTTGCCGCGCGAGGATGAGAACAGCAGCCCGTCGAACCGCTCGCGGTCGGCCTGGTATTGCCGGACGCGGTGGTAGCGATAGTTCGCATTCTCGTCGTCGCGAATGAGCGGCGTTCCGAACACCAGCTGCGGATCGAGCAGCACGTTCGCAGTCATCGTCGCAGCGATGAGCGCAAGTCCGGCAGCCAGCAATGCTAGGGCAAAGGTGCGCGGATGCATGATGGTCAGAATTGGTAGTAGAGAAATTCGGTGATGTTGAGAAGATTGGCGTAGACGGCGACAAAGAACGCGACCAGCGCCGCGATCCACACCGGCGATGGCCGCCACGCCAGCACGCCGACCGGGCGACGCCAGTGTGAGTGCGGCTCGCCCTCGCGATAATCGACGAGCTCCATCGTGTCGGGCACCAGCAGCGCGATCGCCAGCGCGGCAGCCGTCCACAATGTCCCCACCACCGACCAATTCGCTCCCATCCAAACGCGCACGAAATCCTCCGAGATCAGGCCGGCGCGCATTCCCCAGGAATCCCAGGCGACATTCATGGTCTCGGCCGGAGTGGCGCCGCCAAAGCCGGCCATCGCCTGGAAAACATTGAGGGCGGTCGAAAGATCGGGCGCACGGAACAACACCATCCCGAGCACGAAGGCGGTGAAGGTCGCAGCCCAACCCGCAAAGCGGGCTGCGGCACTGGCTTCGCGGCGTCCCCGCCATTGCCGCCACAGATGATTGATCGCCAGGAGAACGCCATGAAAGGCGCCCCAAAGCACGAACGTCCAGTTCGCGCCGTGCCACAAGCCGCCCAGCACCATGGTGATGAACAGATTGAGCGTGCGCCGCAGCGGCCCGGTTGCGGCGCCGCCGAGCGGCACATAGACGAAATCGCGCAGGAAGCGCGACAGCGAGATGTGCCAGCGCCGCCATAGATCGATGATGCTCGCGGCACGAAGCGGCGCCGCGAAATTCATGGGAAGCCGCAGGTTGAACAGCAGTGCAAGTCCCACCGCCATGTCCGAATAGCCGGAAAAATCGAAATAGAGCTGAGCCGTATAAGCATAGGCGGCGCCCCAGGCTGCGGCGGCGGTGAGCGCTTCGCCGCGCGCGGCTGCCTCGAACACCGGCGCCACGAACGGCGACAGCTTGTCGGCGACCAGCACCTTCTTGACGAGCCCAAGACAGAAAATGGTGAGTCCCAGCGCAACGTTGTTCCAATCGACGCGATAGCGCGTGCGGTCGCGCAATTGCGGGCCGAGCTCGTCCCAACGCACGATCGGGCCCGCGATCAGATGCGGGAAGAACGACACGAACATCGCGTAAATCGGAAATTCGACGCGGCCGCGCCGACGCCAGACATCGATCAGGAACGCAATCTGCACAAAGGTCGTAAACGACAGCGCCAGCGGAATGTCGGGCGTCACCGGCCCGCGTCCCTCGACAATGGATGACAGGAAATCGCCATACTTGAACCATCCCAAGCACAGCAGGTTGGCCGCGATCCCGAAAACCAGCAGCCGCCGCGACCAGGTTTCACCGCTGCTGCGCAGCCAATGCGCAATCAGGTAATTGCCAAGGATCGACAGAATCGGCAGCACGACAAACGGCGGATTCCACCACATGTAAAAAGCCAGCGAGGTGACCGTCGTGGCCAGGACCGCGGCCGTGACGCTCCAGCGTGCCAGCAGGAAGTGCAAGGCCACCGCAAGCGGCAGGAATACGAAAATGAATTCGGATGAGTTGAAAAGCATGGCGCCGAGTTGTGATAGTAGGATGGTGCCCCTGTCCCGTCGAGAATGGCATGGCCGAACCGCGTGGCTTGCCTCGAAGCTTCTTCGCCCGCAGTGTCCACAAGGTCGCGCCCGATCTGATCGGGGCGACCCTGCTGGTCGACGGCGTCGGCGGCCGGATCGTCGAGGTCGAGGCCTATCACCACACCGATCCGGCGGCGCACAGCTTCGGCGGACCGACGCCGCGCAACGCGGTGATGTTCGGCCCACCCGGCTACGCTTACGTCTACCGGTCCTACGGCATCCATTGGTGCCTCAACTTTGTCTGCGAGCGCGAAGGCTCGGCCAGCGCCGTGCTGATCCGGGCGCTGGAGCCGCTCGAAGGGCTGCGCCGGATGCGCCGCCGGCGCGGGCTCGCCGACGAGCATCTGCTGTGCTCGGGCCCCGGCCGGCTTTGTCAGGCTTTGGGCGTGACCGTCGCGCACAATGGTCTGCCGCTCGACCAGGCGCCGTTCGAACTGATCGCCCGCGCGCGCAAGCCCGAGATCGCCGTCGGCGTGCGCATCGGCATCACCAAAGCGATGGAACTTCCTTGGCGCTATGGGCTCAAGGGCTCACGTTTCCTGAGCAAGCCATTTCGATCGGAGACCGTTTGAGCTACTCGGCTCGCTTGCTGGCGTGGCGGTCCTTGATGTCGGCGAACGCGATGCCCGGCGAGCGCTCGGCGGTGTAGCCGAGATAGAAATCATTGCGCGCGAGATAGACCGGATCGCCGTCGAGATCGTCGGCGATGCCGAGCCGGTGGTCGTTGATGAATTTCGCCAGCACCTTGGGATCGTCGGCCGAAATCCAGCGCGCCAGCGCGAACTCGGCCGTGTCCCACAGCACTTCGAGGCCGTACTCTTCCCGCAGCCGCACTTGCAGCACGTCGAGCTGCAGCGGACCGACCACGCCGACCAGTGCCGGCGAGCCGTCCTGCGGGCGGAACACCTGCACGACGCCCTCCTCCGCCATTTGCTGGAGCGCCTCCTTCAGCTTCTTCGCCTTCATCGCGTCGGGCAGCCGGACGCGGCGCAGGATTTCCGGCGCGAAATTCGGCACGCCGACAAAGTTGATGTCCTCGCCCTCGGTCAAGGTGTCGCCGATCACCACTGCGCCGTGGTTCGGGATGCCGACCACGTCGCCGGCATAGGCCTCGTCGGCGACGCTGCGGTCCTGGGCGAAGAAGAACTGCGGCGCATTGAGCGAGATCGATTTGCCGGTGCGCACCTGCTTGACCTTCATGCCGCGCGTGAGCTTGCCCGAGCAGAGCCGCGCGAACGCGATACGGTCGCGATGGTTCGGGTCCATGTTGGCCTGGATCTTGAACACGAAGGCGGTCAGCTTGCTCTCGTCGGCCTCGATGGTGCGCTTGTCGGCCTTCTGCGCGCGCGGCGGCGGCGCCAGCCCACCGATGGCGTCCAGCAGGTCGCCGACGCCGAAGTTCTTCAGCGCCGAGCCGAAGAACACCGGCGTCAGATGGCCCTCGCGGAAGGCTTGCAGGTCGAGCCGCTTGCAGGCGTCGCGCACCAGCGCAAGCTCGCCCTCGATCGCAGCCTGGTCGAGATTGGCATTGAGCGCCACCACCTCGGCAACGCTCATCGTGCGCAGGGTGCCGGCCTGGCCGGCGTCGCCCTCGACCAGGCGGACGCCGCCGCCCTCGATCGCGACGGTGGCGATGAAGTCGCGGCCGCGGCCGACCGGCCAGTTCACCGGCGCGGTGTCGAGCGCCAGCGTCTTCTCGATCTCGTCGAGCAGGTCGAACGGATCGCGGCTTTCGCGGTCCATCTTGTTGATGAAGGTCAGGATCGGGATGTCGCGCAGCCGGCAGACCTCGAACAGCTTGCGCGTGCGCGCCTCGATGCCCTTGGCGGCGTCGATCACCATCACCGCCGAATCGACCGCGGTCAGCGTGCGGTAGGTGTCCTCGGAGAAATCCTCGTGGCCCGGCGTGTCGAGCAGGTTGAACACGCGGCCGTCGTATTCGAAGGTCATCACCGAGGTGACGACGGAGATGCCGCGCTCGCGCTCGATCGCCATCCAGTCCGACTGGGTCGAGCGGCGGTTGCGCTTGGCCTTGACGTGGCCGGCGAGCTGGATCGCGCCGCCGAACAGCAGCAGCTTCTCGGTCAGCGTGGTCTTGCCGGCGTCGGGATGCGAGATGATCGCGAAGGTGCGCCGCCGCTCGATCTCGCCCGCCAGCGGCGAGCGGTTGTGGCCGGCGCCGGGCGCGCGGATGGGGACGTTCATGCCCGCTATTTACAGGGTCACAGCCGCAATTCAAGGAGCATCAGCTTCGCGTCACAGTCGGAATCCGGGATCGAAGCCGAGCTCGCGGCGCGCCTTGTCGATCGACAGCGCGCCGTCGTCCTCGGCGATGTTGTAGATGCCCGGCGGCGCCGCGGGTGACCGCGAGCAGGGCTGCGTGCGCGGCGGCATCGGTGGTGAGCGGGCCCGGTCCGCCCGGCGCGTCGAACCAGGTGCCGGGGCCATAGAGCCGGCCGTAGCGCAGCACCAGGCCGGTGATGCCGGGCGTGTCGAGCGTCTGCCTCTCCAGCGCCTGTACGCCCTCGACGGTGACCCGTTGCGCCTCGCTGTCGTCGAGCGGATCGGTTTCGCGCAGCGGCGCCTTTCCCGGCGCGTAGACGAAAGCGATGCTTTGGGCGATGGCGCGTCTCGCGCCGGCCTCGCGCGCCGCCGCCATCACGTTGCCCGTGCCCTCGCTGCGGATGCGGGCGTTGCCAGCGCGCGAGGCTGCGATCTGCGCCGGGTCGCGCTCATCGGGCAGGTCGGTGAGCTGGTTGATCACCACCTCGGGCTTGGCCGCGAGCATCGCCTGGCGCAACGCCGCAGCGTCATACACATCGAGGACCACGGCGCGCGCGCCGAGCGCCTCGATCTCGCCGGCCTTGGCGGCGGAGCGCGTGGTACCGGTGACCGTGTGGCCGGCCGCGCACAACAGCCGGACCAGCGGCCGCCCGATCACGCCGGACGCGCCGGCAACGAACACATTCATGATCAGCCCGCTGCGGTTTCAACCGCTGCGGCGTGCACCTGGGCGGTGTCGTAATATTCGTAGAACTCGACCGCCTTGCCGTTGGTGAACCGCCAGGAGTTCGCATTTCGGCGTCGACACCACTTTGCCGGTCTTCTTGTAGCGATAGGTGCAGCGGCCGAGCATGACGACGCGGTCGCCCTGGGCCACAAACTGCTCGGCGACGTATTCGATCATCTCCCAGTCGCGGGTGAGGCCGCCGAAATAGTCCTTGAGTGCATCGCGGCTTGAGTAGGCCGTGAGATAGCGCGCCCCCTCCGGCTGACCTCGCGCGAGCGACCCGAAGGCGATGTTGTCGGCGCAGATCTTGAGCCATTCGTCGGCGCTGCCGCCTTTGCTGTCGTGCCAGCGCGCGTAGGCTTGCTTCAGCAGATCGACGTTGCGGGCTTCATCGGCCATGGCTGCCTCCCGGTTGCGGTGTGCAACCATGAGAACGCATCGATGCCGCCGGTGCAACCTTCCAGGGCGCGGCCCCGCGTCAAGGTTTCGGCAGCGGAACCAGGCCGGCGCGCCACCTCAGATCGAGCAACAAGCCCTGCGGCAGCGTCGCAAGCACCGGCGCGGTGGCGATGCCGGCCACCGATAACAACCGCGCCACCCAGTGATTGCACAGGTTGAAGAGGTGAAACGATTCGACGCCGCGGTAGAACAGGCTCGTTCCGTAGAGGCCGGCTCCGAGCGGCTGCGGCGGCGCACCGCCCGTGCCACGGGCGAAGCTTGCCTCGAGCCGATCGAGCAGGCGGGAAAATCCTTCCGAGCTCAGCTCGATGCGCACGATGTCGGAACTCCGGAAACGACGCGCGCGGGTGGCTGCTCAAGCCGACCACGTGCAGCACCGACGGATTGCCCGGCCGCAGCAGCGCTCGCGCGGCAAGCCCGACATCGAGCGAGGCAAGATCGGGCGCCGAGCGATAGAACCCCTCGTCGCCCCAGCCGATCTCCAGCCAGCGCGCGTTCGCAAAGCGTTGCGCGACGGCGAGCAGCACGGGTCTGCCCTGCCGGCTCGCGTAGTCGGCCAAGGCTGCGCGCGACAGCACCACGCCGGAGTGATAGCCGTGGCTGACGACGTGAATTTCGACCGGCGGCGCGCCCGCGGACGGCGGCCACAGCCGCGGATTGCCGGAGCGAGCGGTGATGACCGTTGCGACCGCGAGCACGCCGATCAGCAGGCCGATCGCGACAAGCAGGCCCAAGGCGATGCGTCGCACCAGCCGCCGCACGTCAGGCCGCGCCCTTCAGGCGCTCCAGTGCCTCGAGGATCTTGGCGCGGCGGCCTTCGGCCTCCTGGCGCTTCTCGCGCTCCTCCTCGACCACGTCCTCCGGCGCGCGCTCCAGGAATTGCGGGTTGCCGAGCTTGGCATCGACCCGTTTGATATCGGCTTCCGCCTTCTGCATCTCCTTCTGCAGCCGCGTGCGCTCGGCGTCGAGATCGATCACGCCCTTGAGCGGCAGCGCCGCGACCTCGCCCCGGATGAGCAGCTGCACCGAGCCCTGCGGCGCCGCGTCGGCGAATGTGATCTCGCCGGTGCGCGCCAGCCGCTTGATGAACTCGGCCCAGCGGTCGGCGCGGGCGCGCGTCTCGGCCGAGGCGCCGGCCAGCACGACCGGGATTGCCGCGGTGATGTTCATCTCGGCGCGCACCGAGCGGATCGCGGTGACGAGATCGATCACCCAGCCGATCTCGGCTTCGGCGTCGTCGTCTTCCAGGTCCTCCAACGACGGCCATGGCGCGAGGACCAGCAGCGAGCTCCGTTCGCCTCCCTCGCGCGGCACCCCAGCGGCGGTGACGCGCCACAGTTCCTCGGTGATGAACGGCATGAACGGATGCAGCAGCTTGAGAATTTCGTCGAGCGCCCAGGCCGCCGTGGCGCGGGTCTCGTCCTTGGCCGCCCCGTCGGGGCCGGTGAGCAGCGGCTTGCTCAGCTCGACATACCAGTCGCAATAGACGTTCCAGACGAAGCGATAGGCGGCACCTGCGGCTTCGTTGAAACGGTAGCCCTCGATCGCCGCGGTGACTTCGCGCACCGCCTTGGCGGTCTCATGCGCGATCCAGCGGTTGAGAATCTCCTTCGCTGACTTCGGATCGAAGCCAACGACGCGGCCGGCGCCGTTGAACTCGACGAAGCGCGCCGCGTTCCAGAGCTTGGTCGCAAAATTCCGATAACCCTCGACGCGCTGGGTTGACAGCTTGATGTCGCGGCCCTGCGCCGCCATGGCGGCGAGCGTGAACCGCAGCGCATCGGCGCCGTATTCCTCGATCAGCGCCAGCGGGTCGATCACGTTGCCCTTGGACTTCGACATCTTGGCGCCGCGCTCGTCGCGTACCAGCGCGTGGATGTAGACGTCCTTGAATGGCACCTCATCCATGAAGTGAAGGCCCATCATCATCATACGGGCAACCCAGAAGAAAATGATGTCGAAGCCGGTCACCAGCGCCGAGGTCGGATAGAAGCGCTTGAGCTCAGGCGTTTCGTCCGGCCAGCCGAGCGTGGAGAACGGCCAGAGCGCCGACGAGAACCAGGTGTCGAGCACGTCCTCGTCGCGGATGAGGAACGGCGTGCGCCGGTCGGGATGGCGCGCCATGTCGCGCGCCTGCGCCTCGCTGATCGCACCGGTCTCGGCGTAGAAGGCGAGCGCACGCGACACCGCCTCGTCCTCGGTTTCGGCGACGAACACCTTGCCGTCCGGGCCGTACCAGGCGGGGATCTGGTGGCCCCACCAGAGCTGGCGCGAGATGCACCAGGGCTGGATGTTCTCCATCCAGTCGAAATAGGTCTTCTCCCAGTTCTTCGGCACGAACTTGGTTTTGCCCTCGCGCACCGCGTCGATGGCGCGCACCGCCAGCGCCTTGGCGTTGACGTACCACTGGTCGGTCAGGAACGGCTCGATCACCACGTTGGAACGGTCGCCGTGCGGCACCACGTGGGTGTGCGGTTCGACCTTGTCGAGGAAGCCCGCCATCTCCAGCCGTTCGACGATCGCCTTGCGCGCCTTGAAGCGGTCGGCGCCGTCAAGCTTCATGGTTTCGTCGCGCGCGGGCGTCGACGGCACGCCGGCGAGGAACGCTTCGTTGTCCTTCAACGTGAGCTTGCCCTCGACGTCGAGCACGCTGACCTGCGGCAGGTTGTGCCGCCTGCCGACCTCGAAATCGTTGAAGTCGTGCGCCGGCGTGATTTTCACCGCGCCGGTGCCCTTTTCCGGATCGGCGTAGTCGTCGCCGATGATCGGGATGCGCCGGCCGACCAGCGGCAGCACCGCGGTCTTGCCGATCAGGCGCTTGAGCTTCTCGTTGTCGGGATGCACCGCGACCGCGGTGTCGCCCAGCATGGTCTCCGGCCGGGTGGTGGCGACCACGATGGACTCGCTGCTGCCCTCGATCGGATACTTGATGTGCCAGAGCTGTCCTCTCACCTCGACCTGCTGAACTTCGAGGTCGGAGACCGCGGTGAGCAGCTTCGGATCCCAGTTGACCAGCCGCTTGTCCTTGTAGATCAAGCCGTCGTTGTAGAGCGCGACGAACACCTTGATGACCGCGCGCGACAACCCTTCGTCCATGGTGAAGCGCTCGCGCGACCAGTCGCACGATGCGCCGAGGCGCTTGAGCTGGTTGACGATGGTGCCGCCGCTTTCCGCCTTCCAGGCCCAGACCCGCTCGAGGAACTTGGCGCGTCCCAGCTCGCGCCGAGGCGGCTCTTGGCGCTCCATCAACTGCCGCTCGACCACCATCTGGGTGGCGATGCCGGCATGGTCGGTGCCGGGCTGCCACAGCACGTCCTTGCCGCGCATGCGCTGAAAGCGCGCCAGGATGTCCTGCAAGGTGTTGTTGAGCGCGTGCCCCATGTGCAGCGAGCCGGTCACGTTCGGCGGCGGGATCACGATGCTGTAGGGCTGCGCGCCGGCGCGCTCGGGCCGGCCGGCGCGGAAGGCGCCGGCGCGCTCCCATTCCGCATAGATGCGGCCTTCGACCTCGGACGGCTGGTAGGTCTTGTCGATCATGACTGTCGGCGCGGCGTTGCGCGCGGACCAAAGCCCGGCGCGTGCGGCCTGTCAACGTCGCAACCGGTCTTCGGCTCGGCCACAAGAAAGACGTGGATGGCCGGGTCATAGGCGAGCGAAGCGACGCCGTCCTTCGGACGGCTATGCCCGGCCATGACGACCTCAGATTCAATGCAGGTTGGAAAACGCCCTAGTGTCCCGAACCCGAAGTTCGCACGATTGCGCGGCGAACTCTTTTGCGAACTTCGGGTTCAAAGGGACACTAAAATCATAATGTTGCTAGTGTCGCTTTGATTCGGAAGTTCGCTCAGGAGCGCGCTGAGAACTCGGGCGAACTTCCGAATCGCGACACTAGCCGCGGCCGCGGGAGACGCGCTCGATCTCGGCCTTGACGATGCGCTCGACCAGGCCCGGCAGGTTGTCGTCGAGCCAGGACTTGAGCATGGGGCGGAGCATCTCGCGCACCAAGTCTTCGAGCGTCCGCGCATTCTGCACCAGCACGGTCTGCGCCAGGGCGTTGAATGCGGAGTTGACGGCAGCCGACGTCGAGTTTGAAAGCAGCGTGCGATCGAACAGCGGCGGCGGCTCCGGGCGGCGCGGCTCCTCCACCATGCGCGGCGGCTCCGGCGGCGGTGGGGCCGGGTCGGTGAAGATCACGTCGGGCTGGCCGTCGATGGTCTGGAAGTTCGATGCCTCGGGCTCGGCCGGCGGCGCCGCCATCTGCTCGGTCAGATCGAGGATATCGGACGGCTCAGGCTCGGTGGACGCGCCGCTTTGGGCGGCGTCGAGCTTGGCGAGCATGTCGTCGACCTGGTTCTGGGTGATCGGCGGCGGTGGTGGTGGCGGCGGCGCGGCGACGACCGGCGCAGCGGGCTTGGCCGGTGGCTTGGCGGTCTCGTCGTCGGCAATGATGCGGCGGATGGAGGCCAGGATTTCCTCCATCGAGGGCTCATGCGCCTTCGCCGACTGACTCATGCCCGGAATCCCCGCCAATTCCCCGCGAGGCCGGCCGAACACGGCCGCCCGCAGCAAATCACACCCGCTTACGCGATATCATACGGATCGGCCTAAGTATGGCACGGGGTATTACGAACGCAAATCGCGCCGCAGCGGTTACGCACATCTGCCTGGAACCGCCCAAGAATCACGCCCAAAATCACGACCAAGAATCACGACCAAGAATCGCGCCAAGAATCGCGACCAAGAATCGCCGGTCATTTTCCTCCGGCGTGCGGACGCGGAACAGACCGCGCGCCGTGGCGCGCAAGTCACGACATCAGAACACGAAGGCGGGCGGCTTGGAAAACCCCGGCAGCGGCGCCGCGGTGGCATCAAACATCGGGCGGCCGCTGGCCTCGCCACCGATCGAGCGATAAATCATGGCCTTGGCGCCGGGTCCGCGGCCGAACACGCCGACCAGCCGGCCGCCATCCTTGAGCTGGGCAAGCAATGCCTCCGGCACCACTTCGACCGAGCCCTGCAGCACGATCACGTCATAGGGCGCGTCCGCCGCAAAGCCGCGCGTCAGCGGCGCTTCCACAACCTTGGCGTTGGCGCACCTGAGTTCCGCCAGCGCCTCGCGCGCCTGCAGGAGCAGCCTTTCGTCCTGTTCGAGGCCCACCACGGCGGCGGCGAGCCGAGACAGCAGCGCGGTCGAATAGCCGGTGGCGCAGCCAACGTCGAGCACCCGGTCGCCCTCGGCCACCTCGGCCGCGTGGATGAGCTTGCCGAGCACCATCGGCTTGACCAGATAGCGCGCCGGCAGACCCGGCTCGCTCACCATCACGTCGAGATCGATATAGGCCAGCGCGGCTTTGTCGGCGGGAACGAAGCGCTCGCGCGGCACCTCCAGGAACGCCGCCAGCAGGCGCCGATCGGTGACGTCGGCGGTGCGGACCTGGCCGTCGACCATCATGCGGCGCGCGGCGGCGAAGTCGGTCATGGCTGTCCTTGGAAGGCGCGGGATTGGCGCGACTTTTGCGGCATGGACCGGAAAAAGGCAAGCACGCCGGGACGGTTGCGGCGTGTTGTGGAGCGTTGGGCGCTGCTATATAGCGAGCCTCGGACGGCCACGTGGCGGAGTGGTGACGCAGCGGACTGCAAATCCGCGTACCCCGGTTCAATTCCGGGCGTGGCCTCCAGCCTTCGCGGCTTTCGGCGCTTCGGCTTGGCAAGCCTCCCGTGCGAAGGCTGCCCCGCCGTAGCTTTAGCGAAGGCGGGCCCTTCGCGCTCCGCGCTTCGGCAAGCCTGTCGTACGAAGGCTGCCCCGCCGTAGCTTTAGCGAAGGCGGGCGCTTCGGCTTGGCAAGCCCACCTTCGCGACTTGGCCGCTTCGGCTTGGCAAGCCTGTCGTGCGAAGGATAGGCCCTAATTGCCGCCGGGCTTCGGCCGACTGAAACTTTGCAAGCGCTTAACGCTTTTGTTATAGGCCCTTGCATTCCATGAGCGCTGTTCCCCGGTAGCTCAGCGGTAGAGCAACCGGCTGTTAACCGGTTGGTCGCTGGTTCGAATCCGGCCCGGGGAGCCATCTTTTTCAAAGACTTAGCGACGACCGTCCCGAAGCAAAAAATGGCGAGGGACAAGCCGGGGACAAACGGTCAGCGCGTGCGCTCCGCCCGCGAACGGCGGCCCGTCCATGCGGTGAGGACGATTTCAGCCCGCCCGGTGAGCGCGGGCGTACGTTGAAAATACCGTGCGCGGCGCGCGCGTCGCCTCATCCCACCCGTCGTTGGAAGATGCTTTCGGGCCGCGAGCCATAACGGCTCGGAAATCTTGTTCTGCTACGAAAATCACCAATAGGAGAGGACATGAACCATGAGAACGTCACACATGATCGTTGCCGTGCTCGCCCTTTCTGTCACGGCGTCGAGCGCGTTCGCCCAAGCGTCCGTGCGTGACAACCGCGAAATCCTCATCCAAGGCGAACGGCGCGGCCTTACAACGCCGCCGTTCCCAGACGAACGGCGCGGCCTTACAACGCCGCCGTTAGATGTGCGGCCGGAGTCTCAACCGGGCGCGTCCGTGACAACTCAACCGGCCGCGCCCGTGACAACTCAACCGGACGCGCCCGTGACAACTCAACTGGACGCGCCCGTGACAACTCAACCGGGCGCGCCCGTGACAATGAGAAAAAACACGGACGAACGGCGGGCAGCATGGACTCAGCGATGCCGCCCGCAACTCGTCCCCGGTGAAAAATCTTACAACGTGTCGAGATGGGTTTACAGCGCGCCCGGTTGCGAATTTGGTCCCTAGCCGTTCGACTAGGAGGGCGACCACGAGCGGCCCGCGGTGGCTGCGTGGCGCTCCCTAGCAAGCACCTCATCAAACACATCATTAACAGTATTTCGCTTGATGCTCTTCAGCATCGAGGCGAATGCAAACCCATGGAGCCAAGCATGGCGAAGGCTGTGCGCGTGCAACATAAGCGCATACGGGAAATCAAACGCCCACCGAAAGTCCTGGCGAAGCGTCAGAGCGTAGAGACTATTTTTTGAACCGTTTTGAGCGATGGTACTCGAACGACGGCCCGTCGGAGTTGCCGGACTCTGGTTTGGCGGTAACCTCGCTTTCGGCTGGTTCACCGACCTCCCGGATTACTGTTCGGCGGCCTCGCGTTCTGCTCGTTCAGCCGCTTCGCGCTCGGCCTCGACCTCAGCTTGGCGTTTTGCCTTTGTGGCAGCCTCTATCTTCGCGATCCTGGCAGCTTCGCGCTTTGCCTTCTTGGCGACTTCGCGCTCGACCTTGCGGGCGGCTTCACGCTCCGCCTTCTCCGCCGCCTCGCGTTGCGCGCGTTCGGCAGCCTCGATCTTCGCTTTCTCAGCGGCTTCGCGCTTTGCCTGCCTCGCCGCCTCGCGCTCGGCTTTTCGCGCAGCGTCGCGCTCCGCCTTCTCGGCAGCTTTACGCTTCGCTCGCTCGATGGCTTCGAGCCTCGCCTTCTCTGCCGCGTCGCGCTTCGCCTGCTGCGCGGCTTCGCGCCGGGCCTTCTCCGCTGCGGCACGCCTTGCTCGCTCGGCTGCGGCTTCGCGACCCGTGGCCTCTCGCCTGGCCTTTTTAGCAAGCGCGTCGAGCTTTGCGTACCTGTTGTCTGCCTCCTTGACCGCAGCCGCACCCCAGGCGACATCGCGTTTTGCCTTCTTTGCAGCAGCCTCAAGCTTCGCCACCTCCTGCCTTGCCGCATCTGCGTCAGAACGACGTTGCTCCGCGGCGCCTTTTGACTCCGCTGCGGCGGCTTCGTGCTTGGCGGCGAAGTCGGCTGCTTTCGTTGCAGCAGCCTCCATCGCCGCTGCGGCAAGCCTTGCTCGCTCGGCTGCGGCTTCGCGACCCGTGGCCTCTCGCCTGGCCTTGTTAGCAAGCGCGTCGAGCTTTGCAGCCCTGTTGTTTGCCTCCTTGACCGCAGCCGTACTCTCAGCGGCATCGCGCTTTGCCTTCTTTGCAGCGGCCACGAGCTTCGCCACCTCCTGCCTCGCCGCATCTGTGTCAGAACGACGTTGCTCCGCGGCGCCTTTTGACTCCGCTGCGGCGGCTTCGTGCCTGGCGGCGAAGTCTGCTGCTTCCGTTGCAGCAGCCTCCAGCGCCGGAATGCTGACAGCAACCTTCCGCCGCTTGGGCGGCGCAGCTCGCCTGTTCTTCTTGGACTTCTTGTTATTCAATTTGGCTTTCGATTTCGCCTTCGACTTCGCTTTTTTTGGCATGGCGGGCCACGTTCAAAGTGGATTGAGTATATCTGTCCAAAAACATGCAGGGCCAAGACGGACCAGCCATAACGCGTCGCAAGGATAGGTATCAACTGCGCGCCGCTTCGGCAAGCCAGCCGAAGACGTTGAAGACGTACGCTTCGCGCCTCGCCATGTCGGTGCAGCCTTTTTCCTGAGGTCGCTGACGACTTTGCCAAAAGCCGCAACGGTGGAGCGCTGCTATACGCCGGCAAGGCCGGCACTGGCTTCACAGACAAAATGACGCGTGAACTGCGCAAGCTGATGGACGCGATCACGGTCGCAAAGTCACCGCTCGCAAAGAAGTCGCCGACGAACATCGACCGTTAGGTCCAGCCGAAGTGTTGGGCCGAGGTCGACTACCGTGACAGCACGGTCGATGGGCTGCTGCGACACGTGACGTTCCGGGGTTTGTATCGGACCGCGAGGGCGAAGCAGCCCATCGTCGCCAAGTTCAAGCAGGGTTAGCTGGCCGCGCTCTGCATTTGTTTTCAGGGCGATATGCTATCGCCGCAAACTGCCGGGGCGCATGCAATAAGAGCCGTTCCCCGCCCAGCCGGGGGGACAGCCGCCGCCGGGCGCTACGGGGACCGCATCCTGCGCACCCTGCGGCCGCTGGCAATACGAGCCGACCCCCGCCCAGCCTGGGGGACAGCCGCCGCCGGGCGCGAGCGGAACCACGCCCTGCGCACCCTTCGGCTGCTCGCAGTACGAGCCGACCCCAGCCCAACCAGGAGGACAGCCGCCACCCGGCGCTATGGGGACCGCGCCCTGCGCGCCCTGCGGCGGCTGGCAGTATGAGCCGACCGCCGCCCAGCCATAGGGACAGCTGCCGCCGGGGCCAGACGGTACGGGCGAGGGCTGGCCGTAGGCTGCGTCGGCAGCCGGCACCAGGGCGAAGGCGGCAACCAGGATCATCAGCAGCAGCGCGCGATGATGCCATCTGGCGAACGGTGCGCCGAGGCAGCGGCGAAGCTCGATCCATTCGTCGCAGTTTTTCAACGTCCCGCCGGGACATTCGAACTTGTAATCGTCCAGACGGTCACACAGCTCCGTCGGCGTCATCGTGGCCGGGTCAGGCGGCTCCGTTGGTAGTGATGGGGGCATCGTCGGGTCTCTCGCCATGCCGCCAATATTTGTGTGGGGTCTGGGCATTTCGCGAGGGCGGCTCGCGCCACCGCCAATCGAGGCGACCTCATCAAGCAGCCGCACGCGCCCAATTCCTTGAGCGCGCGAGCGCAACTGCGCGGCGACCTACGGCACTATTCCTTGCACAACGCAAAGCGCAAAGAACAGACCAACGGCTAAGTAAGCCGCCAGCAGCCCTATTGAGCGTTCCGAGTTCAAGATGTGTGGGGGCAAGGACAAACTCCATGCAACAATTCCATTAATGATTGCGAGGGCGGCCGTGTTCCACCGACAAGACGAATTGACAATTGTTCTTCTTTTGTTCTATTGATCGGATGACGGTCGAAACCTTGGGCGACGCGTGGTCCTACGGCTGGCGCATCACGATGCGCTGCCTCGACGACGGCCGCGAAGGCCTGAAGCACAAGCGGCGATGCGACTACCGCGTGGCGCTCGACCTGCAGACCTTGGTCTGCACGCGAGGTAGAGATTTTCCGCTGGCGCGGATGGCTGAGCGCTTGCGCTGCCCGAGGTGCGGATGCCGAGAGGTCGCCGTAATGTTCAGCGCGCCGCCGCAAGCGGGTCAAGCACGAGTGTCTCAATGAACGAAAAGCGCTCTCGTTATCAGGAAGCCGGCTCGCCGATTTGCTGCTTTCTGCCATCGTGCCGCAAGCCGTTTTTGGGAACGTGCATCCACGCAAATGACGGACATTTTTATTGTTCGCATGCGTGCGCGGAGGAAGGCGAAAAAATCGACCTGTCGCATGTCGAGCTATTGAGATCGCGGAAGGCCTAAATGTCTGTCACCTACTACGTTGCCCTGCCCTTCGCGCGAACTGACGAAGGAATGGCGGCTGGCCAAGCACAGGAAATGCCGAACGAGCCGGCGGCGGTGCGGCGCGCTGAAGTCATGTCGCGCGACCCGGCGAACGCTGGCGCGCTGGCGTTCAAGCGCACGGGCGACCCGAACGTGGGCAGCTACGGCGACGCCACCGTGCTGAAGACGTTCGGCGAAGTGCCGGACAATCTCGACGAACTTTGACGGGCTGGATCAAGCAGCCTCGTCGCCGGGGAGCGCTGCAGGCTCTCGGCTTCGACACGGGTCGGCCCTAAACATTTCGCCTTTTATGTTCGCTATCGAACATAAAGGGCCCTATATGTAGGTCATCACTGACCAGACCCTTGGCGTCAGTGGCTGAGAGACGCGACCGCGCTCCCGCCTAACAGGCAGGAGGAGCGTGGTGGCACAGTCCCCCAATCGATTGCTCGCGTCGCTTCCGGCGAATGAGTTCGCGGCGGTTAAAGCGTCATTTGAAGCCGCTCGAACTGCCGTTCGGCACAGTCGTGTGCGGAAGCCTGGGAGCAGCATCAAGCATGTCTATTTTCCCCATTCCGGCGTCATCTCCCTGGTTGTCGAACTGAACGTCGGCGAGATGATCGAGACGGCGATGGTCGGCCGCGATGGCGTCGTCAACGCGGCGGCGGCGCTCGACGGCAAGATTTCACTCAACAAAGGTATCGTACAAGTTGCCGGCACCGCCTCGGTCATGGGGGTCGAGCCGTGTCGCAAACTCGCCGCTCAGAACAAATCGTTCCTCGCGCTGCTCATACGTCACGAGCAGGTGCTGTTTGCACAGTCGCAGCAGTCGGCAGCCTGCAACGCCAGTCACTCGGTCGAGAACCGCATGTGCCGATGGCTGCTGTGGATGCGAGACCTGGCCGACAGCGACGATCTGACGCTGACCCAGGAGTTTCTCGCTCAGATGCTGGGGGTCCGGCGGCCGAGCGTGTCGACCGTGGCCAACACGCTGCAAAAGGCCGGGTTGATCAGATACCGGCGCGGCCACATCCGCCTGCTGGACATCGAGGGGCTCCGGGAGGGCGCTTGCGAGTGCTACAGCACCGTCAAAGCCCATTACGGACGATTGTTTTCGCGATAGAAATTATTGATAAAAAAGGCTCCTATGTACGGAACCTGACGTTGGGTGTACCGTTCGTTCAATAGGGCCTCAAGGATGCCGGGCTCTCCTACCGGCGCCGCACCAAGACCGTGCAGTTGAGCTGCGATTAGCTCACCAGGGCCAACGACCAAGAACAAGATGCCCGGAGCTGCCGCATGCGCGACGCGCGTTACCTACGCGCCCAAGCGGAACTTTGCCTGGAGATCGCTCGCCAAATGAGTGACCGCAAGGCTGCCGAACAATTGCGAGCGGATGCCGCCCGCTATCACGCCGCGGCTGCCGAGATCGAAGGCATGGAGCCTTCGACGCAGCCGATCTCTGCCAAGGAGAACCGACGGCGGGGTTAGCAGGGGAGGTCCTGTCCGACCGCGACGAAAACGTAGAGGGAAGTCCGCTCATGGAGGACGCTATTGCCGTGATCACGAGGGGCTTTCGTTCACTTTGGCTCGGCAGCTTCGCGTCAAGCTCCCAGAATGCATTGGCATCGCAGAACGCCCTCCAGCGGGGCAGCAACCGTCCAGCAGTTAGCGGTGAAGCCGCCAAGCTGGGCTATTCCTTCGAATACACTAACGGATCACAGACCATTCAGGACGCCCGAAACCTTCAATTCTCGTCCGACCGCGCTGCAAGGCGAGAGGCAATGCGCACTGCTCGCGACATGGCCAACAACGCCTCTTGGCAATCAAGCGCGCGCGGCGCGGGATGGACTGTGCTGGTGATAAATCCGATGGGACAACAAATATACGAGGTGCCGGTGCGCCGCAAAAAACGATGGCTTTGACTTCGGATTTATCTTAGAGCTATTACTGAATACATGCTTTTACAGACTGAATACTGAATAAATCTGTTTTTGGTTATTTTTGTGGATAGCACATCCCGCGCTATCGGTGCATGGAACGCCTCCGTCGTTCCTGGGCGACGCGCACGTCCACGAGCGCAGGACATTATCAGTCAGGGCGACCGGTGAACGCAAAGGCCCGGTCCAAGTCCTGGTCCCGTCTGACAATCTGACGACGAATGCGGCCACTGTAATTTTCAGATGCCCGCTGCGCCATGCGTTTCAGAAGGAAGCCCAGAGCGGTCGGAATTCTCCGTTTGAAAATGGCGCGAAGCCAGTGTGTCATTAGCGGTGCAAACCGCGTGAACACCTCGTCCTCAAGGCTGGTAATCGCCTCACAACTGCCGGGATCACCCTGACGCCCTGCCCGTCCAATGAGTTGTCGGTCGATACGCCCGGATTCGTGATACTCGGTCAAGATCACATGCAGTCCCCCGCGGTCTGCGATTTCAGGGCCCAACAAAATGTCGGTTCCCCGACCGGCCATATTTGTTGCAACGGTAATCCGCGACGCCTGGCCGGCTTGCGCGATCGTTTCAGCTTCAGCGCTATCCTGCCGCGCGTTCAAGACCACATGCGCGGTCCCTCGTTCCGTTAGAAGCTCCGAGATGATTTCCGAAGCAGCAACGGAACGCGTCCCAATAAGAACGGGCCGGCCGATCGCGGCCTCACGCTCCGAAGCGGCGACAACCGCCCTCCATTTCTCGGGCGCGCTGTGATGAAGTTTGAGGCCAAGGTTGCGCCGGTGCTCCGGCTTGTTCGTTGGGATCCGGTAAGTTCGTAACCCGTACACCGCGCGCAATTCGCCGGCAACTTCAAGCGCGGTTCCCGTCATGCCAGACAGCCGCATATAGCGCCGAAAAAAACGTTGGTAGGTGATCTGGGCAAGGCTTTCACGCTGCTCACTGATGACGCATCCTTCTTTCAGCTCGATGAGCTGATGAAGTCCTCGCTCCCAGGTGCGATCCTCCATGACGCGTCCGGTGAACTCGTCAACGATCTGGACCTTGCCGGAAGCAACAATGTAGTGCTTGTCCTTGTGGAACAGGTGCAATGCCGTAAGTGCTTGTCGCACCAGCTCTTCTCGCGCGCGCATTGATCGCCACACGCCAGGAAATCGGGCAGATTTGGGACCGAAGCAAGTGCTGGCCATTACGGGTCAACTGGACCTGATTGTCTTCCGACTTGATTTGGTAATGCTGGCCGCGCGCCAAACTTCGAGCGATGTCAAGCGCAACGGCATAACGCTCGCCGTCGGAAGAGTTAGCCTTCTCTGCCGAGATGATCAGTGGCGTTCTTGCTTCGTCGATGAGAACGCTGTCGGCCTCGTCGACAATACAGAAGTGGAGACCGCGAAGCAGGAAGTCGGGACGAGATGGCCCTACTGGTAAGCCACCGGCTGTTACGGCGTCGTCGGCAAGCTTGCGGTGAGCGATGCGGTCTCTCAGATAGTCGAACACCAGCTCTTTGTTGGTGCAGTAGGTGACATCACATGCATATGCCGCTTTGCGCACCTCAGGGGTTTGGCCAGCTTGCACCAGACCAAGACTAAGGCCCAACGCCTCGTAGACTGGGCGCAATGTTTCGGCATCGCGTTTGGCGAGATAATCGTTAACCGTGACGACATGAACGGGAACGCCGGACAGAGCGACAGTGATCGCGGGAAGCAGCGCCACCAAGGTCTTGCCCTCACCGGTCGCCATTTCGGCTAGTCCACCGTCGACCAGCACGAGCCCGCCCATCAGTTGGACCGGGAAATGGCGCATCCCGAGCTTGCGCTCTGTGACTTCTCGCACGAGCGCGAAGGCCTCGTCGACTGGACCGGCCCGTCCCCGCCGCAGCAGCCGCGGACGCAGGGCTTCAGCATAGGCACGTAAGTCGCGATCGTTCATCGCGCGCAAACGCGGACCAAAGGCTTCTATTTTGCGAATGAAAGTGTTGTTGCGCTCGCGCGTACCCGTGCACCAGAGACGAGCGCGTTCAACACACTGAGCAGCGCTTGATCGAGCGAATTGAGGTGAGTTTGCTGACGCTCCGGGTACGGTTGCAGTGTAAGCTGATCACCGATCCGTGGTCGGGAGCCAATTTCAAGCATTGAAGCGGGCGAGGAAGAGTTGCCGGATTCTACGATAGACCTGGTTGGCGAGCGGTTCGTACTGATGCTCAAAGCGGACGTAAGCTCGCTGGCCGAAGGCCGGGTTCGGCAACGGAGAGGATAATTGCAGATCGAATTGGAACACGCGACGCGAAACCTTGATACCTTTCGGGTCTCTAGGATCGACAGCCAGCGCGCCGCCTCCGCTAACCGACAGAGCCTTGCTGGGCACCTCGCGGCGTCGCCGTGACGCGCGCGATCTTCATGGCGCCACCGCGTTCACGCCGTCATGGCCGGGCTTGACGCTCCGCAGAGAAGATTAAGCCGCCGTGCCGCCGCGGTTCCAGCCGCGCGCGCCTTCGCCATAAATGTCATGGCCCTTGTCGGTCACGATCACCGTGTCCTCGAGCTTGATGAAGCCGCGCTTGGGGTGCTGCATCGTGGTCTCGACCGAGATCACCATGCCGGCCTCGAGCGGACGGTGGGCGTCGTAATCGTCGTATGGCACCGGCCCCGTTGAGGTCAGCCGCGGCGCCTCGTGGCTGACCAGCCCCATGCCGTGGGCCAGGAAGTGGATGTTGTTGTGGTACTTCGACTTCGACTGCCGCGCCTCGGCGGTCTTGTAGACTTCGCTGCCCATGACGCCGGCCTTGATCGGCTTGAACGCCGCGCGCTGGATCTCCTCGATGTCGCCCAGCATGTCGGTGAGCTCGGCATCCGGTTCGCCCTGGATCGCCATTCGGCAGATGTCGCCGATATAGCCGTGATAGTTGCCGCCGGAGTCGAGCGACAGGATGTCGCCCTGCCCCCACACCCGCTGCGACGGCGCGCGATTGAGCGAAGTGCCGGCCGTGATCAGGCAATAATCGAACGTCAGCCCGCGGTTGGTTTCCTCGCGGCGCAGCGCTTCGGTCAGTTCCGCCGTGGTCGAGCCCGGGCCGTGCTTGGCGATCACCGTCTTCATGGAGTCGATGACGGCCTCCGAGGCGATCTTCAGCTTCTTCAGCTCATCCGGCGTCTTGAGCGCACGCATGCGCTCCAGCACGAACAGCGCGTCGCTGAGCTTGCTATCGGCGAAGGCGGCTTGCAGCGCCTTGCCGGCGTCGACCGGCAGGAATGACAGCTCGGCGCCGATGCCGCGCGTCTTGATGCCCGAGGTTTTGACGTGCTCGATCGCTCGCTGCATGGTGTCGACCGAGCCCGAGTTGTTGCACTGCTGCACCGGAGTCCAGAACGGGTTGTTCTCGCGCTGGAAATTCTCCAGCCGATGGCCGAAATAGGCGGCCTTGTCGGGCGCGCCCTTGGCGTAGACCAGCACCGGCAGGTAGCGGCTCAATCCCATCGCGTCCATGGTGTCGAAGAAGAACGCGCGGTGGCCGCCGAGCAGGTATTGCACGTTGTGCTTGGACGACGCGATCAGCACGTCCATGCCGGCCTCGTCCATCAGCTTGTCGAGGCGCGCGGTGTCGAACGGGATGGCGGACGCGGTTTTGACCGGGGCGTTCATGGCAAGGCTCCTTTGATCGCGGGACGCAAACGTTGGCGCAATCTTACGCCAAATGCTGCGGCGCCGCTATCCGGCTCGCACCCGCGGAACGATCGCGGTAGTCTTGGTGTTGGGGGGAAGAGGCTGAAGGAGAGCGTGATGACACACCGGACCCTTCATTTGCTGCTGACCACCGTCGCACTGGCCGCCACGATGCTTGCGCCGACGACAACCGGGTGGACGCAGACCGCACCGCCCAAGAGCGCGCCGGACAATCCGGCGGCGCTGCCGGACCAGGAGATCGGCCGCCGCTTCACTGTCAAGGCCGAAGACCTGCCGCCGCCCAAGACCGGGCCGATCGTCGCCAGCCGCTCACTGACGCTGCCTTACGCCGGCCAGATGCCGCGCGTGCCGGAGGGCTTCACCGCCACCGCGTTCGCCACCGGGCTCGAACATCCGCGCCGGCTGCTGGTGCTGCCGAACGGCGACGTGCTGGTGGCCGAGCAGCGGGCCGGTCATCTCACGCTGCTGCGCGACGACGACGGCGACGGCAAGGCCGACTGGGTGAGCCGCCACGCCGAAGGTTTCAACGGCCCCTACGGCCTCGCTTGGCGCGACGGCAAGGTGCTGGTCGCCGACCAGGACGGCATCTGGGAGGTGCCGCATCGCGTCGGCGCGGTGCGTCCGGGCGCGGGCGCGCAGGACACGCGCGCCGCCGACGTGCCGCCCGAGCAGCGCAGGCCCACAACCTCCGTGGTGGGCGAGAGAATGATCACCAAGAAGGGCGTGTTCGGCATCGTCATGGGCCACGCCAACCGGCATCTCGCGATCGATCCAAAGAGCGGTGCGTTGTTCGTCGGCGTCGGCTCCTCCGGCAACATCGCGGTCGAGCCGGAGGTCAAGGCCACGATCCAGCGCTTCGAGGCCGACGGCAGCCACCAGACCACCTTCGCGTCAGGGCTGCGCAACGCCACCGCCCTCGCCTTCCATCCCGACACCGGCGAGCTCTACACCGTGGTGCAGGAGCGCGACGGGCTTGGCGACCGCCTGGTGCCCGACTTCCTCACCGGCGTGAAGCAGGGCGCGTTCTATGGCTGGCCCTACTCCTACATCGGCCAGCGTCCGCAACCTGGCTTCGCCCAGTTGCGGCCGGACAAGGTGAAGGCCGCGGTCGAGCCCGATCTGCTGTTCGAGCCGCACTCCTCGGCCATGGACATCGTGTTCTACACCGGCACGCAATTCCCGGCGGAATACCGCGGCGAGGCGTTCGTGGCTTTGAAGGGCTCGTGGAATCGCTCGGAGCCGACCGGCTACAAGATCGTGCGCGTGCCGTTCAAGGACGGCAAGCCGGAAGGTTCCTACCAGAACTTCATGACCGGCTTCTGGGTCTCAGGCATGCACCGCGCCGAAGTCTGGGGCCGGCCCGCAGCGCTGGCCATCGCCAAGGATGGTTCGCTGCTGATCGCCGACGACACCGGCGGCACGATCTGGCGGGTCGCTTACACCGGGAAAAAGGACGGCGGCGCGCCGCAGCCGACCACCGGCCAGGCGCGCTAGTTGATCGATAGGTTGGCCTCGACCGCGAGCTTCTTCCAGGTCTCGTACTGGCGCGCCACCAGGGCCTTCATCTCGTCGGGCGAGGTGGCGCGCGCATCGCCACCCATCGCCTCGAGCTTGCTCTTGACCTCGGGCACCGCCAGCGCCTTGCGCATTTCGGCGTTGAGCCGCTCGACGATCGGCTTGGGCAGGTTTGGCGGGCCGGCGAGCCCGGTCCATGAGATCACCTCGAAGCCCGGCAGCACGGTCTCGGCCACCGTCGGCACGTCGGGGAAATCGCGCCAGCGCGTCCTACCGGTCACCGCGAGGGCGCGGAACTCGCCGGCCTTCACCCGCGCGCTGATCGGGCCGGTGGTGGCGGCGATGAAATCGATGTCGCCGGTCAGCATCCCGGTCAGTGCCGGCGCCTCGCCGCGATAGGGCACGTGCAGGAACTTGGTGCCGGTCTGGTGGCCGATCAGCTCGACGGTGGTGTGCAGGATCGAGCCCACGCCGGCGGAGCCGTATTTCAGCTTGCCGGGATTGTCGCGCGCCTCGTCGACCAGTTGCTTCAAAGTCTTGAACCGCGAGTCGGCCTTCACGCAGATCATGAACGGATAGAAGCTCGCAACCGAAATCCAGGTGAAGTCGTCGACCACCTTGTATTTGACGTTCTTCGACAGCGCGCCATAGGCCGGATGCGCGCTCGGCAGCACCAAGAGCGTGTAGCCGTCGGGCTCGCTGCGCGCGATCGCTTCGGCGGCGAGCGCGCCGGCAAGACCGGGCTTGGCCTCGACCACGATCGACTGGCCGAGGCTCTTCTCGAACTCGTTGGCAAGGATGCGCGCGATGATGTCGACGTTGCCGCCCGGCGGGAAGCCCTGCATCATCCGGATCAGGCGGTTGGGATAATCCTGCGCCGGCGCTGCCGCAACAAGACCGAGCCACAAGACAAGCGCCGCCGCGAATTTTCTGACCATGCCAAGACCTCCTGCAAACGACCGCCATTCGCACCGCCTTTGCGCGGCTTGTCAACGCGCCAAAGCGTCCGCCCCGCGGAACACGGACGCGGCACCGCGAATTGGCCCCAAGGACAGTGCCAAGAGCGGCGCCACAACGATGGAGGCGGACATGGCTAAAACACCGACGAAAAGACGGACGACATCAGCTGCGCGGCGAAAGCGCTCGGGACGGCGCTGGTCGGCGCGCGTCACGCGCGAAAGCAACGCGCTCGATCTCGAGCGGGGCGTGTTCAGCCAGCGCAGCCCCAAGGCGATCGCAAGCTCGCTCAAGCGCTCGGCCGAGCGCAGCAAGCGCCGCAAGGCGGATCCCTATCGCTCGGCGCTGTCGATGTTGACCTTTTATATCAACCGCGCCGGCAGGAACCTGCCGGTCCCCCGCAAGAAAATCCTGCAACGCGCCAAGGACGAGTTGCGCAAGCAATTCAAGCGGGCCTAGGACATACCTCCCCGCCTCGGTTCGGCATGGCCTAAACTGGCACGCGCCCGGAAACGGCGCTACGCTTTGCGGTAAACCGGGGAGGACCTATGAACGGCACCGCATTCAAGCTTGGCACATTCGCGAAATCGGACGGCGCGCCGTTTGCCGCGATCGTGCTGGGCGACGACGTCGTCGATCTGGCATCAGCCGCCGCGCGCGCCAAGCGCACGGTGAGCGCCACCAGCATCGATGGGCTTTTGCAAAACTGGGACGCCGATTTTGCGGCATTGCAGGAGATCGTGGCGTTTCTGGAAAAGGAGGGCAAGCCGGGCGCGGTTAAGCTCGCCAGCCTGCGCCCGCTGTCGCCGGTGACCCGCCCCGGCAAGATGTTCTACGCCGCGCAGAATTTCCAGGAGCACGTCGACGAGATGATCCGCGCCGGCATGTCGCCCAAGGACGACCAGTGGAAAGGCGAGAAGGCCAAGACCAGGCCCTATCTGTTCCTCAAGGCGCCGAGCTGCCTCGCCGGCGCCAACGACGATATCGAAATCCCGTATGACGTGAAGAAGGTCGATTGGGAGGCCGAGATCGGGCTGGCGATCGGCAAGAAGGGCAAGCGCATCAAGGCCGAGCGCGCGCTCGACCATGTCGCGGGCTTCATGACCACCAATGACGTTTCGGCCCGCGACCTCAACATCCGCGCCGACCGGCCGGCGCTGCGCTCGGACTGGCTTAACGGCAAGAGCCATGACCGGTTCGCGCCGACCGGGCCGTTCCTGGTGCCACGGGCGTTCGTGCCAGACCATATGAAGCTGTTCATCCGCCTCACCGTCAATGGCGAGGTCAAGCAGGACGGCAACACCTCGCAATTCATCTTCACGCCCGAAGAGCAGATCGAATACGCCTCCAACATTCTCACTCTCGAGCCCGGCGATTTCTTCAGCTGCGGCACCTGCGGCGGCGTCGGCCAAGGCACCAACACGTTCCTCAAGGCTGGCGACGTGATGGAGACCGAGATCGAGCTGCTCGGAAAAATGCGAAACCGCTTGGTTGCCGAAAAAGCCTGATCAAGAACGGCACATTTCGAAAATCAGCCTGGGGAGGACGTCAATGTCGTATCGCTTCATCGCCGCGGCGCTGGTCATCGCCACCATCGGCCCGGCCACCGCGGTCGAGCTCAATCCGGCCGCCGTCGCCTTCAAGCTGCCTGACCAGATTGCCTGGAAGGCCGGCGCAAACCCAGGCGTCGAAAGCGCCGTCATGGTCGGCGATCCCTCGAAGCCCGGCATGTACGTCGTGCTGACCAAATGGAAGGCGGGCAACATGAGCCGCCCGCACTTCCACCCCAACGACCGGTTCATCACAGTTATTTCGGGAACATGGTGGGTCGGCACCGGCACCAAGTTCGATCCGAACGCTACGGTGCCTATGCCCGCTGGAACCTTTGTGACGCATTTCGGCAAGCAGGTGCACTATGACGGCGCCAAGGACGGCGACGCGATCTTGTTGATCGTCGGCGAAGGCCCGGCGACCTCGACGCGCGCCGAAGAAAAATGACGGTTAGTCGCGGCGCGCGATGCTCGCGAGCGCAATGAAGCAGAACGAGGCGAAGCTCAAGAGCGCATTGGCGGCGTGCCAATATTCCCATTGCTGCCGCAGCGTCTGCCAGTTCGCCGGCACCGCGGTCCAGTTCTGCGTCGCGACATTGGCCGGATAGGTCCAGGCGAAGAACACGGCAAGCGTCGCGGCCATCACGAGACACCCCGCCATTGCCAGCGCGAATGCCGGTCGCTGGCCGCGCAGCAGGATCGCCAGCAAGCTGACAATCCGGATCGCCATGCCACGTCACGGGGCGTCCCGGACGGTGTTCCACGCCGGTGCCGCGGCGTTGCGGCGCTGTAACGTTTGAACCTCGGATTCGTCTGTTCAGACAAATGGCCAGAGCGGCGCGATTCCGCCATAATATGCCCGTTTCGGTTACCCCTGCGGACGCCAGGGAGCCCCGACATGCACGCAATCAAGGCGCTGTTCTTGGCCTTGCTGGCCACCGCCCTGCTGCTGCCTGCCGAAGCCCTGGCCGACAAGCGCGTCGCGCTGGTGATCGGCAATTCAAACTACGCCCACGTGCGGCGGCTGCCGAACCCGGAGAACGACGCCACCGCCGTCGCCGCGCTGTTCCGCAATGCCGGCTTCGACGTGGTCGAGGCCCAAAACAACATGGGCGGCAATGCGATGCGCCGCGCGTTCCGGAACCTTTCCGACATCGCGCGCACGTCCGACATTGCGGTCGTCTATTACGCCGGCCACGGCATCGAGGTCGATGGCGCGAACTATCTGCTGCCGATCGACGTGGTGCTGGAGCGCGATCTCGACGTCGACGACGAGGCCATCTCGATCGAGCGCATTGTGCGCATTCTCGAGCCGGCCAAGCGGCTGCGGCTGATCATTCTCGACGCCTGCCGCGACAATCCGTTCGTCAGCAAGATGAAGCGGGTCAGCGCCACCCGTTCGATCGGCCGCGGCCTCGCCCGAGTCGAGCCGCAATCGTCCGACACGCTGATCGCGTTCGCCGCCAAGGCCGGCTCGACCGCCGATGACGGCGACGGCACGCACAGTCCGTTCACCACGGCGCTGCTGAAGTACATCACGACGCCCGGGACTCGACCTGCGGCTCGCGTTTGGCCGCATCCGCGACGATGTCCTCAAGCTGACCGGCAACCGGCAGGAGCCATTCGTCTATGGCTCGCTCGGCGGCACCACCGTATCGCTGGTGCCGGCGCCGCCGGAAAAGCCCGCGGTCGTCGCCGCGCCCCCTGCGCCTGCGCCCGCCGATACCTCCGCGGTCGCCCGCTCCGATTACGAGTTGGCGTCGAGGATCGGCACAGTCGCCGCCTGGGAGGCGTTCCTGGCGGCGCATCCAACCGGTTTCTATGCCGATCTCGCCAAGGTACAGCGCGACCGCGCCAGTGCCCCGAGGACTGCGGTCGTGCAGCCACCGACCACCCCCGAGCCGCGCAAGCCAACGGTCGATCCGGCCGAAACCACGCAGCTCGTCCACAAGGAACTCACTCGCCTTGGTTGCTATTCGAGCGACGTCAACAACCCGTGGGGCCGGCCGTCACGGCGTGCCATGGAGCTGTTCAACCGCCACTCCGGGCTGAAGCTCGAGGTCAGCGCCGCCAGCACCGACACGCTCCAGGCCCTGCGCGACAAGACCGCGCGGGTGTGCCCGGTGGAATGCCGCCCGGGCTTCACGGCAACCGACGATGGCCGCTGCGAACGCAAGCCTGGCGAGACCGCAAAGAAGCCCGACACCAAGAAACCCGACACCAAGAAGCCTGCCGACACCGCGCAGTCGCGCCGCGACCGGCGCGAGGCTACGGCCGCGCAACGGTCGAGGACGCCCTCCGGCGGCGGTGGTGCCGCCAAGGTGATCTGCGGCATGAACGGCTGCATCAACGTCCGGCCGGGCTGCCGTGGCGAGGTGCGTCCATCCGGCCGCGGCGATTTTGCGGTCGAGCTCTGCGGCCAGTGACGCTCAGCATTCGGCAGCGGGCGGCGGCCTAGATCGGGATGCGTCATCCCGATCCAGTTCTTTGATTAAGCATGATCTTTTCCGAAAACCGGTTCCCACTTTTCGGGATCATGCTCTGGCGCGCAGCCCGCGCCGTTCCAGCCGCGGCAGCACCTCGGCAACGAACAGCGGCAATTCGTCGAGATAATTGACGAACGAAAAGCCGATGCCGGTGAACCCGGCGGCGCTGATGCGCGCCAGTTCATCGGCGACGTCGTCGGGCGAGCCGATCATCGGAAAGCCCGACTGCCCGTGCACCAGCGCCTTGCGCATCGTGTCGTAGCGCGCGGGATCGGTGTCGCGTTTGACGCCCTTGAGCGCCAGCATGTAATCGACCGCGCCCCAGTCGGCCGCCTCCTCGGTCCACCAGCGGAAATACTCCTGCGCCTGCCTCCGCGTCGGGCGGCAGACGATCTCGCCGACGGTGTAGACGCCGATCTCGCGCCCGAGCGCCTTGGCCGCGGCCTTCATCGCCACCACCTCGCGCGCGGCATGCTCGAGCGACGGATAGCGCACCGCCGTGAACAGCGCGTCGCAGTTGCGCAGAGCATAAGCGCGGCCGGTCTGCGACGTGCCGGCGTTCATGATCAGCGGGCGCGTGCCGCCGTACGGCTTAGGCTTGGCGCGCACCGCCTTGAGCTTGAGGTGCTTGCCGTCGAAGTCGAACTCCTCCTCCTCGCCCCACATGCGCTTGACCGCGTCGATCCACTCCTGGCCGTATTCATAGCGGGCCTGCGGCTCACGTTGCGGCACGCCGAACATCTGGAACTCGTCGTCGTTCCAGCCGACCACGATGTTCAGCCCGAAGCGGCCGCGTCCGACCAGGTCGGCGGTGACGATCTGCTTCGCCGCCATCACCGGATTGAGCAGCGGCACGTGCACCGTGGCGAACACCGTCATGCGCCGGGTGCGCGCCAGCAGCCCGCAGGCCCAGGTGATGCTTTCCAAGGTCGTGCCTTGGTGATCGGTTTCGCCGCGGTAGCCCTTCCAGCGCCCGATCGGCAGCATGAAGTCGATGCCGGCGGCGTCCGCCATTTCGGCAAGCTTCTCGCAACTGTCCCAATCCGCCGGCCAGCGCTCGGGCGCGCGCGTCATCGCCCGGCCGTTCGAGCAATTGGCGCCGAACAGACCGAGCTTGAGCGTGTTGCCATTGTGCATGGCAATGCGGTCTTGCAGGCTTGCCATGGCGCGCTCCGGTTGATCCGATCCGTCGATCGGCGTCCTCGAACTCATAAACCAACCGTCGATCTCGGCAATCGTCGGCACGCGGTCCAGGGTTGCGTTCACGCCCGGCCGCTTCAATACTTGGCGTATTCAATACTTGGCGACAGCGGACGGTCGAGGAGCAACAGCGCCATGGCGATGATCGAGAAAGCTCAGCGGTCGCGCGCGCAGCGGACGATGCCCGCGCACCGCAATGCGATCGATCTGGCGACCACCCGCCCCGGCACGCCGGGCGGCATCTTCATGCGGCAGTTCTGGCAGGCCATCCACCGCAGTCAGGATCTGCCCGCCGGCCACGCCAAGCCGATCCGCATCATGAGCGAGGACTACGCGCTCTATCGCGGCGCCTCCGGCCGCGCGCAGGTGATCGACTATCGCTGCCCGCATCGCCACGCCCCGATGCACCTCGGCTCGGTCGAGGACGATGCCATCCGCTGCGTCTATCACGGCTGGAAATACGATTGCTCCGGACAGTGCATCGAGCAGCCGGCCGAGGAAGCGGGCTTTGCCCGCAAGGTGCGGATCGGCACCTATCCGACCCGGGAGCATCTCGGCCTGATCTTTGGGTATTTTGGCGACGGCGAGCCGCCGCCGTTCCCGCACTTTCCCCATCGCACCACGCCCGGCCTGATCCAGACCTGGAATGTCGAGCAGGTGCCCTGCAATTACCTGCAGAGCTTCGAGAACAGCATGGACGAGGTCCATGTCGCCTACACCCACATGCCGGGCGGCTCGCACGCCAAGCTCGCCCAGGACCTGCCGATCATCAGCGCGGAGGAGACCGACTGGGGCATGCTGCGCTTCGGCACGCGCCGATCCGGCAAGGTGCGCCAGACGCTGCACTACGCGCCCAACCTGACGCGGGTGATCGTGCCGCCGCTCGCCGGCATGGACGGCATCGGCGGCTGGTCGGAAATCTATTTCAGCTTCACGCCGATCGACGACGAAAACCACCTGTGGCTGATCACCAGCCATGTCGAGGTCGAAGGCGCCGGCGGCCGAGGCCTACCGCGCCAAGCGTGCCGAATACGACCGCAAGGTCGCGGCCGCCCCGCCGGTGATGCAGGTGGTGCGCGATCTCTGGTCCGGCGCGCAGCGCTACGAGGATGTCGTGCATCCCGATCTCGCGATCGTGCAGGACATCGCCGTGCAGGCCGGCCAGGGCCGGATCGAAGACCGCGACAACGAACGGCTTGGACGCTCCGATGCCGGCATCATCCTGTGGCGGAAAATCCTCGCCCGCGAGCTGCGGACGATCGCGCAAGGCCGAAAGCCTAAGCGCTGGAAGACCCCGCCGGCCGATGTGGTGCCGACGCTAGGCTTCTAGATCCCGCGGACTCGCGCGTTCTCGACTGCAGATGGATTTGCCCTGGCGCCGTATTCCGCAATAATCAAGCCAACCAAGCCGGAGGATAAGGTCATGATGCTGAGACGGGTTTTTCTGGGCGCCGCCACAGCGATTGTGGCCGCGGGCCCGATCGCCGCCGAGCCGATCACGCTCAAGCTCAATTCGCCGGCGCCGCCGATGTCCTACGTGCATCGCGAGGTGCTGACGCCGTGGGCCGAGGCCGTGACCGCGGATTCCGGCGGCACGCTGAAAATCCAGACCTTCTACGGCGGCACGCTCGGCAGCTTTGCCAACACCTATGACCGCGTGGTCGACGAGGTGGTCGACATCGGCTTCATCCTGACGGCGTTTGCCGCCGGCAAGTTCCGGCGCCAGGAGGTGGCGGCGCTGCCGTTCGAGGCGGAGAACGCGATCCTCGCCTCGAACGCCTTGTGGAGCCTCTATCAGAAGGGCCTGACCGCGACCGAGTTCGACGCCGTCCGGCCACTCGGGCTCTGGACCTTCCCGAACGCCGCGATCCATTCGCGCGAGCCGATCAAGACGCTCGACGATTTCCGCGGCAAGAAGATCGTCGCCTCGAACGCGATCGCCGCCAAGATCGTCACCGCGCTCGGCGCCACGCCGATCAGCTTCCGGCCGGACGAGGCCTATACCGCGATCCAGCGCGGCACCGTCGACGGCGCGGTGATGCCGTTCACCGGCATGGAGACGTTCAAGCTGCACGAGGTGACGCGGCATCATCTCGACGTCGCGCTCGGCAGCGATCCAGCGCTGCTGATGATCAATCGCAAGCGCTACGACGCCCTGCCGGCGGAGGCCAAAGCCGCGATCGACAAGCATTCCAACGCCGGCCTGTCGGCGAAATTCGGCTTAAAGACCCAGGAGCAATGGCAGAAGTCGCGCGACGTGGTGCGCGAGCGGGTGTCGACGCTCACACCGGAGCAAGAGGCCGAATGGAAGAAGCGCCTGGCGCCGATCGCCGCCGAGTGGGCGCAAGGCGTTCCCGATGGCGCCAAGGTGCTGGAGACCTTCCGCGCCGACGTCGCGGCCGCCCGCGGCAAGCGGTAGGACCGAAGTATGGATCCGCTCGTCCCCGCCCCCGATCGGCGCGGGGATGAGCGGATCGCAGGGCTTGGCGTTCACCGGAGCAGGATTCCGTGACCGATGCCGCGCCGCTGCCGGCCTCCGGCTCGCTGATCGAGCGGGCCGAGCAAGTCTGCGCGGCGTGGTCGCGGCCGATCGCCTTCATCGGCGTGCTCGGCATGCTCGGCGCCGCCGCCGTCACCGTGCTGGACGTGCTGATGCGCTGGCTCGCCGGCACCGCCATTACTGCGCTCAACGAAATCAACGCCGTGGTGTTTGCGGTCGCGGTGGCGGCCTGCATGCCGGCAGGCCTCGCCGGCGGCGTCAACCTCAAGGTCGATATCCTGGCGCGCTGGCTCACCGGCCGGGTTGCGGCCTGGCTCGACGTCGCTCGGCGCGCTTGCTGCTGCTGATCTTCTTCGTGGTCCTGACCTGGCGCATCTGGGTCTATGCCGACAGCCTGGCGCAGCAAGGCCGCACCACGCTCATCCTGCGCTGGCCGCTGCCGCCGTTCATGTATGCGGTGTCGATCCTGCTCGGCATCGGCGCGCTGGTGCAGGCGGTAGTCGCCGGCAACGCCATCCGGCGCGCCGCGCTCACGCGGCCGCCCGTGGAGGGTGAATCGCGAACCATGACCGCAATCGTGGTCGTGACCGCGCTGGTCGTGTTCACGGTGATCGGCTGGTGCCTGTTCAACTTCGGTTTTGTGTCGCGCTGGGCTGGCGGGCATCTCGGGCTCGCCGTCGGCATCGCGTTTGCCCTGATGTGGCTGTTGATGCTCGGCCAGGTGCCGCTCGCCGCCGTCATGGGGCTCGTCGGCATCGTCGGCGCAGCGCTATTCGTGGGCTTCGTGCCGGCGACCAGCGCGTTTGCGACCGAAGCCGCGACGTTCCTCACCAACAGCCAGATCGCCACCCTGCCGCTGTTTCTGATGATGGGCAGCTTCGCCGCGGTGTCCGGCATGGCCGACGACATGTACCGGCTCGGCCATGTGCTGCTGAGCCGCCGCCGCGGCGGGCTTGCGCTCGCGACCATCGGCGGCTGCGCGGGCTTTGGCGCGCTGACCGGATCGTCGCTCGCCACCGCCGCGACCATCGGGCGGGTCGCCATTCCGGAAATGCGTGCGCGCGGCTATTCGCCGGCGCTCGCCACCGGCTGCTGCGCCGCCGGCGGTACGCTCGGCCCGATCGTGCCGCCAGGCTCGGGGCCGATCATCGTGTTCGCGCTACTGACCGAGGCCTCGATCGGGCAATTGTTCGTCGCCTCGGTCGGGCCGGCGGTGCTTACCATCGTGTTCTATTTCATCACCGTCATGCTCTATGTGCGGATCGCGCCGGGCTCGATCCCCAAGACCCGCGAGCGCGAGCCCGGCGAGCTGCGCGCCGTGGCGCGGCGCTGCATCCCGGTCGGCATCCTGTTCGGCCTGGTGATGGGCGGGCTCTATTTCGGCGTGTTCACCGACACCGAGTCGGCGGCGGTCGGCGCCTTCGGCGCGTTCCTGTTCGCCGCCTGGCGCGGCAAGCTCGGGCGCGGCGCGTTCTGGAGCGTGATGGCCGAGACCACGGCGACCACGGCGATGGTCTACAGCCTGATCTTCGGCGCGCAGATTTTCTCGATCTTCGTCGGCGTCAGCACGCTGACGCAATCCGCCACGGCCTTCGTCGGCACGCTGTCGTGGCCGCCGCTCGCGGTGATCGCGGTGGTGCTGCTGGCCTATCTCGCGCTCGGCTCGCTGATGGAGGCGTTTGCCGTCATGGTGATCACCGTGCCGATCGTGACGCCGCTGGTGCTGAGCCTGGGCTACGACCTGGTCTGGTGGGGCATCATCATGATGATGGTGGTCGAGGTCGGCATGATCCATCCGCCGCTCGGCCTCAATGTGTTCGTGCTGAAGGGCATCACGCCGGACGTTCCGATCTGGACGATCTACAAGGGCGTAATGCCGTTTTGCGCAGCCGACCTGATCAAGCTCGTGCTGTTGGTGCTGGTCCCCGCCATCACCCTGTGGCTGCCGTCGACCATGATGCGGTAGCGGGGCAGGACGAGCGATCGGCCTATTCGGGCACGATGCCGGCGGTCCTGGCGAAGTTGCCCCAGTGCTTGAGCTGCAACTCCACCCATTCGCGCATCTCGTCGGGCGTGGTCCATTTCACATCGACGCCGATCCGGCGCAGCCGCTCGCCCGCCTCCGGCGTCTTCAGGTAACGGACCAGCGGCGCGTTGATTTTCTCGACGATGGCGTCCGGCGTCTTGCCGGGCGCGAACAGGCCCTGCCAGCCCATCAGATAGAAGCCCGGCACGGTCTCGGCGACCGTCGGCAGGTTCGGCAGGTCGTGGTGGCGGTCGAGCGTGAGCATGCCGAGCGGCTTGATCTTGCCGGCCTCGATCAGCGGCAGCGCCGGCGCCAGATCGAGGAACATCATCGCCACCTCGCCCTGCATCAGGCCGGTGACCGCCGGCACCGCGCCGCGGTACGGCACGTGCTGCAACTTGATGCCGGTCTGGCGCGCGAACACCTCGGCGCCGAGCTGCGTCGGCGTGCCGAGACCGGGCGAGGCATAGCTCAGGCTCTTGTCGCCCGATTTGGCGTAGTCGAGAAACTCCCGGACCGAATTCACCGGCAGCGACGGCGCCACCACCATGACATTGTGGGTGTAGCCCATCAGCGTGATGGTCTTGAAATCGCGGAGCGCGTCGTAGGGCACGTTCTTTGAGGTGAACGGCACGATGCTGAACGCGGTCGGCGCGAGCAGCAGCGTCTGCCCGTCGGGCGCGGCACGCGCCACCGAGGCATTGCCGATGATGCCGCCGGCGCCGGTGCGGTTCTCGATCACCACGCCCGACTTGAACTCGTTCTGCAGCACCTCGCCGGCAAGCCTGCCGAGAATGTCGGTGGTGCCGCCCGGCGCGAACGGCACCACGACGGTGATCGGCCCGGCCGGATAGGGTTGCGCCAACGCCGCCGCAGGCGGCAGCGCCAACAGCAGGGCGACGCCAAGACGCGCGATCAACGCCATCGGTCAGATCTTGGCCCAGCCGGGCGGCGGCTTCTTGCCGGGATGGATGGCGCCGCATTTCTTGCAGGTGCGCGCCTTCTGGTCGTTGAAGAACGCCTCGTAGAGCGGCGGCAGGTCCTTGACCAGATGCGTCACCTTGACCTCGATGCGGTGCACCAGCGCGCCGCATTCGAAGCAGTACCACTCGAAGGCGTCGTTCTCGTCGTCGGAACGCGACGGTTCGACCACCAGCCCGATCGAACCGGCCGGCCGCTGCGGCGAGTGCCGCACATGCGGCGGCAGCAGGAACACCTCGCCCTCCTTGATCGGCACGTCGTAGAAATTGCCGTTGTCGCCGACCTTCAGCAGCATGTCGCCCTTGAGCTGGTAGAAGAACTCCTCGACCGGGTCGTCATGATAGTCGGCGCGCTCGTTCGGGCCGCCGACCACCTGCACGGTCATGGCGCCGTCCTCGAACACCTTCTTGTTGCCGACCGGCGGCTTCAGAAGATGCTCGTTGTCCTTGATCCATTTCTGGAAGTTGAACGCCTTCAGTCGCCCGGTCTGCATGATCGGTCTCCAGTCTTGCCACTATCATGGCCGGGCTTGAATCCGGTCATGACAGAAACCTACGCCGCCGTCGATTTCACCTGCCCGTTGACGCGCAACCCGCAGGCCTCGAATGCGCTGCGCGTCGCCGCCTTCTCGGCCTCGGTCAATTCCAGCATCGGCGGGCGCACCCGTCCGCCCACCTGGCCGAGCAGCTCCTGCCAATATTTGGAATGCGCCGGTGGCTTCTCGGCCGGGCGCGAGCGGCGGAACGCCTCGCGCACCGGGTTGAGGCTGTCGCGCACCGCCTTCGCCTTGGCGACCTCGCCGGCGAACGCCAGATCGGTGTATTCGCGCATTCGCCGGTCGGTCTTGCTCTGAAACAGGTAGGGTGGCGACGAGCAGAGATAAAGCCGCCAGCCGAGCTCGACGATGTTGTCGAACCACTCCTCCTCGGATGCGGTGCTGACCAGTAGCTTGTCGCCGGCGAGCCGCGTCAGCCGCGCATACATCTCGCGCGGCACGCTGTACTTGATCGCCACGATATTTGGCAGCTCGGCGATCCGCGCGCACAGCTCCGGGCTCATCAGATAGCCGCTGTCGGGGTGGCTCCACATGGCGATGCCGAGGTCCACCTGCTCGCTGATCGTCTTGTAGTACTGGTAGAGCGTCTCGTCCTGCTTGTGCAGGAAATGCAGCACCGGGGCGTGCACCACGATGTATTGGCAGCCGACCGCCTGGGCGTGCCGGGCGAGTTCGATGGTCACATCCATGTTCTGGTCGGAGCACGACGCGATGGTGCCGGCGCGGCCGCCGATCTCGTCGACGATGATCTCGAACGAGCGCTTGCGCTCGTTAACCGTCATCGAGAAAAACTCGCTCTGCTTGCCGGCGACGAACACGCCGTCGATGCCGAGATCGTCGACCCAATGGCGCAGGTTCTTGCGAAAGCCCTGCTCATCGATCGCGTGGTTATCGGCAAACGGCACCAGCGCCGCGGCCCAGATGCCCTTCATGTTGGCGCGGGCGTAATCCTTGGCGTCCGATCGGCGATAATTCATGGCTAACGGCTCCGTGCGGCAGCACCGCCGCAATTTGCGCCTGGGCGCAGTATGCTTTGGTGCCGCGTTAACCCCGGGTGATTTAGATTGTGTCACAAAAGTTTGTGCAGTCGCCAATATTAACTTGGTGGGGTGAAATTCTCTGGCTAAATAGCGGCGAGGTACGGCGCGGTTGCTGGAGTGGGGCCTCCACGGGACATACGATGAGACGCGCTGCGTCAATTGCAGGCCTGTCGCTTGCTGCGGCCGCATGGGCCGCGCCCACAACCGCCGCCCCTGACGACAACCGCCGGTGGGGCTGGCCGCCGGTATCCGAGCGCACCGTGCTGCGGCCGGCGGCTCCGCAATTGCCGGCTGCGGCCAGGACCAAACCCCGGCCGGGCCTGCCCGGCGATCCGAAGATCGCCCGTAAGCCGGCCAAGGCCGACGGCGACGCCAAGATCGTTATTCCCTCGGGTCCGCTGCATATCGTGGTGTCGATCGCCAACCAGCGCGCGACGCTGTTCGCCGACGGCCAGCCGGTGGCGCACTCGGCGGTGTCGACCGGCACGCCGGACCATCCGACGCCGGTCGGCGTGTTCAGCGTGATCCAGAAGCACAAGGACCACTATTCCAACATCTACGGCGCGGCGATGCCCTACATGCAGCGCATCACCTGGTCGGGATCGGCGCTGCACGAAGGCCCCCTGCCCGGCCGTCCGGCCTCGCACGGCTGCATCCGGCTGACCGCGAGCTTCGCGCAGCTGCTCTGGAAGGTGACCAAGATCGGCGCCCGCGTGATCGTGACCCGCGACGAGGTGGCCCCGGTCGAGATCGACATGGTCAATCCGTTCGCGCCAAAGCCAGGAATGGTGGCGTCGTCAGCGCCGACCGCCCCGGTCAAGACCGCGGACGCCAGCGGAACCGTGCCGATCACCACCGGCGCCGCCAAGACCGTGGAGCTCAAGGCCCATGCCGTTCCGGTCGTCGCCGAACCCGCCGGGAACATATCGGCGCCCGAGCAGGCGACCAAGAGCGAGCCGGCCGCGGACGTCGCGAGCGACGACCAAATCCGCGGAGGCCGCCGCGAACCAGGCCGGCACCGCGACGGATCAGATCCCGATGGTCGAACCCGCGCCGGTCAATTTCGACGGCATCGGCCCGATCGAGCCGCAGGCCAAGCCTGTGATGGTCGAACGCCCGACCGAGCCGGTGCCCCTACCGGTGCGCGCGCCGGGCTGGCGCGAAGCCAAGCGATCGAGCGAGCCGGTCTCGATCTTCATCAGCCGCAAGGAGGCCAAGCTCTACGTGCGGCTGAAGATGGAGCCGCTGTTCGACGCGCCGGTGGCGTTCGAGCGGCCCGATCAGCCGATCGGCACCCATGTGTTCACCGCCATGGCGGCCAAAGGCGACGACGGCGGCATGCGCTGGACCGCGATCACCATCCCGAGCGGATTCAAGCGCGTCAACCGACAACCCAAGGCCGACGGCCGCAAGCCGCGCCCGGAGCATTCGGCCCGGCCCGCGCTTGAGGCGCCGACCGAGCCGCTGCCCTCGCCGCGTGGGGTGTTCGATCGCATCGTCATGCCCCCCGAGGTGGTGGAGCGGATCGCAGCGCTGTTCATCCCGGGCTCCTCGATCATCGTGTCCGACAACCGGCTGTCGGACGAGACCGGCGAGTACACCGAGTTCATCGTGCTGACGCCGTAAGCGTGATGACGCAGCCGTTCGCTTGCGCGGGAATGAACGGAGCGCCGGATCGAGCTACACGCCGCCAACCGCGGCGCTGGCCACACGCCGCGACGGCTTGCGGCGCGGCAACGTCACCGGGCAATAGGGCGTCGGCACTGGCGTCTTGCTGAAGGCCGGCTTGTTGCCGCTTTCGGTCACGTCCACCCACACCAGCCAATTGGCGTCGTCACGCGCGTCATGGTCCTCGCGGAAATGGCTCAGGCGTGATTCGGTGCGGAACAGCGAGGCGCCGAGGATGAAGCGGGCCGCCATCAGCATCGCTTCAGTTTCCTTGAGCCGCACCAGTTCGTGGGTGTGCGGGGCGGCCAGCTCCTTGAATTCCTCGGCGAGCGTCGCGACCCGGTTGAAGGCGGCGTTCAGCCGGTCCTCGCGCTTGAGGATGCCGATGTCCCAGGAGAACATCACGGCCTGCAGGTCACGCAGGATGCGGTCGGATTCCGCCGTGGCCGCGGTCTTGAGTGGCGCCTTGGTCTCCGAATGCAGCGCCTGCACCTCGCCGGCATCGAGCTGCGGGGCAGGCAAGCGCTCCAGATCCTCGATCGCCGACCGGCCGGCGATCCAGCCGTTGCCGACGCACAGCCCGATGTGGAAACCGGCGAAATGGTTGGCGCAGCCGGCCTGTGCCAGACCGGCCGACAACAGGCCCGGCACGTCGGAGCGGCAATCGGCCCCGGTGCGGATGCCCATCTTGGTCATCTGGTTGAGCGCATAATACGGCGTCTTGCCGAACATGTCGGTCTTGGCCTCGTCGCCGAGCTTGCGGAAGAAATTGTCCATCCAGCGCACCTTGCTCTGGATGAAATATTCGCGGTCGCCCTCGGGGATCGCCGACATGTCGAGATAGAGCGGGCCGTTGCCCTTCCGGTTCTCCATCGCCATGGCGCGCGCGATGCGCGGCACGTCGGCCTCGTCGCCCCACTCCGGCTCGTAGCTCTGCATGAAGGGCTCACCCTTGGCGTTGACCCATTGCGCGCCCTCCTGGATCGCAAAGGTAATGCCCTCGAAATAGAACTTGGGCGTGCCGGGCCGAACGTAGGAAAACTCGGCGTTGCGCAGCGTCGCGCCGGCCCGATAGGCCAGCAGCGTGCCGGTGCCGGTGATGTCGCGCACGAAGCCCGAGCGGAAGGTGATGGCGTTGGTCGCGACGATGGTGGCGCGCGCTTTGATGACGTTGAACTCGCCGGTGCGGCTGTTGATGCCGACCGCGCCGGTGATCCGGTCGGAGCCGCCGCGCATCAATCCGGTGACGAACAGCCGGTCGATCAATTGCACGCCGTCGGCCTCGAGCGCGCGCCGCAGCTTCCAGGCAAACTCGAGCCCGCCGCCCTCGGGATACATCACGCGGGCGAGATCGAGTCCGCGGGTCGGCCGCCGTTTGTATTCGCCGCGCTCGTCGCGGGGAAAGTGCATGCCCATCGCCTCGAAATCCTTGAGGCGGTCGTATGACGCCAGCAGCGACCGGCGCACCAGCTCCTGATCGGCGATGCCGTCGTTGCCGGCGACGATCTCATGCAGGATGCCGTCGAGATCGTCGCCCGGCAGCACCACGATCTTCCAGGCGTTGGAGAAGGCGGTGTGGCCGGTGCGGCCGATCAGCCAGGAATCGACCAGCGTCACCCGCGTGCCGGGTGGCCCGTTGCGCTTGGCAGACAGCGCGGCCAACAGCCCGCCCGCCCCCGCGCCGACCACCAGCACATCGGTGTCGATCAAAACGCCGTCGAGCCGGTCCATCACCAGGGCCTCGGTCGGTTCTTCACCGACGGATGCACGTCGACGATCTGCTCCGGACAGAAAATCTCGCAACTGAAGCAGGTGATGCAGTGCTCGCGATGTCTGATGACCGGCAGCAGCCTGGTCTGGCGCAGCCCCGGCACCTCACTTGCGACCGGCTGCGGCTCCATGTGGATCACGTCGGCCGGACAGACCAGATCGCAGATGCCACAGCCGGTGCATTTGTCGAGTTCGATGCTTTCGATCATGCGGTGTCATAGCAAATGCCGCGCGGCCTGACAGCCACGCTGGCGCCATCGTCCGCGGCGACGGACGCCTCCCGCTTACGTGGGACGTGACGGGTTCAGACCCTGGACCAGGCGGCGGGCGCGGTCCGCAACCGCCGGCCGGGGGCCCCGGTGCGATCGGTCGCGGGCGGAAGCTGTGCCAGCTCGACGCGGTTTCGGCCGCGCTCCTTGGCGCAGTACAGCGCCTCGTCGGCGTGGCCCAGCAGCGTTGCTATGTCGCTCAGCCCATCGTCCGAGATCACCATGCCAATGCTGACGGTGGCGCGGGTCGGCCGGGCATCGACCTCGGCCGCCTTATCCTCGAACGACAGTCGGATGCGCTCGGCGATGGCGAGAGCTTTGTCGCGGCTGGCGCCGTACAGCACGATCGCGAACTCCTCGCCGCCGAGCCGACCGATCAGGTCGAGGGGTCCGAGCTTGGCGCCGGCGGCGCTGGCGAAGATCTGCAACACATGGTCGCCGACCGCGTGACCGAAGCGGTCGTTGATCGATTTGAAGTGATCGAGATCGGCGAGCAGCACCGCCGACGGCCTCGGATGAGCTTCGTGGCGCTGGCCGAGCACCATCACCTCTTCGAGAAAGGCGCGGCGGTTGGCGATGCCGGTGAGCGGATCGATCAGCGCCGCGGTCTTGTGGCGCAGCTCGGTGCGCTCCTTCGCCATTGCCAGCAGGATGAAGGCGATCGCGATGGTGAACAGCAGCGCCTCGAAGCTCTGCACAATGAGCCAGACGCTGTCGACCACCGGCATGGTCAGCGCCCACGGCAGGGCTTGCGAGAGCGGCGTGTGCAACAGGAACAGCGCGCCGTGGGCGAACAGTATGAAGATCGCGGGCCAGCGCGAGACCAATGGCTCGCCGCGGCCGCGCCAGAACTCATAGGCCGTGGCCCAGGCGTAGGCAGCGATGATGCCGGACGACAGCAGCACCTTGGCGTCCATCGAGTTGGCGACCAACGGACTGCGGCTGGCGATCAGCCAGAACACCGCGCCGCCGACGATGTAAATCGGCTCGGGCGCGCGGCCGTCGAACACGCGCGCGCCAGACCAGGTCACCGCGAAGGCGGTGACCAGGATGGCGTTGGCGAGATCGATCGAGATCGCATCCGGCACCGATCCGTACATGCCGAACAGCACCACCGAGCCGGCGCGCAGAAGATAGGCGCAGCCCCACCAGGCGACGGCGTGAATGCTGGAATTCTGAATCCAGGCGAACAGCAACAGCAGGCCCAGCATGGCCTCGACATAGATCGTGACAAGAAGCAGCGTGCTGACGTCGAGTGCCATGGTTCTATCCGGGAAAGCGCGGCGCGCGCAGACGCTCGTCCCCGACGAGGCTTTAAGCCGCCGCACCACAAAAATAAGTGAATTGACGTACACCACGCGGGCGATTGCGCCGAGATGGTTTCGATAACCTTGCCCGCAATGCAGCAGCTTTAATCAAAGGAAAGCGAGCCGGCTTATCCGCGTTTGGTTCGCACCGCACGCGGCTCCCTGTCGACCGATGCGACGGCCGCGAGCGCGCTCAGGATCGCGCCCTCCTGCCAGCCGCTCCAGTAGGTGAGTTGATCGCCCGCCATGTGAAAGCGGCCCTGCGGTTGCGCCAGCGCGCGCGCCGGCTCGGCGAAAGCAGGACTGCCTTCGTTCGCCCAGCCCATGCGGGCGAACTCCATCCGATCCCAACCGATAGCGACGCCGTGTTCGACATGGCTGGAATAGCCGTCGTGCAGCTTGTCGCCCTGCTCCTTGGCGATGCGCAGCCGCTCGGCGACTGGGCGCGCGTTGAACGCCGCGGCGGCGGCGCCATACATGTAGGCGCCGATCAGCGTGCCCTTGCGGCTCAGGTATCCGTGCGACGGATACCAGATCTGGCTGATGACGTCGGTGGTCCAGGAAATGCCGCCGTAGATCTGGTCCTTGGTTTCCCAGAACCGCTCGGCCTGCCAGCCGACCTTGCCGGCGGCCTGCACCGGCAGCTTGCCGGCTGCGGCCATGTACGATTCCGCGAGGTTGGTCTTGAGCGTCTTGAACACCGGCATCGGGATGGTCGAGATGCAATAATCCGCCGCGAGCGCGCGTGGCTTGCCGCCCTGCTGGTAGCCGACGCTGACCTTGTCAGCCCCGACATCGATGGCGGTGACCTTGCAGTCGGTGCGCACCAACCGGCCGATGGTGACGTGCTTGCGCGATGGTTGGCGCAAGAAGCCCTTGAAGAAGTTGTCCATGCCGCCAACCGGCTCGAGCAGCGAGGTCTGCCAGAAATATTCGGCGTCGCGGAAAATGTAATCGTTCCAGACGTTGGAGCGCAGGATCTCGTCGAGCTTGAGTGGGCTCATCGGCCGGCCGGGCTCGTTGGACAGGCCGGGCGGATCGTCGTAGCCGGCGCGGCCCGACGCATTGCGATAGGTGTATACGATGGTGCCGTCGCGCTCGATCCTGGTGAGGTCGCCGAATCTCGACAGCATGTCGCGGAAGGCTTCGAGGTCGGTGCGCGCGATCGGCAGGTCCATGTCGGGCTTGGCGACGCATTTGTCGAGCAGCTCCGCGATATGGCCTTGCAGATCGAAATAGGCGCGGCGCACCTGGGTGGTGCGGCCGTTGCCGATGTGGCTGGAATGCACCAGGTTGGCGCGGCTGGCAAAAATGTAGGGCTGCAACGCGACGCCGAAGCGCCGGCAATAGTCGATGACATGGCTGTGGTGATGCGGGATGCGACCCGGTCCAGCGTTGAAATAGAGGCCCTCGTCAAACCGGCACTCCTGCAGCTGACCGCCCATTTCGCTGAAGCGGTCGCCGCGCCGGAGCGTCAGACTGCGCCCGCCGGCGCGGCTCGCAGCTTCGAGGATCGTGCAATCGTAGCCGGCGCGGTCGAGCTCATAGGCCGCGCACAGGCCGGCGACGCCGGCGCCGAGAATGACCACCGACCGGCCCGCCCCGGAGTTCGCGAGCAAGCTCGAACGGCGCGGCCATGGCCGGCGGCGCCTTCAGGAAGTCCCAGGCCGCCAGCGTCTCGTAGACCGCGGCCGCCCCGCCGAGCCGCGCCACCGCGTTCAGAAGCTTTCGACGGGTCAACGCCATCGCATTTCTCCTCAATGAAGGAAGGATTTTCTCACGAGTGCCGCGGCCTTGTCGCCGGACGGTCGCTCCTCTAGGGTCGATGATCATGGAAGTCCGCGACGGCACGGTGGAGGCGATCGGCAACACGCCGCTGATCAAGCTCGAACGCGCCTCGGCGGCGACCGGCTGCACCATTCTGGGCAAAGCCGAATTCCTCAATCCCGGTCAGTCGGTGAAGGACCGGCCGGCGCGGCAGATCATCCTCGAAGCCGAACAGCGCGGCGACATCAAGAAGGGCGGCCTGGTGGTCGAGGGCACCGCCGGCAACACCGGCATCGGTCTTGCGCTGGTCGCGAACGCGCGCGGCTATCGCACGCTGATCGTGATCCCCAACACCCAGAGCCAGGAAAAGAAGGACATGCTGCGGCTCGCCGGCGCCGAGCTGATCGAGGTGCCGGCGGTGGCCTATGCCAATCCCAACAACTACCAGCACATCGCGCGCCGCATCGCCGAGAAGCTGCGCAAGAGCGAGAACAACGGCGTGCTGTTCGCCGACCAATGGAACAACCTCGACAACCGCAAGGCGCACTATCTGTCGACCGGCCCGGAAATCTGGCAGCAGACCGGCGGCAAGGTCGATGGCTTCATCTGCGCGGTCGGTACCGGCGGCACGCTGGCCGGCACTTCGGTTTATCTCCGGGAGCAGAACAAGGACGTCGTGATCGGCTGCGCCGACCCGCGCGGCGCCGCGATGTACAACCTGTTCACCACCGGCCAGGCCAAGAGCACCGAAGGCGGCTCGATCACCGAAGGCATCGGGCTCGGCCGGGTTACGAAGATCATCGAGGACATCAAGGTCGACAAGGCCTACCTGATCCCCGACGAGGAGGCGGTGCCGATCGTGTTCGACCTCCTGGAGCACGAGGGCCTCTGCCTCGGCGGCTCATCCGGCATCAACGTCGCGGGCGCGATCCGCCTCGCCAAGGACATGGGGCCGGGCCACACCATCGTCACGGTGCTCGCCGACTTCGGCACCCGCTACCAGTCCAAGCTGTTCAACCCGCAATTCCTGCGCTCGAAGAACCTGCCGGTGCCGGCCTGGCTCGAACGCACGCCGAACATCGAGATTCCGTTCGAGAAGGTCTGAGCACGATCCCGAAAAAGCTTGCCCCGCTTTTGATGTGGGGGTGCAGCGGTTTTCGGAAATGCATGCCCTCGGGCTTGACCCGAGGGGATCATGCTCAATTAACGCCGCGGCGGCGGCTGATCGAGCCCGAGTATCGGCCAACAGCGCAGCGAGGTTTTTCGCGACCAGCGCATGACCATCCGGCGTCCAGTGAAAGCCGTGCTCGATGGTTTGATAGGTGGCGGCTCTTTCGAACGATGTGAATGGGATTTTCTGTGCCTCAAGAAAGCCCACGAGCTGCGGCTCGGGGTATTGCAGGCCGACCAGAAATTTTGCGCCTTTGGCCTCGACGAACTGGCGCATCAGCGCGATGAGCCGCTCGGTCGGGTCGGGCACCGTCACCGTGCGGATGCCGAGCTCGGTGTAGGCAAAGATCGCGGCGCGCGCGAGCCACAGGTTGCGCACCAGCCCATGGTCCTTGAAGTACAGGTGCCGGGGCTTGGGCACCGGCTGGCCGCTCAGTTGCAGCCGCCCATCGGGCAAGGTCGCGAAATAGGGCTTGAAGTAACCGTCGTAACGCACGTTGCTGGTGTTATCCAGGCGGTCATTGGCGAGCGTGACCATCAGCACGACCACGGCGGGCTCGACCTTGCTCCAGAGCCGTTGCAGCAGCAGCAGCGCCTGATCGGTGCCGTAGCCGGACACGCCGGCGTTGACCACGTCGTATCCGGCCAGGCGGGCCGCAACAGTTCGGTGAAGCGCTCCTCCGCTTCGACGTCGTTGCCCCACACGAACGAATCCCCGACGAACATGATCCGCGGCTTGGCCGGCGCGCCGAGCTCGCGGTCACGCAGGCCGAGGCTGTTGTGCCGCACTTGGATCGGGCGCTCGGCGGTCACCGTGGTGATCGAATCCGGCACCGGCGCCCAGCCGAGCTCATCATCGTGACGATAGGACACGGAGCGCTCGCTCGAAGCGTCGCGCAGGACGCGAAAGTCGATGATACGAAGCGCAAGCTCCGCCAGCGCCGCAATGATGAGCCAGACCGCCAGGAGCATGGCCCACTCACGGATCCGACGACGCGGTGGACCGGCCGTGGTGTCATTATGACCGTCGCTGCGGGATGCCATGCGCGATGGAGCAGAGAGCCACTCGGATCAGACGTCAAAAGCTTGGTCCAAAACCCTGGTCCAAAAACCCTGGTCTAAGTAGCGGGAGCTTGCAAGGCCTCGGCCGGGTCGCTCAAGATGGCCCGACAAGGTCGCGCGAGGAGTGTCATGGCCACCGACTGTCTGTTCCGCGAGGATGCCTATCTGAAGGATTGCGAGGCGACCGTGGTCGCCGTCAATCCGGATCTCGGCGTGGTGCTCGACCGCACCGTGTTCTATGCCGCCTCGGGCGGCCAGCCGGCCGACCGCGGCACGCTGGCCGGAGGCGCGGGCGAGCCGGTGGCGGTCGCCAATGTGGTGTTCACCGATCCCGGCAAGACCCTGATCGCGCATGTGCCGGCGCCTGGCGCGCCGCCGCTTGCGGTTGGCGATACGGTGCAGGCCGCCATCGACTGGCCGCTTCGCCACGCCCGCATGCGCATGCACACCGCGCTGCATCTGCTGTCGGCCGTGCTGCCCTATCCGGTGACCGGCGGCTCGATCGGCGAGGCCGAAAGCCGGCTCGACTTCGACATCCCGGAGGCCGGCCTCGACAAGGATGCCATCACCGCGCGGCTCGCCGAGATGATCGCAGCCGACGCCGCGGTCACCAGCCGCTGGATCACCGACGAGGAGCTCGCCGCCAACCCCTCGCTGGTCAAGACCATGTCGGTGAAGCCGCCGATCGGCACCGGCCGGGTGCGGCTGATCGAGATCGCGGGCTTCGATCTGCAGCCGTGCGGCGGCACCCATGTTCGTTCGACCGGCGAAATCGGCGCCGTCCGGGTGACGCAGATCGAAAAGAAGGGCAAGCAGAACCGGCGGGTCCGTCTGGCGTTGGTATGATAGGCTCGCGTCAACGCGAGAGCTCTCATCGAAGGCGCCAACATGCCCCCTGCCCCGACCCGCCCGCCATCGAGCCGCTGGCTCGTCACCACCGACTGGCTCGCCGCCCGCCTGGGCGAGCCCGAAGTTTCTATTGTCGACGGTTCGTTCTACCTGCCGGCGCTCAAGCGCGACGCCAAGGCGGAGTTTATCGCGGGCCATATTCCGGGCGCGGCGTTTTTCGACATCGACGCCATCGCCGATCATTCCACCGAGCTGCCGCACATGCTGCCCGGCGCGACCCAGTTCTCCAAGGAGGTGGGCGCGCTTGGCATCGGCAAGGACGACACCATCGTGGTCTATGACGGCGCGGGCCTTGGCGGGGCGCCGCGGGTGTGGTGGACGTTCCGCGCCATGGGCGCCAAGAACGTCTACATCCTCGACGGCGGCCTGCCGAAGTGGCGGGCGGAAGGCCGACCGGTCGACGCCGGCAACGCCAGGCGCACGCCGCGCAAGTTCGACGCCGGGCTCGACACCTCGATGGTCGCGAGCGTCTCCGACGTGCAGATGGCGCTTCTGGACAACAGCGCCCAGGTGGTAGACGCCAGGCCGGCGGCGCGCTTCCGCGGCCAAGCGCCGGAGCCGCGGGAAGGCATCCGCTCCGGCCACATGCCGGGCGCGCTCAACGTGCCGGTGACCGAACTGATCGAAGACGGACGGCTGATCGCGCCCGAGCGCATCGCCAAGACCTTCGCCGCAGGCGGCGTCGATCTCGGCAAGCCGACGATCACAAGCTGCGGCTCGGGCGTGACCGCGGCGACGCTCTGGTTCGCGCTCGAGGCGATCGGCAAGCCGCCGAAGATGCTCTACGACGGCTCCTGGACCGAGTGGGGCGGCCGGCCCGACCTGCCGGTCGAGACCCAATAGCGATGGCGCGAGCGCGAACCTGCGCGTCAAGCGCAAGGTCGCGCTCGTCACCGGCGCCGCCAACGGTATCGGCCGCGCCATCGCGCTGCATCTGCTCGACGCCGGCTGGTGCGTCGCGGCACTCGACCTGCCGAAGACCCGGCTGGCGCCGCCGTTCCGCGGCTGGGCGCGCTCGTCGATGGCCATCGAGGCCGACGTCACCGACGAGACCGCGATGCGCGACGCCGTGCGCGCGGCGATCGAGCGCTTCGGCCGGCTCGATGCGGTGGTTTGCAACGCCGGCATCATGATCCGCCGGCCGATCCGGCGGCTTTCGTTGGAGGATTGGCGGCACGTGATCGACGTCAATCTGACGGCGACGTTTCTGCTGGCCAAGGCCGCCGCACGCCCGCTGCGCGCCGCCAAGGGCTCGATTGTCACCATCGCCTCGACGCGCGCGCTGATGGCGGAGCCGAACATCGAATCCCATGCCGCCTCCAAGGGCGGCTTGGTGGCGCTGACGCATGCGCTCGCCATCAGCCTTGGGCCGGACGTTCGGGCCAATTGCGTGAGCCCGGGGTGGATTGCCAGGGAGCGACACGCGGCTCAAGCGCAGGGACCATACCCAGCATCCGGCCGGCCGGGTCGGCCGGCCGCAGGATGTCGCCGAGGTCGTGGCCTTTCTGCTCGACGGCGAGAAATCCGGCTTCATCACCGGCGCCAATGTGGTGGTCGACGGCGGCATGACCCGGAAAATGATTTACGTGGACTAGGCACGCACGGCCCCTCGGGATGAGACTGGGGCGGCGCTGTGCTATGATTCCTTCGATCCAGCCTGGAAACTCGCCATGATCTTCCGCCAATTGTTCGACAGCGTCTCCGGCACCTACTCCTATCTGCTCGCCAGCCGCCGCGGCGGCGAGGCGCTGATCATCGACCCGGTGATGGAGAAGGTCGACCGCTACCTTCAGCTCATCCGCGAGCTCGATCTCAAGCTCGTCAAGGCGGTGGACACGCACCTGCACGCCGACCACATCACCGGCCTCGGCGCGCTGCGCGACAAGACCCATTGCATCACGGTGATGGGCGAGCAGACCAAGGCCGACGTGGTGTCGATGCGGCTCGCCGACGGCGACCAGCTCACCATCGAGGGGCTTGCGCTCGACGTGATCTACACGCCCGGCCACACCGACGATTCCTACAGCTTCATCATGCCGGACCGGGTGTTCACCGGCGACACGCTGCTGATCCGCGGCACCGGCCGCACCGATTTCCAGAACGGCGATCGCCCGCCAGCAGTACGAGTTGATCTTCGGCCGGCTGCTCAAGCTGCCCGACACGACGCTGGTGTATCCCCGCGCACGACTACAAGGGCGACACCGTCTCCACCATCGGCGAGGAGAAGGCCTTCAACCCGCGCCTGCAGGTGAAATCGGTCGACGAATACGTCGCGCTGATGGCCAACCTCAAGCTCGGCAATCCCAAGATGATGGACGTGGCGGTGCCGGCCAACATGAAGGTCGGCCTGCATCAGGAGGAGATCGCGCGCCGCGGCTGGGCCGTGTTGGCGCGCGAGGCGCTGGCGCTGGTCGGCAAGCCCGAGGTCGCGTTGATCGATCTGCGCGAAAGGACCGAGCGCGAGCGCCACGGCACCATCCCGGGCTCGCTGCACGTGCCCTACCCGAGCCTGCAGGAAAGCATCGGCGCCGGCGGCATGCTGCATGAGCTTGCCAAATCGACGAGCAAGCGGCTGCTGTTCTATTGCGCCTTCGGCGAGCGCTCGGCGATGGCGGTGCAGGCCGCGCAGGACGCCGGGCTCGCCACCGCCTGCCACATCCAGGGCGGCATCGACGCCTGGAAGAAAGCGCAGGGTCCACTCGCGCACTGAGCCACTGGCGCATCGGCCTCGCGCTCCGCAGGGGCAATGGCCTGTTGGTCCGCCGGCCTATCGGCCACTGGCGCATCGGCCGCAGGCCGAGTGGGTCGCTGACCCAGATACGCGTTCAATGCAGGATCTGGCTGAGGAACAGCTTGGTCCGCTCGTGCTGCGGATTGGAGAAGAACGGCTCGGGCGCGTTCATCTCGACGATCTGGCCCTGGTCCATGAAGATCACCCGGTTGGCGACCTGGCGGGCGAAGCCCATCTCGTGGGTCACGACCAGCATGGTCATGCCCTCCTCCGCGAGCTGGACCATGGTGTCGAGCACCTCCTTGACCATCTCCGGGTCGAGCGCCGAGGTCGGCTCGTCGAACAGCATGATCTTCGGGTTCATGCAGAGCGAGCGAGCGATCGCCACCCGCTGCTGCTGACCGCCGGACAGCTGCCCGGGATATTTGCCGGCCTGTTCGGGGATCTTCACCCGCTTGAGATAATGCATGGCGATCTCTTCGGCGTCGCGCTTGGGCTGCTTGCGCACCCAGATCGGCGCCAGCGTCAAGTTCTCCAGCACGGTGAGATGCGGAAACAGGTTGAAGTGCTGGAACACCATGCCGACGTCGCGGCGGACCTCGTCGATCTTCTTGACGTCGTTGGTGAGCTCGACGCCGTCGACCACGATACGGCCCTGCTGATGCTCCTCGAGCCGGTTGATGCAGCGGATCATGGTCGACTTGCCGGAGCCCGACGGCCCGCAGATCACGATCCGTTCGCCCTTGGTGACCCGCAGGTTGATGTCGCGCAGCACGTGGAAATCGCCGTACCACTTGTGGACGCCGACCAGCTCGACCGCGACGCCGGTCTTGAGCGGCGCGGGTTTCAAGCCTGCGGGTGCGGTCGCCATGGCATCCTCATCGCTTGTCGCCCGCGGCGAGGCGGGCTTCGATCATGCGCGCGTAGCGCGACATCGCGTAGCAGAAGATCAGGTAGAAGATCGCGGCGAAGGCGTAGCCGGTCGGGCTGGTGACCGGCGTCGCCCATTGCGGATCGATGCGGGCCGCCTCGAGGGTCTTCAGGAAATCGAAGATGCCGACGACGAACACCAGCGTCGTGTCCTTGAACAGGCCGATGTAGGTGTTGACGATGTTCGGGATGGTGATCTTCAGCGCCTGCGGCAGGATGATCAGGCGCATCGACTGCCAGTAGCTCAAGCCGAGCGCCATCGCGGCCTCGTATTGGCCCTTGGGGATGGCTTGCAGGCCGGCGCGCACCACTTCGGCCATGTAGGCCGAGGCGAACAGCGCCACGCCGACCAGCGCGCGCAACAGCTTGTCCGGCGACCAGGCGTCGGGCACGAACAGCGGCAGCATGACGCTCGCCATGAACAGCACGGTGATCAGCGGCACGCCGCGCACGAACTCGATGAAGATCACCGAGAACAGCCGCACGGCGGGCATTTGCGAGCGGCGGCCGAGCGCCAGCACGATGCCGAGCGGCAGCGACGCGACGATGCCGACCGCCGCCACCACGATGGTCACCAGGATGCCGCCCCATTGTGCGGTCGAGACTGATGGCAATCCGATCGCGTCAAAGCCCAGCAACAGCACGACCGAGGCGACCGGCATGATGACGAAGAAATAGACCACGCCGAGGTCGCGGCGCGGGGCGTCGAGCCAGGCCATCCAGCCGACGCCGATCGCCAGAAGCACAAAGAACACATCGACCCGCCAGCGCTCCTCGACCGGATAGAAGCCGTAGGTGAAGAAGCCGAGCCGCTCCTTGACGAACGCCCAGCAGGCGCCGACCTCGGGCTGGTCCGGACGCGGCAGGCAATCGACCCGGCTGGCGCCGTCCCAGACCGCGTCGATGATCAGGAATTTCACCAGCGGCGGCGCGATCCAGACGATCAGCAGCACGCAGACGATGGTGAGGATGATGTTGAACGCGCCGGAAAACAGGTTATGCCGCAGCCAACCGATGGCGCCGGAATGCGCGAGCGGCGGCGGCAGCGGCTCGAACGGCTTGACGCGCACGAACGGGGCGGCGCCTTCCATCAATCGGGCATCGGTGATGGTGGCGGTGTCGCTCATGCTTTTCCTTCGAGCATGATCTTGTCCGAAAATCGGTTGCCACTTTTCGGGATCATGCTCAGCGCTCCACCAGCGCCATGCGGCTGTTGTAAATGTTCATCAGGGCCGAGGTGACCAGGCTGATGGTGAGATAGACCGCCATGGTGATGACGATGACCTCGACCGCCTGGCCGGTCTGGTTGAGCACCGTGCCGGCGAAAATCTGCACCAGGTCTGGGTAGCCGATGGCGACCGCGAGCGAGGAGTTCTTGGTCAAGTTGAGGTATTGGCTGGTCAGCGGCGGGATGATCACCCGCATCGCCTGCGGCACCACGACCAGGCGCAGCGTCGGCTTCGGCCTAAGCCCCAGCGAATAGGCCGCCTCGGTCTGGCCCTTGGGCACCGACAGAATGCCGGCGCGCACCACCTCGGCGATGAAGGCCGCGGTGTAGATCACCAGCCCGAACAGCAGCGCCATGAATTCCGGCAGCACCTCGATGCCGCCACGGATGTTGAAGCGGCCGGCCTCGGGGAAATCGAACGCAATCGGGAAGCCCGTGGCCGCCAACACCGCCAGCGGCAGCGCGATCACAAGCCCGAGCGTGACCCACAGCACCGGCGCCTGCTGGCCGGTGCGCATCTGCCGGCGCTTGGCCCAGATGCGGTAGGCAATCGCGCCGGCGATGCCGAGCACGAGCGCAATCTCAAACGCGGCGAAGCCCGGCTGCGGCACCGGATGCGGCACGAACAGGCCACGGTTGTTGAGGAATAGGCCGCCCGGCAAGGCGAAGCTTTCCCGGATGCCGGGCAGCGCCTTGAGCACGGCGTTGTACCAGAACAGCAGTTGCAGCAGCAGCGGCAGGTTGCGGATGATCTCGACGTAGCCGCCGGCCAGCCGCGCCACCAGCCAGTTCTTGGACAACCGCGCGATGCCGATGATGAAGCCCAGGATGGTCGCAAAGACGATGCCGAGGCCCGCCACCACCAGCGTGTTGATCAAGCCGACCCAGAACGCGCGGCCGTAGGTCGAGGCGGTGGAATACTCGATCAGCGACTGGCTGATGTCGAAGCCCGCGGTGTTTTCCCAGAAGCCGAAGCCCGAGGCGATCTTGGCGCGCGCCAGGTTATCGATGGCGTTGCTGACCGCGCCCCAGACCAGGAACACGATCAAGGCGCACAGCACCGCCTGATAGGCGATGCCGCGGACCTTCGGGTTGTTGATCAGCGACGGCGCGGGCTGCGTGGTCTCGACGAGGGCCATGGGCGCCCGAGAACCGCGGGCTCAGCGGATCGGCGGCGCGAACTGCAATCCGCCTTTGGTCCACAGCGCGTTCAGCCCGCGCGCGATCTTGAGGTTCGAACCCTGACCGACGTTCTTCTCGAAGATCTCGCCGTAGTTGCCGACCTGTTTGATGATGCGCACCACCCAATCGTTGGTCAGCCCGAGCGCCTCGCCGTGCTTGCCTTCGCTGCCGAGCAGGCGCTTGACGTCCGGATTGTCGGACTTGATGTGATCGTCGACATTGGCCTTGGTGATGCCGAGCTCCTCGGCGTTGACCATGGCGTAGTGCGTCCATTTCACGATGTCGAACCACTGGTCGTCGCCGTGGCGCACCGCCGGCCCGAGCGGCTCCTTGGAGATGATCTCCGGCAGGACGATGTGATCGTTGACGTTGGCAAGCCGCATCCGCTCGCCGGCGAGACCCGAGGCATCGGTGGTGTAGGCGTCGCAGCGGCCGGCGTCATAGGCCTTGATCGCCTCGTCGGCGGTCGCAAATGTCACGGTCTTCAGCTTCATCTTGTTGGCGCGGAAGTAGTCGGCGAGGTTGAGCTCGGTGGTGGTGCCCTGCTGCACGCAGACCGCGGCGTCGTTCAGCTCGAGCGCCGAATTCACCTTCAGCGCCTTGCGGACCATGAAGCCCTGGCCGTCGAAATAATTGACCACGCTGAAGTTCAAGCCGAGCGAGGTGTCGCGCGACGAGGTCCATGTGGTGTTGCGCGCCAGAATATCGACCTCGCCCGATTGCAGCGCGGTGAAGCGGTCCTTCGCGGTCAGCGGCACGAACTTGACCTTGCTCGCATCATTGAAGATCGCGGCCGCAAGCGCGCGGCACAGATCGACGTCGAGACCGGTCCAGCGGCCCTGCGCGTCGGGCAGGCCGAAGCCCGCCAACGTGCCGTTCGAGCCGCAATTGAGCGAGCCCCGCTGCTTGATGGTGGCAAGCGTTTGAGCCGACGCGGCCTGCGCGACAAGCGCGAAAGCCGCCACGAAAGCCAAGCGGAAAAACAGGCTTTTCATCACCGAATCTCCCTGAAACGCAGGCCACAGACGTCGGCACTGACGCGCGACCGCGGCGGTTTCCCGCTCATCCCCACGACTTGCAGCCATCTGAGAACGGCCCGCCAGCCGGGTCAAGGGGTTGCGGTTGTCGTTCCGGACGCCGTAAATGCCTGGAGTGGCGAGGAATTGATCCCGATGACCAAAGCCGAAGGCGGCAAGCCCGCAAACACCGAGATCAAACAGGACACCAAGGTCACCGTCGGGGGCCGCAAACCGTTCGCCCATCACGGTTATGTCAACACGCCGGTCTATCACGCCTCGACCCTGCTCTATCGCACGGCCGAGGAATTCCTCGGGCGCCACCACGCCGGCGGCGATAAGCCGCAATACTTCTACGGCCGCCGCGGCACGCCGACCTCGGAAGCGCTCGAGCAGGCGATTCGGGAGATCGAGGGCCCGGCCTGCGCCGGCGTAGCCTTGCTGCCGTCCGGACTGGCGGCGATCACCACCGCGCTGCTTTCGGTGCTCAAGGCCGGCGACCACGCGCTGGTGAGCGACAGCGCTTATGGGCCGACCCGCAAGCTTTGCGACACCGTGCTCAAGCGCTACGGCGTGACGACGAGCTACTACGATCCGCTGATCGGTTCCGGCATCGCCAAGCTGATGCAGCCCAACACGCGCGTGGTGTTCACCGAGGCGCCGGGCTCGCTCACCTTCGAGATGCAGGACATTCCGGCGATCGCCGAGGTCGCGCACCAGCACGACGCGCTGGTGCTGATGGACAACACCTGGGCGAGCCCGCTGTATTTCAAGGCGCTGGACAAAGGCGTCGACCTCTCGATCCAGTCCGGCACCAAATACATCGGCGGCCATTCCGACCTGATGCTCGGAACCGTCTCGGCCAACAAGACGACCCTGCAGCGGCTGAAGGACACCGCTTTCACCATGGGCCTGTGCGTCGGGCCCGACGACATGAACCTCGGCCTGCGCGGCCTGCGCACGCTGGCGGTGCGGCTGGCACGCCACCATCAGTCCGGGCTTACGGTCGCGCGCTGGTTCGAGCAGCGGCCGGAGGTGCTGCGCGTGTTGCATCCCGGACTGCCGAGCGACCCCGGCCATGCGATCTGGCGGCGCGATTTCACCGGCGCGTGCGGATTGTTTGGCGTGGTGCTCAAGCCCGTGCCGGAAAAAGCCGTGCTCGCCTTCCTCAACACGCTCACGCTCTACGGCATGGGCGCATCCTGGGGCGGCTTCGAAAGCCTCGCCATTCCCTACGACGTCAGCGCCGTCCGTACCGCGACGAAATGGGCACCGGGCGGCCCGTCGCTGCGCTTCCACATCGGGCTCGAGGACGTCGGCGACCTGATCGCCGACCTCGAGCGCGGCTTCGCGGCGCTGGCCGCCGCGCAATAGCCGGATGTCGAAGCCGTCCGACATCATGATGATGGACGCGCTCGCGCTGTCGGGCGCGATCAAGTCCAGGCAGGTGTCCTGCGTCGAGGTGATGAACGCCGCGCTCGACCGGATCGAGGCGCTCAATCCCAAGGTCAACGCCATCGTTGCGCTGCAGGACCGCGGCGACCTCATTGCGCAGGCCAAGGCGCGCGACGAGGAGCTGGCGCGCGGCCGTTATTGCGGCTGGATGCACGGCTTTCCGCAGGCGATCAAGGACCTGGCCGCGACCAAGGGCATCCGCACCACCCAGGGCTCGCGCATCTTCAAGGATTTCGTGCCGGCGGCCGACGCCATCATGGTCGAGCGCATGAAGGCGGCCGGCTCGATCATCATCGGCAAGACCAACGTGCCGGAGTTCGGGCTCGGCTCCAACACCTACAATGACGTCTACGGCCGCACCCTCAACAGCTACGACCAAAGCAAATCGTCCGGCGGATCGAGCGGCGGCGCCGGCGTGTCGGTCGCGCTTCGCATGCTGCCGGTCGCCGACGGCAGCGACCACGGCGGCTCGCTGCGCAACCCCGCCGCCTGGAACAATGTGTTCGGCTTCCGCACCTCCTACGGGCGCGTGCCGGCGCAAGGGCTCGACGTGTTCTACGCCTGGATGGGGGTGCAGGGCCCGATGGCGCGCAACGTGCCGGACCTTGCCATGCTGCTGTCGGTGCAGTCGGGCTACGACCCGCGCCTGCCGCTGTCGAACCGGCAGGACAGCGCGCCCTTCACCGAACCGCTCAAGCGCGACTTCAAGGGTGCCCGGATTGCGTTCGGCGGCGACTACGGCGGCTATCTGCCGCTCGAACACGGCATCCTCGACCTTTGCAAGTCGGCGCTGAAGGCGTTCGAAACGCTCGGCTGCACCGTCGAGGAGGCCTGGCCCGACTATCCGGTCGAGCGGGTCTGGCAGAACTGGCGGACGTTGCGCGCCTGGCAGGCCGGCTCGGCGCTGAAGGATTTGTATAAGGACCCGGCCAAGCGCGCGCTGATGAAGCCCGAGGCGCGGTTCGAGGTCGAAAGCGGCGAGAAACTGTCAGCCTATAACGTGTTCGACGCCTCCGCCGTGCGCAGTGCCTGGTATCAGGCGGTGCGCACGTTGTTCGAGCGCTATGACTATTTTGTCATTCCCTCCGGCCAGGTGTTCCCGTTCGACGCCGGCATCGACTGGCCGAAGACCATCGCCGGCAAGACCATGGACACCTACCATCGCTGGATGGAGGTGATGATCCCGGTCACGATGTCGAACTGTCCGGCGCTGACCGTCCCGATCGGATTCAACGACCGCGGGCTTCCCATGGGCCTGCAAATCGTCGGGCCGAACCACGGCGAGCTGGCCTGCCTGCAGCTCGCCCACGCCTACGACCAAGCCACACAATGGGTGACCAAACGGCCGCCGCCGTTGCTGGCCGCTTGATGTCAAAGCGCGGCGCTCGCCCGCCGCTCGCGCATGACAAAATAGAGATTGCGCAAATAGACGAACACGCCGAAGCCCTGGCCCGCGATGAACACCGGGTCGCGCCGGTACAGCGCATAAATCAGCAGCAGCAATCCGCCGCCGATCGAGAACCACCAGAACGCCACCGGGATGACGCTTTTTCCGACGCGCTCGGAGGCGATCCATTGCACGGCGAACCGCAACGTGAAGAAAATCTGCGCGGCGAAACCAAGCAGCACCCACCAATCCATACGCAGCCAGAACACGTCGTGCAGATAATTGCCGACCGCGTTCGACAGATCGACGAGCATTCAGACCTCCGAAATCTCCGGCAGCCGCTTGCGCCGGCGGATCAGCCACCACACGCCGCCGAGATCGAGAATTCCGACCCACAGGCGGTCCCATAGTCCATAGTTCGATGTGCCGTGCCGGCGTGGCCGATCGACGACATCGACATAGCCGATCTCGTAGCCCTCGCGCCGGATCAGCGCCGGCAAGAAGCGATGCAGCGCGTCGAAATACGGCAGCGCCAGGCCGAGCTCGCGCGGAAACGCCTTCAGCCCGCAGCCGCTGTCGCGGGTGCCGTCGCGCAGGATCGCGCCGCGCACGATGTTGGCGATGCGCGACTGCAGGCGCTTGAAGCCGGTGGCTTGGCGGCCGACGCGCTGCCCCGCAACCAGACCGATGCGCGGGGTGCCGCGCTCCAGCGCTTCGACCAGCTTTGGCAGGAACGCCGGATCGTTCTGGCCGTCCCCGTCGAGCGTGACGATGACGCCCGCGCGGGCCGCGAGCATGCCGGTGCGCAGCGCCGCCGACTGCCCGCACGAGCGCGCGTGCCGCATCTGCCGCAGCCACGGATGCTGCGCCTGCAGGCGCTTCAGCTCGGCTTCGGTCGCGTCGGTCGACCCGTCGTTGACGCAGATCACCTCGAAGCGCCGCCCGACCAGCGCCGCGGCGATCTCATCGACCAACGGCGCGACGTTGCCGGCCTCGTTGCGCATCGGAACGACGACCGACAGGTCGGGACTAGTGCTGCCGTTCATACCCGCGTTCTAGGCGGAGCCCCGCCGCCGGGCAACCGCTTTGACGATGCGCCGCCAGCTTGGGCCGGGCATCGGTTGCACCGAGCCGTCGGCTGCGATCCAAAAACCGAGCCGGCGCGCGGCGAACCATTGGCGCACCAGCAGCGCGCCGATCGCGCCGACGATGGCGCCAGCCAGCACGTCGCTCGGATGATGGGTCGAGACGATGACGCGGCTGGCCGCGATCGCCACCGCATAGGTCCACATCAGCGCGCGGGCCGGCGGGTAGAGCGCGCCGATCGCAACCAGCGCCGAAAACGCCGTCGTGGCATGGCCCGATGGCAGGCTTGCATAGTCGACCCGCCAAGCAAACGGCAGATAGGCCCAGACATCTTCGCCGACCACGAAGGGCCGCGCGCGGCCGATCAGCCGCTTGACGATGGCGACGAACAGGCCCGGCACTGCCACGGCCGTGAACACAAAGCCAAGCCGTACCGCAAAGGCGGCGAGCGTGCCGCGCGCCGCGCGCGGCAGCGCCGGGCTGTCGAGCAGCGCCAGCGCCAGCAGCAGCAGCCCGGTCGGCCACAGGAACCAGCCGGACTTGCCGAAGTCGGTGAATTCATTGAATGCGTCGATCACCGCCGCCGGCAGCCGCCGTGCGGCGTTTAGCAGTGGCAGGTCGAGCGCGAGCATGGTTCCATAGATCGCGGCCACCGCCACGACGGTTGCCAGCGCGAGCAGACCGAGCGTCGGCCATTGCATCGGGCTGCGCGGCGGACGCAGCAGCGTCGCCAGCGCGCCGCGCACATTGGCGTCGAACTGGCGCAGCCATGTCGCCAGCGCGCCGCCCTGTCCGCCGATGCCGCCGACCATGCTCATCGCTCGCCTTCGGACCGGTAGACGCCAATCGAAACCGTGCGGCCGTTGGAATAGTTGAAGCCTTCGATGCGCAGCGGCGAGGCGTAGCGCAGCCCGATGGTCTCGGCGCGGCGCAGGAAGCTCCGCTCGAAGCGCTGCTCGATCGCCGCGAACCGGCAGTCGCCGTTGCGCAGGAAATCGGCGGCGTCGGAGCCGTCGATCAGCCTGGTCTCGGTGCCGGCTAGGAACACCAAGCTAGGCTCATGATAGCCGGCGGCGGCGACCAGCGGCTGCTTGCAGCCGGACTCGGCCAGCATGCGATCGAGTGCCGCGCTCGGGAACGCCACCGTCAAGGACGGAAAAAATACGCCATAGACTACAAAGCCCATCAGGATCGACGCCATCATGGCGCGCAGCAGCGACCGCTCGGCGCCATCGGCCTGGAACAGCCACCAGGCCCACAGGCCGAACACCGAGGCAGCGGCAGCAAACGGCCACGCCGGCAGGCCAAGCTGGCGGCCGAACACGATCAGGCCGACGACGGCGGCGATCGACACCGCCACCGGCAGGACGAACCACCATAACGCGCCGCGCAGCAGCCAGATCCGTCGCGTCAGCAGATGCTGATCGACCACGCCCGCGATCAGGATCGCGACCGCCGGATAGACCGGCAGCACGTAATGCGGCAGCTTGGTCACCACCAATTCAAACACGATCCAGGACGGCACGATCCAGGCGAGCAGAAAGCGCGCACCCTTCTCGCGCCGCGCCGCCCACACGCTCGGCACGGCCATGCCGGCGAGCGTCGCGGCCGGCCAGAACGAGAGCCAGAACAGCGCGAAGTAATAACCGGGCGGCGCGCCATGGGCCTCCTGACCGGTGAACACCTTGGCGGCCAGATCCCGGCCGACCGACTCGGCGAGAAAGCTGTTGCCGGCGCGATCGAGAATCGCGATGAACCAGGGCGCCACCAGAATGGCGGCCCAAGCGAGCCCGATGAGCGGACGCAGCGCGAGCATCCAGCGCGCCGAGCGGTCCACCACCACCAAGGCGATCGCGGCGAGTGCCACGACCATGATGATCAGCGGGCCCTTGAGCAGGATGCCGGCCGCAATCGCGGTCCAGAAGATGGCCGGGACGGTCCAGCCCGTCGGCCCGATGGCGCCGGCCCTGCGTTCGCCCAGATAGGCACGCGCCATCGCTCCCATCGCCGCCACGATGGTGAACAACAACATGGCGTCGGTCTTGGCGAGCCGCGCCTCGACGCCAAGCAAAACCGAGGTCGCCAGCATCATGCCCGCCAGCACGGCGGCACGGCGCGACACGAACACCAATGCCGTCCAATAGGTCAGCAGCACCGCGCCGATTGCGCCGGCGAGCGACGGCAAGCGGTAGAGCCAGACGGTCTTGTGCGCGTCCGGAACGCCGAGCCATTCGGCGGTCTTCACGGTCGCGGCTTGCAGCCAGTAGATGCCGACCGGCTTCTTGTAGCGGACCTCGTCCTGAAAGCGGATGTCGATGAAATCGCCAGTTTCCAGCATCTGCTTGGAGGCTTGCGCGAAGCGCGCCTCGTCGCGGTCGGTCGGCGGGATCTGGAAGAAGCCGGGCAGGAACGCCAGCAGCGCCGTCAGCAGCAGCACGGCGACCGCGCGCGCGTGCGAGGACACCGCATGATCGACAATGGCGGCCAAGCCGTCGGCGCGGGCGCGGGACCAGGCTTTGTCGGTGGCGGCGGTGGTCATGCGCGGTCCTGCAAATCGGGCGGACAATAGAGCATGATCCGGAAAAGTGGGAACCGGTTTTCAGAAAACATCATGCTCTCAACAAGAGCCGCGCCGCGGCAGCAGGGTGGCCCGGTTGGTCCTTGCGCCGTTCAGTGCGAACGAGCCTTCGACGCGTCACGTCTTGTATGACGGATCGCGCCGGTCGAGCATGCGCTTGAGCGCCGGCCACTCCAGCGATCCATGGGGCCGCCGCCGGCCCGCCGCATCCGGCGCCGGCTGCACCGTAAGCTGCGCATTTGATCGGTCGATCACCTGCTGCGGCGGCATGGCGATCTCGCTGTTGCAGGCGAGCGCCAGAAGCTGGGTCTGGCAGGCGCGCTCCAGCCGGTAGATGTTGTTGAACGCCTGGCCGATGGTTTGGCCGACCGACAGCAGCCCGTGGTTGCGCAAGATCATCACCTCGGCGTCGCCCAGGTCCGCCACCAGCCGCTGCCGCTCGTCGAGCTCGACCGCCACGCCCTCGAAGTCGTGATAGGCGACGCGCGCCCAGCGCATCGCGGTCTGCGTCAGCGGCAGCAGGCCGCATTTGAGCGTCGACACCGCCATGCCGGCGTTGGTGTGGGTGTGCAGCACGCAGGCGACGTCGTGGCGCGCGGCGTGGATCGCGCTGTGGATCACATAGCCCGCGAGGTTGATGCCGTAGTCGGTGGTGTTGGCGATGATCTTGCCGTCGAGATCGATCTTGATCAGCGAAGACGCGGTGATCTCCTCATACATCATGCCGAACGGGTTGATCAGGAAATGCTCCTCGTTGCCCGGCACGCGCGCCGAGATGTGGTTGAGATGGAGGTCGGTCATGCCGTAATGGTCGACCAGCCGGTAGCAGGCCGCGAGATCGACCCGCGTCTCCCATTCGGCCGGATCGACATGGGCGGGCCGCGCCTGGGTCGGGTCGATCTTGGGGACGGTGTTCATGTGAAATCTCCTTGGGGACTTAGGATCAGCGACGGACCGGCGCGAACGGCGCTGGCGACATCAGCTTGCTTTCCTGCTTGATCAGGTAGCCGGCCTCGGCGTTCATCTCGAGGTATTTCAGCCACTCCGGGTCCTTGAACAGCGCGGTCCGCTTGCGGGTGCGGTCCTCGGCGTCTTCATAGACCCAGATGTGGACATAGCTGTTGACGTCGCCGGTCTCGCTGGTTGCCCACAGCAAGGGCTCGCCGAAATAGCGCTTCTGCGCCGCCAGGCCGTGCTTTTCATAGAGCGCGAGCTGCTTGCGCAGCGTGCCCGGTCGCAACGTGTAGGTGCGATGGTCGATCAACATGGCGGATTCTCCGAACAGCCCCGATGGCGTCACGTCACGTTACAATGCCGGCACTCCTGAAAACAGGCCGTGCTAGATTGGGATGACTTTTGGTCATCCCAATCTAGTTTCCTGTTTGAGCATGATCCCTCGGGTCAAGCCCGAGGGCATGCTTATCCGAAAACCGGTTTCCACCCCGGATCAAGTCCGGGGCAGGCTTTTTCGGGATCATGCTCTATTGCACGCGCACCATGACGCTGTCGGCTGCGCCCTTGGCGTCGATCACCGTGAGCCGCACGAAACCCGGCCCGTCGGGCTCGACGAACAGGGTCTGGCGGCCGCCGCGCGCCTGCGCCGGCATGCCGTTGACCAGGACGGTCAAGGGCTCGACGCCACCGGAGATTTTCAGCGCCAGCGGGTCGGGCTTGCCGGCCGACGCCGCAAGCTCGATGCGCGAGCCGTTCGGCGGATACACGATGCGTAGGGCCTGCGCGCCGCTGCTGCCGCCCGCGCCGTTCGGCCGGAAGCGTTGCAGCGGTGGCGGCAGCTTGTGGCTTGCGGCCAGCAGCGCGCCCTGCGGCGCGCGCGCGAGCGGCGCCGGCGGCTGGCCGGTGCGCGCAAAGGCGTCGAACAGGATCGGCGCCGCCGCAACCCGGCCGATGAGTTCCGCCACCGGCGCGCCGTCGGGCCGGCCAACCCAGACGCCAATGGTGCGCCGGCCGTCGAACCCCGCCGCCCAGGCGTCGCGGTAGCCGTAGGAGGTTCCGGTCTTGAACGCGATGCGGCCGCCGGCGGCGTTGTCGGGCGGCGGCGAGCCGAGCAGCACATGGCCGACATACCAGGCGGCGACCGGATCGAGCAGCCGCCGCGGCGCCGGCAGGCCTGCGTCGGCTGCGCGCTCGATCAGCGGCACCGCGCCGCCGCCGCGCGCCAGCCCGGCATAGAGCATGGTCAGGTCGGAAAGCGTGATGCCGACGCCGCCGAGCGCCATGGCAAGCCCCGGCGCTTCGCCCTTCGGCAGCACCAGCGTTGCGCCGGCCTGCGCCAGCCGCGCCGAGAGCCTGCTTGCGCCGACGCCATCCAGCAGCGCCACCGCCGGCACGTTCAGCGATTGCTGCAAGGCGCGGCGCGCCGTGACAGTGCCCTGGAAGGTGAGGTCGAAGTTCTCCGGCGCGTAGGCGCCGAACCGCACCGGCCGGTCCTCGATCAGCGTCTCGGGATGGGCGATGCCGTCCTCGAAGGCGATGCCGTAAATGAACGGCTTCAGCGCGGAGCCCGGCGAGCGCAGCGCGTCGGTCATGTCGACCTGGCCGGCGCGCCGCTGGTCGAAATAGTCTGCGGAGGCGACCCGCGCCAACACCTCGCCGGTCGTGTGATCGACGGCGATGATGGCGACCGACAGATCGGGACCGAGCGCTTTGCCCCGTTCGCGGGCGAGCTCTTCCAGGCGCTTTTGCAGCGCTGCGTCGATGGTCAGACGATGGACCTTCTGCGCCGACGCCGCCGCAACCGCCTGGTCGGCGGCATGGGGCGCGAGCACGGGCATCGCCTGGCGGACGCCGGGCACCGCCTCGCGCTTGGCCAGCGCGATCTCGTCGGCCGGAATGCGGCCCGCCATGCGGTCGAGCACGCGGTCGCGCGCTTGTCTCGCGGCCACCGCCGAGCGGTCGGGCCGGCGCGCCTCGGGCGATTGCGGCAGCGCGACCAGAAGCGCCGCCTCGCCGAGCGAAAGCCGGTTCGGCTCCTTGCCGAAATAGGCGAGCGAAGCGGCGCGGACGCCTTCGAGATTGCCGCCGTAGGGCGCGAGCGTCAGATAAAGCGCCAGCACCTCGTCCTTGCCGAGGCGGCGTTCAAGCTCGAGTGCGCGCACGATCTGCCGAAGCTTGGCGCCGAGCGTGCGGTCGGCCGCGGCTCGAGCAGACGCGCAACCTGCATGGTTAGCGTCGAGCCGCCCGAGATCACCCGCGCGTTGGCGAGCCATTGGCCGGCGGCGCGCAGCATCGCCAGCGGATCGACGCCGGCGTGGCCGCGGAAGCGCTTGTCCTCATAGGCGAGCAGCATCTCGATCAGCCGCGGATCGACGTCGGCGGCCTGCGCCGGCAGGCGCCAGCGGCCCTCCGGCGTGGCATAGGCGCGCAGCAGCCCCCCGTTACGGTCGAGCACCTGCGTCGACAGCGCCAGGTCCTCGCCGCGCGGCAGCGGTGTCAACGAGCGCAGCCACCAAGCGCCGCCAAACACCGCGGCGATAACCGCGGCGCCGACCGTCGTGAGGATGATGCGACCGGGCTTCATTGGTCAGTTCACTTTGCGCTGATCTCGATGGTACCGGTCGCGGTCCGGCCGAAGCGGTCGGGCCGGTACATATCCTCGACATAAGCCTGCGGCAGGGCGTAGCGGCCGGGCAAGACCGCCCGCACCACATAGGCCACGCTGAACGCCACCGGATCTTTCGGTCCGCGCGTGAACGCGGCGCTGAAGCGGTCGTCGCGGAACTCGGAATAGACCGGCTCCTTGGCGTCCGCGATCCAGGACAGCGTTCCGGTTTCGCCCGAGGACACGAGCCGCGGGTTGTCGATCTCAAAGCCGGCCGGCAGATAATCGGCGACGATGATCCGGCCGAACTGCGGCACCGGCTCGGTGATCTTCAGCACCACGACAAAGCGCTGGTTCTGCTTGGCCTTGGTTGGATCGGCCGGCTCGCCATCGAGCGTGTAATAGAGCCGATCGAGCTTGAAGCCGCTCTCGGCGGCCGGCTCCGGCACGGTCGGCGCGCCGGACACCGACACCACGGCCTGCAGCGGCGCCTCGCCGGTGTTGGTCACCTTGAACGGCCGGGCAAGCTCGCTGGCCTTGGCGTTGCGATAGAGCGCGCCCTTGTGTGCTTCGCCGCCGACGTCGAGCGCTATGCCCGCGTCCTTGGCGATGGCGCGGGCGGCGAGCACCAGCCAGGCGTTCTCCTGGGTCGAGGTGTAGGGCGCCTGCGCCCTCGCCTCCTCAATGCGCAGCACGGCATTGCTGATGGTCGGCCGCGAGCCGCCGGCTTCGCTGGCGAGCGTCACCAGCGCGGCCGCGTCGCGCAATGTCGAGCCGTAATCGACACGGCTGAACAGCTCGGTCTGCGGCTTCGGCTTGATGTCGTCCAGCGCCGCCTTGTAGACCCGCTCGGCGCGGATGCGGTCGCCGAGCAGGCCGAGCGCCGCGGCGATCTGCGCCTTGGCGATCGGCGTTGCGAGGTCGTCGAGCTTGGCGTCGGCGAGATAGCGCAGCTCGCCGAGCGGGGCGTTGCCGTTCCGCGCCAGCACATAGAGCGCGTAGGCGAGATCGCGGCCGCCGTCCTTCGATGGCGCCGGCGCCTGGGCGACGGTGTTGCGCAGGCGATCGAGCGCGAGCTTGAACGCCACCTCCGGCACCGCAAAGCCGCGCTCCCGGGCGCGGGTCAGGAAGTCGGTCACGTAGGCGTCGAGCCAGGCGTCGTCGCCGCCGATGCCCCAGAGCCCGAACGAGCCGTTCGAGGACTGGCGCGCCAGCAGGCGATCGATGGCGTCGCGGATGCGCTGATCGACGGCGTCGTCCATCGCCAGATGCGCGGCGCTCGCGAGCTCGTTGACATAGAGCAGCGGCAGCGCGCGGCTGGTGATCTGCTCGGAACAGCCGAACGGATAGCGATCGAGCGCCCGCAACAAGGTCGCCGCGTCGAGCGCCGTCGAGGGCCCGACCGAAAGCGCGGCCGCGCCGGTGTTCGGCACGAGATCAGCGAACAGGTCGTTGGACAGCGTGAGGCTCTCGCCCTTGGCGATGGTCTTGACCGTGCGGCGCGTCAGCATCTGCGTCGCGGGCTTGACCGCCATGGCGTAGCTGCGTTCGAGCGTGAGCCCACCCGGACCGGTGATCTTCAGGTTGAGCTGGCCCGAGCCGACCGCCGACGCGGTCAATGGCACGCGCGCGCTCAGGCGCTGTTTTGAGTTGAGCGTGAGCGCCTGCAAGCCGCCCTCGCCGAGCGCGACAATGCCCTCGCTGCGCAGTTCGAGGCGGTACGCCCCCGCTGGGCCCTCGACATTGTCGATGTCGAGGTGGACGGCGCTGCGGTCGCCGCTGAGCAGGAAGCGCGGCAGCGTGGCGGTGACCACCACCGGATCGCGCACCGTGACGTCGCCGCTGGCGCGGCCGACCTTGTCCTTGCTCCACGCCACCGCCATCACCCGCACGGTGCCGGCGAAGGCCGGGATGTCGAACGGGATTTCGGCGATGCCGCCGGGGCGGACCGTGACGATGCCGGAATAGAGCGCGAGCGGCGCCTGGGTCGGCGGACTGCCGCTCAGCTCGGCGCCGCCGTCGCCGCCGGTCTTGATCTGGCCGCGCGTACCCTGCATGCCGTCGATCAACTGGCCGTACAGATCGCGCAGTTCGGCGGTGAGTTGCCGCTGGCCGAGATAATAATCGTCGGGCGCCGGCGGCTTGTAGTTCGTGAGGTTGAGGATGCCGACATCGACGGCAGCGACCACGACGCGGGCCTCTTCGCCCCGGGCCAGGCCGTCGATCTTGACCGGGACCTTGAGCGTGGTGTTTGGCCGCTGCAGCGGCGGCAGCGTCATGTCGAGTGCAAGCGTGCGCGCCTTGCGGTCGATCGCGAACCATTGCACACCGATGGCGCGTCCGGGCATGCGTTGCGCTGCGGCGTCGAGCGGCCGCCGCAGGGTCGCGACCACATAGGCGCCGGTGCCCCAGTCGTTGCCGACTGGAAGCTTGACCTGCGCGGTGCCGGGCTGCAGCACGTCCTGGGTGACGGTGTGCAGCAGCCGTTCGCCCATGACGTTGATCGTCACGCGGCCGGCGGTGCGGGCGGCGATCGCCACCGTCACAGCCTCGCCCGGCCGGTATTCCGGCTTGTCGAGGGCGATCTCCAGCATATCGGGCGTGTCGGCGCTCGCTTCGGTGTACCAGCCGGCATCGAAGCCGATCGAGGTGACCGGTCCGTTGGCATCGCTGGTCGAGACTTCGAGCCGGTAGCGGCCCCATTGCACCGGCGCTGCGATCCGGCCCGGACGGTCGGCCGCAACGTCGACCCGGCCATCGGCGACGCGCCGGGTGAGCTTGATCGGCTCATACTCCCAGCGCCCGTCGCGGCGATACCATTGATAGCGCGACTCGATCTTGAGCAGCTCGTAGCGCAGCCCGCTGGCGGCCAAGGTGTTGCCGTCGGGCGCGGCCAGCACGACGTCGAAGCTCGCGGTCTCGCCCTCGCCGAGCGAGCGGCCGGCGAACAGCGGCTTGACCCCGATCATGTTGCCGGCGGCAAGGATCGGCAGCGTGATCTTGCGCTCGACCGCGCGGCCGCCGGATTCCGCGAGCCGCACGTTGACCTGCGCCTCCAGCGGGCGCGCGCTCGCCGGCAGCTTGTCCAGCCGCACCTCGAAGCTCGCCTTGCCCTTGTCGTCGGTCGACGGCAGATCTTCGAGCGGCTGCCGCTCGATGCTGACGCCTTCGTCGGACGGGCCGAACTGGTAGCCGGTGAGCTTCGGGCGCTCCTTGGCCTGGCGGATCAGCACCTCGCCCTCAAGATCGAGATTGGCGGCCGGCGCGCCGTAGAGATAGCGGCCGTCGACCGTGATCTTGGTGGCTGCATCGCGCGAAATCTGACCCGCGGGCGCGGCCAGATCGAACTCCAGCCGGTCCGCGACATAGTCCTCGACGAGAAACGTCGTCTCGCCCACCGCCGGTCGCTTCGGATCGGTGAAGGCGCGCACCCGCCAGGTGCCGGTCGCGGCGGCCGAATTGATCGGCACGCTCAGGCTGTGGCCGCCGATACCCTGGTCGGGCACAGCGACGCGGCGATATTCCAGCCCGTCGGGCCGTTCGACCAGCAAGGTCAGCGGCACGTTCGCCGACGCCGCTCCCTGGGCGTCGCGCAGCAGCGCGGTGATGTGCACGGTCTCGCCCGAGCGGTAGACGCCGCGCTCGGTATAGACAAAGGCGTCGAGCCCGTCCGGAACGGCGCGGCCGGACACGCCGCGGTCGCTGAGGTCGAACGCCGGGCCTTTCAGATTGAGGAAGGCATAGTCGCCCTTCGAATTGGCGGCGACCAGCATGGCGGGAGCGAGCGAGCCCTCGCCGCGCGTGAGCCCGGCCTCGAACTGGACGCGGCCTGCGGCGTCGCTGCGCTTGGTGGCGAGGATCTCATTGCCGCGCGAAATGAGCCGCACCTCGATCTGGCCGCGCGGCTCGGTGGTGGCGAGCGAATTGACGAACGCGTTGATGCCGTCGTGACCGGACAGCGCCGCGAGGCCGAGGTCGGAGACCACGAACCATTGCGTCGCAAGCGAGCTGTCATCGTCGGACGGCAGGCCCTTCGGTGCCGCGGTCATGACATAGACGCCGGCCGCAATCGCGCCGATCGCCTGGTCGACCGGGAACGCCGTCGTCACCTCGGCGTTGAGCGCGGCCGGCTCGATGGTGAGCTCGCCGTTCCAGACCTTGACGCCGCGGCTCTCGGTCAGGCGCTCGACGTCATAGCGGTCGAGGTTGCGCTGGAAATCGCGGCCGAGCACGGTGTCGATCAGATTGCGGTCGCCGATGCGGTAGACCGCGATATCGACCGCGTTGGTGTTGACGCTGACCAAAGGGATGCCGCGCTGGCCGACCTTCGGCAGCACGTAGGCCTTGCCGGCAAAGCGCGCGAACGGCTTGCGATCGCGCACGTAGATCGTGAGCTCGGCGGATTTGCCGAGCGTCTCCTTCACGGTCGACGGCAGGCCCGCGCGCAGCGTCACGCTGTAGCGCTCGCCATGCCGGAGGCCTTCGACGCAGAGCTGCTTGTCCTCGGCCGACAGCGCCGGCTTGTCGAGGCCGGCGACCGCGACGAACGGCGAGAGGTCGGCGCGCTTGCCGGGCAGCGCCTCGGAAAACTGAAAGCACGCGCGCGGCGAGGCGGCGTCCGAGTCGACCGAATAGTCGAGCATGCGGAAACCATGATCCTCGCGCATCTTCTCATAGAGCGCGCGCACGTCGGCGGTCTCGCGCAATTCGAGCGACAGGCGCAGCGCATCGAGCGCCGGCCGCCAGACGCCGCGCTCGGCGTGGCTGCGGCCGATGATGAGCAGGCTGTCGGTCTCCTCGTTGCGATTGCCGGCGCGCTGGTAGGCGATGTAGGCCGCGGTCGCGGCGCGTTCCAACAGCACGCCGCGCTCGCGGTCGTTGGGGGCGCGGACCTGCATGACGGCGCGGGCGAGGCGGAGCCAGTTCGCGCTCTCGGTCGGCGCCAGCGAGACGATCTGGCCGAGCAGCACGATGCCGCTGGAAAGATCGTTCTTCTGGAACGCCTGGTCGGCCTCGCGGCGCAGCTGCGCCAGCGGCTTTGCGACCTGGCCGGCGTCGGTCTTGATCTGGGCTTCGAGCTTGATCGCAGCTTCGGCGAGATCGGGCCGGGTGAAGGGCTTGTCGGCGGCGCCGGCGGAATGGAGCGGGCTGAAAATGGACGCAAGGGTGACGAGCGCGGCGAACAGGCCGACGCGGACGGGCGCGCGCATGGGTGGATCCTCCTCCCCCCTCGGCACAATTCCAAGGGGGCGACCATCAAAGCACAATACCGAATCGTGTCGAGGTCGTGACCGAGCCTGGGCGCCCTTGCGTCAGGGTTGACGCATGACTATGCACTTGATCGGCCGGTGAATTCGGCAAGCTTTGGTGGACAAGGCCCGAGGTCTAGGCCGCAAGCGTTGCGCGATGCGCTATGCTGCGGCGCACGGTCCGGCTTAAGGAGCAAGCCGGGCGCGCGCAATGACCCCGTAGCTCAGATGGATAGAGCATCAGCCTTCTAAGCTGAGGGTCCCTGGTTCGAATCCAGGCGGGGTCGCCAATGCTTGCAATAGGTTAGGCAGTAAGTGGTCGTCCGATCCGTGTTGCAGCAGCTTCGCTTAAAACCATTGATCGACAAGCGTTTCCAACTGCTACCAAATACTCTATGCACACGGACGCAACATCAATTCGCATTTCGTTCTCAGGTGAAAAGCGTCCCCGACTGACTGTCCCGCGATTTCGTCGGAGGCAAAGCGCAAGTCGCTGAAGGGCTAACTGTCATGCGCATTTTTTTGCCGCCACTCGAGATCGGTCCGACAGAAGGGTTCACTGCCGAAAAGACATCTTCAAAACAGCAGCGTACCGACAGCGTCTCACCAATCTCTTCCCTGCCCATGGAATGACTGGATACGTCTACGCAGCCGTCGCGCTCCTTATTTGGATCATGGCTTAGGGCGCAGCGCTGGCGGCAAGACGATCGCATTCTCGCGGATGAATGGCGATCATGTTCATCGACGTCTGTCCGCTGACGCGCCAGCACGCCCAGTGTTTGCGGTCTGACGACCGGCATCGCGTAAGACGTCGCACCCAGCATCGGCCTCGGGGTCTTCTCTCTTGACAAAGTACGGCTTTGCGCTCCCCCGGGAGCGGACTGCAACCATTGTGCTCTGGCCTGCAAGGGACCTTTGCCGGGCGAGCTCTGCTGATAGCTCGCAACTTGAGATCGCGCCCGTTTCAGCTCTCTCCCATTGGTCGGCCGCTGCCCTGACCGCGAGCGAGAGCGTTCCGAGCTGCTTTGCGACAATGACCGTCTTGACCTGCTCTGACGTGAGCTCCAGCGACACGGTTTGGGCCTGCTTTCCTACACCCGCGCTGACGGGACGGCCGCCTTGCGCGATCTCCTGGTCGATCGCGATAACACGCACATTGGCCAGGATCATTTCGCTCTTGGTCAGGATCCTTTCTTCGGTCTTGGCCAGGATCATTTCGCTCGTGGTGCGACGGGCGGGATCGTCTTTCTCGACAAGTGTTAAAAACACGTCGACATAGTCACCCGGCCTGATGAGACCCGAGACGCCCGACTCTTCATCGACCTTGATGCTGATGGCCCGGCTATCCGGCGCCAGCACGCTGGCGAGGAAGCCGCGGTCTTTTGGACGAAGAATATCCTGCAGCGTGATAGGGCTGCCAGCCTCCATGAAATTCCGCACCAGAGAACCGGGAAGCCCTGCCTTGGCATCAGGCGTATCAATGATCGCACCGGCCGGAACGCGGTCCGGCGCGGCAGAGCGTGTCGCAAAATCCTCGTTGCGCGCCAGCGTACCTCGCGCGAGCGGACGCGCCGCGACAAAATAGGCGACGGTCACAGGCGCCACAGGCGCCTCGGCCTCCTTCGTGGCAACCTCTAACTGTGGTTTTGGCAGATTGGCGCTATACGCAATCAGTCCCAGCGCCGTGCTTGCCAGCAACAGCACCATAATGATCGAGAGTCGCAGGGCGGATGACATATCAAGATCCTTTGCTCAAGACGGACCAGATGCCGCCGCAGGCGATGGCGACCCCATAAGGAAGCGGAGCATGTCGTAGATGACGCCAGCGCTCGACCGGATAGACGTGGGAAAAACCTATAATTAGAACTCAAATTTTGTCACCGCTAACCTCTTTTTAACCTTATCAATGGAGCGAAATTTAAATAGGCGCGCGCCTTGTGCCACGCACGTCTCAGTCGTGTTCATCAGGAGGACCCCCGGCTGTGAAGCCGCTGGTGATTAATTCGTAAGTCGTTGAGTAAGAGTTTGATTGTTTGGGGCGCTGGCAGTTTTAAGGTTGCAAGCTTTTGGCCTCTGGGGCCTGGGAACCTTGCGATTGGTTCTCTGGATTCCCCTGAGAGAGCTGGTGCTGCTTGCAGGCAAGATCGATCGGCAATGGATCGACAGCGAGATCGCGCCGCTCTACAGGGACAGGCGCTGGGCTCGACGACCCCTACCGACAGAAGCGCTGAGTTGGCGATGCGCGGTTTCGTCAACGAACGCGGCGCGACGTTTTCCGCAGCGTCGATCAAGTCGATGATCGAGGCGTAATCGCGGCGCGCGGCGTGGAAACTCGACCCCCGCCCCGGCCTTTTGAAAAGCCGCTTAAAGCCACGCGCGGCTACGGCCACGGCAATCCCGCGCATCGCTACGCGGTTTGTCCAAAGTTGTGGGCTTTTAAAAGGTCTGCCTAAAGGGCAGCATCGGTCGTCAATCGTTCAACGCTTACGAAGTTGAGAGCATGCGGCTCGTTTTGGCGGTTGTGGCGGTCGTAATTGTCTCGACAGATGCGCTAGCAGAAGTCGGAATAGAGCATGCCGTGAAGGCTGTTCCTTTTGCTATTGGCGAACCTGAGCCACTCCTGCCAGAACGGTGTGAATTTTTAGAAGTTAGGGATGGCGTAAAGCTTTGGCGTGGGGACTGCGTCTCTGCGTCACGATATGCGAAGTCCGTTGCTCCGAAGAAAAAAACTTGGCGACAAAAATCGAGACTTGCTAAAAAGCGGCCAATGCGTTCGGCGCGCTAGCAACACTGAATGGGGCCCAGCAGGCCCCGTCGGGTTTCATAGCAAAGCGGTTTAATGCGCGAGCAAGGACCCAAGCGAAAGAGCGCATGTCCGGAGTGCCAGCTCCGTTTTCTTAAGCTTGTTGGCGGTGCTACCGGCACGCCGCCCGTCATCTAACACGCTACTGGGCGAGTGCTGCCGGGCGTTATGCATTTCGATTTGATCGACGGTAACTTTTTATTTTGCTGCACGTGACCGTCGTTCCGACCAAGGTAGGCCTTTGGCTGAGGCTGCGAAGGCCCGCGCGTATACTTGGAGACGCCATACTTGCCCCCTAAGAAATTTGGCGGCGCTGCGGCTGCGTGGTCTGCAAATCCGACGACCGCAACGAGCAACAGAACAACGCCCATAAGTCTCGCGCGCATGATTGCCACTCCCCCCGCGTTGGGGCTTTCACATTGATCGTGCGCTTAATCGTCGCCGATAGATATGGTCCACCGGCAGTATTATTCCCTGGCCACACTGGAGGTCACTTGGGCAAATCCTATAGGCCATAGCTTCCCGGTGTTTACGGAGCTGGCGTACCTGTCAGCCGTAGCCCGCATGAGCGAAGCTACATGCGGGACCATCGTTCCCGGATTTCGCGGCCTCATGGGCCGCTCATCCGCGCTACGCGCTTATTCGATCACCTCGTCGGCGCGGGCGAGCAGCGTTTGCGGCACCGTGAGGCCGAGCATTCTGGCGGTCTTGAGATTGATGATCAGTTCATACTTGGTCGACGCTTGCACCGGAAGGTCGGCTGGCTTCTCGCCCTTTAGGATGCGGTCGACGTAGCCGGCGGCAAGCCGGTACTGGTCGACGATGTTCGGCCCATAGGAGGTCAGGCCGCCGCGGGTGACGAATTGCCGTTCGAAGTAGACAGCGGGCAGCTTGTGCCGGGCGGCCAGCGTGATGATCAGATCGCCATGAAGCACCGCCAACGCACTCCCTGTCAGGATCAAACCGCCATTCGAGGTGCGTGCGAATGTCGTGATGGCACGCTCAATCTCGCCGGCGTCGCGGATGTTCACTGCACCGACCTCCACCCCGACCGACGACGCCACCGACTGGATTGCTGCAAACTGGCCGAGCCCGGTGGATATTTGGGGGTCCCGAATGATGGCTGATCGCGTCACGCCTGGCGCGATCTCCTTGAGCAGTTCCAGCCATTTCCCAGCTAGGCTGTACTCGAACGGGGTAAATCCGGTGGCGTTGCGGCCGGGCCGCGCCAAGCTATCGACAAAGCCAGCGCCAACCGGATCGGGGACGTACGCGAATACGATCGGCACGGAGCCTGTCGTCTGTAGCAAAGGCCCTACAGTTACGCTGCCGGTGGCCAGAATGACGTCCGGCGTGAGCGCAACCAATTCCGCTGCGTATCTGCGGATGTCTTCGGCATTACTTCCGCCCCAACGGGTATCGAGCCGAACGTTGCGGCCTACGATCCAGCCCAACTGCTGCAATCCCTGTTGGAACGCCGCGAGGCGAGCCTGCGCTTCTGGATCGGCCTCGGCCACGCTCATGAGCACGCCGACACGCCGCATCTGCTCCTGCGCGCGCGACACGAGCGGCCACGTCGCCGCCATACCGCCAAGCCCTGCGATGAACGCACGCCGCTTCATTCGATCACCTCGTCGGCGCGCAGCAGGACTTGATCAGAAACAGTTACGCCGATCGCTTTCGCAGTCTTGAGGTTGATCACCAACTCGAACCGCTGCGGTATCTGCACGGGAATGTCGGCAGGCTTGGTGCCTTGAAGGATCTTGTGCACGAAAAAGGCGCCCTGTCGGAACAAGTCTGGATAGATCGCGCCGTAGGACATCAGCCCGCCGGCCACAGCGTCATCCTTGGTCTGAAACATGCCGGGCAGCCGATTTTGCGACAGGAAGTCGACGATCCGCTGGATGTGGCTGTGGTGCAGCGGATCGCTGGTCAGCAGCACGGCATCGGGTCGCTCGCGCGCCAATACGGCGAACGCGCCGTCGAGGTCGTTCGCGCTGCGCGCCTCGACCGCCGTAAACGCGAGGCCAACGCCCGGCGCCGCGACGCGCATCTGTTCGAGGATGACCACGTTGGAGACGTTGTCGGGATTCCAGAGTAGCGCGACGCGCGCAGCCGACGGGATGATCTCCTTGACGAGCTGAAGCCGTTTCGGGCCGAGATCTGGCGAAATAATGGTGTTGCCGGTTACGTTGCCACCCGGATGCGCAAGGCTCTGCACCAGTCCGGCCCGCACCGGATCGCCAACCAAGATCATGACGATCGGGATGGTCGATGTAGCGGCCTTGGCGGCGCGGCTCGGCGGCGTACCGTAGGTAGCGAGCACGTCCACCGGCAGACGCACCAGCTCGGCCGCAGCCGCTGAAAGTCGCACAGCATCGCCGTCGCCGCGGCGATATTCGAATTCGATGGTTTGCCCTTCGATATAGCCCGCATCGCGGAACGCCTGCCGGAACGGCTCCCAGATTGGCCCGTCGTCGATGATTCCGATGCGCGAAATTTTCTTTGGCCGCTGCTGCCCCCGCGCCACCGACGGCCACGCCGCCGCAGCACCGCCAAGCAGCGTGATGAACTCCCGCCGCTTCATTCGATCACCTCATCGGCGCGGGCGAGTAGCGAGGGCGGCACGATGAGGCCGAGCATCCGGGCGGTCTCGGCATTGATGACCAGCTCGAATTTGCTCGCCTGCACCACCGGCAAGTCCGCGGGTTTGGCGCCCTTGAGGATGCGGCCGGCATAGACGCCGACCTGACGCCATGAATCCGAAATGTCGGCTCCGTAGCTCATCAGTCCACCAGCTTCGACATTTTCACGTGACGTATAGGTTGCGGGAAGCTTGTGAAATGTCGCCAGATGCACCACTTGGACACGACGGTTAGTTAGGAAGGGATCAGCGCTGACGAAAAGCGCATCGGGCCGCTCACGCACAAATGTCGCGAAAGCCACTGTGATCTCGCGGCTATTGGTGGCACGGATGACTTGAATTTGCAGCCCGATGGAGCGGGCGGCCGCGTTCACATCCCTCAACGTGGTATCTGCATCGGGGCCGGCGGGATTAGTGAGCACAGCGACTCTAGTGGCAGAGGGCACCAACTCCCGCAGAAGTTCCAGCCGCTTTGCGACTAACTCGCTGCTGAAAAAATTAATTCCCGTCAGATTACCATCCGGCCGGGCCACGCTGGTGACAAGGCCACTCCTGATGGGGTCTGCGCCCGTATTAAAGACAATGGGGATGGTCTTGGTTGCCGCCTTGGCCGCCAATGCTGAGGTGGGACCGCCAACCGTCGCAATTACGGAAACGTTGCGGCCAACCAAATCAGCCGCCAGCGCCGTTAGGATGTCGCTCTGATTCTCGGCCCAGCGGTATTGGATTGCCACGTTTTCGCCTTCGACAGCACCGGCTTCCTTGAGACCTTGGCGAAATGCGCGCAGGCGGCTCGCGTATCCGTCAGACGATGTTGGGCTGAGGAATCCGATGATCGGCATCGTCGTCTGCTGCGCGCGCGCCGCGAGCGGCCACGCCGCGGCCGCGCCACCGAGCAACGTGATGAATTCGCGCCGCTTCATTCAATCCCCGTAGCCGTCGCATCAGCATCGCGCGACGAAAAGAATGTCAGGCAGCTTGCCGCGCACGCCGCCGGTAGCTCTTCCCAATTGTAGAGATTCCAGCGCGCGGCGACCTGCCCCGCGCAGTGCACACAGCTTACCACGCTGCATCTCGTGTAGTCACCCCAGCGCTACGGGTAGCGATTTCTAAAGCCCCAACGATGTTATTGCTGCCGCCATCCCGACACCCTTCATACCGTCTGGGCCGCCGCCGCGCTGCTCGGCATCCGATGCGCGGCGTGCGACCACCGCGCGGTGCTGAGCCCGGCGGACCTGCCGACAGATGACGAAGGTGTTAACCCATACCAAACCCAATAGGCATTACTGTGCCCGTCAGGCTGGCCGAAGGAGGTCGTTGCAATGGGTGTATGGGGCCCGGCGCTTTTCGATGATGACGATGCCGCCGATCTTCGATCGGACTACCGTGCATATCTGGCCGACGCGCAATCGGATGCCGCAGCGACGGACCAAGCGGCTACAAACTACAGCGCCACCTTCGACCGGCCGGGCGAGACAACCGCATTTTGGTTGGCGCTTGCATCGATCCAATGGCGCATGGGCCGTCTCGATCCACGCGTCAAGGCGGTCTGCCTGACCATAATCGACAACGGGATCGATCTCGAAAAATGGGCGAATTCGCCGCATCGCAGGAAGCGGGAGGCCGTCCTTGCCAAGCTGCACGAGATGATCTCGTCGCCGCTCCCGGCAGCGAAGCCGATGCCCAAACCATTGCCGGTGCAATTGCCTGGCTGGACGTTTGGCGAGGTCGTCGGCTATCGCATGGCCAACGGCAAGTATGCGCTGCTGCACGTCCTCAACTATCGACCCTGGGCGACAGAGGCTGTGCGGGCACCCGTCGTTTCGATCCTGAGCTGGTTCTCGGGGTCGGTGCCGGATCAAGAGGCCATCGATCGCCTGACTTATATCAACCATGACGGCCATCTGATCGGGGGGCATCACCTGGTTTGCCTCGCCATGCCACGTCGCAGGGCGCTCCTCGCGACGCAGTTCGATCGACCCGGCTGGTCAAAGCCGGTTACACGGGACGAGGCCACCTCGGCGGTCTATGGCCTAAGCGGACACGAGGGTGGCGACATCGACAATACGCTCAAGCGCGTGCTGTGGCCTTATTGGGAGGATGCCACGCGCCCCGTGCATGTCCCTAAGGAATTCCCGCCTGACATGGACCCCGCAGAACAGACCCGGACTTATGCAGAGTGGCGCCGTCGTTTGTTCGGCGCGGTCCCAGACTTCCAATCCAACTTGAAGTGGTAGGCGGGTTTCTTCAGCACCGCTTCGGAGACGGCGCGGGAATTTGGACACGGATGCAGGCTGCCTACGACACCTGGCACGCAGACAAAACGAAGACGTGAGCAAGATTCCCACGATCAAGGCCACGGCAGCGTGAGCGGACGCGATAGCCGGTGGCGCGCCGAGTGATTGCCGGCGAATGTTACAAAAAGGGCCCCGCGCGGAACACAACACACGCGGGACCCGCGAGCCTCACCCTTGGGCTTCGGGCTTGGAGGGGAGAGGCCCGCTGTTGGGAATACGACCGAGAGGTCCCAGTCGTTCCCCCACGCGCCGCTCCGTCCTGATTTTGTGAATGAAGGCCGGGGAAGTCTGTGCGCAATCCGACACAAGCAAACTTGGAGCGTCACCCATCAAAAACCTCGCGCGGAGGGAGAACAGCCGCACGGGGCCGGCAACTCCCAGGTCTGGGTTGTGGCCAGAAGTCACGGGCTCTCGATGGGCCGCGCTAAAGCGCCAGCAACCGTTCGTAATGGCCCTTGACCGTCTCGTAGCACTCGCACGCACTTTGTTCCAATTGCTCCAGATCCACGAGATGAATGTTGCCCCGCCGATACTTGATAAGCCCCGCTTGTTTGCAGCGTGCCCGCCACCACTGAGACGCTGGTGCGGCGAACGCCAAGCATCTGCGCGACGAACTCCTGCGTCAGCTTCAAGTCATTGGATTGCGTTAGGTCGCGCATCCGCAGAAGCCATCGGCACATACGGGACTTCGACCGTGTGACCGGCATTGCAACCGGCTGATTGTTGCGCCTGAGCAAGCAGCACTTGCTCGTGCCGGATCAAAAGCGACTGTAAGGGATCAAATTCATGGGCGAGTTTTCGTAGCACGTCTGGGCTAATCTTCATCGCATCACCGGGAACCTGAACGATCCCCTTGTGCAATGCCATCTTGCTATCAAGGGCAGCCGTGCCGTTGGCCACTCCGTCCCGCCCCACCATGGCGGTTTCGATCATGTCTCCCACGCTCATTTCGACGACGAGCGACACGACGCCGGTGACAGGAAAATAGACGTTACGCACCGGTTCGCCGGGTTCGGCAATAATGTCCCCGAACGCCAGTGTCTCATGCCGCAGATGCGGCTCCATGGCTGCAAAGATGTTCTGCGGAAGCGCGTTGAGAATGCGATTAGGTGACTGAGGCATGACGCTCTCCTGCCGTTCGGCGGGAGCGCGGTCGCGTCTCTCAGCCACTGACGCCCATCAGCGTTGTCAGTGATGCTCATATGTAGGTGCAGGGCCGCTGAAATTGCCAGCACTTTCTAGGGTCTGCATTTGCTGTACGATCTAAAAGAGCGGGTCTTGTGGCGTTTAAGCCAAAGACTATCGTGCTCCCCCGCTACAGCCGCCCCGACGCAAACGCCATGGTGACGTCATCACCCGAGGAGTTCGGTATGATGACCGCCGAAACGATGCGCAGCAACGCAGAAAATTGTCGGGCACTGGCAGAAGGCCTAACCAGCGAGCCGGTACGGACGCAGTACCTGCGGATGGCTGCCGCTTGGGAAGATCTCGCCAAGAGCCAAGATTGGCTGGACGGTAGGCTGCGATCCAGCCCGGCTCTTCAGCCGTTAGGGACCGCTGCTGAATTGTTGAACCGGGCGAGCTCCGCGCTTGAGGGAGGCTGCGATCGGTCACGCAGCATACGGCGCGCCTTCTCGTAGGCTTCGTCCATCGTTCGCGTGGAGTCGGGGTCGAATGTTCGGTCCTTGAGGTACGGTAGGATGTCCCCCTGCATTCGCCGTGCCCCTCCTCGCACAGCGGCCACTTGCCGCTCGCACCCGCACACAACCTCGCGCTTGCGCCATAAGCGGCAGAGCCCGGCTCGATCAGCCGGGCTCTTTAATTTGCCGTGCCCTGTGGATCTCCCTCATTCCCAATAGGGCGGCGTGCGATAGTAATCGTAAATGCGGCGGTCATTGTCTCGCGACCAATTCCATCCAGTGCTCTGGCTGTACTTCGGAGCGCGGTCGAGTTGCTCCTTGGTGATGTTGGTTCGGTATCCGCCGAGGTTTGTATCGTAGCTCAGCGTGGACCAGGGAACCGGGTAGTAATCCTCCCCGATGCCCATGAAGCCTCCAAAACTCATCACCGCGTACGCGACCTTGCCGGTGATCTTGTCGATCATGACGCGCTCGATTTCGCCGACGCTCTCACCATTAGGGCCATACACGGCTGTGCCTTCGACCTTGTCGCTTGCTATGAGATTTGTCGTCTCTCTTTTGTCCGTTGTGGTCGTGACCATTGGGGCGTTTCCTTTCTCCCCCGACACTCAAGCGTGAAGACAAGCGCCGCAACATGAGAAAGTTCCGAGCCTCGGCTTTGGCAGCGATCAGGTTGCAAAGTGGATGACCGTGCGGAACCGCTCTGCTACCTGCGAACCGCAGCACGTCCCCTAAGGTACGCCCCGGCACGGCTCCGGTGCCCGGGCCTTGTCTAGTTCGTGTTGCACTGGAACATCAGCGGGCGTCTCCGATAACCAGTTCGACGAGGCAGCGTCTTTGTTGACTGAGCGTGCGGCCTTGCCGACGGGGCAAGGCCGCACTCCCAATCAGGCGCCGAACAGCCCGTCATCATCCCGCGACGCCAGGCTGACGGCGCCGAGCGTCAACAGGACCGAGACCAGGAGCGCGAAGGTCAAAAGCGACATGGCCGCACCTCACGCGAACGGACTGCGGCCTCCCCGCTCGCGGCGGGTGAGCGCCTTCCAACGCTCCGCGCGGCTGATGAGCTTGCGGTAGTGCGGCTGACCCGCCGCTTCGCCGTCAAGCTGTTTCAGCGCGTCCATGATGTCGTCGAAGCGCACCGTGCCGTTCCGGCCGATGCGCAATTCCGGCGCCGCTTCGACGGCGCAGGCATCGGAAGCCCACGACGCCAGGATCGCGCGCTTCTCGTGTAATGTTAGGTCGGGATCGTTCACCACCTCGGACGGATGATCGAAGGCATTCGCCGGATGCAGCAGCTCGTCGAGATCGAACGATATGCGGTGGTTTCTGTCGCTCATAACCTCCTCCATACGACAGGGGTTGCAGTTCAGGTGGACCATTAGGTGGCCTTGCCATTCTTCTTGCCGTTGATCGGAATGCGGCGCGGCTTCATCGCCTCGGGAATACGCCGCACCAGCTCGATCTGCAGCAGCCCGTTCTCGCAGGTCGCGCCCACCACCTCGACGTGGTCGGCCAGGCTGAAGTGGCGGTCGAAGTTGCGGCCGGTGATGCCGCGGTGCAGGAACTCCTGCTTGCCGTCGTCGGGCTTGTTGCCGGCGACGGTCAACAGGTTCTGTTGCGCCGTGATGGCGATCTCATCAGGCGAGAAGCCGGCTATCGCAAGCGTGATGCGGTAGCTGTCGTCGCCGGTCCGCGTGATGTCGTAGGGCGGGAAGCCCGGCTCCTGCGTCGGCAGTTGCTGGGCGTTGCTGTTGATCAGGTCGAACAGGCGGTCGAAGCCGATGCTCGACCGGGTGAGCGGAGCGAAGTCGTAGGTCCTCATAGCCTCATCCTCCAAGGAGCAATGGGATACGAGCGTGCGCCGGGCGTCCGCCGACGCTCGCAACAGGCCCGTTGTGGCGCCTGTCGGCGGATCGATTTAGAAGCCGGCTTCGAGTTTTCAAGAGGGCCGATAGGTGGAAAAATATTATTTGAAATCAGGCTGTTATAAAAACCATCCGGCGGACGCGTCGGTGCGCTGAGACGAAAGGTCGTCCAACCTGCCTAATTCCCACACCGCTTGAGAACAGCCCGCATGAGCAAAGAGAAATGCGGGACCATCGTTCCCCGATTTCGCGGCCTCATGGGCCGCTCATCCGGGCTACGCGCTTATTCGATCACCTCGTCGGCGCGGGCGAGCAGCGACGGCGGCACCACAAGGCCGAGCGCCCGTGCGGTTTGTGCATTGATGATCAGCTCGAATTTCGAGGCTTGCACAACTGGCAGGTCCGCGGGCTTTGCACCCTTGAGGACGCGGCCAGCATAGACACCCACCTGACGCCACGTATCGGAGATGTTGGTGCCGTAACTGATCAGTCCGCCGACTTCGGTCGGTTCGCGATTTCCATAGAAGGCGACGATGGAGTGCTTCGCCGCCAGAATTGCCATTTGCACCCGCCGGCTGACAAAAAAACCGTCGGTGCCGACCATCAGCGCGTCGGGGCGGTCCCGTCCCAGCGTTACGAAAGCAGCGTCGATCTCCTGGCTGGTGCTGGCGTTGAGCAGCTGGAGCTTCAAGCCCATCGCGCCGGCCGCCACCTCCACCGCTCGGACCGTGGTTCGGGTATTTGTGGGATTGGTTGGATCGACAATCACGGCCAGGCGGCTGACGCCAGGCACCAGCTCTCGCAGCAGCTCCAGCCGCTTGGCCGCCAACTCGCCACTGAGAAAATTGATGCCAGTCATATTGCCGCCCGGCCGAGCGAGGCTCTCGACAAGACCGAGCCCGACCGGGTCCTCGTTAACCGAGAAAACGACGGGAATGCGCCCGGCGGTCGCCTTGGCAGCCAGCGTCGAAACGTTGTTGAGAGTGGCGATGACAGCGACCCGGCGACGCACCAGATCGGCCACAAGCTCCGGCGCCCGGTTGTTCTGATTTTCGGCGAAGCGATAGATGATCCTGACGTTGTCGTCTTCGACATAGCCGGTTTCTTTGAGGCCCTGACGGAATGCGCGTAGACGGTCCGCGACCGTCTCGGGCGATGCGGTATGGACAAGGCCGACCACCGGTATCGCCCGCTGCTGCGCGCGCGCCGGCAGTGGCCACACGGCCGCCGCAACGCCCAGAGCACCGAGCAATTCTCGCCGCCGCATCTCCGCCCCTTGGCTCAGCAGGCAGCATCGTATCGGCTCAAACGAGTATTTTGATAGGGGCTGGCAGCGGCTTCGCTAATGTGAAACAGCGAGCTGTAGCGGGACCATCGTTCCCGGATTTCGCGGCCTCATGGACCGCTCATCCGGGCTACGCGCTGGACCAAGCTTTCTATCATCTCAACGTTGGATGATATCTGGTGGATATGATCGAAGAGGACGTCCAGCACAGGCATTGTCGCGAGCGTGTACCGCCTCGCGGTGGCACCCTTCCACTCGGTTCAACAAACAGAAGTGTCTGCTCCGCAGCGCTTCGAATCGACATTAGAACTTGTAGTTGATTGCGATCCGCCCGAGGTTGAGGAACGAATGGGCGGAATGAGTGTTGGGCAATCCAGTGAACAGAGGGGTGAAGAACCCGGTTGTGCTTCTCGTTCCGAAATCGATGTAGAGGTACTCGCCTCGTACTGACCAATTCCGGGTCCACGCCCATTCCAGTCCACCGCCAACAGTCCAGCCCGTACTGTGATTGGTCCAGGAGACTGTCTCTGTCACACCAATTGTGAGATTCTGGTACAGCCACGAATAGTTAATGTTCGACCAGGCGGCGCCACCTGTCGCGTAAAGCAACCAGTTATTGAAGGCATAACCAAGCCGGCCACGCGCCGTGATCAACCAGTCCGCTTTGTCGGTGATCTGGATGTTTGCGGTAGCGCCGGACGTCGGCAGCAAGAAGTTGCCACTATTGTAACTGGCCCTGCGACCAAGTCCGTTGAAATCAGCTTCAACTCCGAATACCCAATTTTGGATTTGGTAGTTGTAGCCGATCTGCACACCGCCGATGACACCTGAGCTATCCAGGGTCGGCGAGCCGTTTGCGTTGTATGCTGCAAGGCTGGCAGGTCCGAACGCGGTGGTGTTTCCAGAGGCCACGAAATCGGTGTGCCCCCAAGCACCACCTATGTTGAAGCCGATATAGGGGCCGGCCCAAGTCAACGGCGGCACGACGACCGGTGCCGGGGCGGCTTTCACCGGCAAATCGGCGGCAGATGCGAGCGGAATCACTAGAAGCGTGGACGCGGCAGCAACGACGGCAACTGACAAGCAACGCATGAGCACCCCCCATAAACAGGACCCAGGCTGGCCATATAGAAACGAGCGCCTTGCTGATTTACCAGGGGCTCTGTGGAGAATTTTAGAGTGTGGCTATTAGGGCACACGTGCGCCCCTGAAGCTCCCAGACCGATCAAGGAGGATGACGTGGTGGACCTAATAACGCATCAAGCGTTGGAGGCATCCATGTCGTTCGGATCGGCCGGCTTCCGGCCCAATCGCGAACGGGAAGCGTTGTCGCGGCGTGCCAAGCGGTTCGTCCGCTGGGAGCCGGGCATGCGCGCCAAGGCCAAGCGCCGGTGCTGGAAGCGCTCCCGCCGCCAAGTCAAACAAGAGTTGTCCGACGAACGAGACTTCTCAATTTGATGGGTTGGCTCCTGGCCGGGCCGGCGAACCGATGAAATCCGGTCTTCGCAAATATGCGCCGCGCGGTGAGCCGACGATCGTTCCGCCATGGTAGATCAAGGCGCCGCGCAAAAACGTGCTCTTCACCCGGCCGGTCAGTTCCATGCCCTCGAACGGCGTATAGCCCTGCACGGACTCGGACTCGGCGGAGCGGACCACGAAGCTCTCATTGGGGTCGACGAGAGCGATGTCGGCATCGTAGCCCGGGGCAATATCACCCTTGCTGAGCAAGCCGAAACGCTGCGCGGGCTTCCAACTCAGAAGCTCGGCCATGTGATGGTAGGACATGCCGCGCTTGCTGCCTTCGCTCAAGACACCCGAGAGCAGGTATTCGGTGCCGCCAAATCCTGCTTTCGCGAGCCAGATGTTGGTCGGGTCGTCCTTTGACCATTTCTGTTCGGCCGAACAGCAGGCGTGATCGCTGACAATCCAATCGATCTTGCGGTCGAGCACGGCCTGCCATAGCGCTTCGACATCCTCTCGAGGACGAATTGGCGGATTGACCTTGGCGTGGACGGCACATTCGCAATCGGTATCGAGCAGAAGATGACCGACCGTGACCTCGCGCCGGAATGCAATGTGCGGAAACACCTGCTGCATGGTCCATGCCGCATCCACGGCCTTGCGCGAGCTCAGGTGCAGCAGATTGATGTTCAGGCAATTGGTTTCATTGGCGAGATAGGACGCGATCCAGATTGCCAGCCCTTCCGAATGCTGCGGGCGGGCCGCGCTGTAAGCCTGCAGCCCCGTCAGCTTGCCCTCGCGCTCCACGATCTTTGTGTAAGCGTTGAGAATTTCGGCAAGCTCGCAATGCAGGCTGACACTGATATGCGCCGCGCGATCGGGAAATTTCGCCATCAACCGCTGTGCGGAGCGCATGATGAATTCGAAATGCGCGATGTCGTAGCGCTCCTCAGGTCCGATCATCAGAAAGTCACTCTGATCGGCCGACCGGCCATGAAGACCGTATCCGCCATAAAACATGAAGATCTTGAATGAGGTGACGCCGTGGTCGAGGACGAGATGCTCCATCTCATCGATGTGCGCGGCCTCGATCGGAGCGATGTGATAGCCATAGTCGACCCAGAATCGTCCATCCGATTGAGCGAAGACTTCGGGCATGAAGTCGCGGTACGGGCCGCCGCGGTTCAGATAGTAGCGCCCGGTTCGCATGTAATTGAGACTGGACGTCACGCCGCCCATCGCCGCCGCCTTGCTTTCGGAAACTGCGTCCTGAGCCAGCGGCGCGTAGATTCCAACATGCATGTGAGCGTCAACGCATCCCGGGAATGCCAAAAAATTCTTGGCGTCGAAGACCTGCTTTGCGGCTTCGACTTGAATTTCAGGCGCAAGACGCTCGATCTTCCCGGCCTTGATCGCAATATCGAGACAGTCGACCGACGTTTTGTTCGGGCGCACCACTCGGGCGTTCTTGATCACAAGATCGAACAGCTTTTCCATATGAGAGTCCTGGTTCAACGGCTGCGCTTGGCGATTGCGCGTCGCAGCGATCTAGCTTTTTGTTTGAGCATGATCTTTTCCGAAAACCGGTTCCCACTTTTCGGGATCATGCTCTAGTTTTGTATCTCGCCCGACTGTTTGACGACCGGCGCCCAACGCTTGATGTCTTCGCGGACGAATGCGGCGAACTCGGCGGTGGAATTGCCGACCGCCGAAGCCCCCTCGTTTCGCAGTTGTTCGCGCAATCTGGGATTGCTCAGCGATGAAACGACGACCGCGTTCAGCTTGTTGGCGATCGCACCGGGAAGATTGGCGGGCGCAAAAACGCCAAACCAGGCGGTGGATTCAAATTCGGGCACAATTTCTCCGATCGCCGGCAGCTCGGGAAATGATGGCTGCCTCTCCGCACTGGTCACGCCATAGGCTCGCAATTTCCCGGCGCGAACTTGCGCGGTCCCCGTCACCAGGCTGATGAACATGAGGTCGACCTGACCGCCGAGCACATCCGTCAACGCCGGCGCCGTGCCCTTGTAGGGCACGTTGAGCAGGCGAACGCCGGTCATCATTTTCAATTTTTCGCCGGCCAGATGCAGCGAGGAGCCGATCCCGCCGATGGCAATGGTCAACGTATCGGGCTTGGTCTTGGCCAATTCGATCAATGCTCGGAGGTCGTTCGCGGCGAGCTTGGGGTGACCCACCAGGAGGCTCGGCACGGTCGCGATCATGGTGATCGGGGTGAAATCGGCAACGGGATCGAATGGCAGCTTGGGATAGAGCGTCGCGTTGATGGTATGGCTGCTGAAGCTGACGAGCAGCGTGTGGCCATCCGGCGTTGCTTTGGCGACGGCATCGGCAGCCAGATTGCCGCCGGCCCCTGGCCGGTTCTCAACCAGGACAGGTTGCCGCAAGCTTGCCGCCATCGGCTCTGCAATCACCCGCGCAATTGTATCGGTGGTGCCGCCTGCAGGCGCCCCGACCAGCAGCTTGATCGGCCGCGACGGATAATCGTCGGCGCGGGACATTTGCGTGGTCAACAGCAAGGCGTAAGCAACGATGACGCCGAGCTCCACCAAATGTCGCGCCGCCCAACGAGCCGTGCGGATTGCCGGAACGAGCGAGCTCATGAACCACTGCCTCTCTTGTTGCCTGCCTCACTGCCTCTCTTGTCGCCCAACGAAGGCTGCGGCGATTCGTATCGCTTGCCGAGCGCGAGCATCTCCGGCGTTCCGATCAATTCATTAAGGCGCGTGAAGTCGAGCATGCGTGAGCGGAACGGCTCGGTCGTGCCATGCGCCGCGAGTGAAGCGTAATAATCGCTCGCCATATGGCCAAGCGCGCGCACGATGCCGCCGGGGAAGATCACCAGCGCGAAACCGATCGCGTCCAATTCGGCCGCCGACATGACGGGCGTTTTGCCGCCCTCGACCATATTCGCCAGCAACGGCAAATTCGCGCCAAGCGTCGAGACCACGCGACTGAGGTCGTGCGCGTGTCTTCGGCGCCTCGACGAACAGCATGTCTGCGCCGGCATCGCGATACATCGCCGCGCGCTCCATGGCGCCCTCAAAGCCCTCGACCGCCACCGCATCGGTCCGGCCGATGATCAGCGTCTCGCGCGATTGCCGCGCATCGACTGCGGCGCGGATCTTGCCGCACATCTCTGCCGCGGGGATCAGCGCCTTGCCGTCGAGATGTCCGCAACGCTTGGGGAAGTCCTGGTCTTCGAGCTGGATGGCGTTGGCGCCCGCCCGTTCGAAGCGTCGCATGGTGCGCACGACATTCAGAGCGTTGCCGTAACCGGTGTCGGCATCGACGATCAGATGGCCCTCGGTGCGGTCGCGGATCAGCGCCAGCGTCTCGGCGACTTCGGTCATGCTGACCAGGCCGATATCCGGCCGGCCGAGACGGGTGTAGGCGATCGCCGCGCCGGACACATAGAGCGATGTGAATCCCGCCTGGCGTGGCGACCAGCGCGCTGAATGCGTCGTAGACTCCCGGCGCGACCACGATCGGCTTCCGGCTCAGACGAGAGCGCAAGGTTGCCGTATCAGCCATGGTCACATCCCGAGATAGGCGCGTTTGAGATTGGGGTCGTTGCGGATTTCGGCTGCGCTTCCCTGTAGCACGAACATGCCATTGTCGAGGATATAGGCGCGTTGCGCCACCTCAAGGCTTTGCACCACGTTCTGTTCGACCAGAAGGAGGGCGATGCCTTCTGCGTTGATGGTCTTGATCAGCGCGAACAGCTCCTCGACCAGGAGCGGGGAAAGACCGAGCGACGGCTCGTCGAGGATCAGAAGCCTTGGCTCGGCCATCAATCCGCGTCCGATGGCGAGCATTTGCTGCTCGCCGCCGGACAGCGTGCCGGCGCGCTGACTCTGCCGTTCGGCGAGCCGTGGGAAAATCGTGAACACCCGGCGCTTGTTGCTGTCGCGCCGTGCGCGGGCGCGACGATAGGCGCCAAGGTCGAGATTCTCGCGAACCGTCAGATTGGGAAAGATGCGCCGGCCTTCCGGCACGTGGATCAGCCCGCGGGCGACGATCACGGCCGGTCGCTCGCGCTCGATCGCGACGTCCAGAAAGCGGATCGTGCCATGCGAGGCGCGCATGACGCCGGAGATGGTGCGATTCGAGCGTCGATTTCCCGGCGCCATTCGAGCCCAGCACGGCGACGATTTCGGCCTGACCGACGGTGAGATCGACGCCGCGCAGGATTTCGGTCGTGCCGTAGCCGGCGCGAAGGCCGCTGATGGCGAGGAGGGCCTCAGGCATGGTCGCTCCCTGCTGCCGTCATCCGGCCAGCGGCGCGCTTGCCGAGATAGGCCTCGACGACGCGCGGATCGCCGGCGATCGCCTGCGGCGAGCCTTCGGCGATGATGCGCCCTTGCGAGAGCACGAACACGTTTTCCGCAAGGCTCATCACCGCCTGCATGACGTGCTCGATCATGACGATGGTGATGCCGCGATCGCGGATGGCGCGGATCACCGGCACCATGTCGCGGATCTCGGAAGGGTTGAGGCCGGCCAGCACCTCGTCGAGCAGCAGAAGCCGCGGCTCGATGGCAAGCGCGCGCGCAAGCTCCAGCCGCTTGCGGCCGGCAACCGTGAGGCTCGCCGCCGGACGCTCGAGCAAGTCGCCCAGACCCACCGCCCGCGCGACGTCGCCGGCAGCGGCAAGCGCATCGGCGCGCGCGCGGCCGCGACAGATGCGAGCCGACCGCGATGTTCTCCCGCACCGTCAGGCCCGCGAACGGCTGCACGATCTGGAAGGTGCGGGCGATGCCGCGTCGCGCGAGCCGGTGCGGCGGCACGCCGGTGATGTCGTCGCCGGCATAGACGATGCGGCCTTCGCTGGGCGGCAGGAAGCCGGTGATGATCGAGAACAGCGTGGTCTTGCCGGCGCCGTTCGGTCCGATCAGCGCGGTGATGCGGCCGGCTTCCGCCGTCAACGACGCCTGATCGACCGCCAGCAGCCCGCCGAAGCGCTTGGAAACCTTTTCGACCCGGAGCAGCGGCTCAGCCATGGCGGCGCTCCGGCGTTGCGGGAGGCCGGCGCCCGTGATGACCCCAGACGGCGACGCAGATCGACGAAGATGCCGGCGATGCCGCGCGGCGCAAACGCAACGACCAGGACGAGCACGCCGCCGTAGATGACGAGATCGAGGCCCGGCGCGCCGCCGGTCATGAGCTTGGTCAGTTCGCCGAGCGTCTTGACCACCAGCGCGCCGAGCAGCGGACCGAACACCGTGCCGATGCCGCCGATGATCGGAGCGAGCAGCGCCTCGACCGAAATCCACGGGCCGTAGGCGATGCCGGCATCGATGAACAGGAAGTACTGCGCATAGAAGCAGCCGCCGGCCGCCGTGATCGCGGCCGAGATCGTCATCGCGCCAAGCTTGACCATGGTCGCATTCGACGCCGAGCGCCTTCGCGGCGTCCTCGTTCTCGCGCACGGCGACGAGATAGGCGCCGAAGCGGCTGTCCTCGATCATGCGCATGAGGACCAGCGACACGCCGACCATGGCGAGAATGATCCAGTAGAACGGCGCCCGGCTCTGGAACTGGAACGCCTCCGGCCGCAGATCGAGCTTGATCAGCGTGCCGACGCCTGCGCCGGTGATGGGCGCGACGCTGGCGATGATGCGCAGCACCTCGGCGAAGGCGAGCGTGACGAGCGCGAAATAGGAGCCCTTGAGCCCCGAGCGAAAGCTGAGAGCGCCGATGACGGCGCCGACCAGCGCGCCCGCCGCGATGCCGATGACAAGTCCCAAGCCAGGCGTTGACGCCGTAGCGCATCTGCAGGATCGCGGTGACGTAGGCGCCGGTGCCGAAGAACGCCGCGTGGCCGAACGAATACTGCCCGCCATAGCCGCCGAGCAGGTTCCAGCCCTGGCCGACCAGCGCGATCAGCAGCGCCATCACCAGGAAATTGAGCACGACATTGGACGACGTGATCAGCGGCACGGCGGCGAGCAGCGCCACAACGGCAAGGATCGGCGACCAGACCCCTCATGCCCGCTCTCCGAACAACCCGCTCGGGCGGAACAGCAGCACCAGGATGAACATCACGAAAATGCCGATCTGGCCGAGCGATTCGCCGAGATAGAGCCCGGACAAGCTCTCGACCACGCCGACGAACAGCCCGCCGAGCAGCGCGCCCGCCACCGAGCCCATGCCGCCGAGCACGACGATCGTGAAGGCGATCAGCACGAAGGCGTTGCCGGCGTGCGGATTGACGTAATAGGTCGGGATCAGCAGGCAGGCCGCGATCGCGAGGCACGCGGTGCCGAGGCCGAATGTCACCGCGTAGATGTGCGCGACGTCGATGCCGGACAAGCTCGGCGCCGAGCTTCTCCTTGGCCACCGCGCGGATCGCCTTGCCGGTGTCGGTCCAGCGCATGATGAGCCACAGCACGAGCGCCACCACGATGACGACGGCAAATGCGATGACGCGCGGCACGGCGAGGAACGCCGTGCCGACCTCGATGACGTTGAAGGCGTAAGGCAGATTGATCGTGCGAGTGTCGGCGCGAAAGGCGTAGAGCAGCGCGTTCTCGATCACGACGGCAAGCCCGAGCGTCACCAGCAGGATGTTGCGGTCCTCGCCGTGCGCGGCCGGGCCGATGACGAAGCGCTGCAGGCCGTAGCCCAGCACGAAGAACAGCGGCGTCAGGCCGATCGCGGCGACGTAAGGATCGAGCCCGAAGCAGCTGATAGGCGAAGAACGCCGCGAACATCGCGGCGGTCAGCAGCGCGCCATGGGCGAAGTTGATGATGTGCAGGACGCCGTAGATCAGCGTCAGCCCGAGCGCGACCAGCGCGTAGACGGCGCCGGTCATCAATCCGTTGAGCACCGCCGGAACGAGGATGACCGGTGACAACATGACGGGCTGCCGGCGGGACGGCGCCATGTGGCGCGCCCGATGCCCGGCGTCATCAGGCCGGCGGCATCGGGAACACCGCCTTCGCCGAGGCGAAGGCGGCCGGGAAGATCACCTGGATGTCGTTGTCCGACCACCTGGGTGTTGACCGGCGCTGCGCCCTGGTTCTGGCCGTTGACGAACTTGGTCGGGCCGTAGGGCATCACATGGCCGGTGAAGGTCGAGCTTTCGAGCGCGGCGATGATCTTGGCGCGGTCGGCGCTGGCGGCGCGCTCGAGCGCGTCGGCGAGCAGCAGGACGCACGAGTAGTTCATGTAGACTTCGTAGGTGTAGAACTCGCCCTTGGCCTCGACCTTCTTCTTCAGCGCCAGCGCCTTCGGGTTCTTCGGGTCGAACCAATGATTGCAGTCCATGATGTATTGCGCGGCCTCGGGGAATTCCTTGACGAACTTGTACGACGAGGCCGCGCCGCCGAGCACCGAATAGATGCCCTTCGGCCGCACGCGCTGCTGCTGCATGGTGCGCGCGAGCAGGACATATTCGTTGTAGTAGTTGGCCGGAATGACGAGATCGGGATTTTGCGCCTTGATCTTGAGCACGACGTTGTTGAAGTCGCGCGTCGGCGTCGGATGCGGGATGGTTTCCAGAACCTGGAAGCCGCGTTCGGGCAGTTGCGTGTTCAGGAGCTTGGCGAGACCCGCAGCCGAACGCCGAGTCCTCGTGCACGATCATCACGGTCTTCGCGGCCTTGCCGGCCTGGTCGTTGATGGTGACGAGGTTGTCGAGCGCGGTCTTGGCGATGACGCCGAAGCCCGGCCCGAAGCGGAACGTGTTCTTCAGGCCGCGGGTGACGATGCTGTCGACCACGCCGACGTCGACGATATAGGGCAGGTCGTAGCGCGCCGCGGTCTGGCTGGCGGCGAGGCAGATGCCGCTGGCGTAGCCGCCGACGATGGCGGCGACGCCGGCGCGCGTTCATCTTCTCGACCTCGGCGTTGCCGCCGTCCGGCGTCGATTGCGCGTCGCCGAGCACGGCCTCGATCTTGGCGCCGCCCAGCGCCTTGATGCCGCCGGCTGCGTTGATCTCCTCGATCGCCAGCTGCGCGCCGATCCGGCCCTGCTGGCCGGAGTAGGACAGCGCGCCGGAAACCGGATGCAGCACGCCGACCTTGACGGCGGCGCCTTGCGCGCGCAGCACCGCCGGCGCATGCAGAACTCCGGCCGCGGTCGCGGCGGCGCCGAGCGCCGTGGACTGCAGGAACCGGCGGCGGCTGACGATCGAAAATTGACGAGACATCCGTTCCTCCCCAGAAGCGGAAGCGACTAACATTGGCCCGCATCTCCTTCTATATTAGCCTCAATCGATGCACGTGTGCGTGAATTCATGAGCGCATCCCCGAAACCCTGATCGACAAGCTCTGGGCCGCCCACGAGATCGTGCGTCGCGAGGACGGCCAGTCGCTGCTCTGGGTCGATCGCCACTACGTGCACGAGGGCTCGTTCCATGCCTTCAGCAAGCTGGCCGAGCGCGGCGTGCCGGTCGCCGAGCCCGGGCTGACCTTCGGCGTCGCCGACCATTACGTGCCGACGCGCGGCTCGCGGCGCGACATCGCCAATCCCGAGCTGGCGCGCATGGTGCGGCAGGTCGAGGAGAACACGGCCAAGCACGGCGTCAAGCTGTTCGGCCTCGACGATCCGCGCCAGGGCATCGTGCATGTGGTCGGTCCGGAGCAGGGCCTGACGCTGCCGGGGCTGCTGATCGTCTGCGGCGACAGCCACACCTCGACCCATGGCGCGCTCGGCGCCTACGCGTTCGGCATCGGCGCGTCCGAGGTGGCGCATGTGCTGATGACGCAGACGATCTGGCAGAAGAAGCCGAAGCGCATGCGGATCACGGTCGATGGCCGCGCGGCGCCCGGCATCGCCGGCCAAGGACATCGTGCTCGCCATCATCGCGCATATCGGCGCCGACGGCGCCACCGGCCACGCCATCGAATTCGCCGGCTCGGCGATCCGCGCGCTGTCGATCGAAGGCCGGCTGACGCTGTGCAACATGTCGATCGAGGCCGGCGCGCGCTGCGGCATGGTCGCGCCGGACGAGACGACGTTCGCCTATCTCAAGGGCCGGCCCTATGCGCCGAAGGGCGCGGAGTTCGACCAGGCGGTCGAGGAATGGTCGGCGCTGGCGACGGACGACGGACGCGGAGTTCGACCGGGACGTCACGCTCGATGCGAACAGCATCGCGCCGATCGTCACCTGGGGCACCAGCCCGGAGGATGCGCTGCCGATCGACGCCAGCGTGCCCGATCCGGCGCGCGAAGCCGATCGAGGACCGCGCCAAATATCTGCGCGAGGCGCTCGACTATATGGGGATCGCGCCGGGCAAGAAGCTCACCGACATCGCGGTCGATCGCGTGTTCATCGGCTCCTGCACCAATTCGCGCATCGAGGATCTGCGCGCGGCGGCGGCGGTGCTCGCCGGCCGCACCAGCAAGGTGCCGGGCCTGGTGTCCGCCGGCTCGTCGCTCGATCAAGCAGCCAGGCCGAGCAGGAAGGGCCTCGACCGCATCTTCCGCGACGCCGGACTCGAATGGGGCGAGTCCGGCTGCTCGATGTGCGTCGGCATCAACGGCGATCTGGTCGCGCCGGGCGAACGCTGCGCCTCGACCACCAACCGCAATTTCCGCGGCCGCCAGGGACCGGGCGCGCGCACGCATCTGATGTCGCCGGCGATGGTGGCGGCCGCGGCGGTCACCGGTCACCTTGCCGACGTGCGGCCGCTGCTCGCCGGCCGGAAGGTCTGAGCCATGGACAAGTTCACCAAGCTGACCGCCGCGGCCTGTCCGATCAATCAGACCAACCTCAACACCGACCAGATCCTCCCGGCGCGCTATCTGAAATGGACGCGCGCGCATGGGCATCGGCAAGGTGCTGTTCCAGGACCTGCGCTTCGACGCCGACGGGCAACGAGAAGCCGGACTTCCCGATCAACAAGCCGGCATGGCGCAACGCCAAGATCGTCGTCGGCGCGCGCAACTTCGGCTGCGGCTCTTCGCGCGAGGCCGCGGTCTATGCGCTCTACGACTACGGCGTGCGTTGCGTGATCGCGCCGTCGTTCGGCGACATCTTCTCCGGCAATGCCGTGCAGAACGGGCTGGTCACCGCGATCGTCACCGACGAAGAAGCAGCCGAGATCATGGCGGCGCTGGACCGCACGCCGGAGTTGCCGGTGACGGTCGATCTCGAGCAGCAGACCATCGTGTGCGGCAACCAAACCTTACAAGTTCTCCATCGATCCGGTTCGCCGCATGCGGCTGCTCAACGGCTGGGACGACATCGCGCTCACGGAGAGCTATCGCGACCGCATCGCGGCGTTCAAAGCCAATGACCGCGTCAAACGGCCGTGGGCCCTGCCAAGCGCGAAAGCATGAGCGGGCGCGCCGGCAGTGCCGGCGTGCCGGTTGTGAAGAGCATGCGCAGAGCTGTTGTCTAAACCGCCCTGCCCCGCCACGAATATCTCGGCTCCCAGCCCAGCAGATGTTTTGCCTTGTCGATCGACACTGCCGCGCGTCGATCTTGCAAGGCCTGCGCCTTGTCACCGATCGATGGCATCAACCGCGGCAGCAGCGAACTCAACGGTTCGGCGACGGTGGATTTGCCGGATCCCACATAGATCGTATGGCTGCCCAGCAACGGTCGTTCCGCCGCGAGCCGACATGCCCGGGCCAGATCGCGGGCATCGACATAGTGGTACAACGCAAACCGGCCCGGCGTTCGACCTCCCGACTTGGTCAATTGCTCGAGTTCCTCGGGGGACACCAGCCAGGGAGCGCGGATCAGCACGGTCACCATCCCGCATCTGGCGCTGAACGAGCGGGCGATGTCTTCCATCACCTGCTTGGAAAGCCCATAGCAATCCTGCGGCGCACAGGGATGATTCTCGTCGATTGGTAGATAGGCGGGAACGTGCTCTCGCTCCCACGACCCCGGCGCCCAGCCGAGCACCGCCTCGCTGCTCAGGCTCACCACCCGCCCGATGCCATGCTGCCTGGCGGCTTCGTGGACGTTGAACGTGCCCATGACATTGATACGGAATGTCACATCGTCGGCGACGACGCCATGCGTTGGAATGCCAGCCAAATGGATGATTGCGTCGGCGCCGACAAAGGCTGCGCTGACCTCCGATAGATTTTCGATATCGCCGGTCTGGGTCCGATCGGCCGCCTCGGCATCGCGCACCTTGTCGAAAATGGTAACCGCGTGCCCGGCCGACGTGAGGTCGCGCACAACCCAGCGACCCAGCTTGCCCGCGCCGCCCGTGACGACAACCTTCATCAATTTCGATCCGGTGGCTGCCGGGCCGTTGCGGTCGTCATGTGGGCTCATGTTCGGGCAGTTTGACCTTCTCCAGATCGGCTGCCGCGACGCTGCGCTCCGGCGTCGCGGTACCGGGCCGGGCCGATGAAGCAGCGGCGGCGCTCCCCGCGCTGGGCGCCGTCCTGGCCTGCTGATCGCACCACCGCCGCCACGCGACGATTGCGATATCGGGGCGGAACAGACGCTCAGGCGGGCAATCCATCGCCTGTACGATGAAGCCATCCTCCCAGCGGTTGAGCATGATCCGATGGAACAGGCGCAGGTAGGTCCAAACGCGCAGCTTCCACCACAGGACGCCGAGACCGGTGGTCTTGCGGACCGCGATCTGCACCATCAGGTGGTGGTCTTCGTCGACCGGTGTGAAGAACTGATAGTCGTGCCAGTTCTTATGACCGACATAGAACACGCCGGGCAGCCGACACCGGCCCACGATCACTTGCCCGCCGGCCTTGCGCCAGAAGCCATCGCGCGGCCAAGTACCGATGTTCGGATAGCTGTGGGGACCGAACACCGGTTTGCTGAGGCGGCGAAGCCATTTGCCATCCTCTTCCGGCACCATTCGCACATCGGTCTGATAGCCGGGAAACAGCCGGAAAAATGCGAAGGGCGTGCGACGATGCAGATAGCGCGTGTGCGCTTCATCGACGGCGTTTTCCATGGCGTAACGCCAATCGCCCTTGCGCACCTCGATCATCGGGATGACGACCGCGTTCGGCTCCAAAAACTCCTCGGGAATATCCTCTTCGACGGGCGGATGCGGTTCGTCGCCGACATAGACCCAGATGACACCGGCGCGCTCTTCGACCGGATAGGTTTTGACGCGAACGGCGGCCTTGCCGCAGATCGGCGAGTCGGGACCGTCGGTTAACGCCGCGGCGAGCTCGCCGGTTGCGAGCTTGTAGGTCCAACCGTGATAGATGCAGGAGATCGTTCCCGGAAACTCCTGCCGGCCTGCCGACAATGGAACGCCACGATGCGGACAGCGGTCGTTTAGCGCGCGCACCTTGTCGCCGTCGCGCATCAGTACGATCTTTTCGCCCAGCACTTTGACCGGCTTTGGCCGGTTTTTCAGCAGCCGCAACTCCAAGACCGGATACCAATAGTGAGGGAATCCGACATCGGCTGCTTCATAACGGGGCCAGCTGCGATAAGGGGACGATTGGGTCGCCGGCTGACGTTCGTCCATGTCGGTCTCGCCCGATGAGCGGTTCGATTCCGCGTCAAATTGAACGCGCCTGACAATTGGTCGTCAAGTTCGGATTCTGTTCAATGGAGGCGAGGCACGGGTCAAAGTCCGCATCGCAAGGTCGAAACGATGATCGTGAGATACCCCTGTGTCGATGCTGCACGTTGATTCGACCGCGCCGCGCGAACGAGCTCACCGCTCCATTTTGATATTGGCCGCACGGATGATGTCACCATAGAGCGCGACCTCACCCTGGAGACGCCGCTCAAACTCCCGCGGCCCGGCGAACTCGATCTGGACGAAGGTTGCAGCCAACCGCTCGCGCACCGCCGGATCCTTGGTCGCCGCCTCCAGTTGCGGCGTGAGGCGCGCGACGACCGCTTGCGGCGTGCCTGGGGGCGCCATCAGGCCCCACCAAGGCAGCATGCTGGCGCCGGCATGGCCTAGCTCGGCAACGGTCGGCACGTCGGGAAAGTCGGCAACGCGCTGCGGCGAGGAGACCGAGAACGCGCGTATCGTGCCCTGCTTCAGCAGCGGCGCGACGGTGCCGGTGGTGAGCGAAGCGAGATCGATCTGCCCGCCCAGCAGCGGCGTGGCTGCGTCCGCGCCGCTGCGGAACGGCACGTGCGTCACCTGGATTCCGGCCGAGCGCACCAGGGCTTCGGCCGCGAGATGCGAACTCGCTTCCCAATCCGGGCGTGCCGAAGGAAAGCTTTCCGGGATTGTCCTTGGCGTGCTTGACGACGTCGCCGAACGTTTTGAACGGCGAAGCCGCGTTCGCCACCAGCCAGGCCGGCTGGACCGAGACGATGGCGATCGGGACGAAATCCATTCGCGGGTCCTTCCCGGTCATCATCGGCGCGATGGTGAGCGGCGCGGTGGTGGTGAAAAACAGGGTGCTGCCATCGTTGGGAGCGCTGGCGGCGGCGGTGACGCCGATCTGGCCAGCCCCGCCGGCACGGTTCTCGATCGTGAACGACTGGCCAAGATGACGTTGCAAGTACTCGCCGAATACGCGAGCCAGAACATCGGTGGCGCCGCCGGCGCCGTATGGCACCAGTACGCGCACGGGACCGCTTGGGTAGGTCTGCGCCAGAGCTGACGTCATGACCGCAGCAGTCAGCAGAGCGGCCATGCCGATGATCGGCCCGAAGCGCAAATGCGCAGAACCCGACATGATGATGCCTTTCATGATTATCAGGTCGTCTGGTCATGTACCCCAGATCAGGCCTTCTAGGCTGATTTCTGAGTACACGGCCTGGCACCACGTCCTGTCCAGCCGTTGACACGACCGGGTGAGTCCAGGCCGAATAACCGCCGGAGATTGGGATCGAAATGCCGTATCAGGATTTTCGCCAGTTTCTCGACGTGCTGCGACAGCAGGGCGAACTGATCGACGTAGACCGGCCGATTGCATTGAGCGATGTCGGCAAGGCACTGAAGCAGGCCTACCAGAAGGGCCGACCGGCGGTTTGCTTCAACAACAACGGGACGGAATTTCCGTTGGTCTGCGGCGTCTATTCCGATCGCAACAAAGCGCTGCTGGCTTTCCAGACCGACGAAAAATCGATTCTGCAAAAGGTCCTCGACGGTCTCGACAATCCGATCGCACCTCGGATGGTCAACGGCAATGCGCCTTGCCACGAAGTCGTCGTCACCGGCAACGACATCGACATCAACCGATTTCCGATCCCGACGTACAGCCCAAAGGACGGCGGCCCCTACATCACGCCCGGCATCGTGGTCTCGAAGGATCCGGAAACCGGCGTGCCGGACGTCGGCCACTACCGCTTTCTCATCCTCGGCAAGGATAGCTTCTCGTTCTCAGCGCAGCCGTTCCATCGCTTCGGAAAGAATTTGGCCAAATGCCAGAGGCTGGGCGTCACGCCAAAAGCGGCGCTGATCATCGGCGTCGATCCGATCCTGGCCTACACGTGCCAGGTCCAGGTGCACGATCAGACCAACGATTGGGAGGTCGCGGGCGGCTTGCGCGGTGAGCCCATCGAGCTCGTCAAATGCAAGACCTGTGACATCGAAGTGCCGGCGACCGCCGAGGTGGTGATCGAGTTCGAGGTCGATATGGCAAAGACCGTCATGGAGGGTCCGCTCGGCGAATACACCGGCTATTACACGCCGGCCTCGCTCAAGCCGGTCGGACGCGTCACCGCCATCACGCATCGCCGAAAGCCGATCTTCCAGGGGCTGCTGACCGGCAAACCGGTCACCGAGAACCATATTCTCAAGCAGATTCCCTTTGAGGCATCGTTCCTCAAGACGCTCAAGCGCCAGTTTCCGACCATCGAGAGCGTGTCGGTGCGCGCATCGGCTGGCGTGTCGTTCTATGTGGTGATCTCGATGAACCAGCGGTTCGCCGGCGAGGCGCGACAGGTCATCCTCGCAGCGATGTCGAGCAACATCAGGCCGAAATGGATCGTCATCGTCGATCCTGATGTCGATGTGCACTCTTCGGCCGAAGTGGAATGGGCCATGGCATTCCGCGTACAGCCGCAGCGTGACGTCATCATCGTCGATCAGATTCCAGCCGGGCCCTCAGATCCCTCGATCGACGATCCGACCAAGCCGCGGCCGTTCCGCACCGCCTCCTCGATCGGTGTCGATGCCACCAAGCCGTTCGGGAAGCCGTTCTCGGAGGTCGCCGACGTTCCCGGCTGGGAGGACTTCGACATGCCGGAACTCGATGGCCGGCGCTGATAGACCTGGCCACCGCCGCCTTCAGGGCCTGGTTGAGCTGGTGAGCGACGTCACGATCGGCGTCCATCGCTCGATTTCTTCGCGAATGAACCTGGCAAAGCTTTCCGAGCCAGGTGCCGCAGGCGTGATGCCGAATTTGCTCAAGCTATCGCGAAACGCCGGATCGGTCTTGAGCGCTTGCGACCGCGGACTTCAGGCGTGTCAGCACTGGGGCCGGCGTGCGCGCCGGCGCCAGCAGGCCATACCAGACCTCGGTGCGAACCCGCGGGAAGCCCACCTCCGTCATCGTGGCAAGCTCCGGCAGCAACGGCGAGCGTTCCGGCGACGTGATGGCAAGGGCGCGGATCGCGCCGCTCTTGACATGCGGCTGCAGGATCGCGACGTCGCCGAAGATCGCGTCGATATGGCCGCCGACCAGGTCGGTGAGTGAATTGGCCGTGCTGCGGTAAGGCACATGAACGAGCTCGATGCCGCTCTCGCGCTTGAGCAATTCGCCAGCCAGGTGCGTCACCGTGCCGTTGCCGGCCGATCCGATGGTGACCTTGCCCGGATGAGCTTTGGCGTGGGCCACGAACTCGTCGACTGTATTCACGCCGAGCTTGGTTGCGACGGCAAACACCTGAGGCGAGCGCCAGATCAATCCAAGCGGCACGAAATCCTTCTCGACGTCGTAACGCACCTTCTGAATCGGCGGAACGAGCACGAGCGCGGCGATGCCGCCAAGCAGCAGTGTATAGCCATCGGGCTCGCCGAGAGCCACGGCCTCGGTGCCCGGCACGCCGCTGGCGGCGGGGCGATTTTCGGCAATCAGCGGCTGGCCGAGATGGCGCCGCAAGACCTCCGAAACGGTTCGTGCCGCGGTGTCGGCCGGCCCGCCGGCGGTAAACGGAATGATGATCGTCACGGGGCGCGATGGATAGTCATCCGCCAGGCCAGTGTTCAGCGACATCCCGAGCGCGAGCGCGGCCAGAAGCCCGCGGGCGCGCAGCGTTCGCGTCTGGTCATGCGACTTCACATCACGCTCCCGATCAGGCTCTATACACACACTATATCCGCTGCGGAGCCATGGGATTCAATGCAGTCGATGCGCCCGCTGCTCGATCCCAAGGCTATTGCCGTCGTCGGCGCCTCGCAGCAGCCCGGCCGGGGCACCAGCGTCATCGCAAACCTCCGCGACGCCGGGTTCAAGGGTGAGATATTCGCGGTCAATCCACGCTACACCGATGTGCTCGGCACCCGATGCTACCCCACCGCGGCCGATCTGCCGGACACCGTCGATTGCATCGTCATCGCAATCCCCGCCAAAGCGGCGTGCGATGTCATGGAGCAGGCGTTTTCGCGCGGCATTCGCGCTGCTGTCGTGCTGTCGGCCGGGTTCGACGACCAGCATGACACCTCCCTTGGCGCGCGATTGCGAGCCTTGGTCCAGCAAGGAATGTGCATCTGCGGTCCGAACTGCTTCGGCCTCGTGAACGTCAAAACCGGCGCCGTCGCATTCAACGGCGTCGTCCCGAAGACCTTGCATCACGGTCCGGTCGCGTTGGTTTCGCAAAGCGGCAGCCTTGGTAATTTCGTGTTCGGGCCGTTGATGCGGGATCGCAAGCTGGGATTTTCCTATTTTGTCTCGTGCGGCAATCAAATCGGCGCAACCGTCGAGGATTATGCCGAGTATTTCGTCGCCGATCCCGACGTCAAGGTGATTGCCGCCATCGTCGAAGACCTGAAAAATCCGCGCAAGCTTGTCAGCGTGGCGACCGCGGCGCATGCGCAAGGAAAATCGGTGGTGTTCGTCCAGATCGGCCGCTCACCTGCGGGCCAAGCGATGATCCGCTCGCACACCGGGGCGCTCGCCGGCGATGCCGAAGTCATGGCGGCTTTCCTGCGCCACTGCGGCATCGTTCAAGCCGGCAGCTACGATGAGTTCGTCGAAACCATTGCGCTGTTTGCCAATGCGCCGCTCGACCGACTGGCGGGCAATGACGTCGTGCTGGTATCCGGCAGCGGCGGCGGCGCGGCGCTCGCCGCCGATCATCTTGCTGCAACCGGCCTCAAGCTCGCCGAGCTGCAGCCCGCGACCAGACAGCGGATCAAATCGGTCCTGCCGGAACTCGGCGACGTGACAAATCCCATCGATGTGACCGGCTCGGTATTCTACGATCCGACCATCATGACGCGGCTGCTGGACGCGATTGTGGCCGATCCCGGCAAGCCGATCATCGCGGCGGCGGTCAATGCCGCGCCGGCTCCGCATGACCGGATGCGTCGAATAGCGGACGCCATCGCCGATGCGGCGCGTTCGTCCGGGCGCAGCATCGTCGCCTACCAGGTGAGTCCGCTTGGTCCCTTGGACGGCGAGCTGGTGGCGAACCTGAATGCCGCCGGCGTGCCGTTTCTGATGGGCGTCGCCAGCACGATGAGCGCGCTCAAACAGCTGCCGCGCCGGCAGGAGTTTGCGGCGCGGGCGCCTGCCAAGGCGTCCGGCCAAACAACCGAGGCCGGGGTCGCTGCATGCAGCAGCCGCGATTTTCTCGGCCTGCGCCGGGCGCTGGTGGCAAGCGGTGTTGCCGTCGTCGAGACGATCTTGGCGTCGTCGGAGACCGCGGCGGTCGCGGCGCTGCGCCGGTTCGCCCGGCCGGTCGCGCTCAAGGCGGAAGCCCCGGGCCTGCTGCACAAGAGCGACATTGGCTGCGTGCGGCTCGGATGCGCGACGGAGGCCGAGGTCGCGGAGGCCTATCATGCGATCGTCGCGAATGCGCAGCGCGCCGGGTTCGGCAATGCCGATGTGCTGGTCCAGCCCATGACCTCCGGCATTGCCGAGGCGTTCGCAGGCATCATCGACGATGCACTTTATGGCCCGGCCATTGTGCTTGGTCTTGGCGGGGTTTTCGTCGAGCTTCTGGACGACACGGCGATCGAGATGGCGCCGCTTTCCAAGGATGACGCGCTGCGGATGATCCATCGGCTGAAGGCTGCTCCGGTGCTTCTTGGCGCGCGCGGCCGGCCACGCTCCGACATCGAAGCGCTGGCCACGCTGCTGGTGCGGCTCAGCCACTTTGCCGTGGCAAACTCCGGCACGTTTCGCGCGCTCGATCTCAATCCCATCATCGTCGGAGCGGCCGGCGCAGGCGCCGTCGCTGTCGATATCGCGGTCGAAGATGGAATTGCAACTCCCGAAACCGAGGGACATCGATGAAGTACAAAGACCTGATCTACGGCGTCAAAGATCGCATCGCGACCATTACCCTCAATCGTCCGGAGCGGATGAACGCGCTCTCGCCAAATCTCGAGGCCGAGCTGCACCGCGCCTTCGACGCAGCGGACGCCGATCGCGCGGTCAAGGTGATCGTGCTGACCGGCAGCGGCAACGCATTCTGCGCCGGCTTCGACATGAGCAATCCGTCGGACAAAACCAAGACGCGCAACGCCGATCCAACCGGCAAGTCGATGGCGGAATTTATCGAATTCTGGCAACGCAATGACGGCGGCCTGGTCGCGAAGTGGGAGCACATGTGGCGGCTGGGCAAGCCGATCATCGCCGCCGTCAACGGCTGGGCCATGGGCGGCGGCTTCTGGTATCAGCTTGCGGCCGACGTCACCATTGCGTCCGACAAGGCCGTGTTCGCGCAGCCGGAGGTGCGGCACATCTCGAATTCGAGCTTCCTGTTCGCCGCGCTTTGCGGCTGGAAGGTGGCCAACCGGTGGGCGCTGACCGGCGACCACTTCGACGCGCAGGAGGCGCTGCGCATCGGCATGGTGAACGAGGTGGTGCCGCACGATCGGCTGATGGACACGGTCTATGCGCTGGCGCGCCGCATGGCGCTGGTGCCGGAGCCGTCGCTGCGGCTGAACAAGGCGATCACCATGCAGGGCATGCAGGCCGCAGGCGTGCACGCCGGGCTGTTGCTCGAAGGCACGCTGGGCGCGCTCGCGCACGCCTCGCACAACGAGTTCCGCGAGCAGTTGTTCGAGATTCAGCGCGCGCAGGGCATGAAGGGCTATCTGCAAGCGCGCGACGATCCCTTTCAGCCCGAGCCCATGGGACCGCGGTCCGAAAAAGGGCGACGCAAAACCTCGCGTCGGCGTTGAAGGCCCCGACTGCCGCTCGAGGCGACGATCGTTACTTCGCCAAGCCGATCGCCTTGAGCGCCTTCGCCCATTGTTCGGTTTCTTCACGCAGCATCGTTGCGTAGTCGCCAGGAGAGTTGGCAACCGCAATCGACCCAATGTCGGCCATCCGCTTCTGGTGTGTCGGATCCTTCGCCATCTCCGCCATCACCGCGGCCAAGCGATCGATGATCGGCTTTGGCGTACCGGCGGGCGCGAACAGTCCATTCCAGGACTCGACGGGGTAATCAACCAAACCCAGCTCCATCAAGGTCGGAATCTCAGGCGTCTGGGGATTGCGCTGGGCCGTGGTGATGGCAAGCGCCCGCACCGAGCCCGCCGCGAGCTGCCCCATCGCATCCGACATGTTGGCAAACGCAAACGGCACCTCGCCTGAAACCACCGCGGCTGTGGCAAGGGCGCCGCCGCGATACGGCACCGTTGTGAGCGGAGAGTTGGTCTTCACCCGGAAAATCTCCGCCGAGAAATGCATCAGCCCGCCGATGCCCCCGGTCCCATAGGTCAATCCCCCCGGCGTGCTTTTGGCGAGGGCGACAAGCTCGGTGGCGGTCTTCGCACTGATGTTTGGATTGACGATCAGGATCAGTGGATTGGTGTTGACCAGGCTGATAGGAGCGAGATCCTTGAGCGGATCGTAGGGCAGCTTTTCAGTCGACGGCGAGACGGTGATCGGGCCGATGCCGCAGAGGCAGAGCGTGTATCCGTCAGGCGCCGCCTTCGCGACGGCGTCGGTGCCCAGCAGGCCTCCGGCGCCGACGCGATTTTCGACAACCACGTTGGCATTGAGAGCTTTCTGCATGTAGGCCGCGGTGACACGGCCCACCACGTCGGTGTTGCCCCCCGGCGCGAACGGAACGACCAGCCTGATGAGCCGGTTCGGATAGACATCTTGTGCCATCGCGGATTGCGACATTGCCAACGCACCGATGGCCAACGCCAAGAACGGGAAGATCGATCGCTTCATTTGCCCTTCCGATGTTTGCATGCGCCACTGCGAATGGTGTCCTGCCGCTCCTTCACGAACGACGGCCGGGCGGCGTTGCGAGGCGGCGAGCGCCCTTTGACCGGCATTAACTTTCCCCTCTGCATGCCACAATAGCGGCATGGCTGATCTTCACAACGCCGGCGTCGCGGCCTCAATCTCGTGACCGCGGTCGAGGCCGCCGTGCGGCTGGCACGCGGCGCCGCCAACTCGGTCAAGCTGGTGGAGCATTGCCTCCCCCGGATCGCGGCGCGCGATTGTGCCTTGCTCGCGACGTTTATCACGATCACGAAAAGCTCGATGTTTACCAAGTCTAGCCGCCTTTTAGGCGATCACTGTACCGCGGCTGACCGCAGTAAGGTTTACACGCCACCGTACAGCGGCCGACTGCAGTAAGGTTTACACACTATCGTGCGTGCTGATCGCGGCGATGCGCGCTAAGCCCCGTACCGATGCGGGGCTTGGGGGAACGTCGCGATGCGACCTTCATGGTGGTCAACCCTCTTCATGGGGGTCTTGACCTGCTCGCTCACATATCTGCTTTTCAACGAGTCCGCGTTGCCAAGTCGGCACGACGTGGCTGTCGAAGTCCGAACGGCATCCAGCCGACGAAACATCAGACCGCTCGCCGATGATCAAAGATCAGGCGCGGCCGGATGTAGACTCAGCCGCTGCCGATTTGAAACCTGATCGATGGCCCATTGCTCAGGACCAGGCGCGTGTCGAGGACGCTGCCGGCACCGCACCCCTCCAGTCGTCCAACCCGAACGAACCAAAGCAAAGTCCCGCGAGGCTGGCCTATTACGCCTATTCGGAAATTCTCCCCGAGACCAATCCCGCGGATACGGTGCTCAAGTTTCTAAAGGACGTCCCGCCCGGGACGCCGGTCGACGAAATCAAGCGGGTGGCAGACGTATTGGGACTGGATTTCACCTTCATGAAGGCGATTGCAAAGGTCGAATCCAACTTTGACCCAAAGCAGCGCACCGGTTCGTATATTGGCTTATTCCAACTCAGCAAGTACGAATTCCAAAAGTATGGGTCTGGCGACATTCTCAGGGCGCGGGACAACGCCGTCGCGTTCGCCTTGAAATTCCAGACTGAGGCGATCCTGTTTGAGATGTTCACCCGCAAGAAGCCAACCTTGAATGACTTGTACCTCATTCACCAACAAGGGATTCGCGGCGCGGCCGAACACGTCAGCCAGCCGAACCGCCTGGCGTGGCGATCCATGTGCGCGACCGACGAAGGCAAGCAAAAGGGCGAGAAGTGGTGCAAACGCGCGATCTGGGGCAATACACTTCCGGCGCTCAAACGCGACTGGAAAAACGTCGATAACGTCACCTCGGGTGCCTTTGTCGGTATGTGGCAACAACGCTTGTCGCAATTTTATTCGCGATATGCTGATGCCTCCGTCGCCCGCTGATCCGACCGGGATCGCCAGCCTCGCCTCCGCGTGCCACAATCCCCGACATGCCTGACCTCCGGAACGCCGGCCCCGCCGGGCTCAATCTCCTGACCGCGGTCGAGGCGGCGCAGCGGCTCACGCAAGGTGCAACCACCTCGGTCGCGCTGGTGGAGGCCTGTCTCGCCCGCATCGAAGCGCGCGATGGCGCGCTGCACGCCTGGACCTATGTCGACCGCGAGCAGGCGCTGGCGCAGGCGCGCGCCCGCGACGCCGAGCCGCGGCGGAGCGTGCTGCACGGCGTGCCGGTCGGCGTCAAAGACATCTTCGACACCCACGACATGCCGACCGCCTATGGCTCATCGATCCATGCCGGACACCGGCCGGCGATCGAACTCGGTCGTGGTCGCGCTGATGCGGCGCGCCGGCCTGGTGATCCTCGGCAAGTGCACCACCACGGAATTCGCCGAGCCCGGTGCCGGCGGGCGTCCGCAACCCGCACGATCTGACCCGCACGCCCGGCGTGTCGTCGAGCGGCTCGGCTGCGGCGGTCGCCGATTTCATGGTGCCGCTTGCGATCGGCTCGCAGACCGGCGGCTCGACCATCCTGCCGGCCGCCTATCTGCGGCATCGTCGGCTATCAAGGCGAGCCTGACCGGCATCGACCGCGGCAACATCCGGCAGCTCCGCCCGACGCTCGACACCATCGGGCTGTTGGCGCGCAGCATCGCCGACCTCGCCGCCCTGCATGGCGTGCTGAACGGCGGCGCCGGCCCGCTTGCCAAGACCGACGTTCGCTCGCTTCGCATTGGCGTCTGCCACACCAACAATTGGCAGCACGCGCAGCCCGAAACCGTCGACGCGATGGTGGACGCCGAAAAGCGCCTGGCCGCGGCCGGCGCAACGCTGCGCCAGGCCGAATTGCCGGCCGTGTTCGACGGCATCGAGGAGACGTTCGGCGTGATCTCGTCGGTCGAGGCCTCCCGCGCGCTGGCGCAGGAGGCGCGCGAGCATCACGACAAGCTGAATTTCTGGATCAAGGACGCGCTTGCCGCCGCCGCGCGCCACACGCCGGCGCGGTTCGATCAGGCGCAGCGCCACGCCATCGAATGCCAGGCGGCGCTGGGGAAGCTGTTCGAGACCTGCGACGTGCTGCTGACGCCGAGCACCAGCGGCGAAGCGCCGGCCGACCTGGTTTCGGTCTCAAGCTCGGCGTTCAACCGGACCTGGACCTTGATGCATGTGCCGTGCGTGACCATTCCGGCCTATCGCGGGCCGAACGGCATGCCGGTCGGCGTGCAGATCGTCGGACCCGATCGGCAGCGACGCGCGCACCATGAGCGCGGCGCAAGCCATCGCCGCGTCGCTGATGTGACACACGTTCGATCGCTCTAGCGGTTGAACTTGCGCTCCGGCGGCCGGTCCAGATTGAGGATGAAGCTGCCGCTCTTCCCGGCGGGCTTGGACTCTTCCTTGGGCGCTTCGGCCTGCTGCGGCAGCGTGCCGTACCATTGGTTGGCAGCGGCCGCGATGGTGCTGCCCGGATTGGCCTCGCAATAATCGGCGGCAGATTTGAGCAACTGATCGTTGCTGAGGTTCGGCGCGGCGGTGGTGCCGCTTGCTCGCTCGCCAGCGCGGCGTTCATGCCGCTGACGTAGCCGAGGATCCAGTTCGCCGCCTGGTGATAGAGGATGTCGCTGCTGCGCCCGGCGCGCAGGAAATCCCGGCACAGCACGTTGCCGGCGCCGTGCAAGGGCTGCGCCTGCGCGGGCACGCCCAGCAGCACGAACAGAGCCGCAGCGACGCCCGAGCCGTGCGGAATGTCGTCATCGCACGAACTCCCCTACTCCGCCGCCACCCGGCGGCCGAGCGCGGCGTTGACCGCCGGCATCACCTTCTCGGCCATCAGCTCCATCGAGCGGCGGCCGAGCGCCACGTCGGTCCAGTCCTTGCCGCAATAGAGCAAGGTGCCGAAATCGCCGATCACCTCGTGCATGGCGAGGATCTTGTCGACCACCTGGTTGACCGTGCCGCGGATCACGACGTTCTCGACCGCATAGTCGAGCGTGACGTCCTCGTCCTGCATGTCGGGGCGGCTCTTCAATGAGCCAAGCCGCTTGGCGCGGCCGACCTTGGCCAGGAGCTGCCGCATATAGAAACGGTACGGGCTGCGCGCATCGTCGCCGCCGTAGGCGCGCGCGGTCGCCTCGTCGTCGGCGACGAAAATCGAGCGCGCCACCCGCCAGATATCGCGGTCGGCCTTGCGGCCGACCTCGGCCGCGCCCTTGGCGTAGTTCGTCCAGTGGTTCGGCAGGCAATTGACGTGCAGCAGGTTCGACGACACCGGCCCCCAGCCGCGCTTGCCGAGCGCGATCACGCCTTTGGACTCCGGGTCGGACGCGGTGCCGACGATCAACGGATGCGGTTTCTGAAACGGTTTCACAATCGAGCCGACGCCGACCTCCGGCCAGTTGGTCTTGACCGTCGAGACGTTCCAGAACTTGCCCTTGATGTCGTAGGGCGCCTCGCCAGCCCAGATCGCCAGCACCTGGTCGATGGCCTCGACGAACATCGCCTGCCGGTCCTGCCCCATCAGGCCCATCGCCTCGGAGTCGGACGGCAGCACGCCCGCGCCGATGCCGAGGATGAAGCGGCCCTCGAACAGGTTGTCGAGCATCGCAACGTTGGACGCGATGATCACCGGATGGCTGAACGGCAGGTTCGCGACCGCGGTGCCGACCTTCATCTGCTTGGTGGCGTCGAGCAAGGTCGCGATGAACATCAGGCTGTTGGGGATGTTCTCGACCGCGTCGGTCAGATGCTCGCCGCAATAGCCTTCGGTGTAGCCGAGCCGGTCGGCCAGGATGAACGCCTCGCGGTCCTCCTTCAGCGTCTGCGCGTAGTTGCGGCCCTGCGGATGCACCGGCATGGTGAAGAACCCGAGCTTCATGGCTTGCTCCGCAACGAGGCGCTGGTCTGGGCATCGGCGTGGCGGTGGACGATGCGCCAGCCCTCCGAGGTTCGGCGGAACACCATCGTCACCCGCAGCTCCTGCCTTTGGCGATCCGACCGACCGCCGATCTTCGCTTCAATGACCTCGTTGCGAACGAGATAGGCGAAATCGTCGCCGACATGGCTGCTGATGATCTGGTTGCTGCGATCGCCGTCCTGATATGTCGGGCTGGCCCAGTCGAGGCGAGCCCCCACCTTGTCCCAACCGCGCTCGACCACGCCGCCGTGGCCGCCAGCGAGCGTCACGTCGCTGGTGTGCGCCCACAGCGCCTTGAATTCGTCGGGGCGGCCGTGCGCGAACGCCTCCTGCGCGGCATCGATCCGCGCCACGAAGGCGCGCCACTCGGCATCGCGATCGGCCGCCGCAGCCGCCTGCGCCCGCATCACGGATAGCCCGGGAACGTGCCGTGCGAGCCGAAGCCCCAGTAGCTGCGCAACGTGTCCTTCGGCCAGACCTTGGGAACTTGCGGGCGGTCCTGGTGCCACGGCCGCGGCTCGAAATAGCCGAGCGCCTCGTTGACCATCTGGTCCATCTCGCAATAGAGCTCGACGCGCACATAATCGGGATTGCGATGGTAGGCCGCGATGTTGTGGCCGATGATGTGTCGCTGCGGCCCCCACACCAGATGAGTGCCGTTCTTGGCCAGGAAGTCGCCGGCGCGGTGCAGCTCCGACCAGTCGCGCACCTCGAAGGCAATGTGATGGAGCTGGGGCTTCGCGTCATAGACGAAATTGACGGTGTGATGGTCGACGCTGCAGCGCATGAAGCAGAAATAATCCGAGTGCCAGTCCGACACCCGGAAGCCCATCACGTCGGTGTAGAACTTCACGGTCTTCTGCACGTCGTCAACGCGGTGCGCGATGTGGCCGAGCTTGAGCGGCGTGATGGCGGCCTGCTTGCCGTCGTCCTTGGCGAATTGATATTCGGAGTAGAGCTCGATCACCGTACCCTTGACGTCGGTGAACACCAGCGCCCGCGCGGCGCCGGGCGAAATGCCGTTCCGCGTCTCGCTCTTGATGCCGTGCTCGGACAGCGTGCGCGCGAACGCCGCAAAGTCGGTTTCCGGCGCGACCTGGAACGACAAGCGCGTCAGATCGACCTTGTCGCCGCGCTCGAGCGCGATCGCTTCGAGCCCGGTGCGGGTGGCGAGGAACGCCTGGTCCTTGCCGCGCTCGGTCACGATCAGGCCGAGCATGTCGGAGTAGTAAGCCACCTGCCGATCGAGATCGGGCGTGGTGAAGGTGGCGTGGCCGGCGCGTCTGATGTCGATCATGGGTCGTTCCGCCCCTACTTTTGATGCGCCCGGACCTGGATGCGCAGCTCGCCGAGCTGCGGCAGCGAGTTGAGCTTGATCCAGTCGCCGGGCTTCACCGGCCCGACGCCTTCCGGCGTGCCGGTGAAATACACGTCGCCGGGATAGAGCGTGTAGAACTGCGAGGCGAACTCGATCAGCCGCGGAATGTCGAAGATCAGGAACTTGGTGTTGCTCTCCTGCCGCTTCTCGTCGTTGACGTGCAGCACGAAATCGACGTCGGCAGGATTGGGGATCTCGTCGGCGGTCACCATCCACGGACCGAGCACGGTGTAGCCGTCGATCGATTTCCGGAAGCTCCTGTCCTCCTGACCGCGCGCGGTCATGTCGAGGCCGAGCGAATAGCCGGCGATGTAGTCCCAGGCCTTCTCCTTCGGGATGTCGCTGCCCTGCTTGCCGATGATCAGGCAAAGCTCGGCCTCATGGTCGTTGCGCCGGTCGGGAAAGCGCATCGGGATGCCCTCCGACGGACCGACCAGCGAGGTGTTGGCCTTGAGAAAGATGCCGGCCTTCTCGATGTCGGGCGAAAACCGCGCCAGCCCCGGCACGGTGTCGCGGAATTTCTGCATCTCCTCGATGTGCTTGCCGTAGTTGGTCGGCGCCGCAAGAATTTTCGGCGGCCGCGCCACCGGCGACAGCAGCTTGACCTGCGACAGCGGCTTGCCGGGCGCGGCCTTGGCCATCTGCTCGAGCTTGGAGCGCCAGGCCGGCAGCGCCGCTACCACGGCATCGACCTTGCCGGCGTAGGGCGCGGCGGCCCTGATCTCGGTCTGCGCCGCGGTCACGTCGTGGACCTGGTCGCCGATCACAATCCCGAGCCGATCATCGTCGTAGCGGCAGATTTTCATGGTTTACTCCCGTGGGGCGCGACCCAGTTTAGCGCGGAGCACTTGTCCGTTGGAATGGCGCTATTCGATCCCGGCGGCGCCGGCCTGCTGCACGATCTTGCGCCAGCGCTCGGTTTCGGTGCCGACGTAGCGGTGCAGCTCGTCCGGCGGCGGGGAATCCACCGGGATCATGCCGAGGCGGGCGATCTGGTCGCGGACCTCGGGTTGCGCCAGCACGCCCTTCAGCTCGACATGCAGCCGGTTGAGAATGTCCGGCGACAGCCCGGCGCGCGTCACCACCATCAGCCAGGCCACTGCCTCGAAGCCCGGCACGCCAGCCTCGGCGAGGGTCGGAAGCTCCTGCGCGGTCGGCACGCGCGCAGCCGAGGTCACCCCGAGCGCGCGCAGCTTGCCGTCCCGGATCAGCGGCAGCGATGGCGACAGATCGCTGAACATGTATTGCAGGTGCCCGCCCAGCACGTCGTTGAGCGGCTGGGTCATGCTCTTGTAGGGCACGTGGGTGACCTCGATGCCGGTCTGCATCTTGAACAGCTCGGCGAACAGGTGCGACGCCGTACCGGTGCCGGAGGTGCCGAAGCTCAAGGCTCCGGGCTTGTCCTTGGCGAGCCGCACCAGGTCGGCGGCGGTCTGCGCCGGCGACGACGGATGCACCACCAGCACGAACGGCACCCGCGCGTAGAGCACGACCGGCATCAGGTCCTTGATCGGGTCGAACGGCAGGCTTTTGTAGATGCTGGCATTGATCGCCATGGTGGACGACGTCGCCATCAGCAGCGTGTGGCCGTCGGGCGCCGAGCGCGCCACCGCGGTGGCGCCGATGTTGGTGCCCGCCCCCGGCCGGTTCTCGATCACCAGCGGCTTGCCGAATTTCTGCTCGAGCTTGGGCGCGAACAGGCGGGCGACCATCTCCATGCCGCCGCCCGGCCCGGTCGGCACCACGACGGTGATCGGGCGAGTCGGATAGTCCTCGGCCCGCGCGCCATTGGCCGCGAGTAAGGCGGCCGCGACCGCCAGCGTCCTAAGCAAGATCACAGCACCAGGTCCTTGGTCTGCTCGACGCCGAACAGCGCGGCGCCGTAGCTCCGGCCATTGGCCTCGAACTGGTTCGAGATGTGCTGACGCGCGGTGTTGATGTCGGCGAGGATCCGGCCGTACGGCTGATCCTCGAAGATGCCGACCGTGCCGGTCGCCTTGAACAGCCGCGCTGCGAGCTGCGTGCAGCGCTCGGCCACCCAGGCGTTGTGGAACTTGTACTCCATGCGCAGCTTCAGCGGCGGCATCTCGCCGCGCGCCGCATAGGTTTCGAGATTGCGGAAGTTGCGGTGCAGGATGGTCTTCATCTCGTCGAGCGCGCAGGCGGTCTCAGCGCAGGTCTGCTGGATCAACGGATCCTCCGACGTCGGCGTGCCCGACAGCCGGCTGATGCGCTTCTTGCCGTAATCGAGATAGGCGTTGAGCATGCCTTGCAGCGCGCCGATCGCGCCGGTCGAAACGCCGCGGAAGAACACCTGGCCGAACGGCAGCCGATAAAGCGGCCCGCTGTTGGTCGCAAGGCCCGGTCCCCAGCCGCGGAAATTGTCGGAGAATTTCACCGTCCGGTGGGCCGGCACGAACGCGTCCTTGACCACGATGTCGTGGCTACCGGTACCCTTGAGGCCGGCCACGCGCCAGACGTCGACGATCTCGAAATCGCCGCGCGGCACGAGAAAGATGCGCCGCTCCTCCATCGCGCCGCCGGGCGGCACGCCACCGAGGAAGGCCCATTGGGTGTGCTCGCAGCCGCTGGCGTATTTCCAATGGCCGCTCAACCGGAAGCCGCCGTCGGCAGGCAGCGCCGTGCCGACCGGCATCAACGAGGAACAAATCAGAGTCGAATCGTCCTTGCCCCAGACGTCGGCCGCCGCGCGGTCGTCGTAGAGCGCCAGCAGCCAGGGATGCACGCCGACCACGCCATAGACCCAGGCGACCGACATGTCGCCCTCGCCGAGCGCCATCTGGCACTCGAAGTAGGTCAGGATGTCGAGCTCATAGCCGCCCCAGCGCCTGGGCTGCAGCACGCGGAACAAGCCCGCCGCCTGCATGTCGGCGATGGTCTCGTTCGACAAGCGTCGTTCGCGCTCGCCCTGCAGCACGCGATCGGCCAGCGTCGGGATCAGCGCGCGGGCGCGCGCCACCATCTCCTCCCCGCTCGGCGCCTTGGTGTTGGCCAACATGACGCTGCGCCTGTTGGCGGCGCTATTGTTCCAGCTCGACGGTCTTGAAATTTCCCGGCATGACGATCTCAAGAACCTCGCAGTCGTCGGAATAGTTCAGCACCTTGTGCTTGATGCTCGGCGGCTGCAGCCAGGAATCGCCGGCCTTCATGGTGTGCACGCCGTGGCCGTCGAACTCGGTGGTCATCGAGCCCTTGAGCACGTAGATCATCTGGAACTCGGCCTTGTGCAGATGCATCTTTGAAACGACCTTCGGATCGCAAGGTCCGATGAACTTGACGACATGCGCCACCGCCAAGCCGTGGGTGGCGTCCTTGACGCCCAGATCGCGGTATTGGGCGTAATTGCGCAGCCCGTCGGTCTTGAAGTCCTTCGGGTCGAGATGACTGACGACGAACTTCTGCATGCGCCGCGCCGGCGCAGCCTTTGGGCGCGCCCTCGCCGCGCTCTTTCGCACGCGGAACCCTGCGGGCACGCGCACGCGCTTTGACTGCCGCCTTTGCCATGATCGACCTCCGTTGCCGCGAGCATTCATGCTGCCTTGACGAGGCAACTGCTGCAAGCGTTTCGGAGGGTCTTTTTCGCCCGCGATATCCGTGCGATCACTGGCACCAAGGAGCTTCCGATGAAGGCGATCCGCTTCCACCAGACCGGCGGGCCGGAGGTGCTGCGCTACGAGGACGTGCCGCTCGCCGAGCCCGGCCCGGGCGAGGTGCGCATCCGACACAGCGCGGTGGCGCTCAACTTCCGCGACATTCTGGTGCGGCGCGGCCAGCACGCGGCCCAACTGCCGTCCGGGCTCGGCACCGAAAGCGCCGGCGTGATCGAGGCGGTCGGGCCCGGCGTCGGCGATTTCAAGCCGGGCGACCGGGTCGCCACCGTGGCCCGGCCGGACTGCGCCTGCGCCGAGGCCCGCAATGCGCCGGCCGCGCGCGTGCTCAAGCTGCCGAACGAGATCGACGACCGCACCGCCGCCTCGATGATGGTGCGCGGGCTGACCGCGCGCTATCTGCTCAAGGCGACCTACGCGGTGCAGCCCGGCGACACCATCGTGATCCATGCTGCTGCGGGCGGCGTCGGCCTGATCATGAGCCAATGGGCGAAGCAGCTCGGCGCGACCGTGATCGGCACCGTCGGCAGCGACGACAAGGCGCCGGTGGCGCGCGCCCACGGCTGCGACCACGTGCTGCGCTACGACGGCTTCGAAACCAAGGTGCGCGAACTCACCGGCGGCAAGGGCGTGCCGGTGGTCTATGACTCGGTCGGCCGCGTCACCTTCGAAAGCTCGCTCAAGTGCCTGCGCCCGCGCGGCATCCTCGCCTCGTTCGGCGAATCATCCGGCGATCCGCCGCTGGTCTCGGTGCGCGAACTCGGCCACATGGGCTCGCTGTTCGTCACCCACCCGAGCCTGATCCACTACACCGCGTCGCGCGCCGAACTGCTGGAGACCGCGAACGACCTGTTCGCCATGGTCGGCAGCGGCAAGATCAAGATCGAGATCAACCACAGCTATCCGCTGCGCGAGACCGCGCAGGCGCACCGCGACGTCGAGGCGCGCAAGACCACCGGCTCGGTGGTGCTGATTCCGTGAGCCACGGGATATGCTTAAATCCCGTCCGGGAATAACCATGCCGCAACCCGTTCGCCGCGACTTCCATGCAGCCCTGACGCCTGGCGCAGCGCTCATCCTGCCCGGCGTGGCGAATGCGTTGGCGGCGCGCGTGGTGGCCGATTGCGGATTTTCCGCCGCCTACGTAACCGGCGCCGGCATCGCCAACAGTTTCCTCGGTATCCCGGACAATGGCCTGGTGACCTTGACCGAGCTGGTCGATCACGTCGGCGCGATCCGCGAGGTGTTCGAAGGCCCGTTGATGGTCGACGCCGACACCGGCTTTGGCAACGCGCTCAACATGCGCCGCACCATCCAGGCGCTGGAGCGCGCCGGTGCCGATGCGATCCAGATCGAAGACCAGGTGTTCCCCAAGCGCTGCGGCCATTTCGAAGGCAAGGAGGTCATCCCGGCGGCCGAGATGGTGCAAAAGATCAAGGCCGCGGTCGACGCCCGCAGCGATCCTAGGCTGATGATCGTGGCGCGCACCGACGCCATTGCGGTCGAAGGCTTCAACGCCGCGATCGACCGGGCGCACGCCTTTCACGAGGCCGGCGCCGACGTGGGCTTCGTCGAGGCGCCGATTTCGCCTGAGCAGATCGCGACCATTGCGCGCCTACCCTGGCCGCAGCTCATCAACGTGGTGATCGGCGGCAAGACGCCGGAGCTGCGCAACGACGAGCTGAAGACGCTCGGCTTCGCCGGCGTGATCTACGCCAACACCGCGCTGCAGGCGGCAGTGCTGGGTATGCAGCGGGCGCTCGGACATCTGAAAGCCAACGGCCAGGTCGGCGGCGCCAAGGACCTGCTGGCGAGCTTCGCCGAGCGGCAACGCCTGGTCGGCATGGCCGACTTCCAGGCGATGGAGCAGAAGTACAAATGAGCGCGCGTCGTGCTGATCGTCGGCGGCGGGCCGGTCGGCTTGGCGCTTGCAGGCGAGCTCGGCTGGCGCGGCGTGTCCTGCACGCTGATCGAGAAGACCGACGGCGCGATCGAGCAGCCGAAGATGGACCTGGTCGGCGTCCGCACCATGGAGTTCTGCCGGCGTTGGGGCATTGTCGACTGGGTGCGCGACGCGCCCTACCCGCCCGACTATCCGCAGGATTACATCTACGTCACCGGCCTGAACGGCTATGAGCTCGGCCGCGAGCCGTTTCCCGGTCGCGGCTTCGAGCCCTGCCCGCCGGAAAGCCCGAGCAAGCGCGAGCGCGTGCCGCAGGACATGTTCGATCCGATCCTGCGGCGCTTCGCCAGCAGCTTTCCGCAGGTCACGCTGCATTACAATTGCGAGCTGATTTCGTTTGCCGAAACCAGCGGCGGCGTGCGCGCCGAGATCCGCAACGGCGTCACCGGTGCAACCGAAACCATCGAGGCCGATTACATGGTCGGCGCCGACGGTGGCGGCTCGACCGTGCGCGAGCGGCTCGGCATCGGCATGAGCGGCAATCCGGCGTTGACCTACACCACCAATGTGCTGTTCCGGTGCCGGAATTTTTCCGAGCTGCACGACAAGGGCAAGGGCTACCGCTTCATCTTCATCGGGCCGGAGGGCGTCTGGCTGACCATCGTCGCGGTCAACGGCGCCGACCGCTTCCGCATGTCGATTGTCGGCACGCCGCAGAAGATCACCCACACCGAGGATGACATTCGCGCTGCGCTGAAGCGCGCGATGGGCCGCGACTTCGACTACGAGATCCTGTCCGTTATGCGCTGGGTGCGCCGGGAACTCGTTGCCGACCGCTACGGCACCGACCGCGTCTTCATCGCCGGCGACGCCGCCCACCTGATGTCGCCGACCGGCGGCTTTGGCATGAACACCGGCATCGGCGATGCGGTCGACCTCGGCTGGAAGCTCGACGCCGTCAGCCAGGGCTGGGGCGGCGCCGACCTGCTCCGTTCTTACGAGACCGAGCGGCGGCCGATCGGCCTGCGCAACGTCGCCGAGGCGAGCCGCAATCTTGGCCGCATGCTGGCGACCCGGCAGCGCCTGCCCGGGCCTGCGGTGTTCGAGCCGGGCGTCGCCGGCGACGCCGCGCGCAAGGAATACGGCGACTGGTTTGCCGCGATCATGCGGCACGAATGGTTCGCCAACGGCGTGATGCTCGGCTATCGCTATGACAATTCACCGATCGTGTGGCCCGACGGCACGCCGGCGCCGCCCGATCCGTCGCATCCCTACACCCAGACCGCCCGGCCCGGCGCCCGCGCGCCGCATGTCGTTCTCGATGACGGGCGTTCGACCCTCGACCTGTACGGCCGTGGCTTCACGCTGCTCCGGCTTGGCCCGGACCCGCCCGCGGCCAGGCAAATCGAGGCCGCGGCGGCGCGGCGCGGCGTGCCGTTGCGCAGCGTTCATCGCCGCGAGCCGCAGATCTTGGCGGCCTACGAGCGCCGCCTGGTGCTGGTGCGGCCGGACGGACATGTGGCCTGGCGCGCCGACGCCGAGCCTGCCGACGCCCACGCCTTGATCGACGTGGTGCGGGGACATTCAGTTCACGTCAGACAGCAAATGGGACAGACATCATGACCGACGCTTTGCGCGAGAAGATCATTCATGCCGGCCGTGTCCTGGTCGACGAAGGCCAGGGCGACTACGTGTGGGGCCATATTTCGGCGCGGCTGCCGGACAATCCCAATCGCTTCCTGATGAAGCCCGGCACGCTCGGCCTCGAGGAGATGACGGCGGACAACATCATCACCGTCGACATCGAGGGTGAAAAGCTTTCCGGCGAATGGCCGCGCCACAACGAGGTCTACATCCACTCCGAGGTGCTGCGCGCGCGGCCGGACGTCAATTGCGTCATCCACACCCATCCGGAGCACGCCATCGCCTTTTCCTCGCTCGGCAAGGCGCTGTCGGCCATGAGCAACGACGGCACCATGTTCTCGGCCGGCGTGCCGATTTTTTCCGAGACCACCGACCTGATCACCGACCAGCCGCGCGGCAAGGCGGTGGCGAAGACGCTCGGCAAAGGCAACGTGCTGATCCTGCGCAACCACGGCATCGTCGCCGCCGGCAGCACCATCGAGCACGCGGTGTTTCTGGCGATCAAGCTCGAACGCGCCTGCCGCATCCAGCTGCTCGCCGAAAACGCCGGCGGGCCGAAGCTGTTCGTCAAGGAGGAGGAATTGGCCGCCAAGCGCGCCCGCACCAACCGCGGCGACTCGCAGGGCAATGCGTTCAGCTATCTGGTGCGGCGCTGGCACCTGCGCTGCGGCTGCGAGGTGCCAAAGCAATATCAGGCCACGCTCGAGAATCTCGACCGCTCCGGCTACAAGTCAGGCTGACAGGAGGAAATCATGGCACTCAAGGTTCGTCGCGTGATCACCGGTCACGACTCAAACGGCAAGGCGATCGTCAGGATCGACGAGGTGGTCGGCAACCTGCGCGTCGGCCGGCCCGGCGCCATGGTCGCGCCGATCTGGACCACGGAGGGATTTCCGGTCGACAACGACGGCCAGGACGACGCCGCGCAGCGCCAGGTCGGCACCACGCTCGCCGGCGGCACCATCCTGCGGGTGGTCGAGTTCAGCCCCGGTGTGCAGGCGCGCAACCACCGCACCGATTCGATCGACTACGCCATCATCATGCAAGGCGAGATCGACATGGAGATGGACGGCGCCATGATCCATCTCAAGGCCGGCGACGTGCTGGTGCAACGCGGCACGATCCACAACTGGATCAACAACGGCAACGCGCCGTGCGTCATCGCATTCGCGCTGATCGACGCCAAGCCGGTGACCGCCGGCGGCAAGGTGCTGAACGCGGTGGGCTAGCGCTCCGTTCGTCCCCGCGAAGGCGGGGACCCAGGACAACAGATCGATAGGCCGAACAACCAGCTCCTGGATTCCCGCTTGCGCGGGAATGAGCGGAGTTTGTGGCCCACCTACTTCGCCAGCATCACCACCGCCTCGACCTCGTACAGCGCGTCGGGCCGTGCCAGCGCGGGCACGCCGACAGTCGTGCTGGCCGGCGGCTGCGCGGTGTTGACATAGCGGTCGCGCACCTCGCGGTAGATCGACAGATTGGCCGGGATGTCGAGCAGATAATTGTTGAGCTTCACGACGTCGTTGAACGTGGCGCCGACCGCGGCGAGCGCGGATTTGAGGTTCTCGAACGCCTGCACCGCCTGGGCGCGGAAGTCGCCGGCGATCTTGCCATCGGGCTTCAGGCCGAGCTGGCCGGCGATGTAGACGATCCGGCCGGGTCCGACGACCTCGACCACGTGGGTGTAGCCGCCCGGCTTGGCGATGGTCTCGGGATTCATGAAACGCATGTTGGAAGGCATGGTACAGCCGCCGATCTCATGTGGCGTCGCCCTGCGCGACGCCTCGCGGGCCCAGTATAGGGGCGACCGGCCGCTCGACCGCAATCTTTAATTAACCGCCGCGGCGCACTTATAGCCGCAAGGCTATAGCCCTAAGACCGATCGCAAACGGCGGTCGGGTGTTCACCATGACCGCAGAGCCGACACCACCAGCCACTCCCGCTGCCGACGCCGCGCCGATAGGCGGCGGCACGTATACGCCGCTGGCTTTCGTCGTCGATTCCGAAAGCAGCGTCCGCCAGTTCATCTCGCTGATCCTGCAAGGCCACGGCATCGACACCATCGAATTCGCCGACGGCGCCTCGCTGCGCAAGGCGCGCTTTCGGCGGGCGCCGGACCTGATCTTCCTCAACGTCAACGTCGAGGTTCAGGACGCCATCCAATCGGTCGACGCCTTGGGCAAGGCCGGCTACACCGGGCTCGTGCAGCTGATCAGCGGCCGCGGCGCAGCCGTGCTCGACACGGTGCGGCAGGTCGGCCAGCCGTACAAGCTCAAGATGCTGCCGCCGCTGAAGAAGCCGTTCGAAACGTCGACCATCCAGAAGATCGTGTTCGAGCAGAAGCTCGGCCATCGGACGCCGCCGGCCGATGTCAAGATCGGCCTTGCCGAGGCGCTCGAAAAGAATTGGCTCGAATTCTGGTATCAGCCGAAGATCGACTTGCGCAAAAAGCAGCTCGCCGGCGCCGAGGCGTTCGCGCGCGTGCGCCATCCGCAACACGGCGTACTGCCGCCGAGCGCGTTCATGCCGGGCGCCGACGAGGCCGCGCTGGTGTCGCTCGCCGAGCAAGGCATGGTGAGCGCGCTCAAGTCCGGGCTCAACTTGTCGCGGCTCGGCGTCAATCTGCGGATCGCGGTCAACGTCTCGATCACCGCGCTGGTCAAGCTGCCGGTCGGCGACATCGTGCGGACCTATCGCCCGCAGACCACCAACTGGCCGGGCCTGGTGTTCGATCTCGCCGAGGAGCAGATCGTGAACGAGATCGGCCTCGCCAACGAGATGACCCAGAAGCTCGCCGAGCACAACGTGAAGCTCGCGATCGACGACTTCGGCAAGGGCTACGCCGCGCTGATGAAGCTCAAGGAGCTGCCGTTCGTCGAAATGAAGCTGGATCGCTCGTTTGTCGTCGGGGTGGGCACCGACAAGGTGCATGCGCCGATCTGCAAGACCGTGATCGACCTCGCCCACAGCTTCGGCAGCCTGGCGGTCGGCATCGGCCTGGAGCACGCCGCCGACGCCATGGCGCTGCTCAGCATGGGCTGCGATCTCGGCCAAGGCTTCCTGCTCGGCCAGCCGATGCCGGAGGAGCGCTTCATCGGACTGCTGAAGCAACGCGTGATGGTGCGGCAGGCCGATGCCGAAGGCACCGCGGCCTAGCCCCCTACTACCGGTCAGTGCGTCCAGGCGCCGCGCCGGTTGAAGGCGAAATTGTCCGCATAGGACAGGCCGCGGCGGGCGGCGGCCTTGGCCTCGAACACCTGATACGGAATGCCGTGACGCTCGGCGTAGGCGACGGCCTCCTCCTTGGTGTCGAAGCGCAGGCGGAGTTGCCCCTTCATGTCGCCGGAGCTGGTCCAGCCCATGAGCAATTCGACCACGCGCGGCTCTTCCGGCTCATAGTCCAGCACCCAGTCGCGGGTCTTGCCCTGGCCGGACTGCATGGCGGTCTTGGCCGGCTTGTAGATGCGTGCGGTCATCGGCGGTTCCACTCGAAGTGACTGTTCAGTATCGCCCGCCTACGCTCCTACGGAGCTTCGGCGCGGCAGCCTTCGCACGAGGCTGGCTCTGCCGAGCCGAAGCGCCGAAGGCGCGAAGGCTGGTCGGGGCAGCAGGATTTGAACCTGCGACCTGCTGCTCCCAAAGCAGCCGCGCTACCAGGCTGCGCTATGCCCCGGTGCGGGCAGTAAATCGCACGGACCGCCGCTCCGGGTCAATGCGCAACGCATTCGATCGCTAACGCGGCCGCTCCCATTCGCCTGGCGCAAATCGCACCACCGCGCCTTCGAACGGCGGCTGCCTGTTCTGGAACGAGCCGCCGGCGTAGAGATGACCGGTGCCGTCCCAGGCCACGGTGTCGACGAACGGCATGGCGACCTTGAGCGTATTGGCGTGGCGGCCGTCGCGATCGAACAGATGGACGCGGCCCTCGCCATATTCGGCAATCGCGACATAGCCCGGATGGAGCGCGATGCCGTCCGGTCCCGCCAGTGGATAGGAGTATTCGCGCGTCGCCGGATGTTGCGCGAATTCGACGAACACCCGCTTGGCGGTGACCTGCCGGCGCCGGTCGAGCGTCAGCGCCAGCACGCGGCGGCCGAGATGCTCGGAGACGTAAAGCGTGCGGCTCGCGGGGTCGAAGTTGACACCGTTGGCGTAGCGGATCTGGCCTACGACCTCCGTCATCACCCCCATGGCGGTGACGTGGTAGACGCGGCCGGTGGCCGGAGCTTGCAGGCTGAACAGCCCGGAGTCCGAGAAAAACACGCCGCCCTCGCCGTCGCCGACCGACGCGTTCGGGTCCTGGATCGGCGTGCCGCCAGCCGCGGTGCGAAAGCGGCGGCCAGTCGCCCCCGATGCCGAGACCTCCACCACCATCTTGCCGAGATGGCAGTTGACCAGGAAACCAGCCGGCCCGAACGGCGCGATCGATGTCGGCCCGCAGCCACCATCGCGCCAGAACGGCCGTGTCGTTCCGTTTTCGATGATGGTCACCTGATCGGCGCCCATTTCGGTGAAGTACATGCGCCCGCCGTGCCACAGCAGGCCCTCGGGATAGGAGCCCGATGCCACCACGGCAGGCTCGGCCGCGGCCGCGCCGGCCAGCAGCAGGGCCGCGAGACCCAACACCCGCCCGGTCATGCATCCTGCTCGCGCAGAAAGCGGTCGCTGGCGATCATGACCACGCCGCAAACGATGGTGACGGCGGCAAACACCATGGTGAGCGCGCGCGAGCCGAACGACGGCACCAGCACGAAGGTCGTGATCAGCGTGCCGAGCACGTTGCCGATGGTCGACACGCCGTAGACGAAACCGACCAGCCGGCCGCCGACCGTGATCGAGGTCAGCAACAGCCGCACCGCGAACGGGGTGAACACGCTCATCAGCGTGAGCGGCAGCAGCAACAGCAGCGTGGCGGCGAGGATGATGCCGGCCATGCCGTCGCCGACGCTGCCAAGCATCCAGGCAAACAGCGGATCGACCCAAAGCGGCACCGTGAACAGGTAAACCCCCGCGATCACCAGCAGCATGCCGCACAACCGCGGGCTCATGGTGCGGTCGACCAGCGCGCCGCCGAGCAGATAGCCGAGCATCAGCGCGACCAGCACGGTCGCGATCAGCGAGGCCCAGGTGTTGATGCCGCCGCCAAAATACGGATAGAGGTAGCGGCTGCCCAGCATCTCGAAGCCCATCAGCGCAAAGCCGAGCACGAGGGCGAGAGCGAGCAGCAGAACTCCGCGGGTGTAGGAGAGCGGCATCAGCGGGGTGCTTCCGTCTGTTCTTTCCACTTTTCGTTGTTGATTTCGATTGCGCGCAGCGTTTCGACAGGCGCGAAATCGTCAGTCAGGACCTTGCCGGCCGATTTTCGCAGCACGCGCCGCTGGGCCGCCATGGCGCGCAGATCATAGCGCAGCTTGTATTGCTGTTGCGCCCTGGCGGCGCGCGCCAGCAGCTCCGATTGCTTGAGCGGCGGGCCGTCGTAGCCGACGGCGATCACGTTTTCGACGCCATCGTAGACATCGATCGAGGCAAACACGCTGTGCAGCGTCGCGGTCGCGGATTCGAACAGCATGGTGGACGGCTCGATGTTCTGCACCACAATGCCGCCGGCGTTGAGCCGCGACTTGACCAGCGCGAAGAACTCCTTGGTGACCAGATGAAACGGCACAAAGCCGCGCCGGTAGGCGTCGAGGAAAATGATGTCCCATTTGCCGGTGTCGCGCAGCAGGTAGGCCCGGCCATCCGCCACCACGGCGCGGCGCCGCTCGGTTTCGGTGTAGTTGAAGTATTTCTTGGCGAGATCGACCACCTCCTGGTCGAGCTCGACCGTGAGGATTTGCGCCGCCGGCAAGGCGGCGTGCAGGTAGGAGGCGTTGATGCCGCCGCCGAGCCCGATCTCGAGGATGCGATCGAGCTTCGGCGCATAGGCAATGCCGATGGTCATGGCGCGCGAATATTCGTAAAGCAGCGTCTGGGGTTCGCTCAGCTTCATGCCGCTCTGGGCATAGAGGCGCTTGTTCTTGCCGAAGCTCATGGTGACGGTGTCACCGTCCCGGAAGACGTAGATGTTGTTGTAGAGCGACTCGCGCTGCTCGAGCAGCTGATCGGCCGCGCCGAGCGGCCGCACCGCAACCGCGAGCAGGAGGCCTGCGACGGCGCAGACGAAGCTTTTCCACGGCCGCATCAGTCACTCCCGCCGCCCACAGATGCAAACTCCCACGCGGGCGCGCCGCTGGCAACGGACGCGCCAAGCCGCGCCGCCGATGGCCGCTGCCGGGGCGCCCCCGTCAACGCGGCGCCTCGGTCTGCTCCTTCCATTTTTCGTTGTTCTGCTCGATCGAGCGCATGGTCTCGACCGGGGCAAAGTCGTCGGTCAGGACCTTGCCGCTCGGCTGACCGAACACTCGGCGCGCGCCGGCCATGGTGCGCAGGTCGTAGCGTGGGTTATAGCGCTCCTGCGCGGCGGCGGCGCGTTGCATCAGGTCGGCCTGGCGCAGCGACGGCCCGTCGTAGCCAATGGCGACGACATTGCCGCCGCCGTCATAGAGGTCGACCGACGGAAACACGCTTTTCAGCGTGGCAGTCGCCGAGTTCGAACAGCATGGTCGAGGGCTCGATGTTCTGCACCACGACGCCGCCGGGCGCGAGCCGCGACTTGACCAAGGTGTAGAACTCCTTGGTCAGGAGATGAAACGGCACGAACGGCCCGCGATAGGCGTCGATCAGGATGACGTCCCAGGTTTCGTTGTCGCGCATCAGAAACGAGCGACCGTCGGCCACGACCGTGCGCAGCCGCGCCGTCTCGCGGAATTTGAAGTGCTTGCGGGCGAGCTCGACAACGTCCTTGTCCAGCTCAACCGCCAAAATGCCGGCGTCGGGCAATGTGGCGCTGAGATACGAGACGGTGCGGCCGCCGCCCAGCCCGATCTCGAGGATGCGCTCGACCTTCGGCGGATAGGCGATGCCGAGCGTCATGAGGCGCGTGTAGTCGACCGTCAGCGCGCTCGGATCGCTGAGCTTCATGCTGCTTTCGGTGTAGTAGCGCTTGTTCTGCCCGAAGGTCATGGTGACGGTGTCTTTGTCACCGAAGATGAAAATGTTGTTGTAGAGCGACTCGCGCGATTCCAGGAGGCCTTGGGCCAAGGCTGCGGACGACAAGGCTGCGGACGACACCGCCGCGGGCGGCACGGCCGCGGCCAGCACGAGCGCGGCGCGCGCGAACCATCTCAAAGCAACTCGGATCACGCCTGGGGGTCCTTCATGCGTAGAGCGCCACAACGAAACACCGCCCCTTGCGGACGGCGCCCGGGGCAGTGCGTCGGTCTGCAAGAAATAGGCATGCTGCGGCAAAAACACAACGAAACCGGGCCGAGATCGGGGCCCGGTTCGGCAAGCGGCCGCACAACGGCGTCCGCCGCCGGCAAAGTCGCATGATCGCCTGGAAAATCCGCGAAAAACCGCGGTTAGTGCGAGGCTGGGCCGTGCGGCCCGCCGTCCGGCCGCACCTCGGCGGCCATCATGCCCTTGGGCCCCGGTCCGAACCGCACCAGGACGGTCTGGCCGGGGCGAAGCTCGGCAATGCCATAGCGCCGCAGCGTCTCCATATGGACGAAGATGTCGGGCGTGCCCTCGCCGCGGGTCAGGAAGCCGAAGCCGCGAAGCCGGTTGAACCATTTGACCTGGGCGCGCTCGAGCCCGCTGGTCGGCGTGACGGTGACGTGGGTCCGCGCCGGCGGCAGCGTCGAGGGATGGATGGCGGTCGACTCGTCCATCGACAGGATACGGAAGCACTGCAAGCCCTTGGGCCGTTGCAGCACCTCAGCGACCACGCGCGCGCCTTCGTAGGCGGTCTGGAAACCGTCGCGGCGCAAACAGGTCACATGCAGGAGAATGTCAGGCAGCCCGTTGTCGGGCACGATGAAGCCGTAGCCTTTGGAGACGTCGAACCACTTGATGACGCCGGAGAGCTCGATGACAGTGGCGGCCGAGTCATCGGCAACGTCACCGCCCGTTTGCGGTTCAACCCCCAGCCCCTTTGGAATTCCGTCCGACGCCATGACGCCGCACGCTGCCGCCCTGAATGCCGTCTCTTGATGGACGTTTCGATGCGAATCTCTTTAGTAAGATAACATTCGCACCCTCATGGAAAAGAAATCAATGCACTTGCGCAATCCGGGTGTGTTTCCCCTGTGCATAAGCTGCGAATATCGAATCAGTGTGCGATGAAGGTCGCGAGCGTCGCGCCGATGTCGTCATGCACGACGAGATCGGCCATCTCGTCGAACTCGGTCTCGTCGCGGTTGATGATGACGAGCTGCGCGCCGTTGCGTTTGGCAGCCAACGGAAAGCCCGCGGCTGGCCACACCACCAGCGACGAGCCGATGGCGAGAAACAGGTCGCACGATTCCGTCAAAGCTTGCGCGCGCCGCATGGCGGTCTCCGGCATCGCCTGGCCGAACGACACGGTCGCGGTCTTGATGAAGCCACCGCAGCCCGGACAATCCGGCGAATGCCCGCTGGACGCGTCAAACCGCTGCCGCACCCACGCAAGCTCGTAGCGCTTGGCGCAATCCAGGCAGGTCGCATAGGTCGTGTTGCCGTGCAGCTCGACCACGTGCTCGCCCGCAATCCCCGAAGCCTGGTGCAGATTGTCGATGTTCTGGGTGATCACGGCGGGCAGCTTGCCTGAGCGATACAGGCTGGCGATGGCCCGATGCCCGCGGCCGGGCTTGGCGCTACCGAATTGATCCTCCATGGCAAAGCGCCGCCGCCAGCTTTCGTCCCGCATCTCCCGGCTGGCCAGAAAGTCGCCGAATTCGATCGGGCGCATCTTGGTCCAGATGCCGCCCGGCGAGCGAAAGTCGGGTATGCCACATTCGGTGGAGATGCCGGCGCCGGTAAAGGCCAGCACCACCTTGGCGTTGTCGACCATGTCACGCAGGCGGTCGATGCCGGTCGCAAGATCGGGAGCAATCATTGGTGTATCCTCACTCAGCCGACGGGCGGTCGGAGTAGCGAAAGAGGGTCACCATGCGATTTCTGCACACCATGCTGCGCGTGCGCAATCTCGATGCGGCAATGCGCTTCTATTGCGAGCTGCTTGGCCTGCAGGAGGTCCGCCGCCGGGTGGATGAGAAGAACAAGTTCACGCTGGTGTTTTTGGCAGCGCCGGAGGACGTGCCGGCCGCCAAGGAGGCGCTTGCCGCCGGCCGGCGGGACGCGCCTTGCGTCGAGCTGACCTACAACTGGGACACCGAGGACTACGGCGAAGCGCGCTACTTTGGCCACCTGGCCTACGAGGTCGACGACATCTATGCGACCTGCGACCGGCTGATGAAGGGCGGCGTCACCATCAATCGGCCGCCGCGGGACGGCAACATGGCGTTCGTGCGCTCGCCCGACAAGCATTCGGTCGAGCTTTTGCAGAAGGGCAAGGCGCAGCCGCCCCGGGAACCCTGGGCCTCGATGCAAAACACCGGGCACTGGTGGAGAATCCTTGCCGGTCCGGCGGCGGGCCTTTATACGTCGCGCGCCGGAGGCCGCACTGCGTCCCCATCGTCTAGTGGCCTAGGACATCACCCTTTCACGGTGAAGACCGGGGTTCGAGTCCCCGTGGGGACGCCAAATTCTTTTTCAACTATCCTCCTTCCAACCATTCCAAACCCTACTTTCTACCTTCACATTTCCATGCCGTTTCATACTTTGCTGCCCGTTTACACTGCGTTGCTCTTCCAGGCGTTACTCAGCCGCACGCAGCATCGCCAGCCCGATCGCGCGCGGCGCGCTCATGATACCGAGCGGCCTCTGGCGGTCGAGCGAATTAACGTCGCCCCCTCTCCTTTTCCCACTTTTCCCAAAAGTTTTGACGTAAGGCAGAAGAAATAAAGCAATGGTGTCCAGAAAAACCACCACCAGCGTTAATACAGCAAGGATGCTCAACAGAACTGTTCGCAGGCGTTATTGTATGGCGGTTCTCCAGACGCGCTTCGCAAAATCCGCCGAAAATTTTCTTACGCTAGGAATAGCCATTAAAGCAGAGCAAAGGCCACAGCCATCGCAAGAAACAAAAATAATAATACGCTCTACGTTCTATAAGTACCCGAATGCCCATTCCCATATGATGCCCACCTCCGAGATCAAGAACAGGATACCAGCAGCATATCGAATGAAGTTGCTGTGCAGCCACTATCCTATCAACAATGCAGCTGTGGCGAAGAGCATTGGCCCAACACCGGTCGAAATGTCGGCCAAATAGAGAAATGCGATTTGAAGGAAGGCCAATATAACTGTCAAATACACTGCAATGCGGTAGTGGTTCAATTTGTCCTCCCCCGTAAAGCCGCAGCGACGGACCCCTACCGCTGGCGGCCCATCATATGAACATCGGCAATGGGCGGTCGTTGGGCCCGCAGCGCCCCACGCAACGCTCAGAATTGACGGGGGTCGAGAAAGCAAAGACCCCGGAGCGGGTCGCGCCGGGTTCTCGCGCGGGGCCCGCAACCGGATCGGGTGCTCAAAGCCCTTTCCGACGTGCACAAATGTTATGACGGCCGCGAGGCCGGAGCCATATCAATTTTTGGACAACACAGTTTGCCGCAGCGCAAAGTTTTCAAATTCAGCCCGGCCCCCCGTTAGGACGGCCTAGTTGAAGATGGGGCACGAATGCCAGAAGCATAACGCGAGCGCGACGAACGCCAGCGCGTAGCTTATTAGCTCATGCAGAACTTCGGTATCCATGCATGGGTCAGGCTAAACGGCTATCATCCCGAGGGTAGTTGGCCCTTAGTCCACCTAAATCCCATTCTTCAGATTGGCTCTACCATTGCCTGACAACAAAGGCTTCGACATCATAATCAATGGCGTGGTCAGACTTTCCGCGAGCAGCGGGAAGCGGCATATGACGCGGCTCGCTATCTCAAAACCGACACCCACAAGACTTCGTCGAGGTTTTCTAGCGCGCAACGCGGCACCAAGCTGATCGCCTTTGAGGACGGTCGTGTGGCCTAATCACAATTCCGCTCTAGCCCTGAAGCCGTCCGTGCTGCTGACGTATAGACTTGTCAGTATCGCAATGCGCAAGCGGCGCTTGCAATGATTACGATAATTTCTTCTCCAGGGTTAGGTCAAACACATCTTTCCCAAGAAGGAATCTGAACGTGAAAAAACCACTCTTATCGCAACAATGTTGGCGTTCTTGAGCAGGAAATCGAGCACTGCTTTCTCCGGCTACACAAACTTAGTTTCTAATGTAGTTTTCAACCGTTAAGTTTCGCTCGACCAACCCCTTATAGTTGTATCCTTTATAAATAGGCACTTCAGGAATTTGTCTGCTTGCGTTACCAAATGCGAATGTCGCCTTTGGGGCATGTCGGCGTTGTCTCCAAGGCGGACAGAGCGCGTTCACGCGATATCCTACAGTGCGCTATCAGACCTTACCTGCGTAGTGTTTGGACAGCCGGATATAGGAAAGACCCCGGAGCGGGGCAGCGCCGAGGTCTCATTGGCGACGCAACCTACTGGGGTGTTCGAGTGGCTGGTCCGCTTCCGAACGCAGAAATTTTATGACGGCCGCTACGCCCGTAGCCATATCGATTTTTTGGACAACACAGTTTGCCGCAGCGCAAAGTTTTCAAATGTCAGCCCGGGCCCCCATTAGGACTGACGATCGTGTAACCAGCGATCGAACGCGGGTGCAATCTCGTGCCGCGCCCACCGCTGTTCGCATCGTATACCAGCCAAGTCGTACCACCGATGTGCTGTTTGAGAACGAACACATGCCCGCGCCTCACGGCAACCTTGTTGTAACCGGGCTCGGAACGAGGAAACTTTAGCCAATTGGATGACAGGAATAGATCACGAACGGGCCGTCCAAATAAGTGAACCGAGGCACCGCACCCACAGAATGCTCGTCGGGGGCACCCGCCAGGATGGCCGAGCATTTCTGCTAAGCGGCCTCAGAAAAAAGCATCATCAAGAAAACGAGTACAGCCTTCGACTTACTCATTACCGAGGTCCTCTCCAATTATTTGCGGGGTTTCTCGAAACGAACCCCGCGCGGCCACAGGGGGCGGCGCACGCGGGGCCGACAACTCCCAGCAACGGGGGGAAGATGGAAGCTGCCTAGCTATATGACGCCTAAGTTTGCGAAGGGTTCCGAGGCAGCTACTCACGGTCGGCGCTTGCGTCCGTAGTTCAAAAACCTATTTTGGCTCTGTGCTGCGTACGTATATGCCTTGCCTTCCCACCAGGGCGATGAAGGCTCCCTCCGACGAGCAGTGGGTTCATGAGGTAAAGCACGACGGCTACCGGCTCATGGCGCAGAAGGTCGACGGCCGCGTGCGCCTCTACACCAAGCAGGGCTACGACTGGAGCAAGAAATATCCCCTCATTGCCGAAGCGCTTTACAGATTGCGAGCGACCTCAGTGGTGCTCGACGGCGAAGCCATGTGCTTCACGAACGGCATGCATGACTTCGACAAGCTTTGGAGCAATTGCTTTGACGAGACCGTGCGGCTTTGCGCATTCGATCTGCTGGAATTAGACGGCGAGGACTATCGGGCGAAGCCTCTGGCTGAGCGCAAAAAGAGGCTCGCCAGATTGCTCGCAAGGCCCCGCGACGGCATCGAGTACGTCGAACATCTCGAAGGCGATGGCGACCGCATCTTTGAACACGCCTGCAAGCTTGGGCTAGAAGGCATCGTCTCAAAGCGCGTTGATCTGCCCTATCGGCCCGGCCCATCTAAGAGCTGGCTCAAGATCAAAAACCCAAAGCATTCTGCCATGATGCGGATCCAAGAGGCGTTTGAGCGGGAACGAATGCGGTAGCGATCGCGACATTACTCACCTTGAGGCGTTGCAGCGATTTCCTATGTTATCGTTGAGTCAGGTTTCTGGAACCGAGCGGCGCGGCAACAACATTCACCAGTGATGCAATTTCGTGACCAAGGATAAAGATAAGCACGCCAATGGCGAGGAGCCCCGCTTCCGGCGGTCTCATCCAATACCCTAGCGCGCTGTTTTGGCGTGTCGCCGAAGATTATTTACGACTTGGCGAAGGCCGGCATCATCGAACGCAGCTCTGCCCGACTATTTCCCCTTGAAGATAGCGTCCGCCGGTATTGCGACCATCTTCGCCGACAGGCGGGCGGCGGGTCTTCCTGATGCTAGCATTGCTCGGCGGCCGGTTTGTGTACAATTTAACTAAAAATCTAATCGTTATTTTCAATAATTTGCAGAAATTCCCTCATATGTTCTGCGTTGGGAAAGGCGTTCGTTCTCCGGAGGAACAGAATGTCGATGATCAAGTGCTTTTGTCATGACAAGTTGGGTGCCACGGCCATCGAATACGAACTTATTGCCGTGGGCATCTCTATCGCCATCCTTACGCAGGCGAAGGCCATCGGCGGCAAACTCGTCACGACGTTCACGAGCGTTCAGAACGCTCTGAACTAAGAGGTAACTTCGGCGCCACACTAAACTGATCGTGTTCGAGGACGGCCGCGTAACCTAGGCCGCGCCCGCTGGCCGAGCCAATGACTCTGTCGATCGTTCCTAACAAATTCACGCAGCCCGATTTCACGGTCTTCTATACGGCTCCTGACGGTCGCAAGCTTAACGTCGGTCGGATTTTCCATGCTACAGCCGGCAACAGCAAGGAAACGCCGTGGTTCTGGTCGGTCGAATTTGGAGCAGCGCGCCGCGCCATCTCACCGTACAAATCTCATCTCGGCCTTGCATAGCGCTTGCATCCTGCTGAATATTTGTATCAGCGACCTTGGGGCGCTTTCCATGGCGAACGACGAGCACGTCGCATTGCTCAAGCAGGGCGTGGACGCGTGGAACGCGTGGCGTGACAAGAACCCCGATATCCGGCCGGACCTCAGCGAGGCAGACCTCTCGGCCGGGCGAACCTCAGCGGGGCGAACCTCAGCGGGGCGAACCTCAGCAAGGCGAACCTCACTGCGGCGAACCTCAGCGGGGCGATACCTCGACTAGGGCGGACCTCAGCGGGGCGAACCTCGCGGGGCGGACCTCAGCGGGGCGAACCTCAACGGGGCGGACCTCATCGAGGCGAACCTCAGCGGGGCGGACCTCAGCGGGGCGAACCTCGCCAGGGCGAACCTCACGCGGGGCGGACCTCCGCGGGGCGAACCTCAGCAGGGCGAACCTCAGCGAGGCGAACCTCATGCGGGCGGACCTCAGCGAGGCGGACCTCACCGAGGCGAACCTCAGCGGGGCGAACCTCAGCGGGGCGGACCTCAGCAGGGCGAACCTCAGCGGGGCGAACCTCCACGGCGCCATCTCCTGGTGGAGACGGACCTTACGGGCGCTGATCTCACCGGCTGTCGCATCTACGGCGTATCCGCGTGGGGTCTAAAACTGGAGGGGGCCAAGCAGCAGAACTTGGTCATCACACCTGCGGACGAGCCCGCGATCACCGTCGATAACATTGAGGTCGCGCAGTTCATGTACCTCCTGCTTCATAACGAGAAAATTCGCGACGTCATCGACACCATCACTTCCAAGGCGGTGCTGATCCTCGGTCGCTTCACAGATGAGCGTAAGGCGGTCCTCGATGCCCTTCGTGAGGAACTGCGCAAGCGTGACTACCTGCCGATCCTGTTCGACTTCGATAAGCCGACCAGCCAAACCACGGACGAGACGATCACGCTGCTTGCCCGCATGTCCCGGTTCGTTATTGCCGACATTTCTGATGCTAAAAGCGTGCTGCAGGAACTGCGAGCAATTGTGCCGGACCTTCCCTCGGTGCCGGTGCAACCAATTATCCTCGCGACGCAGGAGGAGCCGGGCATGTTCGACTTCTACCGGCACATGCCGTCGTTTCTGCCTGTCCACCGCTACGCCAGTCAGGAGCAATTGCTCGCTGACCTCGGTGAGAAGGTCATCCGCCCCGCAGAACGCAAGGTCCTGGACCTTCGAGGTTCAACTTAGGTGCACGGCGCGTGATCGAGGCGGAACTGACAAGGCCTCAATAGCGCGTCGGCGGCTCCAGGGCTCGCCGCAATCACGCGCACCACCGCATCAAGGTACAGTGTGAGGACTTTGAAACCGCAAAGGCGGCTTGGAAGCGCTGCTGGGAATCCGCCGACGTGCCGATTCAGTGGCCGCCAGCGCTGCGTCGCTAGTCGCCGCGTAGGCGCTAAGGTTACTTGGTCAGGTTAATCCGCTGATTTCGTTGCGGAGAATTCGTTGTCGAATAAATAGTCCGAGGCCGATCGAGAATTTTGGCCAACACAAAAACTCGATTAAGGCCGGCGGAGCCGCCCCGCACCTCTCCAGCATCTTCGACGGCTCCGACTGATCATCTTTTCGATGACCTAGAAATTTCGGCCGCTAATCCAACGCTGGGTTAGCGGCCTTTAGTTTCGGTTACTCTGCTTGATCTCGTCGAGCGGCTTGGAGTCGACCGCAAAGCCGAGACTGGCAACAATGTCGGCCATCAACTTTCCTTTCCGGACAAGGGGCACGGTGAACTGAGGAGCCCGCGACCGCCACATGCAGGATGCGGTCGCGGGCTCTTCGTTCGGGCCGCCGGCGATCGTCGGCGTCGGCCGACCTTCGTCGGCATCCACGGACGGGCCGGGCCTTGAGCGGACCTTCGCCCGCTCGTCGCGTAATCATGCCGCCTGGTCGGCGGCGATGATAGTGCCGAGCCTCTCGGCAAAAGTTGGCGCGCCCACCAATTCGTTGATGTCGTCGGACGTGAGCCCGCCGGATTTGCGAAGCGTGGCGGCGGCAACACCGACGACGTCGGCCAGCGCTTCGCTCGCCGCGCTAATGTTTTCGATCTGCTCGATCTCGGCCGGGAATTTAACTGCCATTCCGCGCTCGAGAAGCCGTTCACGCTGTGCGGATGTCGCGCCACTAAGCATTGCCGGCGCGGAGGACACGGCGGCCGCTATTTCAGCATCGACTGGCTGCGTCGGTGTTTCGGCCAGCAGCTCATTACGCTTGGCGTCCGACAAACTACGCAAAAACGCTCTCAGCTCAGCCTGGCGCATGTATCCGACTACATCGTTTTTATCCAAGAGCGGCCCGACCATCTTCGCGCGAAGGCCTGCAATGAAATTCTCGGCCTGGTTCATTGCCGCGACCGCTTCCTTCAACGCGCCGGCGTTGGTACGCGCCCAGGCGCGCTTTGCGGCTAATCTGCCAGTCGCTGTGAAGTCCTTGCTCGCGTCGATCGTGATGAATTGCTGCTGAGCGATCGGGAAGAAACTTGTGATCTTGGTATGCGCGCCCCAGAGCTGTGCGATCGGCTCGGTCGTGCCGCCGCGTTCCGCGAACGCGAAGGTCCGCACTATCCGGCCGTTGACGCACGAGACGCTGTGTTGCCTTCGGATTTCGCCGGGCATGTCGACCTTCTTCCGCCAGCCGGCTTCGTGGCATCGGCGATCGTGCGGCGCGCGATCTCATCGCGCTTGCGGTCCTGCCCGGCCCGCTCGGCCCGATGCTCGGCGATATGGCGTCCGCCGTCGCCGGCGGTGGTCCCGAACGAGCGCGCCTCACTGCCGCCGTCCTCGTCGAGAGATTTCGTGGTCATGGTCGCCTCTATTTTTGCCAAATCGAACGCCGCAGAGCGGACCTCGGACATCGCATCAGCGAAGCGCTGTGCGGCTACAGCTCGGAGCATGGAGAGGTCGGATGGTGCGGCGTTCATGAACCGGGGTGTGCCAGCGCCCTCGGCCAAATCCTACGGCGTGCGTTTTAGCCGGTGCTTCGCTTGCCTACGTGGGCTTAGGCGTGGCGAACTCGCGCCCTAACTTGGCGTCGAAAAGGCGCTCGTATAGCGCTAAATCCGGATTCACAAATGGTTACAGCCTTTCACAAGAATTTGGTGAGCAGAATCAGACATGTTACATAAAGCACCGCCCCCGGTGCCGCACTGCGCAGCTTGGTCACCGGAGGCGGCTCTTTCCCCCTTACCAACGGGGGATAGTTCTTGGCACCCGCCCGGCTTCGCAATCCGGTCCACCTCCGGACGCTAACCGGGCGGGGCTCGTCCTTCTCAGGCGTCCCTGAGAAGCTTCGTGCCGGCGATCGAGCCGGCAAATCGAACTCGTTCAGTGGACCTGGCCTGCTGCGCGCTCAGCACTAGCAACGATCCTCGTCCCGTACTGCACCGCGCGGCTTTTTGGCCACGCGCGAGTCCATATTTCTGAGAGCCTTCGGCATGCCCGCAGCGTTGGCGATCTTTCGCCAGTAGCGACGAAATTCGTGCCCGCTCCAAGGGAGATTGTCGATCTCAGACACGACAACCGGCGAGCCGCCCACACGCCGTTCGTCAACAACATAGCGCAATTCTTCCAGCACCATTGGCGCTGAACTGCTTTTTGCGTCGAGGAACTCGCCCAGCAACGTCATGCCGCCGTCCGGCGACCAGCGAAGTCCACCGATCCACTTGTTGCCGGCCCTGTCGACGATGGAAGATTCGCCCAGCTCCGATTCTCGGCACCCACAATCCGATAACCTCAGTTTGGCGCAGGCCAAAATCAAATTGTAGTGCCTGTGCGAGTGCGATTGAGGGAAAGCCCATCTCGTGCGCCTTTGAGCGAATATCGTTCGCTTCTGTCGCAGTCATGGATTGATCGCGCGCCTTCGGGGATTCAAAGCGCAGTTTGCTTAGAACCATCGATAGTTTCTGACACGCCTCGTTATCAAGCAGCGTCATGCCATAGGCGGCCACGGTGAGCATCATAGTCATGAGGGAGGCCGCCATTGCAATTCTCGTGCCGCCAGCAGACCAATGCGCATGCCACTCGTTCAACACCCGCGCGTTCATGTTGATGACTTGCTCGCGGCCGTGTTCGCGTTGGAGTCGCTGCAAAAGAAAGTCGTATTGTTCGCGCGTTCTGAAACTGATCTTTTGATAATTCAAATCCGGTCGTTGCTGATAGCAGTCGATCAGCTACCGAACGTGCCGTCAAAGGCTGGCGCTTATTCGTGGATGCGCTATGCGTCGCGACCTTTGGCGTCGGCACGTTATCCCCGGTCCCAATGACGGGCGGTGCCGGCGGGTCGCTCCTATCGTTATGACGCCGCGCCGCCACTTCTCGAAATCCGTATACGTCGCGCCATTCCTGTGCGATCTCGTCGAGCACCTTGTCGATGGCCGCCACGACCCTTGGTTCGCGATATCTCGGTCCAGGGCGGCCATCCGGTCTGAGTCAGTCGATTTTGCCATGTCGTCCGTTTACCATTCTGTCGGTACTATGACAACGCCTTGGTGGTGGCGGGTGGATAAGCCGCTAAGCAATAACCCAGATTTACTGACAGTTGCGCGCAAAAGCCTTTCACGTGGCGGTTATTTCTGAAAATAACTCAATGGGTTACATTGGTTTGGAACTATAAAATAGCCGACGTGACCGGCGATAGCTTACGCCGTCGGCGCTTGAAAGCCTTAGGTTGTCCTGCCTCGCAGCGCGCGCCTGATGGCTGCGATCGAGGGCACTCGATTGCCGTTGTTACGGAGGACCGCAACCATAAACCACTCGTCGCCAACCGGTCGTGTCTTCCCCCGGCTGAAGATCGGAGTTAAACCGCGCGCTGGCGCGATAGCGCGCTCAACGCGGAATGCAGTTCCTCGGCGAATGCCCGGTGGCTTCCTTTGCGCAGCGCCAGTGCGTAAACGCGCAGGCCACACGCTGACGGTCGCGACGCCACTGCGACCGCCACTGCGGGGGCAGGCCCAGACAGCGTTCCAGCGGCGCGTCGTGCGCGACCGCTCCGTCGATCGCCTTGGCGATCGTGGCGACGTCCACCAAGTCGAGGGTTCGAGCTGTAGCGCCGGCGAGTGTGATGCGCTCCAGCAAGCCGAACCATTCGTCCGGATCACGCTGCGATCGGTTCCGGGAGGCCACGGCTTTTGTCGTACCCTGTTTTCAGAACGGCAGCGGCTCGCTGGTCCAGCTCGCCGTCGCGCGGCCGTGCGGCGCGCCAGAGCGCGATCGCCACAGCCAGCACGAGGTCGTCGCGCTCGCCGACCCTGGCCTCGTACGAGTACCTGCCAGCCACACCGACTTTTCTGCGGAAATCCTTCAACTCATCGCTCATAGCGCCGGCCTCGGTGAGCTCAGCGGCAAAGCGCAACTCGCCGGTGTGCAGCCGCGCATCGAGCGTCGAGATCAAAATGCCCTTCGCCACATGCCAGCGTTCCGGCGAATGGTCTTGCTGCGTCGCCTACGCACCGGCGGTGATCGAAATGCGCACTGGGCTCATGCCGAACGTCTCGAAGATATCGCCGACCGCTCGGCCGACGCCGGTTTCATCGATCACCAGCTCAGCGCCGTCGCGCAGCGGCGGCCGCGCGAGCACATGAGCGACGTGCTGCACAATCGCCGTGTAGCTCATGCCCAACGGCAGACGTTCGAGGTGCCGCACGTCGAAATGCTCGGCGACGTCCTGGCGCTGCTCGAGCAGTCCGGGCTCGTCCCGGATCGTCGTGCCGCGATCGAGCGGCGTGCGGCAATGGTGCAGCACGGAAAGCGCGGTCGGATCCATCGACTGGCCGAGATCGACCCCAACATAAAATTTGCTCAGAGGCTCGGCGTTGTGCCAGCGAAAGCGGCGGCCGTTCGAGATCGTTTCGGTCATGCCCATAGCGGTTCGACCTTTCTCGTGAATGCCCGTTCGATGATCGCGACCGGAACGCCGCCTCTGCAGGATCGGTGAAGGTCAGCCCGTATTCTTCGCTGAAGCGCATCGCGCCCAGTTCCCGGAACTCTTCGTCGAGAAACGCCTTTGTGATCCTGGGGCATTGATCGGCCGCGACCTTCACGCAGGTCCAATCCCCGGTACCGATCCAGCTTTCGTAAAACCAGCCGCGCTTGCCCGCCGGCGTTGTCAGCGCGATCATTCTGGCCTTGCTTCGTGTCGCCATCATCGGCCGCAGCGCCGCGAGCAGCTCGTCTTCGACGCGAGCGGCCTCATCGATCACCACAACATCCGCGCCGGCGATGCCACGGATCGTCCGTTCCGTGCCGGGCAAGGCGAGGATACGCGAGCCGTTGCTCATCTCGGCCTTGAGCACGGATACCGCCTCAAGCCCCGGTGCGCCGGGCAGCTTGGAATGAAAGCCCATGACGGTGCGGAACAGCTCGGCGGACTGCCGCTGCGACGGACTGACCAGAGACACCCAGCGCGGGCGCTTCATAGATTGCGGTATCGAGCGCGGTCAGGGCGGTCACGGTCGACTTGCCGGATTGGCGGTGCACAGCAGCAGCGCCCGCCGTGGCCGGGCGCGGAGCAGATCGGTCGCCACGGGTCGGGTTCGATGCCGCAGTCCCGCGCGATCAAACCGGGGTCCAAGCATCTCGCAAGGTCGCCGGCCAGGCCCGTGCTCATGCGGCGCTCCGATCAGCGAGAACGCGATCGATATTCGCCAGCTCTTCGGCCGCTTCGTCGAGCACGCGGCAAGCATCAGCAATCGCCAAGCCCGCTGCGTCTGCGAGCAACGCCAGCGAGCGCACTATTGCGCGCAACTCGCGCCGCCGCCGTTCCAAGTGCTCGCGATAGCCAAGTGTCATACCGCTTAACCCTTCGATGACGAGTGAGTGCTTCGATCTCGGTGATGCTTGTGAGCAACCTCAGTCTCAAGCTGATAGCAGCGCCGCGCCAACAGCGCAAGCAAAACCTCAAAGTGCAACCTCAAAGCATCCACCAACGTCGAGACGCAAGCGCAGGTAATCAGAGTCAACAACAGCGACGTGCGCGTCACCTAGTAGTGCTGCACAAGCTAACCGAGCAGCTTAGCGACCAGCTCAAAGTTGCTAGTGATGCAAACGCTCAGCAGCGATCGCGCCCACCGCGTTGCCGAGTTCGAGCGCCATCTCCGCGTGCTGCTGTAGTCAAACCCTTTGCGTCAGCAACTGCGATAACAAGCCCTCGAACTTGCTGCGCTGTAATGCCTCCAAGTCGACTGCAGACGTCGCTGTGCTGCAAGGATCGCGGCCGCCAGCTGTGGCGACAAATGCCGGCGGCGATGGCGGTGCAGCGCGTCTGGCGAGCACCGGACTTGTCGGCCAACACGCGCAGGGCAGACGCGCATCAAGCCGATTTCGAGCTGGTGCCGCTTCTCGCGCCGGCAGATCCAACACGCCTTGCCCCTCATGCTCTGCCCTTCCAGCGCGGAAACGTGCCGCGCTCCGCCTTATCCGCCGCTGATATTGGCCTCATGTTGTACACGCTCTAACACGCCGCATCGAAAGATCGTTAATTGTTCGCGTTTGTGCGTGTCGATCGTGGTTTGTTTTCACCTTGCGAAGGTGCCAACCCACGCGGCGAGGCCGCAAAACGCCCCGTGTTCGCTGCGGTTTCATCGCGGGGTGTGCTAAGATCGCACGAGCCAAATCGAAGGTAAAACGTGACCCGACTTGCGCTACTGGCCGCTTTGATGATCTCTGCCCTTGGTGTGTCAGCAGCGGCGCGCGGTAGCGGGGGCTACAGCAGCGTAGTTTGTCCTGCCTTCGCTCCATAATCTTCGGTGTGGCGTTCTTTCTGCTGATCGTCGCGGCTATTTTGTATGTGCATTTTAAGATTTGGGAATTCCGCGAGCGTCGTAAGGCAAACTCAAAGCTCTTGCAAGGCGAAGCTGAAAACGCGCTAGTCTTTGCTGTCATAGTCTCGCACGCTCTGGCGTGCTCCCAGTTGTTGTTCTGGGCGCGCTTCCTCGCCAGGAATGCTTCGATCAACTGATCTGCCTCAGCTCTCATCGCAGCCTTTGAGAGCCTTACGCGCGGTGGTGCGTTGACTATCTACTGCGCGTGATCGCCGGTGATGCGCTCTGTGGCGCGGCCTCTCAGCAAGTGCTGCGGTCGAGACCAGTCAAGCTTTTCCCCATATTCATCGTCCTCCATCACCAGGCCTGCGCGTCAGCGCCCTGCCGCACTGTCGCGCGCAAGAGCCGCTGTACGCCGCCGCGCTCTTGCGCTGATCGTCACGTCGAACAGAAGAACAGGTGGACGTACGCGATTTTGTCTCACGTGTACGCGCCGGAATGGGGCTTGGTGCGTTACGCTTTGCAGTCTCAGAAAACCCGCAAGTCATCTGCATTTCTTTACCTCGTGAGACTGTGCTTTCATCCGCTCCGGTCGTGCTCTTTACCTGAGACTAACCGAACCGCTGCTTTTGGCTCGCTTTCTGTACCAGGTCGCACTGCTCACGCCGGCGGTGTTCCAGAGCTTTGCCGCCTCGCGTTGCTCAGCGTCCCGTTCTTTGAGCTTTTTGCGTTCGCGATATCGATGCTGCCGCTCTGCGGCTTTGGCCTTGCTGTCTGCGTCGTATTGCTTGTCTGTCCGGTCTATCGCGCGGAAGGTGTCCAGCCGCAAGATCTGGTCGTCGCGTTCCTGCGTCGTCACCTTCAGCCAGTTGCCGGCGCGCCGCGCCTTCCACCACTCCGAGTGATAGATCGCGCGTTCTATCGCCGCCTCTATCTCCCGCTTCATCTTTGTGACGCGTCAGCCACGTGCCATCGCCTTACACCACTCTACCATCTCCCGACGCGGACCATTTTCGCCGCCCATGTTCGCCAGGTGGTCCAGGCGAAGCGCAGGAACCGGCGACCCTCTTCATCGAGCCGCAACTCTATGCCGTGGCTACGCGCGATCAAGCGCGCCACCTCGCGCATACGAAGGTGCGCGAATCCGGTATTCGGTTTTTTTCTGTCGCCGCCGTCACCCACGTCGCCCCCGTGTGCCGCTCATAACCCGCCCCATGGTCGCCGATCATTTCGCCTTCAGCGATCCAGTCGTTGACTATCTCCACCGTCTTCGCATTGACACGCGGCGCACGCGCACCATGCCGCCGCAATGCGCGCAGTGCTCGTGTCTCTGCATAAGCCGTTGCCGTTGCGAAGCGCGAAGGCGACGTTTGCGAGTGCCTTCTCGTTAAGTCCGGTCATTTGGAGCAGGCGCTCGAACAGGTCCTCCGGCAGCTCGTGTCATGAGCAGCGCGCGCCATGCTTTGACTCGCGACCAGCCCATCAGCTTAGCGGCGCGGCGCTGACAACCACTTCTCCAAGCCCTCCTTGTCAGTCGCGGCCGGTATTCCTCGATCGTCTCTGCCTGTCGCCAGTTCGGCCGATCGTCTTGCGGGTGGCTCCCCGAGGAGCCAGTGCCTGGCGCTCATGGCCGCCTCTCGCGGGCAGCCGTCGCGCCCCAAGTCTTTCTCGTCATCGGTCGCCCCCGTTTTTTTCAGTGGGCGGGCTGCGTTCCGCTGGCGCACCCGTCTAAATCCGGGAGGCTCCAGCGCTATTTCCAGGCCTGCGGCCTCGCCGATGCTTCGTACCCTGAGCGCCAGTACGCCGTTCCTGAAAACATCGAGCGCCTGGTCCTGCGACATGCCGGTGGCGAGCAGCGCCTTGCAGAGCAGTATGGTCTGCGTCACGCCTACCGCGACTACGCCGGCGGCTGCGCAGCGGTCGTCGCCGGTCAGCTCCGCGCAGACCTGTTGACGAGTTCTTGGGCTTTCTACTATCGAGCGCAGACCGATCTGCCAGTATTGTATTGTCTGCCGCCCCCGCCACGTCGTCGAGGCCGTGGCGGTCGCGTTTCTGCGAGCATAACAGCTCACCAGTGCTCGCCGCTTCTGCGCTGGCCGCTTCTGCTTCGCGCTCGCGCACCCAATCCTGTCTGCTTCGCTGCTGATCAGCTCTTTTACGCCTGCATTGTGCGTGCGGCGCTTTGCCTTGCTTCTTGAGTTTGTAGAACATGGGCTGCTAACTTTGCGGTGCGCGCACCATTCGTTGATCGTGAAGGAGCCATTAGCCATTTCCATCTCCGTGCGTGGACATACACGTCGATAGACTGACAGCCCGGAGACTAAATAGTCGCTATTTGCGCGGTGTTTCGGCGGCGTGTCTCAATTCGCTAGACGCCGTTGCCAATCTGGCCGGTCCCTGAGGTAAATCTCCACATACCTATGGTCCGATGCCGCGATGAGAAACGCGAAGCGCCGGCGGCATTCCGCATATCGTTTTTCCACAACCTTCAAAGGCAGGTCCGCCTCGCGCGAGAAGACGCTGCACGCGGCCGTTGTCCTCAGTCCGGTCGCACGCAAAGACTCGACTGCACCAAACACTTCAAAGAGCGCCTTCGTGTTCCACCCTCGCGGCGCGCCGGATCTGACGTTCTCCAGTTGCGCCAGCAGCTCTGTAAGCTTGACGTCGCCATACCGTTCCAGCAACCGCTTCACGTCGCGATCGCGCGCTTGTTGTCGCGCGCCATCGCTCACCTCCTGGCCGGCAGCACAGCAAGCTTGGCTCATGCCCGAAGCCGAAGCGCGGCGCTCCCTTGCGGATAGCGTCAGCTTGGTATTTCAGCGAGATGTGACCGTACTCCTTTTCGACCATTCTCGTGTCGCTGTGGCCCAAATTTTTCGCAAACAATCAACAGCTGCACGCCGTTCTGCACTACAAGGCTCGCCCAGGCGTGCCTCAGTGCTTGCACCTCGGCTGGCTGTCTAGCCAGCATTTTTGCAGGCCTCAGCCATCGGCCTCGTTTGGTCTGTGTCTCCCCATGCGCTGCCGTCCGCGCGTTTGAAGATCAGGTCGCGCCTGCTAAGGCCGGCGGTCAGTTCGCTGAATAGGTCCACCCCCTCCTCCGACAGCACTGCGTGAAAAATCTTGGTGGTGCCGTCGCCCTTTTTGGTCGCCAAGCGCAACGTGCCGCCGTCCGCGTTAAAGTCGCTGGCCACTGTTTTCGCGAGCTGCTGGTATCTGGCCCCTGTCTCCAACAGTCTCCGCACCAGCCCCCGGAAGTCCGGCGGTCAGGCATTTACCAGCCGCCGCGCCTCCTCTATTTCCAGATACCGCAGGCGGGCGTATCTACGCCCCTGAACACTTCAACGCTACGCCAGGCTGCATCTGAGTACACCTTGCCGCGCCGCCATGCAAATCGAGTTACGCCCGCAGCGTGGCCATCACGCTCTTCGCCGTGGCCTGCCGGCGTCTGGCTATTTCGTCTTCGTCTATGTCGTCGTCTAGCGGTCTGAACCGCTGCGGCTTGCCCTCTGCCGTTCGCGCTCTTGCCTTGCCTGTGGCTATTCCGTCTGCAGCTCCTCCAGCATCTCTGTCTAGAAGTTCTGCACCTCGATCGCGCCGAGCTTGCGCTGGATAAACAGGCGATCATGGTACCGCGCCGTGCGCGTCCGCTTGCGCTTGCTCTCGATGAACTTGAAGTAGTCTGCCATCGCGTCTGCCACGTGATTTGCCCTTTCCCGGCGGCGACGAGGCGCGCTTGCCCCTTCGCTCCCGCACCAGCTCCACGGCCTGGTCAAAGTCGAGAATCTCGCTCCCGTCTGCGTCCTGACTCATCGTCCGCCGTGCCGATCGCCTCAACCCGATCTTGCTGGGTGCCTACGTAGCGGCGAACGCACCAGGTCCCAGCCTTGCCGCCGCTCAGCCTCCATATCCTAGGTGAGCGCCGCGCTCTACCTGACACCAGTACTGCTTGCCCCTTGGCTTCATCTTTTCCCTTACCGCCTTCGTTTCCAACTCGCGATATTTTACCTCGCGCGTCATGTTCGCCTCACTGTGAAATCGCGTTTTGTGTCCAACTTTGTCCAATATACTCGTATAAAGCCTTATAGACAACAATGCTCACGTGTGCACTAAATGCCCTGATTATCGGCATTTCCATGCATCACGATAGACAGCCAAGAAACAGTCACCCTTTCACGGTGAAGACCGGGGTTCGAGTTCCCGTGGGGACGCCAAGTCCGGCCTTTCGAACTTGCAAATTCGAGCTTGCGGGCGCCGGCCCGGTCGTTAGGGACGGCCGGCGGGCTGGCGCTCGCCACTCACTCCCCCGCGCCGCACAATCTGCTATGCTCCCTGAGGGAAGGCCTGGAATGAAAATCACCGTCCTTGACGACTACCACGACACCGTGCGGACGCTCGCCTGCTTCAAGAAGCTGGAGGGCCACGAGGTCAAGATCTGGAACGACCACATCCAGGACGTGGACGCCCTCGCCGAGCGGCTTGAGGACACCGAAGTCTTGGTGCTGATCCGCGAGCGCACCCATGTCCGCGCACCGCTGATCAAGCGCCTGCCCAAGCTCAGGCTGATCAGCCAGCGCAGCGTCTACCCGCACATCGACATCGACGCCTGCACCGAGCACGGCATTGTGGTGTCGTCGAGCCAGCATCCCGGGACGCCGTCCTATTCGACCGCCGAACTGACCTTTGCGCTGATCCTGGCGGCGATGCGGCAGATTCCCGCGCAGGTGGCTTCGCTCAAGGCCGGCAACTGGCAGGCCGGGGTCGGCACCAGCCTGCGCAACAAGACGCTCGGCATCTTCGGCTATGGCCGGATCGGCAGCGCGGTCGCAAGCTATGGCAAGGCGTTCGGCATGAACGTGGTGGTCTGGGCCCGGCCGCCGTCGATGCTGCGCGCCAAGGCCGAAGGTCATCTGGTGGCGCCGAGCAAGGGCGCGTTCTTCGAGCGCTGCGATGTCCTGACGCTACACATGCGGCTGGTCGATGCGACCCGCGGCATCGTCGCTTCCGAAGATCTGCGTCGCATGAAGCCGACCGCGCTCCTGGTCAATACCAGTCGCGCGCCGCTGATCGAGCGCGGCGCGCTGGTCGAGGCGCTACGCGCCGGCCGACCCGGCATGGCCGCGGTCGACGTCTATGAAGAGGAGCCGGTGCGCGATCCAAGCCATCCGCTGCTCAACATGCCCAACGTGATCTGCACGCCGCATCTCGGCTATGTGACGCGCGAGGAATACGAGCTGCAGTTCACCGACATTTTCGACCAGATCGTGTCCTACACCGCGGGCAACCCGACCCATGTGGTCAACCCGGACGTGCTGACCTCGCCGGCGCGCCGCACGCCGAGCGCGATCGAATCCGTGATCGCGGGCGAGCTGCAACCCTCGTCGTAAGCGTCGAGCGTTTGGATGGCCAGGCCGCCGGCGGCCTCGTCGGCGGCCTGATGTCCTACTCGCGCTGGCGCAGGTATTCCGGCGTCGGCGGCGTGCCGAAAATGTCGCGCGCCTGCTCCCAGACCTTGGGCTTTTGCGGACGATCGCGGTGCCACGGCCGCGGCTCGAAATAGCCGAGCTCCTCGTCCAGCATTTTGTCGAGCTCGGCGAACAGTTCGATGATCTGATCGTCGGGATTGCGGTGATAGGTATAGAGATTGTGGCCCGGCCCGTGCCGGCCCGGCCCCCAGATCAGCGGGATGTTCTTGCCGCCGAGGAAATCGCAGGCCGCAAGGATTTGCGCCCAGTCCTTCAGCTCGAAGGCGATGTGATGCATGTGCGTGCGCTTGCCGCGTACGAAATTGACCGTGTGGTGATCCGGCCCGCAGCGCATGAACACGAACCAGTCCTGAATCCAGTCCGAGACCCGGAAGCCCAGCACGCGGCTGTAGAAGTCCGCCAATGATTTCGGATCCGGCACGCAGAACGCCAGATGGCCGAGCTTGAGCGGTCCGACGCCCGCCACCGGCTGGTTCTTGGCGATCGGGGTCTGCTCGGCGAACACTTCGAGCACCGTCCCCTTCGGGTCCTCGAACGTCACCATCTGGGGCACGCCGGGGGTCGGATCGTTGCGCGTCTCGCAGCGCACGCCTTCGGCGTCGATGCCGCGCCGGACGTCTTCGATCGAGGTTCCGGGCGCGACCTGGAAGGCGATCTTGGCGCAGCGGGCATGATCGCCCTTCTCCAAGGTCACCGCGAGGTCGCCGACCTTGGTCGCGAGAAAGGCGCGCCCGTTTTCGCGCTCGGCCAGTGCAAGGCCTGCGATCTGCGTGAAATATTCGATCTGCCGGTCGAGATCGGGCGTCACAAACGTGGCGTGGCTCATCCGCTTGACCTTGATCATGCCTGCCTCCGTCTCGGCGTTACTGCTGTATGCGTGCCGCTGAACATGCGTCGTTTCGAGCCGGCCAGCAAGGGTGCAGGAGCATGATCCCGAAAACGCCTGCTCTGGACTTAAACCTGGGTGTGCCGCGGTTCTCTGAAAAGCATGCCCTCGGGCTTGACCCGAGGGATCATGCGCAAACGAAAAACCAGATCGGGATGGCAATTCAAAGAAACCGTCATCCCGATTTAGGGCACGAGCGCCTCGGCCTCCGGGAAGCGCTGATAGACCGCGCCGGCGCACAGCTCGGGCTGCGACGGCAGGAACTGATTGAGCCCGCCGGCCCAGAAGATCGCCATCTTCTCTTCGTTGCCCTGGTATTGGTTCCTGACGTCGCGGGCGTTGTAGCGTACGCAGGACACATAACGCGTCGACCCGCTCATCGGTTTGAGCACGGGCTCGCTGATGTAGGCGTCGCGCACGCCCCTGGGATTGTTCAGATAGGTCCGCAGAAAGCCCGCGACGTCTGCCTTGTACCGGGATGGCACGATGTTGGGATCGGGCGGCGGCGGCTCTTTGCTGCCGAACATGGAACAGCCTGCAAGCGCCAACGCCAGCACCACGATGACGGCACCGCCGCGATCAATGTCCCGCTTGTGCAACGTCTGGCTCTCCGTGGCTTGCCTACCGCACGCCGTCCCCACACCCGCGATGCTAATTGAGGCGGCGGTATCCCGGAACCCCGCCAACGACCCCGATTTCCCTTGAGCCGTCCCGGAACGGGGCGCTATGCCATTGGCCAGAGCGGCCCGCGCTCGTAGCTCAACTGGATAGAGCATCGGCCTTCGAAGCCGAGGGTTGGGGGTTCGAATCCCTCCGAGCGCGCCATCGCCAGAACTCGGCAATCCCGGGTCAAGTCGATTTTTGTTGATTTCGCCACTCATGACGCTCGCGCGACGGGCGGTTTCTCCGCTAGTTTGGCGCCGCTGATTTGGCCGTTGGGGGGCCCGTGCGTCAGGTGAAATTTGCAGCGCTTTCGGCCGCGCTGTTGGCGCTGTCCGTTATCGGCGGCGCGGCCGAGGAGATGAAGCCGCCACGGCTGTCGTTTGCGCAGGTCGACTGGGCTGCGGCGGCCGCGACGCTTGCGGATATCGACGAACTAAGGCCGCTGCCAACCGCCGCCACGCTACGGCCCGTCTATGCCGGCGCCAACCGCGCAGTGCCTCGCGCGCTGGCGCGCCTCAACATCGTCATGTCGGCGCGGTTTCCGGGCGTGTCGACCAGCCCGGTGCCGGTGCTGCTGCCATTCGACACCGCGACGCTGCTGCGCGAGCAGGCGGCCGGTACCGCCGACGCCGGCAGCGAGCGTTACCTGGCGGGTTTCCACGCTGCGAGGTTCTTTTATCCGGGCCCCGCCGGCTATGACGCGGCCTTTGCGATCCTCGCCGCCGACGTGCCTGAGCTGTCCGACGCGCGCTTTCGCGGCCCGATCGAGGTGCAGATTTCCGGCTCGGCGCTGCTCTACGACCTCGACTGGTCGAACGCCGCGAACGGCGCCCCGGTGCCGGCGCTGGAGGCGGAATTCCCCGGCATCCGCCGCCAGATTCTGGAGCACCACCTGCGCTACACATTCGTGCGCTTCGGCGTGCCCTACATGGTTTCGGTGATCTGTTTCGACGCCAGCGTGCCGCGCTACCGGATGCCGACCTGCCGCACCGCCGACAAGGTGGCGCAGCGCTTCCTCCGCGCGCTCCGGGTTGCCGGCGGCGCGCCGCGCCACCCGCACGCCGCGCGGCTGCTGCCGGTCGAGCGCCCCGACAAGCTGTCGGAGAGCTTCACCTACGCCAGTCCCGGTCGCATCCTGTCCGGCACCGGCTTCCGCGGCCAGGGCGGCCGCGCCGACTACACCGTCTATTCGCAGATCCGCTTCCCGATCGCGAACGCGCCGGCGTTTGCCGGTTCGCAGATGTATCGCATCCGCAATCCTGAGCCGGGGGTAGCGACCGGCTACGGCTATCCGTGGCGCGACAATTTCTGCGAGCGGCGCGGGTTTCCCGTCGGCCAGTGCCCGGCCGGCATCGGCCATCAGGGCCAGGACATCCGGCCCGCCCGTTGCAAGCCCGCCGCCGGCGCCGAGCGCTGCGTCGACGACGAATATCTGGTCGCGGTGCGCGACGGCGTGATCCACCGCTCGCTCCGGCAGGAGGCGGCCTATCTGTTCGTCAACTCGGCGTCCGAGCACATCCGCTTCCGCTATCTGCACATGAACCCGCGCAAGATGGACGAGGACAATCTGCTGAGCGGCCGGCGCGTGCACGAGGGCGAGGTCATCGGCCAGATCAGCAACTTCAGCATCAAGGAAGGCGGCACCAGCTATCACCTGCATTTCGACGTTCAGGTGCCGACCAAGGACGGCTGGGTGTTCGTCAATCCATACATGACGCTGGTCGCCGCCTATGAACGGCTGATCGGCGAGCGCGGCACCGAGCTTGGCGCACCGATGCTGGTCAGCAGCGCCGATGCCGATCTCACCGCGACGATCGGACGCGCAGTCCAGGTCGAGCCGACCGGCAAACGGGCGAAGACGGTTCGGCACAAGGCCAAGGCGAAGAAGTATCGCACCCGCATCGCCAGGCATTGACTGCGACGCCGGTTTGCGGTCGCGACCGCCGCTTCTAAGATGCCGGCAATGGATTCGAACTCGTCGCCTTTGGCTGCAAGGCGCGCTTGCGGGCGCGGCAACGCTGGCGCTGGGGTACACGGCGCGCGCGCAAGCCAGTCGCGCGCCGTTCCAACAATGGGTCGCCGCGTTCCGGCCGCGCGCGTTGGCGCGCGGGATTTCGGTCGAGACCTACGACCGCGTCATGGGCTCGATCAAGCCCGACACCTCGGTTTACGCGTTGCAGCAGGCCCAGCCGGAATTCCAGGAGCTGGCCTGGCAGTACATCAACCGGCGCGTTTCGGACTGGCGGATCAGAGCCGGCAAGGAGGTTGCCAAGGAGCATGCGCCGCTGCTCAATCGCATCGAGCGGCAATACGGGGTCGACCGCTACCTGCTGCTCGCGCTGTGGGGTGTCGAGTCCGCCTACGGCGACCCGATCGTGCAGCAGAAGTACATGCGCCCGGTGTTCCCGGCGCTGGCGGCGTTGGCCTGGGGTGAGCCGCGCCGACGCGCCTATTGGCAGCAGGAGCTGCTCAACGCGCTGACCATCGTCGAGCGCCGCTGGAGCACGCCGGAGGAGATGCGCGGCTCCTGGGCCGGCGCCATGGGCCACACCCAATGGATGCCGGAGGTCTGGCTCAACGTCGGCATCGACTTCGACCAGGACGGGCGGGTGTCGCCGTTCGGCAGCCCGGCCGACGCGCTCGCCTCGACCGCACGCTATCTCAACGAGCGCGGCAAGTACCGCCGCGGCGAACGCTGGGGCTACGAAGTGCGCGGCAACCCGAGCGGCCGGCAACGCAGCTACGCCGCATGGCAGGCGGCCGGCGTCAGGCGCGCCAACGGCGAAGCGTTCCCGCATCCGAATGCCGCGGCCAGGCCGTGGCGACCGGTGCCGGGCGGGCCGGCCTTTCTGATCGGCACGAATTTCTTCGCGGTGCGCAGCTACAATCCATCGATGAACTATGCGCTCGCGATCGCGCACCTGAGCGACCGGCTGCGCGGCGAAGGCCCGTTCGTGCAGGCCTTCCCCGGCGCCGAGCCGCGCATTCCCACGCTCGAGGAGCTACAAGAGCTGCAGCAGCGGTTGACCAAAGCGGGGTTCGACACCGCCGGCGTCGACGGCCGCGTCGGCAACGACACGATGCGCGCCGTGCGCGCCTGGCAGAACAAGGTCGGGATCGAGCCCGCCGACGGCTACGCCGGGCTGAAGGTGCTGGCGCGCTTGCGCGCGGGGCCTTAACTGCAAAGTGCGTCCAAGGTTGAACCGGGCATCTGACCCGCCTAATGTAGCCCGCGTGGTCCAGAGTTCTGAGAACGATGCTCGATATCACCGACGACGTCGTCGAAATCATTGCAAAAAAAGTCGTACCGCCGCGGCCGGCACCGGATCTCCATCAGAGCCTGGATGAGCTCGGATTGAATTCGCTTGCGCTTGTTGAACTGGTAATGGACATCGAAGACAAGTTCGATATCGAAATTCCGTACAACGCCAACTCGTCATTTGCGGACTTCAAAACGGTCGGCGATCTGGTGAGCGCCATCCAGAAGCTGGTGGCCGCGAAGGCCTGATCAGACCCACGCCCGGATGCCGCGCCCGCTATGGCGCGCGCTTGACGGCCAGCACAGCGTTGAGTCCACCGAAGGCGAACGAATTGGACACCGCTGCGTCAATGCGCAGCGGCCGCGCCTGGTTCGGAACATAGTCGAGGTCGCACGCCGGATCCGGCCCGAGATAATTGATGGTCGGCGGCACGATTCCTTCTCTAGCCGCCATCAACGTCGCCACCAGTTCCAGGCCGCCGGCCGCGCCCAGCGCATGTCCGAGCATCGACTTGTTCGACGAAATGGCGAGATTTTTGGCATGCGGCCCGAAGGTGCGCTTGATCGCCTTGGTTTCGGTTTCGTCATTGGCCGTGGTGCCGGTGCCATGGGCGTTGACGTATTGGATATCGGTCGCGGACAGCTTGCCGTCCCGCAGCGCGCCTTCGAGCGCGCGGACCATGCCGCCCTCATCGGGGTTGAGCAGGTCGCGGGCGTCCGAGCTCATGCCGAATCCGACGATCTCTCCCAGAATCGCGGCCGAGCGCTGCTGCGCATGTTCCAGGGTTTCGAGCACCACCATCGCCGCGCCCTCGCCGATCACCAGCCCCTTGCGATCGCGCGAGAACGGCCGGCAGGTGTCGGGCGCGGTCACGCGCATGGCCTGCCAGCCCTTCATCGTGCCGAATGTGATGCAGGCGTCGGCGCCACCGGTCACCGCGCAGGTGGCTCCGCCGGAACGCAACAGATGAAACGCCAGGCCGATGGCATGCGTCGCCGACGCGCAGGCGCTGGCGACCGCGAAACAGGGACCGCGCAGGCCGCAATGCATCGACACTTGGCTCGCCGGCGCGTTCACCATCAGCTTCGGAATGGTAAGAGGATGCAGCCGCTTGGCATTGTCGCGATAGAGCCGCTGGTAGTTTTCATCCTGCGTGTTCTGTCCGCCAACGCCGGTTCCGACAATGGCCGCGGTTCGCTCGGACAGCGGCTCGTCAAATGAAATGCCGGCATGCGATATGGCTTGGCGCGCCGCCACCACGGCGAACTGTGACACGCGGTCGAGCATGCTGATTTGCTGGTCATCGAAATGCTTTGTCGGATCGAAATCCTTGACCTCGGCGACCACCTTGTTGGTGAGCTGATCAGCTGGAACGAGCGTGGCTTCGGCAATGCCGGAGACGCCGCGCACCAGATTGGACCAATAGGACTCAGCCGCTTGACCGATCGAAGAGACGACGCCCCAGCCGGTGACGACGACGCGATGCGCCATTGAGGATTGCCCGCTAAGCCGCTTTTCCGATCGTGCTGACGAGGGTGCCGGCGGTCGGCCGCACCATAAGTTTCACGTCCATCCGTTGCAAGGCGCGCGGTCCGTCGGCGGTTCGCGCGATCGCTCGGTTCGGACGCGAGCTTGGTGCGACCCTAAATCTTGAAGCTCTCCAGCGTCGCCTTGTGGAACAGCTCCTCGACCTTCACCAGCCGCGAGGACAAGCCCTGGGCGTGATGATGGCGCAGAAACGTCTCGAGCGCCTTGCGGTTCGGCTCGACGCCGTAGCTCCAATAGTCGTCACCCATCAGCGCGCGGGTTTCGGCGACGCGTTCCTCGATGAAGGGCATGCTCACCTTGGTTGCCGAGGTGTCCCACAGATGCGCCATCGCCGCGGCCTTCGACTGCTCGAACGCCTTGAGCACGGCCGCCGGCAGCCACGGATGCTTTTCGGCGAGCGTCCGGCGCACGCCAATCAGATGCATGATCGGGAAGATGCCGGTGCGCTTGTAGTAGTCCTTGCCGGCGGCGACCGGATCGCGGAACAGCCAGCCGATATTCCTTCCCAGGACCGCGGGCGCCCGCGGCGCCATGAAGCCGTCGATGTCACCCTTGGCCAGCAGCTCGGAAATGGTCTTGCCCTCGGGCGCGTTGTCGAGGCGGACGCCCTTCGGCAATTTGATGGTGATCTTCTCCGGCCGCCCGGCGTGCTCGATGCCGCCGCGGATCCAGTGGATGTCCTTCGGCTTGACGCCGAAATCGTCCTCCAGGATGGCGCGCGCCCAAACGTTGGCGGTCAGCTGATATTCCGGCACGCCGACCTTCTTGCCCTTCAGGTCCTGCGGCCTTTTGATGCGGTCGGTGCGACACCAGATCGAGGTGTGGCGGAACATGCGCGACACGAACGCAGGCACGCCGACGTACGGATTGTTGCCGGCCGCGGTTTTCACCGTGAAGCTCGACAGCGAGCACTCGCAGATGTCGAAATCCTCGCTGCGGAAGGCGCGGAAGAAGATTTCCTCCGGGTAGAGCTTCATGAACACCGGATCGACGCCGTCGATCTGGACCGCGCCGTCGATCAGCGGGCGGTTGCGGTCGTAATCGCCGACCGCTACCGAGAGGTTGAGCTTGGTCATTGATTTGCTTTCCCAATCGGATGGTAGATAACCGCGCCGATGCAGCCTTGTCCAAGCCATTATTTGTGAATACTTTGCCCGTGCATCGAGCCGAGACTAACAGTCATGCTGAAAATCGAAAGCGAACGCGAGGATGACGGCCGCTGGATCGCCGAGGTCCCGGCGTTGCCCGGCGTGTTGACCTATGGCTCAACTGAGGCTGAGGCTCGGTCCAGGGTTACGGCACTGGCGTTGCGGGTGATCGCGGACCGCCTGGACAATGGTGATCCGTTGCCTCGCGAAATCGCAGGCGTTTTTGAAGCGGTATGAGCGACTGGCCCGCGACCCGGGCGCAGCGCGTTCTGGCAGCGTTGCTACGGAACGGCTGGAGTATCAAGCGACAGACCGGTTCGCACCGCGTACTTGAACGCAGTGGCTTTCCTAACTTCGTCTTCGCTTTTCACGACAGAGATGAAATCGGTCCTCGAATGCTGTCGCGGATCGCAAAGCATACTGGCCTCAAGCCGAATGATCTCTGAACGAACGGTCAAACCTGCGCGCGCTGATCCGCCGGCGCGATATCCCTCAGCGTGAGCTGCACCCGCTCGGCGCCGTTCCAGCGATCGATCGACAGCGTGCCGGCGGCGTGGATCGGCTGGCCGCGGCTCTCCAAGAGCGCGCGGCCGAGCGGCTGGCCGTTGGCGCGAAATGCGATGGCGTTCAGCATGGTGCCGTCGCCCGAGCGCAGCCGGGCGCGCACGTGAACGTCGCCGACCGGCTCGGCGTAGGCGACGGTGTGCGCCGGCAGCGCGACCACCGGCTCCGGATTGCCGGCGCCGAACGGGCCGGCGCGCGCCATCGTCTCGACCAATGCCGGATTGGCGCCGGCTGCGCTCACCGCGCCGTCGATCAGCAAGGCGCGGTCGGCGCGCGCAGCGGTGACAGAGGCGGCAAGCTCCTGCTCGAGATAAGCGCGGAACACCGCCAGCCCGTCGCGCTTCACGGTGACGCCGGCCGCCATGGCGTGGCCGCCGCCCTTGAGCAGCAAGCCTTGCGCGACCGCGCTACGCACGACCCGGCCGAGATCGACGCCCACGATCGAGCGGCCCGAGCCGGTGCCGGTGCCGGCCGGATCGAGCGCGACCGCAAAGGCCGGCCGGCCGAAGCGCTCCTTGAGCCGCGCCGCGATCAATCCGACCACGCCGGGATGCCAGTTGGCCGCCGCGGTAACGACAACCGCGCCCTTGTCCTCGATGCCGAGCGCGGCCGACGCTTCGGCCTCGGCCTCCGCCAGCGCGGCGGCCTCGATCGCCTGGCGCTCGCGGTTGAGCCGGTCGAGCTCGGCCGCGATACGGGCGGCCTCGGCCGGATCGTCGGTGCGCAGCAGGTCGGCGCCGAGACCGGCGCGGCCGATGCGGCCGCCGGCATTGATGCGCGGCCCGAGCAGAAATCCGAGATGCCAGGGCTCCGGCGGACCGGCGAGCCGCGCCACGTCCATCAGCGCGGTCAGGCCCACATTGTCGCGGCGGCGCAGCGCCAGCAGGCCCTTGGCGACAAAGGCGCGATTGAGACCCTTCAGCGGCACCACGTCGGCGACGGTGCCGAGCGCGACGATGTCCAGAAACGACAGCAGATCGGGCTCCGGCCGCGTCGGCGTCCAGAAGCCGCGGCCGCGCAGCACGCGGTTGACCGCCACCACGGCGAGGAACACCAGGCCGACGGCGGCGAGATGGCCGAGTTCGGACAGGTCGTCGAGCCGGTTGGGATTGACCACCAGCGCGTCGGGCAGGTGCTCGTCGGCCTGGTGGTGGTCGATGACGATGACGTCGAGGCCGAGCCGGCGCGCCTCGGCGAGCGGCTCGATGCTGGCGGTGCCGCAATCGACGGTGACGAGCAGCGTCGCGCCGCGCTCGGCGAGCGAGCGGATCGCTTCGACGTTCGGCCCGTAGCCCTCGAAGATGCGATCCGGGATATGCACGATCGGATCGAGGCCGCAGCGGCCGAGGAAGCGCGCCAGCAGCGCGGAAGCGGTCGCGCCGTCGACGTCGTAGTCGCCGAAGATGGCGACGCGCTCGGCGCGCTCGACCGCGTCCGCGATACGAAGCGCCGCGGGCTCCATGGCGGTCAACACGTGCGGGTCGGGCATCAGCCGCTTGACGGTCGGATCGAGGAATGCCTCGACCGCGTCGGGCTCGACGTCGCGGCCGGCGAGGATGCGCGCCAGCAGCTCGGGCAGCGCATACCGTTGCATGATGGTCAGCGCGCGCGCGGTTGCGCGCTCGTCGAGGCGGTCGCGCCAAGGGCGGCCGAGCGCCGAGCGCTCGACGTCGAGGAACAGCCGCGTGGACGCTTTCGGCGCCGATGCCAAAGCGATCGTCATGGACCCTTGCCGAATCAAAGAAGCGGGGATGCAGTCTACATGGTGCAAGCCCGCCGCGACGGCCCGCCCCCGGCGCGCCCCCGCAATCCACCAGCGCACCGGGGCAAACCCTGAGCAGGACGGCGATCGCCGGCCGGCTATTGCACCACGATGTTGTTGCGCACGACGATGTCGGTCCATTGCCGGACATCATCCTCGACGCGCTTGCGGAACTCCGCCGGCGTCGACGGCGCCGGCACCACGCCGGAATCCTCGGCCCATTTCTGGATTTCGGGCAAAGCCAGCGCCCGGCGGATTTCGCCGTTGAGCCGGTCGACGATCGGCGGCGGCATGTCGGCAGGCCCGGCGAGACCGAGCCAAGACTTGACTTTGATGCCGGGTACGGTTTCGGCCATGGTCGGCACGTCCGGCAGCAGCGGATAGCGCTCAGCCGATGACACCGCGAGCGCGCGCAGCTGGCCGCTTCGGATGCGCGGGATCATGCTGGTGGATGCGTCGGTCATCACATCGAGGCGCCCGCCAAGCACGTCCTGCACGGCAAGAGCCGTGCCGCGATAGAACACCAGGCTGATTTCGGTGCCGGCCGTGTTGTCGATCCACTTACCGAGCAGGTGATAGACCGAGCCTGCGGCAGCGATGCCGTTGGTCACCTTGTTGGGCGCGGCCCGGGCGCGCTCGATATAGTCCTTGAAGTTCTTGATCTCGGAATCCGGCCGCACCGCATAGACGATCGGATAGCGCACGACCGAAGTGATGAAAGCGAAGTCCTTGACCGCGTCGTAAGGCAGGTTCTTCAGCACCGCCGCCTGCGTTGCGAAGCCGCCGGTCAACATCGCGAAGGTATGGCCGTCCGCCGACTTCGATACCAGCTGCAGTCCCGGCACGCCGCCACCGGCGGTCATGCTTTCGACCACAAGCGATTGCCCGAGCCGTGGCGTGATCTTGTCGCCCAGGAGCCGCGAGGCGATGTCCGGACTGCCGCCTGGCGCGGTCGGGATGATGATGCGGAGCGGCCGCGCCGGCCATTTTTCCTCCTGCGCATGGGCTGTCACTGCCGTGAGCGCCGCGGCACCTGACAAGAGACCTCGCCGTGTCAGCATTGCCCTCTCCCTGAACGTCAGAACAGCTTGCGATATTGGATGAAGCCCGGCCGATCGGCGAGCGTGTCATAGAGAGCGCGCGCGGTGGCGTTGGTCTCATGCGTTAGCCAATGCACGCGGCTTGCGCCGGCCGCTCGCGCCTCTTGGTACACCGCCTCGATCAGCGCGCGGCCGAGCCCGCGGCCGCGTGCCGCTTCGGCCACGAACAGATCCTGCAGATAGCAATAGTCGCCAATGGTCCAGCACGAGCGGTGATAGATGTAATGCACGATGCCGAGCAGCTTACCGCCGACGTAGCCGCCGAGCAGCTTCATCGGCTCGTCAGGGTCATGCAGCCGCGACCAGGTGGCGTCGTAGGTCTCCTTCGGCAGCGTCGTCTTGTAAAAATCGAGGTACCCCTTCCACAGCGGCTCCCAGGCGGCGCGCTCGTCGAGCCGCAGTGGACGGATGTCGATCTCGGCGCTCATGCGCCGAGTGTACCGCACACCGCACGACCTGGAACATCGACCGCAGGCATGCGTTGACCCGTCGCGGGGCGCGCTTTGAATGAATTTGCTTGGAGGCCGTCATGACCAGCTCTGATCCCCGTGAACCGTCCATGCCCGCCGAGGCGACCCGCAACCTGTTCCTGTGGGCCTCGGGCTTCGGCATCGGCGCGCTGCTGGTGCTCGGCGGCTTCATCGTTCTGATCGGGATCGGCGCCCTTGGGCGTGACCCAGCGAGCACGCCAGCGGCGCAAACTGCCGCCCATGCTCCGGCAACGCCCGGTGCCGCGCCGCAACCGGCTCCGCAGACGCCGCCTTCGGCCGAGACGACCGGACAGGCTCGCAACCGGCCAAGCCTGCGCCACAGCCCGAAACCACCGGTCAGGCTCCGAAGGCCGACGCGCCGACGCAGCCGCAGGTGCCAAAGCCCGGCGCCAATAGAAGCTAGCCCGCCGCCTCGGCGTGGATGCGCAGCAATTCGGCGATGGTTTCCGGCCGACGGCGGCCGAAGCCGCATTCGGTCGCGATCGAAAAATCCTCGACCACCCGCTCCGCCGCCGCAAGCCGCCGGCGCGTACCTTCGACGCCGTCAGTGTGGTGCACGAGACCCAGGCAAAGCTTGGTGCCCGGCTTGAGCTTGAGGCCCTTGAGCGGGGCAAAATAAGCGTCGTCCGTACGGTTGCGCGGAACCGGCATATGGATCAATTCGATCGAGCGCGCCATGCCCTGGCCGAGCCGGTTGGCCATCGCCACCATGTCGGACATGTCGGTCGGCTCGACCACGTGGCGGTGGTTGGAGTCGCCGTAGCAGAAATGGAACATCAGCTCGATGTCGCGCGGCACATGGTTGCCGAGATCGATCAGGATGTTGCTGAACGTCGCCAGCGTCGCCGCCTTGTCGCGCCCGTAGCTTGACGCGTCGTTGCGCTCGAGCCGCGCGAACACCGCCGACGCCACGTCGAACTGGATCGCGATCTCACCATGCGGCAGACGCGCGGCGATCTTGTCGATCTCGCGCTTGAGCGCGGTGTTGTAGATCGGATCGACCGGCGCGTGCAGGCTGTCGGTCAGGAACAACCAGATCACCGAATGCGCCGGCACGAGGTCGACCTGAAAGCGGCAGTGCGCCGGAATTTTGCCGGCGCGCTTGAGGCGGGCGAAGTCCTGGTACGACCGCTCGGCGATATCGGCATAGAACAGGTTGTCGAAGGTCACATCGGCCGCGGTCCGGCCAGGCCGGAGCCGATAGCGGATGCGCGGCGTGGCCGTCGCATGCAGCCGGAACACCTCGTCGGACTGCTCAAGCGCCGGGCTGTCGGCAAACACCCTTTCGAGCCAGACGATCCAGTCCTGCCGCTCGCCGGTTTCGCCATCCGGGATGCGCTGCAGGCGCTGACCCAGCGCCGCGCTGACGCGTTCGAACACCTCGGCGGCGTTGGCTCCCGGCACGCTACCGACCAGATGGACATCACGCGGCATTGGGCTAGTCCAAATGGAATTTTTCGAGCTGGCGGTGCTCGGCCACGATGCGCCGCACCGTGCCGGTGACCGAGCGCATCACCACCGTGTCGGTCTCGATCATGTCTTTGCTGAACTTGACGCCGTTCAGCATCGCGCCGGTGGTGACGCCGGTCGCGGCAAACAGGCAATCGCCGCGCACCATGTCCTCGATGCCGTATTTCTTCTTCGGGTCCTTGATACCCATCTTCAACGTGCGCTCGCGCAGCGCCTCACTGTCGATCACCAGGCGGCATTGCATCTGGCCGCCGATGCAGCGCAACGCCGCGGCGGCGAGCACGCCCTCCGGCGCGCCGCCGATCCCGAGGTAGATATCGATGCCGGTCTTGGGTTCGGCGGTGTGGATGACGCCGGCGACGTCGCCGTCGCTGATCAGGCTTACCGCCGCGCCGGTCTTACGCACCAGCTCGATCGCCTTGGCGTGGCGCGGCCGGTCGAGCAGGATCGCGGTGATGTCGGACGGCTTCACGCCCTTGGCCTTGGCCAGCGCCAGGATGTTCTCGTCGGCCGGCGCGTCGAGGTCGATCGTGCCCTTCGGATAGCCCGGCCCGATGGCGATCTTGTCCATGTAGCAATCGGGTGCGTGCAGCAGCGTGCCTTCGTCGGCGATCGCCAGCGTCGCGATCGCGCCCGGCATGTTCTTGGCACAAAGGTTGGTGCCCTCCAGCGGGTCGACCGCGATGTCGACCTTGGGGCCGCTTTTGTTGCCGACCTTCTCGCCGATGAACAGCATCGGCGCCTCGTCGAGCTCGCCCTCGCCGATCACCACCGTGCCGTCGATCGGCAGCTTGTTGAGCTCGCGCCGCATGGCGTCGACCGCGGCCTGGTCGGAGGCCTTGTCCTTGCCGTGGCCGCGCAGCCGCGCCGCCGATACCGCCGCGCGCTCGGTGACGCGCACGATCTCAATGGACAGAACGCGCTCCAACAGCAGATGCGGCTGGACGGTGATCGACGCCATGCGCTACCCCCTCAAACTCTTAGATCGGGATGACTCTTCCTCGAAACGTCATCCCGATCTAGCTTCTTGTTTGAGCATGATCCCTCGGGTCAAGCCCGAGGGCATGCTTTTCCGAGCATCATGCTCTAGGCCACCATCTTCAATTTTTTTCGATGCGGATCAATTGCGGCTCACCGGAAATCACCCGGTCGCGCTTGACTGCCGCCAGCGCCTTTCGCACGGCATCCTCGGTGGTGGCATAGGTGATGATGATAACAGGAACCGGCGGCGGACGCCTCGGACTGTCGCCGCCCTGGGGGGCGCGATGGCGTTGCACGATCGATTCCATCGAGATGTGATGCTGCGCCAGACGCTTGGCGATGGTGGCCGCGGTTCCAGGCTTGTCAACGGCAAGCAGGCGAATGTAATAGCCGCCCTCGTGGCGCTGCATCGGCGCCTTCTTGGTGGCGGCGAGCCGAGGCGACGGCCGGCCGAAGGGCGCAGTGCGCACGCCACGGGCGATATCGGCGATGTCGGACACCACCGCCGAGGCGGTCGCCGTGCCGCCGGCGCCCGGACCGACCAGGGTGATCGGTAGAATTCCCGCCGCATCGACGGTCACCGCGTTGGTTACCCCCATCACCTGGGCGATCTGAGAATCCTTGGGCACCATGGTCGGGTGCACGCGCTGCTCGATGCCCTGCTCGGTCCGCACCGCGACGCCGAGGAGCTTGATGCGGTAGCCGAGCTCGTCGGCAGCATCGAGGTCGGCGGTGGTGATCGAAGAGATGCCCTCGACATAGATCGCGTCGGGATCGACGCGAGTGCCGAACGCGAGACTTCGCGAGGATCGAAAGCTTCTGCGCGGTGTCATGGCCCTCGATGTCGAAGCTCGGATCGGCCTCGGCATAGCCGAGCCGCTGTGCCTCCTTGAGGCAATCGGCGAACGACAGCTTTTCACGCTCCATGCGCGTGAGCATGTAATTGCAAGTGCCGTTGAGAATGCCGTAGATGCGCGCCACCGCGCTGCCGGAAAGCCCCTCGCGCAAGGTCTTCACGATCGGGATGGCGCCGCCGACCGCGGCCTCGAAGTTGAGCGCGACCTTGCGCTTCTCGGCCAGCGCCGCGAGCGCGGCGCCATGGCTCGCCAGCAGCGCCTTGTTGGCGGTCACCACCGATTTGCCGGCCTGCAGCGCAGCAGCGACTGCCGCGCGCGCCGGATTGCCCGCTCCACCGATCAGTTCGACGAAACAATCGATGCCGGGGTCGGTTGCGAGCTTGACCGGATCGGCCACCCAGCGCAGCCGTCGCATGTCGAGGCCGCGATCCTTGCCGCGCGAGCGCGCGGTCACCGCCACCACCTCGATCGGCCGGCCGCAGCGCAGCGTCAGCGCCGCGCGCTCGCCGTCGATCAGGCGCACCACCGAGGCGCCGACCGTGCCGAGACCGGCGATACCGACTTTCAGCGGCGCGGCCATCAGAGCGTCCGCAGGACTATGCCCGGGCGGCCTTGTCGTTTGCGCATGATCGTATCCGAAAACCGGTTGCCACTTTCCGGGAGCATGCGCCTAGCGCCGCGTCGCCAATGGAACCACGTTGTGCAATTTTTCCGCCCCGCTTTCAAGGAAGCGCCGCACGTTGCGTGCGGCCTGGCGGATGCGCTGCTCGTTTTCGACCAACGCGATACGCACAAAGCCTTCGCCGCGCTCGCCAAAGCCCGTGCCCGGCGATACCGCGACCTCGGCCTTTTCGACCAGCAGCTTGGAGAATTCGACGCTGCCGAGCGTGTTGAACGGCGCCGGGATCGGCGACCAGGCGAACATCGAGGCCGCCGGCGACGGAATGGTCCAGCCGGCACGGCCGAAGCTTTCCACCAGCACGTCGCGGCGGCGGCGATAGGTTTCGCGCATCTCGCGGATGCAATTGTCCGGGCCGTTGAGCGCCGCGGTCGCCGCCACCTGCACCGGCGTAAACGCGCCGTAGTCAAGATAGGACTTCACCCGCGCCAAAGCCGCGATGATGCGCTCGTTGCCGACCGCAAAGCCGATGCGCCAGCCCGGCATCGAAAAGGTCTTCGACATCGAGGTGAACTCGACCGCAATGTCGAGGGCGCCTGGCACCTGCAGGATCGAGGGCGGCGGGTTGTTGTCGAAATAGACCTCGGCGTAAGCCAGATCCGACAGCACGAAGATGCCGTGCTTTTTCGCGAACGGCACCAGCTCCTTGTAGAAGTCGAGATCGGCGACATAGGCCGTCGGATTCGACGGATAGCAGACCACGACCGCGGTCGGCTTCGGGATCGAGCGCATGATCGCGTGCTCGAGCGTGGCGAAGAAGCTCGGCGTCGGCTCCGACGGCACCGAGCGGATCACGCCGCCCGCCATCAGGAAGCCAAAGGCGTGGATCGGATAGCTCGGATCCGGCACCAGCACGACGTCGCCCGGCGCGGTGATCGCCTGCGCAACGTTGGCGAAGCCTTCCTTGGAACCAAGCGTGGTGACGATCTGGGTGTTCGGATTGAGCTTCACGCCAAAGCGCCGCTCGTAGTAGGCGGCTTGCGCGCGGCGCAGCCCCGGGATGCCCTTTGAGGCCGAATAGCGGTCGGTACGCGGCTTGCCGAGCGTCTCCTTCAGCTTGTCGAGCACGTGCTGCGGGGCGGGCAAATCCGGATTGCCCATGCCGAGGTCGATGATGTCGGCGCCGGCGTTGCGGGCGGTCGCCTTGGCGCGATTGACCTCCTCAAACACGTAGGGCGGTAAGCGCCGGATTCGGTAGAAGTCGTCCATCGTATCGCTCTTGAGCCGAATTCGGCCGTTCGCCAAATCGGCCCCCTTCTATCACGGCCGGCGTGGGCCTTAGTAGATCGTCCGGGCGCTGGAGACCGGATTTATCGGCGCGGCCGAAGCCGCTGCCGGCGGCGGCGTGCGGGGCTTCAGCTTGATCTCCTTCTTGGCGACCTTGCTGTCCTTTTTCGGCGCCGGCGCAGGCTCGGCGACCAGCTTTTTCTGGCCGTCGCGGGCGGCCAGAAGGTCGTCCTCGATCTGCTTTTGCTCGATGCCGGTGAGCATCGGGGTCGGACGCGGCGGCGGCACGTCATGCACTGCGGGATAGGCCAGCGTCTCGGTCGGTCGGGTCGGCGCGCCGGCCGGCAGGCCGATGCCCGGCGCCTCCGCCATGGTGTCGGCCATCTTTTCGGAGATCGAGCCGCAAGCCGACAGCACGGCCGTCACAATGACCGGTGCGAGCCATCGCCCCAAGAGGAGGGGCAGGCTCCAACCCGTGCGTCGCAATGCGGCCCCGCCCCGATCCATTCGTCCCACACCACCGGTGCTTGATCCCAAGCTTGGGCAAGAACCGTGAACAAGAACCGTGAAATTGGCGTAAACTGAAGAGGTTGATCTGGAATTCCGGTAGCCGGCCAATATGTCCAAACCAAGGACCGGGCGGCAACGCCCGGATTGGCGCGCCACGGACGGGGTGACATGAAGGACAACGTTGCACCGGCCAAGGTCGGCGCCGTCGACGTCGAGGCGTTTTCCAAGAACCTTGCCCGCATCGTCGAGGAAGGCGGCAAGGCGCTCGCGGCCTACATGCGGCCGCGCGAGGAAGGCCAGATCCAGGCCGGCCTTTCCGACGAAGTGACCGACATGATCAAGACCTTCGGCGAGGTCGCGAACTACTGGCTCGCCGATCCAAACCGCGCGGTCGAATTGCAGTCGCGCCTCGGCAAGGCCTACCTCGAGCTCTGGGGCAGCGCGGTCAAGCGGCTGGCCGGCGAGACATCCGAGCCGGTGGTCAAGCCGGATCCGAAGGACCGTCGCTTTGCCGATCCGGAATGGTCGACCAACCAGTTCTTCGATTTCGTCAAGCAAGCCTATCTGCTGAGCGCGAACTGGGCCGACAACCTGGTTAAGGATGCCTCCGGCCTCGACCCGCACACGCGGCAGAAGGCGGAGTTCTACGTCCGGCAGATCGCCAATGCGCTGTCGCCGTCGAATTTCGTACTGACCAATCCGGAGCTGCTGCGCGAGACGCTCGGCTCCAACGCCGAGAACCTTGCGCGCGGCATGCACATGCTGGCCGAGGACATCCAGGCCGGCGGTGGCGATCTGAAAATCCGCCAGTCCGATTCGAGCCAATTCGAAGTCGGCCGCAACCTCGCGGTGTCACCGGGCCAGGTGATCTACGAAAACGAGCTGATGCAGCTCATTCAATACGCGCCGTCGACGCCGAACGTGCTGAAGCGTCCGCTGCTGATCGTGCCGCCCTGGATCAACAAGTTCTACGTGTTGGACCTCACGCCCGAGAAGTCCTTCATCAAGTGGGGCGTCGATCAAGGGCTGACCGTATTCGTGATCTCCTGGGCCAACCCCGACGAGCGCCTCGCCACCAAGGACTTCGAGGACTACATGCGGCAGGGCCCGCTGGCCGCGCTCGACGCAATCGAGCAGGCGACCGGCGAACGGCAGGTGCATGCCATCGGCTATTGCGTCGGCGGCACGCTGCTGTCGATCACGCTCGCCTATATGGCGGCCAAGAAAGACCCGCGCATCAGCTCGGCGACGCTGTTTGCGGCGCAGGTCGATTTCACCCACGCCGGCGACCTCAAGGTGTTCGTCGACGAGGAGCAATTGCAGGCGCTGGAGCGCCGGATGGCCGAGCGCGGCTATCTCGAAGGCAACAAGATGGCCAACGCCTTCAACATGCTGCGCTCCAACGACCTGATCTGGCCCTACGTCATCAACAACTACCTGCGCGGCAAGGCGCCGATGCCGTTCGATCTGCTGTATTGGAATTCCGACGCAACCCGCATGCCGGCCGCCAACCACGCGTTCTACCTGCGCCAGTGCTATCTCAACAATGCGCTGTCAAAGCGCAAGATGACGATCGGCAACGTCAAGCTCGATCTCGGCGCCGTCCAGGTGCCGATCTACAATCTCGCCACCCGCGAGGATCATATCGCGCCGGCGAAGTCGGCGTTCCTCGGGTCGAAGTTCTTCGGCGGGCCGGTGAAATACGTGCTCGCCGGCTCCGGCCACATCGCCGGCGTGGTCAACCCGCCGAACAAGGGCAAGGGCAAATACCAGTACTGGACCGGCGGCAAGGCCGGCACCGGCACGCTCGAAGCCTGGCTCAAGACCGCGACGGAGCATCCGGGCTCGTGGTGGCCGGATTGGTTCGCCTGGATCAAGCAGCACGATTCGACCGAAGTGCCGGCGCGCGAGCCCGGCGGCGGCACGCTCAAGCCGATCGAGCCCGCGCCCGGGCGCTATGTGAGGGTGCGCAGTTAGGCGAACCGAGGGCTTATGACTTTGCCCCGCGCATGACGTGATAGCTGAGCTCGCCCGGATCGGTCAGGTCCGGCACGGTCCAGCCGTCCAGGTCGTATTCCGCCATGCATTGCTCGGCGAAGCCCTTGAAGCGGTCGGCGTTGCCCGAGGCCATCGCGCCGAACAGGCAATAGCGGCGGATTTCCTCGGTCGAGCCGCCGTAGTTGATCTCGTAGAGCTCGTGCCGGCCGCCGAACTCGGTGGCGAGGCAGTCCCATAACAGCTTCAGGAGCTTGACGCGCTGCTCCGCCTTGGCGCCGCCGGAGCCGCGCAGATACTGATCGAGGTACGGTCGGATTTCCGGGTTCTTGAAATCGCGCGCGTGCGAATTCAGGTAGATCAGGCCCGAAGCCACGGTCTGCTCGATGATGTATTTGATCTTGGTGTAGGCCATGGTCGCGATGATCGCGTACGCGTTGCCCGGGTCCATGTTGGGCAGGAGATAATCGCCGATCCAGGGCTTGGGATCGCGCACCATCGCATCCGACAGCGCCCAGAACAGGTTGCGCCAAGCGATCACCTCGCCGACGTTGGCCTGCACGCCGCGATAGTCCTTGGTGCCGGCGGCCTCCACCGCCTTCAGCAGCAGGCCGGCGATGAAATCGAGCTTGACCGCAAGCCGCGTGCAGCCGTGCACCACAAAGCGCGGCAGGAAGCCGGTGCGCGGGAAGAAGTTGTTGGCCTTCTCCATGTCGCCATAGACGAACACGTTCTCCCAGGGCACCAGCACCTTGTCGAGGATGAACACCGCGTCGTTCTCGTCGAGCCGGCTCGACAGCGGATAGTCGAACGGCGAGCCCATCGCGGTCGAGGTCATCTCGTAGGAGGTGCGGCAGATGAACTTCACGCCCGGCGCGTTGGTCGGCACGATGAACACCACGGCGAATTTCTTGTCCTGCACCGGGATGAGCCCGTGGTGCGCCACGAACGTGTAGTTGGTCAGCACCGAGCCGGTCGCCACCACCTTGGCGCCCGACACCACGAGGCCAGCGTCGGTTTCCTTCTCGACGTGGCAGCACACGTCGCCGACTTCGTTCGGCGGCTTGTCGCGGTCGATTGGCGGATGGATGATGGCGTGGTTGATGAACGGCACGCGCTCCTGGCTGAATTTGTACCAGCGCTTGGCGTTCGCCTGGTAGGGATCGTAGAAATCGGCGTTGGCGCCGAGCGTGGCGAGGAACGCCGCCTTGTAGTCCGGCGCCCGCCCCATCCAGCCATAGGTGAGCCGCGCCCATTCGGCGATCGCGTTGCGGCCGGCCAGCATGTCGTCGAGCGTCTTCGGCGCCTTGAAGAAGGCGTGCGTCATGCCGCCGTTGCCGGTCTCGGTCGGCAGCAGCAGCTTGTCCTTGCGTTTCGGATCGTGCAGCGCATCGTAGAGTCGCGCCACCATGCGCGCGGTGTTGCGGAACGCCGGATGCTTGGTGACATCCTTGACGCGCTCGCCGTAGATGAACACCTCGCGGCCGTCGGACAGCGACGCGAGATACTCCGCGCCGGTCTGCGGGGCGGATACCGCGACCTTACCCGTGGTTTCCGGTTTGGCGGCAAACGCCGCGCGATCGTCTGTGCTCATGGCGCGTCCTGTCGGCGAGTGGCAAAGAGCGAATAGTGGAGGAAGCCACTTCTGTTCGCTACTCCCCTCGCCGTTAGGCTGTGAGCGCAGCCTGATCGGGCGCCGACGTCAGTCTGAGACGGGAACTTAAGCGTCCGGCAGGACTTTCCGTCCCATGCCGAACGAACCAACACCGCGCCCGCAGCCGGCCGAACAGCCTGACCGGTCACCGGTCAAAGACCCGCAGCCCTACACCGACCCGGTGAAGCCCCCACCAGGCGATCCGCAACAGGACCGCCCGATGCACGACCCCGTTCAGCCCGACAGCGACCGACCACGTTCCTGAAGTCTTCGCGAAACCGGGGCCGTTCAGGGAAATAGCGCGACCTGCTCCAGGCCGGTGGTCTCCGGATAACCCAGCATCAGGTTCATGTTCTGCACCGCCTGGCCCGAGGCGCCTTTGACCAGATTGTCGAGCGCCGAGACCACGATGGCGCGGCCGGGAATGCGGTCCTTGGCTACCCCGATGAAGGTCATGTTGCTGCCTCGCACATGGCGGGTCTGCGGCGTCTGGCCGAACGGCAGGACGTGCACGAACGGCTCCTTCGCGTAGAACTTTAAAAGTATCGCGTGAAGGTCTTCGACCGATGTGCCCTTGGTTCCCCGCAGGTAGATGGTCGACAGAATCCCGCGGTTCATCGGCACCAGATGGGGCGTGAACGTCACCACCACGTCGCCGCCGGCGGCGAGCGAGAACTCCTGGTCGAGCTCGGCCATGTGCCGGTGATGGCCGACGCCATAAGCGTGGAACCCCTCCGACACCTCGGAGAACAGCATCTCCTCCTTGGCCGACCGCCCCGCCCCGGTCATGCCGGACTTGGCATCGATCACGATCTCGTCCGGCACGATCGCCCGCGCCTTGAGCAGTGGCATCACCGCCAGCAGCGCGCAGCTCGTGTAGCAGCCCGGGTTGGCGACAAGCCGCGCGTTCTTGATCTTGGCGCGATACATCTCGACCAGGCCGTACACCGCCTGCTTCTGGAACTTCGGCGCATGGTGCTCGTGGCCGTACCAGCGCGCATAGGCAGCCACGTCGTGCAGCCGGAAATCGGCCGAGAGGTCGCACACCTTGGTGTTCGGCGCCTTGGTCAGGAGCTCGCTGATCACCTTCTGGGTCGTGGCGTGCGGCAGCGCGCAGAAAGCAAGATCGAGCGCCGCCTTTTTCCAGTCGACGCTTTCGATCGAGACGAGCTTCGGCAATTTGAATGGCGAGAACTGCGGAAACACCGCGCGCATCTCCTGGCCGGCGCGGCGGTCGGCGGTCAGCAGCGCGAGCTCTACGTTCGGATGGCGCAGCAAAAGCCGTACCAGCTCCGAGCCGGTGTAGCCGGAGGCGCCGAGCACGCCGATCTTGGCTTTGGCGGACGTCTTGGCAGGCATGGTTCAATCCTCTCGGTAGTCCATCAGGACCACCGGATCAGGGCAAGAACCGCGGGGCGATTTGGGGACAACATGCCGCGGAGCCCGTCTCCGGCGGCACGACAATGATCAGGCGCGCGCCGGTCTTTGCGGGCGGCGGCGCAGTTCGAGATGCGCGATCGTTGTCATGGCCGGCGATATAGCGGCTGGCCCGGACGATTGCAACGGGGACCCCCGTGGGCGGCGCACCGCCCGGCGGGTTCGCCTTTACTCCAGCGGCGGGATGGTGCGCATCCAGGCGATGATGGCGTTGACGTCATCGGCCGTCATCTTGCTGAAATAGACCTGCCGCGCCATCGGCTGCTTGAAGGCGCGGCCATCGCGGCCCTTGCCCTCGACCAGCGCGCGGCGCAGATCGTCATCGCTCCAGGCGCCGACGCCCTTCTCCTTGTGCGAGGTGATGTTCGAGACCGTAACCGCGCCAAACGGTCCCTTCATCTCGTGGCCGCCCTTGCCCCAGGAGTCCTTGTAGCCCGGCGTGCCATCGGGTTTGCGCGAGTGGCACTCCATGCAGTGCGCGATGGTGGCGAGATAGAAGCCGCGCTTGACCGGATCGGCCGGCACGGCCGCACCGATCGAAGCCTCCCCGCCCGGAATGGGCTGCGCGTGGGCCGGCGCCCGGTACACCGGCGGCGGCACTTCGTTCTTCACCGGCGCCGCGGTCTGGACATAGGCCACGATGGCGTCGAGGTCGCTTGGAGTTCAGGATCTTGTAGAAGCCATAGGGCATTTGCGGCGCGACCGGCACGCCGTTCGGGCGCACGCCATCGACCATCAGGCGCTTGAAATCGGCGGCGCTCCAGCCGCCAATGCCGGTGTCGCGATCGGGCGTGATGTTGGAGCCGCGCACGAGATAGGCCGGCTCGTCCCAGACCTGCGAGCCGCCGGAGAAGCGCTTCTCCATGTTGAAGCCGCCCGGGCCGCGCGGCGTGTGACAGCCGTCGCAGGCCATCACGGCATTGACCAGATAGGCCCCGCGCTCGAGCTGCGACTGCGCCATGGCCGCCGATCCAGCCAACACCAGCGCGGTCGAAACAAAAACCCGGATCATGGTACCCCCTATCAACGATCAAACAGAATTGATCGGCACTGCGCGATAGCCGTCGCCCGCCTTCTCGATCCTCGCCAGGGCGGGGAACGGGAAATGAAACGCCTGCACCGGAAGCTTGTCCGCCGCCAGCATGTCATAGACCTTGCGCCGGGTCGCTGCGGCTTGCGCGCCGTCCTGGTCGAAGAAGCCCTGCCAGTCCGGTTTCGGCGCGAATACGAAGGCGTTGTTGCAGACGTCGGACTGCACATAGACGGTCTTGCCGCCGGAGCTGACGAGATACGACGTGTGGCCGATGCTGTGCCCGGGCGTGCCGACAGCGGTGACACCCGGCACTACCTCCCTGCCCCAGGCATAGGGCGTGACCTTGCGGTCGAGCGCGCCAAAAACCCGGCGGTTGTTCTGGAACAGCTCGGTCATGCGGCCGGGCGATGCTCGGCTCATTTCGGCGTCGTCCATCCAGAACTTCCACTCGACCTCCGGCACTTTGATCTCGGCGCTCGGAAACGCCTTTTGGCCGTCGGCCATCAGCAGGCCGTTCACATGATCGCCGTGAAAATGCGAAATCACCACAACGTCGATGGCGCCGCGATCGATGCCGACCGAGGCGAGATTGCTGTTGAGCGTGCCACGTTCGCCGTTACTGGGCTTGAACTGCGCCTCGCCGTTGCCGGTGTCGAACAGCACGCGCTTGCCGCCGGTGGTGACCACAATCGGCGAATAGGTGTTCTTCATCTTGTCCGAGGGCTGGCCAGCCACCTTGAGTTGGGCAGCCAGATCGGCCGCGCTGGCGTTACGTAGGTACTTGTCGTCGACCGGCACCATACGGAAGCCGTCGGACAGCACGGTCACTTCGATGTCGCCTACTTTGTAGCGATGCGCGTCAGCCACGAGTTGTTCTCCGTCTTAAGGAAAGGCCGCCCAACATGGGCGGCCTTTTTATTCAGCGCAAGCGGTTGACTACAGCACCGGATTCCACGAAGCGGGCACGAAGCGATAGCCGGTCCCCGCCTTCTCGACATAGCCGAGCGAGGGGAACGGGATGTGATAGCCCGAGACCATCATCTTGTCGGCCGCAAGCTGATCGTACAGCTTGCGCCTCGTTTCCACCGCCTGGTTGCCGTCCATGTCGCCGCCGACCAGCCAGCTCGGATTGTGAAACTGGAGCGGCGCATAGCCCGCCGTGACATCGGCCTGATACAGCACGGAGCCCGAGCCCGACGCGATCAGGAACGAGGTATGGCCCGGCGTGTGACCATTGGTGTCGCGCGCGGTGATACCCGGCACCAGTTCCTTGCCCCATTCGTATTTGGCGATCTTGTCGGCGATCGGCCCAAAGATGCGTTTGGTGTTCTGGAACGTGGCCTGCTGGCCCTGCGGCGCGCGGCTGGCAGCGCCTTCGTCGCTCCAGAACGCCCATTCCTTCGCCGGCACCATGATCTCGGCATTGGCGAAGGCAAGCGCACCGTCGGCGGTGCGAAGCCCGCTGATGTGGTCGCCGTGGAAATGCGAGATGATCACTACGTCGATATTTTTCGGGTCGATGCCGGCGGCGGTCAAGTTGTCGGGCAGACGCCCGGTGCCGGTCTGGCGGCTGCCCGGACCGTTGCCGCTGTCGATCAATACGAGCTTTGCGCCGGTGTTGACCACCATAGGATGGAAGTAAAAGCCGAGCTGGTCGGTCGGCAGATGGCTTGCCGTCAGCACCGACTTGACCTCGTCGAGGTTGGCGTTGCGGATCGGGCTGTTGTCGAGCTTCACCGGCCGCACGCCGTCGAGTAGCACCGTGCACTCGTAGCTGCCGACCTTGAAACGATAGAAGCCCGGCGCCTGCTGACCGGACATCGGCGCCGCGGCTTGCGCCGGGATGGTTCCGGCAAGTGGCGTCAGTGTTGCGGCGGCCGCGCCCGCGAGCGCGCCCCGACGTGTCAGTTCAGTCATGGTGTCACCCCTTTGTTGTTGAACTCAGAGCATTGGATTTCAGGACGCCGGGCCTCTCATTGTTGGTTCTGGCGCCGCCGACGGGATGATAACCAAACGTTGCGGCGAGTGGATTGCACAAGGCGGTGAACATCCGGACCTTGTTGCGAATCGTTCCTGACTGGCGATCTAAAAAAACGGCCGGTTGGGGTCACGCGGCAGGCCGAACTCCATGCGCCCGAAATGGCTGTAGTTGGCCTCCGGATTGACGCTGATGTGGGTCGAGGCGAAATGGATGTCGCGCCAGGCGCGCTGGATCGGCTGCGATGACGAAAAGCCGGCGGTGCCGCTCAACGTCATCAGCGTGTCGATGACCGAGATTGAAAGCTCTGCGACGCGCGCGAAGTCGCGGATCGAGCGCGCCAACGCCTGCTGGATTTCGGCCTGCGGCGCGTGATGCGCCATCGCGGTTCGTTGCAGCAGCAGGTCGGCCGCGTCGAGATCGGCGGCCGCCCGCGCCATTTGCACCTGCACCGCGGTCTTCTCAGCCACCAGCGAACCGTCGACCGATCTGCGACCCTTGGTCCATTCGCGGAAATGCCCATATGCGCCCTGCGCCGCGCCAAGCATCGGGCCCGCGAAACAAAGTGGGGCGTAGAAGAAGAACGGCGTGCGAAAGATCAGCTGACTGTGGATCGACGCGCCCGGGCCTTTGCCTTCGCGCAGGCTCGGCAGGCTGAGCATATGCGTGCTGGGCACGAACACGTCGTCGATCACAATGGTATTGCTGCCGGTGGCGCGCATGCCGGCGGTGTGCCAGACGTCGCGCACCTCGTACTGGCCTGGCGGCACCATGAACAGCATCCACTCCGGCGCGGAGTGATCGTGCACCATGGCGCCGATCATCACCCAGGTGCTGTGATCGACGCCGCTGGCGTAGGACGCGCTGTCGCCGGTCAGCCGGTAGCCGCCCGGTGCCGGAACGGCCTTGGTCCGCGGCGCGAACGACGCCGCGATCGCGACATCGGGACCATCGGCCCAAATCGCCTGTTGGCATGCTTCCGGATATTGCGCAATCAGGTGGGCGTGGTGAATGAGCAGGCTCGCGCACCAGCCGTGCGAAGCGTCAGCCTTGCTGATTTCGAGAACAGCGTCGTTCCAGGTGTCGAAGTCGAGGCCGTAGCCGCCGAACCGCTCCGGCATCAGGATGCGGGTGAGCCCGGCGTCGAGCATCTGCCTGACCGATTGCTCCGGCATCCGCCGCGCCTGTTCGGCCGCGTCGGCCCGCTTGGCGAACGCCGGAGCAAGCGCCCGCACCCGCTCGATCATTTCTGGCTTGGTCGGCGCTTTCGGCATCGGAAACAACCCCCACCCGCGACCACCGAAATTCGCATTCCCCGATGCAAAAAGACAGGCCGTCCGTCGGGGGCGTCAAAAAACCGGCGCGCAGGATGGTCAAGGCTGCATGGCCGGCGTCAACGCGGTGAAGTTAACCCGCCGGGTCGTCCGACCAATGCTCCGCCGGGGCGCCTCACCCCGACGGAATTTTTCAGACGCCCATCATGTTGGCGAGCCACTTGATCGCCAGCGACGTGACATCGCCGAGCGTCAGCAGCACCGCCGCCCACACGAACGCCGAGGCAAAATTGGCGACCTGAAAGCGCCAATACGGCATGGCAAAAACCCCGGCGACCAGCGGCACGGTCGCGCGCAGCGGCCCGGAGAAGCGCCCGATGAAAATGGCGAGCGCGCCCCAGCGCCGGACGAACTCCTCGCCCTTCGGAATCAGGTCCGGCTGCTGCGACAGCGGCCACATGTGGTAGACACGGTTCTCAAGTTTCAGCCCGATCCAATACGACAGCCAGTCGCCGAGCGCCGCTCCAAGCGAGCCGGCGAGCCAGATCGGCCAGAAGTTCAAACCGCTGGCGCTGATCAAGGCGCCCAGCCCCACCAGCACGCCCCAGGCCGGGATCAGGAGCGAGATGAATGCCAGGGACTCCGCAAAGCACAGCACGAACACCACCGGCGCCGCCCAAGCCTGGTGGACGCGCACGAAATCGACGATCGGGATGATGTAGGAATTGAAGTCCATCGGGAGGTTTCGGAGAGACGAGCGCCGCAGGCGCGTTTGTTAAGCTTTAGCCCGGCCGCCGCAGATAAGCCAGTATCACGCGATCTGACATGGGATTGAAGCTCGGACTGAGGCTCGGGATTGAAGCCCACGCGCTCTTGCCGTGGCATATTCGAACCTTAAGTGATTCGCGCCACCGGACCCATTCGACGCATGGCCAGAACCGCCGCCAAATCATCCAAAGCCTTGAAGAAAACCGCAGCCGTCGGCGACCTGTTCGCCGGTCTCGACAAGCCCGGCCGACGGCCGACGGGCCGGGCGGCGCGCGCCCATGTGCCGAGCGCCGGCGAGCAGGGCTATACCGCCAAGCACATCGAGGTGCTGGAAGGGCTCGAGCCGGTGCGGCGGCGGCCCGGCATGTACATCGGCGGCACCGACGAGAAGGCGCTGCACCACCTGTTCGCCGAGGTGATCGACAATGCCATGGACGAGGCGCTGGAGGGCCATGCCACGTTCATCGAGGTCGAGCTCGACGCCGACGGCTTTGCCACGGTCACCGACAACGGCCGCGGCATCCCGGTCGATCCGCATCCGAAGTTCAAGAACAAGTCGGCGCTCGAAGTGATCATGTGCACGCTGCACGCCGGCGGCAAATTCGATTCCAAGGCGTACGACACTTCGGGCGGATTGCACGGCGTCGGCGTCTCGGTCGCCAACGCCTTGAGCGAGCGCATGGAGGTCGAGGTCGCGCGCGGCCAGAAGCTCTACCGGATGAATTTCGAGCGCGGCAAGCCCAAGGGCAAGCTGCAGGATGCCGGCAAGGCGCCAAACCGCCGCGGCACCAGTGTGCGGTTCCGGCCCGACCCGGAGATCTTCGGCGCCAAGGCGCATTTCGTCCCCGAGCGCGTGTTCAAGATGACGCGCTCGAAGGCCTATCTGTTCGGCGGCGTCGAAATCCGCTGGTCGTGCGCCAAGGAGCTGTTGCGCGACAACGACGACGTGCCGGAAAAGGCCACCTTTCACTTCGAGGAGGGGCTGAAGGACTACCTCTCCGAGACGCTGAAGGACGCAACGCTTGTCCACCCCGACATTTTCACCGGCACCGCCGGCAAGACCGGCCGGCATGGCGCGGTGCAATGGGCGGTGGCCTGGACCGCCGACGCCGACGGTTTCCTCAACTCCTATTGCAACACCATCCCGACGCCGGACGGCGGCACCCACGAATCCGGGCTGCGCACCGCCCTGCTGCGCGGGCTGAAGGACCACGCCGAGCGCTCGGGACTGGGCAAGCGCGCCGCGCCGATCACCAGCGACGACGTGATGGTCGGCGCCGGCTGCATGCTCTCGGTGTTCATCCGCGAGCCCGAGTTCCAGGGCCAGACCAAGGATCGCCTCGCCACCGCCGAGGCTCAGCGCATCGTCGAGAACGCCATCAAGGACCCGTTCGATCATTGGCTCGCCGGCAATCCGACGCAGGCCAGCAAGCTGCTCGACTTTGTGATCGACCGCGCCGAGGAGCGCATCCGCCGCCGGCAGGAAAAAGACATTTCGCGCAAGACCGCGGCGCGCAAGCTTCGCCTGCCGGGCAAGCTTGCCGACTGCACCAACGCCAGCGCTGCCGGCTCGGAAATCTTCATCGTCGAGGGCGACAGCGCCGGCGGCAGCGCCAAGCAGGCGCGCGACCGCGCGTCGCAGGCGGTGCTGCCGCTGCGCGGCAAGATCCTCAACGTGCAGTCCGCCGGCAAGGACAAGCTGGCGCAGAACGCCCAGCTCACCGACCTGGCCCAGGCGCTCGGCTGCGGCACCGGCGAGCGCTACCGCGACGACGATCTGCGCTACGAGAAGGTGATCGTGATGACCGACGCCGACGTCGACGGCGCCCACATCGCGTCGCTCCTGATCACGTTCTTCTACACCCAGATGCCGCGGTTGATCGAGCGCGGCCACCTCTATCTTGCGGTGCCGCCGCTGTACCGGCTGTCGCACGGCGGTAAGATCGTCTATGCGCGCAACGACAAGCACATGGGCGAGCTTCGCAAGAAGGAGTTCCACGCCAACGCCAATGTCGAGGTCAGCCGCTTCAAGGGCCTGGGTGAGATGATGGCGGCGCAGCTCAAGGAAACCACCATGGACCCGCGGCGGCGCACGCTGCTGCGCGTCAAGGTGGTCGACGACGACAAGAAGGCCACCGCCAAATCGGTCGAGCGGCTGATGGGCACCAAGGCCGAAGCGCGCTTCGAGTTCATCCAGGAGCGTGCCGAGTTCGCCGACGAGGCGGCGCTGGACGTGTGAGCGGGGCGTTCCCCGTGGTGTGAGGAAACGACCGATGTGGACGGCGTTGGTTCGGCAATTGATGGTGTTCCTGTTCACCCGGCGCGGCCGGCGCATTGCCGCTTTCGTCGGCATTCTCCTGCTCTTCTTCATCACCGCGCTGCTGATCGACTCGCGGATGAACCTGACGGCGGGCTTTACCGGCGCGCTGTCGGTCGCGTCGCTCATCGCATTGTCGTCAGCTCCTTCCGGCACCGCGGCCGGCAACGCGACCGCGAGCGCCGGGACGCCGAGCAATCGGCGCGCCGCGCCGCGGCCGCTCAAGCCCGCAGCGAAAAATTGGGCAAGGCCAGGTCCGCGTTCTCCGGGGCCGCCAAAACCGCGACCGATAGCGCGGCCGGGGTCGCCGGACTGGCGAAGACCGGGCTCGACGAGGCACGCGATCGGCTGCGGTTCTGGCGCCGCAAGCGCAAAAGCGCGGTGCCGAGCGTGGACGGCCGGGACAAGCACGACTTCGATGGCCGGCGGCGGGCGGTAATGACCCAAGTCCGCGCGCATCGGATTGATCCAGCAGCACGTCGAGTTCGCCGACGCAACGGCGATTGACATGCCATGCCGCAAACCACCCCCATCGATTTCTGGTTCTCGATCGGCAGCCTCTATACCTATCTGACCGTGATGCGGATCGACCGCGTCGAGGAGCTGTCCGACGTCTCGTTCCGCTGGCGGCCGTTTTCGGTGCGCGCGATCATGATCGAGATGGACAACCGGCCGATGTCGAAGCCGGTCAAGCTCGGCTACATGTGGCGCGACCTCGAACGTCGCGCCGCCGGCTACCTCTGCGACTTTCCCAAGCGGCCGCCCTACCCGCTGAAGAATTTCGACCTCGCCAACCGGATCGCCGTGATCGCGGCGCGCGAGGGCTGGTGCCCGGACTACGTGCGCACCACTTACAGCCGCTGGTTCGGGCTCGGTGAGGAATCCGGCAGCGAGCCCAACGCCTCGGCGAGCCTGCGCGACGTCGGCCAGGACCCGGCCCGCGTGCTGGCGCTCGCCCAATCCGACGAGATCGGGCGCGCCTATGACGAGGCGACCGCCGAGGCGAAAAGCCTCGGCATCTTCGGCGCCCCGACCTTCGTCACCCGCGGCGAAATGTTCTGGGGCGACGACCGGCTCGAGGACGCGGTGCGCTGGCACGCCCAAGGCACGCTGCTGCGCCGCTGAGCGTCCCCAGCGATCCGCCGGCCGCATTGCGCGGCCCCTATCCGCGGGCGTATTGTTGCGCAAAACAACACAACATATGACTGGGGAGAGATCGTTCATGCTGACGCGCATCGCGGTCGCGATCACTACGGTTATGCTCGTTGCATCGAGCGCGGCAGCGCAGACCGCGCTGACCGGCCTTGTCAGTTCCGCCGACGAAGGCGCGATGGAAGGCGTGCTGGTGAGCGCCAAGAAGGCCGGCTCCACCATCACCATCACCGTGGTCAGCGACCGCACCGGCCGCTACAGCTTCCCCGCCGGCAAGCTCGAGCCCGGCAGCTATGCGCTCACGCATCCGCGCCGTCGGCTACGACCTCGACAACGGCAACGCGGTCGAGGTCGCCGCGCAGCAGACCACGACCCACGACATCAAGCTGCGCAAGACCGAGGACCTCGCGGCGCAGCTGTCGAACGGCGAGTGGATCAACAGCATCCCGGGCAACGATCCGCGCAAGGGCATGGCGCTCAACTGCGTCGGCTGCCACACGCTCGAGCGCGTCATGCGCTCGACCGCACGACGCCGACGACGTTCATGAAAACCGTGCTGCCGCGCATGCAGGGCTACGTCAACCAGAGCATCGTGCAGCATCCGCAGCTGCGCCGCGGCGAGCGCCGGATGGAGGAGCGCGGCGATCAGCGCGTGCAGATCTATCGCACCGCCGCCGAGTTCTGGGCGACCGTCAACCTCAGCGCCAAGCAGCAGTGGAGCTTCGACCTCGACCCGTTCCCGCGGCCGGGCGGCCGCGCCACCCGCGTGATCTACACCGAATACGATCTGCCGCGCGACACGATCTCGCCGCATGACGTGATCGTCGATGACGAAGGCATCGCCTGGTATTCGAGCTTCGGCGAGCAGTTCCTCGGCCGGCTCGATCCCAAGACCGGCGAGGTCAAGGAATATCCGGTGCCCGAGCACAAGCCCGGCTATCCGACCGGCTTCCTGGCGCTGCGCAGCGACCGCGACGGCAATCTGTGGCTCGGCAACATGTACCAGGCCACGATCGTCAAGTTCGATCCGCAAGACCGAGAAATTCACGCTACTGGCCGCTGCCGGCCGGAGCAGAACATCGACGCCGCGCAGGTCAACATGGTGAGCCCGCAAAGCTCGCACGTCGACGGCAAGGTCTGGGCGCAGAACAACGGCTTTGCCGGCGTGCACCGGCTCGACCTCGCCACCGGCAAGATCGAGACCTGGGAGCCGTTCAAGGAGCGCCAAGGAGCCGCACAACATCTACGACGTGATCCCGGACTCCAAGAACAACGTGTTCTTCACCGACTTCCGGCTGCGGCACATCGGCCGGATCGACGCCAAGACCGGCGAGGTCAAGCTGTTCGAAGTGCCGACCGCGGCGTCGGCGCCGCGGCGCGGCCAGATGGATGCGCAGGATCGGCTGTGGTTCGCGCAATACCGCGGCGACCGCATCGCCATGTTCGACACCAAGACCGAGGCAGTTCAAGGAATGGCGGGTCACGCCGCGCTGGTCCGCGCCCTATGACGTCGTCATCGACAAGAACGAGGAGGCCTGGACCGGCTCGATGCTGACCGACCAGGTCACGCGGCTCGACACCAAGACCGGCGACGATGGTGCAGTATCTGTTGCCGCGCACGACCAACATCCGCCGCGTGTTCGTCGACAACTCGACCACGCCGGTGACCTTCTGGGTCGGCTCCAACCACGGCGCCTCGATCGTCAAGCTCGAGCCGCTGGACTGACCATCGGCACAGGTCGCGACGAACCGAAGGAAACGACCATGTCCGCAAGGCACCTTTCGCTGATCGCGGCCACGCTCGCGCTCGCTGGCTCGGCCGGGCGCGGCGCACGCCGACAGCCAACCGCCAGCCGCGCTCGCCGGCACGGTGTCGTCCGCCAAGGAAGGCCTGATGGAAGGCGTGGTGGTCAGCGCCAAGAAGGTCGGCTCGACCGTCACGATCAGCGTCGCGACCGACGACAAGGGCCGCTTCAGCTTCCCGGCCGCCAGGCTCAAGCCCGGCCAGTACGCGATCAGCATCCGCGCCATCGGCTACGACCTCGAAGACCCCAAGAGCGCCGACGTCGCCGCCGGACAGACCGCGACGATCGACATCAAGCTTGCGCCCACCAAGAATCTGCCCAAGCAGATGTCGAACGCCGAGTGGTTCGTGAGCTTCCCCGGCACCGACCAGGAGAAGAAGGCGCTGCTCAACTGCGTGAGCTGCCACAACCTCGATCGCATCGTGCGCTCGCAGTACGACGGCGAGCAGTTCGTCGAAATCTTCAACCGGATGGTCGGCTACTACCCGGGCAGCACGCCGGAGCATCCGCAGCGGCTGGTCGGCAACGCGCAGCGCTCGCTCGGCCAAGGGCCCAACATGCGGACGGTCGCGGAGTATCTCGCCTCGATCAATCTTGAGCAAGGAGACGCTGGTCCTATCCGCTCAAGACGCTGCCGCGCCTGACCGGCCGCTCCAACCGCTTCATCGTCACCGAATACGCCCTGCCGCGCCGGCTGATCCAGCCGCACGACGTCGTCGCTCGACGAACAGGGCATGGTCTGGTTCACCCACTTCGCCGAGCAATTCCTCGGCAAGATGGACCCGAAGACCGGCCAGGTCTGGGAATATCCGCTCCCGGTGCTCAAGCCCGGCTATCCGGTCGGCACGCTGGACCTCGGAGCTCGACAAGGCCGGCAATCCCTGGATCGGCATGATGTATCAGGGCGGCATTGCCCGCTTCGACAAGAAGACCGAGACGTTCAAGACCTGGTCGATGCCGAAGGAATGGCAGACCGACGCGGCGCAGTCGGGGCACCTCGATCCGTCCAGCACGCATGTCGACGGCAAGGTCTGGGTCAAGAACTCCGACGGCTCGCAGATCCTGCGGCTCGATCTCGCAGACCGGGCAATGGGAAAATCTCGGCTCGTTCAGCGACAACGGCAAACGGCTCGGCGTCTACGGCATCCGCGCCGACAGCGACAACAATCTCTATCTGCTCGACTTCCAGTCATCGACCATCGGCCGCGTCGACGCCAAGACCAAGCAGTTCACGGCCTATCGCGGCGAGATCGCCAACTCGCGGCCGCGCCGCGGCGCGGTCGATGACCAGAACCGGCTGTGGTATGCCGAGTACGCCGGCAATGCCATCGGCATGCTCGATCCCAAGACCGAGAAGATCAAAGAATGGGTGGTGCCGACGCCGTGGGCGCAACCCTACGACGTCGTCACCGACAAGAACGGCGAGGCCTGGACCGGCTCGATGATGAGCGACCGCGTGTCGCGGCTCGATCCGAAGACCGGCACGTTCGTCGAATACCAGCTGCCGAAGACCACCAACATCCGCCGCGTGTTCGTCGACAACTCGACCACGCCGGTGACGTTCTGGATCGGCTCCAACCACGGCGCCTCGATCATCAAGCTCGAGCCGTTGGATTAGGCCCAATACTCGCCGCGTCAATCGATCGGCAGGCCGGCGTAGTTCTCGGCGAGCGAGGTCATCGCCGCGGTCGAGCCGGTGACGTAGTCGATCTCGGCGATCTGCCGCTTGGCGTCGAAATCGATCTCGTCGCCGAACCGGTGCAGCATCTGCGTCATCCACCAGGAGAAGCGCTGACCCTTCCACACCCGCTGCAGACAAGTCGCGGAATAGGCCTTCAGCAGATCCTCGCGGCCCGATCTTGACCTGCGCCTCGATCGCGCGCGCCAGCATCCGCACATCGGCCATCGCCAAATTCATGCCCTTGGCGCCGGTCGGCGGCACGATATGGGCGGCGTCGCCGGCGAGAAACAGCCGTCCCGACTGCATCGGCTCGGTGACGTGGCTGCGCATCGGCGTAACGCCCTTCTGCAGGATCTTGCCGCGCTGGAGCGGCCGCACGCCGCCGAGCCGCGTTTCGAGCTCGTCCCAGATGCGCTGGTCGGGCCAAGCGTCAATGTCCTCCTCCGGCGCGCATTGCACATAGAGCCGCGACACGCTCGGCCCGCGCATGGAGAACAGCGCAAAGCCGCGCTCGTGGAAGCAGTAGATCAGCTCTTTGTCCGGCGGCGGCGATTCACTCAGGATGCCGAGCCAGCCGAACGGATAGACGCGGTCGTAGCCGGTCAACACGCCGGGCGGGAAGCTCGGCCGGCAGATGCCGTGAAACCCGTCGCAGCCACCGATGAAGTCGCACTCGATCTCCTGCGCCCTGCCCTGATGGCGAAAGCGGATCTTCGGGCGGCCGCCGTCGAAGTCGTGGACGCTGGTGTCCGCGACCTCGAAGAAAATTTCGCCGCCGTCGGCAAGCCGCTTGGCGATCAGATCGGTGACGACCTCCTTCTGGTCGTAGATGAACACCTGCTTGCCGATCAGCTTGTGGAAGTCGATGTGCCGCGCCTCGCCCTTGCAGGCGATGTGGATGCCGTCATGCACCATGGCCTCGCGCTTGAGCCGGGCGCCGACACCGGTGTCCATCAGCATGTGCGCGACCCAATGCTCCATCAGGCCGGCGCGCACGCGCGCCTCGCAATAGGCCCGGCTGCGGTCCTCGACGATGATGCTGGAAATGCCGGCGAGGTGCAGCAGATGCGACAGCATCAGCCCGGCCGGTCCCGCTCCGACGATGCCGACTTGGGTGCGCACGGCTCCTCCTCACCGCATGATGCGCTGGCGCGATGCGGAACGCCAAGGGACGGATGCCGGATTCGGTGGAACGCTCCGGCTGCGCCTTGCGCCGGCCGTGCCACGTCATGGCCTGCCCCGGTCAAGCCCGGGGCCATGCATGACGAATCCGTCACGGAAATCCGCCGCAAAGCGCAGACCTGAACTTAACTTAAAGCGGCGCCAAGCATTGACTTTGGCGCGTTCGACCCTATGTTCCGGCACAACGGTACGACTGAAGAGATTCGACCGTCCCCTCCGCGCATTACCGTCGAATGTGTAGGCCGGCGCGGCTCCGGGCGGTCCTGATTTGAGGCTGCATGCCCTTTTCCAAGCTCGGCTTGTCCGACAAAGTCCTCGCCGCCGTCAAATCGGCCGGCTATCCCGCCCCCACCCCGATCCAAGAGCAGGCCATCCCCCACGTGCTGGCGCGGCGCGATGTGCTCGGCATCGCGCAGACCGGCACCGGCAAGACCGCGGCCTTCACGCTGCCGATGCTCACCATGCTGGAGAGCGGCCGGGCGCGAGCGCGCATGCCGCGCACGCTGATCCTGGAGCCGACGCGCGAGCTCGCGGCGCAGGTCGAGGACAGCTTCGAAAAGTACGGCAAGAACCACAAGCTCAACGTCGCCCTGATCATCGGCGGCGTTTCGTTTGACGATCAGGATGCCAAGTTGATGCGCGGCGTCGACGTGCTGATCGCGACGCCGGGCCGCCTGCTCGATCATTTCGAGCGCGGCCGGCTGTTGATGTCCGGCGTCGAACTGCTGGTGATCGATGAAGCCGATCGCATGCTCGACATGGGCTTCATTCCGGACATCGAACGCATCTGCAAGCTGGTGCCGTTCACCCGCCAGACGCTGTTCTTCACCGCCACCATGCCCCCCGAGATCCGGCGCATCACCGAGCAGTTCCTGCACAATCCGGTGCGCGTCGAGGTCTCCCGCCCGGCAACCACGGTCGCCACCACCACTCAGCTTCTGGTCAAGACCGGCCGCGAGCCGCATGACAAGCGCGACACGCTGCGCCGCCTCATTCGATCGGCCGACAATTTCAAGAACGCGATCGTGTTCTGCAACCGCAAGCGCGAGGTCGCCCAGCTGCACCGCTCGCTGGTGCGCCACGGCTTCAACGCCGCCGCCTTGCACGGCGACATGGACCAGGCGGCACGCACCGCCGCGCTGGAATCGTTCCGCCAGGGCGAGGTGAAGCTGCTGATCGCCTCCGACGTCGCCGCCCGCGGCCTCGACATTCCCGACGTGAGCCACATCTTCAACTTCGACGTGCCGCATCACGCCGACGACTACGTCCACCGCATCGGCCGCACCGGCCGCGCCGGCAAGTCCGGCATCGCCATCACCATCGTCAGCCCCGTCGACGGCAAGTCGGTCGCCGCCATCGAGAAGCTGATCGGCCAGAGCATCGGCTGGGCCGATGCACCGGCGCGCACCGAACCGGCCGCAGCCGACCGTCCGCCGCAACACCGCGAGCATCGCGGCCATCGCGAGCAAGGCCGCCATCAGCGGCATGGCGGCGCGCGCGAGGAGCGCCGCGGCCATGAGCAGCCCCGGCCGCGCGAGCAGCGCGAGCCCGCCGCCGCCCGCAACGGCGATGCCAAGCCCCGTCACGCCCCGCCACGCCCGCGGGCGCCATCGGAGTCGGACGGCGGTCATTTGCCGGCCTTTTTGCTCCGACCGGTGCGCGGATAGGCCAAAAGCCCGCGACGACGCCGTCATTTACCGGCCCTTTACCGGTTCCCATCTACCGTCATCTTGGGGCTTTCTTCCGCCGCCCCAAGGGGTTGGGACGTGGCCACGCGCGGCCTGTTGTTTGCGCGGTTCAGGTTCAACAATGGCTAATCGTACGGGCGAACACGAGCGCACGTTGGCGTTTGCCGAAATCGCGCTCGGCCAGATCAAGGCGCTGCGACACGCCGCGACGCCGCGCAATTACGAGGTCTGGTACGCCTACGCGACCGGCTACCACCCTTCGCTCAATCAGACCATCAACGAGACGCTTGCCAAAAACGGCACGCTGACCGACCAGGATCTCGAGCAGGTCTACGCCAACCATATCTCGCCCGGCCGTCACACCGAGAAACTCGACAACGTCAGCGAGCGCGTGGTGGACGAGATCGACCAGGTCATGGCGATGATGGATGTGGCGGCCGGCTCCGCCAGCACCTACACCGAGACCTTGACCACCGCCAGCGACAGGCTCGGCGTCACCAAGGATCGTGATGGAGTGCGCACCATCGTCGAAAGCCTGGTGTCCGCCGCCGACGACATGAAAGAAAGCAACCAATCTCTGGAACAGCGGCTCAGCGCCTCCCGCGAGGAGATCAACCAGCTCCAGGAGAACCTCGCGGTGGTGCGGACCGAGAGCCTGACCGACCCGCTGACCGGCCTCGCCAACCGCAAGCACTTCGATACCGAGCTTGCCACGGCGATAGCCGAAGCCACCGAGCGCAGCGAAGCGCTGTCGCTGATGATGACCGATATCGACCATTTCAAATCGTTCAACGACACCTGGGGCCACCTGACCGGCGACCAGGTGCTGCGCCTCGTCGCCATGTCGCTGAAGCAGAACGTCAAGGGCCAGGATCTTGCCGCGCGTTACGGCGGTGAGGAATTCGCCGTGGTGCTCCCGAACACCGTGCTGCGCTCGGCGCTGACGGTCGCCGACCACATCCGTCGCGCGGTCATGTCAAAGGAATTGTTCAAGCGCTCGACCGGCCAGAATCTCGGCCGCGTGACGATTTCGCTCGGAGTTGCGACCGTGCATAAGGGCGACACCGCGCAATCGCTGATCGCACGCGCCGACGCCTGCCTCTATGCCGCCAAGCGCAGCGGCCGCAACCGGGTGATCTGCGAGACCGATCCGGAATTCCACCCCACGGCCGAGCCCAAGGTCGCCTGAGCCGGGCGTTCCGCTAGGCCTTGCTTCGCGGCTTTGCCTTCCGGCGAGGCGTGGCCTTGGCGGCATCGGCCCGGCGCGCACAGTCAGCGGCCCGTCTCGCCCACTCCGCAAGCTCGTCGGGATCGTCATAGAGCCGTTCGGGCATGCGCCAATACGAGCGCAGCGTTCGGGCGCCATCCCGGCTGCGATACTGAAACGGGGTCCGGCCCTCGCGCTTGAAGTCCGCAATGGTGCGCTCGTCGGCCTTGAAATAGACCACGCCGTCGACCACCAGGGCGATCATCAGCCCATCGGCGAAAACGCCCGCGCCGCTGAACATGCGGCGCACATTCATCGGGCCGAAGCTGGCAAAAAGCTCTGCGATCCGGTCGACGTCCTCGGCCAACGTGACCCGCTCCGGCTAGCGCGCCTCGGAGCCCTCGACCTTCGCCGGTGTCAGCAGCACCGATTCGCCGCAGCCGCAGGCCGAGGTCTGGTTCGGGTTGTTGAACACGAACTGCGAGGACAGCTTGTCGATCTTCCAGTCCATCTCGGTGCCGAGCAGGAACAGCACGGCCTTGGGGTCGATCAGGAGCCTGACGCCCTTGTCTTCGACCACCTCGTCGGTCGGCCCGACGCTGTCGACGTATTCCATGGTGTATTCCATGCCGGCGCAGCCGCCGTTCTTGACGCCAACCCGCACGCCCGCGATCGGGCGGTCGGCCCTGGCGATCAATTCCTTGAGCCGTCCGGCGGCGGCCTCGGAGAGGCGCATCACCTGAGGTTTCGGCCGCGGCGTGGCCATTGCATCGTCTCCTCGCTTCGGATCACCGAAGCCTGTCTGGATGTCCAATAAATCAAGGAATCCAGATGTTTCGCCCAGCGTATGTAGGCCTGCGGAACGGCTTGCGCAACTCACCACATGTTGAGCACAAGCCGCGCCTCATCCGACATGCGGCTCTGGTCCCACGGCGGATCCCAGACCACGTTGCATTTGGCGGAGCTCACGCCTGGCACGCTCGCGACCGCATTCTCCACCATCTGCGGCAATTCCGCCGCCGACGGGCAATTCGGCGTCGTCAGCGTCATGTCGACCTTGACCGAACGGTCGTCCTCGATGTCGACCTTGTAGATCAGGCCGAGCTCGTAGATGTCGGCCGGAATCTCGGGGTCGTAGACGGTCTTGAGCGCCGCCACGATGTCGTCGGTCATGCGGCTGATCTCGGCCTCGGGCAGCGAGCTGGCCTTGTTCTCGATGTCGACGTCGTCGCGCCTGCGGATCGGTTCGTCGGTCATGCGAAGATCTCCTGGGCCTTCTTGAGAGCGCGGGCCAGGCTGTCGACCTCATCGCGCGTATTGTAAAGCGCGAACGAGGCGCGGCAGGTGGCGGTTACGCCGTAGCGGGCAAGCAGTGGCATCACGCAATGGGTGCCGGCGCGCACCGCGACGCCGGCGCGGTCGATGATGGTGGCCACGTCATGCGGATGCGCGCCCTTCATTTCAAAGGCGACGATCGGCCCCTTGTCCTTGCTCTGGCCGAAAATCCGGATCGAGTTGATCTCGCGCAGCCGCTCATGGGCATACCGGACCAGGCCGGTTTCGTGCGCCCGGATCGGCGCCTTGCCGATCGAGTTGACATAGTCGATGGCAGCGCCAAGCCCGATCGCCTGCACGATCGAGGGCGTGCCGGCCTCGAACCGGTGCGGCGGCTCGCCGTAGCTGATGCGGTCCTCGTGGACCTCGCGGATCATCTCGCCACCGCCGTTGAACGGCGGCATCGCCGCGAGCAGGTCATACTTGCCGTACAGCACGCCGATGCCGGTCGGGCCATAGAGCTTGTGGCCGGTGAAAACGTAGAAGTCGCAATCCAGATCGCGCACGTCGCAGTCGAGATGGATCGCGCCTTGCGCGCCATCGACCAGCACCGGGATGCCGCGGTCGTGCGCGAGCTTGACCACCGCCTTGATCGGCACGGCGGTGCCGAGCATGTTCGACATCTGGGTGATCGCCACCATTTTGGTGCGGGGCGTCAGCAGCTTCTCGAACTCGTCGATCAGGAAGTTGCCCTCCTCGTCGACCGGCGCCCATTTGATCACCGCGCCCTGCCGCTCGCGCAGGAAATGCCACGGCACGATGTTGGAATGGTGCTCCATGATCGAGAGCACGATCTCGTCGCCCGGCTTGATGCGTTCGCGCGCGAACGTGTAGGCCACGAGGTTGATCGCCTCGGTGGCGTTGCGGGTGAAGATGATCTCTTCGGGCCGCGCCGCGTTGAGGAACGCCCGCACCTTCTCGCGCGCACCCTCGTAGGCCTCGGTTGCGGCGTTGGCGAGGTAATGCAGGCCGCGGTGCACGTTGGCGTATTCCGACGTGTAGGCCTGCTGGATGCGGTCGAGCACCGCCTTGGGTTTTTGCGCCGATGCCGCGTTGTCGAGATAAACCAGCGGCTTGCCGTAGACCTGCATGCCGAGGATCGGGAAATCGCCGCGGATGCGGTCGACATCGTAGCTGCCGTTGGTCAGCGCGGGATGCATGGCGTCACTCCCCGCCTCGCGCCTTGAGCCAGGCCACGACGTGCTCCATCAATGCGTCGCGCAGGCCGGCGTGCTCGATGCCCCCGATCGCCTCGCCGACGAACGCCTGCACCAGCAGCGCCTCGGCCTCGGTCGCTGGGATGCCGCGCGCCATCAGATAGAACTTCAGGTCCTGGTCGAGCGCGCCACACGTGGCGCCGTGCCCGCACTGCACGTCGTCGGCGAAAATCTCAAGCTCCGGTTTGTTGTCGGCCTCGGCGTCCTCCGACAGCAGCAGCGAGCGCGTCATCATCTTGGCATCGGTCTGTTGCGCGTGCGGCCGCACGATGATCTTGCCTTGGAATATGCCGCGGCTTTCGCCGTCGAGCACCGAGGCGAACACTTCCCGGCTCTGGCAGCCGCCGGCCTTGTGGTCGACGAGCAGCGTGGTGTCGACATGCTGCTTGCCGCGCAACAGCGATGCGCCGCGCAGTCCCGCGACCGTGCCCTCGCCGTCGAACCGCACAAACAGCTGGTTGCGGACCAGACCGCCGCCGACGTTGAAGGCAAAATCGTTGAACCGCGCCCGCGCGCCGATCGACGCCATCAGCGACGAAACGTGAACCAGATCAGCCGGGCCGGCGGTAAGCTTGATGTGATCGACGTGGGCGTCGTGGCCGACCACGAGTTCGAGCGCGGTGTTGACCTGATGCGCGCCGGAGGCTTCGTGGCTCTCGACCAGCATGGCGCGCGCGCCGTCCTCGATCACCACCAGCGAGCGGGTGAACACCGACGCGGGCGTCTGTCCGGTCGCGGCAAACACCAGATGGATCGGCCGTTCGACCGTGGCGCCCTTCGCCACGCGGATCACGACGCCATCGCGCATCAGTGCGGTGTTGAGCGCGACCACGCCCTCCCGCCCGGACGCCACCACTTTGCCGAGATGGGCGGCGAGCAGCGGATCGCCCGCCGCCAGCGCCTGCGCCATCGAGCCGATGCTGAGGCCAGGCGAGAGCTTGTCCAGATCGGACAGCTCCGGCACGAAGCTGCCGTCGACCAGAACGATCCGCCGCACCTCCATGTCGCCGATCAGCTGGCCGGCATCCCGGGCGCGCGCCTTGGCAGCGGCGTCCGGCGCCGCAGCGAGCGGTTTTGCCTCGCGCAACAGCATGCGGAGATCGGTGTAGTGCCATTGTTCATTCCGCCGGCCCGGCAGGCCGGCGGCGTCGAAATCGCGGAACGCCGCTTCCCGCAGCGCCGCCACCTTGCGGTCGCCCGGCAGATCCGGCCTTGGCGGCGGCAAAGGCCTCGGCGAGCGCAAGCTCGGCGCTGGTCTTCATCGGGAGCACTTCGGCGTTCATGGCGCGAGCGCGGCCTCATCGTGGAATTCGGCGTAGCCCCTGGCTTCGAGCTCGAGCGCGAGCTCCTTGCCGCCGGTCTTGACGATGCGGCCGCGGGACAGCACGTGCACGACGTCGGGCACGATGTGGTCGAGCAGCCGCTGATAGTGGGTGATGACGACCATCGCGCGCTCGGGCGAGCGCAGGCGGTTGACGCCGTCGGCGACGATTTTCAGCGCGTCGATGTCGAGGCCGGAATCGGTCTCGTCCAGCACGCACAGCCGCGGCGCCAACAGCGCCATCTGGAGAATTTCGTTGCGCTTCTTTTCGCCACCGGAAAACCCGACGTTGACCGCGCGGCGCAGCATGTCCATGCTGATTTCGAGCTTGCCCGCAGTGTCGCGCACCAGCTTCATGAACTCGGGCGTCGACAGCTCGCCCTCGCCGCGCGCCTTGCGCTGGGCGTTGAGCGCGGTGCGCAGGAACGTCATGGTGGCGACGCCGGGGATTTCCAGCGGATATTGGAACGCCAGGAACAGGCCCTTGGCGGCGCGTTCGTCCGGCGCCATCGCCAGCACGTCCTCGCCATCCAGCAGGACTTGGCCTTCGGTCGCCTCATAGCCCGGCTTGCCGGCCATCACATAGGCGAGCGTCGACTTGCCCGAGCCGTTCGGGCCCATGATGGCGTGCACCTCGCCCTTCGCGACGGCGAGATCGAGACCCTTGAGGATTGGCTTGCCGTCGACGGTGACGTGTAAATTTTTGACTTCCAGCATTGGCACTTCGTGTTCCTTTAAGTCCTACAGACTGAAATGCGAGATGATCTCGGCAATCAGCTCTTTTTTCCTGGCCTCGCGATCCGACGGCCCGACCGGGCCGAGCGAACGTCCGCTCACATCGATCTCGCCTTGCTCGCCGACCACGATCATCATGGCTTCGGCGTAAACCCCTTCCTCCGGTCTCTGGAGCAGGATGCGCTTGCCGTCGAAGGCCGCCTGCACGCCATTGTCCTTCAGTCGCTTCGACGGGGCGAGATCGGCGTCGAAGAACTCTTTCAAAAACGCGCTCGCCCGTTCCTGACGGGCCTTGCGATCGGCGTCGTCCCGGTTGCGCTTGGCTTCAAGCTCCGCGACCGCCTTGTCCAGCGCCGACATGGTGTGACCCAGCTCTCAGCCGACCGAGCCTTCGAGGCTGATCGAAATGAGCTTCTGGGCCTCCACCGCGAACTCCATCGGCAGCTGCTGCAGCACGTCCTTGACGAAGCCGTTGACCACCAGCGCCACCGCCTCCTCGGCGGAAAGCCCGCGCTGGCGGCAATAGAACAGCATGTCCTCGGAGATCTTCGACGTCGTCGCCTCGTGCTCGAACACCGCGGATGAATTCTTCGCCTCGATGTAGGGCACGGTGTGGGCGCCACACTGATCGCCGATCAGAAGCGAGTCGCAGTTGGTGAAATTGCGGGCGCCCTTGGCGCGCCGGTGCGCCATCACCTGGCCGCGGTAGGTGTTGTTGGATTTGCCGGCCGCGATGCCCTTGGAGATGATGCGGCTCGACGTGTTCTTGCCGAGATGCAGCATCTTGGTGCCGCTGTCGACCTGTTGGCGGCCGTTGCTGATCGCGATCGAGTAGAACTCGCCGCTGGAATGGTCGCCGCGCAGGATGCAGCTCGGATACTTCCATGTGATCGCCGAGCCGGTTTCGACCTGGGTCCAGGAAATCTTGGAGTTCCGGCCGCGGCAGTCGCCGCGCTTGGTGACGAAGTTGTAGATGCCGCCACGGCCTTCGGCGTCGCCCGGATACCAGTTCTGCACGGTCGAATACTTGATCTCGGCGTCGTCGAGCGCGATCAGCTCGACCACCGCGGCGTGCAGCTGGTTCTCGTCGCGCTGCGGCGCGGTGCAGCCCTCGAGATAGCTCACGTAGGAGCCCTTGTCGGCGATGATCAGGGTGCGCTCGAACTGGCCGGTGTTTTTCTCGTTGATGCGGAAATAGGTCGACAGCTCCATCGGGCAGCGCACGCCCGGCGGCACGTAGACGAACGAACCATCGGAGAACACCGCCGAATTGAGGGTGGCAAAGAAGTTATCGGAGATCGGCACCACCGTGCCGAGGTACTTCTTCACCAACTCGGGATGCTCACGCAGCGCCTCCGAGATCGGCATGAAGATCACGCCGGCCTTCTTGAGTTCCTCCTGGAAGGTCGTCGCGACCGAGACGGAGTCGAACACCGCATCGACCGCGACGCGCGAGCGCGTGCCGTCCGGCCGCTCGACGCCGGCCAGGATCTCCTGCTCGCGCAGCGGAATGCCGAGCTTCTCGTAGGTCTTGAGGATTTCCGGATCGACCTCGTCGAGCGAGGCCAGCGCCTTCTTCTTCGGCGCCGAGTAATAGTAGTAGTCCTGGTAGTCGATCTTCGGATAATCGACCCGCGCCCAGGTCGGCTCGCGCATGGTCAGCCAGCGGCGATAGGCGTCGAGCCGCCACGCCAGCATCCATTCCGGCTCACGCTTCTTGGCAGAAATGAAACGGACGGTGTCTTCCGACAGGCCCTTCGGGGCCTTGTCGGATTCGACGTCGGTGACGAACCCATACTTGTATTGATCGACGTCGATGCGGCGGACCCGCTCGATCGTCTCTTGGACGGCCGGCATTCTTTCCTCTCCTCACGGTTTCAAGGACCGCGGGTTGGACTGTCGGTTATGGTCGGTTCTCTTCCGGGGTTTCACCCTCGCAAGGCCGCTTCAGGCGGCGATTTCGTGCTTGTTCCGGGCCTTATATAGGCTTTCCTTGAGCTTCGCCCAAGCATTTAGAAACATTCCGATGTCATCACTGGTGGTTGAATAGCCCAAACTGACCCGAATTGCGCTGCGGGAGAGCTCCGGCGCCACCGCCATCGCCGCCAGGACATGGGACGGAGCGACCTTGCCGGACGAGCAGGCCGCCCCCGAGGACACAGCAAATCCCTCCAAATCAAAGGCTATCACCGCGGTTTCGGCCTTCATGCCGGGAACCCCGAACAGGGTCGTGTTGGGCAGCCGGGGCACATTCGCGCCGAAAATGACGGCCCTGGGTTCGATTTCCTTGATGCCCGCCTCGAGCCTGTCCCGCAGGGCCACCATGCCCTCGGCATCCCGTTTCTGGGCATCGGCCGCCGCCGCCGCGGCCGCGCCAAAGCCTGCGATGCCGGCCACGTTCTCAGTGCCGGCGCGGGCGCCGCGCTCCTGGCCGCCGCCGATGATCAGCGGCGCGGGGTTGGCCGCAGCGCGCCGGATGAGCGCGCCGACACCCTGGGGACCGCCGATCTTGTGGGCCGAAAGCGTCATCAGATCGGCGCCCAGCGCGGCGACGTCACAGGCAATACGGCCAGGCGCCTGAACCGCGTCGACATGGATCAGCCCGCCCGCGGCATGCACCTTCGCGGCGGCTTGCGCCACCGGCTGGATCACGCCGGTCTCGTTGTTGGCGAGCATCAGCGAGACCAGCGGCCGGGCCCGGCCCTGCAATCGCTGCTCGAGCGCCGCGAGATCGAGCACTCCCGCGCTCGTCACCGGAACTTGCTCGACCGCGGCAAATCGTCCGCCGCTGATCACCGAGGGATGCTCGATCGCCGACACCAGCAGCGTGTCGCCCAAGGCCGGCGACAGCGCCAGCATGTTGGCCTCGGTTCCGCCGGAGGTGAACACCACCTCGCCAGGCGCGGCGCCAACCAGCACCGCGACGCGCTCGCGTGCCTCTTCCACCAGGCGGCGCGCCGCCCGCCCGGCGGCATGAACCGACGACGGGTTGCCGGTGAGTGCAAGCGCCGCGGTGACTGCGGCGCGCGCCTCCGGCCGCAGCCTGCCACTCGCGTTCCAGTCCAGATAGACGGCGGTCACCGGAACATCCTTGCCGTTTGGCTCTCGCAGCGCTCGATCAGTCGCCCAGCCCCAAGAGCGCTCATTTTACTTGCTTTTGGGACCACGGATCATGTTAGAAAGCGACCCCGCAAGCGCACCGGCCAGCGGAGCTTTCCGAGATTTTTGAATAGCTTGCGTCAGTTACGCGCGCCGGCCATGGGCGTCAAGCACGCCCCACTTCCGCTCCGACCCGGCATTGGCCCGCGGCCTGAGCGACGTCACCTAAGGACCAGGACCATCATGCCTGAAGTCATCTTCACCGGTCCGGCCGGCCGCATCGAAGGCCGGTATCATCAGGGGCCGCAGAAAAACGCCCCGATTGCCATCGTGCTGCACCCGCATCCGCAGTTCGGCGGCACGATGAACCACCAGATCATCTATCAGCTCTACTACGCCTTCGTGCACCGCGGCTTCGCCGCGATCCGGTTCAACTTCCGCGGCGTCGGCAGGAGCCAGGGCGCGTTCGACCACGGCACGGGCGAATTGTCGGATGCAGCCTCCGCGCTCGACTGGGCGCAATCGATCAACCCGGAGGCGCGCTCGTGCTGGATCGCCGGCTTCTCGTTCGGCGCCTGGATCGGCATGCAGCTTTTGATGCGGCGGCCCGAGATCGAGGGCTTCATTTCGGTGGCGCCGCCCGCCAACCTCTACGACTTCTCGTTCCTGGCGCCCTGCCCGTCCTCCGGATTGATCGTGCACGGCGACAAGGACGCGGTGGTGCCGCACAAGGACGTGACCGGCCTGGTCGACAAGCTCAAGACCCAGAAGGGCATCGTGATCGAGCAGAAGGTCATCCCGGGCGCCAACCACTTTTTCGACGCCAAGATCGAGGCGCTGATGCAGTCGGTCAGCGCCTACCTCGACAAGCGGCTCAAGGGCGAGCGGCGGGAATAAGGCCTATCCGGCGGTGATGATCACCGACACAGCCTATTTTCGATATCCGCACTACCACAAGCCGACCGACACGCCTGACAAGATCGATACTGAAAAGCTTGCGCGCATCGTTTACGGCGTCGAACGAGTCATTCGCCACATGGCGAGGCCGGATTGGCCAACCGCCGTTGCCCAATCCAAGCCGTTGAGGGCCCGTAACCGAGCGCGTCGGCCGGCCATCTCTGAATTGCCAAGCTACTCCGCCGCGGTCGCGATTGGCATGCGCGGCCAGGACGGGCTTGGGACCGGCTGCCACCACTTCTGAACGCCAAGCTCGCGGGCGATCACATTGGCGGCGTTGTAGCCGGGGCTGCCCGTGACTGCGCCTCCGGTATGGCTGCTGGCGCCGCACAGGTAGAGCCCTTTCAACGGCGTGGCATAGCGGCCCAATTCCGGCGTCGGCCGATTGCCGCCCAGCTGCGACGGCACGTAGGCGCCGACGTGATGGCTGCCCCTGACCATGTTGATGCAATGCCGCTCGATATCCAGCGGCGTGAACACCGCGCGCGCAATGACGTTCTTGTCGGTGAGATTGGGGGCGAACTCGCGCCATTGCGACAGCAGCTTGTTGCCGATTTCATCCTTCTGCTGGTCCCAATTCTTGGGATCACCATCCAGTTCATAGGGCGCCCACGGCCACCAGAACGCGACGTGCTTGCCGGCGGGAGCGATCGTGGGGTCGAACTTCGAGGAGCAGGTTCCATTACCGGCAAAGCGGCTTGGCAGCTTGTTCTGATGGATCTCGTCGAAGCAGCGATCAAGGTCGGCGGTCGTGTCCGCGCCATAGATCATGTTCCAGGCGCGCGCGACGTCCGGATCGAATTTTTCCGCCGCCGTGTAGCGAGGCGCCTCGTTCAAGGCCAGATGCATGGTGACCAGGCTGTGGGAGCACCATTTGAAGGCATTGATCCCCTCGACCACGCTTGCGGGGAAGTTCTGTTCGCCGGCAAGCCTGATGGTCTGCGGCGCGTCGATCGCGCTCGCCACAAAACGCCGTGCCGAGATGGTGTCGCCATTCTGCAGGCGTACGCCGGTCACGCCTTTCGAATCCGAGGTAATCGCGCTGACATGGGCGCCGCGAATGAGGGTTGCGCCGTGGTCTTCGAGCAGCCGCTCCAAGGCAAGCGCGACCGAGCCGGCGCCGCCGACCGGCAGCCCGAGCTTGGTCAAGCGGCTGAGCAGGCGGGGAAAGAATGCGCCGACGCCGGGGATGTTCTCGATCGCGATGGCATGAAGGATGCAATTGAAGAACATCCGGACATGCTCGCTCTCGAAATTGCGCTCGACCGCCTGATGCAGGGTCAGCGGCATATAGGAGAACAGCTCCTCGATCTGCGGGCCGCTGACGCGCTTGGCGAGCTCGGGCGGTGGCAGCGGGACCGAATACATGAATTCGGTCATCAACGAGCCCATCTCGGTTGCAAAGCGCTGATAGACTTCGCGATAGCGCTTGGCATCCGCCGAGGAAAAACGCGCAATGGCTTTTGCCGTGCTGTCCACGCTGCGATGGATCGTGAGCGCCTTGCCATCGCGGAACACCATGGCGTGCTGCACCTCCGGATAGATGTAGCTCAAGCCGTACTTGTGCAGCTCCAGGTCGCCGAGCACCGGCCCCTCGCCGATGAAATGGTAGGCGGAATGCGAGTTGTGCTTGAACCCGGGAGCGACGAATTCGCTGGTGGTGCAGCCGCCGCCCATCGCGTCGTTGCGTTCGACAACCGCGATCTTGAGTCCGGCTTTTGCAAGGTAGGCGGCGCAAGTGAGCCCGTTGTGCCCGCCACCGACGATAATGCCATCGTATTCCATGGCCGTGCCTCCCGCGTTGCATTGAGACGGCTAAGCAGCGTTACGTCTTCGCAAACGATTGCACGTTTTCCAAGGTGCGGCAACGCAGCCGCGGACCATCAAGCACGGCTCGCAGCCGCGAGCGGCTATGGACGAGACGCCCCCACGGCAGCCTTTAAGTTGAATCCGACGCCGGACCTGTTACACCACCGCTCCGAGACACCGAGACCTGAGACGGCTGATGAGCGCCTATAAGTCGGATTTTCTTGACGTTCTTTCGAGCCGTGGATTCATCCACCAGGTCTCCGAGCCCGATGCGCTCGACGCGCTGGCACGCTCGGGTCCGATCACCGCCTATATCGGTTTCGATTGCACGGCGGCATCGCTGCACGTCGGCTCGCTGTTGCCGATCATGATGCTGTACTGGCTGCAGCAGACCGGCCACCGGCCGATCGCACTGATGGGCGGCGGCACCACGCGGGTCGGCGATCCCTCCGGCAAGGACGAGAGCCGCCGCATTCTCACCGATCAGGCGATCAGCGAGAACCTGAAGGGCATTCGCGCGGTGTTCTCCAAATTCCTCAAGTTCGAGGGCTCGGGCGGCAACGCCATCATGGCCAACAACGCCGACTGGCTGAATTCGCTGAACTACATCGATTTCCTGCGCGACGTCGGCCGGCATTTCTCGGTCAACCGGATGCTGGCGTTCGAACTCGGTGAAGCTGCGCCTCGAACGCCAGCAGGAGCTGTCGTTCCTCGAATTCAACTACATGATTCTGCAGGCCTACGACTTCATCGAGCTCAACAAGCGGACCGGCTGCATCCTGCAGATGGGCGGCTCCGATCAATGGGGCAACATCGTCAACGGCATCGATCTCGGGCGACGAATGCTCAACGCGCAGCTGTTCGCGCTCACCTCGCCGCTGATCACGACGAGCTCCGGCGCCAAGATGGGCAAGACCGCGGCCGGCGCAGTTTGGCTCAACGCCGATCTGGTGAGCCCGTACGACTATTGGCAATACTGGCGTAACACCGAGGACGCCGACGTCGTCCGCTTCCTCAAGCTGTTCACAGTGCTGCAGCTCGACGAGATCGCGAGGCTCGGAGCGCTCAAGGGCGCCGAGATCAACGAGGCCAAGAAGGTGCTCGCCACCGAGGCGACCGCCCTGGTGCACGGCCGCGCCGCGGCCGACGAAGCGGCCGGGACGGCGCGACAGACCTTCGAGCAGGGTGAGACCGCGCTCGCGCTTCCGAGCGTTGCGCTGCCGCGCGCCGAGATCGATGCCGGCTTGGGCGTAGGCGCCGCCTTCGTCAAGGCGGGACTTGCCAAATCCAACGGCGAAGTGCGGCGCGCCATCGCCAACAACGCGCTGCAGATCAACGACGTGAGGGTCACCGACGACAAGTACGTGGTCGGCGCCAAGGACCTCACCGCCGATGGCGTGATCAAGCTGTCATTCGGGCGTAAGCAGCACGTGCTGATCAAGCCGCGTTAGTTGGCTGGCCGCGTGCCCGGCTCGGCGAACGTGCGCTCCTGGCTGAGATCGCGGAACTCGAAGAACTTGCGCAGGATGCCGGGTGCAATTGCCGAGATCGGGTTGACCACCGGCCGCGGATTGGTGGTCGGGCCGGTCACCTCATAGGTGATGCCGAAAATGCCCTCGTTGCTGCCGCCGCCGAGGAACATGCCGACGATCGGGATCTGCCCGAACATGTTGTTGAGGCCGTAGAGCGGCACCAGCGTGCCGCGCACGTGGACCTGGTCGCGCGCGTAGTCGATGTTGCCTTCCATGGTGGCGCCGATCATCGGACCGCGCAGCACGCCATCGCGGATCGTCATGCGCCCGGGCAAGCGGACGAAGTCGGCGCGCGCCTGCGAGAAATCGATAGCGTTGCTGTTCTGGTAGGCCGCGTCCTGCGCGCTCGAGGCCACGCGATCGAGCGTGGCCTCGCCGCGGACCGTGAAATCGCGGACGTTGATCAGGCCGTCCTGCGGTGAGGAATCCTGCGACGGCGGGTCCATGCCCATCCACATCTTGCCGCCAATCATGCGTGAATAGAGATCGGTGAAACGAAACAGCGCGCCGGCGTCGTTGGTCTCGAAGTAGAGCACCGGCTTCCCGTTGGTCACCCGCGTGCGGATGTCGCCAATGAACGGCGTATCGCGGCCGATCTTGGAGTTGAGCGAGAACGTGCGCACGCGGCCGCCACGGCGCGACAGCCGCAGGTCCAGCCCGCGCAGCGCCTCGCCGTTGTGGCCTGCCACTACGCCGAGCTTGATGTCGATATCGAGATCGGGATGGCGTGGCTTGATTTTCGGGTCGGACGGGCCGCCCATCGCAAGCTTGACGAAGTTGCGGCCGTCGTAGACGTCGCCGCGCATGTTCACGCGCAACGCGCCATCGGCTCCGCGATCGGCCTTGAGCGTGACCTTGTCGCCGTCGGAGGTCGCGAAGACCGGGAAATTCGCAAAAACCAGCTCGCCGCTGCCGTCGATCTCGATCGCGCCCTTGGCGAGGACGCCCTGACCTTCGACCAGGACATCGTCGAACCGGTAGCCGGACTTGTCCTTGACCATGGTGAAGGCCGCGCGCGCCGGGCGGCCGGCCGGCTTGACCCAACCGGGCAGCAGGTTCTCGACCTTCACCGGGGTCAGATTGGCCTCGATATTGAACCGGGAGTCGCGGTCATTCGCGCCGACCCGGCCGGTGACCCGCATCGGCAAGGCGCCGACCACGCTGGTGCCGAGATCCAAGCCAAGCCGCGTCCGTGCGGTCTCGTCGAGTGTCGCCGTCACTTTGACTTCGGCGTCCAATTCGCCCGCGAGCTTGCTGTATTCGATCTCGGCCGGCGCGCCGGCGATTTTCACGTCGCCCTTGATCTCGTAGCGCTGGTTGGTGGCGCTGGCATGCAGCGTCTGACCTTCGACCTTCTGGCCCAACAGCATTTTTTCCGCCGAGAAATTCGAGATGTCGACGGCGATGTTGTATTCGGTCGAGCCTTTGGGCAGATCGGGCCGCAGTGGCATTGCGAGATTGACCTGCGCGCTGAGCGAGCCGCGCGTCGTGCTCGGATCGAACGGGGCGCCGGAGAACTCGCGCAGGCGTTCGAGCGCGAGCAATTCGGCGGCGGCCGGGACCGGGCCTTCCACCCGCAACCGCACCCGCGCCGGCGGCGCCACCGGACGTGTGTCGGGGACCTCGAACACGCCGTTGGAGATGGCAAGCCTTCGGCCCGGCGATACTTCGACGCTGCCTTTGCCGAGCGTGATGGTCGAGGTGCGGCCGGTGACCCGCACGTTGAGGTCGGCGTCGCGGATCACCGGCAGGCCCGCCACCGGACGCAGCGCCACGCCGTTGCCGACGATCTCGACCGACAGCCCTTCTTCTGGAATCGGCGGTCCGCTCGCCGGAAACGTCGCCAGCGGCGCATTGGTCGCGATATCGAGGCGTTCGACGGTGCCGCTGATGATGTGCTGCAACACCCAATCGCGGACCTTCGGTGCAACGAACACCGGCCACAGCCGCTTCATGGCGCCGACCGACATCTGGCTGCCGGCAATTCCGACCGCCAGCCGCGGCTCGGCGCCATAATCGAGATAACCTGACAGTGCGACCTTGACGTCCTTCTCGTCAGCGCTGCCGAGCTCCTTGGTGCCGATGTCGCCCTGCTCGAGCGTGATGCGCTGCCGTTCCGGGTCGATACTGCCGCGCACCACGACCCGCTTGAGGATCAGCCCCTCCTCCTTGGGCGCCGGCGGATCGAGCACGATCCAGCCGCCGCCGAGCGCAAACGTCCAATTGTCGCCGGGCTGCGCCGGCGCCACGAACTCGGACCGCAGCGCGTAGCGGGCGGTGCCGGCGGTGACCTTGAACGGCACGCGCAACGAACGCCTGGCGCTATCCCAATCGAGACCGATTTCGGCGGAGCCGATCGGGATGCTGTGAGCTGGATCGTCGGGGCTGCCGAAGGATCCGCCCTGGGCGACGATCGAGCCGGTCACCGACAGCGGCGTGCCGTCGCCGGTGAACTCCGAATCGATCGAGGCTGACACCCGTGTGTCGGAGCGAACCCGCGTCTCGGACATGCGCAGCGCCAGCAGATCGTCCAGAACGACCTGTCGCGCCTCAAGTTGCAGACGCCGATGGCCCCGCTGCAGCGGCGTGAGCGCGGTGCTTACCACCCACGGCCGCTCCTGGCTCTCCGACAGCACGCTGAACACCGCGCCGCCATTGTTCTGGCGGGTCAGGCGCAGGCTGATCTGCTTGAACTGCCAATCCTGCCCGTTGCGCCGGTCGTCGATGGTCAGGCTGCCGTTGGTGATGCCGATTTCGGTCAGCGCATGGCCGTCGAAACCGCCAGTGTCGGCATTGCCGCTGAGCTCCAGGCTGCCAAGGCGGTCGATCCAGGCGAGCAGCGCCGCGAAATTGGTGGCGATACCGCGTTCCGCCACCGTTTGCAGCGAAAAGCTGTTGGCCAGACTGTTCGATGCGGAACCGAGGTCGGCGCTCGCTTGCGCAGCTGGCGCCGCCGGCAGCGACGGCACGCTGCCGATGCTCGCGGTGGTGAGAAGTGGCCGGTCGCTGCCCACCAGCACGTTGAGCCGTCCATCGGGATCGATCCGGATGGTCATGTTGGCATCGACCAGATGGATGCTCCTGGCTCGCGGTCGCGCAAACAGCAGGCTCGCGCCGGATATGCCGACTTCGGCTTTGGGAGCGACCGCCACCAGCGCGCCGGAGGCATCGCGCAGCACGATGTCGCGCAGGCGAAGCGCCGTGTGTCCCTGTTCGTCGCGTTCAAGCTGGGTGCCGCCCACCTCGACGCGGTAGCGGCTGCCAAGATTTTGCTCGATCGCGGCGGTTAGCCAGGGCGTCGCCAAGTCGAGCATGATCGGTCCGCTGGACAGCCGCCACCACAACGCCGCGCCGCCGATCATCACCACGACGACTACCGCGATCAGGCCGAGCGTCAGCTTGCGCACCACCGGATGGCGACGGTCGAATGGAAACCAGGGGTTGAACGGCAGCCGCCAGCCGCTTGGCCGGATTCCCCAAGCGCGACGACCGGGCTCGGCCTCATCGGCATGCACAGGCGCGGGCGCGCCGGCCCGGGTGCGCTGATGCGCAGCCAGCGCCGCCTCCAGTTCCCGGAGCGCAGCGGTTCGCGGACTGCTATATTTGTCCGTCATGCCCGATCGGCCGTCCCCTCGTCCGCCGGTTTGATGCCAGGCCTTTTCGGCCCCTGATTCTCGTGGCGACACAGGGATTTCGTCTGGAATCCCAAGGTGGCGCCATAACCCTCCCACCGCATGCCATAGTCAGCTTGAGCGTGCGAAAACGACGAAAGGAAGGCGTATGACAGCGAAGCTCACCGTTGGGAGCAAGGCCCCAAACTTCAAATTGCCCCGCGACGGTGGCGGCGAGGTCTCCCTCGCCGACTTCAAGGGCCGCAAACTCGTACTCTATTTCTACCCCAAAGCCGATACCGCCGGTTGCACCATCGAGGCCAAGGACTTCAGCAAGCTGGCGCCGGCCTTTACCCGCGCCGGCGCCGCGATCCTGGGGGTGTCGGCCGACCCGGTGGCCAAGCAGGACAAGTTCAAGGCCAAGCACGGCCTGTCGGTCGCGCTCGGCTCCGACGAGACCCATGACATGCTCAATGCCTATGGTGTCTGGGCCAAGAAATCGCTGTATGGCCGCAGCTACATGGGCATCCTGCGCAACACCTACCTGATCGGCCCGGACGGCAAGATTGCCCGCATCTGGGAGAAGGTCCGGGTCGCCGGCCACGCCCAAGCGGTGCTGGAGGCAGCCAAAACCCTTTAGACACCTCGACTGTGCACCGTTGAATTCACCGCCCCACCGCATTTTCACGGCCTTGTTGGGGGAATATTAACCATGGCCGGCTGAAATTGACGCGGGAAAACGCCGGCCTTCGGGATCAAGGACCGGTGTCGGGGAGCGTCAATGTCCCACCGGTCGAAGGGCCACAGCTATCGCGCCAATTCCGGCCGCCCCGTGCAGGGGCAGGTGGCTGGTCGCGTCGGGCGTAGCGACTATACGCTGGGCCATGCCGGCCATCAGTTCCGGCTGGGCCCGATCACGTTCTGGATCGCGGTCGGCAGCGTGGTGGTCATGGCGGGATGGTCGCTCGCCACCGGCACCTATTTCGCCTTCCACGACGACGTGCTGACCCGGCTGATCCACCGCCAGAAGGAGCAGCAATACGCCTACGAGGACCGCATCGCGGAGCTTCGCGCGCAGATCGATCGCATCACCAGCCGCCAGTTGCTCGATCAGGAGCAGTTCGAGCAGAAGCTCGAGCAAATCCAGCGCCGGCAGACGACCTTGGAGTCACGCGCCTCGACGCTCGCAGGCGTGCCCGACCCGGCGCCGACCGGCTCGATCAAAAGCCGCCCCACGCCGCTACCCGATCCGTCGCTGTCCGCGCCGCTGAAGGCGTCGCCGATCAGCGACACGGTGATCTTCACCACGCCGCCCGACCGCGAGGCGCGCCTGGAGTTGCGTCCGCTGCCGCCGGTGACGATCCGCGCCGCGGCCAACAGCAAGACCATGGCGGTCGGCGTCGAGGGCACGCTGGCGCGGCTGCAAGCGTCGCTCGACCGGGTCGAATCCCGGCAGACCACCACGCTCAACACGCTTGAAGAGCGCTTCGATTCCAAGGCCAAGCGCATCCGCAGCGTGCTCGCCGATCTTGGTTTAGACGCCAAGAAAACGCCAGGCGGCGTGCAGGTCGCCGCGGTCGGCGGCCCATTCGTGCCGCTGACGCTGCGCAAGGATGCCGGCGCTTTCGAGCGCCAGCTTTATCGCGTCCACCTCGCCCGCCTGAACGCCGAGCGGCTGACCTTGACTCTCGGTGCCGTCCCGGTGCGAAAGCCGATCATGGGCGAGATCGATCTGTCGTCGGGCTTCGGCGTGCGATCCGATCCGTTCCTCGGCCGCCCGGCCATGCACACCGGCCTCGATATCCGCGGCAGCACCGGCGATCCGGTGCGCGCCACCGCCACCGGCACGGTCGAGAGCGCGGGCTGGAGCGGCGGCTACGGCAAAATGGTGGAGATCGATCACGGCAACGGCTTCTCGACCCGTTACGGCCACTTGTCGGAGATCGACGTCAAGGTCGGCCAGTCGGTGAGGATCGGCCAAGTCATCGGCCGGGTCGGTTCGACCGGTCGCTCCACCGGCCCGCACCTGCATTACGAGACCCGGATCGACGGCGACGCGGTCGATCCGCAGAAATTTTTGCGCGCCGGGTTGCGGCTCGGCAACGCGCTCTAGTTTCAGCATGATCTTTTCCGAAAACCGGTTCCCACTTTTCGGGATCATGCTCAAAAAAATGGGCGGCCGACGGCCGCCCTGTTAGTCGTTCCTTCCCTTAAGCCACGCAAACGACCTCACGATCAGCCGCGCAGGATGTCCTCCTGGCGCACCTGGACCATGATCGCCGCCACGCTGAGGCAAACGGCCACCGCGATGGCGACTGAAAACAGAGCGAGCCACATCTTGCTTCCTCCGTTTCACGAGGTTCCATCGGGTTCCACTCGATCCGATGGAAAGCCGCTGACAACGCAGATCGTTGACTGCGGTTCCGGCGATTTCCCCCCGCCCGGAACTCAAATCCGCGACCATCGCAAGCTTACGATTGGCGGCCTGAAGGAGGGGTGACGGCGGAGCGCGGAAACTGAATCAAATTCGACGCGAAATCGGCGGCGCCAGCGATTGGAACATTCGAGGGCTTTAACGCGCTTCAGCGCGAAGCGAGTGGGAAAAACTCTGCAACCGAGCCGCGCTCGTTACTCCACATCCTCGACCGCATCCGGCCCGCCGCCGAACGCCTTCTGCGCCAGCACCGCGGCCATGAACTGGTCGAGGTCGCCGTCGAGCACGTCCGATGGCGTCGGTGAGGTCACGCCGGTGCGCAGGTCCTTCACCATCTGGTAGGGCTGCAGCACGTAGGAGCGGATCTGATGGCCCCAGCCGATGTCGGTCCTGGCGGCCTGCTCGGCCGCGGCCTGATCTTCGCGCTTCTTCAATTCGAGGTCGTACAATCGCGCACGCAGCATGTCCCAGGCCTGGGCGCGATTCTTGTGCTGCGAACGCTCCTGTTGGCACACCACCGCGATGCCGGTTGGAATGTGAGTGAGGCGCACCGCAGATTCGGTCTTGTTGACGTGCTGGCCGCCGGCGCCGCCCGAGCGCATGGTGTCGGTGCGCACATCCTTCTCGTCGATCTCGATTTTGATGCGGTCGTCGATCACCGGATAGACCTGAACGCTGGCAAACGAGGTGTGCCGTCGTGCATTGGAATCGAATGGCGAGATGCGCACCAGCCGATGCACGCCATTCTCGCTTTTCAGCCAGCCGTAGGCGTTGTGACCCTTGACCTGGATGGTCGCCGATTTGATGCCGGCACCCTCGCCCTGGGATTCTTCGAGAAACTCGACCTTGTAGCCATGCTGCTGAGCCCAGCGCGTGTACATGCGCAGCAGCATGCCGGCCCAGTCCTGGCTTTCGGTGCCGCCGGCGCCGGCGTGCACTTCGAGAAAGGCCTCGTTGGCGTCGGCCTCGCCGGACAGCAGCGCCTCCAGCTCGCGGCGCGCCGCCTCGGCCTTGAGCTTGCGCAGCACGTCCTCGGCCTCGGCGATAACCTTGCCGTCCTTCTCGGCCTCGCCGAGATCGATCATGGTGAGCTGATCGTCCAGCTCGCGTTCGATCCGGCCGAGCGCGCCGAGCTGGTCGTCGAGCGCGGTGCGCTCCTGCATCACGCGCTGCGCGCGCGCCGTGTCATTCCAGAGATTGGGGTCTTCGGCCTGGGCATTGAGCTCGGCCAGGCGCGCCTTGGCCTTGTCGAAGTCAAAGATGCCTCCTCAGCAGCCCGAGCGACCGCTTGATGTCTTCGACCAGCTTTTCGGTTTCTGCGCGCATGAATCGCCGACCACCCCGTTGGTCCGCCGGATTTAATGATTGCCGGCGGCAAGCGCAACTTGCTTTTCGCCGCAAGGCCGCGGTTACGGCAGCGTCGGCAAGCCGTCCGGCCCGATGCGGCCCTTGAACGCGACATAGCCGCCGTCGATCAGCAGGTCGGTCGCGGTGACGAAGGCCGCCTCGTCGGACGCGAGATAGACCGCGCCTGACGCAATCTCCTCGGGTTCGCCCGGCCGGTTGGTCAGATGCAGCGGCCCCATTCTGGTGCGCGCTTGATCCTTGCCGCCGGAGCGCGCGCTCGAACGTTCGGTCAAGATGAACCCCGGCGAGATCGTATTGGCGCGAATTTTGTCGCCGGCGTGATCCATCGCAAGGATGCGCGTGAAATGGATCAGCGCCGCCTTGGTGGTGCAATAGGGCGCGCGCAACGGCACTCCGAGATGGCCGAGCTGGGAGGCGATGTTGATGATGCTGCCGCCGCCGGCGCGCCGCATCTGCGGCACCGCAAACTTGCACATCAGGAACGCACCGGTGAGGTTCACGCCGATGGCGTGGTTCCACTGCGCGAGCGGCAGCGTTTCGCACGTGCCGTCCGGTGTGATCGCCGCGGCCACATTGACCAAAGTATTGAGCTTGCCAAAGGCTGCAACGGTCTGTGCGACCGCCGCTTGGGCGCTTGCCTCGTCGGCGACATCGACCGCAAAGGCTTGCGCGCCGCCGCCGATCGCATTCGCCACGCCGACGGCCTTGGCGGGATCGAGATCGGCAACGGCAACCAAGGCGCCCTCGGCCGCAAACCGCCGCGCGATCGCTCCGCCGATCTCGCCGCCGCCGCCGGTAATCAGCGCAACCCGCTGTTGCAGCCGGCCCGCCATCAGTGGGTCGCTGCCTGCACGAAACTGCCGTCGAAGATCGCAGATTTCGGCGGGAACGGCTTGGTCATGGTGCCGATGTCGAACAATCCCTCGGCCATCTTCTCATAGGCCTTGTCCGACACGTCGCCGTCGAGCCCGAACAGCTTCAGCTTGGCGATGTAGTAATCGTAGGCCTCGGCAATGTCCTTGGGGTCCTGCTTGGCGTACTTCACCACGATGTCGATGGCCTGCTGCCGGTTGGCCGGATCGTACAGCCAGCGGACCCCGCGCTTGTAGTTGCGCGCGAATGCGACCATCGCCTCGCGGTTCTTCGCCGCCCACGGCATGTTCGCGCCCCAGACCGTGAATGGGATGTCCTCGGCGTATGGCTTCATGTCGCCAAGGTTCGAATAGCCGAGCGACGTCGCCTTGAAATAGGTCGGCGGGTTGAGGATGGTGGCGTCGACCCCGCCGGAAACCAGCGCGGCGAAGCGATCGCCCGCAGCCTTCGCATAGACGGTATCGACATCGGTGGTCTTGAGCCCGGCGGAGGCGAGGTACGGCTTCAAGTAGATCAGCGTGATGTCGTTGATGCCGCCGATGCTCATCACCTTGCCCTTGAGATCGGCGATGGTCTTGATGGCCGGCTTGGCGAACACCGCGTAGGGCGAGGCCACGATGTCGTTGATGATGATCCTGACCGGCGCGCCCGCGAGCGCCGCCCGCGCAAAATCGGGATAGCCGCTGTGGGCGACGTGGATCGATCCGCCGGCTAGCTGTTGCGCTGCGCTCGCTCCGACGGTGACGAAGTCGATCTCGATGTTGTCCTGCTTCAGCCAGCCAAGCTCGGTGGCGATGTATTGCGGCCATTGCGGCGGGCCGTGCGCCACCATGCCGGCGATGATCTTGGTTTGCGCCCGCGCTTCGATGGCGAACGACGTTGCCGCAAGAGCCAGCACGAGCAGAAAACGACCCATCGGAATCTCCAGCAATGTCCGGCTACGCCGAAATGGCGATTTGGCATAGGCTAGCACAAGCTCACGACGCGGAAAGCACGGATGCAATTCGGAATCTGGACCCCGCTGCCGCACACCATCCGGCCCGAAGCCCGCATGGACGCGGCCGTAGCGGAGATCAAATCCGATGCGCCGCTCGACGGCCGGCCCGACGACACGTTCGGCTTCGCCTGCGACGTGGTCCGCCGCGCCGATGAGCTCGGCTTCGACACCACGCTGATCGCCGAGCGCTACCTCGGGCCCGACCTGTCGGCTTGGGTGCTCGCGTCCGCGCTTGCCATGATGACCAAGCGCATCGAGCTGATGGTCGCCGTCCACCCGGGCATGGTGACGCCGCAGGTGGTCGCAAAAATGGGCTCGAGCCTCGACCGCATCAGCGGCGGCCGGGCGGCGCTCAACATCGTCAACGGCTGGTGGATGGAGGAGTTCGATCTGTTCAGCAACGGCACCTGGATCGGCGACGCCGAGCGCTACCCGCGGATGGGCGAGTACATCCAGGTGATCAAGGGGCTGTGGACCGACAGCGATTTCAATTTCGACGGCACCTATTACCGCGCCCATGTGCGCGCGGCGATGACCGGCGCCGAGGGCAAGGTCGTCATGCCGACTCCGGGCGAGGTCGCCGCCAGGCCGAGCCGCTCACCCTACCCGCCGATCTACGCCGCCAGCCGTTCGCCCGGCGGCAAAGGTCTGATCGCACAGCATTGCGACGTCTGGTTCGCCGAATACAAGCCGGGCTTCCGCAACTTCGAAGAAAACCTCGAGCGCATGGCCGCCGACATCCGCGACATGGACGACCGCGCCGCGCAACACGGCCGCAAGCTCCGCTATGCGATCAACCCGCAGGTGATCTGCTGCGAGACCCAGGCCGAGGCCGAGCGGCTTGCGGAGGCGGCCGAGCGCGACGCCGGACCGCGCGACCGCATGGTCAATGCGTTGGGCGCCGGGCTGGTCGGAACGCCGGAGTTTCTTGCCGAGCGGCTGCGCCGCTACGAGGCGATCGGCATGACCTGCATGATGACGCGCTTCACGCCGATGCTCGAAGGCGTCGAAATGTTCGGGACCAGGGTGATCCCGCTGCTGCGGCGTTAGTATCTTCAGCCGTCAGTACAGCCCTGTCCCGCGGCGGGCTGCGCGGTCGGCGTCGGGCGAGGGGTTGAAGAAATTGCCGCCGCCCTCGGCCTGCGGCTGCTGGTCCGTGTAGCCGACCACCGAGTAGTTGTCGGGCGGCGCGGTGCCCGGCTTGAACGCCTCCAGGATCACCCGGCCTTCGGAGCCCGGCCCGACCCGCATGCCGCTCCTGGCGTCGACCCGGATCAGCTTGATGCCGGCCGGCACCCGGAACGGCACCGCGGGCTTGTCGGCCAGCGCCACCTTCAGGAATTCAGTGACGATCGGCGCCGCGAGATGGCCGCCGGTCGCGCCGCGACCGAGGTGCCGCGGCTTGTCGTAACCAATATAGACGCCGACCGCGACGTCCGGCGAATAGCCGATGAACCAGGCGTCCTTTTCGTCGTTGGTGGTGCCGGTCTTGCCGGCGATCGGCTTGCCGACCGCCTTGACCACGGTCGCGGTGCCGCGCTGCACCACGCCCTCCATGATCGAGGTGACCTGGTAGGCGGTCATCGGATCGATCACCTGCTCGCGCTTGTCGACCAGACTCGGCTCCGCCTGGTTCTGCCACTTGTCGGCGGTGCAGCCGCGGCATTCGCGCTGGTCGTGCTTGTAGACGGTGCGGCCGTAACGATCTTGGATGCGGTCGATGAAGGTCGGGATGATGCGCTTGCCGCCGTTGTCGAACATCGAATAGGCGGCGACCATCCGCAGCACGGTGGTTTCACCGGCGCCGAGCGAATAGGACAGGAAGTTCGGCAGATTGTCATAGACGCCGAACCGCCGCGCATATTCGCCGACCAGCGGCATGCCGACGTCTTGCGCGAGCCGAACCGTCATGGTGTTGCGTGACTGCTCGATGCCGAAGCGCAAGGTCGACGGGCCGGAATACTTGCCGGCGGAGTAGTTTTCCGGCCGCCACGGCGGCATGCCGGGACCCTGGTCGATCTCGACCGGCGCATCCAGCACCAGCGTCGACGGCGTGTAGCCGTTGTCGAGGGCGGCGGCGTAGACGAACGGCTTGAACGACGAGCCCGGCTGCCGCATCGCTTGCGTCGCGCGGTTGAACTGACTCTGGTCGTAGGAGAAGCCGCCGACCATCGCCATCACGCGCCCGGTCAGCGGATCCATCACCACGATCGCGCCGGAAATCTCAGGCAACTGGTGCAGGCGCCAGGTGTTGGCCTCCTTGTTGATCTGCTCGACGTAGATCACTTCGCCGACGTTGAGCACCTGGTTGACCTTGGCCGGAACACGGCCGCGGGTCGGGCCCTCGGCGGCCTTGGCCCATTTCACGCCGTCGAGCCCGATGTTGCCGACCGCCCGTTCCTTGGTGAGCGCGCCGCCCGGCTCGCGTGCCGGATAAAGGCCGATGCGGGCGGCTTGATCGCTGGTCTCCAGCACCACGGCGAGCCGCCATGGCGACACGTCGCCAAGCTGCTTGACCTCCGCGAGCTTGACGCCCCAATCGCCGCTCACGTCGATCTTGGACACTGCGCCGCGCCAACCCTGCGCCTCGTCGAACTTGACCAGGCCATCGACCAGCGCCTTGCGCGCCACCACCTGCAGCTTCGGGTCGAGCGTGGTGCGCACCGAAAGGCCGCCCTCGTACAGCGCCTTCTCGCCGTATTTCTCATAAATCCAGCGGCGGACCTCCTCGGCGAAATATTCGGCCGCGAAGATATGCGCGCCGGTCGGCCGCGTCGTGACGGCGAGCGGGTCCTTCTTGGCCTTGTCTCCTTCCGCCGGCTTGATCGCGCCCGACGCCACCATCAGGTCGATGACGTCGTTGCGCCGTCCAATCGCGCGTTCGCGCTGGCGGAACGGGTTGTAGTTGTTGGGCGCCTTGGGCAACGCCGCAAGATACGCGGCTTCCGCGACGGTGAGCTCGTGCACCGACTTGTCGAAATAAAGCAGCGAGGCGGCGGCCACGCCGTAGGCGCCGAGGCCGAGATAGATTTCGTTGAGATAGAGCTCGAGGATCTTCTCTTTCGAATAGGTGCGTTCGATCTTGAGCGCGAGCAGCGCTTCCTTGATCTTGCGCTCGACCGAAAGCTCGTTGGTCAGCAGGAAGTTCTTGGCGACCTGCTGGGTGATGGTGGAGGCGCCCTGCGGTCGGCGGTCGCGTCCGAAGTTCTGGAGGTAGAGCGCGCCGGCGCGGGCGATGCCGGTGAAGTCGAGGCCGTTGTGCTCGTAGAAGTTCTTGTCCTCGGCGGCGAGGAAGGCGTTGATCACCATCTTCGGCACGGCCTGGATCGGGATGTAGAGCCGGCGCTGGGTGGCGTATTCGGCGACCAGCGAGCCGTCGCCGGCGTGCACTCGGGTCATCACCGGCGGCTCGTAGTCTTGAAGCTGCGAATAGTCCGGCAGGTCCTTGGAGAAATGCCAGAGCATGCCGGCGCCGGCGCCGACCGCGACCAGAAACACGATGGTCCCCGCCGCAAACAAGAAGCCGCAGAAGCGAAGCAGCAATCTCATGGCTGAAGTCCCATTCGCCGCGCGCCTGCGTCCGTGCCCCGGCCGCCGGCTACGCCCCTTTCTGAACCGGATAGGTCGTTGTGCGTTCCGACCAACGCAACACCGCCGCCGGCCAGAGCGTACGCCTCCCGCCGGCTTTGCGATACTGCATTAAGTTGCGGGTTTTTATGGTCAAACTGAGGCTTTTCCACCGTTGGTGGCCCCTAGCGGCGCCCGGCCGGGCCGCCGGCCATGCGGGTGTTGAAGAAGGTTTCGACCGCCTGCACGATCGCGCCGGCGGCGCGCCCCTGCCAGGCCGATGAGGTGAGCTGGGCCAGGTCGCTTTTGCTCGACACATAGCCAAGCTCGATCAGCACCGAGGGCACGTCGGGCGCCTTCAGCACCTTGAAGCCCGCCGACTTCAGCGGGTGCTTGTGCATGCGGGCCACCTTTTTCATGTCGCCGACCAGCTCCTTGGCAAATTGCACGGAAAAGGCCTTGGTCTCCCGCTGCGCCAGATCGATCAGGATGTCGGCCACGTCGCCCGGCTCGTGCGAAAGATCGATGCCGGCGATCACGTCGGCGCGGTTCTCGTTTTCGGCGAGACGGGCAGCCTCGGCGTCGGACGCGGTTTCCGACAGCGTATAGACCGTCGCGCCCTGCGCTTCGCCCTCGCCCTTGCGCAGCGCATCGGCGTGGATCGAGATGAACAGCGCCGCCTGCCGGATGCGGGCCATCCGCGTCCGATCGACCAGCGGGATGAAGCTGTCGTCGGTGCGGGTCATCACCACGCGATATTTGCCGGATTTCTCGATCTGATCGCGCAACAGCAGCGCAAAATCGAGCACGATCGATTTTTCCATCACGCCGCTGGTGGCGACGGTGCCGAAGTCGATGCCGCCATGGCCGGGGTCGAGCACGATGATCGGGCGTGGATCGCCGCGCTGCGAGGATTCCGGTTCGCGGATGCTGGCGGTCGTGGTGCGCGGCGGCGGCGCACTCTGCGACAGGTTTTGCATGAACGCGCTGCGATCGATGGGCACCAGATCGATCACCAGCCGGGCCGGCTGGTCGCCAGCGGGCTCCAGCACAAACGCCTTTTCGACTTTCACCGGTTTCGACACATCGAGCACGATGCGCGAACCGCCCTGCATGACCAGGCCGTAGCGGAACGCCGAAATCAGTCCGCGGCCGCTGTCGCCGGTCTTTGGCGGCAGGTTGAACACCACCTGTGGCAGGTCGATCACCACCCGGTAGGGATCGGCCAGGGTGAAGGCACGCAGGTCGATCTTGCGCGACAGATCCATGACGAAGCGGGTGAAGGTCGCATCCCCGCCGACGCGCGCGTCGCTGGCGACGGGATAGAGCGCCGCCTCGGTCGCGGGCGCGCCCGTCCGCTCGACCGCGAGTGCGATCCCCGCCCCGCCGAGCAGCACAGCCAGCGCGCCGATGATGCCGATGATGAGGTCCGCCGCTCGACGTGCCACGAATCCAGAGCCTCCGACCTCTCCCTACTCCATTAGGACTGCGTGGTTAATTGGAACTTAACAGCGGACCGGAAGCGCCCGGTTTGCCTGACTTTTCAGCGATTGGCTTGCCATCACGGCCAGCCGGCCGTAAGTATGGGTTGCTCACGGTTTGAGTATCCGGGTGTGCCGCGTTCGGGCCTCCGGCACGCTCGCCAGGGATTGCTCCCCACGGGGACCGGCTTGGCAGGCGTTTTACGATCGACCCAGCTCGCGCCATGGCGCAGTCGGCGGGGCCGGTCGCAGCCGAGGCCCTTGTTCAGGACACCCGAATGAAGCGGCTGCGCCGAATCGGCGCATTGCCGCGGACCGCGAGCGACGACGACCGGTGGCGCCGTGCGCCGCCGCCCTTCAACGGGTCGAGGTCATGCCCGAAGCGTTTTTCAAGGTCCGGCCGGCGCGCAGCTTTGTCACAAGCTCGCGCGCTCGACACCCGGGCTGCATCGCATTTTGGCGTGGCTCCGCCCTTCGCCCCTTCCACAATAAATCAGGCTCGTCCCTGTCCGCGCCGCCGCTGGTCGGCGGCTGCCAGTCGACGCGCCGTAACGAGACAGTTCAATGGCCAATAAGATGCTCATCGATGCGACGCATCCGGAGGAAACCCGGGTGGTCGTCCTGCGCGGCAACCGCGTCGAGGAATTCGATTTCGAAACCGCTCACCGCAAGCAGCTCCGCGGCAATATCTATCTAGCCAAGGTTACCCGGGTCGAACCGTCGCTGCAGGCGGCGTTCGTCGACTACGGCGGCAACCGTCACGGCTTCCTGGCGTTCAGCGAAATCCACCCGGATTATTACCAGATCCCGGTCGCCGACCGGCAGGCGCTGATCGAGGCCGACGCCCGCGACGCGCGCGAACGCGATTCCGACGACGATCATCGCGGCAGCCGCCGCCATCGCGGCCGCCGGCGCGAGCGTCAAGCCTCCCGCCACGACGCTGCGGTCCAAAGCGACGCCCTGCCGGTCGAAGCGGCGGCGCGCGAGACCGCCGAGATCCCGCCGGACGAGACCATGACCGGCGATCCGATGTCGGAACCGCCGGCCGAGGCCTCGGAGCCGTCGCATGCTCCCGAAGGCGCGCCCGCGCCGTTTGCCGAAGCCGAGAATCCGCCGGTTGCCGCCGAGATCGCCACATCGGTCGAACAGCAGCAGCCCGAGCCGCAGGCGAGCACGCCGCCAAGCGAGCCGACCGACACGCCGTTCGAGGCCGCCCCATCCGAGGAATACGCAGCGACAGCCGAGGACGGCACCATGGCCGCCGCGGCACCCGAATCCGACGGCAACGGCCACAACGGCCACGGCGCCGAAGAAGAGGAGGAGGTGGTCGAGTTCGGTCGGCGGCTCGGACGCACTGGAAGAGGTGGCCGATCGGGCGCCGCGCTTCCGCCGCCAGTACAAGATCCAGGAGGTCATCAAGCGCCGGCAGGTCATGCTGGTGCAGGTGGTCAAGGAGGAGCGCGGCACCAAGGGTGCGGCACTCACGACCTATCTCTCGCTCGCCGGCCGCTATTGCGTGCTGATGCCCAACACCGCCCGCGGCGGCGGCATCAGCCGGAAAATCACCAGCGCCGACGACCGCAAGAAGCTCCGCGAGATCGCCGAGGAGCTCGAGGTTCCGGAGGGCATGGGCGTGATCCTGCGCACCGCAGGCGCCGCCCGCACCAAGGCCGAGGTCAAGCGTGACTTCGAATACCTGCTGCGGACCTGGGAGCAGGTTCGCGACCTGACGCTGAAATCGACCGCGCCGACGCTGGTCTATGAGGAAGGCTCGCTCGCCAAGCGCTCGATCCGCGACCTCTACACCAAGGACATCGACGAGGTCATCGTCGCGGGCGAAAGCGGCTACCGCGACGCCAAGGAATTCATGCGCATGCTCATGCCGAGCCATGCCAAGAACGTGAAGCTCTACAACGACACCCAGCCGATCTTCACCCGTTACGGGATCGAGAGCCAACTCGACGCGATGTTCTCGCCCACGGTGCAATTGCGCTCGGGTGGCTACGTCGTGCTCAACCAGACCGAGGCGCTGGTGTCGATCGACGTCAACTCCGGCCGCTCGACGCGTGAGCATCACATCGAGGACACCGCGCTCAAGACCAACGTCGAGGCCGCCGAAGAAGTCGCCCGCCAGCTTCGGTTGCGCGACCTTGCCGGCCTGATCGTCATCGACTTCATCGACATGGACGAGAAGCGCAACAATCGCACGGTCGAACGCCGACTGAAGGACGCGCTACGCAACGACCGCGCCCGCATTCAGGTCGGCCGCATCTCGCATTTCGGCCTGATGGAGATGTCGCGCCAGCGCATCCGCACCTCCGTGCTGGAAAGCTCGACCGAGAAGTGTGTGCATTGCGGCGGCACCGGCCATGTGCGCTCGGTTTCCTCGGTTGCGTTGCAGCTGCTGCGCTCGATCGAAGAGATGCTGCTCAAGGGTCCGACCCACAATCTGATCGTTCGCACCCGGCCCGAGATTGCGCTCTACGTGCTCAACCACAAGCGCGCGCACTTGCAGGGCCTCGAGCAGCGCTTCCGCGTCGCGCTGACGGTCAACGCCGACGAAGCGGTCGGCGGTCAGACCGGCTTTGTGATCGATCGCGGCGAGCAGGTGATGTCGGTCGAACAGGCCAAGGCGCTGGTGGCGCAGGCCGAGACCGCACCGGTTCTGGTCGAGGAGGATGAGCCGGAGATCGCCGAACCCGCCGAGGAACTGGAGGCGGCCGAGGCCGAAGACAGCGAGTTGTCCGAGGCCGCAAACGACGATGCGCGCGAGCGCATGTCCGGCGAGCCGGGTCACGACGACGGCGAGATCGGTCGCGCCGATGGCATCATGAGCCGTGACGACATGGATCGTGACGACCTGGCTCGTGACGATACCGGCCGTGAAGGCGGCGGCCGCGGCCGGCGTCGGCGCAAACGACGCGGACGTGGCGGGCGCGGCGGCGAGGGTCGCGGCCAAGCCCCGTTTCCGCAGCAGCACGCCGCCGAGCCTCAGCCGTTCGAACACGGCGACGGCGGACCTGAGCGGCCGTCCGAGTTCGCGCCCGGTGGCAACGGTGACTTTGCGCCCGGCGAGCACGCCCCGATCGAGGCGCGGTCGCAGCAAGATCACGGCGACAACGGCAATGGCGAACGCCGCCGCCGTCGGCGCGGGCGCCGCGGCGGCCGCCGCAACCGCCGCGATCGCGACGGCCAGAATTTCGACGTCGCGGGCGCGTCAGGCCAAGAATTCCGCGGTGAATCCCATGCCGAGCCATACGATCGCCCGCTGCACAACGACGCATCGCCGTGGACGGAACGGGGCGAGCAACCCGCCGCCGACTTCGCGCCTCATGCGCCGGCTGCCGAGCCCGCACCGCATCTCAACGCACCGCAGCCCGTCGCACCGCAGCCCGTCGTGGCGCAGCCCACGGCTCCGCCTCCGCCGGCGCCCGCCGAGCCGCCGCGCCGGCGCTCGACCGTGCGTGAGCCCGCGCCGATATTCGGCGGCTCGCCTGCCGTAGTGACGCCGATGCCGGCGCCGCAACCTGCGATGGCCCCGGAGCCGGTCGTGACCGCGCCGGAGCCCGAGGACGCAAACAAGCCGCGGCGCACCGGCTGGTGGGCGAAGCGTCTTTTGGGTGGCGACAAAGGCTAGCTCGATGCAAAGCCGCTGGGTCGATCGCGACGCCAAGGCTGCGGTCGATCGCTATCGGGCGAGTGGCGTCGCGCCCGAGCTTGCGTTGCGCGTCTATACGACACGCCTGCTCGGCGACGATCCCAAACTGGTCCTGCATGGCGGCGGCAATACATCGGTGAAGACGCGCATGCGCGATCTCGCGGGCGACGAGATCGACGTCATGTGCATCAAAGGCACCGGGGCTGACATGGCAACGATCGAGCCTGCCGGCATGCCGGCGGTGCGGCTCGACATGCTGCGCAAGCTCCGCACGCTCGACGAGCTGTCCGACGAGGACATGTTGCGCGTGCAGCGCGCGAGCCTGCTCGACCCGACCGCACCGAGCCCCTCGCTTGAACTGCTGTTGCACGCCTTTGTGCCGCACGCCTTTGTCGATCACACCCACGCCAATGCGGTCCTGAGCCTGGTCGACCAGCCCGATGGCGCGGCGTTATGCCAGGAGGTCTACGATGGGCGCGTCGGCCTGGTGCCGTACGTGCGGCCGGGCTTCGGCCTTGCCAAGGCCGCCGCCAAGACTTTCGACAAGGATCCCACGGTCGAGGCGCTGATCCTCGACAAGCACGGCATTTTCACCTTCGGAAGCAGCGCCCAGCAATCCTACGAGCGCATGATCGAGATGGTCACGCGTGCCGAGGATCGCCTGAAGCAGAACCGCAAGGCGGTGTTCGTCACCGCTCGCATGCCGCAACAGGTCGCTTCGAGCGTGGAGGTCGCGCCGATCGTGCGCGGCGCCTGCGCGCTCAAGGACGCCGGCGGCGAGGGCGCACACCGCCGCGTGGTCGCCGAATTTCGGACCAGCGAGGCGATCCTCAATTTCGTCAACGGCGCGGAACTTGCCCGCTATGCCGGCTCGATGGTGATCACGCCGGACTATTCGATCCGCACCAAGCGCGCGCCGCTGATCGTCGCCGCGCCCGAGGCGGGCAAGCTTGCCGAGTTCAAGCAGGCCGTCGCGCAGGCGGTCAGCGCCTCCATCGAGAGCTATCAGTCCTATTTCGCGCGCCACAATGCGCGCGTCGGCGGCGGCAAGCGCATGGTCGACCCCCTGCCCCGCATCGTGCTGGTGCCGGGCCTCGGTCTCTACGGGCTGGGCCGCTCGTCCAAGGATGCGCGCATCGCCGCCGATCTCGCCTGCGCGGCGTTAGCGACCATCACCGATGCCGAGGCGATCGGGACATTCCAATCGATCACCGAGGCCGACGTGTTCGACACCGAGTATTGGCCGATCGAGCAGATCAAGCTTGGTCAAGACAAGCATCCGCCGCTCATGGGCCAGGTCGCCGCCGTCACCGGCGCCGGCGGCGCGATCGGGGCTGCGACGGCACGGGCGTTCGCCGCGGCCGGCGCCGAGGTTGCCCTGCTGGACATCGATCTTTCGGCCGCGCAAGCCAGCGCCAAGGCGATCGGCGGCGCTGCGGTCGCGATCGAATGCGACGTGACCAACGCGCAATCGGTGCATGACGCGTTTGCGCAATTGGTCGCCAGGTTCGGCGGCGTCGACATCCTGGTGTCCAATGCCGGCGCGGCGTGGCAAGGCCGGATCGGCGAGGTCGACGAGGCGACGTTGCGCCAAAGCTTCGAGCTCAATTTCTTCGGCCACCAGCGCGTCGCGCAAGCCGCCGTGAAGATCATGCTGCAACAGGGCACCGGCGGCTGCCTGCTGTTCAATGTGTCGAAGCAGGCGGTGAACCCCGGACCGAACTTCGGCCCCTACGGCCTGCCCAAGGCAGCGACTTTGCTGCTGGTGCGGCAATACGCGGTCGACTATGGCGCCGACGGCATCCGCTCCAACGGCGTCAACGCCGACCGCATCCGCTCCGGCCTGCTCACCGGCGACTTCATCAAGGCGCGCTCGCAGGCGCGCGGCGTGAGCGAAAAGGAATACATGAGCGGCAATCTGCTGGGTCGCGAGGTCACCGCCGACGACGTCGCGCAGGCTTTCCTGCACCAGGCGCTGGAGCTGAAAACCACTGGCGATATCACCACGGTGGATGGCGGCAACATCGCAGCGGCTTTGCGATAGCATATTTCTATCGTTTGTTCGGCCCTCATTGTCCCCTCGCCGGTCCCGGCCTACATTCATCTGGAACCGAGATGGAGGCATCCATGTCCGCCGTGGCCGAGCTCGATACCGCCCCGCAGACCATCGAGACCACCGTCAACTACATCCTCAACGACGGCACCAAGCTGTACACCTACAGCGGCGGGCCCGGCTCGACCGAGGTGAAGACCCAGGGCACCACCGACCCGCACCGCGTCACCATTCACAACGCCCGGCCGCACCTTGGGCAATTCAATCTCGAGGTCGATGGTTTCCGCTTTGTCGATCATCCGACCAGGATGAAGGACTTCTTCGACGCCGACGAGATCAAGCGCGTCTACTACCCGGAGATGGAAGCGCTGATCAAAGCCGAGAGCGGCGCCAAGCGCGTCGTGGTGTTCGATCACACGCTGCGCACCGCCGACAGCGCGGATCGCGAGGCCCGCAAGATCCGCGAGGCCGTGCACCGCGCCCACAACGACTACACCGAATGGTCCGGCCCGCAGCGGGTGCGCGACCTGCTGCCGGACGAAGCCGACGAGCTGCTCAAGCGCCGCTTCGCCATCATCCAGGTGTGGCGGCCGATCCGCCATCCGGTCGAGACCGATCCGCTGGCGATCTGCGACGCCCGCAGCGTCTCGTTCGATGACTTCGTGATCTCGGAGCGGCGCTACCCCAACCGCGTCGGCCAGACCTACGTCGTCACCTACAATCCCAGACACAAATGGTACTGGCTGCCGCTGATGCGCCGCGACGAGGCGCTGGTGTTCAAGGTCTACGACTCGATGAAGGACGGCCGCGCGCGCTGGACCGCCCACACCGCCTTCCCCGATCCGACCTCGCCGCCCAACGCCCGTCCGCGTGAGAGCATCGAAATCCGCACGCTGGCGTTTTTCTGATCGTCGCTAGTGTCCCGAACCCGAAGTTCGCACGATTGCGCGGCGAGCTCTTTTGCGAACTTCGGGTTCAAAGGGACACTAGAAATAATGTTGCTAGTGTAGCTTTGATTCGGAAGTTCGCTCAGGAGCGCGCTGAGAACTCGGGCGAACTTCCGAATCACGACTTGCCGCTCGCGGCCGCGTCGCCGGTGGCGGCGAGCCCGTCCTTGCCAAGCACCACGGTGAGCTGGCCCTTGCCAGTTGCCATCGATTGCAGCAGCCGCAGGTTCATCAACTCGGGATTGCCCTTCAGCATGCCGGCAGCGTTGGCGAGCGAGCGCAACGCCGCGTTCTCGCCCCGCGCACGCTCGAGTGCGGCAAGACCCTCGAGCTTGGCGCGCTCGATCTCGGTGAACAGCCGGCGGACCTCGGGCGGCAGCACAATGGCGTGGATCGTGGCCGCGGTGATTTCGCAGCCGCAGATCGCAGGCTCGATCAGCGCCTTGAGGGCGGTATCCGCCGCCGCGCGCTCCGACAGGAGCTGCTGCAGGTTGTGCGCCGCGGCCAGCCGCACCACCGCATTGTTGGCGGCCATCCTGATCTTTTCGAGGTGATCCCCCTCGTGGGCCTGCCGCGGATCGGTCACGCGATAGCCGACCGAAATCGCCATTCGGAACACCAGACCGTCCTTGCTGGTCGCGTCGACCGGCTGCGTGGTCTCGAACCGTTCGGTCCGCCGTAGCATGAAGACGTCATGGCGCGACGTCGGCGGCCATTTGAAATATCGGCCCGCGTCCAGCACGCGGTCGAACTTGCCGTTGACGTAGCGCAGTCCGTAGTCCCATTCGTAGACCGTGACGAAGGAGCCGCCGCGCTTCTTGGCCCATTGGCTGACGCGATGGAGCACCCACAACCCAATGAGCAGAGCAACGATCGCGACGGCGATCTGAATCACAGGTGGATTTATCACACCATTACCTCCTCACCGAATTGGTACCTCTTGGCGCCGCCACGAATGAACGGGAGCCCGAAGCCCGCAAGGTTCATGCACGGCTTGCCTTTCGGCTGGCGCCAAGAGGTCTTTGCATGGATCACCAGTCCAGGACGGAGCACGCTTTCGCTGACCGCGCCCCGCAAGGAGGCGTCGCGCGACACGCGTGGCCGCCGCTTGGGGAGTCGAACCCCGCTCGAGATTACATCGCGACGGGTTAAGGCGCGGTCAACCGACAGCCTTGGAGCTTGCACATCAGCGGCCAATCCGCTTAATCGCCTGTCAACCACGACGAGGTGAGCGATGCCGGAAGCCGACAAGGAAGGCGAACGCTACCAGGCCGAGAAGCCGCAGGCGGCGCCCGGTTTTTTCCTGAAAGGCTCGCATCAGCTCGACTGGGGCATGAAGAACCGCCTGGCGCGCACCTTCAATCCGCAGTCCGGCCGCACCGTGATGCTGGCGATCGACCACGGTTATTTCCAGGGCCCAACCACCGGGCTGGAACGCATCGACCTTTCGATCGTGCCGCTGTTGCCGCAATGCGACGCGCTGTTCTGCACCCGCGGCATCTTGCGCTCGGTGATCCCGGCCGACTCCACCAAGCCGATCTGTCTGCGCGCCTCCGGCGGCCCCAGCATCCTGCGCGAGGAGCTGTCCGACGAGCAGATCGCCATGGACATGGACGATGCGGTCCGGCTCAACGCGGTGGGCGTCGGCATCCAGGTGTTCATCGGCGGCGACCATGAGACCCGCTCCGTGCACAACATGACGCGGCTGGTCGATGCCGGGATCCGCGCCGGCATCCCGGTGATGGGCATCACCGCGGTCGGCAAGACCATGGTGCGCGACGCCAAGTACTTCCGCCTCGCCTGCCGCATCATCGCCGAGCTCGGCGCACAATACGTCAAGACCTACTACGTCGACGACGATTTCGAGACCGTCACCGCCTCCTGTCCGGTGCCGATCGTGATGGCCGGCGGCAGGAAATTGCCCGAGCTCGAGGCGCTGACCATGGCCTACAACGCCGTGCAGCAAGGCGCTGCCGGCGTCGACATGGGGCGCAATATTTTCCAGTCCGAGGCGCCGAAGGCGATGATCGCCGCGATCAACGCGGTGGTGCACAAGAACGAGAAACCGAAGGCCGCGTTCGACCTGTTCAATTCGCTGAAGGCGAAGGGCTGATCTATTGAGTTCGTCATGGCCGGGCATAGCCGTTCGAAGAACGGCGTCGCTTCGCTCGCCTATGTCCCGGCCATCCACGTCTTGCTTTCATGTCAGCAGCAAGAAAGACGTGGATGCCCGGCACAAGGCCGGGCATGACGGCGGATGGGCTCTGCTACTTACTTCTGCCGCTCGGTCGGCGTGAGCTCGAAGCTGCGCAATTGCCCGCGGCGGAGCACGTCCACATTCACCGCGCGGCCGATGCGGTCGGCGTTGAGCAGCCGGATCAGATCGTCGACGCCGGTCACCGGCTCGCCGTCGAGGCGGACGATGACGTCATAGGACATCAGACCGGCGACGTCGGCGGGCTTGTCCGGGTCGGTTGCGGTGATCATCGCGCCCAAGGAATTGTCGATGCCGGCGGCGCGCGCGTGCCGGCGCGAGATCGCCACGGTCTGGCCGGCGACGCCGATGAAGGCGCGGCGCACGCGGCCGTGCTGCAGAATCTCGCTCAACACGAACTGGGCGCTGTTGCTGGCAACCGCAAAGCAGATGCCTTGGGCGCCGGCGATGACCGCGGTGTTGATGCCGATCACCTCGCCGCGCGAATTGACCAGCGGCCCGCCGGAATTGCCGGGATTGAGCGCCGCATCGGTCTGGATCACGTCCTCGATCAGCCGGCCGGTGCGGGCGCGCAGGCTGCGGCCGAGCGCCGAGATCACGCCCGCGGTCACCGTCGAACTCGAAGCCCAGCGGATTGCCGATCGCGACCGCAAGCTGGCCGCGCTTGAGCCGCTTGGAATCGCCGAGCGCCGCCGCCGGCAGGTTGCGCGCGGCGCCGGCGCGCAACAGCGCCAGATCGGTGTCGGGGTCCTCGCCGAGCAGCCGCGCCGACATGCCACGGCCTTCGGAATCGGTGAGCTGCAGGTCGCGCGCGCCGTCGACCACATGGCTGTTGGTCAGCACCAGCCCGTCGGGCGAGATCACGACGCCGGAGCCCAAGCCGCCGCGGCCGTTTTGCGCCGCGCGCTCGACGCGCACCACCGCGGGCCCGACCCGCTCGGCGGCCGCGATCACGGCATCCGAATAGGCGTCGAGCAGTTCGGCGTCGCTGGTCGGCGCGGCCGCCGCCGCGGGGGCAGCGACCACATCATGGATTTGCAAATCTTGAGAGCTGAGATCGAACATAGGGAATGGCCCTCCGGCTCCCTATGTAGGCGCACGCCGCCGAAAAATAAGACCGGCGGCTTCAGCCCGCCGCCGGCGGCGGAGGCGCCATGCCCGGACCGACCGCGAGCCGGTCCGCCAGCGCCGCGAACAGGCGCGACGCCAGCGCGGCATAGACCGCGGCCATCAGCACGACCACGGTGGCCTCGATCGGTAGCAAAATGGCGAGCGCCCTGGCGGACGGGCCGCCCGGCCACGACAACCAGAAAAACACCGGCGTATAGATCAGCATCAGCGGAACAGCGACAACGATGACGACGAAAAGAAGCCGCCACGAATGGCCCTTGCTGTCCCGCAAAGCGTTGCCCCAATCGGCGCCTGGTGCATCCACCGCGATGGCGGGAAACAGGATCAGCGTCCGCAGCGTGACTATGCCGGCGATGATCAGCAGCACGAAACCGGCGAGCCCGATGGCCATGCCGCCGCTGTCCGATGCCTTTTCGGTCAGGCCGATGATCGCGCCCGGGACGCCGAACATCACCTGCAGCAGCACGGTAAAACCGAAGAACCGCCAGAAACGTGGTTCGGCGGGCTCCAGCCGATAGCTTGCGGCACGCTCGCCGAGCAGCACGAAGCGATGCACGGCAATCGCCACCGGCGTCAGCAGAAAACCTTGGCCAAGGTCCAGGATGAACTTGAGCAGTTCAATGGTCATGCTCTGCGGCTCGCCGATCTTCCGCGGAATGAAAATCGCTCCGACGCAGTTGAGCGCCAACACCGCTAGGAATCCGACCCCCAACGCCACCGGCATGCGGGCAACCGCGGCGAACGCGTCGCGCCAAGCAGTGACAGCCCGTTCGATCACCGACAGCTGGGTCTGCCCCGTGGCCATGGCGGCTTCTCCGGAATTATTCGAGCTTGGCGCCCGAGCGCTCCACCACGGTCTTCCATTTCGCGAGGTCGCTCCGGATGGTGTCGGCAAACTCCTCCGGCGTGCCGCCGGCCGGCTCGTCGCCGATCGAGCCGAAGCGCTCGACGAACGCCGGTGACCTGATCGCCCGGTTGACGGCGGCGTTGATCCGCTCGACCAGCGGCCTCGGCATACCGGCCGGCCCGATCACGCCGCTCCAGGTGCCGGCGTCGTAGCCCGGCACGATCTCGCCGACCGTCGGCAGCTCCGCGAACGCCGGCGAGCGGCGCGGGCCGCTGACCGCAAGGCCGCGCACCGCGCCGGACTTGGCGTGCGGCGCGATCGAGTTCAGGCTTTCGAACATCAGATGCACGTGGCCGGCGATCAGATCGTTGGTCGCGGCCACGCCGCCGCGATACGGCACGTGCACGATTTCGGTCCCGGTCATGGACTTGAACAGCTCGGCGCCGACGTGGCCGGGCGAGCCCGAGGCCGACGACGCGTTGGTCAGCTTGCCGGGATTGCGCTTGGCCTCGTCGATGATGTCCTTGACCGAATGGAATTCGGATTTCGGCGCCACCGCCAGCAGCAGATGGCCGCGGGCGATCAGCGCGATCGGCTGGAAGTCGCGTTCGATGTTGTAGGGAATCCTGGCGATCATGTTGGGGCTGATGGCGAGGGCGCCGATCGGCCCGATGCCGAGCGTGTAGCCGTCCGGCGCGGCCTTGGCGACCAGGTCGAGGCCGATGGTGAAGGCCGCGCCCGGCTTGTTCTCGATCACGATGGTCTGGCCGAGCTCCGGCCCGAGCGCGTTGGCAAGGATGCGCGCCACCGTGTCGGTCGCGCTGCCGGGCGCCTGCGGCACGATCAGCTTGATCGGCTTGTCGGGGTAGCTGCCCTGGGCGGCCATGCCGACGGGCCACGCCCACGTCGCAACCATCATCAGCAAAGCGATCAAACGCGTGCGCGGCATGGGCCACTCCCGGATTTGTCCTCGACATTGAGACTAGCGAACGTCAACGCTTGTGCAACCAGCCGCCGATGCGCTCGACCGCCTCACCCATGTCGGCCGCCGAGCCCGCGTAGCAGAACCGGACGAACTTGTTGCCGTTGACCGGATCGAAATCGACGCCGGGCGTCGCCGCCACATGGGCATCCTGCAACAGGCGTTTGGCGAAATCGAAGCTGTCGTTGGAGAACCGCGACACGTCCGCATAGAGATAGAACGCCCCGTCGACCGGCAGGAACTGGTCGAGCCCGGCCTTCGGCAGGCCCTCGATCAGGATTTTGCGGTTGTCCTCGTAGCCATGCTTGATCGCCTCGAGCTCGGCGCGACCGTCGAACGCCGCCTGCGCCGCGATCTGCGACAACGTCGGCACCGAGATCGCGAGATTGCCTTGCAGCCGCTCGATCGGCCGCACCAGCGGCGCCGGCGCCACCATCCAGCCGATCCGCCAGCCGGTCATGCAGAAGTATTTCGAGAATGAGTTGATCACCACCGCGCGCTCCGACAACTGCAGCGCGGTCGTCGCCGGCATGGCGTAGTCGAGCCCGTGATAGATCTCGTCGGAGATGACGCGAATGCCCAGGCCTTCGGCAACCGCGATCAGCTCGGCAAGCGCCTGCGGCGTCATCATGGTGCCGGTCGGATTGGCCGGGCTTGCGACCAGAATGCCCGCGAGCGGCCGCTGCGCATGCGCCGCGCGCAAGCTTTCGCCGGTGATCGCCCAGCGCGCCGCCGGACCGGTCTCGATCAGCACCGGTTCGCAGCCGAGCGCGGTGAGGATATGCCGATAGGGCGGATAACCGGGGTTGGCGATCGCGACGCGGTCGCCCGGCTCGAACAGCGCAAGAAATGCCAGGATGAAGCCGGACGACGAGCCGGTGGTGACGATGATGCGGTCGGGCTCGACGCCGACGCGCCAGACCTCCTGGTAGTAACGCGCGATGCGCGCCCGCAACGAGGCGATGCCGAGCGCTTCGGTGTAGCCGAGCGGTCCGGCGCCGAGCGCCGCGCGCGCCGCGGCAAGCGCCGCCGCAGGCGCGCCCGCTGCCGGCTGGCCGACCTCCATGTGAACGACCTTGCCGCCCGCGGCCTCGATGCGGGCCGCCGCCGCCATCACGTCCATCACCATGAACGGCGGCACGTTGCTGCGGGCCGACGGCTCGAGCAGCCGTCGCGCGGATGACAGCGTCATGGCGGATTCACCGAAACCGCGTGACGGCGCGGCGGCGGGCGCTTGCTCTCGTTTTGCCGCATTCGGCATGCTCCTTAGCGGTCGCTCGCCCGGCGCAACCAGACGTGATGGGGCACGCGTTGACCCTGCCGGAGGGCATCACTAGTTTGACCGAACATCGAGTTCGACAGCACACATGATCGAGGGCGAAAGACCTATCAGGGCCGGTCGCAGGGCGCCAGCCAGCCGCGTGCTCGCGCTGCTGCTGGCAAGCGCGCTCGCCGCCGCGCCCTGCTCGGCGCGCGCCCAAGGCGGCGTGCCCCTGATCCGCGACGCCGAGATCGAGCAGCTGTTGCGCGACTACACGCGACCGATCTTGAGCGCCGCCGGGTTGGCCCAGCAGAAAATCCAGATCGCCATCATCAACGAGCGTGCCTTCAACGCCTTCGTAATGGACGGCCGGCGCATCTTCATCAATTCCGGCGCGCTGATGGATGCCAAGACGCCGAACGAGGTTATTGGCGTGCTCGCGCATGAGACCGGCCACATCGCCGGCGGCCACCTGTCGCGCTTGCGCGAGCAGCTGGCAATGGCGCAGACCGCGTCCATCATCGCCGTCCTGGCGGGCCTTGGCGCCGCGGTGGCGGCGTCGCGCGCCGGCGCCGGCGGCGATCCGGCCGCCGCCGTCGTGGGCCCGCAGGAGGCGATCCGCCGCTCGCTCCTCTCCTACATACGCTCGCAGGAGGAGCAGGCCGATCGCGCCGGGGTGAAGTTCCTGGCCGCCACCGGTCAATCGTCGAAAGGCATGTACGACACCTTCAAGCGGTTGGGCGACGAAATCCAGTTCGCTGCGCACCAGGCCGATCCTTACGTGCAGTCGCATCCAATGCCGGCCGAACGCGTGCGGGCGCTCGAAGCGCTGGCCCGATCGAGCCCGAACTGGGACAAGAAGGATTCGCCGGAGCTGCAAGCGCGACACGAGCTAATGCGCGCCAAGCTCGCCGGCTTCCTCGACCGCGGCGATACGGTCGCGCGCCGTTATCCGGCAACCGATCAAAGCCTGCCGGCGCGCTATGCGCGCGCAATTGCGACCTATCGTCATGTCGGCCTGCGTCCCGCCATCGGCCAGATCGAGGCCCTGATCCAGGCGCAGCCGCACAACCCGTACTTCCATGAATTGAAGGGCCAGGCGCTGCTCGAAGGCGGCAAGCCCGCCGAGGCGATCGGCCCGCTGCGACAGGCGGTAAAGCTCGCGCCCCAGCCGGCGCTGATCCAGATCCTGCTGGCGCAGGCGCTGATCGCCAGCAATGAAGGCAAGACCGCCGACGAAGCGATCACGCTGCTGCGCAGCGCACTGGCGCAGGAGCCGGATTCAGCCGACGGCTACGCCCAGCTCGCCATGGCTTATGGACGCAAGGGCGACCTTGCCCAGGCCGACCTCGCGTCCGCGCAGGCCGCGTTGTCGCGTGGCGACTCCAAGACCGCGCGCCAGCTTGCCGCCCGCGCCAAGACCCGGTTCGCCGTGGGCTCGCCCGGCTGGGTCAAGGCCGACGACATCGTGGCCTTCAAGCCGCCCAATCTTTCGCGCTAAAAGAACGCAAAGGAATCATCCCATGCATCATCTGCTCCGCCACGCCTTCGCTGCCGGTTTCGTGCTTACGCTTGGCGCCATGGCGGGCCATGCGCAAGGCATCTCCGGCAGCCAACGCACCGAGATCGAAAAGATCATCCGCGAATACCTGCTCGCCAATCCGGAGGTGCTGCAGGACGCGATGAACGAGCTGGAGAAGCGCCAGTCCGCCGCCGAGGCCGCCAAGCATCAGGCGACGATCAAGGATCACGCCGAGCAGCTGTTCAATTCCAAGCGCCATGTCGTGGTCGGCAACCCGCAGGGCGACGTCACCTTCGTCGAGTTTTTCGATTACAATTGCGGCTACTGCAAGCGCGCCATGGTCGACATGTTCGACCTGATGAAGGCCGATCCCAAGCTCAAGGTCGTGCTCAAGGAATTCCCCGTGCTCGGTCCGAGCTCGATCGAGGCCGCCAAGGTTGCGGTCGCGGTGCGCATGCAGGACCGGACCGGCAAGAAATATCTCGACTTCCATCAGAAGCTTCTGAGCGGACGCGGCCAGGTCGACAAGGCCCAGGCCATGGCCGCGGCCAAGGAGGTCGGCCTCGACATGGCGCGGCTTGAACGTGATCTCGGCAGCGATGAGATCGGCCGCAGCCTGGAAGAAAGCTTCAAGCTTGCCGAGAAGCTCGGCCTCAACGGCACGCCAAGCTATGTCATCGGCGACAACGTCGTGGTCGGCGCCGTAGGCCTTGCCGCGCTGAAGGAAAAGATCAACACCGCGCGCTGCGGCAAGGCGACCTGCTGAACGCCGTCGCCGATCTACCTGGCCGGGCACGACCTCGCCGTAGTCATTCCGGGACGGTGCCATAAGCGCGTTCACGCGCGTCTTCGACGCGCTATGGCACCGGACCCGGAATCCAGATGCAACCTCGATCCATGCTTCTGGATTCCGGGTTCGCGCTTTCGCGCGCCCCGGAATGACTGCGCGGCTTTACAGCCCGACCCCGATCGTCGACCATCGGCGTCGCGGGGAGCGATGATGCGCGTTGCAACGTTAGTGCTGATGGCTGCTGCGCTTGCGCTGCCTGTGACGCCGTTGGCGGCGCAGGGTTCGCCATCGTGGCCGCAGCGGCCGGTCAAGATCATCCTGCCGATCGGGCCAGGTTCGGGCGCCGATATCGGCGCCCGGCTGATCGGCGACAAGCTCAATGCCAAATGGGCCCAGCCGGTGGTGATCGAAAATCGCCCCGGCGGCGACGGCTTTGTTGCGATCAACGCGTTCGTCGGCGCGCGCGACAACCACGTCCTGTTGTTCGGACCGGCCGCGTCGTTCACCGCACACCCCTATCTGCACGACAAGCTGCCGTACGATCCGCGCGATCTCGCGCCGGTCGCGCGCGTTTCGGCGACGCTGATCACGCTCACCGCGCCGCCGCGGCTCGAGGTGAAATCGCTCGGCGACCTGCTGGCGATGGCGCGCGCACAACCCGGCAAGCTGAACTGGGCCTCGGTCACCGGCGCCACCGACCTGGTGATCGCGGCGTTTCTCAAGACGCAAGGCCTCGACATGGCCAAGCTGCCGTACCGCGATCCGGTGCAGGCGCTCAACGATGTGGCCGAAGGCCGGCTGCATCTCTACTGGTCCTCGCACGCGATCGTGCGGGCGTCGATCGAGGCCGGCCGGGTCAAGCCGCTGGCGATCACCTCGAGCCAACCCTCTTCGGTTGCGCCCGATCTGCCGACCGTGACGCAGGCGGGCTTTCCCGGCCTGACGTTCGACGGCTTGGTCGGCTTCTACGGCGCGCGCGACATGCCGGCCGATTTGCGCGAACGCATCTCGGCCGACATCCAGGGCACGCTCGCCGATCCCGCCATCGTCAGCCGCCTCCACGCCACCGGCCAGGAGGTCGTGCCGGGTTCGGCCGCGGCGTTCGCGGCCGACATCGACAAGCAGCGCATCATCATCGCAGGCATCGCCAGGATCCTCGGCATTCAGGCGGCCCAATAGGCCATGGCCTGACTGCCGAAATCGGGCCGGGCTTCCCCTTTCCCCGGCCAAATCCTATAAAGCCTGTAACGCATTGGCGCGGCGGGCGTATCCGCCAGCGTGGTCGGGGGCGCGTGCCGCATGGCCAAGACGATCTACGTGCTGAACGGCCCGAACCTCAATCTGCTCGGTACCCGCGAGCCACAGATCTATGGCCGCTCGACGCTGAAAGACGTCGACAAGCTCTGCCGCAAGGCCGCGGCCGCTCACGGCTTCGCCGTCGAATTCCGCCAGTCGAACCACGAAGGCCAGATCGTCGACTGGATTCACGAGGCCGGCGCCAACAAGGCTATTGGCATCGTGCTCAATCCGGCGGGATTCACCCACACCTCGGTCGCCATCCACGACGCCATCAAGGCGGTGAAGGTGCCGGTGATCGAGACCCACATCACCAACATCCACGCCCGCGAGCCGTGGCGGCATCATTCCTACATCTCGCTGGTCGCCAAGGCGGTGATCTGCGGCTTCGGCATCGCCGGTTATGCGCTGGCGATCGACGGCATTGCGGCGACGTCCGGGAAAAGCAAGCGCTGAGCATGGCGCGCAAAGGCAAGACCATGGCCGAGTCGAAGTCCGCGATCGATCACGAGCTGATCCGCGAACTGGCCAAGCTCCTGGATGAGACCGGACTGACCGAAATCGAGATCGAGCGCGAAGGTCTGCGCGTACGCGTCGGACGCGGCGCGATCGCGACAATGGCGGTATCGAGCGCGCCGGCATTGCCGGCGGTCGCGGTCCCGATGAAGCCGGTGGCGATCGACCTGGAGAAGCAGCCCGGCGTCGTCACCTCGCCGATGGTCGGCACCGCCTATCGCGGGCCGGAGCCCGGCGCGATGCCGTTCATCGATGTCGGCAGCAAGGTCGCGGTTGGCGACACCCTGCTGATCATCGAGGCGATGAAGACCATGAACCAGATTCCGGCGCCGCGCGCGGGGACCGTGACGCAAATGCTGGTCGAGGACGGCCAGCCGGTCGAGTTCGGCCAGCCGCTGGTGGTGATCGAGTGATATGTTCGACAAGATCCTGATCGCCAACCGCGGCGAGATCGCGCTGCGGGTGCTGCGCGCCTGCCAGGAGCTCGGCATCCCGACGGTTGCCGTGCACTCGACCGCCGACGCCGACGCCATGCACGTGCGGCTTGCCGACGAAAGCGTCTGCATCGGCCCGCCGCCGGCGAAAGACAGCTACCTCAACGTCCCGGCGCTGCTGTCGGCCTGCGAGATCACCGGCGCCGACGCCGTGCACCCGGGCTACGGCTTTCTGTCCGAGAACGCGCGCTTTGCCGAAATCCTCACCGAGCACGGCATCCAGTTCATCGGGCCCAAGGCCGAGCACATCCGGCTGATGGGCAACAAGATCGAGGCCAAGCGCACCGCGCAGAAGCTCGGCATCCCGGTCGTTCCGGGCTCCGAGGGCGCCGTTACAGCAGACCACGACACGCTTGGGATCGCCCGCAACATCGGCTTTCCGGTGCTGGTGAAGGCGGCGGCCGGCGGCGGCGGCCGCGGCATGAAGGTCGCGCATCTGGAGGACGAGCTTGCGACCGCACTCGCCACCGCCCGCGCCGAGGCCAAGGCCGCGTTCGGCGACGACGCGGTCTATCTCGAAAAATATCTGCAACGGCCGCGCCATATCGAAATCCAGGTGCTGGGCGATGGCAACGGCCAGGCCATTCACTTGGGCGAGCGCGACTGCTCGCTGCAGCGCAGGCATCAGAAGCTGCTGGAGGAGAGCCCCTCGCCCGCGCTCAACACCGCGGCCCGCAACGCCATCGGCGAAACCGTCGCAACCGCGATGCGCGAGCTCAAATACCTTGGTCTCGGCACCGTCGAGTTTCTCTACGAGGACGGGCGCTTCTACTTCATCGAGATGAACACGCGCATCCAGGTCGAGCACCCGGTGACCGAGATGATCACCGGTCTCGATCTGGTGCTTGAGCAGATCCGCGTCGCTGCCGGGGGCCCGTTGCCGCTCACCCAGGCCGAGGTCGAATTTCGCGGCCATTCGATCGAATGCCGCATCAACGCCGAAAATCCATCGACGTTTCTGCCTTCGCCGGGGAAGATCACCTCATATCATCCGCCCGGCGGGCTCGGCGTCCGCGTCGATTCCGCGGTCTACCAGGGTTATTCGATTCCGCCGTTCTACGATTCGCTGGTCGGCAAGCTGATCGTGCACGGCAAGACCCGCACCGAATGCCTGATGCGGCTCAAGCGCGCGCTTGACGAGTTCGTGGTGGATGGAATCGAGACCACATTGCCGCTGTTTCGCAAGCTGGTCCGCACCCAGGACATCGTCGACGGCAATTATCACATCCACTGGCTGGAGCGTTTTCTCGCCGAGGGCGGGATGGATCGCTGACCAGAGCATGATCCCGAAAAGTGTGCAGCGGTTTTCGGAAAAGATCATGCTCAAACAATAAGCCTCCGAGGCGCCCATGCCGGCCTTCACGGTGCTGGTTCCAACGCACGACCACGTCGATACCCTTGCGTTCTCGCTGGAAAGCATTCTGCGGCAAACCCGCCAGGATTTCGAAGTGCTCGTGGTGGGCGACGGCGCGCCAGCCCGCACGGCGGAAGTTGTCGGCGCGATCGCCATGCGCGATCCGCGCGTCCATTACTTGCCCTATCCGAAGGGCGAGCGGCATGGCGAGAGATACCGTCACGACGCACTTCGGCAGGCTGGCGGGCGCGTCGTCTGCTATCTCGCCGATGACGATCTCTGGTTTCCGGATCACCTTGATCGGATGGAAGCGTTGCTCGAACGCGCCGATCTCGCGCATGTCATGTCGATCGCGGTGGCGCCTGACGGTCGGACGAGCACCGCCATTTTCAACGCCGCATCCGATCCGCACGCGCTCGAGCGGATGAGGCATGCGCGCGACGGGTTCGGATTGTCGAGCGGCGGCCACACCATGGAGGCGTACCGACGCCTGCCCCACGGCTGGCGCCCTGCGCCGCGCAGCATCGCGTCGGACAGCTATTTCTGGCTCCAGTTTCTGGAACAGACCTGGTGCCGCTATGTCTCGTACAAATGGCCGAGCGTGCTCCATTTTTCTTCGCTGGAGCGCGCGGACTGGGCCACGGAGAGGCGCGGCGAAGAGCTTGAGCGCTGGCTGGCCAAGCTCGGTGATCTGTCCGCGCGCGAGCGCATCCTTCGCGAAGCGCTCGAGCCGCTCTATGGACGGATCGTCGGCGAGGTTCATGCGCCGGCGGGGCTGGAGCTCACATCATTGGCCGATGCCATCGGCGAAGCGGCGCGGCGACCGGTCGAGGAGCCCGACCGGGCCAATCGCTATATTCTCGGCACGCCATTGCGGTTCGGTCGCTACGGCACCGGGTTTCACTTTCCGGCTTCCGGTCACCACGACCGCGAGGAGTGGGGCGTATGGATCGACGGCACGTTCCGCATCACACTGCCGCTCGCACAAAATGATTGCGCACGAATTGCGAAGCTCGAGATCGCCGCACAGCATTTCTTCTCGGCCGAGCGCGCGCTCTCGCCCATGTGCGTCAGCGTGAACGATGGCGTCGTGCTCGACATCGTCGAAGATCGCCACGGTCCGCTGACCTACGCGGTCGATCTATCCGGAAGGATCGCCCCCGACGTGACCGCGATCGCCATCGAAATCGAAAGCATAAACCGCGCGCCTCCCGCCGCGCTTGGTCTCGGCGCCGACCAGCGCGCGCTGGGCGTCGGGCTGATCGCGCTTACGTTGTGGCCGCGCTGATTTCTTGACAGGCATAAACCGCGCGACCAATGTGGCGGTCGGCAGCAACAAGCGCTAGTGTCCCGAACCCGAAGTTCGCATGATTTTGCAGCAAGCTCGCTTGCGAACTTCGGGTTCAAAGGGACACTAGAATCGTAATGTTGCTAGTGTCGCTTTGATTCGGAAGTTCGCTCAAGAGCAAGCAGAGAACTCGGGCGAACTTCCGAATCGCGACACTAGCCGTGCGCGGGGCCGGAACGATGTCCAAGTCATTGCTCGAAGAGACGCTACGGCTGGCGACCAAGGACCAGCAAATGGTCACGCCCGAGGGAACGCCGATCGAGCAGCCGTTCGAAGGCGTCCGCATTCGCGAGTCGCAAACCCACACCGACGCCCGTGGCACGGTCTTCGAGCTCTACGACACGCGCTGGAATTACCATCCCGATCCGCTGGTCTTCTCGTATTGCTTTACGATCCGGCCCGGCATGGTGAAGGGGTGGAATCTGCACCGGCTCCACGAAGACCGCTATTGCGTGCTGTTCGGCGAGCTGGAGCTCGTTCTCTACGACGTGCGGCCACAATCGCCGACCTGTGGAAAAATCTACAAGCTGGTTTCGAGCCAGTATCACCGCTCGATCATCACCGTTCCGAAAGACGTCTGGCATGCGGACCACAACATCGGGGCCACCGATGCAATCGTGGTCAATTTCCCGACCATGGCCTATCAGCATGAGCAGCCGGACAAATACCGGCTTCCGCTCGACACGCCGTTGATTCCGTACAAGTTTGAAGGCGCCAAGGGCGGATGGTAACCGGCGCGACGCACAAGCATGCCCTCGGGCTTGACCCGAGGGATCATGCTCAAACAACTAGAGCATGATCCTGAAAAGTGTGCAGCGGTTTTCGGACAAGCATGCCCTCGGGCTTGACCCGAGGGATCATGCTCAAACAACTAGAGCATGATCCCGAAAAGTGTGTAGCGGTTTTCGGACAAGATCATGCTCAAACAATAAGTCACGCCGGCGCCGGCAACATCACCGCGGCCGCAGCCCGCAGCAGCGCGCCGGCCGCCGCCAGGTCGTACGGCTTGCGCAGGAAGCTCGCACCCGCGACCGGTCGCAATTGCGCGAGCCCCCCGACCGAACCCGAGGCATAGACCACCGGCAGATCGGGGCGCAGCCGGCGGGCCGCGAAGGACAGCGCGACGCCATCGATGCCGCGGCCGAGATTGATGTCGGTGAACAGCACGTCGCAGGCTTCGCCGCGCTCAAGCTGCCGCAGCGCTGCCTCGCCCGAGGCGACGGCGTGGACATCGAGCCCCCGTTCCCGGAGCGCGTCGGCCACCGCCTCGCGCAGGAGCGGCTCGTCTTCCACCAGCAAGACCCGGATGCGGTGCTGTTCCATCGAGACCGTCATCATCCCCTCCCCGTGTGTCCCGTCATGCAGCGCAACGGCAACCGGGGATCGTGGCCTTTGTTCGCAAGTTTCATAAAATGTCGCGCAATATCACTAATGTTTCATAAAGCACGGCGGTCGGGCTAAGCTCTCCGGCGTTAGCGATGGGACATTGCCGGCCATGGCCAGCCGCGAGACCGCGTTCGTCGAGATCACCCCGGAGGTGCTGCTCAAGGCCTACGCCTGCGGCATCTTTCCGATGGCCGAAAGCGCCGAAGATCCGGGCATCCACTGGATCGAGCCGCCGGAGCGCGGCGTCATTCCGCTCGACGGATTCCATGTGGGGTCGCGGCTCGCCCGCACGGTACGCTCGGACCGCTTCACCATCGGCATCAACCGCGACTTCGAAAACGTGCTCGACGGCTGCGCCGAGCCGCAGCCCGGCCGCAGCCGCACCTGGATCAACGCGCGCATCCGCGGCCTCTACCGCAAGCTCTACGATATCGGCCATTGCCACACCGTCGAGGCCTACGAGAACGGCGTGCTGGTCGGCGGGCTCTATGGGGTTTGCCTGGGACGGGCTTTTTTCGGCGAGAGCATGTTCCATCGCGCCCGCGACGCCTCCAAGGTCGCGCTGGTGCATCTGGTGGCGAGGCTCAAGGCCGGCGGCTTCCAGCTGCTCGACACGCAGTTCGTGACCGAGCACCTGAAGACCTTCGGCGCCATCGAGGTGTCGCGCCGGAACTACCACAAGCTGTTGGAAGCGGCGCTGGTCGGCGAAGCCGACTTCTCGGTGTTCAGCGAGGCACGCGCGCTAACCGGCGCGCAAGCGCTGCAGTTCGTGCGCCAAGATTGACGCAAGATTGCGCAGGCAAGACTAAAGCAGAGTTGTTTCCGATTGATCGCTTGAACCGCCCACGCTTTCCCCTCCCCCTTGTGGGGAGGGTGCGCGAGCGGAGGCGATAGCCGAGCGAGCGCGGGTGGGGAGTTGTTGCCTCAGCATCGCGGCGAGGTTCACCCCACCCGGATCGCGCTCGCTATCGCGCGCAGTCAAGCTTGCGCAGACTGCGTAAACTTGTCTGCGATGCGATCCACCCTCCCCTGGCGGGGAGGGATAGCGAGTTTGCCGCGCGTCATCGCTTTAATCTAGAGCAAGCAAGCTCAGCGCGGGAACGTCTGGCGGAGCCTGTTGCTGCGCCGGCGGCGGCGGCAATTGCTGGGTCGCGCGGCGCGGCGGCGGCGATTGGCCCGGCGGTTGCGCCCGTTGCCCGCGCTGCTGTGCGGGTGCCGGAGGCGTTTCCGCGGCCACGACCGGCTCCTTGCCGCCCTTACAATCGGTCAGCCAGATGTCATAGATCGGGTGCTCGACTGCGCTCAGCCCCGGGCTCGCGGCAAACATCCAGCCGGTGAAGATGCGGCGCAGCTCGCCCTGCAGGGTGAGCTCGTCGACCTCGACAAAGCCGTCGGTGTTGGTGGCCTCGGTCGCGGGCCGCGTGTAGCAGGCGCGCGGCGTGACCTCGAGCGCGCCGAAGCGCACCGTCTCGTTGATCGCCACGTCGAACGAGATGATGCGGCCGGTGATCTTGTCGAGACCCGCGAACATCGCGGTCGGATTGGTAATCTTGTGCGCCGGCGGCTCGACCACGACCTCGTCGCCCGGCTGCAAGGCGGCCGAGCCCGACGGCGGCGGGCGCTTCTGAGCGGGCCCCGGGCTCGGCCCCACGCCCGGCGGCGGCGTCGCCGGCGTGTCCTGCGGGCGGATGTTGGCCGGCGCCACGGGCGCGCTGGTCCCGCCCGGGGGCGGCGGCAGCGGTTGCATCTGGATGCGGCCGGGCGGCGGCCCGGGCGGCAGACCGGTTTGCGGCGCCGGCTGCTGACGAGCCGGCGGCGGCACGTATTGCGGCTGCGACGGCAGCCTCGGCACATCCTGCGGCGGACGCGGCGGCGGATTGCCGAAGATGCTGTCCAAAATGTTGGGGAACTGCGCCGACGCCGGCGTCGCTGCGGCGAGCACCGTCGACAACGTCAGGAGCGCGATGAACGGGGTTCGGGCCATCAGCCGGCTTGGGTCAGCCTCAAGCGGGTGTCGCCTGCGCCAAGAACGCCCGGTTAACATGGAGAATGCGGCGTGGGAAGGGCGGCCCGGGAGGGCCGGGGATCAGGAATCAGGCGTCAGGTGTCAGGAAACAAGATCGTGCTATTCCTGACCCCTGACCCTGATTCCCGATACCTGACCCCTGACGCCTGATCCCTGACCTACTGACCACTGACACCTGGTTTCCACGGCTTGTAATCGCCGGTCGCCTTCGGCCGGCGGCCTTGCGCCAGCGTCGAGCCGGTCGGACGCTGTGCCCCGGGCGTGCCGGTCAGATTGGGCCGGTGCGGCTTCTGCCACGGTCGCGGCTGGTAGCGCTCCTCGGTCGGGGGGAGGTCGACGGTGTGGTGCAGCCAGCCGTGCCAGGACGGCGGCACGGTCGAGGCTTCGGCCTCGCCGTTGTAGATCACCCAGCGCCGCTCCATCCGCAGCGTCGGATCGATCTTGCCGCCGCGCGTCCGGTAGTAGCGGTTGCCGAATTCATCCTCGCCCACGGCTTCGCCGTACAGCCAGGTCCAGACCTGGGTGCCGAAGGTCTGGCCGTTCCACCAGGTGAAGAAGCGAAGGAAGAAGGTTTTCATGGCCATTCGCAGGACATTTCGGGGGGTGCTGCGTTCATGCCAGCGCGCTGCCGCAGTGTCCAGGCACGGCCGGCCCTGGCGCGCGACGGGTTTGGCCAGGCGCTGTCCACAGACAATTGCGGAGCGTCGTCGCTCGGGTCGGCCGGGCGGTCTCCGGCTACCGAATAACGAATTGAGACAGCTTGAGAATCGCTGCGCGATCGGCAAGTCGCGCGAGCGCGCGGCGTGCGAAAATCGCGGAATCCCGCAACCCCAAGCCCGCCGGTTGCAGGGCGCGGTACCGCCGTTTTCAACGAAAAAACGGCCTATCGGGGATTGACTGTGGTTTTGTGACAGCGTGACAGGAACTGTGAACAATGGGGGGACTTCCAGAATCTCTTCGACCTGTCCGATACTTCGCGGACCGGGGTGAGTCGTCCTCACAATCCCCGAAGTTCACAAGCAGACACAAGCCTTAGTATTTGATTCAGGTTCGGTGTCTATTGCTTGACGTGTGCGGCGAGTCTGTCCTAGCTTTCCTTGGTCCGGCGTGGGTCCGTTTCTTGTCCCCGCCGAACCCCATCTTGCAGGTCAGCCATGGTCCTCCGCCCGGATTCCAAGCCCGGCGGGGCAGGGATTTTCGTCGCCTCGGCCGGCCCAAAAAGACCCGCCCAGCGGGCTCCCCGGTACCCCTTGCGGGTCCCGGTTCTTATGTAAGGGAAGCGTCAAAAACACTGAAATCGGGTGGGGTTAGTTCCCATCCGCGATAACATGTCGGGCCCTTGGGGTGCCCGACGCGCACAAGGGGCAAAAAACAATGCGGATCGAGCGGCGCTACACCAAGGACGGCCAGTCACCCTACGCGGATATCGCGTTTCGCCTGACCACGAGCGAAATCCGGAATCCGGACGGCTCCGTCGTGTTTCGCGCCGACCAGGTCGAGGTCCCGGAGTTCTGGTCGCAGGTCGCCTCCGACGTTCTCGCCCAAAAGTATTTCCGCAAGGCCGGCGTGCCGTCGCGCCTGAAGAAGGTCGAGGAAAACGACGTCCCGTCGTTCCTGTGGCGCTCGGTCGCCGATGACGAGGCGCTGAAAGCGCTGCCCGAAAGCGAGCGCACCACCGGCGAGCAATCCAGCAAGCAGGTGTTCGATCGGCTGGCCGGAACGTGGACCTATTGGGGCTGGAAGGGCGGCTACTTCGACAGCGAAGACGACGCCCGCGCGTTCTTCGACGAGCATCGCTACATGCTCGCCATGCAGATGGCGGCGCCGAACTCGCCGCAATGGTTCAACACCGGCCTGCACTGGGCCTATGGCATCGACGGCCCGAGCCAGGGCCATCACTACGTCGACTTCAAGACCGGCAAGCTCACCAAGTCGAAATCGGCCTACGAGCACCCGCAGCCGCACGCCTGCTTCATCCAGTCGATCGCCGACGACCTCGTCAACGAGGGCGGGATCATGGACCTGTGGGTGCGCGAGGCCCGGCTGTTCAAATACGGCTCCGGCACCGGCACCAATTTCTCGCGCCTGCGCGCCGAGAACGAGCGGCTCGCCGGCGGCGGCAAGTCGTCCGGCCTGATGAGCTTCCTCAAGATCGGCGACCGCGCCGCGGGCGCGATCAAGTCCGGCGGCACCACGCGGCGCGCCGCCAAGATGGTGATCGTCGACACCGACCATCCGGACATCGAGGCCTTCATCGACTGGAAGGTGCGCGAGGAGCAGAAGGTCGCGGCGCTGGTCACCGGCTCCAAGATCAACCAGAAGCACCTCAAGGCGGTCCTGAAAGCCTGCATCAACTGCGAAGGCTCGGGCGACGACTGCTTCCAGCCGGAGAAAAACCCGGCGCTGAAGCGCGAGATCAAGCTCGCCCGCAAGAACCACGTGCCGGACAATTACATCCAGCGCGTCATCCAGTTCGCCAAACAGGGCTACACCGACATCGACTTCCCGATTTACGACACCGATTGGGACAGCGAGGCCTATCTGACCGTCTCCGGCCAGAACTCCAACAATTCGGTGCGCGTCACCGACGAGTTCCTCAAAGCGGTCGAGGCCGACGGCGACTGGGACCTGACCTATCGCCTCCGCAACAAGGTCGCCAAGACCATCAAGGCGCGTGAGCTGTGGGAGAAGATCGGCCACGCCGCCTGGGCCTGCGCCGACCCCGGCTTGCAATTCCATTCCACCATCAACGACTGGCACACCTGCCCGGCGTCCGGGCCGATCGTCGCCTCCAATCCGTGCTCGGAATACATGTTCCTCGACGACACCGCCTGCAATCTGGCGTCGATGAACCTGCTGGCGTTCCGCGACGAGAAATCGCGCGTGTTCGACGTCGAAGGCTACGAGCACGCGGTGCGGCTGTGGACCGTGGTGCTGGAAATCTCGGTGATGATGGCGCAGTTCCCGTCGCGGGAAATCGCCCAGCTGTCCTACGAATACCGCACGCTCGGCCTTGGCTATGCCAACGTCGGCGGCCTCCTGATGTCGTCGGGCATCGGCTACGACAGCGACGCCGCGCGCGCGATCTGCGGTGCGCTGACCGCGATCATGACCGGCATCAGCTACGCCACCTCGGCCGAGATGGCCAAGGAGCTCGGGCCGTTCCCGGGCTTCAAGAAGAACCGCGAGCACATGCTGCGCGTCATCCGCAACCATCGCCGCGCGGCCTATGGCGAGAAGACCGGCTACGAGAAGGTCGCGACCCCGCCGCTGCGGCTCGACCACCTCTCCTGCCCCGACAAGACGCTGATCGAGCACGCCAAGCGCGCCTGGGACAAGGCGCTGGCGCTGGGCGAGGCGAGCGGCTTCCGCAACGCCCAGGCGACGGTGGTGGCGCCGACCGGCACCATCGGCCTGGTGATGGACTGCGACACCACCGGCATCGAGCCGGACTTTGCGCTGGTGAAGTTCAAGAAGCTCGCCGGCGGCGGCTATTTCAAGATCATCAACCGCGCGGTGCCGGAAGCGCTGCGCGTGCTGGGCTATTCCGAAAGCCAGATCGCCGAGATCGAGGTCTATGCGGTCGGCCATGGCTCGCTCGGCCAGGCGCCCGGCATCAACCACACCACCTTGAAGGCCAAGGGCTTCACGCCCGAGGCGATCGAGAAGGTCGAGGCCGCGCTGCCGACCGCCTTCGACATCAAGTTCGCGTTCAACAAGTGGACGCTGGGCGAGGACTTGCTGCGCGACGCGCTCGGCGTGTCACCCGAGGTGATCGCCTCGCCGTCGTTCGACCTGCTGGCGCACATGGGCTTCACCAAGCGCGAGATCGAGGCCGCCAACATCCACGTCTGCGGCGCGATGACGGTCGAGGGCGCGCCGCATCTGAAGCCCGAGCACTATCCGGTGTTCGACTGCGCCAACCCGTGCGGCAAGATCGGCAAGCGGTTTCTCTCGGTGGAGAGCCACATCCGCATGCTGGCGGCGGCGCAGCCGTTCATCTCGGGCGCGATCTCGAAAACCATCAACATGCCGAACGACGCCACCGTCGAGGACTGCAAGGCGGCGTATCTGTTGTCCTGGAAGCTCGCGCTCAAGGCCAACGCGCTCTACCGCGACGGCTCAAAGCTCAGCCAGCCGCTGCAAAGCCAGCTCATCGCCGACGAGGAGGACGAGGACGACGGGATCGACGCCGTTTCGGCCTTCATCGAGAAGCCGCAGGCCGCGCGCACCGCGGCCGCGGCCGAGCGGATCGTCGAGAAGATCGTCGAGCGCATCACCGTGCTGCGCGAGCGCGAGAAGCTGCCGGCGCGCCGCAAGGGCTACACCCAGAAGGCCGTGGTCGGCGGCCACAAGGTGTACCTGCGCACCGGCGAATACGAGGACGGCCGGCTCGGCGAGATCTTCATCGACATGCACAAGGAGGGCGCCGCTCTCCGTTCGCTGCTCAACAACTTCGCGATCGCGATCTCGCTCGGCCTGCAATACGGCGTGCCGCTCGAGGAGTATGTCGACGCCTTCACCTTCACCCGCTTCGAGCCGCAGGGCCCGGTGCAGGGCAACGACTCGATCAAATACGCCACCTCGATCCTCGACTACGTGTTCCGCGAGCTTGCGATCTCCTACATGGAGCGCTTCGACCTCGCCCACGTCGATCCGAGCGAGGGCGGCTTCGACGCGCTCGGCAAGGGCGAACAGGAAGGCCGCGCCGATCCCAACGCGCGCTACGTGTCGAAGGGGCTCACCCGCTCGCGCACCGACAAGCTCGCGGTGGTGACCGGCGGCGGCTCTTCTTCAGTCTCCGCTTCCGGTGGAGGGTCGTCCGCCGAAGGCGGCCGCGGTGGGGTGACCAACGTCACGGCGCTGCACTCCGCCGGCTCGACCGCGCTGAAAGCCGAGCCCGAGCAGAAGCTCTCGCCCGCGCAGGCGCTCGAAAGCCTCGCCTGGAGGGAGCCGCAGCGCGATGCGAAGGCCCAGGTCGCCGAACGCAGAGCCGAGGCCAAGGCCAAGGGCTACGAGGGCGACGCCTGCGGCGAGTGCATGAACTTCACCTTGGTGCGCAACGGCACGTGTCTGAAGTGCGACACGTGCGGCAGCACGACGGGGTGCTCGTAAAAACGCGTCTAGAAACCGATGCAGAAAGGGCGGCTCATGGCCGCCCTTTCTATTATGGGCAGCATATATTTCGAGCGCGTAGGATGGGTTGAGCGCAGCGAAACCCATCGACAGGCCGGGTGGGCTCGCTTCGCTACGAACTACTCGCACCGACATTGGTTTCCGCACCATGCACAGAGCCGCACGCAATGCCCGTTGAGTTGTTCGTGAACGGAACGCTGATGCGCGGCCTCGCGCTGCATCACAACCTCGAGGGCGCAGAGTTCCTCGGCGCGTTTCGCACCGCTCCCGTCTATCGACTGTACTCCATCGGCGATGTCCATCCCGGCATGTTCGAGGTCGAGAGCGGCGGAGTATCGGTCGCGGGCGAGATCTATCGCATGAGCGACAGCGTCTGGCAGCGGGTCGAGGCCGGCGAGCCGCCGCACCTCTACCGCGGCCCGGTCAGGCTGTTGGATGGCCGCACCGTCGACGGCATCCTGTTTCCCCGGGCGCTCGCCGAAGGCCGGCACAAGGACATTTCCGAATTCGGCGATTGGCGCGCCTACGTCGCGAGCTTGCGGCGCGCGAAGGAACCTCACCCCGATTGAGCGCGGCGAGCCCGCGATAGATTGTTCTCGGCCTGGCGCCTCACATCTTGTTTCGCCTTCCGTAACGGGCGGCGATTAGGGCGCGTACTCATAAATCCGGTGTGACGTCCGCTTTGCTCCGAACGCAACCTAGCTATTGCAGGGCAGCAAAACGACGCGATGTGCCGATGGCGAACTCATGCGCCGCAGCACCGCAGCAAAGCAGCGTCCTATTCAATCACCTCGTCGGCGCGCGCGAGCAGCGTCGCCGGCACCGTGATGCCGAGCGCTTTGGCGGTCTGGTTGTTGATGACCATCTCGAACCGCGTCGCCTGCCGGAGTGGCAGCTCGCCCGGCTGGGTGCCACCCAGGATTTTCGCGACCTGCTCGGCGGCGTTCGTATAAACCTCGGTTGCGGTCGCGCCGTAGGAGATCAGACCGCCGGCCTCCACGTAGAAGCGGAACGCGTGCATCGTGGGTATTCCGGCCTTGATGGCAAAGTCGCCGAGCTGCCGAGGCCGCGGATGAGAGCTGAGAACCATGTCGGGATACACCAACAAGCCATCGGGGCGGTCCTTCGCGATCGCCGCGAGCTCCGGCTCCAGCTCCTCGGCGGCCGTCACCTCAGCCGACCGCAACTGGACACCCAGGCGCTTGGCGGCCTCCTGCGTCAGCTCGAACGCGTTGGTCGCGGCTTCAGGGTCCTGCAGAAACGTCACCCGCTTGGTTGTCGGAACCAGTTCCTTGAGGATTTCGAGGCGCTTCGGCATCAGCTCCGACGTCATGCACGTCACGCCCGTCACGTTGCCGCCGGGCCGGGCAAGCCGTGAAACGTGCACGAAGGGATCGCACGAATAGGTGACGACCGGCGTGGACTTCACGGCTGCGGCGACGATGCGCGTCGCCCGCGTCCCGATGGTGAACAGGACGTCGACCGGAATCTGCGCCAGCTCGGCAGCGAGCCGCGCCATGCGCTCGTAATGGCAATCCGCAAATCGCTGCTCGATGACGAGGTTCTTTCCTTCGACGTAGCCCAGTTCGGCAAGGCGAGCCCGGAAAAGAGCGAGATGCGGGCGTTGCGGACCCGGACCGCAAACCTCCAACCAGCCGAGGCGATAGGTCGTTCCGGCCTTCTGCGCCTGCGCCGGTGTGGCGAGCAGGCTTGCACCGACAGCGAGAACTACAAGCCCGGTCGAAAAGGCCGCTTGGTTCGTCATGGAGTGACCTCAGGTCCGCTGCCGCCACGTCCGAAGCCGCGTCGCGCTCCGCCTGCTCCCAGTTTCGATCACGGCATCGTATCGGATCGGCAAGCGCGTTGACAACAGGCTGAGCCAGAGCCGCGTGGCGTTCCCCGCGTGAACGACCACCGATCCGGAGCACCGTGGCGCGATGTGCCGGGCAGCTTCGGTCCGTCCACCACCTGCTACAATCGCTTCGTTCGCTGGCGGGAACGCGCTGGCTGGCGCCCACGACGCCGCGGTGTGGATAGGTAAGCTGCTATCTCGCTTGAAGTCGGGAACAATGCTGCTGGCGGACCTTGGTTTCGCGCTTCTGTCCGGCGCCGGCACCTGTGGACTCGAAAGTGTAAGTCTTGGAGTGTCGGCTTATGACTGTGCAAATTGGCGAATTGGAACGCCTGATGATCGATCAGCAGCACACGCGGTCCTACGTGACCGAGAGAGCGGGAAATCGTCGAGCTTGCGCTTTTGAGCGTCCTGACGAGGCTGGGTGAAGGCGCCTGCGGTAAGTTTCTCGTCGCTGCAATCACTCCGACCATCGCCGCTAATGATGCCTGTCCGTCGAAAATCGGGGCCGCAATCGCATTGAAGCCAACGGCCCCTTCATCTGGCACGGTCGCCCACCCCTGTTTTTGAACGCGTTTGAGCTCGATCATCAGGTTCTTTGCGTTGGTAATGGTTTTGGCCGTCACCTTGCGGAGAGGTTTGGCGAGAGTGGCCCGTACCAGATCTTCTGGTCCAAAAGCCAACGCAATCTTGCCGAGAGCAGAACAGTGCAATGTGCCGGCAGGCAACGTGTTTCCGACCCGTTGCATGATCGCGAAGTCCGAGGTGCCGAGGACCACGTCGAGCACTCGGATCTTCTCGCCCTCGAGTTTTGCCAGGAGGGCGGTCTGGCCAGATTTGTCCCGCAAAGCGAGCAGCGATGGCCGAGCCGCTGACACCATGTCGACGCCATCGGCGATCCGGTGTGCCAGCGCTATCATTTGAGGGCCAATGCGATATTTTTCGGTGCGAGGGTCCTGAACGACGAACCCCGCACGAGCAAGTGTGTCGAGGTGCCGATAAATCCGCGGCTTCGTCGCGCCGAGCGCCCGCGCCAGCTCGGTGACGCCCTGGCCTGCTGTACCCGCCGCCAACGCCTCGACAATTCTCAAGGTGAGAGTGACGGCCAGAATGCCATCATCCGTGCTCGAAGCGCCTTTGACGCGAGGCATTTTGTGCTCCTAGGCTGGCCCGCACGCCATTTTATAACTGTCGAGCCGCTGTCGCAGAAGCTCCGGTATTGGAATTGCCATGCGGTTAAGGTCCACCGAAATGGGAGTTAGCTTCGCTTTGAAAATATCGCTCCCACTGCAAGTGCCGATGATGCCCAAGTCAAAAGTCCTGGTTCGGACTTCGTCGACCAACACGGTCATCAGAAATTGGTCGTCCGGTTGGAGAGCGCCAAGAAATCGAGTGTCAGTGCTCTGGCCGGGACTGCAAACCCATGTTGTTTCTTCATCGTTTGAAGCGGCCCTCCGAGCAGCTCGGCCATGAACAGCTCGAAAGCCGATGCGACATATTCGCAGAAATTTACGGTGTAGACGACGCCAGCCGGATCACACTCGCCCCAACGGGCACGGCGCAGCACCTGCAACGGGGCCCAGCCGATGACACGCTCGGTCGCCGTGTCGGCGGCAGACATTGCCGTCATTCCAATACGATGTTTGCGGAGCGGCCGACATCGCGCCACCGCGCGGCATCCTCCTTCAAGAATTTTGCAATATTGTCGTTTCCGGTTTTCGGGATGAAAAATCCGCCATTCCGCGCGCTGCGCACAAATTGCGGCTGTTGCAGCGCTCTGGGCGGTTACCGCCCGCAACTTCGTGATGATCGGTTCGGGTGTGGCCGTCGCGACGTAGAGACACAGCCAGGACTTTGCAAAGAAACCCGGGAGAACGCTGGCCATGGTGGGAACGCCGGGCAGCACGTCGATCGGCTCCGCGCCCGCAACGGCAAGCGCGCGGAGTGTGCCGGCCTGAACGTGCGGCAACGACGACATTGGAGTGTCGAATGTGATCTGAACCACGCCACTCACGGCAGCCGTCGTCGCCGGACTGTTGCCGGCATAGGGCACATGGGTCATTTCGACCTTCGCCATTTGCTTGAACATCTCTCCGGCAAGATGCGGAAGCGAGCCGAATCCGGATGTCGAGTAGTTGAACTTGCCCGTGTTCGCTTTCATCAACGCAATGAGTTCGGACAACGTTTTGGCCGACACGGAAGGGTTCACCAGCAGCACATAGGGCGTCGTGCCGAGAAGCGAGATCGGGACAAAGTCTTTTTCCGGGTCAAACGGGACATTGACCTTGAGGGCCGGCAGCACCGACATCTGCGAGCCTGTGCCAACCATCACGAGATATCCGTCGGGTGGCGAGGCTTTGACAAACTGCGCCGCAATGATGCCGGTCGCGCCGGGCTTGTTCATGACAACGAATGGCTGGCCGGTAATCCCCTGCAACTCCTGCGACAGGCTCCGCGTCATGATGTCTGTTACGCCGCCCGCCGCGAATGGGACCACCATCGTCACCGGTCGGGCGGGGTAGTCCGATTGTGCGCACACCGGCGTTGCGACGACCGCCAGCGTACCGGCAAGAAGTCCGATCCTTGCGCCCTTGAGCAAGGCACGGCGACAGACCTTTCCAACGGGCGGGCGTGCGGCCGATACGGTGGCGGCTTCGATCATGAACTCGCTCCTGAAGTGCCTCTGCGTGCGCCGGCGGCCATCCGATCCGCGGCGCCCGGAAAGAAGTTTTCAGCGTTGGAATGAAGGACCTTATGCAGCACATCCTCGGAGTAGCCTTCGGTGTGCCATGCCGGTATCACCCGCTCGAACATCAGTCCGGGAAGTCGCAGCCGAACATGATGCGGTCCTGCAGGCGGCCTCGGATCTCGTTCTTGAGGGCGGGCGTGAAGTGCTGCGGCCCCCAACCATGAAGTTCGTAGTGGACGTTGCCCTTGTGCAGGAGCACGGCGATCATGTCGTCCTGCCACGGATAGGCAGGGCGGGCCGCCAGCACGTTCAGCTCAGGGAACCGCGCTGCCACGGCGTCGATGTGGCGCGGATGGCCATCGTCGAGGCGGATGCCTTTTCCTCCGCGATGCCCCTGACCGATGCCGGTGAGACCGCAAAGGATCATCACCGGAATGCGAAGATCGATCGATCTTTTGTAGAACGGATCCCAAAGCGGGTCGCTCGCTGGCACCCCGGTGACTTGCCCGTTGACGCAGAAGCCGGTGAAGCCGGCCTTGGCATCGAAGCAGCGTTGAAATTCATCGATTGATTCAGCGCCGCGTGATGGCTCGAACTGAAGCCAGTGCCCGAAAACCACGTCGGGGAATTGTCTCTGGTAGTTCAGCGCATAGTCGTGGTGCCGTCGCATCTCGTCGATCGGCAGCGTCTTCGTGTAGGACAGGTCGAGAATCGTCCGGGCGTGATGGCTGCGGAAGTATTGCGCCTGTTCCTCATCGCTGTAGACGCGCCGCTCCATTTTCCAGATGCGCTTGGCGTGCAGCCAATCTTCCTCGGTTCGCATCACCGATCGGCCCTCGGTCGCCCAATGCGAATGACAATCGAATATGCGCACCGCCAGCCTCCCGGATCTCAGCTCTTGCGCTTGTCGATCAAGCGCCGGACCTTCATGACGTCCGTCAGCCCGGTCATGGCCGCGAGACTGCCTTTGTCGACAATTTCCACGGCAAGCTTTACTCCGAGCGCTTCATGGAAGCGTTGCACCAAGGCGCCCCGTAGCGAGTTCTCGATCGACGCTGGTGTCGTTGGCCTCCGCCAGGATGGTCATTCGTTCTTGGCCCGCGGCATCGTCCGGCTCGACGACACACACATATTCGCCACTCGCCTCGACGTATTCGGAGACCAGCGCCCCGACCGCTTCTGGGAAGATGTTGACACCCCGGAATTTGACCATGTTGTCGGCGCGGCCGAACACCTTCGACAGCCGACGGTGGGTGCTTCCGCAAGCACATTCACCGGCAACGAACGACATCACGTCGTTGGTGTTGAAACGGATCATCGGTGCGGCATGTTTGAAAAGCGTGGTCACCACCAGCACGCCTTTTTCACCGTCCGGCCTGGTGCTGAAAGTCTGAGGGTCTTCGACGCTCGCAATAAAGGCGTCTTCGAAGACATGCATTCCACTCTTTTGCGTGCAGTCACAACACACCGTACCGAATTCGTTGGTTCCGTAGTTGTCATAGACGTCGGTGCCCCACTGCGCCTCGAGCGGCTTACGATCGTCAACGCCAAGCCAGCAGAGCAGCCCCTTCAACTTGAGATCGCGGACGTCAAATTTGAGTTCGTCGCGCGCGACGTTGCCGAGATGCCGGATATAGGCGGGAAGCGCCGCGAAGAAATCGACGTTCCAAGCACGCATGATCTCGATCTGACGACGGCTCGGCGTCTGATTGCCTGTGCCAGTGACGATCGGAATCGCTCCCGTGTATTTCCAGAGGCTTTCGCGGAGCAGGAAGCCGGCATTCGGCAGGCCCGTCGCCAGCGCGACTTGGACCCGATCGAAGGGGCGGACGCCCTGCATGTACATGCGCCGAGCCGTGTTGATGTTCATGACCTCGCGGTCGCGCGGCGTATAGAGCATGGCGCGCGGCAGACCTGTGGTGCCGCCACTGGTCTGCAATATGAGGGGCATCGGATCGTCGATGTCAGGGTCGATGCCGATCAGATCGCCCCATGGCGGATGCCGTTCGATGCTGTCGCGAAGATCGTGGACGGAAAACACCGGTAGCCGTTTTAGGTCGTCGAGACCGCGGATGTCGGCCGGTTCGATGCCAACCTTTCCCCAGTGCCGTTGGTAGAACGGCACCGACCAGGCGCGTTCCATTTGCCGTAGAAAGCGGTCTTCCTGCAGCCGATGGAGTTGATCGCGCGACATCGCCATAGACGGTGTCGAGGTATTCCGGAGCAGGCGGAAACTCCTGCCATAAGGCGTCGAAATCGAGCGCGCTGTGGTAGCGCGGAATCGCCCGGTCAAGATCGCGCACCATGTTTCGTCTACCGAAACGATATATCAACTAGAGAAATTATGCCCATTCAGGCGCGAGGCCGTCAATGGGCCCTGCCCTGCATTTCCCGGCGGCGCGGCAGATCGCCACTTGCGCTCCGCGACGGCGCGTATTATACTTTACGTATGTATAGTTTAATATAGGATTCATTGGCCGGAACGCCAACGATGATCGAGCAGCGCGATATTTCGGATGTGCCGACAGGCACCGGCGCGATGACCGATGTCGAGTACATCCCCTATCACGTCTGCAGCAGCCGCACTGTCACCCACCGCATCTACCGGGACGCGGCAAGACCATCGCATCTGCTTCTGCCCCTCATCCCCGATGATGAAAAATAGGAGACGGCCTGTGAAGACGGTCAGATTCGAACGCGAGGGCCCTGTCGGCAGCATAGTGCTCGGCAACCCGCCGTTTAACCGGCTCGATCTGAAGTTTGCCGCCGCGCTCCGGGACGCCGTGACCGAAGCAAGCGCCAGCGATATCCGCGTGCTTGTGATCCGCGCCGAAGGACCGCACTTCAGCTTCGGTGGCGAGGTACGCGAGTGGCCCGGCAAGGACGTGAATTGGTTCAGAACGTTCGTAGCCGACGTAAATACGTCATATCGCCTGATCGAGGGCATTCATGTGCCGACGGTTGCTGTCGTTCAAGGGATCGCGTTCGGCGGGGGCTTCGAACTGGCACTGGCCTGCGACTTTCTTGTCGTCGCGAAATCCGCCGTACTGCGCTGCGTCGAAGTCACCACGGCAATGCTGCCGATTGCCGGGGCGCTGCAGCGGCTGGCCGAACGGGCGGGCAGAGCCCGCGCCTCCCGTTTTGCCATGCTTGGCGAACCCATATCGGGAGTCGACGCCGGTGCGCTCGGCATCGCCACACATGTCGCCAACGACGACGAACTCGCCAAGACCGCCGACGCCCTGATTGGTCAGCTCGCCACAGGACCGACGCGCTCCTACGCGGCGACCCGCACGCTTCTTAAGGCTTGGTCGAGCGGCGGGATTGCATCCGCCGACTTGGTCATGCTCGACGTCGCGATGGAGCTTTATGACGGCGAAGACGCCCAACGGGGCTTCGCCAATACGGCCAAAGCCTTCGATGCGGACATCGAGCCGCCACCGATGCTGTTCCAAGGCAAATAGCGACCGTGCAGCGACTTGCCTGCGCCCTTGCCTCGTGCGTGTGATAACGAGGGCGATGGCGAAGAAACAAGAATTCGGCGGCGCAGGATCCCAACTCGGCCAAAGCGCCGAGCGGAACAGGAGCGCGCGCCGAATTACGCGGCTCGAGATCCTAGCCGCCGCGCTTTCCGAGTTCGCCGAGAAGGGATTTGACGCCGCGAGCATCCGATCGATTGCCGCACGGTGCGGTGTGCAGCACCCGCTGATCACATATCACTTCCCGACCAAAGAGCTGCTTTGGCGCGCTACGGCCAAACATTCGTTTTCGCGCATCAGCGAAAAATGGCAGGCGCTGCTACCGACATTGTCGAATGCCGCGCCGTTGACGAGACTGCGCGGGGAATATCGGGCGTTATTCGACTACACAGTCGACTTTCCCGAATTCCACCGATTTATGCGTCAGGAAGCTTTCAACAATAATCCGCGGCTGCAATGGGTCGCGGAAACAGTCGTAAGACCGCTGATCGACCGGCTGTTGCCACAAATTGAAGCCGCGCAAAAGGCCGGCCACATTCCCGCAGTCGAACCGATCTTGTTCCACTATATGATGGTTAGTCTTACGGCCACGTTGTCGGGCTTCGGGCCTGAGATGAAAATCACAAGTAACACCGCGGCTGATCGGCGCTCGGTTGCCGAGGCCTACTGGAGCATGGTTGAGGACATGCTATTCGAGCCGCTCGGGTCTTCACTGAACGGCTCCGCTTTGTCATTATTTCAAATGGCGTCGCCGGCGCCAGCCCGCAGCGAGCACGCAAAATGCCGCCACAGCGCGGCTCTTCGCGCTCGGCGCGGAAATCACTAGCCTTGTCGGGACGCGTGGTTGTGCACACGAGGAAGTCGAACCTAGGACCCTGATTAAAGATGCTCCGTGGCCGGCATCTGTTGGGGCCGCCGCTCTGGAAAGCACAGGCCGGATGAAGCGTCATCGCCCTGTGGATAAACCGGTTTCGCTGGATAAGAGGCCGGCCTTCTTGCCGGTATATGTTCCGTAGTAGTATATGTTCCTACGTATATGTTCCTACAACCCCGCTCATCGAGGGCGCCGCCGGAGGCGTCTGAAGGCGGAGCGGGGTGCGGCGCCCGCGCCCCCGTGCCTTGCAAGCACGGCGCCCGGGCGGCACGGGGATCCGCCCGGGGGCAATACGACCCTCACGCGATACGTTCGCTACCGATGACAGCCACGCCCAGCGCCAATGCTGGAAACGCGCCGTCAGAGGGAGCGCCCCCCGGAGACCGTCCAACGCCGCGCGGAGCGCCGAAGGGCGCAGCGTCCCTTCGCCAAAGGGACGCGCACGCCCGCCAAGGCGTGCACACTTTAGGTGGCGCCACTCGGCGCTCCGCCCCTCGATCTTCGAGGGCAAACACCCGCCGTGCTACGGCGGGGGACACGAGACGGCCACCCGCGGGGCCGACCGACACCGCGGCGGATTTCGCATGGCTGTTTGACAAGTGAATCGGATGAGAGCGCCGTTGGCTGCGGAGTTCATGTGAATCGAACGCTGCGGCAGCCGCGGACACCTCTCCCCGCTTGCGGGGAGAGGTCGACGTGCGAAGCACGTCGGGTGAGGGGGCTTTCCGCAGTCTGCGCATCTGGACTGCCGCCCTCACCAAAGCCGAGCTTCGCATCGGCGTTACTTGACGTAAAGAACGGCGGCCGAAGCCCGCCTACCGCCCTCTCCCCGCAACGGGGAGAGGGAGCGCGCCGAGTTTGCGGCGACGCACGGCGCGCCAACATATTCAGCCGTCATGCCGCACCGTAAGCGTTGGGCTGACGAAATCCGGGTCCTTCGAAGCTCCCCATAGGCGCCAAGACACGGAACCATCTCCCGAACCAGTCGATTAGGCCCAAAGACGCGCCTTCCAGGCGCGGGCAGACGCATCAAGGAGAGCCGTCATGCCGAACATTTCGTCCTTCGCGTCATGGATTATCACCCTCGCCGTCGCGGCCCTGCTGATAACCCCGGGCGCCCTTGCCCAGGACCGCGCCCGTAGCCCCGACCAGCCCAAATCGAGCGAGACGACCGGCATGGCGTCGCCGTCCCAAGGCGTTCCGCAGGCGCCGGTCGGCCATCGCCAGCCCCGTGCCGCCGACCTGCCGAGCACCACTGGCTCGAGCTCAGGCGCTACCGACAGCATCGACGATCGGATCACCCGGCTCAACCGGGAGGCCGGACAAGGCTTGAGCATCTGCCGCGGCTGCTGAGCGCCGCCGCATCGCCGCCTGGCCCCCGCAACGGCCGAATGAACGCCGCCCGGCGGTGTTATCATCCCGGGCAACGTTCATTGCTGTCGCGGGAGGCATCGCTCATGCGCACAACCATCGCCGCAACGATCCTGATCCTCGGCCTCGCCACCGGCATCGCCCACGCCGATCCCTATCGCTGGTGCGCGGAGGGCAGCAACGGCTGCGGCACCACCAGCTGCTACTTCAAGACCCTGGAGCAATGTCGCGCCGCGGCCGCGGGCAACGGCGGCCAATGCACGCTCAACCCGTTCTACACCGGGTCCGACGACGCTGGTCCGCGGGTCGCGAAAAAGAAAAGATAGCAAGCGCAAGGCGGCCAGGGCACCGACGGAGATCGGTCGATGCGGATCAAGCTTGCCGGCCGCGCGCTGGCGCCGATGGCGCTCGCATTGACGCTGCTCGCGGGCACAAGCCTGGCGCCGGCACAGACTTATCCGTCGCGGCCGATCCGCATCGTCGTGCCGCTGCCGCCCGGCGCCAACGGCGACCTGATGCCGCGCATCCTCGGCCAGCATCTGTCGGCCAGGCTCGGCCAGCCGGTGGTGATCGAGAACCGCTCGGGCGCGGCGCAGAACCTCGGCGCGGAATACGTGTTTCGCGCCGAGCCCGACGGCCACACGCTGCTCGCGACGCCGCAAGGGCCGCTGGTGATCAGCCCGAGCTTCGTGCCGAAGCTCGGCTTCGAGCCGGCGCAGTTTGTGCCGATCACCATCATGGCGAAGCTGCCCTACATCCTGGTGGTGCATCCCAAGGTGCCGGTCGCGACGTTGGCCGAGCTCATCGCCTACGCCAAAGCTCATCCCGGCAAGCTCAACATCGGTTCGCCGGGGCTGGGCTCAAGCTCGCATCTGACCGGCGAGATGCTGAAGCTCGCCGCCGGCATCGAGATGACGCACGTGCCCTACGTAGGCCTCGCGCCCGCGCTCACCGACCTGCTGGCCGGCCACACCGACGTGATGATCGCCAATCTCGACTCGAGCCTTTCGCAGGTGCAGGAGGGCAAGCTCAGGGGCCTCGCCGTCACCGGCGAGACGCGCGCGCCCGAATTGCCCGGCCTGCCGGCGATCGCCGAGAGCTATCCCGAGGTGGTGTCGACCAGCTGGTTCGCCGTGGTCGCGCCGCCCAGAACGCCGGCGGCGATTGCCGGCAAGCTGTCGCAGAGCTTCGCCGAAATCCTGCGCGAGCCGGAGATTGAAAAGAAGTGGCGCGAGATGACGCTGACGCCGGTCGGCGGCACGCCCGACGAGGTCGCAGCCTTTCTCAAGGCCGAGACCGAACGCTGGCGCAAGGTGATCGTGTCCGGCGGCATCAAGCGGCAATAGGCGGCGAGCCTGCCGCCGTCGCCGCTGCGCCGACGCGCTGCTAGATCCGGCCCATCAAGACCAGGATCAGCAGGATGATGATGATCAGCCCGAGTCCGCCACCGCCGTAGTAGCCAGTGCCGTAGAAGCGGCCGCCACCAATGCCGCTGAACCCGCCCAACAGGATGATGATGAGGATAATAAGAAGAATTGTGCCGAGACCCATGTGTTCCTCCAAGGATCATCAACAACCGCGATGGAACCCGCGAGTTCCATCGGCCAGGCAAGATCGTGCCGGCCGGCCGGCTAATCGCCCCGGTTACCACCCGGCAGAGGCGGGAATAGCCCTTTTGATTGAGCCGCTTAGCCTCCCGGTAACGTTCCGGGCCTAGCCTGCGGCAGCGCAACCGCGAGGACATCGCCATGGCCTTCGGCAAACGCCCGGGCCCGCCGCCCGGGCCGCAAACGCCGCCGCCGGCGCCGCCATCCGCTCCCGCCGCCGCCGAGGCGCCGGAGTTTCCAGGCGCCCGGCAGGTCGCGCCCGATCTCATCGCGTTTGGCAACGGCGAGCCGGCGGACGGCGTCGCCCGCCTGGTCGGCTACCTGTCCGACGCCTACCGCGACGAACGCGGCGTCCACGCCCAGACCATCCTGAGCGCCGCCGGCGCGCTGGCGGGCTTCGCCGCCCAGCAGGCGCTGTGGGAGGGCGTGGTCCGGCCGCGCAAGTTCACCGCCAAGCAGGTGTTCATGCGGGTGACCACCAAGTCCGGCGAGACCTTCTTCTTCGGCGACTTCCTCAACCGGATCCTGGCCTCGACACAGTCTGGCGAGCTGTCGATCTGGCGCCTGGTCGCCGCCGGCATCGCCGTCGCCGGCCGGCCGGTGCCCGCGCTCGGGCCGTTGTTCGAGCATTGCACGCAGACGGTCGGCACGCCGGCGTTCGGCACGCCCGGCTACGTCAAGAACGTCGAGCTCAACGAGGCGCCGCGACAGGCGCTGCGCCATTGGCCGCGGGTGAAGACCATCCTGGTCACCGCCGGCAAGGAGCCGCTGCACTGGCCGCTGGAGATCGCGGTCGCCACGCAGCAGCTGATCGACCGGCACGAGCGCGAGGTGCCGCCCGAGATCGCCGCGCTGATCGTCATGGAGGCGGCGATCCCGATGTCGAAGGTCGATCCGCGCACCGTGCCCGGCGGCGTCCTCCTCGACTGAACGCGTTTCGCCCGCGCTGCCCGCGCTGCTACAGTCCCGCGCGATCGGGAGGACAGGCGATGCCCCTGAAAACGGCCGCACGCGCGCTGCGTCACGCCGCGCTGGCGCTGCTCGTGTGCGCCGGCGCGGACGCGAGCTTGGCGCAGCAGCCCTACCCGTCCCGGCCGATCCGCATCGTCGTGCCGCTGCCGCCCGGCGCCAACGGCGATCTGATGCCGCGCATCCTCGGCCAGCATCTGTCGGCCAAGCTCGGCCAGCCGGTGGTGATCGAGAACCGCCCCGGCGCCGCGCAGAACCTCGGCGCCGAGCAGGTCTATCGCTCGGAGCCCGACGGCTACACCCTGCTCGCCACGCCGCAGGGGCCGCTGGTGATCAGCCAGAGTTTCTTTCCCAAGCTCGGCTTTGATCCCGACGCAGTTCGTGCCGGTCACCATCATGGCGAAGCTGCCGTACATCCTGGTGGTGCATCCCAAGCTGCCGGTGAAAAACTTCGCCGAGTTCATCGCCTACGCCAAGGCGCATCCCAACACGCTGAACGACGCCTCGCCCTCGACCGGCAGCGGCCCGCATCTGACCGGCGAGATGTTGAAACTCGCCTCCGGCATCAAGATGACGCACGTGCCCTATTCCGGCATGGCGCCGGCGCTGAACGACCTGATCGCCGGCCACGTCGAGATGATGTTCGACAATCTCGGCAACAGCCTGCCGCTGGTGAAGGAGGGCAAGCTCAGGGGTCTGGCGGTGACCTCGGAGCAGCGCGTGCCCGAATTGCCCGAGCTGCCGGCGATCGCCGAGACCTATCCCGACGTGGTGGCGACGAGCTGGTTCGGCGTAGTGGCGCCGCCCAAGACCCCGCCGGAGATCGCGCGCAAGCTGTCGCAGGCGTTCGCCGAAATCCTGCGCGATCCCGAGGTGGTGCGGCGCTGGCGCGAGCTGACGCTGACGCCGGTCGGCGGCACGCCGGAGGAGATCGCGACCTTCTTCAAGGCCGAGACGGCGCGCTGGCGCCGCGTGATCGTTGCCGGCGGCATCAAGCCCGAGTGAGATGCCGAGCTCGATCGCCATCACGCTGACGTTCTCGACCACCGCGCCGCCTGCCGCGGTGTGGGCGGCGATCGAGGCCGCGCCGCGCTGGCCCGAGGTGCTCGACGATCTCCGCGAGGCATGGATCGAGCCGGACGGCCGGCTCGCGGTCGGCGCGGTGATGCGCTCGATCGCCAAGCCCGGCAGCGACTGGGCCGACATGACCTATCGGGTGGTTGCCGCCAGGCGGCCGCGTCATCTCGCGATCGAGACCACAGTCGGCAATTGCCGCTCGCGCGCCGACTACGCGATCGAGGCCAGCGACGGCGGCGCCAAGGTCACGCTCGCGGCCGCGATCGAGCCTATGCGAGCGCTCGACAAGGTCATCTTGTTTCTGGCGGGGCGGCGCTATCTCGGCCAGTTCAAGGCCGAATTGCAAAAGCGCATGCGGGCGATGCTCACGCTGGCGGAGCGAATTGCCGAAGCCGAAGCCGCCGGCGGGAATCGGCGGACGGACTCCAAGCCGTAAACGAGTGGTGAATCCCGGCAAAAACAAAGCCTGGGACTCTTGCCCTGCTCCCGGTCATGCTGGTTGCGTCGATTCCTCGGAGCGGACGATGAACGACAAGCTTCTGGTGCTCGGCCTGCTGGCGGCCAGCCTGGTCAACCTGGCCTGCCTTTGCGCCTATCTGTAAGCGACCGAACCGCGAACCGAAGCCCTGCCGACGCGTTGGTCAAACCGGCGTTGGCCGGCTACCATCGCGCCGGCCGGCCACGGGCGATTCAGGGGCACCTTCATGACTCGCAGCAACATCCTTTATCTCGTCGTCGGTGCGTTGGTCGTGGTGGTCGCCGTGCTCGGCTATCAGCTCTACCAGGACCGCAAGAAGCCCGAGGGCGTGAATATCAATCTCGGCCCGGGCGGCATTTCGATCGAGAAGAAATAACGGGGGCCACCGATGCGCGTCCTTGTCGCCGCGGTCTTGGCCGCCTGCAGCGCGATTGCCGTGAACACCATGAGCCACGCCGCCGAAATCCGCGTCATCTCCGCCAACGGCATGCGCGACGTCATTGCTCGAGACCAAGGCCGAGTTCGAACGCAACACCCGCCACCGGCTCACCGTCACCGTGACCGAGACCGGCGCAATCCGCCGCCGCGTGCAGGGCGGCGAGGCGTTCGACGTGATCATCGCGCCGCGCGAGGCGACCGACGCGTTCGAGCAGGCCGGCAAGCTTCGGCCCGGTACCGCCGTGGCGCTGGTCCGCGTCCACTTCGGACTGGCGGTGCCCTCGGACGGGCCGCGGCCCGACGTCAGCACGCCGGAGGGCCTGAAACGCACCCTGCTGGCGGCCAAAACCGTGCTGATCACCGATCCCACGACCGGCGGTATCAGCGGGGTGCAGTTCATGGAGGTGCTCAACAAGCTCGGCATCGCCGACGAGATGAAAGGCAAGCTCGTGCCACAACTGGGCGGCGCCTTCCACGCCGAGCGCGTGGTGCGCGGCGAGGCGGACCTGGCCGCGCAAGCCGAGCACGAAATCCGCTGCGTGCGCGGCGCGACCTACCTGCCCTATCCGGCGGTGCTCCAGCGCACCATCATCCTGATGGGCGGCGTTGGCACGGCGGCGCGCGATCTGCAGGCCGCCAAGGATTATCTCGCCTTTCATGACCAGCGCCGAGACCGCCAACGCGTATAAGGCGCATTGCCTGACGCGAGGCTAGTCGGTCTCCTCTGGAACCCGGTTTGCTTGGTGCGGCGGCCTATTCCTCCGGCTCGGTGGTGAAGAACAGCGGATAGCCCTTGCTCTTGCCGAGCTCGGTCGCCTCCTTGGCCTTGGTCTCGGCGACGTCGCGGGTGTAGACCGCGATCACGCAGGCGCCGCGCATATGCGCGGTTATCATCACGCGGTAGGCCTGATCCTCGTTCATGCGGAACACCGCCTTGAGCACCTGCACGACGAATTCGCGCGGCGTGTAGTCATCGTTCAGCAGGATGACCTTGTAGAGCGGCGGCCGTTGGGTCTTGGGCTTAACCTTGGTGCGCGGCTTGACGATGGTCTTTTCAGGCATCGTAGGCGCTCCTGCGCCAGGCGTCGGGGGCGGTCGCAGCAATATAACGCAAGCCGCAAGCGGCTCCCAGCACACGCGAAGTGCGCCCCCGGAGCGCACCGCCCGCGGCTGTGGATAGAGTTGGAACCGAACCGGACCGAATCGAATAGCTTTGGCTACTGTCAGGAATTCATTCAACGGGAGATATCGATGCTGAAGACACTCGCCTTCACGCTGGCGCTCGGCGCCGCGTCCGCCTTGCTCGTGGCTGATGCCGGCGCTTTGCCGCTGGCGCAGGCAAAACAGAGCCGTCGCCGGCAGCGACATCACGCTGGTCCGCGAGGGCTGCGGCCCCGGCCGGCAATACAGCAACCGCCTGCGCCGCTGCGTCGAGGACACGCCGGAAGCCAGGATGCGCGACAATATGCGTCGGGCTTGTGGCCCGGGCTGGCACTACAGCGCGCGGTTTAATCGCTGCATCCGCAACTGAGACGACAGATCGCTCGGTGCGCCCGCCGCCCTCCGGGGCGGCGGGTCTTACTATCAGCGGCAGAATTCGAAATTTCCGATCCAACGAGTGGTTGATCTGCTCCCTACCAAGTGATCTTGCCAATTGACCTTGCCATGTGATCGCCATCTCGCGGCCACGGACGGATACGTCAGCGCCGCTGCTTCACATCGATCCACCGCTTCGGTCACGATGGCGTCACGATACTTGGGGAAGATGAGGATATCGGAGGGGGAACGCTGCAGCACGAGGAAGCGCCATGGAGCTGCAATCCCGTAAATTCGGTTCATTCCTGAAATCCCGGCCGGTCGCGCCGTGCGCGCAATGCGGCGACAGGCTGTTCGCCCCGGAATGGAGCGAATACGTCGACGACCGGCGCATCCGCCACCTCTGGTCGTGCGACCGCTGCGACTACCGCTTCGAAACGCTGGTCTGCTACCCAGAGGCGCAGGCGCAGGCGGCGTGACCCGATCGCGCCGATCTTGAGCGTGTGGCATCCCGCCCCTGCCCGGTCTTCTCCGGGCACCTTGCCGGCTGCACAAAAACAAATCAGGCTGCGCCCCGAGCGGTTGAAACAGGGGTGGGTCATGCAAAGACTCGGTTGGCTTGGCGCGGTGGCGCTCGTCGTCGGCACGCTCGCGGGTGGACAAGCGCTCGCCCAGTCCAAGACGCTGAAGATCATCGTCCCCTATACCCCGGGCAGCGGCCCCGACATCATCTCCCGCCTGCTCAGCGAGCAGATCGCCAAGGCCGACGGCCCGACCGTGGTGGTCGAAAACCGCCCGGGTGGCGGCTGCCATGATCGGCATCGATGCGGCCGCCCGCTCAGAGCCGGATGGCAACACGCTGCTGTTGGCCGCCAATGCCTTCGTGGTCAATGCCGCCATGAAGCGCAACAACATGTCGCTGTCGAGCTTTGAGCCCGTCTGCTATCTCGTCATCGGCACCGATGCCGCTGGTGGTGCAGAGCTCGGCGCCCTGGAAGACCGCGAAGGAACTGGTCGCCGACGCCAAGGCCAACCCCGGCAAGATCACGTTCGCGAGCGGCGGTCCCGCCACCTCGCTGCACGTCGCGATCGAGGTGCTCCGGCTGGAGACCAAGATCGACATCAATTACGTGCCGTACGGCGGCACCGCGCCGGCGATCAACGCGCTGATGGGCGGACACGTGCAAGCGGTGTGGGCCGACTACCCGACCATCGTGTCGCATTTGAAGTCCGGCACCTTGCGCGCGCTGGTATCGACCTCGCCGAAGCAGACCGACGCCTTGCCGGGCGTGCCGACCATGGAGCAGGCCGGCTTCCAGAAATACGAGGCCGAGATTTTTTACGGCCTGGTGGCGCCGGCGAAGACGCCGGAGCCCGCGATCAAGAAGCTGTCCGACGATGCTGCTCGCCGCGATGAACACGCCCGAGATGCAAGGCCAAGTTCGACCAGCAGGGCATGTTCCCGGCCGGCAGTTGCGGCGCGCCGTTCGGCAAATTCCTGCACGACATCACCGCCGACTACGAGCGCATGATCAACGCCGCCGGCATCAAGGCGAACTAGGCCGGGCTTCGCCGAGGCCGGTGGACGACAACCATGAACAGCAGCAAGAAAACGCGCATCGCGCATCTGTCCGGGCCGACGGCGACAATCCAGAACACGCCGCCGCTGGTCACCTCGAACAAGGCGCGCGCCAAGCACGGCCTGCCCTTGCTCGAGGACGTCGACGGCGCGCCGCTGCGCCACGACGCGCTGCGGCCGCAGCGGCTGGCGGCGCCGGCCAAGGTCTATGTCGAGCAATTCTCCGCGCATCCGCTGGAATCCGACGCGGCCGAGCTCTATGGGCCGCCCGACGGCTACCTCGGCAGCGGACGGTGTGTTCCGGAAGGAGCGCCGCGACGACAGCGACAAGCCGGTCTATGAGATCGAGCTGAAGCCCGAGGACGGCCTCTATCCGCTGCCCTACATGGCGATCCAGGCCGACGGCAAGCCCTGGGAGGAGGAATGCACGTCGCCCGGCGCCGCCACCGGCCGGCAGGGCTTCTTTCCCGACGGCTCGCGCAGCTTCGAGGAAATCGATCGCCTGTCGATCGGCGACGAGGGCACCGCGAGCCTGCTGTCGTCGATCGCGACCATCGACTTCTACCGCGGCGTGCCGCCGAGCGGCTACACCAAGGGCCTGCCGGCGCATCGGCGCACCGACAAGGGCCGAAGGCGATATCGCTCCGGAGGTCCGCGGCACGCATTTCTTCGGCTACAAGCCCTATCACCTCGCCGTCGCGCCGCCGCGGCCGGCGCTGGCGAAGGCGACCAACGACATGCAGGCCCTGGTTTCGAGCGGCGACTACGACGGCGTGATCTGGACGCAGGGCAGCCCGCAGGTCGAAGAGAGCGCCTACTGGTTCAACCTGTCTGATCGACACGACGCTGCCGATCTGCGGCAACGCCGCGCAACGCCCGCAGGGCCAGATCAGCGCCGACGGCCCGGCGAACATCGTCGACTCCGCGCGCTTCATCCGGTCGCGGCTCTGGGCCGATGAGCAGGGCCGCAACCGCTGCGGCGTCGTGGTGATCCAGGAGCAGCAGTTGTTCGCGGCGCGCGAGGTGGCCAAGGTCGACGCGCGTCCCGGCGGCTATGTGGCGACCGGCGGCCACGGCGGCATCATCGGCAACATCAGCCACACCGGCCGGATCGCGCTGACCTATCTGCCGGTGTTCAAGCACACCTATCAGTCGGAGCTGAAGATCACGGCGCTGCCCGACGCGGTGAAGGCCGCGAAGAAAGGCCCGCGCGGCATCGAGACTGGTCGATGTCGCGGTCAAGGACAGCAACGGCAAGCTGCTGCCCGACGCGATTCCGGTCGTCACCATCTCGACCGACGGCAGCTATTCCGGCATGGACTACGGCCACGACACCGCGCCGGAGCTCGACCTGATCGCCTCGATCGAGCACAAGCTCGGCCTCGGCCTGCTCGACCGGCTTCGTCAACCAGGGCCTGGTGCCCTACGGCCGCACGCCCTCGCACACGCGCAACAAGCTCTTGCTCAAGGCCGTGTTCAGCGGCATCCCGGTCGCCGTGGTCGGCCGCGGCGCGCCGATGGGCTTTGCCGACCCGACCGACTTCCATATCGCCGCGACCAATCTCACCGCCAACAAGGCGCGCTTCCTGCTGATGGCTTGCCTGCTGAAGTTCGGCAGCCTGCCGGCGGCGAAGGATCCGGACAATCCGACGCGCGAGGAGCTCTGCAGCCATCCGCAAAGCCGTCGCGGCCTATCAGGCGGTGTTCAACACGCATTGACCGGCACGCGGCGGCGGTCTGAACCGAGCGCATGCTGGCGCCGGCTGTCGCCACGCGTTAAGGCTGCCGCATCGCTTCGATCACCGCGGAGGTTCCCGTGCCGGATTCCAAGACCCATCAGGGCGGCTGCCATTGCGGGCGTGTGCGGTTTCGCGCCACCGCTGCGATCGCCGAGGTGTTCGACTGCAACTGCTCGATCTGCAGCAAGCGCGGCGCGCTGTGGGCGTTCGTCAAGGCGCCGCAGTTCGAGCTGGTGCAGGGCAAGGACGCGCTCGCCGACTATCAGTTCGGCCAGAAGCGCATCCATCATCTGTTCTGCCAATCCTGCGGCGTCGGCTCGTATTCGCAAGGCCTCGCGCCGAACGGCGAGGAGACCTTCGCGATCAACGTGCGCTGCATCGACGACCTCGACGTGGCGGCGCTGCCGCGCAAGCCGTTCGACGGCAAGAGCCTATAGGCTTCTTGTTTGAGCATCATCCTCTCGTCTCGAGCTCGAGGGCATCTTGTCCGAAAATCGGTTCCCACTTTTCGGGATCATGCTCTAAAGCGAGTAGCCGCCGTCCACCACCAGCGTCTGCGCCGTGATCATGGTGTTGTCGGCGCACAGGAACACGATCGCGCCGGCGATGTCGGCGGCGGTGCAATAGCGCCGCAGCAGCGTGCGCTCGATGGTGGCGCGCTTGCGCTCGGCCGGCCAATGGCTGGTCCATTCGGTGTCGACATGGCCGGGCGCCACCGCGTTGACCCGCGCCTGCGGCGCGAGCGCGCGCGCAAGATTCTTGGTGAGGCTGATGAGCGCGGCCTTGCTCGCGCCATAGGCCATGCTGGAGCCCGGCATGTTGAAGCCCGCGACCGAGGCGGTGTTGCAGACCGCGCCGCCCGCGGCGCGCAGCGCCTCAGCGGCCGCGTGCGTGCAGCGGAACGGGCCGAGCAGATTGGTGGCGAGAATGGTCGCCCAGAATTCCTCGGTGAGCTTGTCGAGTTCGCGCGGCGGGATCGGCTCGATGGTGGCCGGCGTGCCGGCGTTGTTGGCGAGATAGTCGAGCCGGCCGAGCTGTTGGATTGCGGTCCGCACCATCGCCTCGGCCGCGCCGGGCTTGGACACGTCGCCGGGCGCGCCGATCACGTCGAGGCCCGCCGCGCGCAACTGCTCGACGGCCTTCGGCCCGCGTGCATCGTCCGGCAAATGATTGAGCGCCACTTTGGCGCCGCGCTTGGCGAACAGCTCGACAGTCGCAAGCCCGATGCCTGAGGCTGCGCCGGTCACCAGTGCGGCCTTGCTCTTCAAATCGTCCATGGCCCCTCACCTCCCACCAACCGATCTGCGAAATCGGCATGACTTTCTTCGAACCGTCATTCCGATCTAGCTTCGGGTTTGAGCATCATGCTCTCTTGTTCGAGCATGATCTGTTCCGAAAACCGCTGCACACTTTTCGGGATCATGCTCTAGATTGCCGCAAACGCATCACCAATGGGAGGCTGCCTTGGCGCGCGTGACCATGATCCCGCCGGAGACGACCGACGCCGAGGTCCGCACGGTCTACGACGGCGTGCGCAAACAGTGGGGCCGGATCAGCAATTTTTCGCAGGTGCTGGCGCATCAACCGGCCGCGCTCGCCGGCTGGATGCTGCCGAACCAGGCGATCCGGCTGTCAAACCTGAAGGCCGATCCCGACTATGTGAAAATCCAGCAGCTTGTGATCATCAAGACCTCGGCGCTCAACGGCAGCGCCTATTGCATGTCGCACAACGTGCCGCTCGGCAAGAAGATCGGCCTGACCGAGGCGCAGATCGCCGCAGCCCAAGGCGCGGATTATATGAAACTCGCCCGCGCTCGACGAACGGCAGAAGGCCGCGGTGCGCTGGGCGGAAGCCGTCACCACCATGACGGCCCGTGACGACGATGACGCGTTCGCCGCCATGAAGCGGCATTTCAGCGAAAAGCAGATCGTCGAGCTGACAGTGTTCTGCGGCATGTGGAATTACTCCAACCGGCTGTGCGAGGCCTTGCACGTCGACCTGGAGCGTCCCGACAAGCGCATCGAATTCCAGAAATAGCAGCGGCGGCCGCCGGGGCCGCCGCTGATAAATCCGGCTAGCGCGCCGGCATGTCGCTGAACATGACGCCGCCCTTGGCCTTGTCGGTCTTCGGCGTCTCGACCAGCGTGATCACCACGGCTTCGGCCGGGACCTTGTAGTTCTTCACCATGGCGTCGGTAATGTCCTTGCACAGGGCCTTTTTCTGTTCGGCGGGACGGTTGCCGACGGCGTAGACGACGATCTCGGGCATGGGCGTTCCTCCTGTCGATGCCTTCCGACACACTATAGCGCGGCGGGGCTGGCCGAGACATCCCAGGCCCGAGGCTTCGCAACCCCATCGCGGCCGGTTTTTGAAGCTGCAATAATGGCGGCGCGCGGGTGTTTACACGATCGTGCCGCTCACGCGTCAACCGGAGGAAACAATGAACGTCCATTCCAAGCTGCCGTCCGACATCGTCGGGCTGACCAAGGCCTCGCCCGTGTCACGGCGAAATTTCTTCATGACCGCGTCTGCCGCCGCTGCCGCGGGCTACACGCTGGCCGCCGGCCCGGTGCGCGCGCAGGTCGTCACCACCGATACCAAGGGGCTGAAGGTCGGCGATGCCAAGGTGAAAGTGAAGGACGGCGAGATGCCGGTGTACTTCGCGCGGCCCGAGAAGGCGAAGAATCCACCGGTCGTCCTGGTGGCGATGGAGATTTTCGGCATCCACGAATACATCAGGGACGTGACGCGCCGCCTCGCCAAAGCCGGCGCCTTTGCGATTGCGCCCGACTACTATTTCCGTGCCGGCCAGGATCTCACCAAGATCACCGAGATGCCGAAGCTGGCGCCGATCGTGAACGCCAAGCCCGACGCCGAACTCCTTGCCGATCTTGATGCCACCGCGGCCTGGGCGAAGTCGCAAGGCGGCAACACCGGCAAGCTCGCGATCCTCGGATTTTGCCGCGGCGGGCGCACGGTTTGGGAATACGCCGCGCACAACAAGAACCTGAAGGCCGGCGTTGCCTTCTACGGCTCGCTGGTCGATCCGCCGGCGCAGAAGGAAGGCGGCAAGTGGCCGAAGAGCCCGTCCGAACTCGCGGCTGAAATGAAGGCGCCGGTGCTGGGCCTCTACGGCGATGCCGACCAGGGCATCCCGGTCGCGCAGGTCGAGGCCATGAAGAAGGCACTGGCCGACGCCAAGAAGCCGGCCGAATTCAAGATCTACCCCGGCGCGCCGCACGGCTTCCACGCCGACTATCGCCCGAGCTACCGCAAAGAATTCGGCCGAGGATGCCTGGAACCAGGCGCTTGCCTGGCTCAAGAAGCACAAGGTTCTGAGCTGATTGCGGCGGCGCAAGCCGCCTCGCTGGGTTGGCGTCCCCTCTCCGCCCCGCCGGAGAGGGGACGGACTTTCGAAACCGCTGCATCCACAACCGGCCGCCCGCCGGTATACAGTCGGGCACTGTATGCACTGTATAGAGCACCAGCCATGATCGACCGCAGGCACGTTCTCGCCGTTCTGGGTTCCGCGCTGGCCTGCCCCGCGGCCCTCGCACAGACACCCGCCATGAGTCGACCGACCGCTTTCGCCTACGCCTTTGCCGGCCTCGATGGCGGCACCATCCGGCTGGCCGATCACGCCGGCAAGCCGATCCTGGTGGTCAACACCGCCTCGCAATGCGGCTACACCCCGCAATTCACCGGACTGCAGCAATTGTGGGCGCGCTACCGCGAGCGCGGCCTGTTTATCGTTGGCGTGCCGTCGAACGATTTCGGCGGCCAGGAGCCGGGCGGACCGTCGGAGATCAACAAGACCGCGCACGACGATTATGGCGTGAGCTTTCCGCTCGCCGCCAAGGCCGAGGTGAAAGGCGCGGCCGCGCATCCGTTTTACAAATGGGCGGCGCTGGAGCGTCCCACCGACCCGCCGCGCTGGAACTTTCACAAATATCTGATCGGCCGCGACGGCCACGTGGCGGCGGTGTTTTCCACGCAGATCGAGCCGATGGACGCCCGCGTGATTGCGGCGATCGAGAAGGAACTGCGCTAAAAACAGCGACAATCGGTCCGATGGTCAGCAGCCACCGGTTCCGGTCTGCTCGCGTTTAAGGGCGGCCTTACGAGCTCCGGAGAATTTCTCTCCGGGAAGGAGCCGTCCATGAGTGTTATTCTGGTCTTTGTCGCCTTCGTCATACTGGGCGACGGCTTGGCGGTGGGGATCGCCACAATCATCGAGCGCTTTTCCCATTCGGCGAGCCTGCTGGTGTTTTTTGCGCTGTTCATCTCGGTGTTTTGGGTCGCCTGGATGATGGCGGTGCGGGTGACCGAGCGTTACTTGGTTCGCCAACGCTGAGCGGCTGCGCACCGCCTCCACGATACGGCCTTAAAAATAAGGTTAATCCCGCTTGCGCCGCACTCGCGGCGCGAGCTTGATTGACTCGTGCGGCGGATTGGCTTCAATTCATGCGACAAGCCATGAGGATGGCTTTTTCCATCAGGTCGGGAGGTTTGGATGCGTGGTGCGGCAGCGCTCATCTTGACTATGTCGGCATCGTTATTGGTGTCGGGCTCAGCTTTCGCGCAGCGATCGACCATCGGTACCGCACCGCCGCTAGTTCCCGATCAAGCGCCGGCCGCCGCTCCCGCAATCACGACCGGCCAGCCCGCCGCCCGCGCCGCAGCCCCTGCGCCGGCTCCCGCCGCCGCCGCCAAGGGCGGAACCTCCGCCACCTGCAACAATCCCAACGCGCTCGGCGTCACCCGCACCGTCGAGATCGACACCACCGGCGGTCCGGGCTTTGGTTTCGAACATTTCCGCCAGCATGACTTCCTGCGCGACAAGGAAGTGGTCCTGACCTTCGACGACGGCCCCTGGCCGACCACCCCTGCCGTGCTCAAGGCGCTGGCGGACGAGTGCGTCAAGGCCACGTTCTTCAACATCGGCAAGCACGCCACCTATTATCCGGAAATCGTCCGCCAGGTTGCCGCCGCCGGTCACAGCGTCGGTTCGCACACCTGGTCGCATGTCGATCTCGCGCGCAAGAAGAAAGAGGAAGCAATCGACGAGATCGAGAAAGGCATCAGTGCGGTCAATTGGGCGCTGGGCGATCAAGGCGGCCAGGGCGCGCCGTTCTTCCGCTTTCCGGCGCTACGCCACCCGCCCGAGCTCGTGACCTACCTCGGCGAGCGCAATGTCGCGATCTTCTCGACCGATATGGACACGTTCGATTTCAAGATGCGCAAGCCCGAACAGGTGGTCAATTCGATCCTGACCCGATTGCAGAAGCACGGCAAAGGCATAGTGCTGATGCACGACTTCCAGCAGGCGACGTCGCAGGCCGTGCCGGAGATTCTCGCCCAGCTCAAGGCCAACGGCTACAAGATCGTGCACATGAAGCCGCGCTTTGCGATCAAGTCGCTGCCGAAATACGACGAGGAGCTGCAAAAGGAGCAGAAGATTCCGACGGTGAGCCAGCGTCCGACCTCGAGCGTGGTGCGCACGGTCGACTGATCGTCGCAAGGAGTTTGGTCGAGGGGCGGTCGCAAGGCCGCCCCTTTGCATTGGCGGCGTACCGCGCCAGCGTGCGCATCATGATTCCGACGACCGCGCCGTCCTGATCATGCGCTAGGATGCCCCGGCCATGGCCCGTCCCGATCGCATCGAAGGTCTCGCCATCGTCTCGGCCGACGGCATGATCGCCGACGCTAGCGGCGCGCAGCCCGACGCGCTCAAGCTCGAAGCCGACCAGCGCTTCTTTCACGGCATGCTCGACCAGGCGGACGCCTTGGCGCACGGCCGCCATTCCGGCGAAGGCGGCGCCGCGGCCGCGCGCCGGCGCCGCCTGATCCTGACGCGCCGCATTGCCGGCATCGCCCGCGACCCGCAGAGCGATCGGATCGTGCACTGGAATCCAGCGGGCGCCGACCTGGCCGAGGCCTGGGCGGCGCTCGGGCTTTCGGGCGGCCTGCTTGCGGTGATCGGCGGCACCGACGTATTCGGCCTGTTCCTGGAAACCGGCTACGACGCCTTCCATCTCAGCCGCGCGGCGCGGGCGCGTTTGCCCGGCGGCCGTCCGGTGTTTCCCGGCATCCCACCGCACACGCCCGAGGAGCTGCTGTCGAAGCGCGGTCTAAAGCCAGCGCCGGCACGGGTTCTCGACCCGTCAGCGGAGCTCAGCCTGGTCACCTGGAAGCGATGATATCCACCTCCGATTGCCACCTGTGGATATCGCTATCGCTCAGAAAATACGTGACGAATTGCCACGAATCAGTACTTATCCACATCGAGAGTTGAATTCATGGTCACGCGGATCGGCGGCGCTTGGGGCCGACCCGTCCGAGAGTCCTCCCGCGTGGCGTATCAAACTTGGGGCGGCCGCAAGGCCGCCCCCTTTCATGTGGCCGCAGCGATCCAGGCCTAGCGCCGGTCCATGGCGCTGACGTTCGGACCGCCAGTCGCCAGCAGCAGCAGGCCGCCCATGATGGCAAGGTGCTTGAGCGCGTCCTGCTGGTTCTGGGTGAAGGCATCGCCGGTCATGTCCCAGAAGTGATGGACGTAAAAGATCGTGCAACCGGTGAACACGATTAGCACGAGCGCCGCCCAGCGCGCCTTGAGCCCGACCAGCACCATCAGCCCGCAGATCACCTCGATCCCGCCGATCAGATAGGCCAGCGCGTCGTATTTCGGGACGCTGCCGAGATAGGGCACGACCTCTTCGGGGATCGGCACGTTGAGATCGGTGAGCGTCTTGGCCATGGCCTGTACGTTCATGAGCTTCTGGATGCCGGCGACGATGAAAAACACCGACAGAAATATCCGGCCGATCGAATAGGCGATGTTCATGATCGCAATCTCCTTACCACCCGTGGCGAATACCGGCTTCCGTCAATGATGGGCCGGGCCGCGGCGGCGGGCAATGCCGTCGGCTGCGCCCGCCGCCACTGATCCGCCGCAAAGCAAAAGCGCCCCCGCGTTGGGGGCGCTTGCCGCGTTCGGAACGTCTGCGCGTCAATAGCAGTAGCGGCGCTGCACCCGGATGTAGCTGCCATCGCGGCGCTGCACCCAGCAGCCGTCCTGGTACCAATAATACCCGGGCCCACGCGGCTCCATCGAGCCGGCGATGGCGGCGCCCGTCGCCGCGCCGATGATGCCGCCTGCGACCGCGCCGCCGGCCCTGCCGGTCGCCGCCCCGCCGAGGATGGCGCCCGCAGCCCCGCCCAGGATCGCGCCGCCCAGCGCATCCTGCGCCGTCGCCGGTTGCACCGACGCCGGAACCGACGCCAACGCCAGCAACGTCACGGCAATCACAATTCGCTTCATGGATTTCTCCCCGAGTTGCTTCGACAATGCCGAACCTATCGAATTTGCAGTGGGCTTACAAATCCGCCGACAAAACCGACAGAGTGTCAGGCCACGTTCGGCTGCGCGAACACCGGCAACGCGACGCTCTCCTCGTCGGTCGCTCTGGCCGTGCCGGGTTTGATCGGGTCGATGGTGTCGACCAGTTGCAGGAATGCCTGAGTCGGCAGCGGCGGCGCGAACACAAAGCCCTGCGCCGCACGGATCCCGAGCTCGCGCAAGTGCACGACCTGCTCGAACGTCTCCACCCCTTCGGCGATCACCTCCATGCGCATGTTCTGGGCGAGGTCGATCAAGGTCTCGATGATGGTGTTGGAGTTGCGGTCGGTGCCGAGCGAGTCGATGAACATCTTGTCGATCTTGATGATGTCGACGCCGAGCTTGAGCATGTAGGATAATCCGCTGTGGCCGGTGCCGACGTCGTCGATCGCGACCCGGGCGCCGAGCCCTTGCAGGGCGGCGACCACGCGCCGCGTTTCGGTGAGATTCTCGAGCGGCTGCCGCTCGGTCACCTCCAGAACGACCTGCGACAGGCGCAGCGCCGATTTCTTGAAGATGCGGCGTACGTCGCCGACGATCTCCTCATTGGCGAAATGGCGCGCCGTCAGGTTGAAGCCGATCTTCAGATGCGGCCGCGCGCCGAGCGCCGCGCCGACCTCCTGGCAGACCCGCTGCATGAGCTGGCGCGTCAGGTCGATGATCAGCCCGCTCGATTCGGCAAGCGGGATGAATGCGGCGGGCTGCACCACCGTGCCGTCCGGCTTGCGCCAGCGCACCAGAACCTCGGCGCCGCGCAGCCGGCCCGACCGGATGTCGACGATCGGCTGGAAATACGGCACGAACTCGCCGGCCTTCATGGCGCGCTCGATCTCGACGATCGGATTCTCGCGCTCGCGCCGGGGCAGCAGCATCGACACCGCCAGGATGAAAATTGCGAGCAGGCCGCTCGCCACCGCTCCGACCATGTGCAGATCGCCCTTGGTGGCGGCAAGCCAGGCCGGCGAGGCCGATATCGACACCTTCAGCGCATAGCGCGGCGAGGATAGCCCGGTGATCACGATATTGCCGTCGCCCGCCATCGCGGCGCCCACCTCGGAGATCAGCGAGTCACGGCCGGTCATCATGCGAACGTGGACGCTGACCGGGCCGCCGCGGTTCGAGACTTGCGGCACGAACAGTTCGGGGGGAATGAGCGCCGCCGCGCCATTTCCGGAGCCCACGCCCGGTCGCCGGATCCTGATCCAGTTCTCCGACTGCTCGCCCAGTTGCAGCACCTCCAGGAGGGTCCGGCTGCCCGCGGTCAGCGGCTCGGATGACAGGATCGCGCGTGCGTCGGTCCGGTTGCCGACGTCGTTGCACAGCGTCCGGCCGTCGGGGTCGACGATCGAAAGCTCCTTGACCGGCGTGGCGCCGAAGGTGGCCTGGCGCAGCGCGTCGATATGGCTTGGCTGGCAGGAATTGATGCCGCGCACCGCGAGCTCATCGAGCGTTTCGACCGCGCGCCCGATCCGCGCTTCGGCGAGCGCCATGCTGCGCCGCGCCGATTGATCGAGTTCGTCGCGCGCCTGCCGCTCCGACAGCCCGCTCAGCCAAATGTTGAGGACCGCCACCGGCGGCCCAGCCAGGGCCACGCCAATGACGGCCGCCACGAGCATCTTGCGTCTCGGCGACACGCAAACCCCACAACAGTGCACGTGTAAATTGATCCCCCGGCGTAAAGGGAGGCTTAAGCTTAAGCAGCGGTAACCCCGGACCGGCGCCGGCCGGCCGAGGCCCAAGGATCGTGGTTAACGGATGGTTGATAGCGCCGGCTGGCAGCCGGCCGCGGCCCGATGGTGCGGCGACCGGAATGCGAGATTTGCGGATGCCGCCGAACCCACTGAAAACGCCGCCGCATTGGTAAACCAGCGGTAAAGACCCTCTCGCCGGCCGGCGGCGATGCTTTAGAGTGCAGGCCAGCGGCGGGTGGCGACGGGGCAGCGATGACGAGACCGACAGCGGCTTGGGCCTTGGCCCTTGTCATCGGCATGGCGGGCTGTGGCTCGGCCGCGGCGCAGGGCAGCGCGCGGCTCGAACTGTTCGACGCGCACATGCACTACAACCAGGAGCCCAATCCGTTTTATCCGCTCGACAAGGTGCTGGAGGTTTTCAAGCGCAATGGCGTCACCGGCGTGCTCTCGACCAGCCGTCCAAACCGCGGCACCCATCAACTGGTCGACGCCAAGCCGCCTGGGCTCTGGGTCGTGCCCTTTATCCGGCCCTATCGCGTTCGCTCCGACATCCAAACCTGGTTCAACGATCCGGCGATCTTCGAGCTGGTCCAGAGCGAATACCAGCGCGGCTATTACCGCGGCATCGGCGAATTCCACATCTACGGCGACGCGGCAGCGGGGCCGCTGGTCAAGCAGCTCGTCGATTTCGCAGTCGCGCGCGACCTCTATCTGCACGCCCATTGCGACGAGGCGGCGCTGCTGCACCTGTTCGCGCATAGCCCACGGGTCAAGATCATCTGGGCGCACACCGGCTTCAGCACGCCCCCCGAGCGGGTGGCGGAGCTGCTTGAACGCTACCGCGACCGGCTGTGGGGCGAACTGTCGTACCGGAGCGGCATTACCGACCGGTCGGACAAGCTCAGCGATGACTGGCGCAAGCTGTTCGCACGCCATTCCGATCGCTTTTTGATCGGCTCCGATACCTGGATCAACGAACGCTGGTTCAGTTACGACACGATCTTCAACACCTACCGCGCCTGGCTCGCACAACTTCCGGCCGACCAGGCGGCGCGCATCGCCAACGGCAACGCGCAACGCCTGTTCGGGCCGCGGCCACCGAACTAGCGCGACTTGGTTAGCGGCACGTCGGACATTCCAGGGAGGCGATCATGCAGCAGACCGGATTGGGACGGCGTAGGCTCGCGGGTTGCGGCTGCTGCGCGGCTGGGTTCGCAGCCTCCGATGCGAGTCTCGACCGCCGCCGCTTCCTCGCCGGCGGCGCCGCGAGCCTCAGCCTTGCGGCAGCCCCGCTCGGTGCGCCCGCGGTCTTGGCGCAGCCATCCCGCAGCCGCATCGACGTCCACCACCATTTCGTCCCGCCGAACCACGCCGACGTGATGGCGGTGCGCCGCAGCGGCGGCCGGCCGCCGAAATGGTCGCCACAGGCTTCGCTGGACGACATGGACAAGAGCGGCATCGCGACCGCGCTGGTGTCGCTGGTGCAGCCCGGCGCCTGGTTCGGCGACGACGTGCCGCTGTCGCGCCGGCTCGCGCGCGAGTGCAACGAATACGGCGCCAGGATGATGGCTGACCATCCCGGCCGCTTCGGCCTGTTCGCCACCATCGCGCCGCCCGATCCCGAAGGGGCGCTGAAGGAAATCGAATACGCCTTCGACACGCTGAAGGCCCATGGCGCCGGCCTCTACACCAGCTACGGCGACAAATATCTCGGCGATCCGTCGTTCGATCCGGTCTATGCCGAGCTCAACCGCCGCAAGGCGGTGGTCTATGTGCATCCGACCACGCCGCAGTGCTGCGGCAGCATCCTGCCGGGTATTGGCCCGTCCACCATCGAGTACGCCACCGACTCGACCCGCGCCATCACCCAAATCGTGTTCAACGGCACCGCCACCCGTTTTCCCGACATCCGTTGGATCTTCTCGCACTCCGGCGGCACGCTGCCGTTCCTGACCGCGCGCCTCGAAGTCCTGCATGGCAATCGCAAGGACCAGCATTTGCCGGAGGGGCCGCTGCCGCTGCTGCGCAAGTTCTATTACGAGCTCGCGCAAGGCAACACGCGCGCGCAGATCGGCGCGCTGCTGCAAATGGCGCCAGTTTCGCAGGTGCTCTACGGCACCGACTTTCCGTTCCGCAACGGCGCCGAAGTCAACGGTGGCATCGCGGCGTATGGCTTTGGCGCGGACGACGTGCGCTCGATCGAACACGAGGCGGCGCGCAAGCTCATGCCGCAGCTGAAGACCTGAGCCGCATCGAGCCGCCTTGACCGAAGTTTCGAATGCGCGCCAACTAAGCGCATGCCAGGACGCGCCGCCAAGGCGCGCCGATCGCGGGAGGACGTCATGACCAAGGCACCGCTTGGCGGCTCGCGCCGCAAATTCTTTGCCGATTGCACCTGCTGCCAGCCGGCGTTCAGGGCCGACAGCCCGAAGCTCGGCCGCCGCGAGGTTCTGGCAGGCGGGCTCGCCGCCCTTGCCGCCGCCAGCATCGGCGCGCCCGCGGCGCGCGCCCAGGCACCGGCAAAGACCAGGATCGACGTGCATCACCACTTCCTGCCGCCGGCCCATAAGGAGGCACTCGACAAGCACAAGATGGGCAGCCCGAAATGGTCGCCGCAAATGTCGCTCGACGACATGGACAAGAGCGGCATCGCGTTGTCGGTGCTGTCCCAGGTTCAGCCTGGCACCTGGTACGGCGAGGCCGACGAATCGCGCAAGCTCAGCCGCGCCATCAACGAATACGGTGCGACGCTGGTGCGCGACCATCCCAACCGGTTCGGGTTGTTCGCGACCATTTCGCCGCCGGACGTCGAGGGCAGCCTGAAGGAGATCGAATACGCCTTCGACACGCTCAAGGCCGACGGCATCGGGCTCCTGACCAGCTACCAGGGCAAATACCTCGGCGATGCATCGTTCGCGCCGGTCTACGACGAGCTCAACCGCCGCAAGGCCGTGATCTATGTCCATCCGCTGACGCCGAGTTGCTGCAACAATGTCGTGCCGGGCATCCCGCCGGGCTCGATCGAATACGCCACCGATTCGACCCGCACCATCGCCCACCTGGTGTTCAGCGGATCGTCACAGAAATACCCCGACATCCGCTGGATCTTCTCGCATTCGGGCGGCACGCTGCCGTTCCTCACCCAACGCTTCGTCCGCCAGCAGCTTGTCCAGAAGCACCAACACCTGCCGAACGGCCCGATCCCGGAATTCCAGAAGTTCTATTACGAGCTCGCCCAGGGCAACACCAAGGCTCAGCTCGCGGCGCTGTTCGAGATGGTGTCGGTGTCGCAGGTGCTCTATGGCACGGACTTTCCTTATCGCGACGGCGCCGAGGTCAATGAAGGCATCGCCAACTGGAAATTCAGCGCCGCCGACCTGCGCGCGATCGAGCAGGAGACGGCGCGAAAGCTGTTGCCGAAGCTGAAGACCGCGTGACGCCCGCGACCATGCCGCGGCGGTTGCCGGTCCTGCTCGGCCTGATCGGTGCGCTGGCCTGCGCCGGTGCCGATCCCGCGCGGGCGCAAGCCTACCCGACGCAGGGGCGTGCGGCTGATCGTGCCGTTCACCGCCGGCGGTGCACCGGACGTGATCGCGCGGGTGCTGGCGCAGGCGCTGTCGGACCAGACCGGGCAATCGTTTGTTGTCGAGAACCGGCCGGGCGCCGATGGCGTGGTCGGCGCCCAGGCGGTGGCGCAGTCGGCGCCTGACGGTTACACGCTGCTGGTGACATCGAGCTCGTTTGCCATCAACCCGAGCTTTCACAAGAACCTGCCGTTTGACGTCATTCGCGACTTCGAGCCGGTCAGCAGCATCGCCTCGATCGACGCCTACATCCTCGGCGTCAACCCGGCGCTGCCTGCGCATTCGGTGCCAGAGCTGGTGGCGCTGGCGCGCAAGCCCGACGCCCATGTTTCGTTCGCCTCGCCCGGCGTCGGCAACTCGCTGCATCTGGCGGCGGAACTGTTCAAATCGCTGACCAAGACGCACATGGTGCACGTGCCCTATCGCGGGGCGGCCCAGGCGCTGACCGGGCTGATCGCCAACGACGTGCAAGTCATGTTCATGACGCCGCCGGCATCGCGACCCTACATCGAGGGCGGCCAGATCCGCGCCCTTGGCATCACCAGCAACAAGCGGATCGATTGGCTGCCGAACGTGCCGACGCTGGCCGAGGCCGGCGTCGCCGGCATGGATGTGATGGCGAGTTGGACCGGCCTGTTCGCGCCGGCCAAGACGCCGCCGGCGGTAATCGCCCGCCTGCATGAGCAACTGGTCAAGGCCATGACCCAGCCGGTGCGGGATCGGCTGACCGCGCTCGGCGTCATTCCGGTTGGCAACGCACCCGCCGAGTTCAAGCCGTTCGTCGCCGATCAGGTGCGAAAGATCGCCGAGATCGCACGCAGCGCCGGCATCGAGCCGCAATAAGCGCGATCGACAAAGCTGCAGCAGTGTTTCTTCCGGGGCAGCGAAATCTGCCGCCCTCTTCCCGCGCATTGGCCGAGCGGCGGTCCGTTCGGGCCGATGGAATTGGCCCGAGCGGCCGTCATTTGTTAGAAACCGTTCAAATTGAACGCGCAATATGCAGCGGTTTCAAGCGGGCAATAGCCCATCGCGATACCTTCGTGGAGGAAACGATGAAGCTCTACATGCATCCCGTGTCGATGACGACCCGCCCCGTGCGCCTGTTCGCGGCCGAGAACAAGATCGCGATGGACGAAGAGCTCGTCGATCTGATGACCGGCGCGCACCTGCAGGAGCCTTATTCCAAAATCAACCCGAATTGTCTGGTGCCGATGCTGGAGGACGGTGACCTCAGGCTCACCGAGAGCTCGGCGATCTTGAAATACCTCGCCGACAAGATCGGCTCGCCCGCCTATCCGAAGGATTTGAAGCAGCGCGCCAAGGTCAACGAGGCGATGGACTGGATCAACTCCAACTTCTATCGCGACTGGGGCTACAACCTATGCTACCCGCAGCTTTTCCCGCATCTTAAGCGCCGAAGCGACGAGGCGCAGGCCGCGACGCTCGAATTCGGCAAGCAAAATGCCAAGCGCTGGCTTGAGCTTCTCGACAGCTATTGGCTGGGGCCGAACAAGGCTTATCTCTGCGGCAACGATATCACCATCGCCGACTATTTCGGCTCTGGCATTGTGACGCTCGGCGAGGCGATCGGTGTCGATTTTTCTCCCTATCCGAACGTCGTGCGATGGCTCAACCGGATGAAGGCGCTGCCGAGCTGGAATGCAGTCAACGAGGTGTTCTACGGGCTCGTTGGGTCGCTCAAGGGGCAGAAGTTCGTTACGCTGTCGTGAGGGGCGAGCTTGGGGGCGCAACCAAGACCAAGGACGTGAGACCATGAGCTTCTTCCCCGGTAAAGATCCCGCTCCCGGCGACAAGTATCAGTGCGATGCGCTCAAGGCCGTGGTCGTGCCGCGCACCGCCGACCTCGGCGACGGCTTCACCGTGCGCCGCGCGCTGCCGTCGGCGCAGTCGCGCATGGTCGGGCCATTCGTGTTCTTCGATCATTTCGGTCCGGCGGTGTTCCGCTCCGGCCAAGGCCTCGACGTGCGGCCGCATCCGCACATCGGGCTCGCCACCGTCACCTATCTGTTCGACGGCGAGATCATGCACCGCGACAGCCTCGGCACCGCGGCACCGATCCGGCCGGGCGAGGTGAACTGGATGACCGCCGGCCGCGGCATCGTGCACTCCGAGCGCACCGGTCCGGAGCGCCGCGTCACCGGCGACCATCTGCACGGCTTGCAGATGTGGGTGGCACTGCCGGCGGCGCAGGAGGAGATGGCGCCGGACTTCGCGCACCATGCCGTCGATGAGTTTCCGATGGTGCGCGACAACGGCAACAGCGTGCGGGTGGTGGTCGGCCAGGCCTACGGCCGGCGCTCGCCGGTCAAGACCACCTCGGAGACGCTGTTCGCCGACGCCCATGTTGCGGCCGGCGGCACGCTGCCGCTCGACGCCGATCACGAGGAGCGCGCGATCTACGTGCTCGGCGGCGAGATCGACATTGCGGGCGACCGCTTCGGCACGGACCGCCTGCTGGTGTTCAAGCCCGGCGATGCGATCGCGATCAAGGCGTTGACCGACACCCATTTCACGATCTTCGGCGGCGCCACCATGGACGGCCCGCGTCACATCTGGTGGAACTTCGTGTCCTCGCGCAAGGACCGCATCGAGCAGGCCAAGGCCGAGTGGACCGCCGGCCATTTCGGCAAGGTGCCGGGTGACGAGATCGAATTCATCCCGCTGCCAAGCAAATAATCCCGTCCCTCAAACCACCTCCGGCACCACCAGGAACAAGTCGGTATCGCCGGTCTTCTGACCGCAGGCGGTGATGATGGCGTGGGCCTGGCCGCGGTGATGGGTCTGGTGATTGAAGAAATGCGCCACCAGGAAGCTTCGCGGCTTGCGCAGCTCCATGTTGGCCGATGGGCTGAACCACGCGAGATCCTGCCCGAGCCACTGCTCCGTCACCCGGCCGGCCCAGTCCGAGATTTTGGCATCGGCCGCGACGCGCAGCCGCGTCAGCTCATCGAAGTCGGCAACCAAAGTCGCGCTGTCCTTCTGGATCACCTCGGGCTTCGGCCAGCCGTCGAAGCGCGACATCCACGCCTGGTCGCCCCAGAGCAGATGGCAGAGCGTGCCATGCAGCGAGCCCCAGAACGCGCCGCGGTCCTGCCGCCGGTCGTTGTCGGCAATGCGCCCAGCCGCCGCATAGAGCCGCCGGTTCATCTCGGCGTTGTAGGCCGCCATAGTCCGCACAAACGCCGGGGTGACGAGCGCTGCCATGGGCACCTCATGTCTGGTCCGGCAGATTCAGCCTGATGTGCAACTCGCGCAGCTGCTTTTGCGTCACCTCCGACGGCGCGCCCATCAGCAAATCCTCGGCGCGCTGGTTCATCGGGAACAGCACGACCTCGCGCAGGTTCTCCTCGCCGCACAAAAGCATGACGATGCGATCGATGCCGGGCGCGATGCCGCCGTGCGGCGGCGCGCCAAGCGAGAGCGCGCGCAGCATGCCGCCGAACTTCTGCTCCAGCACATCCTCCGAATAGCCGGCGATGGCGAAGGCCTTTTTCATCACGTCCGGCCGGTGATTGCGGATCGCGCCCGACGACAGTTCCACGCCGTTGCAGACGATGTCGTACTGGATCGCCTTGATGCCGAGCAGCTTGTCGTGGCCGTTGGGATCGAGCGCGAGGAATTCCTCGACCGGCAGGTTCGGCATCGAGAATGGATTGTGCGAGAAGTCGATCTTCTTCTCCTCCTCGTTCCATTCGTACATCGGGAAGTCGACGATCCAGCAGAAATCGAAGCGGTCCTTGGCGATCAGGCCAAGCTCGCTGCCGACCTTGGTGCGGGCGAGACCGGCAAACTGCACGAACTTGCCCGGCACGCCTGCGACAAAGAACACCGCGTCGCCGATGCCGAGCTTCAGCTGCTCGGCGATCTGCTTGGTGCGCTCGGGACCGAGGTTGCGCGCCACTGGTCCGGCGCCGCCCTCCTCGCCCTCGCGCCAGAAGATGTAGCCAAGCCCCGGCTGGCCTTCGCTCTGTGCCCAGGAGTTCATGCGGTCGCAAAACGCGCGCGAGCCGCCCTTCGGCGCCGGGATCGCCCAGACCTCGACCTTGGGATCGGCAGCGATCATGCCGGCAAAGATCTTGAAACCCGAGCCGCGGAACGCCTCGGTGACGTTCTGCATCTTCAGCGGATTCCGCAGGTCCGGCTTGTCGGTACCGTATTCGCGCAACGCCGCGGCGTAAGGGATCAGTGGAAATTTCTGCGTCACCGGCTTGCCGCCGGAAAACTCCTCGAACACGCCGCGCATCACCGGTTCGACCGCGTCGAATACGTCCTGCTGGGTGACGAAGCTCATCTCCAGATCGAGCTGGTAGAATTCGCCGGGCGAGCGGTCGGCGCGCGCGTCCTCGTCGCGGAAGCAGGGCGCGATCTGGAAATAGCGGTCGAAGCCCGACATCATGATCAGTTGCTTGAACTGTTGCGGCGCCTGCGGCAGGGCGTAGAACTTTCCGGGATGCAGGCGCGAGGGCACCAGATAGTCGCGCGCGCCCTCGGGCGACGACGCGGTCAGGATCGGCGTCTGAAATTCGAAAAAGCCCTGTTCCTTCATGCGGCGGCGGATCGAATCGATGATCTGGCCGCGCTTGATGATGTTTGAGTGCAGCCGGTCGCGCCGCAGGTCGAGGAAGCGGTACTTCAGCCGCGTATCCTCCGGATAATCCTGGTCGCCGAACACCGGCAGCGGCAGTTCGCCGGCCGGGCCCAGCACCTCGATCTCGCTGATGTAGATCTCGACCTGCCCGGTCGGCATTTCGGGATTCTCGGTGCCGCCCGGCCGCCGCCGCACCTTGCCGTCGATCCGCACCACCCATTCGGAGCGCAGGGTCTCGGCGATCTTGAACGCCGGGCTGTCGGGATCGGCGACCACCTGGGTCAACCCGTAATGGTCGCGCAGATCGATGAACAGCACGCCGCCGTGGTCGCGGATGCGATGGCACCAGCCGGACAGCCGCACCTCCTTGCCGATGTCGGCCTCGCGGAGCGCGCCACAGGTGTGCGAGCGGTAGCGGTGCATGGATGGCCCGGAGATTCGGTTCACACGTTGTGAAAGGCGGGCGAAAAGCGCACGCGGGGTCTGCTTTGTCAAGGCGAACCGGCTCTCGACAGGGCGGCTCCGTATCTGCACACTCGCGCCATGCCCAAGGCGCAAAACAAGCCTCGAAAAAAGCAGCCCGCCTCAGCGGCCGTCACGATGACCGCCGCCGAGGCCGTGGTCGAGACCATGGCCGGCCACGGCATTGACACGGTCTACGCGCTGCCCGGCGTGCAGAACGATTTCCTGTTCGAGGCGCTGTTCAAGGCCGGCGACCGGCTGCGCACCGTGCACACGCGCCATGAGCAGGGCGCGGCCTACATGGCGCTCGGCGCGGCGCTCGCGACCGGGCGGCCTCATGCCTATGCGGTGGTGCCGGGCCCCGGCCTGCTCAATTCGTCGGCCGCCCTGCTCACCGCCTATTCGATGAACGCGCCGGTGCTGGCGCTGATCGGCGAAATTCCCGACGCCGACATCGGCCGCCATCTCGGCCATCTGCACGAGATCCGCGACCAGGCCGGCATCCTGTCGCGGCTGGTGGATTATTCGGCGCGCGTCCGCAACGCCGGCCAGGCGCCGCGCCTGGTCGCCGAGGCGATGCGCGCGATGGTGACCGGGCGGCCCGGCCCGGCCGCGCTGCAATGCGCGATCGACGTCTGGGGTAAGCCCGGTCCGGTCGCAGACGCAGCCGCCGCGTGCGCCATCCGCGCCGAAGCTCGACGAGACCGCGATCCGCAAGGCCGCGAAAATTCTCGGTACCGCAAAAAATCCCATGATCGTCTGCGGCGGCGGTGCGCAAGGCGCCGCCGAGGAAGTCACCGCGCTGTCCGCGCTGTTGCAGGCGCCGGTGCTGGGCTATCGCCGCGGCCGCGGCGTGCTCGACAGCCGCGATCCGCTGAGCGTGACGCTGCCGCTTGCGCACGAGCTTTGGCGCAACACCGACGTAGTACTGGGCGTAGGCTCGCGCATGCTGATGCAGCTCCGCCAATGGGGCATCGACAAGGCCATCAAGGTGATCCGGATCGACGCCGATCCGGACGAGCCCGCCCGCCTGCATCGGCCGGCCGCGGCGCTGATCGGCGACGCCAAGCCGATCCTCAAGCGGCTGCTCGAGGTGCTGCCGGCGCACAATTCCAAGCGCGCCTCGCGCCGCGCCGAGATGCAGGAGCGCCAGGCGGCGACCCGCCACCGGCTGCAAAAGCTGAGCCCGCAGATCGCGTTCATCGACGCCATCCGCGCCGAGCTGCCGGAGGACGGCATCTTCGTCGACGAGGTCACGCAGATGGGCTTCGTCGCCCGCCTGGCGTTCCCGGTTCACAAGCCGCGCACGTTCCTGTCGCCGGGCTACCAGGACAACCTCGGCTGGGGCTATGCCACCTCGCTCGGCGCGCAAGACGCGCGGCGCGACGTGCCGGTGGTGTCGATTTCCGGCGACGGCGGTTTCATGTTCACGGCAAACGAGATGGCGACCGCGGTCCGCCATCGCATCCCGCTCACGGCCATCGTGTTCTCCGATGGCGCTTTCGGCAACGTGCGCCGCATCCAGCAGGAGCGCTTCGGCAACCGGCTGATCGGCAGCGACCTTGCCAATCCGGATTTCGTGCGCTTTGCCGAGAGCTTTGGCGCCGCGGGCGAGCGCGCCCGCACGCCGGAGGAGCTGCGCGCGGCACTGCGCCGCGCGTTGGCGCGCCGTGACGGCCCGAGCCTGATCGAGGTTCCGGTCGGCCCGCTGCCCTCGCCCTGGGAATTCATATTCCTGCCGCGGGTGCGCGGTTGATTGTGGCGACAACCCACCGCAATTTCGATATGTAACCCTTCAATGGACCTCATCACGACGACCAGCGAATTGGCCGCGACCTGCGAGCGATTGGGGCGCCATCCGTTCGTCACCATCGACACCGAATTCCTGCGCGAGACCACCTATTATCCGCTGCTGTGCGTGGCACAGCTTGCCAGCAGCGACGAGGCGGTGGTGATCGATGCGCTGGCGCCCAGCATCGATCTCGCGCCGTTTTTCGATCTGATGGCGAACCAGCGCGTGCTCAAGGTGTTCCACGCCGCGCGCCAGGACATCGAGATCGTCTGGCATCGCGCCAACATCATTCCGCATCCGATCTTCGACACCCAGGTGGCTGCCATGGTGCTCGGCCACGGCGAATCGATCTCTTACGACCAGCTCGTACAACGCATCACCGGCGACACCCTGGATAAGTCGCTCCGCTTCACCGACTGGACCCGCCGCCCGCTGTCCGCCGCCCAGGTCGCCTATGCGGTGTCGGACGTCACCCACCTGCGGGATGTTTATCTTGCGCTGATGGCCGACCTCGGCCGGCGCGGCCGCGCCGACTGGATGACGGACGAGATGGAGGTCCTGACCTCGCCCGACACCTACCGCGCCGAGCCGGAACGCGCCTGGCTGCGGCTCAAGACGCGGGCCCGCAAACCGAAGGAGCTGGCCGTGCTGATCGAGGTGGCGGCCTGGCGCGAGCGCGAGGCACAATCCCGCGACGTGCCGCGCGCCCGCGTGATCAAGGACGAGACCATCGGCGACATCGCCATCCAGCAGCCGACCACGCCGGAGCGGCTCGCCGGGCTGCGTTCACTGCCCCGGGGCTTCGAACGATCGAAATGGGGCGAAAGCATTCTCGAGGCTGTGCATCGCGGGCTCGAGCGCGACCCGCGCACGCTGCCCCGAATCGAGCGGCCGAAATCGGCGCCAAACGGCGCGGCGACCGTGGAACTGCTCAAGGTGCTGCTGCGCATGACCTCGGAGCGCCACGGCGTGGCCGCCAAGGTGATCGCGACCGTCGACGATCTCGACCAGATCGCAGCCGACGACGAGGCCGATGTGCCGGCGCTCAAAGGCTGGCGGCGCGAGCTGTTCGGTGAAAAGGCCTTGGCGCTGAAGCACGGCCAGCTGGCGCTTGCGGTCGAGCGCAATCGCGTGGTCGCAGTCGAGCGCGACTAGTCCGGGGCAGGCTTTTCGGGGTCAAGCTCTAGTTCCGCCAGCCGCCGAACAACATTCCGATCAGCTTCAGCGGCCCGCGCTTGCGGTACGACCCGAACGCCTGCCGGCGGCCAGGATCCTTGTCAGGCTTCGCTGCCGGCGTGTTGGCCGCGGCCCTGATCTCGGCCGGCGGGGCCGGCCTTGGCAGAGGAACCGCCTGCGTCTTGCCAGCATTCGCGCGCTTTGGCGCGGCAGCGGCAATGGCCGCGCCACCGGCTGCGGCGCCGGCGAGCGTTGCGACGGCCGCAGACGCCGATTCGACCCGCTTCGGCATCTCCGCCGCCACGGGTACCGATGGCGCCGCCGCCGCCGGCGGGACCACGTCCACGTCCAGCGCCGCCGTGGAATTCACGCCGCGCGGGTCGGCGCGCGCGGCCCGGTCGCCTGTGCGATCGGGCCAATTCTGGCTAAACGTCGACGGCTCGCTTTCTGGCGGCCCGGCACGATCTTTCGGCGATGCCGGCTCGATCGTCGCGGGCACGGCTGTTGGTGCGGACGGCGGGACGACGTCCGCGGCAGCCTGGGTTGTCGCGGGCACGGCTGCTGGTGCTGGCGGCGGGACGACGTCCACGACAGCCTGGGTTGGCGCCGGCACGGGTGCGCCGTCGATCCATTGCAGGGCAACCGAGGCACCGAGCGAAAGCGCGACCGCCGCGGCACCGAGCACGACGGCGAATGAACGCTTGCGAACCGGCGCAACGAACGCCGTTGCGCGAGAAAAACGATGATCCGACATGCAGAGTCCCTGACCAACCGACCCAGCCCCGGCGATGCAGGAAGCAACGTGAACACCCGACGTTACCAACGTGGGCTCGAACCTCGACAAATTTGGGAACAATATGTGGCGCAGACCCGCCGATTATCCGGGCGCAATCATGGCGACGGGGTAGTCAGCGCACGATCAAGTTTGCGCACCGGGATGATGATTCGAGGAAAATCCGACCTAGCGGAAACCGAACAGGCTGCCAAACAGTCCGCCGTTGTCGCGTCGCTCGAACAATCCTCCGTCGTCATAACGCCGCTCGGTCGACCCGCCGTCGTTGCGCCGGATGATGATGACGCGGCGCTGGCCACGGCCGTCCGACGACGGCACGTCATACTCGCGCTCGGTCCAGCGTTCGCCGATGCGGCGCGAGCGGTCGGGCGCCGAAGAGAAAGTCCTGCGCTCCCCGCTTGATTCGCGAGCCTCCACGTCGTCTTCGTCGTCCGCCCGCGCCAACGCTCTATCGTCCGGTTTCGTTTTTTGCTTGGGCTTTTTGGCTTGCTTTGACTTGGCGGCCTTGGGCGGCGCGGTCTCTTGTACGGCCGTTTCTTGAGCGGTGGTCGTGACTGGCTGGGCGGCGGCCGGCGTTGCGACTACGGCAGGCGGCACCGCTACAGCCGGCGAAGTCGCAGGTTGAGCCGCGGGCTCGGCCGGTGTCACCGCGGCCGTCACAGCCGCGGCCGGCGGGGCTGCGGGCGCGACCGACGGCGCCGGACGATTGGTCGGAGCCGCCGCCGGCGGCTCGCTGTTTTCGATCGCACGTGTCGGTGGCTTCTCGATCGCGTTCACGGTCGGCTGGTCGAGCCTGTCGGTTGACACCACACGCGGGCCGGATTTGTTGAGCTCCATACAATCCCGCGACAGATGCGGCCAGGTCTGGCGGCTGCAATCGGTAGCCGCAACATCGCGACCGCCGGACGATGCACGATCGTCGGACGGCGCCTGGCCGGTGGTTTCGGCGCGCGCCGGCGCGGCCTTGCTTTCGGTCGCTGCTTGCGCGGCCGGGCGGGCGCCGTCGTCTTGCTTGGCCGGCGGCGTCACCAACAGCTGAACGGCGACATAAGCGCCGAGCAACACGCCCGCGCTCGCAGCCGTGGTCACGACCAGGAGCGGATGGTTCCGCACGATTGACCTGCGGCGCGGCGGCGGCGCAAAAAAATGTTCCAGCGGCACGAATCGCCTCCAGGTTCCGCCCCCAAATCCCCTGTTCACGGAATGCAACGCGACCACGGCTCCAGCGTTCCGTGGAACTCGCCGTTCGTCGCAAGTGTTGGTTTTTAGAAGGTCGCAACCACCGGCTCGCGGCCGACCAGGCGCGCGAGCTGCTTCAGCCGCGACGTCAGCCGGTCGCCCGCCAGCGCCGCGCACTCGCCCTCGAGCCGCAGCACCAGGCGATGCCGCTCGACCTTGAGCGGCGTTCGCGCCAGCACGCCCGGCTGCGAGGCCGACACCAGATAGGCCACACGTAGCGCAGCGCCCAGCACGCGCGCGCGGTCGAGCGTGCGGGTCGAGGCGAGTTCCCGGATGCGCGGCGAAAGGTCCTCGTCGTGCGAGAGCCCGACATGGCGGAAGAAGATCGCAAGCGCGAGATAGGCGCGCCCCGGGTGGTCGATGCCGACGAAGGCCGCGTGCGCGATCACGCCCAGCGACTGCTCGCCGCGGTAGTCGGGGTGCGCGCGCCAACCGATGTCGGCCAACAGGCAGGCGGCGTGGCGCAGCCGCTTTTCATCGGCGTTTTCGTCGATGCCGGACGTCGCCATGAATTCGTCGGTCCAGGCAATCAGCTCCTCGCCATGCTGTGGCGAACGCGAGCGTAGCCAGTTCAACTCGCGCGCCGCCGCCAGCAGCGGATCGGCCTTGCGCTCCTCGGCGTTGAGCAGCGAGAACAGCAATCCCTCGCGCACGCCGAGCGCCGAGAACACCACCTCGTGCGGCTCCGCTTCGCGGATGATCTGCTCCAGCACCAAGGCCGCGTATGGCAACAGCGGCCGGCGCGCAGAGGCCACCACCTCGATCTGCGACAGCGTGTCCGGGTGGACCCGGCGTACCAGCCGGGCAAACTCCAGCGCCTCCCTGGCGCGAACCGCGTAGCCGTGCATGACGTGCAGCGGATAGCCGATCTGCGCCATGTGCAGATGGGCGAGCGAGCGCCACGTGCCGCCGATGGCGTAGAAGCTGCGCCCCTCGCCGCCCTTGAGCAGCGGCAACTTCTTGAGCGCGCCCTCGACGATCTTCTCGGCCTTCTTGATCGATTTGCCCGAGCGGTCCTGCAGCGCCAGCCCGCCGAGCGGCAATGTCGTGCCGGCCTTGATGCGGGTGCCGTGCACGTCGACCAGTTCGAGGGAGCCGCCGCCGAGATCGCCGACGATGCCGTTCGGGCGGTTGAAGCCCGACACCACGCCGAGCGCGGTCAGTTCGGCCTCGCGCTGGCCGGAGATCACGTCGATGCGGGCGCGGCAGATTTTCTCGGCCTCGGCGATGAACTCCTTGCCGTTCCTGGCATCGCGGCAGGCGGCGGTGGCGAGCACCCACAACCGCTCGACCCGCATGGTGTCGCACAGCGCGCGGAAGCGCTTGAGCGCGTCGAGCGCCTTCTCGACCGCGTCGGGCGCGAGCAGGCCCTTGGTCTGCACCTCGCGGCCGAGGCCCGCCAGCGTCTTTTCGTTGAACAGCGGCGTCGGGCTTCGCGTCACGCCCTCGTAGACCACCAGGCGGACCGAGTTCGAGCCGATGTCGATAACGGCGACCGGCGGCCCGTAGTCGAGCCGGCCTTGGGCCACGCTGGCGGCGCTTGCGAGCTTCTCAAGCACGCTCGGCTCGCCGCGTCAGGCTGCGAGGCGACGACTCCTTGAACGACTTGCCGCGACCGGACAGGCTCGGGTTGGTCATGAAGTACTTGTGTGCGTTGAACGGCTCTTCGCCGGCCGCGGCCTTGATCCGTCGGGACGAGCCGTCGGGCAGCAGCAGCCAGCTCTGCTCGTTGTCCTTCAGGTTTGCAACCATAATCTGGTCGAGAACCTGTTCATGCACAGTTGGATTGAGGATCGGGCATAGCGCCTCGACGCGGCGATCGAGATTGCGCGGCATCATGTCGGCCGACGAGATGTAGACCGCGGCCTTGGCGTGCGGCAGACCGTTGCCATTGCCGAAGCAATAGATCCGGCTGTGCTCCAGGAACCGGCCGACGATCGACTTGACCCGGATGTTCTCTGACAACCCGGGCAGTCCGGGCCGCAGGCAGCAGATGCCGCGCACCACGAGATCGATCGAGACGCCGGCGCGCGAGGCCTCGTAGAGCTTGTCGATGATCTCCGGGTCGACCAGTGCGTTGTCCTTCATCCAGATCGCCGCGGGCTTGCCGGCCTTGGCGGAGGCGATCTCCTGGTCGATGTGCTGGCAGATGCGCTGGCGCAGGTTCACCGGCGACACCGCCATCTTTTCCAGCCCGGCCGGCTCGGCGTAGCCGGTGACGAAGTTGAAGATGCGGCCGACGTCGCGCGCGATCACCGGATCGGACGTGAAGAACGACAGGTCGGTGTAGATGCGGGCCGTAACCGGGTGATAATTGCCGGTACCGACGTGGACGTAGGAGGCGAGCTTGCCACCCTCGCGGCGGACCACCTGCGACAGCTTGGAATGGGTTTTCAGCTCGAGGAAGCCGTAGACCACCTGGGCGCCGGCGCGCTCGAGGTCGCGGGCCCAGCGGATGTTGGCCTCTTCGTCGAAGCGCGCCTTGAGCTCCACCACTGCGGTGACCGACTTGCCGGCCTCGGCGGCCTCCGCCAGCGCCCGCACGATCGGCGAATCCTTGGAGGTGCGGTAGAGCGTCTGCTTGATGGCGATGACGTCGGGATCGCGCGCCGCCTGCTGCAGGAACTGCACAACCGCGTCGAACGACTCATAAGGATGGTGGACGATCAGGTCCTTCTGCCGGATGGCGGCAAAACAGTCGCCGGCGTGGTCGCGGATGCGCTCGGGGAAACGCGGGTTGTACGGCACGAATTCGAGATCGGGCCGATCGATGGCCATGAGCTGCGACAACTCCGATAGCGCCAGCATGCCGTCAACCAGGAACGCCTCGTCGTCGGCGACCGAAAGCGCGCGCTGCACGAAACGGCGGAGCTCCGTGGGCATCCCGGCGTCCATTTCGAGCCGGATCACCGTGCCGCGGCGCCGGCGCTTGAGCACGCTTTCAAACAGCCGGACCAGATCCTCGGCCTCTTCCTCGACTTCGAGGTCGGAGTCGCGGATAACGCGGAACGCGCCCTGCCCCTTGACCGCATAGCCCGGGAACAGCCGGGGCACGAACAGGCCGGTGGCCTGTTCGAGCGTCATCAGGCGCACGGCACCGCCCTCCGGCGTCGGAATCCGGATGAAGCGGTCGATGCGCTGCGGCACGCGGATCAGCGCGTTCATCGCCTTGCCGTCGCTGCTACGCGCCAGCTGGAACGCGATCGAGAAGCCGAGATTGGGGATGAACGGAAACGGATGCGCCGGATCGATGGCGAGCGGCGTCAGCACCGGGAAGATGTATTGCAGGAAATAATCTTCCAGCCAGCTGCGGTCGGCCTTCTTCAAGCTGTCCGGCTCGACCAGCACGACGTTCTGGGCCTTGAGTTCGTCGCGCAATTCGCGCCAGCGCGCCTGCTGGTCGCTGGCGAGGCTCGACACCGCCTCGCCAATGCGGGTGAGCTGTTCGCTGGGGGTCAAGCCGTCCGGGCTCTTGTCCGTGATGCCGGCGCGCACCTGACCCTTCAGGCCGGCGACCCGGACCATGAAGAATTCATCGAGATTGTTGGCCGAGATCGAGAGGAACCGGACCTTCTCGAACAGCGGGTGCTGGGGGTTTTCGGCCTCCTCCAGCACGCGGCGATTGAAATGCAGCCAGGACAATTCGCGGTTGATGAACCGCTCCGGGCTCCCCGCCAGGTCGGTTCCAGATTCGGCCTCGCGCACGGCCGCGCCCACAGCCTCGGCTTGCACCGATTCTGCATGTAAAACAGTAGCTTGTGTGCCGTCGTCCATGGCGCTCATGACGGATTTGTGACAGCCATCATGGCCGTCATTCGTGACCATCAGATGACATGAGGCGGCGTCTGGCGGCCGTCAAGGCGCCCGAAACAGTTCCCCCGCCAGCGCCCGGGTGACCGGCCGCTTCAGCCGCAGGGCTTCGCGGTCGAGTTCGGCGACCGCCGCCCGCGCCGCCGCAACCGAGCGCTCGATGCGGGTCGTGAGATAAGCGACTAGGCTTTCGTCGACCGCAAGCTGCCGATCGGCGAACAGCTTGACGATCACCGCTCGCAGCAGCGCGTCGTCCGGCGGCTCGAGCCCCACCACCGGCAACGCGCGCAGGCGGGAGGCGAGATCGGGCAGCTCGATCCGCCACGCTGCCGGCGCGCTCCGCGTGGTGATCAACACATAGGCGCGTTGTTCGCGGGCCAGGTTGAGCAGATGGAACAGCGCCGCCTCGTCGAATTGATCAGGGCTCAGATTTTCGATCACCAGCGCGCCGGTTGCGAGCGCGACCGGAACGTCGGCGCCCTCAAGCGCGCGCGGCGACAGCATCCGCGCGCCCGCCTCACGCGCCCAGATTGCGGCGAGATGACTCTTGCCGGCGCCCTCCGGCCCGCGCAGCAAGACAATCCGCGACGGCCAATCCGGCCAGCGCTCGATCAGCGCCAGCGCCGCGATGTTGGAGGGGCCGGACAGGAAATCCTCGCGGGCGAGGCTTTCGCCATGATCAAGCGCAAGCGCAAGCTGGGTTGGCTCGCTGTTCGGGCCGAGGCCGGCGATGGCGCCCGGGCCCGCCATCTCAGCGGTGCTCCCGGCCGGTGTACAACGGGCTTGCGAGATACTGCCGCAACGCAAAGCGCGCCAGCACGCCGATCGCGGCCGCGACCGGGATAGCGATCAGAAGCCCGAGAAAGCCGAATAGATAACCGAACGCGATCAGTGCGAACATCAGCCAGACCGGATGCAGGCCTACCTTGGCGCCGACCAGCTTCGGCGACAGCACATAGCCTTCCAGGACCTGGCCGATCAGGAACACGCCAGCCACCATCAAGATCGGCGTCAACTTCGGCCAGAACTGCGCGATCGCTACGATGCCGGCGACGATCGCCCCGGTGGCGGCACCGACATAGGGCACGAAGGCGAACAGCCCCGTCATCAGCCCAATCAGGAAACCGAAGCTCAATCCGATCAGGGTGAGACCGATGGCGTAGAACGCCGCGAGGATCAGGCAGATCACCGCCTGGCCGCGCACGAAGCCCGCGATCGCCGCGTCGATCTCGCGCGCCAGGCCGCGCACCGTCTCGCGATGCGTCAGCGGGATCCAACCATCGATGCCCGACACCACGCGATCCCAATCGCACAGCAGGTAGAACGCGACGACCGGCGTGATGATCAAGAGCGACAGGATCGAGAACAGGGCCCGCCCGCCCGACCACAACGAGGCGAGAAAGGTCGTGATCCAGCCTGAGCTCTGCGTCACCAGGCTGCCGACCGACTTGCTGGCGTCCGGCAGCCGCTCGCCGAAGACCTTGGCGAGCCAGGGCCGACTCGGATCGGTTATCAGCGATTGCAGCCGCGCCGCATAGTCCGGCAGCTTGTCCAGGAAGGCCGATATCTGTTCGATGAGGATCGGCACAAGCAGCATCGCCGCCACCACCAACAGGACAATCACGACGGTGAGCACGATCAGTGCCGAAACCGCCCGCCCGATGCCGAGCTGCTCCGCCCGCCGCGCCATCGGATCGAGCAGATAGGCCAGGATCATGCCGGCCACGAACGGCAGCAGGATGTTGCTCAGCAGCCAGACTGCGGCCACGAACACCGCGAGCGCCAGAGCCCAGAACATCACTTGCCGCTCGAGTGTCATCGCAACGACCCGCCCGCCGGGGCGCGCGGGCGTCAGGCCCCGGCCTCCGTCGAATTCATGTGGCGCATCCACTCGGCGAGATAGAGGCCGACCGAAACCAAGGTCAATACCGCGACCAGCGCCATCACCAGTGTCAACACCGGTTCGCCGTCGAAACCGAAGCCGTGCGAGGCCAGGACCAGGCAGGCGAAGACGATTTGCGCCCCGGTGTTGACCTTGGAGACGAGGTGCGGGCGGATCGCGACCGGCCGGGCGATCAGCCACGACAGGATGATCGCGCCCACGATCATGAAGTCGCGCGACACCACCAAGATGACGATCCACAGCGGGATCACGCCGGTGATGCCGAGCGTGACATAGATCGACACGATCAGCACCTTGTCGGCGAGCGGGTCGAGATAGGCGCCGAGCTCGGTCTTCATGCCGAAGCGCTTGGCGAGGAAACCGTCGACCGCGTCGCTGATGGCAGCAGCAAGGAACAGCATGAACGCCAGGTACATTCGCCCGGTGGCGATCGACCAGACGACCACGGGCACGAGCAGGATGCGTGCCAAGGTGATGAGATTCGGAATGCTCAAGCGTCAGGCCCCGGCCCGGCCCGCGGCTGTCGTCACGTCACCGCCGGCGCGATTGTTGCGGCTGAGTATATCGGCGATCGGGCCATTGCACACGTTTCGATTCCAACGTAGGCACAGGCCATGAGCAAAAAGCGCCTCACCTACGCGCAAGCCGGCGTTGACATCGATGCCGGCAACCGGATGGTGGAGCTGATCAAGCCGCTGGTAAAAGCGACGGCGCGCGCTGGCGCAGACGCCGAGATCGGCGGCTTCGGCGGATTGTTCGACCTCAAGCGCGCGAAGTTTCGCGATCCCGTTCTGGTCGCCGCCACCGACGGCGTCGGCACCAAGGTCAAGATCGCGGTCGAGACCGGCACGCACGACACCATCGGCATCGATCTGGTCGCGATGTCGGTCAACGACTTGGTGGTGCAGGGCGCCGAGCCGCTGTTCTTTCTCGACTACTTCGCCTGCGGCAGGCTCGATCCCAAGGTCGGCGCGGCGGTGGTGGCGGGCGTGGCGCACGGCTGCAAGCAGGCGAACTGCGCACTGGTCGGCGGCGAGACCGCCGAGATGCCCGGCGTCTATCGCGGCGGCGACTACGACCTGGCGGGCTTTGCGGTCGGCGCGGTCGAGCGCCATGCCGTGCTGCCGAGACGCGATGTCGCGGTCGGCGACGTGCTGCTCGGGATCGCCTCGTCCGGCGTTCACTCCAATGGCTTTTCGCTGGTACGCAAGGTGGCCGCAAAATCCAAGCTGAAGTGGAGCGCGTCGGCCCCGTTCGACAAAAAGCAAAAGCTCGGCCCGGCGGTGCTGACGCCGACCCGGATCTACGTCAAGTCGTGCCTCGCGGCGATCCGCGAAACCGGCGCGGTCAAGGCGCTCGCCCACATCACCGGCGGCGGATTTCCGGACAACATTCCGCGCGTGCTGCCGAAGGGCCTCGGCGCACGTATCGAGTTGTCGCGCGTACCGGTATTGCCGGTATTTTCCTGGCTGGCGCGGGCCGGCGGCATCGCCGAGCCGGAGATGTTGCGCACTTTCAACTGCGGCATCGGCATGATCGCGGTGGTCGAGCCGCGCAGGGCCGACGCCGTCGCCAAGGTGCTCAAGCGCGAGGGCGAGACGGTGGTGCGGCTCGGCGAAGTGGTGCGCGCCGCCAAGGGCAAGCCGCGCGTGACATATCGCGGCCATCTGGCGCTGCAGCCCTAGAGGACGACCGACATGGCCCGCAAGCGCGTCGCGATCCTCATCTCAGGCCGCGGCTCCAACATGCTGGCGCTGATCAAGGCCGCCAAAGCAACGGATTATCCGGCCGAGATCGCGCTGGTTCTATCCAACGAGCCCAAGGCCGAGGGATTGCAGCACGCAACCGCTGCCGGCATCGCCACCGCCGTGATCGACCACCGGCCGTTCGGCAAGGACCGCGCAGCGTTCGAACATGCGCTGCAGGACAAGCTTCTGGCGAGCACGATCGAGATCGTTTGCCTCGCGGGGTTCATGCGGCTGTTGACGCCGTGGTTCGTCCGGCAATGGGACGGCCGGCTGCTCAACATTCATCCGGCGCTGCTGCCGGCGTTCAAGGGCCTCGACACCCATGCCCGCGCGCTCGCGGCCGGTGTCAAAGAGCATGGCGCGACCGTGCACTTCGTGGTGCCGGAGATGGATTCAGGGCCGATCATCGCGCAAGGCGCGGTGCCCGTGCTTGCCGGCGACACCGAAACAGACCTCGCCGCGCGCGTGCTCGAGGTCGAGCATCGCCTCTACCCGCAGGCGCTGCGGCTGGTTGCGGAAGGTCGCGTGGCAATGGTCGACGGCCGTTGCCTGGTCGACGGCCGGCCGGTGCTTTGAGTTCGAGCGCGATCTTTTGCAATCCGCTGTTCGGGATAACCTCCACGCCGCCCGACAAAACAAAACCCCCAGCCGAAGCCGGGGGTTACGGGATAGCACCCCGTTAGGCAGAAACCGTCATCCCACTTTGAGATTTTCGGCGGACGTTTTGCCATTGCGTCCGGTAACAAGTTCGTATTCGACGGTTTGGCCTTCATTGAGGGTGGATAGACCTGCCCGCTCGACGGCCGAGATGTGAACGAACACATCCTTGTCGCCGGTCGACGGCCTGATGAACCCGTAACCCTTCGTCGGATTGAACCACTTGACGGTGCCCTTTTGCATCGTCGGTCTCCTAGCTCTCTATCATGCATGGATGAGACGTGGACTGCATCGCTGCACTCCGCGCCACAACTCGGGTTTTGGTTGATGATCCGAAGCGTCCACGTCGATGACGGTGCGGCCGGAACGGCCAAAATCCTGTTGCGGCGCCAGAAGACAGCAAAAATGCGGCCCAAGCAAGGCTTGGCCGCTTCACGTGCTTTCCGCGCGGTTTCCGCAAAGCCGACAAACACCTGTCGCCTCGGGAAGCCATTCGATCCCGCCGATTTCTTGTCATAAATCGGCGGGCAAGCACCCCTTGCGTCAATTCGGACAGCGGTTGGGCCTGCAATCAACGTCTTGCTGAGGTAATATTGTCGCAAGCCCGGCGACCAGACGACGTTGCAAACCAAACCGGGACTCAGGGAGGGCGCCGTCGCGCCCAAAGGGGGTAGACCATGGCAATGACTCAAGATCCACGACCCGTGATTCCGGCGCTGGCGCCGCTTTATGCCCAATCCGCCGACCTGTCGTATCTGATCGTCCGCCTGACGGCGGGCTGCACGCTGCTCGTCCACGGCATCATCAAGTTGTCGACCGCGACCCTTGCCGGCTTTGCGCAGAACAGCATGGCGCGGCGCGGTATCGAGCCCGCCTATCTGATGGCCTGCATCGTCTGGTTTCTGGAAACCGTCGGCGCCATCTGCATCATCCTCGGCCTGTTCACTCGTGTGTTTGCGGTCGCGATCGGCATCCAGTTTCTGGTGATCGTGTTCGTGGCGCATTGGGGCAAAGGCCTGATCGACTACTCATGGAGCAAGGCCGCGCAGGGCGGCGGCTGGGAATATCCGCTGTTCTGGGGCCTGATCTGGGCGGCGATCGCGTTGCGCGGCGGCGGCCCCTACTCGCTCGACCGCAAGCTCGGCTGGGAAATCTGAGCACGGCCATCGCTGAAAGCGCCGTCGCACGGCCGGCGGCCACGCGGCCGAGTATTGTTGATGTTGCCCGCGCCGGCTCCTTCAGGCGCAGCCCTATTCAACGGGCCGCGCCCTCGGCGGCGCGGGCTAGCCTGATCCACACCTTGTTGTCGTGGAAGGCGGCGCCGCCGAACGGCGCGATCGCATCCGAGCCGGTGACGGTGTTGATGCCGCGGCCGTCCGGATAGGCGTCGTTCGGCCAGACCGATTCAGCGATCAGCACGCCGCGCCGCACGCCCTCGAACAGGCGGGCGTGCAGGCGCACCTCGCCGCGCTGGTTTCCCATCACCACCGCCGCGCCGTCGACGATGCCGAGCGGCGCGGCGTCGGCCGGATGGATCATGACGTCCGGCCGGCCGCGGTTGCTGGCGCGCGATGATGCCGTTTCATTGAAGGTGGAGTTGAGGAAGCCGCGCGACGGCGAGGTCGCGAGCCGGAACGGATGGCTTTGGTCGGCCTGCTCGATGATGGTCCAATGGTCCGGCAGCTTCGGCATCTCGGCGATCGGGCCCGTGTGGATCGCTTGCCGGAACGGCACCTTCGGCCAATCCGGCTTGAAACGGAACTTGCCGTCCGGATAGGCAAAGCCCTTGATGTAATGCGCGGTCTCGAAATCCGGCTGGCAGTCGATCCACTTGTCCCGTTCCAGCCGCTCGAGCGTGCCCCAGCCGGACTTTTGCAGCGTCCAGTCGATCAGCTCGCGCGCCGTCATCTCGAAGCCCGGATGCTTGGCGCCGACGCGCTTCGCCAGCCCGCAGATCACCTCGTGGTTGGAGCGGCACTCGCCCGGCGGCTCGATCAGCTTCGGGCCGAGCAGAATGTATTGGCTGCCGCCGGCCTGATAGACGTCGTCGTGCTCCATGAACATGGTCGCCGGCAGCACGACGTCGGCCATCTTGGCGGTTTCGGTCATGAACTGTTCGTGCACGCAGACGAACAGGTCCTCGCGCGCGAAGCCGCGCTTGACCGTCTCTTGATCGGGGCACACCGACACTGGATTGGTGTTCTGAATCAGCATGGCGGTGATCGGCGGGCCGTCCTTCAGCGCGTCGCGGTCGCCGGTCAGGATTGCGCCGACGCGCGACTGGTCGAGCATGCGGATCGATTTGTCCCGCAGGTCCGAGCCTTCGATCATCGACTTGTTCCAGTGGTAGATGTCGGCGTTGTTGTGGAACGCGCCGCCGCCCTCGTGCAACCAGGCGCCGGTCACCGCCGGAATGCAGCTCGCCGCGTGCATGTTGACCGGGCCGTTGCGCGAACGCGCAAAGCCGTAGCCCAGCCGGAAGAACGCGCGCTTGGTCGCGCCGACCAGCCGCGCGAACTCCTCAATGGTCGCGACCGGGCAGCCGGTAATGGCGCTGGCCCAATCCGGCCCACGCGTGCGCACGTGCGCCTCCAGCTCGCGCGGCGCATCGGTGTATTTGTCGAGATAGGCCCAATCGGCCTTGCCGTCACGGAACAGGCAATGCATCACCGCGCAGGCCAGCGCGCCGTCGGTACCGGGCTTGACCAGCACCGCAAGGTCGGCCTGCTCCATGGTGCCGTTCATGTAGACGTCGACCGCAACGATTTTGGCGCCGCGTTCCTTGCGGGCATGCACCGCATGCGTCATCACGTTGACCTGGGTGTTGACCGGATTGGTGCCCCAGATCACCACCAGATCGGACTTCGCCATCTCGCGCGGGTCGGCGCCGGCGATGCGGCCGGTGCCGGCGGCAAAGCCGGTGTAGGCGGCGTTGACACATATGGTGGAATGGAATCCGGAATAATTCTTGGCGTGGCGCAACCGGTGAATGCCGTCGCGCATCACCAGGCCCATGGTCCCGGCGTAGTAATACGGCCAGACCGCCTGCGCGCCATCGCGGCGCTCGGCTTGCAGGAATTGCTCGGCGACGAGATCGAGCGCCGTGTCCCAGGAGATCGGCTCGAACGCCCCGGCACCCTTCCCGCCGGTCCGCCGCAATGGCTGCGTCACGCGTCCGGGATGGTGGATGCGCTCGGCATAGCGCGCGACCTTGGCGCAGATCACGCCCGCCGTGTAGGCGTTGTCCGGCGCGCCGCGCACGCGGCCGATGGTGCGCTCGTCGAGAATTTCGACCTCGAGCGCACAGGTCGAAGGGCAATCATGCGGACAGGCGGAGGCGCCGATCCGGATGGGCTGCGGCAACGGGCGGACAGGTTGATTCATCCGCCCAGCATAACACTAGACTCGGTCGCGCGCCTGCTCAGCCGCCGGCCGGGGAAACTCCTCCGGGCCCGGCGGATCGACGATCAGTGGATGCTCCAGCGCGCCTTTGTGCCGCCCGCGCCGGATCAGCCAGCCGAGCCCAATCACGAACACCGCGCCGACGCCGGCCGCCCAGAGGTGGGCCTTGTCGACGAACTCCTGGCCCATGTAGGCGACCACAGCCGCATCCTTGACGATGATCTCGCCCGCCACCCAACCCAGCAGTCCCGCGCCGGCCCACACCAGGATCGGATAGCGTTCCATGATTTTCATCAGCAGCGCGCTCCCCGCGATGATCAGCGGAACGCTGGTGGCAAGACCGAACACAATCAAGGTGGTCTTGATCGTGAGCGCATGGTCGATATCGACCCGCATCGCCGCGGTTTCCGCCGCCGCAGCGATGGCGATGACGTTGTCGAGACTCATGACGATGTCGGCGACCGTCACCAGCCAAACCGCACGTAACAGCGTGTCGCCGGCTTTAACGCTTTCCTCGCCGTGCTCCTCGGTCGGCACCAAGAGCTTGACCGCGATCCACAGCAGCAACAAACCGCCGACCAGCTTGAGGAATATGATGCCCATGATCTGGGCGATGATGACGGTGAAGAAAATACGCAGCACCACGGCCGCTCCGGCGCCGAGCAGGATGCCCCAGAAGCGCTGTTTGGGCGGCAGTGAACGACAGGCGAGCGCGATCACGACCGCGTTGTCACCGGACAGCAGAATGTTGATCCAGATGATCTGGCCGACCGCGATCCAAAACGCCGGCTGGAGAATGTCCGCCCAAAGATAGCTCACCTGAAACTCCCGTTTGTTCCCGCCCTGATGTCTTCAGTGGCCCTGCCCGGCCCGTTCGCTTTGCACCTAATCTACAGGTGCCCACTGCGCCTTGACCAGCACGCAGGGCGAGCCCACCGATGACATTTCCGCTATCCGACGATCTCGTTGCCGGCGAAGAACTGGCTGATTTCCTTGGCCGCGGTGTCGGCCGCGTCGGAACCATGCACCGAATTCTCGCCGATCGACTTGGCGTGCACCTTGCGGATGGTACCGGCCGCGGCCTTGGCCGGATCGGTGGCGCCCATAAGGTCGCGGTATTTCGCGATCGCGTTGTCGCCCTCGAGCACCTGGACCAGCACCGGTCCGGAGATCATGAAATCCACCAGCTCGCGGAAGAACGGCCGCTCCTTGTGCACGGCGTAAAACGTCTCGGCCTGCGCGCGGCTGATGCGCACGCGCTTCTGCGCGACGATCCGCAAGCCCGCCTGCTCGATCATGGCGTTGATCGCACCGGTGAGGTTCCGTGCGGTGGCATCCGGCTTGATTATCGAAAACGTACGCTCGATCGCCATGTCGTCGTCTCTCGGGATTGCCCATGGGCGCGGGCAGCGCGCGGGCGTCGGCGGGCTTATAGCGGCCGCCCCGGCGAGCGGCAAGGCGGCACGCGTCGCCGCAAGGTCGCACCAGGTTCAAGCCAGTTCACGATTTTGCGCCGTGAACTTCCGCACGTGCCGGGCGACTGAACAGGCAGGGATGTGCTGACGCATCCGACCCAAGGAGAGACCACCATGATCCGCAAGACCGCACTCGCCGTCGCCGCCATTGCCGCGCTCGGCACCGCTTCGCTCACCGCGACCCCCGCCGATGCCAAGGGCGGCAAGGGCGGCGGCGGCTTCCATCACGGCCATCACGGCCACTTCGTCCGTGGCGGAATCGGCCTCGGCCTCGTCGCCTACGACTCCTGCTATCGCAACGTCTGGGCGATCAATCGCTTCGGCGAGACCGTGCTGCGCCGCGTCTACGTCTGCGGTTAAGCCACTATCCAAAGAAATCCCCGGCCTCGCGGTTGCGAGACCGGGGCTTTCGCCGTTCGCAATGATCAGATGTCGAGGGTCTTCGACTTGATCAGCCAACCCGCCACCGCACCGGCGATGGTCGGGACCACGAGATACATCCAGACCTGCGCCAGCGCCGTGCCGCCGACGAACAGCGCCGGGCCAAGGCTGCGCGCGCCATTGACCGAGGCACCCGACACCGGGATGAACGCGAAGTGGATGACCATGAGCGTGAGCCCGATGATCAGGCCGGCCATCGGCGTGCTGCCCTTGCTGCCGGTGACCGCGAGGATCACCAGCGTGAAGATCAGCGTGCCGACGAATTCGGCGATGATCGCCGAGGTCAAGCTGAAGCTCGACCAGCCGTTCTGTCCGAGCCCGCTGGTGGCGACGTTATAGCCGCCGGTTTTGCCCGTCATGATGATGTAGAGGATGCCGGCGCCGATGATGCCGCCGATCAGCTGCGCGACGATGTAGCCGATGGCGTCGTTGGTGCTCATCCGGCCCGACGCCCACACCGCCGCCGTCACCGACGGGTTGAGATGGCAGCCCGACACCGGGCCGATGGCGAAGGCCATCGCCGTCACCGTCATGCCGAACGTCATGCCGATACCGATGAAGCCGATCGGCGCAGCCGCGCCAAACCCTTCGGCCACGATCGACGCACACCCGATCAGCACCAGCACCGCGGTGCCGAACACTTCCGCAAGATACTTTTGATAATTGCCGCCCATTGCGCCCTCCCCTGCCGCGCGCCGTGGACCGGGCGACAGACCCGGTCTACGCGCTCCAAACGATAGCAGATCAGACCAGGGCGAAAAGCCGGGCTGGGCCGCCTGTTGCATCCTTCACCTTGGCCAGGCCTACGACCAGCGTGGCGCCGGCCGGCGGCAGCTTGTCGAGATTGGCGACGTTCTCCAATCCCCAGCGACCGGACGGCAGCCAGATGTGGTGGGTCTTGAAGTCCTTCGAGGCGCCGTTGTCGAGCGATAGCGTGTCGACCGCAAGCCCGAGCACCTTTCGCTCCCGCACCAGCCATTCGGCGAGCGCCGGAGCAAAGCCCGGAAAGTGGAACGTGCCGGCCGCGTCCTTGCCGGTGTATTTGGCTCCGTCGCCGACGTGCTGAGCCCAGCCCGACAGCATCGCAACGCAGCAATGGTCCGGAAGGCGGCCGAATTGCTTTTCCCACAGCCGAAGGTCCTCAAGCCCGACCAGATAATCGGGGTTCTTCTCGGCCTGCTTGCGCACATCGATCACCGCCAATGGCGTCACCAGCTCGCCCGCGACGATCTTCTCGGCGGTCGCGCCGTCCGCCGAGAAGTGAATTGGCGCATCGAGATGGGTGCCGGCGTGCTCGACGATGCGCCACCAGTTGAGATTGAAGCCGTCCTTCTTGAAATCGTACTGTTTCTGCAGCTCGATGCCCGGCACGCCGAAGAAGGTCGGAAATTCCGGCGACATGGTGTGGGTGAGGTCGACCACCGCCTTGAACTGGCGCGGCGGGCGCGCGGCCCTGGTGGCGGCGAACGCCGGCTCGACCGCGGCCGCGGCGAAGCCCGCGGCGGCAGCGCCCTTGAAGAATCCACGGCGGCTGAGCGCGGCTCGCACCGCCTCCTGCACCGCCTCTTGGCATCCGGGCAAACACATGATCGGCCTCCTGCACAATGATGCGAACTTCGGGTTCGGGACACTAGCGGGACGCACCAGCATTGCTTGCGGCCTGGCGCGGCGCAATGGGGATTGCGTCGCGCGGCGCGCTCGGCCATAGAGCGCGCGCCATGCTGATCATCGACGACCTTTCCGTCCGCATCGCCGGCCGGCTGTTGATCGAGCGCGCCACGGTTCGGATTCCGGACGGCGCGCGGATCGGCTTCGTTGGCCGCAACGGCAGCGGCAAGAGCACATTGTTCAATGTCATCACCGGCGACGTCGCGGCCGAGCACGGCGAGGTCGAGATGCCGCAGCGGTGGCGCGTCGGCCGGCTGGCACAGGAGGCGCCAGACGGCCCCGAGCGCCTGATCGACGTGGTGCTCAAGGCCGACCGCGAGCGCTCGCGGCTCCTGGAGCGCGCCGCCACCGAGCGCGACCCGCATGAGATCGCCGAAATCCAGACCCGGCTGGCCGACACCGGGGCATACGCGGCACCGGCGCGCGCGGCTTCGATCTTGTCCGGTCTTGGCTTCTCGGCCGCGGAACAAGAACGGCCCTGCTCGGAATTCTCCGGTGGCTGGCGGATGCGGGTGGCGCTGGCGGCGACGCTGTTCGCCGAACCCGACCTGCTGCTGCTCGACGAGCCGACCAACTACCTCGATCTCGAAGGCACGCTCTGGCTGCAGGATCATCTCGCGCGCTATCCGCGCACCATGATCGTGATCAGCCACGACCGCGACCTGCTCGACACTTCGGTCGAGCAGGTCCTGTCGTTGGAAAACCGCAAGCTCACGCTCTACCGCGGCGGCTACAGCGATTTCGAGCGGCTGCGCAACGAGCGCCTGGTGCTCGACCAGAAGATGGCGAAGAAGCAGGAGGCGCAGCGCAAGCACATCCAGGCGTTCATCGACCGCTTCAAGGCCAAGGCGTCGAAGGCGCGGCAGGCGCAGTCGCGCGTCAAGATGCTGGAGAAGATGGCGCCGGTTTCGACGCTCGTCACCAGCGAAGTGCTGCCGATCCGAATCCCCGAGCCGGACAAGCTGCTGTCGCCGCCGATCGTGGCGCTCGACGACGTCACAGTCGGCTACCTTGCCGGGGAGCCGGTGCTGAACAACCTGACGCTGCGGATCGACAATGACGACCGCATTGCGCTGCTCGGCGCCAACGGCAACGGCAAGTCCACCCTGGTCAAGCTGATCGCGGCGCGGCTGCAGCCGTTCGCCGGCACGATCACGCGCGCGCCGCGGCTCAAGATCGCCTATTTTGCTCAGCATCAGCTCGACGAATTGAATTCGGACGCAAGCGTCTACGACCACGTCCGCAAGCTGATGCCGGATGCGGCGGAAGCCAAGGTGCGCGCCATCGCAGGCGCCATGGGCTTTTCCGCGCAAGCCGCCGACAAGCCGGTGGCAACATTGTCGGGCGGCGAGAAGGCGCGGCTGATGCTCGGGCTTGCGACTTTCGGCGGTCCGCATCTGCTCATCCTCGACGAGCCGACCAACCATCTCGACATCGACAGCCGAGCCGCCTTGATCGAGGCGATCAACGACTATCCCGGCGCCGCGATCCTGGTGTCGCACGACCGCCATCTGCTCGACGCCTGCGCCGACCGGCTCTGGCTGGTGGCGGGCGGCAAGGTCACGCCATTCGACGGCGATCTCGAAGACTACCGGCGGCACGTGCTGTCGGACCGCGACGACGCCGGCGGCGACCAGCGGCAAGCCAAGCCCGCGCGCTCCGCCGGCGAGCGCCGAGCCTCGGCCGCGCGCCGCGCCGAAGCCAAGCCGCTGCGCGAGCGCCTGACGCGCGCCGAAGCCGAGATCGCCCGGCTCGCTCGCGAGATCGAGAAGCTCGACGTCACGCTCGCCGACGGCGCCCTGTTCGCGCGCGACCCGGCGCACGCGGCGGCGCTCGCCAAGACGCGCGCCGGCCATGCCGCGGCGCTCGCGCAAGCCGAGGAAGAATGGCTTGCCGCCGGCTCCGAACTGCACGCCGCGACGAACTAGTGTCGCGATTCGGAAGTTCGCCCGAGTTCTCAGCGCGCTCCTGAGCGAACTTCCGAATCAAAGCGACACTAGCAACATTATGATTCTAGTGTCCCTTTGAACCCGAAGTTCGCAAAAGAGCTCGCCGCGCAATCGTGCGAACTTCGGGTTCGGGACACTAGCCGTTCGCGGTCTTCTTCGGCTTGGCGGGCCGCTTGGCGGGCTTGGCCGCCGTCGGCAACGGCTCGGGGCCGCGCTCCATCGATTTGAGGCGGCCGCCGGCGAAGCGATAGATGCCAGGCCGCGGGCCGCTGACATAGGTCAGCGTGCTGATGCGCTCGCCGCTGCCGCCGACATCGACCTGCTGCGGCGCGCCGACCCGGCGGACCACCTCGCATTCGGTCATTTCGAGCGCGATCGACGACGGACCGCGCCGGCACGCCGCCCTCGCCGTCGGCCGACGCGGCCATGCCGGCGCAGCGGCCCTCCGAGTCGACAAGATCCTCCGCCGTGATCGGGGCGAGCGGCTTGTCGCGGAAGCTCGTTACCGAATAGGGCCGGAACAGCACCGTGGTGTCGAACGCCCGGAACGTATCGACATCCGGCAAGCTGCTGCACGCGCCGAGCGCAAACCCGACCGAAAGCACCGCAAATCCTACCGTTGTCCGCACGTCAGTTCCCCGATTATCCGACCCGCAACACGTCGTAAGCGCAACTTTGCGTCACCATCGCGGCAGCCGCAACTGCTCAACGATGGCTCAGGCCTTCTTGACCCACCGGCCATTCTCGTCGGTCTGCCAATAGGTCACGTCAAAACCCTGCGCCTTGGCCTCGCCCCAGCGCGCCCGCGCCGCCGCCACCGCGTCCTCATCCTCGCCGTCGAACAGCAGCACGATGCGCTCGTAGCTCGCCGCGTCCGTTGGCACCGGCACGCCATCGACCAGGAAGCGCACGTTCGCGCCGTTCGGATTATGGTCCGCGGTGGTAAGCACGATCGGATGCGCCGCAGCCTCCGCGTCGCGCGCGGTGCCGTGCGGCAAGAACGTGTCGTCGCGGTAGGTCCACAGATGGGCATCGAGCGCATCGACACGCTCGTCGGAGGCCGCCTGCACCACCACGCGCCAGCCCCGCTCGAACGAGCGCTCCAGGAGCTGCGGCAGCACGCGCTCCAGCGGCTGCCTCTGAAGGTGATAGAACAGCATCTCGGTCATGCGGTGGTCGCGTGTTTCCTAGCGCTCGTAATGATCGAGCACGAGCTGATTGAGTAACCGCACGCCCCAGCCCGAGCTCCAGCTCTTGTTGATGTCGCTCTGCGGGGAGCCGAGCGCGGTGCCGGCGATGTCGAGGTGCGCCCACGGCGTCTTGCCGACGAAGCGCGCCAGCAATTGCGCGGCCGTGATCGAGCCGCCCCAGCGGCCGCCGGTGTTTTTCATGTCGGCGAATTTCGAGTCGATCAGCTTGTCGTATTCGGGACCGAGCGGCATGCGCCAGACCTGTTCGCCGGTCGCCTGTCCGGCTTTGGCGAGCCGGTCGCACAGCCGATCGTCGTTCGAGAACAACCCGGCGTATTCCTGGCCGAGCGCGACGATGATCGCGCCGGTCAGCGTCGCCAGATCGATCATGAATTTCGGCTTGTGGCGCGTGTTGACGTAATGCAGCACGTCAGCCAGCACCAGCCGGCCTTCGGCGTCGGTGTTGATGATCTCGATGGTCTGGCCGTTCATGGTCTTGACGATGTCGCCCGGCCGCTGGGCGTTGCCGTCCGGCATGTTCTCGACCAGACCGATGGCGCCGACCGCGTTGACGCGGGCGCGGCGCGACGCCAGCGCGTGCATCAAGCCTACGACGCAGGCCGCGCCCGCCATGTCGCCCTTCATGTCCTCCATGCCGGCGGCCGGCTTGATCGAAATGCCGCCAGTGTCGAAGCACACGCCCTTGCCGATGAAGGCGACCGGCGGCGCGCCCTTCTTGCCGCCGTTCCAGCGCATGATCACCACGCGGCTGTCCTTGCGCGACCCTTGGCCGACGCCGAGCAAGGCGTTCATGCCGAGCTTCTTCATCGCCGGCACGTCGAGCACCTCGACTGCGACGCCGGCCTTCTTCAGCGCGCCGGCGCGGCGCGCGAACTCTTCGGGATAGAGCACGTTGGCCGGCTCGTTGATCAGATCGCGCGCCATGATCACGCCCTCGGCCACCGCCTCGCGCGCATGCCAAGCCTTTTGCGCGGCCGGCACATTGGCGACCGCGATCGAAACTTGCAGCTTGGTTGGCGGCTCCTCGCCCTCCTTGCGCTTGGTCTTGTAGCGATCGAACACGTAGGACCGCAGCTGGGTGCCGAGCGCGAGCTCCGCGCTCTGCTCGGGCTTGAGCGCGCCGGAGGAAAGCTCCGCCACGATCGTGGCCGAGCTTGCGATCGCCGGAACCTTGCCGACCGCGGCACCGCCGAGCTTGACCAGGTCCTGGGCCTTGAATTTGGGGGCCTTGCCCACTCCCAGCACCACCAGGCGGGTGGCGGCTAGTCCGGACGGGGCGACGATGTCGAGCGAGCTGCCCTTTTTGCCGGTGAAGCGGTCGGCCGCGGCGGCGCGCTGCAGCAGATCGCCGGCCGGCGCCAGCGCCCTGCGGGCGGCCGGGCCGAGCTTCAACCCTTCCTCGCAGAACAAGACAAGAACACCCTTGCTGGGTGATGCAAACGCGACGAATTCAGGCTTGCGGGCATCGGCCATGGCAACGTCCTTTGCGGCGGCGGCGCGTCGTTATGGCGTGGCCGGACCGGCCTGCAAAGACCGGTGTGGGATGCCATAATCCGGGCGCCTATCGGCGGGCCCGACCGAGCGGCGTGGGGCCGGCTGAGCACAGCTCAGCCGAATTAACGGTTTGTTGTGCATGTTCAACGGGTTTGCCATGCCGAAGCCATTTTGTCGACCGATCAAGGGATAGTGAACGAGGGGTAGCGGTCCGCCATCACGGGGACACGCCGGACGCGGGCGTCCGCGCGCGTGGCGGTTCGGCCGAACGTGGGGACGACCAGGCGGATGGGGTCAATCGGCCGCTACATCTTTCGCAGCGCGTTCGGCGCGTTTGTGCTGGTGTTGGTCAGCCTGACCGCAGCGATCTGGCTTACCCAGGCGCTGCGCGACATCGACCTGATCACCAGCCAAGGCCAGACCATCCTGGTGTTCATCGGCATCACCGGGCTGATCATCCCGCTGGTGGTTCAGGTGCTGACACCGATCGCGCTGGTGATCGCGGTCGCGCACATGCTGCAAAAGCTCAGCAACGATTCCGAGATCATCGTCATGAACGGTGCCGGCATGCGGCCGTGGCGGCTGTTCTGGCCGTTCGCGGCGGTCACGCTGTTGGTCACCGCGATGCTCTCGGTCGTCATCGCCTATGTCGCGCCGGCGGGGCTGCGCATGCTGCGCGACCGCATCATCGAGGCGCGCGCCGATCTCGTCACCAACATCGTCCAGCCGGGCCGCTTCACGCCGATCGATCGCGGCCTCGCCTTTCACATCCGCGAGCGCCGGCCCAACGGGTTGCTGGTCGGCATCATGCTGGACGACCGGCGCGACGACAAGGAGCGCGTCACCATCATCGCCGAACAAGGCGAGATCCTGAAGACCGAACATGGCAGCTTTCTCATTCTGGAGAACGGCAACATCCAGCGCCATGAAACCAAATCGCGCGATCCGAACATCGTGCGCTTCGAGCGCTATGCCTTCGACCTGACGCGGTTCGCGTCGCACCGTCCGCTCAACGTCAAACTGTCGGTGCGCGAGCGCTACCTGTGGGAGCTGACCTCACCCGACCCCAAAGAGCCGAATTTCAAGGACCAGCAACGCCAGTTCTGGGCCGAGTTTCACGACCGGATTCTCGGGCTGTTTTATCCAATCGCGTTCGTGGTGATCGCCTACACGTTCCTGGGCGCGCCCCGCACCACGCGTCAGAGCACGACCTGGTCGCTGCTCGCCGTGATCGTCAGCGTGGCGACGCTGCAACTCGCCGGCTTTGCCGGCACGATTGTGACCCTGAACTACCCCTCTGCCGTTTTCATCCAATATCTCTTGATCGGCGGCACGCTGGTGGGCGGCGGCTACGCGATCTCGAAAGGCCTGATCATCGAGCCGCCGGCGTACGCGACCCGCCTGATGAATACGATCAGCGAGTGGTATCTCAAGCGGATCGGCGCAACGGCGGGGCAGACGCCATGACCGGCACGCTCGCGCGCTACTTCGGTCGTCGCTTTTTCAACACGCTGATGGCGGTGATCGGCGGCCTGTTCGCGATGGTCGTGCTGCTCGATTACGTCGAGATGATGCGGCGGATGGGCGACATTCCCGGCGTATCGGCGGTGACCATCGCCAAGATCTCGCTGTTTCGCGTGCCACAGATCGCCGAGCGCATCCTGCCGTTCTGCGTCCTGATCGGCGCAATGTCGAGCTTCCTCGATCTGTCGCGGCGGCTTGAGCTCGTGGTGTCGCGCGCGGCGGGCATGTCGGCGTGGCAGTTCACGGCGCCGGCCGTCGTCATCGCTATCCTGGTCGGCATCGTAGCGACCGCCATTTTCAACCCGATTGCCGCTGTGCTCGCCGAGCGTTCCAAGCGCCTTGAGGCGGAGATTTCCGGCGGCGCGCAAAGCGGCCTGCAGCAGACCGTCAACGGCTTCTGGGTGATGCAGCGCAGCGACAAGGGACAATCGATCGTCAACGCCACCACCAGCCGCGAACAAGGCGTGCTGCTGAGCAACGTCACCGCTTTCGTGTTCGATCTCGACGGTCATTTCCTCGAACGGGTCGAGGCCAAGAGCGCGGCGCTGCGAGCCGGCCACTGGCAGCTCGCCGAAGCGCGCGTCTATGCCCCCGGCACGCCGCCGAGCGAGCGCGCGAGCTACCAGCTCGACACCAACCTGACGCCCGAGCAGGTGCGCGAGACCTTCTCGACGCCGGAGACCGTGCCGTTTTGGCAACTTCCATACTTCATCGACCTCGCCGAGCGCGCCGGGCTGCGCGCCGCCGGCTATCACCTGCAATTCCAGAAGTTGATCTCGCGGCCGTTCATGCTGGCGGCGATGGTCTTGCTCGCCGCGGCATTCAGCCTGCGGTTCTTTCGTTTCGGCGGCGTGCAGAAAATGGTGTTGGGTGGGCTGACGTCCGGATTCCTGCTCTACGTGCTGTCGAAGGTGGCCGACGACCTGAGCAAGGCCGAGCTGCTGCCGCCGACCGTGGGCGCGTGGATGCCCGCGGTGATCGGATCGCTGATCGGTCTGGTCGCGCTGCTGTACCAGGAGGACGGGTGATGGCGTTCGATGCCGGCACCCGGGCGTGGTTGTGGCGTAGGCGGGTGCGACAGGTCGGGTTGGTCCTTCTGAGTGCGGCGGCGCTTGTGGTCGCTTGCGCGCTCAATTCCGTGCCGGTGCAGGCCCAGGTTCAGTTCGACTTCCCGCCGCCGCCGGCCCGGCCGAAGCCGCCGCTCTTGCAACGGCCGCCGGGCGCGCCGACGCCGATGCTGCTGCAGGCGACCGAGATTCAATACGACTACACCAACAAGCGCGTTTCCGCCGTCGGCAACGTGCAGATCTACTATTCCAACAGCGCGCTGGAGGCCGACAAGGTCACCTATGACGAGAAGAGCAAGCGGCTGTTCGCGGAAGGCAATGTGCGGCTGACCGAAGGCGACGGCACGATCACCTATGCCGATCAGATGAATCTGAGCGACGACTTCCGCGACGGGTTTGTCAACTCGGTGCGCCGTGACGGATCGGAGAATACGCGCATGGCGGCTGCGACCGCCGAGCGCTCGAATGACCGCTACACGGTGTTTCACAGCGGCGTCTATACCGCCTGCGAACCATGCAAGGACGATCCCAAGAAGCCGCCGCTCTGGCAGGTCAAGGGCGCGCGCATGATTCACGACAAGGGCGAGAAGATGATGTACTTCGAGGATGCGCGCCTCGAATTCTTCGGCTATCCGGTCGCCTATTTTCCGTACTTCTCTGCGCCCGACCCGACGGTGAAGCGCAAGTCGGGCTTCTTGATCCCGACGATGGGCTACAGCTCCAAATTCGGAGCGATGGTCGAGATCCCGTACTACTGGGCGCTCGCGCCGGACTATGACCTGACGTTTTCGCCACGGCTGATGACCAACCAGGGCGTGCTGTTGAAGGGCGAATGGCGCCAGCGGCTGGAAAGCGGCGCCTACATGATCCGCCTCAATGGCATCTATCAGCTCAACAAGGACGTATTCCTGCGCACCGACGGCGGTCCTCCGACGCCCGGCTATCGCGACTTCCGCGGCAGCATCGAAACCGCGGGCCAGTTCTCGCTCAGCGACAAGTGGACATGGGGTTGGGACGGCATTCTGCCGTCGGACGCGACGTTCTATCAGGACTACGGACTTGGCACCTATCAGCGCAACACCAACTTCTTGCGCTGGGCCCCGACCGAAGGCATCTCGCAGCTTTACCTCGCCGGCCGCGGCGATCGCAGCTACTTCGACGCCCGCGCCATCTACTACTACGGATTTTCCGAGGCCGACGTTCAGAGCCGGATTCCAATCATCCATCCAGTGATCGACCACGTCTACGTGTTCGGCCAATCGGTGTTCGGCGGCGAGCTCGGCTTTCGCAGCAACCTCACCAGCCTGAGCCGCAGCGGCGCGGCTTTCGACCCGATCACCGCGACCGCGATCGCCACCGGCCAATGCGCTCCGACGACCGCCGATCCGGCGGTGAAGATTCCGGCCAATTGCCTGCTGCGCGGCATCGCCGGCACCTACTCGCGCGTCTCCACCGAGGCGCAGTGGAAGACCAGCTACACCGACCCGTTCGGGCAGATTTTCACGCCGTTCGTGAGCCTCCGGGGCGACGCCGCGGCGATGTCGATCCATCCCGATCCCGGCACCTCAAACTATCTGCCGCCCGGCGACAGCACGGCGTTCCGCTTCATGCCGACGGTCGGCCTCGAGTACCGCTACCCGTTCATCAACGTGCAATCCTGGGGCACGCAGACGATCGAGCCGATCGGGCAGTTGATCGTGCGGCCGGACGAGCCCAACATCGGCAAGCTGCCGAACGAGGATTCGCAGAGCCTGGTGTTCGACGACAGCAACCTGTTCAAGGTCAACAAGTTCGCCGGATGGGACCGCGTCGAGGGCGGCGGCCGTGCCAACGTCGGCGTGCAATACATCGCCCAGTTCAATCGCGGCGGCAACGTCAATGTGCTGTTCGGCCAATCGTATCAGTTGTTCGGCACCAACTCGTTTGCGGTCGCTGATAGCACCAACACCGGCCTCAACAGCGGCCTCGACACCAACATCTCGGACTATGTGGCGCGCGTCGCTTACCAGCCGGACTCGGTTTTCAGCTTCGTCACGCGCTATCGCTTCGACCAGCAGACCTTTGCGCTGCGCCGGTTCGAAGCCGAGGCCAGCGCGCGCTTCGACCGCATCGCCGTAAGCGCGCTGTACGGCAGTTACGATGCGCAACCGCTGATTGGCTTTCTCACCCGCCGCGAGGGCGTCGTCGGCACCGCCTACCTCAAGCTGACGAACAATTGGGCGGTCAACGGCTCGATCCGCTACGACCTCGACGCGCACAAGGTCGCGAGCACCTCGTTCGGCATTGGCTATATCGACGATTGCCTCATTATGGCCCTGAACTATACGACCAGCTACACATACAGCGGCAATACCACGGCCGATCAGAGGATCCTGCTGCAGTTGACGCTGCGCACCCTGGGCGGAACGTCGCTTGGCTATACGCTCGCCAGCACCCCACAATAGCCATGGGCGTAGAATGGCGGCGCGCGCGCGCCAACGACTTCGAGGGAGGAATCCTTACGCCGGCGCAGAGCCTTGAATGAAGGGTCCGATGACACCGATGTCCGCATTCGCCATCTCCCCGTATCGCCTGGCCTTGGCCGCGGCGCTCGCCGCTGCGGCGATGCTCGCGCCGGTCGGGCGCGCCGAGGCGCAACTCGTCGCGGTGATCGTCAATGGCGATCCGATCACCAATTACGATATCGAGCAGCGCAGCAAGCTGATCCAGGCCTCGACCCACAAGGCTCCGGCGCGCAAGGACGTGATCGACGAGCTGATTGACGAGAAGCTGAAGGTTCAGCTGCTCAAGCGCTTCCAGATCGAGGGCATCGAGAAGGACGTCGACAACGCCTACGCCAACATGGCGCGCCGCATGCGCGCCAGCCCAAAGGAATTCACCGAGCAACTCAACAAGCAAGGCATCCAGGCCGAATCCATCAAGGCGCGGATTCGCGCCGAAATGGTCTGGAGCCAGATCATCCGCGGCCGCTATCAGAGCAGCTTCCAGTTCAGCGACAAGGACATCCAGGCGCGGCTTGCCAGCAAGCGTCCGGACGACGCCTCCTCGGTCGGCTACGATTACACGCTGCACCCGATCCTGTTCGTCGTGCCGCGCGGCTCTCCGCAGTCGGCGATCGAGGAGCGCCGCAAGGAGGCGGAGGCGCTGCGCGCCCGCTTCCAGAGCTGCGAGCAGGGATTGCCGCTGGCGCGCGGCATGCGGCACGTCGCGGTGCGCACGCCCGTGGTCAAGAGCTCGTCCGAGCTGGCGCCGGCGCTGCGCGGGGTCCTGGAAAAGACCGAGATCGGCAAGCTGACCTCGCCCGAATTGACGCTTCAGGGCGTCGAGGTGTTCGCGCTATGTGGCAAGCGACAGTCGGACTCCGACAACGCGCCGGCCAAGAAAGAGGCGCGCGAAGAAATGTTCAAGGAGCAGTTCGAGAGCCACTCTCGGACCTATCTCAAGGAACTGCGCAGCCAAGCCATGATCGAATACCGATAGGCCGGGGCGATGGCGCAAGGCCCCCTGGCGCTGACGTTGGGCGAGCCCGCAGGCATCGGGCCGGATATTACGCTTGCCGCCTGGCAGCGCCGCGCAGCCCTCGATCTGCCGCCGTTCTATCTGCTGGCCGATCCGCAATGCCTGACGCGACGCGCGGCCATTCTCGGCCTCGACGTGCCGATCGAGGTCGCGACGCCCGCGACCGCGGCGACGGTGTTTGCGCGCGCCGTGCCGGTGGTTGAGCTCGGCCTGTCGGCCACGGCGCCGCCGGGGAAGCCCGACGACACCAGCGCGCCGGCGGCGATCGCCTCGATCGACCGCGCGGTCGAGCATGTGATCGCCGGCGCGGCGGCGGCGATCGTGACCAATCCGGTGGCCAAGAGCGTGCTCTACAAGTCGGGTTTCGACGATCCCGGCCACACCGAATATCTCGCCAAGCTGGCGTTCGAGCACACCGGCAATCCGGCCTGGCCGGTGATGATGCTGTGGGCGCCGGAGGTCGCCGTGGTTCCGGTCACCATCCATGTGCCGCTCAAGGAGGTGCCGGCGCGGCTGACGCGCGATCTGATCTTCGAGACCGGACGGGTGGTGGCGCGCGATCTGGTCGAGCGCTTCGGCATCGCCCGCCCGCGGCTCGCGGTCGCCGGCCTCAATCCGCATGCCGGCGAGGATTCGACGCTCGGCAAGGAGGACGACGCGATCATCAAGCCTGCGATCGAGCGATTGGTCGCCGACGGCATCGACGCCCGCGGGCCGCTCGCCGCCGATGCCATGTTCCATGAGGCGGCGCGCAAGACCTACGACGCGGCGCTGTGCATGTACCACGACCAGGCGCTGATCCCGATCAAGACGCTGGCGTTCGACCATGCGGTCAACGTTACGCTCGGCCTGCCGTTCGTGCGCACGTCGCCCGACCACGGCACGGCGTTCGACATCGCCGGCACCGGCAAGGCCAATCCGTCGAGCCTCATCGCCGCGCTCAAGCTTGCGGCGCGGCTGGCGGCGGCGGATCAGCGACGCACGCGTGTCCCGGATGCGGCGCAGCGCCGCTGATCCGGGACCGTTTCAGGCTCGATATCTGTTACCGTCCCGGTCTGCAGCGCACACGTTGCTTCGCCTTGTGCCGCGCTGCGCGCAGGACACAAAGCCAAAGTCATGAACCCGATCGATGACTTGCCGCCGCTGCGCGAGGTAATCCGGCGGCACGGCCTGTCCGCCAAGCGGTCGCTCGGCCAGAATTTCCTGCTCGATCTCAACCTGACCGGCCGGATCGCGCGTGCCGCCGGTCCGCTCGACGGCGTCACCGTGGTTGAGATCGGGCCAGGGCCGGGCGGGCTGACGCGCGCGCTGCTCGTGGAAGGCGCGCGCAAGGTCATCGCGGTCGAGCGCGACGTCCGTGCCATCGCGGCGCTCTCGGAGATCGCCGCCTGCCATCCAGGCCGCCTCGCCGTCGTTTCAGCAGATGCGCTGGTATTCGACGCAGCGCCGCTGCTTGATGGCGGCCCGACGCGCGTCGTCGCCAACCTGCCCTACAACGTCGCCACCGCACTGCTGGTGTTATGGCTTACGACCGAGCCTTGGCCGCCGTGGTTCGACCGGTTAGTGCTGATGTTCCAGCGCGAGGTCGCCGAGCGCATCGTCGCCGGGCCTGGCAGCAAGGCCTACGGCCGGCTGTCAGTGCTGGCCGGCTGGCGCTGCCAGGCCAAGATCCTGTTCGACATCAACCCATCCGCCTTCGTGCCGCCGCCCAAGGTGACCTCGTCGCTGATCGAGCTCGTGCCGCGCGCCAAGCCGTTACCCTGCGACCGCCGTCTGCTCGAGCGTGTCACCGAGTCGGCGTTCGGCCAGCGCCGCAAGATGCTGCGCCAGAGCCTGCGGTCGCTCGGCGCCGAGCCGTTGCCGCTGCTCGCCGCCGCCGGCATCGAACCGACCGCGCGCGCCGAGGACATTCCGGTCGAAGGCTTTGTCGCGCTCGCGAATGCATTCTCCTCCGTCATTCCAGGCCCGGCCCCGCGTGCGGTCCCGGAATGACAATCGGGAGTTTGGCTTGGGTGCTAGACTGTTGTGATGACCAAGCTGCACCGCCTCTCGCTCACCGCCTATCAAGCGCCGCTGTGCGAGACCATCGTCGACTGCCCGGAACCCAAAGGCAGCGAGGTGCTGGTCCGGGTTGAGCGCTGCGGCGCCTGCCATTCCGACCTGCATATCCAAGACGGCTATTTCGCGCTGGCCGACGGCAAGACGCTCGACGTCCGCGCCGGCCGCACGCTGCCATTCACGCTCGGCCATGAGATCGCGGGCGTGGTCGAACGCACCGGACCCGAGGCGCCGGACGTCGCGCCCGGCGCGCGGGTCGCGGTCTATCCCTGGATCGGCTGCGGCGCCTGCGCGGCCTGCCGCGCCGGCGAGGAGAACCTGTGCTCGACCAACCGTCACCTCGGCGTTTCGGCCGACGGCGGCTTTGCCTCGCACGTGCTGGTGCCGCATCCGCGCTACCTGCTCGACTATGCGCCGCTTGCGCCGTCGTTCGCCGCGGCGCTGATGTGCTCGGGGCTTACCGCCTATTCGGCGCTCAAGCGTCTCGCGCCGCACGCCGCGCGCGGGCCGGCGCTGCTGGTCGGCCTCGGTGGCGTCGGCATGATGGGCCTGGCCATCGCCGGCGCGCTGTTTCCGCAGCCGCCGCTCGCCGCCGACATCGATGGCAAAAAGCGCGACGCGGCGCTCAAGGCCGGCGCCGCGGCGGTGTTCGATCCGGCCGAGCGCGACGCTCGCAAGGCGGTGCTGCAGGCGACCGGCGGCGGCGTGTTCGCGGCATGTGATTTCGTCGGCTCCGACAAATCGCTGGCGTTTGCGACCGGCGCGCTCGCCAAGGGCGGCAAGGTGGTGGTGACCGGCCTCCTGGGCGGCAACTTCCCCCAGCCGGCTGCCATGTTCGTGCTCAAGGCCATGACCGTCGAAGGCACGCTCACCGGCACGCTGCGGGAGGCCCACGAGCTCATGGCGCTAGCCAAGGCCGGCAAAATCGCGCCTTTGCCGATCCAGGAACGGCCCCTGGCCGAGGCCCAGGCCGCCCTGGACGACTTGCGGGCCGGCCGGGTGGTGGGCCGGACCGTACTCGTTGCTCCGATGCAACGGTCATAAACAAAACAACATGTAGTATGTCCGCGGGCTATTTTGTCATTGATTTGTCTTTTTGTGCGGCGCACAAGAGTCGCGTCCGGAAACAAGGAGCGGATCATGGCTCTGCCATTCATTGGCGGCGCCACGCGGTCCACCCTCACCGGGCTCGCAGCGATGGCAATGCTGTCATTGCAACTCGCGTACGCTCACGGCCCGGCTGAGTGGATCCAGCGTGGCGGGTTCAAGAATGCACTGGGTGAGCTTTGTTGCGGAGAGCGTGATTGCTTCGAGCTCTCCGAAGCCGACGTGAAAGTCACGCCGGCCGGCTATTTCGTCATCAGCACCAAGGAGATTGTTCCGTTCAGCGAGGCGACACCCTCGCCGACCGGCACCTATTGGCGCTGCCAATGGGGCGGCATGCGCAAATGCTTTTTCGCGCCTCCGGGCAGCACCTGATCCGCGACAGGAACGCGATTCGGTAGCGAGCGCCCACGGAATTCCGCTGACGCGGAAATGAGCGCACCGATCTGGGCGGGCCTCAAAGCTTGGATTGCAGGCCCCGCACGAACGCGGACAGGCCGGTCTGGCGCTCGCGCTTAAGTCGCTCGGCCGCGAGAATCGCGCGCACGTCTTCGAAGGCGCGCGCGAGATCGCGGTTGACCACCACGTAATCGTATTCCGCCCAGTGGCTCATCTCGCCGGCGGCCTTGGCCATGCGGGCGCGGATCACCTTGTCGTCGTCCTGGGCGCGCGTGTGCAGACGCCGTTCCAGCTCCGGGATCGACGGCGGCAGCACGAACACGCTGACCAGATCCTGCGGCAGCTTCTCGCGCAATTGCTGGGTGCCCTGCCAGTCGATGTCGAACAACACGTCGCGGCCTTGCCGGAGCGCGGTCTCGACCGGCTTGCGCGGCGTGCCGTAGAGGTTGCCGAACACCTCGGCGTGCTCAAGCAGCTCGCCGCTCCTCGCCAGGCGGTCGAAGCGCTTGCTATCGATGAAGTGATAGTGCCGGCCGTCAACCTCGCCGCGCCGGCGTGGCCGGGTGGTCACCGAGATCGACAGTGCGATGCCGCGCTCCTCGGCCAGCAGTCGGCGCGACAGCGTGGTTTTGCCGGCGCCGGACGGCGAGGACAGCACCAGCATCAGCCCGCGCCGGACGACCCGCTTGTCTTTGCCCCGCCCCGCCATGGTCATTCCAGGTTCTGCACCTGCTCGCGGAACTGCTCGACCACGGTCTTGAGCTCAAGCCCGATGTTGGTCAGTTCGACGTCGTTGGCCTTGGCGCAGAGCGTGTTGGACTCGCGGTTGAGCTCCTGGGCGAGGAAGTCGAGCTTGCGTCCAATCGCACCGCCGCCGGCGATCAGCTTGGTGGCCTGCGCCACATGCGCCGCCAGCCGGTCCAGCTCCTCGCGGATGTCGGCCTTGGCGGCGAGCAGCAAGGCTTCCTGATGCAGCCGGTCGGGATCGAAGCGCTGTGACGTTTCGAGCAGTGTTGCGATCTGCTCGGCAAGCCGCGCCTTGACCGCTTCGGGCTTGCGCCCAGGGGCGGCGTCGGCACGCGCCGCAAGCGTGGCGATTTCCGCCAGCCGCGCAGCCAAAATGCCGGCGAGCGCCTTGCCCTCGACGCGGCGCATGTCGGCGAGACCCGCCATGGCAGCGCCGAAGCCCGCGACAATCGCGGCCTCTGCGGCTCGCCGTTCCGTCTCGCTTTCCTCGGCTTCGCTGACCTCGATCACGCCCTTGAGTGCCAAGATGCCGTCGAGCGTCGGCGGCGCCGCGTCGACCTTGCCGGACAGCTCTTTCAGCACCGCCAGAACCGCCGCCAGCACCGGCTCGTTGATCTGCGCAACCGGCACCGTGCCGTCGCGGCGCACGGTGAGACTCGCGAACACGCTGCCGCGCGACAGCGTTTCGGCGGTGCGCGTGCGCACCGGCGCCTCGATCGCATCCCAGCCCGGCGGCAGCCGCAGCTTGACGTCGAGGCCCTTGGCGTTGACCGATTTGATCTCCCACGCCCAGGCATAGGCGCCAGCGACGCCGTGGCCGCGCGCGAAGCCGGTCATGCTGGAGAGCGCCATCGATTGCGAATCCGTCGCGATGCGCGTGGACTTTAATTCATCAACTCGGAAAGGGGAAACCGGTTTTAGCGCGCGCCGTTCGAGCGGGCTGCCGCCGGACGTGCGGCGCGCTGCGGCGCGGTCTGCTGTTGTTGTTGCTCGATGCCGCGCAGCTTGGTGACATTGCGCTGATGCTGGTCGTAGGTGTCGGCGAACGTGTGACCGCCGGTGCCGTCGGCGACGAAGTAGAGCTCCTTGGTGCGCGCCGGATTGGCGGCGGCTTCGAGCGCGGCGCGGCCGGGGTTGGCGATCGGGCCCGGCGGCAGGCCGTCGATCACATAGGTGTTGTAGGGCGTCGGCTGCTCAATCTCGGTGCGCTGGATCGGCCGGCCGAGCGAACCTTTGCCGCCGACTAGGCCGTAGATGATCGTCGGATCGGACTGCAGCTTCATCTTCTGGCGCAGCCGATTGACGAACACCGCCGCCACCCGCGTCCGCTCCTCGGGCTTGCCGGTCTCCTTCTCGATGATCGAAGCCAGCACGACGAGCTGCTCCGGCGACTTGATCGGCAGGTCCGGCGCGCGACGGTCCCAGATTTCCTGCACGCTGCGTCGCGCCGCCTGCTGCATGCGCTGGATCATCTGCTCGCGCGTGGTACCGCGGGTGAACCGGTACGTCTCCGGCAGCAGCGTGCCCTCACGCGGAATTTCGCGGATGTTGCCGGCGAGCACATCGTTTTCCAGCAACCGCTGCACGGCCTGGTCCGAGGTCAGGCCCTCGGCGACGGTGAAAGCGTGCTGCACCACCTTGCCTTCGATGATCGTGTCGATCACATCGCGCAGGCTCGCCTGCTTGGGGAACTGGTATTCGCCGTATTTGATCTCGTTGCGTGTCTTCATGATCAGCCCGGCGGCGATGAATAGATAAGGCTGATCGATCACGCCGGCGCGCTCGAGCAGATCGGCGGTGTCACGGATGCCGCCGCGTGGCACGTTGACCACCTTGTCCTCGGCCAGCGGCCCCGGCAGATCGAAGCGCTGCTTGCCGATCAAAAAGCCGGCGCCGGCACCGACCAGCAGCACGAACACCAGAGTGAGCAGGGCATTGCCCGCGATCACGATCGGGTTGCGGGCGCGCTTGGAGCGCTGCCGCCTGGGCTGCGGCACGTCCTCGGGCTGCACCGCAGCGCGCGGGCTGCGCGGCATCGGCCGGGGATCGACCACCGGAGCGCCAGCGATCGGCGTCCCGTGCAACGGCGGATAGGGCTCGCCGGCGCCGGGCACGGCGCGGGCGCTCGGCGGCGGCAGCGGCGGTGGCAGCGGCGCCCGTGCGCCGGCGTTCGACTGATTCAAATCGCCCGGCCGGCGCGGCGGCTGTTGCGTCGAACGCTGCCCCGGCATGGGCCCTGCGGCCATCGAAGGCGGCGGCGCCGGGCGCTGCGGCTGTGATGGCACGCCGGGTCCGCCCTGTTGCGGCGGGTTCGTGCCGGCTGATGGCGGAGCAAGGCCTGGCGGCGGCGCGCCACGCTGCGGATTGGACCCCGATGTCGGACGTTGCGGCTGCGGTGGCCGGCCTTGCGCACCGGACGGCGACTGCGGCTGGCCGGGTCGCAACGGCCCGTTGGCACCGGATCCTGGCGGATGACCCCCACCCTTGCCGCCGGGCGGCTGATTGACCGTGCTCAACGCCTAGCCCCCGTCATGCTCGATATCCCCAGGCGCCATTGATCGCATTCGGGCGCAGCCCGCCAACGCGCATGCTCGCAGATTTCGGCCGCGCTGCCCACGATTTTTCGGCCATCCCCGTTGCCGCGGACAGCCGGATGAAAGCCAAATGGGGCGAAACGGAGGAGTTCATCGCATTCCCCGACCGGGCTTGCCCGCAATGCGCGCCGCTATGCCGCACAGCGCCGGAAGATCAGCGAAGCGTTGGTGCCGCCGAAGCCGAACGAGTTCGACAGCACAATGTCGATATCGCGCTTACGCGCCTGATGCGGCACGAGATCAATCGGCGTTTCGACCGAGGGGTTGTCGAGGTTGAGCGTCGGCGGCGCGACCCGATCGCGGATGGCGAGGATGGAGAAGATCGCCTCGACCGCGCCGGCCGCGCCCAGCAGATGCCCGATCGACGACTTGGTCGAGGACATCGAGATGCGGCTCGCGGAATTGCCGGCCACGCGCTCGACCGCGCCGAGCTCGATCTCGTCGCCGAGCGGGGTCGAGGTGCCGTGGGCGTTGATGTAGTCGATCTCGCCCGGCTGAATGCCGGCACGCTTGATCGCCGCCTGCATGCAGCGGAACGCGCCATCGCCGTCTGCGGTCGGCGCGGTGATGTGGAAGGCGTCGCCGGACATGCCGTAGCCGATCAGTTCGGCATGGATTTTCGCGCCTCGCGCCTTGGCGTGTTCGTACTCCTCCAGCACCACGACGCCGGCGCCCTCGCCCATGACGAAGCCGTCACGGTCCTTGTCATAGGGCCGCGACGCCTTGGTCGGCGTGTCGTTGAAGCCGGTGGATAGCGCGCGCACCGCGGCAAAGCCCGCAAGCGAAATCCGGTTGACCGGCGATTCCGCGCCGCCGGCCACCATGACGTCGGCATCGCCGAGCGCGATCATTCGCCCGGCGTCGCCGATCGCGTGCGAGCCGGTCGAGCAGGCGGTGACGACGGCGGAATTGGGGCCCTTCAGGCCATGCTCGATCGAGACGTAGCCGGACGCGAGGTTGATGATGCGGCCCGGGATGAAGAACGGCGACACCCGGCGCGGCCCACGCTCATGCAGCGTGATCGCGGTCTCGGCGATGCCCTCGACGCCGCCAATGCCGGCACCGATCATCACGCCGGTCGAGTTCTGCTCGTCGCTGGTCTTGGGCTTCCAGCCGGCGTGGTCGAGCGCCTGACGCGCGGCGCACATGGCGTAGACGATGAACTTGTCGACCTTGCGCTGCTCCTTCGGCTCCATCCACTGATCGGGATTGTAGGTGCCGTTGCTGCCGTCGCCGTATGGGATCATGCCGGCGATGCGGCACGAAATATCCGAAACCTCGAAGGTATCGATCTTGCGTACGCCGCTTTGGCCCGCGATCAGCCGCGACCAGGTTGCTTCCAGCCCGCAAGCCAGCGGAGTCACCATTCCCATGCCGGTGACGACGACGCGTCTCATCTGCGTTCTCCGGCTACGCGCCGCGCCCGCAACGTCCGGCACCGCGCGGCGCCGGACTCCCGATGGCATGCCCCAAACTTAAGGAATTGATCCGCCAATGTTGCTATCACGCTGCCGGTACGGACCGTCCGGCCGAGGGTCGCTTTCGGTCAGCTCTTAGTCAACTCTTGGCGTTCTTTTCGAGGAATTTCACCGCGTCGCCGACGGTCAGGATGGTCTCCGCGGCGTCGTCCGGAATTTCGCAACCGAATTCTTCTTCGAAGGCCATCACGAGCTCGACGGTATCGAGACTGTCCGCCCCGAGGTCGTCGATGAAGCTCGCTCCTTCGGTGACCTTGTCGGGCTCAACCCCCAGGTGCTCCACGACGATTTTCTTCACCCGCTCGCCGATATCACTCATCGCTGAACCTCTCGATTGAAATGGGCTCGAACACGACCCCGACAACGAGGCGCGAGCTTTGCCGTGAAAGACGGGGGTGGATCAGCGCGGTCGCGAGCGGACCGCAAGTCGCCCTCGCCCATACGGTTTTCCCCGCCAGGCTTTGGTCCGGTAACATACTTCAATTGGCTTGACCAGCCAAAGCCCACCGCGTTTTCCCGCCCCGAACGGCTCGTCAGATCATCGCCATTCCGCCGTTGACGTGCAGAGTCTGGCCGTTGACATAGGCGCCCTCGTCGGAGGCGAGATAGACCACCGCCGCGGCCACGTCGCTGCCTGCGCCGAGCCGACCGGCCGGAACCAAGGCAAGGATCGCTTCTCGCTGCTTGTCGTTGAGCCTGTCGGTCATCGGCGTCGCGATGAATCCCGGCGCCACGCAGTTCGCGGTGACGCCGCGCTTGGCGTATTCTTTGCCGACCGACTTGATCATGCCGATCATGCCGGCCTTGGCCGCGGTGTAATTGCTTTGTCCGGCGTTGCCGGTGACGCCGACCACCGAGGTGATGCCGATCACGCGACCGAAGCGACGTCGCATCATGCCCTTGACCGCTGCGCGCGCCAGACGGAACGTTGCCGTCAGGTTCACGTTGATCACCTGGTCCCAATCCTCGTCCCTGAGAGCCACGAACAGATTGTCCTTGGTGATGCCGGCGTTGGCGACCAGGATGTCGAGCTGACCGAGCGCTTTTTCGGCATCCGGGACCAGCGCTTCGACCGCATCCTTGTTGGCGAGATCGCACGGCAGCACGGCCGCGCCGCTCAACTCGACCGAAAGCGCGTCCAACGCCTCGCGGCGCGTGCCGGAGACCGCGACCTTGGCGCCTTGCGCATGGAGTGCACGCGCGATCGCGCCACCGATGCCGCCGGTCGCCCCGGTCACAAGCGCGGTCTTGCCGGTCAGATCAAACATAGCGGGGACCCATCCGGTTTCGCGGTCATTCAAGCGACCTCGCGCCGAGCACCTCGATGGCTTCGGCGCGCTGCCTCAGTCACGTGAGGGCCTCGATCCAATTCATGGTGGTCATTCTACCATACACGACCAGGCGCTCCCGCTATTGGCGTGTCGCCCGGAACGCCGCCACGTCGTCGGGCGTGCCGACCGACGTGCCGGTAGCGCCATCCGCGATGCGCTTGAGCAGGCCGGTCAGCACCTTGCCGGAGCCGACCTCGTAGAACTGCGTCACGCCGGCGCCCGCCATGAAGGCGACGCACTCGCGCCAGCGCACGGTGCCGGTCACCTGTTCGACCAGCCGTCGGACAATCTCCGCCGGATCGCTGATCGGCTTGGCCAGCACATTGGCGACCACCGGCACCACCGGTGGCTTGATCGTGGTTTTGGCCAGCGCCTCGGCCATGGCGTCGGCGGCGGGCTGCATCAGCGCGCAATGAAATGGCGCGGAGACTTGCAGCATCATGGCGCGCCGGGCGCCCTTGCCCTTGGCGATCTCGACCGCGCGCTCAACCGCCGACGTGTTGCCGGAAACCACAACTTGGCCGCCGCCATTGTCGTTGGCGGCCTGGCAGATCTCCCCCTGCGCGGCCTCGGCCGCCACCGCCGCCGCAGCCTCGAGCTCCATGCCGAGCAGCGCCGCCATCGCGCCGGTGCCGACCGGCACCGCCTGCTGCATGGCGCGGCCGCGGATCCGCAGCAGCCGCGCGGTGTCGGAGATGCTGAGCGCGCCGGCCGCGGCCAGCGCGGAATACTCGCCGAGCGAATGACCGGCGACGAACTGCGCGTCGCGCTTGAGCTCAACGCCGGCTTCGGCGCCCAGCACGCGCATGACCGCAAGCGATACCGCCATCAGCGCCGGTTGGGCGTTCTCGGTCAGTGTGAGCTTGTCGGCGGGGCCCTCCCACATGATAGCGGTGAGCTTCTCGGACAGCGCCGCATCGACCTCGTCGAACACCGCGCGTGCAGGCTCAAACGCCTCGGCCAGTGCCTTGCCCATGCCGACCGCCTGGCTGCCCTGCCCTGGGAACACGAACGCTGTCGACATCCGTTGCAACCTCGCGCAAATCGCGTCGAAAAGCCCCGAACCAACGGGGTGTGTCAAGCCGCCGAGCCTCGTCGCAACCGCCCGAACCCATCGCATCGCAAGCTTGCGTTTTGGACTCAAGACCCTATAACAGCGGCAATCCGTGATCGGCCGGGAGCTGAACGGACGGCCGCCGTCACCGGCGGTAGGGCCCTGTGGCCCGGCGTCCCGTGTTCCCGCCTTCAGAGCGTTCGAGCCTTTCCGAAGGGCTCGAAGGGCTTGGCGCCGAAAAGCGGAGCAACCGAGGAAAGGCATTCCATGCCGCTATACGAACACGTCTATCTCGCGCGCCAGGACGTCAGCGCGCAGCAGGTCGAGGATTTGACCAAGCAGCTCACCGGCGTCATCGAGCAGATGGGTGGCAAGGTCACCAAGAACGAATACTGGGGCGTGAAGTCGCTGAACTTCCGCATCCGCAAGAACCGCAAGGCGCATTTCACGCTGCTCAACGTCGATGCGCCGCCGGCCGCGCTGAACGAGATCGAGCGCCAAGAGCGCATCAACGAAGACGTGCTGCGCTACCTGACCATCCGCGTCGACGAGCTCGAGGAAGGCCCCTCGGCGATGATGCGCAAGGCCGATCGCGATCGCGAGCGCGACGAGCGCCGTGGCGAACGCCGCTTCGGCCGCGACGACGATGATCGTGGCGATCGCGGCGACCGCGATCGAGGCGAAGGTCGCAGGCCGCGCGGCGACGACACCGAAGCGACGGAGGAGTGACATGGCCTTTTCTCCGCAAGGTGGTGGTGGTGGTGGCGGCGCCCGCCGGCCGTTCTTCCGCCGGCGCAAGACCTGCCCATTCTCCGGCGCCAACGCGCCGAAGATCGACTACAAGGACACCAGGCTGCTGCAGCGCTACGTGTCCGAGCGCGGCAAGATCGTGCCGAGCCGCATCACCGCGGTCTCGGCGAAGAAGCAGCGCGAGCTCGCGCAGGCGATCAAGCGGGCACGCTTCCTGGGGCTTTTGCCCTACGTGATCCGGTAAACGCCCGGCCGCCGTCGGCTGCGCGTGGAATGAAAATCGAGGCCTGTGGGAATGGTCCCGTGGGCCGATGGTTGGGACGGACGCCGATCCGTCTCTAACCGCTCGAAGGGGCGGGACAGCTCGATGATGCAGCTTTATCTCGTCGGTCTGGCCGCGGGCTTCGCCACGGCGCTGCTGTACGCGTCGGTCGCCTCCGGCTCGCTGCTGTCGGTCCTGCTGTTCTATCTTGCACCGCTGCCGATCCTGATCGCGGCCTTGGGCTGGAGCCACTGGGCGGCGTTGATCGCGGCGGTCGTGGCGTCGGCGAGCCTCGCGGCCGTGTTCGGCGCCTTCTTTTTCATCGCATTTCTGTTCGGCGTCGGATTGCCGGCGTGGTGGCTCGGCTATCTCGCGCTGCTCGCGCGCCCCGCCGCGACCGCGCCCGGCGGGCTCGAATGGTATCCGGTCGGCCATCTCGTGGTGTGGGCTGCGATCATCAGCGGATTGATCGTCACCGCCGTCATGCTCAATTTCGGCACCGACGACGAAACCTTCCGCGCCTCGCTGCGCAGAGGGTTTGAGCGCATGTTCAACTTGCGCGCAGCTTCGGGCGAGACCCGACCGGCGCCGCGCCCGGAGTTGAGCCGGCTGATCGAGGCCCTGATCGTGGTCCTGCCGCCGGCCGCCGCCGTGCTCACCACCATCACCAGCGTTGCCAACCTGTGGCTCGCCGAGCGCATCGTGAAGGTGTCGGGACGGTTACGGCGCCCGCCGCCCGATCTTGCGGCCATGCAATTTCCCGCGTTCGCGCCGGCGATCACGGCGCTGGCGATCGCGGCGTGGTTTCTGCCGGGGCTGCCCGGCATGGTCGGCACCGTGTTCTCCGCAAGCCTGTTGATGGCTTATGCCATCCTGGGCTTCGCGGTGCTGCATGCGATTACGCGTGGCCTCAACAGCCGGCCGTTCGCGCTCAGCGGCATCTACGTCGCAACCATCATTTTCATCTGGCCGGTGCTGGCGATGTCGCTTCTGGGCCTGGCCGATACCGCCTTTGATCTGCGCGGCCGTGCCGCCCGCCGGCGGCCACCGTCCCATCCAGGAACCTGAACCGCTTTTGCTCACACCGAACTCAACGGAGAACGACCATGGAAGTGATCCTGCTCGAACGCGTCGCCAAGCTCGGCCAGATGGGCGACGTGGTGCGCGTCAAGGACGGCTTTGCGCGTAACTTTCTGCTGCCGCAGGGCAAGGCGCTGCGCGCCACCGCCGCCAACAAAAGCAAATTCGAAACCATGAAGGTCGACCTGCAGGCGCGCAACGAAACCGCCAAGGCCGGAGCCGACAAGATCGGCAGCAAGCTCAACGGCCAGAGCTTCGTGGTGCTTCGTCAGGCGTCCGAGACCGGCCAGCTGTTCGGCTCGGTGTCGCCGCGCGATCTGGCGGCGCTGCTCAGCGACGGCGGCTTTGCCGTCGACCGCAATCAGATCGCGCTCAACGTGCCGATCAAATCCATCGGCGTGCACAAGGTGCCGGTGATGCTGCATCCCGAGGTCGAGGTGACGATCACGGTCAACGTGGCGCGCAGTGCCGACGAGGCCGAGCGGCTGGCGCGCGGCGAAGACGTCACAGTGCGGCGCGAGGAAGGCGACGACGCCGAGGCAGACGCCGCCGCAGTCAAAGCTGTTGCCGAGAAATTCTTCGAGCCGGAGGCCGTGAGTGCGCGCCACGAAAACGAAGGCGCCGAGCCAGCGGAGAAGCCCGCGGCGAAAGAGAAAGAGTAATTCCGGCTATGTCGCATCGGAAGTTCGCCCGAGTTCTCAGCGCGCTCCCGAGCGAACTTCCAAATCAACGCGACACTAGCAACCCAATGATTCTAGTGTCCCTTTGAACCCGAAGTTCGCAAAAGAGCTCGCCGCGCAATCGTGCGTACTTCGGGTTCGGGACACTAATCGAATATGTCGTACTGCTTCGGCGCAGGGGGCGCGGGCGGCTCAGGCGGTGCCGCCGGCGGCGTTGGTTCGGGTGGCGGCGCGACCGCCGGCGTTGCCGCTGTGGTGTGCCGGCCGCGCTGATTGCGCGCGCCGGGCGCGGGCTTGGCATCGGTCGGCTTGGCGTCGGTCGGCTCGGCGGTGCGGCGCGTCGCCTGTCCCGCCGGCGGCGACGGTGAGCCCGGCGCCACCTCGTCCGGCCGCGCCGCCGCGCGCGTCGATTGCGCATTGGGTGCGTTGCGCGGGTTGCGCGCCTCGGCCGCGCCCGGCGTCCGCAGCAGATATTCCGCGAGCGCCGCCGCGCTCTGGCGGCTGTTGGTGTAGTGCTCGCGCAGGAAGGTGGTCAGCCCGAACTGGCCATGGTTCTTGCCCAGGCCCTGCGGCCCCTTGTGGCAGCCGGCGCCGGTGCAATCGGTGGCGAACAGCTGCGGCGCGGGCTTGGCGCTGAAATTCTCGCCGCGCGAGGTGCCCGCAGGCGGTGACGCGTCAGGCTGCGCAGGCAGCGGCTGCGACCACAGCATGAGGATCGCGGCCATTCCGGCGATGCAGAGGATGGATTGCGCCTGGGCCCGCTTCACGTCCGACAACCTCAACCTCCGCAATGTGCCCTACCGAACAGAGCACGCTGTTTAACCCATAATCGTGCGAAAGTGAGGCGGTTGCGAAGAGCCCGTCCCCGCATTGCCCGAATGCCATGTTTTTGTTCTAATGTCGCGTCCGCTCAGCGCCATTCCGCTGGTCCGGCGGACCGGAGTGCCTGGGGACGGGCAAACCGAGGCGACAAGGGGATAGACGGGGCGGCCGATGGCAAGGCTGCTGAAATACCTGCTCCGACATTTCGTGCGCCGCGGAACGCTCAGGATCACGACGGCGCGCGGTTCCGTATTCACCGTTGGTCAAGGCGGCGGTCGGTCGGTTGCGCTGCGATTCATGACCCGCGCCGCCGAACGCGGCATTTTGCTCGATCCCGAGATCAAGCTCGGCGAAGCCTATATGGACGGCACGCTGCGGATCGAGGAAGGCTCGATCGCCGACTTGCTTGCCATCGTGCTGGGCCAGACCACCGACGGCCGCCCGCCGGGCTGGGCACGCTTGCAATGGATGCTTCGGTTCCTGAACCGGCGGCTGCGCCAGCTCAATCTGCGCAGCCGGGCGCGTCGCAATGTCGCGCACCACTACGACCTCGACGGCCGGCTGTATTCGCTGTTTCTCGATGCCGACCGGCAATACTCCTGCGCCTATTTCGAGACGCCCGATCAGTCGCTCGACGACGCCCAACTCGCCAAGAAGCGCCATCTCGCCGCCAAGCTGTTGATCGGCAGCGGCCAGCGCCTGCTCGACATCGGCTGCGGCTGGGGCGGTCTCGGGCTGTACATGGCGGAATTCGGTAGCGCCCAGGTGACCGGCGTTACGCTGTCGCGCGAGCAATGGCTGCGCGCGACCGAGCGCGCGGCGGAGAAAAACCTGAGCGCTACCATCGACTTCCGCATGCAGGATTACCGCGACATCGACGAGACGTTCGACCGAGTCGTCTCGGTCGGCATGTTCGAGCACGTTGGCTTGAGCTTCTACGACGCGTTTTTCCGCAAATGCCGCGAACTGCTGGCCGACGACGGCGTGATGGTGCTGCATTCGATCGGCCGCTCGGAGGGGCCGAACGTCACCAATCCCTGGATCGCCAAATACATCTTCCCCGGCGGCTACATCCCGGCGCTGTCGGAGGTGCTGCCGGCGATCGAGCGCTCGGGGCTTTTGGTCACCGACATCGAAATCCTGCGGCTGCACTACGCCGAAACGTTGCGCGCCTGGCGCGAGCGCTTCCTCGCCCACCGCGAGGAGGCCGAGCGCATCTATGACCAGCGTTTCGTGCGGATGTGGGAGTTTTACCTGGCGGCCTCCGAGATGGCGTTCCGCGAGCAGGCCATGATGGTGATGCAGATCCAGCTTACCAAACGGCAGGGCGTGGTGCCGCTCACCCGCGACTACATCCCGCGCGAAGAGGCGCGGCTGCGCACGCTGGAGGGCGGCCACCGTCCGCCGTTGCGGCTGGCCGGCGAATAGGCCGCGTCAAGCGCTGCCGGAAAACTTCTCCACCGTGTTTTCCTCGGCCGTGTGTGAATCGTGGACGGCGTGGCCCACCTGCCCCATTCGCCTTGGCAAGGCGGTGCTAAGCCAAGGCCGGCGCGGCTTCGGTGCTGGTCATCAAATCGCGCCAATCGCCGACGATCATGTCGCGAGTGCCAATATGTAGCGTGCGTCCGCTGTCTTCTGTCGACGTAACAAGTGCTGCCCAATCACAATTCCGGCAACGCCGTTCATTCGCCTACCCATGGCCCCGCTCGACTCGACCGTCCGCAAGCTGCCCGAGCCGGCAGCACCGCAATACCGCAACGCGCCGCAGAACATAGAGGCCGAGCAGGCGCTGCTGGGCGCCATCCTGGTCAACAACGAGGCGTTCTATCGGGTCTCCGATTTTCTCGAGCCGCGCCATTTCTTCGAGCCGATCCATCAGCAGGTCTACGAGCTCACCTCGAACCTGATCCGCGCCGGCAAGGCCGCAACGCCGATCACGCTCAAGACCTTTCTGCCGGCCGACATCGATGTCGGCGGGCTCAACGCCAGCCAATACCTCGCCCGGCTGGCCGCCGAGGCGACCACGGTGATCAACGCCGCCGACTATGGGCGCACGATCTGCGACCTGTCGGTGCGGCGCAATCTGATCAGCATCGGCGAGGACATGGTCAATGTGGCGTTCGAGGCGCCGGTCGATTTCGCCCCGCGCGAGCAGATCGAGGACGCCGAGCGCAAGCTCTACGAGATCGCCGAGGCGGGGCGCTTCGGCGCGGGCTTCCAGCGCTTCGCTCAGGCGCTCACCACCGCGGTCGACATGGCGGCGCGCGCCTATCAGCGCGACGGCAAGCTGTCGGGGCTCGCCACCGGACTGCGCGACCTCGACGCCAAGATGGGTGGCCTGCAGCCGTCCGACCTGATCATCGTCGCCGGCCGCCCCGGCATGGGTAAGACCGCGCTCGCCACCAACATCGCTTACAACATCGCCAGGGCGCATCGCGGCCAGACCCGGCCCGACGGCCACACCGAGACGATCGACGGCGGCATCGTCGGCTTCTTCTCGCTCGAAATGTCGGCCGAGCAGCTCGCCACCCGCATCATCTCCGAGCGCACCGGCATTCCCTCCAGCACGATCCGGCGCGGCGGCATCACCGAGACTGATTTCGAGGCCATCAAGGACGTTTCGATCGAGCTGCAGAACCTGCCGTTCTATGTCGACGAGACCGGCGGCCTGTCGATCGCGCAGCTCGCCGCCCGCGCGCGCAGGCTCAAGCGCCAGCGCGGCATGGACGTGCTGGTGATCGATTACATCCAGCTGCTGCAAGGCTCGACGCGCCGCGCCCAGGAGGGCCGCGTCCAGGAGGTGACCGAGATCACCACCAGTCTCAAGGCGCTGGCCAAGGAGCTCAACGTGCCGATCGTCGCGCTGTCGCAGCTCTCGCGCCAGGTCGAGAGCCGCGACGACAAGCGCCCGCAGCTCTCCGACCTTCGCGAATCCGGCTCGATCGAGCAGGACGCCGACGTGGTGCTGTTCGTGTTCCGCGAGGAATACTATCTGAGCAACAAGGAGCCGCGGCCGGGCAGCGAAGAGCACCTGAAGTGGCAGACCGAGATGGCGGCGGTGCACGGCAAGGCCGAGATCATCATCGGCAAGCAGCGCCACGGCCCGACCGGCACCGTGCAATTGCAGTTCGAGGCTTCGGTCACGCGCTTCGACGATCTGTCGCGCGACCAGCAATTGCCCGAGCGAAGAGATAACTAGCCAGCGCCGCGATGGCATGCCCGCCATTCTGAGCGCGCTTGTTAGCCGTGGTGCGCGTGCGTGCCCGAAGGCGAGCGCGTTCCTGGCGCATCGCCGCTTCTCGATTGGTTGCCGCGCGCTGGCTCCGATGGTCGGCCGGCGCGACATCGACTTACAGCTCGAGGAGGACGCGTATTTACGTTCCCGTTTGGCGACGGCTATTGGAGCTTGCCGGCTTTACGCCGCCTGCGCGGCGGCCATATAACGGGCCATGGCACGCCAACCGCACGCCTTGCCGGCTCAGCCGCAGCCGCCTGAACCGGCCAAAGCCGCACCTTCGGCCGGCCCCACCGCAGGCGAGGCCGGCGGCATACTGACCATCGATCTCGATGCGATCATTGCCAATTACCGCATGCTGTCGCAGCGCGTGGTGCCGGGCGAATGCGCGGCCGTGGTCAAGGGCGACGCCTATGGCTGCGGCATCGAGCAGGTCACGGCGGCGCTGACCCGTGCCGGCTGCAAGACGTTCTTCGTCGCCCACCTGGTCGAGGCGCGCCGCGTGCGCGCCGCGGCGCCTGAAGCCGCGATCTATGTGCTCAACGGGTTTTCCGCCGCCGCCAGCCAATCATTCGTCGAAACCTATGCCAGGCCGGTGATCAACAGCACGGTCGAACTCGCCGAATGGGACCATTTCGTCAGCGCCAGCGGCTGGAGCGCCGGCGCCGCGCTGCACATCGACACCGGCATGAACCGGCTCGGCATGACCATCGAAGAGGCCGCCGCGCTTTCGAGCCGCATGCAAGGCCGGCACGGCATCACGCTGGTGATGAGTCACCTGCCCTGCGCCGAAAAGCCCGAGCATCCGATCAACGATCAGCAGATCCGCCAATTCCGGGAGGTCCGCGCGCTGTTTCGCGGCATCTCCAGCTCGCTTGCCAACTCGGCCGGCATCTTTCTCGACTCGTCGACCTATTGCGACATGGTGCGCCCCGGCATCGCGCTCTACGGCGGCAGCCCGATGCCAGGCCGCGGCAATCCGATGCGGCCGGTGGTCACGTTGAAGGTCCGCGTCCTGCAGGTGCGCCATGTCGAACGCAACGCCATCGTCGGTTATGGCGCGGCCTGGACCGCCAAGCGTCCGAGCCGGATCGCGGTGATCGCGGCCGGCTACGCCGACGGCATCCTGCGCGCCGCAGCGATGACCGAGGGCGCGACCGGCCGCGAGGTGGTGGTGCACGGCAAGCGCTGCCGCATCGTTGGCCGCGTCTCGATGGACTTGATGACCGTCGACGTCACCGATTTGCCGGAGGGCGCGGTGCGGCGCGACCAGACCGTCACGCTGATCGGCGACGGCCTCACCGTCGACGAGGTCGCAGCACAAGCCGGCACCATTGCCTACGAGGTGCTGACCAGCCTTGGCCGGCGCTATCACCGGGTCTGGAAGGGCTGATTTTCCTGGTGATTTTGGCGCAGCCGGCCAAAATGTTCTTGAAATGTTCTCATGGCTCGGCTATGGTGTGCCGGCCATGTCCCGCCGCACCCTGACGTTTGTCTGCCAGAACTGCGGCGCCGCCTATGGCCGCTGGCAAGGCAAATGCGAAGCCTGCGGCGACTGGAACACGCTGGTCGAGGAGGGTGACGGCGCCGCCGCCCGCGTCGCGGGCCCCGGCCGGCCGCCACGCAAGGGCCGTAGGTTCGCGCTCGAGCCGCTCACCGGCGAGGCGCACGACGCCCCCCGCCTGCCCTCGGGCGTCGCCGAACTGGATCGGGTCACCGGTGGCGGCTTTGTGCGCGGCTCGGTGCTGCTCCTGGGCGGCGATCCGGGTATTGGCAAGTCGACGCTGCTGCTGCAGGCGGTCGCGGCGCTTGGCCGCGCCGGCCACCGCTCCGTCTACATCTCGGGCGAAGAGGCGGTGGCGCAGGTGCGGTTGCGCGCCGAGCGGCTGGGCCTCGGCGACGCGTCGGTCGAACTTGCCGCCGAAACCTCGGTCGAGGACATCATCGCAACCCTCGCCGAAGGCCAGACGCCGCGGCTGGTCATCATCGATTCGATCCAGACCATGTGGACCGACGCGGTCGAGGCCGCGCCCGGCACCGTCACTCAGGTGCGCGGCTCGGCACAGGCGCTGATCCGCTTTGCCAAACGTTCCGGCGCGGCCGTGATCCTAGTCGGCCACGTCACCAAAGACGGCCAGATCGCAGGTCCCCGCGTGGTCGAGCACATGGTCGATGCCGTGCTGTCGTTCGAGGGCGAAGGCAACCACCAGTTCCGCATTTTGCGCGCGGTCAAGAACCGCTTCGGCCCGACCGACGAGATCGGCGTATTCGAGATGACGGGCCTGGGCCTGCGCGAGGTCGCCAACCCGTCGGAACTGTTCCTGTCCGAACGCGACCTCGGCTCGCCCGGCACCGCGGTGTTCGCCGGCATGGAGGGCACGCGGCCGCTGTTGGTCGAGATCCAGGCGCTGGTCGCCCCGACCACACTCGGCACGCCGCGCCGCGCCGTGGTCGGCTGGGAGGGCAGCCGCCTGTCGATGGTGCTCGCCGTGCTGCAGACCCATTGCGGGGTCAATCTTGGCAATCACGACGTCTATCTCAATGTGGCGGGCGGTTTGCGGATCGTGGAACCGGCGGCCGATCTCGCCGCGGCGGCCGCCCTCGTGTCGTCGCTGACCAATGCGGCGCTGCCGGCCGATGCGGTGTTTTTCGGCGAGGTGTCGCTGTCGGGCGCGGTGCGACCGGTGGCGCAGGCCGCGGCCCGGCTGAAGGAGGCGCAGAAGCTTGGATTTGCCCGCGCCGTCGTGCCGGAGGCCGCGCGCAGCGAAGCCGACTCCGGGTTGTCGTTGACCGGCGTCGGCACGCTGGCACGGCTCGTTGGCGACATCGCCGCGCGCAGCGAAAAAGTCCGCAAATTTGCCCGTTAACCGCGGTCGGAGGCCCCCGTGACGGAAGGGGCCCGCGGCGCTATACACAGCCCCGCATGGTGGTCGTCGCAAGCCTCTGCCCGGAGCGTGCCAAGCGGTGTTCGGGCCCAATCATGCGCTCGCGGCCGGCACCCAAAAACGACACAAAATTAAAGCATTGGGCCGCCCCGCCGCGGCTCTTGCCGATGGCGTCGCCGGCAAGTGAAGGTGGGGCTGCGCCGCTCCCGATTCGCTGCCAATTTCGTTCGTCCGAACAGCCAGGCTGAGCACAGCATGCCTATTACGTGGCTCGACCTTCTTCTGCTCGGTGTGATGCTGATTTCCGGCCTGCTGGCCATGATCCGCGGCTTCATCCGCGAGATCCTGTCGATCACCGCGTGGCTGGTCGCGGCCGCTGCGGCCTATCTGGCCTTCCGCGATGGCCGGCTCCTGACTCTTGCGAAAGCCAACATTTCGAGCGACATCATCGCCACCGCCGCCGTGGTCGGCGGGGTGTTCCTGATCGCGCTCCTGGTGGTCTCGGTGATCACCGTGCGCGTCTCCGACCTGATCCTCGATAGCCGGATCGGGGCGCTCGACCGCACACTCGGATTTCTGTTCGGGCTCGGCCGCGGGTTGATCATCGTGGTGGTGTCGTTTCTGTTCTTCAACTGGCTGGTGCCTTCGGCCAAGCAGCCGGACGGCGTGCGCAATGCCAAGTCACTGCGCGCAATCGAACTCACCGGCAACTGGCTGCAGGACCTGTTGCCGCAAGACCTGGATAATTACATCTCGCAGGTGTTCCGTAAGCGTCCGCGCGGCGGCGAGGAGCAGGAGCCGCCGGATTCGCCGCCGCCCGAGCAGAAGTCCGATCGCAACGAGCCTGCCACCACCGGCTCGGTGCGACCGGGTTACCAGAAGTCCGACCGCACCGACATGCGGCAGTTGATCGACGCCACGCGCAGATAGGCTGGAACCGATGCAAGACACGACGGACTTCGATCTTCACGGCGACCGCCTGCGCGAGGAGTGCGGCGTGTTCGGCATTTTCGGCCATCCCGACGCCGCCGCGATCACCGCGCTCGGCCTGCACGCGCTGCAACACCGCGGCCAGGAAGCTGCCGGCATCGTTTCGTTCGACGGCAAGCGCTTCCATTCCGAGCGGCGCATGGGGCTGGTCGGCGACAACTTCTCCCGCCGCGAGGTGATCGACCGCCTGCCCGGCACCTCGGCGATCGGCCATGTGCGCTATTCGACCACCGGCGAAACCATCCTGCGCAACGTGCAGCCGCTGTTTGCCGAGCTGGAAGGCGGCGGCTTCGCCGTCGGGCACAACGGCAACCTGACCAACGGCCTCGCGCTGCGGCGCATGCTGGTGCACGAAGGCGCGATGATGCAGTCGACCACCGACACCGAGGTGATCCTGCATCTGGTCGCGCGCGCGCGACGCAACCGCTTCGTCGACCGCTTCGTTGAAGGCCTGCGGCAACTCGAAGGCGCCTACTCGTTCGTCGGCCTGACCAACAAGAAGCTGGTCGGCGCGCGCGATCCGCTCGGCATCCGTCCGCTGGTGCTTGGCCGGCTGGACGGCTGCCCGATCCTCGCCTCGGAGACCTGCGCGCTCGACATCATCGGCGCCAAATACGTGCGCGACGTCGAGAACGGCGAGGTCATCGTGTTCGACGAGGACGGCGCGCACACCCACAAGCCGTTTCCGCCAATGGCGCCGCGGCCCTGCATCTTCGAATACATCTATTTCTCGCGGCCGGATTCGATCGTCGGCGGCCTGCCGGTCTACGACGTGCGCAAGCGCATGGGCGCGCAGCTCGCCCGCGAGGCGCCGGCGCAAGCCGACGTCGTGGTCGCGGTGCCCGACTCCGGCGTGCCGGCGGCGATGGGCTACTCGCAAGCCTCCGGCATCCCCTACGAGATCGGCATCATCCGTAACCACTACGTCGGCCGTACCTTCATCGAGCCGACCCAGCACATTCGCCAGCTTGGCGTCCGCCTCAAGCACTCGGCCAACCGCGCGGTGGTCGCGGGCAAGCGCATCGTGCTGATCGACGACTCGATCGTGCGCGGCACCACCTCGACCAAGATCGTGCAAATGATGCGTGACGCCGGCGCCAAGGAGGTGCATTTCCGCATCTCCTCGCCACCGATCACGCACCCGGACTATTACGGCATCGACACGCCGGAACGCGACAAGCTCCTGGCTGCGACCCACGACCTCGAAGGCATGCGTCAGTTCATCGGCGCGGATTCGCTCGCCTTTCTTTCGGTCGAGGGCATCTACAAGGCGATGGGCCACGAGGCGCGCGATCCGGCGCGGCCGCAATTCACCGACCATTGCTTTACCGGCGAATACCCGACGCCGTTGACCGACCAGACCGGCCAGCAGCACCAGCCACGGCAATTGTCGCTGCTGGCCGAAGCAGGCTGAGGTTTCGGCCGCGGCTCCTTGGTCAGCGCTTGTTCAATGACAAGCGCCCGGGCGGAGGCTTTCTGCCCGGGCGATCGGCGATGCGTCAAATGCCGCCGAGCAGCACCAGCAGGATGATCAGTCCGATCGGCATTCCCAATAGCCACAACAGAATCGGCATGGCGCCCTCCTCTTATTACAGGTGATTGCGGACAATGGTGGCGCGCCAGCCCGGCTCGTACCATTTCGAGTCGCGCAGCAGGCCGCCTTCAAGTGCGGCGAGCATCGAGGCCACCGCGCCGGCCAGCATCGAGCCGGCAAGCCAGAGCATGAGCTTGGCCGAGGCGCGGCGGGCGTCGTCGGCCGCCTTCTTGGCCTGGGCTACGACTTCGGTGACGCGCCGGTCGGCTTCGGCTTGGCTCAGTCCGGTGCGCGCCGCCACAAGCTTGCTGAGGTAGGCGCGGTCGGCGGCCGAAAGTTCGCCCTTGCGCAGCAGCACCGGGGCGAACAGCCGTCCGATCTCGGCGCGCGTTCCGGCATTGTCGCCGGCCGCGACCGGGGCAGCCGCAGTCGGAGACGTCGCGCCGGGAGCGGCAGTCGCAGCGCCGGGCGCCGGATCGGCGCGCAGCAGGGCATCGACATAGATATCGGTCGGTTGCGAGGCCGTGGCCGTGCTGACGGCGGGGCCGACACCCGCGGCAGCGCCCGCCAGGATGTGGGTGGTCGCAGCGCCAAGCGCGGTCGCACCCAGCATCAATGCCACCGCCCAAGCCAGCAGCCCGTGCGCGGTGTCGCGGAAGTAGATTTCGTCGTTGTGCACGCCGGCCCAGGTGGCACGCAGCCGTCCCGCCAGATAGCCGCCGACGGTCGATGACAGCATGGCTACCGCAACCAAATAAACGCCGGCGCCGACCTGGAAGGTGGTGGCCGAGACGCCCTGGTCGCTCCAAGGCGATATCGATGAAAGGCCTAACCCCACCCCCAGGGCAAACAGCAACAGCGAAAGCGCCGCCGCGGCGACGCCGCCGGCGATGACCGCGCCCCATGACACGGTCGATTGCTCGGACTGGGTGACTTCGGTGACGGCAAGTGCGGCCATTGGGCTCTCTCCAGCGTGCGGATGTGTTTGTGCTGCACCGCTAACCGCCCCGGCGGCTGCCTGTTCCTTGGGCGGTCGCCGGAGCGGCGAATAATTGTTGTGTTACCGAGGCATCCGAGGCCTCTAGGGACATCTTCCAGGCGGCTTGGGTGGGCTGAGCTGGAGCGCGGAGGGTGAAGCGTGCGCGCCGCGGCCGCGTGCTAGATATCCCCCCGGTCGAAAACCCTGAGAGACCCGCATGACCAAGCCTCTCGCCGATCGCATCGCGCTGGTCACCGGCGCCACGCGCGGCATCGGCCAGGCGCTGGCATTGGCGCTCGCCCAAGCGGGCGCCCATATGGTCGCAACCGGGCGCACCGTCGGCGCGCTGGAGGAGCTGGACGATACAATCCGCGCAGCCGGCGGCAGCGCCACGCTGGTGCCGCTCGACATGCGCGACAGCGACGGCATCGCCCGGCTCGCCGGTGCGCTGAACGAGCGCTATCGCAAGCTCGACATTCTGATCGGCAACGCCGGGCTTGGCGGCTCGAATTCGCCGCTCGATCATTTTCAGCCGAAGGAATGGGACGAGGTTATCGCGGTCAATTTCACCGCCAACTGGCAGCTCATCCGCCATCTGCACGCACTGCTGCTGCGCTCGGACGCCGGACGGGTGGTGTTCATGACCTCGAACCAGCCGTCGCGGCCGCGACCGTACCGCGGCCTCTACGCCGCCAGCAAGGGCGCGCTCGAGACCTTGGCGCGCACCTATGCGGCGGAGACCGCTTCGACACCGATCCGCGTCAACCTGTTCAACCCGGGGCCGACGCGCACACGCATGCGCGCCGCCGTCATGCCGGGCGAGGATCCGTTGACGCTGCCGACGCCCGCCGAGGTCGCGGCAGCGATCGTGCCGCTCTGCCGGCCGGATTTCTCCGAAACCGGAAAGTTCTACGATTTTCGCTCAGGCCAGCTGTTGTCGTTTCGCCCGCCGGCTTAACCGCGCACGCGCAGCCACCGGCCGCAGCCGCCGTGGCGGCCGCGATGACATCGGTGCACCGGGCGCGAGACCAGGGACACATAGCTGGTATTCGGCACCTCGATGACGTGATAGCGCTGCACCACGATCTCGACGGTCTTGACCACCGGCACCGGCACGACGACGCGGGTGCGGGTGATCACCTCGGAGCGGGTGTTGATGACGCGGGAGTGATCGACCTCGCGGTGGGTCCTGATGACCTCTTCGGTGTCGTAGTGCTTGTCCGGTGTTGCGCAGTCGCGGCACTCGGCATTGGCAACGTTCGCCGATGCGCCGATCAGCGCCAGCGTCAATAATGCGGCGGCGTGTTTCATGGCGTGGCTCTCGTTGGCCGCGCAGATTAGCGGCAACGCGCCCGATCGTGCGGACTTATGGGTTAACCGGTTAATCGCCCGGCCGGGTCGCGCGCCAGGCGATAACAGCCGAGAGCGCGAGCAGCAGCGCCGCCAGTAGGAACGGCGCACCGGGCAGGTGCAGCGCCCCGCCCGCGCCGATGAAGTAGGAAAACGTCAGCGCGAACAGGAACGGTCCAACCAGATTGGCGATGCTCTGGATGCTGCTGTTGGCGCCTTGCAACTGGCCCTGTTCCGAGGGGCTGACCCGCCGCGTCATCAGCCCGTTGGTCGACGGTCCGGCGATGCCCCACAGCGCCAGCAACGGAATGCCGAGCATGAACCATGCTCCGGTCGCGGCCGCGCCGAAGACAAAAAACCCGCACACGCCGCCGACGAGCCCGAACAGGAGCGCGCGGCGCTCGCCGAAGCGCTTGACGATCGGACCGACCAGGCCGGCCTGCACGATCAGCGAGCAGGCCCCGACGACGGCAAGCGTCAGCCCAATCGCGCGCTCGTCCCAGGCGTAGCGGTAGCTGACGTAGAGCACGTACACGCTCGGCAGCACGACATGGGACAGATCGGCGAGGAATTTCGCGGTCGCAAGCCCGCTCAGCTCCGGATGCGAGCGCAGCAGCCTGAGCGCGCCGAATGGGTTGGCCCGCCGCCACCGAAAACGCATGCGGCGCTCGATCGGCAGCGACTCCGGCAACACCAGGAGCCCGTAGAACCCGTTGAGGATGCTGAGCGCGGCGGCGACCCAGAACGGCAGGCGCGGATCGACCGCGCCGAGGATGCCGCCAATGCCCGGCCCGAGAATGAAGCCGATGCCGAAGGCGGCGCCGAGCATGCCGAAGCTTGCGGCGCGTTTCTCCGGTGGCGTGACGTCGGTGACATAGGCAAAGCCGGTCGAGATCGTCGCGGCGCTGATGCCCGACAGGATGCGGCCGACGAACAGCCACCACAGGTTGGGCGCGAGCGCCATCAGCACGTAATCGATGCCGAGCCCGAAGTTCGAGATCAGCACCACCGGCCGCCGGCCATGGCTGTCCGACAGCGCGCCGAGCACCGGCGAGAACAGCAATTGCATCAGCGCCCAGGCGGTGCCGAACAGCCCGAAAACCTCGGCGGCGCGTGCGGTGTCGCCGCCCATGAAGTTTTCGACCAGCTTGGGCAGCACCGGCATCACCATGCCGAGCGACAGCATGTCGAGCAGGATGGTGATAAAGATGAAGATGAGCGCCGCGCGGCGCGGCGGCGCTGCGGTGATACTTTCGCTCACCGGCGGCGCTTCCGCCCGGCGAACGGGTTGGCCTTCTCGCGCAGCGTCAGCCGGATCGGCGTACCAGGCAGGTCGAACGAGTTCGCGCAAATCATTGACCAGATAGCGCCGGTAGGCCGCTGGCACGGCGTCGGCGCGGGTGCAGAACAAGGCGAAGGTCGGCGGCCGGCTCTTGGGCTGCGTCACATAGTTGAGCCGGATGCGCCGGCCCGACACCGCCGGCGGCGGATGCCGCGTAGTCACCTCGGCAAGCCAGCGGTTGAGCTCATGGGTCGAGGCGCGGCGATTCCAGACCTCATGGATGTCGACGATCGCCTGCATCAGCCGGTCGAGCCCTTCGCCGGTCAGCCCCGACACACCAATCACCGGTACGCCCCTGACCTGCGGCAATCGCTCCTCGGCCTGCGCGCTGAGCTTGCCGATGCCGCCGGCGCGGCGCTCGCTCAAGTCCCACTTGCTGATGCCGATCACCAACGCGCGGCCTTCGCGCTCGACCAGATCGCATATGCGCAGATCCTGCTCCTCGAACGGATGATCGACATCCATCAACACCACCACGACGTCGGCGAACCGAATGGCATTGAGGGCATCGGCCACCGACAGCTTTTCGAGCTTCTCGTGCACTCGCGGCGGCCGGCGCAGGCCTGCGGTGTCGTACAGGCAGAAGGCGCGGCCGCGCCATTGCAGATCGACCGCAATCGAGTCGCGGGTGATCCCGGCCTCCGGTCCGGTCACCAGCCGATCCTCGCCAATGAGCCGGTTGACCAGCGTGGACTTGCCCGAGTTCGGCCGTCCGACTATCGCGACGCGAATGGGCTTCGACGCGTCTAATTCGACGTCCTCCGACGGCGTTGCGGTCTCGGCCGGCAGCGCTTCGCGCAGCGCCTCGAACAGATCGGCCAGCCCCTCGCCATGTTCGGCCGAGATCGCGACCGGGTCGCCGAGCCCGAGCGCATAGGCCTCCAGCACGCCGGCCTGCCCCGCCTTGCCTTCGGCCTTGTTGGCGATGACGATCGCGGGCTTGCCCGAGCGCCGCACCAGGTCGGCAAACACGCGGTCGTCGGGCACTGGGCCGGACCTGGCGTCGAGCAGGAAGAACACCGCGTCGGCCTGGCCGATCGCGGCCTTGGTCTGCGCCAGCATGCGGCCCGCAAGGCTCTCGGTGTCGGCCTCCTCGAGGCCCGCGGTGTCGATAACGGTGAACGTCAAATCGCCCAGCCGCGCTTCACCCTCGCGCCGGTCGCGGGTGACGCCCGGGCGGTCATCAACCAGGGCGAGACGCCTGCCGACCAGCCGGTTGAACAGCGTCGACTTGCCGACGTTGGGCCGCCCGATGATGGCGACGGTGAAGCTCATGACCAAAATGCCTTGCTAGTGTGCCGAACCCGAAGTTCGCACAAATTGTGCGGCGTGCCCGTTTGCGAACTTCGGGTTCAAAGGGACACTAGAATTTCAGGTTGCTAGTGTCGCTTTGATTCGGAAGTTCGCCCAGGAGCGAGCTGAGAACTCGGGCGAACTTCCGAATCGCGACACTAGCGCCTTGATCGGGGACGCGGCACGACAAGTCAAACCGCGATCAGCGCCGCGGCGGCGGATCGGGAAACGGCGATTGCGACGGTGCCGGCTGCGAGGCGGTCTGGCGCGGCGACGACGGCCAAGGCGACTGGGCGTCGGGCTGCGGTTGCTGCTCTGCGGGCCGCACCGTCACTGAAGTCGTCGGCCGGGACGGCGGCGCGGCCGCCTGCCTGGGCTTGGGTTTCGGCTTCGGCTTGGCCGGCGGTGACGCCTCGGCGGCCTGCGGCGGCGGCTCGGGCGACGGCTGATAGCCCTGCTGCAACTCCGGTGGCACGCCTTGCGGCACGCCGGGCACGCCCCCCGGGAACACCGCCCTGCGCTCACCCGGCAGCGGCTTCTTGTTGTCGAACCAGTCAACCGGCAGCTCGAAGCCCCCGCCCGAGCATCCCGAGAGCTCGAGTCCCAATGCCAGGGCGGCGGCAATCACCAATGGACGGCGCATCGGGTTGGCCTCAGCTTTTCTTGTCGGCGTCGGAGAGCGCGAGCAGCATCTGGATCTGTCCGCGGGTGCCGGCCGGGGTTTCGGCGTCGGCCAGGATCATGTCGGTCCAGCGCTGCATGGCGGTCGTGTTCTTGGCGCGCCAAGCCGACAGCGCGAGCGTAGCACGGGCGCTGTGACGGAACGTGCGGTCGAGCGCCGTCAGCGGCTCAAGCCGCGCTCGGATGTCGTCGTAGGAGGCGGTGTCGAGCAGGATCAATGCGGCACGCACGGCGGCAAAGTCCTGCATCGTGAGTTCGAGGCTGGTATCGCGGGCGAGCTGATCATAGAGCGCGACCGCATCTTGGCGTTCGTTAGGCAGATCGCTCTGCGCCAATTGGCCCGCCTGACGGAACTTGGCGAGCATGCGGTAGCTCGCCGTGCCCTCGGCCTCGAGCCTGCGGAAGGCTTCGACGGCCTCCTTGCTCTTGCCCTGCTCGGCAAGCACGACGGCGGCTTCGAACGCCGCGCCGGCCTCGGCGGCCTTCTTGGCCTCGTACCAGTTGTAGGCCCGCCAACCGCCGACCGCGACCACCAGCAACACGCAACCGGCGATCAGCAGTGCGCCGTAGCGCTCCCACAGCTTTTTGAGCCGTTCGCGGCGTACTTCCTCGTCGACTTCGCTAAAGATGTCGGACACGGAACCGATCCCCCTCGCCCTGTCGGAACTGCATTCCCCCGGCTAAGGCCGTGCACAGGCGCGTAAAATAGTGATGTGGCGGCGACAAGGCAAAGCCGCCAATGGTGGCGCGGTCAATCGCCGCTAAATCGGCCGATCCTCACTTCTTTTTCATGCTGTAGACGTTGTCGGAACCGGGAAACACCCGCGCCCGCACGTCCTTGGCATAGCCCGCGACGGCGGCCTCGATGGCTGGCCCGATATCGCCATAACGCCTGACGAACCGGGGCACGCGTGGGGACAGGCCGAGCATATCCTCCAGCACCAGGATCTGGCCGTCGCAGGCCGCGCTTGCCCCGATGCCGATGGTCGGAACCGCCACCTGCTCGGTGATCCGGCGTCCCAGCGGCTCGGCCACCGCCTCGATGACGATCGAAAACGCGCCGGCGCCGGCGACCGCTTTGGCATCGTCCTCGATCGGGCCCCAGTCCTTCTCGTCGCGGCCTTGGGCGCGGAACGAGCCGATGGTGTTGATCGCCTGCGGCGTCAGCCCGACGTGGCCCATCACGGGTACGCCGCGCTCGGTGAGGAATGCGATGGTCTCGGCCAGCCGCCGTCCGCCCTCCACCTTGATGGCGCCGCAGCCGGTTTCCTTCATCACCCGGGCGGCGTTCATGAAGGCCTGCTCCTTCGACGCCTCGTAGGAGCCGAACGGCATGTCGACCACCACCAGCGCGCGCTTGCTGCCGCGCATGACGGCGTGGCCTTGCAGGATCATCATGTCGAGCGTCACCGGCACGGTGGTCTCGAGCCCATGCATCACCATGCCGAGCGAGTCGCCGACCAGGATCACGTCGCAATACTTGTCCACCAGCCGCGCCGTATGGGCGTGGTACGAGGTCAGCGCGACGATCGGCTCGGCGCCCTTGCGGGCGCGGATGTCGGGGGCGGTCAGCCGCTTGATCTCGTCCTGCACCGACATCGACTATCTCGCGAAGGCCGGAACGCCGATCAGATAAGGATGGAAATACAGCCCAAGCAAGAGGTAGAGCACGGTGCCGACGACCACGGCGATCACGTCGTTGCGGCGCCCGCCGACCGGAAACGGCGGCGCGCCGGCATCCCTGCGGCGCTTGAGCGAGATGCGGTCGAACACCGCCCAGGCCAGAATCGCGCCGAACAGGATGATCGAGCCGATGTCACCGTTCGAGATCAGATGCGCGAACGCCCACAGCTTCACGCCGACCAACATCGGGTGCTTGAGCCTGCGGTAGATGTCGCCGCGGATATAGGCGGCGACGATGCAGATGATGGCGAGCCAGACCAGCGCCGCGGTGACGTGGCGGGTCCAGCCCGGCGGATACCAGACGTCGATCCAGCCGGTCGCGCGATAGAGCCCGAAGCCGTAGGCGATCAGGCCGATGCCGACGGCGGACAGGATCGAATAGCCAATCTTGAAGGTCGGCAGCCCGACGCTGTTGACCACGCTTTGCCGCGGCCCGCGCAACGCGGTCAGCGTATGCGGCGCGAGAAACACCACAAGGCCGAGAACAAGGATCGCAAGACCCATCACGCACTCCACCCGAACACCGCAGCCACTACGGCAGAATACCACGTCGCACAAGGGTCGGCGCGATCCGGGCAAGACGGCCGCAACAAACGCGTGGCACCCGCCATGGTGACGGCTATCATGCTCCGATGACGGCGAAATCGATCCGCGAGCCCGAGCGCGATATCCCGGTGCGCGGCGAATACGACGTGGTCGTGCTGGGTGGCGGGCCGGCCGGCATCGCCGCCGCCGCAACCGCTGCCGGCCTTGGCCGCAAGACGCTGTTGGTCGAGCGCTACGGATTTTTGGGCGGCATGGGGACCGCCGCCGGCGTCACCACATTCTGCGGGCTGCACGCCAATGTGCATGGCGAGCACCGTCAGGTGGTGCACGGCATTGCCGACGAATTGCTCGGCCGCATCGATGCGCTCGGCGGCCTGAACAAACCGCATGTTTCGTTCGGCAAGATCCAGGCCCAGGCCTACGACACCGCCGCCTACAAGTGCGCCGCCGATGATCTCCTGCTCGGCAAGGGCGTCGACATCCTGTTTCATGCGCTCGGCGCCGGCGCGGTGATGGAGCCGGACGACACGATCCGCGCCCTGATCGTGGAGACGAAATCCGGCCGCGCCGCCGTCATCGGCCGTGCCTTCATCGATTGCTCGGGCGACGGCGATCTCGCGGCCTGGGCCGGCGCGCCCTACGAGCGCGGCGACGGCGCCGGCGGCATGCTCTATCCGACCATGATGTTCCGCTTGAACGGCGTCGATCCCGCCACCGCCGGCGAGGCCTGGACCACGATCCCGGCGCTGATGGATGACGCCGAGAAGCGCGGCGTGAAATTCCCTCGCAAGGGCGTGGTCATCCGCCCGCAGAAAAATCCGATCGAGTGGCGCGTCAACGTCACCCAGATGAAGAAGCCGGACGGCAGCGCGCTCGACGGCACCGACGCCGACGAACTGACCGCGGGCGAGATCGAGGGCCGCCGGCAGGTGATGCAGTTCTTCGACTTCCTCAAGCGCGAGGCGCCGGGCTTCGCCAACGCCTATGTGGTCGATACCCCGCCGCAAATCGGCATTCGCGAAACCCGCCGCATCACTGGCGCCTACCAGCTCAGCGGCGAGGACGTGCTGTCCTGCGCGAGCTTTGCCGACACGATCGGCGTCAACGGCTGGCCGATCGAGGCGCACACCGAAGGCCGCGTCGAATGGCGGTGGCCGGCGATCCCGCAATCGCGTGGCTTCTGTCACCTGCCCTACCGCATGCTGCTGCCGCAAAAGGTGCGGAACCTGTTGGTCGCAGGGCGCTGCGCCTCGATGACCCATGAGGGCCAGTCGGCCGCGCGCGTGAGCGGCGCATGCTTCGCCATGGGCCAGGCAGCGGGCTCGGCCTCCCACCTGTCGCTCGCCGGCAATTCCGCGCTGAACGAGATTTCGATTGAAGCGCTGCAGGGCTTGCTCGAAAACGGCGGCGCTTACCTCGGACGCGACATCCACTAAGTGAGAAGCCCATGACCTGCCGTCTGATGCTGGCCCTGCTCGGTCTCTGGTTCGCCGCGCTTCCCGCCGCCGCCCAGGATTGGCCGGGCAAGCCGGTGAAGATCATCGTGCCGTTCGGCGCCGGCTCGACGCCCGACGTGGTGGCCCGCCTGATCGCCGATCATCTGCAGAAAAAACTGGGCCAGCCGTTCGTGATCGAGAACAAGCCGGGCGCCAGCGGCAACACCGGCACCGACGCGGTGGCCAAGGCCGCGCCTGACGGCACGACCATCGGCATCAGCATCGGCGGGCCGCTGGCCATCAACACGCTGCTGTTCTCGCAACTGCCCTACAACCCCAAGACCGACATCGCCCCGATCACCCAGCTCGTGACCCAGCCGAGCGCGCTGGCGGTGAATTCCGACGTTAAGGTTAACAGCCCAGCCGAGCTGATCGCGCTGCTCAAGCGCGAACCGGGCAAATTCAACTACGGATCGATCGGCAACGGCTCGCTGTCGCATCTCGCCATGGAGGCGATCGCGCTCGCAAGCGGCACGCAGCTCGTTCACATCCCCTACCCGTCGTCGCCGGCGGCGATGACCGCGATCATGCGCGGCGACGTGCAAATGGGCTGCCTGCCAGCGATCTCGGTAACCCCGCAGGTCGCCTCCGGCAGGGTCAAGATCCTGGCGGTCTCGACCGCGCGCCGCTCGCCGTATTTGCCGGACATTCCGACGCTGAAAGAGGCCGGAATTGACGTCGAAGCCGACGCCTGGATGGGCATGATTGCGCCCGCGCACACGCCGGATGCCCTCGTTGCGAAGATTCAGCGCGAGGTGGTAGAAGCGATTGGGACGGCGGCGATCCGGGACAAGCTTGCCGCGCAGCTGATGGAGCCGATCGGTAACACGCCGGCCGAGTTCCGGGCTCGCATCGACGGCGAAATTGTTCGCTGGGCGCCGGTGATCAAGGCCGCGGACATCAAGGTTAATTGAGCGGCCGTTGGTAGCGTGGGGAGAGCGTCATGAGCAACGAGCCCTATCCCGAAGTAACCGTGACCGGGGACGAGTTGGCCATCGTGCCGCCGCAGAGCGGTCGCGGACCGGAATGGCCGAAAAAGATCCGCACGCTTACGGCCGCCGAGCTCGATCGCCTGACAATCGACAGCGCCGGCCGGTTCTACTGGGACAACAAGCTCGTCAACTATGAGCCGGCCAACAAGCCGAACGAGCCGGAGCAGAAGTCGCCGGATGCCGCTGACCGTTCGGCCATGGACATCATCGATCGCGCCGTCCACGAGCTCGGCGATCATCGCAAGCCCGCGCCGATCGAGGGCGCCGAACTGCCGAAGTCAAGCAACGAGCAGCAAGCGTTCGATCTCGACGTCGCCCGCCAATCCTCCGACATCGCCCAATTGGCGCGGCTGGAATTGGCCATCATTCCGGTCCGCAGCCCGGAGCGGCTCCGGCTGACGCTGTCGCGCTGGCAAACGTTCGGCGCGGTGATCGTGGTGATGGGCATCGTCATCGGCGCGACCGGCATGGCGGCCTACGGCGTGGTGGCGGCGCACGACTGGGCGTGCCGGATCGGCGTGGTCACCAAGCATTGCCCGGCCGCGCCCGCACCGGCTCCGCGCGTGCCGCGCGTCGACATCCCGGCTTAGGACATTGCGGCAAGGAAACCCGGCCACCGAGTGACGTTTTCCACCGAACTCCCGCGGGCGCCACGGCGCCCGCTTTGACTCCGGCGTGAGCGCGACCGCCGCCGACCTGCGCCCTCATCCGACGTCACAGCCTGCCGCCGTTCGCCAATCGGTCTGCATTGCAGGTCGTCACGCCGTGCAGAACACCGAGTGCCCTGCCGATTGAGCGCGCCTGCGCCCCGGCGTAGCATAGCCAACCAAGCCAGCGAGGTGCCGCCGTGAAAGTCTGCATGTTCCATTTGATGCCGTACCGGGAACTGCCGGCCGATTACGAGCAGCGCTACAACTCGGCCTACATCGAACCGATCTGGTTCGACGTCGCCGATGGCGACAAGGTCGGCCAGTTCTACAACGCCACGCTCGACGAGATGCTGTACGCGGCGAAGGCCGGACTGCACGGCCTGTGCACCAACCAGCACCACCAGAACGTCTACGGCTTCATGTCGAACCCGAGCATCATGGGCGCGGTGCTGGCCAGAGCCACCAACGGCCAAAACGTCGGGATCATCCAGCTTGGCTCGACGCTGCCCTCGACCACGCCGCCGACCCGCATCGCCGAGGAATACGCGATGCTCGACTGCATCAGCGGCGGACGGCTGGTTGCCGGCTTCCCCACCGGCCTGCCGGCAGACGCGGCGCTTTCGAACGGCGTCGTGCCGATCGAGCAACGCGAGCGCTACCGCGAGGCGCTGGCGCTGGTGACCAAGGCTTGGTCGGCGCGGGAGGTGTTTGCCTGGAACGGCAAGCACTACCAGCTTGGCATGGTCAACCTGTGGCCGCGGCCGATCCAGCAGCCACATCCGCCGATCTGGATACCCGGCGCGGGCATTTCGGGCACCGCCGAATATGTGGTCGATCACGATCATTGCTTCTGCCATCTCAGCTACTACGGCCTGAATTCGGCGGAGGAGGTGAGCGACCGCTACTGGGAAACCTGCGCGCGCAAGGGCCGCGACGACAATCCGTTCCGATATAGCTTTTTGCAGCTCGTAGGCGTTGCCGATACCGACGCCGAGGCCGAGCGCATTTATGGCCCGCATGGCGAATACTTTTTCAACAAGCTGCTCTACAGCGCGCCGCACTACCAGCAGATTCCCGGCTGCCTGGAATACGACGGGATGCTGTCGGCGCTGCGCGGCACGATCCGCTCCTCGATCAACCTGCGCGAGCTCAAGGCCAAGGACTTTTTCGACCGTGGTTTTATCGTGGTCGGCAGCGCCAAGACCGTGCGCGACAAGTTGCTCGATGGCGTGAAGCGGTTGCGGATCGGGCATCTGCTGACGCTATTGCATTTCGGCTCGATGCCGACCGACCAGACCAAGCGCAACATCGACCTGTTCGCGCGCGAGGTGCTGCCGCATCTCGCGCCGCTGTGGGACGACAAGTACGAGGACCGCTGGTGGCCCGAGCGCCTGCGGGCGAAGCGGCCGGCCGCCGCCGCACCGGCCATGGCCGCAGCGTCCTGAGAGCGCGCTATGGCTAACCCAGAGGTGCGCCGGCTCAAGCTTTGGCAGGACCGGATCGAAACCGAAGTGGAAATCAGCGGCAAGGGTCCGCCGCTGGTGTGGCTGCACGGGCCGTGGGGGCTCAACCCTGATCGCCCCTTCGTCGAGCGCCTGACCTCGGACCATACGGTCTATGCGCCGAGATTTCCCGGCACCACCCGCGGCGATCCCGACGGGGTTCACGCGCTCGTGGGCTGGCTCGATCTTGCCGTCTATCACGGCGAGCTGTTCGACAAGCTTGCGCTCGCAGCGCCAGCCGTCATGGGTCACGCCTTCGGCGCACTGCTCGCCGCCGAAATAGCCGCGGCGGCGCCGAAGTCGGCCAGCCGCCTGGTGCTGGTCGACCCGGTCGGGCTGTGGCGCGACGACATGCCGGTCAAGAACTGGATGGTGCTGAGCGACAAGGTGCGCCGGTCGGCGATGTTTGCCGACCCTGAAGGCGAGGCGGCGAAACGCTTCTTCCAGGTTCCGAGCGATCCCGAGGCGCGCGTCGACACGCTCTCGCAAATGGTGTGGTCGCAGGCCTGCACCGGCAAGTTCGTCTGGCCGATCGCCGATCGCGGCTTCAGCCGGCGGGCACATCGGATTTCGACGCCGACGCTGATCGTGTGGGGCAAAGCGGACGGCATCATCGCGGCGGCCTATGCCGAGGAATTCGCCAAGCGCATTACCGGCGCACGTATCGAGCTGATCGACAAGGCCGGCCACCTGCCGCATCTCGAGCAGCCGGACGTGGTGACCAAGGCGGTGCGCGGCTTCCTCGCCGGCTGACGTGTTGCGGTGCCCTGCTGCAATCTTGACGGCCTTCCGACCCAGGCGCAGGCTTGCGTCATCCGCCAAAGAGCGGAGCTTTTGGGGAGGGAGCTGCAATGGCCACGTCCTCCAATGCGCCGGATGCTGCCGCGCCGACCACCACCACTGATGGGTGGAATCGCTCCAACGCCACCGTCCTGACGATCTGCATCCTCGGCTGGGCGTTCGACATCTACGAAGCCACCATCATGCAGCTGGTCACCCCGCTCCTGATCAAGGAATGGGACATCACGCCCGCGACCATGGGCTTCGTCACCACGGTGTCGCGCTGGATCGGGCTGATCGGCACCTTCGCCTTCCCGGTGCTGGCCGATCTCTACGGCCGCAAGCCCGCGCTGATCTGGGCAATCCTCGGCTATTCGATCCTGACGGGGCTCACCGGCTTTTCGACCGGCTGGATCATGCTGCTGATCTTCAGCTCGCTCACGCGCATTGCGCTCGCCGGCGAAAACCCGGTCGGCATGCTGATGGTCACCGAGACGGCGCCGACCAAATGGCGCGCCACCGCGCTCGGCGGTCTCGTCGGCGGCTATCCGCTGGGCTACATGCTGTGCTCGGCCGCGGCGCTGGTGGTCGTGCCGCTGTGGGGTTGGCGATCGCTCTACTTCCTCGGCATCATTCCGGCGCTGCTCGTGCTGTGGATCCGCATCGGCATCAAGGAAAGCCCGCGCTACGAGCACGTCACCAGCCAGATGCTCAAGGAGGGCTTGAAGAAGCAGCTCGATATCTTCTCGCCAGCGCGCCAATACCCGCGCGAGATGACGATCGCGTCGCTGGTCTATTTCTTCTATCTGTTCACCTGGATCGGCTGGTCCGCCTGGATGCCGTTCTATCTCGCCACCGAACGAAAGCTCGGCTTCCAGACCATGGGTCTCTATCTGACGATCTGGATGGCCTGCGCCATCGCCGCCTATTGGCTGTGCGGCTGGCTGTGCGACCTGTACGGCCGCCGCTGGGTGATCCCGGCGTTCACGGTGCCGGCCGCCATCCTGCTGGTCGTGATGGGCTATTGCTACGACGCGACCAGCCTGTTCTGGGTCGGCCTGGCCGTGAACTTCCTGGTCACCGGCAGCTTCGGCACCGGACTGGGCTACACCGCCGAGCTGTTCCCGACCCAGATCCGCGGCACGGCCGTCGGCGCCTCGTTCACCTTCGGCCTCGCGGCCGCCTCGACCGCGCCGCTGATCATGGGCTGGATCGCGACCGCGCATTCGGTCGCCGCCGGCCTGCCGTTGCTGGCGCTGTCGTTCCTGATGTTGGCGCCGCTGTTCATCTGGTTCGCGCCAGACACCACCCGCAAGGAGCTCACCGACTTTGTCGGTCAGAAGGTCGGCTGACCACGGCTGGCGTTTACGATCAACATTGGGGGATTTATCGATGCAGACGGCAGCCCGGATTCTGCTGACGCTGACCATTCTTGGCTACGCGCTGGTCACGATCAAAGCCGACTTCAACAAGACCCATGCGACCAATCCCGCCTGGACGCCGCATGCGCGCTTCCATGTGGTCTGGCAAATCCTGTCCTATGCCGGCGTGGGGCTGATCGCGCTTTATCTGATCTGGGTCGACGGTCCACGGCCGCTGGAGCGGCTCTATCTCGCGGCGGCCATCAGTGTCGCGATCTATGGCGCGTTCTTTGCCGCGGTGTTCGCCCGCCCGGTGTTCGGCGGCGCGCTGTACGACGACAACGGCTACCCGCCGTTCAAGCCGCCGGTCGGCCCGCAGCATTGGCGCTGGGACGTCAACGTCACGGCGTTCACGATCCTGTCGGCTATCACGATCGCCGGCCTGCTCGCGGTCGCCGCGAGCTAGCGCTCCACGACGACGGGCTTTCCGATCACCCTCCGGGCGAGCGGTTGCTCGAGTCATCGTCACCGCCGGCCACTCGAATGTTGCCGATGATTTCCGAATAACGCGTCTTCGCGATCTCAAGAACCGCCCTCTGATCCGTGTGCGAGACGCTCCAATATTGCGTCATGGCGAGACGCTCCAACCCCAACTTGAGCTCCGCGGCGAGAAATGAGCTCGGGTCCGGAGAGGATTTGGCAAGGTGGGTCAAGATGCGATCGACCGCCGCCTTGAGGACGGCAATCTCGGCCAGCGTATTCACCTCAAATTCGGACGCCATCCTGTCATCCCTCTCGGTTGCGCCACGCAGCGTGCGAACATCCAAACGTCATTGCGGCAGAAGAAAGCGATCCATTTTATACAGACTCGCTCTCGGCATGAGGCCTACCGTCGCTGAAACCGAGTTTTCGACCTGGGCAGGCACCGTCATGCGCATTTCGATCGCGCTACTTGCTACTTTGGCATCCTTCACCCTTGCCGGCTGCTTCGAGGGCTCCCCTGGACCGCAAGGCGATAAGGGCAGCAAGGGCGAGCGGGGTGACAAGGGCGATATCGGCGCGGCCGGCGTCGCTGGGCCGATGGGACCGCCGGGGCCGTCTGCATCCCGGTCGCTTCGCCCCGTCCGCATGAGCGGCTGTCCTGATGCACGCTGCGTCATTGCCTGCAATGACGAAGAGGAACTGGTGTCAGCCACCTGCCTCGGCGGCGAAATCGGCGTTGCCGGGCTGCGCGTCACTTGCAGCAATACCCAAGGCGTCATGGCCCTTTGTGTGCGTCGCTAGAGCATGATCCCGAAAAGTGGGAACCGGTTTTCGGAAAAGATCATTAGCGAATAACTCCATCAGAGCCGGCTCGTCCCCGCCATGGTGAGTAGATTCCTGCTCGCGCGGTGACTTGCTGCCAACGGTCATAGAAGAGACCCGCGATGCCAGCGGCAATCGCGGCGAAGAAAATAACTGGAAGCACAAACGGCGAAATGCACCGGCCGGCATCTTTGTTGCTGTCTATCCGGCCTGACGCACCGATCCGGCCTGTTGCACCGCCTTCATTCTCCCAGTTTGCGACCCCCTTGCAGAGGTCCGATGGGACTTCCTTTGTCGCAATCATCGATGCTCTCCAGGCCAATAGCTGGGCGGCGCAGGTTCGGCCTTGGCTTCCGCGATCCGAGTCAGGCATTCGTCTCGGCTTGAAAATGGCCCCAGCCGGAGCGAGCCGTTTCGGCGCATCGCGTACCATCCTGCTTTGATGCTGCGATTGTCGGATTCACTGTCATCGACGTGGCGTGGGGTCAGGTTGTTCATTCAGCTCCATCCATTCGCGTGCCGCATGCTCCGGCGCGAGCTCCGCTTTCGCAAACGAGAGAGCACCTGACCCGGGCGAGATGCTCTGGCGGTTCGGCGGACGTTGAAGGGCTCGTAAAGGGGGCGCGACCGACAACCCCGCAGCACCGACTAGGTTGCATGAGCCGCGGGCAAGGGAGCGCAGAACGTGACGGTAAAGCGCGTGCCCCGATCGTTGTCACCGGCCTGGACGCGCAGCTCTCCGCCGATCTGCTTCACCAGCGCCAGCACGATCTTCATTCCAAGTCCTTTGCTGGCGGCGGGATTGAATCCGGCCGGCACTCCCGGCCCGTCGTCCAGCACCGACAGCGAGTGATGACCGGGTGATGTCGATTCAATTCGAACAGTGACATGGCCGGTGGCGTGTTTTGCCGAATTGGTGATCAACTCGTTGACGATGAACCCCAGCGGGACCGCCAGCGTGGTGGGGATCTCGATTTTCCAGCCCTCGACCACGACAGCATGGGCGCTACCGTTCTGGAACAGCAGGCCCGAGAGATCCTCGCACAGGTTCTGGAGATATCCCCGGAACTCCACATAGTCCTGATGGTCGAGCAAATGCAGCCTGCGATGCACGCGACCCAGCGAGGCGACACGACCGGCCGCGATCGTCAATTGCTCGGCTGCCTCAGATGTCGGCGCAGCCCGGCTTTGCAATGACAGCAAACTGACGATCAATTGCAAGCCGTTGATGAGCCGATGCTCGAATTCCTGGGCCAGCATGACTTGTCGTTGCGACAAGACGTCTCTCTCCCGCAGCAACACCTGTTCGCGCGCCAGCGCGGCCTGTAATTCGGGCGCATCCATATCACGCTGGCGCACGGCGCCTCCGGCTGCGCGCGCTCGGAGAAACTGAAATCCGGTTTCGAGTGCGGCGCTGCTCATGATCATCCCTCGCATGTTCTCGTCCAGAAGCCGTGGTGTTTCTTGCGCGACGCCCGCTGGGAGGGGCTGGGGGTGTTGTCCCAGCGGGCGCTGCATCCGGATTAACGCTGTGACGCCGCCATCCGGAATAGGCCGAACGAACAGTCGGCCCGTTTCCCGTTTTTCCAAGGCTACACGTGCAGTTTCACAGCATTCCGCTGCCACGACTGTTCCAAATTGCTCACAAATGAAAATGCCTGCCGACCGCTGCGGGCCCGCCCGGCCGCGGCTCGAAAGTGATCGAAAGTGAAATGACGAACACCGCCAGACGTTTATGGCGACTTGGCCGATCGACCGTCGCGCCACGGCGGCCCGCTCACAATAAAGTTATTGCGGCGGCGTGACGGTGCGAGACTGTTCGCTCAGGACCACGCTCAACAAAGAGCTGTGGATTTCGAGGTGGCCGTTGTAATCGATGAAACCCAATTGACGAAACTTGTTCATGAAATGACTGACGCGCGACCGCGTCGTGCCGATCATCTCGGCGAGCGTCTCCTGACTGATCTTCGCGTTGATCGGCTCCGGCCGGCCTTCCTTGCCGAAATTGGCCAGCAGCAGCAGCACGCGGGCGAGCCGCTTCTCGGTCGAGTTGAAAAGCTGGTCGACCAAGTCTTCTTCAACCCGGGCGTTCCTTGCCAGAATATGCGAGATGAACATCTGGGAAAACGTCGGCTCAGCCTGAAGAACCTGTGCGATTTCGGCCTTCTCGACTCGCATCGTCACGCAAGCCGTCATGGCGGTCGCCGTCGCCAGACGCTTCGGCTGCCCGATCAGGCACCCCTCACCGAGGAATTCGTCCGCCCCCAGAATTGCGATAACGGCCTCCTTGCCTTGCCCGGACAAGACCGTGACTTTGACCTTGCCTTTTTTGACGTAAAAAACCGCGTCTGCGGCGTCGCCTTGCGCAAAAATGACTTCTCGCTTGGGATGCGTGGCCATGGTGCGGCCCTTGGCCGTCGTCTCCAGGAATTCCGCAGGATCAAACGGGCGAGCGCGCAACCCTTTCTTGACGGCCGCCTTCCGTTTTCTCACGTTCGGCGCACCTCGGCCGGCTACCAGCGTCTTCCCCATCCCCACCCCCCTCGCCATCCTCTGCCGCCACGAACGAGCCTGATCACCAGCAACAGGACCAGGGCACCGACGGTAGCATTGGCGATCTTCGCAACGAGGCCGGCGCCAAGGTGAATGCCGAGCTGAGGCAGCAGCCAACTCCCGATGAAAGCGCCGATGATCCCGATGAAGAGATCGCCGACGATGCCAAACCCGGTGCCCTGCACAATTTGGCCGGCAAGCCATCCCGCAATGACGCCTACCGCCAATACGATCAGAAGACTTTCGCCCGACATGTGCATCCTCCTACCCATCCGACTCGTCGTTGCGCTGGGATGTGCCGACGACGCTACACCCACGCCACGGTGACGACTGAGCAGAATTGCTCACTTTCAGGAACCTGCGGATCGTAGCGCAGCAGCCGTCACGGGTAAATTACTGCGGTCAACCTCCTGGGCGCGACAAGACGCCCGCCGGGCAAGTCGTCCGGCGGGCGTCTCGGTTCAAATCGTTACAAGATGCCTGTGGACTACCACACCCTGAAGCCGAACGGGCCGACGCCAACTCCGAGCTGCGGCGCGCCGTAATATCCATATTGCGGGCCACCGTAATACTCCGGAGCAGCGTAGTACTGCGGGGCAGCGTAATGCTGCCGAGCGTCATAGTAGCGCGGCGCATAGGCGCGACGCGCCGAGCGACGGGCCGTGTTGTAGCACTGCCCATTCTGGTTGCAGACGACGCGGACATTCTGCACGTCGCTCACGCCGAGCACACCCGACAGGCGATCGAGCGGAATCGCGGAAGCGCTGCCAATCGACACGGCGCCTAGGGCAACGGTCGCAAGCAAAGTCTTGGTGATGTTGTTCATCGTGATCTCCAGTTGTTCGGCCCGGAGCTGCCACAATCAGAATGCCACTTCAAATCGGTGCAGAGGCCATTATCGGAGGCAACGCGGCCTCAATCCCTTTTGTTCCTCGACAGAGCGATGAAGACCTTGCCCCCGGCAAGTAATACGTTACGACCGCTCTTGTTCTTGACCTCCGGCGTCCCCACCTACGTGCACACGGGCAAGCGCAAGCTTGCCCGAAGCGCTGCCAAAAAACGGCGACGTACCGAAGTCTCCGCTTCTTCAATCGGCAGCTCTGGTGCCCACCGGTAGGCACGATCCAACCTCAACAAATTGTCGTCGTTTCGCATCGCGGATCCCGCCGGCGCCCGCTCCTGCACGCGCGCACGGTGTCGACTCGCGTCCTTGAATTTTCACCTAGCCAAATCGGAGAACACATTACCGTGCGCAATGAGGGCGCCATGTTTCCGAATCAGGTCGGCACGGAATCCAAGCGCACCGTCAGCGTGTCGGGCGACGAACTGAAAGTCAGCAACCCGGCAACGTCATCCGGAATGAAGTCCGACACCGTGTGGCGGCGAAGCAAGTAGCCCCTGCGCAAAACGTTGGTGAACAAACCGGCCCCGCTCAGCGTTACGCTGAGCGGGGTCTGTTTTTGCCTCGCGTCGTGCCGTTCGCCGCTCTTACACCACCGGCGAGCGGCCGCCGTCGACGTTGGTGGCGGTGCCGGTGATGTAGGAGCCGTGCTCGGAAACCAGGAAGCACGCCAGATTGGCGAACTCCTCGGGTTTGCCGACGCGGCCGAGCGGAATCTCCTTCTGGGCGTTCTTGTAGTATTCGTCGATCGGCACGTTGGTCTCGCTTGGCCGCGCTGCACGTGCTGATCGGCCTCGATGAAGCCCACCAGCATGGCATTGACCAGCACGTTGTGCGGCGCGAACTCATGGGCGACAGCGCCTTGGTCATCGCCATGCCGGCGGCGCGCGACACCGAGGTCGGCATGCTGTTGCCGCGCGGCGCCTTGGCGCCGATGTTGAGCACGTTGATGATGCGGCCCCAGCGCCGCTCCTTCATCTGCGGCGCGACCAGCCGGATCAGGCGGACGGCGGCGAACAGCTTCTGCTCGATGTCGTCGATGCAGGATCTCGTCGGTGACCTTCTCGAACGGCGGCGGCCCGCGAGGTGCCGGCGTTGTTGACGAGGATGTCGACCTTGCCGAACGCCTTGCATCACCTCCTCGTAGGCGCGCGAGATGTCCGCCGCGATGCCGACGTCGGCCTGGACGCCGATCACCTTGCCGTTGGTCTTCTGCTTGATCGCGCCGACCGCCTCGTCGAGCCGGGTCCTTGCCGCGCGCGATGATGGCAATGTCGGCGCCGGAGGCGGCAAAGCGCGGGCGACCGCAAGGCCGATGCCCTTGCTGCCGCCGGTGATGATGGCCGAACGGCCTGAAAGACTGATTTCCATGGATTGCTCCTCACGCCGGACCCGCGCCCTTCCTAGCGCCCCTGGACCGGAACGGAAAGGCCGCTCAGGCCGCGTTGATCGAACGACTATCGTTCGTTCCGCCGCGCCACGATGCGGTGGATGCGTCTTGCCGGACGATCGGCTCACCGGCTCGTCGTCGAGCAGGAGCGCCGCAATGCCATCGAGCGCCTCGCGGATCAGCGCGCTCTCGAAGGCCGAGTAGAGCCGGCCGTGCGGATCGCGCAGGTCGGCGCCTTCGGTGACGCGCCAGCTCAGATACAGCATGCCGCCGGGCTTGAGGATGGCGAGCAGCCGGCGAACCGCCGCGAAGATCTGCGGCCGCCGCAGATGCATGATCACGGTCTCGCACAGCACGTTGTCGAAGGCCGCGTCGGGCACGCCAGCCAGCGCGGGCAGCACCGACGGTGGCAAACTTGAGCCGCGGATAGCGCAGCCGCGCCTGTTCGAGCAGCGCGTCGGAGGCGTCGTAGCCGACGGCGTCGAAGCCGTTGGCGGCGAGGAACGCCACCTCGCGGCCGCTGCCGCAGCCGATGTCGGCGGTGCGGCCGCGGGCTTGGAAGAAGCGCCGCACCAGCGCATGCAGATCGGCCGGCGGCCGGCTGGTCGTGCCAGTCCTTGGCGAACTCGGCCGCAGCCGGTGTCATAGGCGGCGAGCGTCGCGCGATCCATCATGCCCGCCGCCAATGCCGTGCCGCCGTATCATGACCGTGGCGACCGCCGCGCCACCGCCTCCCGGCCCGCCGTCGCGACCACCACGCGGTTGCGGCCGGCGCGCTTGGCGGCATAGACCGCCATGTCGGCGCGCCGGATCAGCGTGTCGAGGTCGTAGCCGAACGCCTCGGTCGAGGCGATGCCGAGGCTGACCGTCGCCTTCACCGGCATGCCCGCGACATCCACCACCGTGGTCTCGAACTGATGGCGGATGCGCTCGGCCACGCGATGCGCCTGCTCGGCGCGTGGTGTGCGGCAGCAGGCAGCAGAACTCCTCGCCGCCGATGCGGAACAGAAAATCGGTCGGCCGGATGCAGGCGTTCACCAGATCGCGACGAAGCTCGTCAGCACGTCGTCGCCGCCGGAATGGCCGATAGCGGTCGTTGAGCGACTTGAAATGATCGAGGTCGAGAAACAACAGGCACAGCGGCGCGCCTGTCGTAGTGATGGCGGGGCAGCAGCCGCCCGCCGCGCGCACATGAAGGCGCGGCGGTTGAGCGCGCCGGTCAGCGGATCGGTCTGCGCCTTGGTGCGCTGGTCGAGCTCGAGGCGCTCCTTGGACATCGCCACCATCAGAACGGTCAGCAGCAGGGTGTGGACGAACACGATCAGGTTGAACGCGCCGAGCCAGGCCGGCTGCATCGGCAGCGCGCCGAACGGAAACGGCAGCAGATCGATCAAAGCGATGCGGCCCGCGAAGAACAGCGCCAGCGAGGAAAACAGCACGATCACCGGCCAGCGCGACGGCAACGGCTCGTCCCGGCCACGCCAGAATTCGAGCGCCGACATCGCGATCAGCGGCGCGATCAACAGCGACGAAACCAGGACGCGGCGCGCAGGTCTTCGAGAAAGCCCGGCACCAGACAAATCAGGAGCCAGAGACAGGGCGCGCCGATGAACATCAACCACAGTGGGCGGCGGCCGTCGAAGGCCCGCGCGCCCTGCCAGATACTGCTGAAGGCCGCGACCAGCGCAGCGACGCCGGCGCCGATGGCGAACATCTCGCCGGCGAAGCCGCGCAGCAGAAAAATAGCTGCGGCAAGCGTGCCAAGACCATAGGCCGCGCTCCACCAGATGAAGCAGGTCGCGCGCCGGTCGTACAGCCAGAATACAAAAAACAAGGCGCACAGCAGCGCCTTGATGAACACGCCGGACAGCAGGATCGTATAGGAATCGACCGGCATGGCGGTTGATACGTCCTCGGCGAATCGGATGCCAGTCTAGCGGGAACAAGCGCGCAGAGCCGCGCCGAAATCAGAGCATTTCCGGCCGAACCGGTCGCCGCAGATTGAGCGAGCGGCCGACCACCATGACCGTGCCATCGCCACGATAATGAATCGTTCTAGGACATTTCGGCGATGCTATCCGCGCACGGCGTCGCGGTAGGTTTCCGGCTTGAACCCGACCAGCAGCCTGCCGCCGCGACAGCTCCAGCACCGGCCGCTTGATCATCGACGGCTGATCGAGCATCAGCGCGATCGCCTTGGTCTCGGTCAGACCCGCTTTGTCCTTGTCGGGCAATTTCCGAAAGGTCGTGCCGGCCCGGTTGAGCAGCGTTTCCCAGCCGGCCTTCTTGGCCCAGCCCTGCAGCTTGGCGCGCTCGATGCCGGCCGTCTTGTAATCGTGGAAGTCGTAGGCGACGCGGTGCTGGTCGAGCCAGGCGCGCGCCTTCTTCATGGTGTCGCAGTTCTTGATGCCGTAGATGGTGACGGGCACCGCACCTTCACTCCCACTCGATCGTGCCGGGCGGCTTTGAGGTCACGTCATAGACCACGCGGTTGACGCCCTTCACTTCGTTGATGATGCGGGTCGCGACGTTGCCGATGAACTTCATGTCGAACGGATAGAAGTCCGCCGTCATGCCGTCGACCGAGGTGACCGCGCGCAACCCCACGACGAAATCGTAGGTGCGGCCGTCGCCCATCACGCCGACGGTCTTCACCGGCAGGATCACCGCGAACGCCTGCCAGATCTCGTCATAGAGGCCGGCCTTGCGGATCTCGTCGATGTAGATGGCGTCGGCGAGCCGCAGGATGTCGAGCCTCTCGCGCGTGATCTCGCCGGGGCAGCGGATCGCGAGCCCCGGCCCCGGGAACGGATGGCGGCCGACGAACACCTCGGGCAGGCCGAGCTCGCGGCCGAGCGCCCTCACCTCGTCCTTGAACAGCTCGCGCAGCGGCTCGACCAGCTTCATGGCCATGCGCTCGGGCAGGCCGCCGACGTTATGGTGCGACTTGATGGTGACCGACGGCCCGCCGGTGAACGACACGCTCTCGATCACGTCGGGGTAGAGCGTGCCTTGCGCCAGGAATTCGGCGCCGCCGAGCTTTTTCGCCTCGGCCTCGAACACGTCGATGAACAGCTTGCCGATGGTCTTGCGCTTCTGCTCCGGGTCGGCGGTGCCTTCGAGCGCGCCGAGAAACTGCGCGGAGGCGTCGACGTGCACCAGCGGAATGTTGTAGTGGCCGCGGAACAAGTCGACGACGCTCTTGCCTTCGTTCAATCGCAGCAGGCCGTGATCGACGAACACGCAGGTGAGCTGATCGCCGATGGCCTCGTGGATCAGCACCGCCGCGACCGCGGAGTCGACGCCGCCGGACAGTCCGCAAATCACCCGGCCTTTGCCGACTTGCCTGCGGATCCGCTCGATCGCCTCCTCGCGGAAGGCGCGCATCGTCCAGTCGCCGCGGCACTGCGCGATCTTGCGCACGAAATTGCGCAGCAGCGCTGCGCCCTGCGGGGTGTGCATGACCTCGAGATGGAATTGCGTGGCGTAGAATTTTCGCTTCTCGTCGGCGATCATGGCGATCGGCGCGTTCGGCGCGGAGCCAACCACGCGGAAGCCCTTCGGCAGCCGGGTCACCCGGTCGCCATGGCTCATCCAGACCGGATATTTCTCGCCCTTCTTCCAGACGCCCTCGAACAGCGGCGTGTCCTCGGTCACCAGCACCTCGGCGCGGCCGAATTCGCGATGGTGGCCGCCTTCGACCTCGCCGCCGAGCTGATACGCCATCGCCTGCTCGCCGTAGCAGATGCCGAGCACCGGGACGCCCGCCTCGTACAGCGCCTTGGGCGCCAGCGGCGCGTTCTTGTCCAGCACCGAGGCCGGTCCGCCGGACAGGATCACGGCCTTCGGCTTGATCGCAAGAAACGCCTCGGCCGCCTTCTGATACGGCACGATCTCGCAATAGACCTTCTCCTCCCGCACCCGGCGCGCAATCAATTGCGTCACCTGGGAGCCGAAATCGACGATCAGAACCTTGTCGTGGGAATCTTGGCTGGGCATCCGCGCGGCCGTCTCGCCGGATCGGACGGCGGTTTGATTCGCCGGCAGCGTCCGGGGCGTGGTTTTGACGGGCGAGTCAGCCTGGGTCAAGGCGGTGTCCCAACGAGCCGACGGGCCGGCTCCCCGCTCTAATTAATCCGGCGGGCGCGCCGGCGTGAGGGGTGGAGGATGGAAAAACCACCCTTTCCACACCTCTTCGGCATCAGGTGCGGAATGGACGCTGCCGCAGACGTTCAAACAGCTGCTGCAAGGGATGCTCGCTGGGCCGGCCCGGGAATGGCGGCGGAACGAACCGCACCGGACGCGACGCGGCGTTGGCGTCGGGATCGACCGCGAACAACACGGCACGGTCAAAGGCCGCAAACACCGCCTTGGCATCCGGATCGTTCAGCGCGCAGACGCGCTCGAACTCGGTCAGATCCTTGTGCACCAAGGCGCGCTTGGCCGTTGCGGCGATCGGCTTGTCCAGAACCGGCAGGATCGCGCCGCGCAGCGCCCGGCAGGTCGCCGCCGTCGAAAATTGCGTCTGGTAGACGGTGTAAACGCCGACCGCTCCGGCGGGGAGCGTCAGCAGCGCGCCAGCCAATGGCAGCGCCGTGGCAAGCCTGTGCAGGGTCATCGCGGGTCCCCGATGTCGCCAGGCGCAAAGGACAAAAGAACTTCACGGCAAGATTTGGTCAAAAGCGCGTCCCGGTCGGGAACGTTCGGCAATGGTTCATGACAAATCGGTAATGATGCGGGCTAGCCGCGACGCAACAGGCTCACGTAGAACCCGTCGGTGTCGGTGCGCCGCGGCGTCATCAACAGGCCCTCGGGCGACGTGAGCACGGCGCGCTGGAACAGCAACGCGCGCTCGCCAAGCGCGCCAGCCGCCGGCGCGCTCGCAGAAAACTCCGGATGCCGTCCGACAAAGCCGCGCACCTGCGCGCCGTTCTCCTCATCGAGCACCGAGCAAGTGACATAGACAATACGGCCGCCGGGCTTGACCAGCGCGGCAGCGCGGTCGAGCGCCGCCGCCTGCTCCTTCATGCGTATGTCGAGCGCACCCGGCCGCACCCGCCATTTGGCATCGGGATTACGCCGCCAGGCGCCGATGCCGGTGCAGGGCGCATCGATCAGCACCAGGTCCATGCGGCCTTCGAGATTTTGCAGCTCCGAGCCGTCGGCCTTCGGCGTATGGACCTGGACATTGTGGGCGTCGGCACGCTGCAGTCGCTCGTGGATCGGCGCGAGCCGGCGCTTGTCGCTGTCGGTGGCGTGGATCTGGCCTTTTCCTTCCATGGCGGCGGCGAGCGCCAGCGTCTTGCCGCCGGCGCCGGCGCAGAGGTCGGCCACCTGCTCGCCGGGTTTGGCGGCGGCCAGGAGAGCTGCAATCTGCGAGCCCTCGTCCTGAATTTCGATCTGGCCCTTAAGGTAGGCCGGCTCGGCGTGGACCGCCGGGCTTTTGGCGTCGGCGGATAACCGCACGCGTAAACCCACCGGCGACCAGCGCGTCGGCGCCGGCGCGAGATCGGCAAGCGCCGAGGCGGCATCATCGCGTTCAGCCTTGAGCGTGTTGACGCGCAGATCGAGCGGCGCGCGCGAGGCGAGCGCAGCGCCCTCTTCCGCGCGCTCATCGCCGAACGCGCGCGCCAGGTACGGATCGAGCCATTCCGGATAGTCGCCCAACACATGCGGCGGCGCCTCCGCCATGTTGGCCGCCGAGAGCCGGGCGCGTTCGCCGTCGGTGAGAGCCGGCGGTGCATAACGCGAGCCATCGAACAGCCGGGCAATGGCCTCGGCATCGAGCCCGCGCTCTCGCGCCAGCATGCCGAGCATGACCGCGCGCGGCGTCGCTTCGCCCATGATGAAAGCCGCCGACGCGCGCCGGCGCAGCGCGTCATAGGTCAGCCCGGCGATGGCGGCGCGGTCGCCGGAGCCGGCAAAGCGATGCGACAGGCCCCAGTCCTTGAGCGCGCCAGCCGCCGGTCGGCGTCGCTCCTCGATGTCGGCCAACACTTCAATCGCGGCGGCGAGGCGGGCTGCGGGAGTCATGCGTTACGCCGCCACGCGCACGAGTTGCTTGCCGAAATTCCGGCCCTTGAGCAGGCCGATGAACGCCTGTGGCGCGTTCTCCAGGCCGTCGACGACGTCCTCGCGGTATTTGATCCGGCCCTCCTTGATCCATTGCGAGACGTCGCGCAGGAACTCGTCCTGGAGCGCGGCGAAATCCCACACGATGAAACCGCGGATGGTGAGCCGCTTGGTCAGCGTCGCACGGAGCAGCTGGGGCAGCCGGTTCGGTCCGGGCGGCAATTCGGTGGCGTTGTATTGCGATATCAGCCCACACACCGGCACGCGCGCGAAAAAATTGAGCAGCGGCAACACCGCCTCGAAGATCGGACCGCCGACGTTCTCCCAATAGACATCGATGCCGTTCGGGCAGGCGGCCTTCAGCCGTTCCGGAAAATCCGCGGCGCGGTGATCGACACAGTCGTCGAAGCCGAGCTCATTCTTGACATAGCGGCACTTGTCCGCGCCGCCAGCGATGCCGACCGCGCGCGCCCCCACGATCTTGGCAATCTGTCCCACGACCGAGCCGACGGCGCCGGAGGCCGCCGACACCACGACCGCCTCGCCGGCCTTCGGCTTGCCGATCTCGCGCAATCCCGTGTAGGCGGTCATGCCCGGCATGCCGAGCACGCCTAGCGCGGTTTGCACCGGCGCGCGCTGCGGATCGAGCTTGCGCAACCCCGCGCCATCGGACAGCGCATGGGTTTGCCAGCCGGTGTGCGCCAGCACGATGTCGCCCGGGCGATAGTCCGGATTGTTCGAGGCCGCGACCTCGCCGACCGTGCCGCCCTCCATCACCGCGCCGACGCCGACCGGCTTGGCGTAGGACGGCGCGTCGCTCATGCGCCCGCGCATGTACGGATCGAGCGACAGCCATTTCGTGCGCAGCAGCACCTGCCCCGGCCCGGGCTGCGGCACCGCGAATTCTTCAAGGCGGAAATCCGATGGCTTCGGCTCGCCGACCGGCCGCGAAGCCAGGACAATGCGGCGCGCTTGCTCGGGCATGGCGTTTCCTTACGGCAGCCGGAGCATGATGCGGACGATGAAGATGATCCACATGACCAGGAGCACGATCGCGCTCGCGCCAAAGAACCCGCCACGGAACCGTACGTTGTTGCTGGTGACATGGGTGAGCGCCTGCAACACGCGCAACGCCACGAACACCCAGGCCAGCAGCACGAACATCAGATCGGCGTGCTTGGTTTCTATCGCCAGGATGGTCAGCACGTAGAACAGAACCGGCAACTCGAACTGGTTGCCGAAGGCGTTGCCGAACTGCGTCGCCTTCGGCGGCCAATTCGGTTCGCGGTTGGCGATCATCTCAACGCGGGTCTCGCCGCGTTGGAGCGACGTCGTGCGAAAGTACATCATCCCCAGCATGACCGCGAAGGTCAGCAGGACCTGCACGAACAGCGGCGCAAGGATCATCGGGATCGACATGGAGAGAACTCCGGGGGCTGCCGCGCAACAGACGGACCCGCATGACATAGGTCATTGCGGCGCCGGCCGCCACTAGTGTCGCGATTCGGAAGTTCGCCCGAGTTCTCAGCTTGCTCCTGAGCGAACTTCCGAATCAAAGCGACACTAGCAACATTATGATTTTAGTGTCCCTTTGAACCCGAAGTTCGCAAACGAGCTTGCCGCACACTGATGCGAACTTCGGGTTCGGGACACTAGCCCGTTCACAGCTTGACGCTGATCGCGGTCTCACCGTCCTCGTCGATCAGCGCGCTGCGCCAGACCCGGCCGTCGAATAGCGCGGCATGCACGGCATTGGCGGTGCCGCCGTGGTTGAGGTTGGCGGTGATCAAAACGCCGCCCGTCCGCAACAGCCCGTGCAGCGCCTTGTGCAGCGCGGGCACCGGCGTGTGGCCGTCGAAGAACGCCACGTCGTAGCCGGGATCGAGCTTTGGCAGCACGCTGGCAAAGTCACCTTCATGCACGGTGATCTGCTTGTCGCGGCGCGCCGCCGTGATGTTGTCGCGCGCCAGCCGCACGTGCTCGCCGTCGCGCTCGATGGTGTCGACCTTGGCCTTGGGCGCGCCATGGGCAAACGACAGCGCGGTGTAGCCGAGCGCGCAGCCGAGTTCGAGGATGCGCTGGGCTCCGGCCGCTGCCGCGAGCGCACCGAGCAGCGGCCCGTTGTCATACGGATGGGCGCCGCAACCGTGCTTTGAGCGATGCCGCAGCGTCGCCTCGCGGACGTGCGCGAATGGGTCGTTGGAATTGCGGGTTGGCACGGCCTCATCCCTCCCCGCCAGACCGCCTGGGACACAAACTTAAGACGTCACGCCCGGCTCGGATAGTTCGGGCTCTCGCGCGTGATGGTGACGTCGTGGACGTGACTTTCACGCAAGCCCGCCGACGAGATGCGGATGAACTGCGCCTTGTCGTGAAACTCGCCCATGGTCTTGGCGCCAACATAGCCCATTGCGGCGCGGAGCCCGCCGGCCAGTTGATGCAACACCGCGGCCACCGGTCCCTTGTACGGCACCTGGCCCTCGATGCCTTCCGGCACGAGCTTGAGCGTATCCTGGATGTCCTGCTGGAAATAGCGGTCGGCCGAGCCGCGCGCCATGGCGCCGACCGATCCCATGCCGCGATAGCTCTTATAGGAGCGGCCTTGATAGAGATAGACCTCGCCCGGCGTCTCGTCGGTGCCGGCGAGCAGCGAGCCGACCATCGCGACATCGGCGCCGGCGGCGAGCGCCTTGGCGAGGTCGCCGGAATACTTGATGCCGCCGTCGGCGATCACCGGGGTGCTGGATTTCTTGGCCGCGTCGACCGCGTCCATGATGGCGGTGAGCTGCGGCACGCCGACGCCCGCCACCATCCGCGTGGTGCAGATCGAGCCCGGCCCGATGCCCACCTTGATCGCGTCGGCGCCGGCGTCGATCAGCGCCTTGGCGCCCTCGGCGGTGGCGATGTTGCCGGCCACCACCTGGACGGCGTTGGAGGCGCGCTTGATGCGCGTCACGGCGTCGAGCACCCGCTTGGAATGGCCGTGCGCGGTATCCACCACCACCAGGTCGACGCCGGCTTCGAGCAGGCCTTCGGTGCGCGAGTAGCCGACATCGCCGACCGTGGTTGCGGCCGCAACGCGCAAGCGCCCCTGCTCGTCTTTGCAGGCGTTGGGATTGGCCACCGCCTTCTCGATGTCCTTCACGGTGATCAGACCGACGCAGCGGTATTGCGCGTCGACCACCAAAAGCTTCTCGATCCGGTATTGGTGCAGGAGCCGCTTGGCCTCATCCTGGTTCACGCCCTCGCGCACCGTGACCAGACGGTCCTTGGTCATCAGCTCGGCCACCGTCTGACGCAAGTCGGTGGCAAAGCGAACGTCGCGGTTGGTCAGGATGCCGACGAGCTTGCCGGCGTGGCCGTTGCCACCGCCCTCGACCACTGGAATGCCGGAGATGCTGTGCTCCTTCATCAGCGCAAGCGCGTCGGCAAGGGTCGCTTGCGGATGGATCGTGAGCGGATTCACCACCATGCCAGATTCGAACTTCTTGACCTGGCGCACTTGCGCGGCCTGCTGGTGCGGCTCGAGATTGCGATGCACGACGCCGATGCCGCCGGCCTGCGCCATGGCGATGGCCATCTTGGCCTCGGTCACCGTATCCATGGCCGAGGCGACCACCGGCAGGTTGAGCGAGATGCTGCGGGTGATGCGGGTGCGGACGTCAACCTCGGACGGCAGCACGTCCGACAGGCCGGGCTTGAGCAACACGTCGTCGAACGTGAATGCTTCGACCAGATTTGAGTTGTTGTTTACAGCCATCGCCAACTCCGGACCCTCGCAACGGGTTCAGGCGATCCCGGCTGCGAATACCTGTGCGAATATCTGGACCCTTCGCGAGGACCTGGCGCCCTCGCCCGAATCGGGCCCGCACTTTGGGTTGGCGATGGTGGATAGCACCTCAAGATGGCGATTTATAGGGCATTCGCAGCCATCCACATGCACCGGCTTCGACCGGCCGCGCGGCGCCATAGGTTCGCCATCGCCGGAGGCTTATGGTGCCCACGATACCGATTGCGAACGGCCATGATCCGCGCTTCCCACCGCAGCCTGGTGCTCCTGCTCGCCGCGTCGGCCGTGCTGTCGAGCGGAACGGTCGGTGCGCAGCCTGCACCCAATGACGAGCAGCGCTGCACCGGGGCTGTCCCGGTGCCCCCACAAGCCCAGGCCGACGCATGCACCGCGCTGATCGGTAGCAAGCGCTACCGCGGGCAGAACCTCGCCATCCTGCACTCCAACCGCGGCGTCGCTTACGGCAAGGCCGGCGATCACGAGCGCGCCATCGCCGACTTCGACGCCGCGATCCGCATCAGCCCGGGACACCTGCGCGCCCATATCAACCGCGGCAATGCCGCCCTTGCCAGACGCGACTATGAGCGGGCGATCGCAAGCTTCAGCCAGGCGATCCGGCTGGAGCCGCGCAACACCGAGTATCTGCTCAGCCGCGCCGATGTCTACGACAGCAAGGGCGACATCAGGAGCGCGATCGCCGACTATGACCAGGCAATCAAGCTCGACCCTAACCTGGCAGCCGCCTATTTCAACCGCGGCCTGGTGCACCGCCGTAGCGGCAGCGCCGACCGCGCCATTGCCGATTACGACCAGGCGATCAAGCTCAGCCCCAACAACGTCGCCGCCTACAACAACCGTGGCATCGCCTATGCCGACCGCGGCAACGCTGAGCAAGCCCTCGCTGATTACGAACAGGCGCTGAAGCTCGACCCGAACTATGCGCTGGCCTATCTCAACCGCGGCCTGATCTGGCACGCGCGCAAGCTCTACGACCGCGCCATCGCGGATTTCGACCGAGCGTTGCGCGCCGCACCCGACAGCGCCCCCGCCTACAACAACCGCGGCACCGCACTCGACGCCAAGGGCGAGTTCGATCGTGCGCTCGCCGATTTCGACAAGGCGATCACGCTCGACGCCGACAATGCGAGCTACTACGACAATCGAGGCAACGTTTGGCGCAACAAGGGGCATTTCGAGCGCGCCATGGCCGACTACGACAAAGCGATCGCGATCGCGCCGGACTTCGCGCTGGCCTATTACAACCGCTCGCAGGTGAATTATCTCGCTGGCCGCTTTGCGGCGGCAGCGGTGGATGCCGGCAAGGCGACGGCGCTCGACGTGCGCTTTGCCCACGCCTTCAGCCTGCGCGGGCTGGCCCAGGAGAAGCTTGGCGCCCGCGAGGCTGCGCTGGCCGACTTCCGCCGCGCGCTCGCGCTCGACCCGAACCTGCAGCAGCCGGCCGACGCGTTGCGCCGGCTTGGCGCCGCGCCGTGAACCTTCCCGGCCGCTAGTGTCCCGAACCCGAAGTTCGCATGATTGCGCGGCAAGCTCGTTTGCGAACTTCGGGTTCAAAGGGACACTAGAATCAATATGTTGCTAGTGTCGCTTTGATTCGGAAGTTCGCTCTGAGCAAGCTGAGAACTCGGGCGAACTTCCGAATCGCGACACTAGCGCGACCAACAAGAATCACGGGAGGCCAGCATGCGAAGCGCGATCGTCGTTGCCGTCATCCTGTCGTCGATCGGCCAGGCGACGGCCGAGGAGGCCTGCCAGTCTCGCAACATCAGCCACGAGCAGCGCATCGCCGCCTGCACCAATGTGATTGAAGGCACGCAGTCGAGGTCACGCCGCGCGCTCGCCATCGCCTATTGCAACCGCGGCTTCGCGCTGACCGAGAAGCGCGAGCTCGACCGCGCTCTTCGCCGACCTGGAAGAAGCGATCAGGATCGATCCGACCTATGCGTGCTCGTTTTCCAACCGCGGGCGGATCTGGGCGTTCAAGGGCGATCTCGACCGCGCCATTGCCGACTACGACATCGGCGCTCAAGCTCGATCCGAATTTCGCCATCGCCTACAACAATCGCGGCGACGCGCTGATGAAGCGCGGCGACATCGACAAGGCGATCGAGGACTTCACCACCGCGATCAAGCACGATCCGCAGAACGCGCATGCCTACGGCAACCGCGCCTGGGCCCATCAGCGCAAGCGCGACTTTCCCCGCGCGCTTGCCGACTACAACACCGCCATCGAGCTCGCGCCGGACGACCTGCTCGGTTACATCAACCGCGGCAACGTCCATCGCGCCATGGGCAACCTCGAACGTGCCGGCACGGACTACGGCGAAGCGATCCGGGTCGCGCCGACCGACGCGCGCGGCTGGCGCAACCGCGGCATGATCAAGCTGATGAAAAACGACAACGCCGGCGGCATCGCCGACTACAACAAGGCGATCGAGTACGATCCGAGCGACGCCTATTCCTGGAACAACCGCGGCATTGCCAAGCGCGACAGCGGCGACAAGGCCGGCGCCATCGCCGACTTCAAGAAGGCGCTGGCGATCAATCCGAACCTGTCGAACACGCGGCAGTTGCTGCGCGAATTGGGAGTGCGGTGAGCGGTCGACCGTTCATAACGCAAGGCCCGCTTCACGCGGGCCTCGGTTTTTCGTTTTGTTTAGATGACGTGCAGCAACCAAAGGACGATCACGAGTCCCAGCGGCACGCCGAGCAGCCACAAGATGATCGGCATAGCAAGCTCCTCTCCATTCTCCCGCCGCGATAACCCATGACGCGGCAACAGGTTCCAGGACGCGGCGCGATGATTATTTTCGGGCGTGCGGAACTGAAATCATCGGCCGCGGAAGCCGGTCGCCAGCACGTAAAGCTCGGCTGAATCGGTCCGGCTTGCGGCCGGCTTGACGTGCTTCACGGCGGCAAAATCGCGCTTGAGCGCCGCCAGCAGCGCGCCTTCGGTGCCGCCCTGGATCACCTTAGACAGGAATGCGCCGCCGGGCTTCAGCACCTCGCGTGCGAACTCGGCCGCCGCTTCGACCAGCGCCATGATTTTCAGATGATCGGTCCGGCGGTGGCCGGTGGTATTGGCCGCCATATCGGACAGCACAACGTCGGCCGGGCCGCCGAGCATGGCCTTGAGCCGGTCCGACGCCCCGGCATCGAGAAAATCGAGCTGGGCAAAGTCGACGCCGGCGATCGGCTCCATGTCCAGCACGTCGATTGCGACCACGCGTCCGCGTGCCCCGACTCGCTTGCCCGCCACCTGACTCCAGCCGCCGGGCGCGGCGCCGAGGTCGACCACGCGGGCGCCGGATGTCAGCAGATGATGCTTGTCGTCGATCTCGACGAGTTTGAAGGCAGCGCGCGAGCGATAGCCATCGCGCTTGGCGCGCGCCACATAAGGATCGTTGAGCTGCCGCTCCAGCCAGCGCCGCGACGAGTGGGTCTTGTTGCGGTCCTTGACCCGAACCTTCAGTCTTCGTTCGCCGCGATCCGAGGTCATGGCGCGCCCCATGCGCCATCCTCGCGCATCATCTGCACCAGCATGCCCTCGCGAAGCCCGCGGTCGGCGACGCGCAGCCGCTCGCACGGAAACGCGCGGCGGATCGCTTCGAGGATCGCGCAGCCGGCCAGCACCAGGTCGGCGCGCTCGGCGCCGATGCAAGGATTGGCGACGCGGCCTTCGTAGCTCATGGCCAGCAGCCGCTCGACCACGCCGGTCACCTCACGGTCGCTCATCCAGCAGCCATCGACGCGCCGCCGCTCATAGCGCGGCAGTTCGAGATAGACGCCGGCGATGGTGGTCACGGTGCCCGAGGTGCCAAGCATGTGCAGGCCCTCGGTGCCGCCGTGCTCGGCAGCAAATGCATCGACGTAGGTTGCAACCTCTTCGATCATCCGCTCGAACACCTCGCGGCTGACGGTCACGCCGCCATGGCGCTCGGCCAGCGTCACCACGCCGATCGGGATCGAAACCCAGGCGCTGATTTCCGGATGCGGCGGGCCGTGCGGCGTCGGACGCGACGGCCCGAGCCGCACCAGCTCGGACGAGCCGCCGCCGATGTCGAACAGAATCACGCCCTTGGCCGCCGGATCGACCAGCGGCGTGCAGCCGGTGGCGGCCAATCGCGCCTCGGTCTCGCGATCGACGATCTCGAGCGCGATGCCGACCTGCTCGCGCACGCGCTCCAGGAAATCGATGCCGTTCGCGGCCGCCCGGCAAGCCTCGGTCGCGATCAGGCGCGCCCGCGTCACGCCGCGGTTGTGCATCTTGGCGCGGCAGACGCGTAGCGCATCGACCGCGCGACCGATCGCGGCCTCGCTCAGCCGGCCGGACATTGTGACGCCCTCGCCGAGACGGATGATCCGCGAAAACGCGTCGATGACGCGGAAGCCGTCGCGCGTCGCGCGCGCCACCAGCAGCCGGCAATTGTTGGTGCCGAGATCGAGCGCGGCATAGGTCGGGCCGGACACATCCTGCCCGTCCGTCCCGCCGCCGTGCTGGCGCGGATGCCGATAGGGCGACCGCCGGCCCCGCCGGGGCCTGGGGCTCCGCTCGGGCACGGGGTCGAGGCCGGTCGCCCGGGCCTCGTCGTCCATCGAAAGCCTTTCCCCACGCCGAAGCCTTCAGGCTCGACAGCGCGGCGGTGATCTCGAACGTCGGGCCAAGTCTACCCATGGCGGCGCGACGTGCAACTCTGAGAAGCGAGCAGAACATGGCAAGAACCACCGGCTGTGCTTGTGAAAGCAGGTCCGGTCCGATATCTCAGGCCGACCCGTTTTCCGCCCGCCCATCGGGCAATTCAGCCGAGCCCCTCCATGAACATCCAGGATACCGCCAAGTCCAAATACGCGATCGGCCAGCCGGTGCCGCGCAAGGAGGATGCGACGCTGCTGCGCGGGCATGGGCGCTACACCGACGACATCAACCTGCCCGGACAGGCCCACGCCTACATGCTGAGAAGCAGCATCGCGCACGGCCGGATCAAGTCGATCGACACATCGGCAGCGAAGGCGATGAAGGGCGTGCTCGCAATCATCACCGGCGAGGACGTCAAGCCCTACGGCACCTTGCAATCGGCGCTACCGTTCAAGAGCAAGGATGGCACCGACCTCAAGAAGCCGCCGCGGCCGGCATTGCCGACCGACAAGGTGCGCTTCTTCGGCGACCCGATCGCCTGCGTGGTGGCCGAGACCTTGCTACAAGCCAAGGACGCCGCCGAGGCGATCAACGTCGACATCGAGCCGCTGCCGGTCGTGACCACGCCGGAGCAAGCCACCGCGCCGAACGCGCCCGCGCTGTTCGAGGACGTGCCGGGCAACATCTGCCTCGACTTTCACTACGGCGACGGCGACAAGGTCGCAGTCCGCGTTCGCCGGCGCGGCCCACCGGGTCAAGCTCGATATCCGCAACACCCGCGTGATCGTGAACACGATCGAGCCGCGCGCCGCGATCGGCAGCTACGACAAGGCGACCGAACGCTTCACGCACTATTCGGTCAGCCAGGGCGTGATGGGACTGAAGGCCGGCCTGGTCAACGCCATGAAGGTGCCGCCGGAAAAGATGCACGTGATCACCGGCAACGTCGGCGGCTCGTTCGGCATGAAGGCGCAGGTCTATCCGGAATACATCTGCATCCTGCACGCCGCGCGCGCGCTCGGCCGGCCGGTGAAATGGACCGACGAGCGTTCCGGTAGCTTCGTCTCCGATAACCAGGGCCGCGACCACGAGATGACCGCCGAGCTTGCGCTCGACGCCGAAGGCCGTTTCCTCGCGCTGCGGATCACCGGCTACGGCAATCTTGGCGGCTTTCAGGGCGCCATGGCGCCGCAACCGCCGACGCTCAACATCGTGCGCAATGTGATCAGCCTCTATCGCACGCCGGTGATGGAGGTCTCGTCCAAGCTGGTGTTCACCAACACGTCGTTCGTGAGCCCCTACCGCGGCGCCGGCCGGCCGGAGGGCAATTATTTCATGGAGCGGCTGATCGATTACGCCGCGGCCGTGACCGGCTTCGACCGGATCGAGCTTCGCCGCAAGAATCAGATCCGCAAGAGCGAAATTCCCTGGAAGGCGGCCTCCGGTGCCACCTACGACAGCGGCGACTTCCCGGCGATCCTCAAGAGCGCGCTGGATGCGGCCGACTGGAAGGGCTTCAACAAGCGCAAGCGCGAGAGCAAGAAGCGCGGCAAGCTGCGCGGCATCGGCCTCGGCTGCTATCTCGAAGTTACCGCGCCGGCCAACAAGGAGATGGGCGGCATTGCGTTCGACTCAGACGGCGGCATCACCATCCGCACCGGCACCCTCGACTACGGCCAAGGCCACGCCTCGCCGTTCGCCCAGGTGCTGAGCGAAAAGCTTGGCGTGCCATTCGAGAGAATCCGCATCCTGCAAGGCGACAGCGACGAACTGCTGGCCGGCGGCGGCACCGGCGGCTCGCGTTCGATGATGAATTCAGGCCAGGCGATCGTCGAGGCGGCAGCCAAGGTGATCGAGCAGGGCAAGCAGGTCGCTTCCCACGCGCTCGAAACTTCGGCCGGCGACATCGAGTTCAAGGACGGCAAGTTCGTCGTAGCCGGCACCGACCGCGCCATCAGCATCATCGAGCTGGCGCAGAAGGTGCGCTCCGGCGCGATCAAACTGCCGCCGGATGGACCGCAGTCGCTCGACGTCAAGCACGTCAGCGAAGGCGCGCCCGCCGCCTATCCGAACGGCTGCCACGTCTGTGAGGTCGAGATCGACCCCGACACCGGCAACACCGAGGTCGTCAAGTACACCGCGGTCAACGATTTCGGCACCATCATCAACCCGCTGCTGGTCGACGGCCAGACCCACGGCGGCGTGGTGCAGGGCATCGGGCAAACCCTGCTCGAGCACACGGTCTACGACGAGCAAGGCCAATTGCTCTCCGGCTCGTACATGGACTACGCCCTGCCCAAGGCGCACCATGTGCCGGAATTCGCCGTGCACAGCCATCCGGTGCCGGCGACGACCAATCCGCTCGGCGTCAAGGGCTGCGGCGAGGCCGGCTGCGCCGGCTCGCTGACCTCGATCATGAACGCGGTGGTCGATGCGCTGTCCGGCTACGGCATCAAGCACATCGACATGCCCGCGACCCCGCAGCGGGTCTGGCAAGCCATTCAGGACGCGAAGCCGCAGCAGAATTAGCAATGGTCGTGGTGTGAGCTCGCTTTAACTCTCCCCCTCCAAGGGAGGGTAAAGGGCGCAAGAGGCAACGAAAAAGACCATGACCGAAGCCACCAATCTTGCCCTCCCCGCGCGACACGCCGGCGACGTGCGCCTGATCGGCGGCGTCAGCGCCGCCCACTTCGTCAGCCATTTCTACTTGTTGGCGCTGCCGCCGCTATTCGGGTTCGTGAAAGCCGAATATGACGTGACTTATACCCAGCTCGGCCTGACGCTGACCGTGCTCAACGCCGTGTCGGCGGTCTTGCAGACGCCGGCGGGCTTCCTGATCGATCGCATCAACGCGCGGCTCACGCTGGTCGCGGGCCTGCTGCTCGGCGCCGTGGCGTTCGCGGTGGCGGGCCTTGTCCATTCGTTCTGGGTGCTGATCGCGATGTACGGCGTGCTCGGCATCGCCAACACCGTCTATCATCCGGCCGATTACACGCTGCTGTCGCGCCATGTCGCCCCCGAGCGCATCAGCCACGCTTATTCCGTTCATACCTTCGCCGGCATGTTGGGCAGCGCCGCGGCGCCCGGCGCGATCCTGTTCATGCATGCCCTGTTCGGCTGGCGCGGTGCGTTGCTCGGCACCGCGGTGTTTGGATCGATCGTCGCGCTCGTCCTGTTGTTGCAACCCGACGGCGAACCGGTGCGCGCGCAGGCCAAGCCGCGCGGCGACGCCGCCGCCGACACCAGCTGGCGGCTGCTGCTCGCGCCGCCAATTCTGATGAGCTGTGCGTTCTTCTTCATGCTGGCGTTCGCGAGCTATGGCCTGCAGAACTTCCTGGTGGTGGCGCTCGGTTCGCTCTACGGCACGAGCCCGCTCACCGCCAATGCGGCGCTGTCCGGCCACCTCGTGCTGAGCGCGCTCGGCGTGCTGATCGGCGGCTGGATCGCCGGCCGCATCACCCATTTCCGCCTGTTCTCGTCGTTCGGTCTCGGTGTGACCGCGGTTGCCGCGGTGCTGATCGGCAGCGTCGATCTCGGCGCGCTGCTGTTGATCCTGGTGATGTCGTTCGCCGGGTTGTGCGCCGGCATGGTGATGCCGTCGCGCGACATGATCGTGCGCGGGGTCACCCCGCCCGGCGCTTTCGGCAAGGTGTTCGGCTTCGTCACCAACGGCTTCAACATCGCCGGCATCATCGCGCCGCTGCTGTTCGGTGCGCTGCTCGACCACGGCCAGCCGCGCACGATGTTTTACATCATCGCTGCGTTCACGCTGCTTTCGATCGTCGCGGTGGCGAGCGTGTCGAAGCGGCGCGGAGCATGATCCGAGCGCTGCTGCTGCTCTGGCTCGCCGGCGTCGCGCTGCGGCTGACCATCCTGGCGGTCCCGCCGGTGATCCCACTGATCCATGACGATTTGCACTTGTCGGAAACGCAGGTTGGGGTGCTGTCCGGCCTGCCGATGGTGTTGCTCGCCGGCGCCGCGATCGCGGGCTCGCTCCTGATCGCGCGGCTTGGACCGCTGACCACGCTGGTGACCGGACTGATCCTGTGCGCGATCGGTTCGGCGCTGCGCGGCGTCGGCCCGAGCGTCGCCATGCTTTACTTCGGCACCGTCGTGACGGCGTTCGGCGTATCGGTGATGCAGCCGGCTCTGGCGCCGCTGGTTCGCGCCTGGGTGCCGCAGCGCGTCGGCTTTGCCACCGCGGTCTACACCAACGGCCTGTTGATCGGCGAGATCTTGCCGGCGGCACTGACCATTCCGCTGGTGCTGCCGATGCTGCGGCAAAGCTGGCAATGGGATTTTGTATTCTGGGGCATGCTGGTGGCGCTGATCGCGGCAGTGATTCTGCCGTTGGCGCCGCGGGCGCCGGCCGCCGTGCCGACGGCCGCGAGCCGGCGCTGGATGCCGGACTTCGGCAATCCACTGCTCTGGCGCATCGGCCTTCTGCTCGGCAGCGTCAACGCGACCTATTTTGCGATGAACGGCTTTCTGCCCGACTATCTCACCCACACCGGCCGGCCGGACCTGATCAACGGCGCCTTGACCGCGCTCAATCTCGGCCAGCTGCCGGCGTCGTTCCTGCTGCTGGCATCGGCCGACCGCATGGTGCGGACGATGTGGTCCTATCTGCTGTGCGCCTTCGTCTGTTTCGCCGCGATGCTGGCGGTCGTCTTTCTCGGCGGCGTCTGGATTGTGGTGGGCGTCGCGGTGTGGGCCTGCGCCGGCGCGGCGGTGCTGGTGCTTGTGCTGGCGCTGCCGCCGCTGATTGTGCCGGCCGAGGACGTGCACCGCCTCACCGCCGGCATGTTCACCATCAGCTATTCCTGCGCTGTGATCGTGCCGATCATCAGCGGCGCGCTCTGGGATGCCACCGGCTGGACGCTGGCGCCGTTCGTGCCGATCCTGATCTGCGCGATCGTGATGGTCGGTCTTGCACCGACGGTCGTGCTGCGCGAGAAAAGCGCCGCCAGCCAGGGAGCCTAGTCTCGTCCATGGACGTGTTCGAAGCCGTCAACTCGCGCATCGCCTGCCGTCATTTTCTCGACAAGCCGGTCGATCTCGGCATCGTCCGCGAGCTGATCATGCGCGCGCAACGCGCGGCCTCCGGCGGCAATCTGCAATCCTGGAACGTCTATGCGCTGGCGAACGAGCCGCTGCGGCGGTTCAAGCGGATCGTCGCCGAACGCATCGCCCGCGAAGACCCGCGCCACATGAAGTCGGAATATCCGATCTATCCCGACCCGATGTTCGGCACCTACAAGGAGCGCCGCGAGGCGCACGGCGTGCAGCTCTACGGCTCGCTCGGCATCGCGCAGACCGACGGACACGCGCGGCTGAAGCAGTTCAAGAAGAACTTCGAGTTCTTCAACGCGCCGGTCGCGCTGTTCATCACCATCGATCGCCGACTCGGGCCCGGCCAATGGGCCGATCTCGGCGGCTACATCAACTCGCTCGCGGTGCTGGCACGCGGCCACGGCCTCGACACCTGCCCGCAGGAGGCATGGGCGCGGCTCTATGACACCGTCGGCGAATTCCTGAACATCCCGCCCCATGAGATGCTGTTCTGCGGTGTCGCGATCGGCTATGGCGACCGCAAGCACAAGGCCAACGACTTCCGCTCGCCGCGCGCCGAGCTTCCGGAGTTCTGCAAGTTTTTCGGATTCGACTAGCCCGGCCGCACAACTCTCCTGACCGCTGCCATGCCGATGTGGAACCGATCGGGCCTCCACGTCGTTTGTAGTTGGACGTTGCAGGAGGCGGTCATGACTTTGCTGATCGTCGCGGCCATGGGCGTGCTTGCGCTCGGCGCCGCGAGCTGGGGTCTCTATTCGGCCAATAACTTCAGGATTCCGACGCTGTAACGCCTCTGAATACGACACGGTGCGCTGCGAGTCGCCTTGATGCGGCTCGTTTTGCGTTTTGGGTCAAACGCCGGAGCGCGTAGCCGGCATTGGTTCCCTCCCCTCACAGGTTTTCCGATCACGAAATTATGTCGCAACGCCGCGTGGTGATGCGAGTTAAGGCTTCGCGAACCGACGAAACAACACCAAGAGGCTGACATGCCCTTTCTGTTCTGGTTGCCTATGATTGTGCTGAGCGGAATGTTCAGCGTGGCGCATGCCGAGGTGCGGCGCGTCAAGCGTTAGAGCTTGGCCCGAAACGCCTGCGTCGACAAGAAACGGATCGGGATGACGAACGTCATCCCGATCCTAATGTTTCCATTCCGGCGGCTGGCACGCGCGGCCACGGCCTGCTGATCTGCAGGTCGTCCGTGATCGCGTTGGCGGCGATATAGCCGGGTGCGCCGTTGATGCCGCCGCCGTTACCGGTCGATGAGCCGCACAGATAAAGCCCTTCCACTGGCGTGCGCGTACCGGACAGAAGCGGATGCGGCCGGTTGATCCCGAGCTGCTTCGGCACATAAGCCCCCATCCGCACCGCGCCGCGCACCATGTTGATGTTGAGCCGCTCGATATCCAGCGGCGTAAACAGGAAGGTGGCGCGGATGTTGTCGTCATCGAGGTTGCTGGCATATTCCCGCCAGACGCTGAGCACCCTGTGCTTGTAATGGTCTTTTTGACGGTCCCAATTCTGCGGATCGCCCTCGACCGCATAGGGCGCGAACGGCCACCAGAACGCAACGTGGCCGTCGGCTGGCGCGTAGGTCGGATCGACCTGGCTGTTGCAGGCGCCGTTGCCCATCAAGACATCGGGAAACTTCTGCGCCGCGCAATGCTCGAAGCATTGCGCCACTTGGTCGAGGTCGTCCATGCCAAAGAAGATGTTGAAGGCGCGGTCGATGTCGGGGTCGAAATTCTCCGCCCGGTAGCGCGGCCGCTCGCGTAGCGCGAGATGCAGCGTGACCAGGCTGTGGTTGCCCCAGTGCCAGCCGTTGAGCTTCTGCCTGACCTCGTCCGGGAACAGCACCTCCCCGGCCATCCGCATGGTCGCCGGTGCGTCGATCGCGCTCGCCACCAGCCGCCTCGCCTCGATGGTCTCGCCATTACCAAGCCGAACCGCTGAGGCGCGGCCGCCACGCGTCACGATCTCCTTGACCTCGCAGCCGGTCCGTATGGTCCCGCCGCTGGCTTCGATCGCCCGGCGCAGCGCCTCGGCGAAGCTCTGCGCGCCACCGACCGGCAGCGTGAACTCCATGACATTGGCGAAGATCGCCGGGAACACGATGCCCGAGCCGGGCTCGTTCTCGGTGGTGATGACGTGCATGTAGGACGTGAAAAGGGTGCGGATACGCTGATCGTCGAAATGCTTTCGCACCGCGCTGAACAGGTCGTGCTGGGCGTGCGAAAGCAGCTCGCGCGCGTTCGGGCCGGACAGGCGGTCGCGCAACTGGTCGATCGGCAGCGGTGCGTTGTACAGCAGCGAGGTCAGCAGCGGCCGCATCGCGCCGAAGAAGCCATGAAGCTCCCGGAACGTGTCGGCGTCGCGCTTGGAGAAACGGGCGAGCGACCGGCAGGTCGCCTCGACGTCCTTGTGAATGACCACGCAGGTGCCGTCGCGGAACGCCGCGCCCTGCTGCACCGGCGGCTCGACGTAGGAATAACCGAAGCGATAAAGCTCCAGGTCGCGCATCAGCGGCGCGTGGCGGAAACCCATGAAGAAATTGGAGTGCAGGTTGAGCCGGTAGCCAGGCAGCACCGGCTCGTCGGTCGAGGTGCCGCCGCCGATCCGCGCGTTGCGCTCCAGCACCACGACCTCGAGGCCCGCGCGGGCCAAATAGGCGGCAAGCGTGAGCCCATTGTGACCCGCGCCGATGACGATGGCATCGTAAGTCGGCATGCGTCTTCCTCCCTGCGCGCCTAGCCATTCCAGCACGGGCCGGCGACAAAAAGAACCGTGCCGCCGGCCTTCCGAACCGCGGCGTCCCTGATGTAGCGTGATCGCAAACTAGGGAGCGACGCCATGAAGCGCATCGTGATCTTGGCGTTTGCCGCATCGATGATGGCGGCCGGTCCGGCCTTGGCGCAGCGCATGCCGTTCAACGAGGCTGGCATCACCATGGGCCACTGGCATATGAATTCGCAGAACGTCGAAGCCAACAAGAAGCTGTTCGCGGCGATGGGCGGCAAGATGATCAAGCCGGGCGACTTCGAGATCGTGAATTTCCCCGGCGTCTCGATCTTCCTGCATCAGAGACCACTGACGCCGCCGCCGACCGGCGGCACCGCAGGCAGCGTGATCAATCACGTCAGCCTGTCGGTCCCCAACGTTCAGGAGGCGGTCGCCAAATGGAAGGAAGCCGGCGTGCCGGTGGCGATGGGCAAGGACCGCACCGATCAGGCCTGGATCATGACCGTGGACGGCCTGCGGGTCGAGATCCTGGAAGACAAGAGCCAGACTGTGCCGGTCCGGCACCACCACGTTCATTTTCACGTGGCGGAAGCCGCGATCCCTGCGATCCAAGCCTGGTACGCCAAGCATTTCGGCGCCAAGCCCGGCATGCGCGGGCGCCACCAGGCGGCGGACATTCCGGGAGCGAACCTCACCTTCACCAAATCCGACACGCCGACCGTTCCGACCCGGGGGCGTGTGCTCGATCACATCGGCTTCGATGTGAAGGACCTCGACGCATTCGGGAAGAAGCTGCAGGAGGCCGGCGTCAAGCTCGACCGGCAGGTCGAGCGGCGGCCCGACGGCAGCGCGATCGCGTTCACCCGCGACGAATGGGGCACGTCCATCGAGCTGAACGAGCGGCCGAACCCGCTGTAGCGCAACGAAACAAAAACCCCGGCCGCCTGGCCGGGGTTTCGTTATCGGCACTCCGTTATTCGCAATACTTGCAGGGCGGGAAGTCGCGACTGTAGACCGGCTGCTTCAGGAACGCCGCCTTGTCATAGGTCCAGAACTGGCTGACGTTCGGATAGGTCTTGATCACTGTGTTCCAGAGCTCGTCCTTGTCGTAGCCGAACATCTTCTTCTTCTCGACCTTCTTGATGTAGATGTTGTTGACCGCGGTCAGACGGTCGTCAAGCGAGACCGGCCCGCGGATGGCATCGAGCTTGATGCCGCTCATGGTCTTGATGAATTCGAGCGGCCCCGGGTATTTGCCGCCATGCCGCTTCATCGTCTCGTCGATCCATTGCGCGGTCGTGTAATTGGCCTCCGAATAATACGACGCCACCTTGCCGTATTTGGCCCGGTACTTGGTCACAAACTCCCTGTTTTTCGGCGTATCGAGCGCCGCGCTGTACATGAACGACGAGACGTCGCCGATCACCTCGTCGCCCATCGAAGGCAGGATGAATTCGTCGTAGTTGGTGCCACCACCCAGGATCGGCTTCTTGAAGCCTGCGGCGCGCAACTGCTTAGGGAATTGCAGCGACATCGGCCCCACCATCAACGCAAAGATGGCGTCGATGTCGCTCTTGATCGTCGGAATGTAGGGGCCGAAGTCCTTGGTGCCGATCGGCGGCCAGATCTTCTGCACGATCTTGCCACCGCAATCCTCGAATGCCTTCTGGAAGCCGCCGAGCGTTTCGTGGCCGAACGCATAGTCGGCGGCGATCGCGGCAATTCGCTTGTAACCCTGTTCGCAGGCCCATTGGCCGAGCGGATGGCTCGGCTGCGACGGCACGAAGGTCGGGCGCACCATGTAGGGATATTTGTCGAAATCGCGCTGCCCAAGATCGTCGGCGGTCGCGATCGAGCCGATATAGAGCATCTTCTCCCGCGTCGCGACCGGCGCCAGCGCATAACCGGTCGTCGCCAGCACGCCGCCAACCAGCATGTGGACCTTGTCGGAAAGGATGAGCTTGTTGGCCTTGGTGACACCGGTGTCCGGCTTGCCCTGATCGTCTTCGACGATCAGCGTGACCTTGGCGCCGCCGAGCATGCCGTTGTGCTCGTCGAGATACATCTGGAGGCCATTCTGCATATCGGTGCCGAGCTGCGCGAAGATACCGGTCTTCGGCGCGATGAACCCGATTCGCAATTCTTGCGCCTCAACCGGCACACCGAACGCGCCGAGCAGCGCGCCGCCTGCGAGCATGCAAATTCCACGACGATTCATGATTGCGCCCTCCCGTTCTCACCTCCGCCATTCATTCCGGGCCAACGGTAGCATTGCGGAGTCTTGCCGGCGTGAGTCCGTCGGTGTCGGTCCGAAACTTTGTCGCACAGCCAGCGCGATCGGCAGCGCTGACACGGCGGCCGGTGGGCAAAAGCCCACCGCCCGGGCGGGCCGTCATTCCATCGACAGGCCGGCGGCGCGGATCGGCGCTGCGTTCTTCTCGATCTCCTTGGGCAGGTAGTCTTTCATGTACTCGGTCGAGCGCCGCTCCGGCGGCACCACGATGGCGCCCGCCGTCAGCATTTGTTTTTGCACCTCTTTGTCTTCGATCGTCGTGATGGTCGCATCACGCAGCTTGGCGATGATCTCGGCCGGCGTGCCCTTGGGCACGCAGAAGCCGAACCAGGTCGAGGCTTCGAGCGCGGTGAAGCCCTGCTCCCACGCGCTCTTGACGTTCGGCAGCATCGCCGCGCGCTCCTTGGTCAGCACGGCGATCGCCTTGGCGGTCTTGCCCTCGATCACGGGTACCGCGGAGCCTGTCAGCGTAACCATGTAGTCGAGACGACCGGCGATGAGGTCTTGCATCGCCGGCCCGCCGCCGCGGTACGGCACATGGGTGACCTTCACGCCGATGGCGGCGTTGAGCAGCTCGCAATCGATGTGGCCGGTCGAGCCCGCGCCGGCCGAGGCGTACTGCAGCGTCGCCTGGTTCTTTTTCACATGGTCGATGAACTCCGGCAGGGTGTTGGCCGGAAAGTCGTTGCGGGCGATCAGCACGCCCGGCTGGTCGGCGATCAACGCCACCGGCGCAAGGTCGGTCAGGAGATTGTAGAGCGGCTTCTTGTAGAGCGTCTGGTTGACGGCATCGGCGCGGGTGCACATCACGATGGTGTAGCCATCGGGCGGCGCCTTCGCGACGCGCGCCGAGCCGACCATGCCGCCGGCGCCGCCGACGTTCTCGATCACCACCTGCTGGCCCAGCACCTCGGACAGCTTGCGCACGACAATGCGGGCAAGCACATCGGTGCCGCCGCCGGCCGCAAAACCCACCACGAGCGTCACCGCCCGATTCGGCCAGCCTTGCGCCAACACCGGCTGCACCGACGCCAAAAGCACCGAGAACACGAGCAAGACCCGCATCATTCGACGCCTCCCGGAATTCGGCGGTCATCACAGCACAGGAACCATCCGATGGCGACGCCCTCCGACCTCATCGCCGCCGGTTGCCCCAGGGCGTTGGAGCTATACCTATTCGGCATGGCGAAGCGTTCCGGCTGCCGGCCGGACGTGGTATAAGAGCCTAAATCAGCCGTTACCCCCCGCAGGAGATCTGCGATGAGCTTGCAAACCCTCGGTTATATCGGGCTACGCACCACGAACCTGGAGGACTGGACGGCCTACGCCAACCGGTTCCTCGGCATGCAGCTTGTCGACAAGAGCCGCGGCACGGCCTCGTTCCGCATGGATGACCGCAAGCAGCGGCTGGTGATCAACCAATCCGACGCCGACGCCCCGGGCTTCTATGGCTGGGAGGTCGCGGACGCAGCTGCGCTCGACGCCTACGCCGCCAATCTCGAGCGCCACAAGGTGCCGTTCGCCCGCGGCTCACGCGCGCTCGCCGAGGAGCGCAAGGTGCGCGACCTGATCGTGCTGAATGACCCGGCCGGCAATCGGCTGGAAATTTTCCACGGCGCCGAGACCACCAGCGAACCGTTCAAGCCTGGCCGCGCCATGTCGGGCTTCCGCACCGGTCCGCTTGGCATGGGCCACGCCGTGCTCCACTGCACCAAGATCGACGAGTTGGTGCCGTTCTACCGCGACATCCTGGGCTTCAAGCTCAGCGACTACTTCCTCCAGCCGTTCGCGGCTTATTTCTTCCACGTCAATCCGCGTCATCACAGCATAGCCTTCATCGAGTCCGGCAAGGTCGGGATCCATCATCTGATGGTGGAGACCTGCTACCTCGACGACGTCGGCCAGTGTTACGACCTTGCGCTGCAAAAGCCCGAGGAGATGATCGCGACCACCTTCGGCCGGCATTACAACGACCAGGTGCATTCGTTCTATTCCTGGTCGCCATCGAAGTTCATGTTCGAATACGGCTGGGGCGGCCGCACCATCGACACCGAAAACTGGCAGGTCGAGGAGATCACCCAGGGTCCGAGCCTGTGGGGCCATGAGCGCTATTGGATGACGCAAGAGCAGCGCGACGTGGCGCGCGATCTCCGCATCCGCAACGCCGAGGCCGGCTACCGGATTCCGCTGAACGTGATGGAAGGCAATTACAAGGTCGCTCGCGACGTCTGCCCGTGGTGGGACGCGACCGCGCCGGCGCGCAAGACTGGCTGAACTGCCGCGGCTCGATCCAGGAGCGCACCGTGAAATTCGGGGTCTGGACGCCGCTGCCGCACATCCTCCGGCCTGAGCCACGGATGGACGCGGCCATCCGCGAGTCCGGCACGGCTGGATTCGTCAGCGGTCCCGATCCTGCCTTCCGCTTCGCCGCCGACATGCTGATCCGGGCCGAGCAGCTCGGCTTTGAAACGACCCTGATCGCCGAGCGCTGGCTTGGCACCGACCATCCCGCATGGATCCTGACCTCGGCGCTCGCGACGCTGACCAAAAAGATGGAGCTGATGGTGGCGGTGCATCCCGGCATCATCGCGCCGCAGGTGGTCGCCAAGTTCGCGGCGTCCCTCGATCGCATCAGCGGCGGGCGCGCGGCGCTGAACATCGTCAACGGCTGGTGGAAGGAGGAGTTCGAGACCTTCGGCACCGGCGCGCTGACCCCCCAGGAGGACGCACGCTACCGCCGCATGGACGAATTCCTGCAGGTCATCCACGGCATGTGGAAGACCGACAAGTTCGACTTTCACGGCGAGTTCTACCATGTCGATGGCCAGACGCTCCCGCTGAAGCCGGTCCAGACGCCCAATCCGCCGATCTATGCGGCGAGCCGCAACGACGCCGGCAAGGACAGCATCGCGCGTTACGGTGACAACTGGTTCGCCGATTACGTAGCCGACTACCGGGTCTGGGAACAGAACGTCGAAAACGCCGCAATCGCCATCAGCGACATGAAGGCCCGCGCGGCCCGCTACGGGCGCAAGCTCAATTTCAGCATGTCCTGCCACGTCATCTGCTCGCATTCGAACGAGGACGCCATCGAGCAGGCCAACCAGCTCGAGGCGCATGGCAAGACCAGCCGGCTGGCCTGGGTCGCGTCCAAGGCGCTCGGCACGGGGTTTGTCGGCACGCCCGAAACCATCGCGGACCGCATCCGCCGCTTTGAGATGGCGGGCGTTGAGACCATGATGCTGCAGTTCCATCCGATGATGGAAGGCATGGAAACGTTCGCCCGTGAGATCATGCCGCTGCTCGAGAAGAAGAAGGCGGCTTGAGCGCCGAACCATCCTGGGTCACGCTGAGAGCCGTGCGCCCGAGCGAGCCGCGCGATCCGGTTCCGAAGCGAAAAGGACAACATCCATGATGATCCGGCGCGTGCTTGCCGTTGCGGCGATTGGCATTCTTGCAGTGACCGCGGCGCACCGCGTCCATGCGCAGGACTATCCCGACAAGACGGTGCGGATCATCGTCGGCTTCCCGGCCGGTTCCGGCACCGACATCTTCGCGCGGATGTTTGCCGACAAGTTGAGCACCCATTTCAAAGGCCGCTTTGTGGTCGAGAACATGCCGGGCGCCGCGAGCAATAACGCTGCGCTCGCCGCATCGCGGGCGCAGCCCGACGGCAGCACGCTGTTCTTCGCCACCAACGCCAACGCCATCTCGGTCAGCCTCTACAAGCAGCTACGCTACCGTTTCCCCGAAGACTTCGACGCCATCACGCTCGTCGCCACCGCGCCGCAGGTGCTGGTGGTCAATCCCGGGCTCGGTTTCAACTCGGTGAAGGACCTGGTCGCCGCCGCCAAGCAGCGGCCCGGCGAGATTCTCGCCGCCAATGCCGGCGTCGGGGGCGGCTCGCATCTCGCGGCCGAAATGCTGAACCTGATGGCCGACGTCAAGATCACCCACGTGCCGTACAAGGCGACAAGCGAGGCGATGACCGACCTGATCGGCGGCCGCGTGTCGATGACGTTCTCGATCCTGCCCGTGGTCAGCGGCTTCGTCGCCGACGGACGACTCAAGGCGCTCGCCGTCACCTCCGAGAAGCGGCTGTCGAGCGCGCCGAACATCCCGACCATCGCCGAGACCGGCGTTCCGGGCTTCGAGGTCATCCAATGGTTCGGTTTCATGGCGCCCAGGGGCACGCCGCCGCAGATTCTCAAATCGCTGGCGGGCGCGATCGAGGCCGCCCTGAAGGACGACGACGTGAAGCAACGGATTGCCGACAACGGCGGCGAGCCGAGATCTGAATCCCACGAACAGTTTGTGCGCTTCATCCACAACGACATCCGTCAGTGGGCGAAGGCGGTGGAACACGCCGGCCTGAAAATCGAATAACGGGAGACGGGCCCTCGTGGCCATCCCGCGTAGCGTTCCGTCGCACTATGGGATGCGGCCCCGTCGTGGTATTCTGCTTATGAGACACTTATCTGACGATTCAGGAAGGTTTGTTCAGGAAGGTTTGCCGGCCATGAACGTTAATGTGAACGCCGCTGACGGCATTCGCTCCAACACCGAGCATCCGCTGGAATGGCCGGAGGGGGCGCTGACCCGGGTGCCGTTCTGGATTTATCAGTCGCAGAACATCTACGCGCTCGAACAGCAGCGCATCTTCGAGGGGCCGAATTGGAATTATCTCTGCCTCGAAGCCGAGGTCGCCAAGCCCGGCGACTACCGCACCACGTTCGTCGGCACCATGCCGGTCGTGGTGGCGCGCGACTTCGATGACGAGATCTACGCCTTCGAAAACCGCTGCGCCCACCGCGGGGCGTTGATCGCGCTCGACTCCGGCGGTCATGCGCGCGACTTCACCTGCGTTTATCACGCGTGGAACTACGACCTGAAAGGCAACCTGAAGGCGGTCGCCTTCGAGGACGGCGTCGCCGGCAAGGGCGGCATGGCCAAGACCTTCTGTCGCTCCGACCACGGGCCGCGGAAGCTGCGCATCGCTCTGTTCTGCGGATTGGTGTTCGGCAGCCTGAGCGACGACGTGCCGCCAATCGAGGAATATCTGGGCGAACAGGTCGCCGGCCGGATCAAGCGCGTGCTGCACAAGCCGGTCCGGGTCATGGGCCGCTTCACGCAAACATTGCCAAACAACTGGAAGCTCTATTTCGAGAACGTCAAGGACACCTATCACGCGAGCCTGTTGCACACGTTCTTCACCACCTTTCGTATCAACCGGCTGTCGCAGCGCGGCGATCTGGTGATCAGTCCGGACGGTGGCAGCCACGCCAGCTTCTCGTTCGTCGACAACCAAAAGACCGAGCATGACTATGCGGCGATGGGTCTGCGCTCGGAGATCGAAGGTTTTTCGCTGAAGGATCCGAGCCTGCTCGACACCGCCGACGAATTCGGCGACGGCTGCCATCTGCAGATCCTCACCGTGTTCCCGAATTTCGTGCTTCAGCAGATCCAGAACGCGCTGGCCATCCGGCAGATCCTGCCCAAGGGCCTCAACCAGACCGCGCTGAACTGGACCTACTTCGGCTTTGCTGACGACACGCCTGAGATGCGGACGCGCCGCAACCGGCAGAACAACCTCGCCGGGCCCGCGGGCTACGTCTCGATGGAGGACGGCTGCGTCGGCGGCTTCGTGCAGCGCGGCATTGCGACCGCGGGCGACGAGCGGGCGGTGCTGGAAATGGGCGGCGCCGAGACCGTGGCAGAAGGCACCCGAGCGACCGAAGCCTCGGTGCGCGGCTTCTGGAAGTGCTACCGCGGTCTTATGGGAATCTAGATGGCTGGAGCGATCACGCTTGAGCGCATCCTCGCGCTGCAGGCCGCCTATATCCGCTGCATCGACAGCAACGCGCTGGAGGCCTGGCCCGAGTTTTTCCTCGAGCAGTGCCTCTACAAGGTCACGACCGCGGAGAACCAGAAAAATGACTTCGAGGCCGGCATCATCTTCGCCGACTCCAAGGACATGCTGATCGACCGCGTGCAGGCGCTCCGTCAGGCCAACATCTACGAGAAGCAGAGCTACCGGCACATCCTCGGCCTGCCGAATGTCGTCAACAACGGCGGCGCCGAAGCCGAGACCGAAACGCCGTTTCTGGTGGTGCGTATCATGCACGATGGCCAGACCGACATATTTGCGACCGGCGTCTATCTCGACACCGTGCGCAACGCCGGTAACGACCTGAAATTCGCCCGTCGCATCGTGGTCTGCGACTCCTCGCGCGTCGATACGCTGATGGCGCTACCGCTGTGAGTTGAACTTGCTACAGGCACGCGTCACTCTCTCCCTCTGCGGGAGGGTGAAGAGGGCGCGCTGCAATGGCATTCAACGTCTCCGTCGCCGGCACCGAGTATCGCTTCCCCTGCGAGCCGAACGAAGCCGTGCTCGACGCGGCGCAGCGCGCCGGCCTGGAAATCCCCTACTCCTGCCGCAAGGGGGTGTGCGGCACTTGCAAAGGCCGCGTCGTCTCCGGCGAGGTGCGGGCCTACGCCGGCGATGCGCTCGGCAGCGCCGACCGCGCCGCCGGCCAAGTCCTGTTCTGCAATGCGCGGCCGCGCTCCGACCTGGTGATCGAGCCGCGCACCATCAGCAAGGCCGACCCGTTCGCGCGCAAGACGCTCGACGCCCGCGTGTTCCGGCTGGTCAAGATGGCCGACGATGTCATGCTGGTGCATCTGCGCTACCCGGCCGGGCAGCGCGTGCGCTTCAAAGCCGGACAATACGTCAGCATCCTGCTGGACGACGGCGAGCGCCGCGATTTCTCCATGGCCAACCCGCCGCAAGAAAGCGACGGCGTGCAGCTTCATGTCCGCTTTGTGCAGGGCGGTGCGTTCACGACCTATGTGTTCGAGACGCTCAAGCGCGGCGACCACATGCGGATCGAGGCGCCGCATGGCAGCTTCGTGCTGCGCGACAGCGAAAAGCCGATCCTGTTTGTCGCGGGCTCGACCGGGTTTGCGCCGATCAAATCGATGATCGAGGACGCCTTCACCAAGGGCATCGACCGTGACATGACGCTCTATTGGGGCGCGCGGCAGCGCTCCGGGCTCTATTCCGACTTGCCCGAGAAATGGGCGGCGGAGCACCCGCGCTTTCGTTACATCCCGGTGATTTCCGACGCGGTCGAGTCCGGCTTTCGGCACGGCCTGGTTCACCAGTCCGTACTCGAGGACCATCCATCGCTCGCCGACTTTCAGGCCTATGTCTGCGGCGTGCCGGCGCTGATTCGCGCCGCGCGCAAGGACTTCCGAGCCGCCGGCCTGCCAGTCCGAGAGTTCTTCATCGACGCATTTACCACCAAGGCCGACATCGCCGCCGCGCGGCCGAAGTAGAGCATGATCCCGAAAAGTGGGAACCGGTTTTCGGAAAAGATCATGCTCCAACAGGAATTCGAGAAGACCGCTGCCCAGACCTTTTCGGAACTATGAGCCAATTATTTGCAAATCGACGAAATTTCGCGATTTTTTGATTCACGGGGCTGAAACCTCTCTCAACTAGGATGGCCGCCTCGCATCGGACCATCCATGCACCAGCATTCCCCGCCTGCCGCCCTCGACGTCCGCGCGCTGACAAAGAGCTTCGACCGGCCGGCGGTCGATAGTCTCGACCTGACGGTGCGCGTCGGCGAATTCTATTGCCTGCTCGGCCCGAACGGCGCCGGCAAGACCACGACGCTGCGCATGGTCGCCGGCCTGCTGCGGCCGGATCACGGCTCGATCGCGGTATTCGGTCACGACGCGCTGGCCGATCCGGTTTCGGCCAAGCGCATCATGGCGTGGGTGTCGGACGAGCCGATGATCTACGACAAGCTTACGCCGCTGGAGTATCTCGAGTTCGTCGCCGGTCTCTGGGACATCGATCCGGCGATTGCGCAGGCGCGCGCCAACGAGCTGATCGGATGGCTCGGGCTTGCGCCCAATGCGCACGAACGCTGCGAGGGTTTCTCCAAGGGTATGCGGCAGAAGGTGGCGCTCGCCGGCGCGCTGGTCCACGACCCGCGGCTGATCATTCTCGACGAGCCGCTGACCGGCCTCGACGCCGGCTCCGCGCGCCAGGTCAAGAACGTGTTGCGCGAGCGGGTTGCGGCCGGCGGCACCGTGATCATGACCACGCACATTCTCGAAGTGGCCGAGCGCATGGCCGATCGCATCGGCGTCATCGCGGGTGGACGACTGATCGCGCAAGGCACCCTCGATGAGCTGCGCATCAAAGCCGGCCGCGGCGAGAGCAGCCTGGAGGACACCTTCCTCACCCTGGTCGCCGAACCGGTGGCCGCGGCGTGACCGCGGGTGCCATGACCTCCGCCGCCTCCGTCCGCTGGTTGGCGCATCACGAGTTTCGCCTGGCCTGGCGGGACTGGTGGTCGATGTTGACTGCCGGCAAGCCACATCGGGCGCGTTTCGTCGCGGCCGCGATGGTGGCGTTTGCGATCTTCATGCATCTGATCGCCTACTCGATCGTGGCAAAATTCGCCCAAATCGACCCCGATATCGATCGCGGCATCCTGGTGGTGATCACCGGCTGCGCGCTGCTCGCCTGGTCGCTGATGATGTCGCAGGCGATGGAATCGGTCACCCGGGCCTTTTATGCCCGCTCCGACCTCGACTTGATCCTGTCCTCACCGGTCGCATCGCGGCGCGTTTTTGCGGTGCGGATCGTCACCATGGCGGTCTCGACCGTGCTGATGGCGACGGCGCTGGCAGCACCGTTCATCAACATTCTGGTCTATCGCGGCGGCGCACGCTGGCTCACCGCCTATGGCGTGGTGATTGCGGTCGGTGCAAGCGCCGCAGCGCTCTCGGTCGCGCTCACCGTTCTGCTGTTCCGCACCATCGGCCCAAAGCGGACGCGGCTCGCGGCTCAAATCGTTGCCGCCGTTGTCGGGGCGGCGTTTGTCATCGGCCTGCAAACCACGGCCATTCTTTCGTACGGCACCCTGTCCTATCTGACATTTCTGAAGTCGGACTGGCTGATTTCGCTGGTCCCGGCGATCGGCAGCGCCGTGTGGTTACCAGCGCGTGCCGTGCTCGGCGACGTCACCGCGCTGCTGGTCGTGCTCGGCGCAGGCTTGGCGATGCTTGCCGGCGCGGTCGCGCTGTTCTCGGCGCGCTTCGGCGACCACGCTATCGCCGCCGCCGGGATTGCCGATGCTGGCGTGTTGCAGCGTCGCCGCCGCGACGGTTTCCGGCGTCTGTCACCGCGCCAGGCGTTGCGCCACAAGGAATGGACGCTGCTGATTCGGGATCCTTGGCTCACCTCGCAGACTCTGATGCAGCTGCTCTACCTGCTACCGCCGGCGCTGATGTTGTGGCATGTCCCGCGCGCCTTCGGCGCGCAAAGCGACGATCTGGTGCTGCTGGTGCCGGTGCTGGTGATGGCGGCAGGCCAGCTCGCCGGTGGCCTCGCCTGGCTTGCGATCTCGGGCGAGGACGCGCCCGACCTGGTTGCGACAGCTCCGATACCGGCGAGCTTTATCACCCGCGCCAAGGTCGAAGCGGTGACCGGAGGCGTTGCTTTGGTGTTCGCGCCGTTCGTCCTGGCGCTGGCGCTGGCGTCGCCGCGGGTGGCGATGTTCTCGGCCATTGGCATCGGCGTATCGGCCGCATCCGCAACCCTGATCCAGCTCTGGTTCAGGACGCAGGCGCGGCGCAAGCATTTCCGCCGGCGGCAGACCTCCTCGCGGATTGCGACCTTCGCCGAGGCGTTTTCCTCCATCACCTGGGCCGCTGCCGCGGGACTTGCCGCCAGCGGCCATTGGGAGGCTGCATTCACCGCGGTGGTCGCGATGGCAATCCTTGCCGGCTCGTATGCGGTGAGTCCGAAGCGTTAACGTGGCAAGCGACACGTTCGCACGATAGCTCGACCATGCCCACAGGATGGTACGAAGTCGGTCACTTCGATCTGCTCTGCGTCAATTCGGTCACGCTGCCGCGCAGGTCGCGTGTTATCGTCGCGCCATCCAGAATGGCACCGGCCGCAGGAGGCCAGGCGGCTATGCAGCGGCGCGACTTCATCAAGGGTGTGGGCGGAGCGGTCACGTTGGGCGTTTGGCCGCGCGCCGCGCATGCACAGCAGGCCGAACGCGTGCGGCGCGTCGGCGTGCTCATGCACACGTCGTCGGACGAGCCGGAATCGCAAACCAACATCGCGGCGTTCCTGCAAGGCTTGCAGGAGGCCGGCTGGGCGGTCGGCCGCAACCTGCGGATCGACTATCGCTGGAGCTCGGCCGATCGCGCGAGCCTGCGTCGAAACGCCGGCGAGCTGATCGCGCTCGCGCCGGACGTCATCCTGGCTGGCCCGGGGGCGACAACCGGGACGTTGCGAGAGATAAGCCGCACCGTGCCGATCGTGTTCGCGCAAAACATCGATCCGGTCGGGAGCGGCAATGTCGAGAGCTTGTCGCAGCCGGGCACCAACGCCACCGGTTTCACCCAGTTCGAGTACAGCTTGAGCGCAAAATGGCTCGAGCTGCTTCGAGAGATCGTGCCCGGCGTCAAGCGCGTCGCTGTCTGCCGGGATTTCGATGGCGCCGCCGGCATCGGCCAGTGGGCCGTCATCCAATCCGTGGCCGGTCCGCTCGGGGTGGAGCTGACCTCGCTCGACCCGCGCGACGCCCGCGGCATGGAGCGCATCATGTCGGGGCTTGCGCGCTTTCCGAATGCCGGTCTGATCGTGGTGGTGAGTTCGGCGGCGTTGATCAACCGCGAGCCGATCCTGGCGCTGGCGATGCGGCACAAGTTGCCGGCGGTCTATCCCTATCGCCATTTTGTCGCCGCCGGCGGCCTGATCTCCTACGGAGCGGACCTGGTCGGCCAATATCGCGGCGCGGCCGGCTACGTCGACCGCATCCTCAGGGGCGCGCAGCCGTCCGATCTGCCGGTGCAGAACCCGACCAAGTATGCACTCGCCGTCAATATAAAGACCGCGAAGGCGCTTGGCGTCACCGTGCCGCCGGCGCTGCTCGCCCGTGCCGACGAGGTGATCGAATAGCGCGCTCTACTGCTTGGCCACGACACCGAGATGCCTGGCAGCGACCGCGAGCGTAGCGCGTTGGGCATCGATCGAGGCGCCGAACTCGGCCGGCCGGCCGGGATTGACGAACTGCCCGGTCAGCGTCAGGCGTTCGGCGATGGCCGGATCGGCGTCCATCACCGCCTTGACGTCGGCGGCAAGGCGCTCGCGCAGCTCCATCGGCATGCTGGGCGGGCCGAACAAGCCGACCAGGCCGTCGATGGTGAGCTCGGGATAACCGACCTCCGCCACCGTCGGAATTTCCGGCGCGGCCGCAGCACGCGCGCTGTTGCTCAGCGCCAGGATCTTGGCCTTGCCGGCCTCGACCCGCGGGCGAATGATCGCGTAAGCCGAGCGATAGACCTGGATGCGCCCCTCGGCGAGGTCATTGGCGGCATCGACGGCGTTGCGATACGGCACCTTCGACATCTGCAGGCCGGTCGACTTCAGATAGCTCTCAAACATGAAATCGAGTGCGCCGGTGACGCCCGCCCAGTTCATCTTGCCGGGCTCGGCGCGCGCCAGCTTGATCAGCTCGTCGAGCGAGTTCACCGGCAAGGTTGCGGGCACCGAGATCGCAATAATGGTGTTGGACACGCGCGCGATCGGCGCCAGGTCCTCCGGCCGGTACGGCACGTTGTCGTGCAGGTAGGGGTGCGCGGTGAAGGCCGACGCCGGCGCGAACAGCAGGATGTGATCATCCTTGGCGTTGACGAAGGCGCTGATGCCGACGATTCCGTCACCGCCCGGCCGGTTCTCGATTACCACCGGCTGGCCCCAGCGCTTGGCGAGGCGGTCTTGCAACAACCGCGCGCCGATGTCCGTGCCGCTTCCCGGCCCGAGCGGCACGTAGAACCGCACCGTACGCTGCGGCCAAGATTGCGGCTGCCCGAACGATGGCTGCAGCCCGAACAGGAGCGCCGCCGCAATGCCAACCGCCGCAACACCGAACCGCATCGACCGCATCGCTTCCATCCTTGCCAGCGGTTCAGACACTAATGCCGTCGGCCGAGGCGCAAAAGCGGCAAATTGTATCGGTTGACGGGACGCACGGCCGCAAGGTCGCCGGCACCGGAACGAGTTGGGGCTTTCGTGCGTTGTGAAGGGCTGGCGGATAAGGGGGATCAATGGCCCAGTTGATGTTCCGCTGTCCCTACACCAACAAGCCCATTGCGGCGGGCTTCGATCTGCATGTGCCGAGCCTGCGCGCGGTGTCGGATTATCCGATCAGTGTGCTGTGCCCGCATTGCGGCATTCGCCATCACGGCACCATCGGCGATGGCTGTCTCTCCGACGATTTCAATCTTCGTGCCGACCGAAACCGAGCCGCCGCAGCCGCGCGACATCGCGGCGCGGATGAAAAAGCGCTAACGGCGCTGCAAGCTCAGGGACTGCCCTTGATACCGAGATCCTTCGCCGCCTTGGCAAGGATGGCGCGCTGGTCGGCGATCGACTTGGCGAACTCGGCCGGCCCGCCCGGGTTGGGAAGCTGCGCGGTCAGGATCAGCCGATCTTTGACGACGGCGTCGCCGTCGATGATCTCCTTGATGTCGGCAGCCAGCCGCTCGCGCAACTGCATCGGCATGGAGGGCGGACCGAACAGGCCGACCAGCCCGTCGATGGTCAGCGCCGGGTAGCCGGCTTCAGCAACCGTCGGTATGTCGGGGATCACCGACGCGCGCGCCGTGTTGGTCACCGCCAACACTTTGATCTTGCCGGCCTCGATGTGCGGCCGCGCAATGGCGTAGGCGGACTTGTAGACTTGCACCCGGCCGGCAGCGAGATCGTTCCCGGCCTCGACCGGATTGCGATACGGCACCTTCTTGATGTCGACGCCGATGCTCTTGAGCCAGCCCTCGAACATGATGTCGAGTGCGCCGGTCAAGCCGGCCCAGTTGAGCTCGCCGGGCTTGCCCCGGGCCATCTCGATCAGCTCTTTGATCGTTTTGACCGGCAGTCCCACCGGCACCGAAATGGTGACCACGGTGTTCGACACGCGAGCAATCGGAGCAAGATCGCTCGGCTTGTACGGCAAATTGTCGTGCTGGTAGGGATGGCCGATGAAGGACGAGCTCGGCGCGAACAGGAGGACATGGTCGTCTTGGGCGCCGACGAAGGCGTTGATCGCCACAATGCCGTCCCCGCCCGGCCGGTTCTCGACCACGATCGGCTGGCCCCATTTCTTGGTCAGCCGGTCCGACAAGAGCCGCGCGCCGATATCGGCGCCACTGCCCGGCCCCAGCGTCAGGATGAACTTGACCGGCCTCGTCGGCCAGCTTTGTGCAGCGGCCTGAGCCGGCGCCAAGGCCAGTCCGAGCAGCGCCATCAGCAATGCACGTCGTGATCCACGCATCGCAATCTCTCCGCTTCATCGAAATTTGTGTTGACACTAGCGACGTATTTCGCGCCGCAAAAGTGGCAAATCGTCCCGGTGGCGGGGTTCATTCTGGTGTCGGAACTCGCGGTTGACATCGTCCGGGCCGCCCCGAAGGATGGGCGGCACAATAGTTTGTCAGGGGAGTGCCATGGAAAAGAAGCCAGTCCGACGCATCGTCACCGGCCACGACGCCGACGGCAAAGCCGTCATTCTCATGGATGAGGCAACGCCCTATGTGAACCAGCGCGGCGAAGGCAACGTGGTGTCGAACGTCTGGATCACCAACGAGTTGCCGGTCGACCTTTCGCACACCCGCGACCAGGCCAACCAGAAGACCGGCGTGCCGCCGCCCAAGGCCGGCTCGATCTGCCGGGTGGTCGATTTCGCCCCTTACGACGGCAAGGTGCCGGAAGGCGTCGATCACCACGCGATCTTGCGCCAGATGGGCATCGACCCGGCAACCCAGGGCTACCAACGGCACATCTTCACCCACCGCACCCGGTCGATCGACTACGCGATCGTGCTGGAGGGCGAGATCGACATGCTGCTCGACGATACCGAGGTCCATTGCAAGGCCGGCGACATCCTGGTTCAGCAGGGCACCAATCACGCCTGGGTCAACAAGTCAGGCAAGCCCTGCCGCATCTGCTTTGTGCTGATCGACTTGCACGATCCGCCGGCCTGGAAGAAGAACTGGCAGCCGAAAAAGTAGCGAAGAGAGCGCCCTACTCCGCCTTCCAGGGAATGACCAGCCGCTCGATCTCCTGCAGAATCACGGTTGCGATCAGGCCGAGAATGCCGACGGTGACGATGCCGACGAACATGACGTCGACCTGCAACAACTCCCAGGAGTTCCAGATCAGATAACCGATGCCGGCCTTGGTGGCGACGAACTCGGCCGCCACCAGCACGATGAACGACACCGCGAGCGCGATCCGCAAGCCCGCGAAGATCATCGGCAGCGCGCCAAAGAACACGATACGGCGAAAGATCACCGACTGGCTGGCGCCAAAGTTGCGCGCCACGTCCCAGTAGATTTTTTCGATGTTGGCGGCGCCGACATAGGTGTTCACCACCACCGGAAAGAACACCGCGATCACCACCAGCGCCACCTTCGAAGCGTCGCCGAAGCCGAAGGCGAGCAGCAGCAGCGGCATGAGCGCGATCTTGGGAATTGGGAACAGCGTAGCGATCAGCGGATCGAAGAAAATGCGCACCGGCCGGAACATCGCCATCAACAGGCCGGCGGCAATTGCCGGCACGATGCCGATGAAGAAACCGACGAACACGCGGTAGAGCGTGACCGCGGAATGGTAGGCGAGCTCGCCGCTTGCCAGCATCTGCCAGTAGCGCAGTGCAATGTCGCTCGGCGCCGGCACGAACCGGCGGTCGCCGATGCCAGCCATCAGCAGAAGCTGCCAGAGCAGCAACAGCCCGATCGGCGAGGCCAGATAGAGCAGCCGCTCCTGAGTCTTCGGGCTCATCGTTCGACCTCCGCCCGCGCCCGCATCACCTCTTCCTCCAGCACCCGCCAGATGTCGAGCTTGAGCGCGCCGAACGCAGCCGAGGCCGAGAGCTGCATCAGGTCGCGCGGGTGGGGAAACGGCACGTCGATGATCTGCTTGATGCGGCCGGGCTGCGCCGTCATCACCACGGTGCGGTCGCCGAGCAGCAGGGCCTCCTCGATGGAATGCGTCACATAGATCACGGTCTTGCCGGTCTGCTCCCACAGCCGCACCAATTCGGCTTGCAGGATCACACGGTTCTGCGCGTCCAGCGCGGCAAACGGCTCGTCCATCAGCAGCATCGCCGGATCGGTGACAAAGGCCCGCGCAATCGCGGTGCGCTGGCGCATGCCGCCGGAAAGCTGGTGCGGATAGTGGCGGCGGAACTTGGTGAGGCCGACAAGCTTGAGCGCGGCGTCGACTCGCGGGTTGGCCTCGGATGCCGGCACGCCGCGGGTGTCGAGGCCGAAGCGGACGTTCTTCTCCACGCTCATCCAGGGAAACAACCCGCTGTCCTGGAACACCATGGCGTTTTCGACCGCCCAGCCTTCGGCATTGACACGGATCTGGCCGGAAGACTGGCGGTCGAGGCCGGCGAGGATGCGCAGCAATGTCGATTTCCCGCAGCCGCTCGGGCCGACGATGCAGACGAACTCGCCCGGCGCAATGCTCAGATCGACATCGTCGAGCGCCACCACCGAGCCCTGCCCGCTGGCGTATTCGCGGCGCAAGCTTGCGATCTCGATTGCGGCGCCGCGCCGCTGCGCCGGCATGACCCCTCCCCCGTGAACCTGAACGTCAGCGGCAGCCCGGCAGCTTGCTGTCCTTGTTGGTCAGCTGGAACGGCCCGAGCTTGCCGATGGCGTAATCGATGTAGGTCGGATCGACCACGCGCTCGGCCGGAAACTCGGTCGTCGACATCTTGTTCTTCACATACCACTTGTTGATGTCGAGCATGCTGGCGATGTTGATCTTGCCGTTCGGGCTGCGCGCCGGCCAGGGATATTTCTCGAGCAACTCTCGGCTCGGCGTGGTCTTGCTGTTGACCAGCTCGTCGATGATCTCCTGGCGGTTCGCGGCACCGTGATAGGCTTGGCAATATTCGCGCGCGCCTCTCAGCCAGGCCGTCATGTAGCTTTTCACCAGCTCGGGATTGCTCTTCACCCATTCGCTGTTGGCCATGATGACGGCGATGGTCATCGGCTGCGGCTCGACCAGCTTGTCAACGTCGCCGAACGGCACCGCAATGCCCTGCTCTTCCAGATTCCAGACGAACGGCGGAATCAGCAAGGCGGCGTCGACCGCGCCGTTCTTCAGCGCGATGCCCATCTGAGTGAACGGCAGGATCTTCAGGTCGACGTCGGCCAGCGTCAGGCCGTCGCGCTCCAGCATCTTGCCGGTCTCATAAGTCGAGACCGAGCCCTGGCCGTTGCTCGCCACCTTCATGCCCTTGAGGTCTTTGAAACTCGTGACCTTGCCCTTGAGCTCCGGCCGCAGCATCAGGTTGTGGCCGATCGGCGTGGAGACGCGGTCGGACAGGATGGTGATCGGCAGGTCTTTTTCCAGCGCGTTGAAAATGCCGGCGGAGATGCCGCCGGCGACGATCTGATAGCGGTTCTGCGCCAGCAACGCGATGACGTTGGCGGTGGTGTCGATGTCGTCCCATTCGAGCTTGATGCCGGCTGCTTTGAAGTAGCCGTGCTTGATCGCCATCAGCTCGGCGGCGTTCGATGTCGAACGCGCGATGCCGACCTTGATGGTGTGCTCTTGCCCGAAGGCCGCTCCGCTTCCGGCCAACGTCAAGGCCGACAGCAACACCCACGGCAAAGCTCGCATCGCATTCCTCCCTGGCCATGGGCTGTGGTCGCGCCCTGTCGGATGACGTAGCGCCGTTCCGCGTCAAGGTCGAGCGCCAGCTTGTCGCGGAAATTATAAAGGGTTCACGAGACCAGCCACAGTGGGCCGCTGGCAACCCCTGCCCACCTTGGCTAGGCTTTCGCCGCCACACGGGACACCACAATGGATCGCAAGCCGCGGCCTGAAGGCGGGCGCTATATCGGGCGACCGATGCCGCGTTTCGAGGACCTGCGCCTGGTGCGTGGCGCCGGCCAGTATTCCGACGACGTCGCGATGCCGGGACAGGCCTACGCGGTGTTCGTGCGCTCGCCGCATGCGCACGCGCGGATCAAGCGGATCGACACCACGGCGGCGCGCGCCATGCCGGGCGTGCTGGCGGTGCTGACCGGAGCGGACTACGTCGCCGATGGGCTGCGCGGCGCGCTGCAGCGGCCCAATCCGGCCGACGCGATCGACATCAAGGTGCGCGCCTTCGAGCCGGTGAAGCGGCCGGTGCTGGAGGAGCGGCAGCATCCGCTTGCGCCCGAGCGCGTGCGCTATCCGGGCGAGGCGGTGGCGGTCGCGGTGGCGGAGAGCGTGGCCACAGCCCGCGACGCTGCGGAGGCGGTGGAGGTCGAATATGACGAGCTGCCGGCGGTCACCGACGTGCGCGAGGTGGCCGGCGCCGAGCCGATCTGGCCGGCGGCGGCGGACAACGTGGCGCTCGACCAGGATTTCGGCGATGCCGCGGCGGTGCAGACCGCATTTGCCGCGGCCGACCTCGTCGTCGAGGAGATTTTTCGCAACCAGCGGATCGCCAACTGCCAGATGGAGCCACGCTCGGGCGTCGGCGCCTATGACGGGGCAAACGACAGCTACACGCTGATCTCCGGCAACCAGGGCGTCCACGTGCCGCGCATGGTGCTGGCGGAAAGCTTTGGCCTGCCGCCGGAGAAAATCCGCTTCGTCTGCCCCGACGTCGGCGGCGGTTTCGGGCTGCGCAACAACCTCTATCCCGAACAGGCGGCGATCCTGTGGGCGGCCAAGCGCGTCGGCCGGCCGGTGAAATGGACCAACGACCGCTCGGAAAGCTTTCTGACCGACTATGCCGGCCGCGACCTGGTCACCAAGGCCCGCCTCGCGCTGACCCGCGACGGCCGCATCACCGCCTATGACGTCGATCACATCGGCACCTGCGGCGGGCAGACCGTCACCTACGTGCCGCTCAGCAACGCTTATCGCGTCGCCACCACGGTCTATGACATCCCGCTGATGCACATGCGCTGCCGTTCGGTGATAACCAATACGGTGCCGACCGCGCCGTTCCGCGGCGCCGGCCGGCCGGAGGCCACGTTGGTGCTCGAGCGGCTGATCGATCTGGCGGCGGCGCGCCTTGGCATGGATCGCGTGCGCATTCGTCAAAAGAATTTGATCGCGCGCAAAAAACTGCCCTATCGCACCGCCAGCGGCCTGCTCTATGACAGCGGCGACTTCGCCGGCAACATGGCGCGCCTGCTCGATAGCGCCGATTGGAAAGGCTTCGCCGCGCGCCGCCGCGAATCGAAGAAGCGCGGCAAGCTGCGCGGCACTGGCATCTCCAACTACGTTGAAACGCCGGTCGGCATTCCGCACGAGCGCGTCGAGGTGACGGTGCAGGGTTCCGGCACGGTCGAGCTTGCGGTCGGCACCCAATCGACCGGCCAAGGTCACGAGACCACCTTCGCCCAGGTGATGGCCGATCTGCTGGGTGTGCACCCGGAGGAGATCAAGTTCATTGGCGGCGACACCGCCAAAATCGCGTCCGGCAGCGGCACGCATTCCGACCGCTCGATGCGGCTCGGCGGCACGCTGATGGTCCAGGCCTCGGGCGACGTGGTGAAACAGGCCAAGGCCGTGGCGGCGAAGATTCTGAACGTGGCCGAAGCCGAGATCGAATTCTCCGATGGCCTGTTCGTCACGCCCAGGAGCAACCGGCGGCTCACCATCTACGACGTGGCGCAGGCGATCGACGACAATCCCGCGCTCGCCGCGGGCAAGCTGCACGCCAAGGCGACCTTCACGGGCCGCATCCCGGCCTATCCAACCGGTTGCGCCATTTGCGAGGTCGAGATCGACCCCGACACCGGCGCGATCGAAATCGTCCGCTACGCCTCGATCGACGACGCCGGCCAGGCGATCAATCCCCTGATCCTGCACGGCCAGGTGCACGGCGGCATCGTGCAGGGGCTCGGCCAGGCGCTCTTGGAGGACGTGGTCTATTCCGAGACCGGCCAGGTGTTGTCCGGCAGCTTCATGGATTACGCGCTGCCGCGCGCCCGTCACGTGCCGTCGTTCGCGGTCGAGCTTGCCGAAGATCCGACCAAGGGCAATCCGCTGCGGGTCAAGGGCGGCGGCGAGGCCGGCATCACACCGGCGCTGGCCGTGACCATGAACGCGATCATGGACGCGCTGTCGCCGTACGGAATCGAGCATATCGACATGCCGGCGACGCCATATGGGATTTGGCGCGCGATCCAAAACGCGAAAACGACGGCAACCGCGCGTCGGTGACGGCCGTAGCCCGGCCGCCCGGCCGAGAGAAGGAGCCAAGCCATGCCGCTCGCCCGCATCGATCTCGTTACCGGCAAGTCTGCCGACTACCGCCGCACCATCGCCGACGTGGTCTACGAGGGCATCATCGGCCCCCTCAAGGCGCCCGAGGGCGATCGGTTCCAGGTCATCACCGAGCATCCGCACGATGGATTGATCGCCGATCCCAACTACCTTGGCATCCAGCGCACCAAGGATTGCATTTTCATCCAGGTGACGATGAACGAAGGCCGCACCGTCGAACAGAAGAAGGCGTTTTTCAAGAATGTCGCCGACGGACTGCATCAGCGGCTTGGACTGCGGCGCGAGGACGTGCTCATCAATCTCGTCGAGGTCCGAAAGGAGAACTGGTCGTTCGGCAATGGCATCGCGCAATATGCCGAGTGACAGCGAAATTCGCGACGCGCGGTCGCCTTGACCGCGCCAGAGCGGCGGTCCGATAATCCGGCAACAGCGGAGAATCCCGATGAACATCCAGGTCGGCCACGACGCCGCGCTCGCCGAGAGCAAGAAGAAGCTCATCAGCGGAACCTACCTGCGCAACGCCTGGTATGTCGCGGCCTGGTCGGACGAGCTGGCCGAGGGAAAATTGCTCGGCCGCACCATCATGCAAGAGCCAGTGGTGGTCTATCGGATGGCCGACGGCAAGGTCGCCGCCTTGGAGGACCGTTGCCCGCATCGCTTCGCGCCGCTCAGCATGGGCGCGATCGTCGGCGGCGATCGGGTGCAATGCCCCTATCACGGCCTGGAGTTCAACACCGCCGGCGCCTGCGTGCTCAATCCGCACGGCAACAAGCACATTCCGTCACGCGCCCGGGTGAAAAGCTATCCGGTGGTCGAGAAGCACAAGGCGATCTGGATCTGGATGGGCGATAAGCCGGCCGACCACGGCAAGGTCCCCGACTTCAGCGTGATGGACAACGTGCCGGAGCTGCACACCACCAAGCGCGACAGCATCGTCATCAAGGCCAATGTCGAGCTGATCATCGACAATCTGCTCGACCTCAGCCACACCTCCTTCCTGCACGCCGGCGTGCTGGGCAACGCCGACACGGTGGAGTCCGATATCGAGGTGAAGCAGGAAGACGACAGCGTCACGGTCTCGCGTTACGCCCGCAACTGCGAGGCGCCGGGCATGAACCGGCTGATGTGGCCGACCGCGCCCGAACGGGTCGACAAGTACACGCACATCACATGGATGGCGCCTTCGACCTTGCGGCTGATCACCGGGATTTGCGAGCGCGACGCCAAGCACGAAACCGGCACCGGCTACAACGCCGTGCATCTGCTGACGCCCGAAACCGACCGCACCACGCACTATTTCTTCACCGCGATCCGCTACAACGTAAAGACCACCGACCAGACGCTGAACCTGGAAATCCAGGACAAGATCGCCAAGATGCGGCGCTTTGCGTTTCTCGAGCAGGATGCCCCGGTGATCGAGGCGCAGCAACGCACCATCGACGCATCGCAGGCCCCGGTCGACCCGCTGACCCTCGCAATCGACGTCGGCCCGGTGCGCTATAAGCAGGTGCTGCAGAAGCTCATTCGGGCCGAGCAGGTGAAATAGCGGCCCGGAGTCATACCGGGACGGCGCGCCGCACCGGGAACCCGCCGCTTTCCGTGTTGAAAAGCCCCTGCCCCACCCTGGATGGCGCGGCGCCGAATGACTATTCTCCCGGTCTATTCTCGCTTGTAATGCAGGATCAACCCGTGGACGCCCCAACGGCCGGACACTCCAAAGCCCTTTCGCTCGGCGCCCTCGTCACCGAGGGCAAGACCAAGAAGATCTTCCGGATCAACGGCTCCGACCTCGTGTCGGTGGTGGCCAAGGACGACATCACCGCCGGCGATGGCGCCAAGCACGATGTGATCCCTGACAAGGGCAAGCTCGCCAACCAGACCACCTGCAACGTGTTCCGCCTGCTCAAGGCCTGCGGCCTGCCGGTTGCCTTCGAGGAGCAGGACAGCGCCACCTCTTTCGTCGCGCCGCCCTGCACCATGCTGCCCTACGAGGTGGTGGTGCGGCGCGAGGCCCATGGCTCGGCGCTCAAGCGCAGCCCGCATTTCGCCAAGGGACAGTTGTTCCCCAAGCTCCTGGTCGAGTTCTATCTCAAGACCAAGGACAAGAACTGGAAGGGCAAGCCGCTCGTGGCCGACGACCCGCTGATGGCCTACGAGGACGGCGGCGCGCAAATCCGGCTGTTCAATCCGGCCAAACCGATCCTCGGCTCCGAGCCGTTCCTGACGCTGCCGACCGCCGACGTGTTCTCGCACCCGGAGGAATACAAATTCTTCCCCGAAATGCGGCGGATCGCGCGACAGGCGTTCCTGGTGCTGGAGAAGGCCTGGGCGCTGGAGGGCGGCACCCTGGTCGACTTCAAGGTCGAGTTCGGCTTCGACGCCAAGGGCAACCTGCTGCTGGCCGACGTCATCGACAACAACTCGTGGCGGGTGCTGGAGAACGGCGCCTACATCGACAAGCAGGTCTATCGCGACGGCGGCGCGCTCGACACTGTGGCGGCGAAGTACCGCCAGGTGGCCGAGACCACCGGCCATTTCCGGCTGCCCCGGCAGCGCATCATCCTGTGGCGCGGCTCGACGAGCGACAAGACCGAGGCGTTCAGCGAAGCGCTCGGCGATCTCAAGGAACTGATGACGGTAGTCACCTGCTCGATCCACAAGGAACCGGTGGCGGGCGCCAACACGCTGCACCGAATGATCCAGGAGGTGCCGGACAGCGTGGTGATCGCCTACATCGGCCGCTCCAACGGCGCCGGCCCGGTGCTGTCGGCGATGTCCCAGGTGCCGGTGATCACGGTGCCGGCGAGCGCCAAGGACTTTCCGGAGGATGTCTGGTCGTCGCTGCGCGCGCCGTCCGCCGTACCGGTGATGACGGTGCTGGAACCGGGCAACGCGGTGCTCGCCGCGCTGCAAATCCTGTCGGCGCGCAATCCTCGAGTCTATGCCCGCGTGCGTGGCGAGATCGAGAACCGGATGGTCAACACGCTGACGATTTGAGCTGGGCGGCGATCCGGTCGATTTCGGCCAGCATGTCGGCCGGCCGCTCGGTTGCGGTGAGCGCCGTGGCGAACAGCACCGCCGCGCGCTCGCCATCGAGCACGGGCGCGGTCACCCGAATGAATTTTTGTCCGCAGCTCATCCTCGGAAAACGGCCGCGCCGGATCGCCCGGCACATGCGTGACGGTGCGCTCATGGCGCTTCTGGGCGGTCGCGATCGTGACATGCGCCGCCCAGGCGCGCGGATACTCGGCCGCAACCAGCCCCTCCTCGGCACGCAACTGCGTGCGCTTCATGAAGTCCGACATCGCCCGCGACAGCGGTCCAGGCGTCAGCGCATAGGCCGCGTCGGGCGCCAGCGCCGCCAGCGCCATCTGATAGGGCGCGCTGGTCAGATGCGAGAAGCGGTCGCCGGCAGTGACGCCGTGGTCGATCATCTTCAGGTGCGCCGGCAGCACCGCGACGCCGATGCGCGCGATCGACGCGGCGTCCACGCCTTCCGCCAAGATCTCCTTCAGCGCCTGCGTCGCCGCCATGGTCTGGCGCGCCGCGCACCACGGCTTGTATGAAACCTGATCAAGCGCCGGCCCGCCGACGCCTCTGGCCAGCGCCACGACGTTGGGCACGATGCCGTAGATGTTTTTCAGGAAATCGCCGTCGGCGATGTTGGTGTCCGAGGTGAAGCCCGCCTGCGCCGCCTGTGCGGCCTGCAAGCCGCGCGCGGCGGCATGGCCGACCGCGAGCCAGCGCGCGGTCGTTACCGCCGCATGATGGCCGGTACCGGGCGTCGCCATGATCAGCGCGGTGGCAAGCGCGTGCGCCGTCTGGCCGGCGTTAAGCCGCATCAGCCGTGCGGCGACCGCGGCGGCGCCGAACGGCGCCGCGAAATAGCTCGGCCAGATGCCGCGATAGAGCACGGTCGGGCCGTCGATCGCAACGCCGAGCCGGATCATCGCCTCGTAGCCGGCGACAATGGCGGCCGCAAGCTCGGCCGCATCCGCTTCCGGCAGCGAGGCTGCGATCGTTAGCGCCGCCGGCACCACGATGGCGCCCGGCGTGATCATGGCGGCGAGATGGATGTCGTCGACCTCGCTCAGGCGCGTCAGCGCGCAATGGATCGCCAGGCGATCGGGCAAGGCCGCGTTGGCCGCACCAAACGCCAACAGCGCCCGGCCTTCGGCCGTGCCGGTCGCCGCAATCCAGGCGCCGATGGTATCGGCGACGTGCCGGCGCACCGCCGCGCGCGCCTCGGCGTCGGGCTGATGGCCCGCGACGAAGGCACCGAGTTGTTCGAGAGAGGACATCGGGGGCGCTCGCGCACGTCTCACTGGTCTCAGCGCGCGAATTGCGCTTGGATTGTCGGAATTTCACAGTCCATGAATTCGCGACCATAACGTCATTCGCAGAGCCGCTCAATGCCGATGCCCGAACGCCCTGCGATGGACCTGTTCGCGGCAAGCGTCAGCCATTTGCGGGTGCGCCACGGCCATGAGCACAGTCGCGTCACCTTTGTCGAGCTGTTCTACGACCTGGTCTTCGTGTTTGCCGTCACGCAGCTGTCGCACGGCCTGCTGGAGCATTTGACTCCGCTCGGCGCGTTGCAGACCGCGATCCTGATGATCGCGGTGTGGTGGGCCTGGATCGACACTGCCTGGATCACCAACTGGGTCGATCCGGAGCGCGCCCCCGTGCGGCTCCTGCTGTTCACGCTGATGCTGTTCGGCCTGGTGCTGTCGGCCTCGATCCCCAAGGCGTTCGAGGAGCGGGCGCTCGCCTTCGCGCTCGCTTATATAGCCATGCAGGCGGTGCGCACCTTGTTCATGCTGTGGGCGCTCAAGCGTCACGACCAGGGCAACTTCACCAACTTCCTGCGCATCACGATCTGGCACGCCGCCGATATGCCGCTCTGGATCGCCGGCGCGCTGGCCGAGGGACCAGCGCGGCTCGTGCTGTGGGCGCTCGCCATCGGCATCGAATCGATCGCGCCGATGGTAGGCTTCCGGGTGCCGGGGATCGGCCGCTCGACCACCACCGACTGGCTGGTCGAGGGCGGCCACATGGCCGAGCGCTGCGCGCTGTTCATCATCATTGCGCTGGGCGAGTCGGTGCTGATCACCGGCGCGACCTTCGCGGGCCTGGCCTGGACCGCCCCCCATGTCGGCGCGTTCCTGGTCGCGTTCATCGGCTCGGTCGCGATGTGGGCGGTCTATTTCAACATCGGCGCCGAGCGCGGCAGCCGCCAGATCGCGAGCTCCGGCGATCCCGGGCGGCTGGCGCGCAACGGCTACACCTACATTCATATCGTGATCGTCGCCGGCATCATCGTCGCCGCGGTGGGCGACGAGCTGGTCTTGCATCACCCGGCGGGCGCGATCGACGCCAAAACCGCCATGGTGCTGCTTGGCGGACCGGCGCTCTATCTTGTTGGCAACTCGCTGTTCAAGCGGCTGTCGGCGCCGAACTATCCGTTGTCGCACTGGGTTGGGTTGGCCGCGCTGGCGCTCTTGGTCCCGGCGGTTGGCGCGCTGACACCGCTTACGCTGTCAGCCGCCACCACCGCGGTGCTGATCGTCGTCGTGATCTGGGAGTGGAACTCGCTGCGAAAGAACAGCTAGATCGCGGCAATCGCGGCGAGCAAAGCCGCCGTCGCCTGATCGTCAGCAGGCCGCGCGGAAAGCGGCCGGACGTCGTCCAGCGGCTTTGATGCAACAGCGGCCGATGATGCCGCGGCCGCCGCCCTGGTCGGCTCGCGCTCGGCGCGCGCTTTGACCGCGGCGAGATCGGCCCGCGCGATCGCCGGCGCCGGCACCGCCAGCATCAACGGCGTCCCGCCACTCTCGATCCTGGCGATTTGGATGCCTGCGATCTGCAACTCATCGGCGGCGGTGCGCACCAAAATCGGCGCCCCGGAATATCCATTGACCCCGCGGCAGGTGTGCAGAATGAGCCGGCCGGCGGAGAGATTGTGGCGCAGCTCGCAGTCGCTGTCGGCGGTCGGCGCATGCGCGCGGTCCTGCGGGTAGCCGACCATGACGGCTTTGGTGCCGGCCGCCTCAAGCTCGGCACGGAATTTCATGGGCACGATCTCACCCGGCAGGCGCTCGGTGAGCGTCAACACCGCCCAGTCGCCGTCCGACGTGTCGCCGTATCGCTGCGGGTCGAAATTCGTGCCGATCTGGTAGATCGCGACCCGGGCGTGCGCCGAATATTTCCCCATACGATAACCAACCAGGAAATGCAGCGCCTCGGCCGCAATAAACTGGCGCGTGCGCGGGTTGAACACGCAATGCGCCGCGGTCAGGACCTTGTCGTGCGCGATCACCACACCGCTGCAGGAGGCGCCGGTCTCGTTGTAAAGCTTGCCGATCGCCGACCACGGCTGCTGCGACGGATCGATGCTTTCGCGGTGCGGATCCGCATTGATTGCTTGCGCCGCGGCCGACGTCGGCCAAACGACCACCAGTGCTGCCAGTAGCAGCCAACGCTGCGCACGCGTCCGAAACATCGCCATCCCCGCGCGCCGCTTTTTTGTCGGTCAGGGCGCTTTGATGGCTGAGGATGATGATGCACGGCGCTTTCGATCCCGTTGAGGAACACGGCTTTGATTGCGTCGAGAGAATCGATTGCATTTGAACGATCGATGAGCGGGCGAACGCATCGACGCCGAACCTTGCCAATTGGTTGCGAAACACGCTTGCGAAACGGTTAATGCGGCTTGCCACGCCCCACCGGCCCAGAGAAACTGCGGCCCGAACGCCGAGGTGTATTGAGTCAGGGGCTTTTCTTATGATTTCCGAACAACTGCGCAATCCGCTCTCGCTGTTCGACAACACCGGCAAGGTCGCGATTGTCACCGGCGCGTCGGGCGCGTTCGGGCGCGGCTGCGCGATCGCGCTTGGTGCGCTTGGCGGCAAGCTCCTGCTCGCCTCGGGCAGCAAGGACGAGCTCGATCAGGTCGCGGCCGAGGTCGAAGAGGTCGGCGGCGAAGCCACCGCCATGGCCCGCCGGCCCGACTCGCTTGACGACGCCAAGGCCATGCTCGACGCCGCGCTCAAGGCATACGGCCGCGTCGATCAGCTGGTAGTGGCCTCGGGCATGAACAAGCCGGGCTTCATCCAGGATCTGGAATACGACGACTGGCAGGCGGTGATGGATGCCAACGTGCGCGGCATCTGGTTCATGGCCAAAGCAGTCGGCAGCCATTGGATCGAGAACAAGGTACGCGGCAAGATGCTGAACATGTCGTCGGTGCGCGGCCGCCATGGCAACATCTCCGGCTACACCGGCTATTGCACGTCCAAGGGCGCGACCGACTCGCTGACCCGCGTGCTGGCGACCGAATGGGCCAAGCACGGCATCACCGTGAACGCGATCGCGCCCACTGTGTTCCGCAGCAAGCTCACCGCCTGGATGTACGGCGACGATCCGATCGGCCAGCAGACCAAGGCACGGTCGCTCGCCCGCATCCCGCTCGGCCGGCTGGGCGAGGTCGAGGACCTCATCGGCATGGCGATCTATCTACTGTCGCCGGCCTCCAACTTCTGCACCGGCCAGATCATGTACGTCGACGGCGGCTACACGGCGGGATGACGTCGCATGGATCGCGCGGATACCGAAGCCATTGACGCCGACATGATGCGGCGCTGCCTCGCCTTGTCGAAATCGTCGAGCGACCAGGGCGAATATCCCTACGCCGCCGTGATCTGCCGGGATGGCAAATTCGTCTGCGAATTGATCAATCGCGTGGCGCACGACAAGAACGTAACGCGGCATGCCGAGGTGGTCGCACTGTCCGAGGCGCAGAGGCTCTTGGGCCGGACCAGCCTCGATGATTGCACGCTCTACAGCATTACCGAGCCCTGCGCGTATTGCAGTTACGCCATTCGTGAGACCCGCATCGGCCGTGTCGTCTATGGCCTACGATCGCCGGTGATGGGCGGCCATTCGCGTTGGAATATCCTGGCCGACAGCGGCCTTTCCGACACCATGCCCGAGGTGTTTGCCGCCGCTCCCGAGATCGTGGCGGGCTCCATGAGCAAGGAGGCCGCGGATATCTTCGCGGCCTGGAACCCGTTGTTCTGGCGGTTCATCAGGTCTCGCGGGCTCTTTGTCGCCGGCCCGGTCGCCGTCCAAGCACCCGCTCGCCGAAACAAGGCCTGGCGGCGGGTCGTCAACGCTTTTCGCCGGGACGTCATCGACCGGATCGGACGGAGGTAAGATGCAAGATCTCAGAATTGGCGTGATCGGCGCGGGCTTGATGGGCCACGGCATCGCCTATCTGTTGGCGGCGGCGGGACATACGGTCGGCATCTATGACCCCTCGGCAGAGTGGCGGGCGTCGCTGCCGGCCCGGCTGAAGAGCGCGCGCGACCTGCTCGACGGCGACCCGGCGCTACTCAACCGCATCTCGGCACACGACCAGATGAAGCCCGCGATGGCAGACGCTGCCTTCGTATTCGAGGCCGCGCCTGAGAAATTGCCGCTCAAGCAGCAGCTTTTTGCCGAGCTCGAAGCCGTCACCGCGTCGAATACGATCCTCGCCAGCAACAGCTCGGCGATTCCCTCGACCGAGATCGGGGCCAAGCTCAAGCACCGCGAGCGCGTGATCGGCACGCATTTCTGGAACCCGCCGCATCTGGTGCCGCTGGTCGAGGTGATCCAGAACGAGGCGACCAATGCAGAAACCGTGCGCCGCACGATGGAGCTTTTGCGCGACGCCGGGCGGCGGCCGGTGCATGTCAAGAAGGACATCCCGGGCTTTGTCGGCAACCGCCTGCAACATGCGCTCAAGCGCGAGGCGATCGCGCTGGTGGCCTCCGGGGTCTGCGACGCCGACACCATTGATGAGGTGGTGAAGTCGGGCTTCGGCGCGCGTATGGCGGTGCTCGGGCCGATGGAGCAGTCGGATCTGGTCGGTCTCGATCTCACCCTCGACATCCAGAACGTCCTGCTCGCCGATCTCGACCGCTCCACCGAGCCGACCAAGTTCCTCAAGGACAAGGTCGCCTCCGGCAAGGTCGGCATGCGCGCCGGTGAAGGCTTGCGCCAATGGCGCCCGGGCGAAGCCGACGCGGTGCGCGACCGGCTGCGCCGCTTCCTGGCCGAGCAGGCCAAGGCGGCCCGGCCCGCGAAGCAGCCGGGGTAGCGGTGCTCGGCGCCATCCTCGCGATCCTGTCGGCGGCAAGCTTCGCGCTCAACAACGCCGCGGCGCGCCGTGGCGTGGTCACCGGCACGCCGCGGCAAGGCATGGCGGTCAGCATCCCGGTCGGCGTCGTGTGCTTCGTGCCGGTCGCCCTTGTTGCCGGCGAGCTGATGCGGCTCGGGCAGTTTCCGCCCATCGCCGCGGCCTGGATGGCGGGCGTCGGCCTGCTGCATTTCGTGCTGGGGCGATACTGCAACTACAGCGCCAACCAGGCGGCCGGCGTCAACCTGACCGCGCCGGTGGTCCAGCTCCAGGTGGTGGTCACGCTGGTGCTTGCCGTGGTCATCCTGCGCGAGCCGTGCACGGTGTTGCAGGCGATCGGCGGGGTGATGATCGTGGCGGGCTCGATCGTGACGCAGCAGCAGCCGGCGCGCGCCGCCGGAGCGACGTCGGGCGCAGCCGTGACCCAGCCGATGTTCAGGCCACGGCACCTCGCCGGCTACCTGTTCGCCTCAGGCGCGGCGCTGGCCTATGGCAGCTCGCCGATCATGGCGCGCTTTGCGCTCGCGGACACCGGGCCGACCAGCGGCATCCTTGGCGGGCTGATCGCCTATGGCGCGGCGACGACCGTGGTGGTGCTGGCGCTGCTCGCGCCGCCGATCCGGCGCGAGGTGATGGCGTTGAAGCGCGAAAACGCGCGCTGGTTCGTGGTGTCGGGCATTTTCGTCGCCATGGCGCAGGGCTTCTTCTTCGCCGCAGTCGCGGTCGCTCCCGTCCTGCTGGTCATGCCGCTCTTGCAGACCTCATTGATCTTCCGAATGCTGTTCTCGACCTGGCTCAGCCCCGATCACGAGGTGTTCGGCTGGGCTGGTGCTGGCCGGCGTCGCGGTCTCGATCAGCGGCGCCTTGCTGGTATCGATCGACACCGGCATGATCCTCGATGCGCTGTCTGTTCCAGGCACCATCGCCGACGTGCTGCGCTGGCGGGTCTGGTAGGATGGCGGCGAGCAATCCGATGGCCCCAGTCCGCGAAATCCTCCCCGCTCCCGCCCCCGGCCTCGATTTTGCGGCCGGGTTCAACCATCCGCAATCCTGCGCCATCCGCGCCGGCGGCTTGATCTTCTGTTCCGGAATGCTCGCCATCAATCCGCAGACCGGCGAGCGCGAGCACGGCACCGTCACCAGCGAGACGCGGCGGATCTTCGAGAACCTGAAGCTCGTTCTGGAATCCGCCGGGTCCTCGCTGGAGCGCATCGTGCAGGTCCATGCACTGATCTACGACCGCATCGAGTACGACGTGCTCAACCGCATCTACCGGCAATACGTACCGAACGCGCCGCCCTGCCGCACCGTCTGGAGCGTGCAGATCGAGGCCGGGCTGAAGGTCCAGCTCGACATCATCGCCGCCGCATAACCGCCATGACCGCAATGCGCCACGCCATCACGCCCGCCGACACCAGGCTCGACATCCCGAAAACCTTTGCGCTGCCCTATGCAACTGGCGTCAAGGCCGGCGAATTCATTTTTCTCTCCGGCATGATCGCGGTCGATCCGGCGACCGGCGAGCGCGCCCACGGCACGGTCGTGGGCGAAACCACGCTCATCCTCGCCAACATGGCGACCATCCTGGAGGCCTCGGGCTCGTCGCTCGCCAAGGTGGTGAAGACCACGGTCTGGCTGCACAGCATGCTCGAGCTCGAAGACCTGAACCGTGCCTATCAGCCGTTTTTCGCGTCGGCCCCGCCCGCCCGCACTGTCTGCGGCGCGCGCATCAACAACGGCATGAAGGTGCAGATCGACTGCATCGCACTCATCTGACCATCGCCATGGCCCTGACCCGCACCATCCACGAGCCTTCGAATCCCGTGCTCAACGTGTCGCGGCGGGAAGGCCGGCCGCATTCGCCTTCGGTGCGGATTGGCGACTATGTGTTCGTCTCCGGCATGGTCCCGGTCAGCCCGCAGACCGGCCTGCGTACTCAGGGACCGATCGCCGATCAGGTCGCGACCGTGCTCTCCAACATGCAGCACCTCCTGGAATCGAACGGCTGGTCGCTCGACCACATCGTTCGACTTAACATTACGCTCGCCAACCTGCTGGAGGCCGACGACATGTGGCGGGTGTTCCGCACGTTCTTCCCGGACAATCCGCCGGCCGCCACGCTCATGGGCATGCAACTGAGCTTCGGCAACCTGGTTGAGATCGAGTGCGTGGCTTATGTCGGGCCGGCCCGCCCATAATCGTTACTGCAATGACCGTCACTGCGCCGTGATGTTGGCCTGACGGGCGACGTCGGTCCAATTGCGGACCTCGGTGCCGATCATCGTCTGGAATTCGTCGGGGCTGCCGGGCGCCACGTCGATGCCTTGCTTGGCGAACTTCTCGACCGTGTCCGGATCGCGCAGCGCGTGGTTCACCTCGGCGTTGAGGCGCTCGACGATCGGCCGCGGCGTCGCTGCCGGCGCCATCATGCCGATCCACGACACCGCCTCGAATCCCGGAAAGCCCTGTTCGGCCACGGTCGGCACGTCCGGGAATTGCTTGTCGCGGGTGAGTCCGCCGGACGCGATGGCGCGGATCGCGCCGGTTTGCAGGTGCGGCAAGGCAATCGTGCCCGACAGCACCAGGAGCTGAACTTCGTTCCTGACCAGCGCCACCATCGCCGGCTGGCCGCCGCGGTATGGCACGTGCTGCAGCCGCATGCCGCTCAGCATGCTGAGCCGCTCGGTGATGAGATGATTGAGGCTCGCCGGGCCGGTGGTCGCATAGTTGTAGGTGCCGGGCTTTTGCTTGGCGAGCGCAATGAACTCCGGCAGCGTCTTCGCCGGCACGTCCGCATTGACCAGGAACAGGAACGGATATTTCAGGATCAGCGCGACCGCCGCGAGGTCGCGCTCGGTGTCGTAGGGCAGCTTCGGGTTGGTGGCCGGCAGCGCGGTCAGCGACCCTGCCACCACCAGCAGTGTGTGGCCATCCGGTGCGGCCTTGGCGACCGCGTCGGTGCCGACGATGCCGGCGCCGCCGGTGCGGTTATCGACCAGCACCGGCTGCTTGAGCGCACGCTCCAGATGGGGCTGGATCAACCGCGCCGAAACGTCGTTCAGGCCGCCGGCCGACTGCGGGACGATGATGCGGACCGGCTGGGTGGGATAGCTCTGCGCGAAGGCAACTGCGGCAGCCAGCGCAAGGCCGGTCGCGGCCAACAGAGAAACCAGCAGCAGCATGCCGCCCGGCCGCGCCGCACCGACCGCGCCTGTCAAATACCGTCGCCGCATGGCATCCCCGCGCCCAGTTCGCGGTTCGGAAGTTCGCCAGAGTTCTCAACAGGCTCCCGAGTGAACTTCCGAACCAAAGCGACACTAGCAACCTAACGAACTAGTGTCCCTTTGAACCCGAAGTTCGCAAACGAGTTCGCCGCGCAATCATGCGAACTTCGGGTTCGGGACACTAGCGACTACTTTCCCTTCAGCACGTATCGCCCGCTCTCGTTACGCGTGAGCTTGTCGGCGGCATAGAGCCCATCGAGCTCGCGCACGATCTCGCGGCCGTCGCGGGAGCCGGCCGCGACCATCAGCTCAAGGAAGCTCGCCGGGCCTTGCGTCAAAACGTCGACCGCCGAGCGCTTGCCGTTGCCGGATTTGCCGTTGCTTTTGGCGACCACCGGCGGCATGGGGACACCCCATTCCAGCGACTGCCGCTTGCCGAACGGGATGGTGCAATCGAAGCCCATCTTGGCGCCGGTCCGGGCGCCGCCGAGCGACGGGTCGAGCGGCACTACGCGGAAGCCGGTTGCGGCGATGGTGTCGCGATCGCCCTGGTAGCGCGTGGCCAGCGCCCAGTCGCACTGCTCGTCGGAGAACACGTCGATGTCGTCGTCGAACACGAACACCTGCTTGGCCTCGGCCATGCTGCCGAACACCGCGGCAATGGCGTTGCGCGCTTCGCCCGGCACGCGCTGGCGCACCGAAACGCGGACGTTGTACATGCCGCCGCTTGATGGCGTCGCAAAACACGCAACCGGCTCGCGCACCGACGTTAACAGCGCGGCCCAGGCCGCCGACTCGGTCTTCACCGTGGTGAGCTGCGCGGTGTCGGTGCGCGCCAGCGACTTGCCGCCGATGGTCACGGTCTGGAACAGCGCGTCCTTGCGATGCGTGATCGCGGTCAGATGGAAAACCGGGTTGCGTTTCACGATGCCGTAGTAGCCGACGTATTCGCCGTACGGCCCTTCCGGCTCGTGGTGGCCCTTGTTGTCGAGATAGCCCTCCAGCACGTATTCGGCGTCGGCCGGCACGTAGATGTCGCTGCTGACGCATTTGACCACCGGCACCGGCGCGCCGCGCAGCGCACCCAGCACCTCAAGCTCGTCCATCGGCGGATTCATGCTGACCGCCGCCATGAAATCGCACGGGTGCGAGCCGACCACGTAGGCGACCGGGGTCCTCTCGCCCTTGGCAACGGCCTCGAGATAGATCGCGCGCGCATCGCTCGGCGCGATCATGTCGATGCCGGCTTGCCGCGGCCCGCGCAGCATGATGCGGCGGCAGCCGATATTGTGGTGACCGGAGTCGCGAAACTGCATGACGTCGAGGCCGGCGGAAATGTAGGGCGCGCCGTCCTCGCCGTGCTGCAAATGAACCGGCAGTGCGCACAGGTCGGCGTCACCGTCCTTGCGAACCACCTGCTGCACCGGCGCCTCCGCGGCGGCGACCTTGACCGGCTTCATCGGCTTGGCGAGCCGTTTCATGATCTCCCGCAAAAGCCCGGCCTCGTCGGTGTCGAGCGCGAGCGCCAGACGCTTGCGCGAGCCCATGACGTTGCCGATCAGCTCGGCCCGCTCCGGCCCGACCGACTTGAACCAGGTCGCGCGTGGATTGCCCTCCAGCACGGCGGCGACGTCGATCAGGTCGATCGGCTTGTCGTGCACCTCGCATTCGCCGAGTTGCACCAGCCGTTCGACAAAGCGGCGCAGGCGGAACCGTTCGGAATCGGCGGCGGCCATCGGTGGCCTCCCTGGATTGCATTTACGGCAAGATTGTAGATTGTTTTGTCAGGTGGTGGGAGAGTAAGGCCATGCCGGAAACCGTCAGCCAACACAAGGTCCGCGACGTCAACGTCCGGATCATGCGGCGCGGCTCCGGCCCGCCGCTGGTGTTCCTGCATGGCGCCAATGGGCTGCCGGTCTGGCTGCCGATGTTCGACATCCTCTCGAAGGAATTCGAGGTGATCGTGCCCGAGCATCCCGGCTTCGGCCTGTCGGACAATCCGCCATGGATCAGGACCGTCGGCGATCTGGCGATGTACTACCTCGACTTCCTCGACGGGCTCGGACCCTATCGCGTGCATCTGGTCGGGCTGTCGCTCGGCGGCTGGACCGCGGCCGAGGTCGCGGTACGCAATTGTTCGCGGCTGGCGAGCCTATCGCTGCTCGCGCCGGCGGGCGTGCGCGTCAAGGGCATTCCCTCCGGCGACAATTTCATCTGGGGGCCCGAGGAGGCGGTCCGCAATCTCTATTACGACCAGTCGATCGCCACCCGCCTGTTGGCGGTGCCGGTGACCGACGAGCAGGCCGACCTGATGCTGACCAACCGCTTCGCCGCCACCAAATTCGGCTGGGAGCCGCGCTGGTTCAATCCGTCGCTGGAGCGCTGGCTGCATCGCATCAGCGTGCCGACGCTCGTGCTCTGGGGCAAGGACGACAAGCTGTTCCCGAGCGCCTATGCGGCACGCTGGGGCGAGCGCATCCCGGCAAGCCGCGTCGAGATCGTCCCGGAATGCGGGCATGGCATCGTGATCGAGAAGCCCGAGCGCGCCGCCAAGGAAATCATGCGACTGATCGCGGGGACACGGTGATGCAGTTCACGTTCTTCCACCTGATGCCCTATCGCCCGCTCGACATGACCGAGCGCCACAAGCATCGCGCCGGCTGGGTGGTGCTGCCGAACAGTCTGTACGATCCGAAAAAGGGCGCCGAGGAGTATCACTCCTACATCGAGCAGCTGGTCTACGCCGAGCAGCTCGGCTTCGACGTGATCGCGGTCAACGAGCATCACCAGACCGCCTACGGCCTGATGCCGGCGCCGAACCTGATCGCCGCCACCCTGATCGCCCGCACCAAAACGGCCAAGATCGCCATCATCGGCCGCGCGCTGCCGCTGGTGAACAACCCGATCAACATCGCCGAAGAGTTCGCCATGCTGGACAACCTGTCGCGCGGCCGGATCATCACCGGCTTCGTGCGCGGCATCGGCAACGAATATCATTCGACCGGCATCAACCCGTTCTATTCGCACGAACGCTATCAGGAGGCGCACGACCTGATCGTGCAGGCCTGGACCAAGCCCGGCCCGTTCCCATTCGAGGGCGAGCACTACAATTTCCGCTACGTCAACCTCTGGCCCCGGCCCTACCAGACACCGCATCCGCCGATCTGGATCCCGTCGATGGGCTCCTCGGAGACGATCAAGTGGGCGGCGGCGCCCGAGCGCAAATATCCGTTCCTGGTCACGTTCAGCGGCCGCGACCTGGTGGCGCGTTATCTCAACCTCTATCGCGAGCAGGCCAGGCAATACGGCTACGAAGCCGCGCCCGACCAGGTCGGCTGGGCCACGCCGGTCTATGTCGCCGACACCGACGAGCGCGCCCGCGCCGAGGCCAAGGCCGGCATGGAGACGCTGTTCAACGATTTCCTCGCGGTGCCGTTCCAGATGCTGCTGCCGCCCGGCTACATGTCGCTGCCTTCGATGAAGAACACCATGAAGCTGCGCAAGGCGGTGGGCGGTCAGAAATACCTCACCGCCGACGAATTGATCGAAAGCGGCACCGTGGTGGTCGGCTCGCCCAAGACCGTGCGCGACGAGCTGGCCAGGCTGCGCGACGCGACCGGCGCCGGCAAGCTCGTCGTCATGCTGCAATTCGGCGTGCTGCCGGACGACCTGACGCGACGCAACATGGAGATGTTCGCGGCCGAGGTGATGCCGCACTTGCGGAATTGACGGCAGGACGCGGTAGCGCCGCGCCGGCCCTTGGCGGTATCATCGTTGACGAATCCGCGCCTTCGAAAGGGATTTCCCATGCAAGACGTCATGGACATCGAGGTTAAGCCGCTGTCGCCGGCCTGCGGCGCCGAAATCAAGGGCGTCGACCTCACCCGGCCGCTGTCGCAAGACACCGTCGAAGCGATCAAGGACGCCTGGGGCAAGCACCTCGTGCTGGTGTTCCGCGGCCAGACGCTCACCCAGGATGACCAGCTACGCTTCGCCGCCTATTTCGGCGATCTCGGCCTGCGCAAGAAGGCGCCGGAAGCGCTTCGCAGCCGCAACGAAGGCACTCTGCAGGAGAGCAACAAGGACGCTGACAAGGTCCTGCTCGTCTCCAACATCAAGGTCGACGGCAAGCCGATCGGCGCGTTCGGCGAAGGCGAGTTCTGGTTCCACATCGATTCCGGCTATACGCCCCGGCCCTACCGGTACACCTTCCTGTACGCGCTCGAACTGCCGTCAACCGGCGGCAACACCATGTTCTCCAACATGTACAAGGCCTATGAGGCGGTGCCAGCCGCGCTCAAGGACAAGCTCAAGGGCCGCAAGGCGCTGCACATTCATGAATACAATCGCGCCAAGCAGGCGGGCTCGACCGGCGACATCAGCGGTATCCCGCACCATTACCATCCGCTGTTCATCACCCACCCCGACACTGGCCGCAAGACGCTGTTCGTCGATCGGCTGATGACGACGCGGATCGACGGCATGGACCAGGCGGAGAGCGACGCGATCCTCAACCAGCTCTACGAGATCGGCGAACGGCGCGAGTTCATCTTCGAACATGTCTGGAAGCTCGGCGACTTCCTGATGTGGGACAACCGCTGCACCATCCATGCCCGCACCGACTTCCCGAAGGAGGAGCGTCGCCTGCTGCGCCGCTGCACCGTCGAAGGCGAGCCGCTGCACGAGTGATGCATTCCTGGAGAGAGACAGCCATGGCCAGTCCGCGACTGCCGGTGCTCGACCGCTTCATCGGCGATCTGCGCGCCATCTGGACCGCCGAATCCGACAACCAGCATCGCATGGAGCGCGCCAAGCCGCTGCTCGAACGGCTGGTGATGGACCCGACCTTGAAAGCACATTCGGCGGACTGGCCTTCGACCGAAGGGCGCAAGAACCTGCTGCTCTATGTCGATCCCGACCACCGGTTCGTCATCAATGCGGTGGTGCGCGTGCCGGGTCGCACCGGCAGCGTGCACGACCACGCCGACACCTGGGTGCTGTACGGGCTGCTCGACGGATCGGAAAGCCTGGAGCGCTTTGAACGCATCGACGACGGCAGCCGCCCCGGCCATGCCGAGCTGCGCCTGTCCTCGGTGACGACCGGCACGCAAGGCAAGGTTGATCTGGTGCCGCCGCTGGCGATCCACGCCGAGCAGGGCGGCCCGACCCGTTCGGTCGCGATCATCGTCCGCACCCAGAAGCTCGGCGAGGGAACGGTGCTGCAGCGCCGTTATGATGCCAAGGCGAAGACCGTGGTCGAGCAATACGGGCCGACGCAAATTCCCTACGACGTGGTCGCCTGACGGCACCACGATGCGCGCAACCGCCACGCGGACGTTGAAGTTGTTGGCGGCGTTCGCGACGGGGCTTGCCGCCTCGCTCGGCGCGGCGACCGCGCAGCCAGACTTCAAAAGCGTCAACATCGTGGTCGGCTCGTCGGCCGGCGGCGGCTATGACACCTATGCCCGCGTTCTGGCGCGGCACATCGGCCGGCACCTCCCGGGTCAGCCCGGCATCATCGTGCAGAACATGCCCGGCGCTTCGAGTCTCAAGGCCGTGCAATATCTCGACACCGGCGCGCCGCGGGATGGCAGCGTCATCACCGCCTTCAATCCGGGCCTGCTCAATGAATTGCTGCTCAACGCCGAAAAGATTCGCTTCAAGTTCACCGACGTGGCGTTCATCGGCAGCATCACCCGCGATCTGCGCGCCTGCTACGCCTGGGGCGCGACCGGCATCAAGACCTTCGACGACCTCAAGAAGGTCAAGCAGTTCAACATGGGCGCGCCGGCGCCAGGCACCTCCTCCTACATCAACGAGGCGGTGCTCAAGAACATGTTCGGCATCGCGGTTCGCCAGGTGACCGGCTACGCCGGCAGCGCCCAGCAGCGCCTGGCGATCGAGCGCGGCGAGCTGGACGGCGACTGCGGCGCGTGGAGCAGCGTCACGCCGGATTGGGTGGCCAACAACAAGATCAATCCGCTGATCACCTTCACGCCGCTGCCGATCCCGAAGCTGCCGCCCGGCGTGCCGTTCGCCGGCGATCTGGCGCCCAATCAGGAGGCCAGGGACGTGCTCAACATCCTGATGGCGGCCGACGCGCTCGGTCGGCCGTTCGTCGTGTCGAAGCAGATTCCAGCGGATCGGCTCGCCGCGCTCCGCGCAGGGTTCGACGCCACCATCAAGGACGCGCAGTTCCTGGCGGAAACCCAAAAGATGGACCTGCCGGTCGAGGGACCGATCGTCGGGCCGGACGCCGAACGGATCGTCGCGTCGATCTACGCCGCGTCGCCGGCGCTGGTTGCGCGAGCCCAGGCGATTGTCGGCAAATAGATGCAACCGCGCGCTAGGGCATGATCCCGAAAAGTGCAGACCGGTTTTCGGAAAAGATCATGCTCAAACAAAGAAACTAGATCGGGATGACAATTCGAAGAAAAGTCATCCCGATCTAGTGTCGCACCGACCGGACCGGAGAGAAAACGTCATGCGAATTGTTGCCGCAGCCCTCGCGCTTCAGTTGGTCGCGCTCATTGCCGGCGCGTCGGCGCAGGAGCTGCCGTGTTCGCAGGTGCGCCTGATCGTCCCCTATCCCGCCGGCGGCGCGACCGACGTTGCCGCGCGCGTCGTCGCCGAACGCCTGGATGCGGCCCTGAAGAAGCCGTTCGTGGTCGAAAACCGGTCCGGTGCCACCGGCAACATCGGCACCGTCGCGGTCGTCAACGCGCCGCCCGATGGCTGCACCTTGCTGATTAACGCCACGGTGATCGCCACGTTTCCGCACAGCTTCTCCAAGCTCGCCTACGATCCGTTCAAGGACCTGGCGCCGGTCGGCGGCGTCGGCGTCACACCCACGCTGATCGTTGCGGCGCCGTCGGTGCCGGCGAAGGACCTCAAGGAGCTGGTCGCGCTGAGCACGAGCAAGCCCGACGGTCTCAACTACAGCACGGCCGGCTATGGCCTGCAGCAACACCTCGCCACCGAGGAAATTGCGCAGCGCACAGGCGCGAAATTCACCCACGTGGCCTATCGCGGCGGCGGCACGGCGATGACCGATCTGATCGCGGCCCGGCTCGACTTCGGCGGCTTCCTCGCCGGCACCACCAAGCCGCTGATCGCCAGCGGCCAGCTTCGGGGACTGGCGATTGTCGCCGAGAAGCGCTCCGACCTCGTACCTGACATCCCGACCACCACCGAGCAAGGCCTGCCGGGCATGAACGCCCATGGCGTGCACTTCATGATGTTCGCACCGGCAGCGACGCCCCGGCCGATCGTGGCGCTGCTCGAGGCCGAGTTGAAGAAAATCATCGCCGATCCGGCGTTGGCAAAGCGGTTCGCGGACATCGGCTTCGACGCGACGCCGATGAGCGGCGAAGAGGTCGCCGGTGCCTTGCGCCAGACCGGCGAAAAGCTAGTGCCGGTGATCAAGCGGCTGAACATCAAGCTCGATTGAAACCACAGCCGCGGCTGATCAGTTCCAGATCTGCTCCGCCACCTCGACGACGCGGCGGAGCTTGGCACGCTCCTCCTCGATGGTGAGCGGATTACCGCCGACGCTGCTGGCAAAGCCGCATTGCGGGCTGATGCCGAGCTGGTCCATCGTGACATAGCGGCTGGCTTCGTCGATGCGGCGCCTGACGAGATCGATCGATTCCAGCTGCGGCGTCTTCGAGCTGACGATGCCGAGCACGACCTTGCGGCCTGCCGGCATGAACCGCAGCGGCTGGAACCCACCGGCGCGGTCGGAATCGTATTCCAGGAAGAAGGCGTCGACCGCGGCCTCGCCGAACAATCGTTCGGCGACCGGATCGTAGCCGCCCGCGGCCATCCAGCGACCCTTATAGTTGCCCCGGCAAAGATGCAACGCGATCGTCATGCCATCGGGCCGTTGCGTCGCGACCTGATTGACCGCCCAGATGTATTTTTTCAGCAACTCCTCGGGGTCGGTACCGCCGGCCTTCAGCCGACGGCAAAGGTCGGGATCGCACAGCATCGCGACCGGCACCTCGTCGAGCTGCACATAGCGGCAACCCAGCGCGGCAAGCGCCTGCAGCTCCTCGCGATAGACTTTGATCAGATCGGCCCAGAACTGGTCCATATCCGGATACACCGTCCGGCTCACGGTCTTTTCGCCGCCGAGGAAGTGAACCAGGCTCGGGGTTGGCAGCGTGACCTTCGGTGTCTGCTTGGTCAGCGACTTCACGAAGGCAAATTCGTCGGTGGTGATGCCGCGCACGCGTCTGAGTTTCCCTTCCACGCAAGCGGTCTGGAATCGCGCGGTCCCGCCGGCGCCGTCGCGGAACTCGAAGGGCGCATCGATAACGCCCAATCCCTCGACCGCCTCGACAAATCCGAGAAACCAGGAGCCGCGCCGAAACTCGCCGTCGGTGATGGATTGCAGGCCAACCTCTTGCTGCATGGCGACCGCATCGCGGATGCAGCCGTCTTGGATTGTGCGAAAGGCGTTCTGGTCGATGCGGCCGCTATGGACGTCGCGAAACGCGTCCTTGAGCGGCTGTGGCCGCAGCAAGCTGCCGACGTGGTCGGCATGAAACGGCGGTCCCCAACCCGCGGCCATGGTCACCCTCTCCTATCGACAAAACGGGCCGCTTTGATGCTCGCCTCGAATTCCTTGCCGATCGTGCCGTGCTCCAAAAACGTGATCTCCGGCGTGACCTGGAACGATTTGAGCATGTCCGCGAGAATCCCGCGCTTGAGCTCGTCGGCGTCCGCGCCGCGCTTGGGCTCGATGAACAGATGCAGGATGTCGAGGCCGGTCTGCGAGTTGATGACCTCCGCCTTGAAGTCGGTGACGCCCTGATTGAAGAACATCAAATCCTCCAGCTCCGGATGATTGATGTTGACGCCTCGCACCTTGAAGAAGCCGACGGTGCGCCGTGCGTGGCGCATGACCGGAAACATCGACCACGGCTTGTTGCCGGCGATCGGCCTTGACATGCTGACGAGATCGCCCGAATTCCAGCGCAGGAACGGCGTGACGTTGTTGTTCCACAGCGGGGTCATGACAAACGTCCCGACCTCGCCGTCCGGCACCGGCTGTCCGGTATTTTCGTCCACCACCTCGCACAGAAACAGGTCGGACCAGACGGTCAGGTCGTCCTGGCCTGGCGGCTGCACCGATATCAGCGCGCCCTCGGTCATGCCGAACTGATCGGACACATCCGCGCCCCAGGCGCGCTCGATCTTCTGGCGCTTGGCGGGCGACAACGGCTCGGCCGCAACCACGATCTTGCGAACCGAACATGCGCGAAGGTCGATGCCCTGGGCTTCGGCGAGATTGGCGAGATGCAGCGCGTAGCTTGCCATACCGGCCCAGATCGTAGGTTTCAGATTTTGGATCAGCTCGAGCTGGGTGACCGACGCCGTGTTGCTGCCGGAGCCGCACCAGATCGTGCCGATCCCCAAGTCCTCCGCGGCGCGCGCATAGAGATGCGCCACCGGATGAATACCGAGCGGAAACGAGACGTGGACCAGGTCGTCGGCGGTCGCACCGATGACCACGAACGCGCGCCGGAAGCACGCGATGCTGTATTCCATGTCATCGGCCGAGCGCGGATAGAACAGCGGACGGCCGGTCACGCCGCCCGACCGCCAGTACTCGACAATGGCACTGCGCGGCGCGACGCAGAACTCGGTCTCGAAGCGCTCGGCGGGAACTTGTCGCAGTTGATCCTTGGTGAGCAACGGAATCTTCGACCAGACCTCTGGATCATCCAGCTGGTCGAGATCGACGCCCTTCAGACGATCGCGGAAGAACGGCGCACGCATCGCCTGCGCCACCGCGCGCCGCTTGCGAGCGCTCTGGATTTTCGCGATGTCCGCCGGCGAGCCTGGCCAATGCAGCACGATGAACCCCGAACCGAAACGTGTCGAAAGACCCTAAAACTATGCAGGCACGGCCTCTAGTGTCGCGGTTCGGAAGTTCGCCCGATTTCTCGGCTTGCTCCGAAGCGAACTTCCGAACCAAAGCGACACTAGCAATTTTATGGTTCTAGTGTCCCTTTGGACCCGAAGTTCGCAAAGGCGCCTGCTGAGCAATCGTGCGAACTTGGGGTCCGGGACACTAGCGCGCAACACGATTGGGCCGGCCGGCTGAGTTGGTGGGGCACCGCCCATTGGGCCACGCTGGCGTCGCAGGGGCCGATTGGAATCGACGGTGCACGGCTTTGTCACTACAATTCGCAACAAGCTCGGAACGATAACCTGGGAGGATGCGATGCGAAAGATACTCTTGGCGTCGGTTGCCATTGCCGGACTGGCGATCGGCTCCACGGCAGCTAGCGCGCAAGACACGATCAAGATCGGCATGATCAACGTCTATTCCGGCCAGTTCGCCGACGCCGGCATCCAGATGGATAACGGCGCCAAGACCTACATGCAGCAGCACGGCGACACGATCGCCGGCAAGAAGATCGAGATCATCCGCAAGGATGTCGGCGGGCCGGCGCCCGACGTCGCCAAGCGGCTCGCGCAGGAGCTGATCGTGCGCGACAAGGTCGACATTCTGGCGGGCTTCCTGCTCACACCGAATGCGCTTGCGGCCTCCGACGTGTCGGCCGAGGCCAAGAAGTTCATGGTCATCATGAACGCCGCCACCTCGGTGATCATCACCAAATCACCCTATTCGGTGCGCTCCTCAGTGACGCTGCCGCAGGTCGCACACACCTTCGGCGTCTGGGCGGCCAAAAAAGCCAATATCAAGAAATCCTACAGCATGGTGACCGACTACGGCCCGGGCCACGATTTCGAGCGAGCTTTTATCAAGGGCTTCACGGACAGCGGCGGCGAGATGGTCGGCTCCGTGCGTTTCCCGGTGGCGAACCCGGATTTCTCGGCGTTCGTGCAGCGCGCCAAGGACCTCAACCCGGAATCGATCATGGTCTTCATCCCGGGCGGAGCGCAGCCGGCGGCGCTCGGCAAGGCGTTCGCCGAACGTGGCATCGACCTCAACAAGACCAAGATCCTCGGCTCGGGCGAGACCACGGCCGAGCAGGCGCTGAAAAGCATGGGCGACAGCGCGCTCGGCATCATCACCGCCTGGCACTATGAATACACCGACAAGAACCCGCGCAATGTCGCGTTCGTGAAGCTGTTCAACGAGATGCACAAGCGCAACCCCGACTTCTTCTCGAGCGGCGGCTATGACGGCATGCACGTGATCTACGAGGCGCTGAAGAAGACCGGCGGCAAGACCGACGGCGAGGCGCTGATCGCGGCCGCCAAGGGCATGAAATGGGACAGCATCCGCGGCCCGATGTCGATCGACCCGGAGACACGTGACGTGGTGCAGACCGTCTACATCCGCAAGGTCGAGAAGGTCGGCGGCGAATTGATGAACGTGCCGTTCGATAAGGTCGAGAACGTCAAAGACCCGAAATAGGCGGAATGCCGAACGAGCTTCGGCGATCCGGCCACCGGCCGTCCATCTCCCGCGACCCAACAGCGCCGTCGCCTCAGCGGCGGCGCTGCGCTATTCTGCGTCGTACTGGTCCGTCATCGGACTCGGAACAACAACAATTCGCCACAAGCCATTTTCGGGAGGCAGCGCGATGCGACACTTTCTCTTTCGGCTGATCGGGATTGCCGCGACGTTGCTCATGATGTCGGCGGCACAGGCGCAGCAGCCGCTCAAGATCGGCGTGATCCTGCCGTACTCCGGCCAGCTCGCCGATCCGTCGGCGCAGATGGACAACGGCATCAAGCTCTACATGAAGCAGCATGGCGACACGGTCGCCGGCCGCAAGATCGAGGTCATCCGCAGAGACACTGGCGGTATCGCACCGGATGTTGCCAAGCGGCTCGCACAGGAACTGGTCGTGCGCGACGGCGTGGAAATCCTGGCCGGCATGATGACAACGCCCAACGCGCTCGCGGTCTCCGACGTGGCAGAACAAGCCAAGAGGTTCATGGTGATCATGAACGCGGCCACCTCGATCATCACCACCAAGACGCAATATTCGGTTCGCGTCTCGATGACGATCCCGCAGGTCACCGATTCGCTCGGCGTATGGGCCTACAAGAGCGGCGTCCGCAAGGTCTATACCATGGTGTCCGACTACGGCCCGGGCCACGACGCCGAGGACGCCTTCACGCGCTCGTTCAAGGCGGCCGGAGGCGAGATCGTCGGCGGGGTGCGGATGCCGGTGTCGAACCCGGACTTCACCGCCTTCGTGCAGCGAGCCAAAGACCTTAATCCGGAATCGATCATGGTGTTCGTACCGGCGGGCGTGCAGCCGGCAGCGCTTGGCAAGTCATTCGCGGAGCGCGGGCTTGACCCGGCCAAGATCAAGATTTTCGGTACCGGCGAGGTGACGGACGAAAGCGCGGTCAAGAGCATGGGCGAAGCTTCGCTCGGCATCATCACCGCCTGGCACTACGACTACAATCTTCAGACCAAGGCAAACCAGGACTTCGTGAAGGCCTATAACGAGCTCGCGCCTGGGCCCAAGCCAAGCTTCACCTCGGCCGGCGGTTACGACGGCATGCACGTGATCTACGAAGCGCTCAAGAAAACCGGCGGCAAGACCGACGCGGGCCTGCTGGTCGCCGCGGCCAAGGGAATGGCGTGGGACAGCCCGCGCGGGCCGATGTCGATCGATCCCGAGACCCGCGACGTGATTCAGACGATTTACATCCGCAGGGTCGAGAAGGTCGGCGGCAACCTGGTCAATGTGGATTTCGACAAGGTCGAGAACGTCAAGGATCCGGTGAAAGCCCGGATGGCGAAGTAGAGCATGATCCCGAAAAGTGGGAACCGGTTTTCGGAAGATCATGCTCAAACAAGCAGATCGGGATGACGATTCGAAGAAAAGTCATCCCGATCTAGCCGGCGCGCGCCGCGCAGCGATACGGGGCCCGCGCCGCGCACGGTGTCGATGAGGTCGAGCGGAGCGTCCGGTGTCCGCTCGCCCCGCCAGGCGACATGGCCGTCGGGCCGCACCAGCACGAGCGGCCGGCCATAAAGGTCGGCCGCTTCGTTGCTCTCGATCCGATGCACGGTCAGCGGCACGCCGCGGCTCGTGGCCGCGCGCTCGATCGGCTCGGTCGGTTCGCTGTTGAAGTTCAGGAGCACATAGCCTTCCCCGAACAGATCGAGCATCGATTTTTCCGGACCGAGCCAGACATGGGGCGCCCGCGCGCCGGGAAACGCTGTCGGCTGATAGCCGAAGGTGTCGTCGTGCCGGCCGCTGCGTGCCGTCGGGCACCACGATCGGCGACGGGTGGTAGATATAGCCGAGATGAACACCGACGGGGTGCCATGACTTTTCGTTCTCCTCCACCAGCCGCTCGCCGATCGCCCGCCGCGCCGCCTCCCCTTCCGGCGTCGGGGCATTGATCTCGGCGCGCTGGCCGGCGCTGATGAGGCGGCGATAGTTCTGCAGCGAGACCTCGGCCGCGCGCGCGGACGCCGGACGGCGCTCGAGATCGTAGCTCTCGAGCAGCCCTGGCCCGCCCCAGCCTTCGAGCGTCGCGGCGAGCTTCCAGCCGAGGTCGAAGGCGTCCTGTAGGCCGGTGTTCATGCCAAGCCCGCCGTTCGGCGGATGCGCGTGGGCGGCGTCGCCCGCGATGAACACGCGGCCATCGGAAAAGCGGTCTGCGACGGTGCGCTTTCGCACCCACAGGTCCTTGTGCTCGATGCTGTAGCGTGCCTCCCGGCCCATGCAGCGGCGCACCAGCGCCGGAATGTCGACGTTCTGCAACCGCGCTTCGTCGATGTCCACGATCTGCAGCCGCCAAAGATCCTTGCCGTTGACGAGCGTCAGAAACGACCAGGTGCCTTCCGGCCCGACAAATACGTAGCGGTAGCTGACGCCATGGCGGCTCGGCAGCTCGGGGATGCGCAGATAGATCGTCATCGACCAGTCGATGTGCGCCTCGCCCCTGATCGCGATGCCGAGCAGCTCGCGCACCGTGCTGTCAAAGCCGTCGCAGCCAACGAGATAGCCGGCCCGCACGGTTTCAGTACCACCGCCTTGCCGGTTGCGTAGCGTCGCGGTGACGCCGCCTTCGTCCTGCACGAAGCTTTCGAGCTTGACCTCATGCCGCAGCGTCACGTGCGGAAATGATCGCGCGCAGTCCTGCAGGATCGGGTCGAACCAGGTCTGCGGGCACGGTCGCCCGCGCTCGGGGCTGAATTCGGAATCGGAGCGCGACCCCAGCGACGGCGTGCGTACGCGACCGAGCTCGTAGCCCTGCAGATCGGTCACGAACACACTGTCGAGCGGGATGTGCGGCGGGAAACCCCAGTTGCGGACCCGTTCGGCGATGCCGAGCTGGCGGCAGAACTCCATGGTGCGGACGCTGACCTCCAGCATCTTGGCGGGCAACAGCTTGTTTTCGCGCTCCTCGACCAGCAGCGTCCTGACGCCACGCCGACCGAGATCGGCCGCGAGCGCGAGCCCGATGGGCCCGCCCCCAACGATCAGCACCGGCGCCTCGATGTCAGCCATGCGGCCCATTGTCCCTGAACTGCATCCGCTTGCGTGGCGCGCGCGACCGCCTGCCCACCGGCAGATGGCGACGTTAGAGCATGATCCCGAAAAGTGTGTAGCGGTTTTCGGAAAAGATCATGCTCAAACAAGAAGCTAGATCGGGATGACGATTCGAAGAAAGGTCATCCCGATCTAGTGTGGCCCGCACCGTTCGCGTAATGTAGCGCGCAACAGCCGGCGCCGCGCAGGACGCCGGCCCCAACGATACTGTCGCAGGGAGGATGACGATGCGGAAGACTTTCGTTGGACTGGGGACGCTGCTGGCGGGCATGCTGGCCGCCGCTTCGGCGAGCGCGCAGCAAGCCGTCAAGGTCGGGGTCGTGATGTCCTATTCCGGCCAATTCGCCGATCCCGGCGCGCAGATCGACAACGGCATCAAGCTCTACATGAAGCAGAACGGCGACACGGTCGCCGGCAGAAGATCGAGCTGATCCGCAAGGACCCCGGCGGCATCGCGCCGGACGTCGCCAAACGGCTGTCGCAGGAGGTCGATCGTGCGCGACGGCGCGGACATCCTCGCCGGCTACGACCTGACGCCGAACGCGCTCGCGGCCGCCGACGTCTCGGCCCAGGCCAAGAAGTTCATGGTCAACATGAACGCGGCGACCTCGGTCATCACCACCAAGTCGCCCTACATGGTGCGCACCTCGTTCACCGTGCCGTCAGCTCAACGAAGCGCTCGGCACCTGGGCCTACAAGAACGGCGTGCGCAAGGCCTATACGCTCGTCTCCGACTTCGGGCCCGGCCACGACGGCGAGGCCGCCTTCACCAAAGGCTTCAAGGACGCCGGCGGCGAGATCATCGGCTCGGCGCGCTATCCGGTCGCCAACATCGACTTCACCGCATTCCTGCAGCGCGCCAAGGATGCCAACCCGGACGGTCTCTACATCTGGGTGCCCGGCGGACCGCAGCCGGCGGCGATCGGCAAGGCGATCGCCGAGCGCGGCATCGACAAGAGCAAGGTCAAGATCATGGGCCAGGGCGAGCTGACCTACGAGGACGCGCTCAAGAGCATGGGCGACGCGGGGCTCGGCCTGATCACCGCGTTCCACTACGACTTCAATCACCAGTCGGCGAAGAACAAGGCGTTCGTCGCCGCCTACAACGCCGAGTTCAAGCGCAACCCCGACATGTTCTCGGTCGGCGGCTACGACGGCATGCACGTCGATCTACGAGGCGCTGAAGAAGACCGAGGCAACACCGACGGCGAGGCGCTGATCGCGCGGCCAAGGGCATGAGGTGGGAAAGCCCGCGCGGGCCGATGTCGATCGATCCGGAGACGCGCGACGTCGTGCAGACCGTCTACATCCGCCGCGTCGAGAAGGTGGACGGCCAACTGGTCAACGTCGAGTTCGACAAGATCGAGAACGTCAAGGACCCGTGGAAGGCGCGGCATGCCGAAATAAGGCGGCGGATCGACGCTGATCGGCGGCCGGGGGGACGACCGCGAATGATCACGTCGATGTTCGGCGTCCTGTTCGACGGGTTCGCCTACGGGATGCTGCTGTTCCTGCTCTCGGTCGGGCTGTCGGTGACGCTCGGGATGATGAACTTCGTCAACCTGGCGCACTGCACCTTCGGCATGATCGGCGGCTACGTCACGGTGACGCTGATGAACAGCTGGGGGTGGCCGTTTCTGGCCACCCTGCCCGTGGCCTTCATCGTCGCGGCGGCGATCAGCGTCGTGTTCGAGCGCACGATGTTCCATCGGCTCTACCGCGCGACCGACCTCGACCAGTGCCTGCTGACCATCGGGCTGGTGTTCGTCTCGGTCGCGGTCGCGGCCTTCATCTACGGCACGATCCAGCAGCCGGTGAACCTGCCGAGCTACCTGCGCGGCTCGATGCATGTCGGGGGTCTGACGCTCGGCGTCTATCGCATCTTCCTGATCGTGCTTTGCGCTCGTCGTCACCGCCGCGCTCGTGCTGGCGCTGGAATACACCCGCTTCGGCGCGCAGGTGCGCGCCGCGGTCGACAACCAGCGCATGGCGCGCGGGCTCGGCATCAACGTCGACGGCGCGTTCGCCATCACCTTCGCGCTCGGCAGCGGGCTTGCCGGCCTCGGCGGCGCGCTCGCCATCGACATCGTCGGCCTCGATCCGTCCTTTGCGCTCGCCTATCTCGTCTATGTGCTGATCGTGGTCGCGGTCGGCGGCCTGGGCTCGATCGGCGGCTCGTTTGCCGCCGCCGTCGCTGCTCGGCATCAGCGACATGGCCGGCAAATACTATTTCCCGGCCATCGGCTCGTTCCTGATCTATCTGGTGATGCTCAGCCTGCTGATGTGGCGGCCCGCCGGCATCTTCGGGAGACGCTAGCATGGCGGTCACCTCCCCCGCGCTCGCCGGGCCGCAGCAGTACCTGGAAGCGCAGATCCGCTGGCGCACCATCGAGATCGTGTTCTGGCTCGCGACGCTGCTGCCGTTCGTGGTGACGCCGGACTACCTGGTGCTGGCGAGCCAGATCGCGATCACCGCGCTGTTTGCGCTCTCGCTCGACCTGATCCTCGGCTACGCCGGCATCGTCTCGCTCGGACACGCCGCGTTCTTCGGCTTCGGCGCCTACACCGCGGGCCTCATCTCGAAATGGGGCTGGGGCGAGCCGCTGACCGGGCTTCTGATCGCCGGCGTTGCCGCGGGCCTGCTCGGCTATCTCGATGAGCTTCATCATCGCGCGGTTCCGGCATCTGGCGCTGATCATGATCACGCTCGGCTTCGGGCTCCTGCTGCTCGAGGCCGCCAACAGCGCAAGCTGGCTGACCGGCGGCGCCGACGGCCTGCAGGGCGTGCAGATGTGGCCGCTGCTCGGCGTGTTCAAGTTCGATCTCTGGGGCTACACCGTCGTACTGGTACTCGCTGATCGTGCTGTTCCTGTTCTTCCTGGTGAGCCGGCGGCTGATCAACTCGCCGTTCGGGCTGTCGCTGCGCGGCATCCGCGAGAACGTCGGTGCGCATGCGCGCGATCGGCGCGAAGAGCCGCGCGCATATCCGCAAGATCTACACCATCTCCGCCGTCATGGCCGGCGTCGCCGGCGCCGTCCTGACCCAGACCACCGAGACCGTCTCGCTCGGCGTGCTCGACTTCCAGCGCTCGGCCGACATCCTGGTGATCCTGATCCTCGGCGGCGCCGGGCGGCTCTACGGCGGGCTGATCGGCGCCATCATCTACATGATCGCGCGCGACTGGTTCTCCGGCGTCAATCCGCAATACTGGTACTTCCCGATCGGCGTGCTGCTGATCGCGGTCGTGCTGTTCCTGCCGAACGGCATCCTCGGCGGGCTCGCGCAGCTCGTCAACACCGAGCGCGGCCAGCGCTGGCTCGGCTGGCTCACGTCGCCGACCTTGGCGCGGGCGGCGCGTCGTGAGCACGCACCGTCCTCGCCACCCGCGGCCTCGACAAGAGCTTCGGCTCGCTGGTGGTCGCCAAGCGACATCGAGATCGCGCTGCCGCAGGGCGTGCGCTACGCCCTGATCGGGCCGAACGGCGCCGGCAAGACCACGCTGATCAACCTGATGACCGGGATGCTGCGGCCCGACGCCGGCCAGATCCTGCTCGGCGGCGAGGACATCACCGCGCTCGGCCCCGAGGCAGCGCGTGCGGCGCGGCCTGGTGCGCACCTTCCAGATCAACAGCCTGTTCCCGCATCTCAACCCGCTCGAAGCGGTGACGCTGGCGGTCTGCGAGCGCGACGAGCATCGCGCGCACCTGGTGGCGCGCCGACCTCCGACTACCGCGCCGCGGTCGACGAGGCCTACGGCATCCTCGAAGTCGCTGATGCTCGGCCCGGTCTGCTACCGCGAGACCCGCGAGCTGCCCTACGGCCAGCAGCGGCTCCTGGAGATCGCGCTGGCGCTGGCGACCCGGCCCAAGGTGCTGCTGCTCGACGAGCCGGCGGCCGGCGTGCCGCGCGAGGAAAGCGCCGAGCTGTTCACCGCCATCACCAGCCTGTCGCAGGACATCACCGTGCTGTTCATCGAGCACGACATGGAGCTGGTGTTCCGCCTCGCGAGCCGCATCATCGTCATGGTCGGCGGCCGCATCCTGCTGGAAGGCACGCCCGACGAAATTTCGGCCGACCCGCGCGTGCGCGAGGTCTATCTCGGCGGGGCGCAGCATGGCTGACGCCGCTGCTCGCCTTCAACAACGTGCGCGCCGGCTACGGCGAGGCCGTCGTGCTCGACGACATCACCTTCGAGATGCCCGAGCGCGGCAGCCTCGCGGTGCTGGGGCGGAACGGCGTCGGCAAGAGCACGCTGCTGCTGACGCTGATGGGCTTCACCCAGCTTCGCCGCGGCCGCATCGTCTGGCGCGGCACCGACATCACGCGGCTGGCGCCGCACCGCCGCGCGCAAGCCGGCATCGGCTGGGTGGCGCAGGAGCGCGAGATTTTCGCCAACCTCTCGGTCGAGGAGAACCTCACGGTCGCCGCCGCGGCCCGGCCGCTGGGACCTCGCCGCGGTGTTCGACCTGTTCCCGCGCATCCGCGAGCGCAAGCCGTCCAAGGGCAACCAGCTCTCCGGCGGCGAGCAGCAGATGCTGGCGACCGCGCGCGCGCTGATGACCAACCCGGCGCTGCTGCTGCTCGACGAGCCGCTGGAGGGGCTCGCGCCGATCATCGTCGAGGAGCTGGTGCGCGGCGCTGCGCAAGATGATCACCGAGGAAGGCACCGCGGTCATCCTGGTGGAGCAGCACGCCGAGATCGCGCTGTCGCTGACCGAGCATGCGCTGCTGCTGGAGCGCGGCGCGATCGTGCACCGCGCCCGCTCGGCGGATTTGCTGAAGGACCACGCCACGCTCGACCGCTACATCGGCCTGCGGGTCGAGGGCGGCAAACGATTAACCCGCAAGCGGCCTCTCACGGCCTCATGCTGAGGAGCATCGCGGAAGCCGATCGCGGGCGCTCCTTCAGGATGATGAGGGCGGGGACACAGTCAGCTCGCCAGCCGCACCACCGCGTTGTCGTAGGCCTTGGCGCCGAGATCGTTGCCTTCGAAGATGCCGCGCTCGGCGATCCAGGCGCGCGAGTCCTCGAAAATCTCGCGCGAATACGGCTCGAACACGATGCGCTCGCCCGGACCCCAGCGGCGCGTGTCCATCTTGTCGTGGAAGCGCTTGGGGAACTCCTTCTTGTAGTGCTTGGTGTAGAGCTCCGGCCGCAGATCGATGTCGGCCTGCGCCCGCTTCAGAGCGCGCGGAAGAACTTCTGCACGTCCTCCATGTCCGGATCGCCGGTGAGCATGGTCGCCATCATGAAGGTGCAGTCGACCACCTTGCGGAAGCCGAGCTGCTCGACGTAAGTAGTACGGCCCGGAGAACAGCGTGCAGGCCGGCACCTCGCCGTTGATCAGCTTCTCCATGCGGCCGAACACCAGCCCGTCCTTGAACGACAGGTTGATCTTGTCCTGCGGCATGAACTGCTCGAGCGCCTGGATCGTGGCGTAGTGGCTGCCGGACTGGTAGCCGACCGAGATCGGCACGCCGGCGAGGTCCTCCGGCGTCTTCACCTTGGAATCCGGCGGCACGAAGATGCCGCAGGTCGAGACCTGATAGACATCGCCGTAGAGCTTGCCGTGGCCCTTGGCGGCGGCGACGTTCACGGTCCAGTGGCAGGCGCAGGAGATGTCGGACTTGCGGCCGCGCTCGAAGGTCTGCATCGCGCCGACCTTGTCGCCGAGCTGCTGCGACGCGCCGTCGCTCGACTGCACGAGCTCGCGGAACTCGTAGTCGAGCCCTTCGTCCTTGAAGTAGCCCTTCTCCTCCGCCACCCACTCGTGCAGGCGGAAGTGCGGCTCGATGATGAATTTTTCCTTGGCCATGGTGTCCTCCTTTGGTGTTTGAGTCAGCAACCGAAATCGTCGTTGGTCTCGCGACGCGCTTGGCCGCGAACTTGACGACGCAGATTTCTTCGACTCGCTCACGCGGCGGGCGCGGATCATCTTGACGTGGTCGTCCATCAGCCTGCGGGCGCCGGCGGCGTCGCGGATCTCGATCAGGCCGAGCAGCTCCTTGTGCACGTCCTGGATGCGGCGCATGACCTTCGGGGTCAGCGTCGGATTGCGCCGCGGCCATGACACGTGCTGCAGCGAGATGAGCTGCACCACCAGCACGCGGTTGTGCGAGGCCTCGGCGACCGCGAGATGGAACTCGGCGCCGAGCTGCGGTGAAGCGCGCGACGTCGCTCGCCGCGGCCGCGCGTCGGCGTCGGCGATCGAGCTGGCGCAGCCGCGCGATGTCCTCGTCGGTGGCGTTCTCGGCCGCGAGCTCGGCGGCGAGGCACTCGATCGCGCGCTGCGCGTCCATGATCTCGGTCGGCGCTCGACGCCGGTGAGGTCGAGCTGCACCGCCAGCGCCTCGGCGAACAGCCGCGGATTGCCGCGCGCCACCCGCGCGCCGCCGCCCTTGCCCATCTTGATCTCGGCGATGCCGAGCGCCTCCAGCGTGCGCAGCGCGTCGCGCGCCACGATCCGGCTGACGCCGTAGCGCGCCGCGATCTCGTTCTCGGTGCCGAGGACGTCGCCGGGCTTGAGCTTCTTGCGCGAACAGCGCGTCGCGCACGTCGGCGACGATCTGCGACGACAGCGACGCCGAGCGGCCGGGGAAGAAAATGCGGCCGGGCAGCCGGGCGGCCAAGGCGGTGGTCTGGGTTACCATGACCCCAAAATAACCGCTCGGGTTAAGTTAGTAAAGATACTATCTTATGATTTTTTGGCATTGTGGAACCTGGCCCGGTGGGGCCCTGGCGCCCCGTCAATGCCGCGATAGGCAGCTTGTCCAGCCCCATCCGCGAGCGGTCGGGAACGCTCATTTTTTCAAAACATTGAAGCGATTGTCGCGAAAACTCGCCGGATCCGCCTAGGGAACCTGTAAGCCGGCCGACGCTAAATGCGTCCCGCAAGATGGCAATTCCCCCGCCGTCGCATCACGGGAGCCCACGATGCTGTTGCAGACCCTCGCGCGTGTGAAACAGGCCTTCGTCGAGCAACGCCGCTCGCCGCGGCACAGCACCAATTGCCGCGCCTGGATCGAATTCGACGATCATACGCCGCCGCTCAACTGCACGCTGGTGGACATCTCCGAGGGTGGCGCGCGGATCGAGGTTGCCTCGCCGCACCGCTTGCCCGAGGAATTTTCGCTGGTCCTGACCGAGGATGCCGGCAACGTCCGACGCTGCCGCATCATCTGGCGCGCCGACAACGAGATCGGCATCAGCTATCTCGAGCCCTACACGCCCTGAGCCTGCCTGGCCGCGCTTGGCGATCGCCTCCGCGCGGCCACCCTCTCCCAAAGGAGAGGGAAAGGGCGTGCACAGCGCCCTGCCCTGCCGCGCCGCGGGTCTACGCCCGCGCCGTGGCGCCGCCGTTCTTCTTCGCCGCCTCGATCGCCTGCCACACCCGCAGCGGCGTCGCCGGCATGTCGATGGCATCGATGCCGAGCGGTTTGAGCGCGTCGATCACCGCGTTGATGATGGTCGGCGGCGCGCCGATGGTGCCGCTCTCGCCGATGCCCTTCACGCCAAGCGGATTGGTCTTGCAGGCGATCTCCTCCATCTTGGCGTCGATCGGCGGCAGCACGGACGCGCGCGGCATGGCGTAATCCATGAAGCTGCCGGTCAGGAGCTGGCCGCTGGCGCGGTCGTACACCTGGTGCTCCATCAGCGCCTGGCCCATGCCCTGCACCGTGCCGCCCTGCATCTGGCCGAGCACGATCATCGGGTTGAGGATGCGGCCGAGGTCGTCCACCACGGTGTAGCGGTCGAGCCTGACGTCGCCGGTGTCCGGGTCGACCTCGACCTCGCAGACGTGGCTGCCGTTCGGGTGGCTCGGCGGCTCGGGACTGAAGCTGCCCTCGGCTTCAAGGCCGATGCCGAACCGCTGGGTCAGCGGCCCCATCGGCGCGAACGCCGCCTTGGCGACGTCGACCAGCGCGATCTTCTTGTCGGTGCCGCTGACGCGGTATTCGCCGTCCTTGAACTCGATGTCGCCCTGTGTCCGCCTCCATCATGGCGGCGGCGCGCTCCTTGCCCTTCTCGATCATCTGGTCGGCCGCGCGCTTGAGCGCGCTGCCGCCGACCACCGCCGAGCGTGCGCCGTAGGTGCCGCGCCCGATCGCGACCTGGGCGGTGTCGCCCTGCACGTACTTGATCTGCTCGAACGGCACGCCGAGCATGTCATGCGCGATCTGCGCGAACACGGTGGCGTGGCCCTGGCCGTGCGAATGGGTGCCGCCGTAGACGGTGAGCGCGCCGGACGGATCGAACCGCATCTCCATGCGGTCGTTGAAGATGCCGCCGAACTCGATGTAGTAGCTGACCGCGCGGCCGCGCAGCTTGCCGTTCTTCTTGGATTCGCGGACCCGCGCCGAATAGCCCTTGGGATCCGACGCCTCGATGCAGGTGTCCATCAGCTTGGCGAACTCGCCGGAATCGTAGACCCAATGGGTCGGCGTGGTGTACGGCAGCTTGGACGGCGGGATCAGGTTCTTGCGGCGGATCTCCGCCGGATCCATGCCGATCTGCCGCGCGGCGTGCTCGATCAGCCGCTCCATGAAATAGGCTGCCTCCGGCCGGCCGGCGCCGCGATACGGCCCCGAGATCGAGGTGTTGGTGAACACGCCCTGCGACATCAGGTGCATGGTCTGGATGTCGTAGGCCTCGGGGATGAAGCGGATCGAGAACGCGCCGGCGGCCAGCGCCGCGTTGACGAACCAGGCGCCCATCTGGAACAGCGACTTGGACTTGAGCGCAAGGATCTTGCCGTTCTCGTCGAGCGCGAGCTCGCCGTAATAGACCATCTCGCGGCCGTGGGCATCGTTCAGCATGCTTTCGGACCGCGTCGCGACCCACTTCACCGGGCGCTTCAGCTTCTTCGACGCCCACATCACCAAGAGATCGTCGGGATAGGCGCCGCCCTTCAGCCCGAAGCCGCCGCCGACGTCCGGCGATACGACGCGGATCTGGTTCTCCGGCACGTGGAAGATGTGCGATATCTCCATGCGCAGGCCGTGCGGATTCTGCGAGGCGGAATAGAGCGTGTACTGGTCGGTCGCCGCCTCGTAGTCGCCGATCGCCGTGCGCGGCTCCATCGACACCGGCGAGAGCCGGTTGTTCTCGACCCGCAGCTTGACCACGTGCCTGGCCTTGGCGAAGGCGGCCTCGGTCGCCTCCGCGTTGCCGAACATCAGGCGGAACGCGGTGTTGCCCATGGTGTTGTCGTCGTGAACCTTGGGCGCGCCGTCCTTGACGGCGTCCTCGACGTTGACCACGGCGGGCAGCGGCTCGTAGTCGACGCTGACCAGCTCGGCAGCGTCGCGCGCCTGGTCGAGCGTCTCGGCGACGATGAATGCGACGCGGTCGCCGACGTATCGCACCTTGTCCGAGACCAGCAGCGGCTGGAAGGTGCGGTGGCCCTTCGGCGCGCCGAAATCCTCCGGCATCAGGTGCGCGGTCATGGCGCCGAGCTTCTCGGCCGCGACGTCGGCGCCGGTGAGCGCGAGCAGCACGCCGGGCGCGGCCTTGGCCTTCGAGACGTCGACCTTCTTGATGCGGGCGTGGGCGTGCGGGGAGAGCACGTTGACGCTGTGCACCATGCCGGGCAGCACGATGTCGTCGACGTAGCGTCCCTTGCCCAGCAGAAAGCGCTGGTCCTCGACCCTACGCACCGGTTGCCCGATCCCGAACTTGGCCATGGCGTGCTCCTTACCCAATGTTTGCTCGATGTTACACCAAGCCCATGCCCACGCCACTCGTGTCTCGGGCGCGCTAAGCGAGACCCGGGACCCAGGTTACTTCAAGAAAGCTGGGTCCCGGGTCGTCGCTCGCGCTGCGCGCTCGCCCGCCCGGGACACGAGTTTGTGAGCTACCTATTCAGCCATCGCCGTGCGAAGCCGAGCAGGCCCTGCGGCAGGAAGATGATGATGGCGATGAAGATGAAGCCGAGCGGGATCAGGTAGGGGAACTGCTCGCCGAACAACCGGCCGAGGAATTCGCGCAGCAGCAGGAACGCGCCGGCGCCGACGATCGGCCCGACCAAGGTGCCGATGCCGCCCATGACGTTGAAGATCACCGCCTCGCCCGAGATCAGGAAGAACACGAAGTCGGGCGCGGCGAACCGGTTCTGGATGGCGTAGAGCACGCCGGCGAGCCCCGCGAACAGGCCGGACAGCATCACCGCCATGATCTTGTAGCGCTCGACCGGATAGCCGATGGCGCGGGTGCGCGGCTCGTTCTCGCGGATCGACTGCAGCACCATGCCGAACGGCGACTGGGTGATACGGCGCAGGATCAGGTAGGAGCCGGCGACCACCGCGAGCACGAACCAGTGCAGCGTCTCCGCCGTGAACGGCGTGGTCCAGACGCCCGGGATGCCGAGCGCCGGGCGGCGAAACGACAGGCCGTTCTCGCCGCCTGTCACCTCGGTCCAGGTGAAGATGATGACGTAGAAGATTTGCGAGAAGATCAGCGTGGTGATGGCGAAATAGATGTCGCGCAGCCGGGTTGCGAAATAGGCGACGAACGCGGCGATGATCGCCGACGCCACCAACCCGAACAGCAGCGCGAGCAGGAGATTGGGCCGCTCGCCCACCACCAGCAGCAGGTCCTGCAACGCCTTGGGCAGCACCGTCATGAGGGCCGCCTGGCTGGTGATGAGCAGCGCCGCCGCCGCGCCATACATGCCGAGCCCGAAGAACGCCGAATGGCCGAACGACACCATGCCGGTGTAGCCGATCAGGAGATCGGACGACATGGCAAGCAGGCCCCAGATCAGGATTTCGGTGACGAACCGGCTCCAGAACGGCGGCAGCACCAGCGGCGCGATGATCAACAGGCCGATGACCACCGCAAATCCGGTCCAATAGATGATGTTGTGGCGCCGCCGGTCGGCGCCGCGCTTGAGCTCGTCGCCGAGGACTGCGCCGGCGCTGCTGACCGAGGCGGTGTTGTCGATGGTGTCTGGCGTGCTCATTTGGGCGTCGGGACAAACAGGCCGGTCGGCCGGAACAGCAGCGTGAGGATGAGAACGATGAAGGAGACGATCACCGCCTGCGCCGGGCTGACCCAGATCGAGGCGTAGGCTTCGAGCAGGCTGATGAAGATCGCGGCCGCGATCGAGCCGCCGAGATTGCCCATGCCGCCGACCACGACGACGATGAAAGCCTTGAGCACCCAATCGAGGCCCATGGTGTGGTTGACGCCGACCAGCGGGCCAAACAGCACCCCGCTCGCCGCCGCCATGCCGGCGCCGATCGCAAACGCCGCGGTGTAGACCCACGGCACCGGGATGCCCATGGCCTGCGCCATGACGCGGTCCTGCATGGTGGCGCGGATCCAGATGCCGAACCGGCCGTATTTCAGGAACAGCCAGAAGCCGCCGATGATCGCGGCCGACAGGCCCGCGATCAGCAGTCGGTAATAGGGATATTCGAGATAGAACAGGTTGAAGCGGCCGGTGAACGGCTCGTTGATCTTGCGCGCCACCGGGCCGAACTGCCAGAGCGCGTAGTTCTGCAGGATGAGCGAGACGCCGAAGGTCGCGAGAATGGTGGTCAGCGGGTCGCGGCCGATCAGCGGACGCAGCGTCGTGATCTGCATCGCCGCGCCGAACAGCGCGACCAGCAAGGTCGCGAGGATCAGCGCCAACCAGAAGCTGCCGGTGGTCGCAAGCACCAGGACGCCGACATAGGCGCCGAGCATGAACAGCTCGCCGTGGGCGAAGTTCACCACGTCCATGATGCCGAAGATCAGCGTGAGCCCCGACGCGATCAGCGCCAGGATCATCCCGGTGACGATGCCGTTGAGCGTCTGGATGACAAACAGGTCGAAGGGAAAGTCGGCAAAGAATGCGAGGATCGTTGCCAGCATCCTACACCCCCAAATATTGCTGGATGACCGCGTCGCCGACCTTGAGCTCGGACGCGGCGGCGTGGTGTCGGACCATGCCTTTTTCCATGATGTAGACGCGCTGGCTTGCCTCCAGCGTCAGCGGCACGTTCTGCTCCACGAGCAGGATCGCCACGCCCTCGCGGTGCAGCACGTCGATGATCTGCCGGATCTGCGACACCATGCGCGGCATCAACCCCTCGGTCGGCTCGTCGAGCAGGATGATCTTCGGTTCGAGCATCATGGCGCGCGCGATCGCGAGCATTTGCTGCTCGCCGCCCGAGAGCGTGCCGCCGGCCTGGTCGCGCCGTTCGCCCAGCACGGGAAAATACGCAAACACCTTGTCGAGCAACTCGTGCTTTCTCGCATCGCTCACGCCGGGCCGGTCGAGGCCGGTGCGTAGGTTCTCCATCACCGTGAGCAGGCGGAAGATGCGCCGGTCCTCCGGCACGTAGCCGATGCCGAGCTTGGCGAGCTTGTGCGGCGCCATGCTGGTGATGGACCGGCCTTCGAGCTTCACCGCGCCCTGCCGCGGCTGCACCAGGCCCATGATGGTCTTGAGCGTCGTGCTCTTGCCGACGCCGTTCCTGCCAAGCAGTCCCACGACCTCGCCACGGCCGACGGTGAGCGAGACGCCGTGCAAGATGTGGCTCTTGCCGTAGAAGGTGTGCAAATCCTCCACGGCAATCAGGCTGTCGGTGGGCTGGGCCGGCGCGCTCATGTCTTGAGATAGACCTCTTGCACGCGGGCATTATCCTGGATTTCCTTCGGCGTTCCATCAGCGAGGATTTCGCCGTAGTGCAGCACGGTGATCCGGTCGCACAGCTCCATCACCACCTGCATGTCGTGCTCGACGATTACGGTGGTGAGATTCTTGGCAACGCGGCGCACGAGCTCCATCGTTCCGTGGGTCTCAGCCGCGCTCATGCCGGCAGTCGGCTCGTCGAGGCAGAGGAGCTGCGGCTCGGTCGCGAGCGCGATGCCGATCTCGAGGTTGCGCTGTTCGCCATGCGACAGGTTGGCCGCAAGCTCGTCGGCTTTGCCCGCCAGCCCGACCGAGGCGAGCACGGCTTGCGCCTTTTCTATGATGTCGGGGAAGGCCGTGTAGCGCCGCAACATGCTCCAGCCATGCCGGCGCGATTGCGCCGCGATGCGGACGTTTTCCAGCACCGTGGCGTTGGGCATGATGTTGGTGATCTGGTAGGAGCGCGCGATGCCCTTGCGCGAGATTAGATTGGGCGGAAGACCGGTGATCTCCTCGCCATTGAGCACGATGCGTCCGGAGGTCGGGCGCAGCACGCCGGTCAGGCAGTTGAAAAAGGTGCTCTTGCCGGCGCCGTTCGGGCCGATGATGGCGCGGATTTCGCCGCGCCGAATCTCGAAATTGACGTTGTTGAGCGCGGTCAGTCCGCCAAAGCGGATGGTGAGGCCCTCGGTGCGCAGCACAGGGGCCGTCTGGCCTCCCCGATCTGTATCGGTCGGGGAGGCCAAGGCAACTGACGAGTCAGCCGCCACTTAGGTGAACTTGCAGGCCGGCGGGAAGACAGTCTTGTCCTTATCCACCACCTCGATGATCTTCGGCTTGCCGCCTTCGATCCTGGTGATGAACTGGCGCAGGAACGCCTGGTGATCTTCCTTGCGCAGCGTCTTGTCGCCCTGTGGGAAGTCGTCGCTCTCCTTCATCTCGAGGCCTTCGAGCGCTGCGATCAGCTTGTCGGTGTCCTCGCGGCCGCGGAATTTCGACTTCTCCATGCCGATCCGCAGCGCGTTCATCGCCTCGTAGTTCGACTGCACATAGCGGTCGGGATCGGGATTGGAGGAATCGATCTTGGACAGCCGCGCCTTGGCCTCGTCGAAGAACCTCCTGTGGTACGGCGTGTTGAGCGGCGCATCGAACACCGGGACGTAGCGGTTGATGCCGATGAAGCCCTCGATCTTGTTGCCGAGCGCCGGGATGTTGGTCGAACTCGGCGATCGCGCCGTCGCCGGCCCACTTGTACTTCTTGGTGAGGCCGAGATCGAACGCCTGGTTGCCGATGGTCACGCCATCTTTGCCGAAGAAGATGCCGAACATGCCGTCGAAACTGCCGCTGACCTTGGACAGGAACGACGTCATGTCGGCGGTGCCGAGCGGGATGCCGGTGGTTTCGACGATCTCGCCGCCGGCCTTCTTGATCTCCTGGACATAGGCGTCGCGGGTCGACTGGCCCCAGGAGTAGTCGGCGTATAGCACGTGCCACTTCTTGCCCAGCTTGTTGACCAGGTAGGGCGCGAACGCCACCGCCTGCGACGGTGCGTAGTCGTACGGCCGGAAGCTGTACTTGTTGCACTTGGTAGTGGTCAGCGTGGTGTCGAGACACACGCTGATCATGTTGAGCACCTTGTGCTCCTCGAAAACCGGCATGCAGGCGAGGCAGATGTTGGACAGGAAGCCGCCGACGTGGGCGTCGACCTTGTCCTCGACCAGGAGCTTCTCGACCTTGCGGCGACCGACGTCGGGCTTGAACTTGTCGTCGACCGCGATGATCTCGACCGGCCGGCCGTTGATGCCGCCGGCCTTGTTGATGCGGTCGACCGCCATCTGCAGTCCAACCAGCGCGGTCTTGCCGCCGGCGGCGCCGGCGCCGGACAGCGGCTGCTCGGAACCGATCTTGTACGGCTTGGCCTGGCCGAAGGCCGCCTGCCACGGCGCCGGCACCGACATCAGCGCGCCGAGCGCGCCTGCGGTTGCGCCATAGCCGATCACGCGGCGGCGCGTGACCTTGCCGCGATACCAAAACTCTTCGGTGTGATTGTCGTCAGCAGCCATGGTGGAGTTCCTCCGGTCCGCTCGGGATTCGTTCGGTCGTCGCCACGAGCGGAACGGCGAACGCCTCAAATTCTTGGAGCCGATGCTGCGATGGCGGCCAGCGAAACTCTGATGTCCCCCCGGACCGCAGCCCAATCATCAGACGTCATTTCAAGCCAAAAGTCGGCTCAATAATACACGTTGCCCACCGCGTGCCAACAACCCGCGCCGGGCGCGCGCGTGGCCAACAACCCTTGCCGGGCGCGGCTTTTCAGCGATGCCCGCGCCTTGGGCAGGTGTTGGGCATTGGCCGCCGGGCCGGTGTAGGATAGCGATGGAATGTGCGTCGGCGTGTCGCGGCCGGCGTAAAACCAACGAGGACCGCCATGCCCGCCGCCGCCAACCAGCGCCAAGCCGCCACCATTCCGCAGACCGGGCAAGCCGCCCGGCAGGCGATCCGCCGCGGCGAATGGACCGGCCCGACGTCGGGGCTCGCGCCGGGCTACGTCCAGGGCAATCTCGCCATCCTGCCGGCCACGCTGGCAGCCGACTTCATGCGCTTCTGCCAGCTCAATCCCAAGCCCTGCCCGGTGCTCGCCGCCGGCTCCCCCGGCGACCCACACCTGCCGTCGCTCGGGACCGATCTCGACATCCGCACCGACCTCTGCCGCTACAAGGTGTTCCGCAACGGCGAATTGGTCGACGAGCCGACCGACATCACCAAGCATTGGCGCGACGATCTGGTGATCTTCGCGCTCGGCTGCTCGTTCTCCTTTGAAGACGCGCTGGTGCAGGACGGCATCGAGCTGCGCCACATCAGCAACGGCACGACCGTGCCGATGTATCGCACCTCGATCGAGACCGCCGCGGCCGGCCCGTTCCACGGACCGCTGGTGGTGTCGATGCGGCCGCTCAAGCCCGCCGACGCGATCCGCGCCATCCAGATCACCACACGATTTCCGGCGGTGCATGGCGCGCCGGTGCATATCGGCATGCCGGAGCTGATCGGCATCAAGGACATCATGAAACCCGAATACGGCGACCCGCCGCAGATCAACGCCGACGAGATGCCGGTGTTCTGGGCCTGCGGGGTGACGCCGCAATCGGTGGTGGCGACGGTGAAACCGGAGTTCTGCATCACGCATTATCCGGGCTGCATGCTGGTCACCGACCGCAAGAACTCCGAATTCGCGATCATGTAGCCAACTCCACGTCCCCAGCGCTCGCCAAGCGCGAGCCTCGAAGGGCACGCCCATGCGCGACCCCAAATGCCGGCCACTCGGGCGCGCAGGCGCCACCTCAGGCGCGCGGCTGATTTCGCGCTTGCTCTTGAAATACTCGATGTGCCCTGGCTAATGACCGTGTCGCCGGGCACCAGTTCATCGGCCTCGATGTCGCTCGCCGTCGCAAGCCGCTCGTAGAGCGGGCCGAAATCCTGGTAGCAGGCAGCCGAGCAGGCCGCTCGAAGCTGTCGATGACGAAATAGGTCTGCTGAAAATCGTCGATGATGTATTTCGTGCGCATGACGCGTTCGAGATCGAACGCGACGCGATGGGGCGACGGACTTCGAGCGCGAACACGCTCTCGGCCGCCGACGACATGATGCCGGCGCCGAACAGGCGAAGCCCGGCCTGCGAGCGGATCAATCCGAACTCCACCGTGTACCAGTAGAGCCGCGCCAGATTGGCGAGCCGGCCGAGCTTCATCGCGCGCCGGCCGCCATTGCCGTAGGCCTGCATGAAATCGGCGTAGGTCTTGTTGGCCAACAGCGGCACGTGGCCGAACACGTCGTGGAAGACGTCCGGCTCCTCGAGATAGTCGAGCTGCTGCTCCGGCCGGATGAAGGCGCCGGCCGGGAATCGCCGGTTGGCGAGATGATCGAAAAAGATGTCGTCCGGGACAAGGTCGGTGACCGGCACGACGCGCCAGCCGGTGATGCGCTGGAGCCGGTCGCTGAGCTTTGCCATGTCCGGAATGCCGCCCTTGGAGAGCTCGAGCGCGTGCAGCGCCGCCAGGAACTCGTCGCAGGCGCGGTCGCGCAAGATCGCCTGCGAGCGAGCGAACAGGCGATCCCAGCGGTCATGCTCGGCCGCCGAGTAAGATGCCCAGTCTTGCTCGATGGTGAAGTCGGACTTGCGCGGCGCGTTCTTATAGCGGTTGAAGGGCGGGACGCCGCGATCCTCCGTCGCAATCGACATCGCTTTCTCCCAACTTACGCCCGCAAGGCGCCGCGCCTGATCTGATCTTCCTCGATCAACTCGAACAGCGCCTTGAAATTGCCTTCGCCGAAGCCGTCGTCGCCCTTCCTTTGGATGAACTCGAAGAAGATCGGGCCGATCACGGTCTTGGAAAACACCTGCAGCAAGATCTTGGTGGTGCCGCCCTCGACCACGCCCTCGCCGTCGATCAGGATGCCGTGCTGCTTCATCCGCGCAATCGGCTCGCTGTGGCCGTGCACCCGCTCGGAGCTCTTCTCGTAGTAGACGGCCGGCGGTCCGGGCATGAACTCCAGGCCATTGGCGGCCAATCGATCGGTGGCGTCGTAGATGTCGTTGGTCCCGACCGCGATGTGCTGGATGCCCTCGCCTTTGTATTCGCGCAAATATTCCTCGATCTGCGACTTGTCGTCGGCCGATTCGTTGATTGGAATCCGGATGCGGCGGCAGGGGCTGGTCAGCGCGCGCGAATGCAGACCGGTGAGCTTGCCCTCGATGTTGAAGAAGCGGATCTGCCGGAAATTGAACACCCGCGCGTAGAAATCGAACCACTTGTCCATGTTGCCGCGCTGGACGTTATGGGTCAGGTGATCGAGATAGTAAAAGCCGACGCCCTGCGGATGTGGGTCGCTGGCGTCGAGCCATTCGAATTGATCGGAATAGGCCGAGCCCTTCGCGCCGTAGCGGTCGACGAAATAGATCAGCGAGCCGCCGATGCCTCGGATCGCCGGCACATCAAGCGTCTTGTCCGCGCCCTGATAGGGTTCGGCGCCGCGCGCGACGGCGTGTTCGAAAGCGTGGCGCGCGTCGACCACGCGCCACGCCATCGCGGAGGCGCACGGCCCATGCGACGCGACGAAGCGGTTGGCGAACGAGTTCGGGTCGGCGTTGAGAATGTAATTGATGTCGCCCTGGCGGTAGACCGTGATCGCCTGGTTGCGATGGCGGGCGACCGGTGCGTAGCCCATGCGTTCGAACAGGGTCGCAAGCTCCTGCGGCCGCGGATGAGCGAATTCGACAAATTCGAAGCCGTCCGTGCCGGCCGGGTTCTGCGGGCTGATGGTCGCGGGCGGCGCGTTATGCGGAAACGGACCCATGATGTCCTCCATCATTGCAACAACGATGGGGCAGTTGCGTTCAATCACATCTGCGAGGATTCACATCGGTACGAAGGCTGCCAAATGCAAGCCCGGCCAGACATGACGGATGGCGCCGTCACAGGAAATGCCGGGGGATTTCGGTCCATTTTTCTCTGCCGCGGTAGTGCAGCGGCTTCTTGCCGTGCCGTTGCAGATAGGCGCGGTACTGGCGCCGCAGCCGCCGCGTGCGCCGGCCGGACCGCTTGATGCTCTTGTGCCGCAGCCGCAGCAGCAGCCGCTCGATCGCCCAGACGTTGCGGGGCGAGAAACGCCAATCGTAATCACCCATTCGGCCGAGATTGACAACCGCAAAGCCGGTGAGCCGGCCGGTCAGGTCGATGTAGGCGTCGCCATAGCTCTCGGCCAAGGCGCGCACCGAGCGGAACATGGCTTTCCGGCCGTGCAGGCCCGGATCGCGCGAGCGCGCCACCGCGCCCCAGCGGCCACGCTGGCGGTAAACGAAGATGACGTGGTCGAGCTTGTCGGCCGAGGCCAGACTCATCAGCAGCGGCGGGTAACCGTGCTGCTGCAGGATGCAGGCGGCGGTCAGCGCCGCCTCCAGGCAATGCGCCCGCCCGCGCCGCACCACCTGTCGGAAGCAGCGCAGGGTGTCGCCATGCGGCTCGGTGTTGTACGGCAGCCGGTTCAGGAAACGCTGCACCTTGAGCGGCGAATTGAGCCGTCGCACAAGGCGGCGCTCGGCGGGCCGAAACGTGGTGAGCGGCTGCATTGGCTAGTGTCCCGAACCCGAAGTTCGCATCATGGTGCGGCAAGCTCGTTTGCGAACTTCGGGCTCAAAGGGACACTAGATTCAATATGTTGCTAGTGGCGCTTTGATTTCGGAAGTTCGCTACGGAGCAAGCTGAGAACTCGGGCGAACTTCCGAATCGCGACACTAGTGGATAACCATGTTGTGACTGATTCCCAACACTGGGGCCGCGATGCGATAACATCACCCGATGGGGTTGGGGATGGGGTTTCGGCTGACTTGGCTGATTTTGGCCGGGCTCGCGGTTGGTTTGACCGCGGCCGCGGCGTCCGATTGCCCGGACCGCCCCGGCGCGCTCGGGGTCAGCCGGACCATCGTGGTCGATCCGCGCGAGCATGGCCGGATCGGCACCATGAGCTACGCCGAGACGCTGCCGCTCGCCGACAAGGAGGTGGTGCTCACCTTCGACGACGGTCCGATCCCGCCCCGCACCGACAAGATCCTCGCCATCCTCGCCGCCGAATGCGTCAAGGCGACCTATTTCATCGTCGGCACCATGGCGCGGGAATACCCGCATCTGGTCAAGCGCATCTACGACGCCGGTCATACCGTCGGCACCCACAGCATGAGCCATCCGATCCCGTTCAAGCGGCAGGGGGTCGAGAAGACCAAGGCGCAGATCGACGACGGCATCAAGGCGACCGAGGCGGCGCTCGGCGACGAGCGGCCGATCGCGCCGTTCTTCCGCTTCCCGGGCTTTGGCAATACCGAGCACGGCGAGACCCACCTCGCCGAGCGCGGCCTGATGGCCTGGGGCGCCGACATTCCGGCCGACGATTGGCGGAAGATCGGCCCGGCCGAGGTCGCCAAACGCGCCATCCGCCGGCTCGACGCCAAGGGCAAGGGCATCCTGCTGCTGCACGACATCCATCAGCGCACGGTCGACGCGCTGCCCGCGATCCTGAACGAACTCAAGGCCGGCGGCTATCGCATCGTGCATGTGGTGCCGGAGACGCCGGATCGTCCGAAGACCATCACCACCGCGGCTGAGTGGCGCATGGGACCGCCGCCGGCGCGGCCGAAGATCGCGGCCGCCAACGCAAGCGAGATCAAGGCGCCGGCGCGCCGGATCGCCAAGCACCGCGCCGGCAAGTCCAAGGCCGAGAAGCAAGCCGCCGCGAAACAGGCCGCCGACAAGCCGCGCCCATCAAAGACCGGCAAGACCGGCGACGCCAAAGCGACGGGAACCAAAGCGGCCGGAACCAAGGTGGTCGGGCTGAGCCTGCTCGGCATCAAGCTCGGCGATACCGACGCGCGCGGCGACACGGCTCGGCCACGCGACCGCGCCGATGAAAAGCGGACGGCGCGGACCGGCAAGCCCGCGATCCACGCCCGCGCCAAGCACGCTGGGGCGAACAAGCCAGACAACAACCTCGCCGGCGCGAAAACCGCGACATCGGACCTGCACGCGACCCGCTAGATTGGGATGACTTTTCTTCGAATCGTCATCCCAATCCAGCTTCTTGTTTGAGCATGATCCCTCGGGTCAAGCCCGAGGGCATGCTTTTCCGAAAACCGCTGCACACTTTTCGGGATCATGCACTAGCGCGCTCAGCTCTGCGATTGACGCTGCGCCTGGTTGACGTGCACCACCACGTCGAGCGCCTCGCCGCCGCCGCCCTGGCGGCTGCCCCGCACCGGCGCCGCGCCGAGATAGTCTAACCCGACCGCGACGCGGACATGGGCCTCGGTCGCGCAAATGCCATTGGTGGCGTCGAAGGCGACCCAGCCGAGATCGGGCACGAACAGCTCGGCCCAGGCGTGGCCGGCCTCCTGCTGGGTGACGCCGTCGCTGCGGTGGAAATGCCCGCCGATGTAGCGCGCCGGGATGGCGAGGCTGCGCGCCGCCGCGATGAAAATGTGGGTGAGGTCCTGGCACACGCCGCGCTTGAGTGCGAACGCCTCGGCCGCGGTGGTCGCGACATGGGTCGGATCGGCGTCGAAGGTCATTTCGCGATGCAGGTGATCGAGCAGCCCATGCGCGATCTTCAACGCGTCGTCGCCCACGGGGTCGCGCGCCCGCTTGGCGAGTTCAGCGATCGCCGGATCGAGCCGGGTGAGCTCGGTCTCGCGCAGGAACAGGCTCGGCGGAAACCGCTCGATCGAGCCGCGCACCACGCCGTTGGTGTCCTGGGTGTCGACCTGGCCTTCGACCAGCACGCGCAGTTCGGACAGCGGCCCCTCGGCGGAGAACACGTGGGTGATGTTGCCGAACGCATCCTCGTGCTGGTTGAGCTGGCAGTTTTCCGACACATCGATGCGCCAGCTCTCGACATACTGGCCGTCGTGATTGCGCGGCGTCAGCCGCAGCGTCTGGATCACGGCATTCGCCGGCTGCGCGTAGCGATAGACGGTTTCATGGGAGATCTGGAGGCGCATATCAGAGTCAGGAATCAGTGATCAGTGGTCGGTAATCAGGAATAGCACGGAGCAATCTGATTACGGACTACTGATCACGAGCCAGCATAGCACGCAGAGCATATCTGATTACTGACCACTGATCACTGATTCCCGGTTACATCAGATATTGCTGCGAGATCGCGCCGCCGAGGCGGTTGTTGTCGGCGATGAAGGCGCCGATGAACTCGTGCAGCCCGGTCTGGAAAATCCCGTCCATGCGGCTGTTCTGGAGCCGCGTGCGGATGACGCGGGCTTGGCGTTGCGCCGGACCCTGCCGGCCGTAGATGCGGGCGATGTTGTCGAGGTGCTCGACCAGATGGACGTAGCAGCTCGCGAGCGATCGCGGCATCTGCTCGTTGAGGATCAGCAGATCGGCCACCAGCCACGGCTTGACGCTCTCGCGATAGACCCAATGGTAGGCGGTGAGCGCCGACACCGAACGCAGGATCGACGACCACTGGAAGTAGTCGAGCGGACCGCCGACCTTCTCGTGATCGGGCAGCAGCAGATGGTACTTCACGTCGAGGATGCGAGCGGTATTGTCGGCGCGCTCGATGAACACGCCGAGCCGCGAGAACCAATAGGCATCGTTGCGCAGCATGGTGCGGTAGGCCGAGCCGTCGAAGCGCAGCGAGGATTCCTGCACCCAGCGCAGGAAGCGCGCGAACTCCTCGCGCGACGACGGCTGGTTGCCGAAGCGCTGGAGCTCGAGCCAGGCGCTGTTGATGGCGTCCCACATTTCCGAGGTGAGCGCGGTGCGCACGGCGCGAGCGCTGCTGCGGGCGACCTCGAAGCAATTGCGGATCGACGACGGATTGGTCGACGAGAACGCCAGGAATTCGGTGACGGTCTCCTCGTTGGCCTCCTCGTGCACGGCGAAGAAGCCGGCCGAGCAGCCCGCGGTCGACACCGCCGAGGCCCATTCGTTGGTCTCGCCGACATAGGCCAGCGGCATCGCGGTGATGCGCTGCGTCGCCTCCAGAATGCGCGCGAGATACTCGGCGCGCTCAACGTAGCGCGCCAGCCAGTACAGGTTATCGGCGGTGCGTGACAGCATGCTCGCTAGCTCCACGCGCGGCGCTGGCACTCCTCTCCCCGCTGCGGGGAGAGGGTCGAGGGCGCGCATCGCGCTCGACTGGCGGATAGACCCCCTCACCCGGCGCGCAAGTGCGCGCCGACCTCTCCCCGCAAGCGGGGAGGTGACGGAACTCGCGGCCTGCGGCGCTACCGTCATCGGTCCAGCACCCAGGTGTCCTTGGTGCCGCCGCCCTGACTGGAGTTGACCACCAGCGAGCCTTGCTTCAGCGCGACGCGCGTCAGCCCGCCCGGCACGACGCAGATGCGGTCGCGGCCGGTCAGCACGAACGGTCGCAGATCGACGTGGCGCGGCGCGACGCCAGCGTCGACGCAGGTCGGGCAGGTCGACAGCGCCAGCGTCGGCTGCGCGATGAAGCCCCGGGGATTGAGCTTGAGCTTGGTGCGGAAGCTCGCGAGCGTGGCCTTGTCGGCCATCGGTCCGATCAGCATGCCGTAGCCGCCGGAGCCGTGCACCTCCTTGACCACCAGCTCCTCCAGGCGGTCGAGCGTGTAGGCAAGATGCTCTTCCTCGCGGCAACGCCAGGTCGGCACGTTTTTCAGGATCGGCTCCTCGCCGAGATAGAACTTCATGATGTCCGGCATGTAGCTGTAGATCGCCTTGTCGTCGGCGATGCCGGTGCCGACCGCATTGGCAAGCGTTACCTGGCCGGCCTGATAGGCCGCCATCAGGCCGGCGACGCCGAGCCCGGAATCCGGCCGGAACGCCAGCGGATCGAGGAAGTCGTCGTCGACACGGCGATAGATGACGTCGACGCGGCGCGGACCTTGCGTCGTGCGCATGTAGACGATGCCGCCCTTGACGAACAGATCGCGGCCCTCGACCAGCTCGATGCCGAGCTTGTCGGCGAGGAACGAGTGCTCGTAATAGGCCGAGTTGTAGACGCCGGGGGTGAGCAGCACCACGGTCGGATCGGCTGACGCCGACGCCGGCGCGACCGACGTCAGCGTCGCCAGCAGCTCGTCGGGATAGTTCTCGACCGGCGCGACGCGATGGCGCGAGAACAATTCCGGAAACAGCCGCATCATGATCTCGCGGTTCTCCAGCATGTAGGAGACCCCGGACGGCGTGCGCGCGTTGTCCTCGAGCACGTAGAACGTGTCGGCGTCGACGCGGACGATGTCGATGCCAGCGATGTGCACATAGATGTCGTGCGGCACCTTCTGTCCGTTCATCTCGGGCCGGAACACCGGATTCTGGAATACCAGGTCGTCCGGCACGACGCCGGCGCGGAGGATTTCGCGGCGGCCATAAATGTCGCGCAGATAGAGATTGATCGCGCGCACGCGCTGCTCGAGGCCGCGCCGCACCACGTCCCATTCGGCCGATGACAGGATGCGCGGGATCACGTCGAACGGGATCAGCCGCTCCTGCGCGTCGGCCTCGCCATAGACCGCAAAGGTGATGCCGATGCGCCGGAACAGCAGCTCCGCCTCGCGCCGGCGGTAATCGAGCACGTCCGGCCGCACCTCGGTGAGCCAGGATGCGAGCTCGGCATAGGCCGGCCGCACCTGGCCGTCGCTGCCCTTCATTTCGTCGAACGCAAGGCGCACCGGACCCCTCCCGGCCTTGACAATGCAAAGCCTGCGCCAATTCCATGCCGCCGCAACAGCCCATCCGATCGTGGATGCCGGCGGCTCCTGCCTCTAAATTGGGCAGGAAGTTGCTCCGAGATTCAAGGGAAACCAGCGTGACAATCCAGCCCATGACCTTCGCCGACCCGCGCCTGGCGGCGCTGGACGGCTTCCGCGTCGAGATCGATCCAGCGCACGAGCGCGCCGACGTCGTCCTCGACCGGCCGCCGCTCAATGTCGTGTCGATGCCGCAGCGCGATCAGCTCCGGCTGGTGTTCGAGCGCCTTGACGAGGACCACAGCGTGCGCGTGATCGTGCTGCGCTCGGTCGGCGAGCACTTCAGCTCGGGCGGCAACATCAAGGGCTTTCTCGAGGCCTCGCCCGAGACGGTCTCGAGGCTCGCCTGGAACATCGCCGCGCCGGCGCGCTGTTCAAAGCCGGTGATCGCCGCCAATCGCGGCTTCTGCTTTGGCGTCGGCTTTGAGCTGTCGCTCGCCTGCGACTTCCGGATCGTTTCGGAGACCGGCTTCTACGCCTTGCCCGAGCAGCGACTCGGGCAAATCCCCGGTTCCGGCGGCTCGGCGCGGCTGCAGAAGATCGTCGGCATCACCCGTACCAAGGATATTGTCATGCGCTCGCGCCGCATTCCTGCGAAACAGGCGGTATGACTGGGGCATCGCTACCGAATGCGTGCCGGACGCAAAGCTCGAAGCCGCGACCGACGCGCTGGCTGTGGAGCTACGGGCATTCTCGCCGCTGGCCCAGCGCACGGCCAAAAAACTCTTGAACGACACCGAGGATGCACTATTGACCACAGCGATCGAGCTCGAAGGCCATTGCTACAGCCGGCTGCGGCAATCCGACGACTTCCGCGAGGGCGTCGAAGCATTCCATGCTAAGCGACCGGCGAAATTCAAAGGCACTTGAGCGCGATGCGATGGATTGGACTCAGGCGTCCACCGCTTGCGCCTGCGACACCGCAGGACACAGTTGAGGACAAGATCATGACAATGACGATAACAAGACTGGCACTCGGCGCGGCGATTGGCCTTGCAGCGATCGTCGGCTCGACCATGGCCGGCGCACAGCCATATCCGAGCCACCCCATTACCGTGATCATCCCGTTTGCCGGCGGCAGCGCGAGCGACGTGGTCAGCCGGATCATGTTCGAAAAGATGTCGAAGTCGATGGGCCAGCCGATCATGATCGAGAACCGGCCCGGCGCCGGCGGCAACATCGGCACCGGCGCTGCCGCCAAGGCCCCGCCCGACGGCTACACCCTGGTCGGCTCGGGCTCCGGCCCGTTCGCCGCCAACAAGGCGCTTTACAAGGACCTCGGCTACGATCCGGAGACGGATTTCGAGGTGATCGCGCCGTTTGCATTCTTCAACATCGTGGTGGTGGTGAGCACGAAGCTTCCGGTGAACTCGCTCGCCGAATTGATCGCCCACGCCAAGGCCAATCCCGGCAAGCTCAATTACGGCTCGGTCGGCATCGGCAGTTCCCAGCATCTCGGTGGCGAATATTTCCAGCAGGTCGCCGGCGTGCAGATCACCCACGTGCCCTACCGCAACATTGCACAATACGGGCCGGACCTGATCGCAGGCCAGGTGCCGCTCGGCTTCCAGTGGCTGCCGAACGTCAACGCCCCACTGAAGGCCGGCGGCGCCAAGGCGCTCGCGGTCGCGGCCAAGACGCGGTTGCCGGCGTTGCCGGACGTGCCGACCACGAGCGAGGCGGGGCTACCGGAGTACCAGGCGTCGGGCTGGTTCGCGCTGGCCGCGCCCAAGGGCACCCCGAAGCCGATCGTCGAGCGGCTCAACAGGGAAATGGCCAAGGCGCTCGCCGACCCGGACGTAAAGGAAAAATTCCAGCAGCAGGGCGCCGAGGGCCGCGTGCCGTCGGTGGCCGAGTCGATCAAGTTCGTGCACGACGAAATCATCAAATGGGACGGCATCATCACCAAGGCCGGCATCCCCAAGATCGAATAAGATGAAAAAGTCTCTGCTGCTATTTCGGCCGAGCGCAACGTGCCCAACATCCTGTGAGCGCATCTGACCGCGTCCTGATTGCCGGCGCAGGCCCGGTCGGGCTGGTCGCCGCGGCGCAGCTGGCGCGGGCCGGCGTGCCGGTGACCGTGTTCGAGGCCGGCGCGGATCTGAGCGAGGAGTCGCGCGCCTCCACCTTCCATCCGCCGACGCTCGACATGCTGCACGCGCTCGGCGCCGCCGAGCCGATGATCGCGCAGGGGCTGGTCGCGCCGCGCTTTCAGTACCGCACCAAGAAGCACGGGCTGCTGGCCGAGTTCGACTTCTCCGGCATCGCCGATGTCACCGCCCACCCCTACCGCCTGCAGTGCGAGCAGTCGAAGCTGACGCGCATCTTGTACGAACAAATGCGCGGGCACCGCCATTTCGATCTGCGGTTCGGCTGCGAGGTCACCGACCTCAGCCAGAACGACGCCGAAATCGAGATCACGGTCCGGTGCGACGGACGAAGCGAGCAGCACGCCGGCCGCTATCTGATCGGCGCCGATGGCGCGAGCTCGGCGGTGCGCCACGCGCTCGGCATTGCGTTCGATGGCTTCACCTGGCCGGACCGGCTGCTGGTGGTGTCGACGCCGTTCGACTTCACCAGCGTCATTCCCGGTCTGTCGTCGGTGAGCTACGTCGCCGACCCGCAGCGCTGGCATTTCCTGTTGCGGATTCCGGGACTGTGGCGCGTCATGTTCCTGGTCAACGAGGACGGCAGCGACGAGCGGGTCCAGACGCGCGAGTTCGCGCAATCGCTGATGGCGACGGTGGTGCCCGGCGTCTCGGACTACCAGATCGACCACATCACGCTTTACAAGGTGCACCAGCGGGTGGCGCAGACGTTCCGGCTGGGCCGCGCGTTCCTGATTGGCGATGCCGCCCACATCAACAACCCGCTTGGCGGCATGGGCATGAACGGCGGCATCCATGACGCCGTCAATCTCGCGGACCGGATCGTCGCGGTCTGGCGCGGCGAGGCGCCCGAGGCCGAGCTCGACCGTTTCGACAAGCAGCGCCGGCTGGTCACGCTGGAAACCATCCAGAAGACAACCATCCAGAACAAGCAGAATCTGGAGTCCTCCGGCGACGAGTTCGGCGCGAGCCTGCGCGCCATCGCGGCCGACCCGGCGCGCACGCGCGAGTATCTGCTGCGCACCTCGATGATCGCGAGTCTGGCGCGGGCGGCCGAGCTGGGATGATCGGGGCGCGAGAAGTTGCTCGCGTTCAATCGATCTTGGCGCCGGAGAAGGTGACGACCTTGCCCCACTTCTCGGTGTCCTCGGCGATAAGCTTGCCGAAGTCGGCGGCCGAACCGCCAACCGGCGTGACCCCAAGGTCGGCCAGCTTCGCCTTCACGGTCGGGTCTGCGAGCACCGCATTGAACTCCTTGTTCAGCTTGTCGATGATCGCAGACGGCGTGTTTTTCGCCACCGCGATGCCGTACAGCTGACTGGCCTCATAGCCGGGCACCACTTCGCCGATCGCCGGGACGTCGGCCAGCACGTCGGCGCGCTTGGCGGTGGTCACGGCGAGCGCCCGCAACTGGCCGCCGCGGACGTATCCGATGGTCGCCGACAACGGCGAGAAATAGACCTGGGCCTGGCCGCCAAGCACGCCGACCAGCGCCGGCCCGGCGCCGCGATAGGGCACATGAACCATGTCGACACCCGCCAGCATCTTGAACATTTCGCCCGAGATGTGCGACGGCGCGCCGTTACCGCCCGACGCCATGGTGATCTTGCCGGGATTGGCCTTGGCATAGGCGATGAACTCCACCAGCGATTTGGCCGGCACGTCCGGATGCACGACCATGGCGTTCGGTTCGCGGCCGAGGATGATGACCGGCGCGGTGTCCTGCATGAAGTTGAACTTCAGATTCTTGTAGAGCGTGGCATTGATGAAGTTCGCTCCGGTGGTGAGCAGCAGCGTGTAGCCGTCCGGCGGCGAGTTGATGACCGCCTCGGTTGCGAGGTTAGAGCCCGCGCCCGCGCGGTTCTCGACGATGAACTGCTGGCCGAGCCGTTCCGACAGCCACTGTCCGAGCAGCCGCGCAAGAATGTCGGCCGGCCCGGCGGGCGCGAAGCCGACCATCAGATGCACCGGCCGCGACGGATAGGCCTGCGCCACGGCAACGCGCGACAACAACGGAAGCGCGGCGGCACCTGCAGCCGATTGCAGAAAACGACGGCGCTGACGGTTCATGCAGGACCTCCACCGGCACTTCAAACTATACCGGCCGGCGGAGCCCCGAAAGAGGCCCGTCGTCGCAGGCTTGGCGCTTCAGCCACCGGCTCGCTTGTCCGGAATTGGAGGTCGGCCCTAAAATCGGCCCATGAGCGAGGATTTTTCACGCTATTTCAAGCCCGGCCGCGTGCACCGGCGCATCTACACCGATCCGGCGATCTTCGACCTGGAGATGGAGCGCATTTTCGGCGCGGCCTGGATCTACATCGGCCACGAGAGCCAGGTGAAGAAAGCGGGCGACTATTTCGCCACCCAGATCGGCCGCCGGCCGGTGGTGATGGTGCGCGACGAGCAAGGCCAGGTGCGCGTAATCCACAACCAATGCGCCCATCGCGGCGCCATGGTGGTGGCGACCGAGAAGGGCAACGCGGCCGAGTTCACCTGCTGCTATCACGGCTGGACCTATCATCTCGATGGCACCATCAAGGGCGTGCCGCTCAACCACGGCTATCCGCGCGACTTCGACGCCAAGAATCCCAAGGTGGCGATGCGGGCGGTGCCGCGCGTCACGAATTACCGCGGCTTCGTGTTCGCGAGCGAATCGGCCGACGGCCCGAGCCTGGAGGAGTCGCTCGGCCATATCCTGACCTCGCTCGACGATATGATCGACCGCGCGCCGGACGGCGAGATCGAGGTCGCCGGCGGCACCTTCAAACACGCCTATGACGGCAACTGGAAGCTCTACTTCGAGAACCTGTGCGACGCGGCGCATCCGATCTTCGCCCACCGCTCCTCGATCGAGGCGGCGCAGCAGCAGTCCGACGCGGTGCATTCCGACGGTTCGGGCGAGATCGCGATCCGCCAGATGCGCCAGAACGCGGCGCCCTACAGCTTCTGGGAGACCCAGGTCGGCATCTGGACCTATCCCGGCGGCCATTCCTATCTCGGCGACTACCACGACGATTCAAAGCTGGTCGCCGCGCTGAAGGACCCGGTGTTCCGCGACTACCTCGCGGCGCTGGAGAAGAAGAAGGGCAAGGAGGAAACCAAGCGCATCCTCGAGGTGCGGCGCTGGAACTCCAACATCTATCCGAACGTGTCGCTGATGAGCCAGTTCCAGCAGCTTCGCGTGGTGCATCCGGTCGCGGTCGACCGCACGGTCGTGCAGACCTACAGCTTCCGGCTGAAGGGCGCGCCCGAGCAGATGTTCCGCAACACCATCGCGTTCGCCAACATCGTCAACGGCACCGGCTCGCTGGTGCTCACCGACGACCTTGAAATCTACAATCGGATCGAGATGGGGCTTGGCAGCGAAGGCGCCGAATGGCTGCAGGTCGGCCGCGGCTACCAGAGCGACGTGCCCGAGCAGCACGGCGGCCGGCGCGGCGTCAACTCGACCAGCGAGGTTTACATCCGCAACATGCTCGATGCCTGGCTGGGCTATATGAGCCGCCAGCCGGCAGAAGCCGCGCGCGCGGCGTCCTAGTGGAATGCGCGAGAGGCTAGTCCTGACATGGCCAAGCGGCAAAAACCCCGCCCCAAGATCGCGGCGCCGAGCCGGCGGCGGGCGAGCCCGTTGCGCGGCCGCGCGACGCGGCGGCCGGCGGGGCCGCTCGACATCCATCGCTGCGAGCAATTCCTGCTGCACGAGGCGCGGCTGCTCGACGAGGCCAAGTTCGACGACTGGCTGGCGCTGTTCACCGCCGACGCCTGGTATTGGGTGCCGAGCGAGCCCGGCCAGGCCAACCCGCACGACGTGGTGTCGCTGATCTACGACGACCGGCGGCTGCTCGAGACCCGGGTGCGGCGGCTTGCGAGCCCGCGCATGTATTCGCAGGAGCCGCGCTCGCGAACCAGCCGCATGGTCGCCAACGCCGCGATCGAAGAGAGCGATGCCGCAGGCACGAATGTGCGCTCGAAATTCCTGATGATCGAATACCGGCGCGAGAACCAGCGGCTGTTCGCCGGCACCGCGTTGCACCGGCTGGTGCAGGCCGATGGCGCCATCCGCATCGCCTGGAAGCGCGTCGACCTGGTCAATTGCGACGCCCCGATGGACGGAATTACTCAGCCGTTTTGAGTAGGGAGGCGCTACAAACTCCGCTCATTCCCGCGCAAGCGGGAATCCAGGGGGCATCACACTTGCTTGCGATTTCGAGCTCTGGGTCCCCGCTTTCGCGGGGACGAGCGGCCTACGATCATGTCCCGGTCGGCTTATGCAGCGCGGTGCGGACGCGCTGCCGGACCAGCCACCGCCAGCGGCCGGCGAGCGCCAGCGCCTTGGCGCGCAGCGCCGGCGGCCAGGTGGTCGGCCAGCCGAGCATGATCGAGACGCGCTGGGTGTGCTCGGTGATCGCGCGCTCGTTCCGCTCCCAGGTCGCAAGCGCCGCCGGCGCGTCGCGCTCGCGATCGAGATAATAGGCTAGCGACAGCGCATTCATCATGGCGCAGCCGCCGCCCTGCCCGATGTTCGGCGGCAGCGCATGGGCGGCATCGCCGATGATCGCCACCCGGCCGGCCGACCAGCGCTTCAGCTTGATCAGCTCGAAGCGGTCGTAGCGCCCCTCGCCGCCGAGCCGCTCGATCAGCGGCGCAAGGTGCGGAAACCAGCGCGTCCAGGCGTCGCGCTCGACCGGCACGGCTTTTGCCGTTTCGTCGCTGTCGAGCATGGTGAGCGCTATATAGACCTCGGTCTCGCTGCACGGCGTGTAGAGCACGCGGCGGCTGCCGGACCAGTATTCGATGGTGGTGGCGCCGTCCTGCCCGCGCTCCTGCGGTGTCTTGTCGATCAGGATCCGCGTGCAGCCGTCGACCAGCGCCTTGCGTTTCGACAACAGGCCGAGGCTGTCGCGCAGCCGCGAGTTCGCGCCGTCGGCGCCGATCACCAGATCGGCCTTGAGCGCGCGGCCGCTGGCGAGTGTCAGCGTGCCGTCGGGGCTAGCCGCCGCCGCCACCGAGTTGAGCACGATCTCGACGCCGGCCGCGCGCGCCCGGTCGGCCAGCGCGTTGATCACGGTCTGGCGCACGATCGAGAACACCCGGCTGCCGGACCAGCGGTGCACCGAGATGACGCGGTTGGCGTCGTCGCGGACCTCGCGGGTGTGGGCGAACGGCGCACCTTTGATCGCAGCGTCGTAGGCGCCGAGCGTCTCCAGCACGCGCAGACCGTTTTCGTAGATGTAGATGCCGGCGCCGGTGGTGCGCAGCCGGTCGGCACGCTCGTGCAGGCGCACGCTCCAGCCGCGCTGGGCGAGCGCGCACGCCGCCGTCAGTCCGGCAAAGCCCGCGCCCGCGATCTCGGCATGCCGTGTCATTTCGCCAGTCCGTCTTTCGCGCGACCATCATGGATTGCTGGGTCAAGCCCGGCAATGACAAGCTGCAAAGGTCGGAGCTATCATGGCGGCGACACGCCATCAGGAGCATGCCATGGCCCGCTTGCGTCACATCGCCGTCTGCGTGAAGGACCTCGACAAGGCCGCGAAGTTCTATTCCGACGTATTTGAGTTCAAGCGGATCGGCCGCGAGGACCTGCCCATCGGCTCGGCCGTGTACATGAGCGACGGCGTGATCAACCTGGCGCTGCTCAACTTCGCGGGCAGCGCGGCTTCCGACCTCAAGGATGCCAAGAATTTCGTCGGCACCCACCATTTCGGCATCCAAGTCGACGATCTGGTGGAGGCGCAGAAGAAGATCGAGGCCGCCGGCGGCAAGTTCTTCTTCGATCTGGGCGACGAGCGCCACGGCAACTTCGAGCGCAAGTTCAAGGACCCCGACGGGGTGATCTTCGACATCTCGAAGAACGGCTGGCAGGGCACCGACAGCTACAAGAAGTAAGTCGCCGCCGCGTATTCAGGTGTCGTCGCCGGCCCAGAGCTTGGCGCGGCGAGCTACCGCTTTTTTCGCCGAGCCGCGGCCCTCTTGCGCTTCATCGGGGTGGCGGTCCGGCGGGCAGCGACCTTGCGGCGGGACGCAGCCTTTGCCTTTCGCTTCACCCGCCGCCGCGGCTTCTTGACCGCCACCAGCCGCCGCGCGCCCTTGACCGCGCTGAGCGTTGCACCGGTCGCAGCCTTTGCCACGGTGCTGGCGGCTGATGAGGCCAGCGAGCTGGCGCCTTCGAAGCCGGTCTTGGCAGCGCCGGTAATGGCGTTCTGGGTGTTCGTGATGATGCTTCGCTTGGCCATCGGCCGGCCCTCCAGGAATAACGAGGATACGGGCACGGAATATCCGCCGCCCTGTCCGCGACAATCCCGAAAGTTCCAATTGGTTCCGTTGCCACGCCCGCCGAGTGGGCGGGCTGCGCGTGCTACTCGACCTTCAGCCCGAGCCGTTTGACCAGCCCGGTCCACTTGCCCTCCTCGCGGGCGATGTTGGCGGCGTATTCCTCCGGCGCGCTGGCGACCGGGCCGCCGCCATCGGCGATCATCCGCTTCTTGAATTCGTCGGAGGTGACGATGGCGCGAAGCTCCTTGTTCAGCCGCTCAACGATGGGACGTGGCGTGCCGGCCGGCGCCAACAGCCCGTAATAGAGCACGACGTCGAGGCCGGGCACGCCCGCCTCGGCGGCGGTCGGCACGTCCGGCAGGGCCGCGAGCCGCGCCGGCGCGGCCACCGCGATCGCCTTGATCTTGCCGGCCTGGATGTTGCCGATCGCCGGCGGCACGGTGTTGAACGCCAGCATGACGTGCCCGCCGACCAAGTCGTTGGTCAGCGGACCGGTGCCCTTGTAGGTGACGATGGTGACGTCGGCCCCGGTCAGCGATTTGAACAGCTCGGCGCCGAAATAGTTGAGCGTGGGCGGCGGCGGCGTACCGACGGTGATCTTGCCCGGCTCCCGCTTCGCCCATTCGACGATGTCGGTCAGCGAATTGACCGGCGCCGCTGGATTGGCCTGCACCGTGATCGGGATCGAGGCAATGAGCCCGATCGGCGTAAAATCCTTGACGATGTCGTAGCCCGGATTGGGCGCAACGCTGGCGCCGGTGGTGCCCATCAGGATGGTGTAGCCGTCGGGCGTGGCCTTGGCCGCGGCGCGGATGCCGATCACCGAGCCCGCGCCGGCGCGATTCTCGACCACCACCTGCTGGCCGAGCGCAGCCGTCAGCCGGCCGGCGATCACGCGGCCGACGGTGTCGACGCCGCCGCCGGGCGGGAACGGGATGATCAGCGTGACCGGACGCGACGGATAATCGTTGGCCAAGGCCGGCGTGAAGCCAATCAGCGCCGCGAGCGCGAGGCCGAGCAGTCCGATTTTGCGGTCAAGAATAGGCACTTCAACGCTCCTGTGGCAGGCGCCGCGGCCGCGGCGCTAGTTGACCTTGATGCCGGTCGACTTCACCAATGCCTTGTTGGCCTCGATCTCCTTGGCGATCTGGGCGTCGAACTCGGCCGGCGTCAGCGGCATCGGCTCGATGCCCTGCGCCGCGAACTTCTCCGCGACGTTTGGCGTTTTGAGCGCCTTCATCGTCTCCGCGTGCAGCCGGTCGACGATGGCGCGCGGCGTCTTGCTCGGCACCAGCATGCCCATCCAGTAATTGTAGTCGGAGTCGGGAAATCCCTGCTCGATCGTGGTCGGCACGTTGGGCAGCGCGCGCGTCCGCTGCGGCGTGCTGACTGCCAACGCAATCAAGCCGCCCGATTGCAGGAACGGCAGCACGCCGGACATGCCCGCGCACATGAAATCGATGCGGCCCGCCATCACCTCGGTCAGCGATTCGGCGCCCCGAAACGGCACGTGCACGCCGTCGAAGCCCGCGCTCACGCGCAGCCGCTCGGCCGCCCAATGGGTGGCGCTGCCGGCACCCGCCGAGGCGTAGGTTATCGAGCCGGACTTCGCCCGCGCCACCAGCTCCTTCAGCGTCTTGATGCCCTTGGTCGGCGAGGTCACGCAGACCGTCGGCACTGTGCCGAATGCCGCCACCGCCGAAAAGTCGCGAGCGGTGTCGTAAGGCAGGTTCGGATAGGCGGCGGGCGCCGACGAATGCGCCGACGCGTGCACCAGGACCGAGTAGCCGTCGGGCTCGGCCTTGGCGACCAGCGCGGTGCCGATCGATCCGCCGGCGCCGCCGCGGTTCTCGATCACGATCGGTTGGCCAAGTTGCGTCGCGAGCGGATCGAGCACCAGCCGTCCAACCACGTCGATGGTGCTGCCGGCCGAAAATGGAATCTGCGCCCGGATCGTCCGTGTCGGCCAAGCCTGCGAAGACTGCGCGAATGCAAGGCTCGGCAGCAGCAGCGCCGCCGCCGCGGCGCAGGCCAGGCGCAGGCCGTTGCGGCGCGTCAGCATCCTGCCCTCCCCTGCTGCGCTCCTTGGACGAAGCGCTACTTGACGAACTCGTTGGTGTAGAGCTCCTCGACCGGCGTAGGCTTCTGGATGAAGCCCTTCGCCAGATAGAAGTCCTGCAGCTTGGCCAGCCGCGCGCCGTCCGCCTCGCCCAGCACCTTCTGGCCGGGGTAGACGTCCTTGGCGTACATGTTGAAGGCGAATTTGACCGAGCCCTCCTTGCCTTTCCATTCCGGCACGGCGGCGGCGAACTCGTCGGCGGTCTTGTCCGGATTGTCCATGATGTCCTTCATGGCGCGCAGCGCAGCGCGCACGAATTTACGGATCATCTCCGGCTTCTGCTTGATGATGTCGTCGGAGGCGGCGATGCCCTGCGCCATGTGCGGGAAGAACGTCTCGGTCGGGATCACCCTGACCTTCACGCCCGCGGCCTGCACCGGCGGAATCCAGTCCGGCACGCCGGCCATGCCGGCCGACTTGCCTTCGGCGACGAACTGCCAGACGCCGGTCGGGCCGACCTGCTGCACGTTGACATCGTTCTGGGTGAGCCCCGCGCTCGCCATCAGGCCGAGCAGCGCATAGAACGTGGTGTCCTGATACGACATCACGGTGATGGTCTTGCCCTTGAGGTCGGCCGGCTTCTCGATGCCGCTGTCCTCGCGCACCACGAGCTGCATGAAGCCGCGGCCGCCGAACACGCAGACGATCTTCACCGGCACGCCGTTGCCGCGCACCATGATCGGGCCGTCGGCGACGATGCCGCCGAGCGGCGCGTTGCCGGCGCCGACCTGCTTGGCCACGTCGACGCCGCCGCGGCCGACCGCGAACTCGACGTCGAGGCCCGCTTCCTTGAAGTAGCCCTTGCTTTGCGCCAGCCGGATCGGCCCGAACGCCGGCAGGATCGGCGGCGCCGGAAACAGATAGGTGATCTTCTCGGCGCCTTGGGCGTGGGCCGAAGCGGTCAGCAGACCCATCCCGGCGGCGGCGCCCGATGCGAGCAGCAGGCGGCGAGACAGCATCATCGTGGTCATGGTTTTACCCCTCGAACAGGAACGCTGGACATCAGACTAGCGCCTATTTCAGCCGCGAACGACCCCCGCGGCGCCGTCCCGGCGAGGACTAGCGGCGGCCGCGCCGTTCGTGACAATACTGAGGACCGCACGCCTTCGGGTTGAGCCATGCCGGACGTGATCCGTCTCGAGTACCGCAACGTCACCATGCGCTTCACCGAGAGCGGCGGCCACAGCCTCACCGCGGTGCGCGAGGTAAGCTTTGCGGTCGGCGACGGCGAGGTGGTGTCGCTGATCGGCCCGAGCGGCTGCGGCAAGTCGACGCTGCTCAACATCGGCTCGGGGCTCGCCGCGCCGAGCGAAGGCACAGCCTTCGTCGACGGCGAACGCGTCGAAGGCCCGAACGCCCACGTCGCCTTCATGCTGCAGAAGGACCTGCTGCTGCCGTGGCGCACGGTCGAGCAGAACGTCATGTTCGGCGTCGAGATCCAGGGCGTCGCGCCGGCCGAGCGCAAGCGGCGCGCGCAGGCGCTGCTGGACAATCTCAAGCTTTCGGAATTCTCCCGGCATTATCCGCATCAATTGTCGGGCGGCATGCGCCAGCGCGTGGCGCTGGCGCGCACGCTCGCGGTCGACCCGTCGGTGCTGCTGCTCGACGAGCCGTTCTCGGCGGTCGACGCCCAGACCCGCATGGTGCTGCAACGCGAATTGGCGCAGACGCTCAAGCGCGCCGGCAAGACCGCGCTGCTGATCACCCATGATCTTCTCGAGGCGGTGACGCTGTCCGACCGGGTGCTGGTGATGAGCCGGCGGCCCGGCCGCATCATCGATGAATTGCAGATCGACATCCCCGGCCGCGACGATCCGCTGGCGCGGCGGACGCATCCCAAGGTGCAGGACTTCGTCGCCCGGCTGATGCAGCGCCTCGACATTGGTGCGCCGGAAGATTTGGGCGCGCCCGATGCGACGCGGGTGCCGGCATGAACGACCGTTCGCTGATCCGCCGGGGCACGGCGGTGAGCATCGCGCTGCTGGTGATCTTTCTCGCCGCCTGGCAATGGGGGCCGAAGCTGCTCGGCATCCCGGCCTTCATCATCCCGCCGCTGTCGCTGGTCGCCGAGGAAGCCGTGCGGATGTGGCAGGTCAGCGCGCTTGCGACCCACACCGGCATCACCGCGGCCGAGGTGCTGGTGGGCTTCCTGATCGGCAGCCTGCTCGGCGCCTGCATCGGCTACATGCTCGGCATGTCGCCGACCGCCGAGTTCGCGCTGTCGCCCTACATTCTGGCATTGCAGATCGCGCCCAAGGTCGCGTTCGCGCCGCTGTTCATCCTGTGGATGGGATTCACGGTCTATCCGAAAATCCTGGTGGCGATCCTGATCGTGTTCTTCCCGGTCATGGTCAATGTCTTGACCGCGGTGCGCACGGTCGATCCCGACCTGATCAATCTCGCGCGCGCGTTCAAGGCCACGCGCGCGCAGATTTTCTGGAAGATCGAGTTTCCGGCCTCGATGCCGCCGCTGTTCGCGGGCCTGCGCATCGGCTCGACGCTCGCCGTGGTCGGCGTGGTGGTGGGCGAGCTGGTCGGCGGCAACATGGGGCTCGGCTATCTGCTGTCGTTCGGCGAAGGCCAGGCCAACACCGCCATGGTGTTCGTCTCGATCCTGATGCTGACCCTGGTCGGCGGCGTGGCCTACCTGCTGGTGATCCTGGTCGAGCTGCGCGTGCTGCATTACCTGCCCAAGCGCGCGCTGGGTGGTTTCTGACCCGCGCGAACGCGCACAGAGCCAGTGCCTGACTAGCTCAATTGCCGCCGGTACATCGCAAAAATGTGCTCCCAGTCGCGGTTGGCGGCGGCCTTGTCGAACACGTCGCGATCCGGCAGCGCATAGCCGTGGTGCGCCCCGGCATGGACGCGGCCGTGGTAGCGGACCTTGGCATTGTCCTGCATGACCTTGCCGAGAGTCTCGACGGTCGACGGCGGCGTGAACGGATCGTGCTCGCCGAACCCGCAATAGATCTCGCCGCGCATCTTGCCGGCCGAGCGGTACGGCGCGTCCGTCGCCTCAGACACCATGCTGGTGCCATGCAGGCTCGCCGAGGCGTGGAACTGATCGGGAAACGCTGCGGCCGCCGAAAGCGACAACCGTCCGCCCAGGCAATAGCCGATGGTGCCCTTCGGTCCCTGGCGCGCCGGTTCGCCGTCGAGGAACTTCAGCACCGAGCCGATGTCGCTCATCGCCATGGCGTCGGTGACCTGGTTCATGTTGTCAAGCATCTCGTCCCGAACGCTTTTCGGGATCACATTGAGCGAGCGCATCCGGCCATTCTCGTCGCGAAACTCGTAGCGCACCTTGCCGCGCCGGTACCAGAAGTTCGGCACCGTGACGTGATACCCCGCGACCGCGATCTTGCGCGCAATGTCGAACAGCTCCTCGCGCAGGCCCCAGATGTCCATCAGCACGATCACCGCCGGGAACGGTCCGCCGTCCTCGGGATGGGTGACGAACGCGTCCATGCGGCCGTCGGTGGTTGGGATTTCGATTTGCCTCTCGATCATGCGCTAACCTCCGAGCAATCCCGGCAGCCAGGTGGCGAGCGGCGGAAAGGCGAACACGATCGCCAGCACCAGCAGCCCGAACCAGACATAGGGCAGCGCGGCGTTGAACACGTCGTTCATGGCGATGGACGGCGGTGCCACGCTCTTCATGGTGAACAGCAGCAGGCCGAACGGCGGGGTCAGCAGGCCGAGCTGCATGCAGATCAAAAACAGCACGCCAAACCAGACCGGATCAATGCCGAGCTGCGTCACCAGCGGCATGAAAAACGGTAACGTGATCAACATCATCGAGACCTGATCGACGAAGCAGCCGAGGAACAGAAGGATCACCATCATGCCGACGATCAACACGCTCGCGGACAGGCCCTGCGCCGAAACCAGGCCGACGATGCCGTTGGTGGCGCCGGAGAAGCTCAACACCTGCGAGAAGGTGGTGGCGCCGACGATGATGAACAGGATGGTGCCGGACACCGCCACCGTGCCGGTCAGCGCTTTCATCAGCGCGGCCCAGGTCAGGCTGCGGTAGAACATGGCGGCGAGGATGGTGCCGGCGGCGCCGAGCGCCGCGGCTTCGGTCGGCGTCGCCCAGCCGGCGGTCATGGCGCCGACCACCATGCCGAAGATCAGCACCAGTGGCAGCACGTGCACGAAAAATGGCGCCCAGCGCGCGGCACCGACCGGCGCGGCCTCGACCGGCCCTTCCGGCGCGAGCGAGGGGTCGAGCGTGGCGCGCAGGATGATGTAGCCGACGAACAGCACGGACAGGATCAGCCCCGGCACGATGCCGCCGATCAGAAGACCCGAGATCGAAATGCCGGCGAGCGAGCCGAGCAGCACGGCGAGCGCCGATGGCGGGATCAGCATGTCGACGCCGCCGATGCCCATGATCGGACCCATGGCGAGGCGCTTGTCGTAGCCGCGCTCCAGCATGGTCGGCAGCATCAGGCTGCCGAGCAGCGCGGTGGTGGCGATGGTCGAGCCGGAAATCGCCGAGAACACCGTGCCGGCGACGATGGCGATCACCGAAAGCCGCCCCGGCACGCGGCGGATCAGCACCGCGAAGGCGTCGATCGCCTTCAGCGCCACGCCGGAGTGAAACAGCACCTCGCCCATCAGCACGAAGAACGGAATTGGCGTGAGCGAGAAGCTCGTCACCGAGGCGACCGCGTTGCGCGCGAGCTGCGACAGCCCCTGCTCGCCGCCGAGAAACAACAGCGCGCCGACGATGTTGATCGCAAGGAACGCGAAGGCAACCGACAGCCCGAGCCCCATCAGCGCAACCAGGCCGCCGAACAGGATCAGGCTCGCGTCGACCCAGGTCATGGCAACTCATCCAACCGACGTTGACTCGATGCGCCGGCCACGCCCGCCGTGCATCAAGCGGTCGAATCGGAATACGAATTCGGCGGCAAGCAGCGCAAAGCAGAGCGGCATCGGCCACAGCAGCCACCATTCCGGGAACACCAGGTTCTTGATGGTGATCGAGTCCAGCACCGCGCTGTCGATGGTCATCTTCAGGCCGTAGCGCAGCATCACCAGGCAAACCACAAACCCCAGCACGTCGGCCGCGGCCTCCATCAGCCAGGCCGCGCGCGGCGGTACGAACGTCAGAGCAAGGTCGATCCGCACGTGCTGGCCGCGGCGCAGCAGCCACGGCGCGGTCAGCAGCGTGATCACGTAGAGCGCGTATTCGGAGATTTCGTTGGCCCAGGGAAATCCGCTGCGCGTGAGATTGCGCAGCACGATGTCGGCGGTGACCATGACGACCATCGCCAGCAATGTGAGCGCGGCGGCGACGGCCAGCGCGTTGAACAATTTGCCGAAGGCGTCGGACAGTTTGTTCATCGGTGCAACACGACGGCAAGCGAGCGCGTTGCGCCGCTATTCCGTATCTACTTCTCCGCCAAACTCCGCAGCTTGGCGCCGTTGTCCGGCGAGCGCTTGATCACCGAGGCCCAGCCGACCTCGTTGGCCTTGGCGAGAAATTTCTTGCCTTCCTCCGCGCCGAAGTCGATCGGCTGGATGCCGGCTGCGGCCTGCTTGTCGCGCTCGGCCTTGATCAGCGCGACGTTCTCGACGTCGAGCCCTTCGAGCCAGAGCGCGGCGTCGTTGAGCACCTTCTTCTGCGCGTCGTTCAAGCCCTTCCAGACGTCGAGATTGACCAGCACGCCGACCTCGACGCTGTAGAACGCCGGCTCCATGCGGAACTTGGTCACCTTCTCCCAGCCGAGATCGAAAATGCCGGTGACCGGCCAGCCGTAGCCATCGACCACGCCACGCTCGAGCGCGGTGTAGACTTCGCCCGGCGCAGTCGTCACCGTGGTGCCGCCGAGCGCCTCGACCACGTCCTTGTAGACCGGCGTGACGCGGATCTTGAGGCCGGTGAAGTCCAGTTTGTCGATCTTCTTGTTGAGATAGATGTGGAACGGCACGTTGTGGAACTGGCGCGCGAGATAATGGGCGTTGAGCTTCTGGCTGTGCAGCTCTTCGATGAAGGCGAAGGTGCCGTCCTTGCGCTGCGCCTCCGCAGTCTTGCTGATCAGCTTCATCCCATCGGCCTCGGGCATCAGGTTGGTGTAGAACGCGCCGGTGACGTTGGCGATGTCGATCACCTTGGTGCGGACGGCGTTGCCCACTTCAAACGGCGGCATGGCGCGCGGCCCGCCGATGTAGTTGATCTGCACCCGGCCCTTGCCGGTCTCGTTGACCTTGTCGATGAAGCGCTCGAAGTTCTTGGAGAACTGAGTCTTCTCGGCAAACGAGCTGACGGCGCGAAGCGTTACCTCCTGCGCATTGGCCGATGTGGCGCAGAGACCGACGGCGAACGCGGCAAAAACTGCAACACGCATGCGAATGCCCCTTTTTGTCGTGCGCAAACCGCTGGAATGGCTGCGCTTTTGCTTACTGTTGCGATCGACTATATTCGTCGTGAGTATCGGGCGAGTCAAACGCTCACATACCTCAATCCGTCACCCTGAGGCGGAGTGAAGCGGGCCGCCGCAAGTCGACCTTGGCCGACTTGCGTACCGTAATCGGCGGGCGACGGCAGGCCGCTGCACCGCACCTCAGGATGAGGGCTAGGAGAAGCATCAATGGCCGAACGCTCGTTCAAGGCAGAGGTCGAAAAGCTCAAGCTCGGCGATGGCGCCGAATTCCATGGCGAGGGCATCCTGGCCGTGACCAAGGCGCTGCTGCAGTCCGGCGTGTCCTATGTCGCGGGGTACCAAGGTGCGCCGATCTCGCATCTGATGGACGTGCTGGCCGATGCCAATGAGATTCTGGCGGGCCTCGGCGTGCACTTCGAGAACTCGGCGAGCGAGGCGACCGCCGCCGCGACCCTGGCCGCTTCGGTGAACTACCCGCTGCGCGGCGCGGTCACCTTCAAATCCACCGTCGGCACCAATGTCGCCTCCGACGCGCTGGCCAACCTCGCTTCCGGCGGCGTCACCGGCGGCGCGCTGGTGATCATCGGCGAGGACTATGGCGAAGGCTCCTCGATCATGCAGGAGCGCGTGCACGCGTTTGCGATGAAGTCGCAGATCTGGCTGCTCGACCCGCGGCCGAACCTGCCGTCGATCGTGCGCGCGGTCGAGACCGGCTTCGAATTGTCGGAGGCGTCCAACACGCCGGTGATGCTGATGCTGCGCATCCGTGCCTGCCACGTGTACGGGCATTTCACCACCAAGGCCAACAAGCGACCCGAGTTCGGGTTGACCGACGCGCTGGAGCACCCGCGCCGCGACCTGTCGCGCATCGCCATGCCGCCGATGACCTACGTGCACGAAAAGGACAAGTGGGAGAAGCGCTGGCCGGCGGCGATCAAGTTCGTCGAAGACCATCGGCTCAACGAGTTCTTCGACGGCGAGGCGAACGACATCGGCATCGTGCTGCAAGGCGGCGTCTACAACACCACCGTGCGCGCGCTGATGCTGAACGGGCTGGCCGACGCATTCGGCGAATCGAAAGTCCCGCTTTATGTGATGAACGTCACCTATCCGCTGGTCGACAAGGAGTTCGTCCGCTTCTGCGCCGGCAAGAAGGCGATCCTGATCGTCGAGGAAGGTGGCCCGGACTATATCGAGCAGGCGGTCAACACCATCCTGCGCCGCGCCGACATTCAGACCAAGGTGCATGGCAAGGACGTGCTGCCGATGGCCGGCGAATACACCGGCGGCGTGGTGCGCGAGGGCATCCGCAAGTTCATCGCCAAGGTGCGGCCCGACCTGTTGCCGGCCGCACCCGTCGAGACAACCCCGCTCAAGCCGCTCGAGAGCAAGGCCACGAGTGCGCTCAACGAGCAGGTGCACGGCCGGCCGCCGTCGTTCTGCACCGGCTGTCCGGAGCGGCCGATCTTCGCCGCCATGAAGCTGGTCGAGCGCGAGCTCGGCCCGCACCATGTCTCAGCCGACATCGGCTGCCACCTGTTCTCGATCTTCCCGCCGTTCAACGTCGGCGCCACCACCATGGGCTATGGGCTCGGCGCCGCTGGCGCCTCGGCGCTGAACGTCAAGGCCGGCAAGCGCGCCATCGCCATGATGGGCGACGGCGGCTTCTGGCATAACGGGCTCACCAGCGGCGTCGGCAACGCCGTGTTCAACAAGAGCGACAACGTCCTGATCATCGTCGACAACGGCTATTCGGCCGCGACCGGCGGCCAGGACATCCCCTCCTCGTTCCATCCGAACGCCGGCCGCAGCACCCAGAACTCCATTGAAAAGGCGGTGCGTGGCGTCGGCGTGACCTGGGCGCGGACCATCAACCGCACCTACGACGTCGCCTTGATGCGCGACACGCTAAGGGAGGCGCTGACCACCAAGGAGCAAGGCCCGAAGGTTATCGTCGCGCAATCGGAATGCATGCTGAACAAGCAGCGCCGCATCCGGCCGCTGTGGCGCAAGGCCGCACAAGCCGGCGAGCGCGTGGTGCGCGAGCGGTTCGGCGTCGATGCCGACACCTGCACCGGCGATCACTCCTGCATCCGGCTGTCCGGCTGCCCGTCGCTCACCATCGCGCCAAACCCCGATCCGCTGCGGCGCGAGCCGGTGACCAAGGTGATCAACTCCTGCGTCGGCTGCGGCCTGTGCGGCGAGGTGAGCCACGCCGCGGTGCTGTGCCCGTCGTTCTACCGCGCCAAGCTGATCACCAACCCGACCGGCTGGGACCGCTTCATGGCCCGCGTCCGCGGCGCGGTGATCGGCTTTTTCCAGCGCCGCATCGAACGCAAGCTCGCGGCGGCATAAACAATGGCTACGGTCGAGAAACGTCCGATCACCATCGCCATCCTCGCCATGGGCGGCGAAGGCGGCGGCGTCCTCGCCGAATGGATCGTCGATGTCGCCGAGCATTCCGGCTATGTGGCGCAGATGACCTCGGTGCCGGGCGTGGCGCAGCGCACCGGCGCCACCAACTATTATGTCGAGCTGTTCCCGATCAGCGGCGCGAAGTCGAACATGCGGGCGCCGGTGTTGGGGCTCACGCCGGTGCCGGGCGACGTCGACATCGTCATCGCCTCGGAATTGATGGAGGCCGGCCGGGCCGTTCAGCGCGGGCTGGTAACCCCCGATCGCACCACCTTCATCATCTCGACCAACCGCGTTTATTCGATGACCGAGCGAATCGCGCTGGCCGACGGCCGCGTCGATTCCAGCGCGCTGCTGGAAGGCTGTCGCGTCGCCGCCAAGCGCCTGATCGCGGGCGACATGGCGCAGCTCGCCGAAGCCACCGGCAGCGTGATCAGCGCGGTGCTGTTCGGCGCGCTCGCCGGCGCCAAGGCGCTGCCGATGCAGCGCATGGCGTTCGAGGCAGCGATCCACCGCGGCGGCGTCGGCGTCAAGGAAAGCATCGCGGCGTTCGCGGCGGGCTTCGCCGCGGCCGAAAGCGGGCCCGCGCCGGCAAAGCCTGCGGCCGCGCCCGCGCCGATGCCGTCCGCGCTCGCGCCGCTGATGAGCGAAGCCGAGGCCTATGGCGAGCCGGCCCGCAGCATGATCCGCCTCGGCATCGAGCGGCTCGCCGACTACCAGGACATAGCTTATGCACGCGACTATCTCGCCCGGCTCAAGCCGGTCGCCGCGGCCGACAGCGGCGACGGACGGCTCCTGGCCGAGACCGCGCGCGAACTCGCGCTCGGCATGGCCTACGAGGACACTGTTCGGGTCGCCGAGTTGAAGGTCCGGCCAAGCCGGTTCGCCCGCGTGCGGGCCGAGGTGCAGGCCGCCGACGGCCAGATCATGGAGATCGCCGAATTCCTGCATCCGCGCGTGCAGGAGATCGCCGACACCCTGCCGGCAGGCCTCGGCCGCTGGCTGTTGCACAGTTCATGGGCGCGACCGCTGGTCGAGCGCTTCACCCGCAAGGGTCGGGTGGTCAAGACCTCGACCATCGGCGGCTTCCTGCTGCTCTATATCGTCGCTGCGCTCAAGCCGACGCGCCGCCGCTCGCTACGCTTCGCCAACGAGCAGGCGTTCCTGCAGGACTGGCTCCGCACCATCCTGAGCGTGGCCGCAACCAACCATGCGCTGGCGATCGAGATCGCCACCACCCGCACGCTGGTCAAGGGCTACAGCGACACCCACGAGCGCGGCCGCGCCCGCTACGACATGCTGATGCGGATGCTGCCGCAAATCCTGGAGACCGCCGACCCGGCCGCCACGTTGGCCGGCTTGCGCAAGGCCGCGCTGGCCGACGACACTGGCGCCGCGCTCGCCGCAGCGATCAAGGACCTGCGCCCGCTCCCGCAAGCGGCGGAGTAGCCTTAGCGGCGCCACGGGCGCTGTGCCATATTGCAGGTCATGCTCGAACGGCTGAAACGCTGGGCCCAGGCCCTCCGGCGCGACGTGCACGCGCTTTATCTTGCGGCATACGACCCGCGCGTGCCGTGGCATCGCCAAGGCGCTGGCCGGCGCGGTCGCGGCCTACGCGCTGTCGCCGATCGACCTCATTCCGGATTTCATCCCGGTGCTGGGTCAGCTCGATGAGCTGATCATCTTGCCGCTCGGCATTGCGCTGGCGGTGCGGCTGATCCCGCCGGAGCTGATGGCCGAGCATCGCGCGGCGGCGCAGGCCGCGATCGCGCAACCGCAGAGCACCACCGGCGCGCTTGCCATCATCGCGATCTGGACCGCGCTGACGATGTTCGTCTGCTGGCTCGCCTACCGCGAGTTCAGCAAATAGCTACGGCAGGACGGCCGTGGCCTCGATCTCAAGCCGCGCCTGCGGCTCGAACAGCCGGCCGACCTGAACCAGCGCCATCGCCGGGAAGCTGTCGCCCATCACCGCGCGATAGACGGCGCCGAGCTCGCGGCGGGCGGCGAGATACTCGTCCATGTCGAGCACGTACCAGGTGAGCCGCACGACGTGCTCGGGCCGCGCGCCGCCTTCCGCCAGCACCGCCACGATGTTGGCCAGCGCTTGCCTCGCCTGCGGCACGAAGCCCTGCGGAAATTTCTCGTTCTCGTCCCAGCCGACCATGCCGCCGACGAAGATGAACTCGCCGCGCGCCTTGATGCCGTTGGCGTAGCCCTTCGGCGTCGGCCAGGAGGCCGGCTGCAACGTTTCGTGCTTGGCGCGCACTGGCATTTTACGGATCGGTCGGGCGGGCACGGACAACTCCTATGAAGCGAGTTTGCGGGAGGCGCCTTCGGCGGCGCGCCGGCGCAACTCGAAGCGTTGCAGCTTGCCGGTCTGCGTCTTCGGCAATTCGGCGACGTATTCGATGGCGCGCGGATATTTGTAAGGCGCGATCGCTGCCTTGACGTGGTCCTGCAAGCGCCTTGGTCAGCGCGGTATCGCCGGTCTGGCCCGGCCGCAGCACCACATAGGCTTTGACGATCTGGCCGCGGTCCTCGTCCGGGCAGCCGACCACGCCGCATTCGGCAACCGCGGCGTGGCTGAGCAGCGCCGCCTCGACCTCGGGGCCTGCGATGTTGTAGCCGGCCGAGATGATCATGTCGTCGGAGCGCGCCTGGTAGAAGAAATAGCCGTCGGCGTCCATCAGATAGGTGTCGCCGGTGACGTTCCAGCCGTTCTGCACGTATTTGGTCTGGCGGTCGTCGGCGAGATAGCGGCAGCCGGTCGGTCCGCGCACCGCGAGGCGGCCGACCGTGCCGGGCGGCGCCACCTTGCCGGCGTCGTCGAGGATGCAGGCCTCGTAGCCGGGCACCGCCTTGCCGGTCGAGCCGGCGCGCACCTCCTGCTCCGGCGAGCCGATGAAAATGTGCAGCATCTCGGTCGCGCCGATGCCGTCGAGGATCTTGATGCCGGTCGCCTTGTGCCAGGCGTCGAACGTGGCCTTCGGCAGGGTTTCGCCGGCGGACACGCATTTGCGCAGCGACGAGACATCGTGATCTTTGAGCTTTCCGAGCATCGCGCGATAGGCGGTCGGCGCGGTGAACGGGATGGTGATCCGGTATTTCGCGATGGCCTCGAGCAGCTCGTCCGGCCCGGCCTTTTCCAGGAGCACGGTCGATGCGCCGATGCGGAGCGGAAACAGCACCAGCCCGCCGAGCCCGAAGGTGAAGGCGAGCGGCGGCGAGCCGGTGAAAACGTCGGTCGCCTGCGCGCGCACCACGTGCCTGGCGTAGCTGTCGCAGATCGCCAGCAGGTCGCGGTGGAAATGCATGGTGCCCTTGGGCTCGCCGGTGGTGCCCGAGGTGAACGCGATCAGGCAGACGTCGTCGCTCGCGGTGTCGCAGGCGGTGAACGTGTCGTAGCCCGGCTTGCCCATCATCGCTTCGAGCGAATCCGGCGCGCCGTTGCCCCAATAGACGATGCGCTTGAGGTCCGGCGACTGCGCCCTGGCCTTCTCCATCTCGTCGGCGAGCCGGGCGTCGCACAGCGCCAGCCCGATCTCAGCCTTGGCGAGCGGATAGGACAGCTCCTTGGCGCGCAGCAGCGGCATGGTGGCGACCACGACGCCGCCGGCCTTGATCACCGCGAAATAGGCCGCAACCATCATCGGATTGTTGGGCGCCCGCAGCAGCACGCGGTTGCCGGGCACCAGGCCGAGCTCGCGGGTGAGCACGTTGGCGATGCGGTTCACGCGCTCGGCCAGCTGCGCATAGGTCAGCTGCTCGGCGTCCGAGATCAGGCACGGCCGATCGCCCTGCCCGGCCGCAACCCAGCGGTCGAGCAACTCGCTGACGCAATTCATCCGCTCGGGATAGCGCAGCTCCGGCAGGTCGAACTTGAACTCGGGCCAGAGCGCGCGCGGCGGCAGGTTGTCGCGCGCGAATGGATCGACGTGACCGCTCTTTGCCATGGTCAGCCTCACTCCGCCGCCAGCGCGGGCTTTGCGCCGCGCTCCTTCAACGCCTCACGCGCAATCACGATCTTCTGCACCTCGGTCGCGCCCTCGTAGATGCGCAGCGCCCGGATTTCGCGATAAAGCTCCTCGACCTTGACGCCCTTGGTAACGCCGGCGCCGCCGTGGAGCTGCACCGCGCGATCGATCACCCGCTGCGCCGCCTCGGTGGCATACATCTTGGCCATGGCGGCCTCGCGGGTCACCCGCGCCGCACCCTGATCCTTGACCCAGGCGGCGCGGTAGACCAGCAGCGCCGCGGCGTCGACCTCGGTCGCGCTGTCGGCGATGGCGGCTTGCGTCATCTGCAAATCGGCAAGCGGCGCGCCGAACAGCTTGCGGCTCGATGCGTGCTCGATGGTCTCGTGCAAAGCGCGGCGGGCGAAGCCCAGCGCCGCGGCGCCCACCGTGGCGCGGAAAATGTCGAGCGTCGCCATCGCCACCTTGAAGCCCTCGCCGGGATTGCCCAGCCGGTTCGCCACCGGGACCCGCACGCCGTCGAACGTGAGCCGCGCCAGCGGATGTGGCGCGATCACCTCGATGCGCTCGGCGACCGTTAAGCCCCGGCGCATCGGCATCGACCACGAAGGCCGACAGCCCGCGCGCGCCGGGCGCCTCGCCGCTGCGCGCAAACACCACGTAATGGTCGGCGATTCCCCCGTTCGATATCCAGGTCTTTTCGCCGTCGAGCCGGACCTCTCCACCGTCGGTTTTGGCGGTGGTGGCGAGCGCCGCCACGTCCGAGCCCGCCTCCGGCTCCGACAGCGCGAAGGCCGCGATGGCTTTGCCGTCGCGCACGCCCGGCAGATAGCGCCGTTTCAATTCCTCGCTGCCGAACAGCGAGATCGAGCCGGTGCCGAGCCCCTGCATGGCGAAGGCGAAATCGGCGAGCCCGTCGCGAAACGCCAGGATTTCTCGGGCGATGCAAAGCGTGCGCACGTCGAGCGTCGGATGGCTGCCGCCGTGCGACGCCGGCACCACGGCCTTGAGCAAGCCCGCCTCGCCCAGCGCCTTGACGCGGGCGCGGCAGGCGGCGTCGACGTCATCGTGCGGCAGCGACGGGAGCTTGGCATCGGCCCAGCGCGCGATCTGATCGGCAAAGGCGCGATGGCCTTCGTCGAAGAACGGCAGCGTGAGAGTTGTCGCCAGCGTCATGACACGGCCTCTCCGCTCCCCTCCCCCCATGAGCGAAGCGAATGGTGGGGAGGGGTCGGGGGTGGGGGGCCCACGATCTACGTCGGTCGCATAACCCGCTCCCCACCCGGCAGGTCGCCTTCGCTGCGCTTCGGCAACCTGCCACCCTCCCCACGCGCTTCGCGGGGGGAGGGAGACTCGCTGCACCGTTCGAAATACCAACCATCTCAATTGCCCTCGAACACCGGCTTCTGCTTGGCGGCAAAGGCGCGGAACGCGCGGGCGAAATCCTCGGTGGTCATGCACAGCGCCTGCGCCACCGCCTCGGCCTCGATCGCCTGCTCGACCGACATCGCCCACTCCATCTCCAGCATGCGCTTGGTCATGGCATTGGCGAACGTCGGCCCGTTGGCCAGATCGCGCGCCATCTTGGTGGCCTCCGCCAGCACGGCGTCGGACGCGGCCAGCCGGTTGAAGAAGCCCATGCGCTCGGCCTCCTCGCCGCCCATGGCGCGCCCGCTGAACAGCAATTCGGCGGCGCGACCCTGGCCGACAATGCGCGGCAGGATGGCGCAGGCGCCCATGTCGCAGCCGGCAAGCCCGACCCGGTTGAACAGGAACGCCACGCGCGCCGCCGCGGTTCCAATGCGGATGTCGGACGCCATGGCGATGATCGCGCCGGCGCCGGCGCAGACGCCGTCGATGGCGGCGACGATCGGCTGCGGCGCTCCGCGCATCGCCTTGACCACGTCGCCGGTCATCTTGGTGAAGTCGAGCAGCTCCGTGGTCTTCATCTTGGTCAGCGGCTCGATGATCTCGAACACGTCGCCGCCGGAGCAGAAGTTGCCGCCCGCGCCGGTGACCACGATGGCCTTCACGCCCTGGTCCTTGGCGGCGGCGCGGAACAGCTCGACGATCTCGGCATAGCTGTCGAAGGTCAGCGGATTTTCTTGTCCGGCCGGTTCAGCGTCAGGGTCGCGACCTTGCCGTCGACCGCGAACTGCACGTGGCGGGCCCGGTAGCCCGATAGCGGCAGCGTCACCGTGCTGGCCGCGCTCATGGCGCATCTCCGTTCCTAACCGCCTTGCGCGCCGAGTCCTTGGTCTTGGCCAGCAGCGGCATCAGCGCCTCGACGTCGCGCTGGGTGAGCCCCGCGAAGATCTCGCCGATCCAGTCGGCGTTGGCCCGCGCCATGGCGCGGAAGAAGCGCCGGCCTTCGGCGGTCAGGCTGACGATCTGCACACGGCGGTCGGACGGCAGCGGCCGGCGGCGGATGAGCCCCTGCTCGGCCAGCCGCTCGACCAGGCCGGTGATGTTGCCGTTCGACACCATCATGCGCTGCGACAGCTCGCCCAAGGTCATGCCGTTCGGCGCGCGATCGAGCTGCGCCAGCAGATCGAAGCGCGGCAAGGTGATGTCGAAGCCCTCGCGCAGGCGCTTGCGCACCTCGTTCTCGATCAGCGTGGTGCAGGTGAGCAGCCGCAGCCACAACCGCAGCTCGGTCTTGTGGTCGTCCGGACGCTCCGCCACCTTGGTCTCGGCGTCGAGCGGGATGATCGTGCGTTCGTCCATCATGCGCCATCCGCTCCGATCACAAGAGTGGCGCCGGTGGTCGCGGCCGCGGCCGGCGAACAGAAATAAAGCACCGCCGCCGCGACCTCCTCGGGCCGCACCAGCCGGCCGACCGGAACCCGGGACGTGAAGCGGGCGAGCGCGTCCTCTTGGCTCGCGCCGCGCTCGACCAGCCGTTCCAGCGGCCCGCGGATCAGCTCGGTGTCGACATAGCCCGGGCACACGGCATTGACGGTGACGCCCGAGCCCGCGGTCTCCAATGCGACCGAGCGGACCAGCCCGAGCATGGCGTGCTTGGCGGTGGTGTAGGGCGAGACGTTGGGCGAGGCGCGCAGGCCGACGATCGAGGCGATGGCGACGATGCGGCCGAAGCCGCGCTCGATCATGCCGGCGAGCACGGCCTGGACCGGATGCAGCATGCCGAGCACGTGCAACTCGAACATGTCGCGGAATTGCCCGGCGGTCGCCTTGGCAAATGGCACGGCGATCGCGGTGCCGGCGTTGGCAATCAGCAGATCGACCGGGCCGCGCGCGGCGACCGCCTGTCTGATGCCGTTGTCCACAGCTTTCACGTCGGTGACATCGGCGACCACGAAGCCCGCCGCATCGCCCTGCCCGACCGTCTCGGCCAGCGCCTGTTCGCCGCGGCCGGTCACGGTGACGGCGGCGCCGGCCTGCGTCAGCGCCGCAGCGATAGCGCGGCCGATGCCGCGTCCGCCGCCGGTGACCAGTGCGTGCCTTCCCGCCAGAGCCGCCATATTCGCCTCTTGTGCGACAATTACTTTAAGCTTAAAATTTATAGGCTTCAAGTACCTCGCGGGGACTTGCTAAGATGTCGATGAATTCTCCGCCGTCATTCCGGGGCGCGACGCGCAGGCGCGAACCCGGAATCCAGATGCTTGCTCGGTGGTTGTTTCTGGATTCCGGGTTCGCGGGCTTTCGCCCGCGCCCCGGAATGACGGCGCGAGGTCGGAGCCGGCGGGCGGAGGCGCGCATGAAGGTCCATATCATCGGCGGCGGCCCGGCCGGGCTGTACTTCGCCATCCTGATGAAGAAGGCCTGGCCACAGACCCGCATCACCGTGTTCGAGCGCAACAAGCCGGACGACACCTTCGGCTTCGGCGTGGTGTTCTCCGACCAGACGCTGGAGGCCTTCGAGTCCTACGACCGCGAGACCTATCGCCAGATCGTCGGCCACTTCGCCTATTGGGACGACATCGAGATCCACTTCCGCGGCACCACGCATCGGATCGGCGGCAACGGTTTCTGCGGCACCTCGCGCACCATGCTGCTGAAGATCCTCGGCCGGCGCGCGCATTCGCTCGGCATCGAGCTGAAATACGGCTCGGAGGCCGATCCCGCCAAGGCCACGACCCGCGGCGCCGACCTGGTGGTGGCGGCCGACGGCATCAACTCGCGCGCCCGCGAGGCGTTCAAGGAGCAGTTCAAGCCGACCATCGAGCTGCGGCCGAATTACTTCGCCTGGATGGGCTCGAAGCGGCCGATGGATGCGTTCAACTTCTTCTTCAAGGAAACCAAGCACGGCATCTTCATCGCGCATTGCTATCAGTACCAGCCGGGCCGCTCGACCTGGGTGATGGAGACCGACCCGGAGACGTTCAAGCGCGCCGGCCTCGACGCCTTGGACGAAGACGCTTCGGCGCGCTTCCTGGAAGGCGTGTTCGCCACGGAATTGAACGGCCACAAGCTGATCACCAACCGCTCGATCTGGCGCAACTTCCCGACCATCCGCTGCGAGCGCTGGACCCACGACAACATCGTGCTGCTCGGCGACGCCAAGGCGACCGCGCATTTCTCCATCGGCTCGGGCACCAAGCTCGCGATGGAGGACGCGATCGCGCTTTACGAGGCGTTCCGCGCGACCGGCGGCCGCGACGTCAAGGCCGCGCTGGCGCGTTTCGAATCGGCGCGCCGCGACGAGGTCGAGAAGACCCAGCACTCGGCCGACGTGTCGCTGGTCTGGTTCGAGCACGTCAAGCGGTTCTGGAGCATGGACCCGACGCGCTTTGCCTTCGGCTTGATGACGCGCAGCAAGGCCATCACCTACGACAACCTGGCGCTGCGCGCGCCCGAGTTCGTCAAGCTCGCCGACAAGCTGGTGGCGCGCGACGCCCACGCCCTGGGCTTCGAGGTCGACACCGCCAATCCGGTGCCGCCGATGTTCCAGCCGTTCCGGCTGCGCGGCATGAGCGTGGCCAACCGCGTGGTGGTGTCGCCGATGTGCCAGTATTCGGCGGTCGACGGGCTGCCGACCGACTGGCACATGGTGCACTACGGCGCGCGCGCCATCGGCGGCGCCGGACTGATGTTCACCGAGATGACCTGACGTAGCGCCGCGACGCCCGCATCACGCCCGGCTGCACCGGGCTCTACAACGACGCGCAGGAGGCGGCCTGGAAGCGCATCGTCGATTTCGTGCACACCAACTCCGGCACCAAGTTATGCCTGCAGCTCGGCCATGCCGGGCGCAAGGGCGCGACCAAGCTGATGTGGGACGGCATCGACGAGCCGCTGCCGGAGGGCGGCTGGCCGATCGTCGCGGCCTCCGCCGCTGCCCTATCTGCCGCACAGCCAGGTGCCGCGCGAAATGACCCGCGCCGACATGGACGCGACGATCGCCGAGTTTGTGCAGGCGGTGCAGCGCGGCGACCGCGCGGGCTTCGACATGGTCGAGCTGCACGCCGCGCACGGCTACCTGCTCGCAAGCTTCATCTCGCCGCTGACCAACAAGCGCACCGACGACTACGGCGGCTCGCTGGAAAACCGCCTGCGCTTCCCGCTCGAGGTGTTCCGCGCCATGCGCGCCGCCTGGCCGGACGACAAGCCGATGTCGGTGCGGATCTCGGCCACCGACTGGCAGGACGGCGGGCTCACCGGCGACGACGCGGTCGAGGTGGCGCGCGCCTTTGCGCAGGCCGGCTGCGACCTGATCGACGTGTCGACCGGGCAGACCACGCCGGACGCGCAGCCGGTGTACGGCCGCATGTACCAGACGCCGTTCTCCGACCAGATCAGGAACGACGCCGGCCTCGCCACCATGTGCGTCGGCGCCATCACCAGCGCCGACCAGGTCAACACCATCATCGCCGCCGGCCGCGCCGACCTGGTGGCGCTGGCCCGGCCGCATCTGGTCGATCCGTCGTTCACGATGAAGGCCGCCGCCTGGTACGGCGCCGACGACATCGCCTGCCCGCCGCAATACCACGCCGGCCGCGACCAGCTGTTCCGCAACAGCGAGCGCGAGCGCGAGGAGCTGACCGAGCTCAAGCTCAAGGCCAAGCCCAAGGCGCACGCCAACACCTTCAAGCAGGCAGCGGAATAGGTGGATCGCGACGCGACCCTTTCTGCGCGTGCCGCAATCTCCAACCGCTCTGCGGCATGGCCGGACGATAGGCGAGCGAAGCGACGCAGTTCTTCGAACGGCGATGGTCCGGCCATCCACGTCTTGCTTGCGAACGGAAAGACGTGGATCACCGGGTCACGGCGCTTCGCGCCGGCCCGGTGATGACGGCGGAGGTTTTGACGCGCCGTGGCGTCACCGCGGACTCGGCGCGCTCCCTCTCCCCGCTTGCGGGGGAGGGTCGGGTGAGGGGGCGTCGCCGCGAGTTTGAGCGCTGAGAATCGTGGATGCGCCCCCTCACCCGACGTGCTTCGCACGTCGACCTCTCCCCGCAAGCGGGGAGAGGTGAAACGCGCGCGGTGCGTCACCGCGGACTCGGCGCGCTCCTTCATCCGATTCACTTTGTCAAACAGCCACGCGAAATCCGCCGCGGCCTTTGGTCGGCGCCACGGTGGCCGTCGTGTTTCCCGCCGTGGCACGGCGGGTGTTTGCCCTCGAAGAGCCGAGGGGCGGAGCGCCGATTGGCGCCACCGTGAAGTTTGCACGCCTTGGCGGGCGTGCGCGCCCCTTTGGCGAAGGGACGCTGCGCCCATCGGCGCTCCGCGCGGCGGTTTACGGTCTCCGGGTCGCGCTCCCGCTGACCGCGCGTTTCCAGCATTGGCGCTGAGCGTGGCTATCATCACGGTAGCGAACGAATCGCGTGAGGGTCGTAGTGCCCCCGGGGCGAGCCCGTGCCGCCCGGGGCGCCGTGCTTGCGAGGCACGGGGGCGCGGGCGCCGCACCCCGCTCCGCCTTCAGACGCCTCCGGCGACGCCCTCGAATGAGCGGGGTTGTAGGAACATATACGTAGGAACATAATCAACGGCAAGCAGCGCGTGCCCGGTTATCCAGAGAAACCGGTTTATCCACAGGGCGAAGACGCTTCACCTCGTAGCCCGGAATGAGCGGCCGTAAGGCCGCGAAATCCGGGAACATTGTCCCGCACGTCGCTCCGCTCGTGCGGGCTACGGCTGGCTGAACGACCTGTCCGCCGAAGCGCGTCAGCGCGAAGGCGGAAGCACAGCAAACGCGTGGGCCCGGCGTGGAGCCTGCACTCGGACGCGCGAGCGCCGATCCGGGTGCGCCTTGGCCACCCTACGCTGGCTTTCCGCAGAGCAGCCCCAGCAGATCGGGCCCGGCGCACGACGCAACACGGGATTGACTCATCGCCGCCCGGTACAAGACATGCCAATCCAGCTGGGACGTGCGTCGGCTCAATCGTTTTGTCGGCTCTCGCCTTTTGCAGTTTTGGCAGGAGCCTCACGATGACCATCACCATTACCGCCTTTGAACGGTCACCCGATGGCGGCAAGGGATTGGCGCGCGATACGCGCGTTCGCTGGGCGCTTGAAGAGGTGGGCCAACCCTACGAGGTTCGCCTTGTTTCGTTTCGCGCGATGAAGGAACCCGCGCATCTGGCGCTTCATCCGTTCGGCCAGATTCCGACCTACGAGGAAGGCGATCTCGCCCTGTTCGAGACCGGGTCGATCATCTTCCATATCGCCGAGCGCCATGCGGGCCTGCTGCCGGACGATGCCGATGCGCGGGCGCGCGCGATCACCTGGATGTTTGCCGCGGTCAACACGGTGGAGCCGCCGATCCTTGAACTCGCAACCGCCAGGATTCTGGAGGGCGACAAGCCCTGGAGCAAGCAGCGCCTGCCTCTGGTCGAGGATCGCGTCCGCGACCGGTTGAAGCAACTGTCCGCTCGCCTTGGCGGTGCCGACTGGCTCGATGGCGGGTTCAGCGCGGGCGACCTGATGATGGTGCATGTGCTGCAGAGGCTGAAACCATCGGGCATTCTGGACGAATTTTCGAACCTGGCCGCCTATGTCGCCCGCGGCGAAGCGCGGCCCGCCTACAAGCGGGCTTTCGCCGCGCAATTGGCGGTCAACACCGGCAAGCCTCCGACCGGCTGATCGAGGTCCGTCCTGGGCTCGACGTCGTCATCCGAGTTTTTCGTTCAGTTTATGGGTCCTGACCCTCGCCATCATCGGCTCATGCTCGACCACGACGCTCGCCACCATGCGCGTCGGCGCAAGCCCAAGGCGCACGCCAACACCTTCAAGCAGGCGGCGGAATGGGTGGACCGAAGGCGGGGGCGACAAGGCGCTTTTAGTGCCTTACATCACTGCAAACCACCCGCGTTGGGGGATGGTGAAATGGTATCACAGCAGACTCTGACTCTGTTTTTCCAGGTTCGAATCCTGGTCCCCCAGCCACAACGTTTTCAAACACTTGGCTAAGAAACGAAACCGGACTCACATAGCCCGGTTTTCAGCCAAGTTTCGGATTTTGTTCACGTCCCGCATACGGCGTTGAGCTTTCCGATGGCCGCTTCCGCTAATTCGATCCTGCCGCCAAGGTCATCACGGCTTAGCCGTTGAAATCAGTCTAGCTAGTCGCTGCCATCAAAGTCGAGACAAGGCTCGACGCCGGTGGGAATTAGAAACTTGCGCGCGGCAATTGAAACCACTCGTTCGAACCACGGTACAGGCGGAATTTCGGGCCGCCTCATTGGGTCTATTGGTATGTCCCAACCTTGATTTGAGGACTCGTACCTATGCCAATGCCGGGTGGAAAAGGAGACGCTACGTGCAAGTTTTTCGATCGGGCACCATAAATGCGACCCAAAGTCTTTGCGAATTCTGTCGGCGGCGGGATCCAATGATCCAAAACCATAAAGACCTTGTCCCCCTTGCTTAGCTCAGTCAGTGGACAGTAGTCTGTGCAGAACTTGATGAATTTTTTTGTGAGCCATTTGTCACCTTTGGTTGCCTCTAACGCAAGTAACCGCGCTTGTTCTTCGGTGAGTCCAAACTCGCGAGCGCGGTTAAATACGTGTTGTTTGCTCTCTAGTTTCTCCGTTTCGTTCGGTTTGAAGTTTCTGAATGCAATGTTTGCCAGCGACTCTACAACCGAAATCAATGCCAAATATGCTGTATCCGGCCGATCCTCTATCAATTCGAGCGCAGATTTATATAGGCGAGCCGCGTAAACGATTTCCTTCGCATTGGACATAGCTGGCAGGTCAAACAAAAATTTTGCTAACGCATTTGGGTCAATGCCGACGGGCGGAGGATCGTTCGATTTTAAGGTTTGCCCGGTCGAGCTTGTAAGGATAGTCGCGGATCGACGCCGCCAAGCGACTACATTCGAACGGTCTAATCAGGAGTGGCTAATTCGCTCTCATACCAGCGTTCAAAACCGCCATGACTATGTTTCTCTCTAATCTTTGTCACCGGCGAAATCAGTCGTCATGCACAAAAGGGTGAGCAGCGCGCACAAATTTCTTCGACTACGTCATCATCAGGCAAAAACGTTATCGAGCCGGAGCCGCTTGTTTCAGTCACGTAGTTGAGCGTTAGTTCACACATAGTTCTTGGGGGTATGCGTCAAACGGCTGGCTCGCTACGAATATTTGAAGCGGCCGCTCCAGCAAAATGCGCGTCACGGTACTTTTGGTCCAGTCGAATGTTCGAACTTTGCGATTATAAAATTCACCGCTACAGGCTAGTCGAAATTCAACGTTGATGCCCGCCGGTTGATCCGAAGCCTTCTGCAAGAAGCTGAGCAGATACTATGCGATAACCTGAAATGTCTCCAGCTCCGTGTATTCCCGCGAAAGCCCCCCCCGACAAGCTCTAACCCGCCTTCGATCGCGGCCCCACCCGTTCGGGTTGGCTGACCTCGTCGAATGCCCTGCCGATTGACCATCAGATCGAATGCCGCGCTAACGTAATGTAGCCCCAGGCTCAGTTGTGAGATGGAGCCGTTACGATATCTGGAACTAGATGTGGGCGACGCTCCACAGCACCCAGGCAACAAAGCCGGAGAGGTGCAGCCGGCCGAATTGCGCCCACCGCCCTTGAGCGGCCGACGGTGGCGAGCAGGCCATAGTCGCGATAGCGGAACGCCTCGATGCTGCGGCCCTGATGGCGCGCGATCAAGGCGCGGGCTTGTGGCCGGTGAACATACAAATCTGTGGCACCGTGCAGCCCGAAAGCGCGAGACGCGCCTTCGGGTCTTCAACAAGGCAGCAAATGGAGTGAAAGCGTTGGCTTCTCAGTACGTTGGGCGCGACAGGGATCAAGCGCGAAAAAAATCAGTCTCTGAGATTCTGGACGGAATGATCGAGCACGAAGCGATGGAGGCCTATCAACGGACCATAAAAGGGGACGGATCATGGTGTGAGTGATCAGTACCTGCCAGCGCCAACGACGCTGATGGGGTCATGCTAGCCACGACCTCGTGAGAAAAGTCGCACTTCACGCCACCGCGCGTGCACCCGCCTCCGCTTTTGCTTCGCCTAACCGATCTCGCAGCACCGAGAACCTTTGCAACGAAGTGAGATGCGCAAATATCAATTCCAATTCGCCAGACTCAAGCAGCCCTCGAAGTGCATCATTGGACAGCGTGTTGAGCCGCGCCCGGTCTACGACCGAGAACCCTGCAAGCGCGATTCTCGCCGGACTCCAGGCTGAGCTGCGCCTGCATGGGCTGTAGCAGATTGAGATCCTTCAATTTTTTGCAGAACTCCCGCGTGCGACTGAATTCCGAATGATAGCGCTGGAGAAATTTCATCATATTGTCGACGAACGGCGTTGGCTTCGCCTGGTCATCGAAAAGGCGATCCCCCCGCCCCGATTGATTGAATCCGCTGAACGTTTCATCGATGCAGAGCGTGAAGGTCTGATTGTTATCGCCGCTGGCAAACAGGAACGGATAACGCCGGACGAATGCTGGAACGTAGCGGGCCTCCCAACCGCCCTGCTGCGTAACGTACAAGTTCCGCTTGGGCTGGATGCCGAGAACAGCGACCGGCATCATCACATCTGCGGTTTCGTGAAAGACGACAACATATTCCAGCACTGCGGTGGCAAACTCCGCGGTCACGAGCGGCACTGAGCCTACGTCGCGGCAAAACTCATAGCCTTTCCTTTCAAGATGCCATGCCGCGTGCCGGGCACGCGACAATGGCACGGTATTCTCATGGCTCATGAGGGCATTTGGCAAAGTTCGATACCTCCGCAGCGGGTTTCGTATTCTCAGCAATAGTTGAGTTCTTTTGCGGCGCTATGGTCGGCGCGCGTACCACAGTATACTCCCACCCGTCGAATGAAGGGGCTCGCCTTTCTGTGGTGAGCCCTGCCCTGTGTTGTGTTGTGATCAGGTCTTTCTGATCACGACCTGCTCGATGTCGTCGTACTGGACGACGAAGCGTGCAGTGCCGTAGTTGAGATCGACGATGCCGGCGTCCGGATCCTGCGTCGCGGCGCTGTGGATGATGCTCGGACGCGGTGGCGTGTAGAAGATGTTCAGGTTGTCGGTGGACTTCTTCTTGCCCGAAGGCAGGCCGCCATCGACGAACAGATTGCGGCCCGTGCTTGGGCCTGCTGCCGTGGTGACGTTGAAGGTGTCCTCGCCGTCAAGCCCGAGCACGCGCAGCGTCTCGAAGTTGGTGTAGTTCTCGAGCATGATCCGCTGCGTGCCGCCAGTGAGCAGCCGCAGGACCGGATCGGTATTGTGCCGACCGCCGCGAGATTGATGTTGAACGTGTCGGCCGCGTTGGTCCCGGCAAACGTCAGCGTGTCGGTCTCAGTCGGGGTCGGCGTGCTGCCGTTGACCCTGATCCGCTCGACACCGGCGAAGTTCACCAGCGCCACGCCCGGGATGCTGATCTGGCCACCACCGGTCGCGCCCGAAGAGCTGACCGTGATGTTCTCGGTCACCCCATCGACGCCGTTGTAGGTGATGCGATCGTCGCCATCCAAAGCGTTCAGCCTGATGTCCTCGATCCCACTTCCGTTGATCGTCTTGCCGCCGAGCTCGATGGTTTGACCGCTGATCTCGATATCGTCCGCCCCGGCAGTCCCAATCAGGAACACCCGATCGCCGCCAGCGGAGGCCTGGTCGCCACCATTGAGGTTGATGGTGGTGTATCCCTTGGCCGAGATCGCCGGCACCAGCGTGAAGGTGTCGTCGCCGGCAAACCCGTTCAGCGTCAGGGTCTGGATGCCGGCGGTGTTGACCACCAGCCGGCTGTTCAGGTTGATCTGCCCGGCAATCCCGATGGTGAAGTTGTCGTTGGATGCTGTGCCGTTGTAGATCAGCGTGTCATTGGTCCCGCCCCCGCCATTGGCGGTCAAGCTCCCGCCGCCACCGAGGTTCTGATAGCTCAGCGGCAGCAGGGCATTGACCGAGAAGCTGCCCGCCTGACCATTGGCGCCCGGGTTGTGGACGATCACGTCATCGCCCGCGGTGCCGACGACCGTCAGGCTGTCATTGTCGCCCTGCCCGTCGTAGAGGAGCCCCTCGATCGAGGCCGATGGTCACCGTCGAGCCCACGAGAGTGAGTGTACCGCCATCGGGCGCACTGGGTGTGTAGACCACGATCTCGGCAGCCGGTCCCGGGGTCTGCACGATCAGCTGGTCGGTGTCGGCCGCAGGCGGCCCGCCATCGATCGTGACGGCGACGTTCCAGTTGACGTTGTTGGGCGCCGGCGTTTGCAGCGTGATCTGGTCGCTGCCGCTCAGCGAGTTGATGGCGAGCGAGGCGACGTTGAGGAACAGCAGGTCGGGCCCGGTATTGACCGAGACCGTGAAGTCCTGGTTGCCATCGGCTGCGGCGTTGTACGTGTCGTCCCGCGCGATGACCGTGATCGCATCCGGTCCATTGGTGCCGTTGATGACGGCGGGGCCGCTGCCATCGATTGCCAATGACTCGATGTGATCGAAGCTCACCGGCTGGTTGGCCCCGACCAGGAAGCCGCCCTGGTCGGTCTCGGGGCCGGCGCTGAAGGTGACCGGGTTGCCGCCTGCGATGATCTTGAGCAGGTCGCCGGGCTTCACGCCGTCCGGATCGCCACCATCAATGAAGATTTCGACCGCAGCAGCCGGCGTCACATTGAACGTGTCGCTCCCGGCATGGCCATTCACGGTCAGGTGCTCAACACCCGTGTAGTTGACGGTCCGGCGTCCGGTGATCGCCACCGCCGTGCCGGAGACCGCAATGATGTCCGCATCTGCCGAGCCATTCACGACAAGATTGTCGTCACCCCCTGCCAGCTGGGCCGTGAAGGTCCCGCTGTTGGAGAAGACGATCTGCGGCACCGCTCCGCTCGAGTGGATCGCTCCGCTGTTTGCACCAGCCGCCAATCCGGGCGTCACCACCGCCGTGTCGTCGGCGGCCGTGGTCGTCACCGTCAGGTTGCCGATCCCGGCATTCAGATTGAGGTTCTCGATCCCGCTGTAGCTGACCGAGACCGCGCCGCTTGCACCGGTGGCGCCCGTGATCGCGCTCGTCGCGGTGTTCACCGTGACGGCGGTCCCGCTGCCTACTCCGGTGATGTTGAGGGTGTCTCCGCTACCCGGATTGCCGCCGTTGATCGTGATCAAGGTGAGCGAGGTCGGCGTGTCCGCGTTGTTCTACATTGATCGTGTCGCCGCCCGCACCGGCATTGATGATCAGCTCACCCTTGTTCGAGAACTCGATCGTCTCGTGCTCGTCGATGCTCACCAGACCTGTCGTGACCAGCGTGCCGCCCGAGTAGTTGATCGCGTTACCGGTCGGCGTGCCGTTCACGATCAACTCGTCCACCGGCACCAGGTCGACCACCGGTTCGAGGTCCTCGAAGAACACCACCTGGACACCGGCCGTACCGCCGCCGACGATCGTGCTCACGCCCGACCCGATCGCCGGCCCGACGCTGTAGATATCGCTGTCCCACGTCGGTCCGTCGGTCTGCTCCAGCCGCAGCGCATCGCTGCCATCGCCACCGTTGTAGCGAGTGCCGTTCGCGACATTGATCAGCCCGAAGCTGCTGTCGACGATCAGCGTGTCGTTGCCGCCCAGGCTGAACACGTTGATCTGCAGCTGTGGATCACCGACAGCTGGAATTGCGACAGCTCGCCATTGATGAACACGTCGAGCAGGCTCGGATTGGCCTCGTCGATCACCAGACGGATCGTGTCGTCCTGTCCGAAGAAGTCCTCGTCACCGAAGATCTGCAACGCCCCGTTCACCGTCAGGAAGTCGCTGGCGTCCTCGATCGTCCAGGCGCCTCGACCGAAGGCACCGACCACCAGAATGTCGTCTGTCACATTGTATTCGAGATCGAACGCAACGGTGTTGGGCAGACCGGCGCCGAACTCGCTCCAGACCCCCGGATTGTTGGTGAGCATCCGGAACACGCCGCCGAGACCACCGACCAGAACGGCATCCGTGGTACCGTTCTCAGCGAACTCGATCGTCTGAATGTTGCTGGTGACGCTCGCGATGTTCCCCGATCGGTTCACCCAGTTCGCGCCGGCATCAGTCGTCTCCCACACGCCGCCCGAGCTCGCGACGAACGCGTGCCGCCAGTCGTTCGGATCGAGCGTGATGTCCTGCACGCTCGCGCCAGGGAACGGTGTCGCCGTCGCGTTGGCAGTGCCGCCTGCAGTCGTGCGGACGAACACGTCGCCGTTCATCCCGATATAAAGAACATCGGGATTGTCCACCCCGTTGAGCCGGCCACCATAGGCAAAGGCCGTCACACCACCGGTCGCAGTGGGGTCAAGTGTCACCTGCGTCCAGGTCGGCACCGCCGCCGTGCCGGCATCGGTCGATTTGTAGACGGCGCCTACAGTGATTGGCACCATCAAGGTGTTGTCGGTACCGCCACCGATCACGACCCGGGTCGACTGCCCGGCCGGTGGCGCGATCGCGTTGATCTCGATCGGGTTGATGAATTGCGGCACGAATCCCGCCAAGCCACCCGTATTGAGCCCAACTTTTACGCCAACCGGATTGTTGTTGTTGTCGAACACCTGCCGGCTGAAATTGCCGAGGTTCTGCGAGCTGAAGTACCGGATCGACTGGTTGGCGCCCGCAAGCGTGAAGTTGTCGACCAGCACGTCGCCGCCGTCGCCGCCGTGAATTACGGTCCACACTCTATCGCCGGGTTCCTCTTGGACTTCCGTGCCGTTGTCCTGTGATCCCGCCAGGATCACGTCAGACAAACTGTCCCACGCAATGTTGTGCATCTCTACCGCACCGAGGCCGGTTTCGTTGCTGGTGTTTCCATTGAACGATTGCCAGTTGGCAGTCGCGGCGGTCGCGGTTATCGGATTCGGGAGGAAATAGATGCCGCCATCGTTCACCTCCACTAATGTCGTATTGTCGAGGAAGAACAGTCCGCGGCCGTCAGGATGCGGTCGGGTCGGCCCACCTCCGCCAGCCATGATCACTTCCCAGCTTCCAGCACCGCTCGGGTCATAACGAAAGACGTGATCGCCGCTGCTGTAGCCGTCGATATAAGCAACCTGTGGATCCGTCGGATCAGCCGTGATGAAAAAGCCGCTTTGCCCCGGTCCCGGGAAGAACGATCCATCGTTGGGGTTGGCGAAGATTGCCGGCGGCTGTGCCAGCGCTGTCCAGTTTCCTCCGTTTACGGACCGGAATGCGCCCTGATTTCCTGGCGCTGACCCGATGACCAGTGCGAACAGAACCGTATTGGCGCCGTCGTCGTGGACCGCGAGCTGGATGTCGCCAGACGTCCCCGCATTCGTCAATCCTGCGGTATCGACAGCCGTCCAATTGATGATCGTACCATTGAAGAGGCCTTGGAAGACGCCTTGGCCCGCAACAGCCGCATAGAACTGGTTGGCGTTGTTGGGATCGGCGACAAGCTGGGTGACGTTGCCATTCGGCAGTCCATTCAGACCGCTGATTGGCGTGTAAGTTTCACCATTATCATCGCTGCGGAACATTCCGCCGCCCAGCGTGCCCACAAGGATCATTTCCTGGACACCCGCGCCTGCGTCGAGATCGATACCCGTCGGCAAGATTGTCTGCGCTTTCGGCTCGCCCGCCGCCGGAGTGAGTACGAACGTTTTCCACGTCACCCCACCATCAGTCGTCCTCAGAATTCCGACTGCAGGACCGCCCGCCGTACCAAGATTGCTGAAACTGCCCGTGCTCGCGAAGAGGGTGTTGCCGGCGGCATCAAGAGAGCTGACGGCAATCGAGCCCATTGCCAAAGACCGCTGCTGATCGGTGAGCGGCGTCCAAGTGATATCGCCCGGATTGGCGGGGTCGGCGTTGTCGCTCCGCCACACGCCGCCGTTGACGGTCGCGGCGTATATTTGGAACAAAGTTGTGCTTGGGATTGGACGGATGACCACATCTTGAATTGCGCCGCCGGCAGCATTGCCAGGTGCAGCGATGACGTTGATCTCGTTGGCATCGCTGATGATCGGCGCTGGCCCCTGAAAAGACCAGTCTGGTACGCCGACCAAGGTCGCCGATAACAGGAGCCGAGGCTCAAGAAGCTCGAGCACCAAGGATTTCCTGTCCGGCAGGATCGAAAGCCGATCACCATAAAGCGAATGATCGCGCCAGAATAATTCTTGAAGATCGCGCCCATTGTCGCCTCCTCATTGCAGCCAAGGGCGACGCAATCGCCCCTGGCGCGGCCGACCGCTGAGCGACAGTCCGTTGATCCGCCGTCTCGCGGTTCAAATGCTTATGATGGGCACCGGGCTCGCCTTTCTGTGGTGAGCCCTGCCCTGTGTTGTGTTGTGATCAGGTCTTTCTGATCACGACCTGCTCGATGTCGTCGTACTGAATCGACGAAGCGTGCGGTGCCGTAGTTGAGATCGACGATGCCGGCGTCCGGATCCTGCGTCGCGGCGCTGTGGATGATGCTCGGACGCGGCGGCGTGTAGAAGATGTTCAGGTTGTCGGTGGACTTCTTCTTGCCCGAAGGCAGGCCGCCATCGACGAACAGATTGCGGCCCGTGCTCGGGCCTGCTGCCGTGGTTGACGTTGAAGGTGTCGGTGCCGTCAAGCCCGAGCACGCGCAGCGTGTCGAAGTTGGTGTAGTTCTCGCAGCATGATCCGCAGCGTGCCGCCAGTGATCGCAGCCGCAGGACCGGATCGGCATCTGTGCCGATCCGCCGCGAGATTGATGTTGAACGTGTCGGCCGCGTTGGTGCCGGCAAACGTCAGCGTGTCGGTTTCGGTCGGCGTCGGCATGTTGCCGTTGACCCTGATCCGCTCGACGCCGGCGAAGTTCACCAGCGCGACGCCCGGGATGCTGATCTGGCCGCCGCCGGTCGCGCCCGAAGAGCTGACCGTGATGTTCTCGGTCACGCCCATCGACGCCGTTGTAGGTGATGCGATCGTCGCCTCCCAAAGCATTCGAGCCGAATGTCCTCGATCCCGCTTCCGATTGATCGGTCTTGCCGCCGAGCTCGACGGTCTGACCGCTGATCACGATATCGTCCGCCCCGGCAGTCCCGATCAGGAACACCCGATCGCCGCGCAGCGGAAGCCTGGTCGCCACCATTGAGGTTGATGGTGGTGTAGCCCGTGGCCGAGATCGCCGGCACCAGCGTGAAGGTGTCGTCGCCGGCAAAGCCCTTCAGCGTCAGGGTCTCGATCCCGGCGGTGTTGACCACCAGCCGGCAGTTCAGGTTGATCTGGCCCGGCAGATCCCGATGGTGAAGTTGTCGTTGGACGCCGTGCCGTTGTAGATCAGCGTGTCATTGGTCCCGCCCCCGCCATTGGCGGTCAAGCTGCCCGCCGCCACCGAGGTTCTGATAGCTCAGCGGCAGCAGGGCTATTGACCGAGAAGCTGCCCGCCTGACCATTGGCGCCCGGGTTGTGGACGATCACGTCATCGCCCGCGGTGCCGACGACCGTCAGGCTGTCATTGTCGCCCTGCCCGTCGTAGATCAGCACCTCGATCGATGACCATGATCACCGTCGAGCCCACGAGAGTGAGTCAGCGTGCCGCCATCGGGCCGCACTGGGTGTGTAGACCACGATCTCGGCAGCCGGTCCCGGGGGTCTGCACGATCAGCTGGTCGGTGTCGGCAGCAGGCGGCCCGCCATTGATCGTCACGTCGACGTCCCAGACTGCGTTGTTGGGCGCCGGCGTTTGCAGCGTGATCTGGTCGCTGCCGCTCAGCGAGTTGATGGTCGAGCGAGGCGACGTTGAGGAACAGCAGGTCGGGCCCGGTATTGACCGAGACCGTGAAGTCCTGATTGCCATCGGCTGCGGCATTGTACGTGCTCGTCCCGCGCGATGACCGTGATCGCATCCGGTCCATTGGTGCCGTTGATGACGGCGGGACCGCTGCCAGTCGATTGCCAATGACTCGATGTGATCGAAGCTCACCGGCTGGTTGGCCCCGACCAGGAAGCCGCCCTGGTCGGTCTCGGGACCGGCGTTGAAGGTGACCGGGTTGCCGCCTGCGATGATCTTGAGCAGGTCGCCGGGCTTCACGCCGTCCGGATCGCCACCATCGATGAAGATCCCGACCGCAGGCAGCCGGCGTGACATTGAACGTGTCGCTGCCGCGCATGGCCATTCACGGTCAGGTGCTCAGCACCTGTGTAGTTGACGGTCCGGCGTCCGGTGATCGCCACCGCCGTGCCGCAGACCGCAATGGTGTCCGCATCTGCCGAGCCGTTCACGACAAGATTGTCGTCACCGCCTCCGAGCTGGCGCCGTGAAGGTCCCGCTGTTGACGAAGACGATCTGCGGCACCGCTCCGCTCGAGTGGATCGCTCCGCTGTTTGCACCAGCCGCCAATCCGGGCGTCACCACCGCCGTGTCGTCGGCGGCCGTGGTCGTCATCGTCAGGTTGCCGATCCCGGCATTCAGATTGAGGTTCTCGATCCCGCTGTAGCTGACCGAGACCGCGCCGCTGCACCGGTGGCGCCCGTGATCGCGCTCGTCGCGGTGTTGACCGTGACGGCGCCCGCTCCGACTCCGGTGATGTTGAGGGTGTCTCCGCTGCCCGGATCGCCGCCGTTGATCGTGATCACGGTGAGCGAGGTCGGCGTGTCTCCGCGTTGTTCACATTGATCGTGTCGCCGCCGGCACCGGCATTGATGATCAGCGCCGCCTTGTTCGTAGAACTCGATCGTCTCGTGCTCGTCGATGCTCACCAGGCCGGTCGTGACCAGCGTAGCCGCCGGAGTAGTTGATCGCATTGCCCGTCGGCGTGCCGTTCACGATCAACTCGTCCGCCGGCACCAGGTCGACCACCGGCTCGAGGATCCTCGAAGAACACCACCTGCGTCCCGGCCGTCCCGCCGCCGACGATCGTGCTCACGCCTGACCCGATCGCCGGCCCGACGCTGTAGGTATCGCTGTCCCACGGATCGGTCCGTCCGTCTGCTCCAGCCGCAGCTGCATCGCTGCCGTCGCCACCGTTGTAGCGGATGCCGTTCGCGACATTGATCAGCCCGAAGCTGCTGTCGACGATCAGCGTGTCGTTGCCGCCCAGGCTGAACACGTTGATCTGCTGGATCACGGACAGCTGGAATTGCGACAGCTCGCCATTGATGAACACGTCGAGCAGGCTCGGATTGGCCTCGTCGATCACCAGACGGATCGTGTCGTCCTGTCCGAAGAAGTCCTCGTCACCGAAGATCTGCAACGCCGCCACGTCAGTGATCGTGTCGCTGGCGTCGTCAATCGTCCACGCGCCGCGTCCGAACGTGCCGATAACCAGCACGTCAGTGGCCGCATCCCACTGAACGTCGCGGACGACCGTGTTGGGTAGTCCCTCGCCGTATTCGCTCCAAACGCCTCCGACATTGCGGAATAGTCCGCCGAGGCCGCCAACCACCGGCGTGCTGCCGACCACCTCGACGCTCCGCAACTGAGACGTCAGACTGTTCAGGTTGTCACCGCCCCCACCGCCAATGACCTGGAACGGATTGAGGACAAGGTCGGTGATGTTGGCAGTGAAAAAGACCTGGTTGTTCGAGACGACATAAACGCGCCGCCAATCCTGCTGATCGAGCGCAATGCTGTTGATCTTGGCCCCGGTGCCGATCTGCGCGGTGATGTTCGCGAACGCAGCACCGGTCTCGCCACGGAACCAAAGCCCTCCAGTGAAATCCCCGACAACCGCCACGTTGGCAAAACCGGTTCCGCCCCGAAAACCGCCATAAGCTATGGCGGTGAGTAAATTGTTGCCTCCCAGTCCAGCCGTGATGTCGGTGATAACGTCGCCGGCGAAGCCGTTGGCGGCAGTGGTGTCGGCGTCCTCGTAGAGGCCGTTGAAGCCCAGCATCATCATCCGCGGATCGGCGGCGTTGAGGGCGACTGGTATAAAGAAGAATCCGGTTTGGGCTTGATCGGCGGCATTCAAGCCGCTCAGATCGGCGTTCCCGAAAGCGGACCTCAGCCCTACTTGCGCTTGGTTGACGAAGGCGTTGGCGTTGGTGAAGCGATTGCGCTCGAAGGAGCCGAAGTTGTTGCCCAGCGAGTAGCGGAAAACGTCGCCGCCCAGTGACGTCGTGTCGACGGCCTGGGCCGTCCCTCCCCGCCCAGTTGCCGGGTCCAGGTGAGGTCGTCGGGACCATTCTGATGGGGCGAGCCGCTGTCCTGCGTACCGGCGATGATGACGTCATTGGTCGAATTTCTGTAGGCCACCGAGTAAATCTCGAAGGCACCAAGATTACCGTTGAACGAGTTCCAGCTGTTGGCAGCCGCGTTGGTCGGATCTTGGAGGAAGTAGAAGCCGCCGTCGTCCACTTCCAGCAACGTGTTGTTGCCCAGGAACACCAGATCGCGGGGGTCGGCGTGCGGGGTCGTGCCCCCCAGCGCGTTGCCTGGCCCATTGATCTGCACCCAATTTCCCCCACCACCGGGGTCGAAACGGAAAATGGCGCTGGCACCCTGCCCTGCCAAATAGACAACGCCTGGATTGACGGGATCGGCTACCAATTGATTCTTCTCCCCGAAGGCGGCCCCGCCGCTGGCCGCTGGCAACGCACCCGCCAGCGCCGCCCAATTGCCGGTCCCGGCAAAGTTGTTGGTGCTGAAGACCCCGTTGAGCGTGTTCCCCGTTGCAACGGTCGCGAACAGTGTCGTCACGCCGCCGATGTTTTGGATCGCCAGTTCGATATCCGAAGATCCGGGCAGCGTTGGTGAGCCCGGTGCTGAAGGGATTCCAATTTGCGCCGCCATCGGTGCTGATGAAGACCCCCTGGCTGGCGACCGCGGCGAACGCCTGCTGCGCGTTGTTTGGGTCGAAGACTACCGAAGTCACTGCCCCAGTCGGTAGGCCTGTCGCCGCGCCAACCAGTGCGAACGTGGTCCCACCGTCGGTGCTTTGGGATCCGCCCCCGAGGTACTTCGTAGTCCCGGGAACCGTCTCCGGCCTGGACAATATGGCCAATTCCGGCACCGTTGATTGTCCCGACGAGGATGGTCTGGCCGACCAACTGGCAATCGACTTGATACGATTGCCCGCCAGGATGTTGACCCCAGAGCCGTCGTCGCCCAGGACCGTCCAGGTGGCACCGCCATCCGTCGTGCGATAGAGCCCTACAGGGCCCCCCGCCGAGTTGAAGCTGTTTCCAAAATGTCCGGTGCCTGCGTAGAAGGTATTGCCGGTGACGTCGGCCGGATCATAGGCGACCACACCGACGGAGAGCGACCCAAGCTGGTCGGTAAGCGGAGTCCAATTTATTGCCGCGATGTCCGCGGCACTGGCTGTACTCGCGTTGGTCGTGCGCCATACTCCGCCGTTCACGGTGCCAATGACGATCTGCGATGCATTGTTCGGGTTGACGGCGATGCTTTGCACAGCGCCGCTGACCTCGTTGTTCTGGGGCACGACGACGCCGCTCTGTTCGGCGGGGGCCGGCCCCTGGTCAACCCAATCGGGCGCGGTCAGCACGGCCGACAGCAGCAGACGACTCTCGAGTGCCTCTATTCCAAATGATTTTCTTTCTGGGAGGCCGAGCTCTGTCGCGTAAGAACCAATCGAGCGGCCTTGCGGACAAACGTTGCTGAGTCGGTTGAAAAGCGTGCATCGTCGCCTCCCGTTAATTCGATAGGAAAGCCTCCGCAGCTCAGAGTGAAAAGAAGTAGACCGGACGAGACCAGAATGCAATCTGACCTTCCGTTCTATAGTAATTTGCGAGTGACTCAGGCTTGCCAACTTGTCAGACATTTTGTTGTAACATCCGAGCAGCCGCGTTAGCGGACCCGGAAAGGATACGACGACGATTTTCAGGTTGATCTATCGCCGGTTCCATCAGTGGTCGTCCGGCGTGGGAGCAAGTCAGATCAATTGGTTATGAAAAAAGCGATGTAACGTTGGAGTCAACTCGCGCAGAGATTATCAGAGTCGACTCTTTGCAAGTGCGGCCCCAGTTCCATCGCGCTGCAGTTCAAAGGAAATCTTGCAGCGAATTCCTGCCGGCAAGCGGAGATCGTCATTCGGAAGACTTAGCCGTACGCCGAACGTCCCACTCGCGGCATCGAGCACTCGGTCGACGACAATCACTGTTGCAGCGTAGCTGCCCCGATCGGCGGCTCCGGCGCCACGCGCGCTTTGCTACCCTGGATGATCTGGTTGTAGTAGGCGATGGGCACGAAAACCTCGACCCGTAGTACGCCAATATCCGCAAGCGTGAGAATCGGCGTTTGCTCGTTTCGGTACTCGCCAGGGACGAGCAATCGCTCGACCACGATACCGTCAATTGGGCTCCGCAATGTGCGCTGATAGAGCAGTTGTTCCGAATGGAGCATCTGAAGGTGCGCAAGCACCTTGCTGAGTTCCGACTCCTTCAGCTGCTGTTCGACCGCCTTTGACTCCGCCTCGGCCTCCTCAAGGGACGCAAGCGAGCCGACCGCTTTGCTGTGCAATTCGTCCAAACGTGCATGCTTCCGCCGCAGGTAATGCAGACGTGCCTGGATGGACTTTATGGTGTGTTCGTTACTAGCACGTGCTCTAGCGAGATTCAGGGCGGCTTCCTCGACCCCGTCTTCCAGTTTTCCGACGATCTGTCCCTTGCTTACCCGATCGCCACGATCGACATCGAGGCGCGCAACCACGCCCACGACCGGACTCGCGAGTTTTACGATCTGCTGCGGCTCGATGACACAGTCGAACTCTGGGCTCGACGTGTCTCCTCCGGGCATCTCCGTTGCGCCGATGGCCCCAGCACATAGCAACGTGAAGAGAAGGCCGATGGTTGGCCAAGGGCGCAATGCAGGATGGCGACGACCTCGCATTGGACTTCCCGACGATGCGCGCGCCGCGCATCCCGTTGCACCAGAATGTCAAGGCGCCGACCGATGCCGGGCGCCCACGAAGAGTTTGCACCCCGATAAATGGATTTTCGACGGCCGAGAGTAGCGCGTGTAACGTTATGCCAAACATTTCCTGAACGCAGCTTCAACACTCGTAGACAGCGTCGGCCCAAAGTGGTGCGCGGTCCCTGCAAAGAGCGTGTGCGGTCATGCTGCGCGACGCTGGGATCGAATCAAAGCCGCTGACTTGTCTAAAAGGAGGCACGCATTTTTGCTTAAGCTATCGGCAGCAGGCTGGGCATGCTGTTAACCGAGAGGGCTGAATGATCGTTGATCGATAAAGCGGCAAGCCGGGATTGGCTATCCTAGTGGTTGAGGGACGTCAGATGCTTGAGCGCAATCGAGGTCCAGCCGAGCCGCTCACGCAAATGCGTCTCATCACGTCGGAGCCCGAAGCTCAATGGAGCGGGCTCGCCGACGCAGCAGATGAAGCGCGATTCTCCGCCGCATGGTTGTCTGCGCAATGCGCGCGCATTTCCGGAACCCTCGGCGCTCTGCTGATGATGCCGGCTCCAGCCCGTGGCCTGAGGGTTGCAACAACCTCTTGGCCCAGCCGCAATCCGTATCTTGAGGACCTTATGCGCCTTGCCGAGCAGGCTTCGGCGCAACGGCGAACCGTGGTTGTGCAGGTTCGACGCGAACTAGATCCAATTTCCACTCCCTCCTGCGGTACCCTGCTTGCCTTGCCCTTAGGGACTGGCAGTCAGCCCGTGGCCGTCGTTGCCGTTGCCCTCGCGATCGGGAGCGCGGCGGCGTTCAATCCAGAGAGCGTCGCCGAACAACTGCGATGGGGCGCTGGATGGCTCGAGACGCTGCCATGGGCGGAACGTGCGAGGCATCTTTCGCGCGACTCCGAGCGCGCCGCATCGTCGCTGGATTTACTCGCGGTGGCTGGAGCTCAGCCCCGAATGCAGGGCATGGCCGTAGCCCTGGTAAACGATCTCGCTACACGGCTGCAATGCGATCGCGTCTCGTTGGGGCTTGTGAAGCGCAACGGCAGCATCCGGCTGCGTGCCATCTCTCATTCCGCCAGCTTCAAGGCGCAAGCGCGACTGGTTGAGGCGATCGAGAACGCGATGGAGGAAGCTCTCGACCAACGTTCGTCGATTGCCTATCCACCGCTGCCAACTACCCGGCACGCCGTCGCCTTGGCGCATCAGGCGCTTGCCCAATCGGCAAGAGTGGTCGGCGCCTCAGTGACATCCGTGATCCTCGTCAACGGTAACGGTCATTCCATCGGCGCTCTGACATTCGAGCGTCACGGCAGCGAGCCATTCGACAAGGACACGCTACAACTGGCCCAAGGTGTCGGGGGTCTCCTTGGACCAGTCGTCGGATTGCAGATTCAAACCAGCAAACTGATTTCGGGGCGGCTGGCGGACATGGTCGCGGATGGCTCTGTAGCTCTGCTGGGTCCGCGAAGGATATCCCTGAAGCTGGCAGTGGCGGGCCTAGTGGGTCTTGTGTTGTTCCTGGTGTTTGCCAAGGCGGAACACCGGGTCACCGCCAAATCTGTCATCGAAGGTGAAATGCAGAGCGCGGCGGTGGCGCCGTTCGATGGCTTCATCCGATCGGCCCTAGCGCGCGCTGGAGACATCGTGAAGCGCGGCGATCTGCTGGTGGCGCTCGACGATCGAGATCTCGTCCTTGAGCAGATGAAGTGGCGTGCCGAGCGCGACAAGGCCTCGCAAAAGCAACGGGAGGCGCTTGCCAAGCACGATCGATCAAATCAGATCGTTCTGGCAGCTCAAATCCGACAGGCAGAATCCCAGCTCGCCCTCGCGGACGAAAAGTTGGCCCGCTCCCGGATCGTCGCGCCATTCGACGGCATTGTCGTCTCCGGAGACTTGAGCCAGATGCTCGGCTCGCCAGTTGAGAAAGGCAAAGCGCTATTCGAACTCGCTCCGCTCGACTCCTATCGGGTGGTGATCCACGTGGACGAACGCGACGTGCGCTACGTGTCGACCAACCAAAAAGGGATCGTTGCCCTCGCCGGTATGCCTGGCGATCCCCTGCCCTTGATTGTGACAAAGATCATGCCGGTCAACGTCGCGGAAGAAGGCCGCAATTCGTTTCGCGTTGAGGCCCGAGTGACCCAGCCGGGATCCAGCCTACGACCTGGGATGGAGGGCGTCGCGAAAATCGAAACGGGCGAACGCTCGCTGTTGTGGATATGGACGCGCAGCCTGATGGATTGGCTGCGGTTGGTCGCATGGAAATACTTGCCGTGAGTTCGTGCACATGAGCGGTGGGCGCTTTCTCAGCAACTCATGGTATCGAGTCGCAAGCCTGCGGCCGAAATTGCGGGCGCATACCTCGATAAGCCGGCATCGATATCGAGGCAGCAGTTGGTACGTACTGCATGATCACGCCAACGGCCGCGCCCATCGGCTGTCGACCGCGAGTTACATGGTCGTCGGCGGAATGGATGGTACGCGTACCGTTGACCAGCTGTGGCAGGACGCCGCGGCACGCCTCGCAGAGGACGCGCCAGGTCAAAGTGAGATCATTCAGCTGCTGGCACAACTGCACGCAGCGGACCTCATTCAGACGGAGGTCCCACCGGATGCTCGCGAGCTACTGGAGCGGGGCGCGAAGATGGAGCGGGCACGCTTGCTCGGAAACATCGCAAACCCACTGGCATTCCGATTTCGCTTTTGGCATCCGGACAAATTCTTTGAGCGAACTCTGCCCTTGGTGGGTTGGGTTTTCAGTTGGTCAGGCACCATTCTCTGGACACTGGTTGTGCTGCCGGCGCTACTCCTGAGCGCCCAACATTGGCAAGAGCTCAGCGCTAGCTCCTCGGACCAACTGCTCGCGTTGGATAATATAGCATTGATGGTGGTCTGCTTCGTCGTGCTCAAGGGGCTGCACGAACTCGGTCATGGATACGCCGTAAAGGCATTCGGAGGAACTGTTCACGAGATCGGCGTGATGTTTCTGGTCTTCGTGCCGATGCCTTACGTCGATGCGTCGGCAGCAGCGGAATTCCGCAACAAGTGGCATCGCGCACTCGTCGGCGCGGCCGGCATGATCGTCGAATTGTTTGTCGCTGCATTGGCGCTGTACATCTGGCTCACGGTCGAGCCAGGCCTCGTTCGCGCACTGGCCTATAACGCCATGATCGTAGCGGGACTATCGACGGTCCTTTTCAACGGCAACCCGTTGCTGCGTTATGACGGCTACTACATTCTCGCGGATCTTATTGAGATACCTAATCTCGCCCAACGTGCGACGCGCTACTGGGCCTATCTCGCAGAGAGGTACTTGTTCGGCACGGAAGGGCTCCCGGTTTTTACGGTCGCCCCAGGGGAGCGAGGCTGGCTGCTCCTGTACGCACCCGCGTCGTTTCTCTACCGGGTCGGCATCGTGCTGGCGATCGCACTATTCATCGCGTCGGAATATCTCGTCGTCGGGGTACTGATCGCGTTATGGGGCATCCTGACCGGGATCGTTCTGCCCATCGGGAAAGCACTCTGGCAGGTGTTTGCCGGCCCGCGTTTGCAACACAACCGTGCCCGAGCGGTGACGGTTACTTGCGGCCTGTTGTCGATCGGCGCGTTTGCGCTGTTCTGGATTCCGGCGCCACTCTACACCACAACAGAAGGCGTCGTCTGGCTCCCGGAAACGGCCAGCCTGCGGGCTGGCACGAGCGGGTTCGTGCGCCGGCTGTTGGTCGAACCAGGACGCACAGTCTCGGTTGGGGACGGTCTCGTCGAAAGCGAAGAACTGACTATCAAGGCCGCGCAGGGGATCCTGCAGGCGCAAGTCATCGAACTTGAGGCGAGGCTGGCTGCAGAACGGTTTGTCGACCGCGCAAAGGCCGAGATCACAACAATGGAGCTCCGGCATGTTCAGGCCGAGCTCGCGACCGTTCAAACACGCGCGGACCTCCTCATTGCACGCAGTCGGGCCGACGGAACGTTTTCACTGGCAAATCCGCATGACCTGTCGGGACGTTATTTCAAGGAGGGCCAAATCATTGGCTATGTCTTACCGCCAGGCTCGCGAATTGTGCGAGCGACAGTACGGCAGGACGATATCGATCTGGTGCGAAACCGGCTGCAGCAGGTTTCCGTAAGGCCAATGGCCCGGGTAGACGCGGTCATTCCAGCTCGCATCATTAGGGAAGTTCCGGCGGGACGTGACGAGTTGCCGAGCAAGGCCCTCGGCGGCATGGCTGGCGGAGCGTTGCCGATCGATCCGCGCGACTCGCAGGGTACGAAGACGCTTCAGCGGGTGTTTCAGTTCGACATCGAGCTATTGTCTGATGAGATATCAGCGGCGTTTGGCAGCCGCGCCAATGTGCGCTTCGATCACTCTTGGGAGCCGGTCGGCTATCAGATGTGGCGACGGGTGCGGCAACTCGTGCTGTCCCGTCTGTATGCGTAAGCCATGACGATCGCGCTTCGAGCACCGCGGCTCCACCAACCGGACGTGATTTCGCCAGGTGCCGCGTATGACGAGCGCAGGGATTGGCAGGACAATCGCCTTGATCGCGCGCTGTTAAGTCTTTGGGGGCGGGCATCGCCTTATCTCACGTCGGAGCAGACGAGGTTCGAGCGCTTCGCCCGGCGAGTGGAGGGCTACGAGGGAACGATACAACCCGCTGCGGACGAGCGCTTGCGCCAACTCGCTGATGGACTTCGCGTGCGCCTTTCAGGCGCGGGCCCAGATGGGGACGGGTTGGCATTCGCATTCGCGCTTGCCCGCGAGGCTGCGCGCCGACATGCAGGAATGCGGCACTTTCGCGTGCAGATCGCTGGGGGCGCCGCGATGATGAATGGCGCGCTTGCCGAGATGCAGACAGGAGAAGGCAAATCGCTAACTGCGATCTTGCCTGCAGTCGCCGCCGCCCTCTCAGGTCGAGCAGTGCACATTGTCACGGTCAATGACTATCTGGCGCAGCGAGACGCCGAGCAGTTTCGTGCGGTTTATGGCGCACTCGGTCTGAAAGTTGGACTTATCGAGCAGGGCCAGCACCCTGCCGAGCGCCAGCGCGCCTACAGTTGCGACATTACCTACTGCACGAACAAGGAATTGGTCTTCGACTATCTTCGTGACCGGCTTGCCCTCGGCGCGCGCGGCACGCGGGCCCAGCTCCTTGTCGATCGGACCTTCCGGCAAGGATCTGCGAAACCGCAGCCGATGCTCGTGCTGCGTGGCCTGCACTTTGCGATCGTCGATGAGGCGGACAGCGTTCTCATCGACGAGGCACGGACACCTTTGATCCTGTCGGGAGTTGAGAGCGAAGGCGAGAGCGAAGTGCGGCCGTATGAAGTGGCGCTTGACGTTGCACGCCGGCTCTCGCGCGGCGAAGATTATCAGCTTCGCGCAGGTCAGCGCTTGGTGCGTTTGACGCCACAAGGCGAGCGTCGGCTCGCGTTGTTTGCCGAGGGATCCCCGGGGATCTGGGCCATCCGGCAGGCCCGGGAAGAGCTGGTTCAGCAGGCACTCTCAGCACTACATTTCTTTCATCGGGATATCCATTACATCGTAAGGGATGGCAAGATTCAGATTGTCGATGAGTACACGGGCCGTGTCATGCCCGATCGATCATGGGAACTCGGCCTTCACCAGCTCATCGAAGCAAAGGAGAGCTGCACCATAACGCAGCGTCGACACACTCTTGCACGGATGACGTACCAGCGCTTCTTCCGCCGCTACCTTCACCTGTGTGGGATGACCGGCACGGCAATCGAGACCGCCGGCGAACTTCGAGCGATCTACGGCCTATCTGTGGTGCCGATTCCAACCAACCGCCCACTTCAACGACGAGACCTCGGGACCCGCGTCTTTCGTACCGCAGATCTGAAGTGGAACGCGGTGGTCGAAAGCGCACAGGCCGCAAGAGCCCAGAATCGGGCCGTCCTGATTGGCACGCGATCGGTCGACGCATCCGAGCACGTCGGAAGGCTATTGAAGAATGCCGGGTTACATCCAGTGGTGCTCAATGCGCGGCAGGATCGCCAAGAGGCCGAAATCGTCGCGGCTGCCGGACAGCCCGGCCGCGTAACCGTCGCAACCAATATGGCCGGTCGCGGTACCGACATTAAACTGCATCCAACGGTCAAGGAAGCTGATGGCTTGCACGTGATACTGAGCGAGTTTCATGAATCTTCCCGAATTGATCGCCAGCTGTTCGGCCGCGCGGGTCGCCAAGGGGACCCTGGGAGCTTTGAGTCAATTGCGGCACTCGACGATGAGATCTTTCAGCGCTTTGGTGGCCGCAGCCTACTCCGCGCACTCGCAGCAGGGCTGCGGAAACGGGAGATCGTGCCTCCGGCGGCCGGTTACTGGTTGAGAGCTTCGAGCCAGCGATCCGCGGAGAAGGTACACGCACGGGCTCGGCAAACGACACTTTCCGAGGATCAACGTCTCGACAAGCTGCTTGGATTCGCCGGTTCACAATAGGCAGGAAGAGAGACCAAATTCAATTCGAAGAGCACGGTGCGCATCGATCGGCAGCGTCTAATTGGGTGCCCGATCGCGGATTGACGCACCGGCCGGCGGCTTGCCCGCCGGCTTATAGCGAGTGCGCAACGTTTCACCCCGACAGGCGCTAGCCCGCCTTCGATCGCGGCTCCACCCGTTCGGGTTGGCTCGCTTCGTCGAGCTCTGGCGATTGCAATCCGGTGATCAACCGGCTGCCGCGCTGAAACGTGAGGTAGCTCCAGGCCCAGTTGAGCGCGACGATGGAGCGGTTGCGGAAACCGATCAGGAAATAGATGTGGGCGACGCTCCACAGCACCCAGGCAATGAGGCCGGAGAGGTGCAGCCTGCCGAATTGCGCCACCGCCCTTGAGCGGCCGACGGTGGCGAGCAGGCCATAGTCGCGATAGCGGAACGCCTCGATGGTGCGGCCCTGATGGCGCGCGATCAAGGCGCGGGCGACGTACTGGCCCTGTTGTTTGGCGACAGGGGCGACGCCGGGCAGCGGCGTGCCGTCGGCGGCGGTGACCTCCGCGGTGTCGCCGATGACGAACACGTCGGGATGGCCGGGCACCGACAGGTCGGCACGCACCTTGAGGCGGCCGGCGCGATCGGTTTCGCCGCCGAGCCAGCGCCCGGCCGGCGACGCCATCACGCCGGCGGCCCAGATGATGGTCCGCGCGCCGATGAACGCCTCGCCGGCGCGCACGCCCTCGCCGTTGCATTCGCTCACCGCGGCGTTGAGCTTGACCTCGACGCCGAGCTGCTCCAGCGCGCGGTGCGCGGCCGCCGACAGCGACGGGTCGAACGGCGTCAGCAGCCGCGGCGCGGCCTCGACCAGGATGATGCGGGCGGAACGCGGGTCGATCGCGCGGAAGTCGGCGGCCAGCGCGCGCTTGGCCAATTCGGCAATGGCGCCGGCCATCTCGACGCCGGTCGGCCCGCCGCCGATCACGACGAAGGTCATCAGCCGGCGGCGCTCGTCGGCGTCGGCCTCGTTCTCGGCGCGTTCGAAGGCCAGCAGGATGCGGCGGCGCAGCGCGGTGGCGTCGTCGATGGTCTTGAGGCTCGGCGCAAACGCCGCCCAATCGTCGTGGCCGAAATAGGCGTGCTGCGCGCCGGTCGCGACCACAAGATAATCGTAAGCGAATGCGCCGGCCGTCGGCGATCACCTCCTTGCGGGCGGTATCGACACCCGACACTTCGGCCAGCATGACCTTGACGTTGCGCTGGCTGCGGAGAATGCCGCGGATCGGCGACGCGATGTCGGCCGGCGACAGCCCCGCGGTCGCCACCTGATAGAGCAACGGCTGAAACAGATGATGATTGTTGCGGTCGATCAGCGTGATCTCGAACGGCGCACGGGCCAGCGCCTTGGCGGCCGAAAGCCCGCCGAAGCCGCCGCCGACGATCACCACCCGGGGTTTCGGCGCCATTGCTGCGTCGCTCATGGTCCGCTCCCTGCCGTTTCCCATTGGTCGCGCAGACCTGAAGCGGTGCGCAAACCCCGGCATGCGAGTGAGATATGGCTATCTCATGGGGCTTTCCGAAAGCGCAAGGCGGCAAGCGCGGTCGCGCGATCAAGGCGCATTCCGGCGCCCGGACGCTGAAGGCCGATCGTGGGGGCTTGAGTGGGGATTTGGATGGGGCTTGGAAACCGCCACCAGCGCAGACTGGATCGCTCCCCGCTGTTTCAGCGCTTCTTGCGCGGCACCTTCTTGCCTTTCTTCCTCGCCTTGGAGAGCGCGATGGCAATCGCCTGCTTGCGGCTCTTCACCCTGCCGGCCCGGCCGCCCGGGCCGCTCTTGGCGGTGCCACGCTTGTAGCGATGCATTTCGTTCTTCACCTCCCGGCTCGCCCCTTTGGAATATTTTCGACGCTTGGCCATCTGCAACTCCGTGAACGTAAGGTTCGCCCGTGCAGAGATAACGCCCAAGGCGTTCCGCGGTTCGCCGCGATTCGCGCCTGGTTGCCAAACCTGACGGGTGACTTTGCCGATGCGTGACGGCGGTGCGCTTGATCGGTCGGCCGCCTTGCGCAATCCTGCGCGCCTCGTGCCGGGGACAGCGAGAGAAGGCTTCGTACCGATCATGAGCGCAGCGCGATGGCCCCTCGGACGCGTCGTTGCCTGCGTCCTGTTCGCCGCCGGCCCCGCCGCCGCGCAGCAGACGGCGCCGCCGGCCAGCCCGCCAGCGCCCTCCCCGCAGCAGACCTCGGCGACCTACGACGACTGGATCGTCCGCTGCGAAAGCCGGCCCGGCCCGCCGGTGCAGAAGGCTCTGCGAGATGGTGCAGTTCACCCAGCTCAAGGGCCAGGCCGGCGTGCTGACCCAGATCGGCATCGGCAAGCCGGTCAGCGGCAGCCGGTCCGTGCTCGTCGATCCAGGTGCCGACCAGCGTGTGGCTGCCGACCGGCGTCAGGCTCCAGACCAGCGACAAGGACGAGGGCATCCTGGCCGAGTTCAAATATTGCGTGGCGAACGCGTGCTTCGGCCTGATCGACGTCAAGGACGACGTCATCCGGAAATGGCGCGCCGCGAGCGAAGCCGGCAAGCTGGTGTTCAAGGACGCCAACAGCGCGACATCGCGCTGCCGGTGTCGTTCAAGGGCTTCGGCGCCGCCTATGACGCGCTGCTGAAGGAATAGCGCTGCGGCGCACGACTGCTTTGGCGGAAGAATCGCGAAACGCTGCGCTCCGGCTTGCGCCGAGATCAGACCCTCATCCTGAGGAGCCCGCCGAGGCGGGCGTCTCGAAGGATGAGGCCGACGACGCTCGCCAGCGCACTCAAGTGCAGTCACGGGCCGCCCTCTCCTTCGAGACGCACTCGCATCGCGAGTGCTCGCTCAGGATGAGGGCGGACCCGACGCTCCCGATGGGAGAGGTGAAGCGCGTCGCGCGGCAATTCAGGACGAAACAACTCAGCGCTAGCGCAGCGAGAAGCGGATCGGCACCGTCAGGTGGACCGACCTGCTGCGTCATCGCCGCCGGGAACGCCGGCAGCGGCTGCGCGCGCTGCACCAGCGCCAGCACCTCCTGGTCGAGCGCCGCGATGACCGGAGCTGCTGCGCGATGCTGCGCGACAGCACCCGGCCGTTGCGGTCGACGCTGAAGCTCAACGTCACCACGCCCTGCTCGCGGCGCGCCTCGGCGCCGCTCGGATAGCGCTTGGCTCTGCTGCAGCCGCGCCACCACGCAGGTCGCGCCAGCTCGGCGATGGCGGCGCTGCTTGCTGGCGCTGCCGGGGCTCGGCGCGCGCGGCGTCGGCGCGGTCTCGCTGCTCCGAGCGCGGCGCCGCCGTGGTGCGCGGCGCCGGCGTCTGCTGCTCGACCTCGGCTGGCTCGGGCTTCGGCGACCTCCGGCTGCTCGGCCGGCTTGTCCTCGACCTTCGGCTTCGGCTCCGGCAGCGGCAAGGTCACCTCGCGCCGGCGCCTCGATCTGCGGCATCGGCTCGACCACCTCGGGCTCGGCTGCGGTCGCGGCTGGGCCGGCGTCGGCTGCGCCTCCACCATCTCGCGGGCCGGGCGCGAGATCGACCTGCGAGGCCGGCGCGACCGGCAGCGGCGCAAGATCGATGATCACGGCCGGCGCCTGCGGCGCGCCCTGCGACGGCTGCGGCGGGCAGCAGCAGATAGCTCGCCATCAGCGCCGGCATGGGCGGCGCAGCACGATCGCGGCGCGCAAGCTCCAGCGCCTGAAGTCCTCGCCCGTCGTCGGTCCGGCAAAGGATCGCGCCTGCGCGCGTCATTTGGCGTCGCGCTCCTCCAGGCCGACCAGCGCGACCTTGAGATAGCCGGCGGTGCGCAGCGCGTTCATCACCTGCCATGACGTCGCCATAGCTCACCGCGCGGTCGGCGCGCAGAAAGATGCGCTCGTCGCGGTTGTTGTGCGAGGCCGCGTCGAGCGCCGCCGGCAGCGCCGTCGCGCGCCACCGGATCGTCGCCGAGCGCCAGCGTCAGATCGGCCTTGACGGTGAGGAAGATCGGCTTGTCGGGGCGCTGCTGCGCGCTCGACGGTCGAGCGCCGGCAGATCGACCGGCACGTCGACGGTCGCGAGCGGCGCCGCGATCATGAAGATGATCAGCAGCACCAGGATCACGTCGATGAACGGCGTGACGTTGATCTCGTGGGTTTCCGCGAAATCGTCGCCGTCGTGGCCGAGCCGGATCGCCACGGCGCTACTCCGCCGCGCGCGACAGCGGGACCGACAGGCGGTCGCAGTCGCGGCTCGACCAGCCGCATCACCAGCGCGCGTGCCGTCGCGCGAGCAGCGCGCGATAGCCGCCGATCGAGCGCGCGAACACGTTGTAGATCACGACCGCCGGGAATGGCGGCGAACAGGCCGAGCGCGGTCGCGAGCAGCGCCTCGGCGATGCCGGGCGCGACCACCGCGAGGTTGGTGGTGTGCGCGTTGGAGATGCCGATGAAGCTGTTCATGATGCCCCAGACGGTGCCGAACAGGCCGACGAACGGCGCGGTCGCGCCGATGGTGGCGAGCAGCCCCATGCCGCGGCCGATGCGGCGGCTGGACGACGCCTCGACCCGCTCGAGCAGCCAGGACACGCGCTCCTTCAAGCCCTCCGGGTCGGCGTTGCGGCGACATCTGCGCCTCGTGCAGCGCGGTGCGCACCAGCCGCGCCACCGGCTCGCTGCCGTCGGCCGAGCCGCGCGTTCGCCTCGGCGAGCGAGCGCGCCTCGTTGAGCACGATCAAGCGCCGCGCGCGCGCTGCGCTTCGCCCGCCACAGTTCCAAGACTCTTGGCGAGCCACACCGTCCAGGTCACGAGCGAGGCGAACACCAGGCCGATCATCACGATCTTCACCACGATGTCGGCGTTGAGGAACATGCCCCAGGGCGACAGGTCGCGCGGCAGCAGCGCGTTGCGATCACCGGCGACGCTGGGCGCGGCGGCTGGCATGGACGCGGCCGGCGGTGCCGGGGTGCCGCAGGCGCCGGGCTGCGGCGGCGCGGCGCCTGCGGCGCCGCGGCGCGCGTCCGCGGCCGAGGCGCCGCGGGCGCGAAGGCCGCTGCGCCGATCGCCGCGCCACCAGCACGCGAGCGCCAGCAGCGAGCGCGGCCGCGCAGAACCGCCAACACCTTGTTACGCATACGGAAATCCTGCATTGCCGTGAGTCCCGTCGCGCCCCGGCCGTGCCGCCCGCCCGGACTGTTATTGTTACATCGGCTGTCCAGCGCCCTGTCGTCGGCCAGTGGACCGGTTTCGCCTCCGCACCGGTCGACGTGGAGCCTCGCAACCTGATCCGCGTCATCGGCCCCCGTTCAATAGGCCTTCACCGGCAGCGCACCGGTGATGCCGCTCGGCCGGCCGGAGCCGGCGCGCCGGCCGGAACAGTTCCGCGCAGCCCCGGTCCCCACATCGGCGCGCGGCGGTCCTCGCCGGTGAAGTTCGCGATCAACGCGAAGCGCGCCGCGCGCGGCGAACCGATGGTGATGTTGTTGTTGCCGTCCGCCGACGGATAGTACTTGGCGCCGAAGATGTTCTCGACGTTGAGCTGGGCGCGGACGATATTTGTTCAGCCGCCAGAACACCGCGCCGTCGACGCGCGACATAGCCCGGCATCTGCACCGTGTTGTCGGCGGCGGCGTAAGTACGCGTCCTGCGCGATCACGCCGAGGCCCGACGCCCCAATTGTAGGTGAAGTCATACCGGTTCCACAGCGAATAGGTGTGCGCCGGCACGAACGGCACATGATTGCCGGCGCGCGCGGCCAACGCGCCGGCGGCGTTCGACGTGTCGGTGACGAAGCGCGCGTCGAGGTTGGCGTAGCCGGCGCTGATCTGCCACTGGTCGGTGACATAGCCCGCAAGGCCCGCCTCGATGCCGCGCACGCGCGAATGGCCGGCCGCGATCGACGATGCCGGTGTTGTCGCGGATCGGCGTGTTCTCGCGATCGAGCTCGAACAACGCCGTGGTGAACGTCAGCAGCGGGATGAATGTCCCACTTCGACGCCGACCTCCTTGTTGGTGAACTTCTCCGGCTGCAAGCCGGTGGTCACCGCGCGTCAGCGCGCCGAACTGGTCGCCGGAGGCCGGCAGATAGGACACGCTGTGCTGCCGTAGAGCGACAGCGGGTCGATCGGCTTCACCACGACGCCTGCGCGCGGCGAGACCAGATCGTCGATCCGCGCGAACTGTCTGCCCGAACGTCGCCGGGCTCTGCGCGTTGAGATTGACGTAGCTCAGGTCGAACCGGTCGAACCGGACGCCGCCGATGAACTGCAGCCAGCGCGTCAGCTCGATCTGATCCTGAATGTAGACGGCCGCGAGATCGAGGTTGGTCTTGTTCCTGGCGTCGGACGCCAGGCCGTTGAAGAACACCGGCTGGAACGTGGTCGGCGCGAGCGCCGAGATCGGCGCCGAGGCGACCGTGCCGTTGGCGAAGAAGCCGGTGAACCGCTCGTTGGCGGATTTCTGGTTGCCGAACTCGGTGCCGAACACCACCGTGTGCTTCACCGCGGCCGGTGATGAACCGATAGGTCCAGTCGGTCTGGTTCAGGATGTTCTGGCGGTCGTTGCGGTTGTTGTAGGCCGACAGCGTGTAGCGTGCCGGTCGCCGGATTGACCGCGCTGCCCGGATAGACGTTCTGGTAGATGCGCCGGTAATCGGCGAAGCGGGTCTGGCTCTTGACCGACAGGCCGTTGGTGAAATCGTGCTCGACCATCGGCCAGTCGCGATGCTCTGCATCGACGCGCGTGTGGCTGAGCGTCCGGATTGCCGTAATAGGTCGACGGCTGCGCGCCCGCGAACGGCGCGCCGTTCAACGAGGGATGCCGCGGTCGGCGGTCCGCTCGTCGCGGAAATATTCGTAGCTCGCCTGCACCTTGGTGAGCGGCGTCGCCAGCCAGGTCACCGTCGGATTGATGCCGTAGCGATAGCTATGAAAGTAGTCGCGGTAGCTGTCGGTGTCCTCGATCACGCCGTTGATGCGCGCATACACCGTGTCGGTGATCTTGTGGCCGACGTCGGCGGACACGCGCTTGTTGTTGAAGGAGCCGGTCTGGACGATCCATTCGTTGATCGGCACGCCGTCGGCGTCCTTCAGCACGCGATTGAGCACGCCGCCGCCGCCGCCGCGGCCGAAGATCATCGCGTTCGGGCCCTTCAGGAACTCGAGCCGCTTGGTGTTGTAGAGGTCGCGATAGATCTGGGCGTCGTCGCGCATGCCGTTGACGAAGAAGTCGGCGGTCGAGCTCTGGCCGCGGATGACGATCTGGTCGCGGTTGCCCTCGCCCTGGTGCCAGTTGACGCCCGGAACGTAGTGCACGACGTCCTCGATCCGCTGCGCGCCGATGTCCTGGATCTGCTGCTTGGTGATGACCGTGACCGACTGCGGGATGTCGCGCAGCGGCGTGTTGGTCTTGGTCGCGCGTCGACGTGCTGCTGGGCGTGATAGCCGACGTCGCCGCCGGCGTTGGCCTCGACGATTGGCTGCGGCCGACCGGCGCGGGCGGCGCCGGCGCCGGCGGCGCGCACCGGCGCGGCGGGCGGCGGCGCCGGCCGCGCACGTCGATGGTACCGAGCTGGATGGCCTGGCCCTGCGCGTCTGGCGTTGCGGCATCCGCGACGACCGGCGCGGCCGCGCGTGGTCGTTTCGCCTCGATGACCAACGATGAAAGGCTGCCGATGCCAGCCGCTGTTGCAAGCAGGATAGCGATCCGCCTGCGCGACGCCGCGCTCGATCATGATGCCCACCCCTGATTCCCCGGGCACTCACGACGCGGTTCAAAGCGCGTGACAGCCCCGATCGGCCTTAGAGGCGGGCGACGTCTGGCTGCAATATCAATGATTTAGAACGGCTTCAGGTTAGACATGGAGCAATTCGAAAAGACCGGCTATGGTGCGGCGCGCATTGGGTTTTGCCGGCGCGCCCGCAACATCGCGGCTGTATGGAATTGGTTGAAACAGGCGAAAAATGAAAGCCCCGGATCGCTCCGGGGCTTGGTGTTGTCCGATACGATCAGCGCGACATCTGCTCGAGCAGCGGGATGCTCTTGTAGTCCGCCGGCTTCGGCACCGACTGCAGATAGGCGTAGATGTCGGCGAGGTCCGCGTTCGACAGCACCTGCTCGCGATAGGGCGGCATGGCGCGGTTGGTGGTGCGCACGAACGCCGCGAACGTCTCGTAGCGGCATCGGATCGGGCGCGAGCTTCGGGCCGGTGACGCCGCCCTGCCCGACCGTGCCATGGCACTGCCAGCAGCCGACCGTCATGTAGACCTTCTTGCCGTTCTCGGCCGACGCCGCAAGCGCGGCGCCGGTGCCGAGCAACGAGCGCCGGCGGCGATCGCCGCCGCGCTGACGCAAACAACGACTACGCATGTTCGGCTCCCTCAGCGCGGCTGCGTCCAGACGTCGACCAGCGCGGGCTGGCCGGACTTGACCACCTCGACCGCGCGCTTGAGCGTCGGCGCCGAGCTCGCTTCGGGTCCTTGATCGGGCCGAAGCCGACCACGCCCATCGACGAGGCGAGCTTGCCGTAGTCGATGTCGGGCGCCTCGATCGAGGTGCCGATCGGCCCGAGCGTCTTGCCGAGCGCTGCCACGCGGTTGCGCCGGTTCGACAGGCGCTGCACGTGCATCACCTCCTGGTGATAGCCGCGGTTGTTGTGCATCACGGTCAGGATCGGGATGTTGTGATGCGCCGCGGTCCACAGCGCGCCCGGCGAATACATGAAGTCGCCGTCGGGCTGGAAGTTGACCGAGAAGCGGCCGAGCGCCCGGTTGGCGAGCGCGGCGCCGACCGCGGCGGAGATGTTGTAGCCGAGGCCGGCGCCGCCGGAATGGCCGAGATGGTGGTAGTGCTTCTCCATCGGCCAGATGCGCGACGGCCAGCGGCTCATCTGGCGGTCGGAGCCGACCATCGACCAGTCGAGGTCCTTGATCTGCGCCCAGACCTCCATGGTCAGCCGCGCGGTCGAGATCGGGCTCGCGTCCCAGCCGACCGCCATGGCGGCGAGATTGCGCTCGCGCGCCTCGGCCTTGGCCTTGCGCGAGGCCTCGCCGCGCCGCTCGATCGCGGCCTTCTTGCCGGCCGGGATCGCGGCCTTCACCGCCTCGATCAGCGCCGGCAGCGTCGCTTCCGCGTCCGCCGCCATGTGCACGTCGGTGACCTGGAATCGCTGGAAGTCCTGGAGGTTCGCCTTGGTCAGGAGATCGACCGAGCTGATGCTGATCAGCTTGGTGCCGTCCTTGATGCGGGTCTCGTTGACGCCGTGGCCGCCCTCGCCGTTGTCGACCCAGGCGTTCACGGTCGCCCAGAAGTCGGAGAGCTCCAGGCCCAGCACCACGTCGGCCTGGGCGATGACGCCCGGCGCGCGGCTGAGATGGTGCGTGTTCGGGAAGTTCATGCGCGCGCCCTGGTTGACCACCGGGCACTGCAGCGCCTCGGCGAGCTCGACCAGGAGCTTGATGCCGTTCGGCGTGCGCGCGGCGCGGTCGGCGACGATCACCGGCCGCTCGGCGTTGGCGAGCAGCCGCGCCGCTTCCTTCACCGCGCCGGTATCGCCCTGCGGCGGCGAGGTCGGCACGTAGCGCGGGATGCTCAGGCTCTCGCCGTTGCCCTTGACCGGCTCCTGCTGCAGGTCGGCGTCGAGCGCGAGCGCCACCGGCCCGTAGGGCGGCGTCATCGCGATCTTGTAGGCGCGCACGAACGACTGCGCGAAATGCTTGAGCGAGACCGGCGTGTCGTCCCACTTGGTGAAGTCGCGCAGCAGCAGATTGATGTCCTGCGCCGAGTGGAAGGTCGGCACGCCCGGCGGACGCATCGCGGCTTCCATGTGGTTGCCGCCGACGATGATCACCGGCACGCGATCGCACCAGGCGTTGTAGACCGCCATGGCGGCGTGCTGGAAACCGACCGTGCCGTGGCACAGCGTCATCATCGGCTTGCCGCGCGACCTTGAAATAGCCGTGCGCCATCGCGACGCCGATTTCCTCGTGGTTGACGGTGAGGAATTCCGGCTTCTTGTTGCCGCCGTAGTTGACCAGCGACTCGTGCAGGCCGCGGAAGCTCGACGCCGGATTGGACGGCAGGTAGTCGATGTCGAGCGACTTGATGACGTCGACCATGAAGTCGGAGCCGTCCGGGCGCGTCGCCTTGGCGAGCTCCTTCGGCGTGCCGGTTTCGGCGGCGATCTGCTTGCGCGGTCGGCGGCAGCGCCGACGGCACGTGCGCGGTCGCGGCGCCGGCGGCCGGCGTCGCGTTCGCCGCTTGCGGCGCCACCGCGCCGGCAGCGCCTGCGACGGCCACTCCGGTCAAGAACTTGCGGCGATCGACCTTCGGGCCCGAAATCTTGCGTGCCATGCTGCGCTCCCGGCAAAAAAGCGACCCGCGGCGACTCAAAGCGCGTCGCAGGCTTGAGCTTGCGATTTTAAAGCAGGTCCATGGGCCATGCCAGGGCGGGTTGCAGGCGTCGGCCGGCCGGCATGCGCCGCCAGGGAACCTTTGCGGCCCGCGAGCGTCATGGAAAGGGGACGCAAAACGTTTGATTGCGAAAAGGTTTTCGGTGCGAGCGATCACCGTTCTGCCGGGAGTGCCGAATTCGGCGCGTCTCGACGAGATCGCCGAGCCGCCGGCCGCCGACGGGCCGGTCCTGGTGCGCACGCTGGCGCTCGGCGTCTGCGGCACCGATCGCGAAATCGTCGCCGGCGCCTATGGCGAGGCACCGGCCGGCCGCAGCCGGCTGGTGCTGGGCCACGAGTCGTTCGGCGAGGTGATGCAGGCGCCGCCGGACAGCGGGTTTGCGGCCGGCGACCACGTCGTCGGCATCGTGCGCCGGCCCGATCCGGTGCCCTGCCCGGCCTGCGCCGCCGGCGAATGGGACATGTGCCGCAACGGCCGCTACAGCGAGCGCGGCATCAAAGGGCGCGACGGCTACGGCGCCGAGCGCTTCCGGATCGAGCCGGAGTTCGCGATCAAGGTCGACGCTGCGCTCGGCGCATCGGCGGTGCTGCTCGAGCCCGCAAGCGTCGTCGCCAAGGCCTGGGATCACATCGAGCGCATCGGCCGGCGTTCGCGCTCCTGGCAACCGCGGCGACTGCTGGTCACCGGCGCCGGCCCGATCGGCATGCTGGCGGCGCTGATCGGCGTCCAGCGCGGTCTCGACGTGCATGTGCTCGACCGCAACGCCAGCGGCGCAAAGCCCGCGCTTGCGTCCCGAGCTCGGCGCGACGTTCCACGCCGGCGCGGTCTCGGCGCTTGGCGGCCTCGAGCCCGACGTGGTGATCGAATGCACCGGCGCGGCCGCGATCGTTGCCGGACTGCTGGCGCGGCCGGCGCCGAACGGCGATCCTCTGCCTGCTCGGCATCGGCGGGCCGAAGGCGCTCGAATTCGACGTCGGCAAGTTCAACGCCGCAAGGTGCTCGACAACCGACGTCGTGTTCGGCTCGGTCAACGCCAACCGCGCGCACTACGACGGCGCGGCCGGTGCGCTCGAACGCGCCGATCCGAAATGGTTCTGTCGCGCCTGATCTCGCGCCGCGTGCCGCTCGCGCGCTGGGCGGAAGCGCTCGAGCGCCGGCCGGGCGACATCAAGGTCGTCGTCGATTTCACCATTTAGGTTTCAGCATGCCGACGACCATCGCGGACTATGCCATCATCGGCGATTGCGAGACGGCGGCGCTGGTTTCGCGCGACGGCTCGATCGACTGGCTGTGCTGGCCGCGCTTCGACTCGGACGCCTGCTTCGCGGCGCTGCTGGGCACTCCCGAGCACGGCCGCTGGCGGATCGCCCCGCGCACGCGACAAATTTCGCGTAAGCCGCCGCTACCGGCCGAACACGCTGATCCTGGAGACGCGCTTCGAGACCGACGAGGGCGCGGTCACGCTTGATCGACTTCATGCCGCAGCGCAGCCCAACGTCCGACGTCATGCGCATCGTGGTCGGCGAGCGCGGCCGCGTGACGATGTGCATGGAGCTGGTGCTGCGCTTCGGCTATGGCGCGATCGTGCCGTGGGTCAGCCGCCTGCCCGACCGCACGCTGCGTGCCGTTGCGGGCCCGGACATGGTCCTGCTGTCGAGCCCGGTCGAGGTTCGCGGCGAAAACTTCAAGACCGTCGGCGAGTTCACCGTTGCGGCGGGCGACACCGTGCCGTTCGCGCTGATCTATTCACCGTCGCATCTGCCGCCGCCGCAGCGGATCGATCCGCAAGTCGCGCTGGCCGCGACCGAAGACTTCTGGCGCGACTGGACGGCGAAATGCCAATCCTCCGGCCGCTACCACGATGCCGTGATCCGCTCGCTGATCACGCTCAAGGCGCTGACCTACGGCCCGACCGGCGGCATCGTCGCGGCGCCGACCACGTCGCTGCCCGAGCGGATCGGCGGCGTGCGCAACTGGGATTATCGCTTCTGCTGGCTGCGCGACGCCACGCTCACCCTGCTCGCGCTGATGAACGCCGGCTATTACGACGAGGCCGAAGCCTGGCGCGAGTGGCTGGTGCGCGCGGTCGCCGGCCGGCCCGAGCAGACGCAGATCATGTACGGCATCGCCGGCGAGCGCCGGCTCGACGAATGGCAGGTGCCGTGGCTGCCGGGGTTTCGCAATTCGGCGCCGGTGCGTGTCGGCAACGGCGCGTACGGCCAATTGCAGCTCGACGTGTTCGGCGAGGTCATGGACGCGCTGCACGCAGGCCCGCCGCGGCGGCCTTGCCTCGAGCGACACGGGCTGGGCGGTGCAGGTCGCGCTCCTGCAGCATCTGGAGCAGGCCTGGCGGATGCCCGACCGCGGCATCTGGGAGGTGCGGAGCGCGCCGCGGCACTTCACCTATTCCAAGGTGATGGCCTGGGTGGCCTTCGATCGCGCCATCAAGAGCGCTGTCGACTTCAAGCTCGAAGGCCCGGTCGAGCGCTGGCGGCAGGTGCGCGCCAGCATCCACGAGGAGGTGTGCCGGCGCGGCTTCGATCCGGCGCAAAACAGCTTCGTGCAGTCCTATGACAGCCCGGAGCTCGACGCGAGCCTGTTGCTGCTGCCGGTGGTCGGCTTTCTGCCGCCGCAGGACCCGCGGGTGATCGGCACGGTCGCGGCGATCGAGCGCCGGCTGATGGTCGACGGATTCGTGCGGCGCTACGACACTGCAAAATCCGACGACGGTCTGCCGCCGGGCGAAGGCGTGTTTCTCGCCTGCAGCTTCTGGCTGGTCGACGCCTATGTGATGCTCGGGCGCCTCGAGGAGGCGCGCGACGCTGTTCGATCGCCTGATCGCGTTCGCGCAACGACCTCGGCCTGCTGAGCGAGGAATACGATCCGGCGTCGGGCGAGCTGCTCGGCAATTTCCCGCAAGCGTTCTCGCACGTCGCCCTGGTCAACAGCGCGTTCAACCTGACGCGTGCCTCGAAGCCCGCCGAGCAGCGGGCCGAGCAATCCGTCGCAGCGGAGTGATTGCTAGAGTGCGTTGCAGATTGAATCGATGCCGCGCGGCGCACTCTCTTTCCCTCCCCCTTGCGGGGGAGGGTGGATCGCGCGGAGCGATAGCGAGCGCGATCCGGGAGGGGGTGCTTCGCCGAAGTTTGCTGACGCAACACCCCCCACCCGCGCTCGCTCGGCTATCGCCTCCGCTTCGCGCTCCCTCCCCCGCAAGGGGGGAGGGAAAGCGTGGGCGGCTCAAGCGCCTCAATTAAAGCGATCAATTCTACGCGCTGGCCCGTCGCGGCCAGCGCTTGAGCTCGGCCGGATTGGTCAGCGCCGCGATGAATCGCGGGCCCCAGTCCTTGATGTCGTTTTCCGACAGCACCTTGACCAGCGTGCCGTGGCGGCCACGGCGCTCGTCGAGCGGCATCGACAGCGCCTGGTCGATGGCGGCGGCCGACCGCCTCCTGGTCGTACGGGATTGACCAGCAGCGCCGCCTGGCATTCCACCGCCGCGCCGGCAAAGCGCGACAGGATCAGCACGCCCGGATCCTCGGGATCCTGCGCCGCGACATACTCCTTGGCGACCAGATTCATGCCGTCGCGCAGCGGCGTCACCAGCGCCGCGCGCGACGAGCGGTAGAGGCCGGCCAGCGTCGGTGCGGCTGTAGGGCCGGTTGACGTAGCGGATCGGCGTCCAGGACGCCTCGCCGTAACGGCCGTTGACGCGGCCGACGGTCTCGTCGATCCGGCGCTCCATGTCGGCGTATTCGCGGATTTCGGAGCGGCTGCGCGGCGTGATCTGCAGATAGGTGACGGCGCCGCGCCAGCGCGGATAGTTGGCGAGGAACTGCTCGAACGCGCGCATCGCGCAGCCCGATGCCCTTGGAATAGTCGAGCCGATCGACGCCGATGATCATGCTGCGGCTCGGCCAGGCTGTTCAGCACCTCGCGCACCACCGCGGCGCGCTTGGTGCGCCGCGCCAGCCGCTCGAATTCCGCCATTTCGACGCCGACCGGGAACACGCCGATCCGCATCGTGCGGGAGCCCGCGATGAACGTGCGGCGGTCGCGGCTCGGCATCCGGCACTCGTGCGACGAGATAGTCGCGCGAGATTGTCGGCGTCGTTGTCGGTCTGGAAACCCACCAGATCGTAGTGGCAGAGGCTGAGAATGATGCGCTCGTGCTTGGGCAGCGCACGTCAGCATGTCCGGCGGCGGGAACGGAATGTGCAGGAAGAAGCCGATCTTGTTGTCGACGCCGCGCTCGCGCAACGCCTTGGCGAGCGGCAGCAGGTGGTAGTCGTGCACCCACAGCACGATCGTCGGGCTGGAGGAACTGCTTGCAGCCGATCGGCGAACATGCTCGTTGACCCGCAGATAGCCGGCCATGTCGCGGCTGGAGAATTCCGCGAGATCGAGCCGGTAGTGCAGGATCGGCCACAGCATGCGGTTGGCGAAGCCGTTGTAATATTCCTGGAAGTCGCCGCGCGAGAGATCGGTGGTGACGTAGGTCACGCCGCCATGCTCGATCTTGCGCAGCGCCTCCTCGCCTTTGGCGACGGTGCGGCCGCTCCAGCCGAACCAGACGCCCTGGTTGCGCTTGAGAAACGAGCCGATGACGACCTCAAGCCCGCCGGCCCGGCGTCGCCATCCCGGTTCGGCACGGCGACTCGGTTCGACACCACCACTACCCGCGCCAATAGCGGTCCTCCCAGCTGCGCGACAGTCGCATCGCGGTGAGAATCATGCCGGCCATGGAATAGGTCTGCGGAAAATTGCCCCACAGCGCCCCAGTCTGCGGATGAATATCCTCGGACAGGAGGCCGTAGCGGTTGCAATGGCTGAGCGCATCCAGAAACAACTCGCGCGCCTCCTCACGCCGGCCGATCGACCACCACGCGTCAATCAGCCAAAATCGACAGATCAAAAATGCAGTTTCCGGCAGGCCAAAATCGTCGGAATTCGCGTAACGCATAACGTGCTTCTCGCGCAATAGTTCGCGCTCGACCGCCGCCACCGTCGAAATAAAGCGCGGATCGGAGGCCTCGACCAGCCCTATTTCGGGCAAAAGCAGGACGCTGGCATCGATATCGTCGGTGCCGATCGCCGCGCTGAATGCCTTGAGCTTGGGATTCCAGGCCCGCTCCAGCAGCGTACTCTGCAAACGATCGGCGGCCGCATTCCAATGCGCCGCGCGGTCGGTGAAGTTGAGCCGGGTGGCGATCGCGGCGAGCCGGTTGACGCCGGCCCAGCACATCGCGGCCGAATGGGTGTGGACCTGCCGGCGGCCGCGGAATTCCCAAATGCCGGAATCCGGCTCGAACGCGACGGCCATCGCCTTGTCACCCAGCGTCTCCAGCAGGCGGAACAGCGCCTCGTCGCCCGGCCGCGGCAGGCGATGATCGAAGAACATCGGCATCACCGCCAGGATGATGCTGCCATAGGTGTCGTGCTGGTCCTGCAAGGCGGCCGCGTTGCCGATCCGCACCGGACCGTCGCCGCCGTAGCCCTTGAGATGCACGGCGGCGCGCTCCTCCATCGGATCGGTCGGCACGATGCTGTAGACCGGCCGCAGCTTGTCCTGGTCGGTCGCGACGATTCCCAGGATGAAGGAGATGAAATCCTCCATCGTCTGGGTCGCGCCGATGCGGTTGAGCGCTTTGACAACGAAATAGGCATCGCGCAGCCAGCAATAGCGATAATCCCAGGTGCGGCCGGAGCCGGGCGCTTCCGGGATCGAAGTGGTGTGCGCGGCGATGATGCCGCCGGTCTCCTCGAAGTTGGACAGCTTGAGCGAGATCGCGGCGCGGATGATCGGCTCCTGCCAATCATAGGCGATCGACAGCCGGCGCACCCAATCCATCCAATAGTCGCGCGTGCGATCGCAGAACTCGCGACAGAGTGTCAAAAGCTCGCCGGGCACCGGCTCGTCGGCGCCAAAAACCATGCTGACCGGCCGGTTGAGCACGAACGGCGCCTCGCGGTCGATGTAGGACAGCGGCGCGTCGGTGGTGAGCCGGATCAACGTGTCGCCGCCGGAGTAGCGGATGTGATTGCTGCCGAGCGAGCGTTGCGCGATCGGCACGCCATAGCTGTGGGTCGGCCGCATGCGGATGGTGATGCGCGGCAAGCCCGCGACCGGCTCGATGATCCGAATGAGCTGCGGCGGGCGAAACGTGCGGCCGTAATTGCGAAAGCGCGGCGCGAAGTCGGTGATACGGATGGCCGCGCCTTGCCGGTTGGTCAGCACCGTGCTGACCACGGCGGTGTTGCGGAGATAGCCCGACTTGCAGGCTTGCACGTCGTCGAGCACGACGTCGCTGAAGCCCTTCTCCTCGTCGCCTGCGACCAGCCGACAGAACACCGGATCGCCGTCGAACCGCGGATAGCACCACCACACCAGGCGGCCGGTCGGCTGCACCAGCGCGGCGGTGCGGCCGTTGCCGATCACGGCGAGATCGAGCCCGGCGCCGTCCGTTCCGCCGTTCGGTCCGCGCCCGTTCATCCCGTTGCTGCTCATGGCGTCGCGGCCACCCCGTCGGACAGCCGTTCCAGCCAACGCCGGACATCGGCCGGCGTCTCGAAACGGTCGGCGACGCCCGCGACCTTGCGGCCGACCGAGATCGCCTGGCCGCGAAACTCCGGCACAACTGCGAAGGCGTCCTCATCGGTCCTGTCGTCGCCGATGAAAATCGGGACGCGGCCGCGGAACGGCGGATGCGTCATCAGCGCGCGCACCGCGGTGCCTTTGTTGAAGCCCTTGGCCTTGACCTCGATCACCGCCTTGCCCGTCAGCAGCTCGATCGAACGGTTGGCCGCACAAGCGCGCTTGACCTCGTGCACAACACTGAGGCCGTGCGCGGGCGCCTTTCGGTAATGCAGCGCGACCGAATAGCCCTTGTCCTCGGCGATCACGCCGGGATGCCGGGCGGCGATCGCTCCGAGCTCGCGCCTGAGTTCGGCGTCGAGCGGCTCGGCGCGGCGCTCGATGCCGCCGGCATCGAGGCGCAGCTCGGCGCCATGTCCGCCGATCGCCGGCAGCCGCAACGGCGCAAAAATGCTGTCGAGATCGGGCAGCGGGCGTCCGCTGACCAGCGCAAGCGCCCCACCAACCCGCTCGCTTACCACCGCAAGCGCGCGGCGCAGCGAAGCCGGCACGTCCACCGAGCCCGGCGTTGGCGCGATATCGAGAATCGTCCCGTCGACGTCCAGCAGAATGGCAATATGGCGCAGATCGCGAGCGTCAGGCGGCACGAGACGGATCCGTCGGTTCTGTTTGATGAATTTGGCACGCAACGAGCGATGCGCAACCCCTGCTGCAACGCGCAAAGGCGGCAATTGTGCCGTTGCGACAATGCTTAAGCCATGATCGGCTTGGCGCGCCATCAAATGACCCAACAGGATGCGCAGGCGCTGGCACAATGGAAGCTGGGCGGAGGGTTTGCGGCACCCTGCAGGCGTAGCAGGCTTTATAATCAAAGTGTTTGGGCAACTTTGCCGGATATTTGCCTGTCATGACGATTTGATAGGGCTGACCTGACTATTCCACGGCAAAAATTTTTGTTGGTTTGCCCGGAACCATACAGAGCCGCCCGTCGTTGGGGTCCAACGCGCGACGCAAGCGAGGGTTTATCATGCCGACAGCCCGCTATTTCATCGTCCATGATCGTGACGAGTGGGTGATCAAGTATGACGGTGAGGAGTATGGCCCCTACAAGACCCAGAACGAGGCCATGGTCTTTGCCATCGACGCGGCCCAAAAGCTTGAAGCCTATGGCGAAAACGCCGAAGTCTGCCTGATGGGCGACGATGGCCATTTCCGGCCGGAATGGATTGCCGGACGCGACGCCCATCCAGCAAGACTCTGAGAAAGCTGCCAATACGACCGTTCGTGGCGTCGGCTGGCGCCCTCTGACGCTTGCCGCGTATCGCCGCCGCGGGCGCGTCTGGCGTCGAAATCGGCGGCCATGGAACCGGCTCAGTTCGAGCTAGATCGGGATGATACTATCCCGATCTAGCTTCTTGTTGTTTGAGCATGATCTTTTCCGAAAACCGGTTCCCACTTTTCGGGATCATGCTCTGGATCCTGCAAATTATCGAACAAAGCCATGCATTATCGTCCGCGCTGAATCCCAAAATTCTCGGAACAAAGCCATGCATCGCTCGTTGGGCTTGCAGACGCGGCCGCTCCCGTCGGTCGCGCCGGCGCCGGACGGCATTCCCCCCTCCCCCCGACAGAAGCCGTCCGGCGCACTAATTTTCCGAGTGCAGGATGTTGCGAGGACGGCCGCAGAGATCAGCGGCCATCCTTGACGCGCGCGTTCACGGCCGCCGGCAATCCGTCGAGATAGCGGCCCATGAAAAATTCTTCGCCCGCGCCCTCGCCGAACAGGCCGTCATAGGCGTCGATCATGGCGCGCAGCGGCGCGAGGCAGGAGGGCACCGAATCGACGATCAGGTCATTAAGCCCGGAGCCGCTTGCGGTGGCAAAGCGCGGATCGGCCGATACCGTGCGGGCGATGCACTCGGTCGCCGAGTTGATCAGCGGATGCAACGCGGCCGCCTTTCGCCACGTCGGCGCGCTTACACTTCGCTCCTGCGTGGGCGGTATCGCGTGCTCGATCGAAACCGGCACGATCAGCGCCGCGGCAACGACAGCTGCGAGAATCATGTCCCCACTCCCCGACCCAATTTAACGGCCCCGGGTTCGGAAACGAAAGCCCAAAATACCGGCCCTGTGCACGCGCACCGTGCACGCCCAGGGAACTTTGATGGAACTCGCCCGGGGCACGTGGCGTTGGAACCCGAGTGACTGGGCCGCATGGATCTGAAAATGTGGCCTTAAATCAATCGTGAAACGGCGTATTCAGCACCAGGGGAATTGGAATATCGCGCTTAGCTAAGGAGCAAATCATGTCTCTTGGAACCATCTTGCTGATCATCTTGATCGTGGTGTTGATCGGCGCCATCCCGGCTTGGCCGTACAGCAGCGGCTGGGGCTATTACCCGGCTGGCGGCGTCGGCACCGTCCTGGTCATCATTCTGATCTTGGTCCTGCTCGGACGCCTGTAGCGCGGATTAGGCGGCCTGAGCGGGGGCCTGTGCGGAGCGGCCGGCTGGAACCAAAATCGCGGGTTCGGATTGTTGTGCCGACCGGCCGCGATTCCCCCTCCCCTCGTGCTCGGCCGGTGTGATCGGGCGCAGCCAACTTCGGTCGGCTGCGCCCGTCGCGTTTGGCGCCATGGAACCGCAATGGAACCCGGCGGGAAGCCACGCGTTGAATTGCAGTTTCGCGGCCTCGCCGCGGGGAGCAGAGGAATCAGTGTCATGGCCCGTAAAAGCACCGTGTCCAACGACATTGCCGAGATCGAACGCGAGATCAGCCAGCTGATCGGCGATCTCGAAACCCGCGTCAGTCGTCTGAACACGATGGCGCGCAAGGGCGCCGCCGACGCCGCCAACGGCACCAGCGAATACATCAGCGAAACCCTGGCCGACGCCGCCCAGCGGCTGCGCGAAACCGCCAACGAGGCGGTCGAGCGCGCGCACAATGGCGCGAGCGCCGTCGGCAGCGAAGCGTCGCGCCTTGGCAGCGAAGCGCTGCACCGGCTCGAGGACGAGATCGAACAGCACCCTTTATTGACGGTCGCGGTCGCAGCCGGGATCGGTTTCCTCGCGGGAATGGCCGGACGTCGCCACTGACGGGGGCCGGCCATGCGACTGCAAGACATCACGCTGGCGTTTCAAGGTATCGGCGCCCGCCTGCGGCGCGATGCGATCGGCTACGGCATCTGCGCGATCTGCGCGATCGCCGCGCTGATTCTGGCGACCTGGGCCTCGGTGCTGGCGCTGCTGCCGGTGGTCGGCGCGGTTTATGCCCAGTTGATCGTCGCCGGATTCTTCGTCGCTCGTGATCGCTTTCCACCATGCTGTGGCTGCAGATCGCCAACTCAAAGCGCCAGCCGGCCGGCCGCTGCCGCAGCGACCGTGCCGCTCGGCGCGCAGGACAACGGCCAGCGCTCGAGCGCAATTCGCACAGATCGCGATGATCATCGAAGCGGTGATGCTCGGCTACACGCTGTCGCGGCGGCGCTGACGGTCACGCTCTAACACAAACGAAAACGCGCGCCCGCATCAGGGCGCGCGTTGTCGTTGTAATCGACGGAACGAAGCTCAGCCGGCGCGCCGCTGCGGCCGCCGCGCCTTGCGCTCAAAGAACAGCACCTGGCTGATCACCGCCGACACGGTCGCCGGCTGGAACGGCTTGGCGATCAGGAACGCCGGCTCCGGCCGCTCGCCGGTCAGGAACCGCTCCGGATAGGCGGTGATGAAGATCACCGGCACTTCGAACGATTTCAGCAGCTCGTTGACCGCGTCGAGGCCGGAGCTGCCGTCGGCAAGTTGGATGTCGGCAAGGATCAGGCCCGGCCGCTTGGTCTTGGCGAGCGTCAGCGCCGCGGAATGGGTGCGCGCGACGCCGAGCACGCGGTGGCCGAGGTTCTCCACCAGGCCTTCGAGATCCATGGCGATGAAGGTCTCGTCCTCGATGATCAGCACGTCGGTGGCGATCTCGGCGGCGAGCTCGCGGCCCGATTGCTCCACCAGGCTTCGCAGCGAGCGCACCTCGATATCGAGAATTTTCGCCGCGTCCTCCTCGGAAAAGCCTTCCAGCGCCACCAGCAGGAACGCCTGGCGCGGCAGCGGAGTGATATGGCCGAGCCGCTGCTTCGACCGGCATTTTGGCGTTGGCCGGGCCGGCGTCGGACACGTCGTTGACGTCGACCGAATTCCAGATTTTCGTGAACAGCCGATAGAGGGCGACACGCGGCGAACCCGCCTGCTCCACCACGCTTGGATCGGCGATCAACGCCTCCAGCGTCGCCGCCACATAGGCATCGCCGGAATGCTGGCTGCCGGTCAGAGCGCGCGCATAGCGGCGCAGAAACGGCAGATGCTGGGTGACGGCTTGTGACGTGGACATGGAGAACCCTCCCGCTTGGCCAGTTAATCAGCCCTCAACGCCCGCCTGCAACAAAAAGTTCCATTCGCGAGGAACCATGAGGCATTCATTAGGCGTTGGTAGCCCTTGGAAGGTCGCTTGCGAGGCATCAATGGTCCTCCAAGCGACCGTCTTCCGTCGAGGCCTAGATCCAGGCATATGGGGCGCGGGGGAAGAGAATGAAAGATCGTAAACCGCCAACCGAAGGTCCGGACGCAGGGATGGAACCCCCACTGAACCCCAAGAAACAGAAGGGCAGCGCGGCGCTTGGTCGCGACATCCAGGCCAAGATCGGTCAGCAGTTGCGTGCGTATTACGACTCGCTGGTCGAGCCGACGCCGGATCGGTTTGCCGACCTTTTGCAGCGGCTCGACAAGTCGGACAAGGAAACGACTGAATGAGCTTGGACCCCGCCCTTCGCGATCAGGTGCTCGAAGCAGTGCCGAGCCTGCGCGCGTTCGCCATTTCGCTGTGCGGAAATGTCGATCGCGCCGATGACCTGGTGCAGGAAACGCTGCTGCGGGCGTTGGCCAACATCCATTCGTTCCAGCCGGGCACCAACATGCCGGCGTGGTTGTTCACCATCCTGCGCAACCTGTTCCGGTCGGAGTATCGCAAGCGCCGCCGCGAGGTCGAGGATCCGGATGGCAACTATGCCGAGACGCTTGAAGACCCATCCGGAGCAGACCAGCCACGTCGAGTTCAAGGAATTTCGCACGGCGCTCGCCAAGCTGCCCGAGGACCAGCGCGAGGCGCTGATCCTGGTCGGCGCATCCGGATTTTCCTACGAAGAAGCCGCCGAAATCTGCGGCTGTGCGGTCGGCACCATCAAGAGCCGCGTCAATCGCGCGCGCACCCGGCTGGCCCACCTGCTGAACATCGACGACCCCAACGACTTCGGGCCCGACCGCGCCACCCGCGCCGTTCTGACCGGCGACGACGTCGCCTGAGCGCGCGATCCCAAGTTCGCGATCCCAGTCGCGACCAGTCCGCGATCCCGCATCTCCATCGATCGCATTCCATCCTGGCCTTTCCGTGCCCCGGAACAGAGCTGTTCCACCGCGCGTTGAGCGGCCATCCGACACCAGGAGCCTGCCAATGCCCCGCCAGCGCGACAGCAATTCCAGCAGTGCCAAGAGCCGGAGCGCGGCGGGCCAGGCCAAAACCGTCTCGCCGAGCGATGCTTCGCCGAATCACAATCTCGGCTGGTTCACCTGGTTCGCCCATGAGACCGCGCGCCTGACCGGCCGGCCGGCGACCTTCATGCTCGCCGCGGCGACGATCGTGGTGTGGGCGGTCACGGGGCCGATCTTCAATTTCAGCGACACCTGGCAGCTCGTCATCAACACCGGCACCACGATCGTCACGTTCCTGATGGTGTTCCTGATTCAGAACACGCAGAACCGGGACACCATGGCACTGCAGATCAAGCTCGCCGAGCTGATCATCGCGGTTCATGGCGCGCAAAATCGCCTGGCCGCCGCGGAAGACATGTGCGACGAGGACCTCGAAGCGCTGCACCAGGCGTATCGCACGCGCGCCGAAGAGACCCTCGACTCGCTTGAAGCGCGCCGCGCACGGGGCGCAGCGGCGCGCTGAGCGGCTCTAGAAGCGCACCGGATTACCGGTAAAGATGTCGGTCGCGGCCGCCGGCTCGGCGATTTGCGACTCGCGGCGTTCTTTGCAATTCATTGCACCATGCCATCGGCGCCGACCATCCTGTTGTTCGATTCCGGCCTGGGCGGGCTCACCGTGCTGCGCGAGATCGCCAAGGCGCGGCCGGACGCGCGTCTGATCTATGTCGCCGACGACGCCTTCTTCCCCTACGGCCGGCGCAGCGAGCCGGCGCTGGTCGAACGCGTTGTTGCGGTCATGAATGAGTTGATCGGGACGCATGCGCCCGACCTGGTGGTGATCGCCTGCAACACCGCCTCGACGCTGGTGCTGCCGCACCTGCGGGCACGATTTAAGACGCCATTCATCGGCACCGTGCCGGCGATCAAGCCGGCTTGCGCCGCGTCGGTGAGCCGCGTGGTGTCGGTCTTCGGCACCGAGGCGACCGTGCAGCGCGAATACACCCGCGCGCTGATCCGCGATTTCGCCGACGGCTGCGCGGTGACGCTGGTCGGGTCGCCGCGGCTGGCGGAGCTGGCCGAGGCCGTGCTCAGGGGCGAGAGCGTATCCGACGAAGCGATCGCGACCGAGATCGCGCCCTGCTTCGTCACGGCCGACGGCCGCCGCACCGACACGATCGTGCTGGCCTGCACCCATTTCCCGCTGCTGCTCGATCACCTGCAACGGCTGGCGCCTTGGCCGGTGCGGTTCATCGATCCGGCGCCTGCCATTGCAAGGCGGGTGCTCGATCTCCTGGGCTCGGCACGCCAGGGCGCGCCGCAGCCGCCGACGCAGATGGTGTTCACGTCCGGCCGCACGCCGACGGCGCCGCTTGCGGCCGCCCTCGATCGCTTTGGCTTGGGCGTCGTCGATGCCGCCACTCACGGTGCCGGCAGGCTTGCCCGGCCGCATGATCCCGTAAATACTTGCCCGTAAGCACTTGCCATGAATTCTCGCCGTCCAGGATCGCCGGGAGCGCCTTGATGAATGCGGCTATCGGGTTGTGGCTACTGGTTCGGGCGCTGCGGTGGCTCGCCTGGATCGGCTTTTTTGGCTACAGCATGCACTTTGCCGCCTATCGCGAGAGCCATGTCGATTCATTCAGCCGTCTGCTGCCGACGACCGAAGCGGCATTGTTCGGATTTGGCTTGGGCGCCCTGTTCCTGGGTTTCATTGAGCTGATGCTGCGCGAATGGGCCGGGCTCGACCGTCCCCAGTTCGGCCGCCTGATCCCGCCCAAAACTCGCCCAGCCACCCGCTGAGCCGCCGCCGACGTTTGACACCCTGCGGGTTTCCCCTTAGAAACCCAGCGCATGCGGGCCTTTCGGCCCGCATGACGTTTCGCGACCCGCGGTTCTGACCGGCGCTTCGGATCAGGACCTGTCGGTTCCGGGCAGCCGGGACAAAGGAGGGCGCGATCCTCACATTGAAGCTTGAACACGAGGACGCGATGACCAAGCGCCACGAGGCGAAGTACAAGATCGACCGCCGCATGGGCCAGAATGTCTGGGGCCGCCCGAAGAGCCCCGTCAACAAGCGCGAGTACGGCCCCGGCCAGCACGGCCAGCGCCGCAAGACCAAGCTCTCCGACTACGGCGTGCAGCTCAAGGCCAAGCAGAAGCTGCGCGGCTACTACGGCAACATTTCCGAGCGGCAGTTCCACGGCATCTACCAGAAGGCCCGGCGCCAGAAGGGCGACACCGGCGCCCATATGATCGGTCTGCTGGAGCGGCGGCTCGACGCGGTGGTGTACCGCGCCAAGTTCGTGCCGACGGTGTTCGCGGCCCGCCAGTTCATCAACCACGGCCACATCAAGGTGAACGGCCGCCGCGTCACGATCCCGAGCTTCCAGGTCAAGGTCGGCGATCTGGTCGAGGTGAAGGACGCGTCACGGCAACTCGCTCTGGTGCTCGAGGCGCGCGCGCTCGGCGAGCGCGACGTGCCCGATTACATCGAGGTCGACGACGGCAAAATGAGCGCGAAGGTGACACGCATCCCGGCGCTCAACGAGGTGCCCTACCCGGTGCAGATGGAGCCGCACCTGGTGGTCGAATATTATTCGCGCTGATCGACGATCACGCGTGCAAGGCTGCGAAGGGCCGTCTCTTGGGCGGCCCTTTTTGCTTGCGAATCAGCAACCCGCGGCGCGCACGTCTGGTTGGGGACAATTGGGGAAAACTGCCTCAATAACAGGCATAAGCCCCTGGAATTGGCCGATATTGTGGGTTCCTTGCCACTTTAGGCTATATTTAGTAGATATTTCAGGCGACTGTGAACCTGCGCGTAGAAGAAACGTTGCGATCGCAAACAGGGGAAATCGCCTATGAGCATGATTCAAACTTTGAAATCTTGGATTGGGGCCCTGACAGATCTGGGCCTGATGCTGTTGGCGTTGGGCATCGTCTGCACACTTCTGGTCGGCGGGGCAAACCTTCCGTTCTTCGGCAACGTCTCCGCCAACATCGTGACCTTCGTGAAAGACCTCGGGTCAAATGGCCTGGTGGGCCTGGTCGCGCTGGGTCTCATTCTGTGGCTGTTCTCCAACCGCAGCCCGGCATGAGGCGCTCCCACACCGAGCGATAGCATTGCGCTGATCGTTTCGGCGATCGGCGAGGCAACCTTGGGTGGGGGGCTGCGGCTCCCCACTCACCGATTTGGGGGGTGGCCATGCTGGACTTCCTGGAACGGGCCAGACGCTTTCTGTGGCTGTTCGTCGAGCTTGGGTTCCTGACGATCCTGTCGGTGATCCTGATCTACCTGATCCTCGGCGACGACTCCGGCGTGTTCGTCAAGTCGGTGACCGACAACGTGATGAAGTTTGCCGGCGGCGTACCGACGCCAAGCCTGATCGGCATCGGCGTGATCCTGGCGATAGTCGTTCTGGTGATGCAGCGCGTTCGCTGAAGCACGCGCTTCCGCCGAACGAACGGATGTGAACCGGCCGCCGACGGTCGCGCGGCCGAAGCCCGGCCGTTACGCCGGCGCGCTGTCCTTCACCGACAGGCCTTTTTCCTTCATCAACGTCTGCAATTCGCCGGCCTGGAACATCTCGCGCACGATGTCGCAGCCGCCGACGAACTCACCCTTGACGTAGAGCTGCGGGATGGTCGGCCAGTTCGAATAGGACTTGACGCCGTTGCGCAGGTCGTCGGACTCCAGCACGTTCAGCCCTTTGTAGGGTGCGCCGAGATAATCGAGAATTTGCACCACTTGGGCGGAGAACCCGCACATCGGGAACTGCGGCGTCCCCTTCATGAACAGCACCACATCGTTGCTTTTCACTTCGTTGTCGATGAACTGTTCGATGCCCATGGATGCGTCCGTTTTGGTTCAAGCCGGGGCCAGCGCCCGGCGACGATTCTGAATACCTCATATAGCGCAAACAGCGCGCATTTTACAGGGGCAGCGCTCTCGCTACGGCCGCAAGGCGCTTGGGCTGCCTGAAGCGGACGGCGGGCGTTTAAGCCCGCGCCAGCAGCGCGTCGAGTGCTCGCGCGATGGTTGCTTCGCGATCGGGCCCATCCGCCTTGGCCCGCCAAGCCACAATCCCATCGGGCCGCACCAGACACGCGCCCGCCGGACCGAGGTCGTAGGCGTCGCCAAACCGGCCGTCGGGATCGCGCAAGTGCGGACCACCGACGCAATAGGCCTTGAGCGCGAGCCCCGCGTACGACCGGGCGGCGCGCTCGGCGGCCGTGCACCAGGCCGCGCCGGCTGCGCCCGCCAGCAGCACCACGTCGCGGCCGAACAGGTCGAGCGTCGACCGCCGCGCGCCTGCGCTCTCCACCCACAGATGGGGCGCCCGCGCGCCGGGCCGGCCGCGCGTTGCTCGCGGATCGTCGTGGATCTTGTCGCGATCCTCGCCGTCTTCGAGGATCGCCCTTGAATGATAAATGGTGCCGAGCTCGATATTGAAATCGTGCACGATCGGTTGGTAGTCCTTGGCGCCCAGATAGGTCGCGGTCCGCGTCACGTAGCGCGTATAGGCCTGTTCGACGGTGAACCTGGCGACCGGCTTGCGCTCGGCCTCGTAGCTGTCGAGCAGGGCCGCCCCGGCGACGCCGTTTGAGAACGAACGCCAGCTTCCAGGCGATGTTGTGGGCGTCATGGATGCCGGTGTTGCCGCCAAAGCCGCCATTGGGCGGCATCAGATGCGCGGCATCGCCGACCAAAAACAGCCGCCCGTCCTGGAATTTTCGCGCCACGTCCGAGGTGGCGCGCCAGCGCGTGCAGCCGTCGATCTTGACCGGCAGGTCCGGCACGCCGATGCCGGAGCGCACGATTTCGGTCAGCCGCGCTTCGCTGATGTCGGCCGCGGCGTTGGCGGCGGCGACCGGGTCGACCTTCGGGTCGCCGACCGTGTTGACGCCGAGAAATCCCGACTGGCAATCCTTGGCAAAGCGGAAGAAGCCACCGAACACCGAATTGTTGATGTAGATCACGCTCAGCGGCTTGCCGCCGAGCTGCGGCCAGACGTCGGCGTGGAAATAGATCGTCATGCTGTTGGAGAAGATGCCGCGGCCGTCGAGCGGAATGCCGAGCAGCTCACGGACCCTGCTGTGGGCGCCGTCGGCGCCGACCACGTATTGCGCGCGGATGCGGCTCTCCGCGCCGGTGTCGACGTCCCGCACCGTAGCGGTGACGCCGTCGGCATCCTGGGCCAGGTTCACAAGCTCGCAGCCGGTGCGCACCGCGGCGCCGACCTGATCGGCGCGCTTGCGCAGGATGCGCTCGAGCCCCGGCTGGTTGATGAACATCCGCCGGATCGGCGTCAACGTATCGTCGACGCCGACGTTGAGGCCCGGGATGATGTCGGCAAGCTTGCGCCCGGCCAGGCTGTCCATGGCGATGATGGCGCCCTCCGGCACGAAATCCTGTTCCGACTGCTGGCGGACCTCGTCCTCGATGCCGGCGCTGCGAAACAGCTCGATGGTTCGCAGGTGGAAATGCCCGGCGCGCGGCAGGGGCGAGCCTGCGCGCAGGCGCTCGATCGCGAGCGAACGGATGCCATGCTGGGCGAGGAACATCGCGGTGGCGAGCCCGATCAATCCACCACCGACGATCAGGACCGGCACCTCGGCGTCGCCGGTCGCCCTATCAGCCATGCTCATGCTCGCCATCCCCGTCGCGCGGGCTTGCAAGCCTCGACACCTCTGATTGTAACGATACCGCCCGGGGCCGCGAGCGTCTCGAAGACGCTACGTTTCCGGCAATCCGGTCTGCAGGGCGAGCGCGTGCAGCGCGCCACCCATGTGGCCCTTCAGCGCGTTGTACACGAGCTGGTGCTGCTGGACCCGCGACTTGCCGCGGAACGATTCGGCGACCACGGTCGCGGCATAGTGATCACCGTCGCCGGCGAGGTCGCGGATGGTGACCTCCGCATCGGGAATGCCGGCCTTGATCAACTTCTCGATGTCGCCGGCGTTCATAGGCATGGCGCGCGGCCTCCGTGCCGGAGCCTTACCAGAATCGACCGACGGACGGAAATGATAATCCCCGATTTCCGCGCGCTGACGAGTGGTCGCGGCTCTCACTTTTGCCATGTATCGTAGATTTGAAAATGTTCAGCATTCAGCGGGGGGCAGCCGAAATGTCATTTCTTCAGGGTCGCGCTTCAGGCTTGCGGCTGGTGTTGGGCGGGCTTTGCCTCGCAATGTCGATGGGTCCCGCATCCGCCCAAGGGCTGGTCCAGGCCTGCGCCGGGGATTTTATGGCGCTGTGCCGAGGGGTCCCGGCCAATAGCCCGCAGGCCTTGCCGTGCCTGCAGAGCAATGTGGCGAGGCTGTCGCCGGTGTGTCGAAACGCCGTGATCGCGACGAGCCCACGGCCGCCGGCCGCACCACCGCCGCAGATCGGTGCCCGCGTCCCGGGAGGCTTCGGCGGCGCCGGGTTGAACCCGGCGCCGCATCCCGCATTGGTCCAGGCCTGCGGCCGGGATTTCATCGCGGTCTGTCCGGGCGTGCCGGGCAACTCTCCGCAGGCCCTCCGGTGCCTGGAACAGCGTGCCATGCAGGTTTCGCCGAACTGTCGAAATACGCTGATCGCGCTGCGCGGTGGTCAGCCTGGATTTGACCGGTCGCCGCGCGGCCCGATGGAGGCCGTTAGGCCCGGACGCCCGCCATGGCGGGACGACATCGATGACATGCCGCCGCAGCAACCGCGCCAGGCGCTGGTGTTGTCCTGCCGTCGCGACTTCATCGCGCTTTGCCGCGGCGTCGACCCCAATGGACCTGACGCGCTGGATTGCCTGGAACGCCAACGCCGGAGGCTTTCGCCGGCTTGTCGCATGGCAATCGACGACGCCGACGATTTGGACGAACCACGCGGTCCTTACCGGCGCTAGATTGTTTTCGATTGACGCGCGTGCCGCGCACTCAACGCACTCGCAGCCCCTGCAGGCGGCCGGCCCGCGCCAACGCAGCGCTGCCGTCTCACCCCACGAACTTGTAGCCGTCGCCCCAGCGACGGACGCGGCCGGTCGAGGGCATGGGGAAATGCGTCACGCACATGAGCGTGGATTCCTCGCAGAAGCGGTCGAACACCTTGCGCCGGGTCACGCCGGCCTGCTTGGAGTCGTAATCGGCGCGCATGCCGAGCTCGGGATAGCGGCCCTGCAGCGGCGAATGGATCATGTCCCCGGTGATCAGCGCGTCCTGGCCCGGACGGCCGACCAGCACCGCGAAGTGATCGATGGTATGGCCGGGGGTGGGGATGAACTGCAATTCCTCGCTGAAGGCATAATCGCTTTTGACGATCTGCTCGCGCTTGGCCGCAACGATCGGCAGCACCGAGTCGGTGATCCAGGGGCAAAAGGCGGGATCCTCCTTCTCTTTCTGAGCCCAGTACGCGAGCTCGCGGTCGGCCATGATGTACTTCGCCTTCGGGAAGGTCGGCACCCAGCGGCCGTTCTCGAGCTTCGTGTTCCAGCCGACATGGTCGACGTGCAGGTGCGTGCACATGACGTAGTCGATGTCGTTGACGGTGAGCCCGGTGGCGGCGAGCCCGCTCTCGAAGCGGTCGGAGTTCATCATGTTCCACATCGGCCGCGCCGGCCGCGGCTTGTGGTTGCCGACGCAGGAGTCGATCAGGATGTTGTGGTGCGGCGTCTTGATCACGAAGCTCTGCACGCAAAGCACGAGCTTGCCGGTTTGCGGATCGAGGGCTGCGGGCGCGTGCTCGAGCCAGGCACGGTTCTCCGCCAGCAGTTCCTTCGTCAGCGTCGGGAAGAATTCGAGCGCGTCGAAGAACGGCCCCTGCTGCTCGACCACGGGATGGATGGTGATATCCTTGAGAGCGACGGTGGTCATGGGGCGGGTCCCTGCTGACAATGACGCGCTAATCTAGTGTCCCGAACCCGAAGTTCGCATGATTGCGCGGCAAGCTCGTTTGCGAACTTCGGGTTCAAAGGGACACTAGAATCTTTAGGTTGCTAGTGTCGCTTTGATTCGGAAGTTCGCTACGCAGCAAGCTGAGAACGCGGGCGAACTTCCGAATTCGCGACACTAGCGTCGAAACCGTTCTACGAAGCGCCGGCCATGTAGTCCGGCAGCCAGCCCTCGAACTTTGCGGCGAGCGCTGCGACCGCGACCGGCCGCTCGCCGGCAAGCGCGATGGTGTCGCCGCCGGTTGCGCCCAGCCGCCGCACCGGGATGCCGGCATCCTGGCCGCGCCGCATCACGGCCTCGGCGTCGGCCTCGCGCACGGTGACGAGATAGCGCGCCTGGTCCTCGCCGAACCAGAAGGCGTGCGGCTCGGTGTCGTCGGGCGCCGCGGCAAGCGTCGCGCCAAGCCCGCCGGCCATCGCCATTTCGGCGACCGCCACCAAGAGCCCGCCGTCGGACAGGTCGTGAACGGCGGTGGCAAGCCCCTCGCCGATCAGCGCGCGCACCAAATCACCGTTCTCGCGCTCCTCGATCAGGTCGACGGGGGGTGGCGCGCCGTCCTCGCGTCCGCAGAGGTCGCGCAGATAGAGCGACTGGCCGAGCCAGCCCAGCGTTTCGCCGACCAGCAGGATCGCCTCGCCTTGCGCCTTGAACGCCAGCGTCGCCGATTTGGTAAAATCGGACAGCACGCCGACGCCGCCGATGCTCGGCGTCGGCAAAATGCCGCGGCCCTGGGTCTCGTTGTAGAGCGACACGTTGCCAGACACGACCGGGAAATCGAGCGCCGTGCAGGCGGTCGCGATCCCGCGCACGCAGCCGACGAACTGGCCCATGATCTCGGGCTTCTCCGGGTTGCCGAAGTTGAGGTTGTCGGTGATGGCGAGCGGCCGGCCGCCGACCGCGGTGATGTTGCGCCAAGCCTCAGCCACCGCCTGCTTGCCGCCTTCGAACGGATTGGCCTCGCAATAGCGCGGCGTCACGTCGACCGTCAGCGCCAACGCCTTCGGCCCGTCGTTGACGCGCACCACCGCGGCATCGCCGCCCGGGCGCTGCACGGTGTTACCGAGGATGACGTGATCGTATTGCTCCCACACCCAGCGCTTGGAGCAAAGGTCGGGCGTTGCGATCAGCTTCTCCAGCGCGTCGGCGAGCGGCATCGGCGGCTTGACGCTCGCGGCCTTGATCGGCGGCTGCTTCGGCGTATCGGCGAACGGGCGGTTGTAGACCGGCGCCTCGTCGCCCAATTCCTTGATCGGCAGATCGGCCATGGTCGAGCCGCCGTGCTTGACGATGAAGCGCTTGCTCGGCGTGGTGTGACCGACGATGGCGAAATCGAGGCCCCACTTGCGGAAGATCGCTTCGGCTTCCTGCTCCTTCTCGGGCTTGAGCACCATCAGCATGCGCTCCTGGCTTTCCGAGAGCATCATCTCGTAGGCGCTCATGCCGTCCTCCCGGCACGGTACGCGGTCGAGCTCGAGATCGACGCCGAGATTGCCCTTGGCGCCCATTTCGACCGCCGAGCAGGTCAGGCCGGCGGCGCCCATGTCCTGGATGGCGATCACGCAGCCCTTGGCCATGATCTCCAGGCAGGCTTCGAGCAGAAGCTTTTCCGAGAACGGATCGCCGACCTGGACGGTCGGGCGCTTCTCTTCGGCGCCCTCGCCGAATTCCGCCGACGCCATGCTGGCGCCGTGGATGCCGTCGCGGCCGGTTTTGGAGCCGAGGTAGACGATCGGCATGCCGACGCCGGAGGCCGCCGCGTAGAAAATCTTATCGGTCTCGGCGAGCCCGACCGCCATGGCGTTGACCAGATTGTTGCCGTTGTAGCGTGAATGAAACCGCACCTGGCCGCCGACGGTCGGCACGCCGAACGAATTGCCGTAACCGCCGATACCGGCGACCACGCCTGAGACCAGATGGCGGGTCTTGGGATGGCTGGGATCGCCGAACGACAGCGCATTGAGGCAGGCGATCGGCCGCGCGCCCATGGTGAACACGTCGCGCAGAATTCCGCCGACGCCGGTGGCGGCACCCTGATAGGGCTCGATATAGCTCGGGTGGTTGTGGCTCTCCATCTTGAACACCACCGCAAGCCCATCGCCGATGTCGATCACCCCGGCGTTCTCGCCCGGTCCCTGGATCACCCAGGGCGCCTTGGTCGGCAGCCTGCGCAGGTGCACCTTCGAGGACTTGTACGAGCAGTGCTCGTTCCACATCGCCGAGAAAATGCCGAGCTCGGTGAAGGTCGGCGTCCGTCCGATCAGATCGAGGATGCGCTGGTATTCGTCGGGCTTGAGGCCGTGCTCGGCAACCAGTGCGGGCGTGATGGGGGGTTCATTGCGGATCACGCCCGATATCTAACGTGCGCCGATAGCAATTTCATCCGCCGGACGCGGGCCATCCACGCTTATTCTTCCACTTCTTCCACGCTTATTTTGGGGCCGGCGCGCCGCGCATGGCTTGTTCGGCCATGGCGATCCACTCGGCCTGGGCGCTACGCACATGCCGGGGTGACCGGCGCATTTGCACAAGGGTGTCGGCCAGCAGCGTCCTGGCCTCGAGATCGCGGCCGAGCTTTTGCAGCAACACGCCATAGCGCACCCGCGCCTCGGCACCTGGATAGTAGTGGGCCAGAGTCTGGTATTCCTCGGCGGCTTGTTGCGGACGGCCGCTGTCTTCGAGCGCGCGCGCATAAAGCAGATGGCCTTCGGCGGACTGGTAGTCCGGCCAGCGGGACCGCAGCTCGTCCAAGGTCGCGACCGCTTTGTCCGGACGGCCGAGGCCGTATTCGGCCCGCGCCCGGCCCAGCAGATAGATCGGATCATCGCCCAGCGGCTGCGCCAGGATGGCGTCGTACTGCGTGATGGCTTCGTCATATTTGCCGAGATGCAGACATTCCTCGGCGAGCGCGGCACGGTTCGCGATCGTGTCGGTGACCGACAGGTCCTCCGATAGCGCACGGTACCGCCGCTCCGGATCGAGCGTGCGCGTCAGGCCGCGCCGGGCCTGCTGCGCCTGAGGGCTGCGGAACCATTCCGGCACCAGCTCGACCAGAACGTAAGCCAGCGCGCCGACGCCGGGCAGCATCAGAATTATGTAGCCCCAGGGCGAGAAGCGGCCGGTTTTCGCAGCGTGCACGATCAACACGATGTTGATGATGGCCAGCAATACAACCAGCGGCATCGCCCGCTCCAATGCACCCGCCCCACGTGGATACACCATCGCGTTGACGGCTGTCAGCGGCTTCCGCCACGCCCTCCGGCGTCATCCTTTATTTTGTCTTTGGTGAGAGGCGACCGCGGGCGCGAAATCGTCAGGCGTCGCAGCGACGCTATTTGTCCCGGCCGAGAAAGAACATTCCGGCATAAAGCTTGCGGCGCGTCTCGTCGTCGAGGCCGGCGATGGTCCGGTACAGCCGCTCGATCATCAGGCAGGGCTTGCCCGGCTCGGTCTCGTTCAGAAAGGCGCCCGACCGCACGTCCTCGATCCTCATTCCGTTCTGGGCAAGGCCCGCTTCGAACCCGCTCATCTCCTCGGGCTTGAGCGGATCGACCGGCTTGTCGGATTGCGGCATGCCGTCGACGATGGCCTCGTACCGGTAGAGCGTGCCGAGCCGCATCATGCGTCGGATGCCGTCCGGCAACGGCGCCGTGGACGGCGTCGGGTCCTTGCCAAGCACCTTGAGACAAAAGCTTGCGCCTTCGGTGCCGAGCGCGTGAAACAGCTCGATCTCGTTGCTGGCAAGCTTGTCGATCAGCGCCACCCGCGCCGCCGCGGCGTATTTCAGCTTGGGACGCATCATCTCCTGAAAGCGTGCCAGCATCTCCTGGGCGGCGGCGTCATCGGCCACGCCCTCGCTGCGCCGTCGCACCATGAACTCCATCAGCTCCTGGTATTCGTCGGCAAAATGCCGCTTGAGCAGCACCTGCAGGTCGGCGTGCTCGGTGCGCGCGATTTCGGCTTCGATGGTTGCGATCGTCACGGGCGGAGGCGGCGTGCCGGCAGCCGGCGTGCCGGCGATCGGCTTGGGCTCCGATGCAGGCTGGCTCGGTGGGGTGGACGGCGCCGCGACGGTCTGCGCCGGCGGGCTGAGCGCGTCGGGCGATTTCGGGCCCAGGGCATAATAGAAGCCGCCGAAGGCCAGCAGCACCAACCCGACCACGGCCGCCAACAGGATGCGGTGATCCATGACCCGTCTCCGACCGCAATAATATGACGCGGATCAGGCGACCTTGGCAAAGTGCTGCGTCAGGCCCGCGAACAGGCCGCGTCCGTCGGTCGGGCCGACCGACGCCTCCACATGGTTTTCCGGATGCGGCATCAGGCCAAGCACGTTGCCGCGCTCGTTCAGCACGCCGGCGATCGCATGGGTGGCACCGTTGACGTTCCAGCGCGGATCGAGCGCGCCGTCGGGCGCGACATAGCGGAACGCCACGCGCCCCTCACCCTCCAGGCGTTCGACCGTCGCCTCATCGGCCACGTAATTGCCCTCGCCATGCGCGGTCGGCACGCGGATCACCTGGCCGGCGTTGTAGCCGCGCGTGAACGGCGTATCCGAGCGCTCGACCCGCAGATAGACGTCCTTGCAGATGAACTTCAGCGTGGCGTTGCGCATCAGCACGCCCGGCAGCAGTCCCGACTCGCAGAGAATCTGAAAGCCATTGCACACGCCGAGCACCAGGCCGCCGCCCGCGGCATGCGCCCGCACCGCGTCCATGATCGGCGCGCGCGCAGCGATCGCGCCACAGCGCAGGTAATCGCCATAGGAGAAACCGCCCGGAATGACCACCAGCTCGGTGCCGGTGGGCAGCGCGGTGTCGGCGTGCCAGACCATGGCCGGCTCGCGGCCCGATACCAGGCGAAGCGTGCGCGCCATGTCGCGCTCGCGGTTGATGCCGGGAAAGACCACGACGGCGGATTTCATCGCAGTCGCGCCCCCTCTTACCCCAGAACCTCGATGCGGTAGTTCTCGATCACCGTGTTGGCGAGCAGCCGCTCGGCGGCGTCCTTCAGCGCGGCTTCCGCCCGCGTCCGATCGTTGCCGTCGACCTCGATGTCGAACACCTTGCCTTGGCGCACGCTGCCGACGCCCGCAACGCCGAGCGATTTCAAGGCGCCCTCGATCGCCTTGCCCTGCGGATCGAGAATGCCGGATTTGAGCGTGACGGTGACGCGCGCCTTCATGCCAGGGCTGAGATAAAGCGGATTCCCGGGCGCCGCAACCTCCGGCGCCCGACAACCCCCGCAAATATGACGGTCAGGCGGGAACCGGCTCCGATTGCGCCAGCATCCGGCCGTAGCCCTTGATCTGGCCGTTGTCGCCGGCGAGCCGAAGCGCCTTCCAGAACGCCGACTGCGTGCTGGTGACGACCGGGATGCCGTGGCGAGCCTCGATCGGCTCCGCGCAATTCAAGGTCATCAGGCCGCCGCAGGAGATCAGCACCGCATCGGCGGCTTTGGCGTCGCCGATCACCTTGCCGCTGAGATTGATGATGTCCTGCTCGGTCATCTTTTCGGCACCGCCGAACTCGACGATGCCGAAGCCTTGCACCGCGCTGACTTCGAAACCGGCGCGCCTGAGGAAATCGGCGAGCCGCTCGTTGACCAGGTCGGAATAGGCGGTGGCGACCGCGACGCGTTTGGCGCCCACGCTGCGCAGCCCGTCGACCACCGCCTCGGTCATGGTCGAGACCGGCAGGCCGGTCTCCTTGCGCAATTGCTCGAGCAGCTGTTGATGCGCCTCGTAGCCACGATAGAACGTCAGCGAGGTGCCGATCACCATGATGGCGTCGAGATCCCCACGCTTGGCGAGCTCCTTCGCGGCCGGCAGGATGCCGTCCCAGGCCGCGTCATAGCCTTCCGGCGTGAGCGCGCGCACGCCCACCCCGCGTGGGATGAAGGTCACGTCCGGATACATCATCGGCCCTTCGAGCGGGACCCGATCGGTCGCGAACGGCACGACCAGCCCGATTTTGAGGTGCTTACGCATGTTGCATCCGCCTTTGTTTCGCTTTTGTTTGAGCATGATCCCCCGGGTCTAGCCCGAGGGCATGCTTTTCCGAAAACCGCTACACACTTTTCGGGATCATGCTCTACCAATCTAGTCTTAATCGACGCTGACGCCTATGGCTCTGATGATCTTGGTCCACCGCTCGGCTTCGACGCGGATATAGTCTTGCGCTTGCGCCGGCGTGCCGGTCGCAGGCTGCATGCCAAGCCCGGTGAAATACTTCTGCGCCTCCGGCGTCCGCATGAAATCGGCGAGCGCCTGGTTGAGCCGCAGTACGATCGGCTCGGGCATGCGGGGCGGGCCGACCATCATCTGCCAGGTGTTGGCCTCGTAGCCCTCGACGCCGGCTTCCTGCAAGGTCGGCACTTCGGGCAGATGGCCGGCGCGCGTCGCGGTGGTGACGCCGAGCGCCTTGAGCTGGCCTGACCGGATCAGCGGCGCAGCGGGGCCGGCGTCGGCGAAATAGACCGGCACGTGGCCGGCCACGACGTCGTTGAGCGCCTGGCCGCCGCCGCGATAGGGCACATGCTTCATGTCGATGCCGGTCATCGACATGAACAGCTCGCAGAAGATGTGGTGGACCGCGCCCACGCCGGCGGAGGCATAGCTCAGCTCGCCGGGCTTGCGCTTGGCGAGCGCGATCAACTCCGGCACCGTGCTGACGCCGAGCGAGGGGTGCACGGTCAGCACGAACGGCACGGTGGCAAACATCATGACCGGCGAAAAATCCTTGGTCGGATCGTAGGCCAGCCGCTTGTAGAGGCCGGGTGCGACCGCAAAGGTCGAGGCGGTGCCGATCATGATTGTGTAGCCGTCGGGGTCCGAACGCGCGACCATGGTGGCGCCGAGCGTGGTGCCCGCGCCGCCGCGGTTTTCGATGATGAAGGGTTGGCCAAGGCGCTGCTCCAGGCCCTTGGCGACGACGCGCGCCAGCGCATCGGTGCCGCCGCCGGCCGGAAACGGCACGACCAGCTTCACCGGGCGGTTGGGATAGTCCTGCGCGAGTGCCGGCGCGGACGCGAATGAGAGAAAGGCCAACAGGACTGCACAGATAATTGTCCGAGCGAGCTGCGGGTGCCACGGACTCTGCCACCCTCCCCTGGAGGGGGAGGGTCGGCGAGCGACGAAGTCGCGAGCCGGGGTGGGGTGAACCCTTCTCGGAAAAAACTCACCCCACCCCGCCGCCTCGCTGACGCTCGGCGTCGACCCTCCCCCTCCAGGGGAGGGTGAAGCGAGTGTGCCGCGCGTCGCCGATCCAATCTGCAAACGAAAATACGCCTGCTTCAGCCCTTTACCAGCACCGGGCCGGTGCCCTGTGGGCGCTCGTTCTCGGACATCACGCCGAGCCGCTTGGCGACGTCGGTATAGGCCTCGACCAGCCCGCCCATGCCGCGGCGGAAGCGGTCCTTGTCGAGCTTGTCGTTCGACTTGATGTCCCAAAGCCTGCACGAATCCGGGGAAATCTCGTCGGCCACGACGATCCGCATCAGGTCGTTTTCCCACAGCCGGCCGCATTCCATCTTGAAGTCGACCAGGCGGATGCCGACGCCGAGGAACAGCCCGCACAGGAAGTCGTTGACGCGGATGGCGAGCGCCATGATGTCGTCGATCTCTTGCGGCGTCGCCCAGCCGAAGGCGGTGATGTGCTCCTCCGACACCATCGGGTCGTTGAGCTGGTCGTTCTTGTAATAGAACTCGATGATCGAGCGCGGCAGCTGGGTGCCCTCCTCGATGCCGAGCCGGGTCGCAAGCGAGCCCGCGGCAACGTTACGCACCGCGACCGCCAGCGGAATGATCTCGACCTCGCGGATCAGCTGCTCGCGCATGTTGAGGCGCCGGATGAAATGCGTCGGCACGCCGATTTCGTTGAGCCTTTGAAAAATGTATTCGGAAATGCGGTTGTTCAGCACACCCTTGCCTTCGATCACCTCGTGCTTCTTGGCATTGAAGGCGGTGGCGTCGTCCTTGAAATGCTGGATCAGGGTGCCAGGTTCCGGGCCCTCATAGAGGACCTTCGCCTTGCCTTCATAAATTCGGCGACGGCGGCTCATCGGAATGTACCGTGGTTTGTTAATATCCATCGGATGCCGTGGCTCCATTAACTTGATCGAGGTCCGCGGCGGCGAAAGCGGAAGGCACACAGAATGGAATCGACCAGCCTATCCGTTCACACCCAAAACCTATCCGAACGACAGAGGCAGTACAATCGACTTAAGCCGAGTTGTGCTGGCGCGCAACGGACAAGTTGGCCGCTGGTGGATTGCCTTGACGGCCTCCGACCGTTATGCAAGGCGCAAGGAACTCGGCCACTGACCCACGCCTTGCCACGCGTTCGCATTTTCGCCACGAGGTCGACATGACGACATTCGACAAGCGCGAAGAGGGCTTCGAAAAGAAGTTCGCGCTCGATGAGGAGTTGCGCTTCAAGGCCAATGCCCGGCGCAACAAGCTGCTCGGCCTGTGGGCCGCGGAGAAACTCGGCATCACCGGTGCCGCCGCCGACGCCTATTCCAAGGAGGTTGTCGTCGCCGATTTAGAGACCGGCGACGACAACGCATTCCGCAAGCTGCGCAAGGATTTCGACGCCAAGGGCGTGGCGCAATCCGACCAGCAGATCCGCAAGGCGATGGAGGAGATGATGGAAGCCGCGGTCGCCCAGATCAAGGCCGGGACCTGACGCGAGCCTCCGCCGCCACGCTTCAAATCGTTGAATTTGCCGGCTTTTACGGATTGAAGGGCTGATCGCGCCGCCGCAGCAGCGGACATGGGCGCTATTGCCGATACCGGCTTTCCGGTCGCGGCAAGCCGAGGTTCTCGCGCAACGTATGGCCCGCATATTCGGTGCGGAACAGCCCCCGGCGCTGCAATTCCGGGATCACCAGGTTGCAGAAGTCGTCATGGGCGCCGGGAATGTACGGCGGCATCACGCAGAAGCCGTCGCACGCGCCCTTGGTGAACCATTCCTCCATGTAGTCGGCGACCGTCGTGACGCTGCCGTGGATGGCGTTCTTGCCGCGCGCACCGGCGCACCACGCGCCGAGCTGCCGGATCGTCAAATTCTCCTTCCGCGCCTTGGCGACCAGGCTGTCGTAATGGCCGCGGCTGCCGCTGGCGCTCGGCGGCAGGTCCGGCAGCGGGCCGTCGAGCGGGTATGGCGACAGATCGACGCCGCCCAGCATGGTCGACAGGATCTCGCGCCCGACGATCGGGTGGATCAGCGATTGCAGGTATTCGTGGTCGGCGCGCGCCTCGGCGTCGGTCGGCGCGACGACCACGCTGAGGCCTGGCAGGATCTTCAAATGGTCGGGGTCGCGCCGGTACTGGCGCATGCGGCTCTTGACGTCGTCGTAGTAGCTTTTCGCCGATTCAAGCGTGAGATGCGGGCTGAAGATCGCCTCGGCGAATTCGGCGGCCGCCTCCTTGCCCTCGTCGGAGGCGCCGGCCTGCACGATCACCGGCCAGCCCTGCACCGGTCGCGGCACATTGAGCGGGCCGCGCACCGAATAATATTTGCCCTTGTAGTCGAGCACGTGCAGCTTTTCCGGATCAAAGAACACGCCGCTTTCGGCATCGCGCACAAAAGCATCGTCGTCCCAGCTGTCCCACAGCCCGGTCACGATGCGCACGGTTTCGGCGGCGCGTTCGTAGCGCACCGCATGGGGATCGACCGCGGCCTTGCCGAAGTTGTGCGCCTCGGCCGGCTGCACCGAGGTGACGACGTTCCAGCCGGCGCGGCCGCCGCTGATGTAGTCGAGCGAAGCGAACTTGCGGGCGATGTGGAACGGCTCGTTGTAGGTGGTCGAGGCGGTCGCCACCAGGCCGATGCGCTCGGTCACCATGGCGAGCGCGGACAACAGTGTCAGCGGCTCGAAATGCGCGACGAACTGCACCGAGCGGCTCAGCGCCTCCATGTGCGCCTCGCGCGTCGCCACGCTGTCGGCCAGGAAGATCATGTCGAACTTGGCGCGCTCGGCGGTCTGCGCGATCTCGATGTAATGGCGCATGTTGATATGGGCGTCGATCTGCGCGCGCGAGTGCCGCCACGACGCCACGTGGTGGCCGGTCGGATTGAAATAGGCCGCAAGATGCATCTTGCCCGGCATGCAGGCCCTCATCCTCCCCGCCATATTAGCGGGCGCCCGAGGCTCCGCAAAACCGGGCGGCTCTTATTCGAGCATGATCCCTCGGGTCAAGCCCGAGGGCATGCCTTTCCGAAAACCGCTGCACACCCCGGATCAAGTCCGGGGCAGGCTTTTTCGGGATCATGCTCTACGCCGCCGCGATCCGAGCCAGCAGGTCCTCGACCACGGCCTGGCAGTCCTGTTCGATCGCGACGGACCGCACCGCGAGGATCCGGTAATCGCGTTCCTGCAACCAGGTCCGCCGCGCCAGCCGCTCGTTGCCCGCCGCCTCGCTTTCGTCGTCCGGGACAACGTCGATGACGATGCGCAACGGGAACGACACGATGTCGGTGATGTGCGGGCCGACCGGAACTTGGCGCTTGAAGCCGAGGCTCGCGAACCGCCGGTCGCGCATGAGCGCATCCCAGAGTGCGCGTTCGGCCTCGGTCGGATTGCGGCGAAGCAGCCGCGCCAAGCCGCGCACCGGGCCGCGCTCGCCCGCCACCCGGCCGTGGCCGTGCTCGGCGATCAGCGTGCGCAGCACTTCGGCCTGCGCGCCGTCGAGCACGCCGCCGCGCGCCGGGCCTTTGCGGCCCTCGGCGATCGAGGCGATGATGCCGTGCAGCGTGCGGATGTCCTGCTGGGTCGGCTGCATGCGCGTGAAGATGTTGCGCATGTTGATCTGCATGGTGTCGCGCTTGTCGGGCGGGCGGAAGTATTCGATCTTCTCGAGCTCGCGCTCCAAGGCGGTAAAAAACGCGAGCAATTGCTGCTTGGTCGCCGGCGGCGACCTGTTCGGCATGATGAACGGCAACGCGCCGCCCTGCGCCACCAGGAAATACTCGTAGGCCACCAGCAGCACCGATTGCGCGAGATTGAGCGAGGCGAACGCCGGATTCACCGGAAAGGTCACGATCCGGTCGGCAAGCCCGACCTCCTCGTTGGTCAGCCCCCAGCGCTCGCGGCCGAACAGGACCGCCGCGGTCTCGCCGGCCGCGATCCGCTCGGCGATGACCGGCGCGGCCTCGCGCGGCCCCAGCAGCGGCTTGGCCTGATCGTGGACGCGCGCCGTGGTCGCCAGCACGAAATGGCAGTCGGCGATCGCGGTCTCCAACGTGTCGTGGATCTCGACGCGGCGCAGCACCTCGTCGGCGCCGGAGGCGGCGCGCTCGGCGTCGAGGTTCGGCCAGCCGTCGCGCGGCCGCACCAGCCGCAGCCGCGTCAGCCCGAAATTCGCCATGGCGCGCGCCGCGGTGCCGATGTTTTGGCCGAGCTGCGGCTCGACCAGCACCACCACCGGCCCGTCGATCGCGGTCCATGATTTGGTTTTGTCGGTGCCCGAACCTGGCATGCTCGATCCTAGCGGCGATTGCCGCGGTTATAGCGCAGGCCTGCGCCGGTCGGCCGCTTGCAGCGGGCGAAACCCGCAGCCCACTGTCATTTTCAGGTTGCTCACCATCGCCACGGATCGCTTCCGCCCCGCGAAGCGGGATGCTATACGGCGCGCCAAATTCCCGTCAGTCCGATCCCCGGTTGGCGGTCTCCGCGCCGAGAACATTCATTTGAGGGCCAGGGGACAAGCCTTTCCCCGCACCCATCGATGGTCACAGTTTCCGGTCGGCCCAAACAAGCACGGCGACCAGAGGTGCTAACATGCCAAATCTCGAAATCATGTGGACAAAGGTCGATGAAGCCCCAGCGCTCGCGACCTATTCCCTGCTGCCGATCGTCGAAGCCTTCGTGGGCGCGGCCGGTGTGTCCGTGAAGCTGAGGGACATCTCGCTGGCCGGTCGCATCCTCGCCAATTTCCCCGAGAAGCTCACCCCGGCGCAACGGATCAACGACGAACTCACCGACCTCGGCGCGCTCACGTTGAGGCCCGAAGCCAACATCATGAAGCTGCCCAACATCTCCGCCTCGATCCCGCAGCTCAAGGCCGCGATCAAGGAACTGCAAGGCAAGGGCTACAACGTTCCGGACTATCCGGACAATCCTACGACGGAAGCCGAAAAGGACATCAAGTCCCGCTACGGCAAGGTGTTCGGCAGCGTCGTCAACCCGGTGTTGCGCGAGGGCAATTCCGACCGCCGCGCCGCCGGCGCCGTCAAGCAATACGCCCGCAACAATCCGCACAAGATGGGCGCCTGGAGTTCCAACTCCAAATCGCATGTGGCGTACATGTCGGGCGGCGACTACTACGGCTCGGAAATCTCGACCACCGTCGCGGCAGCGACCAACGCCCGCATCGAGCTGGTCGGCGCCAACGGCGCCGTCACGGTGCTGAAGGCGAAGACGCCGCTTCAGGCCGGCGAGATCATCGACGCGGCGGTGATGAGCCGCAAGGCGCTGCGCGCCTTCTTTGCCGAGCAGATCGAAGCCGCAAAGAAGCAAGGCGTGCTGTTCTCACTGCACGTCAAGGCGACCATGATGAAGATCGCCGATCCCATCGTGTTCGGCCATGCCGTTTCCGTCTTCTTCGCCGATGTGATCGAGAAGCACGCCGCCACGCTGAAGCGTCTCGGCGTCAATCTCAACAACGGCTTCGGCGATCTGCTGACCAAGATCGAGACGCTGCCGGAAGCCGAGAAAAAGGCGATCAAGGACGACATCGCGGCCGAGTATGCGAAGCGGCCGGGCCTCGCCATGGTCAATTCCGACAAGGGGATCACCGGCCTGCATGTGCCCAGCGACTTCATCATCGACGCTTCGGTGCCGGCGATGATCCGCGAGTCCGGCCGCATGTGGGGCCCCGACGGCAAGCTGCACGACACCTTGGCCGCAATCCCGGATCGCTCCTACGCGAGGCTGTTTCAGACGGTCATCGAGGACTGCAAGGCGCATGGCGCGTTCGATCCCAAGACCATGGGCTCGGTTCCTAACGTGGGATTGATGGCGCAGCAGGCCGAGGAATACGGCTCGCACGACAAGACGTTCGAAGTTCCCGCGGGCGGAACGGTTCGCGTCGTCGCCGATGACGGCAAGGTGCTGCTGGAACGTCCGGTCGAGACCGGCGACATCTTCCGCATGTGCCAGCTCAAGGACGCCCCGATCCAGGACTGGGTCAAGCTCGGCGTACGCCGCGCGCGCCTCACCAACACCCCGGCGGTGTTCTGGCTCGACAAGAATTGCGCGCACGACGCGGAGGTCATCGCCAAGGTCGAGAAGTACCTGAAGGATCAGGATACGTCGGGGCTCGACATCCGCATTCTGGCGCCGGTCGAAGCGATCAAGTTTTCGCTCGAGCGCATCCGCAAGGGGCAGGATACGATCTCCGTCACCGGCAACGTGCTGCGCGACTACCTGACCGACCTGTTCCCGATCATGGAGCTCGGCACCTCGGCCAAGATGCTGTCGATCGTTCCGCTGTTGGCCGGCGGCGGCCTATTCGAGACCGGTGCCGGCGGCTCGGCGCCCAAGCATGTGGAGCAGTTCCAACAAGAGGACTATCTGCGCTGGGATTCGCTCGGCGAGTTTCTCGCGCTCGGCGCGTCGCTCGAACATCTGGCGCACACCTACAAGAACGCCAAGGCGCAGGTTCTCGCCGAGGCGCTCGACACGGCGATCGGCAAGATCCTCGAGTTCAACCGCTCGCCGGCGCGTAAGGTCGGCGAAATCGACAATCGCGGCAGCCATTTCTACCTCGCCCTGTACTGGGCTCAGGCGTTGGCCGCGCAGACCAAGGACGCGGAGCTGCAAGCCCGCTTCAAACCGCTGGCCGAGACGCTCGCCAAGAACGAGGCCAAGATCAATGGCGAGTTGATCGGCGCGCAAGGAAAGCCGGTCGACATCGGCGGTTACTACCTGCCCGATTCCACCAAGGCATCGGCCGCGATGCGGCCGAGCGCCACGCTGAACGCCGCGCTCGCCGCGCTGTGACGCGGAGCGCGGCGAGTTCATCGAGCGGGCTCTCATTTCCGGACGCTAGCAGGCTGCTGAAAAAGTCCGGGCCGTCATTCCGGGGCGCGCCCATAAGCGCGTTTACGCGCGTCTTCGACGCGCGATGGGCGCGAACCCGGAATCCAGAAATGCAAGAAATCCAGATGTTTCTGGATTCCGGGTCCGTCGCTTCGCGCCGTCCCGGAATGACCGCGGAGAGCTCTTCAGCAGCCTGCTAACGCCGCCAATCTCCGCCGCGACCTGATTCTTGACGCCGTTGACGAGGCCGGCATGCCGGTGCGACCGTTACCGATGCCGGCTTCGAAAAGGTGAATCCGCAAGATGGCGAAGATCAAGGTCGACAATCCGGTCGTCGAGATGGACGGCGACGAGATGACCCGGATCATCTGGCGGTTCATCAAGGACAAGCTGATTCATCCCTATCTCGACATCGATCTTCTCTATTTCGATCTCAGCATCCAGAAGCGTGACGAGACCGACGACCAGATCACCATCGACGCCGCCAACAAGACCAAGGAGGTCGGCGTCGCGGTGAAATGCGCCACCATCACCCCCGACGAGGCGCGGGTAAAGGAATTCAACCTGAAGAAGATGTGGCGCTCGCCGAACGGCACCATCCGCAACGTCCTCGGCGGGGTGATCTTTCGCGAGCCGATCATCTGCGAGAACGTGCCGCGGCTGGTGCCGGGCTGGACCCAGCCGATCGTGATCGGCCGCCACGCCTATGCCGACCAGTACCTCGCCACCGACATCAAGGTGCCGGGCCCGGGCAAGCTGTTCATGACCTTCGTCGGCGATGACGGCAAAAAGATCGAGAACGAGGTGTTCGACTTCCCGAGCAGCGGCATCGCCATGTCGATGTACAACCTCGACGCCTCGATCACCGATTTCGCGCGCGCCTCGTTCAACTACGGGCTGATGCGCAACTACCCGGTCTACCTGTCGACCAAGAACACCATCCTCAAGGTGTACGACGGCCGCTTCAAGGACATCTTCCAGGACATTTTCGACCGCGAGTTCAAAGCCGAATTCGACAAGAGGAAGCTGACCTACGAGCACCGGCTGATCGACGACATGGTGGCGGCGGCGATGAAGTGGTCGGGCGGCTACGTCTGGGCCTGCAAGAACTACGACGGCGACGTGCAGTCGGACGTGGTGGCGCAGGGCTTCGGCTCGCTCGGCCTGATGTCGTCGGTGCTGATGACGCCGGACGGCAAGATCGTCGAGTTCGGAGGCCGCCCACGGCACCGTGACGCGGCACTACCGGGCGCACCAGAAGGGCCAGGAGACCTCGACCAATTCGGTCGCCTCGATCTTTGCCTGGACGCGCGGGCTGTCGCATCGCGCCAAGCTCGACAACAATCCGGAGCTCGCCAAGTTCGCGACCACGCTCGAGAAGGTCACGGTCGGCACCGTCGAGGCGGGCTTCATGACCAAGGACCTGGCGCTGCTGGTGGGCGCCGACCAGAAATGGCTGTCGACCACGGGCTTCCTCGACAAGGTCGACGAGAATTTGAAGAAGGCGATGGCGTAACGCACTGCTCGTTGCAGATTGAATTGATGACGCGCGGCGCACTCGCTTCTCCCTCCCCCTTGTGGGGAGGGTGGATCGCGCGGAGGGAATCCGAGCGCGATCCGGGTGGGGTAGACCTCGCCGAATTCGCTGACACAACACCCCACCCGCGCTCGCTCGGCTATCGCCTCCGCTCGCGCACCCTCCCCCCAAGGGGGAGGGAAGAGCGTGCGCGGTTCAAGCGCTTCAATCAACAGCGATCATGCTTCAGTGGCAGAGCATGCGGCCCGGCCGCGCTCAGGCGAAGCGCACCGCGTAGATCGGCGGCAAGTGCGCATTGACGAGCGACCAGCGCTCGCCGGCATTGTCGCTGGTCCATAGCGCGCCGGTGGTCGAGCCCATCGCAAGCTGCGTGCCGGTCGAGTCGACATCGAGCCCGTGCCGATACACCAGGTCGAAGGCGTCCTGCTGCGGCAGCCCGTCGCGCAGGCTCTGCCACGTCATGCCGCCGTCGCGCGTCCGCGTCACCGCAAGCGCGCCGCCGCGCGGCATGCGCACCTCGTCCTTGATGCCCGGCACGAACCATGCGGTCTGCGGATCGCCTGGATGCGCGGCCACCGCGAAACCGAAGTCGTCGCCCGGCGGCTTGAGCTGCGTCCAGGTCGCCCCCGCATCGGTCGAGCGAAAGATTCCGCAATGATGCTGGACCCACATGGTGTCGGGGGCGGCCGGGCAGCGCGCGACCCGGTGCGGGTCCTGCACCTCCTTGGTGCCGGCCTGCTCCGGCGGCATGTAGGCCGCGATCATGCCCTCGCCGAGCAGCGTCCAGCTTGCGCCGTCGTTGCGCGTCTCCCAGACGCCGCCACACGAGATGCCGACGAATACGCGGCGCGAGTCGCGCGGATCGACCGAGATCGAATGGATGCCGGCGTCGTCGTAGCCGCCGCCAAACCATTTGGCGCGCTCCGGCACATCCCACAGCGCGCGTACGAGTTGCCAGCTCGCGCCGCGATCATCCGACCTGAACAGACCCGCGGGAATTGCACCGGCCCACAACCGTCCCCGCTGGTCGGCGCCGCCGGCTTCCAGCGTCCAGACCTGGAACAGCGACGGCTCGCCCGCGGCATCGGCGGGAAACGCCGGCGCCGGCAGCTCGGTCCAACTCTTGCCGTCGTCGGAGCGATGCAGCTTCGATCCGAAATGGCCGTGCCGCAGGACGGCATAGAGCGCGCCGTCGCGCGCATCGCGCAGCGTCGCGGTGACGGCGACACCCGGAAAATCGGTGGCGGCGATTCGCCAGCCGCCGTTCTGCCGCGCCAGTGTCAGCAATCCCTTGCGCGTCGCCACCAGCATCCGATCCGACATGATGTCCGTCCCAAAATGAGCGCGCCTAACCGCCCGACAGCGCCTGCATGACGTGCAGCTTGGTGTCGCGCCCGATCGCCTTACCGAGCGCGTCCACGTTCTTCAGCCGTGTGCCGTCGACGAAAACGCAGACGTGCTTGCGCAGACGCCCGCGGTCATCGAGCACATAGGAGCGCACCTGCGGTCTGGCGGCAAACAAGGCGTCGAGCGCCGCGCCCACCGTCGCGCCATCGGCCTGCAACGGGCCGTCCGGGACGAGCTCGCGGAGCCATGACGTGAAGTGGACCTGCGCCATGCGCACACTCTAAGCAAAAAACTGCGGCCTTTATGCGCCGAGCGCAGCCTCGATCGCCTTCAGCGCGGCGTCGGCCTTGGAGCCGTCGGGGCCGCCGGCCTGCGCCATGTCGGGCCGGCCGCCGCCGCCCTTGCCGCCGAGCGCCTCGGCGCCCTTGCGCACCAGGTCGATGGCGCTGAAACGGCCGGTCAGATCGGCGGTGACGCCCACCACCACGCCGGCCTTGCCGTCCTCGGTGGTGCCGACAATCGCGACCACGCCGGAGCCGACCTGCTTCTTGCCCTCGTCGGCGAGGCTGCGCAGGTCCTTCAGATCGATGCCCGACACCGACCGCGCCAAAAGCTTGATATTGCCGATGCTGCGCACGCCGTCGTCGCCCGCGGCCTTGCCGCCGCCGCCCATGGCGAGCTTCTTCTTGGCCTCGGACAATTCGCGTTCGAGCTTGCGCCGCTCGTCGAGCAATGTCGCGACCCGGGCCGGCATCTCGTCGAGCGAAACCTTAAGCTCGGAGGCGGTGGTCTTGGCCATGGTAATGGCATTGTTCGCGGCCTTCCGCGCCGCCGGACCGGTGATCGCCTCGATCCGGCGCACGCCTGCGGCGACGCCCGAGTCGGAGAGCACCGAGACCAGCCCGATGTCGCCGGTCCTTCGCACATGGGTGCCGCCGCAAAGCTCGACCGACCAGCCGAGCGTGTTGCCGGAGCCCTTACCCATGGCCACGACGCGGACCTCGTCGCTGTACTTCTCGCCGAACAGTGCGCGGGCGCCGGAGGCGCGCGCGTCGTCGAGCGCCATCAGCCGCGTGGTAACGGCGGAGTTCTGCAGCACGTGGTCGTTGGTGATGTCCTCGACCTGCTCAAGCTCCGCGGCGGTGATCGGCTTGGGATGCGAGAAGTCGAAGCGCAGCCGGTCGGGCGCGACCAGCGAGCCCTTCTGCGCCACGTGGTCGCCCAGCACCTGGCGCAGCGCCTCGTGCAGCAGATGGGTCGCCGAATGGTTGCGGCGGATCGCGCCGCGGCGGGTGTGATCGACCGCCAGCGACAGCGCCATGCCGGGCTTGAGCGCGCCCTGCTCGACCGTGCCGTGATGCACCAGCAGATCGCCGGCCTCCTTCTGGGTGTCGGTGACCACAAAGCGCGCGCCGTCGGCGGTCATCAATCCGGTGTCGCCGACCTGGCCGCCGGACTCGCCATAGAACGGCGTCTGGTTGAGCACGACCGCGCCGGTCTCGCCGGCCTTGAGCTCGGCCACCTCGCGGCCGTCGCGCACCAGCGCCGCCACCACGCCCTCGGCGGTCTCGGTTTCGTAGCCGAGGAATTCGGTCGCGCCGAGCCGTTCGCGCAGCGGAAACCAGGCGGCCTCGGCCGCGGCGTCGCCGGAGCCGGCCCAGGAGGCGCGTGCCTTGGCGCGCTGGCGCTCCATCGCGGCGTTGAACGCGTCGGTGTCGACGCCGATGCCGCGCGCCCGCAGCGCGTCCTGGGTGAGGTCGAGCGGAAAGCCATAGGTGTCGTACAGCGTGAACGCGGTCTCGCCCTTCAAATTGTCGCCGCGCTTGAGCGCCCCGGTCTCCTCGTCGAGGATGGCGAGGCCGCGCTCCAGGGTCTTGCGGAAGCGGCTCTCTTCGAGCTTCAGCGTTTCCGTGATCAGGGTCTCGGCGCGCACCAGCTCCGGAAAGGCCTGGCCCATCTCGCGGGTCAGCACCGGCACGAGCTTCCACATCAGCGGCTCGCGGGCGCCGAGCAGCTCGGCGTGGCGCATGGCGCGCCGCATGATGCGGCGGAGCACATAGCCGCGGCCTTCGTTCGACGGCAGCACGCCGTCGGCGATCAGGAACGCCGACGCGCGCAGGTGGTCGGCGATGACACGATGCGAAGCCTTCTGCGCGCCGTCGGGCGAAACCTTGGTCAATTCGGCGATGGCGCCGATCAGGGCGCGGAACAGGTCGATGGCATAATTGTCGTGGGTGCCTTGCAGCACCGCGGCGATGCGCTCCAGCCCCATGCCGGTGTCGATCGAGGGCTTGGGCAGGTCGACGCGCTTGCCGCCCGGCAATTGCTCGAACTGCATGAACACCAGATTCCAGATCTCGATGAAGCGGTCGCCCTCGGCGTCGGGGCTGCCGGGCGGACCGCCGGGAATCGTGTCGCCGTGATCGTAGAAAATCTCCGAGCATGGCCCGCACGGCCCGAGATCGCCCATCTGCCAGAAGTTGTCGGAGCCGGCGATGCGCAGGATGCGGGATTCGGGCAGGCCGGCGATCTTCTTCCAAAGATCGAAGGCCTGGTCGTCGTCGATGTAGACGGTCGCGGTCAGCCGGTCCTTGGGCAGGCCGAATTCGCGGGTCACCAGATTCCAGGCGAGCTCGATGGCGCGGTCCTTGAAATAGTCGCCGAACGAAAAGTTGCCGAGCATCTCGAAGAAGGTGTGGTGGCGCGCGGTGTAGCCGACGTTGTCGAGGTCGTTGTGCTTGCCGCCGGCGCGCACGCATTTCTGCGAGGTGACGGCGCGCTGGTAGGGGCGCTTCTCGAGGCCGGTGAAGACGTTCTTGAACTGCACCATGCCGGCGTTGGTGAACATCAAGGTCGGGTCGTTGCGCGGCACCAGCGGCGACGACGGCACGACCTGGTGGCCGGCCTTCTCGAAGTAGCCAAGGAAGCTCGATCGGATGTCGTTGACGCCGCTCATGGAAGCCAGGTCGGTCCCCGGGCCGACGGCACTAAATGCCGGGCCTGATTGATGTTTCCGGGGGACTATGTAGCGGCGGGGGGATGGCAAGTCCAGGAAGGGCTGTCAGGCATTGCGTCGCGCCTGTGCGTGGCACAGCTGGCGATCCATCGCATCCGAAGACTTCTCCTCCGGTCATTCCGGGGCGCGAGCCATAAGCGCGTTTACGCGCGTCTTCGACGCGCTATGGCGAGCGAACCCGGAATCCAGAGCGGCACGCGCCGAGCCAACAGCCCTGGATTCCGGGTCCGGCGCTAACGCGCCGTCCCGGAATGACCGGAGCAAGAGCCGCCGAACGCCTGCGTGGACGCAGCGGCTCCCGGAATCGTTGCGCCCCCATCCTTGTCGGGGATGAGGGCGCAATAAAGCTGTGGCGGTGCGCGACTTAAGCCTCGGCGGCCTCGTCGTCGCCGTCGCCATCCTCCCGCTCGGCCGCCAGCACGGTCTCGGCGATCAGGCCGGAGTTGCCGCGGATCGCGGCTTCGATCTTGCCGGCGATGTCGGGATTGGCCTTCAGAAACGCCTTGGCGTTCTCGCGGCCCTGGCCGATGCGCTGGCTGTCGTAGGAGAACCAGGCGCCGGACTTCTCGACCACGCCGGCCTTGACGCCGAGGTCGACGATCTCGCCGGTCTTGGAGATGCCTTCGCCATACATGATGTCGAACTCGACCTGCTTGAACGGCGGCGCGAGCTTGTTCTTGACCACCTTGACGCGGGTCTGGTTGCCGACCACCTCGTCGCGCTCCTTGATCACGCCGATGCGGCGGATGTCGAGGCGGATCGAGGCGTAGAACTTTAGCGCGTTGCCGCCGGTCGTGGTTTCCGGCGAGCCATACATCACGCCGATCTTCATGCGGATCTGGTTGATGAAGATCACCATGGTGTTGGATTTGTTGATCGAGGCGGTGAGCTTGCGCAGCGCCTGGCTCATCAGGCGGGCTTGCAGACCCGGCAGCGCGTCGCCCATCTCGCCTTCGAGCTCGGCGCGCGGCACCAGCGCCGCGACCGAATTGATCACCAGCACGTCGATCGCGCCGGAGCGCACCAGCGTGTCGGCGATCTCGAGCGCCTGCTCGCCGGCGTCGGGCTGCGAGATCAAGAGGTCGTCGGTGTTGACCCCGAGCTTTCGCGCATAGATCGGGTCGAGCGCGTGCTCGGCGTCGATGAAGGCGCAGATGCCGCCCTTCTTCTGGGCCTCGGCCAGGCAATGCAGCGCCAGCGTGGTCTTGCCGGACGATTCCGGCCCGTAGATTTCGACCACCCGGCCGCGCGGCAGGCCGCCGATTCCAAGCGCAATGTCGAGCGAAAGCGAGCCGGTGGAGACGGTCTCCACGTCCATCGCCTTGCTGTTCTTGCCAAGCTTCATGATCGAGCCCTTGCCGAAGGCCCGCTCGATCTGTGACAGCGCCGCATCCAGCGCCTTGGATTTGTCCATTGAGGCTCCTTCGATCACACGCAAAGCAGCAGGCGCCATTGTCGCGCTCCTTATGCCGGGATTCGAGGGACCGACAAACGGGCGCCCTTCCCGGCGCTGCGCCCTTCGTCCATGAAACAGCTTTGTACACTATTTGTTCTCCGTTCGCAATATGTTCTTTTGAGGGTGTGGGTACTGGCCCCTTTCGACCCCCTGCAAACCGAGGTGGCCCTTTTTGGTCCATCAGCGGCCCCTTTTGCCTGGACTCCACCCTTGCTGTTCAAGGCGCTTATGTGCGACCGGACGTCCCGCTTACTCACCCGCCACCTGACGTCGCAGAGGGGCTAAGCCATGCAAGCTGCAAGTTTGATGATCATCTACATTCTGACCACCATCTCGGTGCAGTTCGTTGGCTTCCTCATCAGCCGTTTGGTCGATTACGAATTTCCGACGCTCGGCTTCATGACGTTCCTGGTCCTGTTCCTGAGCGCCTTCGGCATCGCGTGGCCGATCGCTGTTCGCATTACCGAATGGGGCCGCCTCCATCGCGCCGGCTACACTATCGAGACCGCACAAGCGGGGGTGAGGGTCGTCTTGACCACTTACCTCGCAGGCGGCCGGGGTGACCATGGCTGAACAGCGCGCTCGCCGGCACTGGCCTCGCCAGCACCGGGGTGTGGGTGCTGGTCGATTTTGACCCCCGGTGGCCGGTGTTGAAGATGTTAAATCTGTGAGTCGCCTATTTTGATTCTTGACGGAACCAGAATCGCTGCTGCAAATTTCTAGCATTGTCATTGCCGTGCGTGGGGAAAGGACGTGCCGCAATTTCATTCTGAAACTGATCGGACCATTACGACGTTCCAGCCGCCCTGCCCCAGTGCGGCATGCCCATGTGGCTTGTCCGCATCTCCAAGTTCGACGCGAACACGATCTCCGTACATTCGAGTGCAAGGTTTGCGAGCACAGCGAAACAAGGGTCGTTGAGTTCAAGTCGTAGGCCGCCCCGCCCCTTTAGGGGCCAGTACCGGCTGTGGGGTGCTGGCCTCTTTCGACCCCCTCCGGATCGGAGTGGCCCCTTTTGAATTTCCGAGTGGTCCCTTTCACTAACCATCTTCGATTTCGGGTTCTGTTCCTTCAAGTCCAGTTTTTTGGATTCGGCTTTCGTTCCCCGGCGCGAGTAATGTTCCACAATTGCAACCCGGCATCCGAATACGGGACGATTTGTTCCCCGGCGCGAGTAATGTTCCACAATTGCAACCCGGCATCCGATGCGGGACGAGTGTCCCTTTTTCAAGATTTCATTTCACTGTTTTCTAATCCGTCTGTGACAAAACGGCTCTTGCCGGGTTCTTACTCGCCCGGCCGGCACTGACAGGGAGGCTCCGGCTTTCGGGCCGGAGCCTTTTTCTCAATGAGCGAACATCGGGCGAGCCCACGCCGTCGCATCCTAAAAGCCGGCACGATTTTGATTGATCGCTCCGCCACTATCGATTGCCGCGTTCGCAATGTCTCCGACACGGGCGCTTGCCTCGAAATAGAAAGCCCCGTCGGGATACCCAATGATTTCACGCTGGTCATGATTACAGACAACGTACAGCGGCATTGCCATGTCGAATGGCGCTCCGCACGTCGGATCGGCGTCCGCTTCGTCTAAGCCGCCTCAGTTTTTGTCATTTCCCTCTAAGAGGCCGCCCGAGCAAGCTGTAGCCCGCACGAGCGGAGCGACGTGCGGGACAATCGTTCCCGGATGTCGCGGCCTTACGGCCGCTCATCCAGGCTACCCTTGCTGCAAGGCCTCCGTGTTCGACCGATTGGCCCTGGTCGGCTATCGCCTGCCGATAATTTTGGCTTGAAAGCCTTCGATCACCATCTGCATACCTTGTAGTCGCCGAATGCCATCGGCAGAGAGCAGCAGATCGCGAAACTCTAGCGGCTTCGCGTGATCTGGAGATGCGGTAAAACTTGCCAATTGAAAACTTACAATCCCCGCCTTTGCATCCACGACCGGCCCCATCGCACTGCCGATCTTCTCATTGCCTTGGTAAAAGCTATTCGGGTCACGACGAATGGGGTTGATGACCGTATTGGTGTCGATCTGACCCTGCGTGACAATTCCTTGATTGTTGCTGATATCGCCTATCGTGCTTGACGATGGCTTCTGGTCCTGAGCCATAGCAGCGGCCGTCAAAAGAAAAGAGGTCACAAGAGCGCTACTTCCGAATCGCATCATTTCCGCTCTGCCTCGGCGTGACTATTCCTCTGTTCTCGCCAACATTTGCCCATACTGTTTATCGGCGCGGCTTGTTTAGCAAGCTGTAGCCCGCACGAGCGGAGCGACGTGCGGGACAATCGTTCCCGGATGTCGCGGCCTTACGGCCGCTCATCCAGGCTACGCCTGCTAGATCACCAGATCGGCGTGCTATTCCGCGAACAATCCCAACAGCGACGCGATGCAGAAGACAGCAAGAGCCGCCAAAATCAAAGCCAGAGTCAGCCCCGCTAGGAAGCCTAACCAATAGCGGATCGGTGTCCGCTCCCGATCATAAACGACACCTCGTGCCAGCAACCGACCTGTCCGCACGGCGCGTCGTGCGATTGGCCACCACAGCATCAAGAACCCTACCGCGGCGGCCGTGACGATCGCAGTGAGTATCCACTTCTCCGTCAAAGACGGGGGTATCTTCATGGGTGCTCCAGCAAACTGTAGCCCGCACGAGCGGAGCGACGTGCGGGACAATCGTTCCCGGATGTCGCGGCCTTACGGCCGCTCATCCAGGCTACCCTTGCTAGTCCCTTTTGGGAGTGGTCCCTTTTGGCCCTTCAGGACACTGGCGATCTTGTCGCTGAAACCCTCATAGGAGATGGTGGCCGTGTCATTCTGATGTTTGAAACACTATCGCCCCCCGACACCGCTGCGGCCCCACCCCATGGACACCTATGACATCCTGATCCGCGGCGGCACGCTTTACGACGGCAGCGGCTCGCCCGGCGCGCCGGGCGATCTCGCCATCGCGCGTGGCCGCATCGCAGCGATCGCGCCGAACATCGCCGCGCCGGCGCAGCCAGATCATCGACGCGTCGGGCCTCGCGGTCGCGCCGGGCTTCATCGACATCAAGACCCATTCCGACTTCACCCTGCCGATCAATCCCAAGGCCGAGAGCAAGGTGCGCCAGGGCGTCACCACCGAGATCATCGGCCATTGCGGCTTCTCGGTCGCGCCGTGCCTGCCCGGCAAGGTCGAGCTGCTGCGCGACTACCTGTCGCCGTCAGCGCGCCATGGCTGCCGTTCCGCGAGACCGGCTTTCCGGCCTACCTCGACAGCTTCCCGGCGACCGCGGTCAACGCCGGCATGCTGGTCGGCCACAACACGCTCCGGCTGATGGTGATGGGCATGGCGGAGCGCGCGCCGACCAAGCCTGAGCTCGAGGCCATGATCGCGCTGCTTGGAGGACGGCCTCGCCGCCGGCGCGCTCGGGATGTCGTCGGGCCTGTTCACGCCGCCCGGCTCCTACGCCGCGCCCGACGAGATGGCCGCGTTCGGCCATGTGCTCAAGCGCCACAACGCCGGCTATTTCACCCACCTGCGCGACGAATCGAACAAGGTGCTGGACGCCGTGCAGGAGGCGATCGACGTCGCCGAGCAATGCCGCGTGCATGTCGAGATCGTGCACTTCAAGTGCTCCGGCATGGACAATTGGGGCAAGGCCGCGACCGCGCTCAAGATGATCGCCGACGCCAAGGCGCGCGGCCTCGACGTCGATTGCGACTCATACCCCTACGCCGCCGGCTCCAATCCGCTGAAGAACCTGCTGCCGCAATGGGTGCAGGCCGGCGGCGTGCCGGCGATGATCGAGCGCCTGAAGCAGCCGGAAACGCGCGCGCGCATCCGCGCCGACATCGCGCGCGACGGCTTGAACAACTGGGGCCGCATCCCGTCCTGGGACTGCGTGCAGATCTCGATCTCGCCGAACCTGCCGCAGTTCGCCGGCCGCACCATCGCGCAGCTTGCGGCCGAGCGCTCAGCCGACCCGATCGACACGCTGTGCGACTATCTCGCCAATGACCAGGGCGCGACCCGCGTGCTGGTCACCTCGATCTCGGAGGACGACATCGAGCACATCGTCGCCTCCCGGCTGGCGCTGGTCGGCTCCGACGGCAATTGCGTCGCGCCCACCGGCCAGGTCGGCAAGGGCATGCCGCACCCGCGCTTTTACGGCACCTTCCCGCGCGTGCTGCATCATTACGTGCGCGAGCGCCGAGCGCTGCCGCTGGAGCTCGCGATCCACAAAATGACCGGCGCGACCGCGCGCGCGCTCAAGCTCAAGGATCGCGGACTGCTGCGTGACGGCTACGCCGCCGATGTCACGATCTTCGACCCGGCCGACTTCCGCGACCGCGCCACCTACGCCGACCCGCACCAGTTTCCGACCGGCGCGCGCACCACGGTCATCGTCAACGGCACGCCGGTGGTGGAGAACGCCGTCCACACCGGCGCGCTGCCGGGGCGGGTGTTGCGCAGGGATCGGCAGGGCGCGGTGGGCTAGTGTCGCTTTGATTTGGAAGTTCGCTCAGGAGCGCGCTGAGAACTCGGGCGAACGTCCGAATCGCGACACGAGCCTGCGACCGACACGTCCGCTCGGAGCGAAACGCCTCATCGCGCCCGGGACACCAAGGATTACAGACCAGCCATACCAAATTCCCAGCCTCGCCCGGCGCCGGTGCGCTTGACTCGCCATGCGATCCCAAATGACACTTTTGCAACAACAAGCGCGCGCGCCGTCCGTGCGCGCTGGGAGGGATCCATGATCTGTGCGCCTGCTCTGCGGCTCGCCCGCCTGCTGCTCGCGGCCGCCGCGATCGCCATCGTCGCCGGCTTCGCAAACGTGGCGCGTGCGGAAACCTTCGAGTTTGCGGTTTGGTTCTCGGATCGCGATTTCTACGCCGACCATGTCCGGTGGTGGGCTTCGGAGATCGAGAAGCGCACCGAGGGCCGAGTCAAAATGAAGCTGCACTTCTCGGGCTCACTGGTCGCGGCCAAGGAAACCGTCAACGCGGTGCGCACCGGCGCCGCCGGCGGCGGCACCACCAGCGCGAGCTTCGTCGCAGCTCTGGCGCGGCCGGTGTCCTACTTCGAGGCGCTGTTCTGGATTCCCGGCGATCCCAAGATCGCGCTCGATACGGTGACCAAGCTGCTGGAGCCGTCGCGCAAGCTGATGGAGCCGCGCGGCCTGAAGCTGATGTTCAGCTTCCCGTCCGCCGGGCTGGTGTCGAACTGCAGCAACGGCCACATCAAGTCGGTCGCCGACTGGAAGGGCAAGAAGGTGCGCGTCGGCCGGGCGCTGGCAGGGCATCCAGTTGCAGGCCGTCGGAGCCTCGGCGGTCACGCTCGATCCGGGCGAGGTCTATGTCGCGCTCCAGCAAAAGACCGTCGACTGCATCCTGTTCCTCGCCAACCTGACGCTGTCGTCGAAGGTCTACGAGGTCGCGCCCTACATCACCTTCTGGCGCGATGGCGCGAACGCCTCGATGTACTACGTGAACATGGCGCAGTGGAACAAGGTTTCGCCGGCGGACCAGAAGGTCATGCTTGAGGTGTCCGACCAGGTCGTGGCCGACGCCACGCCGAAGCTGGTCGAGCAGCAGGAGGAGGCGCTCAGGGAACTGGAAAAAGCCGGCGCCAAGATCTATCGGGCTACGCCCGCCGAAATCTCGGCGATGAGGAAAGCGATGTCGCCGGTCTATGCGGAGCTCGAAAAATTCACAGGATCCGAGGGCAAGCCGTTCGCCGACGCCATTCTGCCGCTGCAAAAATAGACCGCGATGTCAGCCATCGTCGGCTCGCGTCAGCCGCCGGACCGCAGGGACTGGTTCGACCGCCTCGAAGCATTCACGCGTGTGGTCAACCGTTTGTTCGCGGCGGCCGCCTGCCTGCTCGTTCTCGTGATCATGACGGCGATCATGGTGCAGATCGTCTACCGCTTTGTGCTGGACGACCCGATTGCCTGGGTGCTCGACATCACGATCTTCCTGCTGGTCTTTGTGTTTTTCCTGGCGGTCGCGCCGGCGTTGCAAAGCGGCAGCCACATCGAAGTCGACATGTTCGACTCGCTCATTCCGCAGCGGCATCACAAGGCGGTGCGGCTGATCGGCAAGCTGCTGACGGTGGCGTTTGGCGCGATCTTCCTGTGGTATGTCGCCGCCTTCTACTACGACATCGTGGAGGTCGACGAAGTCTCCTTCACGATGCTTATCGTCCAGTTGAAGTACCTGTACTGGATCGGCCCGCTCGGCGCGGCGCAATTCCTGCTGACCGCCATCGTTCTGCTGATCCGGTTCTGGCGTGATCCGCTGAAGGTGGATGACGACCTGGTGATCCTCGATGCGAGCTAGCGCTGCTTGCATTGGAGGATAGCGGCCGGGGCAGGAGCTTGCCCGATGAGCGCGGTCATCAGCTTCACCGTCTTCCTGATCGCTCTGCTGATCCTGATGGCGACCCGCACGCCGGTCGCCGTCGCGCTCTCGATGGTGACGGTGGCCGGCGTCACGATCTTCGTCGCGCCCGGAGCGCTGAGCCAGCTCGCCACCACGGCATTCTCGCTGTCCAGCAACTTCATCCTGGTCGTCGTGCCGATGTTCGTCCTGATGGGCGAGGTGCTGGCGGCGACCGGGATCGGCGCCACCATGTTTCGCGCCGCCGAATTGTGGATGCGCCGCCTGCCGGGCGCGCTGGCGATCGCAACCATCTGGGCCTGCGCGGGCTTCGGCTCGGTCTGTGGTTCGAGCCCGGTGACCGCCAGCACCATCGGCGCCATGGCGGTGCCGGAGATGATGAAGCGCGGCTACCACGCCATGCTCGCGCTCGGCTCGACCGCCGCCGGCGGCACGCTGGGCATCCTGATCCCGCCCAGCATCTCGATGGTCGTCTATGGCGTGGTCACCGACACCTCGATCGGCCATCTGTTCATAGCGGGCATCGTGCCGGGCATCCTGCTCGCCATGCTGATGTCGGTGACCATCCTGGTCTGGGTCTGGTTCAAACCGGAGTGGGCGCCGCCGGTCCGCGAAGAGCCGACGCGACGGGAAAAATGGATCGCACTGTGGGCGGTGACGCCGGTGATCGTCCTCACCGTGCTGGTGATCGGGTCGATCTTTTCGGGCGCCGCAACGCCCACCGAGGCCGGCGCGGTCGGCGCATTCGGAGCGCTCGCCATCGCGCTGTTCATGCGCCGCCTCACCATGGAGGTGCTGTGGGTGAGCCTGCAGAAGACCATCCGCACCACGGCGATGTTCCTGCTGCTGCTGACCGGCGGCATGTTCAGCTCCTACCTGATGGCGCGGCTCGGCATCCCGCAGGCGGTCTCCGACTTCATGACGGGCCTGCCGCTGCCGCCGTGGGCGAGTCATGGTGATCATCAACCTCACGCTGCTGATCCTCGGCACCTTCATGGATGCCGGCAGCATGGTGGTGATCGTCATCCCGATCTTCTTGAAGACCATCCTCAGCCTCGGCTACGACCCGGTGTGGTTCGGCATCGTCGTCGTCATCCAGTCGGAGATTGCCGCGATCTCGCCGCCGGTCGGCTTCAACCTGTTCGTTCTGAAGTCGGTCGTGCCAGGCGTGAGCGACAATGAAGTGGCGAACGGCGCGATGATCTTCGTCATCCCGATGCTCGCCGCGATTGCGATCCTGACCGTATTCCCGGAGATCGCGCTGTTCCTGCCGCGGTGGCTGCTGTCCAATCAATGATAGGCGCGTGACCCTCGCCGATCGTAATCTCGAACAAGAACCAGGAAAGCTGAATGGACGCCAAGAAAGACGCCGAGAAAAATCGAGATCGAGGTACGCGGACGCAAGGTCGCGCTGCTCGAAGCCGGCTCAGGCGCGCCGCTGGTCTATCTGCACGGCTTTGCCGACGTCCATGGCGTCGCCGGCGACCTGCAGCCGTTCCACCAGGGGCTGGCGCAACAGCACAGGCTGATCGCGCCGGCGCACCCCGGCTGCAACGGCTCCGGCGATTTCCTGCAAGGCAACCGCGTCGAGGATTTCCTGTTTCACTATTACGAGCTGTTCGACGCGCTGAAGCTCGACCGCTTCGCGCTGGTCGGCCATTGCGTCGGCGGCTGGCTCGCCGCCGAATACGCCGTCCGCAACCCGCAGCGGGTGACGCGGCTGGCGCTGATCGGCGCCACCGGGCTGTTCGTTGCCGGGCGAGCACATCGGCGACATCTTCATGAACTCCAACCCGGACCACGGCACGAGCCTCGCAAGCCTTCGGCACATGCTGTTCGCCGGCAAGGATTCGCCCGAGGCGCTGCGCCACTATCCCGACGGCCGCGGCGAACTCGAGGACGAGATGCGCCGCTATGCCATGCTGCGCTTCGGCTCGGCGATCGGATTTCGGCCGCCGTATCTTGTACAATCGCACGCTGGTGGATCGGCTCTATCGCGCCAACATGCCGTCGGTGGTGGTCTGGGGCGCCGAGGACCACATGGTGCCGGTGGCGCACGGCAAGGCCTATGCGAAAAATCTCGGCGGCGCGACGTTGAACTGATCGCGGGCGCCGGCCACGCGGCGCATCTGGAAAAGCCCGGCGACGCGCTGGCGGCGCTGCAACCCCTTCTCAACAACCGGAACTGACAGGACCAGGCCATGTCGCAACCCGTCCGACTCTTCTGCTGGCACTTCATGTCGTATCCCTATGCGCCGGCCGACTTCGATGACAAATACGACACCGCCTGGATCACCGTTCCCAACAAGCTGTGGGACCGCGACAAGTCGAAGGGGCTGCTGAACGGATACATCGACCAGCTTGCCTACGCCGACACGGTCGGCTTCGACGGCATGGTGCTGAACGAGCACCATCAGAACATCTACGGCCTGATGCCGTCGCCGAACCTCATCGCGGCGGCGCTGACCCAGAAGACCAAAAGTCGGCAAGATCGTCGTGCTGGCGAATCTGTTGCCGCTGCACGGCAACCCGCTGCGGGTGGCCGAGGAATACGCCATGCTCGACAACATGTCGAACGGCCGCGTCATCGCCGGGCTCGCGCCCGGCGGCGGCCAGGAGACGTTCAACTACAACACGCCGGCCGCGATCCAGCGCGAGCAGTTCTGGGAGGCGGTCGATCTCATCGAACAGGCGTGGACCCGCGACGGCCCGTTCGCCTTCGAGGGCAAGCACTATCCGCTGCGCTACGTCAATCCGTGGCCGCAACCGCAGCAACGCCCGCATCCGCAGATCTGGATCCCGGGCTCGCAATCGCGCGAGACCATGCGCCAGTGCGCCAGGCGCGGCCATTGCTACTTCCTGTCGTCGCGCGTGCACGGCGGCGCGATCGCGAAGGCGCGGCAGGAGTTCAGCAAGATCCTGGAGGACGCCGGCAAGCGCTACGATCCGTTCCGCATGGGCATCCTGATGTCGGCCTATGTCTCGGAGACCGACGAGCAGGCGCGCGTCGAGTCGCACGAAGGCATCTGGTATTTCCTCAAGAACTGCCTGAAGGGGCATCTGCGCAACTTCCAGGGCCGCTCGATGACGTTCGGCCCCGGGGTTCCGAACGTGGAATTGGCCGACTACCGGCGGGTGCTGGAGAACACCAAGCCCGGCCGCGCCATGCTCGGCGACGTCGACGACTGGGACGCGCTGACCAAGGCGCAGTCGATCCTGGTCGGCAGCCCGGACACGGTCTATCGGCAGATCATCGACCTGGTGCGCGAGACCGAAGTCGGCAACCTGCTGATCCAGTTTCACATGGGCAACATGCGCGACGATCTTGCGCGCAAGAGCATGCGGCTGTTCGCGACGCAGGTCGCGCCGCGGCTGCGCGACGAGTCGCGCGTGATCTTCGCCCCCTACTTCAAGGAGCTGGCCGCCGCGGTCTGATGGACACTCACCCGGCCGCGTCCCGGCCGATTAATGCAATTCCTCACGCCCGCTCAAGCGGAAGCAACTCGTAGATGATCAGCGACTCGATGACGAGCGAATGCTCGCGAACGAGGCGCGCGCGGAACCCGGCCCGATCGATCAGCGCACTGAAAAGATCGAGGTCGGAATCCGACGAGACCATGACATACAGCCGCCCACCGGGTTTAAGACGCTCGCGAGACTGGTCGAATAAAGCTGCGATGTCGCGATAAGCTGGGCCGGCGTGCCAACCGCGATCGGCGAGATTGCGCGGTTCGCCCGCGTGCTTGGGCGGGCTCGACAGGATCACATCGAAGAGCGGGCGGGGCGCAAGCCCCGACAGCAGGTTCGTGCACAAGGCAGTGACACGGTCACCCAAGCCATTGGCGCGTGCGTTCTCCGCGGCCGTGAGAGCGGCATTCGGATTGATGTCGGTTGCCACAACGTTTTTGGCGCCAGCGCGTGCCGCCGCGAGCGCGAGTATGCCCGACCCGGTTCCGATATCGATCACGTGCTTGCCGCTCAGGTCGAGGCTGCCAATGAACTCGGCGAAGCGCTCACTGCTGATGAAATAGCGCGGGTGAAACACCGTCGGACGCACGGTGAGGCGAAAGCCGGCCGCCCACGTGACCCGGGTGTTCCGCCGGGCGAGAATCAGGTGATAGGAAAAGAAGTGAAGAAAACCACGCAGAAGCCGGCGGAAGGGGCCGTGCGGGACACCCCGGCGGCCCAGGCCGCCCGCGACGCTTCCATCGACCGCGACTTTGACCGCGCCATCTGCACGAGGCGTTTGATCCATGATTGGCATGTTCCGACCGCGAGTTGGACAGATCGCAAATGTCTATGGGTTCAGATATGGCGCTTTCGTTTCAATTCGAGGTTAGCCGATCCGCGCGAGCAGCACTTGCAGGCGGTGCCACAGTGACCGCCCATGTGCGGGCTGCGCGTGGATGTGGCCATCGTGCGCGTGCGGCTCGGTCAGCAGGCCACGCAACTTGATCATCTGCCATGCCAACGGATTCCAGTCTCGCCAAGCTTGTTGGGCCTCATGCGACAGTATGCCACTCACGACCTCCGGCACAGCGCCAAAAACCTGCGGTAGGCGGTCCGATATTCCGTCGTCACGCAAAATATTCCATTTTGTAAGGCCGCCCATCACCGGAGAGCGAAGGGCATAGGCCACCCGGCCGACCTGGGCCTCGCGAATACAGTAGGAGCACATCGCACACGGCTCGACATTGGAATAAAGCGTGGAACGGGCAAGCCGTTCCCGGCCGATAGCCTTCTGCGCCTCCGAGAGTGCGATGACCTCCGCGTGACGTGTGACGTCGTCGTCTCGGACGGTGCGATTGATCGCTTCCGCCACGATTTGTCCGTCCAAAGCGATGACGGTGCCGAAGGGGTATTCGCCTTCGCTCACCGCAATGCGCGACAACTCGATGCACCGCGCCATCATCGCTTTGTCCGTAGCGTTCCGTGACGAATCCGTGTTCACGCCGTGTTGCCTCGCGTGCAATCTACCCTACCCGGCCTCGCGTAAAGCCCGAACGAGTCGTTCGGCGATGCGCTGCCGCTCGGCGAATTCCTGATCTTGTTGCGATTGAGATTTACGACCTGGCCGGGGCGGCTGCTTTGCCCCAGCTTTCCGACCCCACCCCATTGCACCAATTCCAATTCCAACGCTAACCGGCTCTCGACACTAGCGGCGCGTGCGGTGGGTCCGGACACGAACGCGTGAGGATCAGCGCAGATCAGCCCGCTCAAAAATTCATAACCCGCCATTCGAAGTTATTCTGATCCGATCAGCGTCGCCCGTATGCCACGCCGCGCGTTTCACCGATTCAATCCGCAACGAACACGCGCCCAAGCTAGCTGGCCGCTGTGCTTCGCGCGTCCCGGATCGCCTGCCATACCCTTGCCGGCGAGTATGGCATCTCGATGTGGCGCACCCGCACCGCGGCGAGCGCATCGTGCACCGCATTGGCGAGACAAGGCACCGAGCCGGTGGTGCCGGCCTCGCCCGCGCCCTTGGCGCCGAGCGGATTGGCCGGCGACGGCAGCGGACGATCGATCAGCGTCAGCTTCGGCAGCGCCTCGGCGCGCGGCATGTAGTAGTCCATGAACGAGCCGGTCAGCAGTTGACCGGTGTCGCGGTCGTAGTTGCAGTGCTCGCCCAGCACCTGGCCGATGCCCTGCATCAGCCCGCCGTGCAATTGGCCTTCGACGATGTCGTGGTTGTAGATGACGCCGCAATCGTCAACGGCGATGTAACGGAGGATGTCGATCTTGCCGGTGTCGGGGTCGACCTCGACCTCAGAGATGTGGGCGCCGCTCGGAAACGCCGCCGACACCTGCGCGGTCGTCGTCGTGTCCAGAACATGCGGACCGGAGCCGGCATGCTTTCGCACCAGCTCGGTCAGGCTGATCTTGTGGTCGGTGCCCTTGACGACATAGTGGCCCTGCTCGAACGCGATATCGTCCGCCGCCGCTTCGAGCGACTGCGCCGCAAGATCCATGCCCTTCTTGATGACCTCCAATGCGCCGTGGTGCAGCGCGACGCCGTGGCTGAGCAGCGAGCGCGACCCGAACGTGCCGGTGCCGGTGAGCTTCGGACCGGCGGGATCGCTGGCGTGCAGCTTGATCGTCCCGGCGTCGGTGCCCAGAAGCTTGGCGACGATTTCCGTGTGCACTGTTTCGTGGCCCTGTCCTGACGGACCCGCGAGCGTGTAGAGCAAAATCTCGCCGTGCTTTCCGAAACGGATCGCGATCTCCTCCTTGCCGACTCGCGCCGGATGGCTCAATGAACATCGCGAGCCCAATGCCGCGCAGCTTGCCCCGCCGCTTGGCCTCACGCCGGCGCGCCGGAAACTTGTCCCAGTCGGCAGCCTCGAGCGCCGCCGTGAGCAGCGTCGGCGCGTCGGCGCAATCGTAGGTGAAGTTGGTCAGCGTCTTGTAGGGAAACGCGCCTTTCGGGATCAGGTTCTTGCGGCGCAGCCGCACGCGGTCGATGCCGGTGACGCGCGCCGCCTCGTCGACCAGGCGCTCCCAGAGATACGACACGTTGGGGCGACCAGCGCCGCGGTAGGCGGTGCCGGGTGCGCAGTTGGTCAGGATCAGTTTGTGCAGACCGAACAACGCCGGCACCTTGTAGATGTTGTTCGCCATGCTGCGCGGCGACGCCATGGTGTTGATGAACGGGCCGTTCTTGGAGCAATAGGCCCCCATGTTGACCAGCCACTCGACGCGCCACGCCAGGAAGCGTCCCTCCGCATCGAGCGCCAGCGTGCCGGTCAGCACCGCGCCGCGGCCCTGGTGATCGTTGGCGAGGCTTTCGGCGCGGCTGCCGACCCATTTGACCGGCCGCGCCACCGTCCGCGCCGCCAGCAACACCGCCACGTTTTCCGGATAGACTTCGTTGCGCACTCCGAAGCCGCCGCCGACATCGCGGGTGTGAATCCGAAAGCGGTCCGGCGGAAGCCCGGTGACATGCGCGAACGCGGTCTGGATGTCGGCCATGCCCTGATTCTGCATGTAGACGTCGAAGCTGTCGGTCGCCTTGTCATGGGCAACCGTGCACGCCTTGGGCTCCATCGGGGCGCCCGAAATGCGCTGCGCATCGAGGGTGAGCGTCACCGTGTGGACGGCCTTGGCGAGCGCCGCCTCGGTCGCGGCCTGATCGCCATAGCCGAATTCGAGCACGACGTTGCCCGGTACCGCATCGTGAAGTTGCACGGCGTGCGACGCGATCGCCTGCGCCGGCGTGGTCACGACCGGCAGGTCCTCGTAATCGACCTCGATCAGTTCGCACGCGTCCTGCGCGATCGCCTCGGTTTCGGCGACCGCGAGCGCCACCGGCTCGCCGACGAAACGGACGCGGCCTTGCGCCAGGGATGGCCGATCCGGTTGGCGAAAGGTCGAGCCCTGGTATCCGGGCCCGGGGCTGTTCGACGGCAGCGACTTGTAGCCGGCGTTCGCCAGATCTTCGCCGGTCAACACCGCAAGCACGCCGGGCAAAGCCCGCGCCGCGCCGGTATCGATCGACCGGATGCGCGCGTGGGCGCGGTTCGACCGCAGGAACGCTGCGTGGACCTGGTCCGGCAAATTCCAGTCCGCGGTGAAGCAACCCGAGCCGGTCAACAACCGGCCATCTTCGCGACGGCCTTTGACGCTTGAACTCATTCCCGAGATCCCTTTCGAACTCCAGCCGAGCTTGTCGTCGCGAAATCCTTCGCGGCGGCGTCACCGCGCCTGATCACCGGACTTGATCACCGGACCTGATCACCGGACTTGATCACCGGACCTGGAACACCAGCTTGCCGCGGAAATGCCGGCCCTGGCTGACGCGATGCGCGTCGGCGGCCTGCGCGAGCTTGTAGAGCTTGATCTCCGGCGCGCGCACGGCACCGGACCCGAACAATTGCGCGACGCGCTCCATCGCGGCGCGCGTGCGCGGCACCGGCGGCCGCAGGCCCTGCACGTCGGAGCGCTCCGACGCCGGCGCCTTGCCGCCGGAGGCGATGAAGGCGGCGCGGCCGCCGGGCTTCAGCACCGCGTAGGATTTGGCCGCGACATCGCCGCCGACGGTCTCGAACACGGCGTCGCACACCTGGCCGATCTTGGCGAAGTCCTCTTTGGTGTAGTCGATCACCTGGTCGGCGCCGAGCGAGCGCACATAGTCCGTGTTGGCGGTGCTGGTGGTGGTGATGACGCGGGCACCAAGGTGCTTGGCCAGTTGAATGGCGTAGCCCGCCACGCCGCCCGCGCCGCCCTGGATCAGGATGGTCTCGCCGCGCTTGAGCTTGAGCGTGTCTTCGACCGAGTTCTGCGCGGTCAGGCCGATGAGCGCGAGCGCCGCGGCATTCACGTGGGACAGGCCTTCGGGCTTGTTCGCAACGACCGCGGCCTTGACCGCGATCTTCTCGGCATAGGCGCCCTCCTGGCCGGCGGGCAGCACGCCGAACACCGCGTCGCCGACCTTGAAGTCGGTCACGCCCTCGCCCAGCGCGCTGACGGTGCCGGAGAAATCCCGCCCCAGCACATAAGGAAATTTCAGCGCGCCATAGTCGCCGGTGCGCACCTTCCAGTCCGCGCCGTTGACGCTCGCGGCGACGATGTCGACCAGCACGTCGCCTGGTCCGGGTTTCGGATCGGGAAGGTCGCCGTATTTCAGGACCTCCGGTCCACCTTGTTGCTCGAGATATGCAGCCTTCATGTCGATTTCGCTCCTCGGGATGCGGCTGAGGCTAGCAGCGTTGCGCGGTCGCGCCTATCCTGCCGGTCGATCAGGGAGACAACGATGAGGCGCACCTCGGCGGTCGCAATGATGTTGGCGCTGGCCTTGTCCCAGGCGTTGTCTTCGGCCTTGTCTTGGGCCGCGCTGGCGCAGACCGAGCCCTATCCGAACCGGCCGGTCCGCCTGATCGCGCCGGCCGGTCCTGGTGGCAATCCCGACGTGATGGGCCGCCTGTTGGCGGCGAAATTCACCGAGGCGCTGGGCAAGCCGTTCGTGGTCGAGAACATGCCGGGCGCCGGCGGCGTTGTGGCGGCCAACGTGGTCGGCAAGGCTGCGCCGGACGGCCATGTACTGATGCTCTCGGATTCCGGCGCGCTCGCCATCAACCCGGCGCTGCAGACCGGCCTGTCCTACGACCCGCTGAAGGATTTCGCGGCGATCACCGCGATCGCGACGCTGCCGACCGCATTCGTGGTGCCGCCGAGCCTGCCGGCGAATACGCCGGCCGAGTTCATCGCGCTCGCCAAGAAGGAGCCCGGCAAGCTGACCTACGGCTCGGCCGGGCCCGGCTCGATCCACCATATCACCATGGCGGCGTTTGCCGACCGCGCCGGCATCGAGATGCTGCACGTACCCTATCGCGGCGGCACCCAGATGGTGAACGCGCTGCTGGCCGGCGAGGTGCAGGGCGGCTGGTCCGGCATTCCCAACGTTCGGGGGCAGATCGAAGGCGGCCTGCTGCGCGCGCTTTGCGTCAGCGTCTTGGTGCGCGCCGAAGCATTGCCCAGTGTGCCGACCTGCGACGAGCTCGGGGTGAAGGGCTTCGACATCGCCACCATGATGGGCCTGCTCGGTCCCGCAGGCATGCCGCCGTCCGTTGTCGCGACCTTGCAGGCCGAAACCGCCAAAGCGTTGCGCGATCCGAAGATCGCCGAGCGCATGGTGCAGCTCGGCGTGATCATGCGGGAGAACGGCACCGCGCATTATCAGAAATACCTCGGCGACGACATCGAGCGCTACGCCGCGATCGTCAAGAAGTTGAACCTGCAGATCAAATAGGCGCGGCGCCGTCAGATTTACTCGGCCTTGAGATTGGCCGCCCGGACCACCTTGGCCCATTTTTCGGTTTCTTCGGCGACCAGCTTTTCGAAATCGCCGGGCAAGCCCCCGATCTCGGTCGCGCCCAGGTCGGCGAACCGCGCCTTCATCTTAGGGTCGGCCAGACCGACGTTGATCTCGCGGTTGATGGTGTTGATGACCTCGGCCGGCGTGCCCTTGGGCGCGACCACGCCGAACCACGCGCTCATCTCGTAGCCCGGGACGAACTCGGCGATGGTCGGAAGCTCCGGTAGCGCGTCCGCGCGCGTCGCATTGGTGACCGCGAGACCGCGCAGCTTGCCGGTTCGGATGAACTCGCCTGCCGAGGGAACCGAAGGGAACAGCAACTGGATTTCGCCGCCGAGCAAGGCAGTCAGCGCCGGTCCGTTGCCGCGATAGGGCACGTGGACCAGATCGACGCCGGCCATCAACTTGAACAACTCGCCCGCAAGATGGCCGGCGCTGGCGATGCCGGCGGAGCCCATATTGATCTTGCCGGGATTGGCTTTGGCGTAAGCGATGAACTCGGGGACCGTCGTGGCCGGAACCGATGGATTGACCACCATGGCATTGGCGATGCGCACGATGCCCGCGACCGGCGCGGTGTCGCGCATGAAATTGAACTTGAGATTGCCGTAGAGCGTCGCGTTGCTGGCGTTCGGCAGACCGGCGAGCAGAAGCGTGTAGCCGTCAGGGGTCGCATTCACGACCGCTTCGGTCGCGATGTTGGTGCCGCCGCCGGGCCGGTTCTCGATGACGAACGGCTGCCCGAGCCGCTCCTGCAACCATTGGCCCATCAGGCGCGCGACGATGTCATTGCCTCCGCCCGGGGCAAATCCCACGATCCAGCGCACCGGCCGGGCCGGGTAGCCCTGCGCGGTGGCGATGCGCGACGCGGCCGCAAGCGCAACGGCGCCCGCGGCCAGATGCAGGAATTGTCGTCGAGCACACTTCATGGCGTTGGTTCCAGTGATGACCTTCCGGCGACCCTGCTCATGAGGTCACGCGCACGCGGTCGCCCTCGACCTGGAGCTTGGCGCCGAGCTTGCCGCTGCGCGTCCCGAGATCGTTCAGCGTCTCGGTCTCGTCGGCGGGACGGCAGAAGTACGATTCGTCGTCGTCGTTGCTGCGGACAAACCGGAAATCGCAAGCCGCGACCTTGCCGCGATCGAACGACAGTTCGACCAGCATGCCGATCCAACCGGCGTGCTTGCGGCCGCCGTGGCCGGTGTTGAACGTCAGATTGCCGAGCCCGTAAAAGATCGGCCGCCCCTTGTAGACTTCGACCGGCAGGGAATAGTGCGGGCCGTGACCGACCACGATATCGGCACCGGCATCGATCGCCGCATGCGCGATATCGGTCATGTATTGCAGCGGCTCGCGGCCGAGCCCCCAATGGCAGGACGCCACCACGATGTCGACCTGCGGCCGCAGCGCCTCGATGTCCTTGCGAAACTCGGCGAGATAACGCGCATCAGCCCAGGTGACGATGACCGGCGGCAGGCCTGGCCGATTCGGCGGCGGGATGTGAGGCGCGATCCGGGCCATCGGCACATGATAGGCGGTGTGGCCCTGGATCACGGCAATCCCGGGCGAATCGTCGTGGGCCTCGTGGTCGGTCGGCCAGTAGACCGAGCTCCTTTGCAGCACGCCGACGCGAAGCCCGTTGCGGTTGATGATCGCGGGCGCCCGTGCGGCGGCGAGATTGGGGCCGGCGCCGGTGTGCAGCATGCCGACCTGGTCGAGGCGGGCGATCGAGGCCGCGATATTGGCCATGCCGTAATTGACATTGTTGGCAATGCCGACGGCGTGAAGGCCCGACAGCCGCAACGCCTCGCCGCCGACCTTGGGATCGGCGAAGAATCCTTCGGTGGCGTGCGAATGTGCCGCCGGCACATGCAGGCAGCATTCGAGATTGCCGAACACCGCGTCGGCATCGTGCAGCATGGCGGTGACCTGCCGGAACGGCACCGCGGGATCGGTGACATTCATCAGGTTGACGTCGCCGGTCAGAATGAGCTTGGCCACTAATTCACCTGTGTCGGATCGATGATGAAATTGGTGAAGCCGCCGTCGCGCTCGTCCATGCCGTCGATCACCTCGTTGATCTGCGACAGCGGCGATATCTTGTGCTGCAGCGCCGAGAGATCGAGCGTGCCGGCCCCGACCATGGCGGCCATCTCCTCGCCCTCGCCCGGGGTGAACCAGACCGAGCCCTGCAGCGAGATGCGGTTGGTCATCAGCCAGAACGCGTTGATCGGCAGCGCCTCCATCACGGCGCCGACGGTCGCGGCACGGCCGCCGCGGCGCAGCGTGAACAACGGCCGCATCATCGCGGCGGCGGGCGCGCCCGGCGGCAGGCAGTCGAGCACGGCGTCGACGCCCTGCCCGTCGGTCCGCGATTTGGTCCAACCGATGAAGGCGCCCTGATCGCCGGATGGAACGCCGTCGGCCTTTGCCTCGCCGAACGAAAACACCTCGATCCGGCCGGGCGCCAGCGCCTTGACGCGCTTGAGCAGCGCGACATTGCGGCCGGTGCCGAGAATTGTCGTCACCCCCATGGCGAGCGCCAGCATGGCCGCGCCCAGGCCGAGCTGGCCGCTGATGCCATTGACCAGCAAGCTCTGGCCGGGGCCCGTGCCGAGCTTCTTCATCGCCGCATAGCAGGTGCCGAGATAGCCGAAGCGCGCGGCGTGCTCGAAGCTGACGCTGTCAGGCAGCCGCACCAGCGCATCCTCCGGCGCGGTGATGAATTGCGAAAACCCGCCGTAGGGATAGGCCTGCATGATCGCCTGCGAGCGCCCGAAATAGCCCTGGAAGGTGAAGTCCGGGCAGTCGAGCGACGCCCCGCTGCGGCACATCCGGCACGAGCCGCAGCGGCGCGCCGGATTGACGTAGACGCGCTGGCCCGGCGCGATGGCGCGGACCTGGTCGCCGACCTTGGTCACGATTCCGGTCGGGTCGAGCCCGAAGATTGCCGGCAACGGCGGCATGATCTTGAGGTCCGGCACTTTGCTGCCGAAGAAATTCTGCACCACGCGCGTCATGTTGGGGACGATGCCGCAGGCCTTGACCTCGACCAGCACGTCGGTCGCGCGCGGCTCCGGCACCGGGATGCGGTCGAGCGTCATCGGCTTACCGTACTCGTGCAGCCGCGCCGCGATCATCGTCGCCATGGACCGTCCTCGCCAAAGTCACTTTGTCTTTTCGGCATCGTAGCAAATCCGCGGAAGCAAACGAGGCCCGTTGCGCGCAGGCGGCATCGCCGGCAAGCAAAGCCGACATGGCACGGATGGCGGGCGCATGTTATCCCTGCCGCACCGGTCCCCGATGCACCAACCCGCCCGCCGCCCGCTTGCCGCAAACGTTCCAGGCCTGATCAAGCGCAACATGGCGTTGTTTGCGCTGTCGCAATCGTTCGTCGGTGCGGCCGTGCAGCTTGCCTATGGCATCGGCCCGCTGATGGTGATCGCGCTCACCGGCTCGGCGAGCCTCGCAGGCTTGACCGTCGCGCTGTTCGGCATCAGCCGATTCCTGGTGTCCTACCCGGTCGGCAAGATCACCGACAGCTATGGCCGCAAGCCCGGCATCCAACTCGGCCTGGCGCTGACGCTCGCCGGCACAGTCATCGTCGGTCTGTCGATGCTGCTGCACAGCATCGTGGGCCTGATGGTTGGAATGCTGGTGTTCGGTATGGGCTTCAACGCCGCGCAGCAATTGCGGGTCGCGGCGGCCGACATGGTTCCGCCGCGCATTCGCGCCCAGGCGCTCGGCTTTGTCGCGACCGGCTCGCTGGTCGGCATCGCGATCAGCCCGTTCCTGATGTGGCTGTCGGAAGGCGTCGCCGGGCGCACCGGCCATGAGGCGATCGCCCTGCCCTGGCTGATGTTTCCGGCGCTGCTGCTTGCTCGGCATGGCGCTGGTGACGTTCGTGCATCCCGATCCGAAGGAGATCGGGATGCATCTGGAGCGCTACTTTCCCGATTACACGCCGCCGCCCAAGCTGCCGCGCGAGCAGCAGCAGCCATTCAGCGCCTGGACCGTGCTGCGCTTTCTGCCGACCCGGCTTGCGATCATTTCCAACTGCGCCGGCCAGGGCAACATGTCGATCGTGATGGTGCTGACCTCGCTGGTGCTGGCCCATCACGGCTTTTCGCTGACCGCGATCATGTTCTCGCACATGGCCCACTCCGCCGGCATGTTCGCCTTCACCATCCCGATCGGCTGGCTCGCCGATCGGATCGGCCGCGAGCAGGTGATGTATCCCGGCGTGGCGATCACCCTGGTTGGGGCGATCCTGGTCACCTTCGTGCCGGACTACTGGTCGGTGACGCTCGGCACCTTCCTGGTCGGGCTCGGCTGGTCGGCGGCCAACGTCGCCTCGACCGCGCTGCTTGCCGATCATGCCGAGACCGCGCAGCGCGGCCGCGCCATCGGCGTGAGCGACAGCGGCGCCGGCGCGATGACGGTGCTGGCGGCGGCCGCGACCGGCCCGCTGGTCGAATGCGCGAGCCTGCCGGCCGCGGGCCTGGCCGCCGCGCTGATCGCGGTGGTGCCGCTTGCGATGCTCGCGCTGGCGCAGGTCGAGCGGTTGCGGAGCGCGCCTCGTTAGGATGGGCTCGCAGCCCCCTATCAAAGCGCTCGTCTGAGCCGATACGATGCCGACAGTTTCTATGAACAGGGCGCGCGTCGCCAGCACTGTGAGGAGGACAATCATGATGACGGCACGAATGCTTGTCTTGCTTTCGCTCGCGTTGGGAACGCCAACGATTGCTTTGGCCCAGGACTCCGTCCAGCTGAAATTCAGCAAGGTGGTGGATTTGACGTTGCCGATCGAGAGCAACATGGCGCCGATTCCCGGGCTCAAGCCCTATCTCGACAATCCGTCCCGCGTCTCCGTCATCTCGTCCATCACCGAGGCGCAAAAGGATGCGTTGCGCGCCGAAGGCATGACGTTGAGCAACGATCACGCCGTCAACGGCCGGTCGATGATCTCGGTGCTGTCCATCCTGGTGCACAACGGCACCCACATCGATGCACCGCGCCACATGGTCGAGAAGGGAGCTTCGATCGACCAGATGCCGGTCACGCAGTTCGTCAAGGAGGGCGTGCTGATCAACCTGCCCGGCAAGGGGCCGAATTCAGTCGTGACCGTGAAAGACGTCGAGGACAGCGGCGTCGCGATCCGGCCCAACACGATCGTCATGATCAACACCGGCTGGACCGACAGGATGTGGGGCAAGCCGGGCTTCTGGGAGCAGATGCCCTATCTGGAGCGGGGCGTCGCCGAGCACCTGGTGAAGAAGGGCGTCGCGGGACTGGCAATCGACGTGTTTCCGGAGAAGCCATTGTGGCGCGGCGTGAAGCTCGATCCGGGCGAGGTCTGGATCGCCAATCACCTGGCGCTGCTGGAGAAGAACATTCCGCTGATCCAGTTCGTGACCAACCTGTCGCAGATCGGCAACAACCGCTTTACGGTGGTGGCCGTGCCGCTCGCCATCAAAGGCGCGGACGCAAGCCCGGTGCGGGTGATCGCTCTGGTGGAATGAGCCGAGGCGGTCGGTCGTAAAATCAGCAAGTCACGCGGAATGAAGGGCGTGACCGGGCAAGCGCCTCAAGTTAGTCTGTAACGACGCTTGTGGAGGGTGCTGTGACTGACATTCGACGATTGTCTTGCGCCATCGGGTTGGCCGTGGGCGTGCTGCTGTCGCCATTCGCGGCAGTCGCTCAAGAGAAAATCAAGCTCGGTCTGCTGCCGTTCTCGGAATCGCTCGCCGCCGTCATCGCCGACAAGCAGGGCTTCTTCAAGGAAGAAGGTCTCGAGATCGAAAGCTCGAAATTCGACAGCGCGGCGATCGCCGTGCCGGTGCTGCAATCCGGCCGGCTGGATATCGTGCTCAGCAGCACGGTCTCGACATTCCAGGCCATCGAGCAAGGGCTCGACGCCATCGTGCTGGCGCCCGGCGCGATCGTACGGACGTCGCCGCCGGATACGACGACCGCCGTGATCGTGCGGAAAGGCTCGATCACGTCGCTCAAGGAGCTCGAGGGCAAGCGGGTTGCGGTCAACGTCATCAACAGCACCGCTTGGCTCCATGCGGTAGCGCTGCTCGACAAGCACGGCGTGGATCGCACCAAGGTCCGTTTCACGGAAGTGCCGTTCCCCCAGATGAACGATCCGCTGCTGAATGGACAGATCGATGCGGTCGTCCAGGTCGAACCGTTCCGCTCGGCGCTGATGGCGACCGGAAACGCGGAAATCGTGGGCTGGCCCTATGTGGAGACGGCGCCGAATACCGACATCACGCAATACATCGCGCTCACCCCATGGGTCGACAAGAACCGCGCCACCGCGGCGAAGTTCGTGCGGGCGGTGACCAAGGGAGCGCAGTTCGCCGCGTCGAACGAAGCGGCGACCCGCGACATCAACCTGCAATTCACCAATCTCAACCCCGCGCTCAAGGACAAGGTCCTGCTGCCGCGTCTTGGCACTGCGATCAATCTGAAGGAAATGAGCCACACGATAGCGATGATGCAGAAATACGGGCTGCTGAAGACGCCCGTCGATCTCTCCAAGCGGGTCTTTGCGCCCTGATTGCGCCCATGAGCCAGTCAGGCAGGGCGATCCTGCGTGTTTGCGGCCTGCACAAAAGCTTCGCGGCGCCGGGCGGGACCACCGTCGCGCTCAACGGCATCGATCTCGATATCGAGGCGGGAGGTTTCGTTTCGGTCATCGGACCGTCCGGTTGCGGCAAATCCACGTTGCTGCAGGTCATGGCGGGGCTGGCCTCGCCAACGTCGGGCGAGGTCTTTTACAAGCAAGACCGCGTGCAGGATCCGCCACCGGACGTGCTGTATGTGTTCCAACAATACACGCGCTCGCTGTTTCCCTGGAAGACGGTGGAACGCAACGTCGCGTTCGGACTGGAAAACAAGGGAACGATGTCTCGCGCCGAGATCGCGTCGCGCACCCGCGAGTTGATCGGCCTGGTCAAGCTCACCGGCTTCGAACGTCATTATCCCTGGCAGTTGTCCGGTGGCATGCAGCAGCGCGTCGCGATCGCGCGGGCGCTGGCGTGCCGCCCGGCCGTTCTGCTGATGGACGAGCCGTTCAGCGCGGTCGACGCGCTGACCCGCGCCGGCCTGCAGGAGCTGCTTCGCTCGCTGTGGCGCGAGCTGAACCTGACCGTGGTTTTTGTGACCCATGACGTCGACGAAGGGGTCTATCTCTCGACCCGTGTCGTGGCGCTGACCCGCGCGCCCGGCACCATCGCCATCGACGTGCCGATCGATTTGCCGGCGCCGCGCGACCAGATCGCGACCCGCGCTGAGCCAACCTATCTCGACTATCGCGCGCGCCTGCTGGCTCAGCTCTTTGCCGACGAAGGGCTCAAGAGGACGGAGGCCGCGTGACCGATATTGCACGCAGCGAACGACCGCCGGCCGTTGTCGGTTCCGCCCGCGGACCGTCCGGCAAAATCCGGCTCGCTCTGGAACTCGCGCCTGCTTGGCGTCGCATTCATCGGTCTGCTGCTGATCCTGTGGGAGATCGCCGCCGCAAACGCGATCTTTCCGCCGATGAGCTTCCCGCGCATCAGCGCGATCCTTTCGACCTGGTGGCAGCTCGTGATCTCCGGTGAATTGCTGGGCGAGCTGCTGCCGAGCCTATGGCGCATGTTCGCAGGGTATTTCATCGGCGTCGCGATCGGCGTGGCCGTCGGCTTGCTGATGGGCTACGTCCGCTTCTTCTACAATCTGCTGGAGCCGATCACCGAAGTGCTGCGCCCGATCCCGAGTCCGGCCTATCTGCCGATCATGATCCTGTTTCTCGGCATCGACGACGAGATGAAGATCTTCATGATCGCGTTCGCCAGCGTGTTTCCGGTGCTGCTCAACACCTACAGCGGCGTGCGCAGCGTCGATCCGATCCAGTTGCAGACCGCGCGCACCTTTGGCGTCTCCGGCCGCAAGCTTCTATGGCAGATCGTGCTGCCGGCCTCGTCGCCCTATATCTTCACCGGCATGCGGATCAGCCTGGCGGTCGCCCTGATCGTCATGGTCATCAGCGAAATGGTCGCGGCATCGAATGGCATCGGTTATTTCATCCTGAGCGCGCAGCGCGGGTTCAAGATCCGCGACATGTTTGCCGGCGTACTGACACTGGCTATGCTCGGCTATGTCCTCAACAGGTTGTTCCTCTTGATCGAGAACCGCGTGTTGGCCTGGCATTACGGCTACACCCAGCAGCGGAGCTGAGCCCATAATCCGCAGCTTTGATCCGACGCTTTCCGTTACGTCCGGCATCCCAAAATTTCTCTGGCTTTAAGAGCACCTGCCCATGCCCATCATCAATGCCAATGGCTGCAACTTTTACTACGAGCAGCACGGTCAAGGCCCCGACATGGTTTTCATTCATGGGGAAATCCACGGACTGGAATACTGGGAACACCAGCTCGCGGAGTTCTCGACCGATCATCGCTGCTTCGCCTACAGCCGTCGTGGCCACGCCAAGACCGGATGGACCGATTACGGGTTCTCGCTGGTCAACCAGACCCGCGATCTGGAGCATTTGATCGAGCGTCTCGGAATTGAGCGTCCCATCATCGTCGCGCTCGCCTTCGGCACCACCATCGCGGCGAACTACGCCATCCGGAATCCGGACAAGGTCCGCGGCCTCGTGCTCGGGGCCTGGAGCGAGATGCATGATGCGTTCCAGTATTTCGAGCGTTGGGAACGATATTCGGCGGAAGCCGCCCGCGTGCTGGAGCGGGACGGACGCGATGCCCTCATCGCGCTGTTACGCGAGCACGGTGGCAAATCGATCTACAAGGTGATCCCGGTGGACTTGCCGGTGCGCGAGAAGGTCATCCAGATGTTCGCAAGCCATCCGCTCGGCGAGTATCAGCGGGGCATGCTCGAATTCGGAATGTCGGTGCCCGATCTCGTTCCCGAATTTCGAAAGCTCAATATTCCCGTGCTTGGCGTTTGCGGCGACCGCGATCCGTATCCGGATCAGCCGGAGGTGCTGCGCGGCATGGCGCACTTCTCCGAGGCGCCGCAAATCCCGGGCGCAGCGCGGTTCGTGCAATGGGAAAAGCCGAAGGAATTCAACGCGGCGGTGCGCGCCTTCTTGCGATCGCTGCAGTAAATCCGCCGCCACGCTTCGAGATCGTGCGCTATTCCAGCTTGATGCCGCTGTCCTTGAACACCTTGGACCAGCGGTCGAGCTCGGAGCGGTAGTAGCGGTCGAACTGCGACGGCGTGGAGCTGGTCGCGACGATGCCGAAGCCTTGCAGCTTGGCGCTGACCTCGGGATCGGCCGCGACCATCGCGACGTCGCGCTGGATCCGCTCGACCACGGCGGCCGGCGTGCCGGCCGGCGCAACCAGCCCGGCCCAGGTCGAGATTTCGCCAAGCTCCGGCAGGTTCGCCGCGACCGACAGCGGTTGCAGATCGGGCAACGCCGGCAGCGGCCGGTTGTTGAGCTTGGCGAGCGCGCGGAGCTTGCCGTCCTTGATCAGCGGGATGCTCGCCGACACGCCGTCGATCGAGAAATCGATGCTGCCGGTGAGCAGGCCCTGCACCACCTCTGAGCTGCCCTTGTAGGGAATGAACACGGTGTCGATGCCGGCGAGCCGGCTGAACAGATAGCCGGCAAGCCGGGTGGTGATGATGCCGGCGCCATAGTTGAGCTTGCCCGGATTGGCCTTGGCCTTGGCGATCAGCTCCTGCACGGTCTGCGGCCCGTCGGCGCGCACGATCAGGAGCGAGGTGTTCTGCGCGGTGAGCGAGATCGGCGCGAAATCCTTCAGCGCGTCATACGGCAGGTTCGCGGTGGTGATCGGGTTCATCACCAGCGTGGTGTCCATGGCGACCAGCAGCGTATAGCCGTCAGGCGGCGACTTCGCGGTCTGCTGCGCGCCGATCGCCGAATTGCCGCCGGCGCGGTTCTCGATCACCACCGGCTGGCCCCAGCGCTCCGACAGCTTCTGGCCGAACACCCGCGCCATCAGGTCGGTCGGCCCGCCGGGCGGGAACGGCACGATCATCTTCACCGGCCGGCTCGGGAATGCGTCGGGCTGCGCCAGCGCAACGCCGGGCTGCGCCAGCAGCAGAGCAGACATGACGGCGAGACGGACGAGCGTTGGCATCCGGAATTCCTTCCCGTTCTTGAACGCGCGTTGGCGCGCGGCCTCCTATTTGAGCATGATCCCTCGGGTCCAGCCCAAGGGCATGCTTTTCCGAAAACCGCTTCACACTTTTCGGGATCATGCTCTAGGCTCGATCGAGCATAGCACGCCGCGTCGGCGCGCGGGCGCGGTGGATCGACCCATGGGCTTCGATGAGAGCTACGACGTCGTCGTGATCGGCTCCGGCATCGCCGGCGTTGCGACCGCGCTCGCCGCGCGCCAATGCGGCTTGCGCCCGGTGCTGCTGGAGAAGGCCGACAAGCTCGGCGGCGGCACTGCGTTTTCCATGGGCGGCATCTGGATCGGCATGAACCACCTGATGTTGGCCGAAGGCTACAAGGATTCGCGCGACGACGTCCTGTCCTACATGCGCTTCATTGGCGCCGAAGAGACCGACGAAGAGCGCCTCGTCGCCTATGTCGATCGCGGCCCGGAGGCGCTGAAATTCTTCGAGGACCTGGGGGTGCGGTTTCGCATCTCGCGTGGCCTGACCGACCATTATTTCGGCGTGGCACCAGGCTCGGTCGCGGAAGGCCGCTGCCTCAACACCGAGTTCATCGCGGCGACCGATCTCGGCGAATGGCAGGACGCGATCCTGAGCCCGCGCGACACGCCGATCGAGGTCAACAGCACCGAGCTGTTCGAATGGGGCGGCATCGCCAACATCGACAATTGGCCGAAGGAGATCATGGCGGAGCGAAGGCGCAAGAAAATCCGCACCCGCGGCGTCGGCGTCATCACCCACTTCGTCAAGCAACTGCTGGCCCGCGACGTGCCGATCAGGCGCTCAACCCGCGCCATGCGCCTCATCACCGAAAACGGCCGCGTCACTGGCGTCGCCACCGAGCGCGGCCGCATCGCCGGCACCCGCGGCGTGATGCTCGCCTGCGGCGCCTACGAATCCAACCCGGCGATGGCGCAGACCTACGAAGGGCTGCCGGGATTTCTCTCGATGTTTCCGCCGACCATCGACGGCGACGGCATGATCATGGGCGCCGAGATCGGCGCGCAGACCCGCACCATCCGCAACAACCTCGCGGTGTTTCTCGGCTTCAACATCCCCGGCAAGCAGCCCGGCGAGGAGCCGCTGTTCCGCATCGTCGGCATCAGCGAGATGTTCTGCCCGCACACCATGGTGGTGAACCGCGACGGCGCGCGCTTCGCCGACGAGACCTATTTCCAGCACATGGTGCCGGCGCTGCGCCGCTACGACGTCAAGCATCACCGCCATGCCAACCTGCCCTGCTATCTGATCTTCGACCAGCAATACGTCGACGGCTTCTCGTTCATCGACGCGCCGCGCGGCGCGGCGGTGCCGTCCTGGGTGTCGCGCGCCAACACGGTCGAGGAGCTGGCAGGCCTGCTCAAGATCGACGCCACAGGGCTTGCCGCCACCGTCGCGCGCTTCAACGGCTTCGCGCGCAAGGGCGCGGACCAGGATTTCCGGCGCGGCGAAGCCGCCTGGTGCCTTGCCAAGAAGGACGTCTGGAAGCCGACCCGCGCCGACGAGCGCTATGTCAGCCCGACGCTCGGCACGCTCCGCATCCCACCGTTCTACGGCGTCGAATTGCACCCCAGCGTGTTCGCCTCCGGCGGCCTCGTTGCCAACGCCAGCGCGCAGGTGATCGACCAGCGCGGCCGCGCCATCCCCGGCCTCTATGCCGCCGGCAACAATGCCGTGCACACCGAGTATGGCGTCGGCTACCAGGCCGGCTTCTCGCTCGGCTCCGGCATGACCTTCGGCTATCTCGCGGCGCGCCACATGGCGGGCCTGAACTGATGTCGGCGGCCGAGGAAGCCGCGATCCGGCGGCTGCTGGATGATCTGTGCGAGGCCTGGAATCGCGGCGACGCCGAGGCGTTCGGCGCGCGCTATCGCGACGACGGCACCTTCACCAACGTGTTCGGGGCCGTTCATATCGGGCGCGACGAGTTCATCCGCCGGCACGCCGACGTGTTCCGCGGCTTTCTCAACGGCACCAAGATCGCCATGCCCATCCGCAAGCTCCGCTTCGTCCGACCGGACGTGGCGGTGGCGGACGTCGACATGACCTATTCCGGCTTTCAGGCGTTGCCGGCTGGCGTTGGGACCATGCCCGACGGCCTGGTTCATTCCGCGCTGCTCATGGTGCTGGTCAAGGACGGCGGCGACTGGTGGATCACGGCCTATCACAACATCTGGCAGGCAGCGCCCCGCTGACGCGGCTTGCGCGCCGCCCGGCTTGTCAGCGCCTGGCTTGTCAGCGGCCGGCCTGGGGCAGACAATTGCCGTCACCATCACCAGCAAGCGGGCGCGGGGCCGATGCCGGGGGTTTCCATCCATGTGGTCGACGTCTCGCGCGGCATCGTGGCGAGCGGCATGCGGGTCGAGCTGTTCGCAATCGAAGGCGATTCATCCCATCGACTGATCGCGGCCGGCAACATCTCCAAAACCGGCGTGCTGGCGGATCCCGCCCTCGACCGGCGGTTCGCGCCGGGCTTCTATGACGCCAGGTTTCACATCGCCGACTACTACCGCAATTCGGTCGGTCTGACGGCGGCGGTGCCGTTCCTCGATGTCGTCAGCTACCGCTTCGGGATCGCCGAGCCCGAGGCGCACTATCATCTGCCGATGAAATGCACGCCCTGGGGATATTCGTGTTTCCGAGGCGGCGCCTAGAGCATGATCCCGAAAAGTGGGAACCGGTTTTCGGAAAAGATCATGCTCAAACAAGAAACTAGGCCCGCATCTTGCATGGGCGAACCTGTGAGTGACCGTTGCAAAAGGAGACCATGATGAAACCGATCGTTCCGGCGGCCATGCTCGCGCTCGCAGCGACGCTCCTTGCCGCCCCGTCCATCGCGCAGGATTATCCGACCAAAGCCGTGCGCATTGTCGTGACCTTCACGCCGGGCGGCTCGAGCGACGTCACGGCACGCGCGCTCGCCATCCCGCTGCAAAAGCATCTGGGGCAGCCGGTCGTGGTCGACAACAAGCCCGGCGCCGGCGGCACCATCGCGGCGAGCGAAATCGTTCGCGCGTCGCCCGACGGCTACAATCTCCTGATGTCCAACACGACGCCGATCTCGCTGGCGCCGTTCATGCTGGACCCGCAGCCCTACGATTCGATCAAGGGCTTCACCCACGTCAGCCTGGTCGCGACCGTCCCCGACGTGGTGATGGTGCATCCGTCGGTGCCGGCCAAGACCATGGCCGAGCTCGCTCACCTGGATCAAAGCGCAGAACAAGAAGGTGTTCTACGGCTCGGGCGGCGTCGGCTCGATCGGCCATATCCTCGGCGAGACCTTCAAGAAGGAGACCGGCCTCAACATCGAGCACGTCGGCTACAAGGGCAGCGCGCCGATGATCACCGACCTGATCGCCGGCCGGATGAGCTTCTCGTTCGACACGCTGCCGCAGAACGTGCCGCATATCAAAGCCGAGAAGCTCAAGCCGCTGGCGGTGACGTCGCGGGCGCGCTCGCATGTGGCGCCGGACATCCCGACCGTGATCGAGGCGGGCTTTCCGGTGCTGGTGTCGGAGAACTTCATCGGCGTGTCGGCGCCGGCCGGGCTGCCGGAAGCCGGTGCGGAAGAAGCTGCACGGGGCGATCCAGGCCTCGCTCGACGATCCGACGTTTGTCACGCGCATGAACGAGCTCGGCCTGACGGTGCGAAAAATGTCGCAACCCGAATTCGCCAAGTTCGTCACGGAGCAGGTGCAGGGCTGGGCCGAGCCGGTCAAAGCCTCCGGCGCCAAGCTCAACTGACAGAGCTTCGATCGGGGGCGCGGACATGCGCATTCGCAATCCGCGCGACTTCTGGGCCGGCGCCATCTATCTGGCGCTGGCGATCGTGGCGATCTGGATCGGCCGGAACTATCAGCTCGGCACCAGCGAGCGCATGGGCCCGGGTTATTTCCCGACGGCGCTCGGCTCGATCCTCGCGCTGTTCGGCGCGGTCTCGATCGGCCGGTCGTTCATCCGGCCCGGTGAGCCGATCGCGGCGCTGGCCTGGCGGCCGCTGGTGTTGGTGCTCGGCGCGACCGTGCTGTTCGGCCTGCTGCTCGACCGCCTCGGCCTCCTGATCGCGCTGCCGTGCCTGATCGTGGTGAGCGCTCTGGCCAGCCGATACTCCCGGCTCGACGCAACGTCCGTCGTCGCCATGATCGGGCTGGTCGCGTTCTGCGCGCTGGTGTTCGTCAAGGGGCTTGGCGTGCCGATGCCGCTCATCGGCACGTGGCTCGGCGGCTAGCGCATGGACACGCTCGCCAATCTGGCGCTCGGCTTCCAGACGGCGATGAGCCTGTCGAACCTGTTGTATTGCCTGATCGGGGTGTTCCTCGGCACCGCCGTGGGCGTGCTGCCCGGCATCGGCCCGATCGCCACCATCGCGATGCTGCTGCCGATCACCTTCGGGCTGCCGCCGGTGTCGGCGCTGATCATGCTGTCGGGCATCTATTACGGCGCGCAATACGGCGGCTCGACCACCGCGATCCTGATCAACCTGCCGGGCGAATCGTCGTCGGTGGTCACCGCGCTCGACGGCTATCGCATGGCGCGCCAGGGCAAGGCCGGGCTCGCGCTCGCCACCGCCGCCATCGGCTCGTTCATCGCCGGCACCGTGGCGACGGTGCTGGTCGCGCTGTTCGCGCCGCCGCTCGCGGAGGTGGCGCTGCGGTTCGGCCCGGCCGAGTATTTCTCGCTGATGGTGCTGGGCCTCGTGGCCTCGATCGTGCTGGCCAGCGGCTCGCTGCTGCACGCGCTCGCCATGATCGTCGTCGGCCTGGTGCTCGGGCTGGTCGGCACCGACGTCAATTCGGGCGTGTCGCGCTACAGCTTCGGCTTTCCGCAATTGGCCGACGGTATCGGCTTTGTCGTCATCGCCATGGGCATGTTCGGCCTGGCCGAGATCATCGCCAACCTCGAGCACGAGGCCACCCGCACCGCGGTGATCAAGCGGGTGACCGGACTGCTGCCGTCGCGCGAAGACTGGCGGAAAATCCTCGGCCCGATCGGGCGCGGCACCGTGCTCGGCTCGGCGCTCGGCATCCTGCCCGGCGGCGGCGCGCTGCTCGCTTCGTTTGCCTCCTATTCGCTCGAAAAGCGAACTCTCCAAGACGCCGGAGCAATTCGGCCAAGGCGCCATCGAAGGCGTGGCCGGCCCGGAATCGGCCAACAACGCCGGCGCGCAGACCTCGTTCATCCCCATGCTGACGCTCGGCATCCCGGCCAATCCGGTGATGGCGCTGATGATCGGTGCGCTGATGATCCAGGGCATCCAGCCCGGCCCCGCGATCATCACCGAACAGGCCTCGTTGTTCTGGGGCGTTGTGGTGTCGATGTGGATCGGCAACGTGTTCCTGCTGATCCTCAATCTGCCGCTGATCGGGCTCTGGGTGCGCATGATCGCGGTGCCCTATCACCTGCTCTATCCGGCGATCCTGGTGTTCTGCGCGGTCGGCGTGTTCTCGATCAGCAACACCGTCTTCGACGTCTATCTGATGGCGCTGTTCGGTCTGCTCGGCTACGTCTTTCACAAGCTCGGCTGTGAGCCGACGCCGCTGCTGCTCGGCTTCGTTCTCGGCCCGCCGATGGAGGAATATCTGCGTCGCGCGCTGGTGCTGTCGGAAGGCCGCGCCGACGTGCTGCTGACCGAGCCGTTGAGCGCGTGCCTGCTGGCGGTGGCAGCACTGCTGCTCGCGTCGGTGCTGCTGCCGGCGATCCGTAAGAAGCGCCAGGAGACGTTCGTAGCGGAGACTTAGGGCGTGTACTCATAAATTTATCATTTCCGGTATGTGCGGCCGGGCGCAGCAGTGCGGCGAGCAAGAACAGCCGCCACGCATCTAACGAAATGGTCGTTTGTCGTAGTCGATGAAGCTTGACAACGGGGACTGCTTCCCCGGCGTGATCCAATAGCCGTCAATCTCGGCGGCGCTTTTTCCAGCCTCTCTCAGGGCCTCGTCATCGAAGAAAAAGCGACCGGTGATTGCCGCCCGCGGTCGAGTTCACGATCCAATGCGCTGCGTCCGCCATGATTTCGGGTCGGCGGCAGGTTTCGTATAGGTCCGGCCGCGTTGCCTTAATTGCCGCTGTGGCGATGGCGTGGCGCGGCCAGATGCCGTTCACCGCGATTCCTTCCTCTTTGAACTCCTCCGCTAGGCCGATGACGCACATCGACATGCCGTATTTGGACATGGTGCGCGGCAGCCGCTCCGCATACCAGCGCGGGTCCGGGCTCATGGCCGAGGCGACAATCAGTATCTGCGGATTGGCCGATTTCCTTAAGTGAGGAATGCAAGCTTGGCAGGCGAAGAACGTACCGCGCACGTTGATATCGAACATCAGGTCGAACTGCTTCGGCGTAGTGTCGGGCGTCTTGGTGAAGGTCTGGGCCGAAGCGTTGTTGATTAGAACGTCGACGCCGTCGAAATGGTTCGCCGCCTTCGCTACCGCCGTTTCGATCTCCTCGATATTGCGCAGGTCCATCTGCAACGGCAGTGCGCGGCCCCCGGCCTTCTCGCACTCCTTGGCCACGCTGTAAATCGTCCCCGTCAGTTTTGGATGCGGGTCGGCTGTCTTCGCTGCAATCACCACATTCGCGCCGGCCTCTGCACAGCGCAACGCCATCGCCGCACCGATGCCCCGGCTGGCACCGGTTATGAAGACGGTCCGGCCCTCCATATCGCGCACATTCCTTCTCCGCTCTGCCAGCAGCAGACATGCACCGCAGCAACAAACACTACTATTCAATCACCACGTCGGAGCGCGCGTGCAGGTTTGGCGGAATATCGATGCCCTGGGCCTTGGCGGCCTTGAGGTTGATCACAAGTTCGAACGTGGTCGGCTGAAGCACCGGTAGGTCGGTGGGCTTGGCGCCCTTGAGAATCCGGCCGGCGTAGATGCCGGCCTGGCGATAGGTGTTCGCAATGTTGGTGCCGTAGCTGACCAAGCCGCCAACCTCGGTGAACTCGCGGAACGCATGGACCGCCACCAGGCGAGCGCGCTCAAGACGCTCAACGATCCTGCGGGCTTGAACGAGGTAGAAAGGGTCGCCGCCCATGAGCACCGCATCCGGGCGCTGGGCTTCGAGCGCCGCGAAAGCAGCGTCGAGTTCGGCCGGTGTGCTGGCATTCAACAACCGCAGTTGCAATCCATTTGCCCGCGCTGTCGCCTGGACGTCGCGGATTTCTGGCGGTGCGTCCGGACTGAACGGATTGACCACCATGGCGACAACCTTGGCCTGGGGCACCAGTTCGCGGATGATCTCCAGCCGCTTCTGGCCGAGCGGCCCGGAGATCAGCGTGCTGCCGGTGGCGTTACCGCCTGGCCGGTTGAAGCTCTCGACCAGGCCGGCTCCCACCGGATCGATGCCCACCACAAAGACGATGGGGATCGTTGTTGTCGCGGTGCGGGCCGCAATCGCTGCCGGCGGGGCTTGGGCTGCAATCACATCGACCTTGCGGCGAACGAGGTCGGCGGCCATCCCTGGGAGCCGATCGTATTGGCCGTCCGCCCAGTGATACTCAACAGCGACGCTCTGGCCGGGCACGAAGCCTGTCTCACTCAGGCCACGGCGAAACTGGACTTGATGCTTAGCCGCCGCCGCTTCCGATACCGCGCTGAGGAAGCCAATCACCGGCATCGCCTGTTGCGCCCGCGCAGCGAGCGGCCACGCCACCGCCGATCCAGCAAATCCTGCGATGAACTCACGTCGTCGCATCGCCTTCCCCTCGGGCTCAAGACCGTGCCAAGTCGGCTTGAAACGCAGACGATCAAATCAGGAAATCGCGACCGGCGATATGGGAAAGGGGCTAGTCGTCACGACGCGGCGAGCAGTATTAGCGAGCCCGCAACTTGGTCGAACGGTTCTTCAACATGATCAAGCACTGTCGCCGGGGTGGCGACACGATACGACAAGCTGGCGGCGAACTGCCTCGCCTTCGTCCAGCTTGCTTTCTACCCGGCTATGGCTGCGCGTTAATGAGTCCACGTCCTAGCACTACTTTGGCAGTGCTAGTCTAGTCAGCTCGACCTTGGCGGCTTCCGACGTCCGAGCTACGCGTCGATCAGCAAGCCTACGGCGTTACCTCATGGTCTTTGCGGTTTCGGCGATCACCGGCCGCCAGATCTGGACCTGGTCGCGGATGAACGCGGTCAGCTCGGCAGGCGAGGTCGGCCGCGTGTAATTGCCGAGATCCTCGACGCGCTTCTTCAGCTCGGGCTGGGCCTGCACCGTGCGTATGTCGTCGCTGATCTTCTGCGCGATCGCCTGCGGCGTGCCGGGCGGCGCCATCAGCGCCATCCAGCCCATCGCCTCATAGCCCGGGATGGTTTCGTCGACCGCCGGGATCTGCGGGAAGTTGACCAGCCGTTTCTTGCTGGTCACCGCCAGCGGCTTGACCTGGCCGCTGTCGATCGGCCCGCGCATGCTGGGGATCGCATCGAACGCGGCCTGCAAGCGCCCGCCCAGGATATCCGGCAAGGCCTGCGCGCCGCCTTGGTAGTGCACGATCGTGAACTTGGTGCCGGTCGCGGTGCGCAGCCATTCGGCGGCGAGGTGGATGATGCTGCCGCGATTGCCGGCCGCGATGTTGAGCTCGCCAGGCTTGCTCTTCAGGAGAGCGATCAACTCAGGCAGCGTGTTCACCCCGAGCGAAGGCGCCGCGGCGATCACCAGCGGATGCTCGCCGACGAAGCCGATCGGCACGAAGTCGCGTACCACGTCGACCGGGAAATTGGTCTGCAACTCGGGCAGCGCGATGAAGTTCGAGGCGAGCGACATGTAGAGCGTGTGCCCGTCCGGTGCAGCCGGGGCCACTGCCTTGATGGCGACGGCGCCGGCGCCGCCCGGCCGGTTCAGCACGATCACTTGCTGGCCCCACAGCCTTGTCAGGTGCTCGGCCAGCATCCGGGTGATCACGTCGGGCGCGGCGCCGGGACCGACCGAGGTCACGATCTGCACCGGGCCAGTCGGGAAACTCTGGGCGCGGGCCATGCCTGCCACCGCTGCCAGCGCGCCGGCGAGCAGCGTCCGCCGGCCGATCACTGCGCGCTGCGATGACATTGCACCCTCCCCGCGCCGGACCGCGTCACGCTGGCCGGAGCTTCATCATGTCGAGCATGGCGCGGCCGAACAGGCTGTACGGATTGCCGAGTGCTTCCATGACCTCGAAGTGGTTGTAACCCTCCATCAACGACAGCGTCACCGGCTTGCCGGCGGCCTTGACCGCAGCCGCAAAGTCGCGCGACTGGCGCTGGAACTCCGGTGTTTCGAGATCGCCGTAGACCACCGCGACCGGCGCCACCAGCTTGTCGAGATGCCGCATGGCCGAAAGCTTCTGCTCGGCCTCGTCGGTGAACTTGACGTAGTTCGATCGTGCCGACATCCGCACCGGCTTGAGATCGTACATGCCGCTGCCCGCGACCGCGCCCTTGATGAAGCTCGGCGGTACGCCGAAGTCCTTCTGCCAGTCGGTGGTCAGCAGCACGCCGACCCAATGTCCGCCCGACGAGTGCCCGGAAATGTAGATGCGCTCGGGGTCGCCGCCGAAGCTCTTGGCGTTCTTGTAGACCCAGACCAGCGAACGGCGGATCTGATCGGCCATGAACAGCAGGCTGCCGCCGGCCTCCGGCTCGATCACGTTGTTGAAGTCCGGCACGACATAATGCGCGCCGGCGTTGATGAACATCTCCGCCGCGTAGTGATACTGGCTGGCGCGCCCGACCCGCCAGGCGCCGCCGTGCACGAACACCATGATCGGCGCGTTCTGCGCCTTGGTGGTGAACACGTCGACGCCCTCGATCGCCGGCGTGCCGTAGGCAAAGCGCTGCGGCGCTCCGAGCCGTTCGCGCGTGAGCTCACTGTTGCGGAAGCAGCGCTTGAGCACGACGTCGCGGTTGGGCGCATAGACCGCCTGGTCATAGGCGTCGTCGAGCTCTTTCTGGTCCATGTCGAGCCAGACCAGCGGCCCCTTGACCCGCGCGGGCGGTGCGTTCTGCGCCAAAGCCGTTCCTCCCGCTATTGCCGCCGTGCTTGCCAGGACCGCTCGGCGCGTCAAATCCGACATCGGCCTCTCCTGCGAACTCTCACTTGAGCTTCATCTGCTCCAGCATCGCGCTGCCGAGCAGGCTCAGCGGATTGCCGATCATCTCGGCCATTTCGAAATGATTGTAACCCTCGCCGACCAGAAGCGTGACCGGCTTGCCGGCCGCTTTGACGGCGGCGGCGAAGTCGCGCGCCTGGCGCTGGAACTCCGGCGTCTCGAACGTGCCGCAGGCGACGATCACCGGGCAATTGAGCCGGTCGAGATGGCGCTGCGAGGACAGCTTGTCCTCGCTCTCGTCGGTGAAGGCGACGTAGTCCGAGCGCTTGGACAACCGCACCGGCTTGAGCTCGTACATGCCCGAGCACAGCAGCCCGCCCTTCACGATGTCGGCCGGCACGTCATAGGCCGCCCAGTCGGTGGTCACCACGTTGCCGGCGAGATGGGCGCCGGACGACTGGCCGGACACATAGATCCGGTTCGGGTCGCCGCCGAAGCTCTTGGCGTTGTTGTAGACATAGGCCACAGCGCGCCGCACCTGATCGGCGATCGGCAGCAGATCGCCCTTGGTGCCCTCGACACCGTCGAAGTCGAGGCCGACCCAGTGCGCGCCGGCGCGCACGTACATCTCGGCCATGAACGCATAATCCTTGATCGAGCGCTGCCGCCAGGCGCCGCCATGGATGAACACATTGATCGGCGCGTTCGGCTTGTCGGTCGCAAACAGGTCGAGCTGCTCGATCGGCTTGCTGCCGTAGGCGATGCGCTTGGGCGCGCCCAAGCGAGCGCGCACGCGGTCGCTGTTGAAGCTGTTGCGCTTGTGCACCTGGTCGCGGTTCGGCGCATAGACCACCTGGTCGTAGGCGTCGTCCAGCGCCTTCTGGTCCATGTCGAGCCAGACCAGCGGGCCCGAAGAACGTGCGGGGTCGCGTTGTGCGGTTGCTGCGGGTGGATTCATGGCGGTCTCCTTATTTCGCGACCAATTTCATCTGCTTGAGCATTGCCCGCCCGAGCAAACCATACGGGTTGGCGAGCGTCTCCAGCAGTTCGAAATGATTGTAGGCCAAGCCCTCGATCAGCTCGACCGGCTTGCCCTTGGCCTGCACCGCCGCGGCGAAGTCGCGCGACTGGCGCTGGAACTCCGGCGTCTCGCAGGAGCCGATGCCGAGGATGAGCGGCGTGTTGAGCCCGTCGAGATGGCGCATGGCCGAAAGCTTCTCCACCATGTCGTCGGTGAAGTTGACATAGGACGAGCGCTTGGAGAGCCGAACCGGATGCAATTCATACATGCCGGACAGCAGCACCGCGCCCTTGAAGGCATCGGGCGGCAGCCCCTCCTCCCGCCAGCCGCGGGTCAACACCACGCCGGAGAGATGCGAGCCGGAGGAATGCGCCGAGACATGGATGCGGTCGCGGTCGCCGCCGAACGTCGCCGCGTTGTGGTACACCCAGGCGAGCGCGCGCCGCACCTGCTGGTACATCGGAAACAGATCGCCCTTGGCCTGATCGACGTTGATGAAGTCGATGACGACGCTGTGCGAGCCCGCGCGAACCAGCGGCTCGGCGATCAGCGCATAGTCGGCAGCCATGTTGCGCCGCCAGGCGCCGCCGTGGACGAACACGTTGATCGGGGCGTTTTTGGTTCCGCAATCGAAGATGTCCAGGCCCTCGATTTCGCTCGGCCCGTAGGCCATGCGCCGCGGCGCTCCGAGCACCGCCCGAGCGCGCTCGCTTGCGGTCTTGCGGCGCGCCACGATCAGCTCGCGGTTCGGCGCATAGATCTCCTGGTCGTAGGCGTCGTCGAGCGCCTGCTGGTCCATGTCGAGAAAGACCGGCGGGCCTTTCGGGCGGGTGGCCGTATTCGGATGCACGTTCATGTCGCAAAGATTACCGCAGCCACCGGCCTCGTGTCCCGGGCGCGGCGTGCGGCTTACCGGCCCTTCGCGAAATTCCCGTACATCCGTGACAGCAGGCGCTTCACCACCACCAGTTCCTTGGCGGACAATCCCGCGCTGGCCTTGCGCTCCAGGGCCTGGGCGATCGGGATCAGGCGCTGCACCAGCGCGCGGCCCTTGCCGCTCAGCGCCACCACCACCTCGCGGTTGCTGGTCTCGGAACGGCTGCGCGTGACGAGGCCGCCGCGCACCAGGCGGCTGACCAGCCGCGACATGGTCGAGGCGTCGATCGAGGTCATGCCGACCAGATCGACCTGGCGCTGGCCGCCGTTGTTGGACAGCGCCGCCAACACCCGCCACATGTCGATCGACAGCCCGTTGGCCTTGAGCGCGTCGGCGGTGAAGCTCTCGACCAGCGCAAAACCCACGCGATTGACGAGATACGGCAGGTAGTTGCCGAGATCGAGATGCGGGCGTTCGGCCACGATGAGGTCACCTGCAGGCGGTTTAAGTCAGCGACGCTGACCCAAATTCCGGCCCAAACTATCTTGGTATTAGTGCGATTTCAACTATTGCATTTACAACAATTGCAATTGCATAATTGATCGAGAAACGGTGAGCCGCCCCGTGGGGGCGGCCGACAATCGGAGGAGGCGCATCATGGAATTCGGCTATTTCACGCTGAGCGACAACCACTACGAAAACAATCCGCGCGACGCCAACACCTTCGTATCCGACATCACCGCCGAGGCGCTGTACGCCGACCAGCTCGGCATGCATTCGGCCTGGATCGGCGAGCACCATTTCAACTCGCTCGGCGTGCTGTCCTCGCCCGAGCTGGTGCTGGCCTACATCGCCGCGCGCACCAAGCACATCCGGCTCGCGCCCGCGGTCAACGTCACGCCGCTGCACCATCCGATCCGCGTCGCCGAGCAATGGGCCACCCTCGACCTGCTCAGCGGAGGCCGTGTCGATTTCGCCTCCGGCCGCGGCTACGACAGCCGCGAATACGCGCCGTTCAAGGTCGACTTCGCCAACAACCAGAGCATCTTCGAAGAGGGCATGGAGGTGCTGCAAAAGCTCTGGAGCGCGCCGGGCCGCATCTCGCACCACGGCCAGCACTACCAGTTCGACGACGTGCGGATCACGCCGAAGCCGATCCAGAAGCCGCTGCCGGTCTACATCGGCTCGTTCTCCAAGCCTTCGATCGAGCTCGCTGCCCGGCTTGGCTTCGGCCTGATCGTCGCGCCGTTCGCCGCCGCCATGAGCTACGGCGGACTGAAGCAGGTCGCCGACCTTTATCACGAGACCTGCGCCAAGCACGGCACCACGCCGAAGCGGCTGATGTGCAGCTACTTCACGCATTTCTACGACACCCCGGCGCAGGAGAAGGCGCAGCGCGAGCGGCAAATCCGCTACTACAAGGAGTGCGTGATCCCGGCGTTCCCGAGCGATCCCAAGAACACCCCGCCGAGCTACCGCTATTTCATCGACATGGTCGACCGCCTGCACAAGGCGACGCCCGAGGGCCTGACCGAGAACTCGGTGCTGCTCGGCAACGCCGCGCGCATGACCGAGGTGCTGAAGAAGGTCGAGGCCGCGGGCTTCTCCGAGGTCATCCTGTACTTCAACGTCGGCCTGAAGCCGCACGCCCAGGTCAAGGAGGAGATGGACCGCTTCATGCGCGAGGTGGCGCCGCAATTTCCGGGCAAGCACAAGGAACGCCGCGCGGCGTAGCGTCCCTGTCATTCCGGGGCGCGCTGAAAGCGCGAACCCGGAATCCAGAGGCGAACTCGACGGATGTGCTGGATTCCGGGTTCACGCCCATAGCGCGTCAAAGACGCACGTGAACGCGCTTTTGGCACGTGCCCCGGAATGACTCGCGGATATGCTTCCGCGCGGCCGGCATGCGCGCTAGGCTTCCCGGCCCGAAGGGAGAGCGACCATGGAGTTCGGTTATTTCACGCTGAGCGACAACCACTACGCCAACAATACCCGCGACGCCAACCAGCTCGTCTCCGACATCACGGCCGAGGCGCTGTACGCCGACCAGCTCGGCATGCACTCGGCCTGGATCGGCGAGCACCACTTCAATTCGCTCGGCGTGCTGTCCTGCCCCGACCTGGTGCTGGCCTACATTGCCGCGCGCACCAAGCACATCCGGCTCGCGCCGGCCGTCACCGTGACGCCGCTGCATCATCCGATCCGCGTCGCCGAGCAATGGGGCACGCTCGACCTGCTCAGCAACGGCCGGGTCGATTTCGCCGCCGGGCGCGGCTATGACGCCCGCGAATACGCGCCGTTCCACATCTCGTTCAAGGACAACCAAAGCATCTTCGAGGAAGGCATCGAGGTCATCCAGAAGCTCTGGGCCGCCGACGGCCGCATCTCCCACCACGGCAAGCACTACAGCTTCGACGACGTGCGGATCACGCCCAAGCCGGTGCAGAAGCCGGTGCCGATCTATATCGGCTCGTTCTCCAAGCCCTCGATCGAGCTCGCCGCGCGGCTCGGCTGCAACCTGATCGTCGCGCCGTTCGCCGCCGCCATCAGCTACGGCGGCCTCAAGCAAGTCGCCGACCTGTACAACGAGAGCTGCGTCAAGCACGGTCGCAAGCCCGGCCGGCTGATGTGCAGCTACTTCACCCATTTCTACGACAACAAGGCGCAGGAGGACGCTGCCCGCGCGCGGCAAATCCGCTACTACCGGGAATGTGCGATCCCGGCGCTACCGAGCGATCCGAAGTCGGTGCCGCCGAGCTATACCTACTTCGTCGACATGGTCGAACGGTTGCAGAAGGTGCAGCCGGAGCATCTCACGGAAAATTCGGTGCTGCTCGGAAACTCGCAGTCGATCACCGATACACTGAAGAAGGTCGAGGCCGCGGGCTTCCAGGAGGTGATCCTGTACTTCAACGTGGGGCTCAAGCCGCACACCATGGTGAAGGAGGAAATGGACCGCTTCATGCGCGAGGTGGCGCCACACTTCCAAGGCAAGCATCTGGAGCGCCGCAAGGCGGCGTGACGCGCCGTCATTCCCGGATGCCACAGGTGCTCCGGCATCCAGTGGATCATCGCGGAGCGAGAGAGCGGTGAACGCGGGCCGGATCGAGTTCGGCTTGCCGTCGCTCGATCCCAGGCTTTAACGGAGGCGCGGCGTCGTTCTTTCGAACAATTATTGCTCGAACTTCAGGTTCGCCGCCTTCGCCACGTCGGCATACATCTTGATGTCGCTGTCGATGCGGGCGCGGAATTCGTCGCTGCCGGCGCCCTCCGGCGTGTAGGCCAGCGCCCGGGTCCGCTCGCGCACCGCCGGATCGGTCAATGCCTTCTGCGACGCGGCCTCAAGCTGGCGCACGATGGCGGCGGGCGTGCCGGCTGCGACGAACACGCCGTTCCACTGCGCGCGCACGTCGACGTCGCCAAGCCCCGCCTCGGCCAACGTCGGCACCTGCGGCAGTTCGGCGATGCGCGTCGGGTTGGCGACCGCGAGCGCCCGCGCCCGGCCGCCCTGGACCACCGGCAACACCGATGGCACGTCGCCGAACACGAACAGCGTCTGACCGCCGACCAGGCTCAGCAGCATCTCGTTGCTGCTGCGGTAAGGCACGAGCTGGCCGGGCATGCCGGTCTTCAGCTTCAAGAGCTCGGAGCAGATGGTGAAGATCGGCGACGCCGTCGGATAGTTCGCCTTGTCCGGATTGGCCTTGGCGTAGGCGATCAGGTCCTGCACGGTTCTGAGTTGGTCGTTGGCGGGGCCGGCGATCACCATCGCATAGGACGACACCATGGTGACTGGAATGAGCGTCCGGGTCGGATGGAACGGCAGGTTTTGGTAGATCGCGTTGGCGACCGCGAGCTGGCCGACCGCGCCGAACGCCACGGTGTAGCCGTCGGCGGGCTGGCTCTGCACGAACTCGACGGCGGTGCGCCCGCCCGCCCCGGCGCGGTTCTCGATCACCACCGGCTGGCCGAGGATTTCCGCAAGCTTGGGCGCAAAGATGCGCGCCATGGCGTCGGTGCCGCCGCCGGCGGCGAAGCCGACGACCAGGCGCACCGGCTTGTTCGGATAGCCCGCGGCGGTATCGGGCTGCGCCCATGCCGGCAGGACAAGCATGGCCAGCGCGAACGCGGCGAGCAGTGACGTGCGAGCCGACGTGCGAGCCGACGTGCGAGTCTTGGCCGCGGTCGGCCTTTCATACCATCGCATGATCATGTCCTCCGACCTCCGCGCAGCGAGCCTACAAAGCCGCCGAAGCTTTGCACAGCGCTCCATTCGGCGCGCGGATGGCAGGCATCAGAACAATTGGCTGGCGCGGCAACGCCTGCTCGGTCATCGTGCGGCGGCGGCCTAAGGCCGCCTGCGAAGGACGACCGCCCTATCGAATCGCTTTCCCCTCTTGCGATCACTTATTGCTGCGTGGTGATGGTGATCGCCTATGCGGCGCGCGGCGCGTCAGGCTTCGGCGCGGCTGCGGCCATGCCGCTGCTCGGCCTCGTCATCCCACTCAAATTGCTGGTGCCGACCTGGACGCTGATCGGGATCGCCGCCGGCACCGCGCTCATGGGCAGCGACCGCAACAAGGTGGCGTTCGGCGAACTGCTCAAGCTGTTGCCCGGGCTCCTGGTCGGCATTGCCGTGGGCCTCTACGTGTTCACGCTGCTCAGCTCCGAGACGCTGGCGAAATGGCTCGGCGCCCTGGTGCTCGGCTACGGCCTCTATTCGCTGTGGGGCACGTTTCGCACGGCGCCGAAGGCGGCACTGCCGCCGCGCGTCGCGGCGCTGCTCGGCGGGCTCGGCGGCGGCATGACCGGCACCATGGTCGGCACCATGGGCAGCGTGTTCTTTGCGATCTATTTCGACACCATCAAGCTCGCCAAGGACCAGTACCGCGCCACCATGACCGCGGTGCTGCTGACGCTGACGGTGCTGCGAGGGGTCGGCTACTGGTCGGTCGGCGAGTTCAGCCGCGACGTGCTGATCCTGACCGCGATCCTGTTTCCGTCGATGCTGGTTGGCATTTTCATCGGCAATCGCCTGCACCACGGCATGAGCGAAACGACCTTCCGCCGCACCGTTGCCTGCGCGCTGATCGCAAGCGGACTGGCCTTGCTCGTGAAATAGGCGGCCGGAACGGGAACCAATCGCGGCGATTGGCGATTTTCCCGATGTAATAGCGGCAATGCCGGCCATGCGGCCGGCACAATTCGTGCATAGCAAGGATTTGCGGGGCGTGGCGTACCGACCCGGCCGATGGCCGGCACGGATCGCTTTGAACGGGGTCACAGGGCGACCGTGCGGAGGCGTGAAATGGAGTTTTTGAAGCGAATGTTGGCGATGCCGCGTATGAAATACGGCCTGCTTACGCTCGGCTCCGGCGCCTGGGCGTTCGGCCTGGTGGACCAGCTCTACTCCTCGGCCGCGACCATGAAATACCTGCTGATGTCGCTGCTGATGGTGGCGGTCGCAGCGCTCTAGCCACGCCTGCGCGCGTGCCAACGCTTGCGTCCCTCGCCCCGCGCCTGCGGGGCAGCGAGCTCGCAGCATCGCCTCAGCCCAAATTCAATTCCTTGAAGAAGTCGTTGCCCTTGTCGTCGATCACGATGAAGGCCGGGAAGTCGACCACCTCGATCCGCCAGATCGCCTCCATGCCGAGCTCGGGATATTCCACGGTCTCGACCTTCTTGATGCAGTGCTCGGCGAGGTTGGCCGCCGCGCCGCCGATCGAGGCCGAGATAGAAGCCGCCGTACTTCTTGCACGCCTCGCGCACCGAAGGCGAACGGTTGCCTTTGGCGAGCATCACCATTGAGCCGCCGGCCTTCTGGAAATCGGCGACGAAACTGTCCATCCGCCCCGCGGTGGTCGGGCCGAACGCGCCGGAGGCATAGCCCTGCGGCGTCTTCGCGGGCCCCGCGTAATACACCGGATGGTTCTTGAAATAATCCGGCAGCCCCTGCCCCTTCTCCAGGCGCTCGCGCAATTTGGCGTGCGCCATGTCGCGCGCCACGATCATCGGCCCGGTCAGCGACAGCCGGGTCTTGATCGGATGCTTGGTGAGCTGCGCCAGGATCTCCTTCATCGGCCGGTTGAGGTCGATCTTGACCACCGCGCCGCCGAGCTTGTCGGTCGCAACCTCCGGCAGGTACTTCGCCGGATTGTGCTCCAGCTCCTCCAGGAACACGCCGTCCTTGGTGATCTTGCCGAGCGCCTGGCGGTCGGCCGAGCACGACACGCCCAGGCCAATCGGCAGCGACGCGCCGTGCCGCGGCAGCCGGATCACCCGGACGTCGTGGCAGAAATACTTGCCGCCGAACTGCGCGCCGACGCCGAGCGACTGCGTCATCTTCAGCACCTCGGCCTCCATGGCGAGGTCGCGGAAGGCGTGGCCGTCCTCGCGAGCCTTGCGTCGGCAGCGAGTCGAGATACTTGGTCGAGGCGAGCTTGACCGTCTTCATGGTCAATTCGGCGGAGGTGCCGCCGATCACGATCGCCAGGTGATACGGCGGGCAGGCCGCGGTGCCGAGCGTGAGCACCTTCTCCTTCAGGAACGCCACCATGCGGTCGTGGGTCAGGATCGACGGCGTCGCCTGGAACAGGAACGACTTGTTGGCCGAGCCGCCGCCCTTGGCGATGAACAGAAGCTTGTAGCCCTCCTCGCCCTCGGCGTAGATCTCGACCTGCGCCGGCATGTTGTTCGCCGTGTTCTTCTCCTCGAACATCGACACCGGCGCGACCTGCGAATAGCGCAGGTTCCTCTTCAGATACGCGTCGCGCGCGCCTTCAGCCAGCGCGCGCCTCGTCGTCGCCGTCGGTGAAGATGAGCCGGCCCTTCTTGCCCATGATGATGGCGGTGCCGGTGTCCTGGCACATCGGCAACACGCCGCCGGCCGCGATATTGGCGTTCTTGAGGAAGTCGAAGGCCACGAACTTGTCGTTGTCGGAGGCCTCCGGGTCCTCGACGATCGATTTCAGCGAGGCGAGATGCGCCGGCCGCAGCAGATGATTGATGTCGACGAACGCGGCCTCGGCAAGCGCGCGCAGCGCCTCGCGCTCGACCACCAGCACGTCGCGGCCCATGATCTTTTCCACGCGCACGCCGGCGGAGTGAGTCTTGCGGTAGCTGGTGTTGTCCGCGCCGAGCGGGAAGAGCGGGGTGTGTTTGTAGGGCGGAACGGCGGTGGGCGGGGTGACGGGAGCGTTCATGGGCTTATTCCGATGAAGGGGCGTCATATGACATAGCATGCGTAAGGTGGGCAAAGCGAAGCGTGCCCACCATTCACGCAATGATGACATCTGCTGCACCCGCGTGGGCTCGGCGCTTCGCGCCTTAGCCCACCCTACGCGCTACGCCTCGACGTAATCCGCGATGCTGGTCGGCGCGGGCACCGGCAATCCATCTGCCTTGAGGCCTTCGATGTGAAATCGGATCGCATCGCGAATTTCGGACTCGACCGCCTTCACCGACTCACCGGCCGCAACGCAACCCGGCAGGTCCGGCACATAGGCCGAGTAATTGCCATCCGCCTTCTCGATCACGACCGCGTAGCGCATCAGCGCTGCTCCTTTCACTCGGCCACGTCCCGATCTCCGGCGTCATGCCCGGGCTTGACTCTGCGGCATCCATGCAGTGTTGCAGCAAAGAAAATCTTACCGCTTGTGCATGTTGATGGTCATCATGGATTGCCGGGTCAAGCCCGGCAATGACCACTGAGAGGCTGGCATTTCCACGGCGAACCCATTCTAGCCCATTACACCTCCCTCACCTTCCCCTTCTCTCCCAACCCGCACTCCAACTCTGCCCTGTCCCACTTCGCCAAGTCCGCCGCGGCCTCGTACGTGCTCTGCAAAAATTCCATCAGCGCCTGCTCCGGCTCGCGCGCCGTGCGCACCGCCTCATACGGCAGGATGAACTCGCCCAAATCCTTCATCCAGAACGCCGCCTCGGGCCGCACGCGCGCCGCGCCAAACCCCTCCGGCGCCGGATAGGCGTAGGAGTAATACGCCGGATAGTCGATCGGCCCGCCGCCCGGCCAGAAGCCCGCGCTCGACACCTCGTGCGAATAGGCCTCGCGCGCCACCGCGTCGGGCAGGTTCGGCACGCCGCCCGGATGCGGCGGCGCGCTCCGGCCGGAAAACCGCGTCACCGCAAGGTCGAACGAGCCCCAGAAGAAATGCACCGGGCTCACCTTGCCGAGAAAGCCGGTGCGGAAATGCGCGAACACCGCGTGCGAGGCAAGCAGCACGCGGTGGAAGCGGCCGACGGCGTCGCGGTCGTAGGCTGAGTGCGCGCGGTCCAAGGAGAACCGCACCGCGCCCGGGATTTCGTTCGGCATCTCGTTGATGCGCACGGTGACGCCGAGCGCGGCCAGCGCCGCCATCACCGCGGCGTAGAAGTCGGCGACCGCCATCGGCTTGAGCGCAAGCTCACGGGACTGCCCGTCGCTCATTCGCAGCCACAGCACGTGATCGATGAAATCAAAATCGATCTGCAGGTCGCGGCCGGAGAGCGGCATCGGCCCGGTGGTGAGCCCGCGCGCCGTGACATAAAGCGTCACGTGCCAGGAGTGGTTGAGCCACGGCGTCAGCGTCAGCCGCACCTTGCCGACCACCTGGGTCCAGAGCTGCAAGGTTTCCAGCGTGTCCTTCCAGGCCGCGTAGGGCAGCGCGGGCCAGGCTTGCGGCGCGGCCGGCATGGGCTTGCGCCTCAGGCGGCCTGGCCGCAGCCCTGCGGCTTGAATACCCGCTCGGTCGAGGCCGGAAAGCGCGCCAGGCGGTCGGCCGGTCGGATCGGGCGCGGCGCGAAATTGCCGCCGCAGTTCGGGCAGCGGCCGCCGAGCCTGCTCTCGACGCAGTCGCGGCAGAACGTGCATTCGAAGGTGCAGATCATCGCGTCGGTGGCCTGCGGCGGCAGGTCCTTGTCGCAGCATTCGCAGTTCGGGCGCAGCGCGAGCATGGCGGTCTCCGTCTTGTGGGTCCGATCACGGTAGCCCGGAATGCGACCCACCGCGCCGGGAATCTTGGCGGGTCGCGCTCAACAATCCGCGAGGCGGATCGGCCGCAACCACGCTCGCGCGCGGCGTAGAAACCCGTCACAATGCGGCCATCGCGTTTGGTCACGGGTCTCGCCATGGTGCGTATGCTGATCGGAGCCGTCGTCCTCGTGCTGTTGTCCGCGACGGCTGCGCCGGCGCAGATCACCGGCCCGATCCCCAACACCGGGCTCTACGAGGGTATGACCAACTGGAACCACTGGTCGGGGTTGGGGCGCTCGCAGGTCCCGGAGGACGCCGGACGCGAGCACGAGATCGAGCGGCAGTACCGCGAGACCGTCAACACCAAGATCCCGAACCGCAAGCCATCGAACGATCCGTGGCGGAAGATCCGGCCGGCTTCGAATGCGTTGCCGGGCAAGGACCACGGGCGCGAGTGACCGCGGCGGCCTGTGCGCTTTTTGTTTTGAGCATGATCCCTCGGGTCGAGCCCGAGGGCATGCTTGTCCGAAAACCGCTACACACCCCGGATCAAGTCCGGGGCAGGCCTTTTCGGGATCATGCTCTACTGCGCTTCGACGCCGGCGTCCTTGACGATGCGCTGCCAGCGCGCGTGCTCGGCTTTGACGAAGGCCGCGAACTCGGCCTGGCTCATGACCATCGGATCGAGCCCGACCGACGCCAGGCGCTTGCGCGCGCCCTCGTCCTGCAGCATGCCCGCGACCAGCGCGTGGATGCGATCGAGGATCGGCTGCGGCGTGCCGGCCGGCGCCACCACGCCCTGCCACACCGTCATCCGGTAGCCGGGCAGGCCGGCCTCGGCCGAGGTCGGCAGCTCCGGCAGATAGGGCAGCCGCGCCTCGGTCGCGGTCAGCAGCAGCCGCACCTTGCCGGCCTCGACGCCGGCGCGCAGCCCGCCGATCGAGCTCGACAGCACCTGGATCTGGCCGCCGATCAGGTCGGTGGTCGCCTGGGTCGCGCCGCGATAGGGCACGTGCACCAGCTCGATGCCGGCCATGCGCGCAAACTCGGCGGCCGACAGATGCGGCAGCGAGCCCGGCCCGGCCGAGCCGTAATGCAGCGTATTCGGCCTGGCCTTGGCGAGCGCGATGAACTCCTTCAGCGTCTTGGCCGGCACCTCGGCGTTGATCGCGATCATCTGCGGCGCCTCGCCGATCGCCGCCACCGCGATCAGGTCGCGGCTGACGTCGAGCGGCATCTGCTTCTGCACGAACGGATTGATCACCAGCTGGCCGTTGAGCGCGACGCCGAGCGTCGTGCCGTCCGGCGCGGCCTTGGCGACCGCGTCGAGGCCGAGCGTGCCGGCCGCTGCAGCGCGGTTTTCGACCACCACGGTCTGGCCGGTGACGCGCGTGATGTGGTCGGCGAGCACGCGGGCGCCGTGATCGGCGATGCCGCCGGCGGTGAAACCAACCACGAGCTTGATCGGCCGGTCGGGATAGGATTGCGCGGCGGCTGTGCCCGGCCCGAGCATGAGCAGGCCGGTCAGCGCGGCCAATATGGAACGGACCATCGTGCTCTCCCGACGTTGCGTTGGCTTCGGACTGTAGCGGTGCGGCGCCGGCGCGGCGAGTGGCCTTGCCGGCCGGCGCCGATCGTCCGATGATCGGCGCGGAATTCATTCAGTCATAGAAGGAGGATCGCATGGCCTTGTTCATCGTGACGATCAATTGGACCGAGCAGGGAATCCGCAACGTCAAGGACGCCCCCAAGCGCCGTAACGCCGCGAGAGACCTCGCCAAGAAGTGCGGCGTCGAGATCAAGCAGCTCTACCTGACCTCCGGTGATAGCGACCTGCTCGCCATCGTCGACACCCCAAGCGGCGACAACGTCGCCAAGTTCGCCATGGCGATCGGCTCGCAGGGCAACATCCGCACCCGCACGGCGCGGGCCTGGACCGAGGCCGAGTTCGATAAGCTGGTCTCGGAACTGCCGTAGCGGCCCTGCGCGGCTGCACATTTTTTCGGCGCGATTCATTCACAACGCGGCCGGCGCAAACATTTGCGCCGGCCGTGCAACTGCGCTATGGCCCCACGCTCGAATTCACCCTTGCGATTTTGCAATTTCGTCCCAAATCCCGCATCGTGCCCCAACGTCGCTACCGCATCGGCCGCTCCAACACCGGGTTTGGTCTGTTCGCCACCAAACCTTTCAAGAAGCGGCAATACATCGTCACCTACCGCGGCCCGCTGATCACCAACGCGGAGGCCGATCGGCTCGAAGCGCGCGACTCGCGGTACATGTTCGAGATCAACAGCCGCTGGACCATCGACGGCACGTCGCGCTGGAACAAGGCGCGCTACGTCAACCACTCCTGCCGGCCGAACGCCGAGGCGATCCTGCGCAAGCGCAAGATCGTTTACGTGGCGCGCCGCAAGATCAAGCCGGACGAAGAGATCACTGTCGATTACGGCAAGGATTATTTCGACGGTTTCATCACCAAGAGCCGCTGCCGCTGCGTCGCCTGCCGGAAGAAGAAGAACGCGCGCCGCTCCGAGCTGCGACGCAGAGCCAAGCGACGCGGCAAAGCGCCTGACCCGGCGCAAGCCGTGACAAGTTTCCAGCGATCGCGCGGCTGGACGTGATGCGCTTGCAGTTTGAGCCAGCGCGTCGCTCACGCGAAACGACAAAGGCGCGCCAGGCGGCGCGCCTTTGATTGCGATCAACGAATGATTACTTCGGCGCTTCCGCCGGGATTTCGCGAACCGGCGACGGCGCGGCCTTGGGAGCCGCGGCGCCGGCCTTGCTGCGCGGCGGCACATCGACCTTGCGCGGCGAGCCCTCGGCCCGCGATGCGCCGGCGTCCTTGCGCTGATCGGCCGGGCGCGGCGCGACGTCGACCTTGCGCGGGCGCGGCGAGGTCACTTCCTTCGCCTTCCTGCCGTCGACCGACGACTGCGCGGCCGGGCTGGTTTCCTGGCGGCCGCCGAACACCTCCGCCGAGCATTGGTTGTTCTTGGCCTGGCAGGAGCTCATGCACGCGTCCTGCACGTCTTTGGCCGACTTTTGGACGCAGGCGTTCATGCACACGCCATAGGCCTTCGAGCAGACCTCCTGGCTGAGCGCGCCGGAGCTGTTCACCGTCAGCACCGCGGCCGTCGCGGCCACAAGCATCGTCATCGATTTCATCGCGCTGTCCTTGCTCCGCCTCCCTCGCAATGCCGCCTTTTCCGACGCAAAATTATGGGCCGCGGGCGGCAAATGCACCCGCAATCGACCCGGATGGTTAAATCGGGCGGCACTTATGGCCAGCAGAATTTGACGTCGGCCTCGTTCTTCTTGCGGGTCGCGTAAAAGTCCTCGCGATTTTTTGGGTCGTCGAAATAGCCGCGCTCCTTGGCGACACTGTCGCGGATGCCCTGGATCGCGGCTTTGAGGTTGGCGTCGCGGCCGCCGGGCTTTGCCGTCATTTGCGGCATGAAGATCGCCTGATAGGGATTGCGCTCCACCCAATCGAGCGCGGTCCGGCGCAGCGTTTGCTGCTTGGCGAGATCGCAGAACGCGGTGCCGTTGATCACCGGCCCCGCCAAGGTGGCGAAGCTGCGAACCGCGTCCTCGACCTGATGGAGGCCGGACGGCCCGATCTGCACGACCTCCGACAGCGTGATAAAGCGGTCCTTGGCGACGTAAAACCAGAACACCGCATCGTCGCGCAGGCCGACGTCGTAAAGCCGGATCGCCAGCACCATCATGGTCATCGGGGTGACAAGCTTGGGCTCGGCCATGATCCGGTCACGCACCGCGACGATGTCCTCACGCCGGCTCGAGCTGAGCGGCCCGTTGAAGCTCGCGCCAACCGCGACCTGCGGCGGCTCGCCCGGATGGCGTGCGGCCGCGTAATAAGGCTGGACGTAAATCCCGATGTGGCGCACCGGCTCGGCCGCAAACGCGCCACCCGACCACGCGATCAACGCGGCGGCGAACGCAACGCGCCGTAACAGCCCATGATCTCGCGGCCGGCAGCAGCGTGTCACGCGTCGAGCTCCTTGTAACGGCGGAAGATGCCCCACTCGTTGAATGAAATGCGCCGTTTCGAGGCAAGATAAGCGGCGACGCGCGGCCGCTTCGCCACCCGATCGCGCAACGCGATCAGGCGGGGCACCTGGCGTTCGAACGACGCCATCCGGCGCGGGAATGCGTAGCGCAGGCCCTCGACGATCTGGAACAGGCTGAGATCGACATAGCTCAGTCTGCGGCCGAACACGAACGGCCCGCCGCTGTTTGCCAGCACGCGTTCGAAATAGCCCATCATCTTCGGCACGCGGCGGCGCCAAAACTCCCCGGTGTAGCGCTTCGCCGGCGCGCGTTGCTGCTCGTAATAGAGCGCGTTCGAGATCGGATGATGGGTGTCATGGATTTCCTTGACGAAGTCGGTGATCGTGAGCTGCAGTTGATGGGCCCACACGCGGTCGGCCTCGCTGCGCGGAACGAGCTTGAGCTTCGGCGCGAGGTAAAACAGGATCAGCGCGCTGTGCGCGATCACGAGCTTGCCGGCCTTGAGAAACGGCGGCGCGAACGGTGGCCGCTTGCCGGCCTCGATCATCCGCATCATCGCGTCGACGCCGCGGCCCTGCCGCGCCACGTCGACGTAGTCGGCGCCGCCCTCCTCCAGCGCAAGCCGCACGAATTCACCGCGGCCCTGAATCTCCGGCCAGTAATAGAGCTGGTAGCGCATGGCACACCTTTTTGCCTGGGACGGACGCAAGCATAACGCGTCCCGGGTCCCGACGAAGCGCCAATCGCTTCAGATGAACTCGGCGCCGATCCAAGCCGCGCCGCCATTTGACGCGGCAGCGCCGGCCCGGGATGGCGTCGCGCTTGAACAGCAGGCTGAACTGGACGGCAACGGCGTGTGGCTCGTCAACCACGATCCGCACGCCCGAGTGCGACAGGTCGGCGACCACGCACGGCCGCACCGAGAATCCGTTGTCAAAGCGGATCCAGGCCCTGATTCCGAGCTTCGCGGGGCTTTCGCTTCCGCGCCCGTTATCGGTTTGGCAACCGTAGGTTTCCAGCAAAACCGCCGGGTTCGCGCCGGCGCCAGGCTGCGGCATGCGCGCGCAAGGCCGGCGCTATTCTAAATTGAGGCTGCCGGCCGCGGTCCCGCCGTGCTAACCGTCCGGAGCCCGCCCCCGATCCTCCAGCCGCAAGATCCGACGTGACCGCAACGAGCGACGCGCAACGGAGTGCCCCTCCGCCGCCGGCGCGGCAAGAGCACATTCCGCGGGCGATCCTCTACATGGTGGCCGCGGGCCTGATCTTCTCGTTTTCGAGCGCGGCGTCGAAATGGCTGGTCGAAACCTATCCGGTCGGCGAGGTGCTGTTCAGCCGGGTGTTTGTCGCGCTCATCCTGTTCGCGGCTTCGTGCTGCCGCGCGCCGGGCTTTCGGTGTTCCACACCCGCCGGCCGGGCGCGCACATCCTGCGCAGCATGTCCCAGACCGTCTCGCAGAGCCTCCTGCTGATCGCGTTCAGCATGATGCCGCTGGCGAGCGCGACCGCCATCAACTTTTCCGCGCCGCTGTTCGCCACGCTCGCCTCGCTTTATTTCCTGAAGGAGCCGGTCGGCCCCGCGCGCTGGGTCGCGCTGGCGGCCGGCTTTCTCGGCGTGCTGATCGTCACCAGTCCCGGCGCCGAGACGTTCCAGGTCGGCGCGCTGTTCGCGCTCGCCAACTCCATCCTGTTCGGCACGGTGACGGCCGGCGTGCGCGGCATGACCACGACCGAGTTGGCCGAAACGCTCACCATGCACCAGTTGATGTGGCTTTCGATCTTCTACGGGCTGTCGCTGCCGTTTGCCTTTGTGACGCCGACCTGGGACCACGTTCCGCTGATCATCGCCAATGGCGCGACCAACCTGCTCGGCCAGTACTGGTGGACGCGCTCCATCCACCTGGCGCCGACCTCGGCGGTGGCGCCGTTCCAGTATCTGTCGCTGCTCTGGGCCATGATCGCGGGTTTCGCGGTCTGGGGCGATGTGCCGACGGCCGGACTTCTGGTCGGCTCGGCGATCGTGGTCGGCTCGGGCCTGTTCCTGCTGTGGCGCGAATCGCGGCGGCGTCCGCAAGTCTGACTCCGCCAACCAAATGGGGTCAGGCCTCGCGGCCCGGCCACTCCCATCAATTGCGCCCGCGATGTCAGTTCGCCGCGAGAACGGCGGCCCGCGGGCCGCCGTTTCCGGCCGTGGCGTGAACCGCCCGCTCAGGCCTTGAGCCGCGGGATCAACCGCATGGCGTTGCCGCTGGTCGATCGCCGTGATGTCCGCCGCCGACAGCCCGAGCTTGTCCAGGTCCTTGTTCTGGTCGAGCGGGAAATACGGATAGTCGGTGCCGTAGGTGACCTGCGACACCGGCACGAGCTTGAGCAGCGCCGTCATCGCCGGCACCGAGGTGGCGTTGGCGGTGTCGTAGTGCAGCCGCGCCAGCTCGCTGAAGATGCCGTCCGGGGCGAACTCCTTGACCTTCGGATGATTGGCATAGAACGCGTCGATGCGGCCGGCCATCATCGGGATGGTGCCGCCGGCGTGCGAGAAGATCCACTTGATGTCGCGGTAGCGCGCGAACGAACCGCTGAGCAACAGGCTGGTGACGGTGCGGGTGGTGTCGTGCGGCACCTCGATCACCGCCGGGAACGTGCCGACGCTCAACCGGCTGCAACAGGCCGCCACCAGCGGATGCACGTAGACCACGGCCTTGCGGCGGTTGAGCTCCTCGAGCACCGGCTTGTAGGCCGGATCGCCCAGCCACTTGTCGCCGTAGTTGGTCTGCAGGTTGATGCCGTCCGCCTTGATCGCATCGAACGCGTGCTCGATCTCCTTCAGCGTGACGTCGGGGTCCACCATCGACAGCGGCGCAAAGACGCCGAAGCGGCCGGGATAATCCTGGCGCATCTTGGCGGCGAACTCGCGGCACATCGTGGCCGTCTTGTGCGCGGACTCGGCGCCGGCGTCGAACCAGGTTCCGGGGGTCGATGCCAGCGACAACACGCCGGTCCGGATGTCGTTCTTGTCCATCAGCTCGACGACTTTGGTTGGAGTCCAGTCCTGATCGACCCCGATCGGCGGAAGCTTGCGCGCTTCGAGATACTCCTTCTGCATCGCCTGGTAATCCGGCGGGTAGAAATGAAGATGGGTGTCGATCAAGCCCTTGCCGGCCTGCGCGTGGACCGCCGGGGCCGGCAGCATCGACAACGCTCCCGCGGCGCCCAGCCCGGCGAGGAATTGGCGGCGCGACAAGCCGGTGTCGCAAGCGGGACAATTGTGAAACAGCATGGGCCTCTCCCTCGTTTGATCGAACCTCCGGTCCGCGCCGGATTTCATCGGAATGATAGCCGGTCGCGCCCGCCGCCGAAAGCAAGGCCAAGGCGTCGCGCCGTCGCAGCGCCGTGGGTTGACGGCAGCGGCGGCGCTTGGCCTATAGGCAGCAAAGCCCCATGCCGAAAATCACCTATATCGACAACGACGGAACCGCGCGGACGGTCGAGGCCGAGCTCGGCGCGACCGTGATGGAAACCGCCATCAACAACGAGATCCCGGGCATTCTTGCGACCTGCGGCGGCTCCTGCTCCTGCGCCACCTGCCACGTCTATGTGGAGGCGAGCTGGTTTGCGCGCCTGCCGCCGCCGGCGCTCGAGGAAAGCGACATGCTCGACACCGCCCACGACCTGCAGGACACCTCGCGGCTGTCATGCCAGATCAAGGTCACCGAGGCGCTCGACGGGCTCACTGTCACCACCCCGCAACGGCAGATCTGATTATCCACCACCCTCCTTACGTCGCGGGCCGCAGTTCACTACCATGGCGCAAGCCGCCGATCACAGGCGGAGGGGATTGGGGAGACTGTCATGGCGTATCGGTCGCCCGGGGGCGCCAACGGCCAGATCATCACGCTGGCGCGCGAGACCGGCGAGGCGCTGACCAAGTGGGGCCGCCACGGCCGCCAGCCCGGCCAATTCAAATGGGTTCACAACATCGCCATCGATTCCAAGGGCAATCTTTTCACCGCCGAGGTCGGTTTCGGCCGGCGGGTGCAGAAGTTCAGGAGGCAGGAATGACGCGTCTGGTGGTTCTCGCTGCGGCGTGCGCAACGGCGCTGGCGTCCTGCGGTATCTACGGCCCCAAGGGCAACGACACCGGCGGCGTCATCCCCTGGTCGCCTGACAACGAAGCGATGATGCTCATGTTGGCGGGGGATGCCTGCGGCTATTACGGCAAGCTCGCGGTGATCACCAACATCCACCGCGTCTACGGCGATTTCATCTCCTATGAGTGCCGGTTCGGACCGCCGCTGGAGCGTCGGGCTTTCCGGGCGGCGCCGGCCACGCGGCCGGTTGAGGTCCTGACCAAGTGATCTAGATCGGGATGACTTTTCTTCGAATCGTCATCCCGATCTACTTTCTTGCTTGAGCATGATCTTTTCCGAAAACCGCTACACACTTTTCGGGATCATGCTCTAACGCTGCGGCGTCTCGATCGGGCTGCAGTTGCGCCGGCCCATGGCGATGCATTCGTCGGCCTTGCGCGCGTCGATCATGGCGTTGGCAAGCCAGACCCCGATGCCAACCAGAAGCGCACCGGCCACCAGCAGAAAAACGTTGGCCGCCCGCCGCTCGCGCGCGTCCTGCTCGGGCGTGCGGGGCGGCTCCATTTGATCGGATGACATGGCAGAAAACTATCGCGGCGATGCCGGTGGTCCAAGACCGTCAGCGGCCCGCGAGTTGATCGGCGAAATAGGCGATGGTCTTGCGATAGACCAGCGCCTGGTTCCATTCGCGCAGCACGTCGAAGTTGGCGCTGCCCTCGTGCCACGGCTGTCCGGCCTTCCAGCCAAAGCTCTTGAGGTAGTTCGCCGTGGAGGCCAGCACGTCCGGCACGCTGCGGATCAGGTCGGCGCGGCCGTTGCCGTCGTAGTCGACGGCGAAGCGGAAGTATGACGACGGCAGAAACTGGGTCTGCCCGAGCTCGCCCGCGTAAGCGCCGCGCATCTCGGCAAGCGTCAGGTCGCCGCGCTGCACGATGCGCAGCGCCGCCAGCAGCTCCTTCTGGAACAATTGCGTGCGGCGGCAGTCGTGCGCCATGGTGGCGAGCACCCGGAAAGTGGGCAACTTGCCCATGTCGCCAGAGCCGAAGTCGGTCTCGAGCCCCCAGATCGCGACGATCACGGCCGGCGGCACGCCGTATTGCCGCTCGATGCGGGAAAACAGCGCGGCATGCCGCTGCAACAGCTGCGTCCCGCGCTTGATCCGGCCGGCCGTCACCCGCGTCGCCACGTAATCCTCGAAGCTCTTGCGGAACGTGCCGCGCTGGCGGCGGTCGAACGCCAGCACCGCCTGGTCCTGATGCAGGCCGGCGAAGGCGGCGTTGACGGTCTGCGCCGGTACGCCGGCTGCCTCCGCCTCGCGCGCGAAGGCGGCGAGGAAACTCTCGAAGCTGCCGCCGCAGGGCGCCGCCTGGGCAGGCTGGGCGATCAGGGCGAGCGCGAGGAACACGATGATTTTGCGAGCCATGGCAGGACTATAACGCAGGTTCGCCAAGCCGGTGCCACGCCGAGCTGTTGGGAATAAAATCATTGGATTTCGAGGTGTGACTTATCGCACTTCAACAAAAGGCCGGCCGGGAGCATGTTGGCGTCACGTTACTTCATTCACGTTCCTCCCCGTTCCCCACTTGCACCGCCGCTCAGTGCCCTGAGCGGCGGTTTTTCTTTATGGTTTTTTGGGACCCGCGGCCGCCGTCTCATCCCGTCATCGTCTCCTTCACCGCTGCCACCAGCTGCTTGAGCGTGAACGGCTTGGGCAGAAACGAGAACTTGACGTCGGGCGGCAGGTTCTTCTCGAACGCGTCCTCGGCGTAGCCCGAGACGAAGATGATCTTGATCGAAGGATTGCTCTTGCGCAGCCTCTTGGCGAGCGTCGGGCCGTCCATCTCCGGCATCACCACGTCGGACACCACCAGGTCGACCTTGCCGTCGCGCTTGTTCAGGACCTCGATCGCCTCGACGCCGTTGCCGGCCTCCAGCACCGTATAGCCGCGCGAGGCGAGCCCACGCGCGTTGAGCGCGCGCAGCCCTTCCTCGTCCTCGACCAACAGGATGGTGCCCTGGCCGGTGAGATCGGCCGACGGCAGCGCGGTCTCGGCCGCAATGCCGGGCGCCTCGGCTGGCGCAATCGCCGACGGCAGCTCGTCCGCGCCCGGCGTGTGGCGCGGCAGGAAGATGCGGAAGGTCGTGCCGCGGCCCGGCATGGACTCCGGATAGACGAAGCCGCCGGTCTGCTTGACGATGCCGTAGACCGTGGAGAGGCCCAAGCCCGTGCCCTTGCCGACCTCCTTGGTCGAAAAGAACGGGTCGAAAATCTTGTCGATGATCTCGTGCGGGATGCCGGTGCCGGTGTCGGCGATCTCGACCAGCACGTAGTCGGCGGCGGGCATGCCCTTGTAGTCGAACCGCGCCGCCTCTGCAGCGGTGACGTTGCTGGTGCGCACCGAAAGCTTGCCGCCATCCGGCATGGCGTCGCGCGCGTTGACCGCGAGATTCACGATCACCTGCTCGAACTGCGAAATATCGGCCTTGACCGGCCAGAGATCGCGGCCGTGCTTGACCTCGAGCGCGACCTTCTCGCCGATCAGCCGGCGCAGCATGATGGTGAGGTCCTCGAGCCGCTCGCCGAGATCGAGCGTCTGCGGCCGCAGCGTCTGCCGCCGCGAGAACGCCAGCAGCTGCCGCACCAGGCTCGCCGCCCGGTTGGCGTTCTGCTTGATCTGCATGATGTCCTGGAACGACGGATCGGTCGGCTTATGGGCGTTGAGCAGGAAATCGGTCGCCATCATGATGGCGGACAGCACGTTGTTGAAATCGTGGGCGATGCCGCCGGCGAGCTGGCCGACCGATTCCATGCGGGCGCGCTGGTTGACCTGGTTCTCCAGCGTGCGCTGGCCGGTGGTCTCGAGCACGTAGGCGATCGCGGCTTCGGCGTCGCGTTCGTCGTCCTCGACCGGCGAGAGATAGAACCGGCCCCAGCGCTCCTCGCCGTTGCCAGTGAGCGCGGCATCGACCGGGGCGACGTCGCTCTGGCCGGCGGCGGCATTGCGCACCGCGCTTTCCAGCGCCGCGCGGTCGCGCTCGGCGACCACCGACATGATCGAGCCGCTCTCGGCGCCGTCCTTGAGCGTGCCCTGAAACAGCCGCGCGAACAGCGTGTTGGTGCGCGAAATCCGGCCGGCCCGGTCGACCGTGGCGATCGCCATCGGCGTCGACTGGAAGAAGCGCATGAAGCGGACCTCGGCCGCGCGCTGCGGATCGATCGCCTCGCCGCGCGCGCGGTTGAGCACCAGGGTGCGCGATGTGCCGGGCGCGCCGTCGGCGCCGAACGCCACCTTGTGAAACAGCCGCACCGGCAGGGTGCGGCCGCTGCGGGTCTTGAAGTCGAGGTCCATCACCTCGGTCTTGACCTCACCGGGCGCGGCGCCAAGCGTGGTCAGCAGCGAGGCGCCGTTGCCGGAGACGATGTCGGCGAGCTTTAAGCCGCCCGAGCCGACCTGCGCCAGGTCGTGATCGAGCCAGGCCGCGAGCGTGGCGTTGAGGTAGACGATGTCGCCATGGCCGTCGGCCGACAGAAAGCCGGCCGGCGCGTGGTCGAGATAGTCGATGGCGTGCTGCAGCTCCTGGAAGATGTTCTCCTGGCGCTCGCGGTCGCGGGTGACGTCGGTGACCGTCCACAGCGTCAGGCCGCCGTCGCCCCGCCCGCCGCCGAGCGGCCGCACGCGCAACCTGAGCCAGCTCGCGGGCCGGCCCTTGAGGCCGGTGACGCGCACCTCCTCCTGGACGCGGCGGCCCTCGCGCGCGGCTTTCAGCAGCCGATAGACCGCCTCCGACACGTCCGGATCGCCGATGAACACCCGCTCCACCGGCCGCACGTCATCGGCGTCGGTGGCATCGACCAGTTCGAGATAGGCGGTGTTGGCGTAGATCACGCGGCCGCGCGGGTCGGTCACCAGCAGGCCGTCGACCGCCTCGTCGACCACCATCTTGAGCACCGGGCTGCCGGCGTCGCGGCCGGGCACGCGGAGAATTCCGGTCGCCAGCGCGAACAACGAGAACACGCCGACCATGGCCAGAAAGGCGAGCAGCGCCAGGATATAGGCGCCGGCGTTGCCGCGGCCGACCAGCAAAAGGCCGAGCGCCGCGCCGACCAGCGCGACCGCCACCAGCATCACCATGCCGATGCTGCCGCCGCGCGCCGCGCTCTGGCTGCGGTCAACCGCGGGCGCCCGATATCCTTCGCCGATGTCCTGGGTGGCCATGTCGTGAGCTTCTGCCCGGTCCGCGACGCGACGCAACGAAGCAGCCCCTTGGTGCCTCAGGCCGGGCCGTTCACGCAAGCGGTTTTGCTGGTGTCATCCCCTGACGAAAGACGTCATTCCGGGTTCCGGCCTTCCGCCGGCCCCGGAATGACCATCAACGGCGTCCCACCGCCTTGCGCAGCTTCATGACATAGCCGATGACCTCGGCCACCGCCTTGTAGTGCTCGGGCGGGATCTCTTCGTCGACCTCGACGGTAGCGTGCAGCGCGCGGGCGAGCGGCGGGTTCTCCACCACCGGGATCGAATGCTCGCCGGCGACCTCGCGGATGCGCAGCGCCAGCGCGTCGACGCCCTTGGCGAGGCAGACCGGCGCGTCCATGCCGCGCTCGTATTGCAGGGCGACCGCGTAGTGGGTCGGGTTGGTGATGACGACCGAGGCCTTGGGCACCGCGGCCATCATGCGCTTGCGCATCCGGCTCACCCGCAACTGCCGGATCTTGCCCTTGACCAGCGGATCGCCTTCGGTCTGCTTGAACTCCTCCTTCATCTCGCGGACCGACATCTTCTGGCGCTGGTACCATTGCCGGTACTGAAACAGGTAATCGGCGGCAGCGACGAAGAACAGGATCGCGACCACGACGCCCAGCATTTCCAGCGCGTAGCTGCGCGTGAGCGCGAGCGTGCCGAGCAGGTCGGTTTGCACCAGGCCTTCCAGGCGCTCGCGCTGCGGCCACAGCAGCGCCGTCATCACCGCGCCGACCACGATCAGCTTGACCAGGCCTTTGGCGAAATTGACCAGCGCCTGGCTGGAGAACAGGCGCTTGATGCCGGCAGCCGGCGAAATCTTGCTGAACTGCGGTTTCAGCGGCTGGGCCGACCACACCAGACGATGTTGGATCATGTTGCCGAAGATCGCCGCGATCATCAGGATGACCAACGGGATCGCGACCACGGCCAATACCTCCCGCTCGATCCGGCCTAGCACCGCCAGCACCCCCCCGCCGTCGAGCGGAATCTGATGGGCGTTGGACAGCAGGCCGCGGAGGGTCACGCTCAGGCCACCGCCCATCGAGCCGCCGAACGCCGCCAGCACCAGCGTGCCGCCGGCGATCACGAACCAGGTCGAGACCTCTTGGCTCTTGACCACGTCGCCGCGTTCGAGCGCCTCGTCGAGCCGCTTCTGGGTTGGGTCTTCGGAGCGGTCGGTGTCGTGTTGTTCGGCTTCGGCCATCGTCGCCTCAGGAGCTCGGGGCGAGCGCGCGCAGCACGCCTTCGACGTGGCCGAGGAACGTCATCATCATGGCGCCGAGCACCAGCATCAGGATGAGGAAGCCGACCAGGATCGACAGCGGCATGCCGACGAAGAACACCTGCATCTGCGGCATCAGCCGCGACAGCACGCCGAGCCCGAGATTGAACAAGAGCCCGAACACCAGGAACGGCGCCGCGAGCTGCACGCCGATGCGAAATGCCGATGCGACCGTGCTGGTCAGCAGATTGGCGGCGTCGCCCATGATCGGCACCTCGCCGGGCCGAAACAGCGTGTAGCTGTCGTTGAGCGCCGCAATCACGAGATAATGCAGGTCGGTGGCGAAGATCAGCGTGACGCCGAGCACGGCGAGGAAATTGCCCACGAGCATGCCCTGCTGGCCCTGCGTCGGATCGACCGCGGTGACGAAGCCCAATCCCATCTGGTTGGCGGCGACCGTGCCCGCGACCTGCAAAGCCGAAATGGTCAGCCGCGCGGTCAGGCCGAGCACGGCGCCGACCAGAAGCTCCTGGATCAGCACAAGCACCACCGGACCGAACGCGCGTAGGTCGAGCTGATAGTCGGCGCGATGCAACGGCAGGATCACCGCGGTCAGCACCAGCGCGATGGTCAGCCGCACCCGCGGCGAGACGGTGAGCTCGCCCAGCCCCGGCAACAGCATGACCATGGTGCCGATGCGCGCGAAGGTGAGCAGAAACGCCGCGGCATAGACCGGCAGGAACGAGACGTCGATTTGCATCTTTTCGCTACCTCCTCCGCCTGCGGGGGAGGTCGACGAGCGAAGCTCGTCGGGAGGGGGCCCCCTCCCGAGCCATCCCCCGCAAGCGGGGGAGAAGCTGCCACGTCCGCCGACCCGTCTCACCTCTACCCCCCGTGGATCACGCGCACCATCAGCCGCGCCATGTGGCTTTGCAGCGCGTCGGCCATGAACGGCAGCGCGAGCAGCATGGCGACGAAGATCGCGAGGATTTTCGGCACGAACACCAAGGTCATTTCCTGGATCTGGGTGAGCGCCTGAAACAGCGAGATCGCGACGCCGACCGCCAGGCCCACCAGCATCAGCGGGCTCGACACCAGCACCAGCGTCAGAATGGCGTCGCGCGCCACATCGAGCACTTCCGAGCCACTCATGCGCCTTCTCTCCAGGATGTCATCGCCGCGCAGGCGGGCGATCCCGACCCGATTGTCCATTCGACATTTCTGATCGTTGCGCGTTGGACACTGGATGCTCCGCCTTCGCGGGGCATGACAGCAACGCTAGATCGGCATCTTCATGATCTCTTCGTAGGCCGAGATCACCTTGTCGCGCACCGACACCAGCGCGTCGATCGCGACCTCGGTCTCGGCAACGGCGGTGACCACGTCGACGATGTTGGCCTTGCCGGCCGCCATCGCCTGGGTCTGCGTGTCGGAGGCGCGCGACGTCTGGTTGATCGCGTTGACCGCCTCCTTCAGCATCGCGCCGAAGCTCGGGCCGGACGAGCCCTCGCCCGCGGCCTTGGTCAAGCCCTGCGGATCGGTCAGGCGGGCGAGGCTGGCGTAGGCGTTGGCGGCGGCGCTCGGGGTCGGCATCATCGCTCTCCCAAGTCAGGATTTGAGAATTTCGATCGTGCGCTGGATCATGCGGCGCGACGCGCCGATGACGTTGATGTTGGCCTCGTAGGAGCGCTGCGCTTCACGCATGTCCATCATCTCGACCAGCGAATTGACGTTGGGATATTTGACGTTGCCGTTGGCGTCGGCCGACGGATGGCCGGGCTCGTGCTTGAGGCGGAAGTCGGACGGGTCGGTCTTGACGCGGCCGAGCGCCACGGTCTGCGCGTCAAGCGCGCGATCGATTTCGCTTTTGAAGCTCGAGATCTTGCGGCGATAGGGCTCGGCGCCGGACGCCGGCGCGGTCGAATCGGCGTTGGCGATGTTTTCCGCGATGATGCGCATGCGGCCGGCCTGCGCGCGCAGCCCAGAGGCCGCGATCGCGATCGATCTGAGAAAATCCATGATGCCACCCCTTGAATTAGACTTTGAGCATGATCTTGTCCGAAAACCGGTTCCCACTTTTCGGGATCATGCTCTAGCGCTTGCCGATCGCGGTTTTGATCAAGCCGAGGCTGCGCGTGTAGAGCGTGGTCGCCGCCTGGTAGTCCATCTGGTTGGCCGCGACCTTGATCATCTCGTCCTCGAGGTTCACCGCGTTGCCGCTCGGGCGCAGGTCGTAGCCGCCGAGGCGGGAGGCTTCGAACCGGCCGCTGGCGCCGGCAGAGCCGCTGATGTGGCTTGCGACCGTCCGCTCGAGCGCGACCGAAGACGCCACCGGCGCGGCGCGCTCGAAATTGCAGCGGCGCAAGATCGCGCGGCCGATAGTTGGCGGTGTCGGCATTGGCGACGTTTTCGGACAGCAGCCGCTGGCGCTCCTGATGCCAGTGCATCCGCGTGCGCAGCATGTTGAACAGCGGCAGGTCGGTGATCGGCATGAAATCCTCGCGGAAAATGCCGGGCCGCGACAGGCTTCAACGGCGGTTCCAGCTCGGCAGAGTTTGCCGGGTGTATGGTTAACGCGCGGTTAAGTCACTGAAAATGCACGGTTCGCCATCAATCCGCCGTTTACCATATGAATCGTTACAGACCGCAAGGCAGCGCCCAAATCGCCCCTTAGCGTTAGCTCTTTGTTAATATCCCGGACGGCAAATATTGCCGCCGGCGTTAACGACTTAGGCATGGGCCCCACCGGTGCGAACGGGGCCCGGTTGCGCCCAGCGCGCCAAGGAACATCGATGAACAGCCTCTTCGGCATGGAACTACCGACCGCCGTGAACTTCGTCATCGCCTTCGCGGTGGTGCTGCTGCTGATCGGCGTCGCCGCCTGGCTGGTGCGACGCTTCGGTTCGACGCGGCTTGACGCTGCGGCGCGCGGCCGGCAACCCCGGCTTGCAGTGATCGATTCCTCGCCGGTCGACGCCCGGCGCAAGCTCGTCATCATCCGCCGCGACAACATCGAGCATCTGCTGATGATCGGCGGCCCGACCGACGTCGTGGTGGAAACCAACATCGTGCGCGCGGCAGCCGCCGGGCGCGAGGCCGCGTCGGCGCGCAACGGCAACGGCGACCTCGCGCCGCGCTCGCTGCCCCTGGCCGATTCGAACCAATGGCCGCTCCCGGCGGAGGCGATGCCGACCGCCGCTCCACCACCGCCCCGCACCGTGGTCGCGCCACGCGCCGTGGCCGACGACACGCCATGGCACGCGCCGACCGAGCCGATCGCGCCGCCGCTGCGCGCGGTGCGGCCGGCCGATACGCTCGCCGGCCTTGCCGCCGAACTGTCGCAACCGGCGCAGCCCGCGCGCGTGACGCAAGTCGAGCCCGCACCCGCCCCCCAACCGGCCGTCACTGCGACCGTGGCACCGCCGATCACACCCACCGACCAGAGCCTCGCCGAAATGGCGCAGCGCCTGGAAGCCGCGTTGCGCCGTCCGGCGCCGCCCAAGATGGCGGTCGAAGGCGGTACACGGCCCGCGGCCGAGGTGAAGCCCGCCCAGCGCCCCGAGCCGCGGCCGGCGCAACCGCCTGCCAAAGGCGCCGTCGCTCCGCCCAAGCCGCAGCCGGCGCAGCCCAGCAATCTCGAGAAAGAGATGGCCAGTCTGCTCGGCGGTTCCGGGAAGACGTGACAGAACGCGGTTTCGCCGCCTGCGTCCGTCTCACGACGGCGGCGGCGATAGCGCTTCTGACCGTCGTTCCCGCGCACGCTCAAGACATCAGCATCAACTTCGGCCAAGGCACCGGCGTGACCGAGCGCGTGATCCAGTTGATCGCGCTGCTCACCGTGCTGTCGCTCGCGCCGTCGATCCTGGTGATGATGACCTCGTTCACGCGGATCGTGGTGGTGCTGTCGCTGCTGCGCACCGCGCTCGGCACCGCGACCGCGCCGCCCAACGCGGTGATCGTCTCGCTGGCGCTGTTCTTGACCGCCTTCGTGATGGGGCCGGCGTTCCAACATTCCTATGACGTCGGCATCAAGCCGCTGATCGCCAACGAGATCAACGCCGAGCAGGCGTTCGACCGCTCGGCCGGTCCATTCAAGGACTTCATGCTGAAGAACGTCCGCGACAAGGACCTCAAGCTGTTCAACGACCTGTCCAAGGAGCCGCTGCCGGCGGCGCCCGAGCAGATGTCGCTGCGCATCCTGATCCCGGCGTTCATGATCTCGGAGCTCAAGCGCGCCTTCGAGATCGGCTTCCTGTTGTTCCTGCCGTTTCTGATCATCGACCTGGTGGTGGCCTCGGTGCTGATGTCGATGGGCATGATGATGCTGCCGCCGGTGGTGGTGTCGCTGCCGTTCAAGCTGATCTTCTTCGTCCTGGTGGACGGCTGGAGCCTGGTCGCAGGCTCGCTGGTGCAGAGCTACGGCAGCGGCTAGTGTCGCGATTCGGAAGTTCGCCCGAGTTCTCAGCACGCTCCTGAGCGAACTTCCGAATCGAAAGCGACACTAACAACATATTATTCTAGTGTCCCTTTGAACCCGAAGTTCGCAAACGAGCTTGCCGCACAATCATGCGAACTTCGGGTTCGGGACACTAGCGAACGCTATCAGAGCGGCCGCTCCACGCGGCAGTTCAGCGCGCCGACAAGCGCCGCGCGTCGGGCCGCAGGATCGCGCCGGTCGACGATCCATCGGATCGGGCTTCGGCGCGTCGCCGGCCGGCCCGCCCGCGGTCTGCGGCATGAGCGAGTGCATCTCCGGATAGCGCGCCTTCAAGTCGCGCAGAAAAGCCGACAGCGAATCCATCGAGCCGACGATGCGCGCCACCTCGCGGAACGCGGCGCTACTGCTGCCGAGCCCGCTGGTGATCAGCTCGAAGGCGCGCTTGTCCGGGCCCTCGTTCATCTTGGCTGCGTATTTCTCACGCAAGCGGGCGATGCCGATCTTGTCTTCGGCCAGCGCATAGCCGACGCCGGCGCGCAGGATGTCGGAGCGCTCGGTCTCGCCGAACGGCTCGAAGCTCTTCCAGCGCTCGCCGTGCAACAGCTCGATATGCTCGGCCGCCATCTGCCAGCGCCGCGACGCCCAATAGATGTCGGCGCGCAGCCGTAGCGCCTCGCGGCTGTCGATGCCCTCGATCACCTCAAGCGCAAAGTCGTTGCGCCCGAGATCGGACAGCGCGCGCGCCTCGATCAGGAGCCGCGGCACGCGCACTTCGTCCGCCAGATCGGCGGTGCGGGTGGCACGTAGCGTGGCCTGCGCCTTGTCGGGCTTGTGGTTGAGCAGATAGATCACGGCGAGCCGGGTCGCGACCTGGGCACGCGCCGCGCCCTGCAAGCGGTTGTCGACCTGGTATTGCATCAGGTCGGCGGCCTGGTCGAGCAGGTCGACCGAGACCAGGCGCTCCGCCAGCCGCCGGATCATCTCGTCGCCGCGGCGGCCGATCGGCGTGAGTTCGCGGAAATCGTAGAACAGGCCGAGCGCATCGATCGCCGGCATGGCGTCGGCCTTGCCCGCGAGGTAGAGCGAGTCGAAGGTCTTGGCCGCGTCGTCATGGATGTTGCGGGTCGATGCCGAGGCCGGAAACACCGAGAGCGATACCCGCATGGTGTGGAACATCTCGCGGAACCGGCTCTCCTCGGTGTAGAGCCGCGCCAGCATCTGCAAGGCTTCGGCCTCGGTCTCGTCGCCGCGCCAGGCGGTGGTGAGCACTTCCAGCCCGCTCAGCGCGTCGGTCTTGCTGATCTCGCCGAGCGAGTAGCGCAGCACCAGCTCGCGGAGCTTGGCTTGCGCGCCGGCCGGCCGATGGTCGATGGCGGCGGCGGCCCGGTAGGCGGTCAGCGCGTCCTGCTTGCGGCCCATGGCTTCGGCCAATCGTCCGATCAACACCGACACCGCCGGTTCGAGCTCTTCCGACACGCCGATGGTGCGGAAATCGTTCATGCGGCTTGCCGCGCCGGCAAAGTCGCCGACCTCGATCGAGGCGCGAAGCGCCTCCTTCAGCGCCATGCGCTGCAATTCGATCGGCAAGGCGGCGAGCGCGCCGTCGACGTCGCGGAAGGCGTCGCGGGCCTCGCCCCATTTGCCTTGCCGCGCATAGGCCAGCGCGCGCCACAATTGCGCGTCGTTCAGATTGCCGACCAGCGGGTTGGCGAGATCTTTCAGGGCGGCGTCGGCGCGGCCGAGCATGATATTGGCGACCGCCCGCATGACCAGCGGGCTCGGATCCTCCGCGGTCGGCTTTTCGTCGGCGATGACGGCATCGAGCACGGCCTTGGCCTCGGCGAACAGTTCGCGCGCGAAATAAAAGCGCGCGAGACTGAGCCGCACCGCGTTGCGGCGGGTAAACGGAGCGTCGGCCGCAGCGGTGATCAGCTCGTACTGTCGCTTGGTGAAATCGGCGTCGCGCTCGGCGGTCCAAAGCTGGGTGTCGAAGGTCACCGCGCGCAACGGCTGGCGCGCCTCGGCCCCCCTCGCCTCCGACAGCGTCAGGCCGCCGGGTCGCGCCAGCAGCACCTTGTCGGCCGACAACTCGGCCTTGAGATCGTCGGCAAACGGCTGAATCGCAATGCCTTGCGCGCTCGCCAGCGCCCGGAATTCGACGAAGTCCTGGTCCGCACCAGGCCGCGCGCCGGACCAAGCCCGGTCACCACCAGAAGCTTGTCGCCGGCCTCGGGGTCGCTCAGCCAATGGACCCGGCGCGGGTCGTCGAACGGGATGGTCACGCTGGTACGGCCGGGGCCGACGATGTTGCGCGCGATCGCGAGCGGCTTGCTGGCGCCGAGCATTGCGTCGCCGACGCTGACCGACCAGCCGGAATCGTCGGCATCGACGCTGATCAGGCGCGGCCGCTCAAGCTTGAGCCGAACCACCTGGGCGTCGTCCTCAAGCGCGACGCTGGCCTCGCGAATGGTGCGGCTCGTGTCGTTGGTCAGCATCGTGATGTCGATCGCGATCCTGGTGTCGAACACCAGCCAAAGCGTCTCGGCGCGCTGGAAGATCGTCGCCGGCACCGGCGTCGGGAAGGGAAAGAACAGGCGGAGGTTATCGCCCTGACGCCGCAGCTCGGCGTTCGCGGCGCGGCTGGTATCGCGCTGCCGCGCGCGGACGGGCGCGGCACGCCTCTTTCGCCGGCGCGATCTGCGGCGGCATCGGCGCGTCGTCCGGCGCAACATCGGACAGGGCGGCCGGCGCTGCGGCGTCTTTGGCCTCGAGCTCGGGCTTGGCCGGCACGGTCGTGGGCGCGCTCACGCCAGCCGGCGGCAGGCTGATCGCGGCCGCACGCGCCGGCTGGCCGCCGCCCACCGGGCTCACGTCGACGACAAAGTTCGTGTCCTCACGGAAGGTGCGGACGTCAACCGCGCGGCCGAAGTCAAAGCGCACCAGCGTGCCGTCGCCGCCATTGCTGCTGGCCTCGACAGCATTGACCGCTTCCGGCTGCGCCAGTTTCGCGTCGGCGAGGTCAAAGCGCAGCGTCGAGGTAAAGCTCAGTGTCAGCTTGTCCTTGGCGCGATCCGCGGCGACGCCGGTCAGCTCCGGCAGCTCGAAAATGTAGCGCGTGAACGTCGGCTGGGTCGCCACCCGCACCCGCACCGGCGGAATCTTCTGCAACTGCTCGGCCGCAACCCGTTGCCGCGCCGACCGCTCGGCATCGCGCGCGCGGCGCGACAGCTCCTCGACCACCTCGTGCGGCAGGCTCGGCGGCTCGCCGGCCCACTCGTCCGGCAGGAGATCGACGAACAATCGCTCGCCCGCGGTCATGGTGCTGAGCCTGACCTTGCGCGCCAGCGCAAAGCGCAGCGCGCGACCGTCGGGATCGCGGCGCGCCGCGCCGATGTAGCCGCGGGCGTTGGCGGCGATGCGGTCGACCGCAATGTCGACCGGCCGCTTGAATTCGATCACCAACACGCCGCCCGAGAGCCGCGCCTGCGCCTCGACCTCGCTCGCCATGCGGATCAGCAGGCGACCGTAGCCGCCGTTGATGGTGATGCTGGCCTCGCCGCGCACCGCCTGGGCGGCGGCCGGACCGTGCCACGCCGCAACGCCAAGCGCGGTCGCCAAGGTCAGGGCGCCAAGCTGCCTGCCAGGGCGCGCACCATGGCGCGCGCGAACGCAGCGGCGGATCGCACTCAAGACACTCACAAGCCCAACCATACGCACACGCTGAACGACGACGCCCGACCCTAGGCCAGGGCGTTTAATTCCGCGTTAACCGTCATGAAAAGGCTCAACCGCCGTCGGGTTTTCCGTCGATTTTCGGCAGCGTTGACGGGTTGAGGGTCTTGTCGCTGCCGCCACGGGCGGTCAGCTCGACGGTCAGCCGCTCGGCGGCATCGGCCGACATCTGCGCCAGGATCGCGGCCATGAGCTGCGGCTTGATCTGGCTTGCCACGTCGAACAGCACCTTGCTGTCGAGCCGATCGAAGATTTTGGCGGCCTCCTTCGGCTTCATGGTCTCGTACATGGTGACCACGGCCTTCATGCGGGCGAGCTCGGCGGCCTCCTTGCGTTGCGGCGCGCCGCCGTCCTTGGCCTCGGCCTCCTTCTGGCTGGCGGTCTCGGCTTCGAGCTTCTTTTCGGCGGACTTCACCAGGCTTTCGCGCAGATCGAGCTCGCGGGCGCGGGCGTCGAGCTCCTGGCGCCGCTCCTGCAGGCGCTCCAGCAGCGCGCGCTCGGCCGCTGACGCCGGACGCCCGCCGGCCTGGTCGACCGCAATGACGGTGCCGGCGCCGGGCTTGGCTTCGGCCGGCAGCGCCGGTGCACCGTCCTTCTTGCCGTCCTTGCCGTCGACGGCGGCATCTTTCGGCGGCTCCTTGGGCTTGCTGGCGGCGACCGAGCCGGTAACCTCCGGATAGTTGAACACCTCCTGCATCCAGGACTTCGGGCCGGACGACCTCGCACCGGACGAGGCCGTGGCCGGCATATCGAGCGGCACGGACGGCGAGCGCAGTTGCGTGGTCGGCGATCCCGGGATCGTGGTCACCACCACCGTGCCACCACTGAGGCGCTGGCCGAGCGTGTAGCCGCCGTCGAGCAGCAGCCCGATCGATTTAAGCGCGAGCAGGCTGCCGGCCGCGATCAGCAAGACCGGAATGATCCGAAACTCGCGCAGCCACTTGGTCATGCCGCCACGGCCTTCGAGCGCGCGAGCGCGCGCTCGGAGACCGCCTGCGCCGCCGCTGCGATCGCTTGCGCATCCGGCACCGCGGGCTTCGCCGGTCTGACGGCCTGCAAGCCGGTCACCGATGCGATCTGGGTCAGGCGATGGAGCACCTCGGCGCCGGCTGCGGCGTTGCGATGCAGCTCGGACGCGAAGCGCTCGGCAAGGTGCAGGCTTTCGCCCAAGTTCTGCTCGGCGTCGCGCACCGTGGCCTTGAGGCCTGAGATGGCACGTTCGGCGGTTTCGGTTGCCGTCATCAGCTCGGCGATGGTCGTCTTCAGCGTCGCCTCGTCGGCCTTGAGCCGCTTGAGCTGGCCGTTGAGCCGAACGCAGTAGAGGATCGTGAGCAGCAGCAGGATCGCGACCAGGCTCTCAATCGTCATGGGAAGGACGTTGCTCACTGGGCCTCCATCCGGTTGCTGGGTTCGTCCGCCTTCTCGAACATGGCGAAGGTGGTGTTGGGCTTGCGCAAGGGCTTGGCCACCCGCACGGCGACGCGGTCGCCGACCCGGCCCATGCGGCCCTCGCTGAGCGTGATGTTGCCGCAGCGCACGGTGACCATGGCGTCGGCTTTGATGTCCAGCATCAGCGTGTCGCCGACGCCGAGCTTCATCATCTGCTTGAGCGGCAGCTTGGCCTCGTACAACACGGCATCGACCGCGATCTCGGCCTGGCCGATTTCGGTGGCGAGATGGCCCTCCCAGATCGGGTCGCGGCCGAACTTCTCGCCCATGAACATCTGCAACAGCACTTCGCGGATCGGCTCGATCGTCGCATAGGGCAGCAGCAGCTCGAGCTCGCCGCCGCGATCCTCCATGTCGATGCGCAGCCGCACCAGGATCGCGGCGTTGGCGGGCCGCGAGATCGCGGCAAAGCGCGGATTGGTCTCCAGCCGGTCGATGTTGAACTTCACCGGCGACAGCGGCTTGAACGCGAGTTCAGCGTCGGCCAGCACCACCTCGATCATGCGCTTGACCAGGTTGGATTCGATCGTGGTGTAGGGCCGGCCCTCGGCCCGGATCGAGGTCTGGCCGCGGCGGCCGCCGAGCAGCACGTCGATGATCGAATAGATCAACCCCGAATTGATCGTCACCAGGCCGAAATTGTCCCACTCCTCGGCCTTGAACACCGACAGGATCGCCGGCAGCGGGATCGAATTGAGATAGTCGCCGAACCGCACCGAGGTGATCCGGTCGAGCGAGACTTCGACGTTGTCGGAGGTGAAGTTGCGCAGGCTTGTCGTCATCAACCGGACCAGCCGGTCGAAGACGATTTCGAGCATCGGCAGGCGCTCGTAAGACACCATCGCCGAATCGATGATCGCGCGGATGCCGGAGTTGTCATTGAGCGAGACGTCGGCCAGGCTGAAACCAAGCAGCCCGTCGATTTCCTCCTGGGTGAGGACGCGCTCGGTGCCGCCCTTGGCGCCCTGCATGAACTTGGAGCTGTCATCGGACGCCGCCGCGGTCCATTGCGCGATGCCGTCGGCGCCGCTCGCGACGCCGGGCGTCGGCGCCGCCTGCAGCGTATTGGCGGCATCGGCGTCGAGCGCGAGCCCCCATTCGGCGGCGATCGCGTCCTGTTCGATTTGATCTTTCGGCTGGCTCATCAGGACTGGCTCATCGGGACTGGCTCATCAGGACTTGCTCATCAAGACTTGGGCGTCACTGCACGACGATTTCCTTGAACAGCACCGCGCTGATGCGGCTTGGCGAGATCGAGGCGTTGATGCGGCGCGTCAGCTCCTCCTTGAGGCGGTACAGCCCGGCCGAGCCGTCGAGATCGCTCGGACGCAACTCACGCAGATAGGTCTGAAACGCGTCCATCACGCGCGGCATGATCGGCTGGATCTGCTCGATCATCTTCTGGTCGGGCAATTCGAGCACGATCTTGATCCGCAGATATTGCGTGCGCTCGGCGCCGGTGGTGGAGAGATTGACCATCACCTCCGGCATGTCGACGAATACCGCGGGCTTGACCGCCGGGTTCTCGACCTTGGCCTCACGATGGCCGGCAAAGAAGTGGAAATAGGCATATACGCCGCCGCCGCCGATCACCGCCAGCGCGGCGCCGATGATCAGCGTTCGCCGCGACGGCATTGTCAGCAGGCGCTTCCAGAACGGCGGCGATGCCGAAGCCGGCCCGGCCTCTGCTGCGGCCTCAGGGCCGTCCTCAATCTCGGCGTCGCTCGCGACGACCGCTGCCTTGGCGTCTGCCATGAAAACCCCGGATCACATGGAACGAGGAGCCGGCCAGCGGCAAAGCACGACGAAACAAGCCGCGAGCGCCGACACCCAAGCGCGCTGCCGTCAGACGGTAGGTGGGTATGGTTAATGGAATCTTTCGCCATCGCCGCGCCCGGAAGATTTTGCCGGGGTGGACGGCTCGAACGGCCAATCCTGCCGGTTATGACGGCGGGGACTAAAGACCAAATGATTGAAATTACAACGGTTTTCACGTTGGCACGGGCTCTGCAGTGAAAGCGCGCGAGCCGTGCCTTGGGAGAGGCGTGGCGGCGACCGGCGCTCGCCTGGGAGGGCGAGCACCGTCGCCTGAGGGAGCACCGATGGACAACACCCTTCTGATCGGGCTGTCACGCCAGACCACGCTGCGGCGTGAGCTCGAGATCGTCGCCAACAACATCGCCAACCTGAACACCACCGGCTTCAAGGCCGACGGCGCGGTGTTCTCGGAGTATCTGCAGACCGGCGCGCGCGCCGAGCGGTTCGCGGCGCCCGACCGGCGGCTGAGCTTCGTGCAGGATCGCATGGCCTGGCACGACATGAGCCAGGGCACGGTGCAGCAGACCGGCAACCCGCTCGACATCGCGATCGACGGCGACGGCATGCTGGTGGTGCAGACGCCGCGCGGCGAGCGCTACACCCGCAACGGCTCGCTGCAGATCAGCGCGACCGGCGAGCTCGTCACCATGTCGGGCGACAGGGTCGTCGGCGACGGCGGCGCGATCGTCCTGCAAGCCACCGACAAGGACATCGTCATCACCAAGGACGGCACGATCAAGGTGCGCGAGGGCGTCGCGCTGACCTCGAACTCGACGCGCGGCCGGCTCCGCATCGTGTCGTTTGCCAACGCCCAGCAATTGCAGAAGGACGGCGCCAGCACCTTCAAGGCGCCCGATGGCGTCACGCCGCAGCCGGTGACGAAGGTCAACATCGTGCAGGGCGCGGTCGAGAAATCCAACGTCCGCTCCGTGACCGAGGTGACGCGCATGATCGAGCTGACGCGCGCCTACACCGAGGTCGCCGCCATCCTCCAGCAACAGAACGACCTGCGGAAAAATTCGATCCAGCAGCTCGCTGAAGTTCCGGCGTAGTCCCTAGGGAGATAGTCATGCGCGCACTCCATACCGCCGCGACCGGAATGATGGCCCAGGAGCTCAACGTCCAGGTCATCTCCAACAACATCGCCAACATGCGCACCACCGGCTACAAGCGCCAGCGTGCGGAATTCCAGGACCTGCTGTATGAGCACGTGCGCCGGGTCGGCACCCAAACCTCGACGCAGGGCAACATCCTGCCGGTCGGCATCGATCTCGGCGGTGGCGTCAAGACGGTCGGCACGCCGCGCCTGATGACGCAAGGCACGATCTCGCCGACCGGCGGCGACCTCAATGTCGCGGTCCGCGGCGAGGGCTTCTTCAAGGTCCAGATGCCGGACGGCACCTTCACCTACACCCGCGACGGCTCGTTCCAGATGGACGCACAGGGCCGCATCGTCACCTCGCAGGGCAACGTGCTGCAGCCGGGCATCACCATCCCGAACAACGCGCAGTCGGTCTCGATCAACCCGCAGGGCCAGGTGTCGGCGACGATCCCCGGGTCGACCACGCCGAGCGTTCTCGGCCAGTTCGCGCTCACCCGCTTTGTCAACAAGGCCGGCTTGCAGGCGGTCGGCGACAACCTGTTCGTCGAAACGCCGGCATCGGGGCCGCCCCAGGACGGCACGCCGAACGCCGACGGCTACGGCGATATTCAGCAGGGCAGCCTGGAGCAGGCCAACGTCGAGGCGGTGACCGAAATCTCCGACCTGATCGCGGCGCAGCGCGCCTATGAGATGAACGGCAAGGTCATCACCGCCGCCGACCAGATGCTGTCGGCAACGTCGAACCTGATGCGCTGAGGAGCGGCCATGATCCGGATCATCGCGACCCTCGCCCTCCTGCTCGCGCTCGGCCAGGAAACCCGGGCCCAGTCGGCGCCACCGGCGGCGCCGCGGCTCAAGGAACTGGTCACCGTCACCTCGGAGATCGTGCGCATCGGCGATCTGGTCGAGCAGGCTGGCGTCGCGGCCACCATTGCGGTGTTTCGCGCTCCCGACCTTGGCCACACCGGCTCGGTGCCGCTGACCCGCGTCGCCGAGGCGTTGCGGCAGCACGGCATCGACCGCATCGACGCCGACGGGCTCAATGAGGTCGTGGTCACGCGGCTCAGCCGCCCGATCACCGGCGACGAGATCAAAACCCGCATCGCGCGCGCGTTCGCCGGCCAGTTCGGCTTTGGCGAGGCCGATAATCTCGCCGTCATTCTCGACCGCGAAATCCGCGTGCTGCACGTCGAGGCGGCGGCGACCGCCGAGCTTGCGATCACCAGGATGAACGTCGAGCCGCGCACCGGCCGCTTCGAGGTCGCCTTCGAGCTTCCCGGCAGTGCGGCGGCGCGGCGCTTGCCGCTGCGATTCACCGGCACCGTCACCGAAACGGTGCAGACCGCGACGCTGGCGCGCTCGGTCAGGCTGGGCGAGGTCATCAAGGCGTCGGACGTGGTGCTGGGGCGGCGGGCCAAGCTCGAGGTCGGCGCCGAAGCGATCGCTCCCGACCAGGCGGTCGGGCTTGCCGCCAAAAGCGCGCTTCGCGCCGGCCAGGCGTTGCGGCCGTCCGACCTGATCAAGGCGCAGGTCGTGCAGCGCAACGAAGCCGTCACCATCCTCTACTCCGTGCCCGGCGTTAAGCTGACGGTGCGCGGCAAGGCCACCGAGGGCGGCGCCATCGGCGACGTCATCAACGTGGTCAACATCCAATCGAACCGCACAGTTCAGGGCACCGTCGTCGCCCCGGGCCGCGTCTCGATTGCCACAGCGATCCCGCAGGTCGCGTCGGCCGAGGCTTCCGACGAAGCGGCGTCCTCCACCCAGTGAGCGTCCCAACCATGGTCCTGCGCATCTCGTCCGTTCTATCCGCCGCGATCAGCGCGGCGCTGCTGAGTAGCTGCTCGTCACTCGAACGATTGACTCTGATCGGCGAGCAGCCGCCGCTTTCGGCGATCAGTGACCCGACCACACTGCCCGGCTACAAGCCGGTGCAAATGCCGATGCCGACGCCACAGCCTGCGTCCTACAGTCCGAATTCGCTGTGGCGGAACGGCTCGCGCGCCTTCTTCAAGGACCAGCGCGCGCACCAGGTGGGCGACATCCTGACCGTCAAGGTGAAGTTCAACGACAAGGCCACGCTGGAGAATGAGACCAGCCGCAGCCGCAAGAACGCCGAGGATTCCGGAGTGGAGAATTGGTTCGGCAAGCAGAAGCTGCCGATCCTCAATTCCACCCTGCCAACCAAGCTGTTCACTGCCGATTCCGCTGCCTTGAGCGAAGGCAAAGGCAACGTCGACCGCAAGGAAGAGCTGTCGACCAACGTCGCCGGCGTGGTGACCCAGTTGCTACCGAACGGCAACCTGGTGATCGAGGGCCGCCAGGAGGTCCGGGTCAACTTCGAAATCCGCGAATTGATCGTCGCCGGCATCGTGCGGCCGGAAGACATCGAAAGCGACAACACCATCGACTCGACCAAGATCGCGCAAGCCCGCATCGCATACGGCGGTCGTGGCCAGATCACCGATGTGCAGCAACCGCGTTACGGCCAGCAGGTGATGGATATATTGTTGCCGTTCTGACCTGACCAGGAGTTGAGTCATCAGTAGTCAGTAATCAGATTGCAGCGTCGGAGTTCTGATTACTGATTGCTGAACACTGATCCCTGATTCCTGGCTCCCCCGCCGCTTCGCATCGCGCGAGCGGGCGGCGGTAACCGCGGCCTCCGGCAGCTCCCCGCCGGAGGCCGCTTCCCTTTTACGGGCGCGCAAGGCAGGCTTGCGCTTGACGTCGATCAACGGAGGCTATCGTGGGCGTACAGAACAACACCGACCGCATCCAGACCACGCACATCGGCAGCCTGCCCCGGCCGCACGACCTGCTCGACCTGATGAAGGCGAAGCTCAACAAGCAGCCGTACGATGACAAGGCCTACCAGGCGCTGCTGGCAAAGTCGGTCGCCGACTGCGTGCGACGGCAGGTCGATTGCGGCATCGACTTCGTCACCGACGGCGAGTTCTCCAAGCCCGGCTTCTTCACCTACATCCAGGAGCGGCTGGAGGGCTTCGAGGCGCGGCCGAACCAGAAATTGATCCTGTTCCAGCAGGAGGTCGCGGCGTTCCCGGAGTATTACGCCGAGTACTTCAAGCAGGCGATGATGGGCGGCACCATCATCCCGATCACGCCGGTGGTCTGCGTCGGGCCGGTGAAATATCGCGGCGACAAGCCGCTGCAAATCGACATCGCCAACGTCAAGGCGGCGGCCAAGGCCGCGGGCGTGCCGGACAGCCGCAGCTTCCTGCCCGCCACCGCGCCGTCTGGCGTCGGCATCAACGAGTATTACAAGACCGATGAGGAGTATTTTCACGCGCTCGCGGCCGAGCTGAACAAGGAGTACCGGGCGATCGTCGCGGCCGGGCTGCTGGTGCAGGTCGACGATCCGTTCCTGCCGGATATTTTCTTCGAGCCGGGGCTCGACGACGCGCAGAAGCGGCGCCGCGCGCAGATCTACGTCGAGGCCACCAACCGCGCGCTCGAAGGCGTGCCGGCCGACAAGGTGCGCTTCCACACCTGCTACGGCATCAACGAAGGGCCGCGGCTCTATGAGGCCGCGCTCTCGGACATCATCGAGTATGTGCTGAAGATCAACGCCGGCAGCTACAGCTTCGAGGCCGCCAATCCGCGCCACGAGCACGAGTACCATCTGTTCGAGCGCGTCAAGGTGCCGGACGGCAAGGTGCTCTGCCCCGGCGTCATCACCCATGCCAGCAACATTGTCGAGCACCCCGAGCTGATCGCCGAACGCATCATGCGGTTCGCCAAGCTGGTTGGCCGGGAGAACGTCATGGCCGGCGCCGATTGCGGCTTCTCATCGCAAGCGCTGTACCGCACCGAGGTCCACCACACCGTGGTGTGGGAGAAGTTCAAGGCGATGCGGGCGGGCGCCGACCTCGCCAGCAAGATGCTATGGAAATAGGGTCCGGCGAACTAGGCCGCGACCGTCCGCAAAAAATTCTCGACCTTGGTCTGCAACGCGTGCGCCGCGTCCTGCACCGCCTGCGAGGCCGAGAATACGGTGCCGGCTGACGTGCTGGTTTTTGTCACGGAATTCGTCACTTGATCGAGTACGGCGGCGACCGCCTTGGCGTTTTGCGCCGCCCGCGTCACATTTTGCGAAATCTCGCTGGTCACGGCGCTCTGCTGGCCGACCGACGCCGCGATGGAAGCGGTGTGCTCGTTGATCTCCTTCATGCGCCGGCTGATGCGTTGAATCGCTTCGACGGCGCTGCCGGATGAAGCCTGCACGGCTTGGATCTGACCGGCGATCTCGTCGGTCGCCTTGGCGGTCTGGACCGAAAGCGCCTTGACCTCCGAAGCCACGACGGCAAACCCGCGCCCCGCCTGTCCGGCGCGGGCCGCTTCAATGGTCGCGTTCAGTGCCAGCAGATTGGTTTGTGCGGCGATCGCCTGGATCAGCTTGACCACGTCGCCAATCTTCTGCGCGACATCGGCGAGCAGCACGATTTCCTTGTTGGTCGTTTCGGATTCGACGACCGCGTCGCTCACCAGGTTCGCGGCCTTGGCCAGTTGCTGGTCGATATCCATGATGGATTTCGTCATTTCCTCGGCGGCGCTGGCAGCGACCGCGACGCTTTCGGAAGCCGTGTGGGATTCCTGGACGGCTCCGGAGCTATGGCGTGCGGTATCGGCTGAAGACGACGACAGCTCCGATGCGGTCGATTTCATCGCCGCGGCGCTCTCGCTCATGGTGCGCAACACGACGTCGACGCCCTCCCGGAACAGTTGAATCGCACTGTCGATCTCGGCTCGGCGATGCTCCTGTTCGGCGAGAGCTGCGCTCCTTCGCTCGGTCGTCAGCCGCTCGGTGATGTCGTCGTGCGTCCCGACCCAATACTTGCCGCCCGGAATGGGCTTGTTCACCACGGAAATAGAATGTCCATCCGGCGTCTCGACGATGGCGCTAACCGTTTTGCCTTGCGCAATCGCCGTGATCAGCTCGTCGCGATAGGCCTCGGCGTCGCGCTTGAGGCTGCCGGTTTTGAATTGATGTTTGATGACGTCGAGCAGCGTGGCGCCCGGTTTCACCACGTCAGGCGAGAGGTTGTACATTTGCAGGAAGCGATCGTTGCAAATGATGAAATGTTCTTCTGAATCAAACATGATGACGCCTTGCGTCATGTTGTTGAGTGCGGTCGCAAGCAAGAGACTTTTGTCGCCCATGCGGCGATTGGCAAATGCGCTTACGAGACTCATGCTCAATATGGAAATCGCCGCGCTTGCGACCGCCAAGGCCAGCGATGTCGCAGAGAGCGACAGCGCGGTGATCGTTCGCGTCGGATCGGGAACGATCTCAACCGCTCCCATCGCCGTAAAGTGATGCGACACGATCGCAAGCGTGAGGAACAGCGCGGCCAAAAGGCTCGCACGTATGCCGCTGCGCCGCGTTGCAATGGCAAGCGCCACCGCGCCCAGCAGCATGCCGACCGCGACGGAAACGATCACCAGATCGATGGACCAGGTCACGTGGCCCGGCAGTTCGACCGCCCACATGCCCGTGTAGTGCATGCAGGCAACGCCAGCTCCGACGATGCAGCCGCCCACGACGCCTGACCAGGTGCGCTGCACTTGAACCGCCAAGGCCAGCCCGAAGCCTGTGACAACCACCGCCAGGACCAACGAGAACGCGGTCAGCGCGACGTTGTAGGCAATTGCAACACCCGGGTCATAGGCGAGCATCGCAACAAAGTGGGTGGCCCAGATGCCGCATCCCGTCGCAGCTCCGGCGGCGAGGAGCCAGACCGCCCGTTCCCGCCCGGCCAACGCTCGCGCGCGGCCAAACAGATCGATGGCGGTAAAGCTCGCCAGGAAACAGATCAGGCCTGCGATAACAACCAGTCGCAGGTCGTGTTCGGTGGTCAAGCAGGTGAGGACGCGAAACATCGGTCGATCCAGCGTTTAAAAGCTGAGCGACCAATAATCCGTAAACCATTATCCGCGGTTAATTTTCCCGGGCGCGGGCGCGCCGCCGGTCTATGCCGTTTGAGCGGCGCGCCGGCAGTCGCCTCAGTCGTCGCGATCGATGCGCTCGCGCCGCCGGTCTATGCGCTTGAGCGGCGCGCCGGCAGTCGCCTCAGTCGTCGCGATCGATACGCTCGCGCCGCCGGTCTATGACGTTTGAGCGGCGCGCCGGCAGTCGCCTCAGTCGTCGCGATAGATACGCTCGCGCCGCTCGTGACGCTCCTGGGCTTCAACCGAGAGTGTGGCGATCGGACGGGCCTCCAGGCGCTTGAGCGCGATCGGCTCGCCGGTCTCTTCGCAATAGCCGTAGGTCCCGTCCTCGATACGGTGCAGTGCAGCATCGATTTTGGAAATCAGCTTACGCTGACGGTCGCGGGCGCGCAGTTCGATCGCACGATCAGTCTCCGAGGACGCGCGGTCGGCCAGATCCGGATGGTTCTGGTTCTCGTCCTGAAGATGCTGCAGCGTTTCCTTGGCCTCTTTCAGGATGTCTTCCCGCCACGACAGGAGCTTGCCGCGGAAATAGTCCCGCTGCCGCTCATTCATGAAGGGTTCTTTGTCGCTCGGCCGGTAATTCTTGGTCTTTTCCGACCCGTTGGAACCGTTGGCCCCATGGCCATTGGCGCCGTGGCCGTTGGCACCATTGGATTTGAATACGCCGTTTCCGTTCTTCTTTTTCATTATGACCCCACCCACACCGAACGAGCCTCCCTGCTCGCGGGGCGAGCTTATAGTGACCTCGCCGGGCCACGACAAGCACGGAATTGCGGCAACGAAATTTGCGGAAAAACCTGAGGAATTTTGGCGTCCCGCGACGCCTATTTCGGCATCATCTTGGCGACCTCGACCTCGAGCCTGAGCTCGATCTCGGCCAGCACAGCGTCGAGCTTGGCGTCGCCCGAACTATCCCGCAGGTCGGCGGTGGCCGACTTGAGCCGCAACAGCGTCCCCGGGCCGAGGGTGCCGGCCAGCACGTCGACCTTGAGCGTATCGAGCATGTCGAGGGCGTTGCGGCCGCGTCGGACGGCGCGCTGGCGCCGCTCGGCGGGATCGTCCTGGCCCTGCAGGGCGAGCAGCGCATCGATGCCGCCGACGGTGCGCAGCGCCGCCGCCGGCTGAGTCTGTTTCGGCGCCTGCTCCTCCGCCACCGAAAAGCCGGTCGCGGCACGCCGGGGCGCGGACAGGGTGTTGACCCGTGCGGGAGCGTTCGATCCGACGATGCGCATGGCGGCAGCCTTCAAATCCGGGCCGGCGCAGACCGTCCCGGGATACCGCAAAGGTGGTCCGGTATGGTTAAGGCCCGGTAAAGACCCGGCAAGATTTGCCGCGCGCGCGGCACGAGCCACCGGGCGGCGCGTGCGCCAAGCCGAGGCCCAAAATAATCCACCGCGATTTCAATGGTTTGAGTCTGTGGTGCGCTGGCACGCCATTCGCATGGCCATGGGCGGTCCGACCTCATCGGGGAGCTTATGATGACGAGGACGTTGCAGCAGGCGTGCGCCGCGCTGATCGCGGCGTTGAGCCTTTCATGCGTCGTCACGGCCGCGCAAGCGGCTGACGTACCCTATCAAGTGTCATCGACGTCGCGGATCAAGGATCTCGCGAACATCGAGGGCGTGCGCCAGAACCAGCTGATCGGCTACGGCCTGGTGGTCGGGCTGAACGGCACCGGCGACACCCTGAACAACATCCCGTTCACCAAGCAGTCGCTGCAAGCGATGCTGGAGCGGCTTGGCGTCAACATCCGCGGCGCCACCATCCGCACCGGCAACGTCGCCGCCGTGATGGTGACGGCGAACCTGCCTGCGTTCGGCACGCAGGGCACCCGCATCGACGTCACCGTGTCCGCGCTCGGCGATTCCAAGAGCCTGCAAGGCGGCACGCTGCTGGTCACCCCGCTGCTCGGCGCCGACGGCAACGTCTATGCGGTGGCGCAGGGCTCGGTTGCGATCAACGGCTTCCAGGCCGAGGGCGAGGCCGCCAAGATCGTGCGCGGCGTGCCGACGGTCGGCCGCATCGCCAATGGCGCGATCATCGAGCGCGAGATCGACTTCGCGCTCAATCGGCTCAACCAGGTGCGGCTCGCGCTGCGCAACGCCGACTTCACCACCGCCAAGCGCATTGCTGCCGCCATCAACGACTTCCTCGGCGCCAACAGCGCCGAGCCGCTCGATTCATCGACCGTCCAGGTCAACGTGCCCAAGCAATACGCCGGCAACGTGGTGTCGCTGCTCACCGAGATCGAGCAATTGCAAATCGAGCCGGATCTCGCCGCCAAGATCATCATCGACGAACGCTCCGGCATCATCGTGATGGGCCGCGACGTGCGCGTGTCGACGGTCGCGGTGGCGCAAGGCAATTTGACGGTCACGATCTCGGAAGCGCCGCAGGTGAGCCAGCCGCAGCCGTTCTCACGCGGCCAGACCCGCGTCGTGCCGCGCAGCAAGGTTGGCGTCCAAGAGGACGGCAAGAAATTCGCGCTGGTGCGCGAAGGCGTGTCGCTGCAGCAACTGGTCGACGGCCTCAACGCGCTTGGCATCGGGCCGCGCGACCTGATCGCAATCCTGCAGGCCATCAAGGCCGCCGGCGCGATCCAAGCCGACATCGAGGTGATGTGATGGCTTCCGTGCTTGCCCCCGCGCCGTCGGCCGCCGCGACCGCGGCGCTTGCCGGCCTCGACGCCAGGAAAGCCGCCAACCATGCCGGCGCGAAGTGCCGCCAAGCTGCGCGCCACCGCGGAAGACTTCGAGGCGGTGTTTCTCAACAGCATGTTCCAGCAGATGTTCGCCAATGTCGGCGAAGGGCCGTTCAGCGGCGGCCATGGCGCCAACATCTGGCGCTCGTTTCTCACCGACGAATACGCCAAGTCGTTCGTCAAGGCCGGCGGGATCGGCATTGCCGACCAGGTGCAGCGCGAGCTCCTGGCGCGACAGGAGGTCCGATGAACCCGGCGCGCGCCGACACGCCAACGCCGCCCGCCCCGATCGGCAGCGCGGCCGAGGGCGAGCGGGTAATCCGGCACATGCTGGACGTGATGGATGAGTTGCTCGCCACGGTCGAGGAGGAAACCGAGCTGGTTCGCGCCGGCAAGCTCGCCGAGGCGACGCGGCTCGAACCGTCGAAGGCCGAGCTGTCGCGCATGTATATCGAGGACACCGCACGGATCAGGGCCGCGCAGATCTATCTTGCGCAGGCGGCACCCGAACTGGTCACGGAGCTGCGCCAACGCCATGACCTGTTCCGCGCGCTGCTGCAAATCAACCTGACGGTGCTCGCGACGGCGCACGCGGTGTCGGAGGGCATCATGCGCGGCGTCTCGGCCGAGCTCGCCCGCAAGGCCACGCCGCAGGCCTATGGCGCCTCCGGCCGCGCCACCGTGCCGTCTGCGGCCGCGATGCAGCCCTTGACGGTGAGCAGAGTGCTTTAACGAGTGGTCCTTGTGATTCACACGGCGGTCGGGAGACCGACATGGACAACAGCTTTCCCATCAAGCCCCGCCCCGGCGCGCAGAAATACGCGCCGCGCGATCCGGTGCCGGTGCGTGAGGCGGTCGAGAGCGATCTCGACGCCGCCAAGGCGGTCAGCGCGGGCGGCGATCCCGGCGCCCAGCAGCGCGAGCCGCGCCACGACCATGCGCCGCATGACGTGGTGGTCGATCCGGAAAGCCGCGAGGTGATCAACCGCGAGAACGACGTGCGCACGCACGCCGCCGAGCGCGAGCATCCGGATCAGGCGCTGCTGCGCCAGCGCGCCTATCGCCCGGCGCGCCCAGACGCCGAGGCGCCGCCCACGAACGAACCTCACGCCAACATCAAGGCCTAGCATCCATGCCCTCGCTGTCGTTGCCGAAAGGCGCCCCGCTCGACGTTCGCGTCTCATGCAGGCGGCGCTGGAGCACCATCATCAGGGACGGCTGATCGACGCCGAGCGGCTCTATGCGGCGGTGCTCGAGGCGCGGCCCGATCATTTCGACGCGCTGCAGATGCTGGGGATGATCAAGCTTGCGCGCGGCGAGCCAGTCACGGCGTTACGGCTGGTCGCGGCGGCGATGCGGGTGCGGTCGAACTCGCCGCAGGTGCTGGTCAATCACGGCATGGTGCTGAACGCGCTCAACCGCCACGAGGAGGCGCTCGCCGAATTCGACCGGGCGCTCAAGCTCAAGGGCCGGTTCGCCGAGGCCCACAACAACCGCGGCAGCGTGCTGATCGCGCTCAACCGCTGCGAGGAATTGCTGGAGAGCTTCCGGCGCGCCATCGCGATCAAGCCCGACTACGCCGAGGCCTACTACAACCAAGGCAACGCAGAGCGGCTGCTCAACCGCTTCGACGACGCGCTCAAAAGCTACGACCGCGCGCTGGCGCTGCGCCCGCACTACGCCAAGGCGCATTGCAACCGCGGCGCGGTGTTCGAGTCGCTGGGCCGCCCGGCCGAGGCGCTGGTCTGCCTCGACCGCGCGCTATCGATCGATCCGAATTTCCCCGAAGCGATGCTCAACCGCTGCGGCGCGCTGCGCGGGCTCAATCGCGCCGACGAGGCGACGCGCTGCCTCGATCAGCTGCTCGCCAGCCATCCGGACTACGCCGAGGCCCATTACACGCGCGGCATGATGCTGGCCGACGCCAATCGTCCGAACGAGGCGGTCGCCAGCTACGAGCGCTGCGCCGCGCTCAAGCCCGACCACAGCCGGGCGCATTGGGCGTCCTGCATGGCGAGCCTGCCGATCCTGTACGCCGAGGAGGCCGAGATCGGCCGCCAGCGCGCCGAATACGAGCGGCGCCTGCGCGCGCTACGAGCGGCCTGCGAGGCGCGCCGGATCCCCGCCGACATGTCGCAAGGCGTCGGCATGGCGCAGCCGTTCTTCCTCGCCTATCAGGGCCACAACGATCGCGACTTGCAGCGGCTCTATGGCGAGCTTGCAAGTCGCATCATGGCGGAGCGGTACGGCCCGGCCGCGCTCGCGGCGCCGCCTGTGCCGGGCGAGCCGATCCGCGTCGGCATCGTCAGCGGTTTCTTCTGGCAGCATTCGGTGTGGAAGGTCGGCCTCAAGGGCTGGGTCACGGAGCTCGATCGGCAGCGCTTCCAGGTGTTCGGCTATCACACCAACGCCAAGCAGGACGGCGAGACTGCGCTCGCCAAAGCGTCCTGCCACAAGTTCGTGCAGGGCCCGCACACGTTGCCGCAATGGCGGCAGCTGATCCTGGCCGACCGGCCGCATGTCGTCATCTATCCGGAAATCGGCATGAACCACGAGGCGGCCGAGATCGCGGCCCTGCGGCTCGCGCCGGTGCAATGCAGCTATATCGGCCATCCGCAGACCTGCGGCTTTCCGACCATCGACTATTTCCTCAGTGGCGAATTGATCGAGCCGCCGGACGGCGCCGAGAACTACACCGAGACGCTGGTGAAGCTGCCGAACATCGGCTTCCACTACCAGCCGCTCGAGCTGCCGGCCGCCGCGGTCACGCGCGAGGAGATCGGGCTCCGCCCCGGCACGACCGCCTACTGGTGCGCGCAATCGCTGTTCAAATACCTGCCGCAATACGACGAGGTGTTCCCGCGCATCGCCCGCGCGGTCGGCGATTGCCAGTTCGTGTTCATCCGCCACATGGGTCGGGAGGTCACCGAGCTGTTCCAGTCGAGGCTCGAGCGGGCGTTTGCCGCGGCCGGCCTCAAATCCGAGGATCACTGCGTGTTCCTCGCGCCGATGGAGATGAACCGCTTCCAGGCGGCGAGCGGGCAATGCGACGCCATGCTCGACAGCATCGGCTGGTCGGGCGGCAACACCACGCTCGAAGCCCTCGCCCAGGACTTGCCGGTGGTCACCTTCGAGGGCGCCCTGATGCGTGGCCGCGTCAGCGCCGGCATGCTGCGGATGATGGGCATGCGCGAGACGATCGCCACCACCATCGACGACTACGTGGCGCTCGCCGTCCGCCTGGATCAGGACCCGGCCTGGCGCGCGACGATCAAGCGCCGGATCGTTGCCGACCGCGCGCGGCTTTATCGCGACGGCGCGCCGATCGCGGCGTTGCAGGACTTCCTCGAGCGCGTCACGCGCGCGCACGGTTGATCCGCGCTCATTCCCGCGTCACGAGAATCCCGACCCTCGCGCCTCAACTCATCGGTGTGTTGCCACGGCTCCCGCTTGCGCGGGAATGACCGAGCTGTGGTGTCGCCACAGGCGCGCCGTCATGGTTAGCGCCGGGTTGGTTTTCGTGGTTGCCGCGCGGTTAACAATCGAGCGCAAACCATTCTGTAAGCATGAATTTTCAGCAGAGGCGTTAACTATATTTTTTTACGGCGCATTACGCGCGGTGTGAGATCACAGCGCCCGATCCAGTGGGGATCGTTCACGTGAACTCCCGTGTTGGGGATTTGGACCAGAAAGGTACAAGACTATGGCTGACATTGTTCTTACCGCCGGCGTGCGGTCGAACCTTCTGCAGTTGCAGAAGACGTCCGACCTGATCACGTCGACGCAGACCAAGCTTGCCACCGGCAAGCGGGTCAACACCGCGCTCGACAACCCGATCAACTTCTTCACGGCCCAGGGCCTGTCGAACCGAGCCAGCGACCTGAGCAACCTGCTCAACTCGATGTCGAACGCGTTCAACACCATTCAGGCGGCGAACAACGGCATCACCTCGATCACCAAGCTGGTGCAGTCGGCGCAGGCGCTGGTGTCCCAGGCGCAGCAGACCTCCGACACCGCGGTGCGGTCGAGCCTTGCCACGCAGTTCGGCGCGATCCGGACCCAGATCGACCAGCTCGCGGCCGACTCGGGCTTCAATGGCATCAACCTGCTCAACAGCACGGCCAGCAGCAACCTCGTCGTGACGTTGAACGAAACCGGCACCTCGAGCGTCACCATCACCGCGGTGAACTTCACCACGGCCGGCGCGCTCGCCATTAACGCCGCGGCCAACAACTGGGCCTTGGCGGCCAACATCACCGCCGCCAGCACCGAACTGACCGCCGCGTTGACCACGCTGCGTTCGCAGGCCCAGTCGTTCGGCTCGAGCCTGTCGACCGTGCAGATCCGCCAGGACTTCACCAAGTCGATGGTCAACACGCTGCAGACCGGCGCCGACGCCCTGACGCTGGCCGACTCCAACGAGGAAGGCGCCAACCTGCTCGCGTTGCAGACCCGCCAGCAGCTCTCGACCACCGCCTTGTCGCTCGCCTCTCAGGCCAGCCAGGCCGTGCTCCGCTTGTTCCAATAAGCGAACGGCGCTCCTTCAAAAACCAAGCGGCGGCACGCAAGTGCCGCCGCTTTTCTGTTGGCAAAGGCTGCCGCCACTTTTAGCGATCGACGGGGCTTTTACCGATCGATTGAGGGCTTTTTCGCCGCGTTAAGCGATCCGAAAGGTTCCGCTAACGGAAAATCAAGCTTAACGCATCACTCTCCGCGAACTCGCCCAGTCCGGGCGACACGTGTTGGTTAGGCGGAGTGGTTCCATGAGTGAGATTGTTCTGACGGCTGGCGTTCGTTCCAACCTGTTGCAATTGCAGAAGACAGCCGACCTGATCACGTCGACCCAGACCAAGCTTGCCACCGGCAAACGGGTCAATACCGCGCTCGACAATCCGATCAACTTCTTTACCGCCCAGGGGCTGACGAATCGCGCCAGCGATCTCGGCAACCTGCTCGACGCGATGTCGAATGGCATGAACACCATTCAGGCCGCCAATAACGGCCTCACGTCGATCACCAAGCTGGTGCAGTCGGCGCAGGCGCTGACCAGCCAGGCGCAGCAGACCACCGACGTTTCGGTGCGGGCGAACCTTGCCGCGCAGTTCAACGCCATCCGTGGCCAGATCGACCAGCTCGCGGCCGACTCCGGCTTCAACGGCATCAACCTGCTCAACAGCACCGCAAGCTCCAACCTGGTCTTGACGCTGAACGAAACCGGCACCTCGACGGTCACGATCAACGCCGTGGACTTCACCTCCACCGGCCTCGCGCTCAACACCGCGGCCAACAACTGGGCCACCGTCGCCAACATCGCCACCGCCAGCGCCGATCTTTCGGCCGCCTTGACGGCGCTGCGTTCGCACGCCCAGGCGCTCGGCTCGAACCTGTCGACCGTGCAGATCCGTCAGGAATTCACCAAGATGATGATCAACACGTTGCAGACCGGCGCGGACGCGCTGACGCTTGCGGATTCGAACGAAGAGGGCGCCAACCTGCTGGCCTTGCAGACCCGTCAGCAGCTCTCGACCACCGCGCTGTCGCTCGCCTCGCAGGCCAGCCAGGCGGTGCTGCGGCTGTTCCAATAGTTCGCTCCGGCGAGAGCCGCCGCGCGGCGGCTCCGTCCAGACTTGAGATGGCGTTTGCAGTCGCTAGTGTCCCGAACCCGAAGTTCGCATGATTGCGCAACAGGCTTATTTGCGAACTTCGGGTTCAAAGGGACACTAAACTCATAATGTTGCTAGTGTCGCTTTGATTCGGAAGTTCGCTTAGGAGCAAGCTGAGAACTCGGGCGAACTTCCGAATCGCGACACTAGCGCCATTTCCGTTCCAAAGAGACCGGCAGGAGGGATCGATGGCGCTCAAGGTTGAGCTTAGGCCGAACGAGCGCATCCTGATCGGCGAGTCGGTCATCACCAACTGCAATCAACGATCGTGGTTGCTGATCGAAGGCGCGAGCCCGATCCTGCGCGAGAAGGACATCCTGACGTCGAGCCGCGCCGACACGCCGGCCAAGCGCATCTATCTGGCGGTGCAGTTGATGTACACCTCGCGCGATCCGCGGGTGCATCACGAGCTCTATTTCGCGCTGGTGCGCCAGATCGTCGAAGCCGCGCCCAGCACCTGGGTCTATGTCGAGAATATCAATAATCAAATCTTAATGGGCAATCTGTACAAGGCCCTGAAAGAAGCCAACAAACTGATCGCGTACGAAGAGGAGTTGATGCGGCATGCTGAGCCCGTCGCAAACCTACAAAAGCGTGGCAAGAAAAACGTCAAACCTGCGCGAGCTTGAGGCCACGCTGCTGCTGCAGGCTGCCGCCCAGCTGCAATCGGTGCACGATGCCTGGGACGAAAGCCGCGCCCGGCTCGGCGAGGCACTGCTGTTCAACCGCAAGCTCTGGTCGGTGTTCTTGAGCGAGATGACCGACAACAAGAACCCGATGCCGCGCAACGTCCGCCAGAACGTCGCCAATCTTGGCCTGTTCGTGATGAACCACACCGTGACGGTGATGAACGATCCGCGCCCCGAGCGGCTCAATTCACTGATCAAGATCAACCGCGAGCTCGCCGCCGGCCTGCTCGGCAAAGCCTGAAATCCCGAAAAATTTTTTGGTCAAATCTCATTATGCCCGGTCGTATGCCGGGCATGATCGATATTGCTCAGAGATACTTCAGGATCGTGGTCTGCAGCAGCATCGCCGTGGTCTGCAACGTGCCTTGCAGGCTCGTCTGCAATGCCAGGATCTGCGCCGCGACCTGCTCGGTGGACGCGCCCTCGACGCTCTGCAACAGATTTTGCAGCGTGGTGTTGGTTTGATCGTGGCGGTCCTTGGCATTGCTGAGCGCGACCTGGGCGCTGGCGAGCTGGCCCGCGATGTCGGACACCTGCTGCTGATTGGCGGAGCCGACCAGCGCCGCGCCGACCCGCTGCCGCAACGCATTGTATTGACCCTCGGCATTCGGGTCGGAGCCTGAGAATCCGATCGCGGCGAACACGGCCAGCGTCTTGACCGCCATGGTCAAGGCTTGCTCGTTGGCCCGCACGCCGTAGGACACCGCCAGCGACTGGTCGGCGCGCGCCACCGCGGTCGAGCGCGGGTCGTCGGTCGCGTCGTCACCGACGTACCAGCGCACGGTGTTGGCCGCGGTGCCGTCGACCAGCGCGATCGCGGTGTCGAACGGCGGGCCGGCGACGCGCTGGGGCGCATTCGAGGCGTCGATGTCGAAGAAATCGTTGCCGGCCGCGACCGCGGACGCCGCCACCAGCTGGGTGCCGGCGAGCGTGCCAAGCCCCGAGGTGAGGGCGGCTTGCAAGTTGATCCTGGTGGCGGTCGAGTTCGCGCCGATGGTGAATTGGCCCGGTCCGGGGGTGGCCGACGTGGTGGCCGTGAGCGTGAGATCGCGCGTGGTGCCATCAGGCAGCGTGAACGTGAATTTGACGATGTCGCCGTCGCTCGGATTGGTGGCGCCGAGGTCGATCGACATGCTGGGCGGCGAGCCGGCCGGCGCCGTCACCGTCGCGCCGCTTGCGGTCGTGGTTGCGCCGACGAGCTTGAAGCCGAACGGCGAGACCGCGTCCTCGGCGAGCGACACCGCCGTCGCCGACGGCGAGCCGACGATCAGTCGCCCGAGCCCGGACGCGCCGAGGTCGGCCTGCCGGCGCTCGTCGATGATCTGCTTGAGGCCGGCGCGCATGCCGTCGCCATCGATGATCTTGTCGGTGGCCTCGACCGGCACTTGGTCGACGCTGCGGCCGGAAAACAGGTAGCGGCCGTCGGCGCCGGTGTTGAGCAGGCCGATCAGCTGATTGAGCTCGCTGCGCGTATTGACCTGATCCTGCGTCTGCGTGCCGCCGTGCAACACGAACTGCGACTGCAGGATCGAGCTCTTGGTCTGCTGCGTGATCGAGCCGAACTGCGTTAGCGCGGTCTGCATCAGATCGAGCCGCACGCCGACCAGGGTGATGGCATCCTGAAAGCCCGAGATGGCGGAAAGCTGCGAGTGCAGCCCGACAACGAGGCCCCGGTCGAGGCCGAGGCCCGCGTAGCTCTCCGACTTCTTGCCGCTGCCAAGCTGGCGCTGCAGATCGTCGAGCTGCCTGCGCATGGCGGTGATCGCCTGCAGCGACATCTGCGAGGTGCCGCCGATCCCTAGAACGCTCATGACGACCTCACATCTGCATCAGCCGCTCGATCATGTCCCTCGCTACGGACATGACGCGCGCGTTGGCGCCGTAGGCGGTCTGCAACGTGATCAGATTGGCCATCTCCTCGTCGACGTTGACGCCCGATTGCTGGTTCGCGCGCTGCTGCAGCGCATTGACGACGACGTCCTGGCCCTCTGCCAGGTTGGCGGCGTGGGCAGCGGCTTCGCCCTGCATGCTCAGCATCTGCCTCAGATAGGCCGGCAGGCTGCCGCTGTAGGGCGCGCCGGCGTTGCCGATGCCGGTCTGCGGCGAAAACGGCAGCGACGCGCGCATCAGTTGGTCGTAAATGAAATTTGGGCGCGTTGGATCGCCGATCGCGATGCCTGGGGCAAACAGCACGAGGCGGTTGGTATTGCCGATCAGCGCCGAATTGACGGCGATGCGTCCGGCAAAACCGACCTCTTGCGTGCCGATGCCCGAAATCGCGCCGGTGAATGGATTGACGCCGTCGGTGAAAAACGGCAATGCGGCGCTGCCGCCGACGAGCGACGTCGCGGTCTTGGTAATCGAGAACGCACCGACGTCGCTCAGATTGGGCGCGCCGTCGTCCAGCACCCGCAAGGTCGTGCCGGCCGGATTGGAGAATTGCAGCCTGCCGCCGAAGTGCGCGTTGAGCTGGGCGATCGCCACGGCAAGCCCGCTGGAGAAATCGATGCCGATGACCTCGTCGTTGGGATCGGTCGTCGCGGTATCGGACAGCGGCAGCGCCGTCGGATCGTCGACCCGGACGATGGTGACGCGATGCTGGAGGCCGCTTGTGTTGTCGGTATAGGTCAGGCTCAGGTTGTTGCCGTCCAAAAACCCCGCGGTATCGACGTTGAATCCATTCTGGGCGCCGACGGTAACGGCGGTGCCGGCAATGGTCTGGTCCGAGAGCGCATGCGACATGGCGGCAGCAAGCGCATCGAGCTGGTTCTGCGCCTGCACCAGCACCTGATCGCGCATGTCGAGATAGGCCGCGATCTTGCCGGAGCGGATCGAGTGGTTGGCGATCAGATCAAAGGACGTGCCGGTCGGCGACACCAGCATCAGAGTGCCCATCGTGCTTTTGTCCGGATCGGCGCTCCATTGCGTCGTCGCCGACACCGTGCCCTGCGCGTTGAAGACCAATTGCGAGGCGTCGGGTCCGACCAGCTGCACGCCGGAATTGGTGAACACGTTGACCTGATTCTGACCGTTGACGACGACCCGGATGTCCATCAGCTCCGAGAGCTGATCGATGAACGCGTCGCGGCTGTCCATCAGCGCGGCGTCGGCGGCGTTGTCGGCGCTGCGCCCGGCGAGCTGCGTGTTCAGCTCGGCGATCTTTTGAATCGCGCTGTTGGCGACGTTGACCGCATCGGCGAGGCCGCTCTCGGCGTCGCCGCGCAGCGCCTGGATTTGCGCGGTCACGCAGTTGAGGCTTTGGGCCAGCACCTGCGCGGAGCTCACGACCACGCCTTGCGCCGCCATCGAATCCGGGCTCGTCACCAGCGACTGCACCGCGTTGGTGAACTTGTTGAACACCGTTTCGAGCGCGCTGTCGGAGCCGGGCGCGCCGTAGAGCTGCTGCAGGCGCTGATAGAAGGTCGAACGCAGATCGGCGTAGGAGCCGCCGGCGACCTCGACCCGCAGCTGACGCTGCAGATATTGATCGAGCTCGCGGTTGATGCCGGCGATCCGGACGCCGATGCCGGTGTCGCCTGCGACCGGGTCACAAGCTGCAAGGTCTTGCGGACATAGCCGGCGGTCTGGGCGTTCGCCACGTTGGAGGCGACAAGCGACAGCCCGGCTTGCGCGGCGCGCAAGCCGGTCAGCGATGTGTTGAGGGCCTGGGAGATGCTCATCGGCCGCTCATTCGCGTTAGCCGCGACCACCGTCACCGCAGCATGTTCAGCAGGTCCTGCACCATCTGGTTGCTGGTGGTGATGACGCGGGTGTTGGCCGAATAGGCCTGCTGCGTCACGATCAGCTTGGTGAACTCGTCGGCGATGTCGGTGTTGGAGCCTTCGAGCGAAGAGCCGACGATCTTGCCGGGCGCGTTGAAGGTCGCCGGGCCCGACTCGTCGGTCGCCTGGAACGCGCCGCCGTCGATGCGCTTCAGCCAGTTGGTGCCGTTGAAGTTGGCGAGCGTGATCTGCGCCAGATCGATGGTGCGGCCGTTCGAGTAGGTGCCGACCACGCGGCCCTTGTCGTTGACCGATACCGATTGCAGCGTGCCGGCCGGGAAGCCGTTCTGCTGCAGCAGGTTGACCTGGACGTTGCCGTTCGGGTCGGCGAACTGCGTGATGCCGCCCGAGCCGTGCGCGATGGTCAGATGTGCCGAGCGAGATGCCGTCGACCGTCACGTTCGGCGCCGTCACGCTGCCGACCAGCGGAGTACATCTGGCCGTTGGGCGCGAACGTGTAGTTGGTGCCGACGTTCTGCCAGGCAACCTCGGTGCCGGTCGCGGTCGAGTTCGACCTGATAGAACAGGTTCCAGGTGTCGGTGCCGCCATAGGCCTTGCTGTCGATCTTGGCCCAGCGCAGCTGGATGTTCACCGGCGAACCGGACATGTCGTAGGCGGTGATGGCGCCGCCGCCGATCGATTGTCGAGGAAGGTGTCGACGTCGTTGCCGACCACCTGGCTGTTGGACGGCAGCGCGGTCAGCGTGTGGATGCCGAACAACAGCGCGTTGGCGGTGCCGCCGACGTGTGATGTTGTCGGTCAGGCTGGCGGCCGTGACGGTGAGGTTGCCGTTGCTGGTGTCGATCGTGGCGGTGCCGCCGGTCAGGCCGCCGAGCGCGGTGGCAAGTTCGGCCAGCGTCGAGACCTGGCCGACGCCGGTCCCGAAGGTGATGGTCAGCGTCGGATTGACCGGCGCGGCCGGTGCCGGCGGGTTGACGTCGATGGTCAGGGTCTGACCGGTCGCGACACGCCCTGGGTCAGCAGGTTGGTGGCGTTGGTGGTGCCGACCGCAAGGCCGAGCTCGCCCAGCAGGGCCAGGGTGGTGGCGCCGCCGATCGCGACGTTGGTGTCGGCGGTGGCGCTGGTGAGCACGAGATGGTTGCTCGCGCTCAGCGTCGCGGTGACGCCGGCGGCCGAGCCGTTGATCGCGGCGAGCACCGCAGCCGCGTTGGCCGCCGGAGCGATCGCAATGTTGATGCCGTTGATCACCAGCGTGCCGCCGGCCGACGACAGCGCCTGAGATGTCGGCGGTCGCGGTCAGCTCGGCGAAATGCATCCGGCAGGATCGCTGCACCCACGCCCAGGATCTTGGCGGGCGCCGGCGGGCCCGCGATCGGATTGGCCGGAAGTCGGCCGGGTTCAGCAGTTCCGACCGCGGAACGTTGTTGTCGTGGGCGGCGGTGAGCGGATAGCTCGCGAGGTTGGCGCTTGTATTCGATCTGGGTGGTCGGCTGCGCCGGCAGGAAGCCGTTGTCGAATTGCAGCAGCTGCGGGACGCTGCCGACCAGGTTGCCGGTGGTCGCATCGACCGGGATGCCCATCAGATAGTAGCCCGCGCCGTTGACCAGATAGCCGTTCTTGTCGGGCTGGAAGTCGCCGCGCCGGGTGTAGAGGTCGACGCCGTCGAACACCGGCCGGTCGTCGGCGAAGCTCGCCGGCTTCTGCACCACGAAGAAGCCCTCGCCGTTGATCGCCATGAAGGTGCCGATCGAGGCGTTCTGGATGTCGCCCTGGACGTTGTTGGTGGTGCGCGAGTTTGCCACCACGCTGCCGGCCAGTTGCTTGCTCGGCACGTTGTCCGGGATCAGGTCCACGAAACTGGTGTCGACACGCTTGAACGCGGTCGTCTGCGAGTTGGCGATGTTGCCCGAGATGTTTTCCAGCGCGAAGGACTGCGCGCGCATGCCGGTGACGGCGGTGGTGAGCGCCCCGAAGATTCCCATAACTCGTCTCCACTGCGACAGGCCGCGGGCCGGAATGCGCCCTTGGCGGCGATACCCGCGGGCCACGTTGCAAGCCGCGCGCCACGTCGATTTCTTTGATTTTTCAAAGTGTTACGGGTAATGGCGTGCGGTCGCGTCGCGGCAGAATGCGCCACCGCCGGCAAAAATTTCCGATCTAGCCGGCTGGGGCAGCGCCGGGCGCGAAGCTCAGCGCCACGCCGTTGATGCAATAGCGCAGGCCGGTCGGCGGCGGGCCATCGTCGAACACATGGCCGAGATGGCCGCCGCAGCGGCGGCAATGCACCTCGGTGCGCGGCACGATCAGCGAACGGTCGCTCGAGGTCCCGACCGCGTTGGGCAGCGGCCGGTAAAAGCTCGGCCAGCCGGTGCCGCTCTCGAACTTGGTCTCGCGACGAGAACAGCGGCAGCTCGCAGCCGGCGCAGGCGAAGGTGCCGGCGCGCTTCTCGGCGTTGAGCGGGCTCGAATAGGGCCGTTCGGTGCCGTGATGGCGCAGCACCGTGTAGGCGGCGGGCGAGAGCAGGCGGCGCCATTCGTCGTCGCTCTTGCTGATCTCGAACGGGCCGGCCTGCACGTCGTCGCCGCGCATCCACCACAGCGTCGCGAGCACCGCCACGCTGCCGCCGCCGACCAGCCAGGCGCGCCGGCTCAGCGTTCCGATGACGGTCGATTTCGCTCCGGCGTAGGGCTCGCGCATGTTCGTTTTCAGCGTGATCCCGTCAGCTGCTCTTATCCGGCTTGCCCCACAGCTCCTCCAGGCGCTGATCGCGCCCGCAGTTGAAGCGGTAGAGCTTGTAGCGCACCGGATTCTTCTCGTAGTAGTCCTGGTGATAGTCCTCGGCCGCGTAGAACGCGCCGGCCTTCACGATCTCGGTGTGCACCACGCGCGGCGCGAATTTCGCCTGCACGGTTTTCTTCGATTCCTCGGCCAGCCGCCGCTGCTCATCGTTGTGATAGAAGATCGCGGCGCGGTACTGGCTGCCGCTGTCGCAGAACTGGCGGTCCTTGGCGAGCGGGTCGTGGTTGCGCCAGAACACGTCGAGCAGCTTCTGGTAGCTCACCTTGGCCGGATCGTAGGCGATCTCGACCACCTCGGTATGGCCGGTGCTGCCGGCCGAGACCTGATAATAGGTCGGATTCGCCACGCTGCCGCCGGCGTAGCCTGACGTCGTGCTGATCACGCCTGCGACCTTGTCGAAGTCCGCTTCCACGCACCAGAAGCAGCCGCCGGCAAAGGTCGCGACCGCCTTCGGCGGCGTGTTCGATTGCGCCGGCGCCATTGAGGTGGCGGCGAAAACCATGGCCAGAGCCGAGAGCCATCGCAGCATCGACGTCCTCCGATCGCGGCCGTGCGGCCCGCGGTCGTCCCATAGCGCGAATGCGCCTGCAAGTATGCTCACATGAGGTCACGATCGCGCGAGGGTTTGCGGCTTGCGGCCCGCGCGGGCCCTTCCTAAGGTCCCGGTGGTCCGGTCAGGGAGCAGGCATGCGCTTCGAAGGCACCAAAGGCTATGTCGCCACCGACGATCTCAAGGTTGCGGTCAACGCCTCCATCACCCTGGAGCGCCCCTTGCTGGTCAAGGGCGAGCCCGGCACCGGCAAGACCGTGCTGGCGCTGGAGATCGCCAAGGCGCTGAACGCGCCGCTGATCGAATGGCACATAAAGTCCACCACCAAGGCGCTGCAAGGTCTCTACGAATACGACGCGGTGTCGCGGCTGCGCGACAGCCAGCTCGGCGACGAGCGGGTGCGCGACATCCGCAACTACATCAAGCGCGGCAAACTGTGGGACGCCTTCGTCTCCGAGGAGCGGCCGGTGCTGCTGATCGACGAGATCGACAAGGCCGACATCGAGTTTCCAAACGACCTGCTGCTCGAGCTCGACCGCATGGAGTTCTTCGTTTACGAGACCTCCGAGACCGTCAAGGCGCGGCGGCGGCCGACCGTGGTCATTACCTCCAACAACGAGAAGGAATTGCCGGACGCGTTCCTGCGCCGCTGCTTCTTCCACTACATCCGCTTTCCCGACCCCGACACCATGCGGGCGATCATCGAGGTGCATTTCCCGGGCATCAAGCAGCGGCTGGTCGGCGAGGCGCTGAAGCTGTTCTATGAGGTGCGCGAGGTGCCCGGCCTGAAGAAGAAGCCCTCGACCTCGGAGCTGCTCGACTGGCTCAAGCTCCTGATGGTCGAGGATATCGGCCCGGAGATTTTGCGCGAGCGCGACCCGAAGAAGCTGATCCCGCCGCTGCACGGCGCACTGCTCAAGAACGAGCAGGACGTGCATCTGTTCGAGCGGCTCGCGTTCATGGCCCGGCGCGAGAGCCGCTAGGGCTTATGAAACGCTGCCGGGCGATGACGGATCGTCGGGCGCCGAGGAGCCTTCGCCGGGTTGCGGACGCTTGCGCTTGCGGCGCCTTCGCCGCGGCGCGGGCTCGCTAGCAGCGGCATCATCCGGCATGACCGCCGGCGCAGGCGGCACAGCCAACTCGGCCTGAGCCATCGGCGCCGGCTCGGCCATGGCAACCGGCGGCAGCTCGGGCGCCGCGGCGGCCGGCGATTGCGGCACCGGCTCGAATTGCGGCGTCTCCACCATCCCTCCGGCCGTGCCCGGCATCGCAGCCGGGCCGCGACGCCGGCGCGCCAGCCAGCCTTCGAGCCGCTCGCGGCCGCGGGACGCCCAGGAGGCGGCTTGCGCCGCCATTCGCCCAGCCGTGCCGCCGGCCCACACCAACCCGAACGGGTTGAACAATTGCCAGGTGCTGTCGCCCTCGACGATCGCGCGCGCCAGCAGTTCGCCGCCGATCGCGGTGGTGCTGAGCCCTTGCCCGCCGAAGCCGCTCAACAGCCAGAGCCCGGGCGAGACTTCGCCGATCTGCGGCATGCGATGGACGGCGAGGCCGGCTGTGCCGGTCCAAACATAATCCGCCTTCAGGCCGCGCAGCGACGGATAGGCGCGCGCGATATCGCGGAGCAGCGTCGCGGCGCGGCGCTGCGGCGCGCCATGCCACGCCGTGCTGCCCCCTGACCACAGCAGACGGTCGCCGTCGACCACGCGATAATGATTGTCCGCGAATTCCGTATCACTCACCGCGCCGCCAAAACGGATCAGCTCGCGCAGCGCCCGGCCCAGCGGTTCGGTCACGATCACGTAGTTGTTGACCGGCAACAGCGTGGCGGCGAATTGCGGCATCAGCCCGCCAAGATGCACGTTGCCCGCCAGCACGACATGCGCCGCCCGCACCCGGCCATCCTTGATGGCGATGCGCTTTCGCACGCCGACCGGATCGATTTGCAACGCCTGCGTATCCTCGCAAATGCGGGCGCCCGCGGCCTCGGCCGCGGCGGCAAGCCCGAGCGCGTAGTTGAGCGGATGGATGCTGAAGGCGCGCGGATGGTGCACCGCCTCGAAATAAAGCTGTGAGCGCAGATGTTCGCGCACGCGCTCGACCGACCAGACGTCGATCTCGACGCCGAATTCGCTTCGGAGGAGATTGGTGCGGGCCGCCAACGCCTCGGTGCGGTCGGTCTTCGACACCCGCAGCCAGCCGCCCTCGGTGAGCGCAACGCCCGGCGGGTTGCTCTCGGCGATGGCGCTGCGGATGGCGTCGACGCCCGCTTCCGACAACGCCCAGAGTTTCTTGGCGTGATCGAGGCCGACGCGCGCCACCAGCGCCTCGATGTCCATGGCAAAGCCCGGCAATACAACACCGAGGTTGCGGCCCGAAGCGTTCCAGGCGACGGTTTTCTGCTCCAGCACCAGCACCGACCAGCCGCGGCGGGCGACCTCGCGCGCCACCGTCAGGCCGGCGAGCCCACCGCCGATGACGCAGACGTCGACGTCGGTTTCGGCCGTGAGCTTGGGACGCGGCGGGCTGGCCACGGCGGTCGCGGCAAACCAGCTCGCCCCATAGGCGTTCGGATCGTTGTTGGGCATCGCCCCTCGCCGCGCAGCGCCGGTCCGGCTGACCGAGCCCGCCCATGCTAGACTGCTAAAGCATGATCCCGAAAAGGCCTGCCCCGGACTTGGTCCGGGGTGTGCAGCGGTTTTCGGAAAAGATCATGCTCAAACAAGAAGCTAGATCGGGATGACGGTTCATCCCGATCTAGCGATAATTGCAGGCTAGTGTCGCGATTTGGAAGTTCGCCCGAATTCTCAGCGTGCTCCTTAGCGAACTTCCGAATCAAAGCGACACTAGCAACCTAATAATTCTAGTGTCCCTTTGAACCCGAAGTTCGCAAACGAGCTTGCCGCGCAATCATGCGAACTTCGGGTTCGGGACACCAGGAAAAGTCGGGAGAATGCAGCCGATGCGCCGGCTCTTGTTGCTTCGCCATGCCAAGGCCGAGCGCTCGCAACCGGGCGGACGCGACCTTGAGCGCGTGCTGACCGATCGCGGACGGGCTGATGCCCGGAAACTCGGGGCCTATGTGGTGCGCCACAGGCTGGCGCCCGACCTCGCCGTGGTTTCGACGGCGGCGCGGACGCGCGAAACCTGGCAGCCTGTTGTCCGCGGCGTTCGACCGGCCCCCGCAAGCCCGCTTTGACGAACGCCTGTACAACGCAGCGCCCGAGGCGATCCTACGAGCGATCAAGGAGACCGCGCCGAAGATCGCGACGCTGCTCCTGATCGGCCACAACCCCGGCCTGCACGAGGCCGCGGTCATGCTGGTGGCCGCGGGCGACGTCGAAGCCCGCCAGCGCCTCGGGGAGCACTTCCCGACCGCTGCGCTGGCGGTGATCGAGTTTGCGCCAGCCGATTGGAGCCGCCTGCACGTGCAAGGCGGGCGTCTGGAGCATTTCGTTGCGCCACGCTCCCTTACTGCGGCCACCGATTGAGTTGTGCGCGCGGCGGATGGTCGGCATAGACTGCCGTCTGCGCGTGGCCGTGGCCGGTCACAAAGGGGAGCCTGCGATGTACAAGAAGATCCTGGTGCCGGTCGATCTCGGCGACCCCAATCTCGCCAAGCCCGCGCTCGAAACCGCCGTGATGATGGCCAATGCGACCGGCGGCGATCTCCGGCTGATCAACGTGCTGGCGGTGACGCCGGCGATGCTTGCCGAATACGTGCCGGCCGATTTTGAGGCCCAGCAGCGGCGCTCCGCCGAGGAAGCGTTATCGATCATTGTCCAGGAGGTCGGGCTCGAAGCCGGCCGCGTCAGTTCGACGGTTCGGCAAGGCGGCACCTATCAGGAGATCCTGGAGGAGGCCAAGGCGTTCCACGCCGACCTCATTGTCATGAGCTCGCACCGGGTCGGCGTGCGCACCTATTTCCTCGGCTCGGTGGCGGGCCATGTGGTGCGCTATGCCAACTGCTCGGTGCTGGTGGTGCGGCGCTGACCTATTTCGATTTCGCCGCTGGCAGGACGTTGTCCGGCAACGCGTCGGGCCGATAGGTCGCCGGCCGGTTGCGGCGGAAGTAGTTGCCGAGCTGATACGCGAACATCGCAAAGAACAGCGCTACCACCGCGGCGCCGCTCCATTGCTCGGTCTGGACGGCGCGCACCACCATCGCTGCGGTGGCGAGGATGACGCCTGCGAACAGCACGACACCCATCCAATAGGGCACGAGCGGCATGCCGGCGTAAAAACGCGCCGTGCTGCCGGCGGCGGCGAGCCGCCGGTGCAGCTCCTGGACGAAAGCCGTGTAGGCGCCGTCGAAACGCTCCTGCTCCACCAGGCTGCGCCACGACACCGAGGAAATCAGCACCTTCGGATTGTCGGGCGCGCGGATTTCGGCAATGAAGCGATGCGATTGCATGGTGACCGGCCGAAATGACAGCCGCACGCTGCGCACCTGGTCGTAGCGGACGCGGCCGGACCGCCGCCCGACTTGCCAATGCAGCGCGTCCGGCTTGAGCACGAATTCGCAGGGCGCGCCGACCAATGAGGGCTTGTAGGCATAGCGCGGCCCCTCGCTGTCCGCAGCGTCATGATTCTGGTCGTTAGCGCTCACCCGGCCAGCATAGACGATCGGGGCGACGGTGCTTATATCCGCCGCATGCGCAACCTGGGGATCGCCCTGCTGCTTGCGGCGCTGTTTGGCCTGCTCGCCGCCTCGCTTTGGTACGCCTACGGGCTCTGGACCTCGCTGGAAGACGCCGACCTGCCGCCCGGCCTCTACATCGCCATGGCCGGCGGCGTGCTGTTCTCGCTCTTGGTCGGCTGCGGCCTGATGGCGCTGGTGTTCTATTCCAGCCGGCACGGCTACGACGATCGCGCCGCAAGCGGCGACCACAGCGACTAGATCGTCCGGCTTTGAATTGTGTCGATCTTGGCGATCTCCGGGAACAGCCGCATCCAGAGCAGCGCCACAAGAATGGCCCCGATGCCGCCGACCAGCACCGAGGTGAACGCGCCGAACAGCGCGGCCACTGCGCCGGCACGGAATTCGCCGAGCGTGCCCGAGGTGCCGGTGAACATGAAGTTCACCGCATAGACGCGACCGAGCATGTCGTTCGGCGTCATGGTCTGCACCAGCGAATGGCGGATCACGACGCTGACCGCGTCGCCCGCGCCGTAGATCGCGAGCGCGACAATCGACAGAGTGAGCGAAGTCGAGAACGCGAACGCCACGGCGGCCGCGCCGAACGCCGCAACCGCGGCGAACAGCACGCGGCCGACGCGATGCTCGATCTGATGATGGGCGAGCCACACCGAGACCGCGAGCGCGCCGAGCGCCGGCGCCGAACGGAGCAGGCCCAAGCCCCACGGGCCGGTCGCGAGCACGTCCTTGGCGTAGATCGGCAGCAGCGCGGTGACCCCGCCGAGCAGCATGGCAAACAGGTCAAGCGAGATCGCGCCCAGCACCACCTTGTTGTGGCGGATGTAGCGGAAGCCTGCGAACAGCGACTCGGCCGTCAGCGGGCCATGCACCGGCGGCAGGCCTTGCAGGCGGATCAGGCTGACCAGGACGCTCGCCAGCACGAACACCGCCGTGCAGGTGAGATAGACGGTGCCGGCGCCGAACACATAGAGCAGCCCACCCAGCGCCGGCCCGCAAATGATGGCGGTCTGACCCGCGGTGGCGGAGGCCGCGATCGCGCGCGGCAAGAGCGGCGGCGGAACGATGCCGGGAATCAGGGTGTGTATGGTCGGCGCCTCGAATGCCCGCGCGGTGCCGCTGACGAACAGGATCGCCAGCATGACGTCGCGGCTGAGCCAGCCGGCGAGCGTGCCGAGCGCAAAGGCCGCGGCGGCAAGCGCCTTGATCACCTGGCAAGTGCCGATCACGACGCGGCGGTCGTAGCGGTCGGCGATCTGACCGACTACGATGCCGAGCGCCACCACCGGAAAGAATTGCACCAGCCCGACCAGGCCGAGGTCGAAGGCGTTGCCGGTCAATTCGTAGATCTGCCAGCCGACCGCGACGGCCTGCATCTGATGGGCGCCATTGGTCGAGGTGCGGGCAAGCCAGTAGTACAGAAACGAGCGGTGCGCCCGCAGTGCGTGCAAGGAATTGGCCGGCGTATCGGCGGGAGCGGACATGGATGCTCGGCAGCGGGCGGGCGCTCTTCATAGCGCGCCGACCGGCCGCGACCAACAGCCCTACCGTCATTCCGGGGCCGGCCTGCCCCGGAATGACATCGGCGAAGCCGTCCTCACTATTGCTCGAGCTTGACGTTCGCGGTCTTGATGACGTTGTGCCAGGTCTCGATCTCGGCCTTGAAGAACGCCGCGGTCTCGGCCACCGAGCCGCCCGCGACGTCGGCCGAGAGATTGGCCAGGCGCTTCATCACGTCCGGATCACGCAACGCCTCGTTGATGTCGGCGTTGAGCCTGCTGACGATCGGCTGCGGCACCTTCGGCGGCGCGACCAGCGCGAACCAGGTCACCACCACAAAGCCCGGCACGGTCTCCTTGACCGTCGGCACGCCGGGGAACGCGTCCATCGGCTTTTCGGTGGCCAAGCCGAGCGCGCGAATGGTGCCGGCTTTGATCAGCGCGCCCGCTGCGCCGACGTTGTCGAAGGCGACGTCGACGTTGCCGGCAACGAGGTCCTGCACCGCCGGCGCCGAGCCGCGATAATGGATGTGCTGGAACTTGACGCCCGCCTTCTGCGCGAACAGCTCGGAGGTCAGATGCGAGGTTGTGCCGATGCCTTGCGTCGCCGAGTTCAGCACCCCGGGATTGGCCTTGGCGAAGGCGACAAAATCGGCAACCGTCTTCACCTCTTTCAGCTTCGGCGAGTTGGTGAGGATGGCGTTCGGCACCTTGCCCATCACCGCCAGTGGAATGAATTGTGCCGGATCGAAGTTGAGCTTCGGATAGAGGTTCTGGTTGATCACCAGCGGCGGCGGCGGCGACGCGAAGATGGTGTAGCCGTCCGGATCGGAATGATAGGCGGCGTCGGCTCCGACATTGCCGCCGGCGCCGGCGCGGTTCTCGACGATCACCGCCTGACCCCATTTCCTGGACAGCCAGTCGGCGACGATGCGCGGCATGGCGTCGGCGGTGCCGCCCGGTGGGAACGGCACGATGATCTTCACCGTCCGGGTCGGATAATCCTGCGCCAAGCCTGCGGTCGGCAGCGCGACAATGGCCGCAAGGCCCGCGGCGATGAGCCAGCGCGTCATGAGCGATCTCCCTGTCTGTTGGGCGACAACCTAGCGGTCGATTCGCTTGCCAGCGCACGCGTGTCGCAGCCGCGCGCGCTATGTCCCGAACCCGAATTTCGCAGGAGCACGCTGAGAATCGGGCAATTTCCGAATCGCGACACTAGGCGCATACGCAAATCGTCATCAGCCGAAAAAACGTTGCAAGTAGCGGCCGAGGCCCGGCGTGCCGCCCAGCCCGGTATAGCCGAGATAGCCGTCAGGCCGGACCAGGATCAGGCCTTCGCCATAGGTCCGGTACACGTGTCCTTCGCCATCGAGCAGCGCGCCGGGTGCGCCAGCGTGCCGGCCGACGACGCGCTGCGCGCGCAACGCGTTGCCGTACTGCGCGCCGAATGCCGGCAAGGCCACGTCGCCCACGGCCAGCAAGGTGAATTGCGGCCCGCGCAGGATATCGAACAGCCGCACGACCTCGCCGGCTGCGTTCGTCAGCCTGGCGTCGGGCGCGCGATCGCCGGCCCGCGTGACGCCCTCGCCCAGCGCCGGCCGCTCGTCGACGGACAACGGACCGCCGCGGTAGTTCAGGCTGAGCTGCATGTGCTCGCCCTTTCGCGGCTCCTCCTTGTCCTTCGCCTTGCCGAGCCAGTCCCTGTGCATCTGCACGACGAACTCGAGCAGGCCGGCCGCGACCGGCAACCGCTCCGCCTGGTAGCTGTCGAGCAGCGCGTCGGGCGCGCCATGGCGGATGACATGGCCGAGTTTCCAGCCGAGGTTATAGGCGTCCTGCACGCTGGTGTTCATGCCCTGTCCGCCGGCCGGCGGATGCACGTGGGCGGCGTCGCCGACCAGAAACACCCGCCCGATGCGGAAGTGCCGCGCCAGGCCCGAGCGCGAGCCAAAGTGCGAGACGAACAACACCTCGCGGACGTTGAGCTCCTGCCTGCCGGTGCGCACGCGCACCAATTCGCGCAACGCTTCGAGCGAAAGGTCCGGCTCCGCGTCCTCGAACTTGGCGTAGAGCTGGAAGGTGTCCTTCATCTGCGCCAGCGGCCCGAGCCACAGCGCCCCGCCCTTCGCCTGGTCCCACATGTGCCAGTGCGTGGGCTCGAGCTCCGGGATCACCACGTCGGCGGTGATCATCGGATGCGGGTCGATGGTCTCGCTCGCGAAGGCGATGCCCGAGGCGGCGCGCACGACGCCGCGCGCGCCGTCGCAGCCGGCGAGATAGCGCACCCGCAAGGTCTCGGTGCGGCCGTTCAGGTGTTGCAGCGTGGCGGCGACGCCGTCGGCATCTTGGCTGAAGTCCGCAAGCATGACGCCGAATTCCACCCGGTGGCCAAGATCCGCAAGGCGCGCGCGCAGGATGTCGAGCGCGCGCGGCTGCGGCAGCATCCACATGCTGGGATAGGGCACGTCGGCGGTCGGCTCGCGCCGTTCGATGCGGTGGAATTTGGCCGGTCCGAGCGGCTTCGGTCCGTCCCAGGCCATTGCCGGCGCATACGGCCCGCCGGCCGCATGCACGGCGTCGATCACCCCGAGATCGTCATAGACTTCGAGCGTGCGCGGCTGGATGCCCTTGCCGCGCGAGCCGGAGCGGTGGTCCGGCGGCGCTGGACTCATCTCGACAATGCGGAAGGCAACGCCGCGCCGTGCCAGATCGCAGGCGAGCACCAGGCCGGCCGGGCCGGCGCCGGCGACCAACACGTCGGTCACGTTGCGATCCCCAACGGCGCGCTGTTCATCTGCCGTTCATCCAGAGCCAGGCCCGAAGCGACCAATTCCATGGAACCTAACTCCCCGACAATACTTGTTCGTTTGAGCCATGTTGGGCCGGATTATGCCCGGCAGGCGCAACTAAGAGTACGCACGCAACCAGGAGAAAAGGACCATGGCGGAAACGACCAAGACCGGCAGCGCGGTGCGAAAGTTCATCACTGGGACTGTGGCCGCAGGCGCGCTCCTGGTTCTTTATGGAGTGGGCATGGTGTCAGTGACCGGCGGCCTGCTGACCATGTCGGCGACGCCGGCTGAGGCACAATGGCGCGGGCGGGGCTGGCGCGGACGCGGCTGGCGCGGACGCGGACGCGGCTGGCGCGGACGCGGCTGGCGCGGTCGTGGAGTGGTTTGCCGCCATCGCGGTTGGAGCAGCCGCCGGATCTGCTGGCGCGCCTAGCCCAGCGACCCAAAGACGCCAGGCTTGAGTGCTTTGCGGCACGCCGGTTTTCCGGCGTGCCGTTTGCGTCTCGCTCGAGCATGATCCCGAAAAGTGCGAATGATCATGCTCATCAAAGGCGCCGGCTCCAGGCCGTTGTCCTTGAACACCGCGACGGCGGCCGGCGCCGTCAGGAATTTCAGCAGCGCGCGGCCCGCCTCCGGCTCCTTTGCCAGGCTGCTTAAGCCGCCCGTGAACACCACCCAGCTGTTGATTTCGGCCGGCAGGTTGCCGAGCCATTCGATGTTGGGCGTGCCGATCAGCGGCGGCAGCCCCGACACCACGAAGTCGACCTCGCCGCGCGACACGATCTTGGCGATCAGCGCGGGCGGCAAGCCGTGTTGGCTCACCACAGCCGGCTTCTTCGCCAGCCTCACCGCGGCGAGATCATTCGAGCACTTCGTCGGCCCGGCTGAGCACCGCCGAAGGGACGACGAGGTCCATCTGCTTGGCAACCTTGTTGTTGATCACCAGCTCGTATTTGGTTGGCGCCTGCACCGGCAGGTTTGCGGGATGCTCGCCCTTGAGGATGCGATCGACGTAGCCTGCGGCACGTCGGAACTGGTCGACGAAATCGGGCCCATAGGACGCCAAACCGCCGGAGGCCACGTAGAGGCGGGAGTTGAACACCACCGGCAACCGGTGCCGAATTGCGACGGCATTGATCAGATCGCGGTGAACGGTTGCCGCCGGACTTCCGGTCACGATCAGACCGCCATTGGGTTGCTGGCCAAATGCCGTGATGTCGCGTTCGATGTCGCCGGCATCCCGCAGATCGATCGGGCGCAGTTCGACGCCCTGCGATTGCGCCACCGCCTGGATAGCGCCGAACTGCCCGGGCCCGGAAGCGACAAACGACTCCCGAAGCACGGCGACGCGCGTGACGTTCGGCGCAATTTCCTTGAGCAGCTCCAGCCATTTCCCGCCGATCGAATATTCGAAGTTGGTGAAGCCGGTGACGTTGCCGCCCGGCTGCGCCAGGCTGTTGACATAGCCGGCGCCGACCGGGTCGGCGACCAGCGTGAACACGATTGGAATGGTCCGGCTTTCTTGCCGCAACGGCGCCACCGCCGCGCTGGAATGAGCCAGGATGGCATCGGGCGCGCGCGTCACCAACTCGGCCGCGTGCTTGCGCATGGTCTCGGCATTGCCGGCGCCCCAGCGGTAATCGATCCGGATGTTGCCGCCGACGGTCCAACCGGCCTGCTGAAGGCCCTGGGCAAAGGCCGCAAGCCGGGCTTGCGACTCCGGATCGTCCGCCGCCAGCCCCATCAGCACGCCGATCCGGCGCACGCGTTGGCCCTGCGCGCGCTCAGCTTGCTGCGCCCAGGTGGTCAGCGGCCATGCGTGATAGGCCAGCGCGCAAGCCGCCGCGCCGCCAAGAAGCGTGATGAATTCGCGCCGTATCATGGATCGCCCGACAGAGATGCAACAGGAATGTATGCTGCGCCCCAAATATAACCGGAATGTGCCGCCCGCCGCCCTGATGACGGATTCGTGAATGCCGCGGCCAAGTGCTCCATCGCGCCGGGTCCCTAGGGTCCATAAACGGCGCGGGCCCAGGCCCGCTCGCGCCGCTTCAGGCGAGAGCCCCAGAGTTCTTGCCAGAGCCATGGACGCCGTTCGGGAAGGCGGTCGGGCTCGAGCGTCTCGCCGCTTTCGAAGTGGTCGATCAGCACCCGACCGATATCGCGGGCATAGGCCGACGCGGTCACCGACGAGACCGCGAGCCCGATGAAGTTCGGGCCCGGCACGAAATAGATCGTCGAGGTGGCGAACGTGGCGAGCCCGGTCGGCATGACGCCGCCCATCGATCCGAGCACCAGGGCGTAGGCGCGATTGCTCTGGAACGGCACGTCGTAATGCCGGCACAGCTCCCGCACCATGCGCACCAGCACGACCGTGATTGCCCCCGCGTTAACCAGCGGCACGGGGATGAACCCGCTGAGCGCCGAATAATTGGCATGGCGTTCGACAATCGCCAGCGCCTGCCGGCGCCGAAGCGCCGCCGCCGCGCTCTCTTCTGCGGTCGGAACGCGCGGCTTTTTTTGCCGCCGACCTCGCAATGCGGCGATGGTCGAGAGCACGGCCTTGAGCGGCCGCTTCTCGCTCGCCGCCGCCCGGTCCTTGGGCGCGGTGGCGGCTTCCAGCGCCGCCCGGTTTTCCTCGACCAGGCTGTTCAGCCTGGCGAAGTTCTGCAGCAGGCGATCGCTGGTCAGCCGGAGAAAAAAGTATCCGAACTCCGGATTCTGGAAATAGACCTCGAGCAGCTTGTCATAGGAAATCGTCAGCACGTCGCCGGTTTCGATGCATTCGACCGACTGCGTGCGATGGTTGTTCGGCGATAGAAAGCCGAGCTCGCCCAGGATGCGATCGGGTGGGATTTCGATGCCGATCTCGGTCACCAGGAACTTTCCCGAGACGGTCAGGAACATTTCCGTCGCGGCGTCGCCCTTGCGGAACAGCACGTCGCCCTTTTGGTAGCTGCGCGGCGTCATGTACGGCCGCAGCCAGTCGAGCGACATCGTGCCCTGCGCCGAGCTGCGCGCCTTCTTCACCAGATTCCGGATCTGAACCAGGCGGACGACGTTGATCGGCAGCGCGAACAGGTAGAGCAGGAACATTCGGAACAGAGCCGGACAGCGCCGCCGCCAATACGAAGAACACGATGCTGACGATGGTCAGCATGCGCATCGGCACGATGGTGCGGACCACGAAGGTCGCGACCAGGAAAATCCCGCCGATGGCAAAAAACACGTTCGCAAACGTGATGTTGGCGATCAGAAGGTCCAGCAGGCGGTTGAACACCGCGTCATAGGTGACGTGGCTGGGATCAAGGCCGAGCTTGACCAGGAGCTTCTCGAGAGTCTGGGTGACGTATTCGAATGCGCTGTAGAACATCTCGCCCGGCCCGGGCCGGAGAGCGCTCCATGTGCCCGCCGGATCGGATAATTGGTATCCCATCCGCCTTGCGGTGTCCGCAAGTGAGCGTCGGCGCCGCCAGCCGGCGGCGTTTGACAGCCGCTCCGCGTCGCGACACCTTTGCGCTCTGCTTGCGCCAGGACCGCCATGCACCCCCACGAACGCCTTGCCTACTCGGCCATCGAAGGCCGGCCGCCGCTGAAATTGCCCGATGGGCTTCGCCTGATCCTGTGGCCGCTGATGTCGCTCGAGCAGTGGGACATTTCGCGGCCGATGGCGCGCATGGTGATCACGCCGCCGCAGGGCCAGCCGATGCTGCCGGACCATCCGAACTGGAGTTGGCACGAATACGGCATGCGGGTCGGATTCTGGCGTCTGAAGCGCGTGTTCGAGCGCCTGAAGATGACGCCGACGGTGACAGTCAACGGCCGCGCCTGCGAGGCCTACCCGCAGGTGATCCAGGCGGTGGCCGACGCCGGCTGGGAGCTCAACGCCCACAGCTACGACCAGATTCCGATGCACAAGGTCGAAGACCAACTCGGCGACATCAAGCGTGCGATCGACATCGTCGGCAAGTTCTGGGGCCGGCCGCCGCGCGGCTGGTTCGGCCCCGGGCTGACGCAGACCTTCGACACGCTCGACTATCTGTCGCAAGCCGGCATCGAATACATCGGCGACTGGGTGCTCGACGACGAGCCGGTGACGCTGAAGACCACGCACAAGCCGGTGGTGGCGCTGCCGTACAATTTCGAGCTGCATGACATCGTTATGATGGTGCTGCAAAGCCACCCGTCCGACGAATTCCACCGGCGCGCGATGGATTCGTTCGAATGCCTGTACGAAGAATCGAAGGATCGCGCGAAAATCATGTCGATCGCGGTCCATCCCTTCCTCGCCGGGCAGACGCACCGTATCAAGCATGTCGAGCGCACCTTCGAGGACATCCTGTCGCGCCCGGGCGTCGCCTGCTGGAGCGGCGAAACGATCCTCGACTGGTACCTCGGCACGCAGAAGGGCAAGGCGTGATGCGTATTGTGCACAGCGGTGCCGCAGGCCGGGTTCGCTGCGAAGACAACGAACGACCTCAGCGAGCTTGCGCATGACCGGCTTTTTCGTCCCGCATGATATCAAGGCGCCGCTCAAGGGCGCGCCGTCGGGGCCGCTCGCCGGATTGCGCGTCGCGGTCAAGGACATGTACGACATCGCCGGCGAGCGCACAGGCGCCGGCAATCCCGATTGGCTCGCCCAGGCCAAGCCCGCGAGCCGGCACGCCGCCGCGGTGGAAAAGCTGCTCGCCGCCGGCGCGACCATCACCGGCAAGACCATCTGCGACGAGTTCTTCTACAGCGTGTCCGGCATCAACGCCCATTACGGCACGCCGACCAACGTGCGCGCGCCGGGCCGCATCCCGGGCGGCTCGTCGAGCGGATCGGCGGCCGCCGCCGCGGCCGGCGCCTGCGACATCGCGCTCGGTTCCGACACCGGCGGCTCGGTGCGCGTTCCTGCCGCGCTGTGCGGGCTCTACGGCATTCGCACCACGCTCGGCCGCGTCGACAAAGGCGGCGCTATGGACATGTCGCCGTCGTTCGACACCATCGGCTGGCTTTCCAGCGTGGCCGGCCTGTTCCGCCGCACCGGCGCGGTGTTGCTGGAAGGTCGCGCGGTCTACGCCCCCATCGAAAAGCTCTTGATCGCGGAAGACGCCTTCGCGGAGGCCGAGGCGCCGGTCGTGGCATTGCTGCGCGACGCGCTCGCCGCGATGGCCGGCGTGTTGCCCGCTCCGCAGACCACGCGCGTCGCGCCGGACGGTCTCGACGGCTGGCGCGACGTGGTGCGCGTCATTCAGGCCCACGAGATCTGGCAGGTGTATGGCCGCTTCGTCGAAGACCGGCACCCGCGCTTCGGGCCCGGCGTCGCCGAGCGCATGCAGATCGCCTCGAAGACCGGCCAGGTCGAAGCCGACGCCGCCCGCAAGCGTCATGACGCCGCCCGCGCGCACATCCAGGCGCTGGCGCCGCCCGGCACGCTGATCGCGCTGCCGAGCGCGCCCTGCATCGCGCCGCGCCTCGACATGCCGGCGGAGGGCCAGGACGCTTATCGCACGCGCGTGATGCGGCTCACCTGCATCGCCGGCCTCGGCGGCCTGCCGCAGGTGTCGATCCCGGTCGGGATCGTCGATGGCTGTCCGGTTGGGCTATCGTTCATCGGCTGGCCCGGCGGCGACGAGGCGCTGCTCGACCTCGCCGTCGCCGTGTCGCGAACCTGCGGGCTGTCACGCGACTCGCGGAGCTGAATGGAGGCAGACATGCGAAAGGTCGTTGCAACGATGATTTTCGTGCTGGCGATCGCACCGGCCCACGCTCAAAAGATGCCGCCGATCAATTTGCTGCAGGACAATACGCCGGACGCCTCCACCAGGCAGCGTCAGAAGGACATCGAGAACGAGTACAACGCGACGATGAAGAAAATACCGGACAAGAAGAAGCCGAACGCCGACCCGTGGCAAAACCTGCGCGGCTCGGGCGCCGACGGCAAGCAGCAGGCGCCGTCAGGCCGATAGGCCGGTTCGGAGAGTCAGACGTCGAATAGCCTAAGCACGGCTGTTTCAGATTGAATCATCCGTTCGCTCCGACCCCGATCGGGGACGGGAGCGAACGGAGTTTGGCTCGAAGCAAAGATACCAGGCTCTAGTCGCCGATATCGAGCGCTAGAACCGCCGGCGCCAGCAGCCAGCTCGCCGCTTTCGCGCGGGAGCCGCCGTCGCCGGCGGACCCCTGCTGCGCGTCCGGGGAACGGTCGCCGATCAGCAACGCAATGCGCCACGCCACCCAATACATCGCGTAATAGAGCGGGATGAACACCCCCAGCGCCAGCGTCTTGGAATACGGATCGAGCGCCAGGCCAATGCCCACCGCGATTGCCTGACCGATGATCATGCAGACCAGGTAGATGAGAATAATTCGCGCCGTGCCGCTGATGAATTTCATCGCGTCGCCCCTGTTGCTGTACGACGCGATTGTCCGCGAGGCCGCGGCGACATCAATGCGGGCGGGACGATCCGTCGCAGCGCGACGTTGTCGCACGGCCGCAAAGCAATCTTAGACTTCGGTCAGTTCGGGTGCGGCGCCATCGCGGCTTCGAGCGCGCTCGCAAGCTCCGACATGCGGAACGGCTTTTGCACTACCGGGCATTGCCGCCAGCGTTCCGGGATGCCGGGGGCGCCATAGCCGGTGGCGAACAGAAATGGGATCGTGTCGGATTGCAGCTGCTCGGCGACCGGGAAGGCCATTTCGCCCCGCAGGTTGACGTCGAGCACCGCCGCGTCGGGTTTTTGCTGCGCCAGCAGGGAGAGCGCCTGGCGTACGTTGGACGCGTGGCCGATCACCCGGCAGCCCAGCTCCGACAGCATGTCCTCCAACAGGAACGAGACGATGCTCTCGTCCTCGACGACCAGCACCCGCAGCCCATTCAATGTCGAACGCGTATTTGTCGCACCGGGCCCTGTCATGTGATCAAACATGGCCCCCGTTGGGAGGCGCGAGTGGAATTTCGATCCGGCAGTGGACGCCGGCCGGCTCGAAGGCAATTTCCGCCGCGCCGCCGAGCTGCTGATTGATGGCGCGGTCGAGCAGCCGGCTGCCGAAGCCGCGGCGCGTCGGCGGGTGCACCGGCGGCCCGCCGCTTTCCGACCAGTCGATTTTCAGGCGCGGCGGGAATGCGCCATTGGCGACCGACCATTTGACGCTGAGCGTGCCGTCGGCGCCGGCAAGCGAGCCATACTTGGTGGCATTGGTCGCAAGCTCGTGCAGCACCATGGCGAGCATCAGCGCGGCGTCCGGCTCGAGATGCACCGGCCCGCCTTGCAGCCGGACGCGCGAGCGGTCGCCCTGACAATAGGGCGCAAAAATGTCGTCGAGGATCGACCGCAGATCGGCGGTCTCCCACTGCGTGCGCGAAAGCTGGTCGTGCGTGCGGCTCAACGCAAACAGGCGCCCCTCGAACGACTGCCGGATGCGCGGCGAGACGCCGGCGCCGCGGATGCTTTGCGCGGCGAGCGATTGCACGGTCGCAAGCGTGTTTTTGACGCGGTGGTTGAGCTCGTCGACCAGCGCCTTTTGCCGCTCCTCGGCGCGTTTGCGCTCGCTGATGTCGCGGGCGATCTTGGAGGCGCCGATGATCGTGCCGCTGGAATTGCGGATCGGCGAAATGGTGAGCGAAATCTCCACCAGCGATCCATCCTTGCGTCGCCTGATCGTGTCGTAGTGATTGATGCGCTCGCCACGGACGATGCGGGCAATGATCCCCGGCTCCTCGTTCTGGCGATCCTCAGGGATCAGGATATTGATCGGTTTGCCGATCACCTCGTCGGCCGTATAGCCGAACAGCTGTTGCGCGCCGTGATTCCAGGTCACGATAATGCCGTTGAGATCCTTGCTGACGATGGCGTCGTCGGACGATTCAACGATCGCGGCAAGGCGCTGCCCGACCTCATCGGCGCGTTGCCGCTCGCTGATGTCGACCAGCATGTTGATCGCACCGGTGATCGTGCCGTTGGAATCGAGCAGCGGCGTCGGATACGGGATGAACGGAACGCGCGTGCCGTCGGGCCGCTCCAGCACCGCTTCCACGCCCCGCACCGGGCGCTGGCTCTTCAGCGCCTCGGCCATCGGGCATTGGTCGTGGCGCAGTGGCGTGCCGTCGGCGCGATAGAGACGCCAAGAGCCGCACCATTGGCTCACGCCCAACGCCGGCTCGCAGCCCCAGAGCTTCGCCGCGGCCTGGTTGTAATAGGTGATGTAGCCTGCGGCGTCGGTGGTGTAGATCGCGGCCGGGATCGCCGCCAGCAGGCTTTGCAATGCAGGATCGCCGATGCGCGGGTGTTCGCCGTTGCCAGCCCGCCCCGCGCGGCGTGGCGGCCCCGTCGGCTCAGCGTGCCGAACGCTTGGTGTCTCACGCATTGCTAGGCTCTCCGCTCAACCTGGTGGCAGCGGCGGTCGGCCGCTTTGAGGTGGACGCCAGGTTTCGGAGAGTTCCGCCCGGTCGCGATCGGACCGACGGCCAGCCGCACCGAGCGCCCATGGGGCGAAACGACGACCCCACCGGACGCTGGCACGATCATGGTAAGACCCTAAACCCACCCCAGTCGCCTGAAAACGGCAGGATCCCAACGCATCAGAAACCATCCGGTTCCTGCGCAACCATTGAATGTTCGCGATAATCGCGCATTTCGCGGAAGGGCGGAAATCCCGCGATTTTCTGGGTTTCGGGACAAGCGAAAAGGGCCGCCCCCGCGGGAACGGCCCTGCCATTGTCAAACCGCGATCCGGCGGCTCTACCGACGAACCTTGGCAGAGGTCGCGCCGCTGCGGAGGCTTGCGACATGAGCCCGCCACCCGGCGCTTCAATCACTGCAATGATAGGGCGATGGCAACAACCAGGCGCTTGCCGGAAAGCTAATCGTCAGGTGCCGAACCTAACGCCCCATCGGCTGATAGCCACCCTGCCCCATCGGCTGATAGGTCGACTGCGGCTGCTGCGTGATTACGGTTGTCGTCGATCCATCCTCACGCCTGACGTTCGTAATCGTCGTGTCCGCGTTCCCGCTCTGTGATTTCGTAACTGTCGTGTCCGCGTTCCCGGTCTGCGATGTCGAGGTCGTGGATCCTGCATTGTCCGGCAACACAATGGTCGTGCCTGACGGCGGCGCGTCGGGGGTCTGCGCCACCACAGGAAGCGGCGACAGCAAGGCAAGGCCGAGCAGCGGGGTGAAAAGCTTCATATTCAATCAACGGTTTGGCCGCCATTTTGTTCGATGGCTGGCGGCCTATTGGCTGACATGGTGAATCGCTCGTTGCGAGCCTAAAGGCGCCCCGCGAGGCCATCGCGCAAAGGTCGGTGGGGCGCGAAGTGACGCCCACGATGGCCGCGAGATCACGGCGCGCGGTTTCGTCAACGAGCGCCGCGCCGTGTTCTCAGCGGCGTCGATCAAGTCGAGCCGCCACTTCCAATCGGACACCCGGCTGACCCGCTTAACGTTACTTTGTCACGTTACCTCATGGATTTGGTTGGCGTGACATTGGAAGCGGCTACAACGGAATTCTCCCAGACCGGGCGCATAGGAGCCGCGATCCAGTGTCAGATGGTACCCGAACCAACAACGATCACATCCCATTCATATGGCCAGCGTCGGGTCCGGCTCCAACACCACGACGACTTGTCCGTGCGCTCAAGTCCACACTGTCCGCCGCGTCGGGTTTAATTCTGCTCGGTGCTGTTTTGCTGGGGCTGTTTCTGATTGCGATGTCATCCGCGTCGAGGCCCGTTCGGGGAGTGTACGAACCATCGGGCCACATTCAATGCACACGGAGTTCCTGCCTACCCGCTTAGCGTCCGTGTCGATTTGTGTCATTGCGGGCTTGGCGATGCGGCACTTCTAAGCTCGCGCCCTGGACTGGCCCCGGCAACGCTGAATTGGGTTCCCTCTGGCTCCGCCGGCTTTCGAAGGATGTGCCTCCAGCCCTTCTGCTCTGCCCAAACAAAGAGGGGCCGCCCCGTAGGACGACCCCTCCATTGCCTAGCCAGAGTTCGGCTAAACCGTTGTAATCGCGTGCCGTTAGGAGAAGTACGCTCCCAGCGGGGTGACGATCCAGTTTGCCGCACACGGCGATTGACAATGAGACACTGGATCACCTCCTTTCGGTTGTTGGACGAAGACCCCCAATATAGCGCGGCGCGTTCGATTCGGAAGGCCGGTCGCCGGTCAGCGGGCCAGTCCGCCGTCGACGGACCCGTCCGGATGCGATGAACGCTGGCCGGCTCGATCCGCCGCGATGTGCCGGAGAGGCAAATCTGGCGACCGGCCTGGCATCGGCCGGCGGCGTCTTTTGGACGCACTGGCCCAAGGAGCACCAAAGCCTGGCACGACGACGGGGCCCGGCTACCAGGTCAAAGGCCCCGGCATCGCTATTGGGTAAGACGAACGACAATCCCGCCCCACTGCTTCAGGCCGATTGCCGCGCAGCTCGCGACCGTCTGATTGAAATTGAGGTTGACGCTGCCGTTGGTCACAAAGCTGTTCATCACAAACTTCGAGCATTTGGCATTGCTGCTCGACGTATTGCCATCGGTCACGACGTTGGAATTGGGGAGGTACACGAGGCCGTCGGCGCTAAAATCCGCGCCCGGTCCCCACTTGTTGTCGACATTGTTTGTCAATTTTGGATCCTGGAACAACGCCACACCTTGCCAAGGATTGCTTGGATCGAGCGGTGGCGACAAGGTCAACTTGGCGGACTTGCCATTTCCGCTCGGAAAGTTGATGGCGCTCGGATAGGCTGTTGTCGCCGGTCAGGACCACCGACGTCTTTGAAATCGACGCCACCGCATTGTTCTCAAGGTTCAAGCTGCCGTTTTCAATGACGATGAGCGTATCCGCGGCGGGCGAAAAACTGCCGGTGCCCGAAAGCGTGAGGTCTCCGCAGATGTGATACTCGGTGCGGCCATTGTATGTCACGGTTTTGAACGCCGGTGCCGCTCGGGGACCGAATCCGGGTGTCCATGTGACCCCTGGTCGGGAAGTGCCGCATTGGTTCGTGATGTTGCTGGCGAGCGCGGCCCAGATGTCGGGGACCGGCGGCTGGTACGACTTCGGCTTGCCGCAGTCGGTCGCGGTCCCTGAGGCTACTGCTTTGGTCACCTGGCCGTCGTGACCGTTGCAATCGAGCGAGGTGTTCGAGCGGATCGAGCAGCCCGACAAATTGATCATCGGCGCGCCATTGAGCTTCAACGCGACATGCGACGTCGGCTGACCGTGATCGAGGGTCAAGATGCATGAGTCGTCGGCGTCACTCGCCGTCGCGGTGGCCCTTGCGCCCACCGGGATCGACGAGATCTTGATGATCCCAAGCACCGTTGTCGGCACCGACCCTGACACGCTGGCCTTGAACACCACGTCCGAGTCCTTCGTGAAACTCGGCGTGCCGGCGGTTCCCGCCCTGGCCTTAAAATTTGCGCTGAAGCTGTTGTTGGCGACTTGCGTCCAGCTTGTGGAGCCGTCTTTGGCCCCGGCAATCAGGGCCGCGTCGAGCGCCGCTTGCATCGCGGTCCTGAGATTGTTGGCACGCGAATAGTCGACCGCTCCACCCGCTGCGGCGAGGATGGGAACGAGCGTCAAGGCGGCGATCGGCGCGATCGATCCCTGCGCGTCGCGGCGGAACTGCGAGATCAGTTCGAAGACACCAGCAAGATTACGCATGACACACTCCGATAAACGAGGACCGCGGCGCGGAAATTCGTCGGAGTACACGACGCTACCCGAAACGAACCCCGATCCGCTGCGCTTCACACCAAACGAGATGACACGACCGCTGCGAACACTCAGGCTTGATGACCAGCGTGAAGTCGTGGGGGATAGCCGCCAGGCTTTCGATTTCGAGACAAGCGCCGGTCGTCGAGATGTTGCGCACAACGCAACCGACGGTGCCGGCATGCGCGACCGAAATCGTGCCTCCTTTAAACGTCCGGTGTCGTGGGGCCCTACGGCGTTCCATGGCGAGACCTTAGGCCACGCCAATTACAAGCACGTAAAACTTGAAACAAACCGGGCGTAAATTTGAATTAACCCTGTTGAATCCATTGCAGCAGCGCCAAGAGGTTTGCGTTTGCCGCGCGGCACGCCTGCGTTAACACCCCATTAACCGCGCCATACCAAGGTTAAAGCACCCTTAATAAAGCAGTGATTCGGCGTCGCCTCCGCCGGGCGCATCGGCGCAGAGGAGACCACTTCGATGACCAGGCTCGTCCCCTTTCTCGGCCGCAGGGCCGCGGCCGAGAAGCCGGCAACCTCGGCGCAGCCCGACGGCGCGCGGACGCAGGCCGACGGCGAGCTCGAGATCGACAACGATCTGTTCTTGCCGGCTGCCACCCAGCTTGGCGAGGAAAACGAAGCGATCCGCAATCTTCTGCTGGACGCCGAGCACAAGATCGACGAGCTCGAAGCCGCCAAGCGCGCGATCGCCAAGCTGGTCGATCCGGTTGCCAGCGCGTTGCGCGCCTACGAGCAAACCAAGAACGAAAAGCTCAACCTGCAAACCGCGCTCAGCAGCACGCGCTCAGCCTACAGCAAGCTGCGCGACGATCATGCCAACCTCGAGAAGAAGGCGAGGACGCTGGAGACCGAACGCGACCGGCTGCGCGAGGTCGCGACGACCGCGCAACAGACCGTGACGGCGCTGGAACGGACCAAGATCGATCAGGCCGCCGAGATCAACACCCGCCGCGCGCAGACCACCGAATTGCAGCGCCTCGCCAAGCAGCAAAGCTCCGAGCTGCAGACGACGCGCGACGAGCACCGCCGGCTCGGCGAGCGCCTGGCGGCCGCCGACAGGCGGGCGGTCCAGCTCGAGAGCGACAGTCAGACCGCGCAGCAACGGGCGATGCAGTCCGACAACGAGCGGGTGGCGGTGCAGGCTGCGCTCGACAAGGCGCTCAACGATTATTCGCAGGCTGCTCGTCGGGTGACCGACGCCGAGAAGGCGCTGACAGCGGCGCAGGCGAGGCTGAAGCTCGTCGAAGGCGCGCTCGCCGAAGCCCAGATCGAGCGCACGCGGCTGTCGGCTGCTCTCGACGAGGCCCGCCACAAGCACACCGAGGACGTAAACCAGCAGAACTCCCGCTTCGAGGCGCTTCAGGCGCGCGCCGGTCTCGCCGAAAACCTGCTCGATGAAGCGCGCCAGACGCTGGCGGCGCGGGCCGAGGAAATCCGCACCCTGGAGCGTCGCGTCGCCGAGACCTCCGACGCCCACGGCAGCGCCAGCGAGAAGCTGTCGCAGACGGCGGCGGCGCTGGCCGAGCGCGAAACGCAGCTCAGGGAGCTCGAACAGGCGCACGCGACGCTGAACGAGCAAAACCAGTTGCTGGTCAGCGGGGTCGCGGCGCGCGACGCCGCCGCCAACCGCGCGCAGCAGAAGGCCAAGGAGCAGGAGGAGCTGCTGGTGCTGCTCGAAGGCCAGATCAAGAGCGCCCGCGAGGCGAGCGACATGCAGATCGAGCAGCTCAACGCCCAGCTGCAGCGCGAGCAGATCGAGCGGGCGATGGCGGAAGGCGCGCTCGAATCCGGCCGTAAGGACATTGCGCGGCTGCTGCGCGAGATCGCCGATCGCCCGCGGCCGGCGGCGGAGGCTGCGGCGTCGGCCACGGCTGGCGCTGCGCCGGCCTCGGCCGGAGCAGCCGCGCCGGGCAAATCCAACCACCTGCCGAGCGCCGCTTAAGGCCCGATCCGCCGATCATGCCCGGCTTGATACCGGGCATCTCGCAACAGTCATGCCCGGCCATAGCCGTTCGAAGAACGGCGTCGCTTCGCTCGCCTATGGCGTCGGACATCCGCGTCTTGAGCTCCAGGTTGTCGCGACAGCTCACCGCACCAGCTCGCGCATGGCACGGTCCAAGCCGTCTAACGTCAGCGGATACATCCGATTGCCCATGAGCTGGCGGATGATGCGGATCGAATAGGTGTGCTCCCATTCCTTCTCCGGCACGGGGTTGAGCCAGACGCAGGCCGGATAGGTGCGCGTGACGCGCTCCATCCAGGTCGCGCCCGCCTCCTCGTTGAAGTGCTCGACCGAGCCGCCGGGCGATGAAATCTCGTACGGCGACATCGAGGCGTCGCCGACGAAGATCGTCTTGTAGTCGTGCGGATAGGTGTGCAGCACCTGCCAGGTCGGCGTGGTCTCCTGGAATCGGCGGCGGTTCTCCTTCCACACCTTCTCGTACAGGCAATTGTGGAAGTAGAAATGCTCCATGTGCTTGAACTCGGTGCGCGCCGCCGAGAACAGCTCTTCGGTCGCCTTGATGTGCCAGTCCATCGAGCCGCCGATGTCGAAGAACAGCAGCACCTTCACGGAATTGTGCCGCTCCGGCCGCATCAGGATGTCGAGATAGCCCTTGTGGGCGGTGCCCTTGATGGTGCCATCGAGATCGAGCTCCTCGGGCGCGCCGGTGCGAGCGAACTTGCGCAAGCGCCGCAGCGCCAGCTTGATGTTGCGGGTGCCGAGCTCGACCTCGTCGTCGAGGTCCTTGAATTCGCGCTTGTCCCAGACCTTGACGGCGCGGAAGTTGCGGTTGCCGTCCTGGCCGATGCGCACGCCCTCCGGATTATAGCCGGCGTTGCCGAACGGCGAGGTGCCGCCCGTGCCGATCCATTTCTTGCCGCCCTGATGGCGGCCCTTCTGCTCCGCCATGCGCTGCTTGAGGGTCTCCAAAAGCTTGTCGAGCCCGCCCATGGCCTCGATCTGCTTCTTCTCCTCCTCGGTGAGATAGCGGTCGGCGAGCTTTTTCAGCCACTCGACCGGGATCTCGGCCGCCAGCGCCTCCTCCATCAGTTCGAGGCCCTTGAACACGTGGCCGAACACGCGGTCGAACTTGTCGAGATTGCGCTCGTCCTTGATCAGGGCTGCGCGCGACAAATAGTAGAAGTCCTCGACCCGCCGGCCGGCGACGTCGGCCTCCATCGCCTGCATCAGCGTCAGATATTCGCGCAGCGTCACCGGCACGCCGGCGGATTTCAGCTCATGGAAGAAGGTCACGAACATCGGCGGCGGGTTTTCACTTGTTGCGCCGCAACGATCCGTCTGTTCGCGGCTGCGGTCAAGCGCTGCCCGCGCACTAATGCCGCACCCCGCCGGCACGGATTTTCAAGCGCCATTCAGCCGGCACCGCCAAAATGGTGGCGGGCGACAACAACAAGAACACCAGGGGGAATGCTTGCCGGCAGGTTTGCGGATCGGCGCCGCTGCGGCGGCGACCGGATTGTTGCTCGCGCCCGCGCTTTGGAACCGGTTTCCGCTGCTGCAATACGACACCGGCGGCTATCTGGCGCGGTGGTTTGAAGGCTATCTGGTGCCGAGCCGTTCGAGCGCCTACGGCCTATTTCTGGTCGCGCTCGCGCAACCGAATTTCTGGCTGGTCGTGATCGCGCAAGCGGCGATCACCGTCTGGCTGCTGGCGCTCACGCTGCGCGCCCACGGCTTCGGCCGGCGACCGTGGGCACTGCCGCTCATCACCGCGCTGCTTTGCGTCGGCACCACGCTGCCGTGGCTCGCAAGCGTCCTGCTCACCGACATTTTCGCAGGACTCGCCGTGTTGGCGGTGCATCTCCTGGTCTTCGCCGACCATTCGCTGCGCCGCTTCGAGCGGCCGGCGCTGGTCGCGCTGATCGGCTTTGCGGTCGCGACCCACAGCGCGACCTTCGCCATCGTTCTGGCGCTGGTTCTGGCGGCTATCCCGGCGCGCGCCCTGCTCCGCGTCGGCCATGCGCCCGGCATCGCTCGCGGCGCCACAGCACTCGTGCTCGGCGCATTGCTGCTGCTGAGCGCGAACTTCATCACCGCCGGCCGGTTCGCCTGGACGCCGGGCGGCATCGCGCTATCGTTCGGCCGCATGCTGCAGGACGGCATCGTTGCGCGCTATCTGGCCGAGCATTGCCCGGACAAGCGGCTGCGCCTCTGCGCCCACCGCGCCGAACTGCCGACCGACGCCGACGTGTTCTTCTGGAGCGGGGAAGGCACCGTGTTCAACCGGCTCGGCCGCTTCGCCGGCCTGGGCGATGAGATGGCCACCATCGTGGCCGAGAGCCTGCGCGAATATCCCGCCTGGCAAGCCAAGCTGGCGCTGCTCGCGACCGTGCGGCAGCTCGTGCGCGTGGAAACCGGCGAAGGCGTGGTCAACACGATCTGGCACAGCTATGCGATGGTCGCGAAGTTTACGCCGTCGGTTGTTGCCGACATGCGCGCGGCACGCCAGCAGCGCGGCGAGTTCGACTTCACCGCCATCAATCGCGTCCACGTGCCGATCGCGCTCGCTGCGATGCTGGCGTTGTTGGCGATCGCGGCGCGCGGGCTGCAGCGAGACGCCTTCGTCGACCTCGGCGCGCTGGCCACCACCGCCGTGGTTTCGCTGCTGGCCAACGCCGTGGTCTGCGGCGTGTTCGCCAACCCGCATGATCGGTATGGGGCACGGCTCGTTTGGATCGCGCCGCTGGTGGCGCTGCTCGCCATTGGGCGAGCGGTGGCGACGGCCCGGGCGGGACAACGCCTGCCGCGACACCCTGGCGCAGCGACCCTGCAGGCCGATTCCACCGCTCGTTGACGGCCGGCGTTCCTATTTCCGCCGCATGCGGGGTGCTAGAACACGCCCAGCACCGGACTTCCCATGCGCACCGCCATGCTCGCGGCGTTGGCCGCCCTCCTGACCTGCACCGGCCCGGACCTTGCCGCCGCCCAGCCCGGCGGCGACGAGATGCAGATCGATTGGGAGGTCAAGAACCGCTTCCGGCTGTTCCGCCGCGATGCCGATTTCCAGCGTCACGTCGTCGCCAACCGGGCCGGCAGCCAGCTCGCCGCCGAGCGTTTGTTGAGCCAGGCCACCGATGGCCGCGGCTGGGCCAAGGATATCGTCGACCATCTTTGCATCGATGCCGCCGGCGACCTGCTCGCCACCTGCGAGCGCGACGGCGAGCGTGAGAACTACCTGGTGCCGCAAACCCACCGCGTGCAGGTGCGGCTCACCGGCGCGGTGCCCCCCAACTCGACGTGCAACTGGAGCTTCGACGACGGCACCATCCCGCCGCAGCAGATCAACGCGTCCTGCGCCGAGGCGGTACAGCCGCGCCTGCGGTTCGGCAAGCCCACGATCGCGGCGGTCGGCATCACCCGGCCGAACAACACCGTCGAAAGCGTTTCAACCGAAATCCAGGTGCGCGACCTGCTGATCGCGGGGCTGGGCGACTCGGTCGCGGCGGGCGAAGGCAATCCCGACCGCGCCGTCGCGCTGTCCGACGAGGGCTTCTGCTTCCGCCGCTTCCTCGGCACGGTGCGCAGCGAGTATTTCCGGCCGAGCCGGGAGGGCTACGGGGCGGCGAAGGCGTGCGACGACAATCCGGCCGGGCCCGGCGCCGCCGCCACCGCCGATTGGATGCAGCATGGCGCGCGCTGGATGTCGGCCGCCTGCCACCGCTCGCTCTACAGCTATCAGATGCGCACTGCGCTGGCGCTGGCGATCGAAAATCGGCGCGTCGCCGTGACGTTCCTGCCGCTCGCCTGCTCGGGCGCCTCGATCATAGGCGGGATGTTCGTCTCGCAAGGCGCGAGCGAATGTCCGCTCACCGGCCGCTGCGCCGGCAAGGTGTCGCCGCAGGTCGAATTGCTGCGCGAGGCCCTTGAGAAGGCGCGCAAGCTCAACGCCAGCCGGGGCCTCGACCTGGTGCTGCTCACGGTCGGCGCCAACGACATCCAGTTTTCGGGGTTGGTCGCCGACGTCATCATCACCTCGGGCGTCGAGCGCGTGCTGTTCAATCAGGGCGGCCTGGTCGCGTCGGTGCCACAGGCGCAGAACGCGCTCGACCGCGAGCTGCCGGAGAGCTTTGTGCGTCTGCGCGCCGCGCTCAAGCCCATGCTCGGCGGCGACCTGTCGCGCGCGGTGTTCGTCTCCTACGGCCACCCGGCGATGCGCGGCGACGGGCCGTGCCCCGGCGGGCGCGACGGGCTCGACGTACACCCGGCGTTCACCGCCGACGCCGGCCGGCTGCGCCGCGTCTCCGAATTCACCACAACGCGGTTCCTGCCGAGACTGCGCGAGCTCGCGCGCTGCGAGGGCAGTGCAAAATGCGCCAGTCCCGACAATGACCGCATGACCTTCGTCGACGCCCATCAATCGGCGTTCGCGCAGCACGGCATCTGCGCACGCTCGCCGAACGATCCTGAGTTCGATCGCGAATGCTTCTCGAGCGACGGCAAGAGCTTCGATCCCGATCCGGTGTCGGCCGCGAGCGGGCCGCTGGTCTGCTCGATGCGGCCGAGCGACTTCCGGCCCTACGCGCCGCGCGCCCGCTGGATCCGCACCGCCAACGACAGCTATTTCACCGCCATGACATTTCCGGGCGCGCTGCCGACCGTGATGCAGCCGAGCAACATTCACGACGCGACCTGGGCAGCGCTGTCGGCGGTCTATGGCGGCGCCTTCCACCCCAGCGCCGAAGGCCACGCGGTCATGGCCGACGCCGCGCTGCCGGCGGCGCGCGACGCGCTGCGGCTCAAGGCTCCGCCTTCGGTGGTCGCCGAGCCGTTGCCGCCGCCACCCGGCGGCACGGCGCGCTGATCGTCGCCGAACTCATGCCAATGCTGCCACGGTGCGGCCGCTGACCGCCGAGACGCCAGCTCGGCAGAGGGCGGGTTCCAGGCGCGTGCCCAAGTTCCTCCACATCACGGACCTTGACGCGTTGCATTTCATTGCCATTTGTCTTTGCCCTGCCAGCGGTTTTTCGCATGCCGATTCGTTCGGCCGATCCTCACAGCAAGGAGTCTCCGCTCAGCGATGAACATCCGCGCGACGCCAAACCAACAGCAGCCGCCGCGTTATCTGATGTGCAGTCCGCAGCATTTCGCGGTCACCTACAGCATCAATCCCTGGATGGACCCGAGCGCCTGGACTGAAAGCGGCAGCGCGCTGCACGCCACCGCGGCACGCCAATGGGCGAAGTTGCGTCGCGCCCTCACCCAACACGGCGCAGCGATCGAGCAACTGGAGCCTGCGCCCGGCATGCCCGATCTCGTCTTCACCGCCAACGCCGCCGTCGTGCTCGACGGCAAGGCACTGCTCAGTCGCTTCCGCCATCCCGAGCGCCAGCGCGAGCAGCCCGTCTATGCCCAGGGCTTCCACAGGCTCAAAGCGCGCAAGCCTGATCGCCGAGGTGGTCGAGATGCCCGACGGGGTGGTGCTCGAAGGCGCCGGTGATTGCCTTTGGGACAGTTCGCGCGGGCAGTTTTGGATGGGCTGCGGTTTCCGCTCCGACCGAGCCGCTGCCGCAATCGTCGAACAGTGCTTCGGCGCACCTTGCGTCCCGCTCGAACTGGCCGATCCAAGCTTCTACCACCTGGACACGGCGTTCTCCCCGCTGCCGTGCGGCAGCGTCATCTACTACCCCGCTGCATTCACGCCTGGGGCGCGCGCCGTCATCGAGCAGCGGGTCGCTCCTGCCGACCGAATCGCACTCGATCCGGCCGATGCCGCTCGCTTTGCCGCCAACGCTGTGTGCTTCGGGCAAGTGCTGGTGCTGTCAAGTTGCAGCGAGACGCTGCGCGAGTTCGTTGCAGCAGCGCGGCTATGCGGTGGTCAAGACGCCCTTGACCGCCTTCCTGCGAAGTGGCGGCTCGGCCTGCTGTCTGACGCTGCGGCTCGACGCCCGCTCGCGGGCCGCGGCTCAAGCCGTCCCGGCGCGCGCCACCGCGGTACCCGCGGGATAGCTGCGGCTCAAGGTTCCGCCTTCGGTGGTTGCCGAGCCGCTACCGCCGCCACGGGCGCACTGATGGTCACTGAGGTCTTGTTCTGAGCAGGCGAGCTCAGTTGGCTCGCAGGTTCGAGGGTTGGTTATTTTGCGTAGCCCTGCGAACGCAGCCAGTCGATGCGGCGGCTGCCGTTCAGCCACTCGTCGACTTCGACCTTGCTTTTGAAGCCTTTGATGAGTCGAATTTCGACGCCCGGATAGTGAGCCTCGATTTGCCAGTCGCCCTCGGCGACCCGCTGCATCTTGAAGACGACCCGTGGGGATTTGCTCATGTCCGTCAATATGGCGCTGTTCGGCCGAGACCGCTAGGGCACCTGCTCACAGCAGATACGACTGGCACATGCGGTTTATGCCCGCCTAAGCCACGCCGAGCTTCTTCTGCAGGCTGGTCGACGACGTGGTGTACTGGAATGTCAGCTTCTTGTCGGGGAACACGTAGCGGTGCGCCTTCTGCGACATCAGCGCAACCTCGTGGAAGCCCGACAGGATCAGCTTGAGCTTGCCCGGATAGGTGTTGATGTCGCCGATCGCGAAGATGCCGGGCTCGCTGGTCTCGAACGTCGCGGTGTCGACCGGGATCAGGTCTTCGTTGAGCTTCAGTCCCCAGTTCGCGACCGGGCCGAGCTTCATGGTCAGCCCGAAGAACGGCAGCATGGCGTCGCAGGCGATGTGGAAGGTCGAGCCGTCGTTGCGCTTGACGTTGGCCGCCGTGAGCTGACCGGCCGCGCCTTCAAGCCCCGTCACCTGGCCCAGCACGAAGTCGATTTTGCCCTCGTTCAGCATCGCCGTCATCTTGTTGACGCTGTCGGGCGCTGCGCGGAATTCCTGGCGCCGGTGCAACAGTGTCAGGTGTGAGGCGACCGGCGCGAGATTGAGCGTCCAATCGAGCGCGCTGTCGCCGCCGCCGACGATCAGGATTTTCTTGCCGCGGAACGCGTCCATCTTGCGGACCGCGTAATGCACCGACTTGCCCTCGTAGGCTTCGATGCCGGGGATCGGCGGGCGCTTGGGTTGGAACGAGCCGCCGCCGGCCGCGATCACCACGATCTTGCACTCGAACACCTTGCCGCCGTCGGTCTTGACGCGGAAGCCAGGCTGGCCGGTGCGCTCGATCAATTCCACCATCTCGCCGAGATGGAAGGTCGCGCCGAACGGCTTGATCTGCTCCATCAGCTGATCGACCAGCCCCTGCGCCGAGATCTTCGGGATCGCCGGAATGTCGTAGATCGGCTTCTCGGGATAGAGCTCGGCGCATTGGCCGCCGGCCTTGTCGAGGATGTCGACCAGGTGGGCCTTGATGTCGAGCAGCCCCAGCTCGAACACCGCAAACAGCCCGACCGGGCCGGCACCGATAATCAGCACGTCAGTCTTGATCGGGTCACTCATTAGAAACGGTCTACGCTTTCTACGTTTTGTTGATGGCCAGGATGGGGGGTGATTGTCGGCGACTGTCTAGCGGGCATGGACGGCGCGGAAAAGGGGGAAATTCGCGATCGGTAAAGCCCTTGCCGGCTGCGGGAGCGTCCCGCTAGCTAGGTGGCAGATAGGGAGAATTCCGTGAACGACCAGCCCACCGGGCGTCCCGGCACACCGACACCGAAGCCCGCGCTGCAGCTTGCGGACTATCCGCACCGCGTCGCCGAAATCGTCCGCTTCGGCGATCTCGACCCGCAGGGGCACGTCAACCAGGCGGTGTTTCTCACCTACTTCGAGAGCGGTCGGGTGGCGATGTTCCGCGATCCCGACCTCAGCGTCGGCGTGCCGGGCATCACCTATGTGATGGTGCGCATGGAGGTCGATTACCTGAAGGAGCTGCACTGGCCGGGCACAATCGAGATCGGCACCGGCATAGTCGAATTCGGCCGCTCCTCGTTCAAAGCGGTGCAGGCGATCTTCCGCGACGGGGTGTGCTGCGCCCGGGGCCACGCCACGCTGGTCTGCATGGACCTTCAGACGCGCAAGGCGACGCCGCTGCCGCAAGCCGCGATCGAAAGGCTGAAGCCGTACCAGATGTCAGGGATCAGGTGACAGGAGTCAGGAACCAGGCGTCAGGAACCAGGAGCGAGAAACGGAAGTTTTCAATTTCTGAACTCCTGATTCCCAACTCCTGGTTCCTGACTCCTGTTACGCTTGCCGCTCCGGCACCCGCACGGTGAGGCCGTCGAGCTCTTCGGTCACCTTGATCTGGCAGGACAGCCGCGAGCTCTCCCGCACTTCGTAGCCGAAGTCGAGCATGTCTTCTTCCATCGGCGACGGTCCGCCGACCTTTTCCCGCCAGGCGTCATCGATATAGACGTGGCAGGTCGCGCAGGCGCAGGCGCCGCCGCATTCGGCCTCGATGCCGGCGACGTCATTCTTGATCGCGGTTTCCATCACGGTCGAGCCGACCTCGGCTTCGATGGTGCGGGAAGTGCCGGTGGATTCGATATAGGTGATCTTGACCATGCGGGCCGTCGGGGAAAACCCGGCCGACCGGCCGGGCGGCCTCTATCTAACGGGTCGGCTGCGCGGGCGCCAGTGTGCGCCGCATGGGATTTGTGTTTGGCAGTCTCAGGGCGACCCCAACAGCCGCGCGATCTCGCGGCAGGTTTCGGCGACGGCCGTGCCGAGCGCGTCGATCGCGGCGGCAAGCTCCGCCTCCGGCGCCTGCTCAACCGCTTCGGCGGCGCGGGCCACCCGCCAGGCGCCGATGCCGAGCGCCGAACCCTTCATGGTATGGGCGAGCGTCGCAGCCGCCGGCCGACCCGCGGTCCGAATGCGCGGCAGCAGCAGCTCGATCTGGCGGTCGAACAGCGCCAGCACCTCACGCTCGAGCGAGCGCTCGCCGAGCGTCATGCGCGCCAAATGCGCAAGGTCGATCGCCGGCTCGCCGAGCGGCGTTGCATGCTGATCGATCACCGATGTCGCGGCCACCACGGCGAGCCTTCCCAAGGCTGAAGCTTTTGGCGTCCAATGGACTGCATCGCCGCCAATATCCGGTAAAAATCCGAGCGCAATCGTGGCGCGATGGCCGGCATCTCTGGCGCGCTGGTTAACGGTGATTTGCCGCAGAGGAGAGAGGAGGAGGCCTGGCGCGCGCCCCAGGACGGCCGCAATGGCCGCGCCAGAATTGCGGCGCTCATCGGCTTGGCGACGGCATCCTGGGCTGCGAATTCGGCGGGGTGCTTTGCAGCATTAACGATGATTAAAAAAGCCTTACCCTTCCGGTTTCCTTTGATGTCCCAAGCCGATAGGATGGCTGACCAACTGGCACGCGTGGGTGTGGACGGTTCTGTGGAGAGTTCCGGGGGTTCTGTGGACATTTTTGTGGAAAAGCCGGCCCTCCGGCTCAATTCCAACTAGGGAACATTGAACGATCACGCGCATGCGCCCGGCCTGAAATGGCGCGCGTTCAGTCAGGCCCTTGATCCTGGTCCAGAGTAGCGAGAGGCGACGGCCGACATGGCGAATATCCCGAAAAAGATGCAGGACCCGACGGACGGCGCCCTGACGGCGATCCAGGAGGTCCTGAACTCCGCGGACAATCCCGCCGAGGACCGCAGCGGGACGCCGGCCGAAGCCCCGCAAGTGCCAACCGACACCATCCCGCGCCGCGCCCGCGGCCTGACGCCGGCCCCCGAGACCGACCTGTTCGAAGGCGCCGCCCACGACGGCGAGCAGGACCTGCGGCTGGCCCGGCCGCCGGCCAACGACGACCGCCAGTCGATCGGGCAGATCCTGCGTGACCTGCAACACCGGCCGTCCAAGGCCTCCTACGTCGTTGCCTCGGTGTTCGCGCTCGCCTGGATGGTGGGCGGCCTGATCCTGGCGTTCCTGTTCCTGCCGGAGCTGCAGACCACCCTGTTGTCGGGCCCGGCCCGCATCCCGGCGTGGATCGGGCTCGCCGGCTTCGTGCTCGCCCCGGTGCTGTTCTTCTTCGTGCTGGCCTACATGGTCTGGCGCGCCCAGGAACTGCGGCTGATCGCGCAATCCATGGCGGGCGTCGCGATGCGGCTCGCCGAGCCGGAGGAGGTCGCCCGCGAATCCATGGTCACCGTCGGCCAGGCCATCCGCCGCGAGGTCGCCGCCATGGGCGACGGCGTCGAGCGGGCGCTGGCGCGCGCCGCCGAGCTCGAATCTTTGGTCGCCAACGAGGTGTCCGCGCTCGAGCGCGCCTACAACGACAACGAAGTCCGGATCCGCGGCCTGCTCGAAACCCTCGCGCACCAACGCGACACGCTGGTCGGCCAGGCCGAACAGGTGCGCAACGCGATCACCGGCGTGCACCTCGACCTGTCGCACGACATTTCCTCGGTCAGCAACCACGTCGCGGAGCGCGTCAACGAAAGCGCCCAGAAGATTGCCCAGGAGCTGACCGAAAAGGGCGAGCACATCACGCTCGCGCTCGGCCGCGCCGGCGACAGCATGATCGGCGCGCTCGGCGAGCGCGGCGGCGACCTGCTGGAGCGGCTTGAGCGCGCCAGCCAGGAGACCTCCCACGCCATCGCCGGCGCCAGCGACCGGTTGACCGCGAGCCTCAACTTCAAGACCGACCACATCACCGAGGAGTTTGCCGAGCTCAGCACCAATCTGGCGCAGATGATGGACGGCCGCCTCGACGAGGTCACGCAGGGCTTCTCGCAGAAGACGATCTCGATCGTGCAGATGATGGAAGACCGCTCGCAGCAGCTCACCGAGACGCTGGTCGACACTTCAAGCCGGCTCGCCGAATCGATCGCCACCAGCGGCGACGAGGTCAATTCGACGCTGAAATCCACCGGCAACTCGCTGGTGCTCGACCTCAGCCTGCGCGGCGGCGACGTCATCTCCAAGCTGGAACAGACCGGCGCCCGCATCACCGACACCATCGTGTCGCGCGGCGACAAGGTCACCGACACCTTCCGCGAGCACGCCGAATCGCTCGCCTCCACGGTCGCGACCCAGGGCGATCAGGTGCGCGAGATGCTGTCGGCGCGCCTGCAGGCGTTCGAGGAGATGTTCTCGCACGGCGGCTCCGAGCTGGCCGAGAAAATCACCCGCAACTCCTCGACCTTGGGCAACCTGATCACGCGGCACCTCGCCGAGTTCGACCGCACCGTGAAGACCTACGGCGGCGAGCTGGTCGAGCGCCTCGGCCAGCGCACGGCCGAGGTTTCGACCGCGATGCATGAATACGTTGAAGGTTTCGACAGCAAGGTCAGCTTGAAATCGACCGAGGTCACGGCTTCGCTCGACCAGCGCCTGCAGCGCTTCCAGGAGGCGCTCGACAGCCGCACGCAGACCCTCAACGACGCCCTGTCCTCGCGCGTCATGGACATCGCCAAGACGCTGGCGGAAGGCGGCAAGGAGGTCGTCACCGCGCTCGACAAGCGTATCAGCGACGTCACCGGCGTCATGAACACCCGCGGCAGCAAGCTCGCCGAGACGATCGGCGCCAAGATCGACGAAATCGACAAGGCGCTCGGCTCGCGCGCCGTGCAGGTCGCCGACACGTTGGATAATCGCATCGGCCGCTTCGAGCAGCTCCTGGTCGGCCGCGCCGAGCACGTCACCGAGCAGATCGAGGTCCGCACCAAAGCCGCCGCCGACGCGCTGAACGCGCGGATGGAGCAGCTTGCGAGCACGATCAAGACCAATTCCACCGAGGCCACCCAGAGTCTCAGCCTCGCCGGCAGCGAAGCCTCGCAGGCCGTGGTCCGGGCCAGCGCCGAGGCGTCGCGGGCGCTCGGCGCGGTCAGCGGCGAGGTCACCCAGACGCTCACCACCACCAGCACCGAGTTGACGCAGGCCGTGGTCCGGGCCAGCGCCGAGGCGTCGCGGGCGCTTGGCGCCGTCAGCGGCGAGGTCACCCAGACGCTCAACGCAACCAGCAGCGAGGTCACGCAAGCCGTGTCACGGGTCGGCGCCGACGCCTCGCAGGCGCTGGTCCGCGCCAGCACCGAAGCGGCTACGGTGGTGACCAGGGCCGGCACCGACGCCTCGCAGGCGATGATCCACGCCAGCACCGAAGCGGCTGCGGTGGCGACCAAGGCCGGCACCGACGCCTCGCAGGCGATGATCCACGCCAGCACCGAAGCGACCGCGGCGATGGCCAGGGTCGGCACCGATGCCTCACAGTCGCTCGGCCGCGCCAGCACCGAGGCCGTTCAGGCGATGAACCTGACGGCCAATGCCGCGACCGACTCGATTTTCCAGGTGCGCAACACCACGACCGATACCGTCACCAAACTGGTGGACGACGCCGAGCGCAACATCCGCGCGGTCGCCGAGACCGCCAGCGAGACGGTCACCCGCACCACCATCCACGCCACGACCGAGCTCGGCTCGCGCACCGACCAGGTTACCAGCGCGATCCGCAACAATGCGGCCGCCGCCGCCCAGGTGCTCAGCGAGGCCAACGCCAACGTCGAGCGCACGCTGGCGCAGGTCACCAACACCGCCGAGCGCAGCATCACCCAGGTTTCCGGCGACGCCGAGCGCTCGGTCGGCCAGGTCATCAACACGTTCGAGAACCTGTGGGCCGGCCGCATCGATTCGATCAACGAGCATATCGAAAGCCGGACCAAGACGGTCGCCGACGCGCTCGATCACCGCATGACCGAGCTTGCCAAATCGATCAAGACCAACTCGACCGAGGCCGCGCAGGCGCTGGCACGCGTCAGCTCCGAGGCCGAGAAGACGGTCGGCAGCGTCATCGGCGCCGCCGAGCAATCGGTCGGCACCATGACCAGCGGCGTGACCACCGTGTTCAAGCAGAACACCACCGAGATCGAGCGGGCGATGGCCGCGGTTTCGGCCGGCATCACCACCACCCTGACGGCGGCCTCGGCCGGGTTGACCGGCTCGCTCACGAAGAACGCCACCGAGGTCGAGCGCTCGCTGGCGGCGGCCGCCTCCGGCGTCACCAATGCGCTGGCGGCCGCCTCCGGCGGTGCCGCCACCACGCTCAAGCAGAACGCCAGCGAAGTCGAGCGCTCGCTGGCGGCGGCCGCCTCCGGCGTCACCAATGCGCTGGCGGCCGCCTCCGGCGGCGCCGCCACCACGCTCAAGCAGAACGCCAGCGAGGTCGAGCGGGCGCTGACCGCGGTTTCGACCGGCGTCACCAACGTGCTCAAGCAGAACGCCACCGACGTCGAGCGCACGCTGCTCGGCGTCAGCTCCGAAGTGGCGCGCACCTTCGTCGGCAAGGCCGAGGAGATCAATCACGCGGTCAGCCAGCGTGCGGCCGAGATGACCAAGGTCCTGGACGCCAACTCCAGCACGCTATTGTCCGCGCTTGCCGCCCGCAGCAAGGAGTTCAGCTCCGAGGTGATCAAGGCCACCGACAACGCGGTCAAGTCGATCGAGGGCCAGGGCTTCACCTTCACCCGCACGATGATGGACAACAGCGAGCAGATCGCCCGCCTCGTCAACGAAGCGAGCGTGACCGCGACCACCACGATCAACCGCACGCTCAAGGAGCTGCAGGAAACCACCCGCAGCTCGATCGAGCAGTCGCGGCAGGCGACGTCGGCCAGCCTTGGCGAGATGCTGGAATCGCACAAGATGCTGCAGTCCGACACGACGACGCTGTTCGAGCGCCTGCGCGAGGCCAACATCCTGCTCCAGGAGGTCTTGAGCGGCGCGCACGAGAACATGAGCTCGATCGAAAACACGCTCGTGACGCGCGTCTCCGAGTTCGTCTCCACCATGAACGAGGTGTCCGAGCGCAGCGGCGTCACCAGCGCCCAGGTCGACCAGCACATCACCTCGTTCAACGCCATCACCAACAAGGCGCTGACCGATCTCGGCCAGCTCGCCACCCAGTTCGATTCCTACGGCCGCTCGCTGGCCGAGGCGGTCGCGCTGATCGACAAGAGCAACCGCCGCGCCGACGAGTCGGTCGGCGAACGCCGCGCCGCGATCGAGACGCTGGTCCAGACGCTCAGCACCCGCACCGACGACATCGAGCAACGGCTCAAGCGGTTCTCGAGCCTGCTCGACGAGTCGCTTGACGGCGCCACCGGCCGGGCCCGCGAGATCGCCCGCGTCATCGCCGAGTCGAGCGCCGACGGCGCGCGTTCGCTCGAAGAGGAGCGCCGGCGCGCCAGCGAGCTGCTGCACGGCATCTACACCCAGCACAGCGGCGAGACCGCCGAGATCTTCGCCCAGACCACCCAGCGCTTCTCCGAGACCCTGCAAGGCATGCGGCAGATGGCCGCCGACATGCAGCGCGAGCTGGAGGTCACGCGCGGCGAGCTGCGCAAGGGCATCCTCGAGCTGCCGCAGGAGACCGCCGACAGCGCGGCCCAGATGCGCCGCGTCATCGTCGATCAAATCGAGGCGCTGGCCGAGCTCAACCGCATCGTCGCCCGCCATGGCCGCGGCCTCGACGCTTCCGAGCCGCCGCGCCGCGAGCCCGCCATGATCGGCGCCGGCGGACGTGGCATGGACGCCCCGCGCCAGGCGCCGCCGCCTCGCGGCGACATCACCGGGTTGATGCCAGCGCCGCAGCGCCGCGCCGAAGCGCCCTCGCTGACGCCCGGCCAGGCGCCCGGCAACGGTCGCAGCAACGGCTGGCTCTCGGAACTGCTGTCGCGCGCGTCGCGCCAGGAGCCGGCGGCCGAGACGGCCCGCGCCGACGAGCGGCCCGCCCGCCACACGCTCGAATCGCTCGATTCGCTGTCGGTCGACATCGCGCGGATGATCGATCACGACGCCGCCGCCGAGCTTTGGGACCGCTACAAGCGCGGCGAACGCAACGTCTTCACCCGCAAGCTCTACACCTTGCAAGGCCAGAAGACGTTCGAGGAGATCCGCAAGAAGTATCGCGGCGACCGCGAGTTCAAACAGACGGTGGACCGCTACATCGGCGAGTTCGAGCGGCTGCTGGAAGAGGTCGCCCGCGACGACCGCGGCCAGGTGGTGGCGCGCACTTACCTGACGTCGGAGACCGGCAAGGTCTACACCATGCTGGCGCACGCGGCCGGCCGGTTCGGCGAATAGCCGAAGACCGAGTACAATCCGACGGGCGCGCTTGAACGGCGCGCCCGTTTTGTTTTAGGCACCGCAGATGCCCCTGCCGCTTTCGCTTTCGGTGCAGACCGAGGCCTGGCCGATCGCCGGCGCCTTCACCATCAGCCGCGGCGCCAAGACCGAGGCGCAGGTGGTGGTCGCCATGCTCAGCGACGGCCGCCATCGCGGCCGCGGCGAATGCGTGCCCTATGGCCGCTACAACGAGACAGCCGCGGGCGTCATCGCCGCGCTGAAGGCCATGATCGAGCCCCTGGGCCAGGGTCTCGACCGCACCGGGCTGCAAAGCGCCCTGCCCGCCGGCGCCGCCCGCAACGCGCTCGACTGTGCGTTCTGGGATCTCGAGGCCAAGCGCGCCGGCAAACCGGTCCACGAGCTCATCGGCATCCCCGCCCCGCGCGCGTTGACGACGGCCTATACGATCTCGCTCGGCGCGCCCGCCGCGATGGCCGAGGCCGCGAGCAAGGCCGCGGCTCGGGCGCTGCTCAAGATCAAGCTCGGCCAGGACGCCGATCCGGAACGGATCGCGGCGGTGCGGGCGGCGGCGCCGCGCGCCGAGCTGATTGTCGACGCCAACGAGGGCTGGAACGCCGGCAACCTCGCGGCGAACCTCGCCGCCTGCGCCGCGGCCGGCGTCACGCTGGTCGAACAGCCGCTGCCGGCCGGCAATGACGGCGCGCTCGCCTCCGCCGCCCGTCCGATCGCGGTCTGCGCCGACGAGAGCGTGCACGATCGCGCCGGGCTTGCAGCGCTGGTCGGCCGCTATGACGCGGTCAACGTCAAGCTCGACAAGACCGGCGGTCTGACCGAGGCGCTGGCGATGGCGGCGGAGGCCGAGCGGCTCGGCTTTCGACTGATGGTCGGCTGCATGGTCGCGACCTCGCTTGCCATGGCGCCGGCCGTGCTGCTCGCGCAGCGGGCGCAGGTCGTCGATCTCGACGGGCCGCTGCTGCTGGCGAAGGACCGCCCCGACGCGCTACGCTACGAAGGCAGCCTGGTGCACCCGCCCCGACCGGCGCTCTGGGGATGACGATGATCACACGACGAAGCCTGACCCTGGCTCTGCTGGCGAGCGGCATCACGCGCTCTGCGACGGCGCAGGACTATCCGGCGCGGCCGATCCGGATGATCACGCCGTTCACGCCGGGCTCGCCGGTCGACGTGGTGGCGAGGCTCACGGCGCAGCATCTCGGCCTCAAGCTCGGCCAGAGCATCGTGGTCGAGAACCGGCCGGGCGCCGGCACCACGCTCGGCATGAAGCTCGCGGCCATGGCCGAGCCGGACGGCTATACGCTGATCTTCCAAAGCTCGAGCATGGTCGTCGCGCCGGCGATGTACAAGAACCTCGACTTCGACCCGAGCAAGAGCTTCGTGCCGGTCGCCAACGTCGCCTGGGGCTCGTGGGTCACGGTGGTGCCACCGTCGCTGCCGGTGAAGACGCCGCAGGAGCTGATCGCCTACGCCAAGGCCAACCCCGGCAAGCTCAACTTCGGCTACGGCCAGGGCACCGCGCCACAGCTTGTCGGCGAGTGGTTCCACAAGAACAACGGCGCCGACATTGCCAGCGTGCCCTACAAGGGCGGCATGCAGGCGATCACCGACATGCTGGGCGGCACCATCCACGTCAACATCGGCACCACCACCACGCTGCTGCCGCTCATCCGCGACGGCAAGGTGCGCGCCATCGCGGTCTGGGCCAAGGAGCGCGACCCCGACCTGCCGGATGTGCCGACCATGGTGGAGAGCGGCTACAAGGGACTGCCGCTGGCGTTCTGGGCCGGGCTGTGGGCGCCAGCCGGCACGCCGGAAGCGATCGTGCAAAAGCTCAACGACGCCACCAACGCGGCGCTGGCCTCGCCCGAGATGACCGAGGCGATGCGGCGCATCGGCGTCGCCGCGAGCATCGGCACGCCGAAAGACTTCGCCGCCTTCCTCGCCGACGAGGCGCCGAAGTGGCAGGAGATCGTGCAATCGAGCGGCGTGCAGATCAATTAGGGGGACCAACACCCTCTGCGTTCGTCCCTGCTTTCGGGCAGGAACGGAGTGTGATGATCCGCCGGAGACAAGAACCATGCTCAGCAGACGCGCATTGCTGTCGGCCACCGCCGCGCTCGCCTTTTCTGCGCCAGCCCTCGCGCAAACCTATCCCGACCGGCCGATCAAGCTCGTGGTGCCGTTCCCGCCGGGCGGGCCGGTTGACGTCACCGCGCGCATCGTCGCCCAGCCGCTGGCGCCGCTGCTCGGCCAGCCGGTGGTGATCGAAAACCGGCCGGGCGCGTCCGGCATGATCGGCGGCAAGGCGGTCGCCACTGCGGATCCCGACGGCTACACGATCTTGTGCGGCAACATCAGCTCGCTGGTGGTGACGCCGATCGTCAACAACAACCGCGACTACGATCCGGTGAAGGCGTTCGTGCCGGTGGCCAAGCTGTCGCAGAACTACCAGGTGCTGGTGGTGGCGCCGGATTTCGCGCCGAAGACCGTGCAGGAGCTGATCGCCTTTGCCAAAGCCAACCCCGGCAAGCTGAACTTCGGCTCGGCCGGTCCCGGCAATGCCAGCCATCTGGGCGCCGAGCTGTTCAAGCTGAAGACCGGCGTCGATATCGTGCACATCCCCTACAAGGGCGCAGCCGACGCCATGACCGGCGTGATGGGCGGCCAGGTCGAGATGTTCTTCGGCGACATCGCCGGCGCAATGTCGCTGATCCGCGAGGGCCGGCTGCGCGCGCTCGCCTGGTCGAGCGAGGTGCGCAACCCCGATCTTCCCGACATGCCGACCATGATCGAAAGCGGCGTCGACTATGTCGCGCTGACCTACATCGGCGTGGTCGCGCCGGCCGGCACGCCGCCGGCGATCGTTGCCCGGCTCAATGGCGCGATCAATCAGAGCCTGGTGGCGCCCGAAGCGGCGGCCGCGATGCAACGGATCGGCGCCGAAGTCCGGCCCGCCTCGGCCCAGGAGTTCGACCGATTTCTCACCCGCGAACGCGCGCAATGGGCCGAGGTGGTGCGACGTTCCGGCCTCAAGGCCAATTGAAATGCGACTACTGCGGCGGCGCGCGACCGTCTAGGATCGCGGCGGGCGGCGACCGAACGCACGCGTTGAACGAGGAGAACATTCATGATCAGCAGACGCGCCCTGCTGTCGGCCGCCGCAGCCTTCAGCATCGTGCCGGCCGGAACGGTCCGCGCCCAGGCCTATCCGGACAAGCCGATCAAGATGATCGTGCCGTTCCCGCCGGGCGGGCCGATCGACACCATGGCGCGGCTCGCCGGCAAGTTCATCACCGACAGCGTCGGCCAGCAGGTGGTGGTGGAGAACCGCCCGGGCGCGGGCTCGACCATCGGCTCGAAGGCGGTCGCCGCCTCGCCGCCCGACGGCTACACGTTGATGTTCGGCTCGTCCGGCTCGCTTGCGGTTGCGCCTTCGCTGTACGTCAACGCCGGGATCGACCCGCTCAAGATGTTCTCGCCGATCTCGAGCTTCGCGCTGTTGCCGCATGTCATGGTGGTGCCGGAGGAGGTGCCGGCCAGGAATGCCCGCGAGTTCGTGGCTCACGCCAAGGCCAACCCCGGCAAGCTGAACTACGGCGCAGGTCTTGGCACGCCGCCGCACCTGCTCAGCGCGCTGTTCGCGCACAAGGCCGGGATCAACGTCACCTTCGTGCCGTACCAGGGCGCGGCACAGTCGGTGATCGATCTGGTCGCCGGGCGCAACCACTACACCATCGACGGCACGGTGATCCTGATGCCGCAGGTCAAAGCCGGCAAGCTGCGGGCGATCGCCATGGCGCGGGCCGAGCGCTGGCCGGAGATTCCCGACGTGCCGACCTTGGTCGAGCAGGGCTTCCCGGATTTCACGCTCGACGCCTGGACCGGCGTGGTGGCGCCGCTCGGCACGCCCGAGCCGATCGTGTCGAAGCTCAACGCCGCGCTGACCGCCGGGCTGAACTCCGCCGAGGCCAAGACCGCGCTCGACCGCTTCAGCTCGATCGCCAAGACCAGCACGCCGCAGGAGTTCGGCGCCTTCGTCGCCGACCAGGGCAAGCGCTGGGGCGAACTGGTGAAGCTCGCCGGCGCCAAGATCGAATGACGAAGGCCCGGCGAGTGAGCTCGCCGGGCCCTCAAAAGCAAACGCGATGAGCGCGATCAGTAACGCAGCGCGTGGTGGCGGCGGCCAAGCTCGCCGGCGCGGCGGGTGTACGCCAGGTTCGGGCTGCATGCGCCGCCCGTCGCCGAGATCACCGTTCGGCACTGTTCGAGGGTTTTGAAGGTGCAGGATTCGCTGGCCTTCGATCCGGTCACCGCGCACCAGAGATAGGGATCCGCGTGTCCCGGAGAGCTCAGGAAACTCATTCCCAGCAACGAGAGTGCAACAAGTCCGTATCGCATGATCAATGTCTTTCCGGTTTGAATCCGATGCGGGTCAGATAGGAATGATCTCTTGCCATTCCACCAATTAAATTTCTGTAATATGCGGGCGGCTGTCGCGTTTCGGCACGAACAGGGGCAAAAGCCATGCGGACCACTCGGATCATGGTTGCAGCGTTCGCATTCCTGATGGTTGCGACCGGCGCGGTGCCCGCCGCGGCCCAGTCCTACCCCGACAAGCCGATCAAAATCGTCGTCGCGGTCGCCGCCGGCGGGCCGATGGACACCATGGCGCGCGCCGTCGCCCAGCAGATGCAGATGAAGCTCGGCCAGTCGGTGGTGGTCGAAAACCGCACCGGCGCCGGCACCACCATCGGCGCCAAGTCGGTGGTGACCGCCGATCCCGACGGCTACACTTTGCTGTGGGGCACGCTGTCGATGGTCGCGATCGCGCCGGTGCTCTACCCCAACCTCGATTTCGATCCGATGACGCTGGTGCCGGTCGCGCTGGTGGCGGAGTTTCCGAGCCTGGTGGTGATTCCGACCAGCCTGCCCGCCAACACCATGGCGGAGTTCATCGCCTACGCGCGAGCGAACCGCGGCAAGCTCAACTATGGCGGTTCGCTCGGCACGCCGCCGCAGTTGATGGGCTCGACGCTCAACCGGGTGGCCGATCTCGGCATGACCTATGTGCCCTATCGCGGCGGCGCGCCGTCGATCCCCGATTTGATCGCGGGCCGCCTGCACATGCAGGTCGACGCGCTGACGCTGCTGGTGCCGCTGGTCAAGGAGGGCAAGCTGCGCGCGATCGCCGTGCAGACGCCGCAGCGCTGGCCCGACCTGCCCGACGTTCCGACCTTGCGCGAACTCGGCTTCGCCGATTTTCCGGGCAACGCCTGGGCCGGGCTGATGGCGCCGCCGAAGACGCCGCCCGCCATCGTGCAAAAGCTCAACGCCACCGTGAATGACATCCTCAAATCGCCTGATACGAAAGCCGCGCTCGACCGGCTCAACGTGCTGCTGCTGCCGAGATCGACTGAGGAGTTTTCCGCTTACATCGCCCGCGAGGTGCCGCCGTGGAGCGCGATGGTCAGGGAATCCGGCGCCAAGGCGGAGTGACCCCACGACCCGGTGGTCGCGCGTCGCATCCCGCACAACATTTGGTTTTGTCGGACATAACAGGAACGTGCGTTAAGCGCTTTCGTTAATCGAGACTCCAGACTTTTACGCGACGGTCTATACTTGCGGCTTGGCCGTGCGGCGGCCGCTTCACTTGTAGCGTAGGAGTTTCGCGTGGCACCCCGCCCCAATTGGAAGGGCTATCTCAAGCTCTCGCTGGTTTCCTGCTCGATCTCGCTCTATCCGGCGACGTCGGAGCGCGAGCGCGTGTCGTTCAACCAGATCAACAAGACCACCGGCAACCGCATCCGCTATCGCAAGGTCGATGCCGAGACCGGCGACGAGGTCGAGAACGCCGACATCGTCAAGGGCTATCAGGTCGACAAGAACGTCTACATCACCGTCGAAGACGACGAGATCGAAGCGCTGCAGGTCGAAAGCAGCCACACCATCGAGATCGACTCGTTCGTGCCGAAAAAGCAGCTCGACGAGCGCTACTACGACAGCCCCTATTACATCGTGCCGAACGACAAGGTCGGCCAGGATGCCTTCGCGGTGATCCGCGACGCCATGAAGGCCAAGGGCATGGTGGGCCTGGGCCGCGTCGTCATCGCCAAGCGCGAACGGCCGATCATCCTTGAGCCGATGGGCAAGGGCATGCGCGGCGTCACGCTGCGCTATCCGTACGAGATCCGCGACGAGAAGGAATATTTCGCCGAGATCCCGGACGTGAAAATCCCGGGCGAGATGCTCAAGCTCACCGAGCACATCGTCGACAGCAAGGCCGGCGAGTTCGACCCGAGCAAGTTCGTCGATGAGTACGAGGACGCGGTGGTCGAGATGCTGAAGAAGAAGCAGGCCGGCAAGGCGGTCTCCAAGGTCGCGGCCCGCGCGCCGGCGCGCACCACCGGCAATGTCATCGACCTGCTCAAGCGCAGCCTGGAGATGGAAAAGAAGGGCGGCCGCAAGTCGCCGCCGCTGCAGCCGGCGATGCCGGCGAAGGCCAAGAAGCGGGCCAAAGCGCGCGCCTGAGTGGGCCCCAAGCGGGCCCAGCGGGCCCAGTGGTCCCACCGCCCCCGAACGTCTTATCGCTTCTTCCGCCGGCGCAGCGGGATGACGTCGGCCGACACGCCGGCGCTCTTGCGTAGCGCGGCCTTCAGGCCGACCGGCCGGCCATGCTTCTTGAGCAGGTCGGCAAACGCCTCGTCGGCGACCTCCTGGAAGGTCATCATGCGGTCGCGCGCCAAGAGGTCGAGGACCGCCCACGTTTCGTCGTCGATCTGAACGCGCTTGCCGGGCATGATCGCCGGATTTACACGCCGGCGCGGACGCGGTCCATCGCCGTGACGCCCCGCGGCACGCCCAGCGCGGTCCACGGGCCCATGGGTTCCCGGATTCGCCGTTCGCGACCGGCGCCTGGAACTCTGGGGCGCTGCCGCGGTTGCTGTGCAGACGACGGACAGGTAGGCGCAGCCATGAGCGAAATCCCGGTAATGCAGATCCGCCGTAGCAAGAACGGCGATTGGTGGGTCGCCGCCAAATGGCCGAGCGGCGAGGTCGAGGACATCAAAGGCTTCGCGACCGAATTGGAAGCCAATGAATGGATCGCCAAAGAGCTGCAGGCCTGGCTCGACCAGAAAGCTGCGCAGCCCCACTGACCATCGCGGCGTGGCGCCGGGTTTTTCCGGCCGCGGTCGATGCGGCGCAACGGCGCACCGCGCGGCGCCGCGAACGGAACCGGCCTCCTGAAGCACCTGGAACCCTTCCGGAAACTGCCGCCGGATCGCAGCCGGATGGGGCCAGCGGTATGGGAATAATCAAATAAGGCGGAGGGTAATCGTGCCTGTGGTGCAAAGGCCACGGCGCCGCCGAGAAACCTGTCGAAGAAGTATTTTGCGCTTTCCTCGCGCGCGGTTAATTTGCTTAATAGCAGGCGACGGCGATCGAGGGGGTTTGGGGGTCATGCGCGTTGGCACGACTTTGGCTGTCGCCACGATTTTTTCAGCACTGGCCGTCACGGCAGCCTCCGCCACCATGCGGATCAGCGACGACGTCGGCGGCCGGATCGGCGCCTACGTCGATCAGTATTCCCAGGTCCGCAACACCGGTGAGCGCGTGGTGATCGACGGCGTGTGCCTGTCGGCCTGCACGCTGGTGCTGGGCATCGTGCCGCGCAACCGCATCTGCGTGACACGGCGCGCCATGCTGGGCTTCCATGCCGCCTGGATGCCGGGGCCGCAGGGCAAGCCGGTGCCGAGCCATGTCGGCACCCAGGCGCTGTGGGACATGTACCCCGCTCATGTACGCAAGTGGATCAATGGGCGCGGCGGGCTGTCATCCAAAATGGTGTTCCTGCGCGGCCGCGAGCTGCTCTCGATGTATCCCGAGTGCACATCGGTCGAGGGCATGCGCTAACGGTCACGCCTGGCGACCGACGCGACGCGCCGCAAAGAGCGCGCTGGCAAGCCCGATCAGCGTCATCATCGACATCAACAGATAGGCGAGGCTGCCGGAGGCGGCATAGAGCACGCCAGAGAGGCCGGTCGCCGACGCCGTCACTATACCGGACACCGTCGCGACCAGACCCTGGGCGGTGGCCGCCCTGTCGCGCGGCACGGCGCGCGCCAGAAATCCCATGGCGCCGAGATGCGCTGCGCCGAACGAACAAGCGTGCAGGAGCTGGAGCAGGGGCAGCACCGCCATCGGCGGATCGAACGCCATGGCGGTCCAGCGGATCAGCGCGCCCAAGCCGCCGATCAACAGCAGCGTTGTCGGCTGCAAGCTTGCCGGCAGCCGGCCCGAGAAAGCGAACAGCACGATCTCGGCCGCGACGCCGATGCCCCAGAGCACGCCGATGGTGACGCCATCGAAGCCCGCGGCACGCCAGTCCAGCGTCGAAAAGCCGTAGTAGAACGCGTGGCTGCCCTGCACCATGCTGGAGGCGAGCGCGACTGCAACAAACGTCGGATTGCGGAGCAGGGTCAGCGGCGAATGCCGCCGCTCGGCTGCCGCCGGCCGCGGCACGGCGTCGAGCGGGCGCAAGGCAATGGCCGCAAGCACGGCAACGACCAGCGACCCGACCACCAGCCAGATCAGGTCGCCCGGCGCGATCACCCAAAGGATCAGGCCGCCGCCGACATTGCCGGCGATGAAGGCGACCGAGCCCCACAGCCGCACCGGCCCGTAGGCGCGGCCGCGCACGCCGAGCCCGTTCAGCGCATAGGCGTCGGTCAGCGACAGCACCGGCGAGCACGCCGCCATGGCGACCACATAGGCGAGCAGGATGGCGAGCGCGCTAGGCGCCAGCCCGACCAAGGTCATGCCGAGCGTGCCGACTATCGTGGCGATCACCAGCGTGGCCTTGAGCGCCTGCCGGGCGTCGGCCTGATGGGTGATGATCGGGGTCGCGACGATGCGCACCAGCATCGGCACCGCGATCACCAGGCCGATGGTGCTGGCGTCGAGCCCCCTCGCCTCCAGCCAGACCGGGAAAAACGGCAGCTGCACGCCGCCGAAAAAGAAGAGCGCCGCGTAGAACAGCCCCAGCCGAAGGGCGAAGTGATCGGTGGAGAACTGCGCCGGCGCGGCCATCGGTCGGTTTGCCTTCCAGGGGCGATCGGGCAGATTGGCCGTCTCGCAGCGGGTCACGTCAGGTTACCCACCCAGGTCACCCACCCATGTCCAGCGAGCCCATAGCAAGCGCGCCGCAGCCAAGCGAGGCCCCGCCGGCGGAATTCATCGCCGACGCCGAACTGGTGCTGGCCGCGCTCAGCCGCATGGAGGCAGCGGTGCACGCCGACCGCGCGGCGCTGGCCAAGCTGCGACCGGCGTTGGCCGAGCTCGCGGTCGCGCTTGGCAGCGCCAAGCGCGCGGTGACGCTTGGCGCCGAGCGGCCGGGCGACGTCGCGATGCTGCTGGACGTGCTGGAGCACCGGGTCGACGCCATGATCGAGATCGCCGGTGGCGAGCCCGTGCCCCAGCCGCTCACGCCGCCGCCGGCGCCGTCGATCGAGCCGGCCGCGCCGCGCGCTGACTATCGGCCCGCCGAGTCCCGGGTGCCGACCGTTTCCGATGTGGTGTCGCGGCTTGGCCGCGGCGACGACCCGCATGCCGACACCCCGGAGGCCGGGCCAAGCGTCTCCGAGCTCCAGGCGATGGTGCAGGCGCTGAGCGCGCCGGCGCCGGAGGCCGACGCAGTGCTGGAACCTGCGGCAATGGCCCCACTCCCGCCGCCGCAGACGCAGCCTGCTCTGGCGATTGCGCCCGAAACGGCGGAAGCGATCGCGACAGCCGATCCTTCGCCGCATGCAGCGGCGGACGAGACTCGCAAGGCCGAAAGCGCATGGCTCGCCCGGGAGGAGCTGCAAGCTCCGCCAGCCCTATTGCCGGAGACTGCGGTTTTCGTCCTTGCGCCAGCGCTGGACTGGCCCGCGCCATCCGTCGGGCCTGCCGAACCGCAGGCCACGGTTGCCGTCCCAGCGGCCGCCGCTGCCACGTCGGAAGCCATGCGCGATCCCGACATCGACGATCTCGCCGAACTTTTGTTCGAACCCGATCTCGACCGGCCGGCCGGCGCCGAAACGCAAAGCCGAGCCGCAGCGAACCAAGCCCGCCGGTCGCCGCCATGACTCCGATTGCGGCGGCGTCAACCCAAGTGCCCGAGCCGAAGCAATCCAGCGCCGAACAGCCTACCAGCCATCGGCACGACCCGCTGGCGCCGCTGAACGCCATGAGCCCGGAGGAAAGGCTCGCGCTGTTCAGCTAGGACGTGGCCGGACGAGGTTGCGTCGCCCCGTCCCTGAGCTTGGGAACTGTCGACGAACGTCCGCGCGGGGATCATTTGATGATCACACTGTATGGCTTCGGACGCGTTTTTTGCGCGATGATCGGCGAGAAGCGCGACCTCAACTGAGACATCGGCCAGCATCTCATGGTGCAGCAGCGAAAGCCGGTCTTCAGCCCCTATCAAAGCACTCGCTTGACCCGATACGATGCCTTGTCCTGAGCCTGGGGGAGACATGAAGCGGCGCGATTTCATCGCGGCTTTGGCTGGCGCGGCAGCGCTGCCGTTTACAGCGCGCGCGCAGCAAACCAAGGTCACGCGGATCGGCTTTCTTCGCTATGCCAGTCCGCATGAAAAGCAATTCAACGCTTTTCGGGACGGCTTGCGTGCGCTCGGATACATCGAGGGCCAGAACATCGCTATCGAGCAGCGTTACGCGGCCGGCGCACTGCCCCGCCTGGGTCCGCTTGCGGAGGAGCTAGTCCGTCTAAACATGGATGTTATCGTCGTGGACGGTTCGGCCACGGCCAAGGCCGTCAAAGCGGCAACGGCCACCATCCCAGTCGTCTTTGCGTTGGCCACCGACCCGGTGGCGGAGCAATTGGCTTCCAGCATGGCGCGCCCCGGCGCCAATCTGACGGGTTTGACGATGTCGGTCGGTTACCAACTAGCCGGCAAGCGCGTCGAACTGTTGAAAGACATCAAACCGAGCCTTTCGCGGCTCGCCATGTTGGCGCAGCCCGACAACACAACCGCCCGCGCTTACCTTCAGGACACCGAGATGGTCAGTCGAGCGTTGGGCATAAGCGCGCGCACCTTCGAAGCGCGAGCCGCGGACGATTTGCCGCGCGCTTTCGCCGCCATGGTCGAGTGGCAGGCCGACGGTGTCATCACGCTCGCCGACGCTTTGCTGTTCAGCCAGCGTGAGCGCATTGTTACCCTAGCAATCAACCACAAACTCCCTGGCGTCCATCCAGAGGTGGAGTTTCCGCTCGCCGGCGGCCTGCTCTCCTACGGCCCGAGCCTTGCGGACCTTTACAGGCGCTCCGCCTCCTATGTTGACAAGATCGTCAAGGGAACGCTGCCGGCCCAACTGCCGATCGAGCAACCAACCAAACTCGAACTCGTCGTCAACCTGAGGACAGCGCAAGCGCTCGGTTTGACCATCAGCCGGGACTTCCTGTTGCGCGTCGACGAGGTGATCGAATAACGGTGACGCGCATCGATCGCGCGACCTACGCCGCGACCAGCTTTGAGAACAATTCGGCGTCGACGTTGCCGCCCGACAGCACCGCGACCACGACCTTGCCGGCGACGTCGAGCTTGCCCGCAAGCAGCGCGGCAAGGCCGATCGCGCCGCCGGGCTCGACCACGAGCTTGAGCTCGCGGAACGCAAAGGCGACCGCGCGGCCGACCTCGGCATCGCTGGCGGCGACGCCCTGCCCCACCAGCTTGCGATTGATCTCGAAGGTGATGCGGCCCGGCGTCTCGGTCATCAGCGCGTCGCAGATCGTACCGCTCATGCGCGGGTTGCGCTCGCGTTGGCCGCTGCGAAACGAGCGCGCGGTGTCGTCGAAGCCTTCGGGCTCGGCCGAGTAGAACACAGCCTCAGGCACCCGCGCCTTGATCGCCAGCGCAATGCCGGCAATCAGTCCGCCGCCCGAGGCGCCGACCACCACCACGTCGGGCTTCAGTCCAAGCTCGTCCAGGTCCTCGCAGATCTCGCGGCCGGCGGTGCCCTGGCCCGCGATCACCAGCGGATCGTCGAACGGCGGCACCAGCACGGCGCCGCGCTTTTGCGCAATGTCGCGGGCGATCGCGGCGCGGTCTTCGCGGTCGCGATCGTAGAGCACCACCTCGGCGCCGAGCGCCGCGGTGCGCTCGCGCTTGGCCTTGGGTGCGTCCGACGGCATCACGATCACCGCCGGCGCGCGGCAGAGCGCCGCCGCATGCGCCACGCCCTGGGCGTGATTGCCGGAAGAATAGGCGACCACGCCGGCGGCGCGCCGATCCTGCGGGATCGATGAAATCCGGTTATAGGCGCCGCGGAACTTGAACGAGCCGGTGCGCTGCAAGGTCTCGGCCTTGAGGAACACGCGCGCGTTCAGCCGCGAATCGAGCACCGGGAAATTCAATAGCGGCGTGCGCACGGCGACGCCCGCAAGCTTCTTCGCCGCCGCATCGACGTCGGCCGCGGTTGGAAGCACAATGGTGTCGGTGGTCATGGAGGCAAGCTAGCGCCGCGCACGAAGCCAGGACAAGCCCGACCAGGGCCTGGGGCATGAACTCATTTGAATGGCGGATCTCCAAAGTGGAACCACAGGGTTAGGGCCAACATGCCTCCCAAAATGGCCATTACTTTCAGTAGTCCACGGGTGTCCTCGCTCATCCCCATCTACCTGATCCCACTTCGCGCCGGCGCCGAAGCGCGGCCTACAAGATGCGTGCAACACCAAAGGCAACGAGCACACAAAGGGCTAAGAATGTGGCTGAGAGTCCAAGGGCGACCATGCCCATTTTGATCCACACGCGCATTGGTTCCCTCTGGCAACCATCTTCTGAGGGAGCTTGCTGCGGTGCACAACATACAAATTCGCAGGGCTGCAAAGTGAAATTGGCTAGCTAAACAGCCCTCATATTAACGTCTTTTGTAACGCTCTAATGACTCCAAGCCCTACCCCCGCCCAATGAAGCTCCGCATGTGGTTGGGCAAGATCGTCGCCTCGTACAGATTCACCTCGCCCGGCAGCGCCGCCATCAGCACCGCGACCTTGGCGACGTCCTCCGCGGCCATCACGTAGTCATCCGCCGTGGCGCCGGGCCCAGCCTTGGCGCGGCCGCGGCGGGTGGTGAACGACGATAGCGTCGCGCCCGGGTGGATGATCGAGGCAACGATGTTGTGCTTGCGCCCATCCTGCGTCAGCTGGTGCGTCATGCCCTGGATCGCGAACTTGGTCGCCGTGTAGGGCAGCGAGTCCGGCCGCGGCGTCTTGGCCGAGACGCTGCCCATGTTGATGATGCGGCCGCCCGGCGGCGTCTGCGCCTTCATCATCCGGATGGCCTCGCGCGCGCACAGGAACTGCGCGGTCAGGTTGATGTCGAGCACCTCGCGCCAGTATTGCAGCGTGATGTCCTCGGTGTTGATGTGGGTCGCAACGCCGGCGTTGTTGACCAGCACGTCGAGGCGGCCGTAGGCACTCTTCACCTTCGCGAACAGCGCGGCGACCTGCTGCTCCTGTGTCAGATCGGTCGGGATCGCCAGCGCTTCGCCGCCCTTGGCGCGAATGCCGGCCGCGACCTCATCCAGCACGTCGGCGCGGCGCGCCACCAGCACGGTCTTGGCGCCCTCGGCGCCGAACGTCTCGGCGATGCCGCGGCCGATGCCATTGCTCGCACCGGTGATGATCGCGATCTTGCCTGCCAGTTGTTTGGTCATGGCCTACCTTTCCGCCAGCGCAAGCCTGGCACCAAGCGCGACGAACGCCGCCGCAAACGTCCGCCGCATCCAGAGCAGCACCCGCGGCCGCGAGATGACGTGCTCGCGGATCGTTGCCGCGAACAGGCCATAGCCGACGAACACCACGAATGTGAGCGCCATGAACAGCGCGCTGAGCAGCGCCATGTGCGCGAGCGGGTGCGCCTCATCGCCCGCGACGAACTGCGGCAGGAAGGCGAAGAAGAAGATCGACAGCTTCGGGTTGAGGATGTTGATCAGGATGCCTTCGATCGTCACCTTCAGCGCCGAGCGCGCGCCGATCGCCTGCTCGACCCGCAACGCGCCGCGCTCGCGCCATGCGGCGTAGGCCATGTACAGCAGATAGGCGACACCGAGCCACTTGAAGGTCTGGAACGCGAGCGCACTGGTGTGTAGCAGTGCCGCCAGCCCGAGAATCGCCGCCGCCATGTGCGGCACGATGCCGAGCGTGCAGCCGAACGCCGCAACCACGCTGGCGCGCGCGCCGCGCGAAAGGCCGGCCGCGAGCGTGTAGAGCACGCCGGTGCCCGGCGAGACGATCACGATCAGTGACGTGACCAGGAATTCGATGGTCATGGAGCCTGCGGTGTCCTTGTCTTGGGGCGGCGCCGGGGCCCGCACCGTAGCCGGCGCAGGCTTGCGGGTCTACGCGACCAACGCGCAGCGAGCGCCGACGTTTTCCGGCCGCGCGATCCGCGCTACGCTCAGGCCCTCACAAAAGGTCCGCCGCTCATGTCCTCCTACCTCGAATTCGATCCGGCCACGATCGGCCCGCGCCAGGTCTATCGCCTGCTCACCGGCGCGGTGGTGCCGCGCCCGATCGGCTGGGCCTCGACGGTGAGCGCCAAGGGCATCACCAACCTGGCGCCATTTTCGTTCTTTACCGTGGTGTGCGTCATTCCGCCGATGATCTCGCTGACCATCGCGCGCAATCCGGACGGCAGCGAAAAGCACACGCTGAAAAACGTGCGCGAGACCGGCGAGTTCTGCTTCAACGTGGTGACCCAGCCGGTGTGGAAGGAGATGGTCGACACCGCCAACGCCATCCCCGAGGAGGAATGCGAATTCGCCAACACCGGGCTGACGCCGCTCCCGAGCCTGAAGGTCAAGCCGCCGCGCGTCAAAGAGGTGCCGATCCACTTCGAGTGCAAGCTGCACCAGGTGATCGAGCTCGGTCCCAACCGGCACCCGCTGGTGATCGGCGAGGTGATCTACTTCCATGTCGACTCGGCCTGCATGACCGACGGCTATATCGATATGAAGAAGCTCGATCCGATCGGGCGCCTCAACGGATTCTTCTACGTCGCGCTCGGCGAAATCTTTCACCGCAAGTTCGAGGACGGCCAGGCGCGCTAAGCTGCGTGCGCCCGTCCCGGCCATAGCCGTTCGAAGAACGGCGTCGCTTCGCTCGCCTATACTATGCATCCGTGTGAGCGGGTTGTGCGGAGCGTTGGCCCCCGCCTAGACTGTTGCCTTGACGCGATCACTCGTAACGGGTTCCACCGACATGTCGGCTGCTGAAACCATCAACGATCCGGATGTCGCGGCGCGGTCGAGCGCGAGCAGTGCTCTTGCCACGCTACGCGATTGGCTGGCGACCTCCGCCGGTGCAGATCACGCCAATGCAATTGTTCCGACAGCCGACAGCCCGGAGTTCCTTGCCCACCAAGCCGTCGGGGGCGGGAATGCAATCGGTGACGCCCAGGATGAAGCTACTCCAGTCACCAACCCCTGGGTGACGCACTCGGCTGACGGTCAGGCGACCGTGATCGCCCAGATGGTGGCCGATCTTGAAATCTCGACGCATGGAGGCGCGGCGGGTCCGATCGAAGCGCCCATGCCATCCCGTGCCGATGACGGGCATCCTGCCGAGCGATCGGCCGTGATCGATGCGACCACTGGCGAGCCGGTCGATGGCAACAAGGCCGGCAGCGCCTCCGAGCCAGCCGAACGGGCATCCCTGACAGACACGCCAGACTCTAACCCCGGTGAAGGCGAACAGATCATCGACCTGCAACAGCTGGTCGCCGGTCGCGTTCCCGGCAAGGATGATGCAGGCGCCGATAAAGTCCTAATGATAGCCGCTATTCACGACATTGATCCGGGCGGCCAAGAGGGCAACCAAGCGGGCGAGGTCGTAGCGAGCGGCCGGGCGGATGCCGCCTCGGCGTTCGCCAAGCCTGATGCCGTGTTGGGCGTTGCCGCAACAGCCGGGGCCGAACTCGCGCTGCCGGATTTGAAAGCGGAAGCGGATTTCGGACCATCTGCCCAAAATGCTGAATGAGCATTTCGCCGCCGCCGACCTGGTCGCCGATCAACCAGCGCCGGCTGACGGCGCGCCTGTCCCGGAGCAGCCCCAGACGGTGATACCGAGCAGTGGGGCGTACTTTGTCGACGTCGTTGCATTGGCCCGCTACGGAGTGAGCAACGCCGACATGGTGAACGCGGTGTTTGCCGGCCAGGAGCACCAACTCCAGCACTGATCAGGGACGCGAAGCCCCGCGAGACGCTCTAGGAGAGGAACGCGGGACAGCGACGACATGAATTGAAGGCAGATTTGGCGGAAGGTTCTCGAGCTCGAGGTGCAGCGCTGGTCGGCGGTGCCGTGCGACCGACTGCTGTCCGAGCTGAGCGAGATAAAGGTCTACGTGGTCGAGTACGAGTTGAAGGCTTACCAGGTCGAAGTCGAGATTCTGGAGAACACCGCGACGTACGTCCATGTCTCGGTCCGCGTCGATGACGGCAGTCTACCGGCATCCATCGTGCCGGTGTCGCACAGCATCATTTGCCGGAAGCCCCAGTCGGATCCTTCGAGGTAAGCGTCCGAGTTGGCCCGGTTGCCACCCGGATCAAGTCCGGGGCGGGCTTTTTCGGGATCATGCGCTAATTGGTGCGGATGTTCAGCTCCTTCACCAGCCTGGCGTATTTCTCCGAATCGGCGCGCGCCAGTTGGGTGATCTCCTCGGTGCCGCCGCCGACCGCCTCGATCGCGCCCTTGGTGAAGGTGTCGACCAGCTTCGGGTCCTTGAGCGCCTTGTTCATCTCGGTGTTGAGCTTCGACAGGATCTCGGGCGGCGTGCCTTTCGGCGCGAAGGCGCCATACCAGGCTTCCAGCACCAGGTCCTTGTAGCCCGCCTCCACGAAGGTCGGAATCTCCGGCAGCGTCGGATTGCGCTTGGCGGTCGATTGCGCCAGCAGGTTGAGCGTGCCGGCCTTCCAATGCGGGATCATCGAGGTCGGCCCGAGCATAGCGACCTTCACATGCGCCGCGATCAGGTCGTTGATCGCCTGGCCGGCGCCGCGATAGGGCACATGATCGATCTTGATATTGGCCTCGCGCTTGAACCATTCGCACAGCACGTGCTGGTTCGAGCCGACGCCCGAGGTCGCGAGCCCGAGCCCCGGATTGGCTTTGACGTAATCGACCAGCTCCTTGACCGACCTCACGCCGAGGTCCTTGTGTGCCGCCAGGATCTGGCCGTGCCGGCCGAGGTAGCACACCGGCAAAAGCTCCTTGGTGTAGTCGTACGACAGATGCATGATGTGCGGCGCGCTGGCCGCGTTATCGTTGGTGATCAGGATGGTGTAGCCGTCGGGGTCGCTCTTCATGGCGGCGTCCATGCCGATGGTGCCGCCGGCGCCGGTGCGGTTCTCCACCACGATCTGGTGTCCGACGGTCGCCGACAGGCGCTCACCCAGCGCGCGCGCGATGAAGTCGATGGCGCCGCCGGGAGCGAGCGGCACGATGAACTTGATCGGCTTGTTGGGATAGGCCTGCGCCCACACCGCCGGAGCTGCGAGCACGCCGCTGCCCAGCGCGGCGCCGGCCGCCGCTGCGCTCTTGATGAAGCTCCGCCGTCCGGTCCTGTTCATTACCATTCCCTACTTTGATTGCTGTCAGATCGAGATCAAACCTGACATCGGTTTATTCTGAATCGGTTGTCGTCAGATCGAAAACAAACCTAACATCGGTTTATTCCGGCTGCACGCCCGCAAGCCCGGCCTGCGCGATCGCCCGGCGCACGATTCCGTCGGCCCGCGCCCGCGCGGCGAAGTCGTTAACCAAGGCGCGCCAATCTGCCACACCCTTTGGCACCGCCAGCGCGATGATGTTGCGGCCGTAGTGCTCGCTCAGCACGCGCGCGCCCGGCCATTGCGCCGCGTAGGACAGCAGGCCCGGCCGGATGCCGGCCAGCACGTCGGCTCCGCCGGCGCGGACAAGTTCGAACGCCGCGTCCGGCGTCTCGGCATAGACGCGTGCGGCGTGCGTAAGCTGCAGCGCGCCGTCCATGGCGTGGTGGCGAACCAACGCGATGCGGACGCCCGGCCGGTCGGCGTCGGTGATGGCGCGCACCGCCGAGGTTGCCGGCACCAGATAGGTGAAATCGGCCGACATCAGCGGCGGCGAGAAATCGACGTCGGCGGCGCGCGCCCGATCGATGCCGAGCAAGGCCACGTCGGCGCACCCTGCGGCCAGCGCCTCGACGACCTTGGGCGGCGAGCCATGGACCGTGCAATCGAGCTTAACGCCGATGCTCCGAGCCAGCGCCCGCGCGATGGTGACACCGACGCCATGCGGCGCACCGCCCGCGTCGCTGCGCCAGAAGAACGAAGGAAACAGTGCAAGCCGCAGCGCCCCTCTAGAGACGACATGAGCGGCGCGAGGATCGGACGACGGCATCGCGGCACCTTACGGCCTCGCCATGCGCATCCGTTCTCGACGCCGGCCGCCGCAGCGCCGAGTGTAAAGCGGCGGTTGCCGGCTGTCCGGCCGCTCGGCCGGTACCGCCGCGACTCTGCGCCACTATTCCTCCGGCCCGGCCTTCGCGCTTAGGATGCGGGCCTAGTCGCGCCTGCCGGGAGGACATCATGAAACGACCAATGCTGACGATCGCCGCCGCCTGCGTCCTTGCGGCCAGCGTCAGCGGGCCCGCCTGTGCGCAGGACTATCCGACGCAGAACATCAAGATGATCATCTCGTTCGGGCCGGGCGGCGGCTCCGACATCATCGGCCGCATCGTTTCGCAGCGCCTGCAAGAGAAGCTCGGCCAATCGGTCGTCGTCGAGAATCGCGCCGGTGCCGGCGGCATGATCGGCAACGAGTTGGTCGCGAACGCGCCGAAGGACGGCTACACGCTCGGCATCATGACCGCGGGCCAGGTGATCTCGGCGGTAATGACCAAGGTGCCGCGCTACGACACGCTCAAGGTGTTCGACTTGGTTGGCCAGATCGCAACCGCGGGCGTTTTCATCGTGACGCGACCGGACGCGCCCTACAAGGACATCAGGGAATTGGTGGCCGCCGCAAAGGCCAATCCCGGCAAGATCAACTTCGCAAGCCCAGGCTACGGAGCGACCCAGCATCTCGCCGCCGAACTGTTCAAACAGGTCACCGGCATCGACGCGCAACAGGTGCAGTTCCGCACCTCGCCGGAGGCGCTTGCCGCGCTGCTATCCAACAACGTCGACGTGTTGTTCGACACCATCACTGCACTGCTCGGCCAGGTCGAGTCCGGCCAGGTCCGCGCGCTCGCGATCACCGGCAAGGATCGCTTCCCGGCAACGCCGAACGTACCCGCTGCGATCGAGTCCGGCGTCGCGCCCGGCTACGACGTCACCACCTGGTATGCGGTCTATGGGCCACGCGGCATGCCGAAGCCGGTCACCGCCAAGCTCAACAAGGCGCTCAACGAGATGCTGGAGGAGCCGGTGATCCGCGAGCGGCTGATCAAGGCGGGCGTGATCGTGAAGGGATCGACCCCCGAGGCGTTCGACCAATTCATGGCGGACGAGTTCGCCAAGTGGTCCAAGGTGCGCGACGCAGCCAAGCTGGAGCAACGCTAGCGGAGCCGGGACCATGCTTAGGCAGGCAGCACGCGCCCTCCTCGCGCTGATCGCCGCGAGCGCTGCGCTCGACGCTGCGCACGCCGATCCGGTGGCCGACTTCTACGCCGGCAAGGACATCACCATCCAGATCGGTTTCGGCGCCGGCGGCGGCTATGACACCACCACGCGGCTGTTCGCCAATTACTTCCGCAAGCACATGCCGGGCAATCCGGCGATCATCGTACAGAACGCGCCGGGCGCGGGCTCGATGCGGGTCGCCAACACGCTGTTCGCGGTGTCGCCGAAGGATGGCACGGCGCTCGGCGTGTTCGCCTCCTCGACCGCGCTCGAGCCCTTGTTCGGCAACAAGGCCGCGACCTACGATCCTCGCCAGTTCGAGTGGATCGGCAGCCTGCACCGCGACATCGCAAGCTGCGCGGTCTGGAAGGGCGCGGGCCAAGACATCAAGGACCTGGCGGGCCTGATCAAAGCCCGGCGCACGGTGACGTTCGGATCGACCTCGCCGACCGCCATCACCAGCCAGCACCCGTTGTTCCTCAAGAACATGCTCGGCGCCAACCTACGGATCGTCTACGGCTACAAGGGCACCAAGGATGTTTCGCTCGCCATGATGCGTGGCGAGGTCGACGGCAGTTGCGGCATGTTCGAATCCTCGGCCCGCGCCGCGTTCGGCTCTCACATCAACACCGGCGAACTGAAGATGATCGTGCAATTCGGGCGCGACAATGCGGTGTCGTTCTTCGGCGACGCCACGCCGCTTTACTCGATGCTCACCACCGACGATCAGCGCCGGGTTGCCGATGTGATCTTCCGCCAAACCGAACTGGCGCGTCCGCTGGCCGCGCCGCCCGGCACGCCCAGGGATCGGGTGGCGGCGCTGCGCAAGGCGATGCTGGCGACGCTCGCCGACCCGGCGTTGCAGGCCGATGCCAAGCGCATGGAGATCGATTTCGATCCGATCCCGGGCGAGGAGACTGCGCAGATCTTCAGCGATTTCTATGGCACGCCGCCAGCGCTTATCGAGCAGGCCCGGCGCATGACGCAGCCGGAGAACTAGCGCGGAATGATCGCCGAGAGACACGCAGCGCCGTCATTCCGGGGCGCGGCACGACTGCGTATTCGGTGTCCCGGGCGCAGCGCAGCACCATAAGCGCGTTCACGCGCGTCTTCGACGGGCTATTGTGGAGACGACGAGGCCGCCAACGAGGGCGGCTCTAGAACTTGGAGTCACTATGAACTCGACGCACTTGCCGATGCCGCCTCTCGAACTTCGGAGGATCGTGGGACCCACAGACCCAGCCGCTTTCGACAACGCTGATGGCGGACCGGTGTTTGGTGACGTCAATGTCGCGATTCCGGAGGATCATCTGCACTCCCTTGTCTTCGATTTTGGCTGTGGTTGTGGTCGGGACGCGCGACGACTCATGCAGATGAAGCAGCCCCCGCAGGAGTATGTTGGCGTCGAGCCATCGCGGCTGCTGATCGGGTGGTGCCAAGCCAATCTCAAGCACCCCGGTTTCGAATTTCACCACCACGACGTCTACAATTCATTATACGCGCCGGAAAATTCGCGCGTCACGATGCGTCCACTCGACTTTCAGCGCGATCACTTCACGCTCGTCAACGCGCATTCGGTCTTCACGCATCTCGTCCTCGATCAAGCCGAGTTCTATCTGCGGGAGCTGGCCGCGCTTGTGGCGAAAAATGGTGTGATCCGAACGACATGGTTCTTTTTCAACCGGGCGATGATTCCGGTGCTCGGCGAAGATCAACATTGCCTGTTCGTGAACGAGGCCCATCCCGCGCAGGCCGTTTATTTCGATTGGGGATGGTTTCAGCGTCAGGTCATCCAGCTTGGATTGCATATTGCCGTGATCCATTGGCCGATCATCAAGGGACATCAGAGCATAGTCCTTCTTACGAAGGACGCTGCGCTCAGTGTCGGCGCGGACAGCCTGAGGCCAAGCTCTAATGTTGCGGGATTCTGAAGACGCGGGGGGGGGGCGGCGAGTCCCCTACCGCAAAGGCGACGCAGCGCGCGCTTCCCCTCCCCCCTTGCGGGGGAGGAACGAGAGTGCGCCTCAATCTCGTGCCACCTTAGGCCACAGCGCCTCAAGCCATAGCGTATGCGCCGCGGCCGCGCGGAGGCCGTCGCTGCGTCAGTTCACCTGGTCAATCACCCGGTTAATTCACCTGGGCGCCGGAGGCCTTGATGATCGGCGCCCATTTCGCCAGCTCGGTCTTGATGAACGCGGCGGTCTCCTTCGGTCCGCGTCCGGGCGTCGGATCGACACCGACCTCCTGCAGGCGCTTGAACACCGCCGGATCGTCCATCGCCTTCTGCACCGCCGCGCTGAGCTTTGCGACGACCGGTTGCGGGGTGCCGGTCGGCGCCAGGATCGCGTTCCAGGTGTAGCAGTCGAAGCCCGCGAGCCCCTGCTCCTGCATGGTCGGCAGGTTCGGCATGGTGCGCAGCCGCTGCGCCATGCCGCCGCCGAGCGCGCGCACCGCGCCGGACTCCACCTGCGGGCCGGCGCTCGGCGTGGCGTCGAACGCCATCGAGATCTGGCCGCCCACCAGGTCCTTCATCAATTGCGAGGAGCCGCGATAGGGAACGTGCACGACGTCGAGTCCGCCGGCCGCGCTCTTGAACTGCTCGCCACACAAATGAAGGATCGAGCCGACCCCGGACGAGCCGTAGCTGTACTTGCCCGGATTGGCCTTGAGCAGCGTCACCAGGCTCTTGACGTCGGTCGCCGCAACCGACGGATGCACGATCAGCAGGATCGGCGTCACGCCGACCTGGCCGATCGGCGTGAAATCGGCGATCGGATCGTAAGGCATCTTGCTGTACAGGCCGGGATTGATGGCGTGCGTCGACACCGTCGCCATCAGCAAGGTGTAGCCGTCCGCCGCCGACCTGGCGACGTCGGCGGCGCCGGTGTTGCCGCCAGCGCCGGTGCGGTTCTCCACCACGAACTGCTGTCCCAGCAGGTCGGCCATCTTGGCGCTCATGACGCGGGCGACGATGTCGGTCGGCCCGCCGGCCGCGAACGACACGATCATGCGAACCGGCTTCGACGGATAGGCTTCCTCGGCGACCGCGCTGGTGCAGAGAAGCGCCAGCGCCGTGACCAGGCTACCGAGCCGCACGTTGTGGATCTTGGCCATCTGAATTCCCCCTGCTGGCACGCCCGGCCGGAATTGCAAATCGCATTCCGCCGTCCCTTCGGCGCGCTGGTGGTGCCGCTGTTCCCGCGCCAAAAAGCGCAAGGCCAATCATAGCAGAGTTCGGCAGCCCGCGACCGCCGGAAGCGCCGTGCGGCAAAATGCCGGCCGCTATTCCGGCTTCAGCCCGGCCGACAGCGCGGCCTGCTTGGTGTTGTCGTATTCCTTCCGGATGTAGTCGCCAAAGCCCTTGGAGTTCTGCAACGGCTCTGGCACCAGCTCGGCCCCGGTCGCCAGGAACTTGTCCTGCAAGGACTTCTCGGCCAGCGCCTTGATCAGCGCCTTCTCCAGCACCGCGATAATGTCGGGCGGCGTCTTGGCCGGCGCCATCACGCCGACGTAGCTCGCCGCCAGGAAGTCCTTCACGCCGGACTCGATCATGGTCGGCACGTCGGGCGCCAGCACCGGCCGCCGCGCCGAGGCGACGGCGACGATGCGAATCTTGCCGGCCTTGTAATGCGGCAGCGCGGTCGACAGCTCGGTCATGCCGCCGGACACCGTGCCGGCCAGCATGTCCGGCACCAGCGTGTTGCCGCCGCGATACGGCACGTGGGTGATGTTGGCGCCGGTCGCCGCCATGAAGCGGACCAGCGTCATGTGGCCGGCGCTGCCGGCACCGGAGGTGGCGATGGTGAGTGGCTGCGTCTTGGACAGCGCCACCAGTTCGGTCACGGTCTTGGCCGGGATCGACTCGTGCACCACCAGGGTGTGCGGCGCGAGATTGGCGAGCCCGACCGCGACGAAATCCTTGAGCGGGTCATAGCTGAGTTTGGCCTGAACGAACGGATTGACGGTCAGCGGGCCGTTGGAGCCGACCAGCAGCGTGTAGCCGTCGGGCGCGGCCGACGCCACCTGCCCTGCGCCGAGGCTGCCGCCCGCGCCGGCGCGATTTTCCACCACCACGCTCTGGCCGTTGAGCGAGGGCGCCATGCCTTCGGCGACCAGGCGTCCCACCAGATCGGCATTGCCGCCCGCGGCAAACGGCACGATCAGCCGGATCGGCCGGTCCGGATAGGCGGCGAGCGCTGAGCGCGACCACAGCGGCGTTGCGGCAAGAGCGGTGAGCAGAGTGCGGCGGGAGAGCGTCATGGCAACCTCATCATGATTGGCGCAAGTCTAGAGCATGATCCCGAAAGTATGCAGCGGTTTTTCGGAAAAGCATGCCCTCGGGCTTGACTTCAAGATTGTCCCACCAAGTGCGATGTGCGTAACTAAAGAGCGTGCCCGTGCACAACAGTTCCGCTCCCGAACTGGGTGCCGACGCGATCCCACGCGGGAGTCGCCATGTGGTTTCGCCTGCTGCTCTTAGCCCTCGTCCTGCTGCCCGCTCCGGTCCTGGCCGGTGCCAAGGAGGAGGTTGCGGCGCTGGCTCCGCAGGCGCTGGTGCTGGTCATGGACGCCGATGGCAACGAGTTGGTTGCTCAGAACGTTGACGAGCCATTCGTCCCCGCCTCGATCACCAAGATCGTAACCGCCTGGCTGGCACTGGAGGTGCTGGGCGGTGATTATCGCTTCCAAACCCGCTTCTACCTGGACAACAAGCGGGTGCTGTACGTGCGCGGCGGCGGAGATCCTTTCCTGATCTCCGAAGAGCTCGCTCTGCTCGCGCCACGGCTGGTCGCTGCGATCGGCAAGCAGCCGCTCGCTGGCATCGTGCTCGACGCGAGCTACTACCCCGCCGACCTGCGCGTCCCGGGCATCGAGGACAGCAACGAGGCTTACGATGCCCTGAACTCCGCCCTGGCGGTGAACTTCAACACGATCTACGCCGTGCGCCGCGACAAGAGCGTCCGCTCCGCCGAGAAACAGACCCCGATCACTCCCGTTGCGATCAGCCAGTTCCGGGCGCGCGGCCCCAAGGGTCGCGGCCGCATCAGCCTGAGCCAAGACCCTGCGGTGAGCCTGCAATACGCCGGCGAGCTGATCGCCGCGTTCATCGAGCGGGCGGGAGGCAGCGTCAAAGGCAAGATTTCAACCGGAGCCGTGCCCAAGGGCCTGGAGCCGGTCTATGTTCACCGCCAGTCGCGCGCCCTTTCAGAGATCCTCGTCGAGCTGCTTCGCGCCTCGAACAACTACATTGCCAACCAGGTTTTCCTGGAGATCGGCGGGCACCGCCAGGGCGGTCCTGTCAGCCTGGAGAAATCATTACAGGTTGCGCGCGAGATCCTCGCCTCGCACGGCCTCGCTGAAGCTATCCAACTCGAGGAGGGCTCGGGCATCAGCCGCGGCAACCGCTTCATGGCCCGCGGCTTCACCAAGGTGCTCGGCCTGTTCACGCCGTACGCCAACCTGCTCCGCGGCCGGGATGGCGGCGCGAACAAGACCGGCAGCCTCGACGGCGTCCGCACATTGGCAGGCTACGAAAGCACCTCCAAGCACGGGCAGGTGCGCTTCGTCATCGCGCTAAGAGGCAACGACGGCGCCATGCAATTCCGGCTGCTCCGGGCCATCCAGTCCGCGCTGTAGCCGTCTATGGCTGCATCTCCAATTTGGCGTCCTTGATCACCTTACCCCACTTGTCATGCTCGGCACGCAGGAATGCCTCGAACGCCGCAGGCGTGCTGCCAACCGGTTCGACCATCTGATCGAGAAAAATCTTGCTCAGAGTCGGATCCTTCACAGCTTTGGCAACTTCACTATTGAGCCGCTCGACCACCGCGGCCGGCGTGCCGGCCGCAACGACGACACCAATCCAGGCGCCGGAGTCGAGTGCCGGGTAGCCCGCCTCGATCATGGTCGGAACGTTCGGCAGGGCTGGCGAGCGCTGCTTGCCCGTGACCGCCAACGCCTTGAGCTTGCCGTCCGCGATGTTGGACAGGAACGCGGTTGGTGCCGCGACCCCGAGCGGCACCTGTTCGCCCAGCAGCGCAGTCAGCAGCGGCGCGCCGCCACGATACGGCACGTGAAGAATGTCGATGCCCGCCAAGAGTTTGAACTGTTCGAACGCAAGATGGCCCGACGTTCCTGCGGCCGGCGAGCCGTAGCTGATCGCTCCCGGCTTTGCTTTTGCCATGCGCACGACATCCTGGATGGTATTTGCCTCGAAGCTCCGGGGGCTCATGAAGGCGAGCGGAATCTGGGCGAGCAGCGACACCGCAGCCAGATCCTTGAACATGTCGTAGCGAAGGTTTTTGTAGATGTGAGGATTCACGGCATGCGCGTCGAAGACCATCTGAACCGAATAGCCATCGGGCGCAGATTTTGCCGTCGCTTCGGTCGCAATCGTTCCACCTGCGCCGACACGATTTTCCACGACGACCGATTGTCCCATCGAGACGGCCATTTTTTGACCGATCTGCCGCGCGACGAAATCGACGACGCCTCCGGCCGGGTATGGCACCACCAACCGGATCGGCTTGCTCGGGTAGTCCTGTCCGGATGCATTTCCGCACAGCGCGAGCAGAAGGAGCGGAACGAAGCCAAACCGTCCAAAAGTCCTTGCCATGATCGTCTCTCCTCCCCGTTCTATTCTCCGAGTTTCGAGCGAAGGTCCGGTTCGAACTCGCCATCGATCAAGATAAAGATAACAACCGCGGGCGCATTGGACCGATTGACCCAGGCATGGTTCGTGCCGCATTGGACCAGAATGTCGCCCGCCTTGAGCACCACCTCTCCGACGTCGAGCAGCATCGTGATTTCGCCGGAGACCACGATCGCATAGTCGATTGTCTCGGTGCGATGCATCAGCGGATGCCGTCCACCCTTGCCGAAGGTCGCGGCCTTGGCGTTGCCGAGCGAAGCAAAGGCACGCTGCGAGTCCTCCGGCGTCATCCGGCGCACGGATTCCGGCTCGGGCGGAAAATTGTTCACACGGATGACCGTTCCGCGCGGGGTCGGAAGTTGCCGGCGCGGCCCCTCGGTGGTCTCCGTTGGGTGCGCCGGGACGGCCGCCGGCGCGCCAACCGATCTGAACACGTCGGTTGAGTACCACTCCGGATCCGCCGGGTTGACGTGAACGAACGGAGCCGGACCATCGGAAACGACAATCGAACGGCCTTGCGCATCGTGGCCGGTGACCACGCGACGAACTGGATTGGGCATTCCTCACCTATTGGTCGCTATCACATGCTGGATTCACGCCCTTTGACAGCATATTGTCGCGATATTTGAAAGACGGTTTGAATTTGCTTTTCCATCAAGACGACGGAGGTCGCTCATGCGAACCCGAATCGGGATCGGCATCATCTCGCTTCTTGCGGTTCAAACTGTTTACGCTGCCGACGTGCCGATCACGAGCAATCCGATTCCCGAACCCGTCGTGAAGCGCGGAATTGCGGTCGAGATCAAAGATCTGGCGCGACTGCCTGATACCCGCGGGTTGCGGCCTGCCGATCAGGACGTGAACCCGGCCGGCTGGGCGCGGGTGAACTACGTACGCGACCTGCCCGACGGCCGTCGCTTCGCCAACGACTCGCGCGGTTTCCTGTACCAGCTCGATTCAAGCAACCAGCCGCAGGTGTACGCGAATCTGGCGGAGACGTTTCCGCGTGCGGTCTACAACCGGCTGAGCAGCGGATTCATTGCGTTTACCTTCCATCCGGAATTCGCGCGTAACGGCCTGTTCTACACCATCCACGCGGAGCACGGACCGGGCAACGCGGCGAAGCCCGACTTCATTCCGCCCGGCTACGGATTGAAGGACGTGACCTACCACAACATCGTCACCGAGTGGCGCGCGACGAATCCGGCCGCCAACGTGTTTGCGGGCGCCCGGCGCGAACTCCTACGCACGGCCCACGTGGTGGCCAACCTGACGCATCCCTTGAGTGCGGTCGAGTTCAACCCGACGGCGAAGCCCGGGGACGCGGACTACGGCCTGCTCTACATCAGCGGCAGCGATCATGGATTCAGCAATGGCGGCGGTCCGAACCAGAGCAACCCGGCTCAGACACAGCGTCTCGATTCGGTCATAACCGCCATCCTGCGCATCGATCCGCGCAGTCCGTCGGTAAGCGGCGGTGTGAAAGGCCTCGGTGACTACACGATTCCGATGGCCAACAAGTTCGCCGCGGACGGCGACCCGAACACCTTGGGCGAAATCTACGCCTACGGATTCCGCAACGCCCACCGGATTTCGTGGGACACCGACGGGACCATGTTCGCCAACGACATCGGGATGAATCACATCGAGGAGATCAATATCGTCCGCAACGGCGGGAATTATGGCTGGATGAGGCGCGAAGGATACTGGGAAGCCGGCCGCTGGCGCGGTGGCGCGCTGAACGAACTCTACCCGCTGCCCGAGGAAATCTTGGACGGGCACGTCAAGGACGGCTTCACCTATCCGGTCGCGATCTACGACCACGACGAAGGGCGGGCGATCAGCGCCGGGTTCGCGTATCACGGCCGGATCGCCGCGTTGCGCGGCAAGTATGTCTTTGGCGACATTCATGCCGGCCGCATCTTTGCGGCCGACCTTGCCGCGATGAAGAAGGCCGACGGCGGGATTCCCCGCACCGTGGCGCCGATCGAGGAGGTGCAGCTCTACGAGCGGGGCGCCGGTGGCAACCGGGTGAATGTGTCGCTGCAGGAGCTTATCGATCGGAAGATGGGCTCCAAGATCGCCCGCGCCGATCTCTTCATCAGTCAGACCCGCGACGGCGAGTTGCTCATCACGTCGAGACAGGATGGCACTATCCGGATGCTCGTTCCTGACAGCCGTGCCGAAAACTGAATTTGCGCCGATGGGGACCCGCTCGGTCAGGATGCCCAGGCTGGCGTCGCCGCACGATGCTGCGCCGCCATGGCATCCCAGCGCGCCATGTCGGCGGCCACGAGCGTGCTTTGCGAGGCCGGCATGCGCGGCCATTCCGGCACGTTGATCCATAGCCGGTAGAGATGCCGCCGCTGATCCTTCGCCTCATGATCCTCGAAGTGGGCTCGGCCATGCAGGATCGTGCGGTTGTTGATGAACTGGAAGTCGCCCGGCTCGAGCATCATCTTCAGCATGACGTCGGGATGGTTGGAGATGGCCACAAAGGCCCCGATCGCGGCTTCCTGTTTCGGGCTGATGGTGGTGTCGCCGTGCTCCGCGGCGCGGCGCATATAGCCATGTTGGAAGTCGCAGTTGAGCCAGCCGTTTTCGTAGCAGAAGCTCGGAACGTTGCCGATCAGCGGCGACCGGCCCATGCGCTCGGCATCGGCCTCGGGCCGGCGCAGGACAAAGCCCTTGTAGAATTGCTCGAGCAGATCGGGGCACCAGTCCAGCAGCATGTTGTGGACGGTGTGGGCGCTGGCAATCAGACTTTCGCCGCCCGACCTCGCCATCTTCAGGCTGAGCATGGCGACGATGCCGACTTCCCCGCTCGGGTCGGTGTGCGCGGTCTGGAAGCCGCCTGACTGGTAGCCGCGCCGCTTGCTGCGGTCGACCAGAATATCGCTGATGTCACGGATGTCGCCGAGGCGGTCGCCGAACGCGCTTTGCGTGAGTTCATGGCCGAAATGGGCGCCGAAGCCGCGGAAGATGAGGCCAAGTTCATTGTCGGAATAGCGGTCCTTGTCGAGACCGCGGAACACGAAGAAGCCACGGCCGGTCGCGATCTCCTGCCGCATCCGCGAAAGGTCTTCGGTCATCGTGGTCAGCGGGAATTCGTCTCGCTTAATCGGCGTGTCATAAGCGTTGCGGCCCCGGAATCGGCCGACCGAGGAATCGATCTCCTCGAGTGTCGCCGGCGACAGCCGCACGATCCAGTCGTCGGTCTGAACGATGTCCTTGCCAAGCCAGACCGACCTGCCACTCGGACGATGCGGCGGTTGGAATGTCATGAGCATCTCCTCCAATCGTCCAGCTGCTGTGCCAGGCCATCTTCGCGCTGCCTTGGCCGCAGGACAATCCCATGGGGCCGAATTGTCATTCCGGCCGAACCAGCTGGTTCTACCGGTGCGCGCGATCGATGTGGCCTTGCTGGCATCGTCACCTATACTCTCCGGCCTTGCGCACTACACTGCGACACCCAGGGCTTGCCCGGGTTTCGACGGAGATCCCCATGGTCCGATGGTTTGCCGCCTTCGCCGTCATCGTCATCCTGTCGATGAGTTCCCGCGCCGGATCCCAACAAGGCGTTTGCGCAGGACGCCTACCCGACCAGACCGGTCAAATTTCTCGTTCCGTATCCCGCCGCCGGCACCAACGACGTGCTGGCCCGCATCGTCGGCGACAAACTGCAGGCCAAGTGGGGGCAGCCGGTCATCATCGAGAACCGCAGTGGCGGCAGCGGCAACATCGGTGCTGCGCTGGTCGCGCAGGCGGACCCTGATGGCTACACCCTGCTGGTCTCGGCAACGCCGCCGATCGCCACCAACCAGAGCCTCTACAAGCAATTGTCCTACAAGCCGGAAGAATTTGTGCCGATCACCAATTTCGGATCAGTGCCCAATCTCGTGATCGTGCGCAAAGGCCTGCCGGTGAATTCGATCAGCGAATTGATCGCGTATGCGAAGGCCAATCCCGGCAAGCTCGTCTACGGCAGCCAGGGGGTGGGTAATACGCCCCACCTGACCGCCAACATGTTCATGACCATGACCGGCACCAGCATGGTGCATGTGCCGTACCGCGGCGAGACGCTGGTCTACCAAGACATGCTCGGTGAGCGCGTCGATGTCTTCTTCGGCAACATATCGGGGGCGCACGCGCTTTATCGCGACGGCCAGCTCAAGGTTTTGGCGGTGACCGACAAGGCCCGCGCCGCGGCGATGCCGGAGGTGCCGACCAGCGCCGAGGTCGGGCTCCCCGACCTGCTCTCGGGCGCCTGGTACGCCATGGTTGCACCGCCCAAGCTCAAGCCGGAGTTGCGGGATCAGATCGCCAAGGCCACCATCGAGGTGCTCAAGATGCCCGATGTGCAGCAGCGCTTCCGCGCGCTCAATGTCGAACCGGACGGGAGAACGCCGGCCGAAACGGACGCTTTCATCAAGGACGAAGCCCGGCGCTGGGGCGAGGTGATACGCGCAAACAACATCATGGCGGAGTGAGCGATAGCGAATATTCCAATGCCTGCTGACTGGGAGTTGGCAAGGGGCGTCGTTTTAAGCAGTCGCGAGACCTGCGCCACCCAGCTCGTTGCACTGCCGCGCCTCTCCGGTTATCGTCTCGTGGGCTGAGAAGTCGCGGGCGACTTTGGGGAACCTTACTCGGGGCTCCTGATGTCGGATTTGCACGCATCTCCAAGCTGCCGGCAACAAGCCAGCCCACCCGAACCGCATTTTCGATCCTGCACCGCCAGCTCCGCGAGTCATGACTTGCGGCTGCAGCCCGACCTGAATTCCAACCTCGTCTGAAAAGCCGAGGCAGGGACGACAACCCGGCCAACAACTTGGGCCAACAGCAGTCGACAACCGACTTCAACGCCGACGGCAAGGCCGACATCTTCTGGCAGACCGATGGCTTCAACGCCGACGGCAAGGGCGACATCTTCTGGCAGACCGATGGCGGGGCGCTCGCGATCTGGCAGATGGCCGGCTTCCAGATCAGCTTTGCGGACTTCACGCGGCTCGGCGCCAGTGCGGTCGGCCTGCCCGGCCCCGACTGGCACGTCATCGACACCAGCGACGTCACGGGCGATGGCAAGACCGACATCCTGTGGCGGACCGATGCCGGCAAGCTCGCGGTCTGGCAGATGGACGGCACCCACATCGTCGGCGCCGACTTCCTGCGGATCGGCGCGACCGCGATCAACGCGCCGGCACCGGACTGGCATCCGCTCGGCGCAGCCGACTTCGACGGCGACGGCAAGGGCGACCTGCTGTGGCGCACCGACGGCGGGGCGCTGGCGATCTGGGAGCTGAACAACAACCAGATCCAGGCGGCGGATTTCATCCACTCCGGAACGACCGCGTCGGCGTGCCGGCGCCTGACTGGAGGATCGTCGGCACCGGCGACTTCGGCGGCGACGGCAAGGCCGACATCCTGTGGGAGACCACCGGCGGCGCGCTGGCGCTCTGGCAGATGGACGGCACCCACATCATGTCGGCGAGCTTCCTCAAGCTCGGCGCCGCCAATGTCGGCATCCCGGGCTTCGACTGGCACGTTTCCGACGTCGCCGACTTCGACGGCGACGGCAACGCCGACATCCTGTGGCGGGTCGGAGCCGCGGACAACCCGCTGACCGATCTGCCGCCGGGCGGCGGCAAGGTCGCGATCTGGGAGATGAACGGCGACCAGATCAAGTTTGCCGACTACACCAAGGCCGGCGCGAACAACGTCGGTGCGCCGGGCCTGGACTGGCATCTGCTGGGCGCCGACGACATGAACGGCGACGGCAAGGGCGATCTCTTGTGGCAGACCGACGCCGGCAAGCTCGCGGTCTGGCAGATGGACGGCACCCATGTGGCGGCCGCCGACTACACCAAGATCGGCGCCACCGACACCGGGGTGCCGGCACCCGACTGGCACGTGTTCCAGCATCACTACGATATTCTGTGAAGAAGGACCGCGCGGCAATCTGAGCGACCTGCGCAACTCGCGCCGACGGACGCCATTGTTCCCGCGAAACCGGACATGGAGCCGCGCCGGCTTCCGCGCTAGGCTCTGCGTTCGAGCCGGAGCACGGCAAGACATCCGGCCATGGGGAGGACGCTATGACACTCGACATTCAGCGCCATGCTTGGTCGCTTGCGGCCATCGCCGCGGCCAGCGCCGCCGTATGGTTTCTTGGCGTTCCTGCCGCGGCCCAACAACAGACGCGCGCACTGCCAACCTTTGCCGTGGATCCGTCATGGCCGAAGGTGCCGGACAAGTACAAGCTCGGCGACATCTCCAGCATCGCGCTCGATGCGCAGGACAACGCCTACGTGCTGCACCGTCCCCGCACGCTCAAGCCCGAGAACGCCGCCAGCGCCGCGCCGGCTGTCGTGGTGTTCGACCCGGCCGGCAATTTCATCAAGGCCTGGGGCGGCGCTGGCGCGGGCTATGAATGGCCCGAGCGCGAGCACGGCATCCACATCGACCACAAGGGATTTGCGTGGATCGGCGGCAATCAATGCCCGACATCGGGCACGGCGGGATTGAAGCCTGTGGCCGACGATCAGCTGCTCAAGTTCACGCTCGACGGCAAGTTCGTGCTGCAGATCGGCAAGAGCAACCAGAGCAAGGGCGATGGCGACACCGCCAACGTGCACCGCGCGGCGGATGCCTGGGTGCTGCCGCGCACCAACGAGGTGTTCGTTGCCGACGGCTACGGCAATCATCGCGTCATCGTGTTTGACGCGGACACCGGCGCGTTCAAGCGGACCTGGGGCGCCTTCGGCAAGCCGCCCGGCGGCAAGGACAACTGCGCGATCGCCCGGCTGACGGAGTTTCCGCCAGGCGATGGCCTGCCGGACTTCAACGTCGCGCATTCCATCCGCGTGTCGAACGACGGCACGGTCTATCTCGCCGACCGCGAGAACCGGCGCGTGCAGGTGTTCACCAGCGACGGCAAGTTCGTCAAACAGCTCCGCCAGGTCGCGGAACCGTTCGCCGCCAATCTCGCCTTCTCGCCCGATCCGGAGCAGCAGTTCCTCTATGTCGGCGGCGGCAAGGCGATCACCATCGTCGACCGGAAGACGCTCGATGTCCTGGGCCAGGTGCAGGTGGAGAAGCAGCTCGGCGGCGGCCACCACATCGCGACCGACTCCAAGGGCAATCTCTATATCGCGCAAACCACCGCCGGCATGCAACGCTTGCTGTTTAAGGGCCTGTCGGGGGCGGCGGTCCGGTGATGCTCTAAGGACGCCTCGCTTTTACCCGCGAGCGGATATCGCGCCCGCAATCGAGGGCGTTCGATAGCCGTCCGCGCCTCATTTTCGAGCGCAGGCCTCACCCGGCCCAGGTTCCGTTCCGCAGGTTGCTAGTCCTCAGCGAGTTGCGTAACGTTCGGCGGCAAAATGCTGGATTCGCGCCCCAACGTTCTTCTGGTCAATCCGCGTTTCGGCACCGGAGCGTTCTGGAATTTTCAGGCGGCGTGCGAGTTATTCGGCGCGCGCTACCCGACCGCCCCGCTCGGATTGATCACCGTAGCGGCGATGCTGCCGAAGAGCTGGAACGTCCGCCTGGTCGACCGCAACACCGCCGAGCTGCACGACGGCGACCTCGATTGGGCCGACCTCGTGATGACCGGCGGCATGATTCCGCAGCACCTCGATCTGACCGAGATCATCGATCTCTGCCGCGCGCACGGAAAACCGATCGCGATCGGCGGACCCGCGGTGACCTCGGTTCCTGCTGCCTTCGCCAAGGCCAATTTCCGGATTCTGGGCGAGGCCGAGGCCGTCATAGACCAGTTCGCCGCGGCCTGGGAGTCGGGTGTGCGCGAGGGCGTTTTCGAGGCGCCGAAATTCACCATCGATGTAACCAAGACGCCGATCCCGCGTTTCGATCTGTTGAAATTCGACGACTACCTCTACGTCGGCGTGCAGTTCTCGCGCGGCTGTCCGTTCACCTGTGAATTCTGCGACATCATCGAGCTCTACGGCCGCGTCCCGCGCACCAAGACCAACGCGCAGATGCTGGCGGAGCTCGACCGGCTGTTCGAGCTCGGCTACCGCGGCCATGTCGATTTCGTCGACGACAATCTCATCGGCAACAAGAAGGCGGTGAAAGCCTTTTTGCCCGAGCTGACGAACTGGCTCGTGGCACACGACTATCCGTTCGAGTTCACCACCGAGGCGTCGATCAACCTGGCTGACGATCGCGATCTATTGCGGCTGATGAATGAAGCGAATTTCGTCGGCGTGTTCGTCGGTATCGAAAGCCCGGACCCCGAGACGCTCGTGCAGATGAAGAAGAAGCAGAACACGCGCCGCAGCATCCCTGACAGCATTCACCGGATTTACGCGGCCGGCATGTTCGTGACCGCCGGCTTCATCGTCGGGTTTGACAGCGAAAAGGGCTCGGTCGCTGACGCCATGGTCCAAGTGATCGAAAACTCGGCGATCCCGGTCACCATGGTCGGCCTGCTGGTCGCGCTGCCGCAAACGCAGCTCACGCGCCGGCTCACGCAGGAAGGCCGATTGCATGCTTTCCCGGAAACGGCGCCCCGGGGAGACCAATGCACCTTCGGGCTCAACTTCGAGACCAAGCGGCCGCGCCGTGAAATTCTGCTCGACTATCGCAATATCTTGGAAAAGGTCTTCGACCCGGTCGCCTACGCCGGACGCCTGTCGCGACTGATCGACTTGCTGGACAACACGGGGCGCGTTCGCCAGATGCAAGGCGCGGACTCCAGGGGGCGCGGCAAGCTCGGGAACATGGAACTGGTGCAGCGGCTGACCGCCAGGCTGCCCGAGCCGAAGCGGCTGTTCTGGGAAACCTTCATGCAGTGTATGAAGACCAATCCGAAATCGGCCCGCTACATCGTGCTCCTGCTTGCGCTTTATACCCACCTCGGTCCGTTTTCGCGGTACGTCATGGATCGCATCGACCAGTTGATCGCGGACCTGGATGAGGCTGAACCGCTGCAACAATCGCCAGCAAGTAACCGCGCACCGGCATTTTCGATTGGCGAGGCATGACCCGCTGAATATTTGATAAGAGCGAGCTTTCAGCGATCAGGTTTTGGTTGATCGATGCTGGCGACGGCTCAGACATCATGGCAAACATTGTTTGATGTCTGCCTGGGGCCATAAGCGAAGATTGGACGCTATTCAATCACCTCGTCGGCGCGCAACAGGATGGACGGCGGCACGGTCAGTTCGAGTGCTTTCGCCGTCTTCATGTTTACAGCCATCTCGAATTTCACCGGCACTTGAACGGGCAGGTCGGCAGGTTTAGCGCCGCGCAAGATCTGGTCAACGTAGGGGGCTCCTCGACGAACAATGTCTCTCAAGTCGGGCCCGTATGAAATCAAACCACCATCCCGGCTGACGACGCCCTTCCAGGGATAGATCGTCGGCACTTTGTTGCGGGCGGCAAGCGATATGATCGGCTGCACTCGAACGAGCATGAAGTAATCCGGCATGACGACGAGGCCGGCACCGGCAGTTTGTCCGAGCGAAGTCAGAATCGCTGTTATCTCGGAATCGCTGGAGCTCGCGCCGCAACGGGTTCGATCTTGGAAGATTTGGCGGCCGTCTCGAAATCACGCAGGTAGTAGTTGCCGCCTCCCGGGGCCGTATCGGGATTAAAGAGCATAGCGACGCTCGTAAGGCCCGGGGCGATCTCTCTGAGCAACTCGAGCATCTTGGCGGTTATGGCAAATTCTGACGTCAGGAAGCCGGTGATATTCCCGCCCGGGCGAGGCAGACCCGCAACGAAACCGTCACCGACGGGATCGGTCACGGTGACGAATACGATTGGGATCGTCCGAGTCTCCTGGTGGAGGGCCGCAGTCACGGGCGTTCCTTGCGAAACGATCAAGTCAGGCTGCAGTGCAACCAGTTCCTTCGCAAACGTGCGGATCCTATTGATATCGGCTCCGCCCCAACGAACCTCCATTTGCAGGTTTCGGCCGCGCGTCCATCCCAATCCCGAAAGCGCTTGCATGAACCCGGCAAGATGCGCCTGCCCCTCCGGGTCGCTTTCATCCATGCTCATCAGGATGCCGATCCGCCGCGCCCTGTCGGGCTGCTGCGCCCGCGCAGCGAGCGGCCATGCGGCTGAGGCACCGCCGAGCAGCGTGATGAACGCGCGTCGCTTTCATTCGGTCACCTCGCCGGCAGTCTGGCAGAATGGAGGCGCCTTCGACCGAAATGATAGCACAGCGACACTGCTGAAGGATTTCAATCCGGCCCACGTCGGCCAGGGGTCAATTTCAACGTTTTGCCGATGTCGGAGGCATGTCGGCTTTTCCTCCAAGGGCGGCGCAGAAGCGGACACGCCGAATAGGGCGCGGCTATGCCGGGAGCGGACTGTTG
>CAVYUU010000005.1:0-128706 GCA_963771745.1 uncultured Alphaproteobacteria bacterium | reverse complement strand
GCCATGACGACGACGCCAAAAATCATCGACATCAGCCTGGAGCTTGACGCCCGCAACTTCCACATGCGCACGCCCGTGGGTTTCAAGCGCGACATGCAGTTCGAGGTCGAGGTCATCAAGGACTTCGACGCCGAGGGCGGCGCCGGCCAGATCGTGCGCGGCGTGCACATGCGGCTGCACGCCGGCAGCCACGTCGACGCGCCCGAGCACTTCGTCAAGGGCGGCAAGCAGATTCACGAGCTGCCACTCGAAACCTTCGTCGGCCCGGCGGTGATAGCCGACGTGCGGCATCGCATGCCGGGCGGCGGCATCACGGCGGCCGATCTGGAGCGGGCGTGCGGCGACGACCTCGGCCAGGGCGAACGAATTCTTTTGCGCACCGACTGCAACGTCGATTACGACGGCTCGATGGAATGGCAGAAGCGCTCGCCGTATTTGACCAACGACGCGATCGACTGGTGCCTGGCCAAGGGCGTGCTGATCGTCGGCTTCGACATGTATCACGGTGCCGACGCGCCGAACTCCAACGTCGTGTTCAACACCTCACGGCGGTTCCAGGAGGCCGGCGTCGTCACCATGCCGTACCTGAAGAATCTCGGCGCCATCGGCAAAAAGCGCGTGACGCTGGTTGCGCTGCCGCTCAAGATGATCGGCGTCGAGGCCTCGCCCATTCGCGCCATCGTACTGGAGGATTGATGACCGAGCCTGCGGATTTGACGCTGGAGCAGGTGCAGGCGCTGGTCACGCGCGCGCCGTACCACAAGTGGCTCGGCTTGAACGTCGTCGCGGTGCACGACGACGGCATCGAGATCAGGGCGACCTGGCGCGAGGAATGGGTGGTCAACATCGAGCGCCGCTTCACCCATGGCGGCGTCCTGGCGGCGCTGGTTGATCTCGGCGCCGACTGGGCGATGGTGAAGAAGCTCGGCCGTGGCGTGCCAACCATCGACATGCGCGTCGACTACCACGCGGTGGCCTTGCCGGGCGATCTCACCATCAAGGGCAAGGTCGTGCGCATGGGCAGCCAGTTCTCGACCGCCGAGGCGTCGATCTTCGACGCACACGGTAAGTTGCTCGCCAGCGGCCGCGGCACCTACTACACGGCGCCGCCACCGCCGCCGAAGGCCTGAATCTTGGCTCAGTTTCAGAATCTCGGCGATCTGATCCCGCGCGACCGCGATCTTTCTAAGACCGCGCTGATCGATCTCGGCGGCGAGGAAACGCCGTGCGAGTACAGCTTCTCCGAGCTCGACGCCATGACAACGGCGGTGGCGCGCGCGCTCGCCGGCCGCAACTTCACGCGCGGCGATCGCGTCGCCATCCTGTCCGCCAACCGCGTCGAATTCCTGGCGGCCTATTACGGCATCATGCGCGCCGGTCTGGTGGCGGTGCCGGTGAACCACCGGTTTCCGAGAAAGACCATCCACTTCATCATCAAGGACGCCGCCGCGCGTCTGGTGTTTTGCGATGGGGCGAGCCGCGACGATTGTCCGGACGATCTGCCGAACGTCTGCTTCGGCGACGAGGGCGCTGGCGGCTTCGACCATTTCGTCGATCCCGGCGTGTTCGAAACCATCGTGCCGCAGCCTCGCGAGCCCGCGATGTTTCTCTACACCTCGGGCTCGACTGGGACGCCCAAGGGTGTCGTGTTGTCGCACCAAAGCCACATCTGGGTGGTCGAGACCCGGCTTGCCCCCGGCCTCGACCGCCATCGCTATCTGATCGCGGCGCCGCTCTATCACATGAACGCGCTGGCGCTCGCCAAGCTCGCCTGCGCGGCGCACGCCACCATCGTGCTGCTGCCCCGCTTCGAGGCGCGCGCCTATATCGAGGCGATCGGCCAATACCGGCCGACCTGGCTCACCGCGGTGCCGCCGATGATCGCCATGATGCTGCGCGAGTCCGAAGTGCTGGCGCAGACCGACCTGTCGAGTGTCGAGTTCATCCGCATGGGCTCGGCGCCGGTGAGCGCGGCGCTGATGCAGGCGATCCATCGCGCCTTGCCAAAGGCGCAGGTGACCAACGCCTACGGCACGACCGAGGCCGGCCCGGTGGTGTTCGCGCCGCATCCCGATGGACTGCCGCAGCCGGAGAACTCGGTCGGCACGCCGCATCCCAAGGTGCAGCTCCGCCTGGTCGACGGCGGCAACAGCAATGCGGTCGAGGGCGTGCTGGAAATGAAATGCCCGGCGCTGATGAACGGCTATCACAACAGGCCCAAGCTCAAGCCGCCGTTCACGCCCGATGGTTTCTACATCACCGGCGACGTGTTCCGTCGCGACGACGACGGCTTTCATTATTTCGTCGGCCGGACCGACGACATGTTCGTGTCCGGCGGCGAGAACATCTACCCGACCGACGTCGAGCGCATGCTGGAGCGTCATCCCGACGTCGGCCAGGCGGTGGTGGTGCCGGTTGACGACGACATCAAGGGCACCAAGCCGGTAGCCTTCGTCATCGCAAAAACTGGCACCTCGCCCTCCGAGGACGCCATAAAAAAATACGCCCTGGAGAATGCGCCGGCCTATCAGCACCCGCGCTTTGTCTGGTTCGTCGATGAATTGCCGCTGGCCTCGACCAACAAGGTCGATCGCTCGGCGCTGCGCAAGCTTGCGCAGGAGCGGGTTGCTGCTAAAGCGTCTTGAGCCCGATCGCGTCGATCACCGGCTTCCAGCGCGCATGCTCCTCCGCCATGTAGCGGAGCGCGCCGTCGCCGTAATACGCCACGGTCTCGAAGCCGGAGTCGATCAGCGCCTTTTCGAACGCCGGTTCGGCCAGCGCCTTGCGGCTGGCTTCGGTCAATTGCGCAACGATCGGCGCGGGCGTCTTGGCCGGGGCGTAGATGCCGAGGAACAATTGCCCGATCATGCCAGGCACGCCCTGCTCGATGGCGGTCGGAATATCCGGCGCGCCCTTCAGCCGTTCCGGCGAATTGACGGCGAGGATGCGGATCTTTTCGGTGTTGTGGAAGCTCAGCAGCTGACCAGTGACATTCGGCGACATGATCGGGATATGACCGCTGACCAGGTCGGCGATGCCCGGGCCGGCGCCCTTGTAGGGCACGTGCACGATGTCCGTGGTCTGCGTAATCTGCTTGAACAGCTCGCCGGACAGATGGCTCATGGTGCCGGTGCCGGCCGAGCCATAGGACAGCTTGCCGGCGTTGGCCTTTACGTAGGCGGCCAGCTCCTTGACGTTCTTCGCCGGCACCGACGGGTGCACAGCGATCGACGTGGTGCTGACGCAGAAGATCGCGATCGGCACGAAGTCTTTGACCGGATCGTAGGCCACCTTCACCGCGTTCATGGTGTTGAGCACCATGGTGCTTGTGCTGCCGAGCAGGATGGTGTGGCCGTCGGGCTCGGCGCGCTGCACTTCCATGACGCCGAGAGTGCCGCCGGCGCCGCCCATGTTCTCGATGAACACCGAGCCGAGCAGCGGCTTGACCCGCTCCGCCCATTGCCGGCCGACGATGTCGTTGACGCCGCCGGCCGAGAACGGCACCACCAGCTTGATCGGCCGGCTTGGGAACGCGCCTTGCGCAAACGCGTCCGGGGCGGCCAGCGCCGCCGCGGCACCAAGCCCAAGTTGCAGCACAGCGCGCCGGTTCATGAGAACATCTCCAGTCATTGCACCTTGAACCCGGTCGCCTTGATGATCGGCGTCCAGCGCGCCAGCTCGCTTGCGACCTCCTGCTGCGCCGGCTCAGGCCCGGAATCGAGCACCGGCTCGAACCCCGACGTGACCATCTGCTGCTGCACCTGCGGATCGGCCATGGCCTTGCGGGTCTCGTCCGCCAGCGCGTTGATGATGTCCTTCGGCACGCCGGCTGGAGCAAACAGGCCGTTGAAGTTCGACGCCACCATGTCCGGCAATCCGGCCTCGATCGCGGTCGGGATGTCCGGCGCGGCCTGCAGCCGCCGGTTTGCCGCGATCGCCAGAATGCGGACCTTGCCGGCCCGGTGGAATTGCAGCAGCGGCCCGCCGACGTTCGGCGTCATCATCGGAATGTGGCCGGCGGCAAGGTCGGCAACGCCCGGCGCCGCGCCCTTGTATGGAATGTGCGTGATCTGCGAGACGCCGATGAGTTGCTTGAACAGCTCGCCCGCCAGATTGGTCATGGTGCCGGCGCCGGCCGAGCCGTAGCTGAGCTTGGTCGGATTGGCCTTGGCGAAGTCGATCAGCTCCTTGAGCGTGCGCGCGGGCACCGACTCGTGGACCACGATCGAGGTCGGCGTGTTCGCCATGATGTAGACGGCCTGGAAGTCCTTCACCGGATCGTACGGCGGGTGGTCGCTGATCGCCGGGATGATCACCTGGGTGCTGGTGTTGCCGAACAGCAGGGTCTCGCCGTTGGGCCGCGCGCGCGCCACTTCGGCCGCGCCAATCACGCCGCCGCCACCGCCCTTGTTCTCGGTGACTACGGTGCCGAACTTGGGCTTCATCCGCTCCGCCCAGATGCGGCCGACCACGTCGGTGGCGCCGCCGGGCGAGAACGGGACGATCAGCCTGATCGGCCGCTCGGGAAACCCCAATGCCGACGTTGGCAGCATCGCCGCCGAGCACAGCCCTAGCTTGATCACGTCGCGTCGGTTCATCTCGCCTCCTTCGGCTACCCGCTCCTCTATGCTAACAGAGGCGGCAGGAAATCAACCGCGACATGACGGAGCAGGGCGTGGCGCAGAGCGGGCCGATCGCCGAGGCGGATCGCCAACTGCCGGTGGGGGACGAGATTTTTCTCGACCATGTCGGGCATTTCGTGCGCGACGCCCAAGCGGCCAGCGCCGCGCTGGCCCGCGCCGGCTTCGCGCCGACGCCGAAATCGATCCAATACAACCCCGACGGCACGCCGATGGGCACCGGCAACGTCACCGCCATGCTCCAGCGCGGCTATATCGAGGTGCTGTTCAAGGCTGCCGACACGCCGCTTGGCCGCGAATTCGAAGCCATGGTCGCCGGCAACGCCGGGGTGCATCTGGCCAATTTCGCGGTGACCGACGCGGCCAAAGCGCATCAGCGGCTGACCGAGGAGGGCTTTGCGATGCGGCCGCTGGTGCAGTTCCAGCGCCCGGTCGGCACCGAGACCGGGCCGGGCGTCGCCGCCTTCACGGTGGTGCGGCTCGAGCGCGGCGCCATGCCGGAAGGCCGCATCCAGATCCTGACGCATCGGACCGAGAACACGGTGTGGCAGAAGCGATGGCTCAACCATCCCAACGGCGCGCTGGCGCTGATCGATGTGGTGATTGCAAGCCCGGACGTTGCCGAGGCGACCGCCCGCTTCGAGCGGTTTCTGGCGCGACCGGCGCAATCGACGCAGTTCGGCCAGGACTTCTTCGTGCTCGACCGCGGCCAGTTGCAATTGCTCAGCGACGCGGCCTTCAAGGGGATGTTTCCGGAACTCGCCGTGCCGCGCCTGCCGTTCATCGGCGCCTATGCGATCCGCGTGCGATCGCTCGCAGCCGTCGAGATCGCTGCTGAACAAGGCGAGCGTTGGCCGCCCGCCGCATGGGATCGGCGCTGGTCGTGCCGTTTCCTCAAGAGCTCGGCATCGGCGCATGGGTGTTCGTCGAGAACGCCGGCGATCTGCCCTGGCGAAGCTGACGAGGCCCGGCTATGAAAAATGCCAGGAGCCGCCGTTGAACGTCACCGCCGACATCGAGCCGAAGGCCTGGCAGGACCAGTTGTTCGACGTGCTCAAGCGCGCCGACATCCGCCAGGTCGGCTACGTGCCGGACGCCGGCCACTCGCGGCTGATCGCGCGCTGCAAGGCCGATCCGGAGATCCGCGACGTGGTGCTGACCACCGAGGAGGAGGGCGTCGCCATGGCGGCCGGCGCCTGGCTCGGCGGCCAGCGTTGCGCGCTGCTGATGCAGTCGAGCGGGGTCGGCAATTGCGTCAACATGCTGTCGCTGATCCGCGCCTGCCGCTTCCCGATGCTGATGCTGGTGACGATGCGCGGCGAATGGGAGGAGTTCAATCCCTGGCAGGTGCCGATGGGCGCGATCGTCGAGCCGACCCTGAAGCTGTGCGACACCCACGTGGCCAAGGTCGAGACGCCCGATGCGGTGGTGCCGGCGGTGCAGAACGCGGTGCAGCTCGCGTTCGGTGGCGACCGCGCCGCGGCGGTGCTGCTGTCGCAGAAGCTGATCGGCCGCAAGGTGTGGAAATGACCGGCACGAAGTTCGAGCGCCGCGCGGCGATGGCGACCTTGCTCGCCAACCGGCCGGACAACCTGTTCGTGGTGCCGGGGCTCGGCTCGTGCACCTGGGACGCCTTCGCCGCGGGCGACAGCGACCGCACGTTCTATCTTTGGGGCGCGATGGGCGGCGCGGCGATGATCGGGCTTGGCCTCGCGCTGGCGCAGCCGAAGCTCCGCGTCGCCGTCATCACTGGCGACGGCGAGATGCTGATGGGCATCGGCAGCCTCGCCACCATCGGCGTGCAGCAGCCGCCGAACCTGTCGATCGTGGTGTTCGACAACGGCCTCTACGGCGAGACCGGCCGGCAGGCGAGCCACACCCAGAGCGGCGTCGACCTCTGCGCGGTGGCGCGCGGCTCCGGCATCGCTCATGTGATCGATATCGCCGATGACGCCGGGCTTGCACGAGCTCGCCAGGCTGCTTGCCAAGGGCGATGGCCCGCTGTTCGCGCGCGTGCCGATCACGGCGGACGATCCCGGACGCGCATTGCCGGAAAAGGACGGCGTCGCGATCAAGGATCGCGTGCGACGGGCGGTGGAGCTGGCCGGATAGATGTCGGTAGCCTCATCCGCCATGGGTCGTCCCGAAGGGCGTCGCTTTGGACCGGATGTCGCGCGGGCCCTCGCCATAAATGGCGGCTATGCTCGCTTTTGCCGCGCGGCCTTGACCTGATCGGCTGCGTCCACGCCGGTGAACCAGCCGCCGTGCGCGGTCGAGAAATCATGGAGCGAGCACGCTTCGCCCGCGAAGAAAATCCGCTCGTCGACAGCCGCCGCCAGCACCGCTCGCATATCGGCTTGGCCTGGCAGCGCGTAAGAATACGAGCCGCGCGAATAAGGGTCGGCGCCCCAGCAATGCATCTGGATGAACTTGAGCCGGCGGGCGAAGGCGCTGCCGAGAACGCCGACCAGCTCGGACACCGCGAAGTCGAAGAACGCGGCGGGTCCGCCGGCTTCGAGATCGGACGCCAGCGTTCCGCCGAAGTAGCCCTCGATCTGCGGCCGGCCGAACGGCCGCAGATGATAGGAGCCCGTGCCGATGCGATCGCTACGGCCGAGCAGGCGGCTGTCCTTTTCGAATTCGTCCGCGTCTTCCAGCGACAGGAACAGCTTGTTGTCGAGCCCGAGCGGCAGTCCGCGCGCGGCGGTGGCCTTGTCGGGCAACGCAGGCGCGAAGAAATTCTCCTGCGCGAGAATCGGCGTCGGCACCGTCACGATCGCCTGGTCGGCGGTGATCGTGCCCTTGGCCATTTCGATCCGCAGACGAAGCCCGTCATGGTCGATCCGTAACACCGGACAGTCGAGCGTGACCGGCAGGCCGACGCCGTGGCCGGCAACGGCTGTGCCGTAGCCTTCGAACACCCGCCAGTTCACGCCGGTGTCGTCATAGCGGACGATGTCATGGGCCGAGACGCGATCGAGCTCGGCGCCGGTGACGAAGGTGTTGACCGCAACGATCAGGTTATTCCAGCGCCCGCCCGGCTCCAGCAGTTCAGAGGCCGGGCGGTCGGGCGCGCGCTCCGCGGCGTCGAGCCGTTTGTAGAAGGCGTCGCTGGCTTTGAAATAGTCGAGCTGCTCCGCCCCGGAAAACCCGGTCTCGATCGACCGCCGCGTCCAGGGCGGCGGCGTGCGGTCGATCTGGAGGCCCTGCGCCTGCGCGATGGCGGACCAGGGATTGCGGTCGGCCGAATGCAGCCAGCCGCAGCCGAGGTCGAGCGCGTATCCGGATGCATCGGTGATGGTCCAGGCGCGGCCGCCGAGCCGCGGCCGCGCCTCGATCACGAGACATCGGATGCCGGCGTCATGCAGACGCCGCGCGGCAGCGACGCCGGCCGCGCCGCCGCCGATGACCGCGACCTCGACGTCATCGTCCGCCATGCCGATGTCCGCGATGGCTACTTGTGGTCGTGGTGATGGTGGTGACCAGGACCGTGCGAGTGACCATGCCCGTGGCTGTCGTGATGATGATGACGATGCTGCAAATGCTTCTCGCCGCGCGGCAGACGCGGGTCCTCGCTGAACACCAATGACTTTATCGTCACCGGCACGGTCATCGACGGCAGGCGGATGCGGCCGAGGTCGATGTAGTCGAAGTCCCACAGCACCACCCCGTCGATCGCCAGGATGTCGCTCGCGACGCCGAGCTCTTCGCGCAGGATGGCGCCGAGCGTCTGCGCCACGTCGCCATCGAGCATGATGTAGAGCGGCTTGCTCTTCGCAATCGTTTGCGGCATGCCGCGTACAATGCCCTGCGCAAACGCGAATATGCGCTGGTGCGAAGGCGCACCCCGCCAACGCAGCGCCAGCGCGACCTCGTCCTCGCCGTCCTTCAGATCGAAGGCGGTGAAATGCGCGCGGATCGACGCCGCGAGCGCCTCGGGATCGATGGTTTCCTCGCAGGCGTAGGGCGGCTGCACCACTTGCAGGTTGCGGCGCGGCAGCAGCGCCGCCGGGTCGGTAATGGTGCTGGTGTTGCCGGACAGCTGAACGCTGTATTCGGAGGCGCCGAGCGCGGTGGCGCGGATGCATTCGCCGGCCGGCAACAGCGGCCAGGGCAGCGCGCCGGCGTCGATCCGTTTGCGCAAGGCCAGTCCGAGCCGGCGGCCCATGTCGCCGAAGTCGCGGTCCTCGCGCCGGTAGACGTATTCGCCGACGCCGCCCGACAGCATGATGCCGTCGATCGCGCCAAGCTCGGCGATCGGCTCGGTCAGGTAGAGCGCCGCAAGCGACGGCGGCAGCGGCCGCATGCGGATCGCGGCGACCAGCGCGTCGGCCATGGTGTCGGCGACCTTGTCGAGCGCGGCCGGCTCGGCGCGGTCGCCCTTGCTCCATTGGAAGCCGGCCTGCGCCGCGTGATGCTGACCGGCCGGATCGAGCCGGACGATGCGGCCGCTCTCGTCGATGACTTGCAGCCGGCCGCCGATGTGGATCGCCGCGGTCTTTATCGCCCTTCCGTGCTCGATCAGCGCGAGCTTTGTGGTTCCGCCGCCGATGTCGATGTTGAGGATGCGCTGGCCTTGATCGGAGGACACGCGCGCCGCGCCCGAGCCATAGGCCGCCAGCATTGCCTCCATGTGATGGCCGGCGGTCGCGCAGACGAAATCGCCGCCTTGGGCGGCGATCAGGCCGGCGATCGCCTGCGCGTTCTCGCGGCGCAGCGCTTCGCCGGTGAGGATCACCACGCCGGTGTCGATGTCCTTGGGATCGAGCCCGGCGTCGCGATAGGCCGCCTCGATGATGGCGCGCAACCGCACGTCGTCGATCCGCTCCTCGCTCTGATAAGGGGTGAGCGCGACCGGCGAACGGAACAGCGTTTCGCGCGCCACCACGTAATAGCGGCTGGTCAGCTCCTCGCTCAGGCGGCGTAGATGCACCTTGGAGAAAATCACCTGCGTGCCGGCCGAGCCGATGTCGATGCCGACGCTGGCGAGCGTGACATTGTCGGCGATCCAAAGCGGGTTGTCTTCGACCGGCCCATCCTCGAAATCGTCGTGGTCGTGATCGGCTTCGCCGTCATGGACATGTGCCAAGTCGGTTCCGAGCCGATGGTCGGCGATGCTGTGGCCGCCGGCCGGCTTGTTCGGGGGCTCGTCGGAATTGGCCATGACGGCCTGCCCCATACAGCAAAACGGGCTCCCGAGGGAGCCCGTTTGCGACGAATCGACGGCGGTTGCGGTTACCACTTCTGTGCATTGTACCAGTCGTCGATGTCCTGGCGGACCTGATCCTTGGCGATGCCGTACCGCTCCTGGATCTTGCCTTCGAGCTGGTCGCGATGGCCGGCGATGACATCGAGGTCGTCATCGGTCAGCCGGCCCCATTTCTCTTTCACCTTTCCTTTGAACTGCTTCCAATTTCCTTCCACGCGATTCCAGTCCATGTCTCACTCCTTGTTCATCGAATGAGTGGGAATAACGTGAGCGCAAAAGCATGGTTCCTGGCAGCAGCCTTTTGACGCGTGTTCCGGTGACGGAACTTTTTTTCGGCCGAACCGTTAATATCGGCCTGCCCATTCGATAGGATCGACGATTACGACACCTTCGTCACCGAGCCACGGTTCGGCCAGCATCGTGATTGTCTCCGATTCAATCGCACAGGAATCTGCCAAAGATGACGGGGCCAGCTTCAAACGCCGCCAAACGTGTGCTCGTGGTCGAGGACGAGATGCTGATCGGCATGTTGCTCGAAGACATGCTGGCGGACATCGGCCATGAGGTCGTGGCCGTGGTGTCGCGGCTGAAGGACGCCTTGGCGGCGGCCGAAAAGGAAACTTTCGACCTCGCCATCCTCGACGTGCATCTGCACGGTGAAGCCGTCTTCCCGGTGGCGGAGACGCTGGCCACCCGCGGCATTCCATTCGTGTTTGCGACCGGCTATGGCGAGCGCGGGTTGCCGGAAACCTATCGCGACCGGCCGGTGCTGCAAAAGCCGTTCGCCAAAACCGACCTCGAGCGCGTGCTCAAGGTCATTTTCGGGTAGGAAACCGCCGCACATCTCGCATCACGTGCGGGGCAATCGCTGCTTGAGGCGGCCCATCTCCTGCCACGGGTCGCTCGCGCAGGCGGGCCAGCCGCTTGTCGATATTCAGCACGGTGAACGCGTTCGCGGCCTTCAGCGAGCCAAGCTCCTGCCATGACAACGGCATTGCGACCGCAGCGCCCGGTCGCGCCCGCGTCGAGTACGGCGCGATCGCAGTCGCCTCGCGGCTGTTGCGCAGATAGTCGATAAAGATGCGATTGTTGCGCGCCGATTTCTTGATCGTCGCGGTGTAGCGATCCGGGCTGTCCGCCGCCATCGCCTCGGCAAGCTTGCGGCAGAAATCCTTGGTCACATCCCATGGCGCCGGGCGGATCGGCAGCACCACGTGCAGGCCTTTGCCGCCGGTGGTCTTAACGAAGCTGTCGAGCTTCAGCGCGCTCAAGCGCTCGCGCACCTCGCGGGCGGCAGCGACCAGCGCCTTCCAGGCGACGCCAGGCCCGGGATCAAGATCGAACACCAGCCTGTCCGCCTCCTCCAGGCGCTCGATGCTCGAGCCGCGCAGATGAATTTCCAGGGCGCCGGCCTGCACCAGCGCGATCAGGCCGTCGAGGTTCTCAATCGCGATCGACTTGTCGCCGTCGTCCGGCACCAGCTTGAGAAGCTTGGCGTCGATGCCGGCGGAGGCGTGCTTCTGGAAGAAGCATTGGCCGCTCGCGCCCTCCGGACAGCGCAGCAGCGCCAGAACCCGGCCGGTGGCGTGCGGACGCATCAGGTCCCAGACCTTGACGTAATATTCCGCCAGCATCCGCTTGGTGACGCCGACATCCTCCCAATAAACCCGATCGGGATGGCTGAGCGTGACGCCGGCAACCGAGACCGGCCCGGCGCCGGACGCCGGCTTTTTCTTCGAGGTTTTCTTGGTCGCTGATTTCTGGCGCAGCGCCGCCTGCTTGATTTTTTCCGGCATCCGGCTGATCTCCCGCACCACCTGCCGCGCCGGCTTGTCCTCGCGCACGCCCTTCAGCGACGCCTGGCGAACCACCCGGTCAGCGGTCCAGCCGCGGAATTCGATCTCGACCACGATCCGCGGCTCGACCCATTTCACCGATCGCGGCCGCTCCACCGGCGGCACCGGATCGAGCGGCGGGGTGTTGCGTGCGAGCGCTCCGAAACGCTTCGCCAGATCGCGCTCCTGCTGTTCGCCCCAGCCGGTGCCGACCCGGCCGGCGTAACGCAGCTTGCCGTTCTCGTAGTAGCCGAGCAACAGCGAGCGAATCAGCCTGCATGCGCTTGTCGGAGGGCTCGTAGCCAAGCACGATGAACTCCTGACTGTTCGCGCATTTGGTCTTGAGCCAGTCGCCGACGCGGCCGGAGTGATAGGGCGCGTTGCGCCGCTTCGACACGATGCCTTCGAGGCTCATCTTGCAGGCGTGCTCGAGGATCAGCGGGCCGGAAGCCTCGAGGCTCTCGCTCAGCACAATCACGCCGTGCTTCGGCAGCGCGGCGAGCAAGTTCGCGAGCGCCCGCTTGCGCTCGATCAGCGGCGCGCCGGTCAGGTCCTGCCCGTCGAGATAGAGTAGATCGAACACGTAATAAGCCAGCCGATCCTGGCGGCCGTTCTTGAGATCGTCCTGCAGGCCCGAGAAATCGGAGATGCCGCCTTCATTGACCGAGACGATTTCACCGTCGAGGATGGCCTGGTGACCGTCGAGCGCGGCGCAGGCCGCGGCGACCGTCGGAAATTTTGCCGTCCAGTCGAGGCCGGTGCGCGTCTTGAGCGTTACGCCATCCGCGATGCCGCCCTGCATGCGATAGCCGTCGAGCTTGATCTCGTGCACCCACTCGTCGCCGGCCGGCGCCACGCTGCTCAAGGTGGCGAGGCAAGGCGGGATGAAGTCGGGAAATCCTGCCTTTTTCGCGCCCGGAATGGCTTCGTTGCCGTGCCGACGCGGGGCGGATTTGGTCGCGCGCGGAGCGCGCTGGCGTGTCTTAGGCACCACGGCGGCCGCCGCCGCGATCTTGCGCTGCGTGGCGGTCTGGCCGGATCCTCTCGACCGATTGGAATGCCAGACGCGTTTCTTGCCGGTTGCGATCTCGTCCATGGTCCGGCCGCTTGCGGCAGAATCGGGCATCGCTTCCAGGATGTCCGGGTCGGATTTGCCGCGGGCGTGCTCGTCGGTCGCCTTGATCAGCAGCCACGGCTCCTGCCGCTCGCCCGGCCGCTTGCGCATCCGCACCAGATGCCAGTGGCCTTTGAGCTTCTCGCCGTGCAATTCGAAATCGAGGTGGCCCTTCTGCATCCCCTTGTGCGGATCGTGCTCGGGCGTCCAGGTTCCGCGGTCCCAGATCATGACCGTGCCGCCACCGTATTCGCCCTTGGGGATCGTGCCTTCGAATTTGTTGTATTCGATCGGGTGGTCTTCGACGTGGACGGCGAGGCGTTTGTCGCCGGGCACCAGGCTCGGCCCGCGCGTCACCGCCCAGCTCAGCATCGTGCCGTCGAGCTCCAGGCGAAGGTCGTAATGCAGCCGGGTCGCCGCGTGCTTCTGGATGACGTAGCGGTAGCCCTTTTTGCTGCGCGCGCCGCCGCCGCGCGGCTCCTTGGTTTTGCTGAAATCGCGCTTGGCGCGATAGGTGCCGAGCCGCGCCATGTCAGCTCGCGCGCTTGACGCGCGCCTTGTGTCCACTCGATCTGCGATGCGAAGACGCCGCGCGCGCGCGCCGCGGATGCGAGCCGCGCGCGCGTGGCGCGCTCTTGCCGCCGCTCTGCTCGGCCTTCACGCTGCGCTTGAGCGCGTCCATCAGGTTGATGACATTGCTCGGCCGCGGTGCGGCCGGCTTCGGCGCCGGCTTGCCGGCGTGCTTGGCCTTGATCAGGTCGGTCAAGGCGCATCTCGTAGCGGTCTTCGAATTTGTCCGCGTCGAAGTGCGTCTTCTTGCTGCTGAGGATGTGGATGGCGAGATCGAGCATGTCGGCCGGCACTTTGATGTTGGGAATATCGGAGAAGTAATCCTTCTCGTCGCGCACCTCGGTGTTGTAGCGCAGCGCGGTCGCCATCAAGCCTTTGCCGCGGGGCTGCAACATCAGAATGCGCTCGCGACGGTACAGTACCACGCGGGCGAGACCGACCAAACCTTCCTGTTTCATCGCGTCGCGGATGACGGCGAACGCGTCGTAGCCGACCTTGTCATTGGGCACGATGAAAAACGACTCATCGAGGTAGATCTCGTCCACCTGGTCGCGCGGCACGAACGACTCGACGTCGATGGTGTGGGTACTTTCGAGCGCGACCTCGTCGAGCTCGTCGTCTTCGACCAGCACATATTGGCCCTTCTCGACCTCATAGCCCTTCACGCGATCCGCCTGCTCGACCGGCTCTTCGGTCTCGGCGTCGATGACCAGATTGCGGACGCGGTGGCCGGTCTCGCGGTTGATGATGTGGAAGCGGACGCGCTGGCTGGTGGAGGTGGCCGAATAGAGCGCGACCGAACAGGAAACCAGCGAGAGCTTGAGGTAACCCTTCCAATTGGGACGCGGTGCCATGGGATCCGTCCGGCGCAGTTGAAAACCCCGTCCAAACCAACGGGCCGGATCAATTGGAGTTCCCTCAGCGCGCGCCTTGATAGAACATCTTGGCGTCGGCGGTGAAAGCGCGCCGGATGTCCTTGTTGAAATAGAACATATGGCCGCCGCGATAGACCTTCAGTTGCGCGCGTTCGGATTCGCTCGAATCCTTGGTGACCGTTTCCGGCAAGTGGTCAAGCACGTATTTGCTGACGCCATAGGGGGTCACCAGGTCAGTGCGGCCATGCGCCACCAACAGCCGGAACGACGGATTGATTGACAGCAGCGTGCGGAGATCGTCGCTGACGCCGGGCGGCTCGCGCCGGTCGCCCCATTGCCATTTCCCAGCGACCTCGCCAGCCAGCAGGTTGTAGGTCATGTCAGTCTTGAAGCCGAGTTCGTCGCGGGCGTAACCGACAAAGGCGCCCGCGAGCGCGCGCGTGAAGCCGTCGAGCACCGGATCCGCACCGCGCCCGCTCGGGCTCTCGGGATAGGGATCGGGCGCCGAGATCGTCGCGTCATAAACACTGGAAACCTGTCCGCTCGAGCGCAGATGCGCGAGATAGGCGCTGCGGACGAAGCCGCGCGTCTTCGTGACCACGTCGGCCGGCAACCCGGTCAGCTCGGCGATGCGGCCGTAGAACGCCTTGGCCCGCTCGCCGGTCGGCGGCGGACCGGCCAGCGTGGTCAGGTATTCGGTCATCGCGAAGCGTTCGGCTTGTTCAAAGGCCGCGGGCGTGAACCTGTTGGTGCGCTCGAGTTCGGTCGCCACCAGCGATGGGAAATTCAGCGCCGCGCCGAGCGCATATTGCCCGCCGCCCCACAGAAACGCTGCTTCGAGCAGCGGCGACACCATGACGATGCCGGTGACGACGATGCCTTGATCGTTCTGCAATGCGCGCGCGACCTTGGCGGCGCGAAAGCCGCCATAGCTTTCACCCAGCAGGTATTTCGGCGAGCTCGCGCGGCTGTTCTTGGCGACATAGAGCGCAATCGTCTTGGCGATGACGTCGGCGTCCTGACGCACGCCCCAAAACGAACTCTCGCCGTCGGGCTTGGCGGTGCGGCTCCAGCCGGTGCCGATCGGATCGATCAGCACCAGATCGGTGAAAGCGAGCCAAGTGTCCGGATTGTCGGTGAGCTTTGCCGCCGCGCCATCGATGCCGCTGGCGCCGAATTCGACGATACGCGGACCGACCACTCCGAGATTGAGATAAGCGGAGGCGGCTCCTGGGCCGCCGTTGAATGCAAAGGTCACCGGCCGGGGCGCGGCGTCTGCGCCCTTGGCGACATAGGCGGTATAGACCACCGCGGCGGTTCGCTCGCCGCTGTGGTCGAACAGTGACAGCGTGCCGGCGGTCGCGGTGTAGGCGATGGTACGGCCGCCGACCGTGATCTCCTTGTCGCTGACGGCGTCCGGCGGCAATAGCCGCAGCAGTCCAGGCCCGCTCGGTGGCGCACTGTCCTGCGGCCGGTTTTCCGGTCTGGCCTGAGGCATCCGCTCGGTGCGCCCGGCCCGCTCCTGCGCCAGCATCGGCGGCGCCAGCACGAGCAGCGCGAACAGCGTTAGCAGTGACCGGCGGACGATGCGCATGCGGCTATTCCAGTTCGATGGTGTCTTCGATGGTGTGCGACAGATTGATGCCGCCGACCGTCAGCGTCATTTTGGCCGGCAACGCCTCGTTGCCCTTGAGCTTGCCGTCGGCAACCGCGGCGCGCACGGCCTTCTCGATCTCGCGCTGCGAGGTGACGCCGACGGTCTTGAGGAACCGCCGCACGCTGGTGTTGAGCACGTCCTCGTTCATAGGCTCCTCCCGTCTGGCAGGTCAGGCCCGCAGATAACAACCCCGCGGGCAACCGTCATCCCCGCGCGCCGGCGAAATTTTAGTGCCGGTCCTTGGCGGCGACGCTGATGGCGTCGAGCATTGCGGCGCGGCCCTCTTTCAGGGTCTTGCGGACCGTGGGCTCCTTGCCGATCTCGCCCATTTCGCGCTGGCGGATCGAGGTGGCAGTTGCCATCAGCGGATCGAGCCCAAGCTCGCGCAGCGTCTCGGCCACCTGGTCCATTTCGTCGGCGCGGCGAATGCCGTGGCTCGCCATGCGCTCGAGGTTGTATTCGATCACTTTGGTCCAATCGAGCGTGGGATAGTTGTTGTGCAGCGAAGCAGCGACCTCGTCGACAATGCCGGCGCGTTTGGCGGCGACGAAGCATTCGAGCGTCAACGCCTCGATGCCCTTGATCATGACGCTGCGGATCATCTTTAGCGCGGCCGCCGCGCCGACCTCGTCGCCCGCGATCGCGCCGCACATCTCCAGTTCGTCGATCAGGAGCGGCATCACCGTCTGCGCGTGACGACCGGCTAGCAGCAATGGAGTCTGATGCCGCGCCGGATGGATCGGCGCCAGAATGGCCACGTCGACGTAGCGCGCCTTGCTCCCGAGCAGCTTTTCGGTCTCCTGCTTGCGCCCGGGCGAGACCGAGTTGATGTCGAGGAAATAGGGATTGCCGGAAAGATGCGGCTCGACCGATCGCGCCGCCTCGAGACTCGACGCTGCCGTCACCGCCGAGATGATGATGTCGGAGCCGCGGACCGCATCCTCAGCCGAAGCGGCGAGCCGCGCGCCGATCCGTTCGCCGGCCTGCTTGAGTGGCATACCCGCCGCGGCCGGAAATAGGATGTCCCAGGCCGCGATGGTCTCAAGACCGGTGTCGCGCAGCCCGCTGGCGATGGCCTGGCCGGCTTCGCCAAAGCCGATGAAGCAGAGACGAGGGGTGTTGCGGTTCGGCATGATCCGGTTCCCCGACGAGCGATCTGGTCAGCGGTTCAGTCTAACGCACGACATGTCGATCGCGGCGGGGCTTGTGGGTTTCAGCCGGGCCGGCCTCGCCGCTATGCAATCGCCTAATTATTAGGCAGATGCCGTCGCCTACCCCATGAGCAGAGCCCATTCGTCGCAAGAATGCGAATGGAGTCAGAAAGGTAGGTGGCTTCTGAACATTGGCACGTGGCTTGCGATGGCAAATGTGCGCGGACCCCGCCGGGGCCCCAACACATGTCAACGCAGAGGGACATCGCGATGATTAGTTCGATCCGTGCGGTCGCCGAGCGACCGATCGCCCGCCGCTGGCTTCTGGCCACCGGGCTTAGCGCCGGGCTGCTGGCGGCCATGCCCACCGCCAAGGCCCAGGACACCATCAAGGTCGGCATCCTGCATTCGCTCTCCGGCACCATGGCCATCAGCGAGACCACGCTGAAGGACACGATGCTGTTTTTGATCGACGAGCAGAACAAGAAGGGCGGCCTGCTCGGCAAGAAGCTCGAAGCGGTCGTGGTCGATCCGGCCTCCAACTGGCCGCTGTTCGCCGAGAAGGCGCGCGAGCTGATCACCAAGGAGAAGGTCGCCGTGGTGTTCGGCTGCTGGACCTCGGTGTCGCGCAAGTCCGTGCTGCCGGTGTTCAAGGAGCTCAATTCGATCTTGTTCTATCCGGTGCAATACGAAGGCGAAGAGAGCGAGCGCAACGTGTTCTACACCGGCGCCGCGCCCAACCAGCAGGCGATCCCGGCAGTCGACTACCTGATGAGCAAGGATGGTGGTTCGGTGAAGCGCTGGGTGCTGGCCGGCACCGACTACGTCTATCCGCGCACCACCAACAAGATCCTCGAGGCGTATCTGAAGTCGAAGGGCGTCGCGCAGCAAGACATCATGATCAACTACACGCCGTTCGGGCACTCCGACTGGCAGACCATCGTGGCCGACATCAAGAAGTTCGGCTCGGCCGGCAAGAAGACCGCGATCGTGTCGACCATCAACGGCGACGCCAACGTGCCGTTCTACAAGGAGCTCGGCAACCAGGGCGTCAAGGCGTCCGACATCCCGTCGGTGGCGTTCTCGGTCGGCGAGGAAGAGCTCGCCGGCATCGACACCAAGCCGCTGCTCGGCCACATGGCCGCCTGGAACTACTTCCAGTCGATCAAGAACAAGGACAACGACGACTTCATCGCCAAGTGGAAAGCCTTCACCAAGAATCCGAAGCGCGTGACCAACGACCCGATGGAAGCCCACGTCATCGGCTTCGCCATGTGGGTCAAAGCGGTCGAGAAGGCGAAGTCGACCGATCCGGACAAGGTGATCGACGCGCTGCCCGGCATCGAGGCGCCGAATCTGACCGGCGGCGTATCCAAGATGCTGCCCAACCACCACATCACCAAGCCGGTGTTCATCGGCGAGGTGCGGGCCGACGGCCAGTTCAAGGTGGTGTGGAAGACTCCGGGCCTGGTGGCGGGAGACGCCTGGTCGAAGAACCTCGATGGCTCAAAGGACCTGGTCGGCGATTGGGTCAACAAGAAGTGTGGAAACTTCAACACCAAGACCAACAAGTGCGGTGGCGCATAACGACGTCGACGCATCGCCTGGTGTAAGCTTTGGTCAATAACGGGAGGCGGCGGCCGATGCCGCCGCCTCTCCAATAACGCCGCCGGGACCATATGCGATGCGCTTCCTCCGGGGTCGCCTGGTCGCCATCCTGTTGACGTTCATCTTGATGCTGGCCTGCTCGGCTGCCCATGCGGCAAGCCTGGACGAGGCCCTGGAGCATTTCCTCAACGACGATTTCACCGAGGTCGAGACCGGCATCGGCAAGGTGGCCGGCAGCGGCGATCCGCAGGCCGCCACCATTCTGGAGGCACTCAAGGACGAGCGCTTGTTCTACAGCGCCGAGAAAAAAACGGTCTTCTACAAGGACGGCGCTGACAAGCTGTTCGACGCCGCGACCGGCCAGCCGGTCGCGGGAGAAGTGCCCGCCGACATCGCGGCGGTCGATATCAACAATCGCCTGCGCGGCGTGATCGATGCCGCAATCGGCGGTTTGACGCTGCTCGCGCCCAGTCCGGCGCGGCGGTTCGAGGCGGCACAGGCGGTGTTCAAGTCACGCGCCGAAGGTGCGCTGCCGGCGCTCGATGCGGCGCTCGCCAAAGAGACCGACGCGCGGGTCAGGCGGGCGCTGACCGAGGCGCATGCCGCCGTGATCCTGCACTCCGGCGACGCCAGCGAAGCCGACAAGATCGACGCGGTGGCAACGATCCGCGCACGCGGCGATCAGGAAGCGCTGAATGCGCTGGCAAGTCTGCCGGCGGATACGCCGGCCGCCGTCAGCCGCGCCGCGCGCGACGCGGTGACGGCGATCCAGAACGAACTCGCAGTCTGGGACACCGTGCAAAACGCCTGGTACGGCCTGTCGCTTGGTTCGGTGCTGCTGCTCGCCGCCATTGGTTTGGCGATCACGTTTGGCGTGATGGGTGTCATCAACATGGCGCACGGCGAAATGGTGATGATCGGCGCCTACGTGACGTTTGTCGTGCAGGAGCTGATCCGCACCCACAATCCGGCGCTGTTCGACTATTCGCTGCTGATCGCTGTCCCGACCGCATTCATCGTGGCGGGCTTCATCGGCATCCTGATCGAGCAGGGCATCATCCGCTTCCTCTATGGCCGGCCGCTCGAGACCCTGCTCGCGACCTGGGGCCTGTCGCTGATCCTGCAACAGGCGGTGCGCACCGGCTTCGGTCCGACCAACCGCGAGGTCGGCGCACCGTCCTGGATGAGCGGCGCCTTCGATCTCGGCCCGATCAACGTCACCTACGGGCGGCTCTGGATCATCTGCTTCACGCTGATGGTGTTCGTCGCGCTGCTGGCGCTGCTGCGATTTTCCCGGCTCGGACTTGAGATGCGGGCCGTCACCCAGAACCGGGCAATGGCGGCCTCGATGGGTATTCGCACCGCGCGCGTCGACGCGTTGACCTTTGGTCTCGGATCGGGAATCGCGGGGATTGCCGGCGTGGCGCTGTCGCAAATCGACAACGTCAGCCCCAATCTGGGCCAGGGCTATATCATCGACAGTTTCATGGTGGTGGTGTTCGGCGGCGTCGGCAATCTGTGGGGCACGCTGGTCGGCGCTTTCAGCCTGGGTATCGCGAACAAGTTTCTCGAGCCCTACGCCGGCGCCGTGCTGGGCAAGATCGCCATTCTGGTGATCATCATCCTGTTCATCCAGAAGCGTCCGCGCGGGCTGTTCGCGCTCAAGGGCAGGGCGGTCGAGGCATGACTGCGCCGCTCACCCGCCTGCTCGACCGCGGCGCCCTGATCCTGCTCGGCGTGCTGGTCGCGGCTGCCGTGCTGGTGCCGCTGTCCAATCTGGCGCTGCCGCCGTCCTCGCCGCTGCATGTGCCGACCTATCTGGTCGCGCTGTTCGGCAAATACATCTGCTACGCATTGCTCGCACTGTCGATCGACCTGATCTGGGGCTACGTCGGCATTCTCTCGCTCGGCCACGGCGCGTTCTTTGCGCTCGGCGGTTATGCCATGGGCATGTATCTGATGCGGCAGATCGGCACGCGCGGCGTCTATGCGGATCCGGTGCTGCCCGACTTCATGGTGTTCCTGAACTGGCCAGAGCTGCCAGTGTACTGGTATTTCTTCGATCACTTCTGGTACGCCGCGATCATGGTCGTGCTGGTCCCGGGCCTGCTCGCCTTCGTTTTCGGCTGGTTCGCGTTCCGAAGCCGCGTCACCGGCGTCTACCTCTCGATCATTACCCAGGCGCTGACCTTCGCCCTGATGCTCGGATTTTTCCGCAACAATTTCGGCTTTGGCGGCAACAACGGCCTGACCGACTTCAAGGACATCCTGGGCTTCAACGTGCAGGCCCAGGAAACGCGCGCGGCGCTGTTTGCGATTTCCTGCGCGGCGCTTGCGCTCGGCTTTCTGCTGTGCCGCGCGATCGTGACCTCGAAGCTCGGCAAGGTCCTGGTCGCGATCCGCGACGCCGAGCCGCGCACGCGGTTCCTCGGCTACCGCGCCGAGTCCTACAAGCTGTTCGTGTTCACGCTCTCGGCCGGCATGGCAGGGGTGGCCGGCGCGCTCTATGTGCCGCAGGTCGGCATCATCAACCCGAGCGAATTCTCGCCGGCCAACTCGATCGAGGCGGTGATCTGGGTCGCGGTCGGCGGCCGCGGCACGCTGACTGGCGCGGTCATCGGGGCGGTGGTGGTCAACTATGCCAAGACCACCTTCACCTCCGGCGTGCTGGCACCGTACTGGCTGTTCATGCTGGGCGGTCTGTTCGTCGCGGTGACGCTGCTGCTGCCGCGCGGCATCGTCGGCACCTGGCAGTGGTGGATGGAACGCCGCCGCGCGTCCGTCGGCGCCGCACCGCCGGTGCCGCGCATCGCGCCCGGCACGGCGGAGGTGCCATGAACGCCCGCACCACCTCGACCCTGCTCTACCTCAACGGCGTGACCGTATCGTTCGACGGTTTCCGCGCCCTCGACAATCTGTCGTTCGCGGTCGAGGCCGGCGAGATGCGCGCCATCATCGGCCCGAACGGCGCCGGCAAGACCACCATGATGGACGTGGTGACCGGCAAGACGCGGCCGGACGAGGGCGACGTGTTTTTTGAGGGCGTGCACGACCTTTCCAAGCTCGACGAAACCGAGATCGCGATTCTCGGTATCGGCCGCAAGTTCCAGAAGCCGACGGTGTTCGAGATGCACACTGTCGCCGACAATCTCCTGCTGGCGCTGCGCAACGACCGCCGTCCGCGCTCAACCTTGCGGTGGAGCGAGACCGCGGACGAGATGTCGCGAATCGAAAAAATCCTCGAGACCATTCGCCTGACGACCGAACGCGAGCGGCTCGCCGGCAGCCTGGCGCACGGCCAGAAGCAGTGGCTGGAGATCGGCATGCTGCTGGCGCAGGAGCCGAAGCTGCTGCTGGTCGACGAGCCGGTCGCCGGCATGACCGACGCCGAGACCCGCCAGACCGCGGAGCTACTCAAGGAGATCAATCGCGACAAGACCGTCATCGTGGTCGAGCACGACATGGCCTTCGTCCGCGAGCTCGGCGTCAAGGTGACGTGCCTGCACGAAGGCACCGCCATCGCCGAGGGCACCATCGACCAGGTGTCGTCGAACGAGCGCGTCATCGAAGTCTATCTTGGACGCTAGCGATGCTTGAAGCGCGATCCATCGACCTGCACTACGGCGCGGCCCAGGCGCTGCGCGCCGTATCGCTCTACGCCCAGCCCGGCGAGGTGACCTGCGTGCTCGGAAGGAACGGCGTCGGCAAGACCAGCCTGCTGCGGGCGCTGGTCGGTCAGCACCCGGTGTCGAGCGGCTCGGTCCTGTGGGAAGGCGCCGATATCACTAACCTGAAGTCCTATGAGCGCGCCCGCCGCGGCATCGCCTACGTGCCGCAAGGGCGCGAGATCTTCCCGCTGCTTACGGTCGAGGAAAATCTCAAGACCGGATTTGCGCCGCTGCCGCGCACCGAACGCGAAATCCCGGACGACGTGTTCAGCCTGTTCCCGGTGCTCAACGACATGCTGCACCGTCGCGGCGGCGATCTGTCGGGCGGCCAGCAGCAGCAACTCGCCATCGGTCGCGCGCTGGTGATGCGGCCGCGGCTGCTGTTGCTCGACGAGCCGACCGAGGGCATCCAGCCGTCCATCATCAAGGACATCGGGCGGGCCATCGTCTATCTTCGCTCGCTCAAGCAGATCGCGATCGTGCTGGTCGAGCAATATCTCGATTTTGCCCGCGAGCTCGGCGACCGCTTCGTGGTGATGGACCGCGGAGCGATCGTCTATGAGGCCTGGCGGGCGGCGATCGACGAGGCGGCGTTGCGCAAGGCGATGGCGCTCTGAGGGCGTATAGCGTGGCTGAGGCCGGACGTTTGGATGACGTATGGGCGGCCAATCGCGCCGCTGGTCGGCTCGCGCTGTCGGTCGCGGCGATCGGCGGTATGACGCGGCGCCGCCAGGTCTATGAAGACGGTCCGCTTCGTGTCCGCTTCCCCAACGCCGGCGACGGCGCGCTCGAAGCCGTCCTGGTCAACACCGCGGGCGGGATCGCCGGTGGCGACCGGCACGATCTCGCGGTCAGCGTCGAAAGCGGCGGCGCGCTCACAATCACCACGGCGGCGGCCGAGAAAATCTACCGCTCGCTTGGGCCTGCGGCCGAAATCACAGCGCAGCTTTCGGTCGCGGCCGGCGCGCGTCTGAGCTGGCTGCCCCAGGAGACCATCATGTTCGATCAGGCGCGGCTCAGGCGCCGCATCGACGTCGAGCTTTCGGCCGGTGCCGCGCTGCTGATGGCCGAGGCGGTGGTGTTCGGCCGTTCGGCCATGGGCGAGGCGGTGGCGCGGGGCGCATTCAGTGACCGCTGGCGGGTCAGGCGCGGCGACCGGCTGGTGTTCGCGGAGACGGTGCGGCTCGATGGCGCGATCGCGGACAAGCTTGCCGCGCCGGCGGTGGCGAACGGCGGCGTCGCGATTGCTACCGTGCTCGCCGTCCCCGGCGATGACGCCATGGTCGAGCGCGTCCGTGCGCAGGCGTACGGCGGCGAGGTTGGGGTTTCGGCCTGGAACGGGCTTGCGGTGGCGCGGCTGTGCGCCAAGGATGGGGCCCGGCTGCGCCACGATCTGATGGCGGTGATGACCGCCATGGGCGGCGCGCTGCCGCGGCTTTGGCTCAACTAAGGCCCTGCTGATGAACCTGACCCCGCGCGAAAAGGACAAGCTGATGATCGCCATGGCGGCGATGGTGGCGCGCCGGCGGCTCGAGCGCGGCGTCAAGCTCAACCATCCCGAGGCGGTGGCGCTGATCACCGATTTCATCATGGAGGGCGCGCGCGACGGCAAGACCGTGGCGCAGCTCATGGAGGCGGGCGCCCATGTGCTCAGCCGCGCGCAGGTGATGGACGGCATTGCCGAGATGATCCACGACATTCAAGTCGAGGCGACGTTTCCGGACGGCACCAAGCTCGTGACGGTGCATGAGCCGATTCGATAACGGAGGTGCCGCATGATCCCCGGCGAGTTGTTCATCAAGGACGGCGACATCGAGCTCAACAAGGGTCGCAAGACAGTGCCGCTTGCCGTCGCCAACACCGGCGACCGGCCGATCCAGGTTGGCTCGCACTACCATTTCTTTGAAACCAACCCGGCGCTGCAGTTTCGACCGCAACAAGGCGCGCGGCATGCGGCTCAATATCCCGGCCGGTACCGCGGTGCGCTTCGAGCCCGGCCAAAACCGCGAGGTGACGCTGGTCGCGCTCGCCGGCAAGCGGACGATCTACGGCTTCCGCCAGGACGTGATGGGAAAATTGAAATGATGCGAGAGCATGATGTCGTCCGAAATCGGCTCCGCTGTTTCGGAATCATGCCCGCAAGAATCATGACGGGCGAGCTTGCGCCCGCCCGCCACGTTCTCAGCGCTGCTACCCGCTGCCGAGAACCAGGATCAAACCGGCCACGTGATGCGATGCTGGTAGCAACCTCAGCACCCAAGCCAATCTGGTCTTGGCGACCCTCACTCTCGATCATACCGTTGCCAGCAGAACCGAACGCGAGTGTCTGAAAGCAAGGATAGCGCAGCGCGGACCAGAGGCAATCGAAACTGCGTTGCACACAGGGCCGGTGGATAAGAGTGGGGATGAATTGCGACCGCGACTGGGAACACACGCAACCGATTTCCAGAATATCGTGATCGGACAAGGCCGGAGAACATCATGTCATTCAAGATCGAGCGCCGCGCCTACGTCGACATGTTCGGGCCCACCACCGGCGACCGGGTGCGGCTCGCCGACACCGACCTGATCGTCGAGGTCGAAAAGGATTTCACCACCTATGGCGAGGAGGTGAAATTCGGCGGCGGCAAGGTGATCCGCGACGGCATGGGGCAATCGCAGATCACCAACCGGCAGGGCGCGGTCGACACCGTCATCACCAACGCGCTGATCCTCGATCATTGGGGCATCGTCAAAGCCGACGTCGGCATCAAGGACGGCAAGATCTTCGGTATCGGCAAGGCCGGCAATCCGGATATCCAGCCGAACGTGACGATCGTCATCGGGCCCGGCACCGAGGTGATCGCGGGCGAAGGCAAGATCCTCACCGCCGGTGGTTTCGACACCCACATCCATTTCATCTGTCCGCAGCAGGTCGAGGAGGCGCTGATGTCCGGCGTCACCTCCATGCTCGGCGGCGGCACCGGGCCGGCGGCTGGCACCAACGCCACCACCTGCACGCCGGGGCCCTGGCATCTCGGCCGCATGATCCAGGCGGCGGATGCGTTTCCGGTCAATCTCGGCTTCGCCGGCAAGGGCAACGCCTCGCGGCCGGCGGCGCTGGAGGAAATGGTCAAGGCCGGCGCCTGCGCGCTCAAGCTGCACGAGGATTGGGGCACGACGCCGGCCGCGATCGACTGCTGCCTGTCGGTCGCCGACGATCACGACATTCAGGTGATGATCCACACTGATACGCTGAACGAGTTGGGCTTCGTCGAGGACACCATCAAAGCGTTCAAGGGCCGCACCATCCATGCGTTCCACACCGAGGGCGCCGGCGGCGGCCATGCGCCGGACATCATCAAGGTCGCGGGCTTGAAGAACGTGCTGCCGTCGTCGACCAATCCGACGCGGCCGTTCACCAGAAACACCATCGACGAGCATCTCGACATGTTGATGGTCTGCCACCATCTCGATCCGTCGATCGCCGAGGATCTGGCGTTCGCCGAAAGCCGCATCCGCAAGGAGACCATCGCCGCGGAGGACATCCTGCACGACATCGGCGCGCTCTCGATGATGTCGTCGGACAGCCAGGCCATGGGCCGGCTCGGCGAGGTCATCATCCGCACCTGGCAGACCGCCGACAAGATGAAGAAGCAGCGCGGCCGGCTGAAGCAGGAGAAGGGCGACAACGACAACGCGCGGGTGAAGCGCTACGTCGCCAAGTACACCATCAACCCGGCGATCGCCCACGGCGTGAGCAAGCACATCGGCTCGGTCGAGAAGGGCAAACTCGCCGATCTGGTGCTGTGGTCGCCGGCGTTCTTTGGCGTGAAGCCCGAGATCATCATCAAGGGCGGCTCGATCGTCGCGGCCCAGATGGGCGATCCCAATGCATCGATCCCGACCCCGCAGCCGGTGCACTACCGGCCGATGTTCGGCGCCTTCGGCAAGGCGCTGACCGCGTCATCGCTGGTGTTCGTGTCGAAGGCCGCGCTGCGTGGCGGCTTGCGCCGCAAGCTCGGCGTCGAGAAGCCATTCGTCGCGGTCGAGCACACCCGCGACATTTCAAAGAACAGCATGATCCACAACGACGCGACGCCCGACATCACCGTCGATCCGGAAACCTACGAGGTGACCGCCGACGGCGAGCTTCTGACCTGCGCACCGGCCGAGGTGCTGCCGATGGCGCAGCGGTATTTTCTGTTTTGATCGGTGGCTGATATGAAGCGCGGTTTCGCCATCCGACGCGCGGGTCTCTGGAACCCAGCGGCCGCGCTCGACCGCGTCGTGCTCGATGCCGGCGACCGGCACCGCCGCCGGCTCGTGCTCAAAGGCGAGCGCGGCACGGATTTCCTGCTGGACCTCGATGAGGCGGTAGCGCTACGCGATGGCGACGGCATCGTGCTCGACGACGGCGCGATGGTGCTGGTGGCAGGCGAGGCCGAGCCGCTGCTTGAGATCGCCGCGCCGACGCCGCTTGGCCTTATCCGTCTGGCCTGGCACCTCGGCAATCGCCACACCGATGTGCAAGTGGTCGGCGACAGGCTGCGCATCCGTCACGACCACGTGCTGAAGGAGATGGTGTGCGGCCTTGGCGCGACGGTTGCGCAGGTCGACGCGCCGTTCGACCCGGAGGGCGGGGCCACGCATGACCGATGACGCCGCGCTCTATCGCCTGCTGGCCTGGCTGTCGCCGTCCTATCCGGTCGGCGCCTTCTCGTATTCGGGCGGGCTCGAATGGGCGGTCGAGGCCGGCGACGTCAACGACGAGACAAGCCTGCGGCGCTGGCTTGCGATGGTGGTGGCGGAGGGCAGTGGCTTCTGCGATGCCGTGCTGTTCGTGCACGCCCATCGTTCGGCGGCCACAGCGGACGATGACGCATTGCGGACCGTCGCCGAGCTTGCCGCGGCCTTGGCGCCGTCGAAAGAGCGGTTTCTCGAGACCACCGCACAGGGACAGGCCTTCGTCGAGGCGACGCAGACCGCCTGGGCGTGCGCGACGCTCGAACGGTTGAGCGCGGTATGGCGCGGTCCGGTTGCCTATCCGGTTGCGGTTGGCGTCGCGGCCGCGGGCCATGGCATTGCCATCGAGCCGGCGTTGCTCGCCTTTCTGCACGCCGTCACCGCCAACCTGATTTCCGCGGGCTTGCGTCTGATCCCGCTCGGCCAGAGCGATGGTCAGCGCATCCTGGCGGCGCTCGAAGGCGTGGTTGCCACGACCGCGCAGCGCGCGCTCGGCGCCTCGCTCGACGACATCGGCAGCGCGACCGTGCGTGCCGACCTGGCAAGCCTGCGCCACGAAACCCAGTACACCAGATTGTTCCGGTCATGAGCACCTCCATGCACGGTCCGTTGCGGGTGGGCGTCGGCGGGCCGGTCGGCTCCGGCAAGACCGCACTGATGGATGCGCTGTGCAAGCGGCTGCGCGGGCGCTTTGAGATCGCCGCGATCACCAACGACATCTACACCAAGTGGGACGCCGAGTTTCTGGTGCGCTCCGGCGCGCTTGCCCCCGAGCGTATCGCCGGCGTCGAGACCGGCGGCTGCCCGCACACCGCAATCCGCGAGGACGCCTCGATCAACCTCGCGGCCGTGGCCGAGATGCGCCGCAAGTTCCCCGACCTCGATCTGGTGCTGATCGAATTGGGCGGCGACAATCTGGCCGCGACCTTCTCGCCGGAGCTCGCCGATCTGACCATCTATGTGATCGACGTCGCGGCCGGCGACAAGATTCCGTCAAAGGGCGGTCCGGGCATCACCCGCTCCGATCTGCTGGTCATCAACAAGATCGATCTCGCGCCGCACGTCGGGGCCTCGCTCGAAGTGATGCAGCGCGACGCCAGAAAGATGCGCGGCGCGCGGCCGTTCGTGCTGAGCAATCTGCGAACCGGCGATGGCGTCGACGCCATCGCCCGCTTCATCGAGGATAAAGGCGGGCTGGGCGTTTAACGTTTACCGGTGAATGCCGGCTTGCGCTTGCCGAGAAACGCCCGCACCGCCTCCTTGTAGTCGGCCGTGCTGCCGGCCTCGCGCTGGAGTTGGCGCTCAAGTTCCAGCTGGCTGGCGAGATCGTTGTCCTCGGCAGCGTCAAGCGCGCGCTTGATCAGGCCGAAGCCCACGGTCGGTCCTTGCGCGAACTGCGCGCAAAGCTTCTCGGCCTCCTCCATCAGGGCGCTGTCGTCGACGGCCTTCCAGATCAGGCCCCATTCCTCCGCCTGCTCGGCCGACAGCGGCTCGGCCAACAGCGCAAGCGCTCGCGCGCGAGCCTGGCCGACGAGTCTCGGCAACAGCCAGGTGCCGCCGGCATCGGGCACCAGACCGAGCCGCGCGAACACCTGGGTGAAGGTCGCCGAGCGCGCCGCCAGCACGACGTCGCAGGCGAGTGCGATGTTGAGGCCGGCACCCGCCGCAATGCCGTTGACCGCGCAGACCACCGGGAACGGCAACGCGCGGAGCTTGAGCACCAGCGGGTTATAGTATTTTCCGAGCGCCTCGCCCGGCACCACGACCTCGCCGGTCGGCAGCACGCGCTCGTTGAGGTCCTGCCCAGACGAAAATGCGCGGCCGGCGCCTGTGAGCAGCAGCGCCCGGCAGGTCTGGTCCTGCTCGGCATCGGCAATTGCCGCTGCCAACGCCTGATGCATCGGGATGGTGAAGGCGTTGAGGCGCTGCGGACGGTTGAGCGTGAGGATGCGATAGCCCGTGCGACGATCAATCAGAATGGGATTTTCGTCCATCCGCATCTCCCGCTGCGACGATTGGCCAGGGTTTGTAAAAAGCATTTATATCTCATAATGTTAGCTGAAACAGCGTCGCTGTTACCAGGCGTTGCAGATTGCGGCCGCGAGAACGTCGGCGCGCAAGCCTGACGGCTGGTGTAAACGTCGACCAGGGGTAGTGGAGCCGGTAGCCTCAGGCTTAAGACTCCGACAGAACTGCAATGGAGGAATACATGAGAATGACAAAGCGTGCCGCCGGCTCATGGGTGCTGACGGGTGCCGCAATCCTGGCGCTGTCTGCCGTGCAGCCGGCCGACGCGCAACAGCGCAAGTCGCTGCGCTGGACCACGTCGCAAGTCGGCTCCTACGGCTACACGGTCGCCGCCTCGATGACCAAGATCGTCGAGCAGGCGCTCGGCGGCGAATACACTGTCACCGTCGCGCCCTACGCGACTCCGACCGTCGCGATGAAGGCGGTGATGGATGGCAATGGCGAGATCGCCTACACCGCCGACATCGGCATCGCCGATTTCCTCCAGCGCTCCGGCGGTTTCAAGGACTACAAGCCGAGCAAGCCCGAGATCGTCCACACCTGGTACGCCTATCCGATGGAATCGCTGATGGCGACCACGGCGAAGAACGCGCCCAGCATGAAGTGCTGGAAGGATTTCAGCGGCAAACCGGTGTTCTTCACCCCGGCCGGCTTTATGAATTGGCTCAACTTCCAGCGCATCTTCAAGGCGCTCAACTACGACTTCAAGCACGTCCAGATCGACGTCAAGGCGAACGCCGACGCGCTGGAGGCCGGCACGGTGGTCGGCTCGGTCGCCTATACCACGTCGGGCTCGCAGCTCTCGTCCTACTGGAAGGAAACCGAGATCCGCACCGACGTGAAGGTCGTCAACCCGTGCGACGACGAGGTCGCCAAGCTCAAGCAGGCGGGCCTTGCCGTGGTCGACGTCGATCCGAAGGGCGCGTTCGCCAAGGATGTCGGTCCCAAGACGCTCAAGGGCGTGCCGATCCTGTTCGCGTATCACGCCCGCGCCGACATGCCGGAAGACATGGTCTACAAGATGGTCAAGGCGTTCTACGACAAGAAGGACGAGCTGGTGAAGATCGACAGCGGGTTCTCCACCATGGCCAAGGACTTCGTCGGGCTGCAGAAGCAGGGCATCAACGCCAATCCCGGGATGGCGGTGCATCCCGGCCTCGCCAAGTTCCTCAAGGAGCAGAAGGCCTGGGACGACAAGTGGAAGATCTCGGGCAGCGCGAGCTGACCCTTTGATGGACTGAAAACGGGGCGGGGACTCGCGCTGGTCCCCGCCCCGGTGTATTTCAGGAGTGGGGAACGCGTCGCCAATTCCGCTCACTCGCGCGCAAGCAGGAATCCGGGCCGCACATTCGGGTTGTTGCGTTACTGGGTCCCGGCTTCTGCGAGGACGAGCGGCGGATGGAGCGGTGGCGGACGAGCGTAGCGGGGGAGCTATGGAGGGCGAAGCGATCAAGAAATACGCCACGCTCAGCAACCTGATCTTTGTCCTCGCGTCGATCCAGCTCGTTTGGCTGGTTTGGTTTTTCTATACCGGCCGGGGCGGCGGTCAGGAACTGGTCGCGCACGTCATGCCGATCGCGCTCGCCCTGCAAATCCTTTTCATGTATCAGGCGGACCCGCTCTACAAGGCGCTGCCGCCGATCGCCAACAGTCTCCTCCTCGCGCTCTATATCGGCGTCTGCGTTTATTCTTTCGTCTATTTTTACATTCACTTCGAGCGCATCGCGATCTATGCGCAGGGCAGCTACACGCAGCACGACTTCATCGTCGGGCTGATCATGTTCCTGCTGGTGATGGAGCTGACCCGGCTCGCTCACCCGATCCTGTTCTGGACCAACGTCTTTCTCGTCATTTACACACTATGGGGCTATCTCAGCCCGATCGATTTCTTTTGGCACCCCGGCACGACGTTCCACCGCGTCGTCACGTCGAGCACGATCGAGCTCTCGACCGGCATCTACGGCACCTATGGCCAGCTCGCGCTGACGCTGATCGCGGCGTTCCTGCTGCTCGCCGGCGTCGCCAATGGTTTCAACGCGCAGAACTCCATGATCAACGTGGTGCGGCTGATAGCGCGCTCCAGGCGGGTGATCCCGCAAACCGCTGTAGTCGGATCGAGCATGATCGGGCTGATCAGCGGATCGGGCTCGGCCAACGCCGCAGTGGTCGGCACCATCACCATTCCGCTGATGATGCGCTATGGCGTGCCCGGCACGTTTGCCGCGGCGGTTGAGACCGCGGCCTCCATGGGCGGCCTGATCGACCCGCCGATGATGGGCGCGGCCGCCTTCCTGATGGCGGAATTCCTCGGCGTGCCCTACTGGGATGTCGTCATTCGCGGCTTTGCACTCGCCTTCATCTATTACATCTCGATCGGCATCGCGGTGTATCTGCTCTGCGTGCGCCTGCTGCCGAACGACGCCATCGACAAGCCGCAAGTGCCGCTCTACGACAAGGTCACGACCACGATCTTCTTCGCCTCGGTGCTCTATCTCGTCTATTTGATGGGCTATATCGGCAAGGGCGAATTGCTCGCTGCGCTCTACACCGCGATCTTCATGCTGGTGCCGCTGATCGGCGTCTTCCTCTACTTCAAGCACGTGCTAAAGGAGCCCAAGCTCAAGGATGAGACGCTGTGGGGCAGCCTGCGGCGCGGCATCGAAACGCACGCCGAGATGTCGTCGTACCTCACGCTGCTGCTCGCCACGTTGGGCATCATGATCGGTCTGTTCACCGTCACCGGGTTCATCAACCGGATGGGCGGGATGCTGATCGAACTCGGCTCCTGGAACATCATCGCCATGATCGGCATGGCCTGGGTGTTCGGCTGGCTCGCGGGCACTGGGCTGCCGCCGACCGCCACTTACATCATTGGCGCGGTGGTCATCGTGCGGCCGATGCAGGAGCTCGGCATCAATCCGTGGGTCGCGCACTTCTTTGTCTTCTTCCTGTCGGTGTGGGGCGAACTGTCGCCGCCGACCTCGCTCACCGCCGCGGTTTCCGCGCGGATCGCCAACGCGTCGTTCATGCGAACAATGTGGGAGGCGCTCAAGATCTGCGCGCCGATCACGCTGATGACGTTTGCGATCTTCACCCGCTACAACCTGGTGGTGAACCCCGGCTGGCTGATGATCGCCGACATGCTGCTGGTGTTGACGGGCACGCTCGGCGTCACCTTTGCGATGTTCGGGCGCTGCCATAACAATGTTGCCATCGATATTGGTTTACGTTGCCTGTTCGCCGTGCTGGCGTTCGCGGTGATGTTCGTGCCCGACATGGGGATGTCGGCTTCGATCGCAGTGGTGCTGTTCATCGCCCTCGTCGCCGGCATCTGGCAGCATCGCAAGATCGCGCCGCCAAAAAGCTACGGGGCCATACCGAAGGCCGTCGCGCCGTCCGGCGATCTCGCGCCGGTGCTGGCCGAGGCCAAACGCGACATCGGCTGACATGGCTCAATCCTCGCGCGATCGACTCGAACAGGCGCTGACCCGGATCGCCGATCCGGCCGGCGAGGGCGCGCGTGCCTGCCTTACCGTCTATGCCGACGCTGCGCGCAAGGCGGCCGACGCCGCCGACGCGCGCGCCAAGGCCGGCCAGGCACGGGGTCCGCTCGACGGCGCGATCGTTACCATCAAGGATCTGTTCGATGTGGCGGGCGAGGTCACGCGCGCCGGCTCGCGTGTCTTGGCGGAGGAAGCGCTCGTCGCAACGGCCGACGCGCCGGCGGTTCAACGCCTGCGCGAATCCGGCGCGGTGATCGTCGCCAAGACCAACATGAGCGAATTCGCGTTTTCCGGCGTCGGCGCCAATCCGCATTTCGGCACGCCCGGCAATCCATTCGATCGCGCGCGCGTTCCGGGCGGCTCGACCTCCGGCGGCGCCGTCGCGGTCGCGGACGGCCTATGCGAGATCGCGATCGGTACCGACACCGGCGGCTCGACCCGCATTCCGGCGGCGCTCTGCGGCATCGTCGGCTGGAAGCCGAGCAAGCAGCGCGTCCCGACCGACGGCGCGTTTCCGCTGTCGTTTGCGCTCGACTTGGTCGGACCGATGGCCCGGAGCGTCGCGGATTGTGCGCTTGCCGACGCGGTCATGGCGGACGAGCGCGTCACCACGCCCGAACCCGCATCACTCGCGGGCTTGCGCCTCGGCGTCTGGCAGGGAATGCCGTTCGAGGGCATCGATCAAACGGTATCCGCCGCCTGGTCCGCTGCGACCGCCCGGTTGGGCAGGGCCGGCGTCCGCTTGAGCGACGAAACCATCGCGCTCGTCGACGACATGGTCCAGGTCAATGCCAAGGGCGGTTTTGCGCCGACCGAATCCTTCGCGATCCACCGCGGCCGGCTCAAGCGAAACGCGGCCGGCATCGACCCGAACATCCGGATTCGCATCGAGCGTGGGGGCGCGGTTGCTGCGGCCGACTACATCGACATGGCGCAGGGGCGTGCGCGCCTCATACGGGCGATGGATGCGCGGATGGCCGCGTTTGATGCGCTGATCCTTCCGACCGCGCCGATTGTCGCACCCACACTCGCCGAGGTCGCAACCCCCGAGGAGTTCGGGCGACGTAACGCCATGCTTCTGCGCAACCCCGCGCCGATCAATTTCTTCGATCTCTGCGCCATCTCGCTGCCGCTGCCGCGCGGGGGAGGCCTGTCCTGTGGGCTGATGCTGGTCGGCCGCAACGGCCAGGATCGCCGCCTGTTCGAGATCGCAGCGGCGGTCGAAAAGCTTCTCAACGGCTGATCACGACCGCTTGCGCGATGGCGGCGCGCGCCTCTACCATGAAGTCAAATTCGAGCTCGCTTTGGGAGGTTCAAAATGTCCAATCCTCGCTCCACGACGCTCAGCCGCCGGCGGCTTTTGGCGACTGCCAGCGCCGCTGCCACGCTGGTCGCCGCGCCCGTCATCGGGCGCGCCCAGGGCGGGGCACTCAAGGTCGGCGTGCTGCTGCCGCGCTCGGGCGTCCAGGCCAGCATCGGACAGGACTGCCAGCGTGGCGCGGACCTTGCCGGACCGATCCTGAAGACCCTGGGCTATCCCGATCTCCAGCTGATGAACGCCGACACCGAGACAAACGTCGATGTCGCGCGCGCGCGCGCCGAAAAGCTGATTTCCGACGGCGCCCAACTGCTTGTCGGCGCCTTCGATTCAGGCCAAAGCACGGCGATCGCGCAGGTGGCCGAGCAGAAGGGCATTCCGTTCGTCATCAATATCGCAGCAGCGCCGCCGATCACCGAACAGGGATACAAGTTCGTATTCCGCAACTTTCCGACCGCGCCGATGATCCTCGGCGACGCTTTCGCCAACCAGAAGGAAATATTCGAGGCCGTGGGCAAGGCGCCGAAGACGGTCGCCTTCCTGCACGTCAACGACACGTTCGGCACGGCGATGCAGCGGGGCGTCAGCGCGGTGATGCCGAAGTTCAACATGCCCTACACGATCGTGGAGACCATCGCCTACGATCCCGCGGCGCGTGATCTCTCGGTCGAGCTCGCCAAGGCCAAGGCCTCCGGCGCCGAGGCGCTGATGGTGGTCAGCCGCCTCAACGATGCAATCTTGCTGACGCGCGAAATGGTCAAGCAGCGCTGGTCGCCGTCCGCGATCCTCAGCATGGGCCCGGGCTGGTACGAGGATCAGTATCTCAAGACACTCGGCAAGCTGTCCGACGGACCGCTGAACTTCGTGCCATGGTACGACCCCAACAAGAAGGTCTCCAAGCAGCTCGAGGCCGCGCTCGCCCAGGCCCATCCCGGCATGAACCTCAACACCAACCACGTCTATACGTTCGAAGCGTTGATGGTCGCGGCCGACGCCTTCAAGCGCGCCAAGTCGACTGATCCGAAGGCGCTGGCGGATGCGATCCGTACCACCAACATCACCGACAACGTCAGTCCCGGTCCAGGCATTGCGTTCGACGCCAAAGGCCAGAACGACAAGCTGAAGAATTCGGCCGTCCAGAACCGCGGCGGCAAGCTCGTCACCGTCGCGCCCAAGGTCGCGGCCAACGCCACGGCTGAATGGCCGATGAACCCGTACGACAAGCGCTAACCATCGCTTGAGCTCCGGTCGGAGCATTCGCGCCACAGGCATCGGGGTGCCCGCAGACATCTATCTCAACGTCGCGGTCAGTGGGCTGCTGACAGGCCTGGTCTACGGCCTGATGGCGCTCGGCCTGTCCGTCATTTTTGGCGTGGTGCGCGTGGTCAATTTCGCGCACGGCGAGATGATGACCATTGCCATGTATCTCGCCGTGGTGATGTTCGCGGGCTTTGGGCTCGATCCGCTGCTGATGATGATCCCGATCGCGGCGGTGCTGTTCGCCTTCGGGTATGTGATGCAGATCGGGCTGATCAATCCGTTCATCAGCCGACCAGAGCACAGCCAGTTCATGCTGCTGGTCGCGATCGCGCTCATTATCGTCAACGCGCTCCTGATCATCTTCGGTCCGGATGCCCGTACCGTCCAGACGTCCTACGCCTTCGACAGCTTCGCGATTGGTCCGCTGATCGTGGATGCGACCAAGACCTATGCCGGGCTTGCCGCGGTCGCGGTCGCAGTGGCGCTGTTTGCGTTTTTCCGCTTCGCGCCGATCGGCAAGGCGATCCGCGCCTGCGCCGATAATTACACGGGAGCGCTGGTCGTCGGCCTCAACGTCAACCAGCTCTATGCTCTGACCTTCGGTCTCGGCGCGGCTTGCGTCGGAGCAGCTGGCGCGATGCTGGTGCTGATCATTGACGTGACGCCGGCGCTCGGGCCGGCCTACACATTGCTTGCCTTCGTCATAGTCATCACGGGTGGCCTGGGATCGATGCCGGGCGCGTTGCTCGGCGGCGTACTGATCGGCCTGACCGAAGCGATGGCCGGACTGCTCTATACGCCGTCGGCGAAGAGCATGTTTGCATTCGCGATCCTGGTGGTGGTGCTGCTGTTCCGGCCGCAAGGCATTCTGGGAACGCGGGCGTCATGAAGGCGCTGCTGTTCGACGGCGTGCCGCGCCGCATCTGGATCATACTGGCGGTTCTGCTCGCGTTGTTCGTCGCCGCGCCGTTTGTCGTCAACGACTATTTGCTGACCATCCTCATTCTCATTCTTTATTTCGCCTACGTCGGCCAGACCTGGAACATCATGATGGGTTTCGCCGGCCAGCTGTCGCTCGGGCATGCGCTCTACGTCGGCCTCGGCGCCTACACCACCGCGGCGCTTTACGTCCATTTCGGACTTTCGCCCTGGCTCGGCCTGCCGGTCGCCATTGCCATTTCGTGCCTCACCGGAGCCGCCATCGGCTTCCTCGCCTTCCGTTTCCGGGTCGCTGGCGTCTATTTTGCCATCCTGACCATCGCATTCGCCGAGTTCGCTCGCATCGGCTTTGACCATTTCGGCTGGGTCAACGCCTCGAGTGGCTTGTTTCTGCCGGTCGCCAACTACACGCAGAGCGATCTATGGAACCTGCGCGGCAAGCCCATCATGTTCTATTACATGCTGCTGGCGCTCACCGTCGTGGCGCTGGCGATTTGTCACGCGCTGCTGCGCAGCCGCGCCGGCTATTTCTGGCTCGCGATTCGCGAGGACGAGGAGGCCGCCCGCGCGCTCGGCATCGACACATTCCGCTACAAGATGATCGCGATCGTGCTGTCCGCCGGCATGACTTCGATCGCCGGCGTGTTCTTCGCGTTCTACTACAACAATCTGTTCCCCGAGCAGGTGTTTCATATCTCGCGCTCGATCGAGTTGATCCTCGCGCCGATCATCGGGGGCATCGGCACGCTGGTCGGACCGATCCTCGGCGCCTTCCTGCTGACCGGACTGGCGGAGGTCATCTGGGAGATCATGCAGTCCTTTGGCTTCGATCCGCCCGGCGCCAAGCACGTGTTCTACGGCTTATGCCTGCTGGTGGTCGTGATTGCGCTGCCGAACGGCGTCTGGCCGCCGCTCGCGCGGCTGCTGCGCCTCGACAGCTGGCGCAACAAGCCGGGGCCGTGACATGGCAGCGCTCCTCGAAGTCGCCGGCGTGTCGAAGAACTTCAGCGGGCTGCGCGCCGTCGCCGACGTCAGCTTTGCCGTGCCGGAAGGCGAGATTTTCGCGATCATCGGCCCGAACGGTGCCGGCAAGACCACGCTGTTCAACGTGATCGCCGGCGTGTTCAGGCCCAACGGTGGCACGATCTCGTTCCAGCGCCAGCGTATCGATGGCCTGCCGCCGCACGAGGTATGCCGCCGGGGCATCGGCCGGACCTTCCAGCTCGTGCGACCGTTCCCCGGTCTGACCGTCGAAGAAAATGTCGTCGTCGGCGCGTTGCTCCGGCTGCCGGACGTGCCATCAGCGCTGCGTCGCGCGCATGAGGTGCTCTGGCGGCTCGAACTGTTCGACAAGCGCGAGCAGCCGGCATCGTCGCTGACATTGCCCGACCGCAAACGGCTCGAAGTGGCGCGCGCACTCGCCACCGAGCCGAAGCTGCTGCTGCTCGACGAGGTGATGGCCGGCCTGCGGCCGACCGAGACCGATCGCATGGTCGAAATCCTGCGCCGGCTCAACCGGGAGACCGGCCTGACCATCCTGCTGATCGAGCATGTCATGCGCGCGGTGATGTCGGTCGCCACCCGGGTCCTGGTGCTGCACCACGGCGCCGCCATCGCCGAAGGCACGCCCGAGGCGGTGGTGCGCGAGCCGGCGGTGGTGCAGTCCTATCTCGGCGTGGAGGCGGTGTGATGCTGACCGTCGAACGCCTCGAAGTCTGCTACGGCGACCTGCGCGCGCTCGACGACGTCTCGCTCGAGGTGCCGGAGGGCGCGATTGTCGCCATCGTCGGCGCCAACGGCGCCGGCAAGACCTCGCTGATCCGCACGGTCGCCGGCATGTTGCGCCCGACGCGCGGTCGCATTGCGTTGCGCGAGACCGACATCGCCGGCCTGCCGTCGCACCAGGTCTGCAACCTCGGCATCGGCCAGGTCGCCGAGGGCCGCCAGGTGTTTCCATCGCTGACGGTCGCCGAAAATCTCGACATGGGCGCGATGCTGCCGCGGGCGCGCGCCGAGCGCTCGCGCAATCTCGAACGCGTGCTCGCGCTGTTTCCGGTGCTGGCGGAGCGCCGCTCGCAGGCCGCCGGCACGCTTTCGGGCGGCGAGCAGCAGATGCTGGCGATCGGGCGCTGCCTGATGGGCAAGCCCGACCTGGTGATGTTCGACGAGCCTTCGCTCGGCCTCGCGCCCGCGGTGGTGCAGGCGGTGTTGCAGACCATCCGCGATCTCAACCGCGAGGGCCTGACCTGCGTGCTGGTCGAGCAGAACGTCGCGGTCTCGCTCAAGCTCGCAAGCCGCGCCTATGTGCTGGAGAACGGACGGATCACGCTGTCGGGCACCGGCGCGGAGCTTCTGGCCGACGACCGCGTGCGGCAGGCCTATCTCGGACTTAAGCATGATCCCGAAAAGTGTGCAGCGGTTTTCGGAAAAGATCATGCTCAGCAAGAAAACGAGATCGGGATGACGATTCGAAGAAACGGCATCCCGATCTAGCGGTCGTGCAGGGCGGCAAGCGCACGCACCCGCACCGCCAGCGGCGAATCCGGAAACGCGCGGCGCAGCTCCTCCAGCATTTCGGCGGTGGAGCGGTGCCCGATGGCGCGCAGACGCTCGATCATGATGCGCGCGGTTTCCGCATCGGCCGGGGCGGCAGGACGGTCACTAGGACGATCACTGACATTCGGCGGCCTGGCGTTCATGCGAATCACCGTTCCCGATGGCGGGTTCGTGCCAGAAAAATCAAATAGTAACAACAGGGTAGTGGCATCGGCGCGGTCACGGCCGTCGCGTCAATGCAAGCCAACGTGGCATGGTTTCGTTAACGAGCCGTCGCCGGCCGGCGCGGCCATGGCCGGGCGTGCTCATTCGGTAAACCGGCTTCGGTCCGGCGGCATGCCGCATATGAAAGCCCGCCGGCAAAGCCGGCAGGCTTCTTGATTCCGAGGTGCCCTATTTCAGCGGCTGGCCGATCGTCACCGTGAGCTTGCCGACGCCCTCGACCTCGCATTCGAGCTTGTCGCCGGCGACGGTCGCCGCGACGCCCGAGGGCGTGCCGGTCATGATGATGTCGCCGGCGTCGAGCGCCACCATCTCCGACAGCTTGGAGATCACCTCCGGCACGTTCCAGATCATCTGCGCGAGGTCGCCGTCCTGGCGGACCTTGCCGTTGCACTTGAGCACGATCTTGCCCTTCTTCGGATGGCCGATCCGGCTCACCGGCATCAGCGGCCCGCACGGCGCGGAGGCGTCGAACGCCTTGCCGACCTCCCACGGCCGCTTGATGTCGCGCGAGGCGATCTGCAGGTCGCGCCGCGTCAGATCGATGCCGACGCCGTAGCCCCAGACGCAGTCGAGCGCCTTGTCGACCGGGATGTTGCGGCCGCCGCTCTTCAGCGCGACCACCAGCTCGACCTCGTGATGCATGTCCTTGGTCAGCGACGGATAGGGCACCGTGCCGCCGTCCGGCACCAGCGCGTCGGCGGGCTTGGCGAAGAAGAACGGCGGCTCGCGCTCGTCCTGGCCCATCTCCTTGATGTGCTCGAGATAGTTGCGGCCGACGCACCAGATGCGGCGGACCGGGAACAGCTCGGTCGAGCCCGCGATCGCGAGCGCGGCCTGCGGGGGCGGGCGGAATGACGTAGCGCTTGCCGTTGCTCATGCTGGCTTTCGGTTGGAGTTGGGAACGGGGTGGATGCGGCGTCAGATAACACAGCGGCCGTGCGAGGTCAAAGCGCATGGCGGGCCGCAGGTCCATGGCGAACGTCAGGCGATGCGGCAGCACCGGCGCGGGTCCTGCTCCTTGATCTGCAGCCGGTAGAACGCGGCGTAGCGGCCGCCCTTGCGCAGCAATTCGTCGTGGCGGCCGGACTCGACGATCGCGCCGCTCTCGACCACCAGGATGCGGTCGGCATGGGTGATGGTGTGCAGCCGGTGCGCGATCGCGATCGTGGTGCGGCCCTGGCACAGATGCGTCCATCGCGTCCTGCACCAGCCGCTCGGATTCGGAATCGAGCGAGGCGGTGGCCTCGTCGAGCAGGATGATCGGCGCGTTCTTGATCAGCGCGCGCGCGATCGCGATGCGCTGGCGCTCGCCGCCGGAAAGCTGCGCGCCGCGCTCGCCGACCGGCGTGTCGTAGCCGGCCGGGAACGCGCTGATGAACTCGTGGGCGTGCGCGGCCTTGGCGGCGGCGACGATCTCCTGCTTCGCTCGCGCCGGGCTTGCCGATGGCGATGTTGTCGCGGATCGTGCCGTGGAACAGGAACACGTCCTGGCCGACATAGGCGATCTGGCGGCGCAGCGAGCGGCGCGACACGCCCGCGATGTCCTGGCCGTCGATCCGGATCGAGCCGGCAGTCGAGCTCGTAGAAGCGCAGCATCAGGTTGAACACCGTCGACTTGCCGCCGCCGGAGGGGCCGACCAGCGCGGTCATCTTGCCGGGCTCGGCCACGAAGGTCATGCCGCGGATCACCGGCCTCGCCCGGGCGATAGCCGAACTTGACGTCGTCGAACTCGACCCGCGCGTTTGAGATCTTGAGCGCGGGCTTGGTCGTCGTCGGTCGGCTCGGTCGGCGGCGCTGTCGATGATCTCGAACAGGATGCGCACGCCGACCAGCGCCGCGCTGAGCTCGATGTTGAGCCGCGCCAGCCGCTTGCGCCGGCTCGTAGGCCAGCATGAAGGCGGCGAGGAACGAGAAGAACTGGCCCGGCGTCGCGCCGGTCTCGATCACGCGGATAGCCGCCGTAGATCAGCGCGCAGCGCGATGGCGAAGCCGCCGAGCGCCTCCATCAGCGGGCTGGCGCGGTGCGCGACCCGCGCCCATCTTGTTGGACTCGTGCTCGAGCTCGGCGACGTTGGTCATCGAGCCGCGGCCGCATCACGTCTTCCAGCGTGAAGGCCTTGACGGTGCGGATGCCCTGCACCGTCTCCTGCATGGTTTCGAGGATGCGCGCGCCGCCGGTGAACTGGTTGCGCGCGATCGCGTAGATGCGGCGGATCATCTTGCGCAGCATCGATGAAGCGCCGGCGGCACGACCACGAAGGTGAAAAGCGACATGCATCGGGTCTTGCACGACCATCACCGCGACGAGGCCGATCAGCGAGAGCAGGTCGCGGCCGATCGCGGTGACCAGCAGGTTGATGACCTGGCTCGCGGCGGCGGCGCCGGTGGTCAGCCGCGCCATGAACTCGGAGGAGTGCCGCTCCGCAAAGAACGCGAGGTTCTGCCGGATCAGCGCGTCGAACATGCGCCGCTGGTTCAGCGCGATGATGCGGTTGCCGATCCGCGCCAGCATCACCTGCTGGCCGTAGGTCGCGACCGCCTTGACCAGGAAGATCACCGCCGCGACGATCGCAGAGCAAGACGATGCCGGACAGATTCTTGTCGACGTAGGCGGCGTTGATGACGTCGCCGATCAGATAGGCGACCAGCGCGGTGGCAGCGGCGGCGATCGCCATCAGCACGAACGCCATGCGCGTAGCGCTGCCACTGCGCCGAGCGCCTGCTCGGTCAGCAGGCGGCGGATCAATGCCAGCTGGTTTCGCTGCCGCTCAGCGCTGACTGGATTTCGCTGCAAACATCCGTGCCGGCCCTGATGGCTTGTGGCCCGCGCCGCTGGCCGCGGGCCGGCTGTTCCTTGCCCGTCGTCCGGACTTTTTCAAGCGAAAGGACCGCTAGTGTCGCGCTTCGGAAGTTCGCCCGAGTTCCAGCTTGCTCCTGAGCGAACTTCCGAAGCAAAGCGACACTCGCAACATTATGATTCTAGTGTCCTTTGAACCCGAAGTTCGCAAAACAGCTCGCCGCGCAATCGTGCGAACTTCGGGTTCGGGACACTGGCGCGCCGCCCGATTCAGGCCGAAACCGCGTCGCCAACCGCGTTCTGGTTGCGCGTCATCAGCTGACGCTCCCACGCCAGCGCATGGCGCACGATGGTGTCGAGATCGTCGAGCTCCGGGCTCCAGCCCAAGACGTCGCGGATGCGGTCCGCGGCCGCGACGGACACCACGATGTCGCCCGGGCCGGCGCGGCGCCGAAGCTCACCGGGAACTCATGGCCGACGCGCGCGTCGGACCGCGTCGAGCACCTCGCGCACCGAATAGCCGCGGCCGTAGCCGCAGTTCAGCGTCGTGCTGGCGCCGCCCGCGCAGATAGCCCAGCGCCGCGCGATGCGCGCGCGCGAGATCGCTGACATGGATGAAATCGCGGATGCAGGTGCCGTCCGGCGTCGGATAGTCGGTGCCGTAAACGTCGATGCGCGGCGCGGCGGCCGAGCGCGGCTTCGACCGCGACCTTGATGAGATGCGTGGCGCCCGCGCGTCGATAGCCCGGTGCGCCCTTGCGGATCGGCGCCGGCGACGTTGAAGTAGCGCAGCACCACATGGCGGAGCCCGTGCGCCGCGCCGGCGTCGCGCAGCATCATCTCGGTCATCAGCTTCGACCAGCCGTAGGGCGACAGCGGCAGCGGTCGGATCGTCCTCGGCGACCGGCACGCGCGCCGGATTGCCGTAGACCGCCGCGGTCGAGGAGAAGATGAAATGCCGGACGCCGCCCTTGACCGCGGCCTCGATCAGCGCGCGCGAGTTGGCGGTGTTGTTGCGGTAATAGCCGAGCGGATCGCGCACCGATTCCGGCACGATCGTCGAGCCGGCGAAATGGATGATGGCGTCGATCTCGTGCGCCTCGATCAGCGAGGCAGACCAGCGTCTGGTCGCCGACGTCGCCGACGATCGGCAGCAGCGGCTGCGGCAGCGCCTGCGCAAAGCCGGTCGACAGGTTGTCGAGCACGACGACGCGCTCGCCGGCATCGACCAGCTCGTGCACGGTATGGCTGCCGATGTAGCCTGCGCCGCCGGTGACCAGCACGGTCATGGCTTTGGCCCTGTTTGCCTATCGAGGAAGCCATAGCGGGGCCGTGTGCAAGGCCCGTTACCGCGCCGAATTCCCAAGGGGCAAGTGGTCGGCATCGTTAATGACAGGTATATGGACGGAAATCCGACCCGCCAAGCTCGAACACCCCTCATGGCCGACGTGCTGTTCATCAAGACCTCTTCGCTGGGCGATGTGATCCATCACATGCCGGCGGTGACCGAGGCGCGCGCGCACCGGCCGGATGCGCGTTTCGCCTGGGTGGTGGAGGAGGCGTTCGCGCCGCTGGTGCGCCTGCATCCTGCGATCGATCGAGGCCATTCCGGTGGCAGGGCGGCAATGGCGGGCGGCGCCGTACAGCGCGGCGGCGTGGCACAACATCGCCGCGCTCTGGCGGGCGGTGCGGGCGCGTTCGTTCGACGCGGTCGATCGACACCCAGGGGCTGTTTTTCAAATCGGCGCTGATCGCGCGTTTCGCGCGCGGACGCCGCCACGGCTATGACGCGCAGAGCGTCAGGGAGTGGCCCGCCTCGCTGCTCTATGACGTGCGCCACCCGGTGGCATGGAACCAGCATGCGATCGCGCGCAACCGCGCGCTGACCGGACACGCCCTGGATTATACGCCCGCGGGCGCACCCGACTTCGGGCTCGATCGCGCGCGCCTTGCGGAACCCGGCGCCTCGCCCTATGCGGTGCTGCTGCACGCCACCGCCCGGGCGTCGAAGCTTTGGCCGGAGGATCGCTGGCGGCTGCTGGCGGCGGCGCTCGCAACCGACATCGATCTGGTCATTCCGTTCGGCACCGAAGTAGAGCGAGCGCGCGCCGAGCGGATCGCCGCGGTGACAAGCCGCGGCGCGGGTGCCGGAGCGCGCGCCGCTCGACCGCATGGCGCGGCTCATCGCCGGCGCTGCGTTCGTGGTCGGCGTCGACACCGGGCTGTTGCATGTCGCGGCGGCGCTCGGGGTGCCGCTGGTCGCGATCTTTGCGGCGAGCGAGCCGGGGCTGACCGGCCCGGTTGGCGCGGGTCCGATCGCGGTGGTGGGCGGGCCGGGCGCGCCGCCTTCGGCCGCCGAGGTGACGGCCGCGGTCGGACGGCTGCGGCGCTAGCGGCCGCCTGCCCGCTCGTCGTCCTGCAGCGGCGCGTTGGCGGTCCTGCAGCACGATGACCGTGAGCGGTAGCCGCTGCAACGGCGCCACGCTAGGATCGCACCAACAACGCGGCGATTGGCGCGAGGGAGGCTTGCGATGCTGGAGCTCTATCACAGCGGGCTCACGACCTGCTCCAAACAGGTGCGCCATTGTCTGCGCGAGAAGGGGCTGCCGTACAAAAGCCGTTACGTCGAGCTGTGGCGCTACGAAAACCTCAGCCCGTCCTACCTCAAGCTCAATCCCAACGGCGTGGTGCCGACGCTGGTGCACGACGGCGCGCCGATCATCAATTCGTTCTGCATCAACGAGTACATCGAGGATGCGTTTCCGGAGCCGTCGCTGCGTCCGGCCGATCCCAAGGAGCGGGCGCGCATGCGCTACTGGGCCTGGACCGCGGACGAGGTCCACTTGCAGCTCGCGCGACTGACCCATGCCCGCATGCTGCAATCGAGCGTCAACGATCTGACGCCGGCCGACCAGCAGACCATGCTCAAGAGCACGCCGGTGCCGGAGAAGCGCGAGCGCTGGGCGGTGCTGACCAAGGGCGGCTATTCGCAGGACCAGCTCGCGGCCGCGCTCGAGGGCGTGCTGTTCGTATTCGGCCGCATGGACGAGGAACTGGCGCAGCGCGGGCCGTGGCTCGCCGGCAAGACCTACTCGCTCGGCGACATCAACATGCTCGCTATTGTGCACCGCATCTCCGAGCTGTTTCCCGACAAGCTCGACCGCACCAAATTCCCGCGCCTGATGGATTGGTGGGACCGCTCGATGGCGCGGCCGGCGGCGAAGCACGCCTACTCCAACGGCACCGAGGAGACGCCGAGCCGTCCGAAGACCAAGTCGATCGCGGGCATCGCGGAGTTTCGCGTTTAGCATTAAGAAAATGAATCCCGCGCAGGTCACGCGGGTCTTGACTTTGGCGCGACCTTGCATCATCTAAGCGGCGTCGGGCCACATTGCAGTCGCCCGGCCAACCCAAGGCATCTCGCCCAAGCACTGCACTTAGCCCGCTCGCCGGGCCGAGGGCTTTTGGCGAAATGCATCATCTCCATAAGTTTTCGAGTTCGGCAGCGGCATTGGAGAACCCAATGTCCAACGTCACTTTGTTTGGATTTCCCCGCAGCACCTTCGTCAAGGTGGCGGGGCTGATCCTGACTGCAAGAAACGTCGACTACCGCTTCCACGACACCGAGGACGAGATGTACCTGCCGGTCCATCTGGAGCGGCATCCGTTCGGCCGCGTGCCGGCGCTGCAGCACGGCGACTTCATGCTCTACGAGACCAGCGCCATCGCCGCCTATGTCGACGATGTCTTTCCGGGACCGAAGCTCACGCCGGACGATCCCAAGAAGCGTGCACGGATGAACCAGTGGATCGGCAATCTGAACTGGTACTTCTATCCGGAGATGATCTACCACGTGTCGCACGAGCGGAACGTCTATCCGGAGCTCGGAATTCCGGCCAACGACCTGATCGTGCAGCGCGCCATGCCGAAGGTGATCCGGGCGCTCGAGGTGATGGAAAAGGAGCTGTCCGACGGCCGGCCGTTCCTGGTCGGCGACGCTGTCACCATGGCGGACTACTTCCTGCTGCCGACGCTGTTCGCGTTCGCGCTGACGCCGGAAGGCAAGCAGACCCTGCCGCGATTCCCGCGCATTGTCGCCTGGGACGATCGGATGGATGCGCTGCCGAGCGTGTTGCGCTTCAACGCCAAGCTGCCGCCGCGGGCACCGATCCAGCACGCCCGTGAATGGGTGCACCACCACCGGCCGGCCGCGTAAGGCTCCGGTGTCCCGGGCTTGCGACAACCGCCCGGTTAGCTGCTGTGCAGTCAAGGTTGTCTCAAACTCCCAAGAGATGATGAGAGAGGGAGATGAGAGATGACTTACGCAAACAAGACCTACCTTTCGCTGTCCGCCATGCCTGCTCCGGCACGCTGGCGACGGCCTGTGTTCCTGAAGGCGCTGATCGTCTTCGTCGAGGCTTTCCAAGAGGCCTTGGACATGAGGCGCGCAGCACACAGACGCTATCGTCTGACCGATGAGTGATCCGGCGCTTGGGCCGAGGTGACTCCGGGGATGCAGGCTCCCCGTCAAACGGCTCGCCGTCCAAGCCCTGCATTTTTCGCGGGCAGCAGCCCGGCGCCGAAAAATCGGCAGCGCGAGCACACCATTTCAGGGGAAATCAAATGTCACAGGTAGAACTCCAGATCATCGACTTTCACAACCACCACATTCCTGCCCGCTACGAAGTGACGGCGGCGAAAAGCGCGCCGGCAAACCAGCGCGCGCGTTGGGACGCAATCGCAAGCAAGTTGTCGGATGAGCACCTGCTGTTGCGGGATATCCGCGACGGCAAACTCGCCGGACGCGTCATCAACATTCCGGCCCAGTTGATCGCCGACGCCGACGGCCAGGTGCCGCGCGACACCATCAGGGCGATAAACGATGATATGGCCGCGCTGGTCGCACGCCATCCGGGCCGCATCCATGGCTTGGCGTCGGTCGACGCCTATGACGGCGAAAACGCGGCGCGCGAGGCCGAGCGCGCCATCCGCGAGCTCGGATTGCGCGGGCTGTTCGTCGATTGCGCGCGCGGCGATGCCTTGATCGACGCGCCGCAGGCCCGGCCCACGCTGGAAGTCGCCAACAGGCTCGGCGTGCCGGTGTTCGTCCATCCGGTGGCGCCGCAGCCGTTGACCAGGCAGATGGCGCCTTACGGGGTGATCGGAACGCTGTTTGCGCGCGGCACCGTGAACTCCGCTTCACTGATTGCGCTGCTCGAAGGTGGCGTGTTCACGGCCTTGCCCGGCTTGCGGGTGGTCGTGACGGCGCACGCCATAGGCGGGCTGGCGATGGCCTCGGGGCTTTCGAATCAAAGCCGCCTGCCGTCCGGCGCCATCGAGGCGATGCGCAAGCATGTCTTCATCGACACCCAGCTCGTTCATCCGGCGTTGATCCGCGCCTCGGTCGAGCTGCTGGGCGCCGATCACGTCATGGCTGGCAGCGACTGGCCGATCGTCGACGAAGGGCCGCTGCGCGGCATGCTGATTGAAGCGATGCAGGGCGCCGGGCTTTCGGATGAACAGCAGCGGGCCGTTGCTGGAGGCAACTGCCTGAAGCTGTTGGGTATCGCGTGACCGGATGCATGACGGCCGGCGCTTGCCGGCCGTCAGGCCCGAGACTAGTGTAGGCGTACGGGGGATACGCAGGCTCCCCGTGAGACGGTTTCCGTCCAAGCTCTGTGCAACACTCGACGCGTCGAGGAGATTGCGCATGGACGGATCAAGCTCCCACCGCACAATCCGACCCATCGTCATTGCCCTCGCCGCGTTTGCCATGGCGGGCGCCGGCTCGGCCGCGCTCGCACAGACAGGTGCGACGATGATTGCCATCGACAAGATGGACGGTCGGCGCGCCGCCGGCCGATTTCGAATTCGCGCGCACCGGCCAAGGCGGCCCGGCGCGCTGGACGGTGGTCGCGGACGCCAGCGCCGCCGGCGGTCGCGCGATCGAGCAGACCAGCACGGACAAGACCGACTATCGGTTTCCGCTGGCGATCTACAAACCGCGTCAGCGCCGTCAATGTCGACGTCTCGCTCCGCTTCAAGGCGGTGGCCGGCGAGGTCGATCAGGCGGGCGGTATCGCCGTGCGCCTCAGCGACGCCCGACAACTACTACGTGGTGCGCGCCAATGCGCTGGAGGACAACGTTCGCTTCTACCGCGTGGTCAAGGGCCGGCGCGAGCAGCTCGCCGGCGCGAACACCAAGGTCAGCGCCGAACGCGTGGCATCACGCTCGGGCTGCGCGCGGAGGGCGGCACTTCACGGTCACGTTCAACGGCAAGACTGCTCCACAGCGCGAGCGACCGCACCTTCACCGGCGCCGGGCGCGTCGCGCTGTGGACCAAGGCCGACAGCGTGACGCGCTTCGACAGCATCGAGATCAAGACGCTGCCGTGACCATTAGACCGAGATCGACGCTTTTCGGGGGCGCACCACCAGGAGAGCAACGATGGACACCAATCCGCAACGCAGAAGCTTCATCCAGAGCGCCGGCACGCTGGCCGGCGCCGCATCGGCCGCGACGCTGATCGAGCAACCCGCGGCCGCGCAAGGCGCGCCGCCGACAGGAGCCAAATCCGATGACCTATCAACCCAAGCCACTGTCGCTCGATCCGAAATCCATCAACGGCATTTCCGAGAAGGTGATCGTGAGCCACTACGAGAACAACTATGTCGGCGCGGTGAAGCGGCTCAACGCCATCGGCGCGCAACTGGCCGAGCTCGATTTCGCCAAGGCGCCGAACTTCGTCATCAACGGCCTCAAGCGCGAGGAGCTGATCGCGGCCAACTCGATGATCCTGCACGAGGTCTATTTCGACGGCCTGGGCGGCGGCGGCAAGCCCGCGGGCGCGCTGGCCGACGCCATCGCGCGCGACTTCGGCAGCTTCGATCGCTGGCGCACCGAATTCTCCGCCATGGGCAAGGCCGAAGGCGGCGGCTCGGGCTGGGTGATCCTCGCCTATTCGCCGCGCGACAAGCGCCTGGTCAACCAATGGGCGGCCGATCACACCACGACGCTCGCCGGCGGCCGGCCGGTGCTGGTGCTCGATATGTACGAGCACGCCTATCACATGGACTACGGCGCGGCCGCCGCAAGCTATGTCGACGTCTTCATGGAGGCGATCCGCTGGGACAATGCGGTGAAGCTCTATGAGCGCTACAGCCGGGAAGCGTGACAGTCAGGCCGATAGACCAGTCATGCAGAAGAGCCCGGTCCGGCGGTTGCCGGATCGGGCCGATGGGACGATAACCGAACATCCATGAACGACATCCTGATCAACGGTGCTGCCGCCAGGCCGGCGGTCGCGTGGCGGTCCAACATCGCGCTGCTCTACGCCGCGCGCGGGCTGCGCGGCTTTGGCGATGGCTTTGCCATCATCATCCTGCCGGCCTATCTGACGCGCGATCGGCTACGACCCGGTGCAGATCGGCATCGTCGCGGCGGCTTCGCTGCTCGGCACCGCGCTGCTGACGCTCGCCGATCGGCATGATCGCGGCGCGCCACGACCTGCGCACGCTCCTGCTCGGCGGCGCGTTGCTGATGGCGCTGCACGGGGCTGGCGTTCCCCAACGTCGAGCACATCGTCTTCGTCGCGCTGGTGGCGTTCGTCGGCACCATCAATCCGTCGACCGGCGACCTCGGCGTGCTGGTGCCGCTCGAGCACGCCATGCTGGCGCACGGCGTCTCCGACCAGGAGCGCACGCGCACCTTCGCCCGCTACAGCCTGATCGGCGCGCTGGCGACCGCGGCCGGCGCGCTCGCCGCCTCGCTGCCGGATTTTGCCGGTGCGCTCGGCATCGACCGGATCAGCGCGTTCAAGCTGATGTTCTACGCCTATGCGGCGCTCGGCGTGCTGAGTGCCGCGCTGTACCGATGCCTGCCGCATGCCGAGGCCAAGGAGAAGCCGCCGAGCGCGCCGCTCGGGCCGTCGCGCGGCATGGTCTACAAGCTCTCGGCGCTTGTTCAGCCTCGACGCCTTTGCCGGCGGCTTCATCGTGCAATCGCTGCTGGCGCTCTGGCTGTTCGAGCGCTTCGATCTGTCGCTGTCCGCCGCCAGCGTGTTCTTCTTCTGGTCGAGCACGCTCGCGGCGTTCTCCTTCCCGGCGGCGGCCTGGCTCGCCAGGCGCATCGGCCTGATCAACACCATGGTCTACACCCACATCCCGTCCAGCGTGTTCCTGATTCTGGCCGCGTTCTCGCCCAACCTTTACGTGGCGCTCGGGCTGCTGCTGGTGCGCTCGGCGCTGTCGCAGATGGATGTGCCGACGCGCACCTCCTATGTCATGGCGGTGGTGACGCCGGACGAGCGGGCGGCGGCGGCAAGCTTCACGGCGGTGCCGCGAAGCCTCGCGTCGGCGATCAGCCCGGCGTTCGCCGGAATGATGTTGGCAACGGCGTTCCCGGGCTTGCCGCTGGTGGTCTGCGGCGTGCTGAAGATCGTTTACGACGTGGCGCTGCTGGTGACGTTCCGGCACATCAAGCCGCCGGAGGAAATGCCGCCGAAATAGCGGTCTATCTCAACGACGGGATCCGACAAGATTCCGAAGACCCACGGCGCGCGGGCGAGCGGGAAGGTTGCGGAGAAGGTCGCGGCGGCCTGAAGTCCAGGATCCTGACGATCCGGCGCGGCTGTTAGGCTTGCCCGACGCCGCTCAGCGCGGGTGCCGGGCGATGCAGCCTTTGACGAACGCTTCGAGATCGCCGCCCGAAAAACGATAGCCGATAAGGCCCGCGGCCTGCGCGGCCTGCATGTCGATCTCCTTGTCACCGATCACGAAGCTGCTGTTGCGCTCGATCGGCCAGTTTCCGATCAAGTCGAGCAGCATGCCTGGTCGCGGCTTCCGCAACTCGGAATCCCAGCGATAGGCGGTGATCTTGCCTTCGGGGTGGAACGGGCAGTAGCGCGCGTCGTCGATGCGCGCGCCCTGGGCGGCCAGTTCGCGAATCATCCAGGCGTGCAGCGCAATCAGGTCGTCTTCGCTGAACAGGCCGCGCGCCACGCCGGACTGGTTCGACACGATGAAGACGAAATAGCCGGCCTCGTTGAGCGCGCGGATGGCGGCGGCCGCGCCCGGGATCCAGCGGAAACGCTCGCGCGTGCCGACATAGCCGTCGTCGTGGTTGATGACGCCGTCGCGGTCGAGAAAGGCCGCGGGCTTGCGCGCCGGTGCAATCATGGCGCGGCGCCGCGGCGGCTGAGCGCGCGCTGCACCGCCGCTAGCACCTGCGGCGGCGGGATGTCGCGCATGCAGCGGTGATGACCAAGCGGCACACCGGCTTGTGGCAGGGCCGGCAGGCACGCTCGGTCGCGGTCTCGATCACCGCCGCCAGCGGATTGAGCGGCGCCCAGTGCCACGGGCTGGTCGGGCCGAAGATGCCGATGGTCGGCGTGCCGATTGCGGCCGCGACATGCACGAGGCCGGAGTTGTTCGACACGCAGGCGCTGGCAAGCCTGAGCGCCAGGATGGCGTTGCGCAGGTCGGACGAGGTGAGGTCGTGCGCGGCTGGACCCGCGGCGCGCACGATCTCGCTGGCGAAGGTCGCCTCGTCCGGGCTGCCGAGCACCCAGATCGAAGCGCCGTCGCGGGTCAGCGCGCGCGCGAGCTCGGCATAGGAGGCTGACCGGCCAGCGCTTGCTCGGGCCGACCGCGCCGGGCGCGAAGCGCCACCACCGGGCGGCCGTCGTCCGGCAAGCCCTGCCGCGCGCGCCAGGCGAGCGCATCGGCGAGCGGCACGTCCAGTTCCGGCTTGCGGCCAGTCCGTCGGCACGCTCGCGCCCTTGGGCAGCGCCAGCGCGCCGCAGCGGTCGATCATGCGCGGCAGTTTTCGTTCGCCGAAGCGGATGTCGTTGAGCAGGCCGAAGCGGACCTCGCCGGCAAAGCCGGTGCGCTCCGGAATGCCGGCCAGGATCGGCGCCAGCGCCGACTTCCAGGTGCGCGGCATGACCAGCGCGCTGCCGTAACGCTCGGCCCGCAGCCGGCCGGCAAGCTCGTGTTGCTGCGCGCAGCGCCGAGCCGCTTGCGCGGCAGATCGTCGACGATGCCCTTGCGCACGCCCGGCATGTAGTCGAGCAGCGGCGCGCACAGCGTCGTGGTCAGCACGTCGACCGGCCGGTTGGGATCGCGTGCGCGCAACAGCCTGACGACCGAGTGGCAGCGCACGAAATCGCCGATCCACATGTAGGGCACGAGCAGGATGGGCGAGCTCGCGGCCGGGCTGTGCGCTTTAGGATTCATTTCTTAAGGTCCACTCGGCCGCCGGTAGCCCGCGCTGGCGCCAGCCTGTAAAGCCTTATCCCCGCAGGCGCGAGGCGGTTGCGTGCCTGGGCGGAGTGGGGCAAAGGAAGGCCTCCATCGGCACAAACGGCAAGGCACGGATGCTTTTGGTCACAGGCGGGGCCGGGTTCATCGGCTCGAATGTGGTCGCGGCCCTCAACGAGGCCGGGCGGAGCGACATCGTCGTCAACGACGTGCTCGGCGCCGACAGCAAGTGGCGCAATCTCGGCAAGCGGCAGGTCGCGGACGTGGTCGCGCCGGCCGACCTGTTGCGCTGGCTCGATGGCCGCAAGCTCGACGCCGTCATCCACATGGGCGCGATCTCCGACACCACCGCGACCGACGCCGATCTGGTGATGGAGAACAACTTCCGCCTGTCGCTCAACTGCTCGACTGGTGCACCGAGCGCGCGGGTGCCGTTCATCTACGCCTCGTCGGCCGCGACCTATCGGCGACGGCGCGCGGGCTTCGACGACGACTGGTCGCCGGCGGCGCTGAAGCGGCTCAAGCCGATGAATCTCTACGGCTGGAGCAAGCATCTGTTCGACCAGGCCGTGGTCGAGCGCGTCGTGCAAGAAGGAAAAGCTGCCGCCGCAATGGGCCGGGCTGAAATTCTTCAACGTGTTCGGCCCGAACGAATACCACAAGGGCGAGATGATGAGCCTCGTCGCCAAGCGCTTCGACGACGCCAAGGCCGGCCGCACGGTGCGGCTGTTCAAGTCGCACCGGCCGGGCATCGCGCGACGGCGAGCAGCGGCGCGACTTCATCTATGTCGACGACGCGGTCGCGGTGGTGCGCTGGCTGATGGAGACGCCGGCGGTGTCGGGCATCTTCAATGTCGGCACCGGCAAGGCGCGCAGCTTTCGCGACCTGATCTCGGCGCTGTTCCGCGCGCTCGGCCGCGAGCCGAAGATCGAATACGTCGACATGCCGGACAACATCCGCGGCCAGTACCAGTATTTCACCGCAGGCCGAGCTCGACAATCTGCGCCGCGCCGGCTACAACGCCGGCTTCACGCCGCTGGAGGACGCGTCAAGCACTACGTGACGCAATTCCTCGACACCGCCGACCGCTATCGCTGACATCGGCGCGACCATGTTCGATTTCGAAAAACAGCTCACCGGCATCGGCAGGCAGACCATCCTCTGCATCGGCGACCTGATGCTCGACGACTTCGTCTATGGCGAGGTGTCGCGCATCTCGCCGGAGGCGCCGGCGCCGGTGATCGCGGTCAGCCGCGAGGACGTCGTCGTCGGCGGCGCCGGCAATGTCGCGCGCAACATCGCGAGCCTCGGCGCGCGCTGCCTGTTCGTCGGCGTGATCGGCGACGATCGCGGCCGGCAAGACGCTGCGAGCCGAGCTCGACGAGCCGCAACAGCGGCGATCACGGCGCATCTGGTGGTCGATCGCGTCGCGGCCGACGACGCGCAAGCTGCGCTTCGTCTCCGAGCATCATTCGACCCATCTGCTGCGCGCCGACTGGGAGCGTGTGGCGCCGGTCGAGCGCCAAGATCGAGGCCGCGCTGATCAAGCAGGCGCTGGCGGCGCTGCCGCGCGCCGACGCGGTGGTGCTGTCCGACTACGCCAAGGGCGTGCTGACGCCGCGCTTGATCCGCGCGGTGATCGAGCGCGCCAAGAAGCTCGGCAAGCCGGTGATCGTCGATCCCAAGGGCACGCGATTTCTCGATCTATCGCGGCGCCACCGTCATCACGCCGAACCGCAAGGAACTGGCCGAGGCGACGCGCCGGCCGGTCGGCACCGGTCGCCGAGATCGCCGGCGGCGGCCAACGCGCTGGCGCAGCGCGATCGGCAGCAAGGCGGTGCTGGTGACGCTGAGCGAAGAGGGCATGCTGCTGCAGGCTCGCGCGCGCCGCGCCGGTCCATGTGCCGGCCTATTCGGTGAAGGTGCGCGACGTGTCCGGCGCGGGCGACACGGTCGCGGCGGTGCTCGCGGTCATGCTGGCGCTGGGCGCCGATTTCGAAGTCGGCGATGCGCGCCGCCAATGCCGCGGCGGCGGTCGTGGTCGGCAAGCAGCGGCACCGCGACGGTTTCGGCCGCCGAGCTGCGCGCGCGCATCCTGCCGTCGGCGACGCTCGCGCCCGAGGAGAAGATCGTGTTCGACTGGCGCGAGCTCGACGCGCGGCTCGCCGACTGGCGCGCGCAGGATCTGCGCATCGGCTTCACCAACGGCGTGTTCGACCTGCTGCATCCCGGCCACATCAAGGTGCTGGCGCAGGCGCGCGCGGCCTGCGACCGGCTGGTGGTCGGTCTCAACAGCGATGCCTCGGTGCGGCGGCTGAAGGGCGCGGACGTCCGATCCAGACCGAGCACGCCCGCGCCGAGGTGCTGGCCGGGCTCGAAGCGGTCGATCTGGTCGTCGTGTTCGAGCAGGACACGCCGCTGCGATCTGATCCGCCAGGTGCGGCCGACCGTGCTGGTCAAGGGCGGCGACTACCGGCGCGATCAGGTGGTCGGCCGCGAAGTGGTCGAGGCGCAGGGCGGCGAGGTGGTGCTGGTCGATCTGGTGCCGGGCTTCAGCACCACGCGGATCGTCGAGCGTTCGCGCTCGCGCAAGCGGCGGCGCTGACCGGGACAGCGCGGCTGCGGGCCGAACTGGCGCGGGCCTGCGAAACATGGTTTGGATGAAGCGTGCCGGGGGAGGGGCCGGCGCCTCATCGTTGGAGACGTCCGTGCCGCGACTGAGCGCCATCGTCATCACCAGGGATGAAGCCAGGAACATCGCGGAATGTCTCGCCGCGCTGTCGTTCTGCGACGAGCTGATCGTTGTCGATTCCGGCAGCACCGACGACACGGTCAAGCTGGCCGAGGCCAAGGGCGCGCGTGTCGTCAGCCATGCATGGCAGGGGTTCGGCGCGCAGAAGGGCTTCGCGCTTTCGCTTGCGACCGGCGATTGGGTGCTGTCGATCGATGCCGACGAGCGCGTCAGCCCGCAGCTTGCGCGCCGAGATCCAAAAGACCATCGCGACCGGTGATGCCAGCGGCTATGAATTGCCGCGATCGTCGACGTTCTGCGGCCGCCCGATGCGTCACGCCGGCTGGTTTCCCGATTACGTGCTGCGGCTGTTTCGCCGCGGTCAGGCACGCTTCTCCGACGACGCCGTGCACGAGCGGGTGATTTGTGACGGACCGGTCGCGCGGCTGAGCGAGCCGCTGCACCATACTCCGGTCGCGCGATTGGAGGATGCGTTGTCGCGCGTCGACCGCTATTCGACCGCGGGCGCCGAAATGCTGACGCGGTCGGGCCGGCGGGTGTGGTTCGCCAGCGGCATTCTGCACGGTCTCTGGACCTTCATCCGGGTGTACCTTTTGCGCGCCGGATTTCTCGACGGTCGCGAAGGTTTTCTGCTCGCGGTCGCCAACGCCGAAGGCGCCTATTATCGCTACATGAAGGCCTGGCTGATGGGGCGCGGCCGTGGCTGAGCTGATCTCGGTGATCGTCAGCACGTTCAATCGCGAGGACGCGCTCGCGGTGGTGATGCGCTCGCTGGCGCGGCAGAGCGATCGCGACTTCGAAGTCGTGGTGGCCGACGACGGCTCCGGCCCGACGACCGCCGCCGAGATCGAGCGGTGGCGACCGCGGTTCGGCGGCAGGCTCAAGTCGGTGTGGCATCCGAAGCAGGGCTTCCGGCTGGCCGAGATTCGCAACCGCGCCATTCGGGCGAGCGAGGGCGCGTATTGCATTTTTCTGGATGGCGATTGCCTGTTGCCGCCCGACACCATTGCGGTGCACCGACGGCTTTCGGAGCCTGGCTGGTTCGTCACCGGCAATCGCGTGCTGCTGTCGCGATCCTTGACCGAGGCGGTGCTCAAGCATGGCGTCGAGCCGGAATCTTGGGGGCTGGCATCCTGGATATCGCAATGGCTCAAGCGGCGGGCTCAACCGCCTGAGCCCGTTGCTGCGGCTGCCGATCGGGCCGTTGCGCAAGTTGCGTTCGGCGGATTGGGCCGGCGCGCGTGGCTGCAATCTCGCGGTCTGGCGTTCGGATCTCGATCGCGTCGATGGCTTCGATGCGAACTTCAGCGGCTGGGGCCGCGAGGATTCCGACCTGATGATTCGATTGTTCCGCGCCGGCGTGCGCCGCAAGGATGGCAGCTATGGCACCGGCGTGCTGCATCTATGGCATCCGGACGCGGATCGCGCCGGACTTTCGGACAACGAGCAAAGGCTGGCGGACGTGATCGCGAGCACGCGCGTGCGCGCCGGTCGCGGCATGTCGAGCCTCGACGGTGAGGCGGTTGCTGCCGGCCGGCTTGCGCAAGGCCATTCGTAGGATGAACGGCTTCGCACAGCGGATACGGGCGCGCCGGGCCTTTGACCGCGAACGGCTGATCCTGATCGCCGATTGCCTGGCCGCCGCGCTCGCGGCAGCGCTGCCATGGTCCACGTCAGCGGCCGGCATTCTTTCCGCGCTTCTGCTGGTCGCCATCCTGCCGACTCTGGACGTCCCGTTGATACGTCGCGTGCTCTCGACGCCGGCGGGGGGAGTTCCGCTGCTGCTGCTGGCGCTTGCCATTGTCGGCACGCTGTGGGCGACCGACGCGAGCTGGGCGGAGCGGTTCGACGGGCTGAAGCCCTATCTCAAGCTGTTCTTCATTCCGCTTCTGATCGTGCAGTTCAGCCGCTCCACGCGCGGCGTCTGGGTGATGGTGGCCTTTCTCGTCTCCTGCACCGTCTTGCTGGCGCTGTCGTGGCTCCTGGTGCTGCGCTGGGCGCTGTCGCCGGAGCTGCGGATATTCCCCGTGCTGTTGTTCGGCATCCCGGTGCGGGACTACATCGCCCAGAGCGGTGAGTTCACCGTTTGCATCTTCCTGCTTGCCAAGCTCGCGCTGGACGATTGGCGCGCGGGGCAGAGCCGGCGCGCCATCGCATATCTGGCGTTGGCCGTGGCGTTCCTGGCCAACATCCTTTACGTCGCCACCAGCCGCACCATGCTGGTGGTCATCCCGGCGCTGCTGCTGGTCTTTGCCTGGAAGCAACTGTCGCGGAAGGCGATGATCGCTGTCGTCGTGGCCGGGGCCGTGGCCGGCGTCGCGGTCTGGGTGGTTGCGCCGCCGGTGCGAACCAACATCACCGGCGCTTTCAGCGAAATGCAAGAATTCCAGCCTGGCGACCCGACCAGTCGGGCCGGCCTGCGGATGGAATTCTGGCGGAAGTCGGTCGAGTTCATCGCCGCAGCACCGATCATCGGGCACGGCGTCGGCTCGCGGCTCGCGCTGTTTCAGCCGGCGGACCGGAACGGCGTTGCGGTGGCGCCGACGATCAACCCGCACAATCAGGTCTTGGCGGTGGCGATCCGGCTGGGCCTCGTCGGCACCGCGGTGCTGTTTGCGTTCTGGTTCACGCACCTGTGGTTGTTTCGCGGCGAGGGCCTTGTGGCCTGGGCGGGGCTGACAATTGTCACACAGAACATCGTCGGCTCGCTGTTCAACTCGCACCTGTTCGATTTCTCGCAGGGCTGGCTCTACGTCATCGGGGTCGGCGTCGCCGCCGGGATGGTGCTCAAGAGCGATCCGGATTTCCGCCGGACCGTGATATTGCCGCGCATCAGTGCCGCAAGCCCGGCGCGCGTATCGACCGGCGGCTGCCATCCCGCTCCCAGAAGCTTGCCGGGCTCGGCGACCAGCGAGCCACCCAGCCGCTCCCACTCCGAGCCGCGGCCGATCGCCCGCAACGCTCCGGCGATCAGCGCGGGCGGAACGGGCAGCAGCGCCGGCGATCGCCCGGCGCCGGCGCGCAGGGCCGCGACGATCTCGGCCAGCGTCAACGGCTGCGGATCGGCGACGAGATAGGTCTCGTTGATCGCCGTGGGTGTGTTCAGCACCAGATGGATGGCGGCGATCAGATTTTCGCGCGCCAGCAGCGATCGGCGGTTGCGGCAAAGCCCGAGCGGCAGCGGCCAGGAGGTTTGCGCCAGTTCGATGAGGCGGGCGAGATTGCCTTTGACGCCCGGGCCGTAGATCAGCACCGGCCGCAGGATCGTGAACGGCGCCTGCGACGACCGTATCGCATCCTCGGCGGCGAGCTTGGAGCGGCCATAGGCGTCGGTCGGCTGCGCAGCGTCGGTCTCGCGCAGAGCCTCCGCCGACGCCGGTCCGCTCTGGGCGCGGACCGACGACATGAACACCAGATGGCGGAGCCCGATCGCGCGAGCGGCGCCGGCGAGTTCCGCGGTCGCCAGGCGGTTGATGCGGTCGTAGGCGTCCTCGGCGATCTCCGGACCGGCGTGGGCGATGCCCGCGAGATGAACCACGGTCTCCGCGCCCTTGAGCAGCGCGCGCCATTCGACCGGCCGGGTGAGGTCCGACACCGCCACCACCTCGACCGAGCGCGGAAAAACGTCGGCGGGCTGCCGCATCGCGGCGCGAACCGAATGGCCGGCCGCCGCGAGGTCGGCGACCAGCGCGCGTCCGATGAATCCGGATGCGCCGGTGACCAGGATGCGCGTCACGGCCGGCCCCGCGCCAGATCATAGAGCAGCCACGCGACCAGTGCGGCGGCGCCAGCAAGCGCGGCGGCGCCAACCTGGAAGCCGGGCCACACGATCGTCGTCGTGGCGATCGCCACCAGCGCGAGATTGACCGCGAACACCCGGGCGACGATCGCCGGCACCGTCAAACCGCGATCGGTCGCGCGCTGATAGAAATGCGTGCGGTGCGCCTGCCAGAACGGCTCGCCGCGCGCCATCCTTCGCAACAGCGTGATGGTGGCATCGGCCAGGTAGTAGAGCGGCAGGATCAGCGCCGCGACCAGATGGCCGTTGCAGGCGAGCAGCATGAGCAGCCAGCCGGCCAGCAGCCCGATCGGCAGGCTGCCGACATCGCCGAGGAAGATGCGGGCCACCGGCTGGTTGAACGGCGCAAAGCCGATCAGGCCGCCGCACAGGGCGACGGCGACGACGACGGCTTCAGGCGGCAGTGCGCCGAGCGTTCCGAACAGCGCCAGGCCCGCAGTCATCGGCACGAACTCGGCGACCGTCATCAGGTCGATGCCGTCCATGAAATTGGTCAGGTTGACGAACCAAAGGCCGGCCAGCAGCAGCAATGCGCGTTCGAACCACCACGGCAGCATCGGCAGCGCCCGCAACTCCGGCGGCAGGCTCGCGACCACGATGCCGACCGCGATGGCGTGCAGCAGCAGCCGCGGCACAACCCCGATGACCCACAGGTCGTCGATGGCGCCGACGATCGCGATGATCATTGTGGCGGCAAAAACCAGTGCCAGCGGCGCGAGGTTGAACACCGCGCCCGCCGCGCCGAACGCAAGCGATGCACCGATCGTCGCCGCGATCACCGCGATCCCGCCGCCCTGCGGCGTGGATACGCGATGCGAGGAGCGCGCATTCGGATGGGCCAAGGCATGGCGCCGCAGCAGCGGCAGCAGCGCGAATGTCAACGCCGCGCTGACGATAGCGGCGACGACGCATAATCGCGACGAGGTGGCTCATGGTCCCCGGGGCGCCTGGCATGGCTGAAGCCTACCATCCGGCGGCGCGTTGCGAGCTAGGCTGCGCCGGCTCGCAACAGGTCGTGGACATGCACGATGCCGACCGGCCGTTCGGCCTCGACAACGAACAGCGCGGTGATCTTCATGGCGTTGAGCAGCTCCAGCGCCTCGCTGACGAGCTGATCCGGCCGGATGGTCTTCGGCCTGCGGGTCATCATCTCGTCGACGCGTGCGGCCAGCAGGTCGCGGCCCATGTGGCGGCGAAGGTCGCCGTCGGTGATGATGCCGACGAGCTTGCCGCCGCCGTCGGTGATGCCGACGCAGCCGAAGCCCTTGGCCGTCATTTCCAGCACCGCGTCCGACATTTTGGTGCCGGCACGAACCAGCGGAACAGCGGCGTCCTGATGCATGACGTCGCGCGCGAATTTCAACAGCGCGCCGAGCCGTCCGGCCGGGTGCAGGAGGCCGAAATCGACGGCGGTGAAGCCGCGGCTCTCCAGCAGCGCGATGGCAAGCGCGTCGCCGAGCGCGAGTTGCATCAGCGACGATGTGGTCGGCGCGAGATTGTGCGGGCAGGCTTCGCGCGCCTGCGGCAGCACCAGCGCCACATCGGCGGCCTTGCCGAGCGTGCTGCCGGCCTCGGCGGTGACCGCCACCAGCCCGACCCGGAAGCGCCGCGAATAGTCGATCAGGTTCTTCAGCTCGGCGGTCTCGCCCGACCAGGACAGCGCCATGATCACGTCGTCGGCCGTGATCATGCCGAGGTCGCCATGGCTCGCCTCGCCGGGATGCACGAAAAACGCAGGCGTTCCGGTCGACGCAAAGGTCGCCGCAACCTTGCGGGCGACGTGGCCGGACTTTCCCATGCCGGTGACGATGACGCGGCCCTTGGCGCCGCGGATCAGCTCGACCGCGGCGATGAAGGAGCGGCCGAGCCCGTCATGGATCGCGGCCGCCAGCGCGGTGATGCCGCCGGCCTCCACCTCAAGGGTGCGCAGCGCCGATTCGATGAACGAATGGCTCGATCCCTTGCCGGCCTGGATTTTGGGCTTCGCCATGTCGTGCTGCAGTTCTCGGGGTTGGCTGGCATAGCACCGAACCCGATGGGAGGCGAGCGCGGCCAGCTGGTCTGCGAATCTCCCGGTTGGACGGGTATCGACAATCTGAAGTTGCAGTTTGGCATGGTTTTAGGCCTTGTCGTAGCATCGCGACACGGCTGGCGTCCCAGGCCTGCAGCTTCCGGTAGCAACCTCACGGCGGTTGGCGCCGCGCCCCAAAGGCCGGTATTGAAACGCCATGGCGCGGGCGGGTGCAGGGTCATGACGGGAGTGCCGTGGCTGACGGCGCGGCAATGGCTGATCGTGATCCACGATCTCCTGGCCACGGCGGCCGCGCTGATCGTCACGTTTTTCATTCGGTTCGAGGACCAGGCGCTGGCGGAGCGGCTGGACTGGCTGCCGCTGGTGACGGTCGGCCTCATGGCATTCGCCGCGCCGGTCTATTTCTTCTCCGGCTTGCACGAAGCGAAGTGGCGCTTCACCTCGTTGCCGGAGCTGGCGCGCATCATCGGCGCCTCGCTGGTGCTGGCGATGTCGCTGCTGGTGCTCGACTACATCCTGCTGTCGCCGGCGATCTACGGGACGTTCTTCTTCGGCAAGATCACGATCGCGCTTTATTTCGTGATCCAGACCGCGTTTCTCAGCGGCACGCGGATCGCCTACCGTTACTTCCGCGACGTCCGGACCCAGCGCCATTCGCGCGGCGGCGTTCCAACGCTGCTGCTCGGGCGCGCCGCGGACGTCGAGGTGCCGCTGCGGTCGATCGAAAGCGGCGCGATCTCCAAGATCTCGCCGGTCGGCCTGCTGTCACCCGCCCGCTCCGACAGAGGCGTGAGCGTGCGCGGCGTTCCGGTGCTCGGCGGCTTCGACGATCTCGAACAGGTCATCGCGCTGCTGCGCGAGCGCAACGTCGCCGTGACGCGGCTGGTTTTGACGCCGTCGGCGTTCGAGCCGGGCAGCGGCGCGGAGTTCGATCCTGATGAAGGCGCGGCAGCTCGGCATTCCGACCAGCCGGTTGCCTGCGCTCGACGAAACCGGCAAGACGCTCGAACTGACGCCAGTGGCGGTCGAAGATCTGCTGCTGCGGCCGAGCGTCAAGATCGACTATCAGCGGCTCGAGAATTTCCTGCGAGGCAAGTCGGTGGTGGTGACCGGCGGCGGCGGCTCGATCGGCTCGGAGATCTGCGATCGCATCGTGACGTTTGGCGCCAGCCGGCTGCTGGTCGTGGAGCATTCCGAGCCTTCGCTCTATGCGGTGACGGCGATGCTGGCCGCCAAGGGCTCGCCGGCGCGCATCGATGGCCGGCTGGCCGACATTCGCGACCGCGATCGCATCATCCGCCTGCTCGGCGAGTTCAAGCCCGACATCGTGTTTCATGCCGCTGCGCTCAAGCAGGTGCCGATGCTCGAACGGGACTGGGGCGAGGCGATCAAGACCAACGTGTTCGGCTCGGTCAATGTCGCGGACGCCGCGGTCGAAGCCGGCGCTTCCGCGATGGTGATGATTTCGACCGACAAGGCGATCGAGCCGGTGTCCGTGCTGGGCGCGACCAAGCGGTTCGGCGAGATGTATTGCCAGGCGCGCGACGCGGAGTTCGCACGGCTTCAGGCGGGCGCGCGTGCCAAGACGCGGTTCATTTCCGTGCGGTTCGGCAATGTGCTGGCTTCGAACGGCTCGGTGGTGCCGAAGTTCAAATCCCAGATCGAGGCGGGCGGACCGGTGACGGTCACGCATCCCGACATGGTCCGCTATTTCATGACCATCCGGGAGGCCTGCGATCTTGTGGTCTCGGCGTCGAGTTCACGCGCTCGGCCCCGAGCGCTCGGACGTCTCGGTTTATGTGCTCAACATGGGCCAGCCGGTCAAAATCCTCGATCTGGCGGAGCGGATGATCCGGCTGTCGGGGCTCGAGCCCGGCCGCGACGTCCAGATCGAGTTCATCGGCATCCGACCCGGCGAGCGGCTGAACGAAATCCTGTTCGCGCGTGGCGAGAAGGCGAACGACGACATCGGCATCAGCGGCATTGTCGCGGCCAGGCCGGTCGCGCCATCGCTCGATGTGATGCGGGGCTGGCTCGCCACCTTGGAGGCGGCGGTGGTGCGCGAGGAACGCGCGGCGATTGACGCCGTGCTGCACGAGGCGGTGCCGGATTTTCGCGGCGCCGCGGCTTGAAAGCGTCGCAATTCGCGTCCAGCCACGACTGCCGGGCCACGGTGCCGTGAAGCGCCGCTGTCTTGCGTTGTAACTATCTGACTCGAAAAGTGTTTGGCGCTTTTCCGAGGTTGCGGTCGCCAGCCGTGCCGCGGCGTGATAGGGAACTCGCGGGACAGTTGCGACGTCGGGGTCGGGGGCTGGCGGTACACATGTTGCAAGCCGTTAAGGGCAACGCGCCGCTTCGCATTGGCGTCATCGGCATCGGCATCATGGGTTCCAACCATGCTCGTGTTTTGGCGGGCATTTCCGGCATTCAATTCGTCGGTATCGCCGATCCCGACCGCGGCCAACGCGAACTGGCCGACCGCGTGCTCGGGTGTGCCGCGGTCGAGCATTTCGAGGACTTGCTGAAGCTCGGCGTCGATGCCGTCTCGATCGCGGCGCCAACCCATCTGCATCACGACATCGCGCTCGCCTGCATCGCCCGCGGCATTCATGTGCTGGTGGAGAAGCCGATCGCGTCCAGCGTGGAGGAGGGCCGCAGTATCATCGCGGCGGCGCGCCGGGCGGGCGTCACCCTGATGGTGGGTCACGTCGAGCGCTTCAATCCCGCCGTCATTGCCATCAAGGAGGCGATCCGCGGCGAGGACATCCTGTCGATCGCGATCACGCGCGTGGGGCCGTTCCCGCCGCGCATGTCGAACGTCGGCATCGTCATCGATCTGGCCGTGCATGACATCGACCTGATCCGCTGGTTCACCGATTCCGAGATCGTCGAGGTGCAGCCGCAGCTCTCGAACGCGGTGGCCGAACGCGAAGATATCGCGCTGCTGCAGTTCCGCACCGCCTCGGGCGTGCTGGCGCACATCAACACCAATTGGCTGACCCCGTTCAAAGCGCGCAACATCACGATCGCGACCCGCGGCAAGTATTTGATGGGCGATCTGCTGACCCGCCAGGTCACGGAGTGCTTCGGCTTCCAGCAGGACGGCGCTTATTCGATGCGTCACGTCTCGGTCGGACACGAAGAGCCGTTGCGCGCCGAGCTGATCGCTTTCATCGAGGCCGTGCGCAACGGCACGACCCCGCCGGTGACCGGCGAACAGGGCGTCGAAAGCCTGGAAATCGCCACCCGTTGCCTGGCAGCCCGGCCACGCGCCGTGGGCGTAGCTGCGGAGTAGCGCCGCCGTCGAGCGGGCTGACGCAGGGTAGCGATCCCGATCGTCCGCACGCCGTGTGAGGATGGGGCGCCGATTCAGCCGCTCTCAATCTCGCTTGTAGACGTCTTCGATGCGGACGATGTCGTCTTCGCCGAGATAGCTGCCGGTCTGAACCTCGATCAGCTCGAGCGGAATTTTGCCCCGGTTGGCCAGACGGTGCACGGCGCCGAGCGGAATGTACGTCGACTCGTTCTCGTGCACGGATTTGACGTCTGTTCCGATCGTCACCTCGGCGGTGCCCCGGACCACCACCCAGTGCTCGGCGCGATGGTGATGCTTCTGCAACGACAAAATGCCGCCGGGCTGCACCACGATGCGCTTCACCTGGAAGCGCTCGCCGGCGTCGATCGAGTTGTAATAGCCCCACGGCCGGTGCACGCGGCGGTGATCGGTCGCCTCCGGCCGGCGCGCGCTCTTCAGCGTCCCGACCAGCTCGCGCACGTCCTGGGCGCGGTCGCGGGGCATCACCAGCACGGCATCGGGCGTCGAGACCACCACCAGATCCCTGGCGCCGAGCACCGCGGTCAGGCGGTCGTTGGAGTGGATGATGCAATTGCGGGTATCGGCGGTCACGGCGGTGCCGTGGATGGCATTGCCCGACTTGTCGCGATCGGCGACGTCGAAAACCGCGTCCCAGGAGCCGATGTCGGACCAGCGGAATCGGCCGGCGACGACCGCGGCACGATCGGTCCGCTCCATCACCGCATAGTCGATCGACTTCTGCGGGGCGCGGGCGAACTCGTCGGGCGCAAGGCGCACGAACCCGAGATCGTTGCTGGCGGCCGCGACCGCGGCCTCGGCGGCTTCCGCCATGGCCGGCTCATAGCGCATGAGCTCGGCTAGCAGCACGTCGGCGCGGAACAGGAAGTTGCCAGAGTTCCACAGGTAGCCCTGCGCGACATAGCGCGCCGCGGTCTCGGCATCGGGCTTTTCGACAAAGGCCTCGACCGCAAAAACCCCATCCGCGTCCATCGGCCGGCCGCGGCGGATATAGCCGTAGCTGGTCTTGGGAGCGCTCGGCGTGATGCCGAAGGTCACGATCTGGCCGGTCTGTGCGGCGGCAACACCGGCAAGGCAGGCGGCGCGGAATTCGTCCTGGTCGAGGATGACATGATCGGCGGCAAGCGCCAGCACCACGGCTTGCGGATCGCTGTTGCGGGCGAGCGCCGCGCCGGCGGCGAGCGCGGGACCGGAATCGCGGCGCATCGGTTCGATCAGGACCGTGACGTCGATGCCGATTTCTTCAGCCTGCCGCCGCGCGAAAAAGCGGTAATCGCTACCGGTGATCACGATCGGGCGGGCGAACAAGGTGTCGTCGGCCACTCGCAGCAGCGTGTCCTGGTAGGTGGAGCGCTCGCCGACCAGCGGCAGGAATTGCTTCGGCAGGGCGTCGCGTGACACCGGCCAAAGCCGCGTTCCCGCACCACCCGCCAGAAGAAGTGGAATGATTTTCGCCATCGACCGGACTATTTCAAAAAGCCCCCGCAAAAGCCAGACTGTTGCCGCAAACGCGCGAATCGCTTTCCGCTGCAAGGTGGCGACGGCCCCCGACATGATCGATCGCATCCTGACAGTTGGTGGAATGACGCTGCTGTCGCGCGCAACCGGCTTCCTGCGCGATATCATGCTGGCCGCCGTGCTGGGCGCCGGGCCGGTGGCCGACGCCTTCTTCGTGGCGCTGCGTCTGCCCAACCATTTCCGGGCGATCTTTGCCGAGGGCGCCTTCAACGCCGCCTTCGTGCCGGCCTATGCACGCATCCGCGGCACCAATGGTGCTGCGCCGGCGCAACTTTTTACCGACCGCATCTTCGTCCTGTTGCTGGCGACGCAGGCGGTTCTGCTCGCGGTCGCGCTCATCTTCACGCCTTGGGTGATCGATCTGCTGGCGCCGGGTTTCGGCAAGGACCCAGCCCGTTTTGCGCTCGCGGTCGAACTGACCCGCATCACGTTTCCCTATCTGCTGCTGGTGAGCCTGGTGACGCTCTACGGCGGCATCCTGAACGCACTCGACCGGTTCGCGGCCGCCGCGGCGGCGCCGATCCTGCTCAACCTGTCGATGATGATGACGCTTGCGCTCGCGGCGTTCTTTCCAACCGCCGGCCATGCCGCGGCCTGGGGCGTGCTCATCGCCGGGGTCTTGGAGGTGTTGTTCGTGGCCGGCGCCGCCGCGCGGCAAGGCGTGCTGCCCAAGTTCCGTTGGCCGAAATTCGACGTCGAGGTGAAGCTCTTTCTCAAGCGCTTTGCACCGGCGACGATCGGCTCGGCCGAAACCCAGATCGCGTTGTTCGCGGACACCATCATTGCGAGCTTTCTCGCAACCGGTGCGCTGTCCGCGCTTTATTACGCCGATCGGCTCAATCAGCTCCCGATCGGCGTGATCGGCATCGCCGCCGGAACCGTGCTGCTGCCGGAAATGGCGCGCCGCGTCACCGCCGGCGACGAAGCCGGCGCGCGTCACGCGCAGAATCGGGCAATCGAATTGACGCTGCTGCTTTCGATACCCTGCATGGTTGCCTTCCTGCTGGTGCCCGACCTCATCATGCGCGCGCTGTTCGGCCGCGGCGCGTTTACGGCCGCCGACGCGCACAATGCCGGCCTTACGCTGATGGCCTACGCCGCGGGCCTGCTGCCGTTCGTGCTGATGCGCAGCGCGACGGTGACGTTTCTGTCGCGCGGTGACACCATGACGCCGGTCAAGGCGCTGTTCGTAGCGGTCGCGGTCAACGTGGCGCTGAAAATTCTATTGATGGATCGCTATGCCCAGGTCGGTCTGGCCTTTGCGACCTCGGTCGGCGCGTGGCTCAATCTTGCCTTGCTGGTCTGGTTCGCGGCGCGCCGCGATCTCTTGACCGTCGATCGAGGTTTGCGACTCGCGGCCGGTAAACTTGCCCTAGCGGGCTGTGCGTTGGCGGTGGCGCTTTATGCTGCCGAGCGGCCGGTCGCGCGGCTGTTTGCGGATTGGACGGTGCTGCGCGACGTCATGACCTTGCTCGTTCTCGGCATCATCGGCGTGGTCATCTACGGCGGCGTGGTGGCGGCGACGTTCGGGCCGCAATGGCTCAAAAGTCTGCGTGCGCGGCGGCCGCGCGGTCCGACGCCGCCCCCGCCGCTCGACGACCGCTGCTAGCGGTCACGATCCCTTGATCGCAGCCCTCGGTGTGGAGCGATTCGGCCGGCATCGGACGCATCATGTCTGCTCTGTCGCGTTCCAGCCTCGGTTTTGCGTTTGGGATATGGCGCCTATATCTTACCGCGTTGCAACATCGTCGATTTGGTGGCAGCACAGGTCCATGAACAACGTCACCGGCTTGCGGCTTGCCGCACTCATCCTGCTGGCGCCGCTGGCCGCCTGCGAGCCGGGCCCGCCGACCGCCGGCGGCCCACCGCCGCCGCCTGTGGTGACGGTCGCCAAGCCGATCGAGCGCGGCGTCGTCGACCAGGATGAATATGTCGGCCGCTTCGTCGCGGTGGACTCGGTCGAGGTGCGCGCGCGGGTGTCCGGCTATCTCGACCAGATCCATTTCCGCGACGGCCAGACCGTCAAGACGGGCGATCTGCTGTTCACCATCGACAAGCGGCCGTTCCAGAACGCGGTAGCCCAGTCGCGCGCCAATCTCGCACAGTCCAAGGCCAACCTGGCATTTGCAACGGCCGATCTCGAGCGCGCCAAGCAGCTGGTGCGCGACCGCACCGTCACCGAGCAGGTCTTTGACCAGCGCACCCAGGCATTCGGCGCCGCAACCGCATCGGTTGCGGCCAATGAAGCGGCGCTTAGGCAGGCCGAGCTCGACCTGGAGTTCACCGAGCTGCGTGCGCCGGTCGCCGGCCGCATCGGTGATCGCCGCGTCTCTCCCGGCAACCTCGTGACCGGCGGGCTCGCCGGCAACACCTCGATGCTCGCCACCATCGTCTCGCTCGACCCGATCCGGTTCGAGTTCACCTTCGACGAGGCGTCGTATCTTCGCTACGAGCGCTTTTCGCGCAGCGGCAAGGAGGTGACTGGCCGCGAGGGCGGCGTCATCGTCGGCCTCAAGCTCCTGGACGAGAAGGATTTCGTCCACCGCGGCACCATGGATTTCGTCGACAACGTGATCGACAAGTCGTCCGGCACGATCCGCGGCCGCGCCGTGTTCACAAATCCCGATCTCGTGCTCACGCCGGGCATGTTCGGGCGCATCCGCGTGCCGGGCTCGCCGACCTATCAGGCGTTGCTGGTTCCCGACGCCGCTATCGGCACCGAGCAAGTGCGCAAGTTCGTATTGGCGGTGGGCGCCGACAACGTGGCGGCGGCGAAATACGTCACGCTCGGACCGGTGATCGACGGCAATCTGCGCGTCGTCAAGGACGGGCTCAAGGCCGACGACCGCGTCATCGTCAACGGCCTGATGCGGGTCCGCCCCGGACAAACAGTGACCCCGCAAGAGCAGGGGCCGTCCAGCCCGCAGGCCAAGGCGCAGTAGGACGCCGTCGACATGCGGATTTCGCACTTCTTCATCGACCGCCCGATCTTTGCATCGGTGGTTTCGATCGTGATCGTGATCCTGGGCGCGGTAGCGTTCACCCGGTTGCCGATCGCGCAATATCCCGACATCGCCCCGCCGGTGATTAACGTGTCGGGCCAGTACCCCGGCGCCAACGCCCAAACGGTGGCCTCGACGGTGGTGGCTCCGATCGAGGAGCAGATCAACGGCGTCGAAAACATGCTTTACATGTCGTCGAACTCGAACGGCGACGGGCGGTTTTCGATCGGCGTGACCTTCGAGGTCGGCACCAATCTCGATATCGCGCAGGTGCAGGTGCAGAACCGCGTCGCGACCGCGCTGCCGCGCCTGCCGGCCGACGTTCGCAACATTGGCGTCACGGTCGCCAAGGCTTCGTCCGACCTGATGATGGTCGTGCACCTGCTGTCGCCGGACAAGTCGCGCAACGACCTGTTCATCTCGAACTATGCGCTGCTCGAGATCAAGGACGCGTTGACCCGTGTCGACGGCGTCGGCTCGATCATCGTGTTCGGCAGCCGCGACTATGCGATGCGGGTCTGGCTCGATCCCGAGCGCCTGCAATCGCTCGGCATGACGGCGGGCGACGTAACCGCGGCGCTGCAAGGGCAGAACATCCAGGTCGCTTCGGGCCTGCTCAACCAGCCGCCGGTCGACCGGTCCGGCGCCTTCCAGGTCTCGGTTCAGACGCTCGGCCGACTCGCCGACATCGAGGAATTTTCCAACGTCGTCGTCAAGCAGACCGCGAATGCGGTGGTTCGGCTCAAGGACGTGGCGCGGGTCGAGCTCGCCGGCCAGGACTATTCGTCGAACTCCTACCTCGATCTCGACACCGCGGTCGCGATCGCGGTGTTCCAGCGCCCGGGCTCCAATGCGCTCGCGACCGCGCAGGCGATCCGCGCCACCATGGCGGATGCCTCGAAGCGGTTCCCGCCCGGGCTCGAGTACCGCATCGTCTACGACCCGACCCAGTTCATCCAGCAGTCGGTCGACGCGGTGATGGAAACCATCTTCGAGGCGATCCTGCTCGTCGTCCTGGTGGTGGTCCTGTTCCTGCAAACCTGGCGCGCCGCCATCATTCCGCTGGTCGCCATACCGGTGTCGCTGATCGGCACGTTTTTCCTGATGGCGGCATTCGGCTTCTCGCTCAACAACCTGTCGCTGTTCGGGCTGGTGCTGGCGGTCGGCATCGTGGTCGATGACGCCATCGTCGTGGTCGAAAACGTCGAACGTAACATCGCGGCGGGGCTCAGTCCGCGCGACGCCGCGATGCGCAGCATGGACGAGGTCGGTGCGGCGCTGATTGCGATCGCGCTGGTGCTGTGCGCGGTGTTCGTGCCCTCGGCCTTCATCACCGGGCTGTCGGGCTATTTCTACCGGCAGTTCGCGTTGACCATCGCCGGCGCGACCGTGATCTCGCTGACCGTCTCGCTCACGCTGTCGCCGGCGCTGTGCGCGCTGCTGCTCAAGCCGCATGCCGAGCGCATGCAGGAACGCTGGTGGGAGAAGCCGATCCACCGCGCGTTCGGCACATTCAACTGGGGCTTCGACAAGCTGATCGCGGGCTACGGCTGGCTCGCAGCGCGGGTGGTGCGCTTCACCGTCGTCATGCTGCTGGTCTATGCCGCCGTCATCGCCTTCGGCCTGAACGAGTTCAACAAGACGCCGCGCGGCTTCATCCCGCCGGTCGACCGCGGCTATCTGATCGTGGTGAGCCAATTGCCGCCGGGCGCTTCGCTCGCCCGCACCGATGAGGTGCAGCGGCGGATCGTCGACATCGCGCTCAAGACGCCGGGCGTCAAAGGCGCGGTCAACATCGTCGGCTTTTCCGGCGCGACCTTCACCAACGCGCCGAACGCCGGCGCGGCCTTCCTGGTGCTCGATTCGTTCGAGAACCGCGCCAAGGATCCCAACCAATCCGCCAACGCGCTGCAGCGCATCCTGTTCGGCAAGCTCGCGGCCGTGCAAGAGGCGCTGATTTTCGTCGTGGCGCCACCGCCGGTGCAGGGCATCGGCAATGCCGGCGGCTTCCGCATGATGGTCGAGGATCGCGGCGGCCGCGGACCGGAGGCCTTGAAGGATGCGACCTTCGCGATGATGGGCCGCGCCGCCCAGACGCCGGGCCTGGCGCAGGTGTTTTCGCTGTTCGAGACCTCGACGCCGCAACTCTATCTCGACATCGACCGCACCAAGGCGCAGCTCCTCGGGATCAACGTCACCGACGTGTTCAACGCGCTGCAGATCTATCTCGGCTCGTCCTACGTCAATGACTTTAACCTGTTCGGCCGCACCTTCCGCGTGGTGGCGCAGGCGACGGCCGACGCCCGCATGGACACCAACGATGTGCTGGCGATCCGGGTGCGCAACCAGAGCGGCGACACCGTGCCGCTCGGTTCCTTCACCACCGTGCGCGACATCTCCGGACCATACCGCGTGCCGCGCTACAATCTCTATCCGGCGGCCGAGCTCGATGGCGCCGCCTCGCCCGGCGTGAGCCAGGGCCAGGCCATGCAGATCATGGAGCAGCTTGCCGCCCAGACCCTGCCGGACGGGTTTTCCTTCGAATGGACGACGCTCGCTTTCCAGCAACTGCGAGCCGGCAACACCGCGGTGTTCGCGTTCGTTCTGGCCGTGGTGTTCGTGTTCCTGGTCTTGGCCGCGCAATTCGAAAGCCTGACGCTGCCGGTCGCCGTCATTCTGATCGTGCCGATGTGCCTGATCGCGTCGATCGTCGGCGTCGTGCTGCGCGGCCAGGACAACAATATCCTGACCCAGGTCGGCTTCATCGTGCTGATCGGGCTTGCGGCCAAGAACGCGATCCTGATCGTCGAATTCGCCAAGCAGCTCGAGGACCGCGGCCGCGACCGGGTTGCCGCCGCGGTCGAGGCGGCGCGCTTGCGGTTTCGGCCGATCCTGATGACGTCGCTGGCCTTCATCTTCGGCGTCTCGCCGATGGTGTGGGCGGTCGGCGCCGGCGCCGAGCTCCGCCAGACGCTCGGCACCGCCGTGTTCTCCGGCATGATCGGGGTCACCGCCTTCGGCCTGATCTTCACCCCGGTGTTCTACGTGGTCAGCCGCTGGATGGCCGAGCAATTGTCGCGGCGGCGCCGGGCCGCGCCCGCGGTGCGGCCGGCGGAGTGACTACTTGATCAGGCCGACCCGCAGCAGCAGTTCGCGCTTGTCCACCACGTCGGCGTCCAACCGCTTGGCGAAGGTCGCGGCGTCGGCGTAATAGTTCGAGCCCTGGTGCAGCCGCTTGGCGAGGTCGGCGTAGGCCGGCTGTTCGACTGCGAACTTGCAGCCTGCCGATAGCTTGCTCATCACGTCGCCGGGCGCGCCGGCCGGCGCGAACAGCCCACCGAAGCTCGTCGGCGCGACGTCGTAGCCTTGCTCCTTCACCGTCGGCGCGTCCGGCAGCGACGGGTTGCGCTTGTCGGCGAAAATCCCGATCACCCGCACCGAAGGGCCGGCGGCCGCAGCCGAGGCGAGCGTCACGCTGGCAAAATCGACGTGGCCGCCGATCAGCTGTCCCATCAGCTCGCCGTCGCCGCGGAACGGCACGTGGTTGAACGTGACCTTGGCGGCGTCGGCCAGCGCTGCCGCGGCCAGATGCGTGATCGTGCCGGCGGCGGTGGCGGCGTAGGCCAAACCATCGGGCTTGCCGCGCGACGCCTCGACGATGTCGCGCGCGGTCTTGAACGGCGAATCCGGCCGCACGATCAGCGCCATCTGGTTCTCGAAGGTCTGGCAGATCGGCGCGAACGATTTGTCGGTGTAGCCGACGTTGCTTTGAATGAGCGGCAGCACCGAATAGGCCAGCGCCGGGACGAACAGCAGCGTATAGCCGTCCGGCGCCGCACGCGCGACATAGGCGATGCCGATGGCGCCGGCGGCTCCGGTGCGGTTCGACACCACGAAGGATTGCTTGAAGTGTGTGGCGTAGCCTTCGGCGAGCGCCCGCAGCAACAGGTCGATGCCGCCGCCGGCCGGGTAGGGGATCACCATATCGACCGTGCGCTCGGGGTAGCCCGCCGCGTGCAGCGGCGTCGCGGCGAAACCGGCAGCGAACAGGACTGTTGCGATATGCTTGAAGTTCATCACAACGTCTTTTCCGCGTGGATCATGAAGTCGCATTGCGGTCGATCCGCGCGTTAGCATGGCCGAGGACGTCGTGTAGAGCAACGGGGCCGAATTGTGCTAGTCGACCTGAACGAGAAGGGCACATGACCCTAGGAAAATTCGGTGTCGGCCAATCGGTGCGGCGGCAGGAGGACGATCCGCTGTTGCGCGGCGGCGGCCGTTATGTCGCCGATCATCATCCGGCGGGCTGCCTGCAGGCCGTGATGGTGCGGTCGCCGCACGCCCACGCCCGGTTCCAGATCGACGCCGCAACGGCGCGCGCGCTGCCGGGCGTGCGGCTGGTGTTGACGGCCGAGGATACGGCCGCGCTCGGGCCGTTGCCGATGCAAGCCGGCATCGAAGGCATCGACATCTGGGTGCCGGCGCATCCGGTGCTGGCGAAGGACGAGGTCCGCCATGTCGGCGATGCGGTGGCCTTCGTCGTGGCCGACACGCTCGAGCAGGCGCGGGACGCCGCCGAGGCAATCGAAATCGAGTGGCAGCCGCAGCCGCACGTGATCGGCGCGGTCGAGGCGCTGAAACGCGGCGCCGCAGCGGTGTGGCGCGAGCGGCCGGACAACCTCGCCTTCGAGGTAGCGCTCGGCGACCGGGCGGCCGCCGAACGCGGCTTTGCCGCGGCGGCGCGAACGGTCTCGGTCACGCTGGTCAACCAGCGGCTGGTCACCAACTATCTCGACACCCGCGGGGTGATCGCCGAATACGACGCCGCGCGCGATCGCGTCACGCTGACGCTCGGCAGCCAGGGCAGCCATGCCGTCCGCGACACGCTCGCGGCCGACGTTCTCAAGATCCCGCCGCAAAAGCTTCGCGTGGTGACGCCGGACGTCGGCGGCGGCTTTGGCACCAAGCTGTTCACCTATCGCGAATACGCGCTGGCGGCCTTGGCCGCGCAACGGCTGAACCGCCCGGTGCGCTGGGTCGCGGAGCGCATGGAGCATTTTCTCGGCGATGCCCAGGGCCGCGACAACGTCACGACAGCGAAGCTCGCGCTCGATGAACGGGGGCACTTTCTCGCCCTCGACATCGACATCGTTGCCGACATGGGCGCGTATCTCTCGGCTTACGCGCCGTACATTCCCTATCTCGGCGCCGGCATGTCGCCCGGCGTTTACGACATCCCGGCGTGCTTCGTGCGGCTGCGCGCCGCCTACACCAATTCCGTGCCGGTCGATGCCTACCGCGGCGCCGGCCGGCCGGAGGCGTCCTATGTGATCGAGCGCCTGGTCGATGTCGCCGCGCGCGATCTCGACATCGCGCCGGACGTGCTGCGCCGGCGAAATTTCATCAAGCCCGGCGCCATGCCGTACACGACCGCGACCGGCAGGATTTACGACTCCGGCAAGTTCGCCGAACACATGGCGCGCGCGCAGGAGACTGCCGGCTGGGACGGATTCAAGCAGCGCGCTATGGCCGCCAAGCGCAGGGGCCTCATTCGCGGTATTGGCCTTGCGACCTATATCGAAGCCTGCGGCTCGATGGGCCCGGACACCGCGACGGTGACCCTCGGCGACGACGGTGGCGTCACCGTGCTGATCGGCTCACAGTCGACCGGGCAGGGCCATGCCACGTCCTATGCGCAGATCGTCGCCGATCATCTCGGCGTGCCGCCCGAACGCGTGCGGATGGTGCAAGGCGATACCGACCGGATCGCGACCGGCACCGGCACCGGCGGCTCGAGCTCGATTCCCTGCGGCGGCGCCTCGCTCGCGGGCGCTGCGCAAAAGCTTGCCGACAACGTCAAGCAGCTCGCCGCCGACGCGCTCGAGGCGAGCGCGCGCGACCTGGAGCTTGCCGATGGCGCAGTTCGCGTCGTCGGCACCGACCGGACGATTGCGCTTGCCGATCTCGCCAAGCGTCCGGACGTGCCGCCCGACAAGCTCACCGCATCGGACGCATTCACGCCGCCGGCGCCGACCTATCCCAACGGCACCCACGTCGCCGAGGTCGAGATCGATCCGGCGACCGGCGCCACGCGGATCGTGCAATACGTCGTGGTCGACGACTTCGGCGTGTCGCTCAATCCGTTGCTGCTGGCCGGCCAGGTGCACGGCGGCACCGCCCAGGGCATCGGCCAGGCGTTGATGGAGCAGACCGTCTACGACCCGGAGTCCGGCCAGCTCGTCACCGGTTCGCTGATGGACTACGCGCTGCCGCGCGCCGGTGACATGCCGGACATCGCCTTCGAGACTCGCAACGTGCCGTGCCGCAACAACCCGCTGGGCGTGAAGGGGGCGGGCGAGGCCGGCGCGATCGGCTCGTGCCCGGCGGTCATGAACGCGATCGTCGACGCGCTGTGGCGCGCCTACCGCATCCGCCATATCGACATGCCGGCGACGCCCGAGCGCGTCTGGGCCGCGATCGAAGAGCATTATCGACGCGAGCGGATGTAACACGAACGTTTAAATTCTAATATTATCAATGTCTTAGGATAATTGTCGTTGATCACGAGATCGTGAACATGGCCTGCGGCAACGGCGCCGTTTGTATGTAGGAATATCAAACCGATATCGGTGTTTGCCGACTGCTTGGCCCATACGCCCCACGGGTCCAAGCGGCTTCAACCCATCCGGGGCGTCCGCCCGAAAAACAACGAGGGGAATTCATGATCATTCGTTCCGTACTGGCCGTCGCGGCGCTCGCGATCGGCGTGACCGCCGTGGTCGCGCAAGGCGATCCGATCGCCGCCCGCAAGGCGGTGATGAAGACCAATGGCCAGGCGGCGGGCCAAGGCAACAAGTTCATGAAGAACGAGGAGCCGTTCGATCTGGCCAAGGCTCGGGCCATCTTCGCGAACTACGAAAAGGCGGCCGCCGATTTTGGCAAGCTGTTCCCGGACAATTCCAAATCCGGCGACACCGCGGCTTTGCCGGTGGTGTGGGAGAACAAGGCCGACTTCGACGCCAAGCTCGCCAAGTTCGGCGCCGACGCCAAGGCTGCCGCCGCCAAGGTCAAAGACGAGGCGAGCTTCAAGACCGAGTTCCCGGAAGTGATGAAGAACTGCGGCGGCTGCCATCAGACCTATCGCAAGCGGCAAACCTGATCACAATCGCGCCGCATCGGCGGGCGAATACAACGAAGGGGCGGCGGGTGCCGCCCCTTCGGCTTTTCGCGACCACCGCTCGGACCTTAGGATAGGGCGACGGAGGACCTTCGATGCTGCGCAAGCTTGTTGTTCTCGCGGTACTGGCCGCCCTGGTCGGGCTTGGCGTGTTCTGGCTGGTGACCATTCCGGCAACCGTGCCGGCGAGCGCACTCGGCCCCCACACGCCCGATCCGGCCAACGGCCGGACCGTCTTTTCCGCCGGCGGCTGCGCGTCGTGTCACGCCACGCCCGGACAAGACGACAAGACGCGACTTGGCGGCGGGCTGGCGCTGAAGTCGCCGTTCGGTACGTTCTACGCGCCGAACATCTCGCCCGATCCGAACGAAGGCATCGGCCGCTGGAACGAGGCGGACTTCGTCACCGCCATGGTGAAGGGCACGTCGCCGGACGGCCAGCACCTCTATCCGGCGTTTCCCTATGCGTCGTACCAGCATGCGCGCTTTGAGGATCTGCGCGACCTGTTCGCGCATCTGAAAACTCTGCCGGCGGTGCAGGACAAGTCGAAGCCGCACGAACTGCCGTTTCCATTCAACATCCGCCGCTCGCTTGGTGGTTGGAAGTTCCTGTTCCTCGACGGCCGGCCGTTCCGGCCGGATCCGGCCAAGGACGCGGTCTGGAACCGCGGCGCCTACCTGGTCCACAGCCTGTCGCATTGCGCCGAATGCCATTCGCCGCGCAATGCGCTCGGCGGCATCATCGAAAGCCAACGCTTTGCCGGCGGCCCGGAGCCGACCGGCGACGGTTGGGTGCCGAACATCACGCAAAAGGGCTTGAAGAGCTGGAGCGTCGAGCAGATCGAAAAGCTGCTCGAGACCGGCGACACCCCCGACGGCGACACCATCGGCGGCGAGATGGCCAAGGTGGTGAGCAACACCAGCAAGCTCGGCGCCGCGGACCGGCGTGCGATCGCGACCTACGTCAAGTCGTTGCCGCCGGTCGATGGCCCGAAGCAGCCAGAGAAGAACTAGCCGCCGCCTTCAAGCCGCGGCATCTCAGAGACGCCAGGGAGACACGACTATGCTGAAGCGGACAATGGTAGCGCTCGCGCTTTCGCTGCTGGCGCAGCCGGCCGCCGCGCAGGGCCTCGTCATGGTGCGCGAGATTTCCTATGACATGGCGCTGGTCATGGCGCAGACCGCGCTCGAACACTGCCGCAAGCTCGGCTTCAAGATCGGCGTCAGTGTGGTTGACCGCGGTGGCCATGTGCTGGTGACGCTGCGCGACCACGGCGCGGCCCATCACACCGTCGAGCTGGCGCAGCGCAAGGCCTACACCTCGCGCATCTTCCGGCAGAGCTCGCGGGACTTCTCGCAGCGGCTGCGCGACAACCCGCTCTCGGCCGGGCTCGGCACGACCAGCGGCGCGTTGGCTTCGCTCGGCGGCTATCCGATCAAGGTCGGCGACGAGACCATCGGCGGCATCGGAGTGAGCGGCGCCCCGGGCGGCCAGAACGACGAGGCCTGCGCGCAGGCCGGCATCGACAAGGTCGCCGACCAGCTCAAGTGAGCCGGCTCACAGCCCAAGCTCGCTCAGCGACGGATGGTCGTCCGGCCGCCGGCCGAGCGGCCAATGATACTTGCGCTCGGCCTCGTTGATCGGCAGGTCGTTGATGCTGGCGAAGCGGGTCCGCATCAACCCCTGTTCGTCGAACTCCCAGTTCTCGTTGCCGTAGCTGCGGAACCAGTTGCCGCTGTCGTCATGCCATTCATAGGCGAAGCGCACCGCGATGCGGTTGTCGCGGAACGCCCAGACCTCCTTGATCAGGCGGTAGTCGAGCTCCTTGCTCCACTTGCGCTTGAGGAAGGCCTCGATCGCCTCGCGGCCCTGGAAGAATTCCGAACGGTTGCGCCAGCGGCTGTCGGGCGTGTAGGCGAGCGCGACGCGGGCCGGATCGCGGCTGTTCCAGGCGTCCTCGGCCATGCGCGCCTTCTGCGCAGCCGTCTCGGCATTGAATGGTGGCAGCGGCGGGCGGCTCACGATTGCGCTCCCCGGCGGGCCGGGCGGTCAGAACGCCTTGAAGGTGATGATGGTGCGGGTGTCCTGAATGCCCGGTATGACCTGGATCTTCTCGTTGACGAAATGGCCGATGTCGGTGCCGCCATCGACATAGACCTTGACCAGCAGGTCGAACTCGCCCGCGGTCGAATAGATTTCCGAGGCGATCTCAGCGTCCGCCAGGCGGTTTGCCACCTCATAGGATTTCCCGAGCTGGCATTTGATCTGGACGAAGAACGGGACCATGGTGCCTCCGGCCGCCAAACAAGTCGGCCGGGCCCAATCCAGCAAAAACGCCCACCTCTGGCAAGACTTCCGTCCGCGCCTTGTCAGGCGGTACCGTGGCCGTGCCCGAGCATTGAAGGCACCGCATTCCAGGGGAAACGACATGTTGACCAGCGCTTTGCGGCTTGGCGCGGCGATCGTGGTTGCAGTCGCAACGCTCGGCGTGGCGCCGGTCGGCCCGTCGCGCGCGCAAACCTATCCGGACAAGCCGCTGCGCTTTTTTGTGCCATTCCCGGCCGGCGGCAGCACCGACGCCGTGGCGCGCGCGATGCAGCCGGCGCTGGAGAAAATTCTTGGCCAGCCTGTGGTGGTCGAGAACCGGGCCGGTGCCGGCGGCATGCTGGGCGTGGACGCGGTCGCGAAGTCCGCGCCGGACGGCTTGACCTTCGGCATCGCCGGCGCTGGCGCGCTTGGCGTCAACATCGGCGAGCGGACCCGGCGGCCCTACGATCCGGCCAAGGATTTGGCGATGGTCAGCCGCGCCGCCGAATCGCCATTCATCCTGGTGGCGACGCCGGCGCTACGGGCCAACACGCTCGGCGACGTGATCAGGCTCGCCAAGACGGAGCCCAACCGCATGTCGATCGGTCACGGCGGCAACGGCACCGCGATGCAGCTTGCCGCGCTGACGTTCGTCACCATGGCCGACCTGAAAATCAATCTGGTGCCTTATCGCGGCACCGCGCCGGTGGTCACCGACGTGATCGCGGGCCACGTCCCGCTTGGCATCGCCGATCCGCCGCCGTCGATGGGCGCGATCGGCGAGGGGCGGCTCAAGGCGATCGCGGTCACGTCGAAAACGCGCTTTCCGGTGTTTCCGGACGTGCCGACCTTCCATGAGCTCGGTCTGAAGGATTTCGAGATCACCGGTTGGTTCGGCATCGTCGCGCCGGGCGCGACACCGCGCGCGCTCGTGGCGAAGCTCAACGCCGCGGTGGTTGCGGCGCTCAAGGATCCCGACGTTGCGCGCCGCATCCGGACCGTCGGCATGGAGCCGGTGCCGACCACGCCCGAGGAGCTTGCCGCCTATATCGACAGCGAGATCGCCAAGGCGGCGAAAATACAGCCCCCGGGCGACAAGCCGGACTGACCGCCGGCGCATTTGCGGCCCTTGAACGGCCAAAGCTCGCGCGCTACCAATTCATTGGCAATCTCATGGGGTGCCCGGCCCATCGGCGAGCGAAGCCGTTCTTCGAGCGCCAATGGTCGGGCTGAGAGGCGAACGCCAACCCATCGAACCTGATCCGGGTCATGCCGGCGGAGGGAGAGATGCGAGCGCCGCAAAGCGAACTTCCGATCGTCGCTGCCGATGCAATGGAGCGCCTGCGCGAGCGGCGGCCACGCGTGCATTGCATCACCAACGCCGTGGCGCAGAACTTCACCGCCAACCTGCTGCTGGCCGCTGGCGCGGTGCCGTCGATGACGATCGCGCCGACCGAGATCAAGGGCTTCGTGCAGCGCGCCGACGCGCTCCTGGTCAACCTCGGCACCTTCGACGCCGAGCGAAGGAAGGCTGCGCTTGCGGCGGTGGCAGTGGCCAACAAGCGGCGTATCCCCTGGGTGCTCGACCCGGTGTTCATCGACCGATCGGCGCCGCGCGCGCGCTTTGCCAGCCGGCTGGCGGCGCTTAAGCCGCGGGCGGTGCGGCTCAACCCGGCCGAGTTCGGGGCGCTCGCGAAGGCAAAGCCCGACGACGCCTCGCTCGCGCGCTACGCCAGGGCACGCCGCACCGTGGTGGGCCTCACCGGCGAGCGCGATCTGGTGCGCGATGCCGACCGGCTTGCCACCATCGGCAACGGCCATCCGCTGATGGCGCGTGTCACCGCCATGGGCTGCGCGGTCTCGGCGCTCACCGCGGCTTGCCTTGCGGTCGAGGCCGATCCCTGGCGGGCCCAGGCCTCGGCGCTGATCCTGATCGGGGTGGCGGGCGAGATCGCCGGCGGCCGCGCGCGCGGGCCCGGCAGCTTTGCGATGGAGATCATCGATGCCGTGCACGGCCTGCAACGCGACGCCGTGATCGCAGGCGCAAGGGTGAGCTGATGCGCGTCGATCTGCGCTGCTATGCGATTGTCGATCCGGAGGTGGCGGGCGGCCATGAGTTGCCTGAGCTCTGCCGGATGCTGGCGGCCGGCGGCACGACGCTGGTGCAACTGCGCGACAAGCTGAGCGACACGCGTGTCATGGTCGAGCGCGCGCGGGCGATCAAGGCGGCGCTCGGCCGAGTGCCGCTCCTGATCAACGACCGGGTCGATGTGGCGCTCGCGATCGGCTGCGACGGCGTGCACATCGGCTGGGACGACATGGCACCGGCCGACGCGCGACGGCTGCTCGGCCCCGACGCCATCATCGGGCTGAGCCTCAACAGCCCGGCGCGCGCCGATGCCACCGATCTCGGCCTGATCGACTATGCCGGCATCGGCGGCGTCTACGGCACCACCTCAAAGCAGACCAAGGCTTCGCCGATCGGCGTCGCCGGCATGGCGCGGGTGATCGCGGCGCTGCATCGGCGGCAGCCCGGGTTTCCGACCTGCGGCATCGCCGGCATCAATGCCGCCAACGCGGCGCCGGTGATCGAGGCGGGTGCCGACGGCGTGTCGGTGATCTCGGCCCTGTCGCTGGCCAAGGACCCGCGCGCCGCCGCGGCCGAGTTGCTGCGTGTCGTGGACGGGGCGCTCGCTCGGCGGAGGCAGCAATGACCCCGATCGCCGTCACCATTGCGGGCTCCGACTCCGGCGGTGGCGCCGGCATCCAGGCCGACCTGAAGACGTTCTCGGCGCTCGGCGTCTATGGCGCCTCCGTGGTCACCGCGCTGACCGCGCAGAACACCATGGGCGTCGCCGCCATCCATGACGTGCCGCCGGAGTTCATCGCGGCGCAGATCGACGCCGTGTTCTCCGATCTCAAGGTCGGCGCGGTGAAGATCGGCATGCTGTCGCAGGCCGCGACCATCGCGGCGGTGGCCGATGGCCTCGACCGCCACCGGCCGGACCATGTGGTGCTCGATCCGGTGATGGTGGCAGCCTCCGGCGACAAGCTGTTGCAGCCCGACGCGGTCGACAGTCTGCGCCGCCTGCTGATCCCCAAGGCCCGGCTGCTGACGCCAAACCTGCCGGAGGCGGCGGCCTTGCTCGACGCGCCGTTTGCCGAGGACGAGGCCGCGATGCGCAGCCAGGCCGAGCGGCTGATCGCGCTCGGCGCCGGCGCGGTGCTGATCAAGGGCGGACACGGCAGCGGGCCGGAGAGCGTCGACCTTCTGGTCGAGCGCCATACCGTCGTGCGGCTGCCGGCCGAACGCATCGTGACCGACAACACGCACGGCACCGGCTGCACGCTGTCGTCGGCGGTGGCGGCGGGTCTTGCCAAGGGCATGGCGCTGACCGAGGCGGTGCGCGCCGCCAAAAGCTACGTGACCGAGGCGATCAAAGCGGCCGATCGCCTGCAGATCGGCGCCGGCAACGGGCCGGTGCATCATTTTCATCGCTGGTGGTGAACACGAGCATGATCCCGAAAATGTGCAGCGGTTTTCGGACAAGATCATGCTCAAGACGAGCATTGGATCAGGATAAGGGAGCAGAACATGCGCATCACGCGACGACGCCTCGTCAAGGCCGCGGCCATGGGCACGGCGGGCACGCTGGCGGCGCCTTCGCTCGCGCTGGCACAGAGCCGGCGCTGGCGCATGGTCACGTCGTGGCCGAAGCGGCTGCCCGGCCCCGGCATGTCGGCCGAGCGCGTCGCCGAACGCATCCGAACGCTGTCCGGCGGCCGGCTCGATATCGCGGTGCACGCCGCGGGCGAGGTGGTGCCGGCGTTCGAGGTGCTGGACGCGGTCGGCGGCGGCGTCGCCGAGATCGGCCACACCGCTTCGTTCTACTGGCAGGGCAAGCAGCCGGCGGCGGCGTTCTTCACCACCGTGCCGTTCGGGTTGACGCCCGGCGAGCACGTCGCCTGGGTCGAGGCCGGCGGCGGCCAGGCGTTGTGGGACGAGCTCTACGCGCCGTTCGGGGTCAAGCCGTTCATGGGCGGCAACACCGGCGTCTGCATGGGCGGCTGGTTCCGCCGCGAGGTCAACAGCCGCGGCGACGTCGGCGGCATGAAGATCCGCTCGCTTGGCCTCGGCGGCGAGGTCTATCGCCGGCTCGGCGCCACGCCGCAGACCACGCCGCCGGCGGAAATCCTCACCAGCCTGCAGTCCGGCGTGATCGACGCGGTCGAGTTCGTCGGGCCCGGCACCGACATCGCGCTCGGGCTCTATCGCGTGGCGCCGTTCTACTATTACCCGGGCTTCAACAAGCCGAACGGCACCGGCGAATGCATCGTGTCGCTCAAAGCCTGGAACGAGCTCGACACCGAGCTCAAATCGATCGTGGCGCACGCCTGCGCGACCGAGGCGAACTTTGCGCTGGCCGAGATGGAGCGGCTCAACACCGAGGCGCTGGCGGCGCTGACCGGCCAGCACCGCGTGCAGCTGCGCGCCTTCCCGCAGGACCTGATCGCGGCGGCGCGCGGCATCAGCCGCGACGTGCTGGGCGAGCTCGGCGCGCGCAGCGCGGCGGCGCAGAAGGTGCACGATTCCTACCTGGCGTTCCGCGAACGCGCTGGCGCCTGGTCGCGCATCTCGCTCAAGGCGGTGCTGGACGGCAGGGAAGGCTAGCAAACCCCTGGAGTTTGGCTGCGGCCAGCGGCGCCGTTTACCAATCCTTAACCGTGTGGCGAGCAGGCCACACCACCGGGTATTGGCGCTCGGCGCCGCCGTTGCGGGTCTATGAGCCTTGCCTGGCAAGGCCGGGCCGATAGTGTGCGCCCACAGAGTCAAGTGATTCGTTTGGGTCCGTGGAGCTTCTCCCCGCGATTTTGCGGAGACAATGCAGATTTTCCACAGACTTGAACCTCGGTCGCAGCAATCCTGCGCGTAACCGTTCCGCAGGCTGCCGCATTTTGGTGGGTCGCGCTCAGGCGACCGCCACGCGGCCCGCGGCAGTTCCCAGTCAAAGCGTTTCAGCCACGCACGGCGCCGGATCGACGCCGATCGCGAACGCGGCGGCGTCAAACGACGCATGGATGGAGACGTGACGATGAGATTCAAAGTGCTCGGAACGGGCATCGCGGCGCTGACATTGCTGGCGAGCTCGCTTGCAACGCAGGCCGCCGACATGCCGCAGGGCGGTCTACAGGGACATGCAAGAACCGGTCGCCTACCACACTTGGTACGGCTTCTACGTCGGCATCAATGGCGGCTACGCTTGGGGCGCCTCGGACTGGAGCTCTCCGGCCATCGGGCTTAGGCCGAGCGGATGGATGGTCGGCGGCACCGTCGGCTACAACTATCAGGTCGGCTCGTTCGTGCTGGGCCTCGAAGGCGACTATGACTGGACCGACGTCCGGTCGAGCGGCGCCTGCGCTGTCATCGCCGCGTGCGAGGTCCGCAACTCCTACCTGGCGACCTTCCGTGGCCGGATCGGCTTCGCCATGGACCGTTTCCTGCCGTACATCACCGGCGGCGGCGCCTACGGCGACATCAAGGCGATCGCCTCGGTGACGCCGTTTGCAGTCAGCTCGGGGGTCAACCGTCTCGGCTGGACCATCGGCGGCGGCATCGAATACGCCTTCCTCGGCAATTGGAGCGCCAAACTCGAATATCTTTACGTCGACCTCGGCAGCTTCGACCCGTACTTCGCGGCGCCGGCCGTTGCCACCGTGAACTTCACCGAAAGCGTCTTCCGTGCCGGCATCAACTACAAGTTCTCCGGCCCGCTGTTCTCGCGCTTCTGAGATCGACCATTCGCGACAAAGCCCCGGTCTCGGCCCGGGGCTTTGCTTTTTCGAATGCCGCGGCGCGCGGTCAGGCGCGCGACTTGACGATCTTCTGCTTCTGCTCGCCGAGCCTGTCTATCTTCAGGCGCACCACGTCGCCTTCTTTCAGGAACTGCGGCGGCTTCATGCCGAGGCCGACGCCGGGCGGCGTGCCGGTGATGATGACGTCGCCGGGCTCCAGGATGAAATACTGCGAGCAGGCCCATACCAGGTGGGCGACGCCGAAGATCATGGTCTTGGTGTTGCCCTTCTGGCGGACCTGGCCGTTGACGGTGAGCTCCATGTTGAGATTCTGCGGGTCCTTGATCTCGTCCTTGGTGACCATCCAGGGGCCGAGCGGGCCGAAGGTCTCGCAGCCCTTGCCCTTGGTCCATTGGCCGGCGCGCTCGATCTGGAACACGCGCTCCGAGACGTCGTTGCTGAGGCAATAGCCTGCGACCACGCTCAGCGCCTTCTCCTTCGATGGCAGGTAGCGCGCGCGGCTGCCGATTACGATGCCGAGCTCGATCTCCCAATCGAGCTTCGACGAGCCCTTCGGGATGATGGTGTTGTCGTTCGGGCCGCAGAGGCAGCTCGGCGCCTTGTTGAAGATGATCGGCTCCGGCGGGATCGGCATGCCGGCCTCGGCGGCGTGGTCGGCGTAGTTCAAGCCGATGGCGATGAAGTTCGACGGCCGCGCCACGCAGGCGCCGAGCCGCGGATTGCCGGCGACCTTCGGCAACTTATCGATGTTGGCCTTCCTGATCTTGGCGAGGCCTGCGGGGGACAGCGCCTCGGCGTCGATGTCTTTGACCACCTTCGAGAGGTCGCGGATCTTGCCGTTGCTGTCGATGATGCCGGGCTTTTCCTTGCCGGCCGGGCCGAAGCGGACGAGCTTCATGGGTGGTCCCCTTTACTGAAATGAGTTGGCTGGTTGGTGGGCGGGTGACGCATCATGCGTTGCCGTTGGCTTGCGAGCAAGGCGTCCGCAGATATCGGCAGCGGCGTCACGCACTGCTTCCCCCTCCAGGGGAGGGTGCAGGCCTGCGTCTGTGGTGCTTTTCCGAATCCCATCAATGCTCAAAACGCTCCGGGGAAGATGCCGCCGTCGAGCAGGATGTTCTGCCCGGTGATATAGCCGGCGTGCGTCGAGCACAGGAACGCGCAGGTCGCGCCGAATTCATCGGGCGTGCCAAGCCGGCGCGGCGGGATGGTGGCAAGCCGGTCGGCGGTGATCTTGTCGGCGGTCACGCCCAGCCGCTTGGCCTGCGCCTCGGCGTTGGAGCGCAGCCGGTCGGTGTCGAACGGCCCGGGCAGCAGGAAGTTGATGGTGACGTTGTGCTGGGCGACCGAGCGCGCCACGCCGGCGAGGAACGCGGTCAGGCCGGCGCGCGCGCCCGACGACAGGTCGAGGCCGACCAGCGGCATCTTCACCGAGCCGGAGGTGATGTTGACGATGCGGCCGAACTTTTTCTTCATCATCGGGTCGATGGCGCGCTGGATGAGCTCGATCGGCACGATCATGTTGCCGATGACGCCATCGATCATCTTCTGGCGGTCGAGCTCGCGGAAATCGCGGAACGGCGGACCGGCGTTGTTGGCGATCAGGATGTCAGGCTCCGGGCAGGCGGCGAACAGCGCGTCCTGGCCCTGCCTGGTGCCGACGTCGGCTGCGACCGCATGAACCTTGGCGCCGGTCGCTTTGCGGATGTCGGCCGCGGTCGCGTCAAGCCGCTTCGGATCGAGCCCGTTGACCACGACCTCGCAGCCGGCCTCGGCGAGCCGCATGGCGCAGGCGCGCCCGAGCCCACGGCTCGAGGCGCAGACGATGGCCTTGCGGCCGGCAATTCCAAGATCCATGGGGTTTCTCCCTGTTGTCGGACGATCATAGCGCAAGCATGACAGCGGCGGTGGTCGCTTGCGCGCGTTCCCTGAAGTGTCGCCTCAATGCGGCACGACGTTGCGCAGGTCATTGCGGCGGCCGTCGACAAACGCCTGCAGGTTCGGCTCGATGACGGTCAGCGTCTGCTCAACGAACACGTTGCTGCGGCCGCCGACGTTGGGCGTGATGATGACGTTCGGCATCTGCCAGAGCGGACTGTCGGGCGGCAGCGGCTGTGGCGAAAACACGTCGAGCGCGGCGCCGGCGATCTTGCCGGCGCGTAGGTGCTCGATCAACGCCGCCTCGTCCAGCACGCCGCCGCGCGCGAGGTTGATCAGGAACGCCGACGGCTTCATCGCCGCGAGCACGTCGCGGTTGATCAGGTGGTGGGTCTCCGGCGCGTAGGGCACCAGCAGCATCAGGAAATCCGCGCGCGCCGCGACCTTCACCAGCTCGTCACGCGACACCACCTCGTCGCAATGCGGCGCCTGCCGGCGGCCGCTGCTGACGCCGATGACATACATGCCAAACAACTTGGCGCGCTCGGCGAGATGCTCGGAGAGCAGGCCCAGGCCGACGATGACGATGGTCTTGCCGTCCAGGATCGGCTGGTTCCATTGATCCCATTTGGCCTCGGCCTGATTGCGCAACATTCGCCTGAAATCGCGAGCCAGCGCGATCATGTCGAGAAACGCCAGCTCGCTCATCTGCGGGCCGTGGATGCCGCGGGTCGAGGTCAGGATCACGTGCTTGGGCAGCACGCCCGGCGCGGTCAGCGTTTCGGTGCCGGTGGTCAGCGCCTGGACCCACTTCAGCTTCGGCGCGGCTGCAATCAGCACGTTCGGAATGTGATGACCCAGCCCCATGATGACGTCGACGTCGGCGATCACGCCCTTCGCCTCTTCGCCATGATGGGCGGCGTGGAACTCGACGGCCGGAAATCGCTTTTGCAGTCGCGCGACATATTCGTGCGCGTCATGAAAGACGATGAGAACCTTGGTCGTCATCGGACTTTCCGCGGCGGCCTGTCACCGCTCCTCAAGCCATCGGGCGATCTTGTCGCCGTGCTTGGCGACATAGTGTCGAAACCAGACCGTATAGGCGTCCGGGCGCGATGCGATGTCGGCCGTGAGCATCGGATATGCGATCCATTTCCACTCGCCGACCTCGGCCGGATCGGGCTTGATCAGTCCGTCGTGCCGGCCGCCGAACACGTGCACGACCTCGTTCTCGATCAGACCGCCGGGCACCGGCTCGTTGTACTGATAGACAAACAGCGGCTCGATCGGGCAGGCGAATCCCATCTCCTGCGACAGCCGGCGTCGCGCCGCGCTGGCCGGGTCCTCGCCCGGCAGCGGATGACTGCAGCAGGCGTTGGTCCAGAGTCCGCCGGAATGGTATTTGGCCGCCGCCCGGCGCTGCAGCAGGAATTCGCTTTGGGCGTTGCGCACCAGCACCGAGATCGCCCGATGCTTGAGGCCGCGCCGGTGCGCGTCGAGCTTGCCGGCGGTGCCGATCGCGACGTCGTCAGCATCGACCAGGACCACCGGGTCGGTGTCGGCTGAGCCGGCCATCGCCTACGACTTCCCGCCCAGTTTGTCCTTGATGGAATTCCACATCACCTGGCCCGCCAGCGAAGTTGCCGAAATCGGCTTGACCGCGGGCGTGGTCGCGTCGGCGGGATCGGCGGGGGGGCTGGCGAGCTGCTTTTTCAGGTTGTTGGCGAACTGGTTCATCAGCGCCGTGGCGGTCGCCTGGATCATGCCGACGCCGCGGCCGTACTGCGCCACCGCGCCGGACAACGTGAGGTCGGTATGCACCAGGACCTTGGAGCCCGCGGCCGTCGGCTCCATCCGAAATGTCGCGGCCGCCTGGGCCGAGCCGCGGCCCTTGGCGTCGTTGCCCTGGGCGCGCACGCGCGCCACATGGCCGGTGTTGTCGATCTCCTCGAATTTCACCACGCCGGCAAAGGTCAGCGCCACCGGCCCGAGCCGCACCGCGATGTTGCCCTTGTAAGTCGTGCCGTCGACGACTTCGGTGAGCTGGGCGCCCGGCATGCAGGGCGCGATGCCCTTGATGTCCATCAGCACCGGCCAAGCCTGCGCCGGCGGCAGCGGCACTTCGAATGAATTGTCGAACTCCATACCAACTCTCGATCTCTGCTTTATTCCGCGGCCTCGGCGACGCCGCCGTGCGACTTCGACCAGCCGGACGGATCGTGCAGGAATTTTTCGATCTCGGCGAGCTTGATCGGATCGAACTGCCCGCAGGTCTTGGCGAACTCCAGCACGTCCCACCAGGTGCACAAGTGATGCAGCTTGATGTCGAGGTCGCCGAGGATTTTCTTGCCCTCGGGATAGATGTCGTAAAAGAAGATCACGAAGATGTGCTCGACCACGGCGCCGGCGGAGCGCAGTGCCTGGCAGAAGTTGACCTTGCTCTTGCCGTCGGTGGTCAGATCCTCGACCAGCAGGACGCGCTGCCCGGGCTCGAGATGACCCTCGATCTGGGCGTTGCGGCCGAAGCCCTTGGGCTTCTTGCGCACGTATTGCATCGGCAGCGCCATGCGATCGGCCATCCAGGCGGCAAACGGGATGCCGGCGGTCTCGCCGCCCACCACGGTGTCGAACTGCTCAAAGCCGATGTCGCGGAACACGGTTGCGGCGCCGAAGTCGATCAGCGTCTGGCGCACGCGCGGAAACGAGATCAGGCGGCGGCAGTCGGTATAGACCGGGCTCGCCCAGCCCGAGGTGAAGATGAACGGCTTGTCCTCCATGAAGCGGATCGCCTCCACCTCAAGCAGCATCTTGGCCGTCAGCTCGGCCATCACCTTGCGGTCGGGAAATCCGAGGCCCATCGTCATGATCCACCTGCTCGATAGGCGCGCCGGCCTGCGCCGTCAAACGCCGAATTTGTCTCCGCGCTTTCGCCCCTGGAACACGCTGACGAACAGCTCGTCCGGCGACATCTTGCGCCGCGTCAGCCCCTGTTCGTGCGAATAGGCGGCCATCGTTTCCAGCGTATGCCGGTTGCGGTCGGTGAGCCCATACTCCCACGGGTCGGGGCCGATGATCTTTTCCTGCTCCTCCCAGGCCTCGCGGTACCAGGCGAGCGGCACGATGCGCGGGTTGTTGAGCCGGCGCATGGCCGATCGCCTTGGACCTTTCGAAGGCATGGAACAGATTGATCGGCACCCAGGGATGCCGGTCGACGATCTCCTGCTTGATGCCGAGCACGTGCATGATCGGAAAGATGCCGGTCTTCTTGTAGTAGGCCTGTCTCCTCCGACTTGAAATCGGGCCACAGCCGGCCGACGCGCGGGTCCTTGTTGACGATCGGTTCGATCAAGTCGGCATGCAGCACGGCGTCGAGCTCGCCCTCGACCAGCATGTCCTCGACCGATTTGTCGTTCGGCAGCTTGGTCAGCTTGAGGTCGGCCGGCGGCGTGAACTCGACCTCCTCATCGAGCTCGGCGAACCACTCGATCGACTTGTGCGGCACGCCGTATTCGTGCTCGAGGATCCCGCGCAGCCAATGGCAGGCGGTGGTGAGGTAGGACTTGACGCCGATCTTGCGGCCGATCAGGTCGGTCGGCTTGGTGATGCCCTTGCCGGTGTTGATGTAGACAAAGCCATGACGAAAGCGCCGGTGCAGAAACACCGGGATCGCGGTCACCGGCAGGTTCTGGTCGCGCGCCACCACATAGGACGAGCACGAATACTCGGCGACGTCGAAGTCGCGGTTGCGGATGAAGCGCCAGTGCCGCGTGGTCGAATCCATGTCGGTCAGGATGGTGAGCTCGATGCCGTCCGGCTCGACCGTGCCCTCCTTCAGCGCACGCACGATTTCGTAGTCGCCGCAGGCGAGAGTCAGAGGCAGTTTCTTCGACAAAATATGGCTTCCTTGCGCACGCGCGGACGATCCGGGCGCAGTGAAGCCCGCTTTGGCCGCAAAATCCAGCCTGCGCTAATGCCTTGCGGCGGCTTGTGGATTAGTGGCGTGGAGCGGGCACTGCAGCCCGCTAGACCGCGACCTTGTCGAGGAAGGTGCCGACTTCGTCGCGCAGCTTGGCGACCGCGCTCTCGACCGAACGCGAGGCCGACAACACGGTTTCCGCCGAGCTGCGGGTCGCAGTGGCGGCGCCGGCGACGTCGCCCAGCACCGACACCACCGTGCCGGTGCCCAGGGCTGCACCGGCGACGTTCTGCGAAATCTCGCTGGTCGCCGCGCTCTGCTGATCGACCGAGGCCGCGACCGCGGTGGTGTAGGTGCTGATCTCCGTCATGCGGCCGGCGATGGAACGGATCGCCTCGACCGCGCCGGTGGTCGAGCCCTGCACGGCGAGAATCTGCGCCGCGATCTCCTCGGTCGCCTTGGCGGTCTGCACCGCCAGCGACTTGACCTCGGAGGCGACCACGGCGAAGCCGCGTCCGGCCTCGCCGGCGCGCGCCGCCTCGATGGTGGCGTTGAGCGCCAGCAGGTTGGTCTGGCCGGCGATATCGCGAATGAGCTTGACCACGTCGCCGATCTTCTGCGCGGCCTGGGCGAGGCCCGCGATCTGATCGTTGGTGGTCTCGGCCTCTTCGACGGAGACGCGGACCACCTCGATGGTGCGGCCGAGCTGCTGGCTGATCTCGGCGATCGAAGCACGACAGCTCATGGGCGGCGGTGGCCGCGGTCTCGACGTTGGTCGAGGCCTCGTTCGAGGCCTTGACCGCGCCTTCGGCGCGCTGCGAGGCCTGTTCGGACGATTCCAACAGCCCGACCGCGGTCGATTGCATGGCGTGTGCGCTGTTGCTCACGCTGTTCAGCACGCTCTCGACCCGTTCGCGGAATCCCGCGATCGCGTCCTCGATCACGGTGCGCCGGCTTTCCAGCTCGTTCAGCGAAGATCGCTGGATCTCCGCCATCCGCTGCTCGGTGATGTCCTCGTGGGTGGCGACCCAGCCGCCGTCACCCATCGGCCGGTTGACGATGGAGATGAAGCGGCCGTCATGCTCGCGCACGTTGGCGACGGTCTTGCCCTTCAGGATGCTGCTCAGCAGGTCGGCAATGTATTGGTCGGGATTGCCGGAGAAGCTGCCGGCGGCAATCCGGTGCTCGATGATGTTGCGCAGCGACGTGCCAGGCCGCGCCGCGTTCGGCTCGAGCCCGTACATCTGGGTGTATCGCACGTTGCACAGGATCAGCCGGGCGTGGGCGTCCCACATGCACAAGCCTTGCGACATGTTGTTGAGCGCCGTGGTCCACCGGTTCTGGGTCTCGCGCTGGTGGTCGACATAGGCACCGGCAAGAGCCAACGCGAGCAAGCCCAAAGTCACGCCGGCGATCGCCACGGCCAGCGAGGGGGGCGACAGCGAGAATTCACTGACGGAGCGGGCTGGGTCCGGAATGATCGAAGCCGCGCCCATCGCGGTGAAATGATGCGAAACGATGGCCAGCGTCAGCAGCGCGGCGGCCATGATCGAGTACGCCGGGCCGTCGTCGCGGATGGCGAGCGCCAGCGCGGCCATTCCGAACAGCATGCCGATCAGGATGGAAGCGGCAACCAGATCCATCGACCACGTGACATGGCCGGGGATTTCAAAGGCCCACATGCCGATATAATGCATGCCTGCGACGCCGAGGCCGACAATCGCGCCACCGATGGGCGCGGCCCAGCGCGCGTCGCTGCCCGCCGCGACGCCGAGGCCAATCGCGGTGATGATCACCGCCGTCAGAAGAGCGAGCGATATCAGTCCGATGTTGTATGCAACGAGAACGCCGGGCTCATAGGCCAGCATGGCGATGAAATGGGTCGCCCAGATGCCGCAACCCGCCATCAGGCCGGCGGCCGAAATCCACATCGCATAGGTGCGGCCTTCGGTGGCGCGCGCGCGATGAAACAGGCTGACGGCGGTCAGCGCCGCCACGAAACAGACGATCACGGCGACGACGACGAGGCGCCAGTCGTGCTGCTCGGTCAGGCAATTGAAGACCCGAAACATGCCGATTCTCAGCGACGTTGATTGGGGGAGTGTCCGTCATTTGGATTTCTTTAGGGTTAAACAAGTCTTGCCAGGCGGCTGAATTCCTAAACAATGCGTAAACGCCTTGCCGGCGGGACGCTCGGCGCGAGGGAAACTCCGACGATGAAGGCCTGGCCACGATGGATTGGCGCAGCCGGCGCGGTGGTTGCCGCGGGCGTCGCAACGGCCGCCGCCGCGGAGGATTATCCGACCCGGCCGGTCCGCGTCATCGTCGGCTTCGCGCCAGGCGCGGTTGCCGACACGATTGCGCGCGTCATGGCGACCCGCATCGGCCAGGTGCTCGGCGGCCAATTCGTGGTGGAGAACCGGGCTGGCGCCGGCTCGAGCCTCGGCGCGGAGCAGGTCGCCCGCGCGCCGAAGGATGGCTACACGCTGCTGATGTGCACGGTGGCGCAGACGGTCAATCCGGCGCTCAACACGCTGAGCTTCGATTTCGGCAAGGATTTCGCGCCGATCATGCTCGTCGCCAACGCGCCGCAGATTCTGGTGGCGCATCCGTCGCTCGGCGTCAGCACGGTGAAAGAGCTGATCGCGCTCGCCAAGGCCAAGCCCGATGAAATCCAATACGCCTCGTCGGGCGTCGGTACGCTGAGCCATCTGTCGGGCGTGCTGCTCAACAGCGCGGCGGGCATCACGCTGACGCAGATTCCCTATCCCGGCAGCGCCCAGAGCATGACCGACGTGCTGGCGGGCCGGGTGCCGCTGATGTTCGGGCCGGCCGCGACCGTGTGGCCGAACGTGCAGGCTGGCAAGCTCAAGGCGCTGGCGGTGACGCAGCCGCAGCGGGCGGCGATCGCGCCCGACGTTCCGACCATGGCAGAGGCCGGCCTGCCGGGCTATTCGGCCGGCATCTGGATGGGCCTGCTGGCGCCCGCAGGGACGCCGCCGGAGATCGTCGACAAGCTGTCGCGCGCCGCCAACGAGGCGCTGCGCTCAAACGAGGTGTTGGCGCTGATGCGCGGCCAGGGCGTCGATCCGCAGGGCGGCACGCCTGCCGCGTTTGCGCGGTTCATCGACGACGAGCTGAAGAAATGGGCCGCGGTCGTGGCAGCGGCCGACATCAAGAGATAGGGCAGGGCCATCATCGCAAGGGGATTGACCATGCGTAGATTGCAATGGCTCGCAGGTCTTGCCGCCGTGGTGCTGGCGGCCGGGTTCGCTGCGCCGGCCGCTTGGGCGCAGGGCGATTTTCCGAACCGCCCGGTTCGCCTCGTGGTCGGCTTTCCGCCCGGCTCGGTCGCCGACCTATCGGCGCGCGTGCTCGGCAACCGCATGAGCCAGATCGTCGGCCAGCAGGTGGTGATCGAGAACCGGCCCGGCGCCGGCGGCAGCCTTGCCGCCGAACTCGCCGCGCGCGCACCCAAGGACGGCTACACGCTGTACCTCGGCGCCTCGGCCAACGTGGCCAATGCCGCGATGAATCCCAAGCTGCCGTTCGACATCGACAAGGATTTCGCGCCGATCGCGCTGGTCGCCTATGCGGCCGTGGTGCTGGTGGTGCATCCGTCGATTGGCGTCGGCTCCGTGCCGGAGCTGGTGGCGCTCGCCAGATCCAAGCCCGGCGAGATCAACTACGCTTCGGTCGGCATCGGCAGCGCGCCGCATCTGTCGGCCGAGCTTCTGATCCAGCGCGCCGGCATCAAGCTCCAGCACGTGCCCTATCAGGGCAGCCCGCAGGCGGTGACCGATCTGCTCGCCGGCCGCACCCAGGTGATGTTTTCACCGGCCTCGACCGTGGTGCCGCTGATCCAGTCCGGCCAGCTCAAGGCGCTGGCGTCGGCGACCGAGAAGCGCGTCGGCATTCTGCCCGACGTGCCGACCATGGCCGAGATCGGCATGTCGGACTTCGAGACCTCGATCTGGTTCGGCCTGATGGCGCCGGCCGGCACGCCGCGCGAGGTGATCGACAAGCTCGAACGCGCCACCCGCGATGCGGTGCAGTCGCCCGAGGTCGTGAGCGCCTGGCGGCCGCAGGGCGTCGATCCGCTGAGCGGCGGCGCCAAAGAGTTTACGCAGCTGATCGCGAGCGAGCTCAAGCGCTGGGGCGAGGTCGCGGCCGCCGCCGGCCTCAAGAAATAGCGACTCGTCCGGTCGCTGCGCGAGCCCTTGGCCGGCGCTCCACCGCCGCCGGTCACGCCATCTTGTTGGTGAGCGTGCCGATGCCTTCGACCCAGACCTTGGCGGTGTCGCCGGCTTTGAGGAATTCCTTGCGGGCCGCGCCGACGCCGGCCGGGGTGCCGGTCAGGATGATGTCGCCCGGGTATAGCGTGATCCGCGACGACAGGTGCGACAGCTGCTCGGCCAGATTGAAGATCATGTCGCTGGTGTTGGAATCCTGCTTGATGACGTCGTTGACCCACAGCTTGATGCCGAGCTTCTGCGGGTCCTTGACCTCGCTCGCCGGCACGATCCACGGCCCGATCGGGCAGGCATCGTCGAAGCATTTCTGGCCGACCCAGTCCCATTTGAACGGCGTCGAATCCGGAAGCTGGTTGCGCCGGCCGAGGTCGCGCGCCGACAGTTCGTTGGCGACGGTGTAACCGGCGACGTAGTCGAGCGCCTTCTCGAGCGGCACGTCCTTGGCCTTCTTGCCGATCACCGCGCCAAGCTCGGCCTCCCAATCGACCGCATTCGACGCCTTCGGCAGCTTTACCACGGCCTTGTCGCCCACCACCGTGCGCGAGGCCTTGATGAAGTGCCACGGCTTCAACCCGACCTCGTGCGGATCGGGCGCGGGCGGAATGCCCTGCAGCTTCGCCATCTCCATCATGTGGTCGGTGTAGTTGGCGCCGGCGCAGTAGATCGCCGACGGGTACAGCACCGGCGGCAGGAGCTTGGCCTTGGCGACCGGCCGGCTCTTGAGCTTGCTCTTGCCGGAGGCGGCCGCGGCCTTCTTCAGCGCGCCCTTGGCCGACGACCAGTCGTTGAGGATGCCGAGCATGGTCTCATAGGCGGGCTTGCGGGTCAGCGCCGCCGCGTCGAACAGCTTGTCACCCACCACCACACCGGCGCGCGGGCCTTTTTCGGATTGATAGGTGACCAACAGATGGCTCGGCATGGGGTGTCTGCTCCCTGGACCCACTAGCGTGAGCGGGGAGTTTGCGCTGCCCGGCCGCGGCTGGCAATATGGCGGCAGCGGATGGCAGACCGCGAACAGTTTGCCGATCAGCTTGCGGCGGCGCGGGTCCGGCCCGACTTCGGCTGTCCGGTCAGCGCGGCGTAATCCTCGATCGGCAGCGGCCGGCCGACCAGGAAGCCCTGGATCTCGTCGCAGGATTCCTTCAGCAGGAATGCCAGCTGATCGTTGGTCTCGACGCCCTCCGCCAGCACGGGCAGTTCGAGACCGCGGGCGAGGCCGATGACGGCGCGGATGATCGTGGCCGACTGCGGGTTGCGCCCCAGGTTGGAGATGAACGTCTGGTCGATCTTGATCTTGTCGAATGGAAACGATTGCAGATAGGACAGCGACGAATAACCGGAGCCGAAGTCATCCATGGCGATGCGCACGCCGAGCGTCTTGAGCCGGCGCAGGATTGACACCGCGCGCGAGAAATCGCCGATCAGCACGCTTTCTGTGATCTCAAGCTCGAGCCGCGAGGGCGACAGTCCGGTTTCCAGCAGCACCGAATGCACCATGCCCGGCAGATCGCCGTGCCGGAACTGCACCGGCGAGAGGTTGATCGCCACCTGCAGCGGGTTCGGCCAGGACGCTGCCTGCCGGCACGCCTCGCGCATGATCCATTCGCCCATTGCGACGATGATGCCGCTCTCCTCGGCGAGCGGGATGAAGGTCGCGGGCGGCACGAAGCCACGCTGCGGATGCCGCCAGCGCGCCAGCGCCTCGAAGCCGATGATTTTGCCGGTGATGCGCGCCTGCGGCTGATAGTACAACGTCAGTTCGTTGCGCTCGACGGCGGACCGCAGCTCCTGCTGGAGCAAGCGCCGCTCGCGCAACTGCTGGTCCATGTCGGCCTTGAAGAAGCGGAACATGCCGCGGCCGTCCTCTTTGGCGCGGTAGAGCGCGGCGTCGGCGTTGGCGATCAGCGTCGTGACGTCGCCGCCATCGACCGGAAAGATCGCGATGCCGATGCTGATGCCGGCGCGCAACGCATGGCCGTTCACGGCGATATCGTCGTCCACTGCCGCCAGCAGCCGGTTCGCCAGGGCCTCGATCGCGCTCGGCTGGTCGATGTCGGTCGCGATGACGACGAACTCGTCGCCGCCGGTTCGCGCCAGGAACGCACCGCCGACCGCGCTTTGCAGGCGCTCCGAAATCCGACGCAGGAACTCGTCGCCGGCGACGTGGCCGAACACGTCGTTGACCTCCTTGAAGCGATCGCAGTCGAGGCACATCAGCGCGAACGAACTGCCATCCTTGGCCGCCGTTTCCAGGGTGGCGTCGATGCAGGCGTTGAACGCCGCGCGGTTCGGCAGCCCGGTGAGCGAATCGTAATGCTCGAGCCGTGCGATTTTGGCCTCGGCGCGCTTGCGATGGGTGCGGTCGTCCACCACGGTGAGGAGATATTGCACTGTGCCGCCGGAATCGAGGATCGGCATGCGCGCCGTGGTGATGATGCGATGATCGCCGGCCGGCGTCGTCACCGGATGTTCCTCGTAGTATTGCGCCTTGTGGCTTTTCAGCAGCTCGCGATCGTGCTGCTCGATCATTGCGGCGATGTCCTTGGAAAACACCTCCTCGGCCTTCTTGCCGATCATGGACTGGCGCGGAACGCCGAAATATTGCTCGCCGGCGCGATTGATCAGCCGGTAGCGCAGCTCGGCCGCGTCCTTCACCGCGATGGTGACCGGCACGTTTTCGATCACGGTGGTGGCAAAGGCCTGGCTGCGGTCGCGCTCCCGCTCGGCGCGGCGGCGTTCGGTGACGTCCTCATGGGTGACCACCCAGCCGGAGCCGTCGGGGGTCGGGTGGCTGATGACCGCGATGGTTCGCCCGTCGGTCAACTCCAAGATCGAACTGGTCGGCTCGCGCCGCTGCATCGCGGCCAGCAGTTCGGTGGTGTACTTCTCCGGATCGGTGTCGAAGAACGTGCCGCTGACGATCCGCGCCTTCACCATGTCCTGCACCGTACAGCCCGGCCTCACGACGTCGGCGGACAGGCGGTACATTTCGAGATAGCGCTGGTTGCACACCACCAAGCGGTTCGACGCGTCGAACAGGTTCAGGCCCTGCGACATGTTGTTGAGCGCGGTGTCGAGCTGAAGCTTCTGCTCCTGCAGCTTGCGCTCGGCGCGCCGGCGCTCGGTGATGTCCTCGTGGGTCGAAACCCAGCGGCCGTCCTTCATCGGGTGGTTTTCGATGGAAATGGTCCGGCCGTCGGCGAGCTCCGGCGTCAGCGTCACCGGATTGCCGGTGGCGAGCGCCGCCTTGAGCTCGGCGACGTAGGCGTCGGGGTTGCCCGGGAACGTGCCCTTGGCTTTGCGCAACGCGAGCAACTGCTGGAGCGTGATGCCGGGCTTCACCTGCTCCGGCGTCAGATCATAGAGATCGCAATAGCGGCGATTGCAGAAAATCAACCGCGCCTCGGCGTCGAACATCAGCAGCCCCTGGCCGATGTTGTTCAGCGCCGCGTCCATCTGCAGTTTCTGGTCGTGAACCTGGTCCTCGGCGCGGCGCCGTTCGGTGACGTCCTCGTGGGTCGTGACCCAGCCGCCGCCCGGCATCGGCTGATTGAACGCCTGGACCAGGCGGCCGAGCTTGGTCTTGACCATCCAGGTCGTGGTCTTGCCCTGGCGGATATCGCTCATGATCTTGCGGTAGTACAGGTCCGGATCGGCATCCAGCAGTCCGACGTCCCAGCGGTGCTGGATCAGCTCGCGCAGCTTGCAACCGGGCTTCACCACCTGCGGCGACAGCCGGTACATCTCAAGAAAGCGGCGGTTGAACACGACGATCTTTTCGTCGGCATCGAACATGCACAGGCCCTGCGTCATGTTATTGAGGGCCGCATCGAGCCGGATGTTCTGCTGGCGCAACTTCTCTTCCGATTCGGCGATCAATTCGTGCTGCGATTGCGCGAATTGCCGCCAGCGCTTGCTGACCAGCCTGACGCCGAGCACCGCAATGGCAACGCAGGCCACCGCAATTGCGAGCGTCGCCGGCGACAGCAGGTCGCTGGCAAAGTCGAGGCTCCGATCGGAGGCGATCTGCTCGGCCGCCATGGCGGCGACATGATGCGACGTGATCGCAAGCGTCGGCAGGCCGGCGGCCAGCGCCAGCCAGGCACGGCGCAGCCGACCGCGCGCCACACGCGCACGATTGAACAGGCTCACAGCGACGAGGCTTGCAAGCAGACAGACCGTGCCTGCCAGTACCACGAGCCGCCAGTCGTGCTCGCCGGTGAGGCAAGACATCACACGGAACATCGGGCGCCGGTCTTTCGCTTTTCGCGAAAAGCCTAGCGGATCGGGCGTTTATTTCGGGTTATGCGCGCGGCACGAACTTGATCCATCCAACGGCGAGCGGCCGGGCGCGAATGCCCGCCGGGCCAGCCCGCATACGTTGCCGCGTTAACGATTGGTTTACCGTGGCGCCACGACCCGGACCGGCTTGCCGTCCAGGAAGCCGCGAATGTCGTCGATGATGTCGGGATAATAGCGCTGGTAGTTTTGCTGGCTGACGTAGCCCAGATGCGGGGTGATGACGACGTTGTCCATCTTGCGGAACGGGTGATCGAGCGGCAGCGGCTCGACGTCGAACACGTCGAGACCGGCGCCCGCGATCTGCTTCTTGTTCAACGCGTCAAGCAGCGCCTTTTCGTCGACGATCGGCCCGCGCGAGGTGTTGACCAGATAGGCGGTGTTCTTCATCAGCGCGAGCTCGCTGGCTCCGATCAGCCCGCGGGTGCGGTCGCTCAGCACCAGATGGATGGTCACGATGTCGGCGTTGCGGAAGAGATCGTCCTTCGACGAATACTCGACGCCGACCTCCTTGCATCGCTCGGGTGTCAGATTCTGGCTCCAGGCGATCACCTTCATGCCGAACGCCTTGCCGACGCCGGCGGCGCGCGCGCCGAGCTTGCCGAGGCCGAGCACGCCGAGGGTCTTGCCCTCGATGTCCATGCCGAGCGTGGCCTGCCACGGCACGCCGGCCTTCATGCGGGCGTGCTCCCAGCCGATGCGGCGGGTGAGCTCGAGGATCAGGCCGAAGGTGATGCCGGTGGTCGGATTGCCAAAGCCGCCGGTGCCGCAGACCACGATGCCGCGCTCGGCGCAGGCCTTCATGTCGATCGAGGCGTTGTAGGCGCCGGTGGTGATCAAGAGCTTGAGCTTGGGCAGGCCGTCGATCACGGCACGCGAAAAGCGCGTGCGCTCGCGCATCATCACGACGATGTCGAAGTCCTTGCAGTCGCGGACGGTGTCGGCGTCGGTACGGCGGACGGCCTCGGTCAGCACCTGGAACTCGACGTCCTTGCTGATCTTGGAAGTGTCGCCAAGCTTCAGCGCCACGTTCTGATAGTCGTCGAGGAACAAGCAACGATAAGCCATCTCGGCACCCCTGTTCACGTCGTTCGGGCGACACCATAAAGCATTTTCGATACATCAGGCATCAAGACACGGATGCCTGGCATGACGCCGGCATGACCGCAGCGGGGCTCACCGCGTGTCTGCGAGATAGCGGCCGTCGACGAACCGGGCCATGTCGAACGTCGCGCCGGCGGGCACCAGGCCGGCGCGCTGCAAAGTGGTGAACACTCGCCGCATGCCGGCTTCCGAGGCGGCGAGCCCATCGGGCGCGAGCTTGAGCTTCAGTGCGTCGTCGACGGCGCGGCGCGCATAGGCAGGCGTGGTGTTGAGCTCCTTCACCAGCACCGCCGCGGTGTCATCCGGATGCGTCGCCATCGCGGTCTGGCCGCGCCGCAAGGCGCGCAGGAATCCCGTGACCGCCGGCCGGTTGGCCTCGCCCCAGGCCGGATCGAGAAATACCGCGGTGAACTCATAGTCCGGCACCACCTTGGCGATCGGGCCGAGATTGCTGAAGCCGGCATCTTCGGATTCGTAGCTCAGCGGAAACGGCTGCAGGCCGGCGTCGATTTTGCCCTCGCGCAACAGCCTCCAGCGCGTCGGCGCGCCGCCGACCGCGTCGATGACGATGTCGCCGCGCTGCATGCCGAGCGACTTTTCGAGGTCCTGCACGAAGAACGTGGTGCCCTCGTGCAGCGACAGCACCCCGAAGCGCTTGCCGCGCAAATCCTGCAACGATTTGATGCCGGGCTGGGCGATGATGAAATGCGGCGGCCGTTGCACCACGCTTGCGACGATGCGGAACTTGCCGCCCTTGAAGGCGTCGATGACCAGCGCTTCGACGCTGGCGATCGCGATCTGCTTGTCGCCCGCGCGCATCGCCTCGTTGATCTTCTCGGCGTTGTCGTAGATCTCGAATTCGACGTCGAGGCCTTCGTCCTTGAAATAGCCCTTCCGCTCCGCGGTCCACACCGGCGCGTAGAACACCGTGCGCGACACCAGCGCGACCTTGATGGTCATGGCAATTCCCCGTCGTTGCCGCGACTCTATCCGCCGAACGCCGCTTCCGGCAGCCCCCGGACGCCGACGTCGAGCGCGAGCAGCGCGCCCTCGATCGGCGCCGGCTCCGGCCAGGCGTTGCGCTCGCGCTGGTGACATAGAGGGTGTCGAGATCGTCGCCGCCGAAGCAGCAGCAGGTCGGGTTGGTCACCGGCAGCTCGATGGTGCGGTCGACCCGGCCGTCCGGCGCGTAGCGGGTCAACCGGCGGCCGGCGTATTCGGCGTTCCAGAGATAAGCCCTGCGCGTCGATGCAGGAGCCGTCGGGCAGGCCCTTGCGGCCGGTGAGGTCGGCGAACACCCGGCGGTTGCCGATCATGCCGGCATCGATGTCGAAGTCGAACGCCCAGATCGCATGACGCGGCGAGTCGGCGAAATAGAGCGTGCGGTCGTCGGGCGAGAAGCAGGTCGAGTTCGGCACCGTGATGCTGTCGAACTGTGCCGCAGCACCGAGCGATCGGGGCCGATCCGGTAGAAGCTGCCGGACGGCGCGGCGCAGCTCGACGTCCATGGTGCCGATCCACAGCCGTCCCGCGGCGGTCGCAACGGCCGTCGTTGTAGCGGTTGCTCGGGCTCGTTCGGCTCGGCGTGCAGCAGGTACTGCAGCTTGCCGTTGGCAGGATCGAAGCCGTGCAGGCCGTTGTCCAGTGGCCAGCACGAAGCCGCCGGATTTCCGCGGCACGACGCAGCCGCACAGCCGGCCGGGCAGGGGATACACCTGATGCTCCCGCTTGACCGGGTCGTAGGCATTGCAGCGCACGGCTTGAGGATATCGAGCCACCAGACCCGGCGGGTGATCGGACACCAGAAGCAGCATTCGCCCAGCGCATCGTGTGCTTCGACCACGCAGGCGATCTTGGTCATGAACGGGGCTTCCCGGACGCCAGGAAGCCCAATCTAGTCGGGGTTTTGCAGATCGGCGCTATGGCCGCTCCTGGCGCCCGGGTGCTTGGCCCGCCACTTCGGGCCCGGCCCGCGCATGTAATGCGCTCGGGCCGGTAGGGGTCGGTGAGAGCCTGCACCAGCTCTTTGCCGACTTTGAGGATCCAGTTCACGACGGCCTCCAGGGCTTGTTGTTTGTTGATGTATTCAACTTGCCCGTTGGTCGGATGCGCGGGCGCCGAGGTTCATGCCCCGGCGATGTGCGTTTGGTCACTGAAACCTTGCGCTTGCCCTTCGTCGCCGCGGTCGCTAAATCAGCGCGGAAATCTCCCCGAAAACGTGAAGAAAGCAATGAACGGCCGCCAATTCATCTATCACATGCAGGGTCTGACCAAGACCTATCCGGGCAACCGCAAGGTGCTCGAAAACATCCATCTGTCGTTCTATCCGGACGCCAAGATCGGCGTGCTCGGCGTCAACGGCTCGGGCAAGTCGACGCTGCTGCGCATCATGGCCGGCATCGACAAGGAATTCGTCGGCGAGGGCTGGGTCGCCGAGGGCGCGCGCGTCGGCTATCTCGAGCAGGAGCCGCAGCTCGATGCCAAGCTCTCGGTGCGCGAGAACGTCATGCAGGGCGTCGCCGCCAAGAAGGCGCTGCTCGACCGCTACAACGAGATCGCCGCCAACTACTCGGACGAAACCGCCGAGGAGATGGCCAAGCTCCAGGACGAGATCGATTCCAAGAACCTGTGGGAGCTCGACTCCCAGGTCGATCTGGCGATGGACGCGCTGCGCTGCCCGCCCGACGACGCCGACGTCACCAAGCTCTCCGGCGGCGAGCGCCGCCGCGTCGCGCTGTGCCGGCTGCTGCTCGACCAGCCCGATCTGCTGCTGCTCGACGAGCCGACCAACCATCTCGACGCCGAGTTGGTGAACTGGCTGGAAGGGCATCTGCGCGACTATCCCGGCGCGATCCTGATCGTCACCCACGACCGCTACTTCCTCGACAATGTCACCGGCTGGATCCTCGAGCTCGACCGCGGCAAGGGCATTCCCTACGAGGGCAACTATTCGGCCTGGCTGGTGCAGAAGCAGAAGCGGCTGGAGCAGGAGGGCCGCGAGGAGGCCGCGCACCAGCGCACGCTCCAGCGCGAGCAGGAATGGATTTCCTCGTCGCCCCGGGCGCGGCAGGCGAAATCGAAGGCGCGCTACCAGCGCTACGAAGAGCTGCTTCAAGAAGGCCAACGAGAAGCAGACCCAGGCCGCGCAGATCATCATTCCGGTGGCCGAGCGGCTCGGCCAGAACGTCGTCGATTTCCAGGGCCTGCGAAAGGGCTACGGCAACAATCTGCTGATCGACGATCTCACCTTCAAGCTGCCGGCCGGCGGCATCGTCGGCGTGATCGGCCCGAACGGCGCGGGCAAGACCACGCTGTTCCGCATGATCACCGGGCAGGAGAAGCCGGACGCCGGCACCATCAAGATCGGCGAGTTGGTGCAGCTCGGCTACGTCGACCAGTCGCGCGACTCGCTCGATGGCAGCAAGAATGTCTGGGAGGAAATCTCCAACGGCCAGGACATCATCCTGCTCGGCAAGAAAGAGGTGAACAGCCGAGGCTACGTCTCGGCGTTCAACTTCAAGGGCGGCGACCAGCAGAAGAAGGTCGGCTCGCTCTCGGGCGGCGAGCGCAACCGCGTGCATCTCGCCAAGATGCTCAAGACCGGCGCCAACCTGCTGCTGCTCGACGAGCCGACCAACGACCTCGATGTCGATACCCTGCGCGCGCTCGAGGAGGCGCTGGAGGATTTTGCCGGCTGCGCCGTCATCATCAGCCACGACCGCTGGTTCCTCGACCGCATCGCCACCCACATCCTGGCGTTCGAGGGCGACAGCCACGTCGAATGGTTCGAGGGCAATTTCCAGGACTACGAGAAGGACAAGATGCGGCGGCTGGGCACCGATTCCGTCATCCCGCACCGGATCAAGTACAAGAAGTTCTCGCGCTAGCGGACATCGGGCGGGTCCCCGATTGATCGCCTTTGCTGATCGGTTCCATTGCCACCTGAGGCGTGCTGCAATGGAATAAAATCTGGGCTTGGGTGCGATGCGACGGCGTGAGTTCATCAAGGTCATTGCTTGCTCTGCAACCGCCTGGCCGTTCGCCGCGCGCGCCCAGCAGGCGGCGATGCCGGTCATCGGCTTCCTCCATCTTGCGTCGCCTGAAGGGTCGGCAGACCGACTGCGAGGATTCCATCAAGGCCTGAAGGAGGCCGGCTTCGTCGAGAGCGAGAACGTTGCGGTCGACTACCGCTGGGCCGACAATCAGCTCGATCGGCTACCGATATTAGCGGCTGAATTAGTGCGCCGGCAGGTGGCCGTCATCGTCACCACGGCTCCGCCGTCAGCAATCGCCGCCAGGGCAGTGACGACAACGATTCCCATCGTGTTCATCGTCGCCGACGACCCTGTCGCCCTTGGCTTCGTTGCAAGCCTCGCGCGGCCGGGCGGCAACCTGACCGGAATCAATATCCTCAGCGGCGAAGTGGTGGAAAAGCGGCTCGGGCTGTTGCGCGAGGCCCTTCCTTCTGCTGCCCGTGTGGCCGTCCTCGTCAATCCCGCCAATGCAGCGGGCACGGAGCGCACGTTGCGAGGCGCTGAACCGGCCGCGCAGGCCATGAATTTGCAACTCCGCTTTATCGAGGCCAGTAGCAGCCGTGAGATCAACGCGGCGTTCGAAGCCATGGCGCGCGAGCGGCCCGACGCCCTGTTCGTCGCCGGTGACCCGTTCTTCGCCAGCCGGCGCGTTCAATTGGCCAATCTAGCGTCGCGCCACGCAATCCCTACGACCTTTGGCCTCCGCGACTATGCTGAGGCCGGGGGGCTGATGAGCTACGGCGCCGATATTGCGGATGCATTCCGTCAAATCGGCGTCTACGCCGGCCGCATCCTCAAGGGCGCAAAGCCCTCCGACCTGCCGGTGGTGCAGTCGAGCAAGTTCACGCTTGTTATCAACGTCCAGACGGCCCGGATGCTCGGCCTCACGATACCGTCGTCGCTGCTGGCGCGCGCCGACGAGGTGCTCGAATAGGGCCGTAGGGTGGGGTAGCCGAAACGCGTAACCCGCCACCGAGTCGCGCCGATGACTGGCGGATTGCGCTTCGCTTATCCGCCCCACGGGCTGGCCTGCGCTCAGCCGCGCTCCTCATCCGATTCACAATGTCAAACAGCCATGCGAAATCCGCCGCGGCCTTTGGTCGGCGCCGCGGTGGCCGTCGTGTTTCCGCCTTGGCAAGGCGGGTCTTGTCCCCTCGCAAAGCCGAGGGGCGGAGCGCCGATTGGCGCCACCTGCAGTGTGCACGCCTTGGCGGGCGTGCGCGCCCCTTTGGCGAAGGGACGCTGCGCCCATCGGCGCTCCGCGCGGCGGTTTACGGTCTCCGGGGCCGCGCTCCCGCTGACCGCGCGTTTCCAGCATTGGCGCTGAGCGTGGCTATCATCACGGTAGCGAACGGATCGCGTGAGGGTCGTAGTGCCCCCGGGGCGATCCCCGTGCCGCCCGGGGCGCCGTGCTTGCGAGGCACGGGGGCGCGGGCGCCGCACCCCGCTCCGCCTTCAGACGCCTCCGGCGACGCCCTCGAATGAGCGGGGTTGTAGGAACATATACCTTGGGAATATAGTCATGGCAAGCAGCACGTGCAGCCGCCGCTTCATTCGGTCTGCGTTATCCAGAGAAACAGCTTGTTGTCCACAGGCCGGTCCGCCAGGTGGTGGGTCAGACTGACTCACCACCTGGCGCCAACACTGTTTGCCCGCGCCGACGAGGTGATCGAGTGAAGCGGCGGGGGTCTATTCCGCCTTGATGTTGGCCTCGCGGATGACGCGGCCGTAGTCGTCGTACTGCTTTTGCATCATGGCGCCGAATTCGGCGCCGCAGATCACGGTCGGCGCGAGCCCCATTGTCGCAAGCTTCGCTTTGACCTCGGCGACTTGAATGGCCGCGGTGAACCAGCCGGCGAGCTCGGCGATCGCCGGCTTCGGTGTCTTCGCCGGCGCGATCAAACCGGTCCAAAAGTCCGCCTCGTACTCCTTGAACCCGGATTCGGCCACCGTCGGCACCTCCGGCAGCGCCTCGGTCCGTATCCGAGCACCGACCGCGAGCGCACGCAGCGTGCCCGCCTTCACCTGCGCCACCGCACCCGGATAGGTGATGAAAGCGGACGTCACGTGTTGGCCCATGAGCGCGTTGACGACCGGAGCATCGCCCGGGAACGGAACGAATGTCATATCGATGTTGGCGGCCCGCTTGAGCCTCTCGAATGCGATTTGCGAAACGCCGGCCGGAAGGCTGCCGAGCGTCAGGGAGCCCGGCTGGGCGCGCGCCGCGGCCAGCAGATCGTCGAGCGTCCGGTAGGAGGATGCGCTGTTGACCACGATCACCATCGGCGAGCTTGTGAGGTTGCAGATCGGCTCGAAGCTGGTCAGCGGGTCGTAGTTCAGCTTTCGCAGATGGGGATTGATGATCAGCGGCGGCGACGTCAGCAGCAGCGTGTTGCCATCAGGGGCGGCCCGCGCCACCGCTTCGGATCCAATGCTGGTGCCGGCTCCTGGACGATTCTCGACCACGATCGCAGGCCCGTAAGCCCGACTGACATGCTCCGCGAGCACGCGGGCCACGACATCGGCGACGCCCCCGGCCGGTGCCGGAACGACAATCTTGATGGTCCGGGTCTGCGACCAGCCGATGCCGCCCGAGTGCGCCAAGGCGAGCACGCAGACGGCGGCGAGAATGGTGGCCGAATGCAGAACAGTCCGAAGACGTTTCATGACCAGGCTCCGTGCGCCGGCGCTCTTCGAGGCCGGCACAGTCAAAAACCGAGATGAAAGGCAGACGCCCGCCGATGGCACCACGCTGGCCTGGTTGGGTTTCGGCACACCCGGCTGGCAGCTCGCGCGCAAGACTAGCGCAGCGCCGGATCGATCTGGAAGGGGCGGATGTCGCCTGCGCGTGCTGCGATTCGCACTGCGGACAACGCGATCGGTATGCAGGGCGGAGGACAGCCGGCCCTTCACAGCGTATGATCGGCCGTCCCAGGAGCGGAGGTCGATCATGAACGAGCGGATGCCGATGTCGCGGATCGGTGCAGTGGCGCTGGATCGCAAGGTCAGCGCGGAGGAGCAGCGGCTGCGGTATGAGCTCGCGGCGGTGTTCCGGATCGCCCATCACCTCGGCTGGAACGTCGACACGCTCAACCACATCTCGCTGCGCATCCCGGGCACCGACACCTTCCTGATGAACCCGCAGGGACTCGGCTGGGACGAGATCACCGCCTCCTCGTTGTCGACGCTGGACCACAAGTGGAACCTGCTGAGCCACAGCGGAATCAAGCCGCAGCCGGCCGGCTACAACTTCCACAGCGGCATCCTGGCGGCACGGCCCGACGTCAACTGCGTGATGCATGTCCATGAAACGGACAGCACCGCGCTTGGCTCGATCGATGAGGCCGAGCCGCTGGTGATCGTGTCGCAGGGCGGCTGCCGGCTCTACCAGGAGGTCGGCTACCACGGCTTCGAGGGCCTGGCGCAGGACGAGGACGAGGTGCCGCGCATGCTGGCCGACCTCGGCTCGAGCAAGCACGCGCTGATCATGCGCAACCACGGCATGCTCACCATCGGCGCGACGCTCGGCGAGGCATTCGGCTTCATGCGCGCGCTGATCGACGCCTGTGCGCTGCAGATGAAGATCATGGCGACCGGCAAGAAGCTCCGCGCGATTCCGCCGGAGTTGCAGGCCCACACCAAGCAGCAGATGAACGGTCGGCTCGCCAACGCGCCGCGCGACGACATTTCCTGGGCGTATTGGCTGCGGCTGGCCGAACGGCTCGATCCGGCGTTTGCGGATTAGCGGGCCGCGCCGGATCGCGGCCCGTGCATTACCTGATCGCCAGCAAGGCGGCCGCCGGGCTGTTGCCGGCAGGCTGCCGCGTCATCGCCGACGGCGAGATGGCCTCGTTCGAGCTGCCCTGGGCGCTCGGGGCGCCGCTGGTGGCGCGGATGGACGATCTCGCCGACCTGCCGGCGCTGCGGTCAAAGCTTGGCGCCGCCGGCCTCAACGCGTTCGCGGTCGAGGGGGTGGCCGAGCCGGGCGCCGGCCAGGCTTTGCTGGTCGGCGGCCACATCATGCGCGACATGCAGGGCTTTGGGCCCTATGCCGCGGCGGTGCCGGCGGTGGTCAAGAGCTTCGGCGGCCGGTTCCTGGCGCGTGGCGGCACGGTGACGCCGGTGGCCGGATCGTTCGTTCCGCAACGCGTGGTCGTGACCGAATACGCCGATGTTGAGACCGCGCTCGCCTGGTACACGTCCGACGCCTACGCGCCGCTCCTGAAGATCCGCCTGGCAACGACCGAGGCGCGGCTGGTGATCATGGCGCGCTCCGGCGCGCTGCCGGCGGCCATGCGCGAGACCGCCGCGGCTTATGCGCGGTCGGCGGCATCGTCGCAATAGCCGTGCTACTCATCAGTGGATGATTCGAAGGACTGTTCTGATCGCCTTGGCGATGACGTCGTTTTGGCTTGCCGCCGGCACAGCGCGCGGCGCCGATGTGGCGTTTCGGAATTTCCTGCAATCGCTCTGGCCCGACGCGCAGCACCAGGGCGTCACGCGCGCGACCTTCGAGGCCGCGATCCGCGGGCTGGAGCCCGACTTTACGCTACCGGATCTGGACCTGCCGGGCCGGCCGGAGCGGCCGGCGCCGCAGCAGGCCGAGTTCGTGCAGACGCCGGCCGGCTACGTGCGCGAGACCACGATTGCCAAACTGGCCGAGCAGGGCAGGGCGCTGTTGCTGACGCATCGCGCCACACTCGAGGCGATCGAGCGGCAGTTCGGCGTGCAGCCCTCGGTCGTGCTGGCGATCTGGGGCCGCGAGACCGCCTATGGCGGCTATAAGCTGCCGCACGACGCCATCCGCGTGCTGGCGACGCAGGCCTATGTCGGCCGGCGCAAGGACATGTTCCGCGGCGAGCTGCTCGGCGCGCTGAAGATGCTGCAGGACGGCGTGCCGCGCGACCGGCTGCGCAGCTCTTGGGGCGGGGCGATGGGCCTCACCCAATTCCTGCCGTCGGAGTTCTATAAATATGCCGTCGATTTCGACGGCGACGGCAAGGTCGACATCTGGACGTCGATTCCCGATGCACTCGCCTCGGCGGCCAAGCAGCTGCACGGCAAGGGCTGGCAGCGCGGCCGGCGCTGGGCCTATGAGGTGCGCGTGCCCGCCGGCATCGATTGCACCATCGCGCAGCCCGGCCACGTGCGGCCGATCGGCGAATGGCTGCGGCAGGGCTATGCACCGGCCTACGGGCGCAAGCTTTCGGCCGACGAGTTGAAGGAGCAGGCGTCGCTGCTGTTGCCGGAGGGCACGTTCGGTCCGGCGTTCCTCACGCCGAAGAACTACTACGTGATCAAGGACTACAATTTCTCCGACCTCTATGTGCTGTTCGTCGGCCATCTGAGCGACCGCATGCTGGATGCGCGGCCGTTCGAGAAGCCGTGGAGCAAGAACGCGCAGCTGCGCACCGAGCAGGTCGAAGCGATGCAGCGCAAGCTGATCGAGCGCGGCCTCTACAACGACAAGATCGACGGCAAAGCCGGCATGCTGACGCGCGCGGCGCTCGGCGCCTACCAAAAGGCCAACGGCTTGCATATCGATTGCTGGCCGACCGCGGAGGTGCTGACGCACATGCAAGGCCGCCGTTAGAGATCTTTCCACCGTATCGAATTTGAGTTCGTCATGGCCGCGGCATAGCCGTCCGAAGGACGGCGTCGCTTCGCTCGCCTATGTCCCGGCCATCCACGTCTTACTTGCAACAAAGAAAGACGTGGATGCCCGGCATAACGCCGGGCATGGACGATGAGGGAGGCCGAGGCAAACCAACTGGAAAAAACAAAACCCGGCGGCGCTTGCGCGTCCGCCGGGCTTTTTTGGTGAGGCCGTAAGCCCGGTGGCTGCTTAGCCGGCCGGGCAGAAGAAGCGCGGACGGCTGTAGCCGACGACGTTGCCATACGGATCGACCACCGGCCGACGGGCCCAGTAGCCACCCGGGCAGGCGATCGGCGCCGGGCCGGCATAGGCCGCGTACGGCGCGTAGCCTTCGACCGGATAATAGGCGCGCGGATAGGCATAGGCGCTGGCGATCGCACCGCCGATGAGCGCGCCACCGAGAATTCCGAGGCCGATGCCGCAGCCGCGGCAGCGGGCGTCGGCCGTGGTCGGCGCGAGCGTGGCGACGGCCAGCACCGCGCTGGCCGCGATTGCGAGAAGGGTCTTCCTCATTGGGGTCGTCTCCTGAATGCGTCCCGGCCCGACGCCGATCCGCTATGAAAACCTTGGTACCGCAGGCCCTTGCGGGCCTGCTGCAATAGGCCGCGCCAATTTGTCGGAAATTTGATCAATCGCGCAAATGCAGGCTGGAGGCCGTGAACGGCCTCCAGCCAGACGCTTGTCTGAACGTGAATTCAGGATTCGTTAACAGACTCGAACCCGGCGGACGACCCAAGCGTAGCCATCCCAGAAACGCTCGCGCCGCCAGCAGCCATAGCCGTTGCCGTAGGCGGGATAGGGAGCAGCGGCGTAGTACGCGCCGTCGCCGTAGTATCCGCCGTCGCCGTAAGCGTAGGGACCGCCGCCGTAAGTAATACGGGCCGCCGCCGTAGCCGGAGTAGTAGGGTCCGCCGCCGTAGTAATACGGCGCTGCCAGCGCACCGCCGATGATGGCGCCGGCGGCGAGGCCGCCGATGACGCCGGCGGCAACGCGACCGCCGCGCGCATCGCGCAGGGGTCGGTGTGGCGATCGCGGCCGCGGCAACGGTTGCGGCCGTGAGCAACGCAGTGAGAGTTTTGGTCATGCATCACCTCTGATTACTCGAATTATGCCACACGTGGCTCCTCAACGCGGCTGCGCACGCCGAAATGTTCCGCAATACCGGGCCGACGCAACGGTGCTCAGGGGATCGGCAGCAGCGGCTTTTTCCCGGCGTGCAATTGCATGTCGACGGCGGTCAGCAGCGCGGCGGTGCCGGCATAGTTGCCCATCAGCATGACCAACTCGATCAGCTTGTTCGGCCCGAAGATCGACTTGGCCTTGGCGAAAGTCTCCGATGTCACCTTGTGGTCGCGCCAGATCTGACGGCCGAGCTCGATCACGATGGCGTCGGTCTCGTCGAGACCATCCGTGCTGCGCCGATGCTTGATCACGTCGATGACGGTTTGCGGCACGCCCTCCTTGATCGCCTCGGGCTCGTGCGCCACCCATTCGAACTGGCTGTCCATCTCGCGCGCCGTGGTCAGGATCGCGACCTCGCGCACGTGCGGCGTAAATCCCGCCTCGAAGCGCAGGTAGCGATTGATAGCGTTGTGATGCGCCGCGGTCTTGGGGCTGAACAGCTGGAGGCCGGCCGGGCCCTGCAGGCCGGCGATAGACGCGCCGGGCTTGGCGGCGCGGTCGTAGGCGGTCTTGCCGGCCTCATCCAAATCCTCGCGGTTCGGCAGCGGCAGGCGGAATCCCGAGCGCGGATCGATGTCGGACGGCATGGTGGTTCCTGTGGTTTGGGTTTGGGCGTTCGGCGGGCTTTGCGGCAGACATCGCCAGCGCGACAACGAGCAACGCAGCGGACAGCACGATCTTGCACGACGGATGCATGCGTTTCTCCCCGGCGGTTATCGTTTTGCATGGCAGCTTGCAAGCGCTAGGCTTGGCTCACAATCCAAGCGAACGGGGATGGATCATGAAGGCGCTGACGCTCAACGGCTATGACGGTCTCGCATCGCTCAAGATCGCGGAGGTTGCGACGCCGGAGCCCGGACCGAACGACGTGCTGGTCAAGGTGACGGCGGCGAGCGTCAATCCGGTCGACGGCAAGATCACGCGCGGCTATGCCGGCACGTCGCGGCCGCTGCCGCACGTGCTCGGCCGCGATTGCGCCGGCACGGTCGCAAAGCTCGGCAGCGCGGTGACCGGCTTCAAGGTCGGCGACGAGGTCTATGGCGTGGCCGACCCGACGCGCTGGGGCACGCACGCCGAATACGCCGTGTGTCCGGCGGCGACCTTGGCGCGCAAACCGGCGGGCTTGAGCGACGTCGATGCCGCCTCGCTGCCGATCGCGGGGCTGAGCGCCCATGCCGGGATCGTGACCGCCGGCCAGCTTGGGCGCGGCCAGCGCGTGTTGATCCACGCCGGCGCCGGCGGCGTCGGCAGCTTCGCGGTTCAGCTCGCCAAGCACATCGGCGCCCATGTCGCCGCCACCGCCGGCGCCAAGAACGTCGACTTCGTCCGCTCGCTCGGCGCCGACCAGGTGATCGACTACACCAAGGGCGATTTCAGCAAGCAGATCAAGGATTGCGACCTGGTGTTCGACCTGATCGGCGGCGACGTGCGCTACCAGTCGTTCCCGGTGCTGAAGGCCGGCGGGGTGATCTCGCACATTTCGGTGCCGGCGATGACCCAGACGCCGCCGCGCAGCGACGTCGCGGTCAAACCCGCGGCGGTGAAATACGACACCGCGCTGCTGGATGAGATCTCGAAGCTCGTGGCCAGCAAGGCGGTGAAGCCCACGGTCACCGCGACCTATTCGCTCGGCGACGCGCTCAAGGCTTACGAGCACGTCATGACCGGCCACGCGCGCGGCAAGGTCATGCTGAGCATGCATTGACGGCACGACGCGGCGCGGCTGCGGTCGAGTTCGCCCGCTACTTCGCACCGATCTCCTCGGCCAGCAGTTCGAGCGCGCGCATGGCGAAGGCGCGCATGTTGGCCTTGCGATCGGCGCTGCCGGTGCGAAGCGTGACCGCCCGCTCCGACGGCCCGTTGACCGCGATGCAGCTGTGGCCGGCCGGGTCGCCGTAGCGGTTGCCGGCCGGTCCGGCGGCGCCGGCTTCCGCCAGCGCCCAGGTGGTGCCGAGCCGCTCGCGCAGGCGACGCGCCAGCAGCGCGGCGTAGGCCTCGGTCGCGGGCCGGATGCCTTTCATGTCGTCGGCGCTGATGGCTGCGAACGCGCTGCGCGCCGGGCCGGTGTAGATCACGGCGCCGCCGACGAAATAGGCCGAGGCGCCGGGCACGGCGAGCAGCGCGGCTGAAATCAGCCCGCCGGCCGAACCCTCCGCCACGCCGATGGTCTCGCGCCGTTCGATCAGGCGGGCGGCGATTTTTTCCGCAAGCGGCAACAGCCGTTCCATGGTCAATCCCTCTTCTGTTCGGCGGACTTGATGTCGCCCGCGAGCGTACGGGCGCCGGGCTTGAGCTGCATCGTCATCTCAAAGCCGAAGCCGTCCTCCTTCGGCGCAGCCATCGCGGCGGTGAATTTCATCAGGCCGCCGCTGTCGATTGAGGCCACCTCGATGAAGGCGGTCTTTTCCAGCACATAATCCTTGTCCTGCCCGTGTCGGAGCGCGCGTGCCGCCGCGCGCCGCGCCGGCGCGGTCAGGCGAAGCGGCCCCGACACGCGATCACCCAAGCCGATGTGATAGGCAGCGGCGGTGTCGCTGCCGAACCTCCAGTCGGTGACCTGGACGATATATTGCTCGTCGGGCGACCAGATCACCTTGTTGACATAGTGATTGTAGCGCGGCTCGTCGCCGAAATGCCGGCCGTCGAGGCGCTTCAAGACCTTGCCGTCCGGCAGCCGCACCAAAAAATTCAGCACATCGCCGCACAGCGCGCAGTTGACGCTGCGGACGTTGGACGCTTGTGGCGAGGGCTGGTCGGGCGGCAATTTGCGCAACTCGTTGTCTTTGACCATGGCCCAGGCGACGGCGTAGCGGCCGGTGGGCGACGCCGAATTCCGGATCACCCGGAGCACGCGCTTGCCGTTGTCGCAGACAATGGTTTCGTGCTCGCTCGGCCGGCACGGCGCGACGGTGTCCGATTCCTCCGGCGCGGCGATCGCCGGCGCGAGCGCCAGCACGAGGGCTGCGAGGCCGAGCCCGCTGCGAAGCATCGCCGGGTGTCACGCCGGCGGGATCGGCACGTCGTGGACCTTCATGCCGAGCGACACGGAGGTGTAGTAGCCGAGCAGCACCAGCACCTCGGCAACGCCGTTCCGCCCGAGCACCTTTTCGGTCTCGGCGAATTCGGCGTCGGAAAGTTTTGCGCCACCGACCAGCGACGCGGCAAAGCGGTGCACGGCGCGCTCGTGCGGGTCGGTGAGCTTGGGATCGCGGCCGGCGAGGATCGCGTCGATCGTGTCTTGGGTGAGCCCCGCGGCCTTGCCGGCCTTGATATGCGCGGTGCGGACGTAGTTGGCGTCCCAGTGCTGCGAAATCACCAGGATGCCGATCTCGACCTCGCGCTCCGACAGCGCGCCTTTCTTGTTGAGGTAGGTGCCGATGTGCTCCATGCCGCTCGCGACCGTCGGCGAGTGAATCCAGATCTTATAAGGCCCGAGGATGCGGCCGCGCCCGGCGACGAGCTGCTCGAACACCTTTTTCTGTTCCGGCGTCTGCTGTTCCGGTGGCAGTTCCAACAGGCGGTTCATGGTCCCTCGCTCCCGATCAATTTCGCGTAAGAGCCTATCTCAGCGCCGCATGGGGCGGAATACGGTCATGGCAACCGTGTTAGACTTCAAAGCAGCACAGTCCCGTTCCTCGCATGGAGGATGCCATGAGCCATTCCACGCACAATCGCCGCAGCGTCATCGCCTCGGGCGCGGCGCTGCTCGGCATGGCGGCCCTGCCGAAGCATGCCGCCGCCAATCCGCCGGGGCTTGCGCCGGCCGCCGATCTGCTCGACAGCGTGCGCCGCTTCCAGACCGGCCTCGATCCGGAGCAGCGCAAGGCCGCGAGCTTTGCCTGGAACGGCGCGGAGTGGCGCGGCTGGAATTACTTCGGCGTCGGCGGCTACATCAAACCGGGGCTTCGACTCGAGCAGATGAGCGCGCCGCAGAAGGCGGCGGCGTGGACCGTGCTCGGTAACGTCTGGTCGTCCGCGGGCGTCGCCAAGGCGAAAAACGTCATGCTGCTGCAGGACATCCTGGCGGCGAGCGGCAACGGCGCGGGACAGCGGTCGTCGCAGCGCTTCTCGCTGTCGGTGTTCGGCACGCCGGCCGAAACCGGCGCCTGGGGGCTGCGCTGCGAGGGCCATCACCTGACGCAGTCGGTCGCGGTGCGCGACAACCAGATCGTCTCGGTGACGCCGTTCTCGTTCTCGGCCTTGCCGAACCGCGTGCCGTCGGGCGAGCACAAGGGCCTCAACACACTCAAGGACGAGGAGGGGCTGGCGCGCCGGCTCTATCGCGATCTGGCGCCGCGATTGCAGACCGCCTCGCGGATTGGCGACTCGACGCCCTACAACATCCTGTCCTACGCCGGCCGCGAGCGCGCCAACGCCAAGAAGGTCGGCGTCGCTGCCGCGCAGATGACGGCCGCGCAGCGCGACCTGCTCTGGCAGCTGATCGAGGTCTACACCGTCGAGCACCTGCCGTCGGCGCTGGCCGAGACGCAGCGGACACGCACCCGCATCGGCGACAAGGAGGCGGTGCATTTCGCCTGGTACGGCCCGAACACGCCGGAAAAGGCGTTCGGCTACCGGGTGATCGGCGACAATTTCGTCATCGAGATGGCGTCGGTCGACCCCGAGGCGCAGCATCTGCATACGGTCTACAACGACCTCGGCAACGTGCTGGGGCGGACCGGCTAGCTGCGTTCGGCACCGAGCGGTATGCTCCGAGAGCATGCTCCCACCGAAGAAATGGTCGTGACCAAAATGCCTTCGTGGTCTTCGTGGAGAGCGAGAACTTGGTTCTGTTTGATTGCATTTCTTCTCTCAAGCCTGACAGCGTATGCAAATCCCGATGAAGTGCTCGAGTATGCTGGTTTCGAACTTCCGGAAGGGACAGACGCGGACAAATGGAAAACATTGCAATCCGCGATCGAAGAAGAGCACGAGGTCATCACAGCGTGCCGTTCGGACCTAACGACCTGTCCATCTGCCGCGGCGCGCCGGTTTGTCGCGATAGTGGATGAGGGAATGCAACATGATGGCAAAGCTCGGATTGGACACATCAATCGCGCCGCTAATCTCGCTATCCGGGCGACAAAAAAATACGTTGAGCAATGGACCTCACCGTTGCAAACGCTCGCCAACGGTGTCGGCGACTGCAAGCAGTACGCAGTATTGAAATATGTGGCGCTGAATGAAGCTGGTTACCGTGCGGATCGTCTGCGCATCCTCGTTGTGGAAGACAAGGTGACGCGCTGGTCACATGCCGTAGTCGCAGTAAGCAGCCATGGACAATGGATGGTGCTGGACAATCGCTCCAACGTGTTGATCGAGGGGGCCGACTTTCTAAAGCAATACACGCGCGTAGCGGTACTCCCGCCACTCCTGCAGTTTGGCTTAGCCCTTAAAGACAAGTAATGGGCCGTCGTTCCTCGGTTGGGGACGGAGGTGATGTCCGCGATCTAGCTACTTCAGCGCCGACAGCTTCAGCGTCTCCGACGGACCGAGCCAGATCACGTGGTCGGTGTGGTCCTTCAGCGCGTTGCCGGTCTGGGCGTGGGTGAAGATCGTGAGGCCGCCGCGGTTGAGCACCAGCCACGGCACGACCTCGGCGAACTGCTCGACTTGCCGATGGTGAGCTGGCAACTGCCGCGCGGGTGCGGGCCGACCGGATTGTCGTGCATGCGCCCGACCTTGACGCCGAAGGTTTTGCCGGCCGCTTCGCAGAGCTTGAGCGCGGCGGCGCGGGTGTCGGCGTCGTAATAGACGTGGGCGTGGTAGTTCTCGATCGTCCTGGTTGCTGCGCTCATGGTTTGCCCGCTCATTCGGCCGCGGTCGCCGTGCCCTTGCGCGCGAAGAACCGGTTCTCCGGCCGCGGCAATCCCAAATTCTCGCGCAAGGTCGTGCCCTCGTAGTCCTTGCGGAACAGGCCGCGCCGCTGCAGCTCCGGCACCACCTGATTGCAGAAGTCGTCGAGCCCGCCCGGCAGGTAGGGGAATTGCAGCGTGAAGCCGTCGGAGGCGTTGGTCATCAGCCATTCCTCCATCTCGTCGGCCACGCTCTTGGCGGTGCCGACCATGGCAAGCCCGCCGAAGCCGCCGAGTCGCTGCGCCAGCTGGCGCACCGTCAGGTTCTCGCGCTTGCCGAGCGCGATGGCGCGCTCGCGGCCGCTCTTGCTGGCGTTGCTCTCCGGGATGTCGTCGGGCAGCGGCTTGTCCGGATCGAACTTCGAGGCGTCATGGCCGAGCGCGATCGACAGCGAGGCGATGGCGTTGGCGTAGTTCACCCGGCTGTCGAGCAGGTCGCGCTTCTTCTGCGCCTCCTCCCTGGTCTCGCCCAGCATGACGAAGCACGCCGGCATGATCGACATGTGCTCGGGATTGCGGCCGGCCTTTTTCATGCGGCCCTTGACGTCGGCGCAGAACGCCTGGCCGGCTTTCATGTTGGGCAGCGCGGTGAACACCATCTCGGCGGTCTCGGCGGCGAGCTGGCGGCCGACGTCGGAGGCGCCGGCCTGCACGATCACCGGCCAGCCCTGCACCGGGCGGGCGATGTTGATCGGCCCGCGCACCGAGAAATATTTTCCCTTGTGGTCGAGCACGTGCATTCTGTCGGGATCGAAGAACACGCCGCTGTCGACGTCGCGGATGAAGGCGTCGTCGGCCCACGAGTCCCACAGCCCGGTCACCACGTCGTAGAACTCGCGGGCGCGCCGGTAGCGCTCGTCGTGCTCCATGTGCTCGTCCATGCCGAAGTTCAGCGCCGCATCCGGATTCGAGGTGGTGACGATGTTCCAGCCGGCGCGGCCGTTGCTCAGGTGGTCGAGCGAGGCGAAGCGGCGCGCGATGTGGTAGGGCGCGTCGAACGTGGTCGAGCCGGTGGCGACCAGGCCGATCCGCTCGGTGCACTGCGACAGCGCCGACAGCAGCGTGAACGGCTCGAACGAGGTCGAGGTGTGGCTCCGCTTCAGCGCGTCCATCGGCATGTTCAGCACGGCCATGTGGTCGGCCATGAAGAAGGCGTCGAACTTTGCGCGCTCCAGCGTCTGGATCGAGCGCTTGATGTGGGCGAAGTTGAAATTCATGTCCGGCCAGGCGCCGGGATAGCGCCAGGCGCCGGTGTGGATCGAGGCCGGGCGCATGAAGGCGTTGAAGTGGATCTGGCGCGATGCGGGCATGGGGCTTTCCGAATGGACGATTGCGGCGTTCGCTGAATATAGGCCCGCCGCAAATTTAGGGAAGCCGGTGGGCGAGGGCATGGCTGAGAATGTCGATCTCCCGCAGCGGGCCTCGACGCGCAAATTATGTTGTCGGGCGGGACGCTGGCGGAATAGTCTGCGCGACGATCCCAACCCGGAGACCTCGATGCGCCCTGTGATGGCTGCGGCCGCTTTCCTGCTCGTGATGGGCCCTGCGATGGCCCAGGACTATCCAAACAAACCGATCACCATCGTGGTCCCGGCCGCGGCCGGCGGGCCGACCGACACGATCTCGCGCGTCACCGCGCAGTCCATGTCGAAATTGCTCGGCCAGCAGATCGTGATCGAGAACGTCGGCGGCGCCGGCGGCACCATTGGCACGGCCCGCGTGGTGCGCGCTGCGCCCGACGGCTATACGCTGCTGATCTACCACGTCGGTCTGTCGACGGCGGCGACGCTCTATCGCCAGCTATCCTACGACACCAAGGATGCGTTCGCTTCGATCGGGCTCATTACCGACGCGCCGATGACCATCATTGCGCGCAGCGACTATCCGCCGAACACGCTTCGGGATCTGGTCGAACACATCAAAGCCCAGGGCGGCAAAGCGACCATGGGAAACGCCGGCGTTGGCTCGGCGTCGCACCTTTGCGGCATGCTGTTCATGTCGGAAACCAAGACCCAGCTCACGACCATTCCGTATCGCGGGACCGCGCCGGTGATGAACGACCTGCTCGGCAAGCAGATCGACATCAGCTGCGATCAGGCCACCAACACCACCGGCCCGATCCTGGGCAAGCAGGTGAAGGCCTATGCGGTCACCACCAAGGCCCGGCTGAAATCGCTGCCCGACGTTCCGACCGCCGATGAGGCCGGCCTGAAGGGCTTCGAGCTTGCGGTCTGGCACGGCCTGTTCGCGCCGAAAGGCACGCCGCCGGCGGTGGTTGCGAAGCTCTCGGCCACGCTCAAGGCCGCGCTCAAGGACCCTGACCTGGTGAAGCGCTTCAACGACATCAGCACCGAGCCGATGACCGAGGCCCGCGCCACGCCGGAGGCCGCGCACAATACGCTGTTGAGCGAAATCGACCGCTGGGCGCCGATCATCAAGGCCGCCGGCCAGTACGCGGATTAGATCGCGATGACTTTTCCTGCGCGATACATGACGCCGCATGAGGAGAAACCGGGATGGAGTACCGCATCCTGATCGGACCATTCACCATCGCCATGTTGCTCGCCAGTGCCCCCGCAAGCAGCACGACGCAAACTCTGCCTGCTCGATCCGTGGCTTCCACCGTCTCGCCTCTGGTCCTGGCGGCCAAGAAGCCAACGCGTGCGCCCACCTCGGGGGCAGTCACGACCAAGAGCAATAGTCAGAAAACCAAAACCAATCTTCCCGCCTCATACCAATTCAAGCTCCCGAAGAGAGCAAACTGAGACCTTGCAATCTCGGCCGTGCTCATTGCGGTTGCGCTGTGATGATGATGGATCTCGGCTCGGAGGGATGGAGCCGGTGTCGGACATAAAGAACATGCCAAGTATCGATCGTGAGCCACCCGACCATGATCAACTCACAGCAACGTGGGTCGAGCTGACGATCCGACTCGGTGTCCTCGGACTTTTGCTCTACTTGTCCTTCATCCTTGTCCGTCCATTCATCAGTATCGCGATCTGGAGCGTGGTCCTGACGGTCGCACTTTATCCGGTGTACGATTGGCTCGTCGGCCTGCTCGGCGGACGGCGTCGATTGGCGGCCGTCCTGCTTACCATCTTTAGCCTTGTGATGGTGATCGGGCCGGCGACATGGCTTGCCCTCGGTCTGATCGATAGTCTTCGAATCCTATCGGAGCAGCTCGATCTGTCGGCCCTGGCACTACCACCGCCGCCCGATTCGGTGAAAGGCTGGCCGATCATCGGCGATCCGATCTATCAGTTTTGGAATCTCGCTTCGAGCAATTTCCAGGCCGCGTTTGCCAAGATCACTCCGCAACTTAAGCCGCTCGGCAGCATCCTGCTTCAGATCGCCGCGGACGCCGGCACCGGCGCCATCAAATTCTTTATCGCTATTGTCGTTGCGGGCTTTCTGTTTTCGCCGGCGCCTGCGCTGGTCGATGCAATCACAAGGTTTTCACGCCGGATCGCTTCGGGGCGAGGGGAGAAGTTCGTCCAGCTCGCCGGGGCTACCATCCGAGCCGTGTCGCGCGGCGTTATCGGTATTTCGGCTCTGCAAGCTTTTTTTGCCGGCTTGGGTTTGATGGCCGCCGGAATTCCCGGCGCCAGTCTGATCACCTCCGCCGTCCTCATCCTCGGAATCATTCAGATCGGTCCATCGATCGTCATCATCCCACTGATTATTTGGAGTTGGACGGCAATGGAAACGATGCCGGCGTTGCTGTTCACCGCCTATATGATTCCGGTCAATCTGCTGGACAACATTCTACGTCCTCTTGTCATGGCTCGGGGATTGGACACGCCGATGCTGATCATTTTGATCGGAGTTCTCGGCGGTACCATCTCCTACGGGATCACCGGCCTGTTTCTGGGCCCCATCGTTTTGGCGGTGATCTGGGAGCTGCTCGTAGCCTGGATGAGGGAACGCGAGAGCGCCTAAGCAACGATCAAAGCCCAGTCGGCTCACGGCACAAGCGGGACTGCGCGTGCCGTCGGCTTGATATCGGCTTTCGGGCGTAAAGCCGACATGGATCAAAAGCCTCGAAATGTCGGCGAGTGACCCATAAGCGACATCGTCGTCTGCTGTCGCCCGGCTCAACCCAGCTGCCACAAGCCAGCCCGATCGAAATTGCTTACATAACGCCGTGCCCGCGCTTGACGGTCTGGCGCATGAGCGGCGCGGTGACCTGGTCGGAGAGCTGGATGTTCCAGATTTCGCTTTCGCCCTGCGCGGTGAAGTCTTTGAACAGCTTCGGGATCACCGACACGTCGCGTATTTCGTTGCCGCGCAGGCCAAAGCCGCGGGCGATGTTTTCGAACGCGGGCCGGCCGAACAACGCCCACTTATCGGTGATGCCGTCGGCGCGCAGCTTGTGAAACTCCGAGCCGTATCCGCCATCGTTCATCACGCACATCAGGATGCGATAGCCCTGGCGCTTGAGCGTCTCGAGCTCCTGGATGTGGAACAGGAATCCGCCGTCGCCTTCGAACAGCACGACCTTGCCGTCGCGGCCCTGCCGGCGCGCCGCCGCAACGCCGAGCGCATAGCACAGGCCGTTGCCGACCGCGCCGAATTCGCGGATCGTCGTGTAGCGCTCCGCCGGCCGGCCGCGCATCTGGGTGTTGAAATAGGACTGATGGCCGCCGCCGATGACGATGTCCCAGTCCTTTGGGATGACCACGTCGAGCGCCTCGATCACCTTGCGCGGATCCAGCACGCCGGGCGCGACTTCGAACGGCGTCGCGTCCGCCGGCTCGGTCGCGATGCGATGCGCCAGCTCTTTGGTGCGGATCGCCGCCGCCGTCGGTTTGCCGGCGCCGAGCTTCTTGTCGAGGCCTGCAAGGATGGCCTCGATGCCGACGAGCGCATCCGATTTGACGTAGAGGTCGGCGGCTTTCATCCCATCGCGCAAGCCGCGCGGGGCATCGTCCAGCTGAATCTTGTAGGCCTGCGGCCAGAAGTGCCCGGCACCGGTGTAGTAGGACAGGCTGGTGCCGACCGCGAGCACGACGTCGGCGCTTTCGTAGATCTCCCGGCCGAGCGCCGAGAAGTAGCTGCCGGCGATGCCGAGTTGGAACGGATGATCGTGGAACAGGCCGCGCGCGGGCAGCGTGTTGGATAGCAGCGCGCCGCAGCGATCGGCGAGCTTGATCAACGCCTCGCGCGCGCCGGACCACAGCACGCCGCGGCCGCCGAAGACGATCGGCCGCTTGGCCGCAGCCAGCCGCTCGACCGCCTCGGCCACCAGCGCGGGATCGGGATGCATGCGCCCGACCTTGGGCTGATACATCTCCGAGGTCTCGTAGGGCTGGTTCGACATGTGCTCGACCTTCTGCAGGTCGTAGGGAATGCCCAGCACCACCGGCTTCCGCTCGTCCTTGGCGAGGTGGAAGGCTTCGCGCACGTAGTCCATCATGCGCGGCACGCTGTGCGCGGCGATGTAATGCGCCCCGGTCGCCGTCACCAGCGGCGCCTGATCGATCGCCTGGTTGTAGAATTTGGCGTTGATCGGCGACTCGCCGGCGAACACCACCATCGGCAGGCGGGCGCGAACCGCGGCCGGCAGCGCCGTCATCAACTGGGTCACGCCAGGGCCGCAGGTGACGGAGGCAACGGCGACCTTATTGGTGGCGACGTTGTAGGCTGTCGCCGCCGCCACGGTGGCGTGCTCGTGCCTGACGTGGACGGTCTCCACACCCGGCAGTTTGGCAAAGGCGGTGGACCAGTGCATGTTGCCGTCGCCCATCAGGACGAACTGCGTGTCGACTCCCTCGGCAAGGAAGGCGTCTGCGAGGGCTTCGTAGAGTTTTGGCATGGGCGCGGTACCCTTGGCTGGAGGCCCGCCGAGGGCACTCTTGCCGCCGTTGCAAGTCATTGGGATTCGGCACGTCCCGCTGGCGGCTGCAAGGAACGCTACATCAGGCTTGCGCGCTGGCGGAAGGGGGCATCAGCTTTTTCTTGCCGCACAAGAGTCCGCTCCCGGCATAGCGCGCCCTATTCGGCGTGTCCGCTTCTGCGCCGCTCTTGGAGGAAAAGCCGACATGCCTCCGACATGGCAAGACGTTGAAATTGACCCCTGGCCGAGGTGGGCCGGATTGAAATCCTTCAGCAGTGTCGCTGTGCTATCATTTCGGTCGAAGGCGCCTCCATTCTGCCAGCCTGCCGGCGAGGTGACCGAATGCAAGCGACGCGCGTTCATCACGCTGCTCGGCGGTGCCGCAGCCGCATGGCCGCTCGTCGCGCGGGCGCAGCAGCCCGACAGGGCGCGGCGGATCGGCATCCTGATGAGCATGGATGAAAGCGACCCGGAGGGGCAGGCGCACCTTGCCGGGTTCATGCAAGCGCTTTCGGGATTGGGATGGACGCGCGGCCGCAACCTGCAAATGGAGGTTCGTTGGGGCGGAGCCGATATCAATCGGATCCGCACGTTTGCGAAGGAACTGGTTGCTCTGCAGCCTGACTTGATCGTTTCGCAAGGAACGCCCGTGACTGCGGCCCTCCACCAGGAGACTCGGACGATCCCAATCGTATTTGTCACCGTGACCGATCCCGTCGGTGACGGTTTCGTTGCGGGTCTGCCCCGCCCGGGCGGGAATATCACCGGCTTCCTGACGTCAGAATCCGCCATAACCGCCAAGATGCTCGAGTTGCTCAGAGAGATCGCCCCGGGCCTTACGAGCGTCGCTATGCTCTTTAATCCCGATACGGCCCCGGGAGGCGGCAACTACTACCTGCGTGATTTCGAGACGGCCGCCAAATCTTCCAAGATCGAACCCATTGCGGCGCGAGCTCGCAGCGATTCCGAGATAACATCGATTCTGACTTCGCTCGGACAAACTGCCGGTGCCGGCCTCATCGTCATGCCGGATTACTTCATGCTCGTTCGAGTGCAGCCGATCATATCGCTTGCCGCCCGCAACAAAGTGCCGACGATCTATCCTTGGAAAGGCGTCGTCAGTCGGGACGGTGGTTTGATTTCATACGGGCCCGACCTGAGAGACATTGTTCGTCGAGGAGCCCCCTACGTTGACCAGATCTTGCGCGGCGCTAAACCTGCCGACCTGCCCGTTCAAGTGCCGGTGAAATTCGAGATGGCTGTAAACATGAAGACGGCGAAAGCACTCGAACTGACCGTGCCGCCGTCCATCCTGTTGCGCGCCGACGAGGTGATTGAATAGCGTCCAATCTTCGCTTATGGCCCCAGGCAGACATCAAACAATGTTTGCCATGATGTCTGAGCCGTCGCCAGCATCGATCAACCAAAACCTGATCGCTGAAAGCTCGCTCTTATCAAATATTCAGCGGGTCATGCCTCGCCAATCGAAAATGCCGGTGCGCGGTTACTTGCTGGCGATTGTTGCAGCGGTTCAGCCTCATCCAGGTCCGCGATCAACTGGTCGATGCGATCCATGACGTACCGCGAAAACGGACCGAGGTGGGTATAAAGCGCAAGCAGGAGCACGATGTAGCGGGCCGATTTCGGATTGGTCTTCATACACTGCATGAAGGTTTCCCAGAACAGCCGCTTCGGCTCGGGCAGCCTGGCGGTCAGCCGCTGCACCAGTTCCATGTTCCCGAGCTTGCCGCGCCCCCTGGAGTCCGCGCCTTGCATCTGGCGAACGCGGCCCGTGTTGTCCAGCATGTCGATCAGTCGCGACAGGCGTCCGGCGTAGGCGACCGGGTCGAAGACCTTTTCCAAGATATTGCGATAGTCGAGCAGAATTTCACGGCGCGGCCGCTTGGTCTCGAAGTTGAGCCCGAAGGTGCATTGGTCTCCCTGGGGCGCCGTTTCCGGGAAAGCATGCAATCGGCCTTCCTGCGTGAGCCGGCGCGTGAGCTGCGTTTGCGGCAGCGCGACCAGCAGGCCGACCATGGTGACCGGGATCGCCGAGTCTTCGATCACTTGGACCATGGCGTCAGCGACCGAGCCCTTTTCGCTGTCAAACCCGACGATGAAGCCGGCGGTCACGAACATGCCGGCCGCGTAAATCCGGTGAATGCTGTCAGGGATGCTGCGGCGCGTGTTCTGCTTCTTCTTCATCTGCACGAGCGTCTCGGGGTCCGGGCTTTCGATACCGACGAACACGCCGACGAAATTCGCTTCATTCATCAGCCGCAACAGATCGCGATCGTCAGCCAGGTTGATCGACGCCTCGGTGGTGAACTCGAACGGATAGTCGTGTGCCACGAGCCAGTTCGTCAGCTCGGGCAAGAAGGCTTTCACCGCCTTCTTGTTGCCGATGAGATTGTCGTCGACGAAATCGACATGGCCGCGGTAGCCGAGCTCGAACAGCCGGTCGAGCTCCGCCAGCATCTGCGCGTTGGTCTTGGTGCGCGGGACGCGGCCGTAGAGCTCGATGATGTCGCAGAATTCACAGGTGAACGGACAGCCGCGCGAGAACTGCACGCCGACGTAGAGGTAGTCGTCGAATTTCAACAGATCGAAACGCGGGATCGGCGTCTTGGTTACATCGATGGTGAATTTCGGCGCCTCGAAAACGCCCTCGCGCACACCCGACTCCCAGGCCGCGGCGAACTGGTCTATGACGGCCTCGGCCTCGCCCAGAATCCGGAAATTGGCCTTGGCGAAGGCAGCAGGAACCGAGGTCACCGCGGGTCCGCCGATCGCGATCGGTTTTCCGTGCGCGCGGCAGAGATCGATGATCTCGGTCAGATCGAGGTGCTGCGGAATCATGCCGCCGGTCATCACGAGGTCGGCCCAATCGAGGTCGCCGTCGTGCAGCTCGGCGGTGTTGCGGTCGACCAGGCGGACGTTCCAGCTCTTCGGCAGCATCGCCGCTACGGTGATCAATCCGAGCGGGGCGGTCGGGTAGCGCGCGCCGAATAGCTCGCACGCCGCCTGAAAATTCCAGAACGCTCCGGTGCCGAAACGCGGATTGACCAGAAGAACGTTGGGGCGCGAATCCAGCATTTTGCCGCCGAACGTTACGCAACTCGCTGAGGACTAGCAACCTGCGGAACGGAACCTGGGCCGGGTGAGGCCTGCGCACGAAAATGAGGCGCGGACGGCTATCGAACGCCCTCGATTGCGGGCGCGATATCCGCTCGCGGGTAAAAGCGAGGCGTCCTTAGAGCATCACCGGACCGCCGCCCCCGACAGACCCTTAAACAGCAAGCGTTGCATGCCGGCGGTGGTTTGCGCGATATAGAGATTGCCCTTGGAGTCGGTCGCGATGTGGTGGCCGCCGCCAAGCTGCTTCTCCACCTGCACCTGGCCCAGGACATCGAACGTCTTCCGGTCGACGATGGTAATCGCCTTGCCACCGCCGACGTACAGAAATTGCTGCTCTGGATCTGGTGAGAATGCGAGATTGGCGGCGAACGGTTCCGCAACCTGGCGAAGCTGTTTTACGAACCCGCCATCGCTGGTGAACACCTGCACGCGCCGGTTCTCGCGGTCGGCGAGATAGACCGTGCCGTCGTTCGACACGCGGATGGAATGCGCCACGTTGAAGTCCGGCAGGCCATCGCCTGGCGGAAACTCCGTCAACCGGGCGATCGCGCAGTTGTCCTTGCCACCGGGCGGCTTGCCGAAGGCACCCCAGGTCCGTTTGAACGCGCCGGTGTCGGCGTCAAACACGATGACGCGATGATTGCCGTAGCCGTCGGCAACGAACACCTCGTTGGTACGCGGCAGCACCCAGGCATCCGCCGCGCGGTGCACGTTGGCGGTGTCGCCATCGCCCTTGCTCTGATTGCTCTTGCCGATCTGCAGCACGAACTTGCCGTCGAGCGTGAACTTGAGCAGTTGATCGTCGGCCACAGGTTTCAATCCGGCCGTGCCCGATGTCGGGCATTGATTGCCGCCGATCCACGCAAATCCCTTGTGGTCGATGTGGATGCCGTGCTCGCGCTCGGGCCATTCATAGCCTGAGCCAGCGCCGCCCCAGGCTTTGATGAAATTGCCGGCCGGGTCGAACACCACCACAGCCGGCGCGGCGCTGGCGGCGTTCTCGGGCTTGAGCGTGCGGGGACGGTGCAGGACATAGGCGTTGTCTTGCGCATCGAGCGCGATGCTGGAGATGTCGCCGAGCTTGTACTGGTCCGGCACCTTCGGCCATGACGGATCCACGGCAAAGGTTGGTAGTGCGCGCGGCTGTTGTTGGGCCGCAGCAGGAACGCCAAGAAACCATACGGCGGCGCTGGCCGCGGCGATGGCCGCAAGCGGCCAAGCATGGCGCTGAATGTCGAGTGTCATAGCGTCCTCCCGATGGCCGGATGTCTTGCGGTGCTCCGGCTCGAAGGCAGGGAGCCTAGCGCGGAAGGCGGTGCGGCTCCATGTCCGGTTTCGCGGGAACAATGGCGTCCGTCGGCGCGAGTTGCGCAGGTCGCTCAGATTGCCGCGCGGTCCTTCTTCACAGAATATCGTAGTGATGCTGGAACACGTGCCAGTCGGGTGCCGGCACGCCGGTGTCGGTGGCGCCGATCTTGGTGTAGTCGGCGGCCGCCACATGGGTGCCGTCCATCTGCCAGACCGCGAGCTTGCCGGCGTCGGTCTGCCACAAGAGATCGCCCTTGCCGTCGCCGTTCATGTCGTCGGCGCCCAGCAGATGCCAGTTCAGGCCCGGCGCACCGACGTTGTTCGCGCCGGCCTTGGTGTAGTCGGCAAACTTGATCTGGTCGCCGTTCATCTCCCAGATCGCGACCTTGCCGCCGCCCGGCGGCAGATCGGTCAGCGGGTTGTCCGCGGCTCCGACCCGCCACAGGATGTCGGCGTTGCCGTCGCCGTCGAAGTCGGCGACGTCGGAGACGTGCCAGTCGAAGCCCGGGATGCCGACATTGGCGGCGCCGAGCTTGAGGAAGCTCGCCGACATGATGTGGGTGCCGTCCATCTGCCAGAGCGCCAGCGCGCCGCCGGTGGTCTCCCACAGGATGTCGGCCTTGCCGTCGCCGCCGAAGTCGCCGGTGCCGACGATCCTCCAGTCCGGCGCCGGCACGCCGACCGCAGTCGGTCCGGAGTGGATGAAATCCGCCGCCTGGATCTGGTTGTTGTTCAGCTCCCAGATCGCCAGCGCCCCGCCGTCGGTGCGCCACAGCAGGTCGCCCTTGCCGTCGCCGTCGAAGTCGGCTGCGCCGAGCGGATGCCAGTCCGGTGCCGGCGCGTTGATCGCGGTCGCGCCGATCCGCAGGAAGTCGGCGCCGACGATGTGGGTGCCGTCCATCTGCCAGACCGCGAGCTTGCCGGCATCGGTCCGCCACAGGATGTCGGTCTTGCCATCGCCCGTGACGTCGCTGGTGTCGATGACGTGCCAGTCGGGGCCGGGCAGGCCGACCGCACTGGCACCGAGCCGCGTGAAGTCCGCAAAGCTGATCTGGAAGCCGGCCATCTGCCAGATCGCGAGCGCCCCGCCATCGGTCTGCCAGAAGATGTCGCCCTTGCCGTCGGCGTTGAAGTCGGTTGTCGACTGCTGTTGGCCCAAGTAGTTGGCTGGGTTGTCGTCGGTGACGATAGTGCCGGGCGGGTTGTTGGCGTCCCGGGCCGTGACAATGCCGGTGTTGGTCTGCTGGCCGGCCAGGGCGGTGGCGGTCTTGGAGTAGGTCCAGGTCTCGGTCAGATCGAGCAGACCGTTGCCGTTGCTGTCGCCCGTGAAGCTGCCGACGGTCCCGAGCTTGTCGTCGGTGACGGCGACGTTGGCCAAAGGCACATTGCCGGTGTTGGTCACCACGTAGGTGAAGGTCACCGTGCTGCCCGGGCGCACGTGCGGACCGGTCGGGCTGTCGGCGTCCTGGCCGTTGACGAATTTGACGATATTGATGCCGGAGCGTCGCCGAAGTGGTTGGCTGGGTCGTTGTCGGCGACCGTCGCGCTGGTGCCAGCGTCCCGGGCGGTGACATTGCCGGTGTTGGTCTGCTGGCCGGCCAGGGCGGCGGCGGTGGCGATATAGGTCCAGGTCTCGGTCGGATCGAGCAGACCGTTGCCGTTGGCGTCGCCGCGTGAAGCTGCCGATGGTTCCGAGCTTGTTGTCGGTGACCACGACGTTGGACAGCGGGACGTTGCCGGTGTTGGTCACCACGTAGGTGAAGGTCACCGTGCTGCCCGCCGGCACATGCGGGCCGGTCGGGCTGTTGGCGTCCTGGCCGTTGGTGAGCTTGATGATGTTGATGCCGGGACCCTCGCCGAAGTGGTTGGCCGGGTTGGCGTCGGTGACCGTCGTGCCGGTGCTGGCGTCGCCGACCGGTGACGGTGCCGATGTTGGTGTGCTGGCCGGCCAGGGCGGCGGCGGTGGCGGTGTAGGTCCAGGTCTCGGTCAGATCGAGCAGGCCGTTGCCGTTGGTGTCGCCGCGTGAAGCTGGTGATTGGCGCCGAGCTTATCGTCGGTGACGGCGACGTCGGCCAGAGGCACGTTGCCGGTGTTGGTCACGACGTAGGTGAAGGTCACCGTGCTGCCCGCCGGGCACATGCGGTCCGGTCGGGCTGTCGGCGTCCTGGCCGTTGGTGAGCTTGACGATGTTGATGCCGGGACGTCGCCGAAGTGGTTGGCCGGGTTGGTGTCGGTGACCGTCGTGCTGGCGCCGGCGTCCCGTGCCGGTGACGGTGCCCATGTTGGTCTGCTGGCCGGCCAGGGCGGCGGCGTTGGCGGCGTAGGTCCAGGTCTCGGTCAGGTCGAGCAGACCGTTGCCGTTGGTGTCCCCAGTGAAGCTGGTGATTGGGCCGAGCTTATCGTCGATGACGGCGACGTTAGCCAAAGGCACATTGCCGGTGTTGGTCACCACGTAGGTGAACGTCACCGTGCTGCCCGCGGCCACATGCGGCCCGGTCGGGCTGTTGGCGTCCTGGCCGTTGACAAACTTGACGAGCGACAGGTCGGGCAGCCGGGGCGTCTCGGTTGCG
>CAVYUU010000004.1:0-559781 GCA_963771745.1 uncultured Alphaproteobacteria bacterium | reverse complement strand
TGATGCTGTGGACGGCTCCTCCACCGGCACGTGAATGCCACGGATGTGGGCGCTGTTAAGGCTCCCACGATTTAGAGGAGCTCCCCATGCAATCAGTCACGACAATCGGTCTGGACATCGCCAAGTCGGTCTTCCAAGTCCACGGCGTTGATGCTGTCGGCCAGGTGATCATCCGCCGCCAGTTGAAGCGTCGTTACATGCTGGCATTCTTTCAGAAGCTGCCACCGTGCTTGGTCGGCATTGAAGCTTGCGCGTCGTCGCATCATTGGTCACGTGAGCTTCAGGCTCTTGGCCACAGCGTGCGGCTGATGCCGCCGGCCTATGTGAAGCCCTACGTCAAACGGCAGAAGAACGACGCCACTGATGCAGAGGCGATCTGCGAGGCAGTCACCAGGGCCAACATGCGGTTCGTGCCAACCAAGACGCCCGAGCAGCAGAGCGGTCTGGTGCTCCACCGCACGCGCCATCTGTTCATCCGCCAGCAGACTTCGGTGATCAATGCGATCCGGGCTCATCTTGCCGAGTTCGGGATCGTTGCACCGGTCGGGCGCCAAGGTGTCGAGGAACTGCTCAATGTCGTTGCCAATCCTGACGATAAGCGCGTTCCGGAGATCGTTCGTGCGTGCCTCTCGGCGCTCGGAGCTCAACTGCGCCGGATCAAGGAGCAGGTTCTGGAGTTCGATCGGATGATCACGGCGTGGCACCGATCCAGTGAGACGAGCAAGCGGCTGGATGATTGTCCTGGCGTCGGCCCAGCGCTGGCCACTGCTGTGGTCGCTACCGTTGCGGACCCAAAGGCTTTCCGATCAGGCCGCAACTTCTCGGCCTGGATTGGGCTCGTACCGAAACAGCACTCGAGCGGGGGCAAGAACAGGCTCGGCAGTATCAGCAAACAAGGAGACCGCTATCTGCGCGGCCTGTTTGTGGCCGGCGCACTCGCGGTCATCCGTTACGCCAAGATCCACGGCACCAAGCATCGGCCCTGGCTAACCGCGTTGCTGGCGCGGCGGCCGACCAAGGTCGCCGCCATCGCGCTCGCCAACAAGATCGCCCGCATGGTCTGGGCCATGATGGCCAGGGGCGAGCGCTACAAGGAACCCGCCGCGCTGGCGGCTTAAACGAGATCGCGTCGGACGACCGGCGTGATGTGAAGGTTGGGAGGGCCAACAGCACGTAATGCAGAGCCGGTCGATCCGGCGATCAGGACAACCCACTCGTGCCATCGCATCGTTTGAATGCGAGCTTTTGACCGGGACCTGATCCGCGGAGGGCATTATGGCCAGCGGTCATGTGAACCGCACCTAAAGGCCGAACACATGGCTGCACCGACCAATGCTGCTTACGTGAAGAAAGCTCTTGCCAACCCGGAGCCGTCCACACATGGCACTTAACGGACATCCGGTCCTGCCGGATGTCCGCTATTGGGGGTCAAGCGGACGTCGCTTGCCGTCGCCGACCTTCGGCCTCTGACCCAACTCGGACATCGGGCAAGCATCTCATGTTGCAGTAGCGAAGCCGGTTTCAGCCTCTATCAAGGCGCTCGTTTGAACCGTTACAATCCTTGGTCCACAGACTAGGGGCCGCGATGAAACGTTGGAATTTCTTGGTGTTCTGGGTGGTGCGGCGATGGTTCGGGGTGCCCGCGTGTCGCAACAGGGTATGCCGGCTATCGGTTTCTGCGCACTACATCGCTTGCCGACTTATCGTAACTCGTGACCGCGTTCGCGATAGCTTGAAGGAAGCAGGCTTCGTCGAGGGGCAGAACGTCGCTATCGAATTCCGCTGTGCGGTGCGCTGCGCAGGCACGCAAAGCAAGCCGGTCGCGTAGCGTCACTTATCGTTGGCAACAGGATTTGCGACTGTACGGCGGACTGCGGCCTAAACAGCGCACCATCGCAGAATTCGACTAGCGCACGCACTTGCAGATTTGCCCTTGTGGAAGCAGTGGGGCTCTCTCGATAATCGAGCCGAAGAGGCGCGGGAACAGGGTTATCATGCACTTGTCAGCCACGCGGACCGTTCAGGCCTTGCTTCGGGGCTGCTCACAATATTGCTCGTTGCGTCCCACCGACAACTTCATCGGCGGACGAAGGTGGGCGTGAGCCTCTGGTTACCTGGGCCCTCTGGAAGCCTAGCAGCTGTTCCGCAGGAACAGCCGGGCTGGTCGCTGATGACGACCTATCATCAGACCAGTGTGTCAGCCGGTGCCGAGGTTGCCCGTGCGCGCGAGACACCACTGGGCCGCTTTCCTGGAAATCGATCAGCAACCGTGAACGCTGATCTCAAGGCGAGGGCTGACCTCGGCTTATTCAATGCGAGCGATGCTTTTGCCATGCTATTTCGGCGGCGAGGCATCCGTCTGCCGATGGGGGTGTATGGTCGCAACAGCGTCGACTCGAAATGCAGCCTGACGGGGCATTGACGCTCTGGGGCGGCGCGATCATCCCTGTCGCCCGCTCTGACAGCATCAGCGATCTGGTGACTGGATCGGCGACTGTTTCCGCAGTTCGCGGTGCGATGGAATGCCGGCGTTCATAACTACATGGTCTACATCACCGGCAATATTCCCGTCGGCGCATATAACTCGACGCGCCTTGCCAACATCGGTATCGGACATGGCGCAATCGACGTCGGCGGTGGGTACACCTATTTCAACCCGCAGACCGGACACGAATTCTCAGCCGTGCTGGGCTTTACCGGGAACTTCAAAAACACCGATACGCAATACATCAACGGTGTTGACATGCATCTTGATCGGGGAGCTTCGCAATTTCTCTCGAAGCAAGTCCTGGTTGGGCTCGTAGGATATGTTTACAAGCAAATCGGCTGTGATAGCGGATCTGGTGACCGCGTCGGTTGCTTCCAGTCTCAAGTCGTTGGCGTTGGCCCGCAGATCGGGTTTATTTTTCCCGTTGGAGGAATGCAAGGTTATCTGAATTTCAAGGGCTATGGAGAATTTGCAGGCCAAAACCGACCAACCGGTTGGAATGTGTGGGGTACGTTTGTCCTCTCGCCAGCCGCGCCGAGCGGTCAGGCACCGACAGCGAAACGACCGATAATTACAAAGTGAAGCTGGGTGGCGCGACCAGAGCGCGTTGCTAGTGAACCGCGTGACGATGGAATTTGGCAAATGCGGTTGATTGCGCACTTGGGATAGACGGTTCAATTTTTGAAACGCGCTCCGGGCTTCGTGTGCAGGCCACCAAAGTGGACCTGGTCCTCAATCTCAAGACCGCCAAGGCGCTTGGCGTACCGTGCCGATCAACCTGCTCGCCGCGCCAACGAGGTGATCGAATAGGGCTGTCTTTGCTGCGGCGCAGTTTGGTCGCTATTGATGCTGTGGACGGCTCCTCCACCCCGGCACGCGAGTGCCGTTGACTGGTTGCTGTTGATGCAACCACGAACCGGAGGAGCTACCCATGCAAACGGTCACGACAATCGGTCTCGATATCGCGAAGTCTGTCTTCCAAGTCCACGGCGTTGATGCTGCGGGCCAGGTGATGATCCGCCGGCAGTTGAAACGGCGCGCCGTCCTGACGTTCTTTCAAAAGCTGCGGCCATGCCTGGTTGGGATCGAGGCTTGCGCTTCGTCGCATCATTGGTCGCGGGAGCTGCAGGCATTGGGTCACACGGTGCGGCTGATGCCGCCGGCCTACGTGAAGCCCTACGTCAAGCGTCAGAAGAATGACATGGCTGACGCTGAGGCGATCTGCGAAGCCGTCACCAGAGCCAACATGCGGTTTGTACCCACCAAGACGCCTGAGCAGCAGAGCTGCCTGGTGCTTCATCGCACACGACATCTGTTCATCCGCCAGCAGACGGCTGTGATCAATTCAATCCGGGCGCATCTGGCAGAGTTCGGCATCGTCGCGCCGGTCGGGCGCAAGGGCGTCGAGGAATTGCTCCATGTGGTTGCCGACTCAAGCGATAAACGGGTGCCTGAGATTGCCCGCGCGTGCCTTGCCGCGCTCGGCGCTCAACTGCTTAGCATCAAGGAGCAGATTGTGGAGTTCGATCGGATGATCATGGCCTGGCACCGTGCCGACGAAACGAGTAAACGCCTTCGCTACCTTCCTGGGGTTGGTCCGATGCTGGCAACCGCGCTGGTCGCGAGTGTTGGTGATCCTAGGACCTTCCGATCAGGACGCAACTTCTCGGCCTGGATTGGGCTTGTGCCGAAGCAGCACTCGAGTGGAGGCAAGGACAGGCTCGGCAGCATCAGCAAACAGGGCGACCGCTATCTGCGCAGCCTGTTCGTAGCCGGCGCGCTGTCTGTGATCCGCTATGCCAAGATCCGTGGCACCAAACATCGACCCTGGCTCACCGCATTGTTGGCTCGGCGGCCGACCAAGGTCGCGGCCATCGCGCTTGCCAACAAGTTAGCCAGGATGGCTTGGGCCATGATGGCCAAGGGCGAGCGTTACAGGAAGCCTGTCGCACTTGCGGCGTAAACGAGATCGCGCCGGGCACCTGGCGTGATGTGAAGGTTGGGAGGAGCGAAAGCACGTAATGCAGAGCCGGTCGATCCGGCGGTCAGGACAACCCACTTGTGCCACCGCATTGCTATCGAATGCGAGCTAATGACCGGGACCTGATCCGCGGAGAGCATTATGGCCAGCGGTCATGTGAAACCGCACCTAAAGGCCGAACACATGGCTGCACCGACCAATGCTGCTTACGTGAAGAAAGCTCTTGCCAACCCGGAGCCGTCCACACATGGCACTTAGCCGACATCGGCGAGGTCCGCCGACGTCCGCTCTCGAGGTTGCTATCGGGGGCAAAGCGGACAAACGCTGGAAGCCCTAAAATGTCGGCTTCTGACCCATAGCGGACATCGACCAGCATCTCATGTTGCAGTAGCGAAGCCGGTTTCAGCCCTATCAAAGCGCTCGTTTGAGCCGATACGATGCCGCCTACGGAGCCTAGGGGCGGATATGAGGCGGCGGGAATTCCTCGGCACTTTGGGCAGTGCGGCTGCATGGCCGCTCGCCGCGCATGCGCAGCAGGCAGCGATGCCGGTGATCGGATTCCTTTCCCTGGGATCGCGCGAAGTTGATACCAGCCGCCTCGACGCTCTCCGGCTGGGTCTTGCGGACATCAACTACCTCGAGGGGCAAAATCTGGCGATCGAATATCGTGGGGCGCAGCACCAATTCGACCGTCTCCCGGCGCTGGCTGCCGACCTCGTGAGCCGCCAGGTTGCCGTGATCGTCGTGGTGAGCACTGAAGGAGCGCTTGCCGCCAAGGCGGCGACCAACACGATTCCGATCGTGTTCACCATGGGCGCTGACCCGGTGCAGTTCAGTCTCGTGATGAGCCTCAATCGACCAGGCGGAAATATCACAGGCGTCTACGTCCTCAATACCGCGGTGATGGGAAAACGGCTGGAGCTGTTGCGCGAAGCGGTCTCCGCAACGCGCGCGATCGGCTACCTCGCCAATCCGAAAAGCGCGGTTACAGGGCCAGAAGCAAAGAACTGCTCGAGGCTGCGCGGGCCCTCGGCGTCGAGCTTCGCGTCCTGAATGCCGCCAGCGAAATCGAGATCGATGCCGCCTTCGCAACTCTTGGCGAAACAACGATCCGTGCCCCTTGTGATCAGCTCCGACAACTTGTTCACTGACCGTCCCGCTCGCCTTGTCGCGCTCGCGGCGCGTCATGCCATTCCGGCGATTTATCCCTACCGCGGGTTCGCCGACTGCAGGTGGTCTGATGAGCTATGGGTCCGACCTCGCTGACGCCTATCGGCAGGTCGGCGGCTACGCCGGCGAGATTCTCAAAGGCGACAAACCCGCGACCTGCCGGTTCACCAGGCGGCGAAAGTCGAGTTGATCATCAACCTCAAGACGGCCAAGGCGCTGGGCATCGCCTTCCCGCTACGCTGCTAGGCCGCGCCGACGAGGTGATCGAATAGTTTCTGTTTGCTGCGGCGCGAATGGTCGCTAATGATGCTGTGGACGGCTCCTCCACCCGGCACGCGAGTGCCGTTGACTGGTTGCTGTTGATGCAACCACGAACCGGAGGAGCTACCCATGCAAACGGTCACGACAATCGGTCTCGATATCGCGAAGTCTGTCTTCCAAGTCCACGGCGTTGATGCTGCGGGCCAGGTGATGATCCGCCGGCAGTTGAAACGGCGCGCCGTCCTGACGTTCTTTCAAAAGCTGCGGCCATGCCTGGTTGGGATCGAGGCTTGCGCTTCGTCGCATCATTGGTCGCGGGAGCTGCAGGCATTGGGTCACACGGTGCGGCTGATGCCGCCGGCCTACGTGAAGCCCTACGTCAAGCGTCAGAAGAATGACATGGCTGACGCTGAGGCGATCTGCGAAGCCGTCACCAGAGCCAACATGCGGTTTGTACCCACCAAGACGCCTGAGCAGCAGAGCTGCCTGGTGCTTCATCGCACACGACATCTGTTCATCCGCCAGCAGACGGCTGTGATCAATTCAATCCGGGCGCATCTGGCAGAGTTCGGCATCGTCGCGCCGGTCGGGCGCAAGGGCGTCGAGGAATTGCTCCATGTGGTTGCCGACTCAAGCGATAAACGGGTGCCTGAGATTGCCCGCGCGTGCCTTGCCGCGCTCGGCGCTCAACTGCTTAGCATCAAGGAGCAGATTGTGGAGTTCGATCGGATGATCATGGCCTGGCACCGTGCCGACGAAACGAGTAAACGCCTTCGCTACCTTCCTGGGGTTGGTCCGATGCTGGCAACCGCGCTGGTCGCGAGTGTTGGTGATCCTAGGACCTTCCGATCAGGACGCAACTTCTCGGCCTGGATTGGGCTTGTGCCGAAGCAGCACTCGAGTGGAGGCAAGGACAGGCTCGGCAGCATCAGCAAACAGGGCGACCGCTATCTGCGCAGCCTGTTCGTAGCCGGCGCGCTGTCTGTGATCCGCTATGCCAAGATCCGTGGCACCAAACATCGACCCTGGCTCACCGCATTGTTGGCTCGGCGGCCGACCAAGGTCGCGGCCATCGCGCTTGCCAACAAGTTAGCCAGGATGGCTTGGGCCATGATGGCCAAGGGCGAGCGTTACAGGAAGCCTGTCGCACTTGCGGCGTAAACGAGATCGCGCCGGGCACCTGGCGTGATGTGAAGGTTGGGAGGAGCGAAAGCACGTAATGCAGAGCCGGTCGATCCGGCGGTCAGGACAACCCACTTGTGCCACCGCATTGCTATCGAATGCGAGCTAATGACCGGGACCTGATCCGCGGAGAGCATTATGGCCAGCGGTCATGTGAAACCGCACCTAAAGGCCGAACACATGGCTGCACCGACCAATGCTGCTTACGTGAAGAAAGCTCTTGCCAACCCGGAGCCGTCCACACATGGCACATCGCCGACATCAAAGTCGCCGCTTTTTTTCGCGATCGGGGGTAAAGCGGACAAGCTCAGCAAGCCCGAAAATGACCGCTTCTGACCCAAAGCTGCCATTTGCGGTCCAGAATTTCTGCACCGCAATCTGTCGTCTGAGCCTGTTTCGTTGGGCGCGATTTCCTGTTTTGATAACCCAATTCGTGGCAACTTGAGGCGTGGTCATAGGCCCTTCGAGGGGAGGCAATGCGACGGCGCCAGTTCATCACAATTCTTGGCGGCGCGGTGACTTGGCCACTGCCGTTGTGCGCACAATCGGCAACGAAGGCTCCGCAGATCGGATTCCTGAGGCACGGGCGCGCCGCTGCCAACGCTGACCGGGTTGAGGCACTGTGGGCCGGCTTGCGCCAACTTGGCTACGTTGATGGCAAGAACATTGTGATTGAGTTCCGGTGGGCGGAAACGGTCGACCAGCTGCCTAAGCTCGCGACTGAGTTGGTCCGCATGAAAGTCGACGTCATCTTCGCGACTTCTTCGACCGAGGTTGAGGCCGCCCGACAGGCGACGAGGACGATCCCCATCGTATTTGCCGCCCATGCCGACCCGGTGGGAATCGGGCACGTGGCGAGCTTGCCGCGGCCCGGGGGCAACATCACCGGTTTGACGATGCTCATGACGGACCTTGCCGCCAAAGAACTCGAGATATTGAAGGAAGCTTTTCCGAAGGCGATGCGGATCGGCGTTCTCTGGAATCCAACAACCCCATCTCACCCTCCGGCCCTAGAGGCGATCAAGCGCGCTGGCGAAAAGCTCAGGGTAGCACTGCAGATAGTGCCGGCTCGAACCGCTGACGATTTCGACGTAGCGTTTGCGTCGATGGCAGCTGAACGAGTCGACGCATTTCTCGTCCTGGGCTCCCCGCTTATTCTTTCGTACCGTGCTCGCCTAGCCGGCCTCGCACTGAAGTACCGGTTGCCTTCGATGTTCGCAATGCCGGAACCGGTGGAGGCGGGCGGTCTCATGAGCTACGCGGCCGATCTCAACGAGCTCACGCGACGCGCCGCCCTCTACATCGACAAGATTCTCAAGGGCGCTGAACCCGCCGAGCTGCCTGTGGAGCAGGCGTCGAAATACGAGTTGGTCATCAATCTCAAGACAGCGAAGGCGATCGGCCTCAGTTTGTCCGAGGCGTTCCTGCTTCGCGCCGATAAGCTAATCGAATAACGCGTCGCCTGTAGGTTTTGGGCCTGCGAGAGATATCCGCTCTGCAGCCAACCGCTGCGGTCAACGGGTATGAGCTTCGGGCCAACGGATTGGCGCTTATCGAACATTGTAAGCGGACATCGCTTTGAACGTACGGGATGTCTGCTTTTGACCCTGAACGGACATCGGCCAGCATCTCATGTTGCAGTAACGAAGTCGGTTTCAGCCACTATCAAATTACTCGTTTGAGCCGATACGATGTCACCTCTTGAGCATTGGGGCGCACATGCGGCGGCGGGAATTTCTCAGTGTCGTAGGTGGCGCGGCGGCTGCGTGGCCGCTAGTGGCGCGTGCTCAGCAACCCGAAAAAATTCCGAAAATTGGTTATCTGGATGTTGGACCTGCTGCCGCACGAGCGGATCGCGTGGAAGCGTTGCGGACCGGCCTGCGGGACCTCGGCTATGTCGATGGCAAGAACATTGCCATTGAATTTCGCTGGGCGGACAGGACAGAGCAACTCCCCGAGCTAGCGGCCGATCTGGTTCGCCGCAATGTCGATGTGATCTTTGCAATATCCTCGACCATGGTTGAGCCGGCGCGGCGCGCGACCAACACGATTCCGATCGTATTCGCGAACCATGCCGATCCCGTCGGCATCGGCCACGTCGCAAGTCTCTCCAGGCCCGGGGGCAACATCACCGGTCTGTCGATGCTGCTCACTGATCTCGTTGCGAAGGAAATGGAGATATTGACGGAAGTCGTTCCGCAGGCGAAGCGCATCGGAGTCCCGTTTAACCCAACGACGCCATCCCTTCCGCCTGCGATGAAGGCTGTTGATGTCGCTGGCCGGCGGCTTGGTCTTCAACTCATCAAAGTGCCAGCGCAAGCGAGCGAGGATTTTGACGGCGCGTTTGCGTTGATGGCGCGTGAGCGTGTCGAGGCACTGATGGTCGTGGCGTCACCACTTTTTGTCGCTCATCGTGGACCGCTGGCCGAGTTGGCGAACAAGCACCGGCTGCCGGCGATGTTCGGTTCCAAGGAAAATGTGCAGGCCGGTGGACTCGACAAGCTATGGCGCCGACCTGACCGACCTGAATAGACGCGCGGCCACCTACATCGACAAAATCCTGAAGGGCGCCAAAGCCAGGCGATCTGCCCGTCGAGCAGGCGTCCAAATACGAGATGGTGATCAATCAAAGGACGGCCAAAGCATTTGGCCTCACCTACCGCCGACGGTGCTCGCCCGCGCCGACGAGGTGATCGAATAAGCTCGGTTTGCTGCATCTGCTCACGGCAGCTATTGGCACTTAACGGACATGCCGGAGCGTCGACCCGACGTCCGTTATTGGGGGGAAATGAGACATGGCCAAACGAAGCAGCCACGTCTGCTAATGACCCTTCTCGACACTTTGCCAGCATCTCATGTTGCAGTAACGAAACCCGTTTCAGCCCCTACCAAAGTGCTCATTTGAACCGATACGATGCCATCTCCTGAGCCTAGGGGCGAACATGCGGCGACGGGAATTTATCGGTCTTGTTGGCGGTGCAACGGCGACGTGGCCGCTTATTGCCCGCGCGCAGACGGCGATGCCGGTGGTCGGCTTCATCACGGCCCAGCCGTTCGCAGTGTACCAACATCTTGTCACCGCGTTTCGCCAAGGCTTGAACGAAACGGGCTATGTCGATGGTCGCAACGTTAAGATCGAATTTCGTTCGGCCGACGGTCACTATGACAAGTTGCCGGCGTTGACGGCCGAGCTAATTGGTTTCCCGGTGGCCGTGATCGCCGCAGGTGGAGGCACCCCAGTAGCACGGGTGGTCACCGCGGCGACCAAAACGATCCCGATCGTCTTCACGACCGGTGGTGATCCGGTCAAATTGGGTTTTGTCGCCAGCATGAACCGGCCGGGCGGAAATGCCACTGGCATCAGCGTGTTGACGACAACACTAGAGGCAAAGCGGCTGGAGCTGCTGCGAGAGGTTGTTCCCAGTGCCGGCATCATCGCTTTCCTCGTGAACCCAGACAATGCGGACACCGAGACCCAGTTACGGGACGTGCAGGCTGCGGCGCGTTCCGTTGGACAACAGATCAGCATCGTTCACGCTAACACTGATGCGGCCCTCGAAGCCGCCCTTGTGGACGTTGTCAAACAGAAGGCTAGCGCTCTCCTCATCGCCAATGATGTTTTCTTCAATTCGCGGCGCGCACAGCTCGCGAAGATCGTGGAACGTCACGGCGTTCCTGCAATGTATGCTTACCGCGATTATGTCGCTGAAGGTGGACTGATGAGCTACTCGACTAGCCTGATTGACGCCTTACGCCAAGTCGGTTTCTACACCGGGCGGATTCTCAAAGGGGAAAAGCCAGCTGATCTGCCCGTGCAGCAGTCGAGCAAATTCGAACTTGTCTTTAACCTCAAAACCGCAAGGGCGCTTGGCGTGACCATCCCCCCAAAACTTCTGTTTACTGCCGATGAGGTGATCGAATAGGACATCGTTTGCTGCACGTGCTCACGGAAGCTATTGGCACTTAGCGGACATCAAACGCCGCCCGTCCGATGTCCGCTTTCGGGGGTAAAGCAGACTTGGCCAAATAGACCGCGGTGTCGGCTTATGACCCGAAGCGGACATCGCCTGGCCTTCTGCAACCGTGACCAAACCGTTAGCATGATTGTTCCCAAACCTTGGAGCGGACATGAGGCGACGGGATTTTCTCGCTGGCGTGAGCGGCGCGGCATCGTGGCCAGTGGTGGCATGGGCGCAGCAGTCGTCGCTGCCGGTGATCGCCTATGTTAACGGCGGAGAACCAGAACCTTCCGCGCCCTACATCGCCGCCTTTCGCAAGGGGCTGAGCGAGGCGGGCGCGGTCGAGGGGCGCAACGTCAGCATGGAGTTCATTTGGTTTCGCGGCGACTATCGGGCCGTCGCGGACGTTATGGCGGACCTCGTGCGCCGTCGCGTCGCCGTGATCGCGACGCCCGGATTCCCGCCCGGCGCGCTCGCGGCCAAGGCTGCGACATCGACGATCCCGGTGGTGTTTGGCGTCGGCGAAGATCCGGTGAAGCTCGGTCTCGTTGCGAGCGTCTCGCGTCCGGGCGGCAACGTGACCGGCATCAATTTCTTCGTGCAAGAGGCCGTCACTAAGCGGCTGGCGCTGCTGCGCGAGCTGGTGCCGAAGGTCAGCCGCCTCGCTATCTTGGTCAATCCTGGTCATGAGTCGTCCGCCGCAACGACGATCAGAGATGCGAACGAGGTCGCGCCCAAGCTCGGGCTGCAGGTGTTCACGTACAATGTCAGCACGCCGGCGGAGATCGACGCGGCATTCACCACGCTCAAGCGCGACCAGGCGGACGCCCTTCTCGTTGCCGGCGACGGATTCCTGAACAGTCGGCGCGGCCAGATCGCGACGCTGGCGGCGCGCGACAAGCTGCCGAGCGCGGCGGCGGGCCGGGAGTCGCCCGCGGCCGGGATGCTGATGGGTTACGGCGCCAGCATCCCGGACATGTACCGGCAGGTCGGCATCTATGCCGCGAGCATCGTCAAGGGCGCGAAGCCGAGCGATCTACCGGTGCTGCAATCCACCAAGTTCGAGTTCGTCATCAACCTGCAGACTGCGCGGGCGCTCGGTATCGAGGTGTCGCCGTCGCTGCTCGCCCGCGCCGACGAGGTGATCGAATAGTCTCAGCGGCTGCACGCTAAAATGAAACGCAACCGATGCTATCGCCCCCCATCTGCAAGTCGTCACACTCGCAAATGAGCTGATTGCTGCGCCGCCAGTCACCCGTTGGCCAAATGTCGTACGACGCGTCACGGTGCCCCCTGATGTGGAAGAACTACTGCTGACCGAGCTGGAGCGTGTGGGATGAAATGATCGAGTTAGGAATCGAGACATCCCGTTTCCCGGTCGTCATGTCCGCCCGTGACCCAAAGCGACGTGAGCACAGCGACAATTCATCTGAATATTTAGATGGTTCGACGCTTGATCTGGTGCCAAGGTGCGCTAGCCTCAGCAGGCTAACTTTCATCGAGTTTATGGATGAGAGGAAGGTCATTATGAAACGCGTTTTGCTGAAAACATTGCAGCCCCCAGTCGTAATGATGGCACTGGGCGCGGCTTCCATTGCCTTTTCGCTGGGGGCTTACGCAATGCCGATTTCCGCACCTGCTGCACTGAGAGGTGCAAGCGATCAAATCAATCTCGCCGAAGCTTTGCACTGCGGCTACGACTACGGCTGCGGCTATTATCGTCCGGACGTCTATGACCGTCCGCATGGCCACTATCGCCCGTATTATCGTCAGTACGGCTACTACCGTCCGCACCGCTCCTACCGTCCGTATTTTTCCTACCCCTACCGCTTGCCGCCGCCGGTCCGTTAACAAGTCTATGCCGTGAGCTGGGCACGCGCCGACGAGGTGATCGAGTGAGGCGGCGAGAGTTCATCGGCTTGCTTGGTGGTGCGACGGCCATGTGGCCGCTCGCCGCAGGTGCGCAACAGCCGAAGCTGCCCGTGATCGGGTTCATGAGTTCCCGCTCTGCCAAGGATTCAGCCCAACTGCTGCAAGCCTTTCATCGCGGACTGCGCGAAGTCGGTTACATCGAGGGCCAAAACGTCGCCATCGAGTATCGCTGGGCGGAAGGCCGATACGAGCGGCTGGCGGTACTGGCTGCAGAGTTGGCCGATCGTCAGGTGGCGGTGATAGCGGCTGTCGGCGGCGGACCTTCGGCGCGGGCGGCGAAGGCCGCCACTCTCACGATCCCGATCGTCATATCAATCGGCGATGACCCGGTCGAGGCCGGCTTTGTCAAAAGTCTCAACCGGCCGGGTGGCAACATCACCGGCGTGATGCTTTTCACCTCCGTGATCGGGTCAAAGCGGCTTGGGTTGTTACGAGAGCTTGTACCTCAAGGCGGCGCGATCGCTCTCCTGGCCAACCTGGCAACCTCTTCCGGCCAGACGCAGAAGCGGGACGTTGAGAACGTCGCGCGTGAGATTGGACAGCAAGTCATGGTCGTAAACGCCGGCAGCGACGAAGAGCTGGAGGCGACTTTTGTTACATTAGCCCAGAACCGGATCGTTGCGTTGATGGTCGGGGCCGACCCATATTTCGATACACGGCGGGATCGGATCATCGAGCTTGTGGCAAAACATCGCTGGCCTGCAATCTATCAATTTCGCGACTATGTCCAGGCCGGCGGGCTGATGAGCTACGGCGCCAGCATCGTCGAAACATATTTTCAAAATGGCATTTATGTTGGGCGAATTCTCGGCGGAGCAAAGCCCGCGGACATGCCGGTGCAGTTGCCGACCAAGTTCGAACTAGTGATCAATGTGAAGACCGCAAAAGCGCTCGGCGTCGCCATTCCGCCCGGCGTGCTCGCCATCACAGACGAGGTGATCGAATAACCTCGATGTCTGCCATGGCACTGAGCGGACATTCGGCGCCATGCGCGACCTGAGAATCAGGCGAGCGGAGGACATCGCGCCCGCTTTCGAGGCGTTCCAGGGTCGCGCGGACGCCCTTTATGTCTGCAGCGACCCGCTCGTAAACACAAATCGGATTCACATCGGCACCTTGGCGCTGGGCGCGCGACTACCGACGATGTACGTCGCTCGTGAGTTCGTCGAGGCGGGAGGCCTTATGTCTTATGGACCAAATTATCCGGTCCTGTTCCGGCGCGCCGCCGAGCTCGTCGACAAGGTTCTGCGCGGAACCAAGCCGGCCGACATCCCGGTCGAGCAGCCGACCAAGTTCGAATTGGTCATCAATCTCAAGACCGCCAAGGCGCTCGGCCTCACCGTGCCTTCCACGTTGCTCGCGCGCGCCGACGAGGTGATCGAATAGGCTTCTGTTTGCTGGCGGATTTATGAGCACACGTCTTAATCGGCCGCCACCGTCGGCGCATGCCTGATCCGGACCGGCGCCGGCGTGGCGCCGATCTCGTGGATGCGCCGGTGCAGCGCGGCAAGCGCCGCCGAGCGGCCGATCGAGACGATGATCGCCTGCGGCAGCCGTTCGGCCAGCATGCGGTAGAGCTCGCGCTCCTCGGCCTCTTCGAGTGCCGACGACGCTTCGTCGAGCAGCACCACGTCGGGCCGATGGATCAGCACGCGCGCAAAGCCGATGCGCTGCTGCTCGCCGCCCGACAGCACGGTGCTCCACTCGGCCTCCTCGTCGAGCCGGCCGGCGAGATGGCCGACGCCGGCCGCGATCATCGCCGCCCGCACGTCGGCCTCGGCGACCGCTGCCGCCGGCGTCGGATAGGTCAGCACCTGCCACAGCGTCCCGAGCGGAAAGTAGCGCCGCTGCGGCAGCGCGATCACGCGCGCGTCGGGCGGCAGCCGCACCGTGCCCTCGCCCAGCGGCCAGATGCCGGCGATGGCGCGGAACAGGCTCGACTTGCCGGCTCCCGACGGCCCGGTGATCAAGAGCTGCTCGCCCGGTGCGACGTCGAGCTTGGGCACCGCCACGATCGAGGCGCCGTCGCCGACCCGCAGGATGAGATCCCGGATCGCCAGCGTGCCGTCGGCATTGTCGGCGATGTCGAGCGTGCTGCCGGGCAGCTCGCGGCTGTCGACCGCGGTCATCGCGGCCTCGAACTGCGCCAGCCGGTCGACGATCGCCTTCCACTCGGCGATCTTGCTGTAGGAGCTGAGGCAGAAGGCGAGCGCGCCCTCGACGCGCTGGAACGCCAGCGACGCCTGCACCAGGGTGCCGAGCGGAATGGCGCCGGCCATGTAGGCCGGCGTGACGATCAGGATCGGGAACGCGGTCGAGAGATGGCCGTAGCCGGCGATGAAGCCGGTGAGGCGCGCGTGCCGGCGAACCAGGCGCAGCCAGTTCAGCACCAGCGCGCCGAAGCGCCGGTTCAGCTCCTGGCGCTCCACCGCCTCGCCGTGCATCAGCGCGACCGGCTCGGAATAATCGGTGACGCGCGCCATCGCAAAGCGAAAGTCGGCCTCGTAGCGCTGCTGCTTGAAGTTGAGCGGGATCAGCGGCCGGCCGATGAAATGCGCGATCAGCGTGCCGATCCCCGCATAGGCCAGCGCGATCCAGATCAGATAGCCGGGCACCGCAAGATCGACGCCGAACAGCGGCAGCGGCGTGGTCGCCGAAATGCCCCACAGGATGTAGGAGAACGAGCCGAGCGCCACCACGCTGTTGAGCATGGCGGTGCCGAGCTCCAGCGTGCGCTGGATGAACAAGTAGACGTCGTTGCCGATGCGCAGATGGATGTTGTCGACGCTCTGGTCGACGAACCGCAGGCGATAGTGGCGGCCCTCCGCCATCCAGAGCGCGACGTAGCGCGCCGTGGTCCATTGCCGCCAGCGGATGATGAGCGATTGCGTGAAGAAATACGACGACATGCCGGCCGCGATCGCGCCGCAAAGAATAAAGCAGAAGATCACCAGCTCGGGACCCATCATGTCCCAGCTGCGCGCCTCGAGCGCGTTGAAGAACCGCGCGTTCCAGTGAATGGTCGCAACCGCAACATAGACCAGGCCGAGCTCAGCCGCGATCACGCCGCCGAGCAACAGGCGGCCGCGCCAGCGGTCCTCGGAGCGGTAATAGGGCAGCGCAAGCCGGAAGAATGTTCGCAGGGCCAAAATGACGCGGCTCATACCGAACGCTCAACGAACAGGGCCGGCGCCCTGGACCCCCCAAAGAGCAGCGCCAGCAGGGATCATCCCGTTGGCCGGGCCCGGCGGCAAGGGCCCTAATGCGCTGGTATGGCAGGACAAACGGCCGCATGACCCTGTCGGCTCAGCGCAAGCATGGGGTTGAATTAATCGAAACGGCGGCACCGCACACGGTTCACCTCTCCCCGCTTGCGGGGAGAGGTCGACGCGCGAAGCGCGTCGGGTGAGGGGGCGTCTCCGCGAGTCTGAGCATCTGGAAATGCCCCCTCACCCCAACCCTCTCCCCGCAAGCGGGGAGAGGGAGCGCGCTGAGTCCGCGGTGACGCACTGCGCGTCAACATACTGACGGCGCGTCGGCTCAATAGCCTGCCGCGGTGGCGCCGCGGGTGCGGGTGTCGGCCGCGCCGACCAGGCCGCGCGGCGTCACCAGGATCGATTGCACCGAGGTGAACGGCGGCCACACCGTGACGCGGTGGCCGCGCGCCTCCAGCGCCTGCATCGGTTTCGGCCGGCATCCAGCGCCTCCACCATGGTCTCGTCCGGCAGCCATTGATGATGAATGCGCGGCGCGTGCACCGCCTCGGCCAGCGGCATGCGGTGATCGATCACGTTGAGCAGCACCTGCAGCACCGCGGTGATGATGCGGCTGCCGCCGGGCGAGCCGGTCACCAGGAACGGCCTGCCGTGCTTGAGCACGATGGTCGGCGTCATCGACGACAGCGGCCGCTTGTTCGGCCCCGGCGCGTTGGCCTCGTAGCCGACCAGGCCGAAGGCGTTCGGCGCGCCGGGCGCCGCGGCGAAATCGTCGAGCTCGTTGTTGAGCAGAACGCCGGTGCCCTCGGCAACGAGGCCGACGCCGTAGCTGAGGTTGAGCGTGTAGGTGTTGGCGACCGCGTTGCCGTGGCGGTCGATCACCGAGTAGTGCGTGGTGTTGTTGCCCTCGAACGACGCCGGATCGGCGTCGCCGATCCGGTCCGACGGCGTGGCGCGGTTGCGGTCGATGCGCGCGCGGAGCTTCGCGGCGTATCGCTTCGACAGCAGGCCCGCGATCGGCGCCTTGACGAAATCCGGATCGCCGAGAAGCTGCGCGCGGTCCGCGTAGGCGTAGCGCATGGTCTCGACCACGAGATGCAGCGAGGCCGGATCGCCGCCGTGCAGCGCGAAGCCCTCCAGCACGTTGAGCATCTCGATCAGCAGCGCGCCGCCGGACGACGGCGGCGGCATCGACACGATCCGATAGCCGCGGTAGCGGCCGCGCAGCACCGGCCGCTCGACGGCGCGATAGTTTTTCAGGTCGTCGGCGGTCATCAGCCCGCCGGCTGCGCGCACCGCCGCGGCGATCTTGTCGGCGATCGGGCCCTGGTAGAACGCGCGCGGGCCGTGCCGGGCGATGCTCTCCAGCGTGTCGGCGAGGTCGGCCTGCACCAGCAGCGTGCCGCGCTCGATCAGCGCGCCGTCGGCTTTCAGAAAAAGCTTCGCGGTCGACGGCCAGCGCGCCATGCGGGCGACCGAGGCGCGCCCGGTGTTGGCGAACTCGTCGCCGACCGGATAGCCGTCGCGGGCCAGCGCAATCGCCGGCGCCAGCAGCTCGGCCAGCGTGAACCGGCCGGAGCCGTATTTCTGCAACGCCAGGGTCAGGCCCGCGACCGTGCCGGGCACGCCGATGGCGAGGCCGTGCTCGCGCGACTTCTGCGGATCGGCCTCGCCCTGCGCATTGAGAAACGTCGCGCGGGTGGTCGCGGCCGGCGCGGTCTCGCGATAGTCGATGGCGATGTCGCGGGCGCCGGTCCTGCCGCTTGCGGGCGAGGTGGATCACCATGAAGCCGCCGCCGCCGATGTTGCCGGCGCGCGGATAGGTCACCGCCATGGCGAAGCCGACCGCGACCGCGGCATCGACCGCGTTGCCGCCGCGGCGCAGCACGTCGGCGCCGATGCGCGCGGCGCGCGCCTCCTGCGCCACCACCATGCCGTTCTTGGCGGTGACCGCCTGGACCGGCGGAATGCTGTCCGGCCCTTCGCCACGCTGCGCCTGGGCGGGCGCGAGCGCAGCGATGACCAGCAGCAAGCCCGCGACGAAGGCGCGGCGGATAATGATCGGCACCTCTCCCCGCTTGCGGGGAGAGGTCGGCGAGCGTAGCGAGCCGGGTGAGGGGGCATTGCCAAACGCACAGCGCTCAGAATCGCGGCAACGCCCCCTCACCCCAACCCTCTCCCCGCAAGCAGGGAGAGGGAGAAGTGCCGCAACCCACGGCGCTTTCATTCACTCGCCTCGTCGAGGAACGCCTGCACGGCGCTGAACAGCATCAGGCGGTTGTTCTCCAGCATCATGTGATGGGTGCGCTTCGGGCAGCATCACCAGCCGCTTGCCGGGCGAATTCACCAGCAGCGGAAAGATCGCCTGCGCCATGGTCGGCGGCGTGTCGCGGTCCCATTCGCCGATCGCGATCAAGGTCGGCGCGGTGATCTTGCCCGGGTCGTACATGGTCTTGCCGGATGCCCAGAACTCCGCCGTGTCCTGCACGGTGCCGTTCGGCGCGCGCACCACCGGCGGGTTCTGCGTGGCGCCGACCGGATCGGTCGCCCAGGTGGCGTCGGCCCATTGCTCGAACCAGCCGGCCGGAATCAGCGCGGCCTGCTTGCCCTCGGGCACGCCGTTGAGCCAGCGCGCCTTGGCCTGCTCGCGCGTCACCGTGCGGTAGGCGCCGAGCGGGCCCGGCCCGGCGTTGAGCAGCGACGGCGTGGTGCGCAGCCAGCCCGGCGCGTACAGCATCAGCCGCACGACCTTGTCGGGATTCTGGATCGCGGTGGTCGCCATCAGCGTGCAGCCCCACGACCAGCCGAGCAGGTTGAGCCGCGGAATGTTGCGGCGCTTGAGGATGAAATTGAGCACCGCGGTGATGTCCTTCACCGCGTCCGGCGTGCGCACGATCGGCGGATTGTTCTGCGGCGGCTCGCTCATGGCCGCGGGCCGCGTCGAGCGGCCATAGCCGCGCACGTCGAGGCAATAGACGTCGTAGCCACGCGAGGCGATGAACTCCATCCAGGATTGCCCGCCGAGCGGGACGTCGAAGCCGGTGTGCGCCGGATAGGTCGAGCCGTGCACGAACAGCACCGTGCGCTCCGGCGTGAACCTCGTGAGATCGGCCGGCCGCTTGTTGCGGACGAAGATCTCGATGCCGGGCTCGGACGGCACCATCATGTCTTCGGTGATGAGTTGGGTCATCGCTCACGTCCAAACGAATGAATCGAATGAGTGACCCGCACCACATTCCTCCCCCTTTCAGGGGGAGGACGACCGTGCGGCGAGTCATCCCTCCCCCTGAAAGGGGGAGGGTCGGGGTGGAGGTCCATCAAACTATTGCACCCGCAATCCTTCAAAATCTCCGGCTTGAACGCGAGGCCGTGGCCGGGCCGCTCGGGCGCGGTGATCATGCCGTTCGTGACCGGCACCGGCTCGACGAACATGTCCTTCGACAGGCCCATGTCCTCGATCCATGCGCCGTTCGGAATCGAGGCCAAGAGCTGCACGTTCAGCTCCGGGAACAGATGCGGCGCCATCTGCAGGCCCCAGGTGTCGGCCAGCACCGCGATCTTGCGCAGGTCGGTGAAGCCGCCGCGCATCGGATCGGGCTGCAGGATCGGGCAGCACGGGTTCTCGAAGAACGGCCGCAGGTCGTAGCGGGTGAAATGCGTCTCGCCGCCGACGATGCGGATCGGCAGCGCGTCGGCGACCCGCATGTAGCCCTTGAAGTCGTCGGCCGGCACCGGCTCCTCCAGCCAGTAGATGTCGTAGTCGACGATCTTGCGGCCCTGGTTGATCGCGACGTCGGCGGTCCAGCCCTGGTTGATGTCGATCATGATGGCGATGTCGGGGCCGAGCGCCTCGCGCATGCGTTTGACGTTGTCGACGTCGCGGCGCAGGTCGTCGGTGTGCGCCATCTGCATCTTGATCGCCTTGTAGCCCTGCTGCTTGTAGTGCAGCGCCTTGGCGATCATGCCGTCGCCGCCGGAGCCGCGGAAGCAGCCCGAGCCGTACACCGGGATTTGCGAGCGCACGTGGCCCCACAGCCGGTGCAGCGGCAGGTTGGCGCGCTTGCCGATCGCATCCCACAGCGCGATGTCGAGCGCCGACATCGCCATGGTGACGATGCCGCCGCGGTTGTAGGTCACGGTCCGCTTCCAGAGATCGTTCCAGATGCCTTCGACCGCGGTGGCGTCCTTGCCGATCACATGCGGCACGATGGTCTCTTCGAGCGCCGCCGCGATGGTCTTCAGCCCCGGCCGGAACGAGAACAGATAGCCCATGCCGACGATGCCGCCCTTGGTCTCGACCTCGAGCACCAGCAGGTTGCGCGCGTCGCCGAAGGCATGGCCCTTGAGCCACGGCGTGTCCGGCCACGGCACGCGCAGGATGGTGGTGCGGATGGCCTTGATGGTCATGTCGGTCATGGTTGGATCCCATTGAGGGTCGGTTCGATGCATTCATCATAGCCCGCCATGCGGGCGATGAAGCCTCCGGAATGCAGGCTCTGCGCGAGCCGCGCGAAGCCTTCCGGGATCATCTTCGTTTGGCGCGACCACAGGCCGGCGTCCTTGTAGCGCTGCAGCGAGCGCGCCAGGATGTCCGCGGGCACATCGGGGAAAAATGTCGCCACGGCTGCGGCCAGCTCCGCGGCCGGATGGGTGTAGACCCAGGCCAAAAGCTTGCGCGGTGGCGCGGGTCATGGCGGCAAATTCGTCGCGGTGCTGTTCGCAGGCCTGACGCGTCGCGATGAAGGCGGTGTAGGCGGTCGGCCCGCGCGTGCTGGCGGCGTAGAGAATGTCGCCGGCGCGGTCGCGCTCGGCCATCGAAACGAACGGCTCGAACGCCTGCATCACCTCGATGTCGCCGGCGGCGAGCGCGTGGTAGTTGCGCGGCATCGCGCGGTCGGAGAAGCGCGGCAGCTTGTCCGGATCGATGCCGTGGTCGCGCAGGTCCTGCTGCAGGCACAGCCACGGCGTCGGCACTTCGGACACCGAGGCGAATTTTTTGCTGGCGAGATCGGCGAGGCGGAACGGGCCGGCGCCGCGCTTGCCGATCAGGAAAAACGGATCGTGCGACACCACCTCGCAGAAATTGACCAGCGGCGAATGCTTGTCCTGGTCGTGCGCCTTCAGCACCCGCATCGGCCCGCCCCAGGTGAGGTCGATCGTGCCGTCGATCAGCTTGGGCACCGCGTCGCCCGGCGTGTCGGAGGTGCGCAGCTCGACCTCGACGCCCTCGCGCTTATAAAAGCCGAGCGCGTAGGTCGCGTAGTACGGCGCATAGAACACCGCGCGAAAATTTTCCATCAGCCGGATTGGCATAAGCTCGCAACCCCGAAGGTCGTCATGCGCAACTAAAGTGGACGATACGGTCGATCTCGTGGACACTCATCATGGATTGCCGGGTCAAGCCCGGCAATGACTCGCGGAGAGGGTGGCAGCGGCGGCTTCACCGCGCCTGGGCGTGATACACCGTGTTCGGCCGCATGTCGGTGGCGCTGGCGACGCGGTTGCTCATGTTGAAGAAAGCCGCGACCGCGGCGATGTCCCAGATGTCGCGGTCGGTGAAGCCGGAGCGGCGCAGCGCTTCGCGGTCGCTCTCCTCGACCGTCCACGGCTCGGCGGTGAGCTTCACCGCGAAGTCGAGCATGGCGCGCTGGCGCTTGCTCAGGTGCGCGGCGCGGTAGTTCATCGCCATCAACTCGCCAAGCGGCGGGTCGCCGGACAGCGCGCGCACCGCCGCGCCATGCGCCACCAGGCAGTAGTAGCAGCGGTTCTGCGACGACACCGCGACCGCGATCATCTCGCGCTCGAGCTTGGACAGCCCCGACGGCGCCAGCATCAGGTCGTTGTACATGGCGGCGAAGGCTTCCAGCTTGACGGTGTCGAAGGCGTAGGCCTTGAGCACGTTGGGCACGAAGCCGAGCTTCTCCCGGCATTTTTCGAAATAGCTCTGCATGCCATCCGACAGCCGGCCGCCCTTCAGCGTCAGTGCCGTAATCATCGTGTCATCGGCCGCGGCGATGCTCGGTGGCGGCGCTTTGGCGGTCGTGGTTCGCGATGGCTTCTTGTTGATATTGCTCGACTTCTTACGCTTCCTCGACACGGCCATGGTCTCCCGCATGATAGGGCAGGAAGCCTACAACCCTTCCGCTTCGGAACGAAACCACTCGATCAGGATGATGTTTCTTCGAAGCGTCATCCTGGTCTAGTTTCTTGTTTGAGCATGATCTTTTCCGAAAACCGCCGCACACTTTTCGGGATCATGCTCTAAAGTCGGCTGCGGCGACTGCAATTGATTCTCTCATGACGCAAACCACCACGGCTGGTCGACGGCGCAGCACGGAGGAACGGTCCGCGCCCACGCGCGTCGACGCTGCGGCCAAGCTGTTGCGCGGCGACGAGCAGGACTTCGCCGCGCTGCTGTTCGGCCGCGCCGCCCAGGAGGACGTCAACGTCTACCAGCCCGCCGAGATCGCGGCGCTGGTGCGCGACGCCTGGGCGTTCTTCGCCACGCGCAAGCCCGGTGCCGCCAAGGTCCGCTTCGAGTCGCCCGAGGCCTCGGCCGGCGACCGTCTCAAGACCATCTCGGTGATCGAGATCGTCAACGACGACATGCCGTTCCTGGTCGATTCGGTGATGGGCGAACTAACCGACCGCGGGCTCGAGGTTCGCCTGGTCGCGCATCCGGTGCTGGCGGTGGCGCGCGACCGCAAGACCGGCAAGCTCGCTTCGCCGCCGGCCGAAGCCAGCCGCAAGGACCCGCAGCGCGAGAGCTTCATCCACATCCACGTCGAGCGCGTCGAGGACGCGCGGCGTGCCGAGATCGTGCAGGGCCTGGAGCAGGTGCTGGCCCAGGTCCGGGTCTGCGTGCAGGACTGGCCCGCCATGGTCGGCCGCGTCGGGCAGGTCATCGGCGATCTCAAGACCAATCCGCCACCGGTGCCGGTCGACGACATCGCCGAGGCGATTCAGTTCCTGGAATGGCTGCTGGCCGACAACTTCACGCTGCTCGGCGTGCGCGACTACAGCTTCACCGAACGGGACGGACTGGTGCCTGCGCGCGACAGCGGGCTCGGCATGCTGCGCGGCCAGGATGTCCCGGTGCTCAAGCGCGGCGGCCAGGTGGTCTCGATCACGCCGGAGCTGCGCGCGTTCTTCGAGGAAGCCAAGACGCTGATCGTCACCAAGGCCAACGTCCGCTCGCGCGTGCACCGGCGCGTCCATCTCGACTACATCGGGGTCAAGCGCTTCGATCCCGACGGCCGGCCGATTGGCGAATGCCGCATCATCGGCCTGTTCACCTCGACCGTTTATATCCAGTCGACCGGATCGATCCCCTATCTGCGCCGCAAGGCCAACAACGTGGTGCAGCGCGCCGGTTTCGATTCCGGCGGTCACTCCGGCAAGGCCCTGGTCAACGTGCTGGAGACCTATCCACGCGACGAGCTGTTCCAGATCGACGACGACACGCTGTACCGGTTTGCGCTTGCGATCCTGCAGCTCGACGAGCGCCCGCGCGTCCGCGTGCTGGCGCGCCGCGACCGCTTCGATCGCTTCGTGTCGGTGCTGGTCTACGTGCCACGCGAGCGCTACAGCGGCCAGGTGCGCGCCCAGATCGGGCTCTATCTCGCCGAGGTCTTCAAGGGCCGGGTCAGCGCCTACTATCCGTATATCCACGACGCCCCGCTCACCCGCGTGCATTTCATCATCGGCCGCGACGGCGGGCCCACGCCCGAAGTCGATCGCGCCATCCTGGAGGACCGCGTCAGCGCCATCGTGCGGAGCTGGAGCGACGCGCTGGCGGACGCGTTGGCGCAGGCGCATGGCGCGGAACGCGCACGCGCCCTGCTGGCGCGCTACCGGGACGGCTTTACGGAGGGCTACCGCGGCGCCTATCCGCCGGACCAGGCGGTCGCCGACATCCGCGTGATCGAAGGCCTGAACGCAGACCGCCCGCTCGGCGTCGAATTCTATGCGCGCACCGCCGAAGGCAAGCCGTGTGTCGGGCTCAAGGTCTGGAGCCATCGCCGCCCGATCCCGCTGTCGGAGCGGGTGCCGGTGCTCGAGAACATGGGCTTCAAGGTGGTCGACGAGCAGACCTACCAGATCGCCGTTGCCGCCGATGGCGATTCCGGCACCTGGCTGCACGACATGATCTTGGAGCGCGCCGACGGCGGCTCGGCCGAATTCGGCGACATGAAGCAGGCCTTGGAAGCCTGCTTCATCGTGGTGATGCGCGGCGTGGCCGAGAACGACGGCTACAACGCGCTGGTGCTGGCGGCCGGGCTCGCGTGGCGCGACGTCGCGCTGATCCGCACCATCTCGCGCTTTCTGCGGCAGGTGCGGGTGCCGTATTCGCAGGACTACATGTGGGCGACGCTACGCAAGCACTCTGGGCTCGCCTCCAAGCTCGTCGAGCTGTTCCACGTCCGGTTCGATCCGCGGCCATCGTCGCCGCCATCGCAGGGCGCTCGCGCGTTGCGCCATAGCGCGTCGAAGACGCGCGTAAACGCGCTTATGGCCGGAGCTACGCCAGAGGACAACCGCAGCGCGCGCGAAGGCGCGATCATAGCCGAGATGGAAACCGCGCTGTCGGCGGTCGAAAGCCTGGACGAGGACCGCATCATCCGCCGCTTCATCAACGCGGTGCAATCGGCGGTCCGCACCAACTACTTCCAGATCGACAAGGACGGTCAGGCGAAGCCGTTGATCGCGATCAAATTCGGCAGCCGCAAGCTCGACGGCATGCCGTTGCCCAAGCCGCTGTACGAGATCTTCGTCTATTCGCCGCGGGTCGAAGCCGTGCACCTGCGCTTCGGCAAGGTGGCGCGCGGCGGCATCCGCTGGTCCGACCGGCCGCAGGACTTCCGCACCGAAGTCCTCGGCCTGGTGAAGGCCCAGCAGGTCAAGAACGCGGTGATCGTGCCGGTCGGCGCCAAGGGCGGCTACGTGCCGAAGCGGATGCCGGTGGGCGGCACGCGCGAGGCGATCCAGGCCGAGGGCGTCGCCACATACAAGCTGTTCATCTCGACGCTGCTCGACATCACCGACAACCTCGACGTCAAGGGCGTGGTGCCGCCCGACAACGTGGTGCGCCACGACGACGACGATCCTTATCTGGTGGTTGCCGCCGACAAGGGCACCGCGACCTTCTCCGACATCGCCAACGCGATCTCGGAAGCGCACGGCTTCTGGCTGGGCGACGCCTTCGCGTCAGGCGGCTCGGCCGGCTACGACCACAAGGGCATCGGGATCACGGCGCGCGGCGCCTGGGAATCGGTCAAGCGCCACTTCCGCGAGATGGACATCGACATTGCCAAGACGCCGTTCACCACGGTCGGCGTCGGCGACATGTCGGGCGACGTGTTCGGCAACGGCATGCTGCGCGAGACCACCACCAAGCTGGTTGCCGCCTTCGATCACCGCGACATCTTCCTCGACCCCGATCCCGACCCGGAGAAAGCCTTCGCCGAGCGCAAGCGGCTGTTCGGGCTGCCGCGCTCGAGCTGGCAGGACTACGACAAGAAGCTGATCTCCAAGGGCGGCGGCGTGTTCCCGCGCGCGGCCAAGGAAATCGCGCTGTCCAAGGAGGCGCAGGCCGCGATCGGCTTCAGCAAGGCCAAGGCCACGCCGGCCGAGGTGATGAACGCCATCCTCAAGGCGCCGGTCGATCTGTTGTTCTTCGGCGGCATCGGCACCTATGTGCGCGCCTCGGCCGAGAGCGACGAGGCGGTCGGCGACCGCGGCAACGATCCGATCCGCATCACCGGCGCGCAAATCCGCGCCAAGGTGGTCGGCGAGGGCGCCAACCTCGGCATGACCCAGCGCGGCCGGATCGAGGCCGCGTTGAAGGGCGTGCGGCTGAACACCGACGCCATCGACAACTCGGCCGGCGTCAACACCTCGGACCTCGAGGTCAATCTCAAGATCGCGCTCAGCCTGCCGATGCGCGAGGGCAAGCTGACCATCAAGGCGCGCAACACGCTGCTCGCCCAGATGACCGACGAGGTCGCGGCCCTGGTGTTGCGCAACAACTATCTCCAGACGCTGGCGCTGTCGCTCGCCGAGCGGCGCGGGCTGGAGGACACCGGCTTCCAGCAACGCCTGATGCAGACGCTCGAGGCGCGCGGCGAGCTCGATCGCTCGGTCGAGTTCCTGGCGGACGACGTGGAGATCGCCGAACGCGTGCGGCGCCAGCAGCCGCTGACGCGGCCGGAGCTGTCGGTGCTGCTGGCCTACGCCAAGCTCACGCTTTACTCCGACCTGCTCGACTCCTCGGTGCCCGACGATCCGTATCTCGGCCGTGAGCTGGGCCGCTATTTCCCGCAGGTCATGAGCAAGAAATACCCCGACGCGCTGGAGCAGCACCGGCTGCGCCGCGAGATCATCGCGACCCAGCTTGCGAACTCGATGATCAACCGCGGCGGGCCGAGCCTGGTGGTGCAGATCGCCGATCAGACCGGCGCTTCGGCGCCGGAGATCGCCCGCGCGTTTGCGGCGGCGCGCAACGCCTACGACCTGCCGGCCCTCAACGACGAGATCAATGCGCTCGATGGCAAAATGCCCGGCCAGGCTCAGCTCTCGCTCTACGTGGCGGTGCAGAACCTGCTGCTCGACCGGCTGGTCTGGTTTTTGCGCAACGCCGATCTGTCGAAGGGGTTGGCCGGCGTGGTCGAGCACTACCGCAAGGGCATCGTCGAGCTGACCGGCGCCCTCGACAAGGTGCTGCCGGCCGAGGCCGCCGCGGCGCGCGCGGCGCGCATCAAGGAGCTGGCGGCGGCCGGCGTGCCGGAGCCATTGGCGGCCCGCATCGGCAGCCTCTCGGAGATCGCCGCGGCGCCGGACCTGGTGCTGATCGCCGACCGCACCAAGCAGCCGATCGCCCCGATCGCGGCGACCTATTTCGCCGCCGAGGCGTTCTTCCGCGTCGACCGCGTGGTGACGGCGGCGCGCGGCATCGTGGTGTCGGATTATTTCGATCGCCTCGCGCTCGACCGCGCGCTCGATTCGATCGGCGACGCCGAGCGGCGGCTGACCGCGGCGATGATCGAGACCGGCCGGTCCGGCGAGGCGGCGGTCAAGGCCTGGGTCGAGCCGCGTCTGGCCGAGGTCGAGCGCATCCGCGCCGCGATCCACCAGATCGCGGGCTCCGGGCTCACGCTATCGAAGCTCACGGTCACGGCGAGCCTGCTCGGCGATCTGGCGAAGAACTAAGAGCAGTATAACGCTTCGCGAGCCATCCGACTTTCTCGCGCCTCATGCTGGGGAGCCAGCGCAGCTTGGCTCAAGCACGTGGCCGCTCCCTCTTCGCGCGGTGAGCGATACGGACTGTCCTGGCTTTCGGACGCACGAGCACCGTACGCGCTAGTTCGATCGGCTGCTGTTGAGGTTGATCGCTTTGGCGGGCTTGGTGCCACCGCCGCCACCCATCCGGTCGCTGGTGTTCGACTTGCTGCTTTTGACTGTGGTGGTCTTGGCGGTGCTGCCTTGTCCGCCGCCACCACCGCCACCCATGCGGTCGCTGGTGTTCGACTTGCTGCTTTTGACGGTGGTCGTTCGTTCCGTGCTGCTACCGCCGGACTGCGCCATTACGCTCGTTGTTGCGAGGGCAACCCCTGCGAGGGTCGCGACCGTCGCCAATACGGCACGTTTCATCGCGGTCTCCTTTAACAAATCAATGGCCGATCTCACCTCCTATTTGTACCCGTGACGGCTTGCCGGGCGCACTAGATCGGGATGATTTCTTCGAATTGTCATTCCGATCTATTTTCTTGTTTGAGCATGATCTTTTCCGAAAACCGGTTCCCACTTTTCGGGATCATGCTCTAATGCCTGAAATGCCGCGTGCCGGTGAACACCATGGCGACGTCGTGGTCGTCGGCGGCCTTGATCACCTCATCGTCGCGCACCGAGCCGCCGGGCTGGATCACCGCGGTGGCGCCGGCCTCGATCGCGACCAGGAGGCCGTCGGCGAACGGAAAGAATGCATCGGAGGCGACCACCGAGCCGTTGGTCAGCGGCGCCTTGAGGCCGAGCTCTTGGGCGGCATCCTCCGCCTTGCGCGCCGCGATGCGCGCGGCATCGACCCGGCTCATCTGGCCGGCGCCGATGCCGACGGTGGCGCGGTCCTTGGCGTAAACGATGGTGTTCGACTTGACGTGCTTGGCGACCCGGAACGCAAACCGCAGGTCGTCGAGCTCGGCCGCGCTCGGCGCGCGCCTGGTGACGGTGCGCAGTTGCATCTCGTCGACCGTGGCGTTGTCGCGCGATTGCACCAGCAGGCCGCCGGCGACCGACTTCACGGTCAGGCCGGCCGCGCGCGGATCGGGCAGGCCGCCGGCCAGCAGCAGCCGCAGGTTCTTCTTGGTGGCGACGATCTTGACGGCCTCGTCGCTCGCGTCCGGCGCGATGATCACCTCGGTGAAGATCTCGGTGACGGCGCGCGCGGTATCGGCATCGAGCGTGCGGTTGAGCGCGACGATGCCGCCGAACGCCGAGGTCTGGTCGCAGGCCAGCGCCTTGCGGTAGGCCTCGACCAGGCTCGCGCCTTCCGCCACGCCGCACGGATTGGCGTGCTTGATGATGGCGCAGGCCGCGGTGCGGCCGGGATCGAACTCGGCGACGCATTCGTAGGCCGCGTCGGTGTCGTTGATGTTGTTGTATGACAGCTGCTTGCCCTGCGCCTGGCGCGCGGTGGCGACGCCGAAGCGCGTGTCGGGCGCGCGGTAGAACGCCGCGCTCTGGTGCGGGTTTTCGCCGTAGCGCAACGCCTCGGCCAAGCGGCCGCCGAACGCGCGATAGCCCGGCGCCGGATCGGCCAGCGCCGCGGCAAACCAGTTGGAGATCGCTGCGTCATAGGCGGCGGTGCGCGCGTAGGCCTTGGCGGCGAGCTTCTTGCGCAGCACGAGCGTGGTCGAACCCTGATGTTCGGACAATTCGGTGAGCAGCGCGGTGTAGTCCTCGGGCTCGACCACCACCGCCACGTCGGCGTGGTTCTTGGCCGCGGCGCGGATCATCGCCGGCCCGCCGATGTCGATGTTCTCGACGCAATCGGCGTAGGCCGCGCCCTTCGCCGCCGTCGCCTCGAACGGATAGAGGTTGACCACCAGGAGATCGATCGGCCGGATGGCGTGCGTCGCGAGCGCGGACGCGTGCTGCGGGTTGTCGCGGATCGCCAGCAAGCCGCCGTGCACCTTGGGATGCAGCGTCTTGACGCGGCCGTCCATCATCTCCGGAAAGCCGGTCAGTTCGGCCACGTCCATGACGTTGAGGCCGGCGTCCTTCAGCGCCTTGGCGGTGCCGCCGGTCGAGACCAGCTCGACGCCGTGGGCGGCGAGGTTGCGGGCGAACTCGATCAGGCCGGTCTTGTCTGAAACCGAGAGCAGGGCGCGGGTGATGCGGCGCAGTTCGCTCATGGGGCGCTCAGCGGCAGTTCCGGTTCGTCGCTGCGGCGGCGGGCGCCGGCCGCGCCCGACGATGTAACTTGGGCGAAGCTCCAATGCACGCGCGGAATTTTGCGGGCGCGGCCGTAGATCACGATTTGCACAGCACGCCGCGGCCCGTCGGGGCCGGACAGGTAGACGCTCTCCTCGATCTCGGCCCGATCCTCGTAGGCGTTGAAGGTCCAGACGTCGCGGTTCGGCAGCATCAGCATGGCGCCGTGGCCGTCGGTCAGCTTGTTGGCCTTGACGGTCGGATGCAGATGGAATCGGACCGCGAATTCGTCCGGCATGTTCTGCGGGATGATGTCGCCGTCGGCTGAAATGAACAGGTCCTCGCCGTCGATGCGATTGCCGGCGAGCGAAAGCTTCAGCGCGCGCTGGTGCAGCACGCCGAACCGGTCGGCGTAGCCGTCGTGCGACGCCCGCAGGATCACCGAGTTCGGCCGGTCTTCGCGCGACACCGGGATGTTGCTCGGCCCGCCGATGATCGGCGTGCCCATGAACCGCTTGAGCGAGCCGTCTTCCAGAAAGCGGCACGACGACGTGTCGTTGAACGCGACCGTCGAATGCGCCGCCGTGGCGCGCGCGACCTGCCGCCAGGTTTCGCGGTTGGTCCGCGGCAGGCCGCAGTTCACCACGATGCGCTGCAAGCCGTGCGACAGCTCGAACGACAGACAGCCGGCGTGCGCCTCCTGGCTGACGCTGATCGGCGGCGGCCGGCCGGTGTCCATCAGCAGGACCATCTCGCCGATCTCGATGCGCTGGTAGCCGGAATGCGACGCGTTGGAGAGCGGCGCACCGCGCGCGTCGTCGTAGGCCAGGATCGTCGCCATGACATCGGGCAAGGTCGGGCCCATGCCGTTGAAATGCGCGAAATTGCCGTCGCCATGCCGGAAGAAGCGCATCATCGGCATCATCCGGTCGATGGCGTTGTTGAGCTGCGGCGGCGGCGCGATGTTGCGCGCCGCAAAGGCGTGACGCAGCGGCAGCAGATCGAGCAGCAGCTCGATCAACGCGCCGGGGTTGCGGCTGACGTGACCGCCGTCCGGCAGGATCTGGCGCTCCACCTCGGCGACCAGGTGCTTGATCGAGCTGCGCATGTGGCGCGCCTGCCCGGCCATGCAGAGCGCCGCGTAGGTCAGCGCGACCAGCGCCTGCAAGCGCGGCACGCCGTCGCGCGCCTCGATCGCGGTGTGGCGGAGGTAGCGCACCTGGCGAACCAGGCTGCGCAGGAAGCGGCGATAGAACTGGACGTCGGAGTCGTACAGGATCAGCGGCGCCTGGCTGAGCCAGGAGGTGATGCGCCGCGCCAGGATTTCCGGCTGCCAGGCGACCGGGTGCCACGAGCCCTGCACCGAAATCCATTCGTCCACCAGCGCGCGGGCGTTGGCGCGCGTGATGCCCGATTCGGCCGCGCGCAGATGGCGCAGCCAGCCGAAGCCGAGCAGGCTCGCCACCCACTCGTCGGACGGCGGCGCGATCTCGAACGGCGAACGGCCGTCGCTGATCACCACCTTGCCGGCGAAGGCGAAGCGGCCGGCGTAGATTTCGCTGGCGCGCGTGCCGTCGGCGGTGCGCAGCTCCTGCGGCGCGATCAGCAGCCGGTCGGACTTGCGGGGCAACAGCTTCCAGCGGATCAGCGGATGGCCGCGCACCCGTCCCGCCGTGATGCGCAGCGCGCGGCGTCCCAGGAGCAGGAACAGCCTGGCCCGCTCCGCCATCGACAGGCCCGCCATGGAGAAAGCTCGCCTCTTCCGATTTCGTGGGCGCGCACGCCCCCCACCATTCCCCGCGCAAGGTATAGCGAAGGCGGCCACGGCGGCCAACCGGTCGGGGCGGTAAAGCCCGCTAGATCATGCTCTAGGTTCCAACGATTCGGGCGGCGTAGAAGCCGTCGAGACCGGCCATGCGGGGATCGGCGTCGGGCAGGTGGCAGGGCAGCGTCCGCAGGTCGCCGCTGGCGGTCAGCAGCTCGGCCAGGCCCGCGACCTCGTCCGGCCGGATCGGATTGCGGCGCAGGCCGGGCTGGCGGGCCAGCAGTCCGGCGATCGCCTGCTCGCCCTCCTCGGGTTCCAGCGAACAGGTGCAATAGACCAGCGTGCCGCCGGGCTTGAGCAGCGCCGCGGCATGGTCGAGCAGCCGCGTTTGCAAGGCGACGAGCTTGCCGAGATCGGTCTCGGTCTTCAGCCACGGGATGTCGGGATGCCGGCGGATGGCGCCGGTCGAGGAGCAGGGCGCGTCCAGCACGATGGCGTCGAACGGCCCGCCGTTCCATTGCGCGGCGTCGGCCTCGACGATGTCGGCCGTAAGCTCCAGCCGCGTCAGGTTCTGCCGCAACCTGGCGAGCCGCGCCGGCGAGCGGTCGACCGCGGTGACCCGCGCGCCGGCGTGGGCGAGCTGCGCGGTCTTGCCGCCGGGCGCCGCGCACAGATCGGCGACCGACTTGTTGCCGATGTCGCCCGAGCAGCTTCGCCGGCAAAGCCGCGGCCGCGTCCTGCACCCACCATGCGCCGTCGTCAAAGCCGGGAAGCTGCGAAACCGGACCGGACGCGACCGTGCGCACCGAGCCCAGCGCCAGCGCGCGGCCGTTGAGCTTGGCCGCCCAGCCGTCGGGATCGCTCTTTACCGTAATATCGAGCGCCGGCTCCTGCGCGTGCGCGGCCGCGATGGCGCGCGCCGTGGCCTCGCCGTAATGCGCGATCCACTTGCGCATCAGCCATTCCGGCGTGTCGAGCAGCGCCGCGTCGAGCGCTGCCAGCCGGGACGCGCCGTCGCGCGCCAGGCGCCGCAGCACGGCGTTGACCAGACCGGAATAGCGCGATGCGCGCCGGTCGGCCTGCATGAGATGGACCGACAGATCGACCGCGGCGTGGTCCGGCACGTCGAGCAACAGGAGTTGCGCCGCGCCGGTGAGCAGCACCGCTTCGACCTGGGGAGCCTCGCGCGGCAGCCCGCGCTCGAGCGTGGTCGAGATCAGATGACGCAAGCTGCCGAGCCGGCGCAACACCGTGGCGACGATCGCGCGCACCAGGGCGCGGTCGCGCTCCGGCAGCGCGCCGACACTCGAATTGGCAAGCTGCTCGTCGAGCGGCCGGCGCTGGCGCAGCACGCCGCCGACGATCTCGGCGGCGAGGCGGCGGGCCAGCAGGCCTGGTGGCGGCGATGTTGCCGGGCGCGGGCGCGTGGCGGACATGAACCCTGTCATGCCCCGCCTGCGCGGGGCGTGACAACATCGAAATGACCGGAGTTGGAGCGCGATTAGCCCCACGGGCTGCCGCTGCGGCGGCCGCCCCAGGGACCGGAGGAGGCCGGACGGGCGCCGGACGACGGCACCGAGGGCGGTGCCCAGGGTCGCGCGCCGCCGCCGGTCTGGTTCATCTCGCGCGCCAACTGTTCAAGCGCGGCAATCCGGTTCTCGGTCGAGGGATGGGTGGCGAACAGATTGTCCATGCCGTGGCCGGTCAGCGGGTTGACGATGAACATGTGCGCGGTCGCCGGATTGCGCTCGGCATCCTGGTTCGGGATGGCGTGCGCCGCCTGCTCGAGCTTGACCAGCGCGGAGGCGAGCCACTGCGGCTGGCCGGTGATGCGCGCGCCGGCCTCGTCGGCGGCGTATTCGCGGGTGCGGCTGATCGCCATCTGCACCAGCATCGCGGCGATCGGCGCCAGGATGACCATCGCCAGCGTCCCGATCATGCCGAGACCGCCATGGTTGTTGTTGTCGCGATGGCCGCCGCCGAACAGCATGCCGAACTGCGCCCAGCATCGAGATCGCGCCCGCGATGGTGGCGGTGATGGTCATGGTCAGCGTGTCGCGGTTGCGGATATGCGCGAGCTCGTGCGCCAGCACGCCGGAAAGCTCCTCGCGGCCCATGTGGTCGAGCAGGCCGGTGGTCACCGCGACGGCGGAGTGCTCCGGGTTGCGGCCGGTCGCAAACGCATTCGGCTGCGGATTGTCCATCACGTAGACGCGCGGCATCGGCAGGCCGGCGCGCGCCGCCAGATTGCGCACGATGCCGAACAGTTCGGGCGCGCTGCGCTCGTCGACCTCCTGGGCGCCGTGCATCGACAGCACCATCCGGTCGGCGTTCCAGTAGCTCAGCAAATTCATCGCCGCGGCGATGACAAAGGCGATGAGCGCGCCGGCCTGGCCGCCGATCAGGTAGCCGACGCCCATGAACAGGGCGGTCAAGCCTGCCAGCAGGATCGCAGTGCGCAGATAGTTCATCGAACCCTCCCGCGGAGGCCTAGGAAAATCGTCAAAACCTCCGGGGAGAAAGATTGTGACGCGCCCGCCAACTTCAAGGCGTCGTCCGGTCGCGGCCTTGACGGCCGTCAACCGGGGGTCATCTAGAGAGCATGGCGTCCTCCGAGGACCAGGCGAGGGGCAAGACGGCGGCACGCAAGCCGTTGTCGCCGGCCGCCGAGCGGGCGCTGGCGGAGGCCGCGCAGCGCCGGGCCGAGATCGACCGAAAGGCCGCGGATCGGCCCAAGGAGGCCGGCGGTCCGCCCGGGCCGGAGCCAACCCGTTATGGCGATTGGGAAAAAAAGGGCCTGACGTCGGATTTTTGATTAACCGCCGCGCTGGTCAGCGGGTGACCACCACCGGCGTGCCGACGCTCACGCGGCCGTACAGGTCGACGATGTCCTGGTTGTACATGCGGATGCAGCCGTAGGACACGAAGCCGCCGATCGAGCTCGGCCGGTTGGTACCGTGGATGGCGTAGTCGCCGCCGGAGAGCGTCAGCGCCGCCGCGCCCATCGGATTGTTCGGCGCACCGCCGCGGATGATCGGCGGCAGATTGGGATGTGCGCGTGCGATGTCGGGCGGCGGCGACCAATCCGGCCGCACATATTTGCCGCTGATCATGGAGCGGCCGGCCCATTGCTGTCCGGCGCGGCCGACGCCAACCGGGTAGCGGATCGCCTGGCCGCGGCCGAGCACGTAATAGAGCCGGCGCTCGCTGGTGCGCACGATGATGGTGCCGGGCGACACGTCGGCGTCGAACGCCACCACCTCGCGGGCCGAGGCGGGCGGCGTGAGAACGGGGACGGAAAGGAGAAAAAACGCAGCCGCCGCAAGCGCGGCGGCGAAACATCGATACGCAGCACACATGACGCCACACCCTGACGAACGACAGCGCATTACTACTGCTCAATTCATAACAAATTTTTCCGTGAGCAATCGCCAGGTGCTTCGATTTGGCACAACGGAAACCTCGGCAGCTGAGCAAGCTGCCCCTGGATTCCCGCTTGCGCGGGAATGAACGGGGATAGGCCGCGACCTAGGACGCAGCGCCCGCCTTTGCGGTCGCCTTCTTGTTTTGCCGATTGTTTACCAGATCATCGACAACAGCCGGATCGGCCAGCGTCGAGGTGTCGCCGAGATTGCCGAATTCGTCCTCGGCGATCTTGCGCAGGATGCGGCGCATGATCTTGCCGGAGCGCGTCTTGGGCAGGCCGGGCGCGAACTGGATCTTGTCGGGCGCGGCGATCGGGCCGATCTCCTTGCGCACCCAGGCGACCAGCTCCTTGCGCAAGTCTTCGCGAGGGCTGCTCGCCCGTCATCAGCGTGACATAGGCGTAGATGCCTTGGCCCTTGATGTCATGCGGATAGCCGACGACGGCGGCCTCCGAGACCTTCTCATGCGCGACCAACGCGCTCTCGACTTCGGCGGTGCCCATGCGGTGGCCCGCGACGTTGATCACGTCGTCGACGCGCCCGGTGATCCAGTAGTAGCCGTCCTGGTCGCGGCGGCAGCCGTCGCCGGTGAAATACTTGCCCGGATAGGCCTTGAAATAGGTGTCGACGAAACGCTGGTGATCGCCATAGACCGTGCGCATCTGACCGGGCCAGGAATCTGCGATGCACAGATTGCCGGTGGTGGCGCCTTGCACCACCTTGCCGTCGGCATCGACGATCTCGGGGCGCACGCCAAAGAACGAATTGGTAGCCGACCCGGGCTTGAGCCGCGTCGCGCCGGGCAGCGGCGTGATCAGGATGCCGCCGGTCTCGGTCTGCCACCAGGTGTCGACGATCGGGCAGCGGCCGTCGCCGACCACGTGGTGATACCACTCCCAGGCTTCCGGATTGATCGGCTCGCCGACCGAGCCGAGCAGCTTGAGCGACTTGCGGCTGGTCTTCTGCACCGGCGCGTTGCCGGCCTGCATCAGCGCGCGGATCGCGGTCGGCGCGGTGTAGAAGGTGTTGACCTTGTGCTTGTCGATCACCTCCCAGAAGCGTGAGTTGGTCGGGTAGTTCGGCACGCCTTCGAACATCAAGGTGATCGCGCCGTTCGAAAGCGGCCCGTACACGATGTAGCTGTGGCCCGTCACCCAGCCGACGTCGGCGGTGCACCAGTAGATGTCGCCGTCGTGATAATCGAACACCAGCTGGTGCGTCATCGCCACGTAGACGTTGTAGCCGCCGGTGGTGTGCAGCACGCCCTTCGGCTTGCCGGTCGAGCCCGAGGTGTAGAGGATGAACAGCGGATCCTCGGCATTCATGTGCTCGCACGGGCATTCCGCGGTCACGACCTTGGCGGCCTCGTGGTAATAGACGTCGCGCACCGGATCCATGTCGACCGCAGCGCCAGTGCGCCGCACCACGATCACATGATCGACGCCGCCGACTTTCGCGATGGCGGCATCGGTGTTGGCCTTCAGCGGCACCTTGCGGCCGCCGCGCAGGCCTTCGTCGGCGGTGATCACGACATTCGACTTGCAGTCCTCGATGCGGCCGGCGAGCGAGTCGGGTGAAAATCCGCCGAACACCACCGAATGGATCGCGCCGAGGCGGGCGCACGCCAGCATGGCGTAGGCCGCCTCCGGGATCATCGGCATATAGATGGTGACGCGGTCGCCCTTCTTGACGTTGCGGTTGCGCAGGATGTTGGCCATCCGGCACACCTCGTCGTGCAGCTCCTGATAGGTGATCTTCTTGTCGTCCTTGGGATCGTCGCCCTCCCAGATGATCGCGGTCTGCTTGGCGCGAGCGGGCAGGTGCCGGTCGATGCAGTTGTAGGCGACGTTGGTGACGCCGTCCTCGAACCATTTGATCGAGACGTTGTCGGGCGCAAACGAGGTGTTCTTGATCTTGGTCGGCGCCTTGAACCAGTGGATGCGCTTGGCCTCATCGGCCCAGAAGCCGTTCGGATCGGCGATCGAGCGCTCGTACATCTCACGGTACTTGGCTGCGTTGATGTAAGCGCGCGGCTGCCACTCGGCGGGAATTTCATAGATCTTGTCGGACATCACTTCCTCCACGCGGAGCGCACTTTCTTGGGCCATTATGCGACGAGCGCGGGACGAGCGACAAGGCGCGGAAATATGCCACTTTGGTCGATTGCCAGGGGCTCGGCGCGCCGCGACAAACGGGCGCTTCGAAACCCGCAAAGGCGGCTTGGAAACCGGCCGCGGATTCGAAAGGATAGGGCAGGAGGGCGCGACATGCCTGGCCTCATCCGCACGATTCTAGCGATGCTGGTTGTCGTTGCCGTGTCTGCTGGACCGGCAGCGGCGCAGTCCTATCCCAATCGGCCGATCCGGCTGATCGTGTCATTCCCGCCCGGCGGCGCCGTCGACGTGATCGCGCGCACCGTCGGCACGCCGCTCGGCGAGCGGCTCGGCCAATCGGTCGTGGTCGACAATCGCCCCGGCGCGAACGGCAACATCGCGGCCGACATCGCCGCCCACTCGGCGCCTGACGGCTACACCTTGTTCCTCGGCTCGGACGCGTTGTTCGGGGTCAACCCGCACATCTATTCGAAGATGGCGGTCAGCCCGATGAAGGATTTCGCGCCGGTGGCGAGCCTGATCTCGAACATGCTGATCCTCGCGGTCAATCCCAACGTGGTGCCGGCCAAGGACTTCCCTGGGTTCATCGACTTCGCCAAGCGCGCGCCGTCGCCGCTGTTCTATGCGTCGATCGGCAACGGCAGCATGCACCATCTCGCCATGGAGCTGTTGAAGCAGCGCGCCAAGGTCGATCTGACCCACGTGCCGTACAAGGGCGGCGGACCGGCCGGCATCGCGGTGGTGTCGGGCGAGAACCACCTGATGTTCGGTGGCGGCTCCGTCGTGCCGATGATCAAGTCGGGCAAGCTGAAAGGGCTCGCGGTCAGCGCCAAGAAGCGCTCGCCGACGCTGCCCGAGCTGCCGACCATCGACTCGTTCTATCCCGGCTACGAGGTGACGATCTGGCAGGGCCTGTTCGCGCCGGCCGGCACGCCGCCCGAGATCGTCAACAAGCTGCGCACCGAGGTGAACGCCGTGCTGGCCATGCCGGTGATTGCCGAGCGGCTGATCAACGCCGGCTCCGGCGAGCCGTCGATCATGCCGCTCGACGAGTTCACCGCCATGATCCGCCGCGATCACGATCAGCTCGGTCAGTTGATCCGCGAGATCGGCCTGAAGGTGGATTAGAATTTCGGTGCGGCGGCGCACTCGCTTCACCCTCCCCTGGAGGGGGAGGGTCGACGCCGAGCGTCAGCGAGGCGGCGGGGTGGGGTGAGCTTTTTCCGAGGAAGGTTCACCCCACCCCGGCTCGCGACTTCGTCGCTCGCCGACCCTCCCCCTCCAGGGGAGGTAAGCGAGTCCGCGGCACGCGAAGCGCTAGCGGCCCATGCCGCCGACGATTGCGCCGATGATCAGCAATGCGCCGAGCCAGGCTACGCTGTCGATTGCGGTGAGCGTCGCCTTGCGGCCGGCGAAGGCGTTGTTGACGGTCATCGTGGTCAGCACGAAACCGAACCAGATCAGCGCGCCCGAGATCAGACCGGCGCGCAGCGTGAACGTGTTGAGGTGAACCAGGATGCCGTAAAGCGCCCAGGCCATGATCACTTCGCCGACGAATGCCAGGATGAACGGCGCGTATTTGGCGAGGCCGGACTTGGCGGCCTGTTCGGCCTGGCACTGCTCCATCGTCTTGCCCATGGCGGCGAGCCAGGGCTTGCTCACTGCGGTGTAGTAGACCGCGCCGAACAGCCAGGCCGCCACCGCGGCAATCAGGATCGACAGCCAATTCACGGTCAGAAATGCCACGTCGGCCTCCCGCTATTTCAGTCCGCCCATTTTGCAGATGGCTTTCCAGTGCTCCGGCGTCACCGGCTGTACCGACAGCCGACCGTATTTCACCAGCACCATGTCCTTGAACTGGCCGTCGGCCTTGATCGCCGCCAGCGTGACCGGCTTCGGCATCGGCTTGGTGGCGCGGGTGTCGACCACCACCCAGGGCTCGCCCGCTTCGGCGGTGGGATCGGGGTGGTGCTCGCGGATGATCTCGACGATGCCGACCACCTGCTTCTCGTCGCCGGTGTGATAGAAGAACGCCTGGTCGCCCTTCTTCATCTCCTTGAGATGGCGTCGCGCGGTGAAATTGCGCACGCCCGACCAGACCTCGCCCTTGGCGCCACGCTTGACCTGGTCGTCCCAGGAAAACTCCTCGGGCTCGGTTTTCAGAAGCCAATACGCCATCGCTACCTCCAAGAACCCCTTCGAAACATTACGCCAATCACAAGCACGGCGTCAGCTTGTGGAAAGTCAATCCTCCGTCCGCAACGGTCGCGTCAACAGCGACTCGATTGCCTGGTCCACGCTCAGCTGCCCGGACAGCATGGCGGCGACCGCCGTCGAAATCGGCATGTCGACATTTTTGTCCCGCGCCATCTCCAGCAGCACCGGCGCCGTGAACGCGCCTTCGGCGAGGCCGGTGGTGCCGTGGACGTCCTTTGGCGCGAGGCCGCGCCCGATGTTGATCCCGAACGCAAAGTTGCGCGACTGCGGGCTCGAGCAGGTCAGGATCAAGTCGCCTAGACCCGAGAGGCCCATCATGGTCTCGGGCTTGGCGCCGTGGGCGCGACCGAAGCGCACCAGTTCGGCAAAGCCGCGGGTGGTCAAGGCCGCCGAGGCGCTGGCGCCGAGCCCGCGGCCGGTCACGATGCCGGCGGCGATCGCCAGCACGTTCTTGGCGGCGCCGCCGACTTCGACGCCGCGCACGTCCGACGATTGATACAGCCGGAACGTGCGGGAGGCGAGCGCGCGCGCGAGCGCCGTCGCAAGACCTTCGTCATGCGCCGCGAGCGTGACGGCGGTCGGTTGCCCGCGCGCCACGTCGGCCGCAAAGCTCGGCCCCGAAAGGATGGCCGGCGTGGCCTTCGGCGCGCATTCGGCGATCACCTCGGTCATGAACTTGCGCGTGCCGTGTTCGATGCCTTTGGCGCAAGCGATCACCGGCGTGCCGGGCGCGATCGCCTCGGCCAGCGCCTGCGCGACCGGGCGCGTCACCTGCGCCGGCACCACCAGCAGGATGGCTTCGGCGCGCGCGGCCTGTGCAAGGTCGTTGGTCACCGCGATGCCGTCGTCGATCCGGACGCCGCGCAGGAACCGGCTTTCGCGATTTTGCTTGAGCTCATTGAAATTGGCCGGCTCGTGCTCCCACAATGTCACGCTGCGGCCGGCGCGCGCGGTGACGTTGGCGAGCGCGGTGCCCCAGGCCCCGCCACCCAGCACCGCGATGCGGTCGAACGCCATCACGCGCCCTGTTGCGCGACCGGCGCGGGCTTGGCGGACGGGCCCGCCACCTGTTCCAACGGCCAGCGCGCCCGCGGCGCGGTGTCGAGCGGATCGGTCAGGCCGAGCGCCAGCCGCTCGGCGCCGGCCCAGGCGATCATGGCGCCGTTGTCGGTGCAAAGCTCGGCCGGCGGCACCACCAGCTTGACGCCGGCCTCGAAGGCGACGCGCTGCAGCACCTTGCGGACGGCCTCGTTGGCGGCGACGCCGCCGGCGGCGACCAGCGCCGCAGGCGTGTCGTAGCGTTCGCGGAACAGCCTCATGCCGGCGCGCAGCCGATCGAGGATGACCTCGACAATCGATTGCTGAAACGATGCGCACAGGTCGGCGACGTCCTGGTCGGTGAGCGGCGCAAGCTTCTCGGCCTCCAGCCGCAGCGCGGTCTTCAGTCCGGACAGCGAGAAATCCGGCTCGGTGCGGCCGTGCATCGGCCGCGGCAGCGTGAACCGCGAGGCATTGCCACGCGCCGCCTCCTTCTCGACCTGCGGTCCGCCGGGATAGCCCAAGCCGAGCAGCTTGGCGGTCTTGTCGAAGGCTTCGCCGATGGCGTCGTCGATGGTGGTGCCGAGCAGCGTGTAATCGCCGATGCCGCGCACCGCCACGATCTGGGTGTGGCCGCCGGAGGCGAGGAACAGGCAATAGGGGAACGGCACCGCCGACGTCAGCCGCGCGGTCAGCGCATGCGCCTCGAGATGGTTGATCGCCATCAGCGGCTTGCCGTTGACCAGCGCGATCGCCTTGGCGGTGGTCAGGCCGACGATGACGCCGCCGATCAGGCCGGGGCCGGCCGCGGCGGCGACGCCGTCGATGGCATCGAAGGTCTTGCCGGCATCGGCCATCGCCCGGGCGATCACGCGGTCCAGCGCGTCGACGTGGGCGCGGGCCGCGATCTCCGGCACCACGCCGCCAAAGGAGGCGTGCTCCCAGACCTGCGACAGCACCACGTTGGACAGGATCTTGCCCGGCCCGTTGCCGTCCCGCTCCACCAATGCGGCGGCGGTCTCGTCGCAAGTGGTTTCGATTCCGAGTACAACCATGGCGACCTCTCCTGCTCTAAGCGCTACCATTGCGAGGTCTGGTGACGCAATCCTCCGGCGCAATCCTGCGGCTCGGCACGCGCGGCAGCCCGCTGGCGCTGACGCAGGCCGGCATGGTGCGCGCGGCGCTGGCCCGCGCGCATGGCTTTCAGCCCGACCGGATCGAGCTGGTGACGATCCGCACCAGCGGCGACCGCATCCAGGACCGGCCGCTGGCCGACGCCGGCGGCAAGGGTCTGTTCACCAAGGAGATCGAGGAGGCGCTGTTGGCGGGCGCGATCGATCTGGCGGTGCATTCGTCAAAGGACATGCCGACGGTGCTGCCTGCGGGCCTCATGATCAGCGCGTTCCTGGAGCGCGAGGACCCGCGCGACGTTTTCATCAGCCGCAAGGCAAAATCCATCCAGGAGCTGCCGCGTGGCGCGAGCATCGGCACCGCGTCGTTGCGCCGGCAGGCGCTGGCGTTGCGGCTGCGTCCCGATCTGAAAGCCGTGCCGTTGCGCGGCAATGTCGAGACCCGCCTGCGCAAGCTCGACGACGGCGCGGCCGACGCCACGCTGCTGGCGCTGGCGGGACTGAAGCGGCTTGGGCTCGCGGACGCGGCGACCGCGGTGCTCGACGTCGACGACTTTCTGCCGGCGGTCGGGCAGGGCGCCATCGCCATCGAGACGCGCGGCGACGACACTCAGGACGCAAGACCTGCTGGCGCCGATCAATCACGCCGCGACCGCGAGCGCGCTCGCCGCCGAGCGCGCATTCCTCGCCGTGCTGGATGGCTCATGCCGCACGCCGATCGCCGGCCACGCCACCATCTTCGGCGGCGGGCTCCGGTTTCGCGGCATGATTCTCAAGCCCGACGGCAGCGAGGCATTCGAGACGACACGCACTGGCAGCGTCGACGCCGCCGAGCGGATTGGCGCCGCCGCCGGCCGCGAATTGCGAACCCGCGGCGGCGCGGACTTCTTCGCGGACGGCTGACCATGCGGCTTCTGGTGACGCGGCCCGAACCCGACAACCAGCGCACCGCCACGGCCCTGCGCGGCCTCGGTCACGACGTCATGCTGGCGCCGCTGCTCCGCATCGAGACGGTCGCCGATGCCGATCTCGGTCCGGCGCCGTGGGCCGCGGTGCTGTTGACCAGCGCCAATGGCGCCCGTGCGGTTGCGAGCCATCCCCGGCATGGCGAGTTGCGTGCGCTGCCGGTGCTTGCGGTCGGCCCGGGCAGCGCTGACGCGGCGCGCGCGACCGGATTCGCCGACGTCGTATCGGCCGATGGCGACGGGCGCGACCTGGCACGGCGCGCCGCCCAACGCTTCGCGGGTTCGCACCTGCCGCTGCTTTATCTCGCCGGGGCGGACCGCGCCCGCGACCTTGCGGGCGAGCTTTCGGCGCACGGCCTGTCGGTTCGCACCGTCGTGGTCTATCGGGCCGCGGAGGCGGCGGCGTTTCCGCCGGCGGTGCGCGCGGCGCTGGAGCAAGGCCGGATCGACGGCGTGCTGCATTTCTCGCGCCGCAGCGTCGACAGCTTTCTGGCTTGCGGCCGCGACCTGACCGAGCGGGCGCTGGCGCCGGTACATTACTGCCTATCGGCGCGGGCCGCCGAGCCGCTGCGCTCCGCCGGCGCGGCTGCGGTTCACGTGGCCGCACAGCCCGATGAGGCGCGATTGCTGGCTTTGGTCACGCCCGCGCCGGATTCGAATCGTCTAGAATGAAGGCATGGCAAGCGACAAGCGTCCTCCTCAGCAGCGTCGCCGTCGGCCGCCGACGGTCATCAATCTCGAGGCGACCGAGGTCGGCTCCGGCCCGGTCGCGCCCGAGCCGCGCGTCGAGGCGGCAGCCGAACCGCCGGCCGCTGAACCGGTTCACGCCCGAGCCATCGCCGAAACCCGAGGACGTGTTCATTCCGCCGCCGCCGGAGCGACCGTCAGCGGCGGCCCAGGAGCGCGGCCGGTCGGAGCCACCGCGGTCCGATCCGCCGCACGCGGGCGCTGCGCGCCGGCCGATCGCGTGGCTGCCGGATGGCTTGAGCTCGGCCCCGGTCAGCAGCGGGATCGCCGCGGTCGCCGGCGGGTTGCTGGTGTTCGTGCTGATCTGGTTGACCGGCGCGCTGTCGCGGCCGCGCGAGGCTGCGGTCGACTTCAGCCCGCGGCTCGCCGCGATCGAACGGCAATTGCAGGACCTGGCACGAGACTTGGCGGCGCGCCCGACGCCGGCGAGCGTCGATCCCAAGGCGATCGATGATCTCGCGGCACGGATGGCGAGGCTGGAAAGCGCGCAGTCCGCGCCACGCGCGCCGGTCACCGACCCGGTCGTGCTCAGCCGCCTGAGCGCGGCCGAGCAGGCCGCCAAGGCGTTGGCCGACAATGTGGCGGCGCTGGCCCGCCGCAGCGACGGCGTCGAAGGCGCGTTGCGCGACAGCCAAGGCCGGCTGGAGCGCATGTCGGCGGCGCTGAACGAGTTGCGCACCGCCGCGCGCTCGGCGGCTGCCGGCGCCGACCGCGCCGCCCGCCTGGCGCTGGCGGTGGGGTCGTTGCGCGTCGCGGTCGAGCGCAGCGAGCCGTTCGCCGCCGAGCTTGCCGCCGTCAAGCCGCTGACATCGGACGCCGTGGCGGTCGCGGCGCTGGAGCCATTCGCCGCCAAGGGCGTGCCGAGCCAGGCCGTCCTGGCGCAGGAGCTTGCGGGCCTGATCAAGCCCATGCTGCGCACCGCAAGCGAGCCGCGGCGCGACGGCGGCTTTCTTGAGCGGATGCAGGCCAATGCCGAAAGCCTGGTGCGCGTGCGTCCGGTCGGCGACGTGCCCGGCGACGATCGTGACGCGATCCTGGCCCGCGTCGAGCAGCGTGCGGCGCAAAGCAACGTGCCGGGCGCGCTGGCCGAACTCGCCAAGCTTTCGCCGCAGGCCCGCGCGCCGGTGGAGCCCTGGATCGCCAAGGTCGAGGCACGCAACCAAGCCATCGAGGCGAGCCGCAGGCTCGCCGCCGAGGCGGTCGCCGCGCTGAACACGGCACCCTAGATGCATGATCCCGAAAAGTGGGAACCGGTTTTCGGATGGGATCATGCGTCAAACAGGGACTAGGAGCCTGATCCCGAATAAAGCCTGCCCCGGACTTGATCCGGAGTGCGGGATCCGGTTTTCGGAACAGGATCATGCTCAAACAAGATAGGCTCGCGCCGCGATGATCCGTGTCTTTTTCTTCCTGGTCCTGGTGGCGCTGCTCGCAACCGGCGCGGCGTGGATCGCCGACCGGCCGGGCGAGATCGTGATCACCTGGCTGGGCTGGCGGATCGAGACCTCCGTGCTGGTCGCCGCGGCCGCGCTGGTGCTCGCCGTGCTGGTCGCGCTGCTGCTGTGGTCGGTGGTGCGGGCCATTCTGCGTTCGCCCGATCTGATCGCGATGTTTCTCAGCCATCGCCGCGGCGTGCGCGGCTATCTGGCGATCTCGCGCGGCCTGATCGCGATCGGCGCCGGCGACGCGCGCGCCGCCAAGAAGGCCGCCGACGAGGTTGCCAAGATCGCGCCCGGCGAGCCGCTCGCGCTCCTGCTCAACGCGCAATACGCGCAGCTTTCGGGCAATCCGGCGACCGCGGAGCTCGCGTTCCGCTCCATGGCGGAGCGCGACGACACCAAGCTGCTGGGCCTGCGCGGCCTGTACATCGAGGCGCAGCGCCGCAAGGATCCCGCGGCGGCGCGATCCTATGCCGAGGCGGCGGCGAAATCGGCGCCGTCGCTCGGCTGGGCCAGCCAGGCGGTGCTGGATTTCCGCTGCGCGTCCGGCGATTGGGCGGGGGCGCTCGCGGCGCTCGACCGCAACAGCCGTAACGGGCTGCTCGACAAAGCCGACTATCGCCGTCAGCGCGCCGTGCTGTTGACCGCGCAGGCGCTGGCCGCCGAGGATGGCGACCGCGACCGGGCGCGCACGCTCGCGCTCGAAGCCGTCAAGCTCGCGCCGGCGCTGGTTCCGGCGGCCGAGCTTGCGGTGCGATTGCTCAGCGAGCAGGGCGAATTGCGGCGCGCCACCCGCATCATCGAAAAGGCCTGGCAGGCCAATCCGCATCCCGACCTGTCGGATGCCTATGCGCACCTGCGGCCGGGGGATTCCGCGCGCGAGCGGCTGGCGCGGGTGCAGCGCCTGGCGCAGAAGGCGCCCGGCCATGCCGAGGGCGCGCTGGCGGTGGCGCGCGCCGCGCTCGACGCGCAGGAGTTCGCCATCGCGCGCGAGGCGCTGAAGCCGCTGTTGCGCGAGCCGACCCAGAGCGTGGCCGCGCTGATGGCCGAAATCGAGCGCCGCGAAAGCGGCGACGAAGGGCGCGCCCGCGAATGGATGGCGCGCGCGCTGCGCGCACCGCGCGACCCGAAGTGGACCGCCGAAGGCAGCGTGTCCGACCGCTGGCTGCCGGTGTCGCCGAGCGGACGGCTGGATGCGTTTCAATGGAAGGTGCCGCTGGCCGAGCTGGCGGACGGCCGCGAGGTCATCGACGGCGACGACGCGCCACGCGACGTCACCCCGGCGCCGCCGGTCATTGCCAAGCGCGACGCCGAGCCGGCCGCGCCGCCGGCCGCAAGCGAAGCCGATGCACCCGCAACCTTGCCGTCGTCGCGCGCGGCGCCGCGCGCCGAGCGCAATGTCGAACGGGTGATCCCGCTGGTTCACGTGCCGGACGATCCCGGCCCCGAGCCGGTGCCCGATCTCGAGCCGGAACCCGAACCGCCGAGCGGCGGGCGCGGGCTCCGCATCTTCAAATGAGCGGCGGGACGGCCGGTTTGCTTGCCAAGCCGGCGCCCGCTCGATAAGGAGGGGCCGGCGTTTCGCCGCCATCACGCCGGCATAGCTCAGTGGTAGAGCATCCGCTTCGTAAGCGGGGGGTCGGGGGTTCAAATCCCTCTGCCGGCACCAGTTTCCGACAATCAAAGATTGGTCGGAAGCGCCACTAGAGCGTACCTCGTGCAATCGGGAGACGCAGAAGGCGAACGGCGCCGTGGTGGTCTCGCAGTTACCGCGCGGTTACATCGGATTTGGGAGCACGATGTCGGAGAGCGTAGCGGCGGTTCGAATTTGTCTTGCTCATCCGCGGCATAGCGTGATTACCCCGAGTCCGATACGGCGATGCTGTGAGCGAGCTGGTTCAGCGGAAGCGCCAATAGCGGTGGAAAGAGGGGACAAACAGGATCATGCCCTGAGAATCTGCCCGGAGTGGAAGTTCCGTTCATTCGAGCTGTATCGCCGCCAGACGTTCCGGCCGGAAATCCTGACCTTCGACGAACTGTTCGATCGCACCAAGTTCATCGTCAACCATGAGTCTGAGCCCGTGGATGACAATGACGGCATCCCATTCTAGGAGCGCAGAATGACGAAGCCGCATTGGCGTCGGAGGGAAAGGCGGGCAACTGACATTCGAGAGCAAGACGCTGACCGGCGAAGAATTGCAGGCGGCCGAGGAGAGCGTCGCATCGTCCCGCGACTAGTCCGCTTGTGGCCCGCCGTGGGCCAATGTCCGCGCTGAACCCGATAGCCTGGCCAAGCCATTCCCGATGCATTCTCGGCACTGGCTTTTTAATGTTCACTAAGTAACCGCCCGGCGCCGAAGAATTAGCTATCAACATCACCTGCTGTACGAAAGCTCGGCCGGTTTCGCACCTTTTCATTGTCTCCCACGGCCGAGAAACCCTGCGTGCAACTCGAGTTGAACCGGGTAACGATCAGACGGTCACTTATGGTCGCTGGTCGGGCGTTGGCACGTGTCAACGGTAAGCAATCTCTGTAGAATGCTGCCGAATTGGCATTATGGCCGGCTACAAGCATTGAACGGCACGATGGCGCCCACTCCCGAACAGGCTCGCGTCATTGCCGACCTGAAATCTGCCACCCCACGCAATATATTGATTCCGATCGTGTCGGCCGGTTCGGCAGTTGCCGGATTTCTCACTCCAATCACACATCAGATGGCCGAGGACCCAGTCCTTGTGGATGCGATTTTCCGCTGGCGCCGCGATCACATGACGTCATTCCTTACAGTGTTTGTTCCAACAGCGGAAAAAACTCGCCGATTTTTGATGGAGTTTTCGCTACCAGACCCAGCACGAATTCTATTTTTGATCGAACGCAATGATCGGCCCGTCGGTCACATTGGTCTGTGCAATATCGCGCCCGATAGTGTTGAGATCGATAACGCCATTCGAGGTGAGCCGATCGATATTCCTGGTTTTATGGTTTCGGCCCATCACGCCCTTCTTCGCTGGGCATTTTCAACGCTCAATATATCTTTAGGGTATCTGAATGTTCTGGCGAGCAACTCACGCGCGATACGAACATACGAAAGGGTCGGCCTTCGGCCCGTTGGAATCACCTATCTGGCCCGGGAAGATTTCGACGGCGGATATCGTCTGAAACCTACCGCGCATTCAGATGCGCCAACGCCTTTTGCCCTGGTCAGGATGGAAATATCGCGCGATTAGTACAAACGCGCTTATGTCCGATAGTGCTTTGGCAGGTAGCCCTGGCGGGAGGTGGCGCGCGTCGCCAACTGGTCGCGCTCGCTTCTGATTTCAAGAGCTGCACGATCCGCTCGGCCGCCTCCCTCAGGCAACTACCATCGGTGATCTGTTGCCGACGTTGCCACCGGCGACCGCGGCGCCTTTCCAGATCCTAAGCGACTTGTCGAAAATCATCGTTTATCGATGCCTGGAGCTGGTCATTCCCGTCCCGACAACATCCGGTGCGTAGGGGTCTGTCATTTATGGCTATGTCACCTTGACGTCAGGTCGCGTTCGCAGGTGTGCTGCTGAGACCGTAGCTGCACGAGCGCAGGATCGCGCGATAAACATTCAGCGGGGGATGCCTAGGCAAGATGAGATCGCGGGTGTCAGTCGAAAGGATATCTCAGGTTGTGATAGCTGGCTTAATCGTCGCGTCCGCAATTGCGCAATTCGTTCTAATGCAGAGGGCAACTAACGGAGACTTTCTGAATAGCTACCCACTGATATCGCCGGACGGTTTTGACTGGATCTACGAAGGTGCCTATCTGAGGTACGCTCTGACCGAAGGCATAGACTCTTTGCCGATACTCTTCGTTCTCCGCCATCCGATGTTTGTCTTAATTAGCGTATTGGACTCTTTTGCATCACACCGTGGCATAGTGTTTGCAGCGAGCCTTTCTGTAGCTTTTGCGTTTTCGCAAATCTATTTGGTGCTGATACTTCGGATCGCGTCCATAAACTGGAACATCGTCTTGTGGGCGATCCTAGTTTTTACATTATCGCCGATCTCCTATTTCCGAAGCTGGATCCTGCCAGATCCACTGGCAATCGGCTTCCTTCTTGGAAGCACGTTTCATCTTCTTCGATATTGGCAAAGCACGAAGCGGACAGACTTTCTGTTGGCGGCCATAATGACCTTATTGGGAGGATGGACCCAAACATATGCGGTCATTCCCTTTTTCGTCGGATCAATGCTGATAATTATGGCCAGCCCCGTTGTCGGCAGGAAGATGTGGTGGGATGCGGTGGTCGTCCTGGCAACTCTTGTTACCTTTCTGGTGGGCTTGCTTGGATGGTACCGATTAATCCCTCATGAGTTTGCGCCAAATCCATTTCGGTTTCTTGCTATCAATGCAAACATGTTCGCGTTCTATGTGCATACTTGGTTGTTCTATTTTACTCCCGTTTTGGTGGTCGCTTGTTACTTCATATACTACGTGCCGGCGCGGTCACTTGTCGTGCGCATTGAGCACCGTATCCTTTTGACGGTTTCGGCAACATTTGCGGGTCTATTGCTCTTCTATCAGTGGCCGGAAGCAAGGTTTGCGAGCTATTACTTCGGCTTCGTTGTGGCTATCGCCGCGATCATGCTTAGCCATGAAAGTGTTTGCGGCCGGACTCAGGATATCGCGAGGTACGCTACTGGAGGCCTGAGTCTCGCCATCCTGCTTGTGACGAGTTTTGTAGCGGTGCCCGAGAACTACTGGAATCCGATACCGGCAACAATTCACGTCGAGCCAACCAAATCATGGGCTTGGCAGCTGGCAACGATGCAACCGCAGGACCGTTTCAACTTGGCGCTAAATTGTCACCGGGTGGATGAATACTGTGCAGCAGTGCCTGACCTTCCTCCGATTGATCTCTACCGCGACAGACTTGCCCGAGACTACCGTTCTTTGAGATTGATGAAGGGTCAAAATTGAAGCAGTAGCGAGGACGCCACTTGTCTGTCGGCGAAGAGGTGATATCCGCGCGCGGCACGCGGCAGCGGCAAATTCTGGATCAGCGCAGCCTGTAATGCGTAGCACTCTGCGCGTTGTGACGGAAGTGTCGGCCGCTCAGATAGATTTGTGATCCAGCAACTGATATCGATACCCCAATGCAGCATAACGGGGGACCGCGAGAAGACTTGTCAGGGTTGAAGATTACGATCTTTTCTGCCGATATCGACGTCCACCATACCGAGCTGTTTTTTTACAACTACTTTCGCTTATTGGCCGGCACAGGAGCGGTGACATGGCGCACACTCCCGTACGAAGGCGCGACGCCGGGGGACGTCGCCGCAAGCGACCTGGTGGTCTTCGTTCGGCCGCGGTTTCTCGAGGTGCCCGCGTTGCTCCAGGCTTGTCGAGCGCAAGGGATTCCTTCGCTGGTGACTCTAGACGACAATTGGATCGCAGCAGGAAAGGAATATTCGCGATTTGCGGCGCTGTTTACTCCCGGCAAGCCGAGCTTCGAAATCTTTATCGACTCTCTACAACGCGCCGATGCGGTCCTGGTCTTTAGCCGCGTTTTAGAGGAAGAAATCCAGCCGTGGGCGAATGAAATTTTTTGCATGTCGCCCAACGTTGATCTTTCTCGGTTTGCTTCACGGACGGCGTCCCGCGCGTCCGGGTTCGTGGTGGGGTTTGCGGGTTCCACGCGGTTCGAGAACACGGGTTTTCAGGGCCTTCGCCGGTTCTTGTTTCGACATCCGCATGTTCGGCTGCTGATCATCAGCCATGAAGTTCCGGAGCCTCTGCAAGATGTGTCTCGGGACCGAGTGATGTTTATTCCCTGGCTGCACGATTACGATACTTACGCACAGACACTTGCGACAATCCGGCCCGATGTTCTCATCGCGCCACTCGATGTTTCCCGCTTCTCGGCTTCAAAGGTTCCAATCAAATTCCTGAACTCGGCGGCGGTCGGCGCGGCAGGGATCTACTCGCGCGTCTCTCCCTATGCCGAGCATGTTCGGAATCGGGAAACCGGGTTATTGGTCGAAAATCGGGTGGAGGCTTGGGAAGCCGCCCTGGACAGATTGCACGACGACGATGAACTGCGTCATCGGATCATTGTTGGCGCCGCCGCGGTGGTTCGCGAAAGTTTTACGACGGAGCGGCTTTTGCCAGATTTTCTCAATGTGCTGCACCGGGTGGCGAAGCGGGCCGAAAACTAATGAGGCGGATCGCCTATCTGTCCCATCAATCTGGCGTTAGTAGCGAGTTGGCGTTGGTGCGACTTGTCTCGGCACTAGACCGAGAGCGTTTCCAGCCGCTGGTGGTGCTTCCCGAAGATGGGCCGCTACGCGCCGCGATCGAGGCGTTGACTGTTCCGGTCGTGGTCCTCCCGCTTGGATGGTGGATACCAGCCACTCACTGGGGCCCGGGACATTTTTTGACCCAACTAGAGGGTCTGCGCGAACGCGCAAGGCACCTTGCGATGTTACTCCGCGGCCAGCGCATCGACCTCGTCCACACCAATTCCATCGTGACTCTGGAAGGGGCGCTGGCCGCGGCTTGGCTTGGGCTGCCGCACGTCTGGCATAGCAGGGGCCTATTCGGCGACGGTTTTCCACCGCGCTATATGGATGACACGGAGTTCTTCCTCGCCTCGATTGATGCGCTCGCTGACGCAATAGTCTGTGTATCGCGCAAAGTGGAGCGGCAAGCAGCGACGGTATGCCAGCGGGCGAGGCGAGCCGTGATTTATGACGGGTTCGATCTCGATCGCTTTGTTGCGCAGCCGGGCAGCCAAGCCAGCGCCATCCGACAACGCCTTAGCTTGACGCAATCGGCAAGGGTTGTGGCATGCGTCGGTGGAATCCAGCGGCGCAAAGGGCAATTGGATCTGGTGGAGGCAGCGGCTCCATTGGTCGGTCAATTTCCGGAGCTGGTGTTTATCCTCGCAGGCAACGTGACCGATGTTGAGTACTGCGGGATGCTCGATGAGCGGATTGCAGCGCTAGGTTTGCAGGCGAGTGTACGGCAGATCGGATTTGAGGCGAACATCCGAGATTTGCTCTCCGTTTCGGAAGCTCTCGTTCACCCCTCGCACTCCGAAGGATTCGGTCTAGCGATCTTGGAGGCCATGGCTCTGGGATTGCCAGTCGTGGCGACGCGATGCGGAGGGCCAGAGGAAATTGTTCAGCACGAGGTATCGGGGCTGCTGGTTCCTGTGGGAAGTCCGTCCGAGCTGGCGTATGCCTTGCGCCGCCTGCTCTCGGATCCGGTTAAAGCTGAAGTGATGGGTCGGGCGGGTGCGTCGCGTACTGCAGCGTTCACGTCATCAATCATGGCGCGTGATACACAGAACATCTACTCGACACTACTTACTCGGCCCGACGATGGAGCAGCAGCAGGTAGGGCGCAACTCGCCGATTCCGTTGCCGAGGAGGTGCTTATTCGCGCACGGCGCGCGGCGCCGGCAGCTCCTGAATCAGCGTGGCGACGCTGGCCACGTAGTCCTCCACGCGATAGTTGGCTTTGACGTCTGCGAAAGCATTTTGGCCAATGGAATCCCTGAGCCTCGCGTCCGCTGCAAGCTCCAGAATTGCCCCGTACCAGGCCTGCTCATTCTCTTGCTCGACGATTATTCCCGTCTTCCGCTGAACCACCGTGGAACGATAGATGTGTGCGTCGGAGTAGATCCCGGCGATGCCAGCCGAAGCATATTCCCGGTATTTGGCATTGGTCTTGCCCCGATGGAATTGCAGATCGCGCAGCGGTGCGAGGCCGATATGCCACTCGAGGGCAGCTAGCTTGGCGCGATACTCCGGATACGACGAATGCCAGGGAATATGTGAAATCTCCGCGTCGTTTTGCAGTTCGCGTGGCATAAAACCAAAAAATTCGAAATAGAGTGGATGACCCTCGCGACGAATGCGACGGATGGCGCTTAGCACCGGCCCAAACTCATCATCTTTGAAATAGCTTCCGAGAAATCCCACGCTTAGCGGGAGGCGCTGGGACAGAGGGCGCGGTGCATCACGATCGAAGATCTGGAAAGGCCGAATTGCGACCACGCGCTCGTTGTAAGAGCGAAACGAACCAACGGCAGCTTCTCCATACACCTTCACAACGTCAGCTTCGCGCAGCATCGCTTCGATCTCAGGACGGGCGGCGCCGAAGGTTTGAACCCAGGGATTGTTTACATCGGAGAATGCTTCGTGCAGACGCAGCAAATCGTCATCGAGATCGTAAATAGTCCGGCAGCCGTGCTGCTTGGCTCTCTGCATTATTTCCAGGCAACGGCGTGAGTGCCCACGCACTACGATCACCGTGTGAAATTTGTTCAGGTCGCCCGGATCGATCGCATCAGCGGCTTGCAGCAGCCATGGCCGTTTCGTTGCCGCCTCCAGTCTGGCCCTTGCGTAATCCCAATACAGAAATACCGAGGTGATATAATTGTCAAAGGTCACCAACACCGACTTTCGCCGATCCCGGGAGTGCCGCCGCCACCACGCATCAAAGCGTCGCACCTGTCCCATTTCCGAGAGGCGCTTTTTCAAGGAAGATCTTTCGTTCACGGGGCGGGGGACTTCAGGGCTCGAGAGAGTAGCACTGGCATCTGGGTCGGACTTCTTCGACAGAGCTCGCGCATACAACGCAAATAATTCACTGGCAGCCCGTTCAGGATGGACCGCGTCGCGGATCAACCGGTATGCACCCGCCAAGATCCGAGCGCGATCTCCTGATTGGAGGCGCATTGCACGCGTCAGTGCGGCAGCGATGCCGATTCCGAGTCTCCAGCAAACTGTAGCCCGCTAATGTCGTCCGTGACCAGTGCGCGAGCGCCGAGCGAATCGACAACACGAGGACGCCCCGGCAAGCGCCTCATCAATTCCTGCGGCATCTCATCGGCGGCGCTGCAGTCGAGCAGCAGGTGAGCCGAAGCCATTATGTCTTCCAAGGATTGGATCGGACGTAACACCGAGGCATGCGAGGCAAGATCCAAGTCATATATGGCGCGGCGGCATAGAACGGCATAGGAAGGTTCTTGCGCAAATCCCCAGAGAGCGATCTTAGCCGTAGTGCCTTCTCGCTGTAGGATTGACAGCGCCTCAATGGCTTCCCTTTGCCGACATTGCTTCTGCAACGGCCCGACGATAACGATGGACATCGGCTTCGCGGTCTGCCCCGTGTTTGCGGCTAGGAACCGGCGGATGCCGAAGTAAAGAGCGTTCGCGAGACATACCGTGGCAGCGGATCGGAAATTACGACAGTCTCGCCTGTGGCGACGTAACCCTCGCTGGCGTCAATTCCATATTCACTAGCAATCTCCATCGCCCCCTTGGCAAGATGCCGGACGCGTGGAAAAAAAAAAAAAAAAAAAAAAAAAAAAAAAAAAAAAAAAAAAAAAAAAAAAAAAAAAAAAAAAAAAAAAAAAAAAAAAAAAAAAAAAAAAAAAAAAAAAAAAAAAAAAAAAAAAAAAAAAAAAAAAAAAAAAAAAAAAAAAAAAAAAAAAAAAAAAAAAAAAAAAAAAAAAAAAAAAAAAAAAAAAAAAAAAAAAAAAAAAAAAAAAAAAAAAAAAAAAAAAAAAAAAAAAAAAAAAAAAAAAAAAAAAAAAAAAAAAAAAAAAAAAAAAAAAAAAAAAAAAAAAAAAAAAAAAAAAAAAAAAAAAAAAAAAAAAAAAAAAAAAAAAAAAAAAAAAAAAAAAAAAAAAAAAAAAAAAAAAAAAAAAAAAAAAAAAAAAAAAAAAAAAAAAAAAAAAAAAAAAAAAAAAAAAAAAAAAAAAAAAAAAAAAAAAAAAAAAAAAAAAAAAAAAAAAAAAAAAAAAAAAAAAAAAAAAAAAAAAAAAAAAAAAAAAAAAAAAAAAAAAAAAAAAAAAAAAAAAAAAAAAAAAAAAAAAAAAAAAAAAAAAAAAAAAAAAAAAAAAAAAAAAAAAAAAAAAAAAAAAAAAAAAAAAAAAAAAAAAAAAAAAAAAAAAAAAAAAAAAAAAAAAAAAAAAAAAAAAAAAAAAAAAAAAAAAAAAAAAAAAAAAAAAAAAAAAAAAAAAAAAAAAAAAAAAAAAAAAAAAAAAAAAAAAAAAAAAAAAAAAAAAAAAAAAAAAAAAAAAAAAAAAAAAAAAAAAAAAAAAAAAAAAAAAAAAAAAAAAAAAAAAAAAAAAAAAAAAAAAAAAAAAAAAAAAAAAAAAAAAAAAAAAAAAAAAAAAAAAAAAAAAAAAAAAAAAAAAAAAAAAAAAAAAAAAAAAAAAAAAAAAAAAAAAAAAAAAAAAAAAAAAAAAAAAAAAAAAAAAAAAAAAAAAAAAAAAAAAAAAAAAAAAAAAAAAAAAAAAAAAAAAAAAAAAAAAAAAAAAAAAAAAAAAAAAAAAAAAAAAAAAAAAAAAAAAAAAAAAAAAAAAAAAAAAAAAAAAAAAAAAAAAAAAAAAAAAAAAAAAAAAAAAAAAAAAAAAAAAAAAAAAAAAAAAAAAAAAAAAAAAAAAAAAAAAAAAAAAAAAAAAAAAAAAAAAAAAAAAAAAAAAAAAAAAAAAAAAAAAAAAAAAAAAAAAAAAAAAAAAAAAAAAAAAAAAAAAAAAAAAAAAAAAAAAAAAAAAAAAAAAAAAAAAAAAAAAAAAAAAAAAAAAAAAAAAAAAAAAAAAAAAAAAAAAAAAAAAAAAAAAAAAAAAAAAAAAAAAAAAAAAAAAAAAAAAAAAAAAAAAAAAAAAAAAAAAAAAAAAAAAAAAAAAAAAAAAAAAAAAAAAAAAAAAAAAAAAAAAAAAAAAAAAAAAAAAAAAAAAAAAAAGGGGGGGGGGGGGGGGGGGGGGGGGGGGGGGGGGGGGGGGGGGGGGGGGGGGGGGGGGGGGGGGGGGGGGGGGGGGGGGGGGGGGGGGGGGGGGGGGGGGGGTTTTTTTTTTTTTTTTTTTTTTTTTTTTTTTTTTTTTTTTTTTTTTTTTTTTTTTTTTTTTTTTTTTTTTTTTTTTTTTTTTTTTTTTTTTTTTTTTTTTTTTTTTTTTTTTTTTTTTTTTTTTTTTTTTTTTTTTTTTTTTTTTTTTTTTTTTTTTTTTTTTTTTTTTTTTTTTTTTTTTTTTTTTTTTTTTTTTTTTTTTTTTTTTTTTTTTTTTTTTTTTTTTTTTTTTTTTTTTTTTTTTTTTTTTTTTTTTTTTTTTTTTTTTTTTTTTTTTTTTTTTTTTTTTTTTTTTTTTTTTTTTTTTTTTTTTTTTTTTTTTTTTTTTTTTTTTTTTTTTTTTTTTTTTTTTTTTTTTTTTTTTTTTTTTTTTTTTTTTTTTTTTTTTTTTTTTTTTTTTTTTTTTTTTTTTTTTTTTTTTTTTTTTTTTTTTTTTTTTTTTTTTTTTTTTTTTTTTTTTTTTTTTTTTTTTTTTTTTTTTTTTTTTTTTTTTTTTTTTTTTTTTTTTTTTTTTTTTTTTTTTTTTTTTTTTTTTTTTTTTTTTTTTTTTTTTTTTTTTTTTTTTTTTTTTTTTTTTTTTTTTTTTTTTTTTTTTTTTTTTTTTTTTTTTTTTTTTTTTTTTTTTTTTTTTTTTTTTTTTTTTTTTTTTTTTTTTTTTTTTTTTTTTTTTTTTTTTTTTTTTTTTTTTTTTTTTTTTTTTTTTTTTTTTTTTTTTTTTTTTTTTTTTTTTTTTTTTTTTTTTTTTTTTTTTTTTTTTTTTTTTTTTTTTTTTTTTTTTTTTTTTTTTTTTTTTTTTTTTTTTTTTTTTTTTTTTTTTTTTTTTTTTTTTTTTTTTTTTTTTTTTTTTTTTTTTTTTTTTTTTTTTTTTTTTTTTTTTTTTTTTTTTTTTTTTTTTTTTTTTTTTTTTTTTTTTTTTTTTTTTTTTTTTTTTTTTTTTTTTTTTTTTTTTTTTTTTTTTTTTTTTTTTTTTTTTTTTTTTTTTTTTTTTTTTTTTTTTTTTTTTTTTTTTTTTTTTTTTTTTTTTTTTTTTTTTTTTTTTTTTTTTTTTTTTTTTTTTTTTTTTTTTTTTTTTTTTTTTTTTTTTTTTTTTTTTTTTTTTTTTTTTTTTTTTTTTTTTTTTTTTTTTTTTTTTTTTTTTTTTTTTTTTTTTTTTTTTTTTTTTTTTTTTTTTTTTTTTTTTTTTTTTTTTTTTTTTTTTTTTTTTTTTTTTTTTTTTTTTTTTTTTTTTTTTTTTTTTTTTTTTTTTTTTTTTTTTTTTTTTTTTTTTTTTTTTTTTTTTTTTTTTTTTTTTTTTTTTTTTTTTTTTTTTTTTTTTTTTTTTTTTTTTTTTTTTTTTTTTTTTTTTTTTTTTTTTTTTTTTTTTTTTTTTTTTTTTTTTTTTTTTTTTTTTTTTTTTTTTTTTTTTTTTTTTTTTTTTTTTTTTTTTTTTTTTTTTTTTTTTTTTTTTTTTTTTTTTTTTTTTTTTTTTTTTTTTTTTTTTTTTTTTTTTTTTTTTTTTTTTTTTTTTTTTTTTTTTTTTTTTTTTTTTTTTTTTTTTTTTTTTTTTTTTTTTTTTTTTTTTTTTTTTTTTTTTTTTTTTTTTTTTTTTTTTTTTTTTTTTTTTTTTTTTTTTTTTTTTTTTTTTTTTTTTTTTTTTTTTTTTTTTTTTTTTTTTTTTTTTTTTTTTTTTTTTTTTTTTTTTTTTTTTTTTTTTTTTTTTTTTTTTTTTTTTTTTTTTTTTTTTTTTTTTTTTTTTTTTTTTTTTTTTTTTTTTTTTTTTTTTTTTTTTTTTTTTTTTTTTTTTTTTTTTTTTTTTTTTTTTTTTTTTTTTTTTTTTTTTTTTTTTTTTTTTTTTTTTTTTTTTTTTTTTTTTTTTTTTTTTTTTTTTTTTTTTTTTTTTTTTTTTTTTTTTTTTTTTTTTTTTTTTTTTTTTTTTTTTTTTTTTTTTTTTTTTTTTTTTTTTTTTTTTTTTTTTTTTTTTTTTTTTTTTTTTTTTTTTTTTTTTTTTTTTTTTTTTTTTTTTTTTTTTTTTTTTTTTTTTTTTTTTTTTTTTTTTTTTTTTTTTTTTTTTTTTTTTTTTTTTTTTTTTTTTTTTTTTTTTTTTTTTTTTTTTTTTTTTTTTTTTTTTTTTTTTTTTTTTTTTTTTTTTTTTTTTTTTTTTTAAAGGACTTCGAAGATTAAAACTTCGCAAACCAGCCTCGACATGCAGAAACAGCACTTGCCTATAAAATGATGCAAGCGCTGCTGCGAAAACTGAAAATGTGTCACCTTGCGCGATCACGAGCTCGAGTTTCAATTCGATGATGATTTGATCTAAGCCCAATAAAGCTCGCGCAGTCAGATCTGCCAACGTTTGATCTGCTCGCATCAAATTCAGTCGATCTTGAGGGGAAATATTGAACAGTGCAAGGACATCATCTGCAAGTTCGCGATGCTGCGCCGTATTAATAACGAGCACCTCCGCCCACAGTTGTTTCTGAGGTGCGAGATCACCGGAGCCATTTTAATAGCTTCTAAACGAGTCCCCACCACACAAAGGATTTTCAGCCGTTTGAGAGCCATTTGGGCACGTACTCGCGAAATTGTTTCGAGCTCTGTTAGATTGCCAAATAGCGTCCCACAGTTTGCAGTCAAACTTTCCCACGTGTGTGCAGACGCAAATTGCCAGCGGCGCTTCCGCACTTGATCTGTTGAGCCTGTAAAAGTTTCGAATCTTTTCAAAACTCTTTGTGCGTGTTGCGATAGTGACGAGCCCGTCGAATTGCTAGATCTCGGAAGTTTGTTGCAACGACGAGCTTTCCAGCACTCAGTACTCATACACTTTGACTGGATTTGTCGCGATCGTCACCGGAGTGATCTTAAACGAACCAAACATATGCGAAAGCGTGCAGAAAAAAGCCAGCGATGCATAAGCTACTTCGCCCAGAAGACGACGTTTGATACTGTGTCAGCTTCTGACCTGCACCAACCCTATCCTCTCCAATCAAGACAATAAGCGCTCCGCTTTGCTCTGAGATCTTCTATGAGATCAATATCGAACCATTCTGCAATGAGCCCGAAGTAACCAATAATTGACGTTCGTCAGCATCCGCAAATATCTTGTGTGCCTTATGCAAATCGTTGATATTCGCACGCGTTTCGTAAATTAACGACGTGCTGATTTATTGATCGCGCACGTCGCTCAAGAATTTAGACGTAACAACAATCAGTCAGCCTTTTTCAATAACCGTTGTTCCTCCTGAAGAACATCAGGAGCACTCACGCCAAAGCCCTCTATATGTCCATCAGATCGTAGACTAGCCTCTCATGCGCAAGATTTCAGCGAACCCAAACCAAAATGATGCTAGATAAGTGAAACGCTTGCCAACCTGAGCCCAGCCATAAACTGTTTTAGACCTTCCAAGAGCTGCGCGTGTATTGTCAGCTTCGAAGCTGAGGTAGATCGACGTGAAGTGGAGTGCAGATAGATCACCTGAAGCAATTCCGTCTCGCCAACGCATTCGATTCGGAATTCATGAGATTTTTTGTCGATAAAGTGCCCTGAAATGTAGAAAACTCAGTGCCGCGTCCTGCGAAATTTATCGCCAAATGTTGAGGACGTTGTTTCGTATAATGCCAGTCGATATTCGCCCAGATCACGACGTCTGAAGATTGCCCCTCTTAGGGGAGTTACAAAAAGCTCAACGAGCCTGATGAGATGTGTCAGCAACAAAGCTTGCCAAAAATTTGTGCCTTAGCAAACCGTAGCGAACTTCCGCTTTCAAACCACGAGTGATAGAGAGATTTCGAAAGAGAACGCAGATCGCGTACCAAACCAACCGCCTCAGATTGTACATGCAACTACCTTGCCACAGAAGCGATTTGCAAGCACGACACATCGGAAGGATCACCACTCGTCTAATCCGGTCCAGCTTAAGAGATGCTCAGGCCTCTTGCAACTCAACTAGAAAACTTAATCATACATCGCACATTGATCTATCGATCTAGCAATTGATGCAGCAATCCTGCGAACGTGACCCATTGCCTGTATTTTTTCGAATCATCGTTTAGTCCCTGATATGATCGGAAGTAGGTTCTAGGATTTATCAATTCACCTTGCGAGTAGTCCGATGCGCGAAGCCATAATGTTGGGATTCTATGGCGGTCACAGCGTTGGCGATGAATTGCTAGCGATTGCGACCGGCAACTGGCTTTCTGAGATGGGCATGATGCCCGTTCTAGTAACGCTTGATCCAGGAGACTTCGCAGACAATTCATCCCAAATGGAAAAATCTACCGCGGCGTGATCTTCCCGCGCTCGCGTCGGCGATGCAAGCTGCCAGCCTGTTTGTTGTCGGTGGAGGGGGCATCTTCCAGGAACACCATCGCTTCACCATCCCGGACTTATATCATTACCCCGCCGGTTCAATCTCCGAATATGCTCAAATCTGTTTTATGGCTCGGCAGTTCGACCTGCCGTCGGTACTTCTCTGCCAAGGCGTTGGTCCGCTTCATAGTGCGGGCGCACGTGATATCGTCCGTGAGGTCTTTGATAACAGCACCTATGCATCAGTGAGAGATGCCGGTTCAGCGAGATTGCTCAATGATATCGGAGTAAGCCGTGACGTCATCGTAGCGCCGGATCTCGTTTGGACATTGCCGGTACAACTCCAATGCCAGAAGTCCGATCGTCACGCTGATGCTCGGCAATTGGCGGTCATTCTGCGGGATTGGCCATTCAACGACACTTGGCTGCAAAATGTAACCGGCGCCCTGATAACAGTCGTCGAATTGGGTTGGCGACTGAAGTTTCTGAATTTTGGCGGCCCGGCTGATTCAGTAAATCTGGAATGGATAAGATCCAGACTTCCGACGTCAACGAGCTGTTCCTTTGTAGAAGTATTTCGAGATCCTCGCTCTGCGCCCAACCATTTCGTGGATTGTTCTGCTGTTCTCGCGATGCGCATGCATTCCGTCATTGTTGCTTTAAAGTGCGGTCTTCCGACTGCCGTCATTGAGTATGATTCAAAAGTTGGAGCGGTCGCGGACCAAGCAATGCTGCCGGAATCCAGACGGATTTCGATAGATGCCGACGAAACACGTTTCATAAAAGCTGTTCGGCACCTTTGTGAACAAGCGAATAGCAGTTCGGCGTCGTCAGATCAAAGCGCAATAACCAAGTTAATTGCTGCTGCGCAGCAGCACCAAATCCTTCTCGAGCGCGCAGTTCACGCTAGCGACGGAAGACCAACCAGGAATGTATGGCGAGCGACATCAGTTGACTGGATAAATCTTTGGAATACAGATCGGCGCTTCCTAATAGCTGAGAATGACACGAGCAAAAATAAAATATCCAAATTGCAGGGCGAACTTGATGTGTTGAATAAGCAGACACAGCTCCTGATTGCCGAGAGTAAGAGCGATAAAAATACAGTATCCAAATTGCAGGGTACACTTGATGTGTTGAATAAGGAGACACAGCTCCTGATTGCCGAGAGTAAGAGCGATAAAAATACAATATCCAAATTGCAGGGTAAACTTGATGTGTTGAATAAGGAGACACAGCTCCTGATCGCCGAGAGTAAGAGCAATAAAAATACTATAACAGACTTACAGGGCAAACTAGAGGTGTTGAATTCGGAACTTGATCAGGCCCGAACCCAAAATAAAGATTGGGGTCGGATGACAATGGACCTGCGAGAAAAACTTGATCTAGCAGAAATCGACAACAACAATCTTTTGCAATCTGTGAGCAATTCTCGTGAATTGAATCATCGGCTTGAAGAGCGAATTAGGTCGTTCGAAAATTCCACCTCGTGGAAATTAACTCGCCCATTGCGAAGTGTCAGACTTGCCGCACATCGTATTCTACGCCGATTTTACACGCAGCGTTCTCTCATCGCGCATTTCGTCAGAAAGGCGGTGGATGGGTTGATAGAGCGTGAGGCATCACCATTGCCGCGTAATGCAGTCCCCGATCGCTTGGATTTATCTCGAGAGGTCAAACATCAAGAGGTTACGGCTGCCTTAAGTGCCGTTTTTCAACGCGTAAAAAGCGAAGGCCGCATCGGCCTAATGGTCATCAATTCGGCTCTTGAATTCGATTTGTCAGAAAATCAACGTCCTATCAATCTTGCGAGAGAGGCCGCGCAACTCGGATTTCATGTCATCCTGGTGGCTTGGCAATGGGATCCCGCAGAACCACTCCGAAATCGGCTTCGCGTATTTGAAGAAGGCGTGACTGAAATAGCAAGATTTGACTTTGCAGATCTTCTCGCCTTTCACAGTGAGTTGAAAGAGTTAGCTTGCGAAAAGCTCTATGTTGTTACGCTCCCAAGCCGCGACTTTGTTCATGCGCATTCGCAGCTCCGAGGAAGCGGATTTCGGATAATCTATGACGTTATGGATGATTGGAAGGAATTCTCGAAGATCGGTCAGGCGCCATGGTTCGAAGAGATGGAAGAGCGTCACCTCATTCTGAATGCGGACGTGATCAGCGCAGTTTCACCGCGTCTGTTCGAGTTGATCAAACAAGAGCGAGACGATGTCGTTCTTGTGCCGAACGGATACCGGCTAGGGAAAATTGGCCACTTGCCGCATCCACGGACCAAACGAATTCAGCGAACACAACGCGCATTGGATATTTCGGACACCTGACAAACTCGTGGTTCGATTGGCAATTGGTATTTTCTCTTGCCGGGCGACGACCGGACTATACTTTTGAAATTGTCGGCTACGGTGAACCTACCTGGGTTCAGGATCGTATCAAGGAATACAAGAATATTCGCTGCCTGGGCCGTAAGCCACAAAATATGCTCGGAGGGATTGCTTCGACCTGGGACGTCGGTTTGATCCCATTTCGTTCGTCAAAGCTAACGCATGCTGTGGATCCTATTAAAATTTATGAGTACATCTATTTTGGTTTACGCACGGTCTCGACTGGAATACCGCATCTATCGAACTACCCGATGACCTGCAATTGCACTAGCGAGCGCGAGGTTGAAGACGCTATCGATAGCCTCTTTACGCGCGACATAGCGCCAAGGGAGTTATCTGAGCGAGTTTCATTCCTGAGTCAGAGCACTTGGAACGCACGATTTGAGCATCTGTGGTTAGCTTCTAGGATTCCCACAGCTTTGACGACGGACCTTTGATGAGATGGACATATTGTTCGTCTACAAGTGGTGCACGATGGGGGGAGTAGAAAGATCGCTGCTCAATCGTGCAATTGCCTTGCAGTCGACTGAAAATTCCTCAAGATTGTTTGTTCATTTTATTTCACGAACATCCGAAGTAGAGGCGCTGCGACGCGCCATCTCCTATTACCGGCTCAATAATCTTTCGGTGATCGAGGAAAGCGAGATTGTTAAAAGATCATTTGACACCTGCGTTTCGATAGACACGCCGGAGATGTTCTCCTTGCCTCGATTGCGATCTGCGCGCTGGACGGTCGAATGTCATACGACGTACCCTGAAAACCAACAATATCTGAATCAGCTACCGCCCCGGGTTCAGCAAATTGTTGTCCCTTCGGAGGCATTGAAACAACAGCTCGAGGTTTTTCCGTTGCTAGGACGTCCAGTTAATGTCCTGCACAATTTTGTACTGCAGCATGAACAGGTAGCAGTTGCCCGCCGCTGGACGAAACCACTGCTCTGTTACATTGGCCGATTGGACGAGTGGAAAAATTCGCAGGAGCTGTGGCAAATCATGAGGAGGACGGCCGTTACGTTCGAAAGTATGAGATTTTTGATTGCAAGCCCTCAGGCCGCTTTGCCCTCGGTAGCAGAAAGTTTGTGCGACCATGGAATTAGGGGGTCTACAGTACTGTTGCCAGCTGTTCCATTTGAATGCATGCCATTTCTGCTCTCGCAACTACGCTCAAGCAAAGCGATCTTCATTTCTTGTTCAAAAGGAGAAAGCTTCGGCTTGGCCGCGGCTGAAGCTATGGCGGCGGGCCTGCCCGTGCTCCTTTCAGATGTCCCTGGCCATCGAAGGCTCGTACTGGAGCAGCACCAATTCCTTTATCCCGTCGGGGATATAGAAGAGGCTGTGAAATCTGTTGGGCGTCTCAGCCATGACTGGGAAAAAGTAGCTTCCATTAGTCAGAGTTTGGTCAGCGAACATCAAAACGTGCATCGGTTCATGCAGGAGTGGAACGGCGTTTACAAGCTTTGACGCAGTTTCCGCGCGGGTATGCTCTTTGCCGGCGAGAGTACGGCGAAGAATTTGGCGTTGCCCGAACAATCGCGGTCTGCGCAAATGTTTCGGTCGCCGTCGCGGCTTGGGAATGCGCCTGCAAGATATTTCCCAATCATCGCTGGCTATTACTGTGCGGCGGTATGGTGCAACACGACTCGCGGTGACCCGCTGGTTAGCTTTCCAAAGGTCGGGATGTCCGAAGCGCCAGACTAACTCGGGACAAGTTCCAAGTTTGAGCCGCCGGCGTTCGTAGAACATTTGGTTCGATGAGAACGGGTTCACCGAACAAACTTAATTCCAAGCATTCTTCCGCGTCGCCACATTACGTCACACGCCGTGTTATCCGCAGAGTTTGGGATGCGGTTTAGCAAAAAGCGAGTCGGGAGGTCAGTGGCCCCATCAAGTACGATCTTAGCCCCTGTCTCCGAGACGTCGATCAATTGGCATTCTCTCTTGACGAAAGAGCCCTCGACCGTGATCCACGCAGCGATTGAATGCCGCCTGCGCCGGACCTCACGCTTGAGCTTTGTACCCATGCCGTAATGCTAGCTGGAAGACTTAACGGAGGATTTAAAGGCAACGCTAAATCCGTCGAACGCGCGTCGGATTTTCGAGGCAGGCTGGAACGCTGCGTCCAGCCCCTGCCCAGACGCTTCAAGGCCACCGTCAACGGCCGCTGCCTGATTTTTCCTTTGTCCAGCCGGCTAGGGCCATTAGCACTCCGATGCGCCGCATTCGGCAGGGCTTCGGAAGCAGCGACGGCCGGCTGTCAGGCCCGGCCGTTTGCCATGAGCGCGCGGCGAAAATACTGAAATCACTTGATTTTTTGACTTGGGCGATGCGGCGCGTCATTTGATCGGCGCTGTCGCCGCGCGCGCCCAAAGCCGGTCCTGCGCGATACGGACGATACCAAATGGCTTCGCCACGACATCGAGAGGAAACACAACACGGCGTACGTTCTCATTCCACTCGTGAACGACGTGCCGCCGTCACCCACTCAACGCCACTGGACTGCACCAGACCAAAGTGCGTACGGGCTAACTTAGGCTTGAGAGGTACTAGCTCGTTTCTGACCGCGGAGCGCTTCCCATGAGCGACACCATAACGGCGGCGAGAAACATGCAGGCACCTCATCCAAACCGAACTTGCGTTAGCGAAAAGCCTGCCGTGACAACGGAGGTCGCTTTGAACTTCCGCTTCGCATGCTTCGAAATCGATGTCGCTCGGCAGGAATTGCGGCGAGCCGGCGTGGTTGTTCACATCGAGCCGCAAGTTTTCGATCTGATCGTTTACCTCGTCCGGCATCGCGACCGAATCGTGAGCAAGGATGAGTTGATCGAGGCAATTTGGCAGGGTCGTTTCGTCTCGGAGGCAGCGCTCAGCTCGCGCATCAGTGCTGCGCGGCGGGCGCTGGGCGACAGCGGCAACGATCAGAACCTCATTCATACGCAACGTAAGCGTGGATTCCGATTCATCGGGGAGATCCTGCATTCCGGCTCTGCGCCCACGGAAATGGCAGACAAACCTTGGAAACGAGAGCAAGCAGCAGTCCTGGTACAGGGGGATAGCGAACCCGCTTGCGCAATCACCGAGCTGAAGCGAGTCGAGGAATCACTGCGGGCGGCCGGCGATGTCCTCAGAGTTATCAGCCAACCGACATTCAACCTCCAGGCGGTGCTGGATACTTTGGTGGTATCAGCGGCGAGACTATGCGAGGCCGACAAGGCGTTTGTCTTCAGCCTCGAACAGAGCACCTACCGGGTTTCCTCTAATTACGGCTTCTCGCGCGAATATTTGGACTACATGCGGGGCCAGAAAATCCCCCGCGGGCGGAACACGCTGGTCGGCCGAACCGTGCTGGAAGCCAGAATCATCCACATTCCCGATGTCCTGGTTGACCCGGAATACACTTGGACTGAATCGCAGAAGCTCGGCGACTATCGCACGATGCTGGGCGTCCCGCTGCTGCGTGAGGGAGTCGCGATCGGTGTCATGGGGATGATGAGGTCTGCGGTGCAGCCCTTTACGCAGAGGCAGATCGAGCTGATGTCGACGTTTGCCGATCAAGCGGTCATCGCGATTCAGACAGCGCGCCTGGTGGACGAGCTGAAGACGCGCGAGGAAGCCTTGGCTGCGGCCAAGGCGGCCGCTGAAACCGCGCGCGACGTGGCTGAGCGCGAACGCGCCGAGGCGCAGGCTGCCAACCAGGCGAAATCGACCTTCCTTGCCACCATGAGTCACGAAATCCGCACGCCTCTCAACGGTGTGCTCGGCATGATGGACGTGCTGGGGCACCAGGGCCTGGACGCGCCGCAGCGGCACAGCGTAGCGATCATGCGCGATTCGGCCCAAGCGTTGCTGCGGATTATTGATGACGTGCTCGATTTCTCGAAGATTGAGGCTGGTCGATTGGAGTTGGAAGAAACCGCTTTCTCGTTGTCAGCCATGGCAGACGGCATTTCGCCGGCCTTTCAACAGGAGGCCGCAGCCAAAGGGCTGGTCTTAGAAACCGAAATTGTTTCGGGTTCAAACGACGCGCTGGTGGGTGATCCGATGCGCGTACGGCAGATCCTCTGCAATCTCGTGGGCAATGCACTGAAATTCACCGAGAACGGAAGCGTCCACATTCGCCTTGCCACGGCGCCGCTGGACGGCGAGCGGGTGAGCCTCATTCTCGCGGTGACCGACACCGGCATAGGCTTGAGCGCCGAACAATGTGCGGCGCTGTTTCAGCCGTTTGCCCAGGCCGACAGCTCGACCACTCGCCGATACGGTGGCACCGGCCTTGGCCTGTCGATCGTGCGCCGACTGGTGCAGCTCATGCAGGGTGATGTGGCAATTCAAAGTACGCCCGGATTGGGCTCAACGTTCACCGTGACGTTGAATCTGCGCGCGGCCCCGGCGGAATCGCCGCACAAGGAGTTGACCAGTCCATCAGCGGAGTTGCTTTCGGCGCCGACGCGGCCTGTGGACGACAGTGCCCTGCACGTCCTTGTCGTCGAGGACCATCCCGTCAATCGCGAAGTGCTGGTGCGACAACTCGAACTCTTGGGCCTTGCGGCCGACACGGCGAATGATGGTGCTGAAGCTTGGGCGGCATGGACACAACGGAACTACGCGGCGGTGCTCGCCGATATTCATATGCCAGGAATGGACGGCTATGCTCTGGTGCGATGTATGCGGGCAACCGAAGCCGAACAGCGCAAGGATCGTACGCCTGTTGTTGCGGTAACCGCCAATGCTTTGAACGGCGAGGAAGAGCGCTGCCTTGCCGCCGGCATGGACGCTTACATCACCAAACCGGTAAACATTGATCGCCTGCGCGATACGTTGGCGCGCTGGTTGCCGAAGCTTACGCGCGGGGAAGCGGCGATCCAGGCCGGTACGCCACGATCCATGGCTGCCCTCGACCGCAGTGTGCTCGGGTCACGGCTGGGCGATGACAGCGCCGCCGTCGTGCCGCTTTTGCATCAATTCCGGAAGACGACCAAGGAAGCAAAGCAGGAAATCGACGCGGCGGCAGACGTCGGCGATCTCGCCACTTTGGCGGCCGCCACACACAAGCTCAACGGAGCGGCGCGGGCCAAGGCGCGACGGGTGTAGCCAAGGCTACGGCCGCGCTTGAGCAGGCGGCAAAGCGGGCGACAGCACGCGCTGCCAGGATAGGCTGGGGCCGCTTGCAGCCGAGCTGTGGTAAGCGAGCCGCGTTAAAGCATGATTGCTTTAGATTGAAGCGCTTGAACCGCCCACGCTATTCCCTCCCCCCTTGTGGGGGAGGGCGCGCGAAGCGGAGGCGATAGCCGAGCGAGCGCGGGAGGGGGGTGTTGCGTCAGCGCATTTCCGCGAAGGGAACCCCCCTCCCGATCGCGCTCGGATTCCCGCACGCAGTCAAGCTTGCGCAGACTGCGTAAACTTGTCTGCGCCGCGATCCACCCTCCCCCACAAGGGGGGAGGGAACGAGAGTATGCCGCGCGTCATCGATTCAATCTAAAACGAACACGCGTGAGCGGCCTCAATCCTTTGAATCATCCGTTCGGCTCGAAGCAAGGCTCACCTCTAATAGGTAGGCGAAAGTGCGCGCGCCTTAGCCTTGCGAAACCCGATCAACGGCGTGGCCTGCTGCCCGCAGAAGCCCTGAGATCAGACTACCGTTAGCTAGTCTTCAGGAAATCTCCAGACCAATTCAGCGTTGTCTGCAGCTCAGCTGCAAGTTTCTCGTCGAATTGAAGGGTAAGCATTCAGTCACGTCCACCTGAATGCAACTCAACCTTACGGCCCAAGCCGCATCTGCGTCGGGGCCAACTCAAAAAGAAGGACTACGACAATGGCCATCACAAGCAGCTTTTCACCCAACGCCGGTATCCTCACCACGTTCGGCGACAACCTCAACAACAACATCACACTGAGCCGCAACGCCGCCGGCCAAATCCTGGTCAACGGTGGCGCTGTCGTCGTGAAGGGCGGTACTCCGACGGTAGCCAACACCGCGAAGATCCAGGTGTTCGGTCAGGGCGGCGACGACATCATCACGCTCAACGAAAGTAACGGGGCCTTGCCAAGCGCCAATCTGTTCGGCGGCGCCGGCAACGATACGCTGACTGGTGGCTCGGGCGCAGACATGCTGTTTGGCCAGGCCGGCAACGATACGCTGCTCGGCAAGGGCGGCACCGATCTGCTGTTCGGCGGAGCCGGCAACGACATTCTCCGAGGTGGTGACGCCGACGATCAGTTGTTCGGCGAATCCGGCGACGATCTGATGATCTGGGACCCGGGCGACGACACCGACCTGCACGAGGGTGGCGACGGTAACGACACCAGCCAGGTCAACGGTGGCAACGGGGCCGAAGTGTTCACGGTCACTGCGAACGGCGCGCGGGTGCGGTTCGATCGGCTCGACCCGGCACCCTTCTCGATCGACATCGGCACCACCGAGAACCTCGTCGTCAACATGAACGGCGGCGACAACTCGTTCAGCGCCACCGGCAACCTCGCCGCGCTCATCAAGATCACGGTCGACGGCGGTACCGGCAACGACACCATCCTCGGCAGCAACGGCAACGACACGCTGTTGGGCGGCGATGGCAATGACTTCATCGACGGCCAGCAGGGCAATGACGCGATCTTCCTCGGTGCCGGCGACGACGTGATGCAGTGGGATCCGGGCGACGGCTCCGACACGGTCGAGGGCGGGGACGGCACCGACAGGATGCTGTTCAACGGCAGCGCTGGAGCAGAGACCTTTACGGCGTCTGCGAATGGCGGGCGCGTTTTGTTCACGCGCAATCTCGGCAACATCGTCATGGACCTGAACGACGTCGAGAGGATCGACCTCAACGCGCTCGGCGGTGCCGATATTGTCACCGTGAACGATCTCTCGGGCACCGACGTGTCGAACGTGAACGTCAACCTGGCGGGCACAATCGGTGGCGCTGCGGGCGACGCGGCGGCAGACGTCGTGACCCAGAACGGCACCAACGGCAACGACGTCATCAACGTGTTCGGCGCAGGCACTTCAGTGTCGGTGGTCGGACTGCCGGCTCAGCTGAACATCACAAACGCCGAGGGCGCGAACGATTCGCTTGTCATCAAAGGCCTAGGCGGCAACGACAGCATCACCGCCACGACACTGCCGGCCGGCGTCATCAAGCTGACCATCGACGGCGGCGCCGGGAACGACACGATCCTTGGCAGCCAGGGTGCCGACACGATCCTCGGCGGCGACGGCAACGACTTCGTGTTCGGCGACAACGGCAACGACGTCGCGCAGATGGGCGCCGGCGACGATGTGTTCCAGTGGAACCCGGGCGATGGCAACGACACCATCGACGGCCAGGACGGCTTCGACACGATGCAGTTCTTCGGCGCCAACATCGCCGAGAACATCGACATCGTTGCGAACGGTGGACACGCGCTGTTCGTCCGCGACATCGCCAGCGTGACGATGGACCTGGACAATGTCGAGGCCATCGACTTCCGCGCCCTCGGCGGCGCCGACAACATCACGGTCGGTGACCTGAGCGGGACGGACGTGACCAGGATCGATCTTGATCTGCGCGGCCCGAACGGCGGCGGCGATGGCGCGGCCGATACGGTGACCGTCAACGGCACGCAGGGCGCCGACGTGTTCGGCGTGGCAGGAGACGCCGGCGGCATCACCGTGTTCGGGCTCCAGGCCGCGGTCAACGTCTTCTTTCAGGAGCAGGCCAACGACCGGCTGACCCTGAATGGGCAAGGCGGCGACGACGTGATCGACGCCACAAGCCTCGAAGCGGACGGCATCCAGCTGACGATGAACGGCGGCCTCGGCAATGACGTTTTGCTCGGCAGCGAGGGCGACGATCTCATCAACGGCGGCGACGGTAACGACGTCGCCTTCATGGGCGCCGGCGACGACACCTTCGTCTGGAACCCGGGCGACGACAACGACACGCTCGAAGGCCAGGACGGGTTCGACACCATGCTGTTCAACGGCGCGGCCATCGCCGAGAACATCACGATCTCGGCCAATGGCGGTCGCGTGTTGTTCAATCGCGACGTCGCCAATGTCGTCATGGACCTCAATGACGTGGAGCAGATCGACTTCACGGCAAGGGGCGGTGCCGACATCATCAGGGTCAATGACCTGTCGGGAACCGACGTGACCGAAATCAACATCGACCTGTCGGCAGTGCCCGGCGGCGGCCTCGGTGACGGCCAGGCGGATACCATCATCATCAACGCGACCAGCGGTGACGATGTGGCGCTCGTCGTCGGCGACGCCTCCGGTGTTTCGGTGCTGGGACTTGCCGCCCGGATCAACATCATCGGCTTCGAGGCGAATCTCGACCGTATCATCATCAACGGCCTTGCCGGCGATGATGTGATCGAGGCTTCAGGCCTCGCCGCGAGCGGCATCCAGCTCACCGCCGACGGCGGTGACGGCGATGATGTGCTCGTCGGCGGTGACGGCATCGACACTCTGCTTGGTGGTGACGGTGACGACGTGCTGATCGGCGGCCTCGGGCAAGACATCCTCGACGGCGGCCTCGGCAGCAACACCGTTATCCAATAGGCCGTCCTGATCTGCCGACCCGGGAGGCGCCCAAAGCGCCTCCCGGTCCCCGCCGCGTGGATGCCCCAGAATCTCTCAACGAAATCTCCAAGAAAAGCTCACGTAAAGTTCACGTGCGGACCAAGCATCCCAAGGCAACACGCTTACAAGTCAGACCAGAAATCAAACTGTCACGGGCGAGAACAGCCATGAAGATCCAGGCGAAAGGCGAGACAAGATCCGAGCTGCGCGCGGCGCTCGGCTCCTGCAAGAGTGCGTTCGTCGGCATCGGGGCGTTCAGTGGACTGATCAACCTCCTGATGCTGACCAGTTCGGTGTTCATGCTGGAGGTCTACGACCGGGTGCTGCCGAGCCGCAGCGTGCCGACGCTGATCGGCCTGGTCGATTCTGGCGGCCATCCTTTTGACGTTCCAGGCGCTGCTCGAGATCACGCGCGGCCGCCTGCTGGTGCGCATCGGCAGCAAACTCGACGGCCGGCTCAGCGCCCGCGTCTACGATGCGGTGGTGCGCACGCCGAGCAAGCCGGGCAGCGACGGCCACCAGCCGGTCCGCGACCTCGACACCATCCGCTCGTTCATGTCGGGCACGGGACCCAACGCGCTGTTCGACCTGCCCTGGGTTCCGCTCTACATCACCATCTGCTTTGCGTTCCACACCCTGATCGGCGTGACCGCGCTGGGCGGCGCGATCGTGCTCATTGCCCTGACCTTCCTGGCCGAATCGCTGTCCCGTCGTCCGGTCAAGGCCGCGACCGCGCATGCGGCCGCGCGCAATCGCTTTGCAGAGGCGAGCCGGCGCAATGCCGAGGTGATCATGGCGATGGGGCTGTCCGAACGGCTGCTGGCGCGCTGGCTTGATTTCGGCCGCGACTATCTTGCCCAGCAGAATCGCGCCAGCGACGTCGCGGGCGGACTGGGCTCGGTCGGCCGCACACTACGGATGGCGCTGCAATCGGCGGTGCTCGCCGTCGGCGCCTATCTGGTGATCGAGGGACAGGCGACCGCCGGAATCATCATCGCGAGCTCGATCCTGTCTGGCCGCGCGCTGGCGCCGATCGATCTTGCGATTGCCAACTGGAAAGGGTTTGTGTCGGCACGGCAGGGTTGGCGGCGGCTTGACGAGGTGCTGGCCGCGATGCCGCGCTCGGCCACTCGGCTTGAGCTCCCGCCGCCTGCGCAGACGCTCTCGCTCGAAGCGTTGAGCGTGGCACCGCCCGGCGCGAAGGCCTCGGTGGTGCAAGACATTCGTTTTGCTCTGAAGGCCGGCAGTGCGCTCGCTGTCGTCGGGCCGAGCGGCTCCGGCAAGTCGTCGTTGGTGCGAGCAATCGTCGGGGTATGGCCCGCCATACGTGGCTGCGTTCGGCTCGATGGCGCCGCCATCGATCAGTGGGCGCCTGCGGCGCGCGGCCGCCACATCGGCTACCTGCCGCAGGATGTCGAGCTGTTCGAAGGCACGGTTGCGCAGAACATCGCCCGGTTCGAGCCAGACCCGCCCGCGGCAGCGGTCATCGCCGCGGCCCAGGCTGCCGGGGTGCATGACCTGATCGTCAACCTGCCCGCCGGTTACGAGACCGAGCTGGGCGAGCGCGGCACGGCGCTGTCCGCTGGACAGCAGCAGCGCATCGCACTCGCCCGCGCACTCTACGGCGAGCCGTTCCTGGTCGTGCTCGACGAGCCCAATTCCAATCTCGATGCCGAAGGCGAGGACGCGCTCACCAAGGCCATTCTCGGCGTTCGCGCGCGCGGCGGCATCGTCATTATCGTTGCCCATCGCCCAAGCGCACTGGCGGCGGTGGACCACGTGCTGGCAATGGTGCGTGGAACACAGCAGGCCTTCGGACCGAAGGACCAACTCCTCGCCAAGCCGGTCAAAAGCGAGTCGAACGCGCCTGCGCCATTCAAAGTTGTTTCGCGAACCAACGGATGAGTCCCATGGAAAAGCAAGTCGCCCGCAGACGAAGCCGTCTCCATCCGTCGCCACCTCGTCGGCGGCGTCGTCATCGCCCTGATGCTGACCGTCGGCGTTGGCGGCTGGGCTGCGACCACCGAATTGTCCGGCGCCGTGATCGCCCAGGGCTCGATTGTGGTCGATTCCAACATCAAGAAGGTGCAGCACCTGACCGGCGGTATCGTTGGCGAACTGCTGGTGCGTGACGGCCAGCGCGTTGGCGCGGGCGAGGTCGTGCTGCGGCTCGACGAGACCATCACGCGAGTGAATCTCGCCATTGTCACCAAGGGCCTCGATGAGATGACCGCGCGCCAGGCCCGGTTGGCGGGGGAGCGCGACCAGGCCGAGCAAGTCGCCTTTCCGGCCAAGCTGATGGCCCGCGCGAGCGAGCCTGACGTCGCCGCGGCCATCCAAAGCGAACGCAAGTTGTTCGAGCTGCGGCGCAGTGCCCGGCTCGGCCAGAAGTCGCAGCTCCGGGAGCGGATCGCGCAGCTCGACGAGGAGGTCCGCGGGTACACGGCCCTGAGGGAGGCAAAAGCCGAGGAGATCGAGCTGATCCAGCGCGAGCTCGAAGGCGTCAGGGAGCTTTGGGATAAGAAATTGGTCCAGATCAATCGATTGATGTCGCTCGAACGGGACGCGGCACGGCTCAAGGGCGAGCGCGCGCAATCGGTCGCGGCCATTGCCCAGTCGCGTGGCAAGATCGGCGAGATCGAGCTGCAGATCATCCAAATCGATCAGGATCTGAGCAGCGAGGTGGCGCGCGAATCGCGCGACGTTGACGCCAAGATCGGCGAGTTCGCCGAGCGCAAGGTCGCGGCCGAAGATCAACTCAAGCGCGTCGAAGTCCGAGCCCCCCAGGACGGCGTGGTCCATCAGCTTGCGGTGCATACGGTCGGCGGGGTCGTCAGTGCCAGCGACGCCATCATGCTGATCGTGCCGGAAGCGGACGCACTGGCGGTCGAAGTCAAGGTCTTGCCGCAGGATATCGATCAGTTGCGGCTCGGCCAGTCCGCTGGCCTGCGGTTCTCCGCCTTCAACCAGCGGACGACTCCCGAGATCAGCGGCACGATCAGCCGCGTATCCGCCGACGTGTCCACCGATCAGCGGTCGGGCCAGAGCTTTTATACGGTTCGAATAGCTTTGCCTGCGGAGGAAACCGCGCGGCTGGGCAACGTCAAACTGGTGCCGGGAATGCCGGTCGAAGCTTTCATCAAGACCTATGACCGCACCGTCCTGTCCTATTTCATCAAACCCCTGGAGGACCAGGTGATGCGCGCGTTCCGGGAACGATAAGCCAGGCGGAATCCCGGCGGGGTTTACGGGTTCGATCGCGTTTCATCCGCTCGTGCCACGTGGCGTTTGAGAGTTTCGCGAGGCCTCACCGCACGTGTTTGGCAAGTCTGGAGCGCGCCCGCTTTAAGGCGCGGGATTTAGACCCCAGAACCGTGCGATTTCCCTGGCCGCGCAAACTCCGGCTGACACCACAAAATCGCCAGGCTGCCCGCAGGCTTGGCTGCCATCGATGGGAAAGGCGTGTCCCAGACCATCCACCGACACCCGTTCCACGCGCCGGACACCCGCGCCGTCGGTGTAGACCGTCCGTTCAATCATTCCGCTCCGCGAAATTTGTCCGGCAGTCGCAGCAATGCCGTGAAGCGCGGTCCACTGCTCAACCAGTTCTTGCTGATTGCGCGGCGAGACCCGCGTATCGGCGGTCCCGTGCCAGATCGAAACCGGCGCAACCGGAGTATCGGCGTTGGTCCCGGCCGGCACGCGAGCTCGCCAATCGTCGGGCGTTCGGTCGACGCCGGGATTCATGCATTGCAGCGCCTTGGATACGGTATCGGCACAGCCGTACGGCACCCCCGCGACCACCGCGCCACCGCGGAATAGCTCGGGATAGTTGGCCAGCATGGCCGCTGCCATGGCACCGCCGGCCGAAAGACCGACGATATAAACTTGCGATGGGTCAACGGAATGGCGCTGAATCATCGCCTCGATCATTTGGCGTATCGAGTGCGCCTCGCCACGGTCGCGCGTTGTGTCTTCCGGTTCAAACCAGTTGAAGCAAGCGTTCTGATTGTTGGCCCCGAACATCGCGGTGAACCACCAGAAAACATAAGAGTCATAGAGATAGGACGGCAGACCTTTCTGCTCCGGGAGCAACAACGTCACCTTGAAACTATCGGCGAGGGCAAGGAAGCCCGCGTCTCGTGCAAACGAAACCGCTTTCTGCTTGCAACCGTGCAGGACGACAACCAGCGCAGCGGACGGCCTCGTGCCCTCGGGAACGTAGCTGAACATGCGCAGGTTACCGGGGTTCGAACCGAATTGATTTTCCTCGCGCGGCTCGGCGGCGTTCGCAGCAGCGAGCGTTGCGACCACGATGAGTCCCACAATCAGGATTTCATGCAGCGGTCTCGTGACGGCAGTGTCGAACGAACAACGAGCCATGTCCCCGCATCCCACTTAAGATACATCCGGTGAGGACTGCGACGCGACCCTGCGGCACTGTTCCCTGGTCTAGGTAGAACTCGTTGTTGAACCCAAGGTTCATCCGCGCGCTGCCGCCAATTGCGGCGGCTTTGCGTTCTTATGTCGTCATGAGTGATCATCGAGCCGTGCGCTTGATTGGCACGGGCGCGAAGCCCTGACCATTCCAACGGTATCGATGCGAAAGTTTGCCGTCGAAACGAATCTCCAGAAACCGACCCTTGCAGGTGCGGAGTGCATGGGTGAACCAGCCTCGGAAACCGGGCAACTCGAACTCCTTCCACTCCGTCACCTTGCCGCCGCGGACTGCTATCAGCGCCAATTCCATCTTCTCGTCCTGGGAGAAGGCGCGCGACAGATAGGTTTCGGCCGCGCCAGCAAACGGCGGAGTGAGACTGCAACGCTGCACCGCGAATCCCATCTTGTCGCCGCGGGTTTCCAAGTATGCCGTCGCAACCCGCTGCCATTCGGCCAAGGTCTGGCCCGCTGCCGGAGGCGCCTCGGCGGCACAAGCAAGACCGCAACTCAGCGCCAACGCCCCGGCGACCGACGAGAACGCTCCACCGCCACGCCCGTGCCGTAACATACAACCGTCCTAAGTGCCGCCGCCGCTCAATGGGTTGTCAGTAGTAGAGCTGTGCCGCCGTAGAGGGTACATGGAAATGACGCAGCTGGACCTTTGGAAGGGCACGTCCAGCCTGAGCCGCTCTAAGCCGGCGCGTGACAGACCGCCTCGATGTTGTGTCCATCGGGATCGCGGACAAAAGCGCCGTAGTAATTCGGATGGTAGTGTCGACGCAGGCCCGGGGGCCCATTGTCCTTGCCGCCGGCCGCGAGCGCCGCCTGGTAGAACGCATCGACGGTTGGCCGGTCCTTCGCAACGATTGCGATATGCACCGGCTTTTCCAGCTTGCCTTCGCCGCCAATCCAGAAGTCGGGTTTGCCGCCGCTACCGAAACCGGCCGCCGGTTGTCCGGTTTCTTGCGCGGTCGCCTCCATCACCAATGCGTAGCCGAGCGGCGCCAACGCCTTTTCGTAGAACGCCTTGGCGCGGGCATAATCCGACACTGAAAATCCGACGTGATCGATCATGATGTTCTCCTGGTTCAGCCGAAGGCACAGATCGCGGCACGAATATCTTGCGGAACAGATGCGGTCGTGGAGCGGGCAGACAACTCCTCCACACGATCGCGTGAGCGATCGATCGCAGGCCCTAAAAGTTGGGATGGGCACGGCAAATCGCGCTCGACGATACCGATTGGCCCCTTGACAGATGATTTGTGATGATTTACGTAAATCGTCACAAATCACGTTGCTACGGCGAACCGGCCCATGAACACATTGGCGAAAACCAGACCCGACGACACCCGCGCGCGGATCTTGGAAACCGCGGAAACGCTGTTCCGCCGGCTTGGCTATGCCAAGACCGCGGTCGCCGATATCGCTTCGGAACTCGGCATGTCGCCGGCCAACATCTACCGGTTCTTTCCGTCCAAGACCGCAATCGTCCAGGCCATGTGCCAGCGCTGCCTCAACGAGCTGGAGGGCCAGATCTGGTCGATCGCACGTTCGCGCGGGCCGGCGGGCGATCGCCTGGAGCGGCTGCAGCTCGAAATCTTCGCCTATCATAAAGATAATCTTCTGGAAGAACAGAAGGTTAGCGACATCGTCCAGGTCGCGATGGAGGAAAGCTGGGCCGCCATCATGGCGCACAAGGAGGTCATCAGGACGGCCATCGAGCTGATCCTGCGTGACGGCATCGAGGCCGGCGAGTTCGAGCCGGTCGATCCGCGCGAGACCTCCACGTTGTTCATGAAGGCCTATGTCGGCTACTGCCACCCCGTCTTGATTGCGCAAGGCCTGCAGGAGGGAGCAATCCTCGAGACCGAGGCTCGCTCGCTCGTCCGCTTCCTGTTGCGCGCCATCACCCCCAGAAAGTGACGTGCCATGACCCACCCAGCCCACGCCGAACTGCGACCAAAGTCTGACGATTTTATGAATTCGTCAGTCATCAGTCATCATGATGGGTTCCATTCCCAGAATTTGAAAGCCAAGCGTTGGCGCTGGCTGGTGCTTGCCCCCGCGCTCCTGCTCGCTGCCTGCCAAGCCGAGACCGCGCCTGCGCCCGACGCGGGGCGCCCGGTGCAGGTGCAGCGCGTCGCCTTCGACACCGGCGGCACCGCGCGCGACTTCGTCGGCGTCGTCCGCGCCCGGTACGAGACCGACCTCGGCTTCCGCGTCGGCGGCAAGATCGTCACCCGCGCAGTCAACGTCGGCGACAACGTGCACATCGGCGATGTCATCGCCCGGCTCGATCCGCAGGACCTTCAGCTGCAGGTCGAGAGCGCGGAGGCCGAGCTTGCCGCCGCCACGTCGAATCGGGCGCAGGCCGCAGCCGATCTCGAGCGCTACACCATCCTGAAAGACCGTGGCTTTGCCGCGATCGCCCAATTCGATCTCAAGAAGACGGCGAACGACGAATCCGAGGGTCGACTGGCGCGCGCTCGACGCGGGCTCGACCTCGCCCGCAACCAGCTTGCTTATGCCGAGCTCAGGGCCGACGCCGAGGGTGTCATCACCGCCACGCTCGCCGAGCCCGGCCAGGTGGTCGCCATCGGCCAGCCGGTGGCGCGGCTCGCGCATCGCGGCGAGAAGGAAGCCGTCATCGCGTTGCCGGAGACCTGGCTCGGCGAGGCGCGTCAGGCGTGGGCGGCGGTGCGTCTGTGGTCGGACCGCGACCGCCGTTTCGCGGCGCAGTTGCGCGAGCTCTCGCCCCAGGCCGATCCTGCAACCCGCACCTACGCGGCGCGGTTCACCATTCTCGGCGCCGACGACACGGTTGCCTTCGGCATGACCGCGACGGTGACGCTGGAACGCGCTGCCGCCGTGCCGGTGGCCAAGCTGCCGCTGTCGGCTGTGCTCAATCGCGGCACCGGTCCGTCGGTCTACGTGGTCGATGAGACCGGCGTGCTTGCGCTGCAACCCGTGACGGTCGCCGCATTCAATACCGATGCGGCGCTCGTCACCTCCGGCGTCAAGGACGGTGACCGAATTGTCACGCTGGGCGTGCAAAAGCTCGAAGCAGGGCGGAAGGTGCGCGCCCTCGACACCCAGCCGTAAAACCTGCGAACTCAATGGAGCAGCACTATGAAGCGCTTCAATCTGTCGGAATGGGCCATCACGCACCAGGCGCTGGTGCTGTTCATGATCGTGCTGATCGGCGCCGCCGGCCTGTTCTCCTATTTCAAGCTCGGCCGCGCCGAGGACCCATCGTTCACGATCAAGGTCATGACCGTCCAGGTCGCCTGGCCGGGCGCGACCGCCGCCGAGCTGCAGACCCAGGTTGTCGACAAGATCGAGAAGAAGCTGCAGGAGCTGCCCTATCTCGACCGCGTGACCAGCTATTCGCAGCCGGGCGTCGCCTTCATCGAGGTCAATCTTTCGGACACAACGCCGCCGCGCCGCGTCAAGGAGTTGTGGTATCAGGCGCGCAAGAAGGTCGCCGACATACGCGCTGATCTTCCCGCCGGCATTGTCGGACCAAACTTCAACGACGAATTCGGCGATGTCTATTCGGCCCTCTACATGCTCACCGCCGACGGCATGGGCCTCGCGGAGCTCAAGAAGCTCGGGGAAGACATCCGCCAACGCCTGTTGCGCGTCCCGGCGGTTAACAAGGTCGATCTCATCGGCGTGCGGCCGGAAAAGATCTTCATCGAATTCAGCCACGCCAAGCTCGCCACGCTCGGCATCACGCCGCAGCAGATCTTCGACAGCGTGACGCAGCAGAACGCGGTCGTGTCGGGCGGATCGGTCGACACCTCGGCCGACCGCATCCACGTGCGGGTGACTGGCGCTTTCTCCGGCGCGGACGCGATTGCCGCCGTGCCGGTACAAGCGGGTGGCCGGGTGTTCCGGCTCGGCGACATCGCGACGGTCAGGCGTGGCTATGAGGACCCGCCGGGCTTTGTCGTGCGGGAGGGTGGCAAGCCGGCGCTCGGTATCGGGGTCTCGATGCAGGACGGCGCCAACATCCTCGCGCTGGGCGAAAACCTCAAGCAAGCGATCAAGGCGATCACGGCGGAGCTTCCGGTCGGGATCGAGATCACCCAGGTCGCCGATCAGCCGCACATCGTCGACGAGTTGGTCTCGGAATTCCTCAAGACGTTTGTCGAGGCGCTCGGCATCGTGCTGCTGGTGAGCTTTCTCACGCTCGGCTTGCGCACCGGCATTGTGGTCGCGCTATCGGTTCCGCTGGTGCTGGCGATCGTGTTCATCGTCATGTACACCGCCGGGCTCGATTTGCATCGCATCACGCTCGGGGCGCTGATCATTGCGCTCGGGCTGCTGGTCGACGACGCCATCATCGCGATCGAAATGATGGTGGTGAAGATCGAGCAGGGCTTCGACCGTGCTCGCGCCGCGACCTTCGCCTGGACGTCGACCGCGTTTCCGATGCTGACCGGCACGCTGGTGACGGCTGCGGGCTTCCTGCCGGTCGGCTTTGCCAATTCAAGCACCGGCGAATACGCCGGCGGCATCTTCTGGGTGGTTGGGCTCGCTTTGATCGCGTCCTGGTTCGTGGCGGTGCTGTTCACGCCTTATCTCGGCGTGAAGCTGTTGCCCGTACGCGCCACCAGCCGAAACCGGCGCCACGATCCCGAAGCGGTGTACGACACCCGCATCTATCGCGCGCTGCGAGGCTTGATCGAGCTTTGCCTGCGCTGGCGCAAGACCGTTGTCGCGGCGACCGTCCTGATGTTCGTCACGGCGCTTGCCGCCTTCGGCCTTGTGCAGCAGCAGTTCTTTCCGACCGCAACGCGCACCGAGCTGTTCTTCGAGATGCGGCTGCCGGAGGGCACCGCGATCGGGGTTACGGACGCGACCGCGCGCAAGGCCGAGCGCCTGCTGGTGGGCGATCCCGACATCGCGACCTATACGAGCTACGTGGGTCAGGGTGCCCCGCGCTTCTGGCTTGGGCTCAATCAGGTGCTGCCGAACACGAACTTCGCGCAGATCGTCATCGTTGCAAAGAATCTGGAGGCGCGAGAGCGCGTCAAGGCGCGGCTGGAACGGGCGCTGGCCGAAGGTGCGCTGCCGGAGGCGCGCGCCCGCGTCGACCGTTTCACCTTCGGTCCGCCGGTTGGATATCCGGTGCAGTTCCGCATCATCGGGCCGGATCCGTTGAAGGTGCGCGAGATCGCCGGCGAGGTGCGCAAGGTGATGGCGCAAAATCGCAAGCTGATCGATCCGCACCTCGATTGGAACGAGCAGGCGAAGTCGATCCGCCTCGAAGTCGATCAGGATCGCGCGCGGGCGCTGGGCCTGACCCCGCAAGACGTGGCGCAGACGCTGCAGACCTTGCTCACCGGCCTTACCGTCACGCAGTACCGTGAGGGCATCGAGACCGTCGCCGTGGTGGCGCGCGCGGTGCCGTCCGAGCGTCTCGATCTGGATCGCCTTGCCGGGCTGACGATCGCCACTCGCGACGGCGTCGCCGTTCCGCTGTCGCAGATCGCGCGGCTCAATTACGAATACGAGGAACCGATCCTGTGGCGCCGCAATCGCGACCTTGTGCTCACCGCGCGCGGCGACATCGTTGACGGCGCCCAGGCGCCCGACGTGAGCAACGAGGTGCTGCCAAAGCTGCAACCGATCAAGGATGCGCTGCCCTATGGCTATCGCATCGAAACCGGCGGCGCGATCGAGGAAAGCGCCAAGGCGAACGCCTCGTTGGCCGCGGTATTCCCGGTCATGGCGGTGGTGATGCTCGCGATCCTGATGATCCAGTTGCAAAGCTTTTCGCGGCTTGCGCTGGTGTTCGCAACCGCGCCACTCGGCATCATCGGCGGAACCGGCGCGCTGCTCATTTCCAACCAGCCGTTCGGCTTCGTTGCGCTGCTCGGGATGATCGCGCTTGCCGGAATGATCATGCGCAACACCGTGATCCTGGTCGATCAGATCGAGCACGACATCGCGGCCGGGCACGGGCGGCATCGGGCGATCATCGATGCCACGGTCCGCCGTGCGCGACCGGTCGTACTCACCGCGCTCGCCGCCATTCTCGGCATGATCCCGCTCGCTCGCAGTCTGTTCTGGGGCCCGATGGCGATCACCATCATGGGCGGCCTGTTCGTCGCGACGATCCTGACGCTCGTCGTCGTTCCGGCGCTTTACGCCCTGTGGTTCCGGGTGCGCGAGGACGAGCCGGCGGCCGCTGCCGTCGGCGACGAGGTGGCGGATGACTACGAGCCGCAACTGGCGCCGTTCCGGATCGCCGCCGAATGACGCGCCGCAGGACCATCATCATCCCGATCCGCCAGGATGGCTTCGGCGAGCCGACGCTCGAGGATATCCTGTCCGATCCGATCACGGAGGCCGTGATGCGCGCCGACGCGGTCGATGTCGGACAGCTTGCAATCATGCTTCACAACGTCGCTAAAGCCCGTCGCCCAGCAGCTCAGACAGCAGCCCCGGTCTTGGAATCAAAGAAATGCAACCGCTCAGGGTTGAGCGAAAGACGGATTTGATCGCGGATTCGTGGACCGGTCATCGGCGCGACCGCCGCAACCATGGCGTTCGGTCCGACTTTCACGTCCAGCAGGGTCTCCGATCCAAGCTGTTCGATGACCTCTACCACGCTGTCGAAGCTCATCTCACTCGAATTGGTGCTGGATGCGAGTTGCAGATCTTCCGGACGAACGCCAAGCGTAAGCTCTCGACCGACATGATCGCGCAGCCGGTCAGCGTAGGCAGCCGGCACCTTGATGCGCAGGCCTGAATTGGCGAGCCGGATCGCGCCGCTGTTCTCGGTGGCGGTCACGGTGATGAAGTTCATGGCCGGCGAGCCAATGAATCCGGCGACGAACCTGTTGGCTGGCTGATTGTAGAGTTGCAGCGGTTCGCCGACCTGCTGCACCACGCCATCCCTCATGACCACGACCCGATCGCCGAGCGTCATGGCCTCGACTTGATCGTGGGTGACGTAAACCGCGGTGGTCCCAAGGCGCACGTGAAGCTTCTTGAGCTCCACGCGCATCTGGACGCGCAGCTTGGCGTCCAGATTGGAGAGCGGCTCGTCGAACAGGAACACCTGTGGGTGGCGCACGATCGCTCGTCCGAGCGCCACGCGTTGTCGCTGGCCGCCGGAGAGCTGACGCGGCTTGCGATTGAGGTACTCCTGAATCCCTAAAATCTCCGCCGCGTCTTGCACGCGCTTGGCAATGTCGGCGCGCGCGAACTTGCGCATCTTGAGGCCGAAAGCCATGTTGTCGTAGACGCTCATGTGCGGATAAAGCGCGTAGCTCAACCCCGACCGCTCACCGAAGAGAACCCTTACTTTTCTGTTTTGCAGTGACTGCCAACGATCCGCCTCCTAGAGCAAGGTTGCGTTCAATTAAGCAAGCGAACGCGCTGAACGTCTGGAAATGCGAGAACGTGTCTCGAGGAAAAATGAAGCTGTTCCGGTCGAACCAGTCGCCAGATGCTGGCCGGTCGCATGCACGACCGCGTGGGCCATCGCCGCCGGCGCTCGACCGCGCGGCTGACGGTCGATGCCCGGAACGATGTCATTGAAAACTCGGCCAAGACCATCTACCTCGATGGCTGTGGGTACGCGCCGAACTAGAATTGACGCGGCCCGCCGTTCGGTTGAGAGCCACTCATGGTTCACGAATTTGGTTCGCTCGGCCATTCATCGCGAATTTGTCAGCCGATTTATTCCCGTAACCCTCGCGGGAGAGCAGCCCGAGTGGGCTGCGAAGGAGATCGAGCGCCACGTCGACGGCCGCTTCAACGAGTTCCAGCAGGAGCACATCCCCTGGCTAGAGGTCGGCGGCACGCTGGCCGGATGCGAGGTGCTGGAAATCGGCTGCGGGACCGGATCGTCGACCGCCGCGCTCTGCCTCGCCGGCGCCAAGGTCCACGCCATCGACATGGACGCCAAGTCTGTCGAGTTCGCCGCGTTGCGCTGTGAGCTAATGGAGCTCAACACCGCAGATTTCGCGGTGATGAATGCAACCGAGATCGCGTCGATCGGTAGGGCCTTCGATCGCGTGCTGTTCTACGCGGCCTTCGAGCACATGACGCACGTGGAGCGGAAGCGGGCGCTCGGTGCGGCCTGGCAGATGGTCAAGCCCGGCGGAATCGTGGCGATCGTCGAAGCGCCGAATTGGCTCTGGCATTTCGACGAGCACACGACGCTCACGCCGTTTTTCCACTGGCTGCCTGACGAACTGGCGATCGACTATCTAAGCATTGCCGAATTGCACGTGCAGCACGTATTCGCGAAGCCCGAGCTTCGCGACCGCAAAACGCTGGCGCGCCTGGGACGGGGTGTCAGCTACCACGATCTTGAGGTTGCGATCGGCCGGGTCGCTGCGCTCGAGGTGCTGCCCGGCCTGATGGACCATCGACGGACGCGAGATCCAAAGCTCGACGTGTGGTGGGCGGAAGCGCCCGATCCGGACCGACCTATCACCGTCTGCTGCGGGGTTTCGTTCCCGCGCTGCCGTCGGCGTTTTTCTATCCTTGGTTCGACGTGATGGTGAGGCGCGAATAGGCGACATCGCCCCTTTCGCCACAAGTGAATCCTGGGATAGGCTTTTCATAGAACGAGCCATCCGATCGGGCTTTTTCCGAACTTGTGGATGTGCGTCGGGCGAAAGAGCGATGTTCGAATATTTCCGCACGGTGGCGAAAGCATCGTCGACCCACAAAGTGGTCCTCAGCTCTCCAACAGATGGCAGGCCGCTCGAACTGTTTGTCACGGCTGACGGGACACTCGCGCTGAAGCCCGATCGCGGCCCGTGTTCGCGGCGAGCGATCGTAATCTCCATGCCTTGGGACCTATCTGATCGCCAAGGTGCTGGAACGGCTCGGGCTCACCGATCTGGAGGTGCATATCTGGTTGGACGGGTTCAGCGACTACCGCTTCAAGTCTCTGAAAGAAAAGCTCGACAAGGCGCGCGAGTTCACGGTCGATTTGCCTATCGAGGTCCCGGCCAGCCTGATCCAGGAAGGGCAGTTCGCCGTGGGCCATGTCTATTACGAGTGGCGAACAACGCACCTGTTTGGCGGATTTACACGGCTCGTCTCGATCCGCGACGCCCGCGACGCGCTCGCATCAATGATGCATTTCGAGTTTCGGCGCCTTAACGCGGACCCTCTCCGCAGTCCAGGGCAGCGCGCCTGGATCGACGAGCCATCGGATGTTGCCCGGATGATCGCATTCTTGGAGACTATGGGAGCACAACTCATCAATGATTATGTTCGGATCAAACCTTGGTGCGACGATCCGCAAGCAGTTGTCGTGCGGTTCGAGCAACTCATGGGCGACTATGGCCGCGACCATCAGTATGCGGCGATCCGCTCGATCGCCAATGCGCTGGAGCTCCGGTACCCGCTCGATCCGAAAGGCGTCCTCGAGGGTAGCCTGTTCAAGGATACGCTGACCTACTCGGGCGCGCGAACTCGCTATCAGGAAATTTGGACGAACGACATCGAGCGCGTGTTCCGAAAGCTCGGCGGCGTCGAGGCGAACACAGCGATGGGCTACTCGTCTCGGCCCACATGAGGTTCGTCGCGTTTTTGATCGTGGACTCCGTCATTGCGTCACCGCCGGATCTTCGCGCCAACGCTCGCCCGCCGCCGTAGCTCGAAACCGAACTTGGGCAGGCGCAACTTCCCTATTTCGATCGCGCTTGTTGAATTCGTCGTCCTCGGTGATGACGATTTTTCTTTATCAGCGTGGTTTGATAAGCCACGCCTCGCCCATCCGGTCGGTCGTCGAAGTGTTCCCTTGCTCACAGGAAGGCTTTGTTCCAGGATATTGGCTTGAGAAGTCATGTCCCGGCCGCCACGTCGGACTAGGTGCAGCGATTGCAGAATTGGACGTCGTTGCCAGATTTCGGAGATCTCACAAGCAGGCCTGGAAGCCTTTTACCGAACGCATGGCAGGGACCCGGCCGTCAAACGCCAGGAATCAGCTGTCTCGTGAGCTAGACGGTATGGTGGTTCTGGCCCGACCTTTCGCGTTGAAGACCCTCGCTGCTCCGAAATGAGGTCCACAGCGGCATGATGGAACGCCTGAGCTTTAGGGAGGGTACACGCTATAACGCCGTGGAGGCCGCACACCATGTCGCCCGGTATCTTCTTGCTCGGCCCTTTTGCCGCGGCCGATCTGTACTCGACGCGGCCTGCGGAGAGGGATACGGATCGCAGCTGATGGCGAGCTGGGGGGCGAAGAAGGTCCACGGTATCGACAATTCTGCCGAAGCCATCGCGTGCGCGATCTCCCAATTTCCCACCCCGCCGCCGTGTTCCAACATAGCTCCGTCTATGAGCTCGATCAGTTATTCGGAAAAGAGACTTTCGACCTGATCGTATCTTTAGAAACGATTGAACATCTGAATCGCCCTGAAGTCATGCTGGAGCACTTCGCCAAGCTCCGACATGATCGAACGATCCTCGTGATATCGTGTCCAAACGACTATTACTATTATCCAAATCCGGGCGAACGAAACCCCTTTCATGCGCGGAAATACAAATTGGACGAGTTTCTTTCTCTCACAAAGGATCATCTCGGTACCCCGGCAGGTGTCCTATTGGGCGCTCCACTCAGTGGTTTTGTAAATCTCCGTTACGGCTTCCAAGATGCCGCAACGGGAAAGACATGAGTTCGCTTCTCCTGCTCAAGCCTGATATTTCAACTGCGATTCTGCCGTGCGAAGATGTCCTGAACGAAAGTAATTGCAGTTACTTTGTCGCAATTTGGGGTCCTGTAGAGAATTTTTTCAACGAGCCCACAAGCGTTTACTTTCCAACGCCAATGAACGCGAACGCACTCGCCGCCCGTGAGCGGGACGTGCAGGAATTGCGGGACAAGGTGATCTCCTTGCGCGACTGGGGAGTAGCGTCGCAGGTTGTTGAACGCGCGAATTCTGCTAAGTCGGAAATTGCCGAGCTCTCCGGCGAGCTTCAGCTCCGCAAACGAGAGATGCGCGCGGCGCATCTGTCTGCAGCCGCCGCCTCGGCCGAAAACCGGCTTCTTCGCGATAGCGTCTGGCGGCTGCAAAACGCGCTGTCGGAAGCCCAGGATGCACGTGCGAATTCAGCTAAGTTAGAAAATGCCAAGCTCTCCACTGAGCTTCAGCTCAGTAAACGAGAGACGCGCGCGGCACGTCTGTCTGTAGCTGCGCTCTCGGCCGAAAACCGCCTTCTGCGCGATAGTGTCTGGCGCGTGCAAAACGCGCTGTCGGAAGCCCAGGCTGAACACGTGAAACTCGCCGCAACAGTTCCGTGGCGCGTCGTGGGCCTTTACCGGCGTGTGCGACGGTACATTCCAAGCTCTCTGCTGGAAATGGCTGCTCGTATGATGGACCTTTGCCGTGCGGTGATGAAACGCCTGAAATCACAAAGAGCGATCTAATGCCTCCCGGGGCGACAAGCCGACTTCTTGTCGGACACGAGCTGAACTTCCTGCTAGCAGACGATGCCGATCGTCCGGAGGGACCGAACATCGGTGCTCGGGGTGAGCACCTGACCATCTCGTTCCTGTCGCTCAACCGGACCTCGCTGTCCCAGCGGCTCTGCCGCTCGATCGCACAGAACATCCCGGGGTTCAGCGGCGAGGTATTGGCGATCGACAACGGCTCTGCCCCGGAGGAGATCGCGGAGCTGCGTGGTTTCCTCGAGGGCATGCCGTACCGCTGGCGGATCGTTGAGCTCGGCCGCAATTGCGGCGTGGCCGCAGGCCGCAACCGCGCCGCGGAGCACGTCAGCACCCGCTGGCTCATGTGCCTCGACAACGATATTTACTTCATTGCAAACCCCATCCCGCGCATCCAGAGCGATCTCGCCGAGCTCGGCTGTCGGTTTATGAGCCTTCCGCTGCTCGAGGGAGATGGGAAGCAGCTGTTCGCGAAAGGCGGGCTTCTTTACGTCACCGTCGACGAGAGTGGAGCCGTCATGGTCGGCGGCGGTAGCGCCGTTGGCCAAGGCCCTGTCGAATCCTACCACGGGCCGGGATTTTTTGGGCTCTTCCTGTTCGGCGGCGCGTCCGTGGTCGACGTTGAGAGCTTTAGGGCGATAGGAGGCTATGACGAGTGCTGCTTTGTCGGCTTCGAGGACACGGACCTGTCGATCCGGTTGTTCCGCGCCGGACAGAAGGTTGGCGCCACGGGCGCGGTCGCGCTCATCCACGATCACCCAGCGCCGACCAAAGACATCGACGCCGCATACGAGCGCGATCGCTTTTCCGGCCAATCGATCTATCAGTCGGCGCTATACCTCGAAGCGAAGCACGGCTTCAAGTTCTGGCATACGGGCATAACGGGTTGGCTGAACGAGCGTCAGACCTCGCTCGGCATCGCACCAGGAGAGCGCATACCCGACGTGGTGCCGGCAGCGGTGCGGCACAAGACCAAGATCGCCTTGGTGACTGACACTGACGATTGGGCCTTCGCGAACATCGTCCGCCAGGTCATGCGCACCCTCGGCGATACGTATGCGTTCAGCTTCCTACCCTGCTCGAGCCTCGGGCATGACTATGTGCGTCTGATGTTGCTCTTGCGTGGGCACGACCTGACCCACTTCTTCTGGAGAAACGACGTGATGAACGTCACGTCGGAACGGACCAGGCGGCAGCTGCAGCAAATCAGTCAAGATTTCGACGAAGTCTATGCCGACTGCGTCGGACGGCAAGCCGTTACAACAGCAGTGTATGATCATCTTTTTCTTTCACCGGAACAGATCGAGGGCTGGACGCCGCTGTTCCGCTCGTTGACTGGGTACTCTGTCGCTTCGAAGCGCCTTTATGACATCTATTCGGCGATAGCGGGCTATCCGCCGCCGGCGGCGATTTTGACTGACGGTGTCGACCTGGACCTATTCCGTCCTATGAACAACTCGCGATGGCACAACATAAATGAACGGCCGCTGGTCGTTGGGTGGGCTGGTAACAGCGCCTGGTCGGCCGATCTCGAGGACTTCAAGGGAGTCGCTACAATTTGCGCCCCGCCCTCGCTGCGCTCGCCAAGGAGGGCACTCGTGTGGAGGGCTACTTCGCCGACCGGCAAGAGCGCATTATCGCACACGACCAGATGCCCGAATATTATTCGAAGATTGACGTCTATGTTTGCACCTCGAAGATAGAGGGAACGCCGAATCCAGTGCTTGAGGCCATGGCCTGTGGCGTGCCGGTAATCTCAACCGATGTCGGTGTGATTCCGGAGCTGTTCGGGCCTCTCCAGCAAGAATTCATCTTACGAGAACGATCCGTCCCGGCGCTGATGAACACCTTGCTGCATTCGCGGCGGGAACCGCACCTGCTCGCCGCCCTCTCGGCCGAGAACCTGGAGACGACCAAGGCATGGAGTTGGCCGGAGAAGGCCGCGGCATTCAAGCCGTTTTTCGAGGCGATGCTTGAGCGTCGTCACGCACTGCAGAGATGAGTACACGCGTGGTTCAGGGCGCTGCCTTTTGGGCACTGTTCTGGGGTGCTCGGAGACTTAATGATTGAAGCAACATAATGGAGGAGATGACAGTCAACACCACACTTGGATACGCGTATCGATATGATGGTGACACGCCAAACGGTAGCAACGAAAAAAGGTAGAGAATCGAGGCGATGCCCATCGTTTGGGCAATGGGGTGACCTATGCGGAAGGCAACGCCAGTAACAGCGACGCTCGCGACCAACCAGGAAACTGGGTGATACAGTCCAGTGTTTGCAAACGCGGCGACATAGCCCATCAACATGTGATAGAGCGCGTGACGTCTTATCTCCAGACCAAACTCGTTTGGATATATTCCGTCGGACACATACTCCGGAACCGATGGGCATCTGTAGACACAGAGATTGGCCGCGAACGATTTTAATCTATGAATGACGTACGCCACAGGATGGCGTGCAATGGCTCCGATCCAAGCCTTATAAGCATCCGATCTCGACATCCTATTAGCAGAATTCGTACACGAACTTGCAATCGCCCCAGATGAACGGATCCGCTTTCAATGTCGTGTAGCAATCGCTGATTTTCTCAAGTTCTCCGGCGTTGAACTCAATCGGAAACTGGTTTGTGCCGGAATGCACGGTGATGCCGGCCCAATCGAACACAGGCAGTGTCAGAAAAACGTTGGTGCGCTTTGCGTGATACAGGAATTCAGTGGAGAGGCTAAGGCTGGCAAAAGTGACGATCGCAATCGCCACATACGCGAATATCGTACGAGTGACGGTCCGTAAATATGGCCGTCCCACAAGCAAGTAAATCACGAACGGAGCCGTGGCCACGAAGGCATTGTTCAATCAGCGAGCCATAAATGACAAGGACGAGCGACGCTATCAGTGCAAACCATGGGATCGGGGTGGATCGTACGAAAAAATAATAGACGATGGTGAAAGCAAGCCCCCAGGCTACGGCCAAATGTACGTCCTTCCAAATAACTCCAATCAATCCAATCATCATCGGCGAAATGAAGAGTAGGATCGGCAGCGATAGCCCGTAGATAAAAAAGTCGTTACTCGTCATAAGCAGATACAAGATGAGCCAGTAGCCACCGACCTGGATAAACAGCATCCATTGGGGGCCTGGATAAATAGAATTGAAAATCGCCCAAACGAACGCGAATGTAGGTGGGTGCCAATCACCGAATTCGAAGGTCAAGCTCTGCCGGTATTGGGTGAGCAAGTGAGGGCTCATAAATCCGGGGTAGAAGGTGATGACTGTGATAAAAATCCGACTGTGCAGATCCATGTGGCATGCAGCCGCCATAGAGCCTTTGCTTGTTTAATGCGATCGATCACTTACCAGTCATCCCTAACTAAGGCGTTTTCGCTCTTCCTGTTATCGCAGATCAACTCGCATGGCATTTAGGATGCGAACGGGGACCTTGCGGTGCGCCAACCGTTTGAACTGGGCGCAATGTCAACAGTCATTGCGCTTGTCACGTGCAAAAAGCGACCTGAATAGCCTGGCAACGCCTCGGCGGATTTGCCAAAATAAAGAAATCCCGTACTGTGGTCTGACATCTTCCATATTGACTTGCAATATCTGCTGAAGATGTTCACTTTGCGCTTTCACGCTGTCAATTTTCTCCTCAATGACGTTCAGTTTGGCGCCGAGCACAGCAATCGCGGACAAATTCTTGTTCTCGCCTAACCGCCGACCACAGATCAGGTCATTCATAAGGCGGGCGCACCAAAGGCTGTGAAGGTCCATCGATGTATTCGTTGAATTGTTGGCCGGATCAGACGCGCTCTCGTAGCGAATATGCCAACGAGCGAGCGTCTTGGCCAAGACGACAATCTCATAGCTAAGCGCGAAGCGCACATTGAAATCCCAATCGCCTAGTACTGGCAGTCCTTCATCAAAATAACTGGCTTCATCAATCGCATCACGGCGAAAGAGAAAAGCATTGTTGGTAAATCGATTGGCGACCACAAGCTCTGCGAGTGCGATCAATTTTAGCTGCGGATTGAATGGCCAGTGAGCGATTCGACGATTTGTTTTCCATCCACGCGTTCTTGGACGATCTCCGTTTGGCGCACCACACCTTTGATCTGGTCATCATTGGCATGATGAAGGGTTGAAACCATTTCGAAAGAAACTGCTTGTCCCAGGTGTCGTCGTCGTCAAGAAAGGTAACTAAGGTCGTTCGGCATGCGCGGAGCCCGGAATTGCTCGCAGCCTCCATGCCTAAATTGCTTTCGTGGTGGACGACAATAAGGCGGGATTTGTAGTAGTCCGTGTATCGGCTCGTGGTGGCAACGACGCTGGCGGGATCGCCGCCGTCGTTGACGATGATGTGTGTCCAATTCTGAAAATCTTGAGACAGAATCAATTCGATGCAGCGGGCTAGGAACAAAGGACGATCCTTTGTTCGCGTAATGATTGCGACCGTTTGATCGATTGCCATTACACTTTGCGCGTCAGATTGCCTTGGCAGAAATAGCGGTATCGCAGGATCCTGTTCGCGATCACCTCAGCGGTGATTGTATTGCTCTGGCCAAATCGATGCAATTTTCGCGAGCGTGGCGCAACAGGTCCCGGAAAGAAAGGCGCGGTTGTTGTTGGAATCGTCCCACTCCAGACCGCCTTCGTCATGCGCGTCCTTCAGAAGGCGACCATGAATTTCACCAACTCAACCGTGGTTGGGCTATTCAGCACGACCGTCTTTCGGTCCGCCTCGACTTCCTTGCCGCCCCAGCACGAGAGATAGGTTAAGCGAAGGCGGGTGCGTCGCCGAACGTATGCCCCAGCGTCTGCCCGATCGGGCGCGCCTTGAGACAACTGTATGGAGAATAGCCCAGCTCTTCAAGGACGCGTTGAGATGCATTGTGGCCAAGGCCGAGCGCCTCGACGATCACGCGGAACACCGCGGTGTTGTCGATTTGCCCGCGAACGCGCTCGCTGCCGGGCCCAGACGCGGTCAAGATCACATCCTCCCCGGAGTGCACACTGGAGTTGAGATATCGCGGAAGGTTGCCCAACCGCAGCATCGCACCCGGCGTGGTCCGGTATCGTTACGATCGGTCGCGCCAATTGGCCGTATCGTGCTGCCGAATTCGCGTCTCGCGCTCATTCAAATCGGCATCGGCGTTTTGGATTTGTCTCTCGGGGCGCTTGCCATGTCGCGCTGCTGCCGTCCGAGCCTGCCATCGATTTCTTCACCCTGCAGGTCATTTTCGTTACGGCGTTCCTGCTCGGATTCGCCAGCCATACGCCGGGCAGCCTTGGCGTGATCGAAGCCGCGATGCTGATCGGCTTGCCGCAATTCCAGAAGGAGGAGTTGCTGGCATCGCTGTTGATCTTCCGGTTTCTGTATTTCGTCTTTCCGCTATGCCTGCGGCAATCTTGCTCGGTGTGCGCGAGGCTTGGATGACCGCCGTCGCGGTAACGCGCCAGGACAGCTAGTCATCTGGAACGCAAGTTCGTTTCATTATAAGAGCGCTCAGAACTTTGACGGAGAGCGTCAGACGTTCAAGTTGTCGAACGATCCGCTATTCGTCGACAAGATACGCGATATCGTGGGCCTTTACCTTTCCCGCCAAACCGAGCCCTCGTCCTCAGCATTGATGAGAAGAGCTAGATCCAGGTGGGCTCCTCCCGGGAAGTAAGACCGTTCTGAATGAGAAAATCCGGCTAGGCTCGAACCGTGGAGGGAGGCTTAGCCGATGAAGAAGTCGAAGTTCACCGAGCAGCAAATTGCATTCGCCCTTCAGCAAGCGGAGGGCGGGACGAACGTCGCGGAGGTATGCCGGAAGATGGGCATTTCGGAAGCGACGTTTTATCGCTGGAAGCAATTGTACGGCGGGCTGATGCCGTCCGAGGTGAAGAAGCTTCGCCAACTCGAGGAAGAGAACACGCGGCTGCGCAAAGTGGTCGCCGACCTGACCCTCGACAAGGAGATGCTTCAGGAGGTGGTCCGCCGCAAACTATGACGCCTGCTCGGGGACGCGAGATGATCGACTTTGTCCGTACCGCGTTTGGCGTGTCGATCCGCAAGGCCTGCCGAGCAATTCCGGCCTGTCGTGCGACGTATCATTATCGTTCCCGCCGACCCGAGCAGGCGCCCCTAAGGAAGCGCATCCGCGAGATCTCCGAGAGGCACATGCGCTATGGCTACCGGCGGATCACTGTTTTGCTGCGGCGTGAGGGGTGGCGGGTGAATGTGAAGCGTGTTCATCGGTTGTATCGTTTGGAAGGCCTGCAAATGCGGCTCAAACCGCCGCGCCGGCGTGTCATGGCCAAGCTTCGCGACGACCGCAGCAACGCAACCAGCCCCAACCAGGTTTGGGCGATGGATTGGATGTACGATGAGCTCTTCGATGGGCGACGGCTGTGGGTTCTCACCGTGGTCGACACCTGGAGCCGGCTCTGTCCGGTCATGCGGGTTTGTCGATCGGCTACGTCGTTGGAAGTCATCGATGCGCTCGAGCGAGCCCGTCGGCAGTATGGACTTCCGATGACAATTCGGGTCGACCAGGGGAGTCAGTTCACCTCAAAGGAGCTCGATCTATGGGCCTATGCCAACGGCATCACGCTCGACTTCAGCCGGCCAGGCAAGCCGACCGATAATGCCTATGTGGAGAGCTTCAACGCTACCGTACGATTGGAATGCCTGGGCCGACACTGGTTCCTGGACCTGGACGACGCCCGCGAAAAGATTGAAGAATGGCGAACTGAGTACAACGAAGTGAGACCGCATAGCGCAATCGGTGATAGGACGCCGATGTCCTTGATCCATCGACCTCAGCACGACGCTGAGGCCACAAACGGGCCGGAGATTCTCAGCTGAACCGGTCTAATTTTTGGGATGCGCCCACCACCCCGCCAGAGTCCAATCGCCGCTGGATAAAAATTGGGGGCAACGTCACAGGCACTCGATCGCGAGCAGCCGGTGCTGCCGATGATGCCTGGCGTACCCGAACGCCGCACGCACAGCTATGTGCGGCATGGTACAACCTCGCTGTTTGCCGCACTCGATGTCGCCTCGGGGTTCGTCATCGGCAAATGCTACAAGCGTCACTGGGCGGCCGAGTTTTTGAACTTCCTAAAAGAGATCGATGCTCGAGTCCCTGAGGGGCTCGATATCCATATTGTCATGGATAACTATGCCACCCACAAAACCCCCAAGATCAAGGCGTGGCTCGCTCGCCGCCCGCATTATCATGTGCACTTCACGCCGACCTTGAATCACGGTCGCACGGCCCACCTCAACGCGCCTTCTGCCTATAGCGCCCGTCCTTAGGTCCGCCCCCTTTTCGAACGCTGGGTTCGATCGTTACCATCACTAGTTCCTCGGGGGATGATATAGATGTCCGACGAACGGACCAGCAGACGGCTTGCGGCGATATTTGCTGGCGATATCGCGGGTTACAGCCGATTAATGGGAGTTGATGAGGAGGGCACTCTTCGCCAGCTCAAACTGCATCGCAAACAATTGGCGGACCCAAAAATCGTAGAACATCGTGGTCGGATCGTCAAAACCACGGGCGACGGAATCTTGGTGGAGTTTTCCAGCGCGGTGGACGCTGTGCGCTGCGCGGTGGACATTCAAAAAGGAATGGCAGAGCGGAACGCTTCCATTCCGTTGGACAAGCGAATTGAATTTCGGGTCGGCATCAACGTTGGCGACATCATCTTCGAAGAGGACGATATTTTTGGCGACGGCGTCAACGTAGCCGCGCGAGTTGAGAATGAATGCGAGCCCGGCAGCGTGTGCCTATCCGGCAGCGCGTTCGAGCAGGTAAGAGGCCATACCAACTTTATATTCGACGACCTCGGAGAAAGGTCGCTGAAAAACATCGATAGGCCGGTGCGGATCTATAAGATCGCGCTGGCCGCGATCAAGACGCGACTGGAGGACCTCGGCGTCGCTCCGGGCAGTTTCGCTTGGCCGGCGAGGGACAAACCCAACGCCGAGCCTTATCCCGGCCTGTCGGCACTGGACGAGGACGAAGCTGGCATTTTCTTCGGCCGCGACGCCGACATCATGAGCGGGCTGGCTAAGTTGGAGCTGGTGCGGCGGCGTGGCTCACCGCGGCTGTTCGTGATCGAGGCCGCATCCGGCGCCGGCAAATCGTCATATCTCCGCGCCGGGCTATGGCCACGCCTGAAACGCGACCACAATTTCGCGCCGCTTGCCATTCTGCGCCCGGCACAAGGCATCTTAACGGGGCCGGACGGCCTAGGCTTCCAACTTGCAGCGTGGTTCTCGCGATTTGGTAGACCTAAGACACCAGGCGCGATCAACGCCGCAGTCGGTGGTGCCTCCGACGCGGGGCGCGCTGAGGCATTCGGACGGCTAATCGCCGAGGCCACGGCCGTTTGCACCGCCTCACAACGTGCCACGGCGCCCGATGCACGCCCGCCCGCGCCACTCATTGCCATCGACCAGGGCGAGGAGCTGTTCGCGGCGGAAGACGCACAGGAGAGTGCGCACTTCCTGCAATTGCTCGCGGGCCTGCTCAAGGCCGGATCGGATGGGATCGACCCCTATGTGCTGATCACAATCCGCGCCGACAGTGTCGAGAGGCTGCTGCAGCGCATTGCCGAACTGGACCTCGAAGCTCCCGAGCCGCTTTACCTGCTGCCATTGTCGCCCAACGCCTATCGCGACGTGATCCTGAAGCCCGCTGAGGTCTATAATCGGAACGTCAGGCGTCTTGCGATCGAGCCAGCATTGGTCGATCGGCTGGTGGCGGACGCGACCGGTGCCGACGCGCTGCCGCTGCTCGCGTTCACACTGTCGCACCTGTTCAAGCTGCACGGGGCTGGGCATGAGCTGACGCTCGAGCAGTACAACAACATTGGCGGCATGGGCGGCTGCGTCACCCGCGTGCTCCGGCAGGCGCAGAAGTCCGCTGGATCAGTACCGACCATTCTTGGGCAACCTGATCTCGGCAGCGACGACAACCTCCGGCGGCTCATCGTACCAGGCCTTGCGACGTGGGATCCGGCGGCCAGTGCAGCCAAGCGGCTGGTGGCGAAGGAGGCCGAGCTCCTTGGCGGCAGACGGGCCGAGCTGGCGCCGTTGGCGCATGCGCTGGTCGAGAACCGTCTGCTGGTGCGTAACCGGGATTCGCTGGAGGTCGCCCACGAGGCACTGCTGCGCCGACCGCCGATCGATGGTTGGTTGGAGGAGCAAAAAGACGCACTCAAGCTGCGCGATGATGTGCTCCGCGAAGCTGGAGAATGGAACAGCGGTGGTCGGCAGGCCGATGCACTCGTGCGCCGGGGAGCGCGGCTGGAGATTGCAGTGGATCTGCTCGGCAGACCGGACTTCGTCGCAGCGATGGCGCCGGCCGCAGAATATCTTGCTGCCAGCCAGAAGCTAGCGGCGGCCGGCCGGCGCAGGGCACGGCTGGTGCAAGCGGTGATCTACACTCTCCTCGTGTGCGTCATCGCGGGCTTGGTTGCTTTCATCAATCAGGCGTTCCTTCGCGAGCAGTACCAATGGCGCATCGTCATGAGGCCATCTGTCCTCACTTCCGAGCAGGAGGAAGAAAAAGCGGCGAAGCCTGGATCGGATTTCAAGGACTGTCGGAACGGCTGCCCAACAATGATCGTTCTACCCGCCGGCAAGTTCATGATGGGCTCACCGGTGAGCGAGAAGGAACGCAATAACGATGAAGGGCCGCAGCGTGAGGTTACGATCAAGCAGTCCTTCGCGGTCAGCAAGACCCCTGTAACCTTCGCACAATGGGACATGTGCGCGGCGACGGGCGCCTGCCCGAAAGCCGACGACAGTGGTTGGGGTCGAGACGATCGCCCGGTCACCAATATCAGCTGGGATGAAGCAAAGCTTTACTCAGCTTGGCTCGCAAAACAAACCGGCAAGCCCTATCGCCTGCTCACCGAGGCCGAATGGGAATACGCAGCGCGAGCCGGTAACCCGGGCCGATATTCCTTTGGCGACGACGCGACGCAGCTCGCTGAGTACGGTTGGTTCAGCATGAACTCCGATAGCAAGACGCAACCGGTTGGGACAAAGAAGCCCAACGCCTTTGGCCTCTACGACATGCACGGCAATGTGTGGCAGTGGGTGGAGGATTGCTACGAAGAGAGTTACAGCGGCGCGCCGACGGACGGATCAGCTGTGACACCTGACGCTTGCACTCGCCGGGTGCTTCGCGGCGGTTCCTGGAGCGGCGAACCAGACATGCTCCGCTCGGCCAACCGCAACGGGTTCATCACCCTGTTCCGGATCGGCAACGTCGGCTTCCGTGTCGGCAGGACGCTTCAACCCTGAGGCTTTGCCAAATGAAATTGTGGGATCCAGGGACGCAAGCCCTGGATCCCACCGCAATCGCATCCTCGAAACATCGTTCGCACCCGTGCGGGCGCGCCGCCTTACACCAGCATCTGCATCGGCGTGGGGTAGTACTGGAAGCCCTCACCGAACTTAGCGACATGGCCGATGCCCGGCCATGGGAAGTGGTAGCCGAGCAGCGGGATCCGATTAGTGGCCAGCATGTCGAGCACCCGCACGCGCGTGCTGGCGCCCTGCTTGGGGTCGGTATCGTTGACGAACTGCAGGCGCGGCTTGTGTAGCAGCAGAACCTGATGATGGGTAAGATCGCCAATGACGCACAGCGTCTTACCCTCAGACGCGATCATGAACACCATGTGCCCAACGGTGTGACCAGGCGTCGCCATGGCCTGGATGCCGGGCAGGAATTCCTCGCCGTCCTTGAAGAAAACCGTGCGGTCACGGTTCGGCAGCAGATGCTTGCGCGCACCGGTCACGGTCATTTTCATGTAGGGCGGGTCGGTCATGCCGAGTTTGGCGGCGTCGGTCCAGAAATCGAACTCGTCTTTTGCGATGTAGATCTGCGCGTTGGGAAAATGCCGGCTGCCGTCGTCGGCCATGATCCCCCAGCAGTGGTCGTGGTGGGCATGGGTCAGCACCACGGCGTCGATATCCTTGGGATCTATACTGGCAGCTTTGAGACTCGAAAGCAGTTTGCCCGTGCTCGGCCCGAAGATGGTCGCTGATCCCATGCCGGTGTCGAAAAGCACCAGCTTGTCGCCGGTATTGAGGATCAGGATGTTCTGCTCGAGCGTGAAGTTGGTGAGCGGCAGGAAATTATCGGTCAGCATCTTGGTGAGTTCTTCCCGCGGTGCTCCCAAGAAGCCGGCCGAGGCGTCGCCGAGCCGCAGCGGTCCGTCGGAGACGATGGTTGCCTGCAGCTGCCCGTGGTTGAACCGGTAGAAGGCCGGCGCCTGGTCGGTGGCGCGCGGCGCCTTGGCGTGCGTTGGTCGAACGCCGAGACCGCTTAAAGCACCGGTGCTAATGGCTACCGTCGTGCCCACAAGGGCCTGACGTCGCGACACGCTAATCGCTGTCATAACTATCCTCCATAAGCTCCTTGGAAAGACGCATCTCCTGCTGCACCAATGCGATGCACTCGCTTATCACGTGCGCAGCTTTCTACCAGCGAGTGTGTCGGTCAAACGCCAAGCTCAAAAAGAGCGCTTGGCAGCACAGTTGGCGATTAAGCGCCTAGAGATTTTGCTTTGGCGGGGATGCATCAGCCCCCGGCTGACACCAAAATCGATGTACAACGCAAAAGTTATTCTAGCGCTACGCGGCCGTTGATAAAAGGACAAATCATAGTTGGTCGCATACGCAACAAAACACGCATGAGCCCGAATCTTTGCGGCTAATGAACTAAAGCGGCAACTGAAGACCGTGACGGAAGGCGCGAAAGCCGCTAGTCCCGCGATGGGGCGCTGCCAGATCAGCCACGCGCTCGCCAACAACCGATATCTATTCGATCGGCCCATATTGGTGCGCGTAGCGCACGATCAGATAGCGAAAGAAACGATCGGTGGTGAGACCGAGCGCGCCAAGGCAGACGATGCCGATGAAGATCTTGTCGGTCGCCATCCACAGCCGCGAGTTGAAGATCAGGTAGCCGAGGCCGGAATCCGCCGCGATCATCTCGGCGGCGATCACCGTCGCGAACGAATTGCCCATCGCAAGGCGCATGCCGGTCAGAATGAACGGCAGCGTCGCCGGCAGCGTCACGAAAATGAACGTCTTGAACGGTGTGGCTCCGAGGCAGGCGGCGGCGCGCAGCTTGTTGGGCGCGATGTGGGAAACCCCAACCATCGTGTTGATCAGCACGATGAATATCGTGGTGTAGACGATGATCAGGACCTTCGGGGTTTCGCCGATGCCGAACCAGATCACCACCGGAGTGAGCCAAGCGAGCGACGGCACGAACCGGAAGAATTGGACGTAGGGATCGAAGATCGCCCGCATGATCGGGATCGAGCCCATCAGCAATCCGGCCGGAGCGGCGATCGCGCTGCCGATCAGGAAACCGGCGAGAATGCGCTGCAGGCTGATGTTGATGTGTTCCCAGAGCTCGCCGCTTTCGAACATTTCCAGTCCGGTCTGCAGCACCAGCAGCGGCGGCGGAAAGAACTGCGGCTTGAAGAAGCTCGTGGCGATGACGTGCCACAGCACGATCAGCCCGATGATCGATGCGACATAGATGAAATGATCGCGCTTGATCCAGCCAAGCAGGCGAGGCGCCGGCGCCACGCCGGCGGCAGGTGTCGTAGGCGCGGCAGGCCTGGCGGTGCCGACCTCGGTCATGGTTCGCCGGCCTCTTCGTTCTCGATCAGCGCGTTGATGTGCTCCCACATCTCGCCGAAGCCGGGCGTGCTGCGACGGCGCGGCCGCGGCAGGTCGACCGGGATGATCGCGCCCAGCCGCGACTCCGGCCCTTTGGTCATGACGCCGATGCGATCGGCCAGCAGAACCGCCTCGGTGATGTCGTGGGTGATGAACACGATGGTCTTGCTGGTCTTGTGCCAGATCTCCACCAGCTCGCTCTGCATGCGTCCGCGGGTCTGGGCATCGAGCGCGCCGAACGGCTCGTCCATCAGCAGGATCTTCGGATTGCTCGCCAGCACCCGGGCGATCTGCACCCGCTGCTTCATGCCGCCCGACAGCTCGCCCGGATACTTGTTCTCCTGGCCATCGAGATGGACGAGATGAAGATATTCGCGGGCGACCGCATGCCGGCGATCCTTGGACATGCCCTGCATCCGCAGGCCGAAGGCCACGTTGTCGATGGTGCGCAGCCAGTTGAACAGGGCGTCATCGCCCTGAAACACCACGGTGCGGTCGACCCCCGGTCCCCGGATCGGCCGGCCCGCAAGCGTCAGCATGCCGTCGGCCGGCTCCAGGAAGCCCGCCATCAGGTTGAGCACGGTGGTCTTGCCGCAACCGCTCGGCCCCAGCAGGCAAAAGAATTCCCCCTCGGTGAGGCTCACCGAAAAGCGCCGCAGGACCTGGACCGGTTCTACGCCCCTGCGGACCGCATACCGGTAGCTCACGTCACGCGCCACCAGGAATTCTTCGACCATTGTCAGCCGGGCTCCACTGCCAGCAGGTCGCCGTCAGCTGCGAACGGTGCTACCAACCGGCGGACCGGTCCGGCGCAGCCTCCTTCATGAATTCAGGACGGATGAAGTCATTCCAGTCCGGCATCTTCTTGATGATGTTCTCGGCCAGCGCCAGCTCGGCGGCGCCCTGGAAATTGCTCAGCACCACGTCCTTCGGCATCTCCATGCGGTACTTCATGCGGCTCATGTAGAGCTTCATGTCGGCTTCCGGAATGCGGAACGCCTTGCCGGCGAGCTTCGCCGCTTCGTCCACATTGCTGGTGCAGAAATCCGTCGCCTCCATGAGCGCTTTGGTCGCCGCCAGCGCACGCGGCTTGTCGTCGATCAGCCCCTGCGAATAGTAGTCATAGGACACCAGCGTGAAGACGCCGTCGTCGCCCGAGCCCGCCAGCACCTTCGCCCCTTGTACGAGCTGCGCTGCCTTGTCGAGCCAGGGCTGCCAGAGAAAGAACGCGTCGATATCGCGGCGCTCGAGCGCGGCGACCATTTCGGGCGCCTGCATCAGCTTCACTTTGATCTTGTCCACCGGCAGATTGTATTTCTTCATGTAGCGCATGAAATACAGATGCCCGCCGGTCGCGCGCGGATAGGCGACGGTCCGGCCGATCAGATCTTCGGGCTTCTTGATATCGTCGCGTCCGGCAAGGCCGATCTGCTTGCCGCTGGTCGACGAGTACGAGGTCACATAGAGCTTGCCGCCCTTGTCCCAGCGCGACAGCCCGCCGAGCTCGGTGGTGGCGCCGATATCCGAATTGCCGGTGAGCAGCGCGTCCAGCGCGACGTTGCCGTCTTCGAACGGCTTGAAGCTGGTCTCGAGCCCGTATTTCTCGAAGATCTTGAGCTCGGCGGCGACCACGAACGGCACAAACAGCGCGTCGATTCCGGTCGCGGTCGGAACCTTTTTCAGCGGGGCCGGCGCACCGTTCACGACGGCGGTGCTCAGCACAACCATGCCCGGCCCAACCGACAGGCCGAACGCGCGCCGCGTCATTCCTTGCGAGAACCTTTTGCGATCCATGTGTTTTCCTTTCCCCGATTGCACGGTGAATTGACCGACCGCTCGCCACCGCCGCAGCGATGCCAAGGGTCTTAAAGATCAGCGGCTAAGGATCGTCCAAGACCCGCCGACGGTGTCGCTCCCGCCCCACGCAAACTCGGAGAGTCCGGCCGGTCTCCGACGGGCGACTTTCAACAAATGTACGTTGATGGCGCGGTCTTTACAACATTCCCCGGGAGGCAGCGTGCGGCGTCCTGCGGGGGCTCAAATTGCTCTGCCGGCGCGTCAGCATGTCGTCGCGCATGGTTGGATAGTCGATGCCGAGCACCGCGCCGTCGCGCATCACCGGGCGGCCGGCGACGATCAGCTCGTGAACGTGGCGCATGGTGCTGCGCACGAACAGCAGACCCTGGGGCTGAGATTGTGGGGTCCCAGTCCAGCACCAGGATGTCGGCCGGCAGGCCTTTCCCGTCATACGCCCTAGCCGGCGTAGATCCAGAAATCGGCGGTAACGACGGCGCCCGACGGCGGCAGCGGGCCTGGGACTTGTACGCTGGCGAACGGGTGAGCCTGCTTGCCGTAGCGATCCGACCAGGCCGCCGACACACCGGCAAATTCGCGCATGTCGGTCATGAAATACTGCGCCCGCACCACGTTTCGCATGGTGACGCCGACCGCCTTGCACACCGCCTCGGCGTAGGACATCAGCAACGCCCCCTGCGTTTGGCCTGCGAGGGAAAGCCCGTCGAACGCCGCCGCCTGTTCGGCGCCTGGCACCAGCCCGTCGCGCCCGATCGGCAACAGGCCTGATGGAAACACCAGTTCACCGGCGCGGACGCACGGGCCCAGTGTCGCCAGCGGCGGAATATCGACCGCGACAACCTGTTTTTGCCGTGTAGCCCCGTTCTTTAACGCGATGAGGTTGATCTCGATCAGGCCCTCATTGCTGGCATAGTCCTTAGCGGGTGCGACCGTGAGGGCGCATGGGATGTCGCGGAAGTGCTGCGACCACACGTCCATAAAATCTGGGAAATTCTCGGTGCCGCGAATGTAGGCCTGCGCCTTGAGGCAGAGATTGAGCTCCGAGCCGGCGGCCTTGAGCGAGGGTTCGAGCCGCTCCTTGATTGCGTAATGGACCTGACGGCGGAAGCCGGTCTGGCCGCCCCATTGCGCGGTCGGTCGGATTCGCACCGCGGGAGGCAACTCGCCGGTATCAAGCAGCGCCATGTTGCCGGCGACGAACACGAAGTCGTTGGCAACAACCGCAGGGTTGTAGCCGGACGCCGAGATCGGCTGCCCGGGCAATGTGATCTTCTGGATTTCCCACCCCGGTGTGGGCGCGATCGCCAGCAGCGACACGTGCGTGTTGGTGCGCGCGGTGAAGCAGCGGTCCATGATGATCGAGGTGCTCGGCGCGATATATCCGCCAAACTCGGCGAAGCGCGCCAAGTGATAGGCCGAAACCGCCGCACCCTTTGTGTAGTACTGGTCGACGCGCACGGTCTGCGGGAGATCCGTACCGAACTCCTTCAGCACCGTCCGCATGCGCTTGAGGATGTAGTCGGCCTCGCGGCGAAGCGGCGGGCGGCCGCTCAAAGCATAACCCGGCGGGCCCTCGACATCGGGTGCGAGGCCCTTGTCGAAGTCGTAGGCTTCATGGCCGTTGAGGAAAATGAACGGTCCCGCCTTGACGCCGTAGGCGTAGCTCGCGGCGCTGCCGGCGAGACGCTCGACCGATTTAACTGCGATCGCCGGAGCAGACGAAGCCGCCCCGGTACCGGCCTGCGCCAGCCGCACCGGAGGTGCTGATCCGGCCGCTTGGGCATGGACCACTTGCGGCGCCAGCGCCGCAGTTCCGGCCAATGTCACGCTGCTGAGGAAACCGCGGCGATCAATCAAACGTCCGTGTTGTGTGTTGTGCATCTCTCGCTCCCGATCAATGGTATCGCGGGCTGCTGCGCACGATCGGCGCGTGGCCAGATGCCGCCGCCGAGAAAGCGTGAAGACCTTCCGACGCCTCACGCTCGTCGCTAGAGTTCGGAAGGCATCGTAACCGCTTGAATAGGGATATTGGAAGCCTTGCTGATGCTCGCGTCAGACGGCAACGCCAGTCCCAGAAAACCTCAATTCTTGCTTATGATGTCATGGGGCCCTTGCCGCTCTGATCGGAGGTACCATGCGACGATCCTTTTGCTGCGCGATGATGCTCGTTGCCCTGATGTCGTCGCCTGCGACCGCACAGGACATTCCTGGCCTCGAGCTCTGCACCGCAGAAAAGCAGATGGAGCGTCGGACCGGATGCCTGCAAAGCAATGACGAATTTCTTCAACAAACGCTATCGAAGCTGGCGCGCGAAACGCACGCCAAGATCACTGCATCAGGCCGAGCGCTCGCCACCGCCCAAGCCGAAATTGTGGCGCTCAAGTCAGCGATAGAGAAGTTGAATAGCGAGCTCGCGCAAATGAAGGCGAAATCCGAGCCTAGATCGCGATAACTTTTCTTCGAATCGTCATCGCGATCTATTTCTTTGTTTGAGCATGATCTTTTCCGAAAACCGGTTCCCACTTTTCGGGATCATGCTCTAAGTTAAATAGAGGCAGCCGCGCAACACGAAACGGAGTCCGCGCTCACACCCGCGCCGCGTCGGCCGGAGCGGCTGTGGGCTCTGGCGGCGGCGCTGCCGACACTCCGTTCTGCGCGCTCGCTCGTCCCAAGCGCGCGATGATGCGCCGCGCCATCACGGCAGCCGCGTCGGCTTTTACGCTGACCTCGCGCAGATCCGGTCCGAACTCCTCGTAACCCGCCTGGATCGCCTCCAACGCATCCTTGTCCTGGGCGAACACCGTCCACAGCTGATCCTTCATGTCCTGGGTGACATCGGCCGGATAGGACATCGCGATGACCACGAACTGGTAGAGGTGGTTACGGCTCGCCGGCGTGATCGGCATGATGTTCAGACGCACATTCGGCTTGCGGCTTGGCTCGTCAGGGAACCCAATCGTATTGCTGATGAGGTGCAGGTTGGGAAGGAAGCTTACCGAGCGCAACCGCCGACTGAACACCTGGCCGACCGGCATTGAGAACAGCTTCGCCGTCCCAGGCACGGCCACGTCGCGCGCCAGATTGCGCTCCAATGTCACGGTCAAGTTATCGGAGCTGATCGTGTACGGCGTGGTGGCCATGGCCCCGCCATCGATGCCGCCGATGTGCAGGAAGCTGATGTGAGAGGTGTCGAGCAGGTTTTCGAACAGCAGCGAATAGTTGGCCTTGATCTCCATCATGAAGTAGGGCTCGAACCGCCATTGGCCGTGATCTTGGTCGCCGCAACCGAATTGCGCGTAGGACGGCACCAGCGCAGGATCAGCCTTGGCCGGATCGCCCATCCAAATCCACACAAACTGCATCTGTTCGACGACCGGATAGCTTCGCGTGGACACCGAACGCGGCACGCGCTGTTCGCTCGGGATCAACACGCAGCGCCCGGTTCGGTCGAACTGAAAGCCGTGATACGCGCACTCGATGGCGTGATTCAGCACCCTGCCTTGTGACAGCGGCACGGCGCGATGCGGGCAGCGGTCATACAAGGCCGCCACCTGACCGTCGGCATCGCGAAACAGCACGATCGGCTCGTCCATGCATTTTCGCGCGAACGGCCGGCCTGGTTGGACCTCATGCGAGAACGCGATCACATACCACTGATCTCGGATGGTGGGCTGAGTGCCGGGGCAGATCACGTTGGATGTGACTTCATTCATCGGTCGCACTCCTTTCGTCCCCGCGAGCAGCGCCGCGCATGGGCGACGTTCGCCTTGGCAGCCAATTGCAGCCGGCAGTCATTCGGTGCACTGGATCAGATTATATGCGAACAAGCACGGAAGTCGCGTGGGATGGCGGCGAGCGAAACACCTCAGCAACAGGGCGGTTGCGACTGGTAATGCGCCGCCACCGCCCGCTCCAGCTCGCGAAGCGCTGCGGCAAGGCCCGCGCTCCGATGCATGTCGGTGCGTAGGCGCGCCAGCATGTCGTCGCGCATGGCCGGATAGTCGACGCCGAGCACCGCGCCGTCGCGCACCACCGGGCGGCCGGCGACGATCAGCTCGTGAATGTGGCGCATGGTGCTGCGCGCGAACAGCAGATCCTGAGGATCGAGATCCGGCCGCAAACGTTCGGCGTCGACGGCGTCCCAGTCCAGCACCAGGATGTCGGCCGGCATGCCGGCGGCCAGCGCGCCGCCGTCGTCGCGGTTGGTGACCGACAAGCGTCCGTTTTGAAATGCCATGCGCAGCATCGCCGGGCGGTCGACGTCGGTCGTGAACGCGACGCCTTGATGCAGCAGATGCGCCAGCCGCATCTCGCGGAGCGCGTCGTCGTCCTCGTCGAAGGTCGAGCCGTCGAGACCGAGCGCCACCCGGCAGCCGCGTTTCACCATTTCCTTCAATGGCGCGATCCCGGAGCGCAAGTGCAGGTTCGAGCTGGTGTTGACCGCGATCGTGACGCCGCGGCTAGCGATCAGCTCCAGCTCGTCGGGCCGCGCCCAGGTGCAATGGGCAAGCGTCAGGCGCGGACTGAGGAACCCGATGCTGTCGAGGAATTTGACGATGCCGCCGGGATAGTTGGCGTCAAGCCAGGCGCGCTGTGTGCTGGTCTCCAGCAGGTGCATATGAATGCGGCGGCCGGTGCGGCGGGACGCGTCCGCGATCGCCTCCAACAGATCGTGCGTGCACCATTGCACCGCCTGCGGACCGTATTGCACGTCGAACATCGGGTTGGCGGCGGCGCTGGCGACGGCGTCGATCAGCGCGATCTGCGCGTCCACCGGCAACGGCGGCCGCATGAAGCGCTTCTGAACTTCGTCGCGGGCTTCACTCGACAGCGCGGCCAGAATGGGCTCCGAGGGCCCGTAGACCAAGGGGTTGCGGTTGCGCATGGTCGCCGCAAAGCCAACGCGCACGCCGACGTCGCGGGCGGCGCGCGCGACGTCGGCGGCCTCGGTCGGCAGATCGGTCAGGCCCTGGATGCGGGTGTAGTGCACCATGACGGCGCCGGCGCCGCCGAGCGCGCTGCGCGACAGCGAGACCGCGGCAGCGAGATAGGGATCGATCGACGGCAACAGCGCCAGATAGGCGATCCAGGTCTCGAGCGGCTTGCCGGCCCCGCCATAGGCCGAGGTCGAGGTGACGCGGCAATGGTCGTGGGCGTTGGTCGGCGCCGGCAGTGCCAGCAACCGCCGAGACGGGGGCTCCGCGGCTTCGACCGACACGATGCGGTCGCCGTCGATCCGGATGACATGCGCGCCCGCGGCCGGCGCGGTCGCATTCGGCAGCACATGCGTGCAACGCAGTTCACGCATCGTCGGCATCTGGAGCAAGGTTATCCCGCATGACGCGCGACTGACTCTCCGCGGTCATTCCGGGACCGCGCGGTAGCGCGGGACCCGGAATCCAGAAGCTTGGCCCGTGCTTGCATCTGGATTCCGGGTTCGCGGGCTTTCGCCCGCGCCCCGGAATGACCGGAGGAGAGGACGCGGCATTGGCTCGTGATCAGGCCGCGCGCGAGCCGCGCACGGGTTTGGCCGAGCCGCGCAACAGGTCCATCAGCTCGCGCGTCGAGGCGAGAGTTTCCAGCCGGCTGACCGCGGCGATCGCGGCCTCGCACTGCGCGTCCGACAGCACGCCCTTGGCATAGCTGCGGAGCTTGGTCTCGATCTGGGCGCGCGACAATGGGTTCTTCGGCGAGCCGCGCGGATGCTCGCAGCGCGACGCAAGCTTCGTGCCGTCGGCCATCTCGATCTCGACCGCGCAGACGTTGCCGCTGAGACCGGCATCCGGCTTGACCTCGATCAGCTCGGCCGCGGCGCGTCGCAGCTTCGGATCGTCATAACGCGCCGGCTCGAACTGGGTGAGCGTGAGCGCGCGATCGTGCAGGATCGCGGCGGCGACGTAATGCGCCGAGATCAGCGCGTCGAACTTGCCCTTGTAGTTCGGCAGCTTGCCGTGGAAATCGTAGACCGCCTGGCTGAACGACACGCGCACCTTCTTGATCTTGTCGAACGCCGGCGCGTGCTTTTCGACCAGGTCGAACAGCGCCGTGTTCATGGTCTGCGTCGACGATGCCGACGGCCACAGCCGCAGCGAAATCTGTTCGAGCTCCCAGCGCTGGCCGAGCTCGGCGGTCGCCACCTCCGGCTTTCCGCCGTTGGAATAGGTGTTGTAGAAGCCGCCGTCCTTGGCGGTGAGGAACTCCTTGGTGGCGAGGAACTTCTGCTCGGCCAGCAGCGCCGCCATCAGGCCGGACAACGCGCCGCGGCATTGATGGAATTTCACGGTCGGCGTCGCCCAGGCCGCGAAGGTGCCGGCCGACTGGCTGCCGGCGAGGCCGAGCGCCTTGGCCATGGTCTCGGCGTCGAGATGCAGCAGGCGCCCGACCGCCGCCGCCGCGCCGAACGGACCGAGCGTGCCGGGGCCATGCCAGCCGCGGGCGCGGAACGCCGGATAATCGGTGCCGATGCCGATGCGGGTCATGGTCTCCATGCCGGCGGCGAGCGCGACCAGCAGGTCGCGGCCGCTCGCGCCGTCGCGCTCGGCGATCGCCAGCGCCGGCGGCACGACCTCGGGCGTGATGTGGGTCATGGTCGAGGTGTGGGCGTCGCACATGGTGACGGCGGTGATCAGGAAGCCGTTGAGCACGGTGGCGCCGGCGAGCGACAGGCGATCGCCGCCGATCACGCTGGTCTCGTGCGACTGCGCCAGCGCCGCGGCGAGCGCGGTGATCTGGCCGGTCTCCTCGCCCTGATGGCCGGCGACCGCGCAGGCCAGGGTGTCGAGCAGCAGGTTCTTGCACTGCTCGCGCACGCGCTCCGGGATCTGGTCGTATTGCAACGTGGCTGCGAACTGAGCCAGAGCCTGGGTCGCTTCGGTCGGCATTTTGTTCTCCACAATGACGCTTGGCACCAACCCCGCGAGGGCGGGCTTCGGCGTTACCATAACGCGCCTACGTCTCCACGTCATGGCCGGGCATAGCCGTTCGAAGAACGGCGTCGCTTCGCTCGCCTATATTCCGGCCATCCACGTCTTGCTTTGTGGGACGAAAGACGTGGATGCCCGGCACAAGGCCGGGCATGACGGCGGAGAACTTGGCGAATGGCGCGCAAGCCAACCGGCAAGCGGGCGATTACCCGTGATCGAGAATGCCGGCGATCGCCTTGATCCGGTTGCGGACGAAGCTCGGCAGGCCGGCGCTGATCGAATTGCCGGTGTTGAACGAGCTGTTGCCGAGCAGAACCTGCGACGGCACCAGGTTCCGCAGCACCGGCACCGACTGGTACTTTTTCTTCGTTTCGAGAGTGCTGGAGCTGATCGCCAGCGCGATCATGACGGTCGCGATGGTGGTCTTGGCGTCCGCTGGATTGGGCTGGAACACCGCCACCAGCTTGCCGAAGCGCATCACCTGATTGACATTGAACATGGTCTGCTCGAGCACGCCGGCGACCGGCGTGTTCACCCCGGTCAGCTTCTTGAGCGCGTCCTCGTCGAAGTCGGCCGCGGTCAGCAGGCGCAGCTCGCTTTCGAATTCGATCGAATCCGAAAGCTTCCTCTCGCCCTCGCGGATCTTGTTGGCGAGCGCCACGCCGATCGGCAGCTTGCCTTCCAGCTTGTAGGTCGAGCGGATGCAGCCAGTGACGCCCGGGCCCTCGCACCACGCTCGCTCCGGGTTCTTGTTGTTGGAAGAGCGCTCGTCCTTGAGGATCGATACGTCGGACGGCTTGATCGGCTCGTGCTTGATCGAGGGATCGATGCTCTGGATGAACGGCAGCGTGGCGTAGGATTTCAGATTGATCGAGGCCGTCGGCTTCGACAGCAGAAATCGCGCCTCGGTGATGAACATCTGCAGCTCGTCCTTCACCTCCTTGCGCGTGCCGTCGATGATCCTGTGGACCATGCCTTCGGTGAAGCTCGGGAACAGGCTGAGGAACTGACGCTGGATCGGCTTGGTGCGCGACCACTCATCGAAATGGATGAAGGCGCCCTTGTCGGAATTTTCGTCGAGGCGGTAATCGTTGAAGAAGATGATCTTCGGCCTGAGCTTGTCTGTGCCGGCGCCGGCGACCGATGTCACCTTGACGATCTCAAAATCGGCCGCGCCGGCGAACGCGACCGGGGCCGCGAGCATCAGCAAGGCCATGGTCGCACTTCTGAACCGCATACCGCCTACCTCAACTCCAGTGTGGCGCGCCCGCATGGCATTGCCCATAGGACCATGGCCGATTTATGCACCGGTCACCTTAAGAGACCGAAAACGTCACGGAAGCCCCGCATCCGCCGCTCCGGAACGACCGGATAGGCCTTTTCACTCGGGCGCGCACGCGCACGGCTCTCAAAGTCCGCCGGCATCGGCCGGGCCTCGCTGCGCGGCACGCCGCGGCGGCGGTCGACCAGGATGTGACGGGTGTCGTGCAGCCGTCGTTGCACGTCGAGCCGGAAGTATTCCTGGAACGCATTGGGCCCGCGCCCCAAGATCATCTCGCCGCTGTTGAGGTCGATCGGCATGGACCTGAGCTGGCGGGCCGCCTCAGGCGAGGGCGGCGGCAGCGGCGACTTCGGCGCATGGGTGGCCCAGGTGGCCTGGATGATCGGTTCGAAGATCGGCACCGCGACCCGGCCGCCGGTCTGGCCGTGTCCGAGCGTGTCCTTGCCCCTGGCATTGTCGTAGCCGACCCACACCGCGACCGTGACGTCGCTGCTGAAGCCGACGAACCAGGCGTCGTTTTCATTGTCGGTGGTGCCGGTCTTGCCGCCGATGTAATGGGTGAGGTGCTTCATCGACGCCGCGGTGCCGCGCGCGACCACGCCTTCGAGAATGGTCCGCAACTGGTAGAACGCGACGCGGTCGCCCGCGGCCAGGATCGTCGGGGGCGGCGCGTGATGGCGATAGACCGGGTTGCCCGGCTGTTCGATCGACTCGATGGAATAAGGCGTGACGCGCGCGCCCTCATTGGCGATGGCGGCGTAGAAGGCGGCGAGATCGATCATCCGCACCGCCTGCGCGCCCAGCACGAACGGATAGTTTTTGATGCATTCCGGATAAATTCCCGCGTCCAGCGCCAGCTCGCAGATCATGCTCAGGCTCTTGGTCGGGTTCTTGTCGACGCCGCCTTCGAGCAAGCGCACGGTCACGAGATTTTTCGAATTCTCGAGCGCGCGGCGCAAGGTCATCGTGCCCCGCGACGAGCCGTCGTAGTTCTTCGGGCTCCAATAATGGTTGCTGACGCCGGGGATCGGCGGCAACACCACCGGCAGGTCGTACACCAGCGTGTTGGGCTGCAACCCGCTGTGCAGCGCGGCCAGATAGATGAGCGGCTTGATCGACGAGCCCGGCTGCCGCTGCGCCTGTTCGGTGCGGTTGAGCTGGCTCAGCGGATAGGAGAAGCCGCCGGCCATGGCGAGAATCCGCCCGGTCTTGTTCTCCAAAACCAGCGCCGCGCCCTGCACCTGCGGACGCATCCGCAGCTCGGCGCGCGCGTCGTTGCTGCGCTTGCCTTCGACCACCTTGACGTAGATCACGTCGTTGACCTTGAACGCCCCCGGATCGACGCGCCCCGTCACCAGCGGCACGATCCGTCCGTCGCTCAAGCCGACGCGGATTTGCAGGCGCCCGGCGGCATCGGCGCGGCGTTCCAGCACCACCGCCGCCGGCCAATGCACGTCGTACAGCGGCAGCCGCGCGGCCTGCAGCGCGAGCTGCCACACCGGCTTGACGACGCGCCCGCGGCGCTGCGCGCGCGTGCTCTGCTCGCCCGCCACCCGCATGATGGTTTCACCGAGATTGATCTCGGCGCCGTCAAAATCGGCCCGGCCGGTGGCCATTTCGTAGCGCGCCAAGCCCTCCTGCAGCGCGATTTCGGTGGCGCGCTGCAGCTTGGCGTTGATGGTGGAGTGCACCGTGTAGGATTCCGCCGTCAGCGATTGCATGCCGACCAGCCGGCGCGCCTCTTTCATCAAGTAGTCGATGTAATGAAATCCGACCTCGCGCCGCGGCCGCTCGTGGGGCACGATCCGCGGCATTGGCGTGCCGCCGGGCACGAACGGCTCGGCGCCGGCGACGTTGTCGTCCTGCATTCGCTTGAGCACATAGGCGTAGCGTTCGCGCGCGCGTTCGGGATAGCGGTCGGGGCTGAAATACGCCGGGCCTTTGGCCATTGCCGCCAGCATCGCGCCCTCGGTGGCGCCGAGCTCCGCGGCCGGCTTCTTGAAATAGCTGCGCGCCGCCGTGTCGATGCCCCACGAGCCGCGGCCGAGATAGATCGAGTTGAGGTAGATCTCGAGAATTTCCGCCTTGCTCAGCATCTGGTCGATGCGCGAGGCCACGATCATTTCGCGAATCTTGCGCTCGTAGCTCACGTCGTCGCCGACCAGGAGATTCTTGGCGACCTGCTGGGTGATCGTGGAGCCGCCCTGCGGCCGGTCGGGCTCGGCCAGGTTGGTGATGAACGCCCGGATCAGGCCGCGCTCGTCGATGCCCTTGTGCTGATAGAACCGTTTGTCCTCGGCGGCGATGAAGGCCTGCTGCACGTGGTCGGGAATCGCGCTGATCGGCATCCAGACGCGGCGATGGTCGGACTCGAACAGCTCGGCGAACTTCTCGCCCTTGTTGTCGAGCACCACGCTGGTGCCGGGCAGCATGAGGTTCTTCAGCCTGTTGTGGTCGGGCAGGTCGGCGGCGACCTTGTTGTAGAACTCGATCACCGGCTTGAGGTCAAAGGTCGCGCGATCGACCGGATCATTGCCGCAGAATTGCTTGTAGGCCAGAAACAGCTCGTCGAAGCTAAGGCCGCGAAACGCCCGGATTTCGCCGGTGACGCCCTTGGGATCCTCCATCGCGGTTTCGACCAGGATGTCGAGATTGAGGTCCTCGATGTCGAACGCCTTGCGCATGTGCGCGCAGCCGCTGCGCAGCAGCTGCACGACCTCGGGCTGGTCGGCCACCGGGTCGAATTCGATCTTGAGCGAGTCGGGCCGCGTCGTGACCTGCGCCAGCGCGAGCGCGGTCGCAAACAGCTTGATCAGAACGAGATTCATCGCGCGGACTGACGGGGTTCGAGTAGCCGCGATTTTTGTAGCCGCTTTTCCTTGACGGCCCAATAACATCGGCCGATCGGGCCGCGGATTGATTGCGTTAATCTTACCTGTGTACACCGGTGATCGCGGGTGGGTGCGAATTAGTGTTACCGGCCGAAAGCCGACCGCATACCGCGGCCCGCAAGCTAAAAACGCGGGGTAGTGCGTAGCGGAAGCGCCAGAAGGAAATGAACAGCGGCATGCGGCAGATCGTCGGCGCGACAGCGCTGACTGCGATCATTTGGTCCGGCGGCCCGCCGGCCTCCGCGCAGGATTCGTATTGGCCGCGGGACCGGCAATTGCAAACTGCGCCGGGGTATCAACAGTGGAATCCGGCGCGCCGCGAGCCATTGTATGCGCTACCGCAACACCGCAGGTCGCAATCCCCTCCGCAGCAAGTCCGAGCGCGGCCGGAGCCGGCAAAGACTTCGGCCGATCGGGCGGCATGCCCGAACAAGCAATTGCCGCCCGACGCGGTGGTTGCCGCGTGCACGACTGCCATCGGCATGGCGCAGGACAAGCCCGAGGCGCTGGCGGTGCTTTACGCCCACCGCGGTCTCGCCTATCGCGAGCTGCGCGACTTCGAGCGCGCCATCCGCGACTTCGATCAGGCGATCAAGCTCGATCCTAACCTGACCGCGGCGGTGAACGAACGCGGGCTCGCCTATGCGGCCAAGGGCGAGATCGATCGTGCGGTCGAGGACTTCGATCAGGCGATTCGGAGCAATCCCAAGGACGCGCTGGCTCACAACAATCGCGGGCTCGCTTACCGCAACAAGGGCGAGACCGATGCCGCCATCGCCAGCTACGACCGGGCGATCGAGATCAATCCCGGATTGGCGGTGGCCTATTACAATCGCGGCAACGTCTATTACGACAAGCGCGACCACGATCGCGCCATCCAGGACTACAGCCAGGCGCTGAAGATCAATCCGAACTACGCGCTAGCCTTCTACGATCGCGGCATCGCCTATTACGACCGGCACGAATACGAGCGGGCGGTCGCCGATCTGAGCAAGGCGATCGAGCTCGAGCCCAAGGATTCACAGGCCTATTACAGTCGCGGCCTGACGTTCCGCGCCATGGGCGACATGGTCCGCGCGCTCGCCGATTTCGAGCAGTCGATCAAGCTCGAGCCGAAGAATCCGCTGCCGTACTACAACCGCGGCCTGGCGTTCCGCGACAAGGGCGAGCATGAGCGCGCCATCGCCGATTTCAGCCAGGCGATCCGCATCGACCCGCGCAACGCGCTGGCGTTCTACAATCGCGGCCTCGTCCATGCCGAGCGGCATGAGTTCGACCGCGCGCTCGCCGACTTCGAGCAGGCGCTGCGAAACAACCCCGGTTATGCGCCGGCCTATTACAGTCGGGGCCTCGCCTATGTGGCGCGGCGCGATTACGACCGCGCCATCCAGAATCTCAGTGAGGCGATCAACGCCCGGCCGAACTATGCGCTGGCGTTCAACACCCGCGGCCAGGTTTACATTGCCAAGGGCAACGTCGATCGCGCCATCGAGGATTTCGATCAGGCGATCCGACACGATGCCCGGTTTGCCCTGGCCTACAACAATCGCGGCGAGGCCTATCAGAGCAAGCGCGATCTCGATCGGGCCATCGCCGACTTCGATCAGGCGATCAAGGCCAATCCCAACTACGGCGCGGCCCTCTACAACCGCGGCATGGCGTATTGCGACCGGGGCGATTTTGAAAACGCCATCGCGGATTTGTCGCAGGCAATCAAAATTAATCCCAAGGACGCGTCGGCGTTCAACAACCGTGGCTACGCGTTTTGGAACAGGGGCGACGGCGCCAACGCCTTCGCCGACTTCGACCAGGCGATCAGGCTCGATCCGCGGTTCGCGGCGGCCTATGCCAATCGCGGCACCGCCTATTACGACAAGCGCGAATACGACAACGCCATCGCCGACTTCGATCAGTCGATCAAGCTCAGCAATGGCGGCAGTGCGGTGGCGTGGCACAACCGCGGCCTTGCGTTTCGCGACAAAGGCGACGTCGAGCGCGCCATCAAGGATTTCGATCAGGCAATCAAGATCAATGCGCGGTTCGCGCCGGCCTATGCCAGCCGCGGGCTCGCCTATAGCAGCAAGCGCGATTACGAGCGCGCCATCGCCGACCTCGACAACGCGATCAAGTTCGACGGCAAGTTTGCCGCCGCCTACCACGATCGCGGCCTGGTCCATGCCACGCTCGGCAAGCTCGACCGCGCCATCGCCGATTTCAGCCAGGCGATCAAGCTCGATCCGGACCACGACATGGCCTACTACCGTCGCGGCCTGGCCTATCGCGATCAAGGCGACGTGACGCGTGCGCTCGCCGACTTCGACCAGACCGTCAAACTCAATCCCGGATTCGACGCCGCCTATCGCAACCGCGGCCTGGCGCGCCACAGCAAGGGCGATATCGAGGGCGCCATCGCCGACTTCAGCCAGGCGATCGCCATCAGCCCGAACTTCGACGCCGCCTATGGCGATCGCGCCCAGGCCCATCGCGCCAAGGGCGATCTCGATCAGGCGATCAAGGATTTCGCGGCGGCGATCAAGCTCAATCCGAACGAGTTCAGCCACCACCTGGGTCGCGGCCAGGCGCGCTCTGCCGCCAAGGATTACGACGGCGCAATGGCGGATTTCCAACAGGCGCTGAAGCTCAATCCGAACTTCGCGCTGATCTACCACGAGCGTGGCGCCGCGCTGGCCGCCCGGGGGCAGGATGAGCGCGCCATCGCCGACTTCGACCAGGCGATCCGGCTCAATCCGAACTTCGACGCCGCCTATAACAGCCGGGGTGCGCTGCTGTGGCGGCGCGGCGATACCAACCGCGCCATTGCCGATTTCGACCAGGCCATCAAGATCAACCCGGGCTTGGTCCAGGCCTATCGCAATCGCGGCCTAGCCCAGCGCGACCGGCGCGACTACGAGAGCGCGATCCAGGATTTGAGCCAGGCCGCCAAGCTCGGCGCCAAGGACGACCGCGCGCTTGCGATGGTGTTCAACGAACGCGGGCTGACGTTCGACGCCAAGGGCGAATTCGACAAGGCGATTGCCGACTATGACCAGTCGCTCAAGCTCGATGCCGGCAACGGCGCGGTGCACCACAACCGTGGCAACGCCTATTACGGCAAGCGCGAGCTCGATCGCGCGCTGACCGATTTCGATCAGGCGATCAAGCTCGATCCCCGCAACGGCCGCGCCTTCCATGATCGCGGCCTCCTCCGCCACGACCGGCGCGAGCTCGAGCGCGCGGTCGCGGACTTCGACCAGGCGATCGCGCTCGACCCAGGCAACGCGTTCACCCACTACAACCGCGGCATCACTCATTACGGCCGGCGCGACTTCGATCGTGCCATCGCGGACTTCGACCGTGCCATCGCGCTCGACGGCAAGCTCGCGCCGGTGTTCCACGCCCGCGGCAACGCCCACGCGCGCAAGCGCGACCATGACCGGGCCATTGCGGATGTCAGTCACGCCATCAGGATCGGCGGCAACAGCGCACTGGCGTTCAACGATCGCGGCCTGGCCTATGGAGCGCGCGGGCAGCTCGATCAGGCGATCAAGGACTTCGACCAGGCCATCGCGCTCGATGGCAAGTATGCGCCATCCTACACCAATCGCGGCGTCGCCTTTGGCGTCAAGGGCGACTTCAATCGCGCAATCGCAGACTTCGACCAGGCGACCCGGCTCAATCCGAACGATCCGCTTGCGTTCTACAATCGCGGCAACGCCTATTACGACAAGGCCGACTACGACCGCGCGCTGGAAAACTACCATCAGGCGATCCGGCTCAACCCGGGCGACGCAGTGGCCTATCACAACCGCGGCAATGCCTACGCCAGCAAGCGCGACCTCGATCGCGCCATTGCCGATCAGAACCAGGCGATCAAGCTCAATCCGAATTATGCGCTGGCCTATGGCGACCGCGGCGCGGCCTATGGCATTCGCGGCGATGCCGAGCGGGCGCTGGCGGACCTCGACCAGGCGATCCGGCTCAATCCGAAAAGCGCGGTGGCGTACTACAATCGTGGTCTGATCAAGCGCAATCGCGGCGAGCTCGATCGCGCCATTGCGGACTTCAGCGAGGCGATCGGACTCAATCCGCGGTTTGCGACAGCGTTCTACGCTCGCGGCAGCGCCCACCTGGAGCAGCGGGCGCACGATCGCGCCGTCGCCGACTTCGAACAGGCGATCAAGCTACAGCCGAACGATGCGCAGGCCTTGTACGGTCGCGGACTCGCGCTTCGCGAGCGCGACGCCGAGCGGTCGATGGCCGATTTCAGCCGGGTCATCCAGCTCGATGGCGGCAACGCCATGGCCTACAACAATCGCGGTCTGATCCATCGCAGCCGCGGCGATTTCGACCGCGCCATGGCCGATTTCGATCAGGCCATCAAGCTCGATCCGCGCTCGGCGACGGCATTTAGCAACCGCGGCACAAGCCACGGCATGAAGGGCGATACCGAGCGCGCCATTGCCGATTTCAACCAGGCCATCAAACTCGACCCGCGGAACGCGCGCGCCTATCGCAATCGTGGCTTTGCTTATCGCAACAACGGCGACATCGAGCGCGCCATCGCCGATTTCGATCAGGCGGTGCGGCTCGATCCGAGCCTATGCGATGGCGTTCTACGACCGGGGCAACGCGTTGTTCGTGAAAAAGGACTACGACCGCGCCATCGCCGACTACAATCAGGCGATCAAGCTCAACCCGAGCTTTGCCGCGGCTTTCAACAATCGCGGACTGGCCTATGACGACAAAGGCCAGCATGATCTCGCCATCGCGAGCTTCGACCAGGCCATCAAGCTCAATCCCAACGATGCGATGGCCTACAACAACCGCGGCTTTTCCCACCGCAATCGGGGCAGCAAAGACCATGCGCTCGCCGACTATCAGCAGGCGATCCGGCTCGATGCCAATTACGCCTTGGCGCATTACAACCGCGGCATGGCCTATTACGACCGGCGCGAGTTCGACCGCGCCAGCCTCGACCTGAACAAGGCGATCAAGCTCAATCCTGACTATGCCAGGGCCTTCCATGACCGCGGCGTCGCGAACTACGACCGGCGCGAATACGATGTTGCGACCGCCGCAGCCGACGTCACCATGCCGGCGGTGTCGAACTATTCATTGGCCACGAACAACTGGGCGAGCGCCTTTGAGACCCGACGCGACGACGACCGGGTGATCCAGGAGGCTGGCCAGACCATCAGGAACCAGGCGATCAAGTCGAGCATCGCCGGGGAACCCGCGATGGTCGGCGCACGCGCACCCGTCAACTCTAACTGACCGGGCGGCGGACGCCGCGCGCGCGTCGAATGCCAGCGTTGCGGTCTTGCGCCGCCATCAAGCGAGACTCACTGCAGGCCTTTCGCTAACGTCGGCTGCACGCGCGTCCTCGCGCGCGTGCGCGAAGCGTGGGGCAGGGGAGGAGCCGGAACCATGGACGAGTTGGAACGCTCAATCGGCGATCTGGTGATTGCCAATCGAATCCTCGCCAAGGAGGACGTGGTCGACGCCTACGGCCATGTCAGCATCCGGCACCCGCAGAAGCCCGACCGATATCTCTTGTCGCGCTCGCTCAGCCCCGAGTTCGTCACCCGCGGCGACATCATCGAATTCATGCTCGACGGCCAGCCGGTCAACGATTCGCGGCCGCCTTATCTGGAGCGCTTCATCCATGGCGCGATCTACGAGGCGCGGCCGGACGTCAACGCCGTCATTCACTCCCATGCCGAGGACATCCTGCCGTTCAGCATTTCCAAGACCCCGATGTGCTGCGTCGCGCACGTCGCCAGCGACATGGGCGCGCACGTGCCGGTGTGGGATATCGCCGAAAAATTCGGCGATGAGACCAACCTGCTGGTGATCAACATGGCGCAGGGCCGCGACCTGGCCCGCAAGCTCGGCAGCGACAGCGTGGTGCTGATGCGCGGCCACGGCTTCTCGGCGGCCGCCGACGGCCTGCTCAAGCTGGTGCGCCTGTCGGTTTATCTGCCGCGCAACGCCCGCGTGCTGCTCGCCGCCATGCGCATCGGCGAATTCAAGGCGCTGTCGGAGGGCGAGCTGCGCACCCGCAACAACTTCCGCGCCGGCTCGCCGGAAATGCAGCGCGGCTGGGAGTTCTGGGCGCGCCGCGCCGGCTGCGGCGACATGCTGGCGAGCAGCAAGGGCGGGGTCTGAGCCATGCCGAATGCGCGACGGATCGACGTCCATTTTCATGTGATCCCGCAATTCTACGCCGAAGCGGTCTATGCGGCGGGCTCGGGACCGGCGATCGGCCGCTACCCGGATTGGTCGGAGCAACTCGCGCTCGAGGTCATGGACCGCTTCGAGATTGCGACAGCGCTCACGTCGCTGGCGCAGCCCGGCGTGCAGTTCTGCAAGCCCGACGTCGCCAAGGCGCTGGCGCGCCGCTGCAACGACTATGCGGCTGAGCTCAATGCCAAGCACGGCAAGCGCTTCGGCGCGTTCGGCACGGTGTCGATGTGGGACGTGCGGCACGCGGTCGAGGAGATCGGCTACGCGCTCGACACGCTGAAGTTTTCCGGGGTCAGCCTGTTTGCGAGCTACGACGGCGCGTTCCTCGGCGATCCCAGGTTCGATCCGGTAATGGAGGCGCTCAACGCGCGCGACGGCGTGGTGTTCGTGCATCCCGGCGCGCATCCGACCAACAAGCTGATCGACCTGCCGTGGCCGGCGTTCATGATGGAATACCTGTTCGACACCACGCGGGCGGTGGTCAACCTGATCTTCGGCGGCGCGCTGGAGCGTTATCCGCGCGTCCGCTTCATCCTGCCGCATGCCGGTGGATTGGCGCCGTACTTCTCCTGGCGGCTATCGGTGTCGCCGATGATCGACAAGCGGCTCAAGCAGATGTCACGCGACGACATTTTCGGTCTGCTGCGGCGATTTTGGTTCGACAACGCGCTGTCACCGGGCGCGCAGACCTGGGGCTGCCTGTCGAACGTGGCGTCGATGGATCAGATCGTGTTCGGCACCGACTGGCCGTTTGCCAACGTCCGCGTCACCGAAGAAGCGATGCGGACCTATGCCGAGCTCGACGCCATCACGCCGGCGCAGCGGGCGGCCATCGACCGGGGGAACGCGCAGCGGCTGTTCCCGACACTCGCGTGACCGTGACGGAACGCAAGCGCCCGCCCGGGCGCGTGTTCGCGCTGTCGCTGGCGATGGTGGCGCTGATCACGCCGCTCGCCGTGCACCTGTTCTTTCCGGTCATCCCGGAGGTGAAGGTCGCGCTCGGGCTCGGTCACGCCGGTGCCCAGCTCATGTTCAGCGTCGCGCTGTTCGGCATGGCATTCGCGACCTTGTGCTATGGCTCGTTGTCGGACCGCTACGGCCGGCGGCCGGTGCTGCTGTCGGGGCTTGCGCTGTTCCTCCTCGGCAGCGTGCTGTCGGCGTTCGCCCAGACGGCGACAACGCTGTTCTTCGGACGGCTGCTTCAGGCGATCGGCGCGGGCGTCGGTCTGCCGCTGGTCCGCGCGATCGCGCGCGACGCCTACCGCGCCGACCAGCTGGTCAAGGCGATCGCCTATCTGACGATGTTCGGCACGCTCGGCCCGATGGTGGCGCCGACCATCGCCGGCGTGCTGATCGACACGCTGGGTTGGCGCAGCACGTTCGTGTTCGCCGTGCTGGCCGGCGGCGCGATCGCGCTGATGGCCTACGTGCAGCTCTACGAAACCCATCCGGCTGCGAGCCGCACCGCGAGCGGCGAAAGCGTCCTGCAAAGCTTCGTCGCGCTGTTCAGCCGGCTTCGCTTCAACGCCTTCGTGCTGCAAAGCGGCTTTGCCACCGGCGCCTTCCTGGTGATGGCGACGGCCGCGGCCTCGCTGATGACCGAGCTGCTGCACCGGCCGGCGACCGAGTTCGGGCTGTACTTTGTGATGTTTCCGGTCGGGTTCTTCACCGGCAGCCTGATTTCGAGCCGCATCGGCAACCGGATATCCACCGAGACCATGGTGCTGACGGGATCGATACTGTCGCTCGTCGCGGTGGCGGGTCAGGCACTGGCGCTGTGGCATGGCTCTATCACGCCGCTGACGTTCTTCCTGCCGGGGTTCTTTCTGACGTTGTCGCAGGGCATCGCCATGCCCTATGGCCAGGCCGCCGCCATGGCGGAAATTCCGCGCTATGCCGGCACCGCCTCCGGCATTGGCGTGTTCATGCAGCATTTCTTCGGCGCGGTCTTTGCCCAGCTCTACGGCTTTCTGGCCGACGGTACGCCGTGGCCGATGACGGTCATCGCGTGCGGCTGCGGAGTGCTGTCGCTGATCGTCGGCGCGATCCCGTTCGTGCAGAAGCGGTTGCGCATCACGCCTTGACCACGGCCAGGACCTCGACCTCGACCAGGAAATCCGGATGCGACAGGCGCCGCACCTCGACGGCTGTGCTGGTCGAGAGATCATCGCGGCAGAATTCCATCCGCGCGTCGATATGCTCGAAATAAGCGTCGATGTCGGTGGTGAAGGTCTGGCGCTTCACCACGTCGGCCCAGGTCGCGCCGGCGGCGGCGAGCGCGGTCGTGATGTTGGAGAACACCTGGCTGATCTGCGCCCGCATATCGCCCTTGCCGACGATCTCGGCCTTGCTGTTGCGCGACAGGATGCCGGACAGGAACACAAGCTTGCCGGGCACGACGGTGACGACCGGCGCGTACAGCACATGGCCTTTGACCACCCGCTTGGAAAGGCCTTCGGGAAAAATGTTCTGTCGCTCGACCATGGTGTGCCTCCTCGGCTCGTTGCTGGCGGCAAATTCTATGGGCGCCGTGTAAGCTGGCCAAGGCTTGAGGCAATTTCCCGCTGGGGGCCCGTATGAAGCTGCATTGGTCGCCACGCTCGCCGTTCGTGCGCAAGGTCATGATCGTTGCCCATGAGACCGGGATCGCGGACCGCCTGCAATGCGTGCGCACGGTCGCCGCGATGATGAAGCCGCACGCCGAGCTCATGGTCGACAACCCATTGTCGAAGATCCCGACCCTGGTGCTGGACGACGGCACCGTGCTCTACGACTCGGCGGTCATCTGCGAGTACTTCGACGGGCTTCATTCCGGGCCCGAAGCTGTTTCCGTCGGCGCCGCGTGAGCGCATGACCGCGCTGCGGCGGCAGGCGCTGGGCGACGGTCTGCTCGATGCCTTGGTGCTGTGGCGCGGCGAGATCATGCGGCCGGCGGAGCAGCAGTCGAAGCCGTATCTCGCGAGTTTCGCGGCGCGCAACGAGGCGGCGCTCGCGAGCCTCGAACGGGAGGCGCCGGACCTCGAGGCCAGCGCGTTTTCGATCGGCCATGTCGCCATCGGTTGCGCGCTCGCCTATCTGGATTTTCGCTTTGCCGACCGGCAGTGGCGCAATGACCATCCGCGGCTTGCGGCCTGGCACGCGCCGTTCCTCGCGCGTCCCTCGGTCCGCGCAACCGAGCCGGTCGACGATGCTTAGCGCACGATCGTTTCAAATTGAATCGGGAGGCGCGGCAAGCTCGCCGTCATTCCGGGGCACGCGCGAAGGCGTGAACCCGAAATCCAGAGCGGCACGGATGGAGCGAGCGGCCCTGGATTCCGGGTTCGCTCGCTAACGCTCGCGCCCCGGAATGACATGCGGAGAGGGCTCATGCGCGGCGTTGCCGCTAACCGCCGAGCTCGCGGCGAACGATGTCTGCCCCCTCGACCATCGCCTGCATCTTCGCAAACGCCACCTCGCGCGGCAGGTACTTGAGCCCGCAGTCCGGCGCCACGATCAGCCGTTCCGCCGGCACGTAAGGCAGCGCGCGACGGATGCGGTCGGCGACGGTCGCGGGGCTCTCCACGGCGTGATCATGCAGATCGAGCACGCCCAGCACGATGTGTTTGCTCGGCAACTGCGCCAGCATCGAACAATCGAGCTTCGACTGGGCGGTCTCGATCGAAACCTGGTCGACCGCCGTGGCCACGAGCTCCGGCAGGAACGAATAGCCGGAAGGCTTGTTCTTGACCATGGCGCCGTAGCCGAAACAGAGGTGCACCGCGGTCACGCCATTGACGCCTTCAATCGCGCGGTTGATCGCGGAGACGCCGAACCGCCGCGCTTTGTCCGGATAGGCCTGCAGGAATGGTTCGTCGAGCTGGACGACGTCGGCACCGGCCGCGAACAGCTCCTTGATTTCCTCGTTCAACGCGATCGCGCAGTCGATGGCGACGGCCGCCTCGTCCTTGTAGTGCTGGTCGAACAGCTGTTGCGTCATGGTGAACGGGCCGGGAATTGTGACCCTGATCGGCCGGTCGGTGTTGGCGCGCAGGAACGCCACGTCTCGCACCTGCACCGGCTGCCGGCGCCGGATCTTGCCGATCACCCGCGGCACGATCTGGATCTTGCCCGGCGTGCGCGACGGAATTTCCGCTGGGTTGTCGCTGTCCATGCCTTCGAGCGCGGTGGCGAAGCGGTTGGAATAGCTTTCGCGCCGCATCTCGCCATCGGTGATGACATCGATGCCGGCGCGCTCCTGGTCGCGGATCGCCAAAAGCGTGGCGTCGTCCTGGGCCTGTTCGAGCCAGGCCGGGTCGACGCGCCACAGGTAACGCGCGTGCGCGCGTGGCGGAACGATCGCGGTGAGACGCTCGCGGTCGATCAGCCAATCGGGCTGCGGATAGCTGCCCACCAACGTTGTCGGCAGCAAGGTGTTCGGGCGAACTGCCGGCATGCGGCCGATACGGTTTCTTGCTGTGAGAGCACGGACTGAACTATCGTACGTTACGACGCGGGCCGAAAGAAGAACCCGACACCGGGAGGGGCGAATGACGCGCATCGCAATGGCAATTCTGGTCGCGGTCTGCGCGCTCGTGGGACATGCGGCCGCCCAATCCTTTCCCGAGCGGCCGATCACGCTGATCAACCCCTACGCCGCCGGTGGCCCGGCCGATCTGCTGGCGCGCACCGTCGCGGATGGAATGAGCGAAGTGCTGGGTCGCCCGGTGGTCGTCGAAAATCGTGCGGGCGCAGGCACGGCGATCGGCGCGCGCGCCGTCGCGCAGGCCAAGTCGGACGGCTACACGCTGTTTATCGGCGGCTCGCCGTCGCACGTGATTACGCCGGCGCTGATGAAGGACGCGAACTACGACGGCATCAAGGACTTCACGCCGATCGCCACCGTCGCCGATGTTCCGAACGTGCTGGTGGTGCCGCCGGATCGCCGCATCACGAACGTGAAGGAGCTGGTCGCGGCGGCCAAGGGCGCCGAGGGCAAGATGACGTTTGCGTCGATCGGGGTCGGCAGTATCCCGCAGTTTCTCGGCATTCTTTTGCAACTGCGCGCCGATATGAAGCTCGTCGAAGTGCCCTATCGGGGCGCACAGCCCGCGGTGGTCGATCTGCTCGGCGGCCGCGTCGACATGGCGTTTCTCAACGCCCCGGCGGTCCTGTCGCAGGTTCAGGCCGGGCAACTGCGGGCTCTCGCCGTTGCCTCGTCGAAGCGCCTCAGGTCGCTGCCCGACACGCCGTCGATGCCCGAGGCCGGATACCCGAGCGTCACCATGAGCACGTGGTATGGCATCTCGGCGCCGGCTGGAACGCCGCCCGCGATCGTCAGCCGGCTGCACGCGGCCATCGCGCAGACTCTCGGCACGCCCAAGACGAGGGAAAAAATCGAATCGCAGGGCGCCGAAATCTTTCTCAAGAGCCCGGAGGAATATGCCGCCTATCTCCAGGCCGACGCCAAGCTCATGCTGGAGCTAATCAAGGCGGCCAACATGACAGCGCAATGAAAGCAGCGATGAAAAAAGAACGTTTGGAAGACAGGAGATTCAGATGGCCGCGCCGTTGAAAGCAATGCTTGCGATAGCAGGTCTGGTGCTGGCCGCGACGGCTGCGCAGGCGCAGACGTTCCCATCGAAGCCGGTCCGCATTGTCGTGCCGTATCCAGCCGGCGGCTCGGTCGACAACATCTCGCGCGCGGTGGCGCCGCGGCTTGGTGCGATCTGGGGCCAGCCGATCGTGATCGAGAACAAGGCTGGCGGCGCCACCGGCATCGCCGCCGAGCTGGTCGCGAAATCCGCACCGGACGGCTACACGCTGTTCGCGACCGGGATGGAAACCTTCGCCATCAATCCGTTCATGCTGGCCAAGCTCTCCTACAACGTGAGCGAGTTCACGCCGGTCAGCGGCTACGGCCTGTCGAACCAGATCCTGGTGGTGCCGGCAGACTTCACCGTTCAAGACATTGGCGGACGTGATGGCCCACGCCAGGGCCAAGCCGGGCGAACTGAACTACGCGACCATCGGGCTCGGCGGCTCGAGCCACATCAACATGGTGCTGTTCGAGAGCATGACCGGGACTGAAGCTGACGCCGGTGCATTATCGCGGCGGCGCGCCGGCGACCGCCGACCTGCTTGGGCGGGCACGTGCCCTTGAGCTTCCTCAGCTCGCAGCTCGTCGACCCGGGCATCCGGTCCGGTCACATCCGCCCGATCGCGGTCGGCAGCAAGGCCCGGCTGGCGCGCCATCCGGACGTGCCGACGGTCGCGGAGAGTGGCGTGCCGGGCTTCGAGGCGGTGAGCTGGTTCGGGATCTGGGCGCCGGCCGACACGCCGCGCGATGTCGTGGTCAAAATCAACGCCGATATTCAGAAGGTGTTCGCCGACGCGGATTTCCGCGACAAGTTTCTCGACCGCGCCATGCTCGACCCCATCGCAGGTTCGCCGGAGCAGTTCGCGGCATTCATCAAGGCCGAGGCGGCGAAATGGAGCAAAGTCGTCAAGGACGCCAATCTGAAGATCGAATGACGGCCACAGGGCATCGAGGCTAGTCCTTCACCACGATGTTGTTGTCCTTGACCACCTTGGCCCAGCGGGCGATCTCGCTTTCGACAAAGCGGCCGAAAGCGTCCGGCGAGGACAATCGATAGTCGATGCCTTGTTCGGACAGGCTCTGTTTGACCATCGGGTCCTGCAAGGCCTCGACCATGGCGGCGTTCATCCGTGCGATGATCTCGGGCGGCGTCTTCGCCGGCGCGAGCAAGCCCCACCAGGCCTCGGCGTCGAAGCCCGCGATCCGGAGCTCGCTGACGGTCGGCGTGTCCGGCAATTGTGCGGCGCGCTTGGCGGACGTCACGGCCAGCGCCGTCAGCTTGCCGGCCTTGACGTGCGGCGAGAACAACGCGGTCGAGGCGATGGCCACCGGAACGTGCCCGCCGATCGCGTCGGTCACCAGCGGCCCGCCGCCCTTGTAGGGGACATGCGTCATCGTCACATCCAGCGCATTGCCGATCTGGCTCATGGCGAGGTGCGCGAGGCTGCCCGCGCCGATCGTGCCATAGGCAACGGCGCCGGATTTGGCCTTGGCCGCGGCGATCACGTCCGCAAAGCTTTGATAGGCCGTCGTCGGATGCGCGGTGATGACCATCGGCGAGGTGCCGATCAGCATGATCGGCGCGAGATCCTTCAGCGTATCGAACGGCAGGTTGGGCAACAGGCTCGGATTGGCGCCGTGGGTGTCGAACACCAGCACGAATGTGGCGCCGTCGGGCGCCGATGTGACCGCGGCTTGCGTTCCGATCGCGCCTGACGCGCCGGCGCGGTTCTCGATCACGATCGTCGTCTTCAGGTTCTGCTCGAGCAGCGGCTGAACGCGCCGCGCGATCACGTCGGTGGTGCCCCCCGGCGGAAACGGCACGATGATGCGGATGGTTTTCGATGGCCAGGCTTGTGCACCGGCCGGGAGAGCATGCCCGAGCGAGCCGCACAATCCGACCGCGAGGACCGCGAGTGCGCGCCATATCCTGTTCATGAGTATTCTCTCCCGGGATGCTCTTGCTGCGTCAGAGGTCGATGCGTGGGGAACGCGTGTAGTTTGTTGTTTGAGCATGATCTCTTCCGAAAACCGCTGCACACTTTTCGGGATCATGCTCATTCGGCCGCCCGTCGCTGATCGATCTCGATCGCGCCCGCCTTGATTCGCGGGATGAGCTCGCGGCCGAACTCGACGGTGTCGTTGAAGGGGTCGAAGCCGCGGATGAGAAATGAATCGACCCCAAGCATGTAGTATTTGAGGATCGCCGCAGCGACCTGCTCGGGCGTGCCGACGAGACATGAGGTGTTGCCGAGCGCGCCGGTCACGCGCGCGATCGGCATCCACAGACGTTCGTCGTGAACATCCTGCTCCATGGCAAAGCCCATCAGCCGCTTACCGGCATTGTCGACCGGCCCGGCGGCGGCCTCCTGGCGGCTCCACCCCTTCTTGCCGGTCATCGCCGCCAGAATCCGGTTGGCCTTGTCCCAGGCGTCGCCTTCGCGCGCCGCGATGATCGGGCGCAGCGAAACGTTGAAGCCCGGCGTCCGTCCGAAAGCCGCGGCCTGGGCGCGGAAGTTGGCGATGCGCTCGCGCGTGGACGCGAGCGGCTCGGCATAGATGGCGTAGACGTCGCAAAGCCTCGCGCCCATTTCGAGCGCACCATCCGAGGCGCCGCCGAAGAACAGCAACGGGTGCGGTTGCTGGAGCGGCCGTACATCCGAAGCGGCGCCCTTGACCTGATAGAACTCGCCGGAGAAATCGAATGGCTGCTCGCTCGACCAGGTAAGCTTCATCAATTCGAGATACTCCGCTGCCCGCCGGTAGCGCTCGGTCTTTGGACTGAAGTCGCCGTCACCTTGCTGCTCTTCATCGGTCTTGCCGGTGATGATGTGCACGGCGAGGCGTCCGTTCGTCAGATGATCGAACGTCGCGATCTTGCGGGCCATCAAGGTTGGCGCAACGAATCCCGGCCGATGCGCCACAAGATAGCCGAGCCGTTTGGTTTGTGCGGCGGCGTGAAGCGCGACCAGGAATCCCTCCGCGGACGACGCGGTGTAGCCGACAAGCGCAAGATCAAAACCGGCGTCGTCGTGCGCGCGCGCATATTGCGTCAGATAGCTTGTCGACAGGCCGCCTTCGATGACATGCAGCGCAGCGTCGCTGCTCGGCGGCGTCACGCCGATCATTCCAATGATCCTGGCCGGCATGATCGGTCCTTGCGATTGCTGGAAAGCGAGTGTGCGCCTGATAAAGACCGAGTCAAGCGAGCAGCGGTTCGATCGGCCTCACTGCTCCTTGATGCCGGCGCGCCGGATCACCTCGCCGAAGCGTGCGGTCTGCGCAGCGATGAAATCGCGGAACGCCTCCGGCGTGCCGAGCGGCATGGCGGCGCCCTGCGCGACGAAGCGATCGCGGGCATCGGGCGCGGCCAGCGCCGCGCCGGCTTCCCGGTTGAGCCAGGCGATGATCGCGGGCGGGGTGCCGGCCGGCGCCAGCAGCCCGAACCAGGCGCCGACCTCGAGCGGATAACCGTTTTCCGCGAGCGTCGGCACCTCGGGCAGCACGGCGACGCGTTCCGGGGCGGCGACGCCGAGCGCACGCACCGCGCCGGCCTTGATCGGACCGAGCGCGAGCGACACCACGTCGAACATCATGCTGACATGGCCGGCCGCCAGGTCCTGCGCCGCCGGCGCGGCGCCGCGGTAGGGCACGTGCGTGATGTCGACCCCGGCCGCCTGCTTGAACAATTCGCCGGCGATGTGGCCCGACGCGCCGATGCCCTGCGAGGCGTAGCTGAGCTTGCCGGGATTGGCTTTCGCATAGGCGATCAATTCGCCGAGCGTGTTGGCCGGCACCGAGGGATGCACGATCGAGCAGGTTCGGCACCGTCACCATCAGGATGACCGGCGCGAAATCCTTGATCGGATCGTAGGGCAGCTTGGCGAGATGCGGACGGATCGCCAGCTGGCCCTGGTTGCCCATCAGCAGCAGATAGCCGTCGGGCTGCGCGCGGGCGACCGCCTCGGCAGCGACAACGCCGGCGCCGGCGGTGCGGTTCTCGACCACGATCGTGGCGGTGCCGGTGTCGCCGAGCTTCTGCCCCAGGATGCGCGGCAGGATATCGCCGATGCCGCCGGCCTGGCCCGGCACCAGGATGCGGATCGGCTTCGACGGATAGTCCTGGCTGTGCGCGGTGGCCAGCGTCGCGGCGAGCAGCGCGCCGGCGATCGAGGTCCCGCATGGTCCCGGCGTGGGTCCCGCTATTCGAGCTTGATACTGGCGCGCCGGATCACCTCGCCATAGCGATCGGACTCGGCCTGGATGAACTTGGCGAACGCGTCCGTCGACAACCTCGGCACCGCCGCGCCTTGCTTGACGAACCGGTCGCTGCCGTCCGCGGTCGCGAACACCTTGTCGGCCTCGCGGCTGAGCCACGTCACCGCCGCCGGCGGCGTGCCGGCGGGCGCCAGCAATCCGAACCAGGCGCCGATTTCCATCGGCACGCCTTGCTCGGTCATGGTCGGCACGTCGGGCAGCACGGTGACGCGCTGCTTGGTGGTGACGCCGAGCGGCCGGATGCGGCCGCCCTGGATCGGCCCCAGCGCCAGCGACACCACGTCGAACATCATGCTGACGTGGCCGGCGGCCAGATCCTGCGCGGCGGGAGCGGCGCCCTTGTAAGGCACGTGGGTGATGTCGACGCCGGCATGCAGCTTGAACAACTCGCCGGCGAGATGGCCCGACGCGCCGACGCCTTGCGACGCATAGCTGAGCTTGCCCGGATTGGCCTTGGCGTAGGCGATCAGCTCCTTGACGCTGTTGGCCGGCACGCTCGGGTGCACCACCAGGATGTTGGGAACCGTGACCGCGAGAAAGACCGGGGCGAAGCCCTTGATCGGGTCGTAGGGAATTTTTTGCATGTGCGGCAGCATCGCCAGCACGGCGTGATTGCCGACCAGGAACGTGTAGCCATCGGCGGTCGCCGCGCGCGACCTCGTTGGTGCCTATGGTGCCGGCCGCGCCGGGTCGGTTCTCGACCACCAGCGTGACGGGATTGCTCAACTCGCTGAACTTCTGCTGCAGCAGCCGTGCCACGATGTCGCCGACGCCGGCGGGCGCGGTCGGCACGATGAACTTGATCGGCTTGTTCGGGTAATCCTGGGCGAAGGCCGGTGTGGCCGCGAACGTCGCCGCCAGCAAGGCCGCGGATAGCCATGCACGAGTGCGCGTCATTTTAATCCTCCCGGATTGCATTCGTTGTTGCCCAGACTATCGCGCGTCCGCCGGCTTGCCACCACCCACACCTCGACGGCGGCTGTGTCGAAACGGCGCGGTGACGCCATCGACTTTGCGAAGCGACGGCGTCGGATTCGTCGGCGAGCCGGCCTATCCCGCCTTCAGGTTGCCGGCCCGTACGACCTTGGCCCACTTCTCGACTTCGTCGGCGATCAGCTTGCCGCAGTCCGCCGGCGAGCCCGGCAGGGTCCAGGCGCCCATCTCGGCGAGCTGCGCCTTGAGTTTGGGATCGGCAAGCCCGGCGTTGATTTCCTGGTTGAGCCGATTGACGATCTCGGCCGGCGTGTTCTTCGGTGCGCACACGCCGTTCCACGTGCTCGCCTCGTAGCCAGGCACGAAATCCGCGATCGGCGGCAGGTCGGGCAGGGCTTGCGAACGCGTCGCGGTCGTCACCGCCAGTGCGCGCAGCTTGTCCGCCTTGATGTGCGGGATGGATGGTTGCAGGTTGTCGAACGCGACCTGGACCTGCCCGGCGAGCAGGTCGACCAGCATCGGTGCCGAGCCACGATAGGGCACGTGCTGCATGTCAACGCCGACCATCATCTTGAACAGCTCGCCGGACATGTGAATCGACGTGCCTATGCCGGACGACGCCATGTTGATCTTGCCCGGGTTGGCCTTGGCGTAGGCGATGAACTCCGGGACTGTCTTGGCCGGCACCGACGGGTGCACAACCATCACGTTCGGCGCGCGGCTGATCCCGGCGACCGGCGCGGTGTCGAGGAAATTGTAATCAAGCTTCTCATAGAGCGTGGCGCTGATCGCGTTCGCGACGCTGCACAGCAGGATCGTGTAGCCATCGGGCGTCGAATTGAGCACCTGCCCGCTGCCGATGTTGCCGCCCGCGCCTGGCCGGTTTTCGATGACGAACTGCTGGCCGAGCCGATCCGACAGCCATTGGCCGATCAGGCGAGCCGTCAGGTCGATTGAGCCGCCCGGCGGGAACGGCGCGATCAGCCGCACCGGGCGCGAGGGGTAGGCTTGCGCCCACGCGCCGCGCGCGATCGCTGGAAGCGCGACCGCACCTGCGGTCAGATAGAGAAATCGGCGGCGAGCAGGTGTCATGACATTCCCCTGGGTAAGAAAATTTGAGAGTGAATTCCGCCGGTGATGCTAGCGGTGCTGCGTGATGGCGTCGACCGGTCCGAGCCGGGCTTCTTCACCTCGGCAAGCGCGGAACCGGCATCCACGGTCAATTGACGCGGATGTTGGCCCTGGTGATGACCGGGCCCCACTTGCGGTATTCCAGGTCGATGAAGGCCCGGAAATCCTCCGGCGTGCCGAGCGGCAGTTCGGCGCCTTGCGCGAGGAAACGGTCGCGCACCTCCGGCGTCGTGAAGGTTTTGTTGGCCTCACGGTTGAGCCATTGAATGATGGCCGGCGGCGTGCCGGTGGGCGCCATCAGTCCGAACCATGCGCTGACCTCGAGCGGCTGGCCCTTCTCGGCGAACGTGGGCACGTCCGGCAGCGTCGCGTTGCGCGATTTCGCGGCCAGGCCGAGTGCGCGGATGCGGCCGGCCTTGACCGACTCGGCGGCCAGCGTGACGTTGTCGAACATGATGGAGACCTGCCCGCCGAGCAGCGCCTGGGCGGCCGGCGCAGCGCCGCGGAACGGCACGTGCGTGATATCGAGCCCGGTGTTTTGCTTGAACAGCTCTGCCGCGAGGTGTCCGCCGCTGCCGACGCCTTGCGACGCGTAGGTGAGCTTGCCTGGATTGGCCTTGCCGTAGGCGATCAGCTCCTGCACCAACTCGACCGGCAGCGACGGATGCACCACCAGAATCGTAGGCACCGACAGGAAATGCACGATCGGTTCGAATTCGCGCGGGTCGAAGGTCAGGGTGGTCATGTGCGGCAGGATCGCGTTGACGCCGTGGAAGGCGCCCATCAGTGTGTAGCCGTCCGGCGCCGACTTCGCGAACTCTGCGCCGGCGACCGCGCCGTTGCCGCCGGTCTTGTTCTCGATGATGACGGGCTGGCCGGTGGCTTCGGTGATCTTCTGGCCGAGCACGCGCGGTAGGAGGTCGAGCAAGCCACCCGGGGCGGTTGACACCAGCACCTTGATCGGCCGCGTCGGATAGTTCTGCGCGGAGGCCGGGATCGCCGCGCCAAGCGCAAACACGATCGCCGCCAGACGCAATGCTACGCGTTGCATGATGTGCCTCCCGGTAGCGTTGCACTCACCGGTGCTGGGTGATCGTGTCGACCAGCGCCAGCCGGCCTTTCTTCACCTCGGCCAGCGCGCGTTGCAAAGCCGGCCGCACGTCCGCCGGCTTGTCGATCGGGCCTTCGCCCCAGCAGCCCATCGAGCGCGCCAGCGCGCCAAAGTCCGGCTCCGGTCCGAACAGGTCCATGCCGATGTGCGCCTTGGTCTCGTCGGTGCCGCGCAGCCGCGCCATGCGGATCTGGTGCTCCCAGTCGTTGTAATAGGCGCGGTTGTTGTGCATCACGACCAGCATCGGGATCTGGTATTTGGCGGCGATCCAGAGCGCACCGGCGTCGAACATCAGGTCGCCGTCGGGCTGGATGTCGACCACGATGCGCTTGCGGTCGCGGTGCGCGAGCGCCACGCCGAGCGAAATGCCGATCTGGGTCGAGGTGCCAAGCTCGACGCCGGGATGCCGGTACGGCTTGTCGAAATCCCAGAGCTTGCGCACCTGCTGCTTGAGGTTGTTGGCGGCGAGTACCCAATCCTCGTCCTTGATGACCTCCCAGACCTCCAGCGCCAGCCGCGAGAAGGTCAGCGGCGAGGCATCCCAGTCCTTGCGCGCCTCCTCCTGCCATTTCGACCACACCGTGTCGTGGCGTTTGCCGATCGCGGCCTTGCGGTCGGCGATGCGCTTTTGCAGCTTGGGATCGCCGTCGATGCGCTGGCGGCAAAGCCGCGTCAGCTCGGGAATGCCGATGCTGGTGTCGCCAAGCGCGCGCACCGAGCAGGGCTGCATCCGGCAATAATCCATCGCCCATTTGCTGATGCCGACCTCGGCGAAGCCGATCTCGACGTAGTCGCAGGACGGCGGCGGCAAAGGCTCGCGGATGCGCTTGGCGTTGTTCAGCTCGGTGAGCTGCTTTTCCCAGTCCTTGACGTCGAGCCCGACGATCAGGTCGGCGGCTTTAAGCGCCTCCTTGTCCATGCTGAGGCACAGCGGGTGCTTGTTCGGGAAGTTGAGCGCGTTGTTGACGTCCCACACCGCCGCGCCGGTGGTCTCGGCCAATTCGACGATGCTTTCGAAGCCGCCGGCGCGCCGGCCGGCGTATTCCGGCAGCAGCATGGGATGCTCGGCGCGAATGAGCTTGTCGGCGATCGCCTCGATCGCGCGCGGGTCGGGCGCCATCGGCGAGGGCGTCGCGACCGCGCTCGCGGGCGGCAGCGGCACGTCGTGGGTCTTCGGCGTCTCCTGCAACGCCGCGTCGTAGCACATGTAGATCGGGCCCTTCGGCTCGGTCATCATGATCGAATAGGCCCGCGCGAAGCTCTCCGGCACGCCGTCAATCGAGGTCGGCTGGTAGTCCCATTTGACGTAGTCGCGCACCGCGTTGCCCTGCACCAGCGCGGTGTGGGTCCAATCGATGTGCGGACGCCGCTTGCTCTCGTCCATCGGGCCGGTCGCGCCCATGATGAAGATCGGCACGCGGTCGAGGAATGCGTAGTAGATCGCCATGCAGGCGTGCAGCAACCCGACCAGATCGTGCAGGATCACCGCCATAGGCCGGCCGCTCGCCTTGGCGTAGCCGTGCGCGATCTGCACCGCGATTTCCTCGTGGTTGCATAGCATCATCGGCGGCTGGTTCTCGCCGTAATTGACCAGCGAGTCGTGCAGGCCGCGGAAGCTCGCGCCGGGATTGAGCGTGATGTAGGGAAAATCGTAGCGCTTGATGCAATCGACGATCACATCGGACTGCCAACCGACGTAGTTCTTGACCTTCGCGTCCATGATCAGCCTTTATTTTGAGTTGCGTCAGCGCAGGATCAGCGCCGCCGCTTTGTCCGCGGTCGCCTTTGGCGTGGCGTAGATGTCAGTCACCAGCTTTGCGACCTGATCGCCGGCAACGGGCGTGATTTCCATCTTGGCCTTTTCGGCGTCGGCGAGGAACGCCGGGTCTTTCATCGTATCCATGAACGCCTTGCGCAGCGCGTCGGCGCGCTCCTTCGGCACGTTGGGCGGCGCCAGGAACGGCCGGCCGATCACCTGCCGCGCGAAGATGAGCTTGAGGATCAGCCGTTGCTCGTCGGTCGTGGCGAGGTCAACGATCAGCGGAATGTTCGGAAGGTCGGGATGCTTCTCCAGCGCGAGCTGCATCAGCACCGTGAACTTCTTCTCGTCGTACCACTTCTGATGCGTCGACTTCACGCTCGACCACGACCAGCCGCAGCGGCCCTGCACCTCGCCGCGCTCCATGGCGAGGTTGACGTCGTTGCCGCCGGGATAGCCGGTGATGACGCGCATCTTGGTGCCGAGCACGCCGTTGACCACCTTGGGAAACTGGTCGGTGTCGGCCGACGAGCTGGTGCCGCCGACGATCAGCTCCTTGGCCAGCAGGTCGTCGAACTTGGTGACACCGGAGCTGTGCCAGGCGACGCAGACGCTGACCTCATTGTTGGCGCTGCCGATCCAGGTGAACTTCGGGCCGTCGAACTGCGCCTTCGAGTTGCCGAGGATCGGGTCGAAGCCGGTGCCGCGACCGATGATGGCCATGGCGGTGCCGTCCTTTGGGCCGACGTTGTAGAGCCAGTTGGCGAGCCGCAGCGAGCCGGCGCCCTCCATGTTCTTTGGCACCACCGTGGGATTGCCGGGGATGTGCTGTCCCAGGTAGCGGGCGAGCATGCGCGCATAGAGGTCGTAGGCGCCGCCGACGCTGTAGCCGATGTAGAGCTCGACGGTCTTGCCTTTGTAGAAGTCGGCCGGGCTCTGGGCCCAGCCGGACGTCGTCGTGACCGCAAGCAAGGCAGCCGTCTGTGCGACGCGCTTGAGCAACCTGTGCACCACGTTCCTTTCCCCGGAACAGCGCCGCCGCCCGGCCGAGTCCAATGCCGGGTCCATTATCCTCGCCGCCGGATTGATTTGACAAGGACGCGCGATATGGTGCTGCCACGACACCATCAGCTTGTCCTGGAGCTTGTCCCGACGGACCCCAGGTCCAAAGGAGCCAACGAATATGACAGGCATTCTTGAAAACCCGGGGGTTGGACACAATCAGCCCTCGACGGAGGGCGCCGAAAAAGAAAACCAGCATTGGGAGCGCTGGGCCAAGAAACGCACCTTCGTGCGCGCGCTCGAAGGCACCTACAGCCATATGTACAAGCAGCTGATCGATCAGCCGCGGGTGTTCTCGTCGAAGGACGTACCCTGGAAGGGCGGTCCCGGCCACTACGGCAAGAGCGTGATCTCACCCCAGGCCGTCAACATCACGCAATCGATCGAGTTGCACATCGAGGCCTACGCGCCGAACGGCACCGGTCAGAAGCACGGCCACCTCAACAGCGCGGTGTTCTACGTGCTCAAGGGCCACGGCCACGACGTGCACGACGGCCGCCACATTCCATGGAAGGCCGGCGACGTGATGCTGGTCGAGAACGCCTGCGTGCACCAGCACTTCAACGACGATCCGAACGAGGAGGCGATGCTGCTGGTGTTCAAGGCCAAGCCGCTGTTCCTGTTCATGCACCTGTTGTTCCAGAAGATCGTGGAATGGCCGTCAAAAATTCCGCCCAAGGGCGCTGAAAATTACCAGCCGCCGTCCGATCTCTGAGGAGCATCGCCATGCCGACGATTGAAGATCGCGAAGCCTCGCTGTCGGGCAGCAAGACCTGCACGTTCCGCGGCGACGAAGTGAAAACGTCGCAGGCGTTCCGCAAGGCCTACGAGAGCAAGACCAACATCGTGCATGCCGAGGACATGCCGTGGGAGCATTGCGCCGACGGCCTGATCAAGCATCTGGTGCACGAGAAGCTCAACACCCGCGAGATGTGCGTCGAGGCCTACATGCAATTTCTCAAGCCGGGCGAGAAGTCCGGCATCCACCGCCACATGTGGGAGGAGCTGATCTTCGTGGTCGAGGGCTCGGGCTATGATCTGCACTGGGACCTGAAGTGGGATTGCCTGGAGGCGTTCCAGTGGGAGTGGGCGCCGGAGCCCAAGGCGTATTCCTGGAAGCGCGGCGACTACATCTACATTCCACCGTTCACCAACCACCAGCATGTCGCCGGCGACCACGAGAATTGCCGGCTGATCGTGATGTCGAACCGCATCGTCAAGGAGATGGGCTTCGACTGGTTCGACCAGGTCGCCAACGCGCCGAGCTACGACGCGCTCAAGGCCAACGGCGGTGGCGCGCGCTGATTGTCTCATGAAGAGTCTCGGCTCAGAACCGCATGACTGAGAAATCGCGGATCGGCATCGTCGGCGTGGGCCGCATGGGCCTCGCCATGCTCAAGCATCTCGTCAAGCACGGCCATCCGGTCACCGCCTGCGATCTCGACAGCAAGCAATGCGACGCGGCGCGTGCCGCCGGCGCAACCATCGCGGCGACGCCGGCCGAGCTTGGCAAGGCCACGGACTTTGTCATCATCGGCGTCGGCTACGACGATGAGGTCGACGCGGTGACGCTTGGGGCCGACGGCCTGCTTGGCGCGATGAAACCGGGCTCGATCATCGCGGTGTCGTCGACCGCGACGCCCGACAACGTCAAGGCGCTCGACGAGAAAGCGCGCGAAAAGGGCATCGACATCCTCGACGCGCCGATCTGCCGTGGCCGCTGGGCGGCCGACGAAGGCACCTTGCTGGCGCTGGTCGGCGGCAAGCCCGAGGTGGTCGAGCGCGCGCGGCCGATCTACGGCACGTTCTGCTCCGACATCGCGCACCTGGGCGAGGTCGGCCACGGCCAGGTCGGCAAGGCGATGAACAACCTGCTGCTCTGGATCAACGCCATCGGACTGATCGAGGCCGGCAGGCTCGCCGACACGACCGGCATCGATCTGCCGAAATTGCGCGAGGCGCTGCAAATGAGCTCCGGCGCCTCGGCCGCACTCAACGACTGGGACATGATCACCTTTACCTGGGCGCTGAAGGACATGCAGATCGTCGCCAAGATGACCGACAAGGCCGGGCTGTCGTTGCCGATCACCGGCGCGATCAAGGAGCTGGTCAAGGACGCCCGCCGCATCAAGGCCGGCAACCCGCCGGCCTGGACCGGGAAGAAGGGGTAGGGCCCTTCCACGTCATTCCGGGGCCGCGCGAAGCGCGGAACCCGGAATCCAGAAGCGAACTCGGAAATTGCCGCTGGATTCCGGGTTCGCGCCCATAGCGCGTCGAAGACGCGCGTAAACGCGCTTATGGGCGCGCCCCGGAATGACCGCGGAGCGGCTCTGCCAAGATCGCTCAGGCCGCAGTGCGCGTGTCCGCCGTCCGCGGCGCCCTCGCGAGCCGCAGCACCGCCTCGATCATCGCGGCCGGATCGGCGATGCCCTTGCCGGCGATGTCATGGCCGGTGCCGTGCGCGACCGACGCGAACAGGATCGGCGTGCCGATCGACAGCGCCGAGGCGGCGTTCTGCGCCAGCAGCTTGGCGGCGATGTGGCCCTGGTCGTGCAGCATGACCACGAAGGCATCGACGCCTTTCATGTGGAACATGGTGTCGGCGCCGAACGGTCCTTCGACCGCAAGTCCTTCGGCCGCGGCCGCCTCGATCGCCGGCTTGATGATCTCGATCTCCTCAGCGCCGAACAATCCGCCTTCGCCGGCATGCGGATTGAGCCCGCTGACCGCGATCCTCGGCGCCGCGATGCCGAGCCGCCTGAGCGCCGTGTCGGTAGAGCGGATCGCGCGCAGCACGTTATCGTGCGTGACGTTGGCGATGGCGTCGCGCACGCTGGTGTGCAGCGTGCAGTGGACGATCTTCATGTCGCCAAAGCAGAGCATCATGTAGACCGCGTTCTCGTCGGTGCCGGTCTGGCGCGCCACGAACGACGGATGGCCGTCGAACGCGATACCGGCCCGCGCGATCGAGGTTTCGTTCTGCGGGGCGGCCACCACCGCGTCGACCGCACCCATGCGTGCGGCCTCGATGGCGGCGGCGCAGAACGCGATCGAGGCGCGGCCGGCGGCGGCACTCACCGCGCCGAGCGGAATCGCCTCCGATTGCGCGCAATTCAGCACGTTGACCCGATCGTCCGACCAGTCGGCATCACCGATCCGCGCCAGCGCGCGAAGACCCGCCGGCAGGCCACATGACTTGGCGTGGCGATCGACGATGTCGGCATCGCCGACCAGGATCGGCCGGCAGGCCGCACGCACCTTGGGATCGAGCACGGTCTTGAGGCAGATCTCGGGCCCGATACCGGCCGGATCGCCGATCGGCAACGCGATCGTGGTTTTGTCGTTCATCCTATTCCCACGGCAGCAGCGAGGCGTGGATCACATCCGGCACGCCTTCGCCGCCGACCGATCGGATCGCCAGGTCGACGTCCTTCAGTCCGAAGCGGTGGGTGGTCACAAGCTCGAGCGGGAAGCGCTTGGAGGCGATCTGCTCCAGCGCCAGCTCGCAGGCCCGGTAGCTGTGGCCGCGCGCGCTCTTCATGGTGATGAACTTCACCGTGAATTTCTCCAGCGGGAAGTTTGGGAATTCGCGCAGCTCGCCCTGCGCCACGATCACGCCGGCCTTGCGCTTCAGCGCCTCGATGCCGAGCAGGATCGGGATCGCGCCGGCGCCGGCCGTGCAGTCGAGCGCGACGTCGACGCCCTTGCCGCCGGTGATCTCCATGATGCGGGCGAGCGGGTCTTCCTTGCTGACATCGATCACATGGTCGGCGCCAAGCTTCTTGGCGACCTCCAGGCGGGCTTTGTCCTTGGCGGTGCCGGTGACGATGATCAGCGACGCGCCGGCCTGCTTGCAGATCACGGTCTGCGACAGGCCCTGCTGGCCCGGGCCCTGGATCAGCACCGTCGAATTGTAGCCGACGCCGCCGTCGAACAGCGACCACTCGACGCCGTTTGCCATCGGCGTCACCAGGCCGGCGAGCTCCGGCGTCACGCCCTTCGGCACGTGATGCACCACGGCGTTCCACGGCAGATAGACGTATTGCGCAAAGCCGCCCCACAGGTGCGGCGGCTTCTCGTCCGAGGTGTAGCCGTAGCGGATGGCGTCGGGGTTGGTGCGCCAGTTGGTGTTCTCGCAATGCCGGTATTGCCCGGCGTGGCACCACTCGCATTTGCCGCAGCTAACGTAGTGCTCGACGAACACGAGATCGCCTTCCTTGAAGCCCTTGCGATTGGTGAACTCGCGGCCGGCCTTGGCGATGGTTCCGATGTTCTCGTGGCCCATGATGGTGGGCTTGTTGTTCGGCGGATGCTTGTAGAGCTTGACGTCGGTGCCGCAGATGCCGCCGACCGCCATCTTCATCAGCGCGGCGTCGGCCGGCACGTCCGGCATCGGGTATTCGCGGATTTCGGTCCGGCTCGGGCCGGTTCGCACCGCCGCCAGCACTTTTTCGGCCACGTCTTATGTCCTCTCCGTCGTCATGCCCGGCCTTGTGCCGGGCATCCATGTCTTACTAGCTTAGCATGGTGAAGACGTGGATGGCCGGGACATAGGCGAGCGAAGCGACGCCGTTCTTCGAACGGCTATGCCCGGCCATGACGGTGCTGATGCTTCAGTTCGCAAAGAAAAGCCCCGAACACACCGCGGCGCTCGACCGCGTGCGCGAATGGGTGCGGGCGCGCTTTGCGCTCGGCGACGCGGCGATCCTGGTGGCCGAGGTGGCCTGCGCGGTTCCGGGCTGTCCGCCGATCGAGACGGTGATCGCGTTCTGGTCGGCAGAACGACGGCATCATTTCAAGCTGTTCAAGCCGGTGGCCGAGGTCACCGAGAGCGATCTGCCGCCGGCCTGGTACAAATCGGCGCTCGCGGTGCCGGACGATTTCTGGTGCGAGTGCTGCTGAGCCCGGACCGTTGACAGCGCCCCAAGCGGGGGAAATCATGCGGCCCAACAACCGGCCCAAGATGGGAGGATCATCGTGAACATTCAGAACCGGAAGAAGGCCCAGGTCGCGGTCATGAACGCCGTGCACGACCTGCCCGTGCTGGTCGCCCGCGACAAGGGCCTGTTCAAGGATCAGGGCCTCGACATCGAATTCGTCACCACACCCGGTATGGCGCAGGTGACGACGTCCCACGTCGTCAAGTTCGACTCGATCTTCGACCGTCCGCTCGACTCGGTCTACAACGACGGCGGCATCGACCAGTACCGCATGTGCGAATGGGGCATCATGAAGCGCGCGGTCGAGGCCCGCAAGGAAGGCCGCCGCGACCGCAAGATCGTGGCGCTCGGCGCCTCGATGTCGAAATTCGCCATCGTGGTGAACCGCAACTCCAAGGCCTACGAGCCGGAGATGCTGAAAGATCAGGCGATCGCGACGACGCCGAACAACGGCTCCGACTTCACCACCCTGAAGATGATGGAGGGCTTCCTCGCGCCCGAGCACATCAAGCGCGTCCACGCCGGCTCGATGCTCAAGCGACTCGAGGCGGTGCGCGATGGCAAGGTCGCGGCGGCGAGCGTGATGGAGCCCTGGATCAGCGTGGCGCAGAAGTGGGGCATGCGCATCCTGATCGAGTCGCATTCGACCCGCAGCGAAGCGGCCGGCGACGACCTCGACGGGCCGACGCTGAAAAAGATGTTCGACGCGCAAGCCGAGGCGGTGAAGCTGATCGAGAAGGATCCGACGCCCTACGTGCACTACCTGATCGCCGAGACCGGCGGCTTGCTGGAGCCGAAGGAGCTGCACACCTGGCGCCTGCTGCACGCCGCGCCGCAGCCCTACACCCGCGAGCGGTTCGACGACACCTACAATTGGACGGTGAAGTGGAACATGACGGTGCCCGGTGCGACCTACGAGAATACCGTCGACAACAGGGCGTGGCAGTAACAAGGGATCGATACCCCTCGCTACAAAAGTGCCCTCGGCGCCCCGCTACTCTGGAATAAAATCCTATAGCTCGCCCGGCAGTTTATTTTGCATTGGCACTGGAACGGAATCGCCGGAGGCAAGTTAGCCGCCTGGGTATATGTGTAATTTGACATAGAGGTCGTAAATGACCACCGGGGACGAGTATCGGGGACGAGCCGCAAATCTAAGAGCAAAGGCACAACGCGAGACCAACGCTGCGGTCCGCACCGAATTTGAGAGGCTGGCGCGAAGTTATCTGCGGCTGGCCGAGCAAGCCGAGCGCAATTCGCTCACCGATGTCGTCTATGAGTGGGTTCCTCCCAGTCGAAAGGACAGCGCGCCAGACTCGGCCTGAAGCCCGGCCCGCGCTGGCCAAGCCCAACGTCAGCCCTTGATCTGCCGGCCGGCGCGCACGTCGGCGATCAGCGCCGTGAACGCCGCGAGCGCGGCCTTGGCGGTATTGGCGTAGGGGTCGGTCTTGGAGTCGAGCCACTTATCGGCATAGCCGATGGCGGTGTGGGCGAGCCGTACCCGGCCGTCGAGCCAGGGGCCGCCGCCAAAGCCGCCGATCACCGGGATCGACACCGCCTTGACGACCGCAGCGCCGGCGATCGGGCCGGAATTGGTGAAGTCGAGCAGCGCCGCGCCGCAGTCCTGCAGGAGCTTCGCCTCCTCGACCAGGCGCGCCGCCGCTTCCGCCGTGGCCTGCGCCTCCTTGGAGCTCTGCGCGCTGTAGGGAATGCCGAACTTGGCGGCGGTCTGCGGCGTCAGGCCGAACTGCGCGAACACCGGAATACCGGCGCGCACCACGGCCCGCACCGCGTCCGGAAAATCGGCGGCAGCGTCGAGCTTGACCAGGTCGGCGCCGCCATCCTGCACCAGGCGCTGCGCGGCGCGCACCGCGGCCGCGGGGCTGTCCTGCACCGGGCCATAGGGCACGTCGCAGCTCACCAGAGCGCGCACCGTGCCACGGCGCACGGCTTTGCAGACCGTGAGCATCTCGTCCATGGTGACCTGCAGCGGATCGTCGTGACCCCACAGATTGACGCCGACCGAGTCGCCGACCGAGACCAGGTCGACGCCGGCCATATCGGCAATGCGCGCCATCGGCGTGTCCCAGGCGACCACGCCGGCGATCTTGCGGCCGTCGCGCTTCATCTGTTGGAGCGCCGCGATGGTGACTTTGTCGGACATGGCGAACCTCTCGGTGTCGAAATGTTACGGCTTCGCCTTCAGCATGGCGGCGAACGGCTGCGCCGGATCGGCAAGCGCGGTGGCATCGACCGGCACCTTGCGCTCGATCAGCCGGCGCACCGCGGCGAGGTCGCGCTGCACGTTGATGCCGATCGCATAGACCACGGCGCCGTTTTTGGTCTCCAGCATCAGCGCGCTCTTGTCCGGCAGCGGCCGGCGCACCTTTTGCGCCGTCGGGTCGGGCCAGCCGAAGCCCTGGATGTAAAGGTCGTATTGCTCGCTCCAGTACGACGGCACCGGATTGTAGACGTCGCTGCCGCCGGCGGCGTTGCGGCCGGCCACCGCGCCGTGATCCTGGGCGTGGCGCCAGTTCTCCAGCCGCACCGGGCCGTGCGCGCCCGGGAAGCGCGTGCAATCGCCGGCGGCAAAGATCGCCGGATCCGACGTTCGGCCTTGCGCGTCGACCACGATGCCATTCTCGACCGCAAGCCCGGCCGCGGCCGCAAGCCCGACGTCGGGCACGATGCCGGCGCCGACCACAACCTGGTCGGCGACGTGCAGCTCGCCGTCGTCGGTCTCGATCGCGATCGTGCCGTCGAGCTGCGGCGTGACCTGCGTCACCGTCGCCGACAGCGAGAACTCGACGCCGTGATGCTGGTGCTCGGCAAGGATGGCGGCGCCGGTCTCCTCGTCGCAGGCGCGTGCCATGATGCGCGGCGCCACTTCGATCACTGTCACCTCGCTGCCGAGCTCGGTGGCGGAGGCCGCGACCTCGAGCCCGATCAAGCCGGCGCCGATCACCACCAGGTGTTTGCAGCCCGGCAGCGCCGCGCGCAGCGCCCGCGCATGCGCCTCGGTGCGCAGATAGTGCACACGCGGCATGCCGATCGGCAGCAGCGGCAATTCGCGCATCAGCGAGCCGGTGGCGATCACCAGCGCGTCGTACGGCAGGCGGCCGGCCGTGGTCGCGATCTCGTGCGCGGTGCGGTCGATCGCGGTGCAACGCGCGCTGCGCTGGAGCACGACGTCGTGGGCGGCAAGGCCGCCTTGGCCGGCGATCGGCGCGTCCTCGGGCTTGACCTTGCCGAGCAGCACGGCCTTCGACAGCGGCGGCTTTTCGTACGGTTCGCAGGCTTCGTCGGTCACCAGCGTGACGGTCGCGGTGGCGTCGCGTTTTTTTGCCTCGAGCGCGGCGAACACCGCCGCCGGTCCGCCGCCGATGACCACGATGTTGCGCGCCATGCCCGTGCCGCCCGTTGCTGCGCCATCATGCGCTAGTGTCCCGAACCCGAAGTTCGCATGAATGCGCAGCAAGCTTCGTTTGCGAACTTCGGGTTCAAAGGGACACTAGAATCTTTAGGTTGCTAGTGTCGCTTTGATTCGGAAGTTCGCTACGGAGCAAGCTGAGAACGCGGGCGAACTTCCGAATCGCGACACTAGCCCGGGCCGTTCGTTGACTCGCCGCCGGCGCGGCGCCTAGATTCCGGAACACCGGTCCACGGAGCGGAACATATCGTGGCGACGCCTGTCACGCCAACGCGCAACCCGCCGGACCATGGCCGGCTGTCGTCGGTCGCGACCGCGGTGCGGCTGATGAAGGCGTTCTCCGAGGAGCAGGTCGAGATCGGCATCAGCGATCTGGCGCGGCGGCTCGGCGTCGCCAAGAGCACGGTGCACCGGCTGGCGGTTACGCTGGTCGCCGACGGCATGCTGGAGCGCAATCCCGATAGCGGCAAATACCGGCTCGGCATCGCGCTGTTCCGGCTCGGCTCGCTGGTGCGCCGGCGCATGATCCTGTCGAACGAGGCGCGGCCGCTGCTGCGCGAATTGCGCGAGAAGGTGAACGAGACCGTGCATCTCGCCGTGCTCGACGGCAACGAGATCATGTACGTCTACAACCTGGAAAGCACGCAGGCGATCCGCATGCGCTCCGACGTCGGCGTCCGCAAGCCGGCCTATTGCACCGCCGAAGGCCAGGCGATCCTGGCGTTCCAACCGCCCGACGTGGTCGAGCGCGTGGTGCGCGCTGGCTTGCCGGCGCGCACGCCGCAGACCCTCACCGATGCTACGGCGTTGCGGAAGGTGCTCGACGGCATCCGCCAGCGCGGCTGCGCCATCGAGGACCAAGAGAGCGAGATCGGCATGCGCTGCGTCGCGGCGCCGCTGCGCAACGACACCGGCGAGGTGGTGGCGGCGATCGGGCTCGCCGGCCCGGTCAGCCGGCTGTCGAAGAAGGCGCTGGCCGCGTTCATCCCGCATGTGATCGAGACCGCGGCGGCGATCTCGGCGCGGCTCGGCCACCGGGTGCGCGCGGTCGGATAGCTCCGGTTCCGGGCCAGCTCGAACCAAGTGCGACGCACTTGCGCAGGACGTGGCGGTTCTTGGTGCGCTAAAATCAACGCTCGAGCTTCGAACGCCAAGGAGGAAGCAATGACGACATGGCGTGGATTCCCAGGCGCGATCGCCGGTGCCGCTCTGTTGGTCGCGGGTTCGGCCGCGAACGCCGATCAATGGCCGAGCCGCACCATGACGGCGGTCAGCACGGTGAGCGCGGGCAACGCCGCCGATACCGTCGCCCGGGTGGTGTTCGAGCAATTGTCCAAGCAGCTCGGCCACTCGATCGTGATCGAGAACCGCACCGGCGCCGGCGGTACGACCGGCTCGGCATCGGTCGCCAAGGCCGATCCCGACGGCTACACCATCCTGCTGCTGACCTCGTCGCAGGCCTCCGGCATCGTGCTGCACAAGAGCCTGCCCTACGACCCGGTGAACGATTTCGTCCCGGTGGCGATGTTCGGCATCCAGCCAAGCGTGCTGGTGGTGTCGCCGTCGAAGGGCTGGAAGACCGTCGCCGAGCTGATTGCCGCCGCAAAGGCCAACCCGGGAACGTTGAACTTCGCGTCGGCGGGCGTCGGCTCGGCATCGCACTGGGCGGCCGAGCGGCTGCGGCTGGCGGCCGGCATCACCGCTCAGCACATTCCGTTCCGCGGCGCCGAGGGATTGAACGAGTTGATCGCCGGACGCATCGACTTCTATTTCGTGCCGCTGGCGCCGGCGGTCCCGCACATCCAGAACGGCCGGGTGCTGCCGTTGGCGGTGAGCACGCCGAAACGGGCGCCGAGCCTTGCCCAGGTGCCGACCATCGCCGAGGCCGGTTATCCCAACGCGCAATACATTTTCTGGGGCGGCCTGGCGCTGCCGGTGAAGACGCCGCGCGCCATTGTCGACAAATTGCACGACGAAACCCAGAAGGCGCTGCAGGTGCCGGCGGTGCAGGAGCGGCTGGCGACGCTCGGCGTCGAGCTGATGCCGATGAGCGTGGATGAGTTCGGCAAGTTCTACCGGGATGACGTCGCGGCGATCGTCAAGCTCGCCAAGGACATCAACCTGGTGCCGACGAACTAAAGCATGCGTTGAAACAAACTCCGTTCGCTCCCGCGGAAGCGGGAGCCTAGTTCTCCAGAGGCGATCAGGCCCATTTCAGGCGCGCAAGGATCGCGCGTCCCATCATCCAGTCCTTGTCGCTCTCCGACAGGAAGCTCAGCTCTTCGGTGAAATGGGTGACGCGCTGGCGGTAGCTTGCGTTGGCGAACGAGTTCGTGATGTCGGTGCCCCAATAGCAGCGCTGAGGACCGTAGGCGTCGAACAGGCGCCGCAGGTACACCGTCATGTCGCGGAACGGATAAGGTTCGAGCGAATTGCCGACCGCACCCGACAACTTGACGCTAACGTTGGGATATTTGGCGAGCGCAACGGCCTGATCAATCGCCGGCGGGATATCGGTGATCCTGTTGGTACGGCTCGATGAGTTCATGCCCATGTGGTCGATGATGAGCGTGAGCTGCGGGTGGCGCTCCGCGATGCGGGCGAACCTGGGAACCTCGCCGACCGCAAGAAACATGATGGCAAGTCCCGCCTGCTCGGCTGCCGGCCAGAACCAATCGGCGGTCCCGTCGGCGAGCAAGGCGCGGGTCTGGGGCGTGTTGAACGTCAGGCGCACGCCGAGCATGCCCGGCTGCTGCCTCCATGTCGGCAGCAACGCCGCCGATTTCGGGTCCTGCAGCGGAATGCGGCCCATGACTCCGAAGCGGTTGGGATAACGCTTGGCGGCTTCAAGCGCATAGTCGTTCCGGTCGTTCAGGCCCGGCGGCACGATGACCACGCGGTCGACGCCAGCCTCGTCCATCATTGGCAGCGCGCGCTCGATCGTGAATGGTTCCGGCAATTGCGGCCTGGCACCTGGATCCCAGGCCCAATCCGGCGAATTTGCTTTCCAGAAATGCACCTGGGCGTCGACGATCGTGCGCTTGCCTGCTTGCTGCGGCCGCGCCTGTTGCGCGCTTGTGGCCAGCGCCGCGCCGGCGACCAGCGTCGTGCCGAATTTGCGTCGTGTCAGCATGATGGCCCTCCCTGCTGGCGCCGCTCTTTGGCGGCTTTCGTCGTTGGAAGACTGTAACCTGGGCACGTCCTAGGGCGACCCCGCTCTATAGTCCGGCGGTTGGACTACTGCCGCGGCGCGGCGACCGGCTTGCCGCGCGGCGAGTCGCGGTTGGCCATGCAATTCGCCATAAATTTCTTGCGGGCCGCGCCCTCAAGCTTCTGGTCGTCGGCGCCGAACTTGCAGGTTTCCATTTTCTGCTTTGGCGTCGCGGCCGAGGCCGGCGTGCCGCCGACCAGCGTCACGGCTAGTCCCGCCGCCATCGCGAACCGCAGCATCATCGGCTCCCCTTCATGCTAGCTTTTGTTTGAGCATGATCGTTTCGGTACCCACTTTTCGGGATCATGCTCGCAGCGCCGTCAGCATGTCGGCGATGTATTCGTCGGCGCTGGCGATCACCAGCATCAGCGCCCATGGCCGCAGCTGCGACAGCGTCTTTGACAGCGCCTCGTCGGAAATCTTGGCGCCGCCGAGCACCAGCGCGGTCGTCATCACGCGCTTGACGCTGCAGGCTTCGCCGATGATCGAAGCGGCTTGCGCGCTTTCGCCGGCCTGCGCCACCATCACCACCAGGTCGGCGCTGTTGACCTCCTCGATCAGGTTCTTGGTGCGGCCGGCGAGGTCGCTGAGCCAGCCGGCGAAGCTTTCGCCCTGGCGCGGCGCGCTGGCCGAACGCCGAGGCGGTGAAGAACGTCGCGTTGTTCCAGCTGCGCTGCGCGAGCTGCTTGACGACGCGCTCGCTCGCCTGGTCGAGCGCGATCACCTTGACGGCGCGCGGCTTCGAGTTCGGCGCATCGATCCGGAACCGCGCCTCGGCGGCGCTCGACATGCGGGCGGATTCGCTCAGCATCGGTCACTCCGCGATTATTACACCGACGCCGGCGCGACGCCGGGCTTGGCGATCAACGCCTCCCGGGCCGCGTCCTTGAACGGCTGGTCCGGCGGCAGCACCACCGCGGCCGAGCGCACGCGCTGGTGCGCCAGGTCGATGCCGGGCGGCTGCTCGCCCTTCTCCATCGCCTTGAGCGCGCGCAGCAGGCGGTGCCGCATCATGATGATGCCGTTGTCGGTCGAGACCAGGTTCTCCTTGGCGCGGTCGACGATCGGGCCCATGCTCTCCTGCACGGCCGCGTCCTGCATGGCGAAGCCGCCGACGCCGCTGTAGGTCTCGCCGCGCTTCTGCGCCGCGCGATCCATCAGGTAGTCGTTGTCCTTGTTGGCGGTCGGCCGGAACGTGCCGGGGATGTACTGCACGTGGATGCCCTTGCCGGCGCGCACCGCCGCCACCTCCGATTCCTTCAGCGGGCGGGTCGGATGGTAGTCGTAGCTCCAGGTCCAGCAGTTCTCGTCGTCGATCGGGATCCAGAAGTGGCCGTGCACGCAATGATCGCCGCGCGGCGGGATCATGGTGAATGTCGGCATCACCCATTGGGTGATGCGCCAGTAATAGTTGCCGTTTTCGGCGTTGCGGCGTGCGCCGATGTAGAGGCCGCCGGGACTCTCGACCACCTCGAAGAACGGCCGCGCGTCGTTGAGATTGTATTGGTTGCCCTTGGCGCCCTTGAACATCGGGTCGGTGTTGAGGTCGCCGCGGTGCAGGAACGACACGTGGCTGGAGTCGATGCCGCCCTCCAGCGCCTGCAGCCAATTACACTCCTGCAGCCGCTTGGTGATGATGCTTTGCCTGGTCGGCACCGTGGCGAATTCCCACTCCGGCGGCGGCGGTTGCAGCTCGGGCGGGCCCATGTAGGCCCACAGCACGCCGCCGCGCTCGATCAGCGGGTAGGATTTCAGTTTGATCTTCTTGCAAAAGCCGCTCTCGGCCGGCTCGGACGGCACGTCGATGCACTGGCCGGTGTGGTCGTACTTCCAGCCGTGATAGGGGCAGCGCAGCCCGTTCTCCTCGTTGCGGCCGAACCACAGCGAGATGCCGCGATGGGCGCAGAACTCGTCGGTCAGCGCATAGCGGCCTTGCGTGTCGCGCCAGGCCAGCAGCCGCTCCGACAGGAGCTTGACCCGCACCGGCGGGCATTCGTTCTCGGGCAGCTCTTCGGCCAGCAGCGCCGGTATCCAGTTGAGGCGGAACATCCGCCCCATCGGCGTGCCGGGCCCGGTCTGGGTGAGGAGATCGTTCTGTTCTTTGCGCAGCATCGGGACACTCTCGAATCGGGTCGCCGCGAGATGCGCCGGGCGACGGAATTATCAAGCCTTTTCAGGCGGGTAGCCTGGGGCGCGGCGGTTGACCGCCGGCCGAAACCCATGGTCTATGATCGGCGCCGATCCTACTCCCAAATCCACCCAATGAGAACCTGCCGCCGTGCCGACCAGGGTTGAACTTTGCAAGGCCGATCAAGTTGCAGCCGGAGTCCGCGCTGCGGGTCGAAGCGGCGGGGTTGACCGTCGCGGTGTTCAACCTCGACGGCACGTTCTACGTCACCGACGACGCCTGCACCCACGGCCCCGGCTCGCTGTCGGAGGGCTTCATCGACGGCGACGTGGTCGAGTGCAACTTCCACAACGGCCAATTCGACATCAAGACCGGCGAGGTGGTGTCGCCGCCCTGCATGATCCCGGTCAAGACCTATCCGGCCACGGTCGAGAGCGGCGCGGTGTTCATCGAGGTGGATTGAAAGCGTCCGGCGGTCGGCGATAAATTGCGATCCCGCTGATCTTCTGCGTTCTGCCATGAGGAACACCATGCGCCCGGCCCGCCTCGCCTTGCTTGTCGTCCTCACCGCTGTCGCGTCCGGCGCCTTCAGCCATGCGGCGCTCGCCCACATCGGCGGCCATGCCGGCGGCTTCAGCAACGGCTTGGCGCATCCGTTCTACGGCGCCGACCACGTGCTGGCGATGGTCGCGGTCGGCCTGTGGGCCTCGCAGCTCGGACGGCCGGCGCTCTGGCTGCTGCCTGCGACGTTTCCGCTCGTGATGGCGGTGGGCTTTGCGCTCGGTGTCGCCGGCGTGGCGCTGCCCTGGGTCGAGATCGGCATCGCCGGATCGGTGATCGCGCTGGGCGCGCTGATCGCATTTGCGCTGCGGCCGTCGATTGCCTTCAGCGCAGCGCTGATCGGGCTGTTCGCGCTGTTCCACGGCCATGCCCACGGCACCGCATGGCCGGCGCACGGCACGGCGTTGACCTTCGCTCTCGGCTTGGTGCTGGCGACGGTCATGCTGCACGGCGTCGGATTGGCCGTCGGCCTGCTGGCGTTCCGTCCGATGGGCCGCATCGCCATGCGCACGGCGGGCGGCGCGATCGCGGCGCTGGGCGTGGTGCTGCTAGTGCTGCACTAGCTAGCCTTCGCGGGGACGAACGGCTGGCTAAGCGGATGCCGAAGTTTTTTTCGTTTCGTCGACTTTCGCGCCTGCCGCGGCCGGAAACATCAGCGACTTGATCACCACCGGCACGGCGCCCGAGCTTTCCAGCATCGTGCCGATGTCGATGTAGTCGAACTCCTTCAACTCGAGCCCGTCGATCGACACCACCGCATTGGCGATCTTCATCTCCTCGTGCAGGTGGATGCCGAGCAGGCCGCCGACGTCGCCGTCGCCGGCCAGCACCAGCGGATGGCCCTTGCTCAGCACGCCCGCCAGCCCATCGACCACGCCGCGGCAGAACGCGTCGAGCCGCTGGAACGTGGCCGAGCCCTGCCACGGCACGAACACCGCGACCGGCTGCTCGCCGCCGCCAGATCGAGCCGCTTGAGCATCGCCTCGGTGGCGCGCGCCACCGCGGCGGGATCGATCGTGTCGCCGGCGAGCGGCAGCGCCGGCGCGATCACCGGCACGTTGCGCAGCGGCACGGCGTCGAGCGGCGCGACATAGATCGTGCTGCCGCTGAGCTGGATGGTGTATTGCGAGGCGCCGACCACGGTGGCGCGGATGCCCTCGATCGAGGCCTCGAGCCGCGGGCAGAACGCCTCGACGCGGGCGCGGATTTCCGCGGCGAGCAGCGGGCCGAGGTCGCCGAACTTCTTGCTCTCGTTGCCGTAGATGAACTCCGACGACGCCGCCGGAGAACTGGATTTGGTCGATCGCGCCGCGATGGGCGAGCGGATCGGTGCGGAGCAGGCTCACGCCCTGCGCGCTCGGCGCGCCGCCGCGCATGGCCTCGAACAGCTTGTCGGCCATCAGGCTGGCGATGGCGCGGCCCTGATCGAGCGTGAGCATGCCGCCGGCCTTGAGCTCGAGGCCGAGCTCGGCGCCATAGCGGCGGCCGGCGTCCTCGACGCGCACGATCCGGCCGTCGGCTTCGAGGCAGACCAGCCGCGCGCCGACGTCGAGCGCGGCGAGGTCGGTGACCTTGCCGTCGGCGCAGACCGCGATCTTGGAGGTGCCGCCGCCGACGTCGACGTTCATCACCGTGCAGTCGTCGCGGATCGAGCGCGCCACCGCGCCCGAGCCGTAGGCCGCCATCACGGTTTCCAGGCTGTCGCCGGCCGAGACCGCGACCAGCTTGCCGGCCTGCTTGGCGAACAATTCGCCGATCGCGCGCGCGTTGCTGCGGCGCACCGCGACGCCGGTGAGGATCAGCGCGCCGGTGTCGATCTCGTCCGGATCGACCTTGGCGTCGGCATATTCCTTGGCGATGAAGGCGCCGAGCGCCTCGGCGTCGATGGTGTCCTCGGCCGAGTAGGGCGTCAGCAGAATGTCGGAGGCGTAGAACGTCTCGCGCTCGGTGACGACGTAGCGGCTGTCGAGCCGCTCCAGCACGATGCGCGAGAACACCAGATGCGAGGTCGACGAGCCGATGTCGACGCCGACGCTGAGCAGGCAGACCTCGTCGTCCGCCCTCCAGCGTGCGGCCGGTCGAGGAGAAAAAAACGCGGCCGCCTTGGTCGTCGCTCGGTCATTCGCTGACTGCTTCTCGCTTGCATTGACAAGCGCCGATAATGCGGCACTCATAACCCATCACGACATGCCCGTGGTCAAGGCAGATGTCATGCAGTGCGTTGCCAGAGCGATTCTGATCCTGCTCGCCGTCTTGCCGGGCCCGGCATTTGGTCAGTCATCGGTCGAGGATTTCTACCGCGGCAAGAAGCTCGACATGGTGATCGGCTATTCGTCCGGCGGCACCTACGATCTCTATGCGCGGCTGGTCGCCCGCCATCTCGGCAACTACATTCCCGGCAAGCCGCTGATCGTGCCGCGCAACATGCCGGGCGCGGGCTCGCGCGCCGCGACCACCTGGGTCTACAGCATCGCGCCGAAGGACGGCACGGTGCTCGCCACCGCCGACCAGTCGCTGTCGCTGCAGCAGGCGGCGGGCGACAAGCGCATCAATTTCGACACGACGAAGTTCATCTACATCGGCAACCCGAACGTCGAGAACAACACCACCGCGACCTGGCACACCTCCGGGCATCAAGACCCTCGACGACGCCAAGCGCCGCGAGGTCACCGTGGGCGCGACCGGCGGCTCGACCTCGTCGCAATATCCCAAGGCGATGAACGCGCTGCTCGGCACCAAATTCCGCATCATCCTCGGCTATCCGGGCGGCAACGACGTCAACCTCGCGATGGAGCGCGGCGAGGTCGACGGCCGCGGCTCGAACAGCTGGACCTCGTGGAAGGCGACGCGGCCCGACTGGATCGCCGAGAAGAAGATCAACATCCTGGTTCAGATCGGGCTTGCGAAGGCGCCCGACCTGCCGGACGTGCCGCTGCTGATGGACCTCGGCACCAACGACGAGGATCGCCAGCTGCTGCGCGCTGCTGTCGGCCTCGACCCACATCGGCCGGCCGATCTTCACCACGCCGGACGCGCCGCCCGAGCGGGTCGCGGCGCTTGCGCCGCGCCTTCGACACGATGGTGCGCGATCCGGCGTTCCTGGAGCAGGCCCGGCGCGAGCATTTCGACATCGAGCCGACCACCGGCGAGGCGATGCAGAAGCTCGTCGCGGAGATCGTGGCGATCCCGAAGGCGCAGAGCGAACGGTTGCGACAGATCATCGAGTGATGGAGCAGCCATGCTTCGAGACGCATCGCTTCGCGATGCTCCTCAGCATGAGGCCGATCCAGACCGAGATGTCTACGCCTTCAACTTCAGCAGTGCGTCGGCGTTGCCGTGGCGTAGCTTCGCCATGTCGGCCGGCGCCAGCGCGACCTCGTCGAGGAACTTGCGGCCCTGGGCATCGCGGGCGAACGGGTAGTCGACCGAGAACATGATGCGGTCGATGCCGAAGGTCTGCAGCGCGGCGATGAACGGCGGCTGGCTGAAGATGCCGCTGGTGGTGATCCAGACCTGCTCGATGATGGTGGCCGCGGGCTTGCGCTTGAGGTGGTCGACGTCGGCCGCCGAGATGTCATCGAGCCGCGCCAGCATCACCGGCAGCATCTCGCCCATGTGGCCGATGATCATCTTGAGCTTGGGATGCTTGTCGAACGTGCCGGCCATCGTCATGCGGACGATCTGGATCGCGACCTCGGAGTGCCAGCCCCAGCCGGCGGTCGAGACGACGCGGTCGGCGCCCTCCGGCAGGCCGGAATAGTAAGCCTCGAACACATTCGGGGTCGGGATGCTCGGATGGATGTAGATCGGCATGTCGACCTCTTCGGCCGCCGCCAGCAGGCCGTCGAAGCTCGGGTGATCGAGGAACTTGCCGTCGGAGCTGCCGTGGACCATGGCGCCGACAGAGCTTGAGGTCCTTCACGGCGCGCTTGAACTCGGCGGCCGCGGCATCGGGGCTTGCCATCGGCAGCGCGGCGAAGCCGGCGAAGCGCTTCGGATTCTTGGCGACGACGCCAGCGATGATAGTCGTTGACCTCGCGCGCCAGGTCGACGCCGGTCTGGCCGGGCATCAGGTCGGGTCCGGGCCCGCTGTTGGAGAGCACCTGGGTCGAGATGCCGGCGTCGTCCATCGACTTGAGCCGCTTCTCGCCGGTCTCCGGCAGCAGCTCCATCGGATTCTGGCGACCGGCCCCGAGCCGCCGTCCTCCCTTGAAGCCGCGGCGGGCGATCGCGGCCTTGTCGATCTTCGCGACCACCGACGGAACGGTCAAATGCTCTTCAAGCGTGACGACACGCATGACGTTACTCCTCCCGATTGTGATCAGGTTGTCGCATTCATTGTTGTGTTTGAGCAAGCGGTCGGGCCGCGCTACTCCTTCGGCAACTCGCCCTTGTAGTTCTTGTCGTAATACTCGGGCTTCATGCGGTTCTCGACGCCCTCGCGAGCGAGCCGCTCGTCGTACTCGGCCTTGATGAACGGGATCCTCCATCCAATACGGGATGGCGCTGCCGCCCTCGGGAATGTCCATCGCGGTGTAGTCGATGTGCTGCTCGCCGGGCGGGCCGGGCTCGCGGCCGGGGTTGTGCGGGCCGAACCAGGCGGTCAGCCGCAGCGGCTCCTTCGAGGCGCCGAAGTGCTGGTGGAACCAGCGCGCGCCGCCGGGCGCCGCCGACACCATGCCGACCGGCTCGTAGTCGACGCGCTTGATCTCGCTCGCCTTGCCGTCCTGCCAGGGCGTGACGCCGTTCCGCTCCGGCCAGGTGTAGGTGTAGCCCTTGCCCTTGATGCAGATCAGCACGGCCGCACTGGTGTGGGCGTGCGCCTTGGAGTAGCGGCCGTTCTCGTGCTGGCCGATCCAGAGATAGAAGGTGTTGCCGGTCATGAACGGCTCGACCCGGCGGAAGCCCGGCGAGCGGCGGTTGTCGAGCGGCAGGTCGCAGTTGACGATGTCGGGCACGAAGTTGGTGCGGCGCATGGCGAGGCCGCGCACCGGATCGGGCTCGATGTCGTCCTTGTACTTGTAGAAGTCGTCGGCGCCGGAGAAGCGGTCGCGGAACTGGTACGGGCAGTCGAAGATCGCGCCGACGTTGTTCATCAGGTTCATCAGGTTCGGCGCGGTGGTGCCGGCGAGCAGCAGCGCCGGCGCGGAACTGGCGTTGACGATGCGATGCGTGGCGTTGACCGGGATCGAGAACAGCGAGTTCTTCTGCCACTCGAACACGTGGCGCTTGTTGTCGCCGTCGAGCCAGACCTCGGTGCTGCCGCGGCCCTCGACCACGAAATAGATTTCCTCGTAGAGGTGCTTCTCGGGGTTGAGCGCGCCGGCGCCCGGCACCTCGATGACGTAGCAGCCCCATTTGCCTTCGGTGCCGTAGAGCTGGATGTAGCTGCCGCGGCCGCCGGTGCGCTTCCATGGCGCCAGCGGCAGGTTCTGCACCTTGCTCACGCCGATGTCGCGGAAGATCGGAATGCCTTCCGATTCCATGAAAATGTCGTAGGGCGTCTTCGGCCGGCCGAACTTGCCGAAGCCCGCGCGCTTGCCGCCGGTCGGCTCGTGCCAGTGCACCTGGCCCGGAACGTCATGCATGGCAGTGCTCCTGCCGAGCAGCAACTCGGCCACCCTCCCTGGGGGAGGGTCGCGAGCGAAGCGAGCGGTGGGGTGATCTGCGGTTCGAAGTTCACCCCACCGGCTTCATCTCGCGTGCGATGCTGCGCGACCTCCCCCTCCAGGGGAGGGTGAGGAGTTCGCGGCGTAGCGCATTACGCATGCTCTCTCTCCTCGGCGGCGGTGGTCTTGCCGGCCGGCGGCGCATCGGACAACTCGGCGCTGTAGGCCTTGTCCATCTGCGAGGTCAGGCCGTGCTTGGCGAGCTCGGCGGCGAATTGCTTGCGCGTCTCCGGATTCTCGTCGCGATAGTCGATCTGGTCGCCGCCGGCCCGCCGGCTGATCCAGGCTTTTGGCACGCCCTGGGCGTTGCGGATCGCGACGCCCTCGTGCTTGAAGGCGAGATAGCGCGCCGGCGTCTTGCCGGTGTTGAAGTGCTGGTGCAGCCACATGTTGGGCGGCACGATCATGGTGCCGACCTCCCACTTGTAGTGGCGCGGCTTGTCGCCCTCCGGCCACATCAGCGAATAGCCTTCGCCCGACAGGATGATGACATGCGCGCCCGGGCCGTGCGCGTGCGCCTTCTTGTAGGTGCCGATCGGGAATTGCGAGATGTGGCTGTTGAGCGAGCTCTTGGCGAAGTTGAAGCGGATGTGGCCGCCGCCGGCGCCGCGCTCCTTGGCGGTGATCAGCGGCAGGTTGACGGCGTCCGGCACGAAATTGGTCGCCAGCAAAAAGCCTTTGGTCTCGTCCTTGGCCGAGAAATAGTCCGGCTCGCCGTTGAAGCGGCCTTTGAAGTCGTACCGGGTGCCGAAGATGAAATCGGTGTCCTCGTAGAGATTGATCACGATCGGCGCGTTGGTCACCGCGATGAAGCGCGCCGGATCGCGGCCCGAGCCGTTGAAATGCTGGTGCCAGCAGTTGAGCGGCATCGCGAACAGCGCGCCGGCCTTCCATTCGAAGGTGATGCGCTGGCCGGCGTCGTTCCACACCGCGGTCGAGCCGCGGCCGTCGAGGATCATGATGTTCTCCTCGTACAACTGCCGCTGCGGGTTGAGCGCCTTGCCGGGCGGGATTTCGCAGACGTAGCAGTCGTTCGAGGTGCGCGAGGCCTCGTGGTTCATGAAGACGCCGCGGCCGCCGCGGCGCGGCCAGGGCTTCAGCTCGACATGGTGCAGGTTCGGCACGTAGATGCGAGCCGATGATGTCGAGCCCCTCGCTCTTCACCCAGCGGGTGTAAGGCGTCTCCTTTTCGGCCGCGAATTTCTTCGCGAGTTCATCGGAAACGATGGCGTCCTTGGCCATGATCCTGTTCCTCTATATGGAACATTGTTCCAAGTTTCGTGCTCATAGCTATCACCTCGGGCGAACGCAAACCATGGGCGGCGGCCCTCGGTCGGCTTGTGCCGCGTCGAGGCGGACCGCGTGTTCGCGCGCCGCCCAGCGCCACCATGCGGCGCGACATGTCGCAGGCCGCCGGGTGACATTTCGTTGCCCACCGTGCGAAACTCCGGTGGGCGAAACCACGACAACAAGTCCGGGAGTGGAACTGTGAAGCCTGCTTTGGCCGCATTGATCGGAGCTGTCGTCCTCGCAACGCCTGCCGGCGCGCAGAACTACCCGTCGCGCAATATCACGGTGATCATCCCGTTCGCCCCCGGTAACGCCAACGACATCACCGGGCGCATCGTGTTCGAACAGCTCGGCAAGCAGCTCGGCCAGGCGATCGTGATCGAAAACCGGCCGGGCGCCGGCGGCACCATCGGCATCGGCCAAGCGGCGCGGGCCGCGCCTGATGGTTACACCATCCTGTTCCATTCGGCGTCGTTCAGCGCCTCCTATGTGACGCACAAGACGCTGCCCTACGACACGCTCGGCGATTTTACCGCGGTCAGTGCGGTCGGCATCTCGCCGAGCGTGCTGGTCGCCGCGCCGACCAAGGGCTACAAGACCGCCGCCGACCTGATCGCCGCCGCCAAGGCCAAGCCCGGCGAGCTGAACTATGCGTCGGCCGGCATCGGCGCGGCGTCGCATCTGGCGGCCGAGAAATTCCGGGTTGCCGCCGGCATCAAGGCGCAGCACGTGCCGTTCAAGGGTCCGGTCGAGGCTCTGACCGAGGTGATGGCCGGGCGCATCGACTATTACTTCCTGCCGATCGCGCCGGCGCTGCCGCTGATCAAGGACGGCAAGGTCGCGGCGCTGGCGGTCAGCTCCGAGAAGCGCGCGCCGTCCTTGCCTGAGGTGCCGACCGTCATCGAGGTCGGGCTGCCCGGCGCGGTCTACGCGTTCTGGAACGGCGTGTTCGTGCCGGTGAAGACACCGGGCGACATTGTCACGCGGCTCTACGGCGAGATCCAGAAGGCCATTGCCGACGCAAGCGTGAAGGAACGGCTGGCGAAGCTCGGCATCGAGCCGCTGGTGATGTCGCAGCCGGAGTTCGAGCGCTACTTCAAGGCTGACGTGCTCGACACCGACAAGCTCGCCAAGGAAGCCGGCATCGAGAAGCAGTAATGCGCGGCGGCTGAGCGCGCCGCACGCGTCATCGCGCAGGTCGGCGGCGACAAAGGAGCGACGAGCGGTGGTCAGCATGATGTTGCGGCGGCTCGGCATCATCGCGCTCCTCGCCGGCGGCTTGGCGATCGCTGTCGGCGGCGGCGCGTCGGCCGACACCTGGCCGAGCCGGCCGATCCGCGCGGTTCTGCCGACCGCGCCCGGCACCGGTGCCGACACCGTGTTTCGTCTGGTGTTCAACCAGCTCTCGATCCAGCTCGGGCAGCAGATCGTGGTCGAGAACCGCGGTGGCGCCGGCGGCACGATCGGCTCCGCCGCCGTCGCCAAGGCCGATCCCGACGGCTACACGCTGCTCGGTCAATCCTCGACGCACGCCATCGCGCCGGCGCTCTACAGCAACCTGCCGTATGACGTGGCGCGCGATTTCGCCGCGGTCGCGCCATTCGGGCGGATGCCGACCGCGCTGGTGATGGCGCCGTCCAAGGGCATCAAGACGCTGTCGGAGTTCATCGCCGCCGCCAAGGCCCGGCCCGGTGCATTCACCTATGCGTCGGCCGGCGTCGGATCTGTCACCCACCTGACCGCCGAACGCTTCCGCTTGAGCGCGGGCTTCGAGGCGATCCATGTGCCGTTCCGCGGCGGCGGCTTCCGGCCCGAGGTCGCCTCCGGGCGGGTCGATTTCGCGTTCTCGCCGATCGCGGTCGCGGTGCCGGATATCCGGGACGGACGGTTGCTGGCGCTCGCGGTCAGCAGCCGGGAGCGGGCGTCGGCCTTGCCGGACCTGCCGACGACGCTTGAGGCCGGCTATCCGAACTCCGATTATGCGATGTGGCTCGGCGTGTTCCTGCCGGTGAAAACGCCGCGCGCCATCGTCGAGCGCCTGCACGATGAAACCATGAAGGCCTTGAAGCTGCCGGCGTTGCGCGAACGGCTCGCGACGTCCGACCTTGAGCCGATGCCGATGACCCCCGCCGAATTCGACGCGTTCGTGCGGGACGAGATCGTATCCCAGGGCGCGCTCGCCAAGGCGGCCGGCCTGCAACCGAACTGAAATCGCGCGGGCCAAGTCCCGCAGACAGGGAGCAAGACATGAAACGACTGATCCTGATGCTGTCCGCGCTCACGCTTGCGACCGCCGGCGCTGCAGTGGCGCAGGACAAATATCCGTCCAGACCGGTGCGGGTGATGGTGCCGTTCGCCGCCGGCAGCGCGACCGACATCACGATCCGCATCATTGGCGAGCAGATGCGCCATCAGACCGGCCACGGCTTCCTGGTTGAGAACAAGCCCGGCGTGTTCGGCATCCTGGCGATCGAGGAAATGGCCAAGCCGCCGTACGACGGCTACACGCTCCAGGTCGGCAACGCCGGCACCAACGTGCTGTCGCCCCTGATCTACAAGAGCAAGTTCAAGATCGACTACGGCAGCGACGTCACCATGGTGACGCGGCTCGGCGAGATTCCGCTGATCCTCGCCGCCACCACCAAGGACTTCGAGCCGAAAACCTACCGCGAGTTCATCGCCTACGCCAAAGCGAACCCCGGCCAGGTCCGCTATGCCAGCGTCGGTGTCGGCAGCAACAACCACTACGACACCGAAGCCTTCGCGCAATGGGCCGGGATCAAGCTCTATCACGTGCCGAACAAGGGCGGCGGCGGCGCCATCACCAACGACGTGGTGCGCGGCGACGTCCACGTCGTCCTGGTCAACGCCGCGAGCTCGGCGGGCCTGGCGCAATCCGGCATGATCCGCGTGCTGGCGGTGATGGCCGAGGCGCGGCTGCCCGAATACCCGGACGCGCCGACCCTCAAGGAGCTGGGCTATTCGGCCGGCAAGGGCCTGTGGTCGGCGCTCTACGCGCCAGCCAAGACGCAGCGCGACGTGCTCGAGACCTTGCATCGGCAGACCGTGCAGGCGCTGAACGCCGAGCCGGTGCAGAGCACGTTCAAGAAACAGATGATCAAGGCGGTGCCCGATGCTTCGATCGCGGCAGCGCAAGCCTGGGACAAGCTCGAAACCGCGCATTGGAAGGAGCTGACCGAGCAGGTGAAGATCGAGCTGCCGCAATAGGACGTACGCATTCCTCTCTCGGCCCCATGCTTCGAGACGGTGGCTTCGCCGCCTCCTCAGCATGAGGCTGAGCGAGGGAGCTTGTGAGGAAGTCATGAACATCGACGTCAAAGCATCGGCGACCACCTACAAAATGCTGGTCGAGAAGGACGTCGACGTGCCGATGTGCGATGGCGCCCGGCTGAAGGCCGACGTGTTCCGGCCGGACACCGATGGCAAATTCCCGGCGATCCTCAATCTCGGGCCGTACCAGAAGGACAAGCTCTGGGTGCCGCCGCAGACGCTGGAGGAGAAAGCGACGCCCAGCATGAACTGGGAGACGGTCACGCCGGAATGGTGGATACCGAAAGGCTACGCCGCCGTCCGTGTCGACGGCCGCGGCAGCGGCAAGTCGCCGGGCCAATGCGAGCCCTGGTCGTTGGCCGAGGCGATCGACTTCTACGATGCAATCGAATGGGCGGCGGCGCAGCCCTGGTGCAACGGCAAGGTCGGGCTGTCGGGCATCTCGTACTACGCCATCAACCAATGGTTCGTCGCCAATCTGCAGCCGCCGTCGCTTGCCGCCATCATGCCGTGGGAGGGCTTTGCCGACATCTACCGCGATGCGCTGTTCCACGGCGGCATCCTGAGCGTGTTCATGACCAACTGGTTCACCGCGCATCTGATGCATCACGTCGTTGGCCGCGCGGCCCGTAACCAGCCGGACGGCTGGCAAAGCAACACGCTGTGGCACTGGCTGCACAACAATCTCGATAGCGGCGCCTTGCGTGGCGCGCAGGCGCAGTGGGACAGGATCACGGTGCCGATGTACACGGTCGGCAATTGGACCGGCTTCGCGCTGCATCTGCGCGGCAACACCGAAGCGTTCACGCGCGCCGCGTCCACACACAAGAAGCTCCGCATCCACACCGGCAGCCACGTGCATCCGTTCTACACCGAGGAAGGCAAGCGCGATCAGCTTCGCTTCTTCGATTATTGGCTCAAGGGCATCGACAACGGCGTGATGGACGAGCCACCCATCAAGCTGGCGATCCGCCATGGCCGCGACCAGATCGAATGGCGACACGAGCACGAATGGCCGCTCAAGCGCACACAATGGACCAAATTCTATTTCGATCTCGCCAAGGCGGCCGACGGCCAGGAGCCGCGAGGCGGTGCGCTTTTGCGCGAGCGGCCGGCGAAGGCCGCATCCTGCAGCTACCCGTCGTTCAATCTCGGCTCGATGGGCTCGACCTCGGCGGCCTCATCGCAAGTGATGGGCGGCGGCATCAAGCCCGGCATGGGCGTTGCGCTCGAGACGCCGCCGCTTGCCGAAGACACCGAGATCACCGGGCCGCTTGCCGCGACGTTCTATGTGTCGAGCGAGACCGAGGACATGGATCTGTTCCTGACGCTGCGCAACTTCGACGCCGACGGCAACGAGGTACTGGAGACCGGGCAACAAGGCACGCCGGTGCCGGTGGCGAAGGGCTGGCTGCGCGTCTTCGCACCGCGAGCTCGATCCGGCGCTGTCGCTGCCATATCGCCCGTATCACAAGCACACGCGGCGGCAGTTTCTCAAGCCGGGCGAGATCGTGCGCGTCGACGTCGAAATCTGGCCGACCTCGATGGTGTTCAAGAAGGGCCACCGCATCCGGCTCGACGTGCAGCCGCGCGACGGTGTCGGCAGTCAGTCGTATCTGCACTATCACGCCGACTACAACACCGGATTGAACACGATCCACGCTGGCGGTGAATACGAGTCGTACTTGTTGTTGCCGGTGATTCCGAAGAATGATCGGTGATGTCTTACGCAGTTTCGAGCGAACTGCTCTGCCAAGCTTCGCTCGTCAGGGCGACACCTCCTCCAGCACCCGGCCCTTGGTCTCGACCGCGAACGCCGCGGTAATGATCGCCGCAAAGCCCGCCATCGCCGCGAAGGTCAGAAATACCGGCTGCAAGCCTCCCGCGATCATGGCGCCGACGATGTTCGGACCGATCATCGAAGCAAACCGCAGCCAGGCGGTCGCCGTACCGACGCCCAGTGCGCGCACGCGCGTCGGGTAAAGCTCCGGCGTGTAGAGATAGACGCCGAGATTGATGGTGGTGATGAAGAAATACGCAATGGTCATGTAGGTGACCACCTGCACCACCGACGGATCGGGAATCATCGCTAGCGCCGCGATGCTGGCGCAGCCGCCCGCGAACGCAGCCGCGAACCAGAGGCGCCGGCCGACGTAGTCGATGGCGAGCGCGCAGGTCAGCGCGCCCAAGAAACCGACCGCTTGCGTGATCAGGCCGTAGCTCAGCGAGACGTCGAGCGGCAGCTTGTAGACGGTGCGGTAGATGGTCGGCAGCCAGATCACCAGGCCGTAGTTCACGAAATAGGACGCAAACCAGATCACCCAGACCACCAGCGTGCGCCGCAGATAGGTCGGGCCGAACAGGTCGGACAGCGAAGCCGGCTTGTGCAGGGTCGACACCACCGGCTGCACCGGCGGCAGCGGCGCGCCGAGCGACTTCTGGGTCTCGCGTTCGATCATCGACATTACGGCCTCGGCTTCGGCCGGTCGGCCGTGCAGCGCGAGCCAGCGCGGCGATTCCGGGATCAGCGCTTGCATGAACAGCACCAGGATCGCCGGCAGCGCGCCGATGTAGAACATCCACGGCCAGCCTAACGTCGGCACGATCCAGAGCCCGAGCAAGCCCGCGGCGACGATCCCGATCGCGAACACCAGTTCGTAGAGCAGCACGAAGCGGCCGCGGCCACGGGCCTTGGTGAGCTCGCTGATATAGACCGCGGCGACCGGCACTTCGCCGCCGAGCCCGATGCCTTGCAGCGTTCGGAACGCGACCAGCGATTCGAAGTCCCAGGCGAGACCGCAGCCGATGCTCATCAACGAGAACGTCGCGGTCGCCCCGATGATCGCCGGCAGCCGGCCATAGCGTTCGCCGATCCAGCCGAACAACAGCGCGCCGATGAGCTGGCCCAGGTAGCCCGCCGAGATCAACAGCCCGATCTGCGGCGGTGTGATCTTCCACATCGGCACCAGCGCCGGCAGCACGGCGGCGATCGCCAGCGCGTCGAAGGCGTCGAAGAATGTGGCGACCCCGACGATGATGCGGGTCCGGACGTGCCACCATGATGTCGGCAGGCGCTCGATCCGCGCCACCACATTGTCGACGGTTCCCGGGCCCGTCGCCGTTGCCATGCTCATGGTGTCCTCCCCCGAATGATTTTGAAGTGTTTTATCAATGTTATACCGCCATTCATCCGGGTGCGAGGCTGGTGTCACGAACCCGAAGTTCGCAACGATTGCGCGGCGAGCCCTTTTGCAAACTTCGGGTTCAAAGGGACACTAGAATCATAATGTTGCTAGTGTCGCTTTGATTCGGAAGTTCGCTCAGGAGCGCGCTGAGAACTCGGGCGAATCGCGACACTAGCGCCGGGGCGGCTCCTTTGGCATAGACTTGCCGCCATGGCCGAAACCCAGTCCCTCCTGCTGTCCCGCCGCTTCGCGCCGCTGTTCTGGTGCCAGTTCTTCTCGGCGTTCAGCGACAATTTCCTCAAGAATGCGCTGGTCTTCCTGATCCTGTTCAAGATCGGCGGCTCGTCCGCCGATTCGCTGATCACGCTGGCGGCTGCGGTGTTCATCGCGCCGTATTTCTTCCTCTCGGCGTTCGGCGGCGAAATGGCCGACCGCTACGACAAGGCCGTGGTCGCGCAACGGCTGAAGCTCTGCGAGATCGGCATCGCGTTGATCGCGATCCTGGGCTTTGTGCTGCATTCGGTGCCGATCCTGTTCGTCGCGTTGTTCGGCTTCGGCGTCATCGGCTCGCTGTTCGGCCCGATCAAATACGGCATCCTGCCCGACCTGCTGCCGCGCTCGGAATTGCCGGCCGCCAACGCGTTGGTCGAGGGCGCGACGTTTCTGGCGATCCTGCTCGGCACCATCGTCGGCGGCATGGCGGCCAAGGGCGGCGGCGACCCGGCGTCGTTCGCCGGCCTGATGCTGGTGTTCGCGCTGCTGTGCTGGTTGTCGAGCCTGTTCATCCCACGCGTCGGCTCGGGCGCGCCCGACCTAAAGATCTCCGTCAACATCGTCTCCTCCACCGCGCGGCTGCTCGAACATCTGCGCTCCGACCGGCGGCTGTGGTGGGGCGCGCTGGTGACGAGCTGGTTCTGGCTGGTCGGCGCGGTGGTGATGTCGCTGCTGCCGCCGCTGGTGAAGACCGTGCTCGGCGGCACCGAGGAGGTGGTGACCGCATTCCTCGCGGTGTTCGCGATTGCGGTCGCGGTCGGCTCGGGCCTTGCGGCGTTCCTGTCGGCCGGCCGCATCGTCATCCTGCCGACGCTGGTCGGCGCCGTCCTGCTTGCGATCTTTGCGATCGATCTCGGCTGGGCCACGCTCGGCGCGCCGCTCGCGCTGGCTCCGAAGGGCGTCGGCGACATGTTTTCCTCCGGCCTCGGGCTGCGCGTGCTGATCGATCTTGCCGGGCTTGCGATCGCCGGCGGCCTCTACATCGTGCCGACGTTTGCGGCGGTGCAGGCCTGGGCCGGCGCCGACAAGCGCGCCCGCATCATCGCCGGCGTCAACGTGCTCAACGCCGCCTTCATGGTGGCGGGAACCATCGTGGTGGCCGCGCTGCAAGTCTTCGGCGTCACCACGCCGATGCTGTTCATCCTGATCGGGCTATGCACCGCCGTGGGCGCGGTGCTGATCGCCAAGACCATGCCGGCCAACGCGATGATGGATTTCCTTTCCATCGTCTTCCGCGCGCTTTACCGCGTCGAGGTTCACGGCGTGGAGCATCTGCTCAACGCCGGCCAGAACCCGATCATCGCGCTCAACCACGTGAGCTTCCTCGACGCCGCGCTGGCGATGTCGCTGCTGCCCAAGGACCCGATTTTCGCCATCGACAGCGCCATGGCGAAGAATTGGTGGGTGAAGCCATTCCTGCGCTTCACCCGCGCCATGCCGCTCGACCCGACCAAGCCGATGGGAACCCGGACATTGATCAACGCGGTCAAAGGCGGCGAGCCGCTGATCATCTTTCCGGAAGGCCGCATCACCGTCACCGGCAGCCTGATGAAGGTCTATGACGGCGCCGGCCTGATCGCCGACAAGACCGGCGCGCCGGTCGTGCCGGTGCGGCTGGCGGGCCTGGAGTACACGCCGTTCACCCGGCTGTCGCGTGCCCAGGTGCGGCGACGCTGGTTTCCCAAGGTGACGGTGACGGTGCTCGAGCCGGTCAAGCTCGAGGTCGATCCTGCGCTCAAGGGCAAGCACCGCCGGCTCGCAGCCGGCGCGGCCCTGCATGAGATCATGTCGAACCTGGTCTATCGCACCACGTCGATCGAGCGCACCGTGCCGGACGCTTTGATCGAGGCGGCGACCATCCACGGCATGGGGCGCGTCGCGGTCGAGGACCCGGTCGCCGGCGCGCTGTCGTACCGCAAGCTGTTGATGGGCGCCCGCATCCTGGGCGAGAAGCTGATGCCGCTCGCCCCCGTCGGCAAGCCGATCGGCCTGATGCTGCCCAACGCCAACGGCGCGGCGGTGACGCTGATGGCGCTGATGTCGGCCGGCCGCGTGCCGGCGATGATCAACTTCACCGCCGGCGTCGCCAACGTGCTGGCCGCCTGCAAGGCGGCGCAGCTCGACACCATCCTGACCTCGCGCGCCTTCATCGAGCGCGGCAAGCTCGACGCGCTGATCGCCGGCATCGAGAAGCAGATCAAGATCGTCTATCTCGACGACATCCGGCCGACCATCACGCTGACCGACAAGCTGCGCGGCTTCTGGAACTGCAAGAAGGTGCTGGTGCCGCGCGATCCGGGCGATTGGGCGGCGATCCTGTTCACCTCGGGCTCGGAGGGCACGCCCAAGGGCGTGGTGCTGTCCCACCGCAACATGCTGGCCAACGCCGCGCAGGCCGCGGCCTCGATCGATTTCGGCCGCCAGGACAAGGTGTTCAACGTGCTGCCGGTGTTCCACTCGTTCGGCTTGACGGTCGGCCTGGTGCTGCCGCTGGTTTCCGGCGTGCCGATCTATCTCTATCCGTCGCCGCTGCATTACCGCACGGTGCCGGAGCTGGTGTACGGCGTGAACGCCACCATCCTGTTCGGCACCGACACGTTCCTCAACGGCTACGCCCGCGCCGCGCACGCCTACGATTTCCGCTCGCTGCGCTACATCCTGGCCGGCGCCGAGCCGGTGAAGGATTCGACGCGGCGGGTTTATCTTGAGAAATTCGGGCTGCGCATTCTCGAAGGCTATGGCGTGACCGAGACCGCCCCGGCGCTCGCGCTCAACACGCCGATGTTCAACAAGTTCGGCACGGTCGGCCGGCTGTTGCCCGGCATGGAGGCGCGGCTCGACAAGGTCGAGGGCGTCGACGAGGGCGGCCGCTTGTCGGTCAAGGGCCCCAACGTCATGCTCGGCTATCTGCGCGTCGAAAATCCCGGCGTGCTCGATCCGCCGGCTGGCGGCTGGCACGACACCGGCGACATCGTCACCATCGACAAGCAGGGCTTTGTCACCATCAAGGGCCGCGCCAAGCGTTTCGCCAAGATCGCGGGCGAGATGATCTCGTTCGCGGCGGTCGAGGCGCTGGCCGGCGAGTTGTGGCCGGACGCGATATCGGCGGTCGGCTCGGTGCCGGACGCGCGCAAGGGCGAGCGGCTGATCATGGTGACGCAACAGAAGGGCGCGACCCGCCCCGAGTTCCAGGCGTTCGCCCGCGCCCACGGTGCCTCCGAGCTGATGACGCCGGCCGAGATCGTCTATGTCGAGAAGCTGCCGCTGCTCGGCACCGGCAAGATCGACAACATGGCGGTGACCCGGCTGATCAAGGAGCGCTTTGCCGCGGCGCCGGCCGCGCAGCCGGTCGCGGCCGCCGGGGGTTGAGCCGGGCGGCCGGTCATCGCCCGGCCATCACCAAGTCGACCATGAGCGCGACCGCCTCGTCGTTCGACAGGCCCTGACGCCTGAGCGAGCGCCAGGCGAAGAAATCGGTCGCGTGGCCCAAGGCGGCACGAAGCTTTGATGCCTTGCGCGCTGGCCATGCGCTCATCAACACATCGATGGCGTCATGAAGATGCTTGATGTCCACTTCCATGAAGCGGCGCAGCTCGGGCTGGTCCTCGAAATCGCGCAAAATGGGCCATAGCGCTTTCTCCTGGGCCGCATAATGCGCATAGAGCTCGCTCAATCCACGGCCGAGCCGCGCCTTCGGATCGTCGATTTTCAGCCACGGCTTCGGATCGGGCGGCGGGTTCTGCGTCCGGTAATGGCTGGAGCACGCGGTGAACAGCGCCTCGGTGGTCGGAAAATGCCGATACACCGTGGGACGTTCGACGCCCGCGCGCTCGGCGATCGCGACGATGCTGCTGCGGCTTGGACCGAGCGTGGTGTGAAGCGCGACCGCCGCCTCGACGATGCGCTGGCGGGTTTTGTTCTGCTGCTCTGCGCGCCGCTTCAGCCGATAGGTTCTGGCCATCGCTATCCTCCAGCCTTGTGACTACAGCAAGCTATTGTAGACAACAAGGTAATTCATTTTCATAATTCACTTATGTTTTTTGATTTGAACCTGTCGTCAATATAGATATACATACATGTATCATGAATGAAAAGGAGATACTGTTATGCATGCCAAGGTCGACGAAGCACCGGATCGCCTGTTCCACCGGTCCTTGTTCGTGCCGGATATCGCGGGCCCGCGGGCCTTGCCCTCAAGCGCTTCATCGGCGGTGACAGCCCGCTGTTTCACGGTGGCCTGCGCAGGTTGCCGCCGATGCTGTCCGCCGCGTTGGTCAAAGTGAGGTGCGGCCATGGATGCCAAGATCGACGAGATCGATGATCGGGTTTTTCGACTGTCGGTGTTTGTTCCCGACATTGCGCCACCCGCGGGCTTCACCTTCAACCACTTCCTCGTTGTCGGCGATGAGCCGCTGCTGTTTCATTGCGGGTTGCGGCGCATGTTCCCGCTCGTTTCCGCCGCGGTTGCGAAGATCATCCCGCTCGAGCGGCTGCGCTGGCTGAGCTTTGGCCACTTCGAGTCGGACGAGTGCGGCTCGATGAATGAGTGGCTGGCGGCTGCACCGCATGCGCAGGCGGCTCATGGGATGGTCGGCTGCATGGTCTCGCTCAATGACATGGCCGTCCGTCCGCCGCGCGTTCTGGCCGATGGCGAGACCATTGATCTCGGCGGCAAGCGGCTTCGCTACATTGACACGCCTCATGTCCCGCATGGCTGGGACGCAGGGGTGCTGTTCGAGGAGACCAGCCGGACACTGCTGTGCGGCGACCTGTTTGCCCACACCGGAAATTGCCCCGCGCTGACCACCAGCGACCTCGTGGCGCCGGCGCTCGCGGCCGAGGATCAGTTCCATCAGACGTCGCTCGGACCAGCCATTGCGTCGTCGATCCGAAAGCTGGCCGATCTGGCGCCGCGCAAGCTCGCCGTCATGCATGGCTCGTCGTTCGAGGGCGATGGCGCGGCAGCGCTGCGGAATCTAGCCGGGCATTATGACGAGCGGCTGCGGCAAGCGCTGAGCGTTGGCGCCGCGCCCAGCGCGGCCTACCGTCCAGCCACGCCGAAGCGCGATTGAGGGGAGGTCGTTCCGTTGTTACGCTCTCCCCAACCGCAGGAGGGCCGCCATGAACGTCAACACCAAGCCGGACAAGACCTTCAAGCTGGAGATGGTGCATCCCGATCCGTCGCAGGCGCACAAGATGCCGTACGCGCCGGCGATCAAGATCGTCGGCGCCTGCGACCTGATGTTCCTGTCGGGGGCGACGTCGTCGCCGCTCTACCACAACCATCCGCATCAGGATCACGAGCACATCCATCCGCATTCGATCGAGCAGCAGACCAAGAACGCCATGGAAGCGATCAAATCGATCCTTGACAGCGTAGGTGCGAGCTGGCGCGACGTCATCAAGGTCACCAAGTACCTGACCGACTTCCGCGAGGCCGACGCCATGCACAAGACCATGAACGCCTATTTCGGCGACTGGCTGCCGGCCTCGACCACGGTGTGCATCAACCAGCTGTCGTCGCCCGGCGCGCGCATCGAACTCGACATGATCGTGGCGCTGCCGAAGTCGGCGGGGAAGTGACGGCGGCCGATCGCCAGCCGTTGCTCCGTCATCCTGAGGTGCGAGCCATAAGGGCGTTTACGCGCGTCTTCGACGCGCTATGGCTCGGTGCATTTCAAGCGACGTGTATACGCAAGCGCACATTGTAGCGCCGAGCGCCTCAGGGTGACGGATCGGGCGCCTTCGGTAGCCCGCGATTACTCCGCGGCCTGGGCCTGCGGCTTTTTCTTCGCCCAATAATCGGGCGCGGACTTGGAGCGCTTGAGCGCCTCCTCGGTCTCGAAGCCCGGCGCCATCGAGCCGTCCTGACCGGCGAGGATCTGGTGGTGCTCGATGTTGAGCGTGCGCAGCCAGCGTTGCTGGCCCATGGTGATGGCGATGAAATAGCCGATCTCGACCAGCTCGGGCTCGCTGAAGTGCCGGTGCAGCCGGGCCCAAAACTCGTCGTTGACCGGTAGATCCCAGGTGATCGCCTCGGCGTAGGACAGCGCCGCCTTCTGCTTCTCGCTGTAGCGCGTCGAGGATTCGAAATTGATCAGGTCCTTGGTCTGCTCCTCGACCACGTCGCCGGCTTTCGCGGCCTTGATCGAGCGCTGATTGCCGCAGAACTCGCACAGCACCGAGCGCGACACATAAAGCCGGCACAGCTCCTTGATGCCGTGGTCGGCGACGCCGTTGTGGAACACGTCGCGCCAGGTGTTGGCGAACGACCAGAATGCCGCCGGCACATGCGCGCGGATCGCCTGGCTTTCCGGCCGCGGCGTGCCGTAGGTGCGGCAGCGCTCGAGCTCGGCCAGCATGGCGGGATCCTTCATGTTCGCGGGTTCGACGTAGCTGATATACGGCTTGCTCATCGGCGAAAATCCTTTGGCGCGTTGTTGTTGCCCGGCCGGGCGCGGTTAACGTCCGTTAGCCATGGTGCCGCATCGGACTAGTCGGTTCAACGCATGCCGGCAAGCAAAATTGTCGCGTCGGCCGAACGGGGACGACGCCCACTCGCGCCGCCGGATGGCGCGAACTCGAGGCGCCGCGCCATCGCATCGCGACGCGCGGTTTCGATTAAGGTTTATCGATCCTTCCCGAGCCGCGCATTCGATTCAAAGGCAATTCCGCCTCCACACCATTCATAAAGAATGCCGCTTCAAGCAATCTTCAGCATGCGTGGAATTGGCTACGCCATTTCACCAAATCAATACCAGCGCGCGCCGATAGTGCTGGCGAAATACGAACGAAAACAGTTCGGCGTCAAATCGAGAGTGTTCGCGTGCGCACCAGTACCGTTGTCATGATCGCGTTCGCCGTGATGTTCGGCCTGCTGGCGGTTTTCGTCGCGCAGTCCTGGCTGAACAGCGCGGCCGAACAGCGCATGAGGAGCCTGGAGGCCAACCAGAAGCCGCTCAACACGCGCACCATCGTGGTCGCGGCGAAGCCGCTGCGCTACGGCACCGAGCTCGCGCCGCAATTGCTGCGCGAGATCGCCTGGCCGCAAGACGACCTGCCGAAAGGCGCGTTCGCCACCATCGCCGACGCGATGAAGGACGGCAAGCGCGTGGTGCTGGCGGCGATCGAGCCGAACGAGCCGCTGTTGTCGGTCAAGATCACCGGCGCCGGCCAGCGCGCGACGCTGTCGGCGCTGGTGCGCGACGGCATGAAGGCGGTCACCATCCGGGTCAATGACGTCGAAGGCGTCGGCGGCTTCGTGCTGCCGGGCGACCGTGTCGACGTCGTGCTGACCCGCCAGTTCGACAAGACCTCGGCGAGCAACGACCTCGTCCTGCAGAACGCGCGCGTGCTGGCGATCGACCAGGTCGCCGACGAACGCGCCGACAAGCCGACGGTCGCCAAGGCGGTCACGCTCGAGGTCGACATGGTCGGCGCGCAGAAGCTGTCGCTGGCGTCGTCGGTCGGCACGCTGTCGCTGATGCTGCGCAAGGCCGGTGAGGCGAGCGCCGGGACGTCGCGCCGCATCACGCTCGAGGACTTGAGCAACGCGGAGGCCGTTCAGACGGACGGATCGAAGCGCACCATCGTGGTCCGCCGCGGTGGCGTCAAACATGAGATCAGCGTGCCGGTGGAAGATGGCGAGTTGCAAGTAGCGGCTGAACCGAAGCCGCCGGAGGTTGAGCCGAAGAAGGTCGAGGCGAAGAAGAAGCAGTCGGCCAAGCACTAGTTCGGGGACGTTCAAGTCAAACGGGGATTTTGGTTTCAGGGGTGGGGAGGTTGAAGTGAGCATCAAGAGCAACAGAAGGTCGCGGTTCGCCATCGCCATTGCGGCGCTGGTCGCAATCGCCAGCTGCATGATCGTGGACCGCGACGCGTGGGCGGAGCGCACGATCCAGATCGGCGCCGCCAAGCGCACCGCGACGGTCAGCGTCTACATCGGCAAGTCCGAGGACGTGCGCACCGACACCAGCTTCGTCGAAGTCACGGTCGGCGACGCGGAGATCGCGGACGTCAATCCGCTGACCGACCGCGCGATCTCGATCCTCGGCAAGAAGAACGGCACCACCCGCGTTTCGGTCTACGGCGAGGGCAAGAAGCTGATCGGCATCTTCGACGTCGACGTGGTCTACGATACCTCGCAGCTGCAAACCGAAATCCGTCGCCGCTTCCCGCACGCGGGCCTGAAGGTCAGCGCGATCAACGGCCGTATCATGCTGTCCGGCACCGCGCCCGACGGCCCGACCGTCGACAAGGCGGTGGTGATCGCCCGGCAGTTCGGCCCGGACGTGATCAACTCGGTGATGGTGCTGCAGCCGCAGCAGGTCATGCTGGAGGTGCGCTTCGTCGAAGCCAACCGCCAGGCCGGCCGCGAGCTTGGCGTGCAGTGGAACCGGTTCGGCGACCACAGCATCGTCAACATCGGCAACCGCCTGCCCACGACAATGCTGCCGGTCACCTCCTCGGGCCCGAACATCGCGGCGGGCGATCTGCCGATCTCGCCGGTGGTGGCGGCCGGCGTGCTGTCGGGCACCGCGCCGTTCGGCTTCATGATCAGCCGCATCATCGCGGGCGGCGTCAGCACCGACCTGATGATCAACGCGCTGGAACAGCGCGGCCTCGCCCGCTCGCTGGCGGAGCCCAACCTGGTCGCGTTGTCCGGCGACACCGCGAGCTTCCTCGCCGGCGGCGAATTCCCGGTGCCGGTGCCGGGTGGCCCGCTCGGCCAGGTCACCATCGACTACAAGCGCTACGGTGTCGGCTTGGCGTTCACGCCGACCGTGCTGGGCGGCGGCCTGATCAATCTGAAGATCGAGCCCGAGGTCAGCCAGCTCGACACCAGCCATCCGGTACAGGTTGCAGGCGTCTCGATCCCGCCGCTGATCGTACGCCGCGCCTCGACCACGGTCGAGCTGCGCGACGGCCAGAGCTTTGTGATCGGCGGTCTGTTGCAGAGCAACGGTAAGAGCGCGATCTCGCAGCTGCCCTGGCTCGGCGATGTGCCGGTACTCGGCGCACTGTTCCGCAGCACCTCGTACCAGAGGGACGAGACCGACCTTGCGATCATCGTCACGCCGCGGCTGGTGCGTCCGGCGCGTCCCGGCGACGTCCTCAAGACGCCGCTCGACAGCTCGCTGCCGCCCAACGACGTCGACCTGTTCCTGATGGGCAAGACCGAGATCACGCCGGCGATGGCGCGGCTGATCAGTGGCATGCCGCGCGAATACACCGGTCACATGCTCGAACTGCCGAAGGGAGGCACCAATGTGGTCTCGTCGCGTAACTAGGCTGGCCGCCGCCACGCTGCTCGCTGTGGCGCTCGGCGGCTGCTCCGACTTCTACTTCGAACGGCGCGATACGATGTCGGTCGTCTCCGGCGACGCCCAGGCGACCAACCGGGTGACGGAGATGATCGACCCGTGGCCGGCCGCCAGCGGCCGCCGCAACATCGCCTACAGCGGCGAGAAGGCGGCGATCGCGGCCGAACGCTACCGCACCGGCCGGGTTATCCCGCCGGTCAGCGCCATGACCAGCTCGGCCGCCTACACCCAGGCGCAGCAAGCCGCGCAGTCGGCGGTCAACACCCAGGCCGCGTCGGCGCCGTCGAAGTAACAGAGTGCAGCGAATGTCGAGGACCTCGAGCGCAGCGAACAAGACCGGCGTGGTGGTGCTCACCGCCGATCCGGCGTTCGAGGAATCCGCCCGCTCGACCTTCGGGGCCAGCGGGCAGATCGAGCTGCGCATCGTTTCCGGCACGGTCGCCGGGGCGGGCGACCTGTTCGACGCCGGCGACAGCACGGTCGCGATCGTCGACTGCGACGTCGGCAACCCGGCGGAGATGGACGCGCTGGAGCGGCTGATGTTGCGCATCGGCCACCAGCCGCCGGTGGTGGTGATCACGCCGGGCTTCGACGCCGAGATCGCGCGCCGGCTGTTGCAGATGAAGGTCGCCGACTTCCTGGTCAAGCCGGTTCCGCCGGTCGAGCTGGTGCGGACCTGCGCGCGCGTCGCCCGGCCGTCCGATACCACGACCAGCGAGGCGCAAATCTACACGTTCACCCCCGCGGTCGGCGGCGCCGGCGTCACCACGCTGGCGATCCAGACCGCGATGCTGCTGCTCAGCAGCGGACCGCGCGGCCGGACCAGCACCTGCCTGGTCGACCTCGACTTCCAGCACGGCGCCTGCGCCGATTATCTCGACATCGAGCCGCGACTCGACCTGAAGGAAATCGAACCACGCCCGGAGCGGCTCGACCGGCAGCTCCTGGAAATCATGCTGTCGCGCCACGCCACCGGCCTCGACGTGATCGCGGCGCCAAACCGGCCGGCCGAGATGCGCACCTTCGATCCAGACATGGTGACGCGGCTGCTCGACCTGGTGTCCTCGCACTTCGACCATGTCGTCATCGACATGCCGCGCACCTGGTTCTCCTGGACCGACAGCGTGCTGCTCGGCACCAACCGGCTGTTCATCGTCAGCGAAATGACGGTGCCGAGCCTGCGCCAAGCCAGGAACCTGGTGGCCGCGATCCGCGAACGGCTGGGCGACGGCCCGAAGCCGCAGGTGATCGTCAACCGCTTCGAGCAGCGCATGTTCGAGACCGGCTTGAAGCGGGGCGACATCGAGCAGGCGCTCGGCGGCGACCTGATCGGCACCATTCCCAACAACTATCGTCTGGTGCGCGAGGCGATCGATCGCGGCGTGCCGCTCGACGAGATCAAGCAGGGCAACAACATCTCGACCCAGCTTAGAAAGCTGATCGCGCCGCAAGACCAGAAACCGGCCGCCGCGCAGGAGTCCGGGCTGGTGAAGAAGCTCGGCCACGTGTTCAGGCAGGCAAGCTGACGGAGCCACCATGATCGGCCGATTCACCACTCGTCGCAGTGTCGCTCCGGAACCGGTGCCGGTGGTGGATGCGCCGCCGGTGCCGGACTCGATGTCGTGGTCGGTCGTGGCCGCGCCCGAGGTCCAGCGCGAGATCGCGCCGACCGACACCTCGAATCCGCTGCTGTCCGACAAGTTCCTCGACGCCAAGGTGCGCCTGCACCGCCGGCTGATCGAGGAGATCAACCTGTCGGCGCTGGAGAAGCTGCCGGAACAAGAGATGCGGCAGCACATCCAGCGGCTCGTGACGCAGTACATCGTGGTCGAGCGTTTGGCGCTCAACCAGCAGGAGCTCAACGATTTCGTCTCGGAAATCCTCGACGAGATGACGGGCCTGGGACCGCTGGAGCCGCTGCTCAAAGACCCGTCGGTCAGCGACATCCTGATCAATGGCCACGAATCGACCTTCGTCGAACGCGGCGGCCTGCTCGAGCCGGTGGCCTGCCGGTTTAAGGATGAGTCGCACCTGCTACGCATCATCAACAAGATCGTCTCGGCGGTCGGCCGCCGGGTCGACGAATCGCATCCGCTGTGCGACGCGCGCCTGCTCGACGGTTCGCGCGTCAACGTCGCGGTGCGGCCGATCGGCGTCGACGGCCCGCTGGTATCGATCCGCAAGTTCTCCAAGAAGCCGTTCAACCTGACCAAGCTGGTCGAGATCGGCGCCATCCGTCCGCCGATGGCCGAGCTTCTGGCCGCCGCGGTCAAGTCGCGCATCACCACCATCATCTCGGGCGGCACCGGTTCCGGCAAAACCACCATGCTGAACGCGCTGTCGGCGTTCATTTCCGACAAGGAGCGCCTGATCACCATCGAGGACGCCGCCGAGCTGCAATTGCAGCAGCCGCACGTGGCGCGCATGGAGACGCGGCCACCCAACATCGAGGGCAAGGGCGAAATCCGCCAGCGCGAGCTGGTCAAGAACGCGCTGCGCATGCGGCCCGAGCGCATCATCCTCGGCGAGTGCCGTGGCGAGGAAGCCTTCGACATGCTGCAGGCCATGAACACCGGCCACGAAGGCTCGATGGCGACGATCCACGCCAACAATCCGCGTGAGGCGATCTCCCGCCTCGAGCAGCTCGTCGGCATGGCCGGCCTGCCGATGACGGTGGCTTCGATCCGCGGCCAGATCGCCGCCGCCATCCGGATGATCGTGCAGCTCCAGCGCATGTCGGACGGCAAGCGCCGCATCACCTCCATCTCCGAGATCACCGGCATGGAGGGCGACACCGTGCAGATGCAGGAAATCTACCGCTACGTGCGCACCTCGACCGCCGAGGACGGCACCGTCGAGGGCCATTTTGCGGCGACCGGCGTGCGCCCGCGCTTCCTCTCCGAGCTCACGGCGCGGGGCATCAAGATCCCCGGCACGTACTTCGATCCCAGCAAGCCGCTGTAGGCAAGCAATGCCGTTCGAGATCAGCTCAGTCCATGTGGTCTATCTATTCGCGGCGCTCGCGGCCGGGCTGTTCGTCGAAGGCATCTATCTGCTGTTCTTCAACACCCGCTCCTACCGCAAGAACATCAACCGCCGCCTGCGGCTGGTGGAAAACCAGCCCGACCGCGAGGGCATGCTGATCCAGCTTCGCCGCGAGCGGGGCCTGAGCGGGGTCGGCGACTACCGGCTGCCGCTGGTCGCGCTCAACCGGCTGATCCTGCAATCGGGCCTGACGCTCGGCATCGGCAAGCTTGCGGTTTACATCGCGGTGGGCGCGCTGTTCGCGTTCGGCGCCAGCATGGCGATACGTGGCAATCTGCTAGAGGCGCTCACCGTCACCGCGTCCTGCTGTACAACGGTGCCGCTGTTTATTCTCAAGTTTTTGCGCCGCCGGCGCCAGAAGGCGTTCGGCGCGCAATTCCCCGACGCGCTCGACATCATCGTGCGCAGCCTGCGGGCCGGCCATCCGGTGCCGATCGCGGTCACCATGGTGGCGCGTGAGATGCCCGATCCGATCGGCTCGGAGTTCGGCATCGTCGCCGACGAGATCACCTACGGCGCCGACCTCGAAACCGGCATGCGCAATCTGTACTACCGCATCGGCCAGGACGATCTGCCGCTGTTCGTCACCGCGGTGGCGATCCAGGGCTCGACCGGCGGCAATCTCGGCGAGATTCTACAGAACCTGTCGTCGGTCATTCGGCAGCGCTTCAAGATGCGGCGCAAGATCAAGGCGCTGGCGGCCGAGGGCCGCGCCTCGGCGCTGATCCTGTCGTCGCTGCCGATCGCCATGTTCCTGGTGATCCAGGTCATCACGCCCGACTTCTACGCCAGTGTCTGGCATGAGGACCTTACCAAGATCTGCCTCGCGGTGGCCGGCGGCTGGATGGCGGTCGGCAATTTCATCATGTACCGCATGGTCAATTTCAGGGTCTGAGCGATGGATTGGATGGCCCAGCTCCTTGGCGACGGTTACAGCAGCATGGTGGCGGTGCTGGTGTTTCTGGCCGCTGGCATGCTGGCGTTCAGCGTCATGGCGGCCGTTCGCGTGCAAGGCTCGGTGCGGCGGCGTGCCGCCAACATCGGCCAGTTCGACGAGCTGGGACGGTCGGCGGGCGGCTCCCGCTCGCTGCGGCACTCGAGTTTGAAGGCCGCCAAGCGGGTCATCGACTACACCACCAAGCACTATGCCAGCGGCAACGGCGACGCGACCAAGGTGCTGCGCCGCCGGATGATCCAGGCCGGCATCTATGACGCGCACGCGGTGGCCTATTTCTTCCTCGGCCGAACCACGCTTGCGATCGGCCTCGCCGCGCTGGCGTTCATGTTCGTCCCGATCGACCCCGGCGGGCCGATGCATTGGATGTTGACCGGGCTTGGCGGCATCGTCGGCTATCTGGCGCCAAGCTTCTATATCAGCCGCCGCATCAAGCGGCGGAAGCTCGAACACCAGGCCGGCTTCCCGGATTTCATGGACCTGCTGGTGGTTTGCGCCGATGCCGGCTTGAGCATGGAGGCCGCGCTCGACCGCGTCGGCCGCGAGCTCGGCGATTCCTATCCCTCGCTGTCCGCCAACATCCACATGACCAACCTCGAAATCCGCGCCGGCAAGACCATGAGCGATTCGCTCGAACACCTCGGCGACCGGCTCGGCCTGGAGGAGGCGCGCTCGTTCGCCACGCTGATCCAGCAGTCGGCGGAGCTTGGCTCGAGCATCACCGACGCGCTGCGCGTCTACTCCGACGACATGCGCCACAAGCGGCTGTCGCGCGCCGAGGAGAAGGCCTACGCCCTGCCCCCCAAGCTCGCACTGCCGATGATGATCTGCATCTTCCCGGTGCTGTTCGTGGTGATCCTGCTGCCGGTGGCCGTACGGCTGCACCTGGGAATGTGGTGATCCTGCTGCCGGTGGCCGTACGGCTGCACCTGGGAATGTATTGAGGCGTCACATCGACGCCTGGAACTCCACCGGGATTGCCGCCGGCGGGCGCGGCGGCGCGCCCTCGGGCCACCAGCCGGACATGGCGCGGGACGCCCATTGCGGAATCTGCTGCACTGTCGCGGTTGCGTCGCGCAGCCGGCCCATCATCGAACGTTCGCCGGCAATCGGCGCCGCATCTGCCAGCGAGGCCGCAGGTACGATCGGCAGCGGCAGCGACGCCGTCTGAGGCGATGGCTCATTCACGGCCGCGCGCACTGGCACGATGCTGGCTGCGACCGGCTTCGGCTTGGCCGCGGTGCGCACCGCCTTCACGGGCTTGGCGTCATCGGCTTGCGGCTCGACGGCCTCGCGCGGCGTCACCCGGACGACGGCCTCGGCGGTGATCGCGGTGGCGGCCGATGCGGCCGCGGGCTTGGCGTTCGGCGCCTTTGCGAGATTGTTCAGCGCCAGCACGCCCATTGTGGCGACCAGCGCGGCCGGCACGAGCTGGCCGGCGAGCTTGGAAAACAGACGTGCGGCGAATGGTGACAAGACACTCCCCCTGAGCGCATGGCCGGGGCGGACAACACCAAGGCTTCGCGGCGCAATCGCGAGCCGTTCGGGGCGCAACCGCGGCGCAATGCGGGAGATTTGTGGCCGCCGGTTTGCGCGGCGCTCATCGCGGGTCAAAAGGGTGCTGTTTTTGTCCGGTATTTCCTCTGTGTTTTCATGCGGTTATCGGCGGGGAACCGGCCCAGCGAATTCTTAACCATCTCGGCCTAGCTTCCCAGATCGGGGTTGGAGCGTGGTGATGCGTGTAAGGGTGGTTTGGCTCGCGCTGGGGGCCGCGTGCCTGGTGTGGCTCGCGGGTTGCCAGACCATCTCGAAGCTCAGCGACATCAAGCTCGCCGACATCAAGCTCGCCGACATCAAGCTCGCCGATCCGTTGGCGCCGCAGACCGGCGTCGCCGACGATCAGCCGACCGGTTCGACCTCGGTGGCGGAAAAACCCGCGCCGGTGACGCCCGGATTGCTCGGCGAAAATCCCAACGACGACCTCAGCACCGCCAAGAAATATTTCCGCCAGGGCAGCTACGGCCAGGCGGAGCGGCATTTCCGCAAGGCGGTCGAGCGGCACCCGCGCGACGCCGAGTCCTGGCTCGGGCTCGCCGCCGCCTACGACCGGCTGAAGCGCTTCGATCTCGCCGACCGTGCCTATGCGCAGGCGATCCGCCTGGTCGGCAGCACGCCGGAAGTCCTCAACAACCAGGGTTTCTCCTACATCCTGCGCGGCGATTACCGGCGCGCGCGCGCAATCTTGATGGAGGCGCAGGCCGCTGCGCCGAACAACCCCTACATCAAGAACAATCTCCGCCTGCTCAGCGCCAGCGAGCGCAAGGGCAAGGCGGTGAATTAGCTCGGTCACCGGTTGGCCGCGCTGGACTCCGCGCGAGCGGCGTGCGACCTCCAAGCCGTGGGGCGCTGGCGGAGGCGCGCGTGTTCGAGGCAATCAAGAATTTCGTCACCGAGCTGGCCGACGGCAACAAGGCTGCCGGCGATTTCGATGACGCCGATTTTCGCCTGGCGTTTGCGGCGCTGCTGGTGCATGCCGCCGCGGTCGACGGCGAGTTCAACACGGTCGAGCGCGACAAGTTGACCGAACTGCTCAAGCAGCGGTTCGAGCTCGACGACGCCAAGGCCGGCGAACTGGTCGTGCAGGCCACCGCCGCGGACCAGAAGGCGATTGATCTCTATCATTTCACTCATCTGCTGAACGGCAAGCTCGATGACAACGAGCGGCTGCGTATGATCGAGATGATGTGGCAACTCGCCTATGCGGACGGCGCGGCATCGGACTACGAGGACAATCTGATCTGGCGGGTCGCCGATCTGCTGGGCGTGCCGTCGCACGAACGGATCGCGCTGCGCCAGCGCGTCGCCGCCGCGCGCGGCGGCGGCCGCGTATGACGCCGGTCACGGTCATCACCGGCGCCTCGGCCGGGATCGGCGCGGAGCTCGCCCGGGTGTTTGCCGGCCACGGCCATGCGCTCGTGCTGGTGGCGCGGCGCGAGCAGCGGCTGGCCGCGCTCGCGGCCGAGATCGCCGCCGCCGGCAAGCCCGCGCCATTGGTGCTGCCGGTCGATCTTGCGCAACCCGACGCCGCGGCGCGGCTCGGCGAGGCGCTCGCCACCCGCGAGCTGGCGCCGCAGTACATCGTCAACAACGCAGGCTTCGGCCTGGTCGGCCGCGCCGCCGACCTTGATGTCGCCGAGCAGCTTGCGATGATCGATCTCAACGTGCGCGCGCTCACCGACCTGTCGCTCGCCTTTGTCGACAGTCTTGCGCGCCAGCGCGGCGGGCTGCTCAACGTCGCGTCGGTCGCGGGCTTTTTTCCCGGGCCGGGCGCGGCGGTGTACTACGCCGGCAAGGCCTACGTGCTGTCGCTGACCGAAGCGCTGCACGCCGAGCTTGCGCCCTTGGGCATCCGGGTGACCTGCCTGTGCCCCGGACCGGTCGCGACCGAATTCCAGGCGCGCGCCGGCGTCGGCAACGCGCCGGAGTGGCCGCTGGCGGTTTCGGCCGAACGGGTGGCCGCCGAGGCCTATCGCGGCCTGATGAGCGGCAAGCGAATCGTGCTGCCGGGCTGGCCCAACCGCCTGGTCGCAAGCCTGGTGCCGCGATTCGTGCCGCGGCCGATCCTGCTTGCCATGCTGGGCCGCCGGCAACGCCGACGCCGCGCCTAGTCTCAAGGCAGTTCTGTGTGAATGGCATGGCGGTCACGCGACCCCGGCCTTGCAATCGCGCGTTAACCGGATAGGAGTGAAATGGCACTGAATTTGCCTCGCTTTGCCACATGAACCTGCTGCGCACCAAGCCGTTCGCGCCAAGAATTGCTGCGATGAAATTGCCCGCCATGAATTACGCGCCATGTCTCTGCCGGTCCTGATCGTCCTGCACGGCGAGCTTTCGACGCCCGGCCGCGTCGGGCTGGAGCTGCGCGGCCGCGGCCTCGCGCTCGACATCCGCCGGCCGCGGTTCGGCGACAGGTTGCCCGAGACGCTCGACGACCATGTCGGCGCCGTGATTTTCGGCGGTCCGCAGAGCGCCAACGACGACGACGACATCGTCCGCCGCGAGCTCGACTGGCTCGACGTGCCGCTCGGGGAGGGCAAGCCGTTTCTCGGCATTTGTCTCGGCGCGCAACTATTGGCAAAGAAGCTCGGCGCCCGGGTCTACAAGCATCCCGCCGGGCACGCCGAGGTCGGCTATTACCCGATCCGGCCGACGCCCGACGGCCGCGCCGTCTGCAAGGACTGGCCGGATCACGTCTATCAATGGCACCGCGAGGGCTTCGACCTGCCGGCGAAGTCGACGATGCTGGCGGAAGGCGATTCGTTTCCGGTGCAAGCCTTCAGCCACGGCGGCACCGCCTATGCGCTGCAATTCCACATGGACGTGACCCACGCCACCATGTGCCGTTGGACGACGCGCGGCCATGAGCGCATGACGCTGCCCAACGCCAAGCCGCGCGAAAGCCACTTCGAAGGCCGGCTGATGCACGACGCCGCCTGCAAGGCCTGGCTCAACGAGTTCATCGACCATTGGCTGAGCCCGCCCGCACGGGCGGTTCGCGCCCGCGGCGGAAGCGTTCAGCGGCGCGTCTCGAAGGTCTCGACCCGATAGAGCGCGCCGAACGCCTTTCGCCCGACCAGCACCACCAAAAGCGCGCCGACCCCGCCCACCAGCACCGCCGGAATGGTGCCGAGCCACGCCGCCATCAGGCCGGCGCGGAAGTCGCCGAGCTGATTCGACGCGCTCACGAACAGCGAATTGACCGCGCTGACCCGTCCGCGCATGTCGTCGGGCGTCTCGAGCTGGATCAGCGTCATGCGGATCACCACGCTGATCATGTCGGCGGCGCCGAGGATCGCCAGCAGCGCCATCGACAGCAGGAACGAGTTCGACAGCGCGAACACGATGATCGTCAGCCCGTAGATGGCGACCGCGCCGAACATGATCCGCCCGACCCAGCGGCGCGGCGGGCGGTGGGTCAGCACCAGCGCGGCCAGCAGCGCGCCGATGCCGGGCGAGGCGCGCAGCAGGCCGAGGCCCCAAGGCCCGGCCTGGAACACGTCGCGCGCGAACACCGGCAACAGCGCGTACATGCCGCCGATGACCACCGCGAACAGATCGAGCGTGATGACCCCGAACACCACCGGGTTGTGCCGCATGTAGCGGAAGCCCGCGAAGATCACCGCAAGGCTCAGCGGCTCGCGCAAGGTCGCGGTGCGCGCGGCGGTCACCAGGCTGATCAGCACGCTCGACACGAGATAGAGCGTGCAGCACAGCGCATAGACCAGCACCGGGCTGACGGCGTAGAGCAACCCGCCAACGGCCGGGCCGCCGATCACCGCGATCTGCGACGCGCTGGCGCCCGCGGCGGTGGCGCGGGCGAGCATCGACAGCGGCACGATGCCCGGCAGCAGCGTCGTCAGCGTGGTCTGCTCGAAGGCCCGCGCCGAGCCGGTCACGAACACGATCGCCAGCAGGCTTTCACGCGTCAGCCAGCCGCCGGCGGTGCCGAGCGCGAGCGTCGCGCCGGCCAGCCCCGCAACAAGCTGGCACAGGCGGACGATCTTGCGCCGGTCGTAGCGGTCGGCGACATGGCCGGCCACCAGCACGAACAGCGCGGCCGGCACGAACTGGATGAGGCCGACCAGCCCGAGGTCGAGTGGGTTGCGCGTCAGGTCGTACATCTGCCAGGCCACCGCGACCGATTGCATCTGCAGGGCGACGGTGCTGCAGACGCGCGACAGCCAATAGAGCGCGAACGGCCGATGCTGCCGCAGTGATGACCGGTACGATTCGTGCAAGCTCATCGGCTGTTTCGGCACGTCCCCGGCCGGTCGATGGAACTGGTCGCTTTGTTGCGGGATTGTGGCATTGCGGGGCGTTTGATGAGGCAGCGGGCTTTCTTCCGCTACGATTTGGTCCGAAAATACGAGAATTCGCCGAACCACGGTATCGCGTCCGGGTTCGGCAGGATATCGCGCCAAAGCGGCAAGCGGGATAACCCGGCGCCGAAGGACTGGACGATGGAACGGCGGCAAGGTGGTCAGGAGCGCCGGGTGCGCGACGGCACGGCCGAGCAACATCCGGTGCTGTCGCTATCGCTCGAGCAGGCGCTGCGCGCCTCCGATGAAATTCTCGAAGTGTTGCCGATCGCCACCTGCGTCTGCGACGCCGCCGGCCGGATCTTGCAGTACAACCACCGCGCGGTCGAGCTCTGGGGCCGGACGCCACAGCCCGGCCAGACCCACGACCAATTCGTCGCGCAATGCAATTTTTTTGGCGTCGAGGGCGAGCGCTTGCCGCGCTCCAAGCTCGCCGAGGTGCTGAGCACCGGGCAATCGCTGCGCAACGAGGAGGTCACGGTGCAGCGCGCCGACGGCACGTTCATCGTGGTGCTGGTCAACATCGACCCCTTGGTCAATGCGCAAGGCAAGCTCGTCGGCGCGATCAATTGCTTCCAGGACGTCACCGAGCGCAAGCACATGGTCGATGCGCTGGACCGCAGCCGGCAGGACTTGCGGCAGCAGCAAGAGCGCTGGAACGCAACTTACGAGCACGCCGCGATCGGCATCGTCGAAGTCGATGCCGAAGGCCGGTTTCTGCGCATCAACGAGGCGATCTGCTCGATCACCGGCTCGACCCGCGAGGACCTGCTTGGCTCGCGGCTGTACGCGCAGACCCATCCGGGCGACCGCGACGTCGACGAGGACCTTTACCGCCGGCAGGTGGCGGGCGACATCGGCTTCTATTCGCTGGAGAAGCGCTTCGTCCGCAAAGACGGCCGCACCATCTGGATTTCGGTGCGATCATCGACCGTGCGCGACGTCAACGGCAGCTTCCTCTACGGCGTCCGTGTGGTGCAGGACATCACCGACCGCAAGGAGGCCGAGGAGCGGCAGAAGCTCTTGATCGACGAGCTCAATCATCGGGTGAAGAACACGCTCGCCACCGTGCAGTCACTCGCCACCCAGACCGCGCGCGGCACCGATTCGCCGGAGGCGTTCCGCCGCGCCTTCGAGGGCCGCCTGATCGCGCTCAGCCAGGCGCACGACCAGCTGACGCGGCGGCATTGGAAGAGCGCGGATCTGCGCGACATCGTCGAGGCGGCGACCGCGCCCTACGACAGCCGCGCGCGCGATCAGATCGCGTTCGAGGGCGAAGCCGTTACCGTCACCCCGCGTATCGCGCTGACCTTGGCGCTGGCGGTGCACGAGCTGTCCACCAACGCCGTGAAGTACGGCGCGCTGTCGATGCCCGAGGGCCGCATCGCGGTGCGCTGGCATTTGCAGCGCAGCGCCAAACCCATCCTGCGGATCGAGTGGCGCGAGCGCGACGGCCCGCCGGTGATAGCGCCGGAGCGGCGCGGCTTCGGCTCGCGCTTCATCGAGGGCAGCGTCGCCGCCGAGTTGCAGGGCATCGCCAGGCTGGCGTTCGAGCCGGCCGGTCTGGTCTGCACGATGGAGATTCCGTTCGACGCCACGAAATCGCCGGCCGCGAATGCTGCCGTGGACGATAGAGCGAACGACCATTGAGGGCCAACCCCACCGGATCGCGCTGGAATTGCGGCGCTGCCTCGTACTCTCTTTACCCTCCCCTGGAGGGGGAGGGTCGGCGAGCGACGAAGTCGCGAGCCGGGGTGGGGTGAACCTTCCTTGGAAAAGCTCACCCCACCCCGCCGCCTCGCTGACGCTCGGCGTCGACCCTCCCCCTCCAGGGGAGGGTGAAGGAGTGTGCCGCGCGTCATCGATTCAATCTAAGGCAATCCTACGCTACGCGGTGCCGCCGCGGTAGTACAGCGTCACGACATGCCGGGCCTCGGCGAAGAACAGCCAGCGCTCGACCAGCACGCCGGCGGTGGCGCTGGCGATCGATAGCGCGGCCAGCGCCACGGTCACAGCCCGCGGCAGCGGCAGCAACACGAGCAGGCAGGCCGCGAGCGGGATCGCAAACAGCAGCACGCTCGCAATTCGCCGCAGCTTCTCGGCGTGGCGGCGCGCGACCTGATAGCCCATCTCGCGCATCACATAATTGGGCTGGGTGTGCGGCGGGTCGAGCGGGCGCACGGTGCCGAAGCGGCCGAGCCCGGTCGCCGCCTCGGCGGTGTGGGTTTCGGCCGCATGATCGATCGCCGACCAATAGCGCGCCTTGATCAGCCATCCGGCCGCGAGCAGGACCGCGCTCGCCGCCGCAGCCCAGCGCGCATCGAGGCCGAAGCCCGCCAGCAGGCCTGTAAGCAGCACGCCGCCGGTCGCGAGCCCCAGCACGACATAGAGCGGCGCGACCAACGGCTGATACCAGGCGCGGATCGTTGGCAGCGAGGCATAGATCATCCCGGTGCACCAGAGCGTGACCAGCGCGCACGGCACCGCAAGCCACGCGCCGAAGGCGATCTGTCCCGCGACGATCTCGCCGAACACCCAGCCCAACCCCAGCAGGCCCGCCGGCACGTAGGTCGCGAGCGACGCGACGCCCTCGCGCGACAGCCATGACGACCGCCACTGCGAAAACGCCCGCCAGGCGCGCTCCGGCCGGCCGAGGTGAAAGGTCGAGCTGAGCAATCCGCCGGTGATCAGGACGAGCGCGATGCCGAGGCCGACGAATCCGAGCATCGGATCGCGCGGCACAAGGTTCAGCGCCACCGCGATGGCGAGCCCGATCAAGAGGCCGTAGCCCGCGCCGGAGGCGGTGGTGAACAGGATGACCGAATAGGCGGGATGCATGGTGCCGCTTCGGCTCAGCGCGACAAGGTCTTGTCGGCCCAGGCGAAGAACCGGTCGGCCAGCGAGCCGGACGGCGCCGCGGTTCGGCGACCTGTGCCTTGGAGACTTGCGGTACGGGCTCGGCGGCGCGGTCACGCCGCGGCCGCGGCGGCAGATATTTGTTGACCGGGCGGAAGCCGAACTCCGGCAGCAGATCGAAGCCGGCGCGCTCCTCGACCAGGCGCGACACCGCGCTGTCGGGGTCGCCGAGATCGCCAAAGTGTCGCGCGCCGGTCGGGCAGGCGCGGACGCAGGCCGGGATGCGATCCTCCGGCGCGAATGTCTCGTTGTAGATGCGGTCGACGCAGAGCGTGCACTTCTTCATCGTGCCGTCGTCGTAATCGTATTCGCGCGCGCCATAAGGGCACGCCCAGGAGCACAGCTTGCAGCCGATGCAGGTGTCGGGATTGACCAGCACGATGCCGTCCGACGCGCGCTTGTAGGAGGCGCCGGTCGGGCAGACCGTGACGCAGGCCGGCGTCTCGCAATGCAGGCAAGAGCGTGGGAAATGCACGGTGCGGCCGTCGGCGCCGTCGCCCACCTCGTAGGAGTGCACGCGGTTGAGCCAGGTGCCGTGCGGATCGCGGCCGTGGGCGTCCTGGTCGGTCAGCGGCGCGGAGTAGCCGCCGGCGTTCCACTCCTTGCAGCTGGTCGCGCAGGCGTGACAGCCGACGCAGGTGTCGAGGTCGATCACCAGGCCGAGCTTCTTGCCGGTGGCTTCGGGCAGGCTGGTCATGGCGCGGTCTCCGCGAGCGCCGGCGCGTGCAGCGGCTCGAATTGCGGCCAGCTTTCGCCGGCCTCCGCCGCCGCGGCCTTTTCGATCTGCACCCGCAGGTCGTACCAGGCGGCCTGGCCGGTGATCGGGTCGCTGTTGGAGAAGCGGTAGCCGCCTTCGCGCTCCGGCAGCAGCTCCGCAATCAGATGATTGAGCAGGAAGCCGCGGGTCGCCTCCGGCGCGTCGCGATCGAGCGCGGCCGCGCCGGCGCGCCGGCCGATGGCGTTCCAGGTCCACACTGTATCGCGGTTGACGCCGTCCATCAGCCGGACCCGGCCTTTGACGCGGCCGATCGCGCTTTTGATCCACACCCAGTCGCCGTCGGCGATGCCGAGCGCGCGCGCCCGGTCGCGATGCATGTAGAGACAATTCTCGGCGGTGATCTGGCGGAGCCAGCCGTTGTGCGAGCCCCACGAATGGTAGACGTGCATCGGCCGCTGGGTGATCGCGGCGAACGGATAGGCGGCGTCGCCGTCTTCGAACGGCGGATACCAGAACGGGATCGGATCGAAATATTTCGCGATGCGCGCCCGGTGGCTCGCGGGCACGACGCCGGGCGCCCGCGCGGCCAGGCGAAACTTCTGCAACGGCTCGAGATAGAGCTGGAACGTCACCGGCGCAGGCGCGGCGATGAAGCCCGCCGCCGCCGCCCAATCGAGATAGGCCTTGTTGGCGTGCTTGTAGTAGCGCTGCTCGGGCGCGAGCTCGTGCTCATGGAAGCAGCCTTCCGCGATATAGGCGTCGAGCTGCTTCGGATTGGGCGACCCGCGGCCGTACGCGCTGCCGTCGGCGCCGCGGAAGCCCGCCAGCGAGCCGATGCCGGGCGCGCGCTGGTGGTTGACGATGTAGTCCGGGTAGCCGCCGGGATAGCGCGGCGCGCCGTCGTCGGTGACGAAGCCCGGCAGCTTGAGCCGCGCGCCGAGATCGAGCAGCACGCTCTGGAACGCGCGCACGTCGCGGTCCGGCGCGACCACCGGCTGGCGGATCGCGTCCGCCGGCGCGTCGGCGGAGGAGATCGGCCGGTCGAGCAGCGAGATGCAGTCCCAGCGCTCCAGATAGGTGGTGTCGGGCAGGATCAGGTCGGCGTAGGCGACCATCTCCGAATAATAGGCGTCGGAGTAGATGATCTTCGGGATGCGGTATTCGCCGGTGGCCGGATCGGTCGCGGTCAGATGCTCGAGCACCGCCGGAATGTTCATGGCCGAGTTCCAGCTCATGTTGGCCATGTACATGAACAGCACGTCGACCGGATACGGATCGGCGTTGGCGGCGTTGCTGACCACCATGTGCATCAGGCCATGGGCGGCGAGCGGCGCGTCCCACGAATAGGCCTTGTCGATGCGGAGCGCTCGGCCGCCGGCGTCGACCAGCAGATCCTCCGGGCCTTGCGGAAATCCGAGCGGCGCCGCCTTCAGCGGCTCGCCGGGCGCGGTCGGCCGCGCCGGCCGGTTGGCGGGCGGCGTCGGCCGCGGAAACGGCGCCTTGTAGCGAAAGCCGCCGGGACAATCGATCGAGCCGAGCAGGATTTGCAGCAGGTGCAGCGTGCGGCAGGTCTGGAAGCCATTGGCATGGGCCGAGATGCCGCGCATGGCGTGCATCGACACCGGGCGCCCGACGGTGGTGTCGTGGCGGCGGCCGGCCCAGTCGGTCCACGGCTGCGCGAGCGTGACGGTCTGCTCGAACGCCGCCTGCGCCAGCTCGGCCGCGATGCGCCGGATGGTCGCCGCTGCAATGCCGGTCGCGGCGGCGACGCGTTCGGGCGCGTATTCGTCGGCCAGGAATCGCCGCGCGATCAGCGCGAAGGCCGGCTTAGCGGTGCGGCCATCCGGCAGCTTGAAGGTCCCGACCAGCGCCGGCGCGATGTCGGTGCGGGTCGCATCGGCGAGCGCGCCCTTGGCCTTGTCGAAGGCCAGCGGCTTGCCGCCGGCGTCGCGCGCGAACAGGCCGTGGTCGTCGGCCGCAGGGTCGTCGATCACCAGCCAGGGCGCGTTGCTGAAGCGCACCAGATAATCGAGATCGACCTTTTCGGCGCGCAGCAATTCGTGGATCAGCGCGCCGACGAACAGGCCGTCGGTGCCGGGCGCGATGCCAATCCATTCGTCGGCGATCGCGCCGTAGCCGGTGCGGATCGGGTTGATGGCGACGATCTTGACGCCCTTGGCCTTCAGCTTGCCGAGCGCGATCTTGAGCGGGTTGGAGCCATGGTCCTCGGCCACGCCGAACAGCATGAAATAGCGGGTGTGCTCCCAGTCCGGCTCGCCGAACTCCCAGAACGAGCCGCCGAAGGTGTAGAGCCCGGCGGCCGCCATGTTGACCGAGCAGAAGCCGCCGTGCGCCGCGAAATTCACGGTGCCGTATTGCTGCGCGAACCAGCCGGTCAGCGCCTGGCTCTGGTCGCGGCCGGTGAAGAACGCCAGCCGGTTCGGATCGCGCCGGCGCACCGCGCCGAGCCAGTCGGTCGCGGTGGCGAGCGCCTCGTCCCAGGAGATTTCCTTGAACTCGCCCGAGCCGCGCGGACCGACTGCGCTTGAGCGGCGCGCGCAGCCGCGACGGCGAGGTCTGCGTCATGATGCCGGACGCGCCCTTGGCGCAGATCACGCCGCGGTTGACCGGATGATCGCGATTGCCGTCGATGTAGTGGACGCGGCCGTCCTTCAGATGCACGCGAATGCCGCAGCGGCAGGCGCACATGTAGCAGGTCGTGGTCTTGATCTCGTCGGCCGACGGCTCAGACAGCGCGATGGCCGGTTCGGTGTTTCCCATCGCGCCGCTCTCCGCACCCGGATCGCCGGAGCGCCCAAGCGGCATCGCCCGCGCGCCGTGGAATCCTATTCTCCTTGGCACAGTGCCATCGGCGTCCGCATCATTCAACGGGCTCGCGCCGGTGCACGAATTTGCTATTGTTTGAGCATGATCTTTTCCGAGAACCGCTACACACTTTTCGGGATCATGCGCTAGCGTCCCCACAGTTCCTTCGATGCCATCCGCGCGCCCTCGGTCAGGGCCTCCAGCTTGGCCCATTGCACCGAAGGATGGCAGCGCACGATGTTGTAGCTCTGGGCAAAGCCGCAGTCGGTGCCGGCGATGACATTCTCGCGGCCGACGACGCTGGCGAAGTTCTTGATCCGCCATGCCACCAGCTCGGGATGTTCGACCACGTTGGTCGAATGGGTGACGATGCCTGGAATGAGGATCTTGCCGTCCGGCAGCTTGACGTCCTTCCACACCATCCATTCGTGCTCGTGCCGCGGGTTGGCGCTTTCCAGCGAATAGGCCTGCGCCTTGATCTTCAGGATCAGACCGGACAGCGTTCTGAGCGGCGGATCGGTGGTGTGCGGCGCGTTCCAGCTGCCCCAGCAAACGTGATAGCGGACCTTGTCCTCGGGAATTCCGCTCAGGGCATAGTTCGTCAGGTCGACACAGCGTTCGGCGTATTTGTGCGCGTCGCGCTCGTTGGTCAGGCCGCGCAGCCGATCGTATTCGTGCGCCAGGAACGCGTCATCGAGTTGCAGAATAAAGCCGGCATCGACGATCGCCTTGTATTCCTCCTTCAGCGCGTCGGCGAGCGCGACGACGATCTCCTCGTCGCTCTTGTAATAGGCATTGAGCCACAGCCCGCGCGCGCTCATCGGCGCCGCGACCGGCATGAAACCGCCGGTCACGTTCACGCCCTTGAGCGCGGCTTTGAAATTGTCGATGTCCTGGCCGACCGCTTCCTGGCCCTTGTAGGTGATCGGCGCCACGCACTCCCAGACCCAGAGGTTCTGGCGGATGGTCGGACACCGTGTTGTTGAGTCCGGTCTTGGATTCGCCGGGCGGCAGCCAGTCGTAATATTGAATGGGAGTGTAAGCCTCGTAGAATTCGCGGAACCTCTCGGCCTCGCGGATCAGATAGACCGGGTTCTGCTCGCGGTCGCCGGTCCTGAACGGGCGATGATCAAAGCCGCCGAGCCGTTCCGAGACGTAGCGGATCCAGCCGGCCTTGCCGTATTCACCGTCGCTGACGATGTCGATGCCGGTCTCGGCCTGTTTGCGCACGACGCCCGCGACTTCGTCGCGCAGCGTCTTCCGGTATGCGGCTTCGTCGTAGGGCTGGCCGTGGTCGCGCGCCCACAGGATGTTGCGGATCGACATCGGGCGAACAAGGCTGCCGACATGGGTTACGAGGATACGATCGGTGCTGCGTTGCATGGTCTTTGAATCCCGCCGGCGGTGTCAGAAGGCTGGTACCAATGTATTTGACCACCAGGACGCCGAGCCAGACAAGGTCGAGCCGAGTGCGGCAAACATCGGCACGAACAGCGCAATGGTAAGCGGATCAGCCGAGGGGTCCATGAACGCGCCGCGATCAGGTAAACAATCGATACCGCGATCACGAGCAGTAGCGGATCGAGCGCCCAAAGCGCGAGAGGAGCCCAAATGATCGAATCGAGGAAAATCGAGTTTCCCGGTGCGACCGGGGGCAATCTGGCGGCTCGCCTCGACTTGCCGCCGCAGCCGCGGGCGTTTGCCCTGTTTGCCCACTGTTTCACCTGCGGCAAAGATATCGTGGCAGCGTCGCGGATCGCGCAGGGTCTCACCGCCCGCGACATTGCCGTGCTGCGCTTCGACTTCACTGGCATAGGCGGCAGCGAGGGTGATTTCGCGAATACCAACTTCTCGTCCAATGTGCAGGACCTCGTGGCGGCTGCCGATTACTTGCGAAGCAGCCATGCCGCGCCGTCGTTGCTGATCGGCCACAGTCTGGGCGGTGCGGCGGTGCTTGCGGCGGCGCCTCACGTGCCAGAAGCGACAGGCGTCGTCACGATCGGTGCACCGGCCTCGGCAGCCCATGTCACGCATAATTTTGCCGCCGATCTGGCGGATATCGTCGAGAAGGGAACGGCGAAAGTGACGCTGGCGGGCCGCTCCTTCACCATAACCAAGCAGTTTCTCGACGACGTCGCGGGACAGAACTTTCTCGATGGGCTGGCGAAGCTGAAGAAGGCGCTGCTGGTGTGCCATGCGCCGCGTGACGAATACGTCGGCATCGCGAATGCGACCGAGATATTCGCAGCCGCGCGGCATCCCAAGAGTTTTCTCTCACTCGATACGGCGGATCATCTCCTGCGAAAGCGGGAGGATGCCAGCTACCTTGCCGATATGATCGCTGCCTGGGCATCGCGCTATTTGCCGGCCGCCGAAGAACCAGCGGCGTTGCCGCCGGGTACGGTCGAGGTCAGCGAGACGCTGGCGGGGCACTTGGCGCAACGCGTGCGGGCGGGGCGCCATGTGCTCCTGGCTGGTGAGCCCGTCGCGGCCGGCGGCGATGATGCCGGGCCGGGGCCTTATGACTATCTTCTCGCCGCCCTCGGCGCCTGCACCTCGATGACGATGCGCCTCTATGCCGAGCGCAAAGGAATCGCCGCCGAACGCTTCTCGGTTCGCCTATCTCACCGCAGGATTTACGCCGAGGACTGCGCCGATTGCGAAACCAAAGCGGGCAATATCGGCGAGATTACCCGCGACATCACGATTGAGGGCGACGTTCCGGAAGCCGCCCTGGCACGGCTGATGGAAATTGCCGACCGGTGCCCGGTCCACCAAACGCTCACCCACGAGATCAAGATACGTTCGCGGCGCGTGCCCTAAGCAAGTCGGATTGTCGTCGGAGCCTGGTTGATGGAGCTGATGCCAGCTAACCGGATTGCTCCCCGCGGCTGTAACGGCGCAGTCGAAAGGCCAGAGATGCAGGCTCCGCCTTTCTGAAAGCGTATCAAATTGATATGCTGCGCACTGCTTTCGGCGCGATCGAGATAGATATGCCTCCGGCCGACCTTGCGTCATGATGCGACATGCACCGCAGACGGATTTTCAACCGGCTGAGCGTGTTGCGGCCCGGCGGCCGCATGCGTTGACGCGGTTTCTTCCGCTGGTCGCGGTGGTGCTGGCAGCAATCATCTTCGTCATAGACACCTTTGTCGTGATCGATATCGCGATTGCTGTGCTTTACGTCGCGATCGTGTTGATGTCGATCACGTTCGCCGATCGGCGCGGAGTGCTCGCCGTTTGCGCCGCCTGCATGGGGCTCACGGTTCTGGCTTTCGCGATCCAACATTCCGACGAGCCGATCGGTAATTCGAGTGCGCGTTGCGTCGTCAGCCTGCTGGCGATTGCGATTACCACGTTTCTCACCGTTTGGATCCAATCGACGACGGCGGCTATCCGCAGTCAGGCCAGGCTTCTCGATCTCACCCACGACGCCATCTTCGTGCGTGACAGGAACGACATCATCACCTACTGGAATCGCGCCGCAGAAACTCTCTACGGCTGGCCGGGGCAACTGGCCTTGGGCAAGGTTTCGCACGAACTCGTGCAGACGACGTTTCCGGTGCCGTATGACGAAATCACCGCGCAGTTGCTACGGACTGGCTATTGGGAAGGTGACCTGGTCCACACCAAGCGGGATGGCACCAAGGTCGCGGTGTCGAGCCGCTGGTCGCTGCAACGTGATCAGCGGGGGCAACCCTCCGGTGTCCTCGAGACGAACACCGACATCGAAGAGCGAAGGCGATCGCAGGAAAGCTTGGCTAAGGCGCAGTCCGAGCTGGCTCATGTGTCCCGCGTCGCGACCCTGGGTGAATTGACCGCGTCGATTGCTCACGAGGTCAACCAGCCGCTTGCGGCAATTGTCACCAGCGGGGAGGCGTGCCTACGCTGGCTCGGTCTTGAGGCTCCGCCGCTCGACCGGGTCAAGCGCGGCATCGAACGGACGATCAGCGACGGTAGACGCGCCAGTGAGGTCGTTCGGCGGCTGCGGGCGTTGTCGAAGAAGGGGGATCTGCAGAAGGTGCCGGTCAATCTCAATGAAGTGGTCGAAGATTCCATTCCTTTGATCCAACGCGAAGTCGTGCAGCATCGCGTGTTGTTGGGCCGGGATTTGGCGAAAGCGATGCCGGATGTGGTTGGGGACCGCATCCAATTGCAGCAGGTCATCATCAATCTTCTGGTCAATGCGATCCAGGCGATGGCATCGGTCACGGATCGCCCCCGCGAACTCATCGTTCGAACTTGTCTCAAGGGCGAGGATGAAATTCTACTGGCCGTCGAGGATTCCGGTCCTGGCTTCGATCCGGCGATCGAGGCCGAGCTGTTCAATGCCTTTTTCACGACGAAGCCCAACGGAATGGGAATGGGATTGTCGATTGGTCGCTCCATTGTCGAAGCTCATGGCGGACGCCTGTGGACCTTCCGCAACGATCGCGGCGGCGCGACGTTTCAGTTCAGCCTTCCCTTGCATTCGGAACGCTTGTCGTGAATGCCAAACCATCAGCCACGAAAGGCGCCGACCCTACCGCCGCGCCGGTGGTTTTGGTGATCGATGACGACGCTTCGCTTCGCGACGCGCTGAGCGATCTGTTCAACTCAGTTGGCCTGCGGGCGCAGATGTTCGGCTCGGCTGCCGAGTTCCTGAGCAGCACGCTGCCGGATGCGCCGAGTTGCTTGGTCCTCGATATTCGGCTGCCGGGGCAGAGCGGCCTGGATTTTCAGACCCAACTGACCCAGGCGAATATCCACATTCCCGTCATCATCATGACAGGGCATGGCGACATCCCAATGTCGGTGCGGGCGATGAAGGCGGGCGCCATCGATTTCATCACCAAGCCATTCCGCGATCAGGACATGCTGGATGCGGTCACGCAGGCCATCGAGCGCGACCGGCAGCGGCGCGTTAGCGAAAAAGTCTTGGTCGATCTGCGCGGGTTGTTCTCGTCGCTGACACCGCGCGAGCGGGAGGTGATGACGCTGGTGACCACGGGCTTGATGAACAAGCAGGTCGCCGCCGAGATCGGGCTCAGCGAAATAACCGTCAAAATTCATCGCGGTCACGTGATGAGGAAAATGGGCGCCCGCTCATTGGCCGATCTGGTGCGGATGGCGGAACTCCTGAAGCTGCATACGACAACAAAATCACCGCCCTAAACGTCTGTATGATTTCATTTTTCTGCCTTGGACGTATATCTCGGAGGTAGCCGGCTGTTCGGCATTGAGCGCTGCATCGGTTGGCGTGAATTCGCAGGAATTTGACGTGTCCAAGGCCAGTACAATTTCGATCATTGACGACGACAAGTCGGTCCGTTGCTCTATTGAGGATCTTGTGTCCTCGCTGGGCTTCGTCGCTCATGTCTTCAAATCCGCCGAAGAGTTTTTGAATTCGCCGGATCACAACGAAACCTCTTGCCTGATCACCGATCTCCAGATGCCGGGGATGAGCGGCCAGGACCTTCAGCTCCGTCTCCTGGCCGAAGGCCGGCGCCTGCCGATTATCTTCATCACGGCGTTTCCCGAAAATCGCGTCCGCGAAACCGTCCTGGCAAAGGGCGCGCTGGCATTCCTGGAGAAGCCGTTCGATTGCGGACGACTGGCCGGCTTGATCCGACATGCCATGAGGTCGGAAGGCGTAGGGAAGCCGCAGTAGCGGTTTGGTTGGCGCGCCCGGCGGCCGGCGTCGAAATTAGTCGCGCTGCAACCAGTGCGGCGCGTACCGCCACGCCGGCAATTTCGTCGCTTCCATGCACGGCGCTCCGTCCTCCCAAACCAACGGATGAGGGCGCCAAACCTACATAGGATTGGAGAAAACCTAGGTCGGATCGAGCTTCGAGGCTGCCCCGAATACAACGTTGGTCACGACCACGGGTTGCTTCGGTTGTTGATCCAGCTCAGGCGAAAGCAAGGAGACTATGATGAACCGCCGCACATTGATCGGGGCTGCCGCTGCGAGTGCGACCCTTCCCTTGCTCAACCGAATTGCCAGCGCCCAGACATCGCCCAAGACGAAGAATGTCGTCTTCCTACACGGACTGTTCGCAGACGGCTCCTGCTGGTCGAAGGTCATCGCCCGCCTCCAGCAGATCGGGGTCAACTGCGCCAGCGTGCAGAACCCTCTGACCTCGCTGCACGAAGCCTCGGAGGCCGCGCGGCGGGTGATCGCGGCGCAGCCGGGCCCAACGGTGCTCGTCGGCCACTCGTTCTCCGGAATGATCGTCTCGGAGGTTGGGGTGGACCCGAAGATCACCGCCCTCGTCTACGTCGCTGCGCGGGCCCCCGATGCCGGCGAGGACTACACGGCGCTGGCGAAGAACTATCCGACGCCCGCGGCCACAGCCGGCATTGTCTTCGACGACGATTGGGGCCAGTTGTCGGAGCAGGCTTTCCTGCGCGACTTCGCTGGCGACCTGCCGCCGAAGGAGGCGCGCGTCCTCTACGCGGTTCAGCAGCCGTTCAAGAAGTCGCTGACGACCGAAAAGACCACGAATGCCGCCTGGCGCACCAAGCCGACCTTCTATGCCGTGTCCAGCCAAGACCGGACGATCAATCCCGACCTGGAGCGCTTCATGGCCAAGCGAATGGGTGCGAAGACGATCGAGATCGAGGCAAGCCACCTGGCGCTGATTTCACATCCCGATGCAGTCACGAACCTGATTCTGGAGGCTCTCGCCGTCTAAGACAAGTCGGGCGCTCGTTGCACGCGCAGCAACCGACGATGCCGGTGAGCTTGCCGATGAGGTAATCAAGTAGCTCAGCTCAGGGCCGCTTCTGGCATGTGAAATCTCGGAAATGGCTACGGGCCTCAATGCGCCGCCGCGCCGAGATCGACAGCGCCGCCGCTGTCAGGCCGACGCATCAGCAGCACCAAAGGCAGCATCAACAGGCTGACGACAAAGAGCAGTTTGAAGTCGTTGACATACGCGACGATGGCGGCCTGGCGCGTGACTTCGGCATTGAGGGCCGCAAACCCCTTTGGGTTTCCGGTGCTCCAATAGAGATAAGCTGCTCCGCTCTGCAGGTTTCGATTGAATGCGGTGAGGTTGGCGGCAATCTGCGAATGCACGATCTGAGTACTCTGGGTGAGCACGACGGATGTCACCGACACGCCGATCGCGAGGCCGACATTGCGGAGGAGGCTGAACAGCGCAGTGCCATCCGTCCGCATCTCTGCCGGAAGCGTGGCGAAGGCGACCACTTGAAGCGGTGTGAAAACGAGACCGAGCCCAAGGCCCTGGATCAGGGAGTTGCGGGACAGCGCCCACGCGTCGATATCCGGTGTCCAGCCCATCATCTCCCACAGCGAGGTCGCGACCAGCAGAATGCCGGCAATCATCATCCACCGTGGATCGATACGATTGGCCATGCGGCCTGCGATCATGACGCCGATCATCGTGCCGGCTCCGCGAGGGGCGAGCAGGAGGCCCGTGTCTACCACCGATCGCCCTGCCAGCGTCTGCAGATAGGGCGCAAGCAGGGCCGCGATCGCAAGGATCAGCATCCCGACCAGGAAGATCATCAGCAGCCCGGCTACAAAACTAACGTCGCGAAAGATGCGAGGCTGAAATCAGCGGCAATTCGGCGGTGACCATGTGCACGAGGAATAGATAAAATCCGAGTCCGCACAGAACAGCATAGACGATGATTTCTGTTGAGCCGAACCAGTCCTTGAACTCGCCGCGGTCGAGCATGAGCTGCAACGCACCAAGGCCGAGACTGAGAACGGCGAATCCCACGAAGTCGAAGTGCTGTACGGCCGTGCGGGCCGGGTTCTTCATGAAGATCCAAAGCCCGGCGATGGTGAGAATGCCCAAAGGCAAGTTGATGTAGAACACCCAGCGCCAGTTGTAGAAGTCCGTCAGATAGCCGCCCAGAGTCGGGCCGAGGATGGGTCCGACAATGACGCCCATGACCCAGATCGCCATTGCCTGGGCGCGTTGGGCGGGTGGGTAGATGTCGAGAATGGTGGCCTGCGACAGCGGCACCAGCGCCGCGCCGAACAGGCCCTGCAGAATGCGAAACAGCACGATCTCAATCAGTGATTCCGATGCTCCGCAGAGCATCGACGCCGCGACGAAGCCCGTCAGCGAGACGAGAAACAAGTTCTTGCGGCCGAAGCGCGCGGCGAGCCAGCCCACCGGCGGCGTCATGATGGCCGCGGCGACGATATAGGAGGTCAAAACCCAGGTGATCTGGTCAGGCGAGGCGGCAAGCGAGCCCTGCATATATGGCATCGCCACGTTCACGATGGTGGTGTCGAGCGACTGCATCAGCGTGGCGACCATCACGCAAGCGGTCAAGATCGCACGATAGGCTGCGTCGGAGGGCTCGTAGGTCGAGGCTGTGTTCATAGCTGACCGTTCCGGATGCTCAGAAGAGATCGCGCAATGCGCGTCGATGCCCTGTGTCGATGCTGACATAGACGCTCATACCCGAGCGCAGGACTGGAGCATTGGCCTTGGCGTCAACCGCGATCCGCACCGGGATTCGCTGAACGACCTTGACCCAGTTGCCGCTGGAGTTTTGCGCGGGCAGGACCGAAAATTCCGAGCCGCTCGCCGGACTGACGACTTCCACGTGCCCTGATAAGACCTGCCCCGGATAGGTATCCACCGTGATGTCGACGTGGTCGCCGGGTTTCACGTAAGTGAGATCGGTTTCCTTCATCTGTGCGGTGATCCACACGCGATCGGTGGAAACCAGCGCGATCGCGCCAGCGCCGGTCAGCGCGGCCGTCTGCGACACCAGGTAGGTGCCGGCCTGCAGCGCATCGACCTGCGTGACAATGCCGGAAAACGGCGCGCGCACGGACGCGTGATCGAGCTGCCGTTGGGCTTCGTCGACCTGCGATTTCACCTGGCGATAAAGCGGATGCTCGGAGGCCGGGATGTCCGGATTGCCATCGAGCTTGGCCAATTGGCTCTGGGCCTGCTGTTGCAGCGACGCTAGCTTGTTCTTGTCGAGCTGTAATGTGTAGCGCGCTTGGTCGTAAAGCGCGCGGGACACGTTGTCGTCTTTGACCAGCGCCGCAAACCGATCATAGGTGACCTGATCGAGTTCGACCTGCGATTGCTGCGCGTCGACATTGCTTAAAGTCACCTTGTAGTCGGCCTTCATTGATTCAATGGTGAGCGCAGTTGCATGCAAATTGGCCGTGGCGCTGTCGAGCGCGATCTGAAACGGCAGCAGGTCGAGCTGAAACAGCAGGTCGCCGGCGTTGACGGCTTGGCCCTCGTGGACGTGGACCGTAGAGACCACGCCGGACACGTCTGTCGTGACCAGGAGCTTGGCGTCCTGCACGTAGGCGTCATCGGTGGATGCGAAGCGCCCGCCGCGCAGCCAGAATATGGCTGAGCCTGCCAGTACGATGAGTATCCCCACCGTCATGAGCAGCGTGCGCAGGGAAAGGCGGCTGCGATGGTCCGGCGTGGCCCCTGCCGAAATGGGGGGCGGACCGCCGGACGCGGGTGCATCCGGAGCCAGCGGCAGCACTCTCGCCGCCGGGCGAGTTCCGAGGTTTGGCGCTTCGGTTCGCGACACGTCTTGGAGAGCGGCCCCGCCTCCAATCGCCAATTCTTTCATGTCCGCAAGTTTGGCCATCGTGTCACCCGGCCATTGCCCGGCTTGACGTTGCGGCCTGGTTGCGCGCACGCCCCAGTCCCTTCAGCCACGCATTGATGCGATCGAGATAGAGAAAAACGACCGGCGTGGTGTAGAGCGTCAGTGCCTGGCTCAGGATCAGGCCGCCGACCATGGAATAGCCGAGCGGCTGGCGCAGTTCGGATCCGGTGCCGTGACCGAGCATCAGCGGCACGCCGGCCAGCAGCGCGGCCATGGTCGTCATCATGATCGGCCGGAACGCAGCAGGCACGCCTCGCGGATCGCTTCGAGCGGGGACAGGCCGCGCTCGCGCTCGCCGGCGATGGCGAAATCCACCATCATGATGCCGTTCTTCTTGACGATGCCGATCAGCAGGATCACGCCGATCAGCGCGATCACGCTGAAGTCGAAGCCGAAGCCCATCAGCATCAGCAATGCGCCGACGCCGGCCGACGGCAGCGTGGACAGGATGGTCAGCGGGTGGATGTAGCTCTCGTAGAGCATGCCGAGGATGAGGTAGATGACGACGATCGCGGCAGCGACGAGAAGGGGCTCGGCTGCGAGCGAGTCCTGAAACGCCTGCGCATTGCCCTGGAACGTGCCGGCGAGCGATGCGGGCACGCCGAGCTTGCGCTTGCGCCTGCTGGATCGCGCGTCACCGCCTGACCCAGCGATGCCCCGGGCGCAAGATTGAAGCTGAGCGTCACCGCCGGAAATTGCCCCTGGTGATTGATCGACAGGAAGGTTGTCGGTGCTCGGTTGTCCATTTCACCAGCGTGCTGAGCGGCACCTGTTCGCCGGTCAGCGGCGACTTGATGTAGATATGTTCGAGCGCCTGCGGGGTGTTCTGGAACTCGGGCAACACTTCCATGATGACGTGGTAGCTGTTGACCTGGGTGAAGTACTGCGTGACCTGCGCTCGCCGAAGGCGTCGTATAGCGTGTCGTCGATCAACTGCGGCTGGATTCCGAATCGCGCGCCTGATCGCGGTCGATGGTTAGCGTCAGCGTTGTGCCGCCGGTCTGCTGGTCGGTGGCGACGCCGGTCAGTTGAGGTAGTGTCTTCAGCTTCTCGTAGATCTTCGGCGCCCATTGTTGAGCTCGTCGAGGTCGGCGTCCTGCAATGTGTATTGGAACAGCGTCCGGGTCGGCCGGCCGCCGACTTGATATCCTGTGCGGGCTGCAGGAACAGCGCCGCGCCCTTCGACCTGCGCGAGCTTCGGCGCCAGCCGCTCGATGATCTCCGTCGCGGAGGCCTTGCGCTCGTCGAGCGGTTTGAGCGTTATGAACATGCGGCCGTTGTTCTGCGTCTGGTTGCCGGTCGCGCCGACGATCATCGCCGACGTCCGCGACGGCGGGATCGCTGGACACGATCTCGGCCAAGCGCTTCCTGGCGGCGCGACATTTCGGCAAACGAAATGTCCTGCGCGGCTTCCGACGTCCCGATGATGATGCCGATGTCCTGGGTCGGGAAAAATCCCTTTCGGGATGACCACGAACAGATAGCCGGAGAGGGCGACCGTGCAAATGAAGACAGCAAGCGTGACGCGGCGATAATCGCAAGCGCCACATCGAGGCTTCGCCGATAGCCCTCCAGCATCAGGTCGAACACCCGTTCCGAAGCCATGATACAGTCGGCCGTGGTGAACGTCCTTCTTGTCGTTCAGGAAGCGCGCGGCCATGACCGGCGTCAGCGTCAGCGCGACGAACGCCGAGACCAGCGATGGTCATCGTCACCGTGATGGCGAACTCGCGGAAAATTCGCCCGACGATGCCGCCCATGAGCAGCAGCGGGATGAACACCGCGACCAGCGATAGGCTGATCGACATGATCGTGAAGCCGATCTCGCCGGCGCCCTTGATCGCGGCCTCGAGCGGACTGAGCCCTTCCTCGACATGCGCTGGATGTTTTCCAGCATGACGATGGCGTCGTCGACGACGAAGCCGACCGCGATGCTGAGGCCCATCAGCGACAGATTGTCGAGGCTGAAGCCGGCCACGTACATCAGCGCAAGCGTGCCGACGAGCGCGAGCGGCACGGTGATGCTCGGAATGATCGTGGCGGAGAGGTTGCGCAGGAACAGGAAAATGACCGTCACGACGAGCGCGATCGTGAGCATCAGCGTGAATTGCACGTCGCTGACCGACGCGCGGATCGTCGTGGTCCGGTCGATGATGATGTCGACCTTGACGGCCGGCGGCATGGCGGCCTGAAGCTGCGGCAAGGGCGGCTTTGATCCGATCGACGGTTTCGATCACGTTGGCGCCGGGCTGCTTGAGGACCGCCTAGAATGATCGCGCGCTTGTTGTTCGACCAGCGCCGCAAGCCTGCTCCTCTCCGGCCCATCGATTGCTTGGCCGATGTCGCGGACGCGGACGGGCGCGCCGTTCTTGTAGGCGATGATAGCGTCGTTCCACGGCTCGGCCGTGAGCAACTGGTCGTTGTCGTAGATCGTGAATGTGCGTGTCGCGCCGTCGATGCTGCCTTTTGGACTGTCCGTCGTGATGTTGGCGATCGATGCGCGCAGATCTTCGAGGCCGATTCCCATCGCGGCAAGTTTCTCCGGGTCGATCTGGATCCGGACCGCGGGCTTTTGCTGGCCGAAGACGCTGACCTGGGCGACACCGGAAATCTGGCTGATGTTCTGGACCAGAATGTTCTCCGCATAGTCGTCCACCGTCGTGATCGGCAGCGCGTCCGAATGGACGGCGAACAGCAGGATCGGCGGATCGGCCGGATTGACCTTGCGGTAGCTGGGCGGCGACGGCAGATTCTTCGGCAAGCTGGCCGCCTGCGGCATTGATCGCGGCCTGGACGTCGCCCGCGGCCGCATCGATGTTGCGGGTGAGATCGAACTGCACGGTGATCGAGCTGACGCCGAGCACGCTCGACGACGTCATTTCGGTGACGCCGGGAATTTGTGCGAACTGGCGCTCGAGCGGCGCCGTGACCGATGACGCCATCGTTACCGGATCGGCGCCCGGAAGCTGCGTCGTCACCTGGATGGTCGGGAAATCGACCTGCGGCAGAGGCGCCACCGGCAGAAACGGATAGGCCGCGATGCCGACGAACAAGATGCCGGCCATCAGCAGCGAGGTTGCGATCGGCCGTCGGATGAATGGAGCGGAGATGGACATGCACGCCTCAGTTCCGTCCTGGCGAGATTGCGTGGCGGCCGCACCTCGATCGCGGCTGCCCGGCTGCAGCCGGTACTGACCGGCAGCGACGATGCGCGTGCCGGCATCGAGGCCCTTGTTGATCACGGATATGCCGTCGGTCATCTGCGTCGACGTCGACCGGCTGCATCGCGACGGTGGAGTCCGGCTTGACGACGTAGACATAAATGCCGTCCGGTCCGCGCTGGACCGCGGTGGACGGCACCGTTACGACCTGTGGCAAGGTCCGCAGCAGCAGGCGGATGTTGACGTACTGGCCCGGCCAGAGCGCGAAATCCGTGTTCGGGAAAGGTCGCCTTCAGACGGACGCTGCCTGTCGTCGGATCGATCAGATTGTCGACGAGCTCAAGCGTGTCCCTCGCCGAGTTGTTGCTGGTCGCTGCGGCCTTGCGCGAAGACCTTGAGCGGTGACGATGCCGATGTCATCTGCATGGATGACATCCTGCAGTTGATCCTGCGGCAGAGTGAAGACCACAGAAATCGGCTGCAATTGCGTGATGACGACAAGGCCCGTCGGATCGGTGGCGTGCACGATGTTGCCCTGATCGAGCAGCCGTACGCCGGTACGCCCCGACAACGGCGCCTTGATCGTCGTGTAGTCGAGTTGAATCTGGGCGGCTTCGACATTCGCCTGATCGGCTTGGATTGTGGCTTCGAGCTGACGGACCAGCGCAGCCTGCGTGTCGATCTGCTGCTGCGTGTTGGCGAGCGGTCCCGCCTTCTGGTAGCGCTGGAGATCGAGCTTGGCGTTCTCCAGTTGCGCCTGATCCTTGGCCTTGGTCGCCTGCGCCAGATCGAGCGATGCCCGAAACGGACGCGGGTCGATCTGCGCCAGAACATCGCCCGCTTTGACATCCTGGCCTTCCGTGAACGCGATCCTGTCCACCTCACCATCGACTCTGACCTTCACTGTGACGCTGTTGAAGGCTTGGACGGTGCCAAGTCCCGTAGGTAAACCGGAACGTCTTTTTGCTCCGCCACACCGATGGTGGCGGGGATCGGCTGCGCTTCCAGAGCCGACGAAGCGAATGCGGCGCAGATGAGGCGCTGCGCGCCAGACGCCACGTCAAGCTTGCGGCTGAAACCACCAGAAGTACCACGACGATCTGTAGCCAGTGGCGACGCATGTCATTCTCCAAAAAAAGTCCGCCGGCTGGACGTCGCACGGACAGCCCACGCTGAAAGCCGACGGGCTCGTTGCAATCTGTTGATTTGGCGACGAACTCTCAATCCTACGGAGGTTGCACCGCAGCAGGTTGTCGTATGGCCGCCTCATACTTTGGTTTGGGTTCGCACGCTGGCGGTCGATAAAGGGCGGCCCGCAAACGAATACAGGCCGGCTGCAGCGAATCCGGATGAGCGTCTATTCGGCGGGAAAAGATTCGTCACTCGATCGCCGATCGAAATTCCGAATTTCCTCGCGGTGCCCGCTTTCAGTTCAAGCACTGCACGGGCCGGACCGCCCGACGAAATGAGGCGAAGCGATTCCGGCTCTGCATTCTGTTCGATCCGGCGAATGCGGCCATCGCTCTTAATGAAGATAATATCCAGCGGGATAAGAGTGTCTTTCATCCACATCCGGATTTCCTGATCGCGGCCAAAGTTGAACAGCATGCCGCGCCGCGCGGAAAGCTGTTTCCTGAACATCAAACCGCGAGCCCGTTGTTCGAGGGTGCTTGGCTACTTCCACCAGGAAGACCTGGCTGCCGGCCTTCGTGAGAATCTCAACAGCGTGAAGCGCTCCCGCATCCGCGGATGATCTGGCTCGCGCGCCGGCCGGATGAAGCTCGATGATCAGGGCAAGCAGGGAAAGCGCGATGACGGCGCGCTGCATCTGCGCAAGGAAATGCGGCCGTTGCTTGATGCCATTGCAAGCCATGGGGACCTCGGTGGGGCGACAAGCGCCAGAAATTAAGTCCCGGGCTTGCGCCCGGGACTGTGGTTAAACGCCGTGCGAAGCAACAAGTTCACCACTCGGTGTCCTGGTTGTCCCGCTGCAGTTGGGACCGGATATTGGCATCCGGATCCTCGCCGACGACATTGCCCTGCGAGTCACGGACGACATCCGAGTTGTCCATGACATCCGGCTCACGAACTTGGCTATGGGCGCGGACATGGGAGCGTGGCGCCTGAGCGAAGGCGTCGAAAGCCTCATTGGTCTGCGCATAGCTGTACGGAGCAGGCCCGATGTTGCCCATGCTGGCGCCGGGCGTGTAGGACTGTGCCAGTACGGGGGTAGCGACAAGGGTGGCCAAAGCCACCGTGGCAAAGAGCTTTTTCATCTTCCATCTCCATTCATTCGCGGTTTGCATCGACGACAACGATGCTTCAGCGGTTGCTGACGGTGCTGAGATGGACTTTTCGCTGGCAGGGCACCATCACATCTGCGTTTTAAAAAACTAAACCAACGTTTCTGTACCCCCTGAAACTTGCGTAGTACTCGCACGGCACCGACTTGGCACGTGGCGGAAAACATCGACTTCACGGGCGCTTGTGGTTGGTGGAGCCGAGCGGGACACACTCGGTCCCACTGCAGGACATAGGTTCGTGCACAAGAGGCCAATCACGATCCCAATCGACGGCCGCTTTTGATGCGGTTGTCCGCTTTCCAATGATCCAAAGGAAAGCGACCGAAACTCATCATTCGGTGAGCGCGCTCCGGACCGGAATGAATTGCGGCATCGAGTCGCCTTTCCGCTCGCGCAGCATGTGCTCCACCGCGAGATAGCTGAACGTCATCGCTGCGGCGAGCGTGAGGCCCGCCTGGTAGCCCGCGCCGCCCTCGTCGCGCACCGCGACAACGCCGCTGGCGTAGAGGCCGGGGATCGGGCGCTGCCTTTGATGCATCACCTGGCCCGCGGAATTGGCCAGTAGTCCTGACGAGTTACCGATACTTGGTAGCAACTCTACGCCGTAGTACGGCGCGACCTCGATTGTGCCAAGCGCCGTGTTCTTGCCGCTGCGCCCCTGCGACGACGCGAGCTTCCACTTGAGCTCCCCGCGATGGAAGTCCTCGTCGACGCCCCTGCGCGCGAAGTCGTTGAAACGGGCGATGGTCGAAGCGAACGTTGCGGGGTCGATGCGGAGCTTTTGCGCCAGCTCGGGCAGCGTATCGGCGCGCGCAATGGAATCATGAACCGGCGTTCCAACTGGCTGGTTGGCGAACGAAAACCGGTCGAGGTACTGCCGGTCGAAGATGAGGTAGCAGGGGGTGTTGGGATACTCATGCTTGAGCGCGTCAAACTGGCGAAACTTCGGCACGATGCCCTGGAAGAAAGACTCGTCGGCGAATCGCCGGCCGGCGCGGTTGACGATCAGCGTATGCGGGCAGAACAGTTCGACGATGCCGGCGCGGCAGCTAACCGGCGGCCTGCCGGGCTCGGCGGACGGCACGGTATAGCCCAGCATGATGAAAAGGCTGTTCTGAATGCGCTGGATCACTCCGCCGACCTCCGCGCCAAGCACCAGCCCATCTCCGGTCAGCAATTCCGGACCCATCGGTACGAGATTGGGCAGGCCTTCGAGCCCCTTCGCCAGCTCGACGTTCCAATCGTAGCCGCCGGTTGCGAGCACGACGCCCTGGCTCGCACTGATGGTCTCGCCGCTCGCCATCGTCACGCCAGTCACACGCCGGCCGTCGTATGCGAGGCGTTCGACGTTTAACCCGGTAAGGATCGGAACCTTGCGCGCGGCGAGCGCCTTTACGAAATGGCATACAAGGCCCAGGCCCTTGCCGCGCATGTCTCGGGCCTTTCGCTCGCGCACGATGTCTTGGTCCCATTGCGAGAAGCGATTCATGCCGCCCCACGACACCTGCTCCTCGGCGGTGACGTAACAGGGCACGTCTTCGGGGATGACGATGCGGTCTTTCCATTCGCCGAGATCGAAGCCGGAAATCAGTTCGACTTCCAGCGTGCGCCCTTCTTCGAGCGCCCCCGGCGCCATGCCGAAATAGTGATCAGTGACGCCGCGAACGAGGCGGAACGCGATTCCCCAGTCGGCGAAACGCTTGAGGATCGCGGGCGAGCGGTCAACGAAGGTCGTCAGCCGATCCTCATTGTGCTCGCCGCCGCCGAGGTACCGCATGTAGCGCAGGATGTTGTCGCGGCTATCCTTCAGCCCGGCTTCGCGCTGAAGGTGGTTCTCGCCAACCCAAACCAGGCCATAGGAATTGGTGGTGCAGCCGCCAAGCAGATTTGACTTTTCCAGTATCACCGGCTTGAGGCCAGCCTCATGGGCGGCGAGTGCGGCCGACAGACCGGCGATGCCGGATCCCAATACGACGACGTCATAGCTATTCATCAACTCACGTCCCCCGTGGCGATGCTTGAGGATTGTCCAGAGCTTGGATACGGCACTATTTGCGGAGCCCCACCGATGCGACGATCGGCGACCAGCGTGCTATCTCGTCCTGGACGAATGCGCGAACTTGCTCCGGCGACAGCGCGATTGGCTCGATCAACTCCTTGCCGAGGTTCTCCCGCATCTTAGGCATGGCGAGAATGTCGCGCACCCGTTTGTTCAGCCACTGCTGCACCTCGTTAGACATGCCCGCGGGGCCGGCGATGGCCATCCAGGCGATCGGGCTGATGTCGAAGCCAAGCTCCTTGAAGGTCGGCACCTTGGAATAGAAGTCGAGCCGCGTGTCAGTGCCAACCGCGAGCGCGCGCAGCTTGCCGCCGTCGATCTGGCCCATCACCGTGGACGCGGTCAGCGATCCGATCTCGACCGTGCCAGAGATGATGTCTCCCAGCATCGGACCGTTATAGGGAATGTGTGTCAGATTGAGCTTTGCCTGTTGCGCAACGTAGACCGCGGTCAGGTGGCCGACCGTGCCGACTCCGGCGGTGCCATAGCTCAGCGGCGTGTCCTTGGCGATGCGCGTCAGGTCGGCGAAAGTTTGCAGCTTGCTCGTGGTCGCGACGACGAAGGCATTGGGTGGGCCGCCGATGTGTGCAACGTGACTCAGATCGTCGACCGGGCGGAAGTCGGCCCGCGGGTTGATCAGCGGTGCGAGGACCAGCGTTGGCATGGTCGACATCAAAAGCGTGGTGCCGTCGGGCGTTGCACGAGCGACCTCGGCCGCGCCAATCATGCCGCCAGCGCCTGGCTTGTTCTCGACATAGACGCCCTGCGGGTGCGTCTCCGAAATTTCGGCGGCGATCAGGCGCGCGAAGCGATCCGGGAAACCGCCGGGCGTGAACGGCACGACGATACGGACTGGACGCGGTAGAAGCTGCGCTGCAGCAGGCTCCGGGAATACAAGCATCATCGCAGCAACAGTCAGCGCAGAGATCAGCGCCGAATGGCGGGACATGAGATGTCCTCCCGTCGTTTGTTACAATCTCTTGGATCATGCCCAATCCTCGAGGTCTTGCGAAGACCGATCTGGACGATGTCGGCGTCCGTGGGAGCGAGCGTGGTCCGACCGGGACGATAATTGACACTGAGATGAATATCGCGAGTTGATGGTTAGTTCGCATGCGCACGACAGCGATCATGACTGTTCGCAGCCCGGCGGTTAAAGTGCAGCCGTTGCCACGGGATTGAGATAGGCACCGCGAATTGAAGGAGGCTACGCCATGACCACCACGATCCGTATGATCGCCACGCTGTTGGCGCTGTTCGTCGCCGGTGCAAGCCATGCCCAAACGGCCGCGCTCAACTATCCAACCCGCCAGGTGCGTGTCATCGTAGCCTACCCGCCGGGGGGCCCGACCGATCTGATTGCGCGCTTGGTGGCGCAAAAAATGTCGGAGCATTTCGGCCAAAACTTCTACGTTGAGAATCTGAGCGGTGCAGGCGGCGCCATCGGCGCTGGCATCGCGGCCAATTCGCCACCTGACGGGCACACGCTGTTCGTCACCACCAACGATTTCGCCGTAGGTGCCACCACCAGCAAGCTGAGCTACGATCCGGTGAAGAACTTCGCCCCGATCAGCATCGTATCGTCGTCCCCCCAGGTGCTGGTCGTAAATCCTTCGCTGCCGGCAAAGACCATGGAGGAGCTGGTCGCGCTCGCCAAGGCCGAACCCGGCAAGCACAGCTACGCCGGCATGAGCATCGGCTTCGGACAGTTGACGGGCGAACGGCTGTTCCGGCTTGAACTCAAGGTCGACGTGGTCCGCGTGCCGTTCCAGGGCGCGGCGCCGCTGATCACCTCGACCGTCGGCGGGCACACGCCTATCGCGTTTATCGGCCTGCCGCCGGCCGCGCCCATGATCAAGGAGGGCAAGCTGCGCGCGCTCGCCGTCACCAGCGCCAAGCGTTCTCCGGAGTTTCCCGATGTACCGACCACGACGGAGGCCGGCATTCCAGGCCAGGAATCCGAACTCCTGATCGGGCTGGTGGCGCCGGCCGGCACGCCGCAGCCGATCATCGACGCGCTGCAGCGTCAGGTCGTTCGCATCGCGGCGCTGCCCGACGTCAAGCAGAAGCTGGACAGTTTGGGCTTCACGCCGGTTGCCAGCACGTCCGAAACCTTTGCCGCCCAGATCCGCTCCGATCTGACGACCTGGAGCCAGGTCGTGAAGGACCTCGGCATGAAGGTGGAGTGAGGCCGAACGGCAAGCCGGCGACGACTAATTGACCTGTCGCGTGCGGCCATCCCAATACGGTGCCCGCAGTTGCTTCTTGTCGATCTTCTTGTTGGGCAAGCGCGGCAGCGCGCTGACGAACTCGACGCTTTTCGGCTTCTTGTAGCTCGCGATATGCTTGCGGCAGTGTTCGATCAAATCGCCTTCGTTGACCGCGGCGTCAGGCGCAACCACGACAAAGGCCTTGACCGCCTCGCCCCAGCGGTTGTCGGGCACGCCGATCACCGCGGCCTCTGCCACCGCCGGGTGGGCATACAACGCCTCCTCCACCTCGCGCGGATAGATGTTCTCGCCGCCCGAGACAATCATGTCCTTCTTGCGATCGAGAACAAACAGGAAGCGATCCTTGTCGAAGGCGCCGATGTCGCCGGACTTCATCCAGCCATCCTCGACCGCATCGAGCGTGGCCGGATGATTGTTCCAATATCCGACCATGACGCCCGGACCTTTGACCCAGATCTCCCCCTGCTCCTCCGGCGCGCAATCCGAACCGTTCGGCCGAACCACGCGCACACGATAGCCAAGCGCCTCCTGACCGGCCGAGCTCAGGCGGCGAACCCACTCGGGCGAGCCGTCGAGAACGTGCTGTTGGGGATGCAGGATGGTGCCCAGCCCGCATTCGGTCATGCCGTAGATCTGCGCAAGGATCGGTCCAAACGCCGCAATCGCCTGGCGCAACTGGGCCAACGCCATCGGTCCCGACGCATACTGAATCAGGCGCAACGATGCGTAATGCGCTTTGTCAAAGTCGAGGAAGGTCCAACAGGTCTTTGACCATGACCGGCGCGAGGTGGACGGTCGTGACCTTGTGGCGCTGGATATCCGCCGATATGGCCCGGATGTCGTAAGCGCGATGCAGGATGACGCTCGCGCCGACAAACGACGTCATCAGATAATTGCACTTTGCGCCGATATGATAGAACGGCATGACCAACAGCATTGTGTCGGTCGCGCGCGCGCCCATTTCAATGGCTTGCAGTTCAATGAAGCCAAGCTGACCGGCGTGATCCAGCATCGCGCCTTTCGGCCTGCCGGTCGTCCCGCTGGTGTAGATCAGATAGGCGACGTCGGTTGGGCGTGAGCGTGTCTTCGGCTCGTGGTCGCTGGATTTCGCGAGCAACGCCTCGTAGTTATCGACGCCGTCGAACTCGCCCTTCCCGATAACGACATAGTGACCGATCTCGGGATATTTCGATCGGATATCGCTGGCGATCGCGGCGTATTCCTCATCGAAGATGAACACGCTGGGCGCCGAGTCTTTGACGACATATTCGATCTCCGCGGCGCTCAGCCGATAGTTGATCGCAACGGTGATGAAGCCCGACACCTCGCCGGCGGCGTACACCTCGACATAAGCGTTGGAATTCTGGGCCAGGATCGCAACGCGATGCTGCCGCCGCACACCCATGCCATGGAGCGCGTTGGCAAGCCGATAAATTCGGGAGCGTTGCTCGCCGTAGCTGAAGCTGCGTCCGCCATAAACCAGCGCCGTGCGGGTGCCGAACTTGCCGGCGTTGATCTCGACGAGATCACCCAGCGTCGCAACTCCGGAATTCAGCAGCATCAAACCTCTCACTTCAATCCTGCACGCACCGAAGCTGACAGCGGGTCGCTAGTGCATGATCCCGAAAAGTGTGTAGCGGTTTTCGGAAAAGATCATGCTCAAACAAGAAGCTAAATCGTGACGACGATTCGAAGAAAAGTCATCCCGATCTACGAGCCACCGCCGGTTCCCCGGCCGCCGAGGCCCGGCTTGTACTTGCCCTTCAGGAAGTCGCCGATGCCGGTCTTTTTCCAGGCGTCGTTTTGCAGATAGGCGACTTCGCTCTCCTTGGCGCTGCTGAGCCCCATGGCCGCTTCCCATGGCATCTCGAGCGAATAGCGATAAGCCTCCTTCACGCATCGCAGCGCGATCGGGTCTTTGGTCAGCAGTTCTGCCGCGACCTTGATGGTTTCGGCTTCAAGCTCGCTCGCCGGAACCGCCAGATTGATGAAGCCCATCTGCTGGGCGGCTTTGCCATCGAACGTCCGGCCGAGCATTCCGTACCAGAGCGCGTCGCGCGGACGCATCAGGTTTGCCATCGACTTCGAGACCGTGCCGCCGGGAAACATTCCGAAATTGATTTCCGACAACCCGAACGTCGTGTCCTCGGCCGCAATGGCGAGATCGCAGCCTTCAACGATCGAGAAGGCGCCGCCGAAGCAATAGCCGTGGATCATCGCGATGGTGGGCTTGGGATAGTACCGCAGTGTACGGCCGCGCCATTCGAGGGCCAGTCGCAGGATGCGGTCGTACTCGGCCCTGTTGTCATTCAGTTCGATGAAAAATTGTTTGAGGTCCATCCCGGCGCAAAATGCTTTGCCGGCGCCGGCAAGGATCAGCACGCGAGCCCCGTCATCGTAACGAAGGTCCTCCAGCACGGCCGTCATATCCTTGTGGAGCTGAGGACTCATCGCATTGCGCTTCTCCGGCCGGTTGAAGCGAATGGTGGCGATCCCATCCTTCTTTTCGACGAGCACTGTTTGGTACGACATGCGGTTGCCCTCTATTCCTGGAACGTTTACGGCTCTTTACAACGCTGCATTATATTTGACGGCATCGTCAAGGCACGGCGTAAACCTGCCAGCGTCGGAAGCCAACGTTCCTAACCGAGACTACCCGCGTGCACGATCAATGCTGCAGGATTTTCGACAGGAACAGTTGTGCTCGGTCGCTGCGCGGCTTTCCGAAAAAATCAGCCGTGGGCGCGTCCTCAATGACCTCACCCTGGTCCATGAACACAACCCGATGCGCCACCTTGCGCGCAAATCCCATTTCGTGGGTCACCACAATCATGGTCATGCCATCCTTGGCGAGCGCAATCATGACGTCTAGCACCTCCTTGGATCATCTCCGGATCGAGCGCCGAGGTCGGCTCGTCGAACAGCATGGCGATCGGATCCATCGCCAACGCGCGGGCGATGGCGACGCGTTGCTGCTGACCGCCGGAGAGTTCGCCGGGGAACTTATTCGCGTGTATGCGCAGCCCGACGCGGTCCAGCAGGCGCATGCCCTTTTCACCTGCCTGCTCGGCGCTGCGGTTCAAAACCTTGACCTGCGGTAGCACCAGATTGCGCATCACCGAGAGGTGCGGAAACAGTTCGAAATGCTGGAACACCATGCCGATCCGCGCGCGCAGCTTGGGCAGATCGGTGTTCCGATCGCGAACCGAGACCCCATCGACGCGGATGTCACCTTCCTGAAACGGCTCGAGGCCATTGACGCACTTGATCAGCGTCGATTTGCCTGACCCCGACGGGCCGCACACCACCACCACCTCGCCACGGGCGACTTCCGTGCTGCAGCGCTTGAGCACCTGGGTGGGGCCGTACCACTTGCTGACTGCCGGCGATCTCGATCATGGGCCTAGCGGATGATGGCGATGCTGCGCTGCAGGCGTTGCACCGCGCGCGAGGCAGCCAACGAAATGACGAAATAAACGCATGCAGCGAACAGATACATCTCGACCAGTCGCCCGTCGCGCTGTGCCACCTTGGAGGCGGCACCGAGAAAATCGGTCACCGAGATCACGTAAACGAGCGACGTGTCCTGGAACAGGATGATGGTCTGGGTTAGCAGCACCGGCACCATGTTGCGGAACGCTTGGGGCAGTACGATGTAAGCCATGATCGTCGGATAGCCCATGCCGAGCGCCTGTGCCGCCGCCACCTGGCCGCGCGGGATCGACTGGATGCCGGCGCGCATGATCTCACAAAAGAACGCCGCCTCGAACAGCATGAACGTCACGAGACATGAGGCGAATGCGCCGACTTGCAGCGGCTGCGCCGAAAACGTCATCCATTGCCCGATATAGGGCACCAGGAAATAGAACCAGAAGATCATCAACACGAACGGAACCGACCGCATCAGGTTGACGTAGGCCGCGGCGGGCAGCGTCAGCACTGCAATCCCCGACAGCCGCATCAGCGCCAGCAGCGTACCAAGCACAATTCCGCCGGCGGTGGCCAGCAACGTCAACAGGATGGTGAAGGTCATGCCCTGGTAGAACAGGTACGGCAGCGAACGGACAATGACGTCGAAATCAAAGTTGGAAAACATCGCGTCAATGTCCCGTCGCCGGCGTTCGGAAACCGAGATAGCCTGGAACCGCGACGCGGCGTTCAAGCGCGCGCATGCCGAACGTCACGATGATGTTGATCACGATGTAGATGATCGTCGCCGCGGTGAACGCTTCGAACACCTGAAACGAGAACTCCTGCATGGAGCGGGCGCGCGCGGTCAGCTCCATCAAGCCGATGGTCAGCGCCACCGCGCTATTCTTGATGGTGTTGAGAAATTCCGACGTGAGTGGGGGCAGCATGATGCGGAACGTCATCGGCAGCAGCACGTAGGTATAGGTTTGCGGCAGGGTCAGCCCGAGCGCCAGCCCGGCATAGCGCTGGCCGCGCGGGAGGCTCTGAATGCCGGCCCTGACCTGTTCGGCGACCCGCGCCGACATGTAGAGGCCGAGGGCTACGACCGCGGTGTAGAACGAGGCGTCCGGCAGCTGCTTCAACCAGGTCCCGAACGCGCGCGGCACCACCTCCGGCAGCACGAAGTACCAGAGGAACATCTGTACCAGCAGCGGAATGTTGCGGAACAGTTCGACATAGCCGTTGCTGAGCCGCACTGCCCAGGCGTACGGCGCGGTTCGCATCACGCCGACCAGCGAGCCAAACATGAGCGCGATCAGCCAGGCGAAGGCGGCGGTTGTCAGCGTCCAGGCGGTGCCGAGCAGCAGCGTCTGCCAATACGTATGGACCCCGTCAGGCGAGATGTCGCCGAAGATCGCCCAGTTCCAATGATAGTTCACGCGCAGTCCCCACGCTGCGATTCGCCACCATCAACGGGAGTTGCGCCGGTCTTGGCTAGCAACCGGCGCTTGGCTCGCGCGCCGCTCTCGCGCACTTAATACGAGGCCGGATCGCCGCTATCGGTTGGATTGGCGACGACCTTCTTGAACGCCGCACTCATAGGCAGGTTGAGATTGATGCCCTTGGGCGGAATGGGTTTGAGGAACCACTTCTCGTAGATCGCGTTGATCGCCCCGCCTTTGTAAGTGGCGGTCATCGCCGCATCGACCACCTTCTTGAACGGCGTATCGTCGCGGCGAAGCATGATGCCGTAGGGCTCGACCGACAGCGCGTCGGCGGAAATGACGTAGTCACCTGGCGCCTTCGAACTGGCGACCAGACTGTAAAGCAGGATGTCGTCCATCACGAACGCCGCGGCCCGATCGGTTTCCACCATCAGGAAGGCTTCGGCGTGGTCCTTGGCGGCGAGGATGTTAAGGCCGAGATTCTTCTGCGCGCCGAGCTCGGTGATCTGTTTGATGTTGGTGGTGCCCGAGGTCGAGACGATGGTCTTGCCCTTGAGATCATCGACCGTCTTGAGGTTCGCCGACTTTTTCGAAACGAAACGGTTGGCGGTGACGAAATGAGTGATTGTGAAGCCCACCTGCTTTTGACGATCGAGATTGTTCGTGGTCGAACCGCATTCGAGGTCGACGGTACCGTTGGCAATCAGCGGAATGCGGGTAGCCGAGGTGACTGGGTTGAGCTTCACCTCCAGCTTGTCGAGCTTGAGCTCCTGCTTCAGCGCGTCGACGATCCTGCCGCAGAGATCCATGGCGTAACCGATGACCTGCTGCTTGTCATCGTAATACGAAAACGGGATCGACGATTCGCGATGGCCGAGGGTGATCGTCCCGATGTCCTTGATCTTCTTCAGCGTGCCGGTGGGCGATTGCGCAAGCGCAGATCCGCTAAGAACGCTCGCCACCACAATGGTAGAGATGATGAGTTTGACCCGCATGGTCTGCCCCGCTGTCATCAGAGAATGGACCGACTGTATCCAGGATCACAATCCAGGATCACAATCCAGGATCACAATCCAGGATCACAATCCAGGATCACCGCGCTCGATAGCATAACGGCAAATCCAAGGACTCAACAGGTACAATGGCGGCAACTTCCGGCTATGGCCGTGCGCCAAACCGAGCGAGCAAAGCAGGAAATTCAGAGCGAAGGAACGCGCCCCGCGGGTAGCTGAGCCGCACGCTACGGACGACTTGCCGGACGAGTTGCGCAAAAACTCGCACGGCACGGCCTTAGCACGTGGCCGAAAGTGCCGACTTCACGGGCGTTTGTGGTTGGTGGAGCCGAGCGGGATCGAACCGCTGACCTCCTCATTGCGAACGAGGCGCTCTCCCAGCTGAGCTACGGCCCCAACCGCGGGCGCGACGTCGGCGCCCGGCACGGAATGGGCGCCATTTACGACCCGCGGTCGGGAGAGTCAAGAATTGCCGCGGAAACGCGCTACGCGGGGTCGGCTTGTTTGGCGATGGGCGAACGGTTAGTTTCGCGGCACCCTTTTTGAGCACCGAAGCCCGCCATGCGCTCGATTCTCTATGTGATCCTGCTGATCCTCGACATCTACATCTGGCTGCTGATCGCGGCTGCGGTGCTGTCGTGGCTGATCGCCTTCAACGTGATCAACACGCGCAACCAGTTCGTCGCCATGGTGGTGGATTTTCTCTATCGCATCACCGAGCCGGTGCTGCGCCCGATCCGCAACGTCCTGCCGAGCCTCGGCGGCATCGACATCTCGCCGGTGGTTCTGATTCTGATCATCATCCTGATCAAGGACATCATCGTCCGCTATATCTATCCGTCGGTGTTCTAATTCGACGTCCTTGACGTTATGCCCGGCCATGACGGGGCGCGGCGAGTGCTGCAATGACCGCACGCATCATCGACGGCAAGACGATCGCGGCCGACCTGTGCGGGCTGGTCGCGGACGAGGTGAAGCGCCTGCAAGAGCAGCACGGCGTCACGCCCGGGCTTGCGGTGGTGCTGGTCGGCAACAATCCGGCGAGCGAGTCCTACGTCGGCAACAAAGCTAAAATGACGGTGCAGACCGGCATGCGGTCGTTCGATCACCGCCTGCCGGAGAGCGCGAGCCAGGCCGAGCTGCTGGCGCTGGTGCAAAAGCTCAATGCCGACCCGGCGGTGCACGGCATCCTGGTGCAGCTGCCGTTGCCGAAGCAGATCGACGCCCAGCAGGTGCTGAACGCCATCGATCCGGGCAAGGACGTCGACGGCTTCCACCCGATCAACGCCGGACGGCTGGCGGCCGGGCTGCCGGCGCTGGTGCCGTGCACGCCGCTCGGCTGCATCATGCTGGCCAAGACGGTGCATTCGTCGCTCACGGGCTTCGACGCTGTGGTGATCGGCCGTTCCAACATCGTCGGCAAGCCGGTGGCGCAGCTTCTGCTCGCCGAAAATGCCACCGTCACGGTCACCCATTCCAAGACCCGCGATCTGCCGGCGGTGTGCCGGCGCGCCGACCTGTTGGTCGCGGCGATCGGGCGGGCCGAGATGGTGCGCGGCGACTGGATCAAGCCGGGCGCGACCGTAATTGACGTCGGCATCAACCGTGTCGCGGGCCAGAACGGCAAGTCGCGGCTGGTCGGCGACGTGGCCTTTGCCGAGGCGTCGCGGGTGGCGGGCGCGATCACCCCGGTGCCGGGCGGGGTCGGGCCGATGACCATCGCCTGCCTGATGGTCAACACGCTCCGCGCCGCCTGCGCGCGCGCCGGATTGAAACCGCCCACCGTATGAGCGTGCGGGGCCCGCTCGCGGGGAGAGGGAGCGGCACCTTCTGCGCAACAAAAACCCGGCGCAGGGCCGGGCATCACGCGCATCGTGTAATGGAATTCAGTTGTTCCAGGCGAAGGCGACCTTGTCGAGGCTGCGATCGCCGAACCGCTCCGAGGAGCGCGCCACCGCCTTGCCGCCGAGCGCACGGTAGAATTCCACCGCGGGATCGTTGTCCGACAGCGCCCACACCACCAGGCTCTTCAGCCCGCTCTGGGCGAGGTCGCGATGCGCCGAGGTGAACAGGCGGCGGCCGAAGCCGAGACCCTGATACTCCGGGCGCAGGTAAAGCTCGTAGATTTCGCCGTCGTAGAACAGGCTGCGGGCGCGGTTGCGGCCGTAATTGGCGTAGCCCGCGACCTTGTCGCCGAACGCCAGGATCGAAACCCGGCTGCCTTTGCGGATCGCGCTGTCCCACCAATCGGGTCCGCGGCGCTGGATCAGCTTCTCGAGCTCGATCCCCGGGATGACGCCCTGATAGGCGGTGCGCCACGCCTCATCATGAGCCTCCGCCACCGCGACGGCATCGGCGGGCTTGGCCCGACGAATTTCGATGAGGACAGTGCTCATGCGAGAATATGAACAAGCAGGCCACCGGCCTTCAAGTATTACCTTTAACCATCCGTTAGCGATGTGGATTACGGGACCGTTCGGCGCCGGCGCGGCGATTTCGAATCAGCGCCAAAACCGGCAAATCACCTAGATTTGCGAGGGATGTGGCTTCGACGCCACGCTTTGGCGCGAAAATCTCGCGGCTTCGACTCTGCGCCGCATTTTTCGGTGGAGAAATCGACAAAACGATTCCTGTTGCGCTGCGAGTGATTTGCCGGCGGGTTGACCCATTCCGGCACAGGCGGCTTAAACCTGCTCGACCTCGCGCCGCTTCTCGTCTTTCTTGCGGTCGTTCGGGTCGAGCAATTTCTTGCGCAGGCGGATCGACTTCGGCGTCACCTCGACCAGCTCGTCGTCCTCGATGTAGGCCAGCGCCTTTTCCAAGGTCATGCGGATCGGCGGAGTGAGCCGCACTGCTTCGTCCTTGGAATGGGTGCGGATGTTGGTGAGCTTCTTGCCCTTGCGCACGTTGACCTCGAGGTCGTTGCCGCGGGTGTGCTCGCCGACGATCATGCCGCGATAGACCTTCCAGCCGGGCTCGATCATCATCGGCCCGCGATCCTCCAGGTTCCACAGCGCATAGGCCACCGCCTCGCCCTGGTCGGTGGAGATCAGCACGCCGTTGGGGCGGCCGGTGATCTCGCCGCGATGCGGCTCATAGTCGTGGAACAGGCGGTTCATCACCGCGGTGCCGCGGGTGTCGGTCAGAAGCTCGCCCTGATAGCCGATCAGGCCGCGGGTCGGGGCATGGAACACCAGCCGCACCCGCCCGCCGCCGGACGGGCGCATCTCCATCATCTCGGCTTTGCGCTCGGACAGCTTCTGCACCACGATGCCGGAGTGCTGCTCGTCGACGTCGATCACCACCTCTTCGATCGGCTCCAGCATGCCGCCGTCGTCATCGGCCTTCAGCAGCACCTTCGGCCGCGACACCGAAAGCTCGAAGCCCTCGCGGCGCATGGTCTCGATCAGAATGCCGAGCTGCAATTCGCCGCGGCCGGCAACCTCCATGGAATCCTTTTCGCCCGATTCGGAAATCCGCAGCGCGACGTTGCCCTCGGCCTCGCGCAGCAGCCGCTCGCGGATCACCCGGCTCTGCACCTTGTCGCCTTCGGTGCCGGCGAGCGGCGAATTGTTGATGCGGAAGGTCATCGCCAGCGTCGGCGGATCGATCGGCTGCGCCGGCAGCGGCTTGTCGACCTCGGGATCGCACAGCGTATGCGACACGAACGCCTCGGGCAGACCGGCGATGGCGACGATGTCGCCGGCCATGCCTTCGTCGATCGGCTGGCGCTCCAGGCCGCGGAACGCCAGCACCTTGGTGATGCGGCCCTGCTCGATCAGCGCGCCGTTGCGGTCCAGCACCTTCACCGCCTGGTTGGGTTTCACCGAACCTGAGCTGATGCGGCCGGTGACAACGCGGCCGAGATAGGGATTGGCCTCCAGGATGGTGCCGAGCATGCGGAACGGCCCGGCCTCGACCTCGGGCGGGGCGACGTGGCGGACCAGCAGATCGAACAGCGGCGCCATGCCCTGGTCCTTCGAACCGTCCAGGCTTTCGGCCATCCAGCCCTGCTTGGCCGAGCCGTACAGGATCGGGAAATCGAGCTGCTCCTCGGATGCGTCCAGCGCCGCGAACAGGTCGAACACCTCGTTGACCACGACGCTCGGCCGGGCGTCGGACCGGTCGACCTTGTTGATCACGACGATGGGGTTGAGCCCCATTTTCAGCGCCTTCGACACCACGAACTTGGTCTGCGGCAGCGGCCCTTCGGCGGCGTCCACCAGCACCAGCGCGCCGTCCACCATGTTGAGGATGCGCTCGACCTCGCCGCCGAAGTCGGCATGGCCCGGGGTGTCGACGATGTTGATGCGGATGTCCTTCCAGAGCAGCGAGGTGGCCTTGGCCAGGATGGTGATGCCGCGCTCGCGCTCGAGATCGTTGGAATCCATCGCCCGCTCGGCCACCCGCTGATTTTCGCGAAATGAGCCGGACTGCTGCAGCAAGCGGTCGAGCAAGGTGGTCTTGCCGTGGTCGACGTGGGCGATGATGGCGACGTTGCGGAGGCTCATTCAGGGTTCCAAACGGGCGCGCGGGCCGTGTTGCGGCCCGCGCTGGCGCCGAACTGATGCTGGATTTGCGCGGAATATAATGGCTTGCGGCGGAGATGCAAACGCGCGCTGGGCGCCTCAATAGGCGCTCAGCACGTCGACCTTGGCGTTGGCCGCGATCAGGCGTTTGGTCAACAGGACAGCCAGATTGCGCACGATCCGCTGGCCGCTGCGCGGATGCCGCTCGCAGAATGCGTCAAACCGGCTGACCTGCAATTCCAGGCAATCCACCAACGTGTCCGCCCAGACGTCGGCGGTGCGGACCTCCTCGAGCAGCGCCATTTCGCCGAAGGCCATGCCGGGGGCGAGGCTCGCCAGCCGAACGCCGCTCCGCAGCTTGACGCTGATCATGCCGCTTCGAAGAAAGAACATCGATGACGCCGGGTCACCGGCGGTGATGATCCGCTCGCCGGTGTGAAAGATGCGGACTTGCGAGATTGCCGTGAGCTCGTTCAATTCGTCCGGCGACAACCCGGCCAGCAGCGCCTGCTCGACGAGCGGCACCGGGGCACGCACCGTAGCGAAGCCGCCGTAGCGATAGATCACCTGATCCTCGGCCCACTCGATGGCGTCGTCGAGCAGGTCGAAACGGCGCATCGTGTTCACGTCGCCCGCGGCGGCGCCGATCGTGGTCCAGACCGACGATGTCTTCTCGATGCCGCACAGCACGACACGCACGTTGTCCGCCGCCAGATCGGGCAACTCATCGGCCAGCAGCCGCGCCGCGCCTTCGGTGACGGACGGGACCCGCCGGAGGTCGATGATCAGCAACGCGGGCGCGCTCTGCTCGGCGATCCGGCGGGTGACGTAGTCCATCGTGCCAACGGAAAGCGCTCCGATCAGCTCGATGACCCGGATAGCCTGCGGATGCTCGTCCAGGATCGACTGTTCGTGCGGCTGACGGCTTCGGCGCGAAGCGATGCCCTCGATGTTGTAGTCGGCGATGATCGAGGTGCGGACGTCGCCCGAGCGATTGAGCACGTGCAGATCGAAGTGCGACGACAATTCCTCGCAAACCTTGAGGCCGCGCACGCTGTTGCCGTGGCTGTCGAGCAAGGGCGAGAACGTGCCAAGGCCGAATTGCGCCGGCAGCGCCGCGATGATGCCGCCGCCGACGCCGCTTTTGGCCGGGATGCCGACGCGATAGACCCATTCGCCGGCGTAGTCGTACATGCCCGAGCTGGTCATCACCGACAACGTGCGTGCCACCGCATAGGGCGCAACCACCTGCTCGTTGGTGACCGGATTGACGCCACGATTGGCCAGCGTCGCCGCCATCACGGCGAGATCGCGCGTCGTCACCAGGATGGAGCATTGGCGGAAGTACACGTCGAGCACCTGGTCGACGTCGGTTTCGATGATCGTGTAGTTGCGCAACAGGTAGGCGATGGCGCGATTGCGATCGCCGGTCGCGCGTTCGGAGGCGAACACCGCTTCATCGACGCGCAGCTTGCGCGCCGCAAAGCGGCTCAATGCGTCAAGCACGCGGTCAAACGCGCCCGCGCCCTCGACGTCGTGAATGAGGCCCGAGCAGGCGATGGCGCCGGCGTTGACCATGGCATTGAACGGCCGGTTGTCGGCGGTCAGCCGGATGGAATTGAATGCTTCGCCGCTCGGCTCGACGCCGATCTTGGCCTCCACCTGCTCGGGCCCGACGAGCTGCAGCGCGAGCGCGAACACGAAGGCTTTGGAGATCGACTGGATGGTGAATTCGATCTGGCTGTCGCCAACCTCATAGACATGACCGTCGATGGTGGCGAGACCGATGCCGAAATGGGCCGGATTGGCTTTGCTGAGCTCGGGAATATAGTTGGCGACGGCTCCGCTGCCATCGCCGGCGTAGCTGGCCCGGCAATGATTGAGGAACCGACCGAGCGCCGGCGCCGCCGCGTGTCCTTCCAGGGCCGGCCGATGCAAGCCCAATTGCAGGTCGTTCATGGTTTCTACCCGTGTGCACGCCAGCCGGCGCGACGCGGGATCGCCATGCAGGAATTCGGGCCGGAAGCGATGCGGATTTAGATGCGAATTTCCTGGGGATTCTTGGCAGCGAAAGGCTTCGGCTATGCCGACGCAACCGCCGCCAGCGCCGGCCGCTGGTCGAGCAGCGCGGCGCGGCGGTCGGCAATGGCGATCCTCGCCTGCTCGAACGACACCGAAAACGCCATCATCGCGGTTTCGTCGAGGGCGTTCGCCTCCACTTCGCGGATCATGTCGGATTGGATCATGTCCAGCCGTGCCTGTAGTTCGTCCAGCGCCGGCAAGGTCGCGGCGGTGCGCGCCTCCTTGGTGATCTCCAGGAGCTTGGCGAGCCCCTCCAGCCGGCGGACCCGGTCGTCGGCCTTGTTGTAGCTGAGCAGGCCCGCGATCGCCGAGCCGAACAGTGAAAACACCATCAGGCCGAGGTAGAGCCAATCGTTGTAGCGGTCGAAGAACGACTTGAGCTCGCCGTCGATATAGGCGGCGGCGCCGGGATGCACCGGCACGGCGGCGTCCTTGTCGGTGTCCGGCTTCTCGATCTTGGCGGCCGACGGCAGGTCGGCAGACAGGGCCTGGCGGATCGCAAACAAATGCTTGGTGAAGTCGGCGACGGTCTGCTCGTCGAGTTGCCGGCGCGCGACGATGTAATGGTTCACGCCGATGGTCTCGACGCTTTCCTCCGGCCGCGGTGGCGAGCCGCCGAACGCGCCGGCCTTGATCTCGGTCGACTTGTAGATCGGGTTGCGCTCGGCGATCGCTTCGGCGGCGCCAAGCGCGATGAATTTCGGCGGCTCCTTGTCGCGGGTTGCGGCGGCGATAGCATCGGCGGTGATCGGGCTCGACACCGGCCCGACCGACATGATGACGTCGACGTTGCTGTCGCGGATCGCGGCGGCGACGTTGGACGGGTCATACTGAACGACGCTGATCTTGTCGGGCGCGTTCGGCTTGGCGAGCTCCTCGGATGTCAGGATCACGACCTTGTCGGGCGAGACGTTGTATTGCCGCAGGATCACCTTGAGCAGGTCGATGTTGTTCGGCGTCCGCCCCACAACGCCAAGGCGCCGGCCGACCAGGTCGGGAATCTTTTCGACCGGCTCCTTCTTGGACGCGTCTTTGGGCGCGGCTTTGGCCTTGCCTTTGGCGGCTTTGGCTGCCTTGGGCGCCTCGGAAACGCCCGGCACGATGAAGGCCACCACGTTCTTGCGTAGGATCGCCACCACCCTGCCGTCCTTCGGCATGCCGGTGTCGTGACGGACGACGGCGAGATCGGCCTCGTCTTTGTCGATTGCCGCCGCAGCGGCGCGCGTGCCGCCAGGCAGCACCGTCGTCGTCAGATGGATGTTGGTGCGGTCGCGCGCGAGCTGCGCCGCGATCGCCTGCACCACGCGGGTGTCCTCGTTGTTCGGCGGGCCGACCGCGATGCGCAATTGCGTCGGCAGCGTGTTGTAATAGTAGAGCCCGCCGATGACGCCGGCGCACAGCAGCACCACCGCGATCACCAGCAGCCAGGTGTGCTGCATCATGATCTTGGCGCGGCGGTTCCAGGCGATCTTGCGCGCGGGTTTCATCGGCTCAGCCGGCGGTTTGGCGATCCAGAACGCCAGTCGCAGCGAATGTCGCATGACGGCATTTTTATCACGCTCCGGCCGGCCGGCTCCACGGGCCAAAGCGCACCCCTTTGGGCAGCGCTTCGCTCACCATCAGCATTTCGGCGATGGTTTCCGGTGTGACCAAGCCGACCAGCCGGCCGCTGGCGTCGACCACGCCGACCGCGGGCGCCGATTTTTCCTGCAACACGCGGAACGCCTCGTCGAGCGTGCCGCGGTGGCTGACGAACGGCAGCGGGCTGGTCATCGCTTCCGCCACCCGGGCATCGGGGCCGCGCTGCTTGATGGCGCGGATCAGATCGTTGCGGCCGAGCACGCCGACCGGATGGTCGCCGGCGTCGACCACCGGAAATTCGCTCTGGCTGGTCCGCAGCAGGGTCTCGACCGCCTCGTCGATCGGCGCGTCGGGAGATAGCGTGGCGAATTGGGTGATCATGGCGGCGCGGAGCGGCACGCCGCGCGACATGGCGCGCATCGCCACCAGCTGCGCCTCGGAGGCCGCGGCAAGATAGACGAAGATCGCGATGAAGATCAGCAGCGGATTGCCGAACAGGCCGATGAAGCCCAGCGCGAAGGCTGTGAACTGCCCGATGGTCGCGGCGATCTCGGTGGCGCGCACATAGCCCAGGCGGCTCGCCAGCGCCGCCCGCAGCACCCGGCCGCCGTCCATCGGAAACGCCGGGATCATGTTGAACAGCACCAGGAACACGTTCACGGCGGCGAGCCGGTCGAGCATGCCGACGGCTGAATTGTCGACGCCGGCGAGGTTGCGGCCGTCGATCGAGGCGCCGAACAGCAGCACCAGCGCGGCCGCGATCACGACGTTGACCGCCGGGCCCGCCACCGCCACCAGGAACTCCTCCCAGGGCTTTTCGGGGATGCGCTCGAGGTGTGCCACGCCGCCGATCGGCAACAGCGTCACCGTCGGCGTGGTCACGCCAAAGCGGCGCGCCATGAAAATGTGGCCGAACTCGTGCGCCACCACGCAGCTGAACAGCAGCAGCATGAAGGCAAGCGAGTTGAACGCCGCTTCGGCGCCGCCGGAGGCGTAGCTGGCAAAGAAAATCCAGCCCAGAAACAGCAGGAACGTGACGTGCAGGCGGATGACCGTGCCGGCGATCGAGCCGATATTGACCGACCAACCCATGACGAGCCTCGCTAGCCCCCAGATGGCGGCAATGAGCCTGACCGGAACGTAGGAACTCCCGGGAGGTTTACGAGGGGCCGGGCGCCACGGCCCCGATCAGGGCTATGATGGCGGCAGTCATCGCCCCGGCTTTCATCGCCCCGGCTTGGAGTAAACGAACCATGGCCACCAAACTGACCGGACCGGCACGGACCGAAGCGCTTCGCCAGCTCAAAGGCTGGAGCGAGGTTGCCGGCCGCGACGCCATCGCCAAAAAATTCGTGTTCCAGGACTTCAACCAGGCCTTCGGCTTCATGGCGCGCGCCGCGCTGGTGGCCGAAAAGATGGATCACCACCCCGAGTGGTTCAACGTCTACAAGACCGTGGACGTGACGCTGTCGACCCATGACGCCGGCGGCGTGACCGAGCTCGACGTCAAGCTCGCCGGCGCGATGGATCGGCTGGCGGCCGGCTGAGGCGCCTTGCCGGACCGGCGATCCATCACCATCTTGTTCGCGGCGATTCCCAAAGAACGTCCCAGGAGCGGACCATGCGGTTTTCGCGTTCGGCAGCCATGAACGAGAACGAGCGACACCAGCGTGACGAGGCCACGGTCCTACGCGACTTCTGGGGCAAGTTCGGCAAGTTTGCCGCCCAGCTGCCATTCGCCGAGGACCTGCTGACCGCCTATTACTGCGCGTTCGACCGCGAGACCCCGACCCACGTGCGGGTCGCGCTGATCGGCGCGCTGGCCTATTTCATCTCGCCGCTCGACGTGCTGCCCGACCTGCTGCCAATCATCGGCTTCACCGATGACGCGGCGGTGCTGGCCGGGGCCTTCAAGCTGGTCTGGGACAACATCAAGCCGGCGCACCGCGACGCGGCGCGCCAGACGCTGGAGCGGCTGAACGAAAGCGGCGACGCCAGTTAGGTGTGATCTAGAAGCGCTGCGGCGCCCACGCTTCCCCTCTCCCGCTTGCGGGAGAGGGTGCGCGAGTGGAGGCGATAGCCGAGCGAGCGCGGGAGAGGGCAGAATATCTCGCCGCGCAAGATACCCTCTCCCGGATCGCGCTCGGATTCCCTCCTGCGCGATCCACCCTCCCCCGCAAGCGGGGGAGGGGAGAGAGTTCGCCGCGCATTTTGATTTAATCAGGCAACACGCTTGTTGCAGCGGTGGAGCGGGGGCGAGGTTACGGCACCAGCACGACCTTGCCCATCACCTTGCGGGCGGCGATGTCCTTCAGCGCCTGCGCCACCTCGGCGAGCGGATAGCGCGCGTGGACGTGGGCGCTGAGCTTGCCATCGGCGCACCAGCCGATCAGGTCCGCGTTGTTGGCGCGCCACTCATCCGGCGCGCGCTCCATCCAGGCGCCGACGAACACGCCGCGCACGTCGCAGCTCTTCAGCAGCACCAGATTGAGCGGCAGCTTGGGAATCTCGCCGGCGGCGAAGCCGACCACCAGGTAGCGCCCCTCCCAGCCGAGCGAGCGCAGCGCTGGCTCGGCGTAGCGGTCGCCGATCGGGTCGTACACCACGTCGATGCCGCGCTCACCGCCAAGCTTTCGCAGCGCCTCGCGCAAATCGTCGCGCGCATAGTTCACGCCCTCGTCGGCGCCGTGTTGCCTGGCGAACGCGAGCTTGTCGTCGGAGGATGCGCAGGCGATGACGCGCGCACCCATGATCTTGCCGAGCTCGACCGCGGCGAGGCCGACGCCGCCGGAGGCACCGAGCACGACCAGCGTCTCGCCGCGCTTCAGCGCACCGCGGTTCTTCAGCCCGTAATACGAGGTGCCATAGGTCACGCTCAGCCCGGCAGCCCGTTCGACATCGAGCGCCGCGGGAATCTTTGACAGCTTGCTGACCTTGATCGCCAGCTTTTCGCGCGCCGCGCCCCAGCCCGAATAGCCCATCACCCGATCGCCGACCGCGACCTCGGTCACGTCCGGTCCGACGCTCTCGACGGTGCCGGCGAATTCGGCGCCCGGCGAGAACGGGTAGGCCGGCTTGAACTGGTACTTGCCGGCGATGATCAGCAGATCGAAGAAATTGAGCGCCGCGGCGGCGATCCGCACCACCGCCTCGCCGGGGCCCGCCACCGGGTCGGGCAGGTCGGCGAGGGTGAGATCGTCCGGCGTGCCGGGGCGGCTGCAGAGCACGGCTTTCATGGCGGGCTTTTCCAGATGCTGTCTGAATTCTCGGGCATAGCGGTCGCCATCATGGGCCGGCGGAACGCGGCCGTCCCACCCGATTTTTGAACCTCGGCAGCGCTTGCCGCGGCTGCTTGCAAGCCTCGGCCAGTCGGTCGCAAGACGACCATTCGGTCTTTCCATTCCCGATTTTGCCTATTATTCCTCTATACTTGGATGGATTGAAGCCAGCGCGCTCGCGCCCACGCGTTCGAGCGCCGCGTGAGGTCATATGAGACCGGATCGAATCCAACGGGTCGCCCTGCTGTTGCTGGCTGCGGCGATCATGCCGTCGGTCGCTGTGGCGCAACCGAAACCCGCACCCGCCAATCCGGCCGCGCAACCGAGGCCCGCGCCCAGCAACCCGGCCGCGCAGGCGACGCTGCTCGGACAGTTCGGCGACTGGGGCGCCTACACGGCAAGCCCGGGCGGCAGCAAGGTCTGCTTTGCGCTGGCGAAGCCGGCCTCGATGGTCGACACCCCAGCCAACCGCCGCACCGCGGCCAACCCGGTCTACATGTTCATCTCGACTCGTCCGGGCGAGAAGGTCAAGGACGAGGTGTCGGTACTGGTCACCGGCTACCAGCTCAAGGGCAACACCGAAGCCACCGTCACGGTCGGCAGCGCCAACTTCGCGATGTACACCCAGAACGAGGGCGCCTGGGTCAAGAACGCAGCCGAGGAGTTGCAGCTCGTCGATGCGCTGCGCAAGGGCCAGGACGTGGTGATCAAGGCCACCACCGCCAAGGGCACCAAGACCACCGACACGTTCTCGCTCAAGGGCATCGCCCAGGCGCTCGACCGGGTGGCCCAGGAGTGTAAGTAGCCCCGGCGTTCTGCCTGGCGGCACTGCGGATCGACACCCATCTATGCTAAAGACCGCGATGATGCGCGCTTAGAGCATGATCCCGAAAAGTGGGCACCGGTTTTCGGATAAGATCATGCTCAAACGAGCGCGCGGCGATGAGCCATGACCGCAGTGCTTGAAATCCCGATCGAGAAGAGTCCGCTCGAGCGCTACGTGCCGCCGGCGAAACCGTCGCTGGTCGGGCTGACGCGCGCGGCGCTGGCCGAGGCGCTCGGCGCGATCGGCGTGCCGTCGTCGCAGCACAAGATGCGCGTGCAGCAGATCTGGCACTGGCTCTACGTGCGCGGCGCCACGGACTTCGGCCAGATGACCAGCGTGTCGAAGCAATTGCGCACGCTGCTCGATGCGCATTACACGCTGACGCGGCCCGAGGTGGTCGCCGAGCAGGTCTCGGTCGACGGCACCCGGAAGTGGCTGCTGCGGCTGCCGGGCGAGGTCGCGGGCGAGCGGCCGCACGAGGTCGAGTGCGTCTACATCCCGAGTCCGACCGCGGCACGCTTTGTCTTTCCAGCCAGGTCGGCTGCACGCTGAACTGCTCGTTCTGCCACACCGGCACGCAGCGGCTGGTGCGCAACCTCACTGCGGGCGAGATCGTCGGCCAGATCATGGTGGCGCGCGACCGGCTGGGCGATTTTTTGGGCGCCGAGCGCGCGCAAGGACTGGGGCTGCCGACCGGGGGCGACCGCTTCGTCTCCAACATCGTGATGATGGGGATGGGCGAGCCGCTGTACAATTTCGAGGCGGTGCGCGACGCGCTGCTGGTGGCGTCCGACGGCGACGGGCTGGCGATCTCCAAGCGCCGCATCACGCTCTCGACCTCCGGCATCGTGCCGATGATGGAGCGTGCCGGCGCCGAGCTCGGCGTCATGCTGGCGGTGTCGCTGCATGCGGTGCGCGACGAATTGCGCAACGAGCTGGTGCCGATCAACCGCAAGTACCCGATCGCCGATCTGCTGGCGGCGTGCCGGAATTATCCCGGCCTGTCGAACACTCGGCGCATCACCTTCGAATACGTGATGCTGAAAGGCGTCAACGATTCACTCGCCGACGCCAAGGCGCTGATCCGGCTTTTGGCCGGCATTCCGGCCAAGATCAACCTGATCCCGTTCAATCCTTGGCCCGGTTCGACATACGAGTGCTCGGACTGGGAGCAGATCGAGCAGTTCTCCGAGATCATTTTCGACGCCGGTTACGCCTCGCCGGTGCGCACGCCGCGCGGCCGCGACATCCTGGCGGCCTGCGGCCAGCTCAAGAGCGCGACCGAGAAGCTGTCCGCGCGCGAGCGGCTCGCCTTGCGCGCCATGGCGATGACCGACTGATGGCGCTGCTCGGCCGAATGGTCGTGGTGCTGTTTGCATTTCTGATGGCGTGCCTGGTCGCAGCGATCGTGCTGCAGGTCTGCATCCTGATGCCGTTCTGGGGCGCCCGGGCCGCGCCCGACTTTGGCGAGGGCTTCTTTCAGCTCCTGGTCGGGGTGAGTTTTTTCGTCATCGCGCTGTTGGCGCTGCTGCCGGCGATCGCCGTGATCGCGGTGGCGGAGGCGTTCCGGCTGCGATCGGTGGTGTTCTATGCGGCCGCCGGCGGCCTGCTGGCGCTGGCGCTTTGCCATGGCATGGGCTTCACCGCCGCTGCGCCGGACGTGGCGATGGCGCCGTGGATCGAGGTCTTCGCGGCCTCCGGCATTGTCGCAGGCCTGGCCTACTGGCTGATCGCCGGCCGCAACGCCGGCCGCTGGTGCGAGCGGCCCGCGCCGCCGCCGCGCTGACGCAGGCGCCGCGCTCGAACGCGGCGTTCTGTCACCCCTTCGCGCGCCGCCGTATCTGGCCTAGGCTTCGGCGGCCATCAATAATGCAGGGCCGGTACCATGCCGGGCCGAAGGAGACTGCCATGCGGATGAGGCTGTTGCTGCCGTGCCTGATCGCCGCCGCGACGCTGTTCGCGTCGGGCGCGCAGGCGCAAACCAAGATCACCGTCGGCAAGATCATCGGCGGCAGCGGCTTTCACATCCCAAGCTACGTCGCGATGGACCAGGGCTTCTTCAAAGCCGAGGGCCTCGATGCGAGCTTCGTGACGCTGCAAGGCCGGGCGCTGGTGACCGCCGGCCTGTCCGGCAGCGTCGACTTCATCCCGATCCCGTCCGGCGGCGCCCAGGCGGCGTTGAGCGGCGCCGAAATCCGCTACGTGGTCGGCGAGTTGCTCAAGTCGCATTGGGTGATCGCGGCGCGTCCGGGCATCGACAAGCCGGAGGATCTGCGGGGCAAGACCGTCGGCTACGGCCGCGCCGGCTCCGCCGACTACGACGAGGGCGCCGCTGTCATGCTGCGCGCCTTCAAGATGGCGGTCGGCAAGGACTACAAGGTGATCTCGTTCCCGGGCGAGAACGAGCGGATCGCCGCCATGGTCAATGGCGACATCCAGGCGGCGCTGATCTCGGTGCCGCACGTGCCGAAGGTGATGGGCGCCGGCATGAAGGTGCTGCTGCGCACCGGCGACTACATCCAGCGCGCCGGCGGCACGTTCTGGACCATGAAGAGCTTCGTCGACAAGAATCCCGACGCCACCAAGAAATTCATCCGCGCCATCGCGCGCGGCGTCATGTTCTTCCGCGACAACAAGCAAGGCTCGCTCGCGACCCTGAAGGAGCACTTCAGCGTCGACACCGACCAGGATGCCTCGATCGTCTGGGAGGAGACCCGCCACACCTTCGGTGCCGAGCTGCCCAAGGATCTGTTCGCCGACATCCTGGAGTTGCGGCGCCAGACCATGATCGACGGCAAGCAGTGGCCGGCCGACAAGCCGCTGCCGGACCCGGAGCAATTCGTGACCCGGGCGCTGCTGGAAGCGACGCTGAAGGAAATGAACTACGTCCCGACCAAGCTCGACGCCCCGACTCGCTGAGGTGTAAGGTTCATTGAGAGCAGCCGCCGGTACAGGCGGAGCTTGGGAGGATCAACGCCATGACCGCCATCCGGTGTCTGCTCGCGGCCGCCGTCGTGTCGTCGCTCGGCCTCGGTACAGCCTTGGCGCAGACCAAGGTCACCGTCGGCAAGATCGTCGGCGGCGTCGGCCTGCATATCCCCAGCTACATCGCGATGGACAAAGGCTTCTTCAAGAACGAAGGCCTCGACGCGCGCTGGGTCGAACTGGCCGGCCGGCCGATGATCACCGCGGGGCTTTCTGGCAACGTCGATTTCGTGCCGATCCCCTCCGGCGGCGCGCAGGCGGTGCTCAAGGGCGCGCCGTTGCGCTACGTCGTCGGTCAGTCGCTCAAGCCGCAATGGATCATCGTCACCAAACCGGAGATCCAGAAGGTCGAGGACCTCAAGGGCAAGACGCTGGGCTATGCCCGCGTCGGCGCCGCCGACTACGACGAGGGCGCGACCGCGCTCGACCGCTTCTTCAATATGAAGGTCGGCCGCGACTACAAGGTGATTCAGTTCCAGGGCGAGCCCGAGCGGATCGCCGCGTTGTCGAACGGCGACATCGCCGGCGCGCTGGTCTCGGTGCCGCGCGCCTACCAGGCCAGGCAGGCCGGCTTTCACGTGTTGCTGCGGACCGGCGACTATCTGCCGCGCGCCGGCGGCTCGTTCTGGACCACCGAGGACTACTTCCAGAAAAACCAGGATACGGTGAAGCGGTTCATCCGCGCCATCGCCCGGGGCGTGATGTACTACCGCGACCACAAGCAGGAATCCTACGCCAGCATGAAGGAGCACCTCGGCGTCAAGAACGACGAGGAGGCCGGCGTGCTGTGGGACGAGCTGCACAACACGTTTGCGGCCGAGCTGCCGGCCGATCTCTACCGCGAGATTTTCGAATCCCGCCGCATCGACATGATCGCGGCGAACGAATGGCCGAAGGACAAGCCGCTGCCCGATCCGGAGCAGTACCTGGGGCGTGCGCTGCTCGACGCGACGCTCAAGGACATGAATTACGTCCCGACCAAGATCGACGCCGCCAAGAAATAATTTGCTCGGCAGCTTCCGGCCACCACGACACCGGAGTGACTAGAGTCTGATCCGTTTCAATTGAATCGGATCAGACTTTAGCTTCTTTGTTTGAGCATGATCTTTTCCGAAAACCGGTTCCCACTTTTCGGGATCATGCTCTAGCGTGCGCACGGGCACGCCGAAACCTTGTTGATCCAATGGCGCTCGACCGCCTCGTCAACCCAAAAATCGACCGAAACTTTGACCGAAGGCGACAGCCACACGAACTCCTCCGAAAATTCAATGTCGAGCGCGTTTTCCTTCAACCGCGAAAAGCCGATCTCGAAGTATCCGGCGGAATCCCTGGCGCAGCGTGACGCATCGACCGAAACGACCGCGGTCCATCTCCACTCCATCGTCGATGGCAGCATCTCTGAAAACTGCACTTCGGTGATGGCCAAGGCCGGCCTGCAAACCTGCTGGCCGGCGGCTTGGGCCCCGCCGATCAGGCCAAGGATGCTTGTCAGCAGCCCGAATCCGCATGATCGACGCATGTGTTGGTCCTCCCACTGATTGGCGGATAGCCGTCACTTCGTTGTCGGTGCGGCAGGCTCCTTGACCCGGCCCATCGCAACGGCGGTCAGTGCGGCGTAAGCGCAGAATCCGCCGGCGATGGCGACGAACAATCCGAGCGCGCCGAGATCGAGCCAGGCGATGGCGATCAGCGCGCAGCCGCCGCTCGCGATCAGGCGGACGGCGTTGGCGGTCACGGTCCACAGTACGCTGCCGACGCCCTGGGTCGCGAAGTAGAGCGCCATCCCAAGCCCGTACAGGCCGTAGATCGGTCCGACGATCTGGAGATAGTTCGAGCCGATGCGGATGATGGCGTCGTCGTCGGTGAACAGGCCCATCCACAGGCCGGGCAGCAGCGCGACGAACACCCCGATCGACGCGCATGCGGCGCCAACCGTCGCTGCTCCGGTCCATGCGATGCGTCGGGCGCGGCGAAATTGTCTGGCGCCCCAGTTGGTGCCGACCATCGCGACGATGGCGGTGCCGAAGCCGAACGCCAGCGGGATCAGGATGTATTCGAGGCGCGCGCCCATGGCGTAGCCAATCGCCACCTCTCGCCCCAGGTGGCCCGCGATGCCGGTCAGCAGCACGACCGAGAGGTTGGTGATCAGCACATTGATCAACCCTGGCACGCCGACCTTGAGGATTTCGGCGAACAGTCGCCACCGCAGCGCCACGCCGCGAAACGTCAGGGTGACGACCGAGCGGGACGATCGCAGATAGCCGAGCAGCACCAGGCTGCCGGCGCCGAACGACATCGTCAGGCCCCAGCCGGCGCCGGCCGGGCCGAGGGCCGGCACCGGTCCCCAGCCGAAAATCAGCAGCGGCGAGATCAGCACATGGGCGATCACGCTGCCGACGATGACGGCGGCGGGCAGGCCCATGTTGCCGGTGCCGCGCACCACGCTGCCGAGCAGATTCAGCATGCAGATCGACACGGCGCCGCTGAACGCCACGTTGGCGTAGGCGAGCGCCGCCGACAGCATTTCGCCGTGCCCGCCCATCGATCGAAAAATCCAGGGCGCGCCGACCAGCAGCACGGTCGAGAACACCGCCGCAAGGCCAAGCGCCAAAACCAAGGTATGAAGCGCGAGCGCATCGGCGACGTCGCGCTTGCCGGCGCCGAGCGCGCGCGCAATCGCGGACGAGACCCCGCCACCCATGCCGCTCGCCGCGGTGTGCTGGATCAGCATCACAAACGGGAAGGCGAGCGACACCCCGGCCAGCGCATCCGGCCCAAGGCGGCCGAGAAACAGCCCGTCGAACGTGATCATGCCGGCAATGGCCAGCAGATTGAGAACGTTCGGCGCCGCAAGCCGCAACAACGTGGACAGGATCGGTGCTTCCAGCAGCAACCGGGTGCGCGCCGCAGCCGGACGGGCGGCAGCCGGCGCGGTTGCGACCGAGGCAGAGGCCGTTGCAGACGAGATCGTGACGCTGCTCATGGATGCTCCTCCCCGCATGGGGTTGGAGCAGCACTTGAGACGGCAGCGTCCTTGAGAACCGGGTGGCTGCAACCGAACCCGGTGCGCCTCGGCGACCGAAGCGAGGCCAGTTAGGGCGTTGTCGCGGCGGCGCGCAACGCATGGTTTCTCGGGCCAGCATGAGATAATCTCATGAACTGGGCGGCAGACCTCGCGCGGCCGGGTTCGGGCTAAGATAGCAGGGCGCCCATGAACCCCTTGCCGGCCCGGCCTGTTTGGCCTATCAGTTCATGAGCTTTTCTCATGAAATCGGACCATGGCTCGCCGTCTGCCGCCGCTGAATGCGTTGAAGGCCTTTGAGGCCGCGGCGCGGAGCGAAAGCTTCACGCGCGCCGCCGAAGAGCTGAATGTCACGCAAGGCGCGGTCAGCCATCAGGTCAAGGCGTTGGAGGCGATCCTCGGCATCCGGCTTTTTCACCGCGAGCGCCAGCGATTGGTGATGACCGAGGCCGGCCGCGATTATCTTGCGGTGGTCCGCGATGCGCTGGATCGGATTGCGGTGGGGACCGAGCGTCTGGTGCAGCGCCAGACCTCCGGAGTTTTGACCGTCAGCACGTCACCCGACTTTGCCGCCAAATGGCTGGTGCACCGGCTCGGCCGGTTTTCCGAAGTCCATTCCGACATCTTGCTGCGCGTGTCGGCAACCCTGCATCGCGTCGACTTCGCGCGTGAGGACGTCGACGTCGCGGTTCGCCATGGCGATGGCCAATGGGCCGGGCTCGACGTCGTGCGGCTTTGCTCCGAGCGGCTGTTTCCGGTTTGCAGCCCGAAGCTTGTTTCGGGACGCAATCGCATCACCAAAGCGTCCGACCTGTTGAAGTTTCCGCTGCTCCGCCTCGATGACTGGAACACCTGGTCGCGATGGTTCGAGGCCGCGGGCGTCGCCGACCCAGTTGCCCACGGACCGGCGCTGAACAGTGCGAGCATGCTGATCGATGCCGCGGTCGACGGTCAGGGCATCGCGCTGGCCCGCACTGCGCTTGCGGCGCGCGATCTGATCAGCGGTCGTCTGGTGCGGCCGATCGATGTTTCGCTCAGAATGTCCAACACGTACTGGATCGTCTGTCCGAAGGCGACGGCGGCGCTTCCCAAGATCAAGCTCATTCGCGAATGGCTGCTGGCGGAGGCTGCCGACGATCTGCGCCGGCTGAAATCTGTTCATTCGAGCTGAACGCCCCCGCAAGCTGGAACGGGAAAGAGTTCGGCTGCGATGCCCTAACCAAATCCGAAAAACCGCGCCGGGTTGTCGACCAGCACGCGGTCGCGCGCGGCGCGATCGGGAACGTAGCGCTCGAGCAGCTTGACGCGCTTGAGCTCCTGCTCGGGGCCTTGTTCGGAATGGCCGTGCGGGTCCGGGCGGATGAAGCGGTGCACGTGCGGCCAATCGGTTCCCCACATGCAGCGGTCGGGCGCCGCCTCATAGAACAGCCGGCCGAACGCCACCATGTCGTCCCATGGCTCGCCGGTCTGCGAGCGCAGGTCGCCGTTCGACAGTCCGATCCACCAATTGTCGTTCTTCAACAGATCGAGGATCAGCCGGATGACCGGCGCCGACGTGCCGCGCTGCGCGTCCGGGCCGGCCATGTGGTCGACGATCGCGGGCAGCTCGATCCGGCGCAGCTCATCGGCGACCGCAAGGAAATCGTCGCCGAAGCCGAACACCTTGACGAACCAGCCCAGCTCGCGGACGCGGTCGAGGGTGCGGCGCAGGCCGGCGGTGCTCGGGGCGAGCTTGAAGGCGCCGCCGAAGTTGAAGCGCGCGCCGCGCACGCCGACGTCGTTCAGGCGCTGCAGCTCGGCGTCGCTGACGCTGTCGTCGACGATGGCGACGCCGCGATACTTGCCCTTTGGCGCAGCCTTGAGCACGTCGTGCAGCAGGCTGTGGTCGGAGCCGTAGATCGTCGGCTGCACCAGCACGGCGCGCTCGATGCCCATGGCGTCGTGCAGCGCTTGCATGGCGGCGACGTCGCAATCCTGCGGCGGCTGATAAAGCGCATTGGGATTGCCGACCGGGTAGGCCTTGGCGTCGCCGAAAACATGCAGATGCGTGTCGCAGGAATTCTTCGGCAGGCGTTCCGGCATAACCGATCCCCTCGCGCTCGTTGCTTGAGCATGATCCCTCGGGTTAAGCCCGAGGGCATGCTTTTCCGAAAACCGCTTCAAACCCGCATCAAGTGCGGGGAGGCTTTTTCGGGATCATGCTTATTGCAGCGAAATGTTGGCTTCCTTGATGATCGGCCCCCATTTGGCGGTCTCGCGCTCGAGGTGCGCCTTGAGCTGCTCGGGCGTACCGCCGATCGGCGTGAAGCCCATGCGGGCGAGCTGCTGGCGGCCGTCGTCGCTCTTGAGGTAGGCGTTGGCGACCGCATTGACCTTGTCGATGATGTCGCGCGGCGTGCCGGCCGGCGCGAACAGAGCGCTCCAGCCGGTCGCCTCGAAGCCCGGGAAGCCGGATTCGTCCACGGTCGGAACGTTGGGCAGGTCGCCAAGCCGCTGCAGGCTGGTGACCGCGAGGCCGCGGATATCGCCGGCCTGCACCGACGGCACGAAGGTCGGGATGTAATTGAAGCCGAGCTGGAGATCGCCGGAGATCAGGTCGGGCAGCGCCTGGGTGGCGATCCGATAGGGCACATGGACGATCGTGGTGCCGGCGAGCTTGTTGATCAGTTCGAGCGTGATGTGGGCTTGTGAGCCAACGCCGACGGTGCCGGCGTTGAGCCGGCCCGGATTGCCCTTGGCGTAGGCGATCAGCTCCTTGAGGTTGGCGGCCGGCACCTTCGGGCTGCCGACGATGATCAGCGGCGAGGTGCCGAGCATGGCAATCGGCGCGAATGCGCGCTCGGAATCGTAGGCCATGCTCTTGTACATGAACTTGTTGGCGACGGTCGGGCCGAGCGTTGCCACCAGCAGGGTGTAGCCGTCGGGCGCGGCCTTGGCCGCCACCGCGCCGCCGATGTTGCCGTTGGCGCCCGGACGGTTCTCCACCACGAACTGCTGCCCGAGCGCGTTGCTGAGCGCGATGGTCAGCGCGCGCGTCAGCAGGTCGGTGCTGATGCCGGGCGGGAACGGGCAGACCACCGTCACCGGCCGGGTCGGCCACGGGTCGGCGGCCAGCGCCGGCGTTGCCGCAACGAGGCACGCCGTCAGGATCAGGCTGGCCGCGCGCGCGATCACGGTCGCCTCACTCGCCGCCGGGGCGCTGCGGGCGCCACAGGCTCAGCCGGTTTTCCAGCATCTGCACCAGCGCGGTCATCGCCAGCGACAGTACGGCGAACACGATCAGGCCGGAGAACACCACGTCGACCTGATAGCGGCCGGCGGCCTGCACCATCATCACGCCCAGGCCCGATTCGGAGCCGAAGAACTCGGCCACCACCACGCCCAGCACGGCGCGGCCGATCGCCAGCCGCAAGCCGGCGATGATGTAGGGCATGGCGTTCGGCACCACCACCAGCCGCGCCACGTCCCATTCGCTGGCGCCGAACGAGCGCACCACATTGATCAGCGTCTTGTCGGCGTTGCGCACGCCCTCGTAGGTGTTGATCAGCAGCGGAAACACCGCGCCGATGAACACGATGATGACCTTCGACCACAGTCCGAGCCCGAACCACAGCATCACCAGCGGCAGGAACACCAGCCGCGGCGTGGCGTTGAACGCGGTGATGAACGGATCGAGCATGGCGTTCAGCGTGCGCGAGCGCCCGATCAGCACGCCAAGCGGCAGCCCGACCACGACGGCAAGCCCAAGCCCGAGCGCGAAGCCTGAGGCGCTGACGCCGAGCGGAGTCCAGATCGCGCCGGTGGCGAACAGCCGCCACAGCGTGCCGACGATCTGGCTCGGCGTGGTGAAGAACAGCCGGGTGCCGGCCGACAGCGTCATGATCCGGGGCAGCACCTCCCAGATCACCAGCAGCAGCAGCGATGCTGGCGGTGCTGTAGAGCGCCGGCTCGAACCGCCGCCACAGGCTTTTGCCCGGCGCGGCCGGCTCGCCGGCGGCAGCGATCGTGGCATCGAGGGCGCGGGTGTCGGTCATTGTCCGACCCGCCATGGGAACGCCGCGCGCTCCGCCCACCGGATGCCTTCGGTCAGCACCACCGCGATCACCATGATCACCAGGATGCAGGCGAACATCTTGTCGAGCGCGAACAGATCGCCAAAGCGCGCGATCGCATAGCCGATGCCCTCGGAGGCTGCGAAGAATTCGCCGACCAGGATGCCGATCAGGCCGCGGCCGACCGCGATGCGGGCGCCGGCGACGATGTAGGGCAGTACGCTCGGGATCGAGCACCTTCAGGTAGAGATCGCGCTCGGAGCCGCCCAGCGAGCGCACCACGTTGATCAGCAGCGGATCGACCGCGCGCACGCCGGCCTGGGCGTTGAAGATGAACGGAAACACCGCGAGCAGGAAGATGATGATCGCCTTGCCGGAAACGCCGACGCCGAAGAACACGATCACCAGCGGTGCCAGCGCGACCAGAGGGCTGGCGTAGAAGATCGTCATGATCGGATCGAGCGCGTAACGCACCCGCGTGCGCCAGCCCATCACCACGCCGAGCGGGACGCCGACCACCACCGCGGCGACAAAGCCGTACAGGAACGGCACGGCGCTGATTGCCAGATCGCGCAGCATGTCGCCGCCGGTCAAAAGCTGGCCGAGGGCCTGCAGGATCAGGTCGGGCTTGGAGATGAACAGCGGGTTGAACGACGCGAACAGGAACACCGCCTGCCAGGCGGCAAAGAAGATCGCCACCGCCAGCACGCCCAGCAGGATCTTGCGGTGCTTGTCGGCGAAGCTCTGGCGTGGCGCTGTTGCGTCAGTCATGTTCTGCAAAATTGCACGTCTATTGTCGTCGCGATCACACCGTGATCTCGTCCTTGAGGCTGTTCCAGATTTCGAGCTTCAGCTCGTTGAACTCCGGCGTCACACGCATCTCGTAGTCGCGCGGCCGCGGCAGCTCGATGTCGAAGATTTTCTTGGCGCGGCCCGGCCGCTTGGTCATGACCATGACCCGGTCGGACAGGTAGATCGCCTCGTCGATCTGGTGGGTGACGAACAGCACGGTCTTCTTCGCCTCCTGCCAGATGCGAAGCAGCTCGACCTGCATCAGATCGCGGGTCTGCGCGTCGAGCGCCGCAAACGGCTCGTCCATCAGCAGCACGTTCGGATCGGTGGCGAGCGCGCGGGCGAGGCCGACGCGCTGCTTCATGCCGCCGGACAGCTCGTGCGGGAAATGGCCCTCGAAGCCGGTAAGCCCGACCATGTCGATCAGCTTGCCGCAGATCGCGTGGCGCTCGTTCGCCGCCATGCCCTTCAGTTCGAGGCCGAGCTCGACGTTGCTCTGCACCGTGCGCCACGGCAGCAGCCCGAACTCCTGGAACACCATGGCGCGGTCGGTGCCGGGGCCGGCGATCGGCTTGCCGTGCAGGCGGATGTCGCCGGAGTCCGGCTTGATCAGGCCGAGCAGCACGTTGAGAAACGTGCTCTTGCCGCAGCCCGAGGGGCCGACGATCGACAGGAATTCGCCTTCGAGCACGTCGATGTCGAAGCCCTGCAGCGCCCGCACCGGCCCGCGGTTCGGCGGCCGGAAGGTGAGGTTGACGTTGCGGCCGGAAATGTACGCCTGCATGAGGACTTGCACCTGAAGGACTGGCACCTGCGTCCTTGCCGGGCACTTTACCCAAACTCGCAACGGAAGCTGAGTCCATTCGTCCGCGGCGGATCGACCGGGAGGGGTCGCGCTGGCGCCCGATTCCGTCGATTTTCAAGGGCGGTGTTGCGCGCCGCACCGTTCGCCCTATAGTCCGCGCGAATTTTGGCTCCCGACCACGGGCTTTCCATGCCGAAGGGCGACATTAAGAAGGTCGTGCTCGCCTATTCGGGCGGGCTCGACACTTCGATCATCCTGAAGTGGCTGCAAACCACCTACGGCTGCGAGGTGGTGACGTTCACTGCCGACCTCGGCCAGGGCGAGGAGCTTGCGCCGGCGCGCGACAAGGCGCTGCTGCTCGGCATCAAGCCGAACAACATCTTCATCGAGGACCTGCGCGAGGAGTTCGTCCGCGACTACGTGTTCCCGATGTTCCGAGCGAACGCGCTGTACGAGGGACAATACCTGCTCGGCACCTCGATCGCCCGGCCGTTGATCGCCAAGCAGCAGATCGCGATCGCGCACAAGGTCGGTGCCGACGCGGTTTGTCACGGCGCGACCGGCAAGGGCAACGACCAGGTGCGCTTCGAGCTCGCCTATTACGCGCTCGATCCGTCGATCAAGATCGTCGCACCCTGGCGCGAATGGCAGTTCAAAGGCCGCGACGACCTGTTGGCGTTCGCGCGCCAGAACCAGATTCCGGTCGCCAAGGACAAGGAAGGCGAGGCGCCGTTCTCGGTCGACGCCAACCTTTTGCACTCGTCGTCGGAGGGCAAGGTGCTGGAGGATCCGGCCAAGGAGGCGCCGCCGGTGGTCTATCAGCGCACCGTGTCGCCGATGGAGGCGCCCGACCGGGCGACTGAGCTGCGGATCGAGTTTGCGCGCGGCGACGCCGTCAGCCTGAACGGCAAGACGCTGTCGCCGGCCGCGCTGCTCACCGAGCTGAATGCGCTCGGCAAGGCCAACGGCATCGGCCGCGTCGACCTGGTGGAGAACCGGTTTGTCGGCATGAAGTCGCGCGGCGTCTATGAGACGCCGGGCGGCACCATCCTGCTGGCGGCGCATCGCGCCATCGAGTCGATCACGCTCGACCGCGGCGCCGCCCACCTCAAGGACGAGCTGATGCCGCGCTACGCCGAGTTGATCTACAACGGCTTCTGGTTCTCGCCCGAGCGCGAGATGCTGCAGGCCGCGATCGACCGGAGCCAGAGGAACGTCGAGGGCGAGGTGCGGTTGAAGCTCTACAAGGGCAACGTGATGGTGACCGGCCGCGACAGCCGGGCGTCGCTCTATTCGTCGACGCTGGTGACGTTCGAGGACGACAAGGGCGCCTACGACCAGAAGGACGCCGAGGGCTTCATCCGGCTGAACGCGCTGCGGTTGCGCACGCTTGGGCAGCGCAAGAAGAATTTGAAGCTGGACGAGTAGCTACGCGCCCACCGTTCGGAGTTGTGGATTGGCTCGAACAGGATACCCAACGCATCATGCGCAACCTGTTCGCCAAGATCGCCCTCACCACCGGCTCGGCGCTGCTGGCTGGCGGGCTGTTGGTGATCGCCTATTTGTCGGCCGGCGCCTTGATCCTGTCCGGGCTGTTGGCCGCGGTGTTCCTGATCGGCGAACGGCCGGACGTGGTGCAATATGTGTTCGCCCCGATCGCATTGCTGGCGGCGCTGATCTTCGGCGCGTCGTCCTGGGGCCTGACCATGCTCGGTGTCGGCGCCTGGTGGCTGTGGAAGAAGCCGCCGGACAACCGGGCCTAGCAGCTTGCTTCAGATTGAACGGAGTTTGGTTCGAGGCAAGCGTTTACAACCTCCGACGTCTATCGCAGCGACACCGTCTTCTTGCGGTTCTCGCCGAGGTCTGGCTTGTCGCCGGTGATGCGCGCCTTTGCCATCTCGTAGGCTGCGACGATCGGGCTTGACGGCCCGTCCCACAGCTCCGCAAGCAACGGCGTCAGCACAATCACCCTCACGTTGGGATTGTCCGGCCCGCCCGGCCACCACACGTCATCGGAGCGGTGCCAGATTCGGGCGGCGACGGCGCGGTCGCGCGTCACTGCGGCGTGACCGGCGATCGACAGATAGGCCTTGTCGCCAGTATCGGTCACCGCCAGGTTCACCTCTGGCGCGCAGGTAATCTCGTCGTCCTTCAGCCCGCGCACGTCGGTGACGATCCGGATCAGCCCCGCGTCGCGGTCAAGCCGCGGCTCGACCGGCCGGGCGCGCAGCCCGCCGGCAAACCGCGTGGTCAACATGCCGACGCCGATCTTTTCGACCAGGTCCCAGACGCGCTCGATGTCATCCCGTTCCGGCATGGTGTGCTTGCCTTGCCGGGAGAACGGCGCGTGCCGCGCGAAGTTCCACGGTTCGCTATCGCGCTCTGGCGTTGCGCGCGGTGCTTCCTATATGTGCCGGGCCGATCGCACCTGGTGCGATCTTTTGGAGCGATCCTGGAGCGGATGTCATGATCTACATCCTCGCCGTCTTCCTGCCGCCGCTGGCGCTGTTGCTCAACGGCCAGCTGTTCTCGGCGATCCTGAACGTCATCCTGATCGTGCTGTGCCTGCCGTTCGGGCTGGCCTTCCCCGTTCTGTGGCTGGTGCCGTCGGCGCACGCCGTGATCGCGATCTACAACGCGCGAGAGAACCGCAAGCATCGCGAGATCGTCGACGCGATCGAGCGCCACGGCCCGCCGCCCGGCTGGCGGCCGTAACGCGCCGCTGCCCGCAGCGGCCGTCAGTCGTTGTGGGTTTCGTGGATCGCGACCGCGCCGCGCTTCCAATAGCCTGCCGCCTTGACGAAAGCCTTGGCGAGCCCGCGCTCGGCGAGCAGATGCTGGCGCAGCAGCTTCGCGGTCTGCGATTCGCCCGCGGCCCAGGCATAGCCGTCGCCGGATTTCGGCAGCGTCAGCGCGCGCACCGCATCGAGCAGCGGCGCGGGGTCTTCGGCGCGCGTCAGCGGCCGGTGCACCCAGTGGGTCTCGACCGTGGCCCGGCTCGCGAACGATTGCTGCTCGTCGCGGCCGGTGACGGCGGCCACCACGATGGCGCGCACACCTGAGCGCAGCTCCTCCAGCCGCCGGCCGATCGCCGGCAGCGCGGTCTCGTCGCCGATGAACAGATACCAGTCGAAATCGTCCGGCACGACGAAAGACCCGCGCGGCCCGCCGATGCTGAGCTGCTGTCCGGGCTTGGCCTGCACCGCCCAGCTGGTTGCCGGTCCGGCGTCGTGCAGCGCAAAGTCGATGATCATCGCCTTGGAGTCGTAGCGGCGCGGGGTGTAGTCGCGGCCGGGCGAGCGCTCGGCATTCTCGGGCGCGTCCGGTGGCGGAATGGTCGGCGTGTCGCGGCCGGGCAGCGGGAAGAACACCTTGACGTGGTCGTCATACGAGGCGCTCAGGAAATCGGCGAGATCGCCGCCGAGCGTGATCCGCGCCATGGCGGGGGTGAGCCGCTCGACCGTCTGCACGGTGAGCAGCCGCCGGCGCGGCTGGTGGCGGACACGGGTGATGGCATGCTTGGTCATGGTGTCGGTCATGGCGGCAACTTAGGGCTGGGCCGGCCGACTTGAAAGCGTTGATCGGCCGCTCAATTGGAATTGCTCCAGAACGGATGCCGGCGCGGCGCTAAACCTGCCGCTCGACCATGCGCTTCTTGATCTCGGCGATCGACTTGGCCGGATTGAGGCCCTTCGGGCAGGCCTTGGAACAGTTCATGATGGTGTGGCAGCGGTACAGCCGGAACGGGTCCTCGAGATTGTCGAGCCGTTCGCCGGTGGCCTCGTCGCGGCTGTCGGAGATCCAGCGGTTGGCCTGCAGCAGCGCGGCCGGGCCGAGATAGCGCTCCGAATTCCACCAATAGCTCGGGCACGCGGTGGTGCAGCAGGCGCACAGGATGCATTCGTAATGGCCGTCGAGCTTCAGCCGGTCCTCGTGGCTCTGCCGCCATTCTTTCTCAGGCGCCGGCGTCGTGGTCTTCAGCCACGGCTCGATCGAGGCGTATTGCGCGTAGAAATTGGTCATGTCCGGCACCAGGTCCTTCACCACCTGCATGTGCGGCAGCGGATAGATGCGGATCGTGCCTTTGATTTCGTCCATGCCCTTGGTGCAAGCGAGCGTGTTGGTGCCGTCGATGTTCATCGAGCAGGAGCCGCACACGCCCTCGCGGCAGGAGCGGCGGAACGTCAGCGTCGGGTCGATCTTGGTCTTGATCCAGATCAGCGCGTCGAGAACCATCGGCGCGCAATCGTCGCGATCGACGAAGTAGGTGTCCATGCGCGGGTTGGCGCCGTCCTCCGGGTTCCAGCGGTAGATGCGGAACGCGGTGACGTGGCGGGCGCCGGTCGGGCGCTTCCATGTGGTGCCCTCGGTAATTTTCGAGTTCTTCGGAAGGGTGAGCTGGACCATGTTCAATACACCCTTGCCTTGGGTTCGATGTAGGCGACTTCGTTGGTGAGCGTGTAGGTGTGCACAGGGCGGTAGTCGATCTTGACGTTGCCCTTATCGTCCATCCAGGTCAGCGTGTGCTTCATCCAGTTCTTGTCGTCGCGGTCGGGATGGTCCTCGCGCGCGTGCGCGCCGCGGCTTTCGGTGCGGTTGAGCGCCGCGTCCATGGTCACCACCGCCTGGGCCAGCAGGTTGTCGAATTCGAGCGTCTCGACCAGGTCGGAATTCCAGATCAACGAGCGGTCGGTGACGCGCACGTCCGAGGCCGCCGCGAACGTGTCGTGGATCAGCTTGTGGCCTTCTTGCAGAACCTCGCCGGTGCGGAACACCGCGCAATTGGTCTGCATCACCGTCTGCATGCGGGCGCGCAGCTCGGCGGTCGGCGTGCCGCCATTGGCGTTGCGCAACCGGTCGAGCCGGCCGAGCGCGAGGTCCGCGGAATCCTTCGGCAGCTCGGGTTGCTTGTCGTTCGGCGTGAGCGTTTCGGCGAGATGCAGCGCGGCGGCGCGGCCGAACACCACGAGGTCAATGAGCGAGTTCGAGCCCAGCCGGTTGGCACCGTGCACCGAGACGCAGCCGGCCTCGCCCAGCGCCATCAGGCCTGGCACCACGGTGTCGGGATCGCCGCCCTTCTTGGTCAGGGTCTCGCCCTTCCAGTTGGTGGCGACGCCGCCCATGTTGTAATGCACGGTCGGGATCACCGGGATCGGCTCGCGGGTGAGATCGACGCCGGCGAAGATGCGCGCGCTTTCGGTGATGCCGGGCAGCCGCTCGTGCAGGATCGCTGGGTCGAGATGGTCGAGGTGCAGGAAGATGTGGTCCTTCTGCTTGCCGACGCCGCGGCCTTCGCGAATTTCAATCGTCATCGAGCGCGATACCACGTCGCGTGAGGCGAGGTCCTTGGCCGACGGCGCGTAGCGCTCCATGAAACGCTCGCCCTCGGAATTGACCAGGTAGGCGCCTTCGCCGCGCGCGCCCTCGGTGATCAGGCAGCCGGCGCCATAAATGCCGGTCGGGTGGAATTGCACGAACTCCATATCCTGGAGCGGCAGGCCGGCGCGCAGCACCATGGCGTTGCCGTCGCCGGTCTGGGTGTGGGCGCCGGTGCAGGACAGGTAGGCGCGGCCATAGCCGCCGGTCGCAAGAATCGTGGTTTGCGCCCGGAACCGGTGGATGCTGCCGTCGTCGAGGTTGAGCGCGATCACACCGCGGCAACGGCCCTCGTCCATGATCAGGTCGATGGCGAAATATTCGACATAGAACTCGGCCGAATGCCGCAGCGCCTGGCCGTACATGGTGTGCAGCATGGCGTGGCCGGTGCGGTCGGCGGCCGCGCAGGTGCGCTGCGCGGTGCCCTTGCCGAAGTGCGTGGTCATGCCGCCGAACGGCCGCTGGTAGATCTTGCCGTCCTCCTCGCGGCGCGAGAACGGCAGGCCCCAGTGCTCGAGCTCGTAGACCGCGGCCGGCGCCTCGCGCACCATGTATTCGATGGCGTCCTGGTCGCCGAGCCAGTCGGCGCCCTTGACGGTGTCGTACATGTGCCAGCGCCAGTCGTCCTCGCCCATGTTGCCGAGCGCGGCCGCGATGCCGCCCTGCGCCGCCACGGTGTGCGAGCGGGTCGGGAACACCTTGGTGATGCAGGCGGTGCGCAGCCCGGCTTCGCTGCAGCCGACCACCGCGCGCAGGCCCGAGCCGCCGGCGCCGACCACCACCACGTCGTAGCTGTGGTCCTCGATCGGATACGCCTGCCCGTTGACCTTGGGGGCGGCAACGTTCTGGGCTCCGTTTCCAGCCATGCCTACAGTCCGAATGAGAGTTTCAGGATCGCGAACACCGCGGCCAATCCGACGACGAAGGAGAAGAAGGTGTTCGCCATCAGCGCACTGAACTTGGCGATCTCGTCGTGCACGTAGTCCTCGATGATGACCTGCATGCCGAGCCACATGTGATAGACGCTGCTGATGATGAACAGCAGCATGGTGATCGCCACCAGGGTCGAGCCGAGGATTTGCACCACCGCCGCATGATTGCGGCCGAGCAGGCCGAGCACGATCACAATGGCGGCGATCGTCAGCGGCACGTTGGCGACCGAGGTGAGCCGCTGATGCCAGAAGTGGCCGGTGCCCTTGTGCGCCGAGCCGAGATGGCGGACGCGGCCGAGCGGCGTGCGGATCGAGTGCGGCGTGTGGTCGGTCATTTGATGCCGCCCGTGATCAGATAGGCCACCAACCAGAGCACGATGGTGAAGCCAACCGAGCCGACCAGGGTGGCGACCGTCAGCCATTCGCGCTCGACCGGGCCGAAGCCGTAGCCGAGATCCCAGATCAGATGTCGGACGCCGCCCAGCATGTGATGGATCAAGGCCCAGGTGTAGCCGAACAGGATCAGCCGCCCGAACACCGTCTCCATGAACCATTGCACGGTGGCGTAGGGATTGGGGCCGGCGGCGGCGGCGATCAGCCACCACACCAGCAGCAGCATGCCGGCGTAAAGCGCGATGCCGGTGATGCGATGGACGATGGACATCATCATCGTCAGCATCGGCTTGTAGATTTGCAGGTGCGGGGAGAGTGGACGGTCTTTCAGACGCGACGTCTTGGCCTCGACCATGGTCTCACTCCGGCGGTTGCGATCCGCTCTGCCGCGGTAGGTATCCGATGACCGCCGGTGCCGCAACGCCGGCGAATGCACGGCGGCGATGCCCGGGCGGCCCGCGAAATCGCTTCGCAAGTCACGAAGCATTGCGCTATAATAGGCCAGTTACAATGTGATTTTCGGGAAGTTTCCCTTCGCCCCACACGAAGGCTGGCATGCGCTTCGACCTCACCGATCTCAGTCTGTTCCGCCACGTGATCGAGGCTGGCAGCATTACCCACGGCGCCGAACGGGCCCACCTGGCGCTGGCTGCGGCCAGCACACGTATCCGCAACATGGAGCTGGCGTTGGGCGCGCCACTGCTGGTGCGGGCGCGGCAAGGCGTCACGCCGACCCAGGCCGGCCGCACGCTGTTGCAGCACGCCCGCACCATGCTGGCGCAGGCCGAGCGGCTGCGCGAGGACCTCGGCGCCTATGCGGGCGGGCTCGCCGGCCAGGTCCGGGTGCTGTCCAACACCAATGCGCTGACCGAGTTCTTGCCGGAAGCGCTGAGCTCGTTTCTCACCAGCCACCCGAATGTCAGCGTCGACCTCGAGGAGCGCCTGAGCGACGAGATCGTCGGGCTGATCGCCGAAGGGGTGGGCGATATCGGGGTGGTGGCCGGGACCGTCGATGCCGGCCAACTGACCACCTATCCGTTCCGCCGCGACCGCTTCGTGCTGGTGGTGGCACGCGACCACCCGCTGGCGCGGCGGGCACGGATCGGATTTGCCGAAGTGCTCGACCACGACTTCGTCGGCCTCGACCGGGCGAGCGCGATCCAGCGCTTCCTCGGCAGCAAGGCCAGCAGCGCCGGCCGGCCGCTGCGGCTGCGCGTGCAATTGCGGAGCTTCGACGCGGTCTGCCGGCTGGTCGAGTGCAACGTCGGTGTCGGCGTGGTGCCGGCGACCACCGCGCGGCGGGCGGTCAAGACGATGGCGATCAAGGCGGTCGAACTGACCGATCCCTGGGCGTTACGCGACCTCACCATCTGCATCCGCGATCTTGCAGCGTTGCCGCCCTATGCGCGCCAATTGGTCGAACACATGCGCGCCGGCGCGAATTAGCCCGCGAATTAGCACTGGGATCGGCGTTGCCGGCGGGAACTCTAATCCCGCGAACCGGGTTATCCCCCGGGGTGAGATGCCCCGGAGGCTCATCATGCATATCCGCAAGCTGTTAGGCACGGCCGGCGCCGCCGCGCTACTGGTCGCGGCTGTCACACTGCCCGTCCAAGCCGAGCTCGCCAGCGCGCAATTGAAGGATGCCAGCGGCAAGGCGATCGGGGACGTCGATTTGATGCAGACGCAGGCCGGCGTCCTGCTTAAGGTTACGGTCCAAGGGCCTGCCGCCCGGCGAGCACGCGTTCCACATCCATGCCGTCGGCAAGTGCGAGGCGCCGTTCGAATCCGCTGGCCCACATTTCGATCCAGGCAACCACAAGCACGGCATGTTGGCCGGCGTGGGCCATGCCGGCGACATGCCGAACCTGCATGTTCCGCAGAGCGGCGATCTCTCGGTCGAAGTGGTCAACACCGCGATCACGCTGGAGAAGGGCAAGCCCAACTCGGTGTTCGATAACGACGGCTCCGCGATCGTGATCCACGCCAAGGCCGACGACTACAAGAGCGATCCGGCTGGCAACTCCGGCGACCGCATCGCCTGCGGCGTGATCCGGGAGAGCGGCGCGACCGTCGGCCGCTCGCCTTCGCCGGGGAAATAGATTTTGTTGGTCATTCCGGGGCGCTCGCCATAAGCGCGTTAACGCGCGTCTTCGACGTGGCGAGCGAACCCGGAATCCAGAAATACATTCCGACGTTGCATCTGGATTCCGGGTCCGGCCCCATAGCGCGTCAAAGACGCGCGTGAACGCGCTTAGGGGGCCGTCCCGGAATGACAAGATCCTGTCAGCGCGGGATCAGCGCCCAGTAGTCGAGATCGAGCAGCACGGCGGGGTCATAGTCGTCGCCCGACTTGTAGGGGAAATCCATGCACGGCCGGTCGGCGGTGGCGACGGTGCGTAGCCGCAGCGCGCCGACGTCGGCGCGGCCGGGCAATTCGCTCTTGGCCAGCACCTCCGACCAGGCGAACACGGTTTTGCCGGCGAACAGTGGCGCCACGTGGCGCCCGCCATTGATCGCCGTGATGTGGAAGGCGTTGGCGAGCCCGTTGAAGGACAGCGCGCGCGCCAGCGAGATGACGTGCCCGCCGTAGATCAGCCGGCGGCCGAAGCGGCCCTGCGCGGCGGAGAACTGGTCGAAGTGAATGCGCGCGGTGTTCTGGTAGAGCCGCGTCGCGATCTGGTGCTCGGCCTCCTCGACCGTGACGCCGTCGACATGGTCGATCTTTTCACCGACCTGGTAGTCGCCGAAGCGGTGCGGGCTGCCGGCGAGCGCGAAGTCGTAGGCGCCGACGTCGATGGCCGGACAGGCCGCGCCCAGCAGCGCGGTGTCGACCGCGGTCGGCAGCCGCGGCACGTGGTCGCCGGGCGGCGGCGCCGCCTCGTCGCGCTTTCGCACCATCACCCAGCGGACGTATTCGAGCACGCTCGTGCCGGCCTGGTTGATGGCGCGGGTGCGCACATAGAGGATGCCGGTCTTGCGGTTGGAGTTCTCCTTCAGCCCGATTACCTCGGAGGTCGCGCTCAAGCTGTCGCCGACGAACACCGGAGCGAGGAACTGGCCGTTGGCGTAGCCAAGATTGGCCACGGCGTTGAGCGAGATATCCGGCACGGTCTTGCCGAACACGATGTGAAACACCAGCAGGTCGTCGATCGGACGCGCGCGATAGCCGACCGTGGTCGCAAACGCCGCCGACGATTGCACGGCGAAGCGCGCGCCGAACAGCCCGACATAGAGCGCCGCGTCGCCCTCGGTCACGGTGCGCGGGGTGGCGTGGCGGATGGTCTGGCCGAGGCGAAAATCCTCGAAGAAATTGCCGGTGTTGGTCTTGCTCATTCGGACGAACTCTCGAGAAGCGATAGGCCGGCGCTGTTCTACAGCGCCGGCCCCCGTCACGAAAGCGTGAGACCGCGATCAAAGCGGCCATTGGAAACCAAAGCGCGGCGCCCGTGCATCGGGCGCGCGCTTGCGGGCCCGATGATTTTCCACCAGATTCAACGCGAGACGCCATGACAACCATCGACGCCGCCGCGGCACCCAGCGAACCCGTGATCCATCCGCTCTGGGTACGGATCACGCACTGGATCAACGCGGTCGCCATGCTGGTGATGATCGGCTCCGGCTGGGAGATCTACAACGCCTCGCCGCTGTTCTCATTCACCTTTCCAAGCTCGATCACGCTCGGCGGCTGGCTCGCCGGCGCGCTGCTGTGGCACTTCGCGGCGATGTGGCTGCTGGCGATCAACGGCCTGGTTTATCTGATCCTTGGACTGGCGACCGGCCGCTTCCGCCGCAAGCTCCTGCCGATCCGCCCGGCCGAGGTGATGGCCGACGCCAAGGCCGCGCTGACCTTCCGGCTCGCGCACGACGATCTCACGGTCTACAACGCGGTGCAGCGGCTGCTGTACGCCGGCATCATTGTCGTCGCGATCGTGATCGTGCTGTCGGGGCTGGCGATCTGGAAGCCGGTGCAGTTGCAGGAGCTGACCGCGCTGTTCGGCGGCTACGAGGCCGCGCGCTATGTGCACTTCATCTGCATGGCGTTGATCGTGGCGTTTCTGGTGGTGCACATTCTGCTGGCGCTGATCGTGCCGAAGAGTCTGCGTGCCATGGTGACCGGGAAATAGGAGCCGCCAATGCCGCGCGTCCGCAAGGCTATCCCCGGCGTCGATCCAAGACTGCTGATCAAGGACGCAGCAAGGTTGCTGCCTGACCCGGCGCGGCGGGCGTTCCTGCGTGGTGGCTTGAGCCTCGGCGCGCTGTCCGTGCTCGGCGGCTGCAACATCATCGACAGCGACGCCGCTGAAGGCACGTTGCGGGCGATCTCGCGCTTCAATGATCGGGTCCAAGCCTTGCTGTTCAACCCGAACCGGCTCGCGCCGGAATATCCGGCGAGCGCCATCACGCGGCCGTTTCCGTTCAACGGCTATTACCCGGAATCCGAGGCGCCGGAGGTCGACGGCAAGAGCTACCAGCTCGAGGTCGGCGGCCTGATCGACGACAAGCAGCCGTGGACGTTGGAGCGGCTGTACGCGCTGCCGCAGGTCTCGCAGATCACCCGCCACGTCTGCGTCGAAGGCTGGAGCGCGATCGGCTCGTGGCAAGGCGTGCGGCTAAGCGAATTCCTCAAGCGCATCGGCGCCGACACCCGCGCCAAATACGTCTGGTTCCAGTGCGCCGAGGGCTATTCCAACACCATCGACATGCCGACCGCGCTGCACCCGCAGACCCAGCTCAGCTTCAAGTTCGACAACCAGATCCTGCCGCGCAAGTACGGCTTCCCGATGAAGTGCCGCATGCCGACCAAGCTCGGCTTCAAAAACCCGAAGTACATCACGGCGATCTACGTGCAGAACAACGACGCCGGCGGCTATTGGGAGAACCAGGGCTACAACTGGTTCAGCGGGCTTTGATCCCTTCCGCCATCTCGGCGTACACCAGATAGCGCAGCGGACCGGGCGTGACCGCGTCGAGCGGCCAGCAGGTCGAGAGCACCAGGTGGTGGCCGGGGGCCAGCGGGTCGATGCCGGATTGGTCGTGGCGCACCACCGAGGTTTGCGCCACCCGATAGGCGAAGGTCTGGCCGTCGCGCCGCGTGATCCGAATCTCGTCGCCGACCGCGACATCCTTCAGAAATCGGAAATGCGTATCGCGGTGCGCCGAATAGACCGCGACGCCGGGCTCACCGGCGGCCGGCGTCGCTTCGACATGGCCGGGACCGAAGGCGAGCGCCTGTCCGCTCGATCCGGCGAGCACGATCGCATGCGCGCCGAGGCGGGGCAGGTCGATGCGCGCCACCGGCCAGGTGTCGGCCCAGGACCACGGTTTGACGTCGCGGCCGGTGGCGATGGTTGCGTTGAACGCGCGATGCAACAACACCTGCGCCAGCATCGCCTTGGCGTGGATGTAAGCGCCCTGACCGGTCAGCGTGACACCGGCGAGCCCGAGCAGGACGATGGCGACGAAGCGGATCATGGCGGTGCCTTTGAGAAGGTGCGCGCGCGGCCGGGGGGACGAGCCGCGCGCGCTACAGGAGGGGTGGGGAGATGGTCCTCCTGTTTGGATCTAGATCACGCAGGTCCGGCGCTGACCGAGCAGGAACAGCATGAACGCCACCGCGTGACGCAGCCGCCGGCCGATCAGCAGCAGGATCGACATTGCCAGCAGCACGAGGCCAGCGATCATGCGCAACTCGGCGTCGGTCGCGGTCTTCGGCAGTTGCAGATTGCCGCCCGGCGCGACGACCCGCGACGCGGCCGTCGCAAACTGCGCGCCGCCGCGCTTCTGCAACATGGCCTCCGCGTATTGCGCGGGCTGCTGCGACGCATCGGCGCGATCCTGGCGCGGCGCGCCCGGACGCGGCCCGAACACCTTCTCGAACTCCATGCCGGCCGGCAGATTAAGCGGAAGCTCGGCGAGCTTGAGCGTTTCGCCCGCGGGGCGGCTGGGAGTCTGGTCGATCGCGACCAGACTGGTGAGCCGGGTCACGAGCTGGTGGTCGAGGCCGAGCGCCAGAATGCGCTTGTCGGCTTCGTCCGGCGCGATCTGCCGCATCGTTCGGGCAACCTCGGCGTCGGCGACCTTGCGCCGTGCCCATAGCTTGGACAGGCCTTTGCCTTCGGCGGCGCCGGCCAGCGGCAGGGTCACGATCCACGGCCGATCGCCGACCAGACCTTTGATCTCCAGCGTGCCGGCCAGCCGGTCGAGCTTGGACGCCAGCACCAGCGGCTCACCGCGATAGACGTCGGGGATTGCCTGCGGCGTCAGATCGGCCTTGGCGTCCGAGAACGTCACGGTCAGACCGGTGACGGCCGGACTCTCGAGTTTCTCGAACAGGCTGCGCATGCGCTCGTCAACCTGCTGGATCGAGCCGATGTGCGTGAACGTGCCACGCCCAAGCTCGGCCGCACGCGTCATCAGGAAGCTGTTCGGCGCCGAGCCGATGCCGACCATGAATAGCCGCGAGCGACCGCGCATCGAGCTGATGGTGTCGAACAACTGCTGCTCGTTGCCGATCATGCCGTCGGTAATGAAGATCACCTGTCGCACGAAGCCGGCGTCGTTGCGGACGTCGGTGAGGGCGGCGCGCATCGGCGGCACCATCACGGTTCCGCCGCGCGCCTGCAGCGCTCCGACGAATGCCTTGGCCCGCGCCAGGTTCTCGGCGCTCGCCGGAACCGTATCGGAGAACATCACGTCCATGGTGTCGTCGAAGCGGATGACGTTGAAGCGATCGGCCGGCTTAAGACGGCCGAGCGCGAAGATCAGGCTGGCCTTGGCCTGCTCCATCGATGTGCCGCCCATCGATCCCGAGTTGTCGATGACGAACACCACCTCGCGCGGCAGTGTGGTCTGCTCGCCCTGCTCGAGCGCCGGCGGGGTGACGAAGGCCAGCAGATAGTCGGCGTCGCCGATGTGTTCGCGGAATACGCCGACCGATGGCGTCTTGGCCGGCACGGCGCGCCACGTCAGCTCGAAGTCGCGATCGGCCGGCACCGGACCTTCGGCGAGCTTGATGACCCGCGTGTCGTCGGTGGGCGTCTCGATCTGCACCGCGTGGTGATGGCTCTTCACGTCGCCGAGCGCAAAACCGGCTTGCAGCCGCACCGTGATGCGGGTCGGGTTCACCGGATCGTGCTTGGCCGGATCGAGCACCGGCGGCGTGATGCGATCGCGATCGGGCACCGGATCGTTGGTGGTCTGGCCCCAGCCGCTGTTGTCGGGACGCAGATCGACGGTCTGCACCACCGGCGCCGGATTGAAGCGCGGGCCGACCACCAGCGGCACCCGCAGCGAGAACTCTTCACCGTTCTGGCGTACCGGCTCCTGGTATTCGATTTGCACCAATACAGTTTCGCCGGGGCCGATGTTGGCGACCGAGTTGGTGAAGATGTTCGGCCGCTCTTGCTCGATCAGCGCCGCCTTCTGGCCGGCGACCTTGGCCTGCTCGTAGAGCACGCGCGCCTGGTCGCGCGCCTTGATGTCGCCGACCACGATGCGGTCGCCGATCACCATCTTCAGGGTATCCACGGCGCCGCCGGCCGGCAGCGGGTAGACATAGACGGCCTCGACCCAGTTCTGCGTCGGGTTCTGGAAAATCTGGGTCACGCGAGCGCGAATCGTCGGGCCGCTCACCGTGAGGTCGACGTCGATGCCGAGCCGCGGCGCGTCGGCAAAACGGTCGCCGTCGGACTTGAGCAGCAGCGACCCGGCGCGCGCTTCGGAAGGATTAACGAATTGCGGGACGGAGCCGGCTGCAGGGTTGGCGAAGGCCTGCGTATGGGCAAAAAAAGCCGCAATTACCATCACAATCGCCAGCAAATATTGCAGGCCATGACGCGCCACTCGTGCCAGAGAGATTGTGAAGCCGTTACCCAGATCTTTGGTCGCGACGCTCATGTGCATCACCTCTCGATGTCGCCTTCGGTCCGCTCCGTTGTGCGGGCCGGCGTCCGAATCCGCGAGCGTGATGATCGGCATTGTTCCGGCACGGTCCGCCGGTACGTCGGGCACTGGTGCGGAAATGTGAGGCTTGGTCCGGTCTTATCCGGGCAAGGGGGATCTTGATGACCGTCACTGACGACAAGCAGCTGTCGGCCGAGCAGAGCCGGCAGGTCGCGACCATGGTTCGCGAGGAGCTGGCGCGGCGGCGGATCTCGCGTCAGCACCTCGCCGAGCAGGCCAAGATCAGCATCTCGACACTCGAGAAGGCGCTCGGCGGCCGCCGGCCGTTCACGCTCGCCACCACGGTGCGGTTGGAGCAGGCGCTTGGCCTGTCGCTGCGCAAGAGCAACGGCGAGACCGCGAACGCAGCGGCCGTTAACGGTGATGTGGCGTCGGACGGGCTCGGATCCTATTCGCGCCGTGCCGTGACCTGGCTCGAAGGCAATTATCTCACGCTGCGGCCATCGTTCGGCGAGGCGGAGGCGATCTATGCCTACTGCACCGAGATCGCCTGGGACGCGACGGCGTCATGCCTGGCGTTCCGCGAGACCGAGCGGCTCGACGCGGCGTTCACGCAGTTCGGTGAGGTGTCGATCCCCAACCAGTCGGGCCACATCTATCTCGTGACCAACCGACACGGTCAGTATCGCCTCATCATCGTGGCGCGGCCGACCATCGCAGGCGAGATGCACGGCATCCTCACCACGCTACTGGCCGGCCGCGGTTCGCAGCTCACGCCGATCGCGGCGCCGATCGCATTCATACCGATGCGCACCATGCCGGACGCGAAGTTCGGCCGTGTCACCGACAAAGACGCCTGCTACGCGTCGTATCGGCAATACATTCAGCGCATCATCGACGAGCCGTTTGCGGTGTTCATGTCGGCTTAGGTTCGGACGCCTTGCCAATCACGCCAGCGCCCTTTAGCAATTCGCCCGGTCCCGCGTGATCCGAGGCGAACATGGCAACTCACAATCTCCTGCTGCTCGCGGGCGACGGCATCGGCCCCGAGGTGATGGCCGAGGTCAAGAAGCTCATCGCCTGGATGAACGCCCACGGCATGGGCACGTTCGAGACCGAGGACGGGCTGGTCGGCGGCAGTTGCTACGACGCCCACCAGGTCTCGATCACCGATGCGACCATGGCCAAGGCGCACTCAGCCGACGCGGTGATCTTCGGCGCTGTCGGCGGGCCGAAATGGGACAAGGTGCCCTACGACGTGCGGCCGGAGGCGGGATTGCTGCGGCTGCGCAAGGATCTCGCGCTCTACGCCAACATCCGTCCGGCGGTGACCTATCCGGCGCTGGCGGACGCCTCGGCGCTCAAGCGCGATCTGGTCGAGGGCCTCGACATCATCATCCTGCGCGAGCTCACCGGTGGCGTCTATTTCGGCGAGCCCAAGACCATCACCGACCTCGGCAACGGCCAGAAGCGTGCGGTCGACACCCAGGTCTACGACAGCTACGAGATCGAGCGCATCGGCCGCGTCGCCTTCGAGCTGGCGCGCCAGCGTCGCAACAAGGTCACCTCGATGGAGAAGCGCAACGTCATGAAGACCGGCGTGCTGTGGAACGAGGTGATCACCGCCTTACATCAGCGCGAGTTCAAGGACGTCACGCTGGAGCACCAGCTCGCCGACTCGGGCGGCATGCAGCTGGTGCGCAATCCCAAGCAGTTCGACGTGGTCGTGACCGACAATTTGTTCGGCGACATGCTCTCCGACATCGCGGCGATGCTGACCGGCTCGCTCGGCATGCTGGCGTCGGCCTCGCTCGGCGACGTCGACCCGAAGACCAAAAAGCGCAAGGCGATGTATGAGCCGGTGCACGGCTCGGCGCCCGACATCGCCGGCAAGGGCGTCGCCAACCCGATCGCCATGATCGCGTCGTTCGGCATGGCGCTGCGCTATTCGTTCAACATGGGCCGCGCGGCCGACCTGATCGACCAGGCAATCGCGGCGACCTTGGCCGCGGGGCTTCGCACCGCCGACATCCAGTCGGCCGGCTGCACGCTGGTCGGTACCAGGGAGATGGGCGACGCCATCATCGCCGGGATGGAAAAGCGCGCCGCGTAATGAAGGATCGACGGCCGCGACTGTAGCCTTCGAGGCTCAGCCTTCAGTTCAATACATGAATCCGGGCCAGGGATTGTTCTTGCCTGGCAGGAAGAACGGATCGGGGATCGGGCCGGGCGGATTGGTGATCACGTTGTTGCCGATGCCGCTCGACGCGCGGTGGGTCAGAAAGCTGTTCCGGTAGGCGTTGATGTTGTCACCGGGCATCACCTCGGTGCCGCCGTCGAGGTAGGAGCGCTTCTGCACGATGATCCTGGTCCGGGTGCGGCCGTTTTCGTCACGATGCACGACCACGGTGCCGGGAGGCGACACGCGCTGGACGTCGCGCGTCCTACGCGGCGCAGCGTCCGCAGTCGACAGGGCCGCGACGGCGAACGCGGTAGCGAGAGCCAAAGCCACGGAGCGCATGGTCGTCCTCATTTCGTTGCCGCGACGCCGCCTTGTTTATAGGCCGCTTTGACGGCCCACCACAAGGGAACGCGCGAAACGATCGGCCGTTCCGGCACGACGCGCCATCCATTCACGATGTTGAATATCAGAAACGACGCACCTAGGGTGCGGATGGCCCAAATTGGGCCGGGGCGGGGAGGAGACCATGCCAAAAACAGTCGAACGATCGATGCAAGAGCTTTACGCCGACGATCCCGAGCGCGCCGATGCCACAATTTTCGGCCGCAAGACCAACGTCGACCGCCGCGGCTTTCTCGGCGGCGCGGGCCTTGCCGCCATGAGCGCGGCGGTCGGCGGCGTCATTCCGTTTGCCGCCACCATGCCGGGCGGGCTGATCCCCGCGGCCTTGGCGCAGAGCGCGCCAGCCGCGCCGCCCGCCGCCGCGAAGGGTCCGCAATATCTGAAATTCCCCGGCAAGGATGAGAAGCTGGTCGTGCTCGGCGAGCGCCCGCTGGTGGCGGAGACCCCGGAGACTCTGCTCGACGACGACACCACGACGACCGCGCGGTTCTTCATCCGCAACAATGGACAGATCCCGGACTCGGCCGGCGATCCCGACAAATGGAAAATCACCATCGACGGCGAGGTCAACAACAAGCTCGAGTTGACGCTCGGCGACCTCAAGGCCAAGTTCAAGCCGTTCACGCGCCGCATGGTGCTGGAATGCGGCGGCAACGGTCGCTCGTTCTTCACGCCGCAGGCGCGTGGCAATCAATGGACCAACGGCGGCGCCGGCTGCGCCGAATGGACCGGCGTGCGCATGTCGGACCTGCTCGAATCGGTGGGCGTCAGGCACACCGCAACGTTCACCGGTCACTACGGCGCCGACCGCAGCCTGGCGGACGCCAGCAAGGACGCGCTGTCGCGCGGCGTGCCGATCCGCAAGGCAATGGACCCGAACAATCTGGTGGTGTTCGCCATGAACGGCGCGCCGCTGCCGAACATTCACGGCGGGCCGGTGCGGCTGATCATTCCGGGCTGGCCAGGCTCGGTATCGGCCAAGTGGTTTACCCGGCTGTGGGTGCGCGATAAGTATCATGACGGCCCGGGCATGGGATCGACCTCGTACCGCGTCGCCATCAAGCCAATGGTGCCGGGCGACAAGGTGGTGGACGGAAATTTCCGCGATCTCGAATCGATGCCGGTGCGTTCGATCATCACCAGCCCGGGGAACGGCACCAAGATGTCGGCCGGCACCAAGGAGCTGAAGCTGCGCGGCGCCGCCTGGGCCGGCGACAACACCGTGAAGGCGGTAGCGGTGTCGGTCGATTTCGGCGCCAGCTGGCAGAATGCCAGGTTGGAGAAGCCGAAGAACAAGTACGACTGGCAGCGCTGGACCGCCACGCTGAAGCTGCCGAGCGACGGCTATTACGAAATCTGGGCGCGGGCGACCGATTCCAAGGGCGCGATGCAGCCGCACATCGCCGGCGCCTGGAATCCGCAGGGCTATGGCGGCAATCCGATGCACCGCGTCGCGGTGCTGGTGGGGTGATGCACAAGACCATGACGGCGGCCGGTATCGCGCTGGCCGCCACGTTGCTTTGCCATGGCGGCGCCGCGGCGCAGGCGCCGCAATTTGTGCCGCGCAACGAAAACCCCGAAGACTTCCCGGCCGGGCCCGGCCGCGACGACACGTTCTATGCCTGCACCGGCTGCCACGGCTTCAAGCTGGTCGCCCAGCAGGGCATGACGCGCCGGCAATGGGAGGATTCGCTGCAGTGGATGACCGATCGGCACAAGATGCCGCCGCTGCCGCCAAAGGAGCAGAAGGTCGTCCTGGATTACCTCGAAGCCACCTTCCCGCCGCGCGCGCCTGCGGCCCGCGGCGGCTGGCAAAATCCGTTCAGCCCGCGCTGACCCCTGGGAGGCGTTGACTAGTAGGAGCGACGCAAAGCGCTCGGCTGCGACCAGCGCGACGGCGGCGACACGCCGCGGTGTCCGGTATCGGTGGTTTGCGTCACCGGTGCGGCTTGGCAGAACGCCGCCTTGGTCATGCGCTCGCGCAGGAAGCCATCTGCCTCCTTCGAGGCGAGTTCGCGCTCCAGCACCAGCTTGTCGAGTATGCAGGCAAGCGAGCTTGCGGCTGGCCGGCTGCCGCTGCCGTCGCAGTACCAGCCGATGAAATAAACCGAGGCGGTTTGCAGCCGGCTGCGATAGGCGAGGCATTGCTTCCAACGCCCGTCGGTATCGACGCGCATCTCGGTCGCGCGGAATTCACCGAAGCGGGTGTCGAGGTCGTAGTGGGTCTGCGTCATGATCGCGCGCTTGAGTCGCAGCAGGTTGGCCTCGTTGAGATCCTGCACGAGCTGGGTGCCCATGCCGATGCCCCGGGGCGGCATCACCATGACCACCGCGAGGTCGTTGCTGCGGCTGTGCAACTGGCCGTATTGGCGCACCTCGGCGCGGCCGAGACGGGAGCTGATGATGTGTCCGCTGACCGGCTTGTTGGCGAACTCGCCGTCGGCGATGCGGAACGCCGGTGGATCGTCGACCGCCTTCGGCACCATCTTCCAGACCGACAAGATGCCGATGCCGACGATTGCCAGCACGATCGCGCCGACGGCGTAGAAGCCGTAGCGGATAATCGCTCCCGCAATCGAGAGCGGCGACACCTGTCCGACGGTGGTGGTCTCGTATGTCCCCCGCATGCTCACAAGCGCGCCCCCGACATTTCCAGAGATTTCGCCTACGATGTGCCATGAAAATGCTTGCGCCGCGGTTGCTTTTGACGCGTTGACGCGGGCCAATTCACGGGCGTCAGTAAACGGGTCGTTACACCAATCGCAGAAAAGCCCGCGCTGACCGCGCAACCCTGGCACTTTGGGCTATTTCCGCCGCGTCCTTGCGGCGCGATACCAGCGATACAAAGGCGACATTCGCCGGAAACAAGCGTGGGTTACTTCTCTTGCCATGGACAGCCGCGGCGGGCGCCGCGGCCGGCAATCGGGGAGGCTCAGATGCTCAAGTTGATCGTGGCGGCTACACTGGTGGTGCTGATCACCTCATCGAGCGCCATCGCCGGCATCGTGCTGGCCCACGCCGCACTCGCCCGGACCTCGACTATGAACGCCGGCGCGGTGGCCGATGAGGCCCAGAGCTTCCGCCTGGTTGCCAAGGCGCCATTGACCTTCGATTGGTAAAGCAGTCCGACCCTCGAATTCCTCCGTGTGCACTTCGGCGGTGGCCTTTGGCCGCCGCTTTTTTTGGGCTCCGCCATCTAGCTTCTTATTTGAGCATGATCTTTTCCGAAAACCGCTTCACACTTTTCGGGATCATGCTCTAGGGCGATGGCATTCAGCCGAAAAAGTCATAGATGGAGCTTGCGTCGAAGCGTTGAGTTGACAAGGTTTTTCCACTAGAAGCGGACGCGCGCGGCGGCGACGCCGCAGGGCCATCGCGCGATTTCGGAGATTGGCTTTTCGGAGAGTTTCATGGGCTTCAAGGTCGCGGTCGTCGGCGCCACCGGCAATGTGGGCCGGGAGATGCTCGATATCCTGGCCGAGCGGCGCTTCCCCGCCGACGAGGTAGTCGCGGTCGCCTCGCGCCGGAGCCAGGGCGTCGACGTCTCGTTTGGCGACAAGACGCTGAAGTGCCGCGCGCTCGAGCACCAGGATTTCTCCGGCATCGACATCTGCCTGATGTCGGCCGGCGGCGCGGTGTCGAAGGAATGGTCGCCCAAGATCGGCGCCCAGGGCGCCGTGGTGATCGACAACTCGTCGGCTTGGCGCTACGACGCCGACGTGCCGCTGATCGTGCCCGAGGTCAACGCCGACGCGATCACGGGCTTCCGCAAGCGGAACATCATCGCCAACCCGAACTGCTCGACGGCCCAGCTCGTGGTCGCGCTCAAGCCGCTGCACGATGCCGCCACCATCAAGCGCGTCGTGGTTGCGACCTACCAGTCGGTCTCGGGCGCCGGCAAGGACGCCATGGACGAGCTCGATCGCCAGACCAAGGCGGTCTATTCGCTGGCCGAGCTGGAGCCCAAGAAATTCCCCAAGCGCATCGCCTTCAACGTCATCCCGCACATCGACGTCTTTCAGGACGACGGCTACACCCGGGAAGAGTGGAAAATGGTGGTCGAGACCAAGAAGATTCTCGGCACCAAGATCAAGCTGACCGCGACCTGCGTACGCGTGCCGGTGTTCATCAGCCATTCCGAGGCAGTCAACATCGAGTTCGAGAAACCGATCACGGCGGACGAGGCGCGCGCGTTGCTCAGCCGCGCGCCGGGCTGCATCGTGATCGACCGGCGCGAGCCCGGCGGCTACGTCACGCCCTATGAGGCGGCCGGCGAGGACGCCACCTATATCAGCCGCATCCGCGAGGATGCGACCGTCGAGAACGGCCTGTCGATGTGGGTGGTGTCGGACAACCTGCGCAAGGGCGCGGCGCTTAACGCCGTGCAGATCGCCGAGCTCCTGATCAAACGCAAGCTGATCCAGGCCAAGCCGAAGGCGGCGTAGCGGTTTTGCACGGCGTCATTCCAGGGCGCGAGCGCAGCTCGCGAACCCGGAATCCATACTCCCTGCCCATCGGAATAGCAGTTGGGGGTGCGAAGCGACCCCAGTCCCGCTATAGTGAGCCGGGAGCGATCAGGGAGGCACGCCATGCTCGAGCGAGTCCCGCAGCAGTTCCGCGAACTGCAAGAAATCACCATGCAGACCGACACGCGCGACACCCTCGCGCATGCCACCCGGCAGTCCGAAAGCTACGAGGACTATTTCCTGGTCGACATCGACGCCCACGTCACCGAGACGTCGTTTTGGCCGGAAATCCTGGCGATGATCGACAACGAAGTCATTCGCCAGATGGGCGAGGCGGTCGCGGGCCGGCCCGGCAGCGGCAACGTGGCGCTGCTGCCCAGCCAGCCCGGCATTCTTTATCAGCACGTCTACGGCCGCATCCCGCATCAGCAGGCGCTGCTGGAGAAGGTCGAGAAGAAGGGCTCGCACCATTTCACGGAACTGGCGCGGCGCTCGATGGACGCGCTCGGGCTCGACTACCAGGTCGTGTTCCCGACGCCGATGCTCACGCTCGGCATGCATCCGCAGGACGACATCGAGGCGGCGCTTGGCGCGGCTTACAACAAGTGGCTGGTCGAGCGCATTCTGCCGGAGGACGATCGGCTCAAGGGCATGATCTACCTGCCGTTCAACACGCCCGAAGCCTGTGTGGCGGAGGTCAAGAAATACGCCCATGTCGAGAGCATCATCGGCTTTTCGGTCTGCTCGACCCGCAACAAGCCGGTGCATCACAACAACTACATGAGGCTCTATGCGATGATGGAAGAGACCGGCAAGCCGTTCTCGTTCCACTCCGGGTTCAATTGGAACGATCCGTCGTTCCTGCAGCTCAATCGCTTCATCTCCATGCACGCGCTGTCGTTCGTGCACTACAGCCTGATCCATATGACCAACTGGATCATCAACGGGCTGCCCGAGCGCTTCCCGAAGCTGAAGGTGCTGTGGATCGAGAGCGGGCTCGCCTGGATCCCGTATCTGATGCAGCGGCTCGACCACGAATATCAGATGCGCAGCTGCGAGGCGCCGATGCTGAAGAAGCTGCCGAGCGATTATATGCGCGACATGTATTACACCAGCCAGCCGATGGAGAAGACCAACCTCAAGCTGCTCCAGGCGACGATGGAAGCCTTCAAGGCCGACACCCAACTGCTCTACGCGTCGGACTGGCCGCACTGGGACTTCGACGCGCCAAGCTCGATCACCACGCTGCCGTTCCTCAGCGAGCAGGCCAAGCGCAACATCCTGGGGCTCAACGCCGCGCGCATTTTCAATCTCGAGGTCAAGCGCAAGCGGCCGAAGGCCAAGGAGGTGCTGGCGGCGCGGCCGGGCCTGTCCTGACCATGGCGGTGGCGGCGCAGCCGAAGGCCGCGGCGCTGGGCGAGGATTTCGTCGCCGCCGCCGAGCGCGCGCTGGCGTCCGGCAAGCTCGACGGCGTGCCCGATGCCGAGCTCGAGCGCGTGCTGACCGCGGCGGTGCGGCTTTACGCCGCCAAGGCCGAGACCGACCACCCGCCGGCGACGCCGATCACGCCGTCAAGCGTGACGCCGACCGACGTCGTGGTGACGGTGAGTGGCCTGATCCGCGCGGCCGGGCTCAATCTCTGGGACGTGTCGATGTGGTTCAACCGGATGAAGCGGTGAATGAATGACGGCGGAGCGGTCGAGTGCACGGGAGTAGGGGGACGATATGCGTGAGGTGAACATCGGTCCGGCGTCGGACTTCACTGATCCGGGCAAGAAGATCATCGGCTTCGACAAGTTCGAGGTCGGCGTGTTCAAGCTCGGCGGCGAGTTCTACGCCTATCTCAATCATTGCCCGCACATGGGCGGTCCCGGCCTGCCAGGGCAAGATGATCGCCAAGGTCGAGGAGATCATCGCCGACGACCGCACCACCAAGCGGCCAGATGTTCTCCAAGTCGAAGATGCATATCGTCTGTCCGTGGCATGGCTTCGAGTTCGACATCCGCACCGGCCGCCATCCCGGCAATCCCAAGGCGCGGTTGCGGCCGATCAAGGTCGCGGTGTCCGGCGGCGATGTCATCCTGACGGTGCCAGACGCGCGCGAGCACGTGCCGGTCATGCAGGAATCGGATATCTCGGTGTCCGCACCTTAAAGCTTGGCATTGAATCTGAGGTCGTCATGGCCGGGCTCGTCCCGGCCATCCACGTCTTACTTGCGGAATTCAAGAAAGACGTGGATGCCCGCAACAAGTGCGGGCATGACGACGGAGAGATTGACGCAAACCGACTGGGAAAAGTTCTACCGGACCGGCACGAACGCTCCGGTCGTCCGATCGAGCACCGATAGCTCTCCGGTGGCGACGCCGAAGTAGGCGCCGTGCAGCGTCACTGCGCCGCGCTCGATCAGCTTCCGCAGCCGCGGGAACGTCATCAGGTTGTCGAGCGTGTTGACGATCGACGCCTTTTCCATCCGCTCAAGATATTCCGCGCTCGACAGATCTCCGCGTGGCCCGACCTTGGCCGCCGCCGGCGCCATCAGCGACATCCAGCGGCCGATGAAGTCGCCGGGCGAGAGCGGCTCGTGATCTTCCGCATAGGCGCGGACGCCGCCGCAATGGGCGTGGCCGAGGATGACGATGTGCTTGACCTTCAGCGCGCCGACGCCGAACTCCAACGCCGCCGAAACGCCGTGATAGGCGCCGTCGGGCGCGTAGGGCGGCACCAGGTTCGCAACGTTGCGGACCACGAACAGCTCGCCGGGTCGGGCGTCGAAGATCACCTCCGGCGACACCCGCGAATCGCAACAGCCGATCACCATGATCTCAGGCTTCTGGCCTACCTCGGCGAGCTCGCGGTAGCGGTCCTGCTCGGACCGCAGCCGGCCGCTCGCGAAACTCGTGTAGCCGTCGATCAGGCGCTGCGGAAAGTCCATGACGCGGGATCAAGCTCCAGCAAAACTTCAGGCCCAGATTGCCATCGGCAGCCCCATCGCGTCACGCGGCGGCGGGTTCGGGAATGGTTCCGCCACGCCCGCGTGCAGACGCCGCGCGATCGCCGCACAGGCCAGCGCGTCGAGCAGATCGTCGGCGGCCGCACCCTTGGGCGGGGCCGCATGCAGCACGTCATCGGCAAAGCCGGCGGCCAGCAGCAGCGACCGGCGCAAGGCGAGGCCGGGCCCGTAAGGCCGGCTCTTGACCTTCTTCGGTTCTGTCAGCGCGCGGTGGCCATTGAGCCGCCAGAACGCCAATTCGGGATGCACCTCGAACACCCGCGCGGCCGCGTCCGAGTCGCGCAGTGCCTGGTCGAGCTCGCGGACGCGTGGCGCGATATTGAACAGCTGCTTCGACACCTTGCGCGGCGGGTCCGAGGTGGTTTGTGCGATCCGACAGGCTTCGCGGTAGTCGGCAGCATAGATCGCTTCGCGCGACGGCACCGAGAACACCGAGGATTGCCGGGCGCCGAGCAGCGGGCGGATGGCGTTCTCGGCGGCGCGGCCGCCGACGCCGACCCGTGCCGGCAGGCCGATTGGCATGTCGACCGCGATCACCGCCGGGTTCTCGGGCGCGGCCAGCACCTCGGCAAAGCGCGGCACGATCCGCAGCCGGGCCTCGCCGCCGGCCGGACGCACGAACGCCGCCAGCCAGCCGCCGGTGCAGCCGTCGACGCCGGCCAGCCAGACTTCCGTGTCATCGGCGCGCATCGCCGCCACGCTGGCACAGCGCCCGCGCCGCCGCTACGGTTGCGTCGGGAGGCCGCCATGACCATCCGCCCGCGCCGCAGCGTGCTCTACATGCCGGGGTCGAACGCCCGCGCCATCGAGAAGGCCCGCACGCTGCCGGTCGATGGCGTGATCCTCGATCTCGAAGACGCGGTGGCGCCGGAGGCCAAGGAGCAGGCGCGCAACCAGGTGGTCGAGGCGGTGAAGGCCGGCGGCTTCGGCAACCGCGAGGTGTTCATCCGGGTCAACGGCCTCGAATCGCCGTGGCATGCCGACGACCTGAGCGCTGCCGCGCACGCCGGGCCGGACGCGATCCTGGTGCCGAAGGTCTCGACCGTCGAGACGCTGGAGCGGGTCGGCAAGCGCCTGCTCGACATGAAGACCGATCGCAAGACCCGGGTCTGGGCGATGATCGAGACGCCGCAGGCGATCTTCAACATCAACGCGCTCGCCGCCGAGGCGCACGATTCCGAGACCCGGCTGGCCGGCTTCGTCATGGGCACCAACGATCTCGCCAAGGAGACGCGGGCGCGGCTGGTTCCCGGCCGCGCGCCGATGCTGTCGTGGCTGGCGCGCTGCCTGCTGGCCGCGCACGCCCATGGCATCGACATCCTCGACGGTGTCTACAACGATATCGGCAACGTCGCGGGCTTCGAGGCCGAATGCATGCAGGCCCGCGACATGGGCTTCGACGGCAAGACCCTGATCCATCCGAACCAGATCGAGCCGTGCAACACAATGTTCTCGCCGAGCGCCGAGGAGATCGCGCAGGCGCGCAAGATCATTGCCGCGTTCGAGCAGCCGGAGAACAAGGACAAGGGCGTGGTGCAGGTCGACGGCCGCATGGTCGAGCGCATGCACGCCGAAATGGCGCGGCGCACGGTCGCGATTGCCGAGGCGATCGCGGCGATGAAAGACTGAGCGGTGGGAAACCGGCGTGCCGGTTCCGGCGTTGTCCTGCACAACCGGAGGACCCGCCATGCCTGCTATCCGCCAAGACAATAGCGTCGTCACCCAGATCACCACGGTCAAGATGCGCCCCGACAACCAGGATGAGGTTCTCAAGCTGATGAAGGAGCGCGCCCGTTTCATGGCCAAGCAGCCGGGCTTCGTGTCGGTCAACCTGCACCGCAGCGAGGACGGCAGCCATGTCGTCAACTACATCCAATGGACCGACAAGGAGCGGCTCGCGGCTGCGCACCATTCGCCGGAGTTCCGGAAGAAGTGGCCGCGGTTCGGCGAGCTTGTGCAAGACGTCGAGCCGGCGCTGTACGACGTGGTGCTGATCGAGGCCGCTTGATAGACTTGCTCCCGATCGTCTGCGATCGACCGGGGGCGTCATGAAACATCATCTGTCCGTTGCCGTCGCGGCGCTGTGCGCGTCGTCGGCGGTGGTTTGGGCGCAGGCCGATCCTGCGAAGGTCGACCTGGCGCCGACCGGCACGCTGCGCGCCGCTTATCTCTCGACCAATCCGGCGCAGTCGACCAAGGACCCGCAGACCGGCGAGCTGCGCGGCGCCTCCTACGATCTGGCGCGCGAGCTTGCCAGGCGCATCGGCAAGCCGCTGGCGTTCAACCCGATCGCCGGCCCGCCGGCGGTGATCGAGGCGGTCAAGAGCGGCGCGGCCGACATCGGCTTTGTCGCCTACGAGGCGACGCGGCTCGGCACGGTCGAGTTCTCGCAGACCTACATGCTGGTGCAGCAAAGCTTTTTGGTGCTCGGGGAATCGCCGCTCGGCAAGGTCGCGGACGTCGACCGCGCGGGCCTGAAGATCGCCGGCACTCGCAACGATTCGATCACGCTCTGTCTCAAGCGCGTGCTCAAGCAGGCCACGCCGGTGGAGCTCGACAACAATGCGGAGCTGATTGCCAAGGCACTCAGCGACCGCGAGATCGACGCGCTCGGCGCCAACCGTCAGCGCCTCACCACGCTGTCCAAGAGCGTGCCCGGCTCGCGGCTGTTGCCGGACAATTTCTTCAACGTGCCGCAGAACATCATCGTGCCGATGGGCAAGCCGGAGGTGCTGGCCGCGGTCGACGCCTTCATCGACGACATGCGCGGCTCGGGTGCGCTGCGCGACTCGATCGCCAAAAGCGGCATCGTCGGCATCGAGCCGGCGCCGAAGAGCCCCGGCAGCCAGCACGGCTGCCCGGGTTAGATTCGCGTGCTCTCTCAGATCGTCATGGCCGGGCATAGCCGTCCGAAGGACGGCGTCGCTTCGCTCGCCTATGTCCCGGCCATCCACGTCTTTCATAGTGCGGCAAGACAGCTGGATGCCCGGCACAAGGCCGGGCATGACGACTTCTGACTCAGCGCGTTCGTCGAAGCGTTCTTACGCCCACGGCCTTGCGGCCTTCGACTTTTCTTCGAAGCTTTCGATCTTGTCGGCCTTGAGCCCGGTCAGGCCGATGTCGTCGAGGCCGTTGAGCATGCAGTGCTTGCGGTGCGGATCGATGTCGAACTTCACCACGCCGCCGTCCGGGCCGCGGATCTCCTGCTTCTCCAGATCGACCGACAGCGTGGCGTTGGCGCCGCGCTCGGCGTCGTCGAACAGCTTCTCCAGGTCCTCGGGGCTGACCTTGATCGGCAGCACGCCGTTCTTGAAGCAATTGTTGTAGAAGATGTCGCCGAACTGCGTGGAGATCACGCAGCGGATGCCGAAATCCATCAGCGCCCAGGGCGCGTGCTCGCGCGAGGAGCCGCAGCCGAAGTTGTTGTCGGCGACCAGGATCTTGGCCTTGCGATAGGCCGGCTTGTTGAGCACGAAGTCCGGGTTCTCGCTGCCGTCGTCCTTGTAGCGCATCTCGGAGAACAGGCCCTTGGCGAGCCCGGTGCGCTTGAGCGTCTTGAGGTACTGCTTGGGGATGATCATGTCGGTGTCGACATTGACGATCCGCAGCGGTGCGGCGACGCCTTCCAGTTGCCTGAACTTGTCCATGTCCGTGTGCTCCTGGGGCCTTGAATGGCGTCTCGGCGGGCGCGGGTCAAGCCCCAGCCGCCCGTTCCTTCTCGCGCTCGTAATGGTGGTCGTAGATCACGTTGCAGACCTTGATGTCGTACATCTCGTAATACTTCGAGCGGCCGAGCTTCTGCGCCTCGATATGCTCGGGATGCGTCCGCCAGGCGCGCTGGCCCTCCTCGTGCTCAAACTCGACGATGGTGACGCGTTCGCCGTCGTCGGCCCAGAAGCCCTTGTGGGCGATATAGCCCGGGATGGTCTTGGCGATCTGGTTCATGCGCTCGACCAGCGCGACGTACTCGTCCTGCAAGCCAGGCCGCAGGCGCGAGCGGAACACGGTGACGATCATGCGGGGCTCCTTGTCATCGGCCATTGTGCCAGAGCCGGCCGGGCGCGATCCAATGCATGTTTGCGATGGATCGCATCCGCGCCGGCGATGGCTTTTTGTTTGAGCATGATCCCTCGGGTCGAACCCGAGGGCATGCTTTTCCGAAAACCGGTTCCCACCCCGGATCAAGTCCGGGGCAGGCTTTTTCGGGATCATGCTCTAGGGCTGCTGCTCGAACGCAGTGACCGCGGCAAGGTCGCCGATCCAGCGCTGCCGCGACCGCGTCCAGATCTGCCGCCGCGGCGTGAACTCGTATCGCTGGCGGATGGTGCCGGCGCGGATGCTGTAGGTCTTGGGGCCGGGACCCGGCGCGGTGGCGTAGATCGGCGAGCCGCAGCGCGGGCAGAAGGCGTGCTCGCGCTTGGTGCCGCTCTCTGCGGTCTTGACGTAGATCGTCGGCTGGCCGGAGAGCTTGAAGCTTTCGCCGGAGACCGGAACGGCAAAGCGAAACGCCGTGCCGGTCAACGTCTGGCAATCGGTGCAATGGCACACTTGCGCTCGCTCCGGATCGGCCTCGCCCTCGAAGCTGATGAGGCCGCAATGACATCCGCCGTCGATCCGCATGGCTCCCTCCTGCCGCCGCCGCGCCTCAGCCCTGCTTCTCGTTCTTGTGGACCGCATCCAGGCCGGTGACCCAGGAGCGCGCCGAGCGGAACCAGTTCTGCTTCTTGGGCGCGAGCTGGTCGCGCTGGTCGAGAATGCCGACGCGCACGATGTAGGACGCCTGCTGGCCTTCGCCCGGCGTGGTCGAATAGATCGGCGAGCCGCACTGGCCGCAAAACGCCTGCACCCGCGGCCGGCCGCTGTCCGCCGTGGTCTTCAGATAATTGGTCGGCGTGCCCTTCATCTTGAAGTCTTTGCCCGACACCGGCACCGAAACGCGGAACGCCGAGCCGGTGCCGGTCTGGCAATCGGTGCAGTGGCAGACGCAGACCGTCGCCGGATCGGCCTCGCCTTCGATCTTGATCGTGCCGCAATGGCACGCGCCGGTGATCCTCATGCTGTCCTCCTTCAGTCCGCAGACCGTTCGATCTCCATCATCATAGGGCGGCCGCTCAGTCGGCCGCCCGTTCTATTTGTTCAATATCGTCATCGGACAATCCGAAATGATGCCCGATCTCGTGCACCAGGACGTGCTTGATGATGGCGCCCAGCGCCTCCTCGTGCTCGGCCCAGTACAGCAGGATCGGCACGCGATAGAGCCAGACCATGTTGGGCATCTGCACCGGCGCGCTCTCGGACTGGAACGGCAGTCCGACGCCCTGGAACAGGCCCAGCAGGTCGAGCTCGCTCTGGATGCCCATCGAGTCCAGCACCTCGTCGGTCGGGTAGTCCTCGACGCGCACCACGACGCCTTCACACTTGGCGCGGAACCGCGCCGGCAGCCGGCGGTAGGCCTCGGTCGCGATCACCTCGAACTCGACGAGCGAGGGCGCCTTCAGCGGCCGCCAGGAAAGCGGGTCCGTGAGCGCGTCGGGGAGGCTGCTGTTGGTCATGGCGGCAGCATAGGCGGTGCGTTAACGCCGATCCATGCGGGTCATCGGCTGCGGTTGACCTTGCCGCCGCGATGGGGGAGCGTGGCGCCATGAAACGGATCGTGTTGTTCGCCGCGCTGACGGTGCTCGCCACAATTGCGCTCGATGCAAATCCCGGCGCCGCGCAGCAGCGCGGCACGGCGGCCACGAACGACGCCGAGCCGCTGATCCAGAGCCGGCCGCGCCGGGCGCGCCCGCAGATCCGCGTGCAGCCGCTCTATCCCTACCGGTCCTATCACACGCTCTATCCGCCACCCTATGACATTGAATTTCCCGGGCCGAACGCTCGGCGCATCTGCACCGACTGGTACGCCGTGGAAGCGCGGCCGAGCGGCACCGTGGTCGTGCCGCGCATGCGCTGCCGCTGGGTGCGGGGCTGATCGCGTTCCGTTCGAAGTTTATTGAAGCGCAATCACGTGCCGTTCGTCCCCGCGAAAGCGGGGACCCAGGGCTACAACGACAGTTCGTGAAAGCTGTTCTGGATTCCCGCTTGCGCGGGAATGAACGGAGTTTGCTGAGCTGCGGAAGCTACCTTACCGCCACTCGCGCACGTCGACGAAACGGCCCGCGATCGCGGCGGCGGCCGCCATCGCCGGCGACACCAGGTGGGTGCGGCCGCGATAGCCCTGCCGACCCTCGAAGTTGCGGTTGGAGGTCGAGGCGCAGCGTTCGCCGGGCGCAAGCTTGTCGGGATTCATCGCAAGGCACATCGAGCAGCCGGGCTCGCGCCATTCGAAGCCCGCGGCCTTGAAGATCTTGTCGAGCCCTTCGGCCTCGGCCTGCTCCTTCACCAGCCCGGAGCCCGGCACGATCATGGCGTTGACGTTGGCGTTGACCGTCTTGCCGCTGGCGATGCGCGCCACCTCGCGCAGGTCCTCGATGCGCGAGTTGGTGCACGAGCCGATGAATGCGCGGTTGATGGTGATGTCGGTGATCTTCTCGCCGCCCTTCAGTCCCATGTACTCCAGCGAGCGCTCGGCGGCGCGGCGCTTGTGCTCGTCGGCGATCTCGGAGGCCACCGGCACGCGGCCGGTGATCGAGGCGACCTGCTCGGGGCTGGTGCCCCAGGTGACGATCGGCGGCAGCTTGGCGGCGTCGAGCCGGACCTCGCGGTCGAAATGCGCGCCGTCGTCGGTCGGTAGCGTCTCCCAGTAGCGCCGCGCCTCGTCCCACAGCTTGCCCTTGGGCGCCTTGGGGCGATCCTTCACATAGGCGTAGGCCTTTTCGTCCGGCGCGATGAAGCCGGCCTTGGCGCCGGCCTCGACCGACATGTTGCAGACCGTCATGCGGCCTTCCATCGACAGCGCGCGGATCGCCTCGCCGGCGTATTCCAGCGCGTAGCCGGTGCCGCCGGCGGTGCCGATCTCGCCGATGATCGACAGGATGATGTCTTTTGCGGTGACGTTCGGCGGCAGCTTGCCGTCGACGACGGCGCGCATGTTCTTCGACTTGGTCTGCACCAGGGTCTGGGTCGCCAGCACGTGCTCGACCTCGGAGGTGCCGATGCCGTAGGCCAGCGCGCCGAACGCGCCGTGGGTCGCGGTGTGGCTGTCGCCGCACACCAGCGTGACGCCCGGCAGCGTGAAGCCCTGCTCGGGGCCGATGACGTGGCAGATGCCCTGGCGGATGTCGAACTCGTCGTAATATTCCAAGCCGAACAGCTTGGCGTTCTCCGCCAGATAGGCGATCTGCTCGGCGCTTTCCGGGTCAGGGTTCGGCAGGTTGCGGTCGGTGGTCGGCACGTTGTGATCGACCACGACCAAGGTCTTGTCGGGCGCGTGCACCTTGCGGCCGGAGTTGCGCAAGCCCTCGAACGCCTGCGGCGACGTCACCTCATGGACGATATGGCGGTCGATGTAGAGCAGGCAGGTGCCGTCCGGCTGCTCGTCGACCAGGTGGTCGGCCCAGACTTTGTCGTAGAAGGTGCGCGGCTTGGCCATGTCTCTACCCGTCACTCGCTCTGTGTCTGAGTTCTTTTAGATGGTCCTTGGCGTGCGGAAAAGGTAGCCCGGCCTCGGCCGCCGCTACGCGCGCAGGCGCATAGGCGCGTCTCTAGTCGTTCACGATCTCGAATTCGACCTTGGCCCGCCCGGCGCGGATGCCTTCGGCAATCTGCCGGGCCTGTTCGATGGTGAATGCGCGATCGGCAATCTGGCCGGAGCCGCCGAGGATCGGTTCGCGAATGACCGGAGCCGAGATCGTCTGTCCGTCCACCCGGATTGCCATCTTGCGGCCGATGTTCTTCGACGTGAGCTCGGCGAACTGCCGGGCCGACGTCGGGCTCATCTTGAACGACACCACCGGTTCGCCGGTGCGCTGGTCGGAGCCCAACTCCGCGCTGACGATCTCGATCGCCAGCGGCTCGGCGTTCGCGGCTGCCCAGGTCAGGACGCCGCAAAGCAAAAGGCCGGACAAGCCGGCCTTTTTGACACGCGTTGGCACGGCACGCCCTGCCGTCACTTGGACTCGGCTTCCGCCGCCACGTCGGTGTCCTGGCCGCCGTGATGGGCGCCCTCGGCGATGCGCGCCTTTTTGCCGCGCAGGCCGCGCAGGTAATAGAGCTTGGCGCGGCGCACCTTGCCGCGGCGCAGCAGCTTGATCGAGTCGATCATCGGCGAATACAGCGGGAACACGCGCTCGACGCCCTCGCCGTAGGAAATCTTGCGCACCGTGAAGCTCTGGTTGAGGCCGCCGCCGGAGCGGCCGATGCAGACGCCCTCGTAGGCCTGGATGCGCGTGCGTTCGCCCTCGACCACCTTGACGTTGACCACCACGGTGTCGCCCGGCTCGAAGTCCGGGATGTCCTTGCCGGCGGCGAGCTTGTCGAGCTGCTCCTTCTCGATCTGCGCAATGATGTCCATGGCGAATTCTCCGTCGGGCGAGCGCCGGCCTGGCCGCGCTATTGCTGCTGAATTTCTGGGTCGGGGCGGGTTCTAAAGCAATCCGGCCGGCTTGTCACCCTCGCCGTCAGGACGACGGCTCGCCCTTGTTCCTGTTGCGTCTTTGATACGCCGCCCAAAGGTCCGGCCGGCGCTCGCGGGTCAGCCGTTCGGCCTCGGCGCGCCGCCAGGCCCGGACCTTGGCGTGGTCGCCGGAGGTCAGCACCTCCGGGATGGCGCGGCCCTCGAACGCCGCCGGGCGGGTGTATTGCGGGTATTCGAGCAGGCCGTCGGCGAAGCTTTCCTCGGCGCCGGAGGCCTCCTTGCCCATCACGCCGGGGATGAGCCGCACGCAGGCGTCGATCACCGCCAGCGCCGCGATCTCACCGCCGGACAGCACATAGTCGCCGAGCGAGACCTCTTCGAGCTGGCGCGCGGCGATCAGCCGCTCGTCGACGCCCTCGAACCGGCCGCACACGATCACCACGCCGTCAGCCTTGGCGAGCGACGCGACGCGCGCCTGGGTGAGCGGCGCGCCGCGCGCGCTCATCAGCAGGCGAGGGCGGTTGTCGTCTGCCGCCGCATCGATCGCGCGGGCCAGCACGTCGGCCTTCATCACCATGCCGGGGCCGCCGCCGGCCGGCGTGTCGTCGACCGTGCCGTGCTTGTCGGTGGCATGCGCGCGGATGTCGTGGGCGTCGAGCGCCCAGACGCCGGCGGCGAGCGCCTTGCCGGCGAGGCTTTGGCCGAGCGGTCCCGGAAACATCTCGGGAAAGATCGTCAGCACGGTGGCGCGCCACATCGCCGTCACTCGGTCTCGGCCGGCGGATTGACCACCATGCGGCCGGCCTTCACGTCGATCGTTGGCACGGTCGCGTCGGTGAACGGCACCAGCAACGGCTCCGCGCCGTCGCGCTTGATCTCGACGATGTCGCCGGCGCCGAAATTGTGGATTGCGCTCACCGTGCCGAGTGGCGTGCCGTCCGGCGTCAGCGCGGTGAGCCCCACCAGGTCGGCGTGATAGAACTCGCCGTCACCGGCGGGCGGCAGGGCCGCGCGCGGCACGTAAAGCCGGAGATGGGTGAGCTGCTCGGCCGCGTCGCGGTCGTTGACGCCGGCGATGCGCGCGACGAAATGGTCCTTCGCCGGCCGCAGCGCTTCGATGGTGAAGCGCCGCACGCCATCCTCGCTTTCCAGCGGACCGTAGGACGTGAACGCCTCCGGATCCTGGGTGAACGACCGCAGCCTGACCTCGCCGCGGACGCCGTGCGCGGCGCCGATCTGGGCAACGCAAACGCGGTCGGCCGCGGCGCTCAAATGAAGTCTCAGCTTGCGGCGGGCGCCGCCTTGGCGGCTTCGGCCTTGGCGGCCTCGGCGGCTTTGGCAGCCTCGGCGGCCTTGGCGGTGGCCGCGGCCTTGTCGGCCTCGGCCTGCTTGGCGGCTTCTTCGGCCTTGGCCTTGCGCTCCTTGCGCGGCACCGCCTTCTCCGGGTTGTTGCGCTTGTCGCGCTTGGCGACGCCGGCGGCGTCGAGGAAGCGCATCACCCGGTCGGATGGCTGGGCGCCCTTCTTCATCCAGTCCTTGACCTTGTCCATGTCGAGCTTGAGCCGCTCCGGCTTGTCCTTCGGCAGCAGCGGATTGAAATAGCCGAGCCGCTCGATGAACCGGCCGTCGCGCGGCGCGCGGCTGTCGGCGGCGACGATGTGATAGAACGGCCGCTTCTTGGTTCCGGCGCGGGCCATGCGGATGACAACGGGCATTCGGTTTCCTTTCTGTCTTTGTCAAAGCTGTCTGTCATTGCGGCCGAGCGCCTTCGGCGCGTCCGGAATGACGTCGTGGGTGGGTCGAGCGCGCATCATTTCTTCTTGAAGAACTCCGGCGGCAGGCCGCCGGGCGTCGGCAGCTTGGGGGCGGCGCCGCCGAGGCCCGGAAACTTCCCAAGCCCGGGCAATCCTGGAACGCCGGGGCCGCCGGGCGCCGCCGGCGGCAGGCCGGGCGCGCCGGGCAAGCCGCCCGGCATCTTCTCGGCGAGCTTCGCCATTTCTTCCGGCGACGGCATGCCACTGCCGAGCCCCATCGCCCGGGCCAGGCCCGCGATCGGGCCTTTCGCCTTGCCGCCGCCCATCACCTTCATCATGTCGGCCATGGTCCGGTGCATCTTCAAAAGCTTGTTGACCTCCTCGACCTTGGTGCCGGAGCCGGCCGCGATCCGCTTCTTGCGGCTGGCTTTGAGGATGTCGGGAGCCTTGCGCTCGGACGGCGTCATCGAATCGATGATCGCCATCTGGCGCTTGAGCACGCTGTCGTCGAGGTTGCGCTCGGCGAGCTGGTTCTTGATCTTGGCGACGCCGGGCAGCATCGCCATCAGGCCGGTCATGCCGCCCATCTTGGCCATGCCGGTGAGCTGCTCGCGCAAATCGCTGAGGTCGAACTGGCCCTTGCGCATGCGCTCGGCCGCGCGCATCGCCTGCTCGCGGTCGATCGAGGCCGCGGCCTTTTCGACCAGCGAGACGATGTCGCCCATGCCGAGGATGCGGCCGGCGATGCGCGCCGGGTCGAAGTCCTCGAGCGCGTCGATGCGCTCGCCGACGCCGATCAGCTTGATCGGCTTGCCGGTGACCGCGCGCATCGACAGCGCCGCGCCGCCGCGGCCGTCGCCGTCGACGCGGGTCAGCACGATGCCGGTCAGTCCGACGCGCTGGTCGAACGCGCGCGCCAGGTTGACCGCGTCCTGGCCGGTCAGGCTGTCGGCGATCAGCAACACCTCATGCGGACCGGCCGCGCGCTTGACCTCGGCGGCCTCCGTCATCATCGCCTCGTCGAGCGTGATGCGGCCGGCGGTGTCGAGCAGCACGACGTCATAGCCGCCGAGCTTGGCGGCCTGGATGGCGCGGCCCGCGATCTGCACCGGGTCCTGGCCCTCGACGATCGGCAGCGTCGGCACGTCGGCCTGCTGGCCGAGGATCGCAAGCTGCTCCATCGCTGCCGGCCGTCGCGTGTCGAGCGAGGCCATCAGCACCTTGCGGCCGCGCTCGGCCAGGCGCTTGGCGATCTTGGCGGTGGTGGTGGTTTTGCCGGAGCCTTGCAGCCCGACCATCATGATACCGACCGGCGCCGGCGCGTTGAGGTCGATCGGCTGCGCATCGGCGCCGAGCGTCGCCACCAGCTCGTCGTGCACGATCTTGACGACCATCTGGCCGGGCGTGACCGACTTGATCACCTCGATGCCGACCGCGCGCTTCTTGACCTGGTCGACGAAGGCGCGCGCGACGTCGAGCGCCACGTCGGCTTCGAGCAGCGCGCGCCGGACCTCGCGCAGCGCCGCGTCGACGTCGGCCTCCGACAGCGCGCCGCGCCGCGTCAGGCTGTCGAGGATGTCGCCGAGCTTTTGCGACAGATTGTCGAACATCGGTCCTCTCGCGGCTCCTCAGGATGAGGCCTAAAACACCTTTGCGCCCGAGGGCGCATCGCGCTGTCGGGCGGTGACCTCCGGCCTCACCGTGCCGGTCGGCAGACTGTCATTCCAGCTCTATTGAGAGCGGGCGGACCATAGGGGCAAGGCCCAGGGCCGTCAATGATTTGGGGACGTTTGCAGCGATCGCAAGCGGTCAAATCGCCGTGCTATGGAAGGCCGATGGGGCTGATCGGAACGATTCGGAGGCACTCGCTGGCGTTTCTGCTCGGACTGGCGGCGGTGTCGATGCTGGCGCTGCTGTTCGTGCCGCCGATCCCGCAGCCGCAAGCCTACCACCAGTTCGCCGACCAGCGCACGCTCTTCGGCATCCCGAATTTCTGGAATGTCGTCTCCAATCTGCCGTTCGTGCTGGTCGGCGCGCTCGGCCTGAAATTCTTCCGCCGCGACCTGTCGGCCGGCGTGTTCTTCCTCGGTGTGTTCCTGACCGGGTTCAGCTCGTCCTATTACCATTGGCAGCCGAACGACGCCGGCTTGTTCTGGGACCGGCTGCCGATGACCTTCGCGTTCATGGCGATCCTGGCGAATGTGATCGAGGAGCGGATCGACCCGCGCGTCGGCCGGGCGCTGCTGTGGCCGCTGGTCGCGCTCGGCGTCGTCAGCCTGCTGGTGTGGCTCAAGTTCGACGACCTGCGGCTCTACGGCTGGGTGCAGTTCTTTCCGTGCGTTGCGCTGCCGCTGATCTTCGTGCTGCTGCCGCCGAAGTACACCGGCACGGCCTATTGGTTCGTCGGCGCCGGATTCTACGTGCTGGCCAAGCTGTTGGAGCACTTCGACGCGGCGATCTATTTGGCGCTGCAGGTCATGAGCGGGCATGCGCTCAAGCACGTGGCGGCAGCTTGCGCCTGTGCCGCGATCCTGCTGGCGTTTGAACCCGCCGTTGATTGAGAACGGCACGCTTCGCTTCGCTGCTTTTCGCCATCCCTGCAGCGGCCCGTGCACTTCAGCATACAAACAAGAAACTTGGCGGCCGCAATGATGGCCACGGCTGGTTGCGGGCTCAATTGGCGGCGACGCAGTCGGCGGCTTCAAATCTACTTCAGCGGCACGATACACCGTCACCACGAACTTGTCCTCCGGCGTGGTCACCGGGTCGGTGGCGTATTCCTCGATGAAGGTGTCGGCCGCATCGAGCCGCTTCTCGTCGAGATAATTGGTGATCGCCTCGTAGGTGTTGTCCATCGAGTCGTAGGAGCCGCGGTGAGTGAACTTGAGCGCCTTGCCGCCGGGCGACTGGCCGACGGCGATGTCGCCCTTCGGCAGCTCCTTCGGCTCCTCGGCGATCGGCACCGCGGCCTGGAACTGGAAGCCGGTGTCGTCCGCCTGGGTGTAGACCGTCATGGCCGGGCCGGCGCGCTTGATGCCCTGCTTGTCCAGCAGCGCATAGACCGACTTGAACGCATCGACCAGGTTGTCGAGCGCCTTGTCCCAGGTGCTGTTGCCCTTCAGATAGATGATGGTCTTTGGGCGTCAGCGTCACCTCTTCGCCGAACGGATCGCCGGGCATGGCGTTCGGCGGCTTGGTCAGCGGCTCGCTCGCCGGCGGCGGCGCCGGTGGCGGCGGAGCGGTCTGTTGCGCGAACACTCGGTGCGCCGGCGCCGAGCGTCAGCGCCGCCACCAAAACGATGGCCCGCCAGGGGCATTTCATCGACGTCTCCTTGAGCCAGAGCGCGTCCGGCGGCGCGCGAGGAATCGGGCGAATCTACCATGTCCCGGCGCGGGCGGCATGAGCGAAAACGCGGCAACGCCATGGCGCCATCCGCCTCTGGCCAGGACTTCGCGATTTCCCATATAAACCAAGCCCAACGGAACACCCCGGCACCATGAGCGCGCTCGCCAACCGGCCTTTTGTGAAGATGAACGGCCTCGGCAACGAGATCGTGATCGTCGACATGCGAAAGACACCGCTCGCGATCAGCGCCGCGGATGCGCGCGCGGCCGCGCAGCCTGCGGGCGCGCCCTACGATCAGCTGATGGCGCTCTACCCGCCGCGCGGGGCCGGCATCGATTCGTCGATCCGCATCTACAACAACGACGGCTCGCAATCGGGCGCCTGCGGCAACGGCATGCGCTGCGTCGCCTCGCTGATCAGCAAGGAGACCGGTAAGGACAGGCTCGCCTTCGAGGTCGACGGCCGCCTGCTCAGCACCTGGAAGAACAGCGACGGGCTGTTCACCGTCGACATGGGGGCGCCGCGCTTTCGCTGGAACGAAATCCCGCTGGCCGAGGAATTCCATGACACCCGGGCGATCGAGTTGCAGATCGGGCCGATCGACAAGCCGATCCTGCATTCGCCGTCGGCGGTCAACATGGGCAATCCGCACGCGATCTTCTGGGTCGAGGACGTCGACGCCTACGACCTCGCCAAGATCGGGCCGCTGCTCGAACACCACCCGATGTTTCCGGAGCGCGCCAACATCACGCTCTGCGCGGTCAAGTCGAAAGAGCACATCGTGATCCGCACCTGGGAGCGCGGCGCCGGCCTGACCAAGGCCTGCGGCTCGGCGGCCTGCGCCGCCGTGGTCGCGGCCGCGCGGCTGAGGCGCACCGGCCGCAAGGTCAGGGTCACGCTGCCGGGCGGTGAGCTTGCGATCGAATGGCGTGCGGCCGACGATCATGTGCTGATGACCGGCCCGGTCGAGCTCGAGTTCGAGGGCCGTTTCGATCCGGCGCTGTTCGGAAAGGCCGGCGCCGCATGAGCCTCGACGTCGTGACATTCGGCTGTCGGCTGAACGCGGCCGAGTCCGAGGTGATCCGCCAGCAGGCCGGCGCGAATCTGTCGGGCGCGGTGGTGGTGAACACCTGCGCGGTCACCGCCGAGGCGGTGCGGCAGGCGCGCCAGACCATACGCAAGCTCCGCCGCGAGCGGCCGGACGCGCGCATCGTGGTCACTGGCTGCGCGGCGCAGGTCGACGCCCAGTCGTTTGCCGACATGCCCGAAGTCGATCGCGTGCTGGGCAACGAGGAGAAGCTGCAGGCCCAGGCCTGGACCGGGCGCGACACCGGCAAGGTCGTGGTCGGCGATATCATGTCGGTCCGGCACACGCAGGCCCACCGCATCGGCGGCATCGAAGGTCGCGCCCGCGCCTTCCTGCATGTGCAGACCGGCTGCGATCATCGCTGCACGTTCTGCATCATCCCGTTCGGCCGCGGCAATTCGCGTTCGGTGCCGGTCGACGATGTTGTGGCGCAGGCGCGGCGGCTCACCGAGAACGGCCATCGCGAGATCGTGCTGACCGGCGTCGACATCACGAGCTACACGCCGGGTCTCGGCCTGCTGGTGAAGCGGATCCTGCGCGAGGTGCCGGAGCTGCCGCGGCTGCGGCTATCCTCGATCGATTCGGTGGAGGCCGACGCCGATCTCCTGGACGCGCTCGGCAACGAGCCGCGACTGATGCCGCACCTGCATCTGTCGTTGCAGGCCGGCGACGACCTGATCCTCAAGCGCATGAAGCGGCGGCACTTGCGCGCCGACGCGGTCGCGTTTTGCCATCAGGTGCGGCGGCTGCGGCCGGATGTTGCGTTCGGCGGCGACATCATCGCCGGCTTTCCGACCGAGACCGAGGCGATGTTTGCGCGCTCGCTCGATCTGGTGGACGAATGCGGGCTGACCCAGCTCCACGTGTTTCCATTCTCGCCACGGCCGGGCACGCCGGCCGCGCGCATGCCGCAGGTCAAGCGCGAGCTGGTCAAGGACCGCGCCCGACGATTGCGCGACAAGGGCGCCGCGGCGCTGTGCCGCCATCTCGACCAGGAGATCGGCGCCCGCCGCCGAGTGCTCGCCGAGCAGCCGGCGCTCGGGCGCACCGAGCAGTTCACGCCGGTGCGGCTGGCGCGGCCGGCGGTGGCCGGCGCGATCTTCGAGGTCGAGGTTGCGGGTCACGACGGGCGACAATTGCTGGCGGCGTGATAAGATCGCGCACCGGGAGAGGAATCATGGCTGCCAACGGAAAATCCCACGTCATCTCCACCATGGCCGAGCTCGAGGCGCTCTATGCCGAGCCGGTCTATCCGCCGGCCAAGGCCAAGGAGACCACCCGCATCACCAAGGCCTATCGCGCGCTGATCGAGGCCTCGCCGTTCTTCGCGCTCGCCACCAACGGGCCGAACGGGCTCGATTGCTCGCCGCGCGGCGATCCCAAGGGCTTCGTGCGCGTGCTTGACGACAACACGGTTGCGGTGCCGGATCGGCGCGGCAACAACCGCATCGACAGCCTGCGCAATCTGATCCACGACCCGCGGGTGGCGCTGCTGTTTCTGATTCCGGGCGTGAGCGAGACGCTGCGCATCATGGGCCGTGCCACGATCTCGACCGATCCGGCGCTGTGTGAAAGCTTCGTCATGCAGGGCAAGACGCCGAAATCCGTGCTGGTGATCGCGGTCGAGCAGGTGTTCTTCCAATGCGCCAAGGCAATCGTGCGCTCCAAGCTGTGGGACCCGGCGACCCAGGTCGAGCGCTCGACATTGCCGACGTCGGGAAAAATCCTGGCCGAGATCACCGAAGGCAAGCTCGGCGGCGACGAGCACGACCGCGCCTATCCGGAACGGGTGAAGGCGACGATCTATTGAGCGTCTTGGACCGGCGCCGGTTTCCCGACCAATTCGTTTACCGCGGGTGTCTCGCCCGTCCACCCGCAGGCCGTCAGCCGCTCGCGCATGTGCGGCGGCACCGGCGCGGTGACGCGGATCGGCGGGCGGTTCTTGTAGAGCGGCACCGCGATCTCGCGCGCCTGCAGGTGCAGGCCGGGCCCGCCGTGACGCGGCGCGGTTCCGTAGATGTTGTCGCCCAGGATCGGCCAGCCGGTCTCGCAGCAATGCACGCGCAGCTGATGGGTGCGGCCGGTGAGCGGTTCGAGCGCGAGCCAGGTGAGACCGTGGGCGCGGCCGAGCACCTTCCAGGTTGACGATGACGGCAGCCCGTTCGGATCGTGCTTCATCCACCAGCCGCGGGTGTCGTCGAGCCGGCCGAGCGGCAGGTCGATGCGGCCCTCGTTCGCCTCCGGCCCGCCCTCGACCACGCCCCAGTAGGTCTTGCCGACCTTGCCGTGCCGGAACAGCAGACTGAGGTCGGCCAATGCCTTCCGGTGGCGGCCGAGCACCAGGCAGCCCGAGGTCTCCTTGTCGAGCCGGTGCGCCAGCGCGGGGTTGCGCGGCAGGCCGAAGCGCAGCGCGTCGAACCAGTCCTCCAGGCTGGCGCCGCCCTTCGGCCCCTTGTGCACGGCAAGCCCGGCGGGCTTGTCGATGATCAGCATCAGCCCGTCGCGGTAGAGCAGCCGGCTTGCCATCTCTTCCGGTGTCATGACCAAACGGGTATCACGGCAGTCGGCATGAGCGACAGCAGCAACGACGGCGCCGCAAGCGGCGCGGCGGGCGACGGCGCGCCGGGCGGCTGGTGGCAGCGGCTCGCCGGCGGGCTCAAGCGCACCTCGTCGGCGCTTGGCACCGCGATCACCGATCTGGTCAGCAAGGGCCCGCTCGATCCCGCCAAGATCGACGCCATCGAGGACGCGCTGATCCGCGCCGACCTCGGCGCCGATTCGGCCGCCCGCGTCGCCACCGCGATCGGCCAGGGCTGGTACAACCAGGAGATCACGGCCGACCAGCTCAAGGCCGTGGTCGCCGCCGAGATCGCGAAAATTCTCGACCCGGTGGCGAAGCCGCTGGTCATCGCTGGCGCCAAGCCGTTCGTCATCCTGGTGGTCGGCGTCAACGGCTCGGGCAAGACCACGCTGATCGGCAAGCTCGCAGCGAAGCTTGCCGCCGAGCGTCGCAAGGTCGTGCTCGCCGCCGGCGACACCTTCCGCGCCGCCGCCATCGACCAATTGAAAATCTGGGGCAGCCGCGCCGGCGCCAAGGTGATCGCGCGCGAGCCCGGCGCCGATTCGGCCGGCATTGCTTTTGATGCGCTGACCGCCGCGAAGGCCGAGGGCGCCGACGTGGTGATCGTCGACACCGCCGGCCGCCTGCAAAACCGCGCCGAATTGATGGGCGAGCTCGAGAAGATGGTGCGAGTGATCAAGAAGCTCGACGCTGCCGCGCCGCACGCCGTGCTGCTGGTGCTCGACGCGACGGTCGGCCAGAACGCGATTTCGCAGGTCGAGGTGTTCGGCAAGACCGCCGGCGTCACCGGCCTGGTGATGACCAAGCTCGACGGCACCGCGCGCGGCGGCATCCTGGTGGCGATCGCCGAGAAATTCGGCCTGCCGATCCACTTCGTCGGCGTGGGCGAGAGCGTCGACGACCTTGCGCCATTCTCGGCCGCGGATTTCGGCAAGGCGGTCGCGGGGCTGGAGTGAATGGGCTGGAACCGTCACCTGACTGATCTGGCGCAGCCGGCGTTGCCGTTTTGCTGCGGCATCGCCGCGGAGCAGGCCGAGTTCGTGGTGCGATCGAGTTTCGCCTCGGATCGCTGCTGATGGCGCTCGATCCTCGCACCCGGGCGTTGATCGAGGCGCCGATCGCACCGACCCTGCTGCGGCTGGCGATCCCGAACGTCGTGACGACCTTGGTGCAGGCCTCGACCGGCCTGATCGAGACCTATTTCATCGGCCGGCTCGGCACCGACGCGCTGGCCGGCGTCGTCCCTGGTGTTTCCCGGCGTCATGCTGATGCAGATGATGTCGGCCGGCGCGATGGGCGGCGGCGTGTCGTCGGCGATCGCGCGCGCGCTCGGCGGCGGCCGCAAGGAAGACGCCGACGCCACCATCCTGCACGCCCTGGTGATCGCCACGGCGTTCGCGGCGTTTTTCAGCGTCGCGATGATCGCCAGCGGGCCCTGGCTCTATGCCGCGCTCGGCGGCCGCGGCGCTTCGCTTTCGGTCGCGCTCGCCTATTCCAACATCGTGTTCGCCGGCGTGATCCTGATCTGGCTGTTCAACACGCTCGCCAACGTCATCCGCGGCACCGGCAACACCTTCGTGCCGGCGTTGGTGACGATCGCCGGCGCGGCGCTGCTGATCCCGCTGTCCGCCGCGCTGATCTTCGGCATCGGTCCGCTGCCGGCGCTGGGCGCGGCCGGCGGCGCGTGCGCGCTCCTGATCTATTACGGCGCCGGCACGCTGGCATTCGCGGCCTACCTCTGGTCCGGCCGCAGCGTGGTGCGGCCGAGGCTGCTGGAGACCCGGCTGCGCTGGCCATTGTTTTGGGACATCCTGCGGATCGGCCTGCTCGCCTCGCTGACCTCGATCATGACCAATGTCACCATCGCGCTCACCACCGGCGTGGTCGGCGCGTTCGGGCCGGCCGCGCTCGCCGGCTACGGCGTCGGCACGCGGCTGGAGTATCTGCTGGTGCCGCTGTCGTTCGGCTTCGGCGCGCCGCTCACGGCCCTGGTCGGCACCAACATCGGCGCCGGCAAGCGCGACCGCGCCCTGCGCGCGGCCTGGATCGGCGGCTGGATGTGCTTTGCGATCACCGAAGCGATCGGGATCGCGGCCGCGCTCGCGCCGGAGGCGTGGCTCACGCTGTTCGATCGCGACCCGGCGATGATCGCAGCCGGCTCGGCCTATCTGCGCATCGTCGGCCCGTTCTACGGCTTCTTCGGCCTCGGCATGGCGCTCTACTTCGCCTCGCAGGGCGCCGGCGCGCTGAAATGGCCGTTGCTCGCCGGCCTGTCACGCATGGTGATCGCGGTCGGCGGCGGCTATCTGCTGCTGCGCGCTACCGCCGACCTCACGCTGGTGTACGCGGCGCTCGGGCTTGGGCTCGCAGTCCTCGGCCTGATGATCGCCGGCGCGGTCTGGGCCGGGGCGTGGTTTCGCGATCGCGATGACAGCGCGCGCAAGGCACGCTAGACAAGTCCCATGTCCGACCGCCCGCAACTCAATCCCTGGCTCAAGCTTGCGCTCGATCTCGGGCCGCTGCTGCTGTTCTTCTTCGCTAACGCCAAGCCGACGCTGTTCGAGCCCTGGCTCGCGCCGCTCATCCCCGACGCCGTGCAGACCGGTGAGCGCGCCGGCATTTTCGTCGCCACCGCGGTGTTCATGGTCGCCATCGTGGTCGCGCTGCTGGTGTCCTATGGGCTGACGCGCCGGCTGCCGGTGATGGCGCTGGTGTCGGCGGTCATCGTCGTGGTGTTCGGCGGCGCGACGCTGGTGTTCCAGAACGAGACCTTCATCAAGCTCAAGCCGACGATCATCTATCTGCTGTTCACCGCCACGCTGCTCGGCGGCCTGATCTTCCGCAAGCCGCTGCTGGCCATGGTATTCGATCAGGTGTTCCACCTGACCGACGAGGGCTGGCGCAAGCTCACGCTGCGGTGGGCGCTGTTCTTTCTCGCGCTTGCGATCCTCAACGAACTGGTCTGGCGGACGCAATCGACCGACACCTGGGTGACGTTCAAGGTGTTCGGCGTGATGCCGCTCACCTTCATCTTCGCGGCCCTGCAATATCCGCTGTTGTTGCGATACGATGCGACGCCGAAGGACGAGGTGCGCTAGATCGGGATGACTTTTCTTCGAATCGTCATCCGAGCGGCCCTTTACCTCGACTGCGCCAGCGCCTTTTCGAGCTGCGGCTTGAGCGTCGATTGCAGATTGTCGGGGGTGATCGGGCCGACCAGCTTGTAGGCGATGCGGCCGTCGCGGCCGATCACGAAGGTCTCCGGCACGCCATAGACGCCCCAGTCGATCGAGGCGCGGCCGCGTTCGTCGGCGCCGACTGCCGCGAACGGGTTGCCGTAGCGGCCGATGAAGCGGCGCGCGTTCTCGGGCTGGTCCTTGTAATTGATGCCAACGAGGCGCAGCCGTTTGTCCTCGGCCAGCTTCATCAGCAGCGGCGCCTCGTCGTGGCAGGGCACGCACCAGGACGCCCAGACGTTGACCAGCGTTACCGCGTCCTTGAAGTCGGCGCCGGCGACACCGGGCACCGGCACGCCGTCGCGAACGAGGCCCGCCACCGGCGGCAGCGGCGTGTCGGGCACCGGGCGGCCGATCAGCGCGGACGGCAGCCGGGCCGGATCGCCTGAGCCGAGCCGGAACAGGAACAGCGCGGCCAGCGCAAGAAACACCAGGAGCGGCACCAGCACGATCAGCCGGCGGCGGGCCGGCGGTGCCGGATGGTCGGACGCGACGCTCATGCGACAGTCTCGACGGTGCGCTCGGACCGGCGCGTGATGCCGCGCGCTTCGAGCCGTTCCAGGCTTCGCTTCTGGGCGCGATGATCGAGCGCGACCCAGCCGATCAGCGCCGCGACCACCAGAACGGCGATGCCGTAGGCCGCGACGATGAAATCCGCGTGCGGACCGAGATTCATGCGGCGCTTCCCGGCGCGGCCTGCGCCTGCATCAGCATCAGGGTGCGCACGCGCCGGCGCAGGATCTCGTTGCGCATGGCGGCGACATGGATGGTCACGAACAGCAGTGTGAAGGCAATTGCCATCACCAGCAGCGGTGCCAGGATGGTCGGATCGATCGTCGGTCCGCCGACGCGGATCACCGAGGCCGGCTGGTGCAGCGTGTTCCACCAATCGACCGAGAACTTGATGATCGGCAGATTGATCGCGCCGACCAGCGTCAGGATCGCTGAAGCGCGACCGGCGCGCGACGGGTCCTCGACGGTGCGCCAGAGCGCGATCACGCCGAGATACATCAGGAACAGGATCAGCACCGAGGTGAGCCGCGCGTCCCACACCCAGTAGGTGCCCCACATCGGCCGGCCCCAAAGCGAGCCGGTGACCAGGCAGAGGAACGTGAACGCCGCGCCGATCGGGGCGGCGGCCTTGGCGGCGACATCGGCGAGCGGATGGCGCCAGACCAGCGTGCCGAGCGCGGCGGCGCTCATCAACGCCCAGCCGAACATGCCGAGCCAGGCCGACGGCACGTGGATGAACATGATCTTCACGGTGGCGCCCTGCTGGTAGTCGTCCGGCGCGCCATAGGCTTGCGCAAGCCCGGCCGCGAACGCGATCGCCGTCAGCCCGATCAGCCACGGCAAGAGGCGGTCGGCGAGCGCGAGGAAGCGCGAAGGATTGGCGAGGTCGATCAGAGCCATGGCGTGACTGTTGCGCTGACAATAGCGGGCGCAATGTGGTTGTAACACGACATCGCGTCACTCCATTCCGTGTCGCAGCGCCGCCGCGGCGGCGAATATTCCGGCCACCAGGCTGAACAGGGTCAGCGCGCACAGGATCGTGAACGGCGTGCCGAACGGCAGCGGCCCGACGATCGCCGCATTCGATGCCGCGACGCCGAAGATCAGCACCGGCACGGTCAGTGGCAGCACCAGCACCGCCAGCAGCAGGCCGCCGCGCCGCAGCGTCACCGACAGCGCGGCGCCAATCACCCCGATGAAGGTGAGCGCCGGCGTGCCGGCCAACAACGTCAGCGCCACCGCGCCGCTCGCCCGCCCGTCGAGGTTCATGAACAAGCCGAGCAGCGGCGTGGCGATCACCAGCGGCAGCCCGGTGGTGAGCCAGTGCGCCGCCGCCTTGGCGGCGACCGCGAGTTCGAGCGGGGTCTCGCCCATCAGGATGAGATCGAGCGAGCCGTCCTCGGCGTCAGCCGCGAACAGCCGATCAAGCGCCAGAAGACTGGCGAGCAGGGCGCCAAGCCACAGAATGGCGGGGCCGATCCGCCCGAGCAGCGCAAGGTCGGGGCCGATCGCGAACGGCGTCAGCACCACCACGATCAGAAAAAACAGCACGCCGATGCCGGCGCCGCCGCCGACGCGGGCCGCCAGCCGCAGATCGCGAACGAACAGCGCGGCGAGCGAGCTCACGCGGCCCCCAGGTGGAGTTCGCTTGCGCCATCAATCCCGATCGGACCGTGCGTGGCGGCAAGGATCAGCCCGCCGCCGGCAAGGTGCTGCCGCATCAAGTCCGCGAGCGTCGCCTGTGCGGCGCGGTCGAGCGCCGCGGTGGGCTCGTCCAGCAACCAGATCGACCGCGGCACGGCGATCAGCCGCGCGATCGACAGCCGGCGGCGTTGCCCGGCCGACAGATAGGCCGCCGGCAGCTCGGCCACGCCCTCGAGCCCGACCGTCGCCAGCGCTGCCGCCTGACTGCCCGTACTGCCGAGATAGGCGGCCCAGAACCGGAGGTTCTCGGCCACCGTCAGCGCGGGCTTCAGCGCGTCCTGGTGCCCGAGGTAATGCGCCTGCTCCGGGATGGTCCGGTCGGCAGGGCCGTCAACCAGCCGGAGCCAGCCATGGGCCACCTGCACCAACCCGGCAATCATGCGCAAAAGCGAGGATTTACCGGCTCCGTTCGGCCCGGTGACCAACAGCGCCTCGCCACCGCCCAGCGAGAAATCGAGCTCGCCAAAGACCACGCGGCCGCCGCGGACGCAGACCAGGTCGGTTCCTTCAAGCCGCATGGCCGGTTCCTCGGGCGTTTGAACCCGTCACGCTGCCCGGGCGGGCCGCCGGAAGCCTTGAAAATACTGCAAAGCTGCCCCTCATCCGTTCCGCGCTGGTCGTTTGTGTAGCGCGAAAAAAGCCCTTATAAGCCCGTTGGCTGCGCGGCGCGGACATCGAGCTATGTCCGAGTGCCGGCCCGGGGGCAGAAGGTCAGTTCTGGCAATGGTTTAGCACAGGACCGCCTGACGCGCCCGCGTCCTGGGATGGAACCCGTCGTCATGACCTCGCTCGACAGCTTCAAGTGCTGCAGGACGCTGAAAGTCGGCAGCAAGACCTACGCCTATTACAGCCTGCCCGTGGCCGAGAAAAACGGCCTCAAGGGCATCTCGCGGCTGCCGTTCTCGCTCAAGGTGCTGCTCGAGAACATGCTGCGCAACGAAGACGGCCGCACTGTCACCAAAGAGGACATCCAGGCGTTCGCGGCGTGGCTCAAGACCAAGACCTCCGACCGCGAAGTGCCGTTCCGCCCGGCGCGCGTGCTGATGCAGGACTTCACCGGCGTGCCGGCGGTGGTCGATCTGGCGGCCATGCGCGACGCCATGGAGCATCTCGGCGGCGACGCCAAGAAGATCAATCCGCTGGTGCCGGTCGATCTCGTCATCGACCATTCGGTGGCGGTGAATTTCTTCGGCCACAAGGACTCGTTCAAGAAGAACGTCGAAGAGGAATACAAGCAGAATCAGGAGCGCTACAAATTCCTGAAGTGGGCGCAGCGCTCGTTCAGCAATTTCCGCGTCGTGCCGCCGGGCACCGGCATCTGCCATCAGGTCAATCTCGAATATCTGTCGCAGACGGTGTGGACCGCGAGCGACAAGGTCAAGGTTGACGGCAAAGAGCAGACCATGGAGGTCGCCTATCCCGACACCCTGGTCGGCACCGACTCGCATACCACCATGGTGAACGGCCTTTCGGTGCTGGGCTGGGGCGTCGGCGGCATTGAGGCCGAAGCCGCCATGCTCGGCCAGCCGTATTCGATGGTTCTGCCCGAAGTGATCGGCGTCAAGCTGACCGGCAAGCTCAAGGAAGGCATGACGGCGACCGACCTGGTGCTGACCGTCACGCAAATGCTGCGCAAGCGCGGCGTGGTCGGGAAGTTCGTCGAGTTCTTCGGTCCGGGCCTTGCCGGCCTGACCATCGCCGACCGCGCCACCATCGGCAACATGTCGCCGGAATACGGTGCGACCTGCGGCTTCTTCCCGATCGACGACGACACCATGCAGTACCTGACCGACACCAACCGCCCGCCGGCGCGGCTGGAACTGGTTCGCGCCTACGCCCAGGCGCAGGGCCTTTATCGCACCAAGGCCACGCCCGACCCGATCTTCACCGACGTGCTCAAGCTCGAGCTCTCGAGCATCGAGCCGTCGCTCGCCGGCCCGAAGCGGCCGCAGGACCGCGTCGCCCTGAAGGACGCCAAGTCGAGCTTCGCCCAGGCGATGGAGAAGGAATTCAACAAGCCCAGCGACGGTGGCGGCAAGGATGTGTTCGAACTGCATCCGTCGATCGCGACCGCGCCGATGGACAAGGACTTCGCCAAGGCCGGCGGCAAGGGCCGCGTGCCGGTCGAAGGCCGCGACTTCACGCTCGGCCACGGCGATGTGGTGATCGCCGCCATCACCTCGTGCACCAACACCTCGAACCCATCGGTGATGGTGGCCGCCGGCCTGCTCGCCCGCAAAGCGGTCGCCAAAGGGCTGACCGTCAAGCCGTGGGTGAAGACCTCGCTCGCGCCGGGCTCGCAGGTGGTCGCCGACTATTACGAAAAATCCGGCCTGCAAAAGGATCTCGACGCGCTGGGCTTCAACCTGGTCGGCTTCGGCTGCACCACCTGCATCGGCAACTCCGGGCCGCTGCCGGAGGAAATCTCCGAGGCGATCAACAAGCACGACCTGGTGGCGGCGGCGGTGCTGTCCGGCAACCGCAACTTCGAGGGCCGCGTGAACCAGGACGTGCGGGCGAACTATCTGGCCTCGCCGCCGCTGGTGGTGGCCTATGCGATCGCCGGCTCGATGTATGTCGACGTGGCCAAGCAGCCGCTTGGCCTCGACAAGAAGGGCAAGAAGGTTTTCCTCAAGGACATCTGGCCGAACAGCCGCGAGATCAATGCGATCATCCGGCAGTGCATCACCAAGCAGGTGTTCGCCAAGAAATACGCCAACGTGTTCAAGGGCGACGCCGCCTGGGGCAAGATCGCGGTCAAGGGCGGGCTGACCTATGCCTGGGACGACCGCTCGACCTACGTGCAGAACCCGCCGTATTTCGAAGGCATGGAGAAGCGCCAGCGGCCGATCGAGGACATCGTCGACGCGCGCATCCTCGGCCTGTTCCTGGATTCGATCACCACCGACCACATCTCGCCAGCCGGCTCGATCAAGGAAGAGAGCCCCGCGGGCGAATACCTGCGCGACCATCAGGTGCGGCCGAAGGACTTCAACCAGTACGGCACGCGGCGCGGCAATCACCAGGTCATGATGCGCGGCACCTTCGCCAACATCCGCATCAAGAACCAGATGGTGCCGGGCGTCGAAGGCGGCGTGACCATCCACTATCCGTCGAAGCAGCGCATGGCGATGTACGACGCGGCGATGAGATACCGCGCCGACGGCGTGCCGCTGGTGGTGTTTGCCAACAAGGAATACGGCACCGGGTCGTCGCGCGATTGGGCGGCCAAGGGCACGACGCTGCTCGGCATCCGCGCAGTGATCACGCAATCGTTCGAGCGTATTCACCGCTCCAACCTGATCGGCATGGGCGTGATCCCGCTGTCCTTCGAGGAGGGCACGTCCTGGCAGACGCTGGGTCTACGGGGTAGCGAGCAGGTGACCATCCGTGGCCTGCACGGCGATCTGAAGCCGCGTCAGCGGCTGATGGCGGAGATCGTCGCTGCCGACGGCGGGCTCAAGCGCGTGCCGCTGATCTGCCGCATCGACACCTACGACGAGCTCGATTACTTCAAGAACGGCGGCATCCTGCAATATGTGCTGCGCCATCTCGCGGCGTGAGCGAGCGGCGCTGGATCACGCCTTGCCTCACCGCGAAGTGAGTGGCGGGTGATGGCCGACCTCGCTATGACATCCAGGCTGGGTATCCGCGGCCTGGTGGGGCAGAGGTGGGAGATCGCCATGGTCCGTCTCCGCATTGCGTCCTCGCTCGCGCTGGCCTGCCTATCCGTGCTCGCCAACCAAGCCGCCGGGGCCGAGCCGCGCGCGGTGATCGAGCTGTTCACCAGCCAGGGCTGCTCGTCTTGCCCGGCCGCCGACAAGCTGATCGCCGAATACGCGCGCGATCCGTCGGTCATCGCGCTGAGCCTTGCGGTCGACTACTGGGACTATCTCGGCTGGAAGGACACGCTGGCGCTCGCCGGCCATTCCAACCGCCAGCGCGCCTATGCCAAGGCGCGCGGCGACCGCCAGGTCTACACGCCACAGGCGGTGATCGACGGCGCCGTGCACGCGCTGGGTAGTGACAAGTCCGCGATCGAGCGCGCGATCCGGCAGACCCGCGATCAGCACGCGCCGCTGACCTTGCCGGTGGCCATGTCGGTCAACGGCGACAGCGTCACGGTGACCGTGCCGGGCGCCAAGGACGACAAGGGTCAGGAGCGTCAAGCTGAGGTCTGGCTGTGCCCGGTCACCCGGTCGGTGCCGGTCGCGATCGGCCGCGGCGAGAACAGCGGGCACACGCTCACTTACACCAACGTGGTGCGGCGCTGGATCAAGCTCGGCGACTGGAGCGGCAAGGCAGAAACCTACCAGGTGCCGCTCAAGGACCTGCAGACCGGCCACATCGATTCTGCGGTCATCATTGTGCAGAGCGGCGTCGCCAGTGCGCCGAAGGTTATGCTCGGCGCCGCGCAACTCGCTATCCGCTGAAACTCCGGTTGCTTGAACCACCAACGCCAGCGCCATCGAGATTGGCGCTCGGCCGTCGCAAACATAAAAAAGGGCCGGCTAAACAAGCCGGCCCTGAAGCGTTGGGGATTGAACCGTACGCGAAACAACCGGCCCGGTCTCTAGAAGCCCCGGGGGGCTGGGGGGCTGAGGAATCCGGAACTTCGTCGAGACCGGGCCTGAGGCAACTGTCGCAAGTGTACTCCGCAGCTTGGCGACCCCCTGTCCGAAATTGGGCAGCATTATGATTTCATTAACAAATCCGTGATGACCGCGGCCTGTTCCTAAGCCCTTGCCGCGGCTCGATTCTGGCGCGATCATAAGTCCATTGGGCATGATCTTGGTCCCGAAAGCCGGTCCCGATGGTTCGGGATCGGGCCCGGGACGGCAGCAAGGGAGGCGCCGTATGACCTTCGGCGAAACCGAACCGAGCGAGATTCACGGGGGCGTCCCAGCGTCGGCCGCCCCCGGCAACCAGGTGACCTTCGACCGGCGTGAGCTCGACCGCATCCTTGGCCTGTATGGCCGTATGGTGGCCGCCGGCGAGTGGCGCGACTACGCGATCGACTTCCTCAAGGACCGGGCCGTGTTCTCCGTGTTCCGGCGCTCTTCGGAAGTGCCGATCTACCGCATCGAGAAAAATCCCCGCCTCGCCCGCCGTCAGGGCGCCTACAGCGTGGTGTCGGCGACCGGCCTGATCGTGCGGCGCGGCCACGAGCTTGAGCGCGTGCTGCGCGCCCTCGACAAAGGCCCGAGGCTGGTCGCGGTCTGATCGATCAGCCTATCCCCGTTCACTGCCGGCCCCGACCGTGATTGGGGGCGCGGATGGCCGCCAGCAGTGCCCTGACCATGATGCCTGCTATCGCGGCTTGGTGGTCGCGCCCTCACCGAGTGCGCGCTGCATCAGCACACTGTCGAGCCAGCGGTCGAACTTGAAGCCGACGTTCTCGAATGTGCCGACCATCTTGAAGCCGGCGGCGCGGTGCAGCTCGATCGAGGGCGTTTGTGCGCTGTCGCCGATCACCGCGATCATCAGGCGGAACCCGCGACTGGTCGAGTCCGCGATCAGCCGGTCGAGCAGCGCGCGGCCGATACCGCGGCCCTGGGCCTTCGGATCGACATAGATCGAGTCCTCCACGGTGAAGCGGTAGGCCGGCCGCGCCCGGTATGGCCCGGCATAGGCGTATCCGACCACGGTGCCGTCGAGCTCGGCGATCCAATACGGAAATCCGCCGTCCAGCAGTGCCCGCATCCGGCGGGTCATTTCATCCTCGCTCGGCGGCTCGAGCTCGAACGACGCGGTGCCGTGATCGACCGCTTGCGCATAGATGCGCGTGATGGCGGCAACGTCGGCGGGCGTGGCGGGGCGGAGCGCGGGCGGCGGCATCGCCCCATCAAAGCACAAAAGAAAACGCCCCGGCGAGCGGCCGGGGCGTTGCCGTTTCAAACCTGTGCAATCAGCGCCGGTCGCCGACCAGGCGGAGCAGCATCAGGAACAGGTTGATGAAGTCGAGGTAGAGCGACAGCGCGCCCATCACCGCCTTGCGGCCGGCGGAGTTGCTGTCATCGCTGGCGTCGTACATCTCCTTGATCCGCTGGGTGTCCCAGGCGGTCAGGCCGGCGAACACGATGACGCCGATCGCCGAGATTGCGAAGTCAAGCCCGCTCGACTTGAGGAACAGGTTGACCAGGCTCGCGATGATGATGCCGAACAGGCCCATGATCATGAACGAGCCCATCCCCGACAGGTCGCGCTGGGTGGTGTAGCCCCACAGGCTCAACGCGCCAAACGAGGCCGCCGAGATGAAGAACACCTTGGTGATCGAGGCGCCGGTGTACACCAGGAAGATCGGCGTCAGCGTCACGCCGAGCAGGCCGGCATAGACCATGAACAGCGTGAGCGCGGTGGTGAATTGCAGACGCTGGATGCGGAAGCTGATGAAGAACACCAGCCCCAGCGTGCCCAGCAGCAGCACGATCATCGCCGGACCGCTGAGCACCATCTGGCCGAACGGCGTCAGACCGGTGACCTTGCCGGCGGTGTCGGTGACCACCGCGGCGTTGTAGGTGAGCCAGGCCACCACGCCGCTCAGCGCCACGGCGGCCGCCATGTAGTTGTAGACGCGGATCATGTAGGCGCGCAGGCCCGCATCGATGGCCGCACGGTCGGCATAACCGCCCGCCGCCACATTCCGGTGGAAGTCAGACATGGAAGTCCATCCCTCTCTGATCCCGGGCGGAGCCGGGCCTCTGGACAGCCGGCACGAGCCGGCAGCGTCTTGCCTGGAATCTAGTGCACCAGCGGTGCGTTCGCCAGGGCGCGGGCGGGGCTCGCTGGAACCGGGTTACCAAACGTTAAAGCGGGCCCCGGCGGGCAAAAAAGGCCCCGGCAACCGGCCGGGGCCCTTGATCGTCCTGTCATGCCTTGGCGGGCGCTTACTCGTCGCGCTGGCCGAGCAGCTGCAACAGCAGCGTGAACAGGTTGATGAAGTTCAGGTACAGCGACAGCGCGCCGCTGATCGCCGAGCGCTCGACCGCTTCGCCGTCCATCGCGCCATACAGATATTCGTTCTTCAGACGCTGGGTGTCCCAGGCGGTCAAGCCCGCGAACACAATGACGCCGATGACCGAGATCGCAAATTGTAGCGCGCTGCTGTGCATGAACAGGTTGACCAGGCTCGCCAGCACGACGCCGAACAGGCCCATCATCAGGAACGAACCCATGCTCGAAAGATCGCGCTGGGTCGTGTAGCCCCACAGGCTGAGCGCGCCGAACGAGGCCGCGGTGATGAAAAACACCCGCACGATCGAGGTGTGGGTGAACACCAGGAAGATCGAGCTGAGCGAAATGCCCATCAGGGCGGCAAAGATCCAGAACGTGATCTGCGCGGTCGCCGGCCGCATCCGATCGACGCCGAAGCTCAGCACGAACACCATCGCCAGCGGCGCCAGCATGATGACCCATTTGATCGGGCTGACGTAGATGTAGTAGCCGAACTGGGTGAGATACAGGCCGCCCGGGATCCGCGCCGGGACCTCGGCGCCATTGCGGACGGCTTTTGCCGCCAACGCCATGTCGCCGGTGACCGAAAGCATGTAGATGCCGAGCGCGGCTAAGCCCGTGATGGCAAGACCGAGCGCCATGTAGTTGTAGACGCGCAGCATGTAGGCGCGCAGTCCCTCGTCCACGGCGACAGCTTGACCGATCGCCTGTCCGAATGGCGCGGAACCGATGTTGCGATTGTAGTCCGACATCGTCGAAACCCCCATGGTTGTCGAACCGATTGCGACTTCACTCCTCATTGGCAGCCGCAGCCGACACACATGCCGCTGCGCGCCACCGACTTGGCAACGATCATATCATGTCGCCGTGCCTGCGTATGGTAGCCGTCAACATCATGAAAATTTGGCAAATTGCGCGACCGTTTGTCGCAATACTACAAATTCCTGAGCACCGTCGCGGGCTTATGGCCAAGTGCCGTGAAGGTGCCGATCAGCCCGAAGGTCACCGTGACCAGCACGGCGCCAAATGCCGCAGCGGCCGCCGGCCCGGGCAGCCACGCGAACGACAGGTTCATGACTTCGGTGACGACGATCCAGGCGGCGATCGAGCCGGCCGCCACCCCGAACAGCGCGGTCGCGGCCCCGAGCAGAAGGTATTCGAGCGCATAGGCGCCGATCAGCCGGCCGCGCGTTGCGCCCAGCGTCTTGAGCACGACCGCGTCGTACACGCGGTAGCGGTGGCCGGCGGCAAGCGCTCCGCCCAGCACCAGCACCGCCGCGACCAGCGCCAATGCGCTGGCGCCGCGCACCGCCAGCACCAGATTTCGCACGATATCGGCGACCGCCTCGATCGCGTCCTTCACCCGCACCGTGGTCACCGCCGGAAACGCCTCGCTCACCGCCTTGAGCAGCGCGGTTTCCTCGGCGACCGTGCCGCCGTCCGGATAGGTCAGGGTCGCGATATGGGTGTGCGGCGCGCCGGTAAACGTCCCGGGTGAGAACACCAGCACGAAATTGATCCCCAGGCTCTCCCAATGCACGCTTCGCAGGTTGGCGACGCGCGCGTCGATGTTGCGGCCGAGCACGTTGACCACCACCGGATCGCCGACCTTGAGCTTGAGCCCGTCGGCGATCTTTTTCTCGAACGAGACCAGCGGCGGGCCCTGGTCGTTGTCGCCCCACCACTGGCCCTCGACCACCGCCGAGCCGCGCGGCACTTCGGCCGCGTAGGTGATGCCGCGGTCGCTTTGCAGCACCCAGGACGCATTCGGAGGCGCCTTGATGTCTTCGGCATTGACGCCGTTGACCGACATGATGCGCCCGCGCAGCATCGGCACGCGCTCGAGCGTGGCCCGCGGCGCAAGCTTGCGCACCAAGGCGTCGAACCGCTCGGTGTCGGCCGACTGGATGTCGACGAAATAGAACGACGGCGCCTTGTCAGGCAGGGCGGCGGTGAACTGCCGGCGCAGGTTGCCGTCGATCTCGATCACCGTGACCAGCAGCGATAGACCGAGGCCGAGCGACAGCACGATGGTCGGCGTCAGCGCGCCTGGCCGGTGGATGTTGGCGATCGCCAGCCGCAACGCAGTCATACGCGCATGCGGCAGCCGGCGCGCGGCATCCATCAACCCAACGGCAACCAGTTGCAGCGTCATGAACACCGCGGCCGCGGCGCCGACAAAGATCATTGCGATGCGACGGTCGTAGGTCTGCGTCACCGCGGCGGCGACCAGCACGGCGACCACGACGGCGGTAGCGACGATGTAGCGCCGTCGTGGCCAGCGCGTGCCGGGCGCGACCGCGTCGCGGAACAGCGCCGAGACCGGCACGTCATGCGCGCGGCCGAGCGGCCAGAGCGCGAAGGCGAGCGCGGTCAACAACCCGTAGGCGAAAGCGAGCGCAAGCTCGTCGGGATGCAGCGCCGGCGCGATCGGCAGCGGGATCAGCGGGCCGAACGCCGCCGCGATGCCGAACGGCAACGCCGCGCCGATCGCGATCCCGATGGCGGCGCCGATCGCCGACAACAGCGACACCTGCATCAGATAGATCGCGAACACGCGGCCGCCGGTGGCACCCAGCGCCTTCAGGGTGGCGATGACGTCGCGCTTGCGGTCGATGTGGCTTTTTACCGCGTTCGCAACGCCGACGCCGCCGACCAGCAACGCGGTCAGGCCAACCAGCGTGAGATACTGGGTGAAGCGCTCGACGTTGCGCTCCAGCGACGGCGACGCGTTGGAGCGGGTGCGCATTTGCCAGCCGGCGTTCGGAAGCTGCGCCGTTGCCGCCGCGGTCAGCGCGGCTGCGACGCGGTCGCCGCCGTCCGGCAATCGCAGGCGATAGTGCCATCGCACCAGGCTGCCGGGCTGGAGCAGGCCGGTGGCCCGCAGCGCCGCCTCGCTGACGATCACGCGCGGGCCGAACGCCAGACCCGCGGCAAGCTTGTCCGGCTCGGACTTGATCGCGGCCGCGATCTCGAAGCTGGCGTTGCCGATGGCGATGCGTGCGCCCGGCGCAAGGTCGAGCCGGGCGAGCAGCGTGGAATCGACCACCGCCCCGTAGGCGCCATCGCGCCGAGCGAGCGCGCGGCTGAGCGCCAGGTCGGGATCGAGCGCGACCGCGCCGTAAAGCGGATAGTTGTCATCCACCGCCTTGAGCTCGACCAGCGCGCGGCGTTCGCCCGCGCGCGCCATCACCCGCATGGTGGCGGCGACCGAAACCTTGCCGTGGGCATTGAGGAATTTGCGCTCGGCCTCGTTCGCCTCGCGGTGGATGAGCGAGAAATCGGCGTCGCCGCCCAGGATCACCTGGCCGTCACGCCCGAGCCCGTCGCTGAGCGCGCGCGCGAACGAGCCGACGCCGGCAATCGCCATCACGCCGAGTGCGATGCAGGCGATGAAGACATAGAAGCCGCGCAAGCCGCCGCGCAGCTCGCGCAGCGCGAAGCGGAGCGAAGACGTGCGTTGGCCGGAGGCGATCGCTGTCGTCATTGCGGCGCCCTCGGCGCCAGGCGCAACAGCAGAAGATGCACCGGGAGGCACAGCAGCAACGGGATGCCGATAATCAGCCCGATCAGCCACACCGCCGGATGGACGAAGCTTTGCGCGAAATTATCGCTCATGCCCCAAACGTAGTTGATGTTGACCGGCGTCAGTCCCGGATCGGGATGCGGCGGCGGCATCAGGAAGAAGCAGATCAGCAGCAGGGCGACGGCGAGCCCGCTCCACGCCAGCCAGCCACGCCGGTCATAGCCCAGCCGCCAGGCCAGGAACGCCAGTAGGAACGGCAGCCAGCCGTGAAACAGCGAGAGCCCGCGCAGAAATAGCGAGTTCTCGTGCTTGAACATGTAGTCGGTCATGCCGGTGATCGGAAAACCTAGCAGGTTGCCGAGGAAATCCACGACCCACAGCGCCTGCGGCAACAGGATCCCGACCGCACACATGGAGATCAGCAGCGGGCTTTCCAGCCAGATGCCGACCAGCGTGAGGATCAGCGCCACGTCGCAGAAGTAGAGGAAGTTGGTCGGCCCGTAATAGTGCCAATAGACCGGAACCAGCACTGCCATGAACGCGCTATAGGCGAGCTTGAACCACAGCGGCAGGCGGTTGGCCGATGACGTGCGAGGCTCAAGCGCCATGGACCGCCGCCTTGGCGGGCGTTTCGATCCGGCCCGAGCGCATGTGCACGATGCGGTCGCAGCGCTGCGCCAGCGCCGGGTCGTGCGTCACCAGCACCAGCGTGGTGCCGCGCTCGACGTGGCCGGCGAACAGCAGATCGATCACCTGCCGGCCGGTGGCCTCGTCAAGATTGCCGGTCGGCTCGTCCGCCACCAGGATGGCCGGATTGGGCGACAGCGCCCGGGCGAGCGCGACGCGCTGCTGCTCACCGCCGGACAGTTGCGCCGGATAATGGTCGAGCCGGGCGCCGAGTCCGACCGCTGCCAGCTCCTGCTTGGCGCGGGTGAACGCATCGGCGTCGCCGGCAAGCTCGAGCGGCACCGCGACGTTTTCCAGCGCCGTCATGGTCGGGATCAGATGGAACGACTGAAACACAATGCCGACATTGCGGCCGCGAAAGCGGGCGAGCGCATCCTCGTCCAGCCCGCGCAGGTCGGAGCCTGCAACCTCGATCGAGCCGGTGTCGGCGCGTTCGAGCCCGGCCATGACCATCAGCAGCGTGGTCTTGCCCGACCCGGACGGCCCGACCAGGCCAATGGCCTCGCCGCGTCCTATATGCAAATCGATGTCTTTGAGGATATGCACTCGGGCGGCGCCGCGGCCGAGCGTAAGATTGACGCCGGACAGCGCGATGGCCGGGCCTGCCACAGACGAGGTGTCGTTCATGAAAGGTAATGCCGGCCTGCGTTGCGATCCTGCGCCACGCTCATATGGGATGCGGCCCCTCAAGGTCCAGCGGCTTGCGGCGCTGGCGTTGCTGTGCTGCGCGTGGATCGCGACAGCCGGCGCGGCCGAGCGGCCGGTCAGGATCGTGGCGCTCGGCGATTCGCTGACCGCAGGTTATCAGCTGCCGGCGAGCGAGGCGTTCCCGGCGCGACTCGAAGCGGCGCTCAGGGCCAAGGGCGTCGCGGTCGAGGTCGCCAACGCCGGGGTTTCGGGCGACACCAGCTCGGGCGGGCTCGCCCGGCTCGACTGGTCGGTGCCGCAGGGCACCGACGCGGTGATCCTCGAGCTCGGCGCCAACGACATGCTGCGCGGCGTCGATCCGGCGGTGACGCGCACCGCGTTGGAGACGATCGTCCGCCGACTGAAGGCGCGCGGCATCGAGGTGCTGCTCAGCGGCATGCTGGCGGCGCCCAATCTCGGCGCCGACTTCGCACGCGAGTTCAACCGCATCTATCCGGAGCTTGCCGCCGCGCACGATCTCATCCTCGATCCGTTTTTCGTCGCCGGTGTCGTCCGCGACCCGAAGCTCAATCTGAACGACGGCCTGCACCCGAGCGCCGCCGGGGTCGCCGTCATCGTCAACCGCATTCTGCCCAAGGTCGAGGCGCTGATCGCGCGGGTGCGGGCCAAGCAAGACAAGTGATAAGCAAGACAAAGTAAGAGCTGACAATGCCGCGGCTGTTCACAGGTCTGGAAATTCCCGCCGCCTGGGTCGACGATCTGTCGATGTTGCGCGGCGGCCTGCCGGGCGCGCGCTGGATCGATCCCGAGAACTACCACATGACGCTGCGTTTCATCGGCGACGTCGATGATGCGCTGGCCGGAGACATCGCCTCGCTGCTCGGCCAGGTGCGGCGGCGCGGCTTTGAGTGGCGGCTCGACGGGCTGGCGTCGTTCGGCGGCCGCAAGCCGCGCGCCGTGGTGGCGCAGGCCGCGCCATCGCCGGCGATGATGGAGTTGCAGGCCGAACACGAGCGCCTGATGCAGCGCGTCGGCCTGGACCCGGAGGGGCGCAAGTTCACGCCGCACGTCACGCTGGCGCGGCTGCGCGATTCATCAAGCCGCGAGGTCGCCGAATATCTTTCGACCCGCGCCGCCTTCCGCTCGCCACCGTTTCCGGCGTCGCGATTTGTGCTGTTCTCGTCGCGCGCCTCGGTCGGCGGCGGCCCCTATGTGATCGAGGCGGCCTATCCGCTGATCACCTAAGCATGTTTGCTTAGCGTCAAATCACGCCGAAGCGTAGCTGTGCAGCTCGAGCACCGGGATGCGATAGCTTCGCGATGTGGTCTGCTCGTGCACGCGCAGATCGTTGATGTGGTGCCGGCGCGCCTCGTCGACGATCCGTGCCGTCAGTTCGCGCTCGAAGCCGCGATCGTGGAAGCCGTCCTCGATGGTGATGGCGGCATCGGCGCGCCGCGCGGTGCGGTCGGGCACGATTTCGGCGGCGGCGCGCATGATGCCCTTCACATAGGCGCCGATCAGGATCGCGCCTGTGGTGATCAGCCCAAGGCAATGGGCGTCGATCGAGCGGTCGTCGGCGCCGGGGAACCGGCTGGCACGGTCCAGCCGCAGCAGGTGGGCGTGGTAATCCTCGATGGCGGACGACCCCAAGACGCGAATTTCCGCCGCGTGCACGACAGCCATGACTGGAACTCCCGATCTCTGCAGAACGCGCAGGATACGGAGCAATTCCAGCCAATCCGTTAACGCGGTGTTTTCCTTGTTTTTCGGGCGCAACTGTCTCTCCCCGCAAGAGCGGGGCGAGGGAAGCGAGTGCGCCGATCCTTTTAGTCAGACCGGCTTGAGCATCCGCGACTGCACGTCGAGCACGGCGGTGGCGAAGCCGTGGCCATCGACGACGAATTCGCGCAGCATCGACAGCGGCGTCGGCCGCGCCGCCGCGACCTCGCCGACCACCGAGCCGAAATCGAAGCTCAATTCGGCGTCGAACTTGCGCGCCAGCTCCTGCATGCGGTTGTTATTGGCGAGGCAGGCCATGTGCAGCGTCTTGATGCCGCGGTTTTGCGCGGCCAGCAGGGTGCGGGCCAGCAGCATCGAGCCGACGCCGTGGCTCTGCCAGGGCGCTTCGATGCTGAATGCGGCCTCGGCTTCGCGTGCCAGTGCCGGGCCGAGCGGGCGCAGCTCGGCGGCGCCGCGCAGCACGCCATCGACGAAATAGCCATGCACCGCCGCGCATAGCGTGAACGTCCGTTGCACGTAGCTGTGAATGAAGGTGTCGGCCACACCGCCGCCGAACCGGCTGTGCCGGCTGCCGCGATCAAGCCGCAGCAGATGGTCGCGATACCGGTCGGCTTCGCCGACCCACAGTTTGCGGATCAGGCCGCCATCGGCGAGTGGTTCTTGCATTTCGAATCTCCTGACATCGAATCGATCTAGTGCTGCACTGCAACATAATTGCGGCTGCGCGCCTAAAGTTTCGTTTTGCATGGCTGTCATGTGCGCGCGTGAAAGCGGCCGTCGATGCCGGGCTTGCTTGCCCAATTTTCGCGCAGGCTCTATCGCTGCGGAAACGCGATTTGAACAACAAATGTCGGTCCGCGAACTTTACGAAGCTCTCACCGTCACCAAAAAGATCGAGCGCGACCCGGCGCAGGAGCGTCTGCTGGTGCGGCTCGAGGCGCTGGAGCAGCGCGTCGCCGCGCATCGCTCGGCGCGCCGCTCGCATCCGATCGGCTGGCTGTTCGGCCAAAGCACCGATCAGGAGACCGCCAAGGGCGTTTACGTGTTCGGCGACGTCGGCCGCGGCAAGACCATGCTGATGGACCTGTGCTTCGAAGCAAGCCCGGTGGTCCGCAAGCGCCGCGCGCATTTCCACGAGTTCATGAGCGACGTGCACGAGCGCGTGCGCGTGTTCCGACAAAAGCTGAAATTCGGCGAGATCGCCGACGACGATCCGATCCGGCTTGCCGCCGCCGAGATCGCCGAGGAGAGCTGGCTGCTCTGCTTCGACGAATTCCACGTCACCGACATTGCCGACGCCATGATCCTCGGCCGCCTGTTCGCGCGGCTGTTCGAGCTCGGCGTCGTGGTGGTCGCGACCTCGAACGTCGCGCCCGGCGACCTGTACCGCGATGGACTGAACCGCGCGCTGTTCCTGCCGTTCATCGCCATGATCGAGCGGCACATGGAGGTGCATCAGCTCTCGGCCCGCACCGATTTCCGGCTGGAGAAGCTCGCCGGCCAGAAGGTCTGGTACGTGCCGGCCGACGACGACGCGGCGGCCGCGCTCGATGCCGCCTGGCGGCGCCTGGTCGGCAGCAGCAGCGGCATGCCGCAGGAGCTGTCGGTCAAAGGCCGCAAGCTGCGCGTGCCGCGCGCCGCCATGGGGGTGGCGCGGTTCTTCTTCCACGATCTGTGCGAGCAGCCGCTGGCGGCCGCCGATTATCTGCGCGTCGCGCACGAATTCCACACGCTGATCATCGACCGCATCCCGGTCATGGGCTTCGAGCAGCGCAACGCCGCCAAGCGCTTCATCATCCTGATCGACACGCTCTACGACCATGCCGTGAAGCTGGTGGCGTCGGCGGCGGCGGAGCCGGATGCGCTCTACACCGGCAGCGACGGTTTCGAGGCCGGCGAGTTCAAACGCACCGCCTCGCGGCTGATCGAGATGCGCTCGCAATCCTACCTCGCGCTGCCGCACGGCCGGCGGGAGTCCGGCGCGATCGGATCGAGCGAGGGCATCGTGGAGACCTGAAGCGCCTACTGCGGCTTGATGCCGGTGGCCTTCAGGATCGCCGGCCACTTGCGCAGCTCGGCGGCGAAAAACGTCGCGAACTCCGCCGGCGTGGTGATCATGGCGTCGTAGCCGAAACGCCTGAGCGCCGGCGCCATGTCGGCCGAGGTGAGCACGGCGTTGATCTCGCGGTTGAGCTTGTCGACGACCGCGGGTGGCGTGCCGGCCGGCGCGAGCAGTCCCATCCAGACGTCTGGATCGAAGCCGACCTGCGGCAGCCCGCTTTCGGCCATGGTCGGTACGTCCGGCAGGTCAGGGCTGCGCTTTGGCCCGGTGTAGGCGAGCGGCCGGATCTTGCCGTCCTGGATCAGCGGCATGAGCTGCGGCACCGGCGCGACGTTGATGTGGATCCGCCCGCCCAGCAGATCGGCGCGCGCCTGCTCGCCGCCGCGATAGGGCACGTTGATGACGTCGATGCCGGCGGCCTGCTTGAAGGTTTCGCCGATGATATGCGGCATGGTTGCAAGCCCGAAGCCGAACGCCAGCGTGCCGGGATTGGCCTTGGCGTGCGCCACCAGCTCCGGAATGGTCCGGGCCGGCACCGACGGCGCCACCGCGATCAGGTGCGACCAGGTGACGGCGGTCGCAACCGGGACCAGGCTCTTCGCTGGATCGAAATCGAGATCGGGCAGCAGCACCGGGTAATACGCCACGTTCGGGCCGATGAAGAGCAGGGTGTGGCCATCCGGTTCCGCCGCCGCCACCGTCTTGGCGCCGAGGCTGGTGCCGCCGCCGGAACGGTTTTCGATGATGACGTTCTGGCCGAGGCGGCCTTGCAGATGCGGCGCCATCACGCGGGCCAGCGCATCGACCGGCCCGCCGGCCAGGAACGGCACCACCAGCTTGATGGTCTGGGTCGGGAAATCCTGCGCGCCGGCAGCGTTCGCGCAACCGGCCAGTGCGATCATCGTTGCCGCGAGCGCGAATGCCGGCCGCATCAGCTTTGCTCCGCAATACCTACTCGGCCTGCGCATGGCTCACGGCCGGCCGCTTGCGCACGGCTCCTTGCGCCATCGCTTGACGGTAGCACAGCCTGACGCAAACGGGACCGTGGCGCTGGCACGGTCGCTTGAGGGTTACTCCGCTTTCAGCCCGGCGGCTTGCAACAGCGGCGGCCACTTCTTCACTTCGCCTGCGATGAACGCTGTGAACCCGCTCGGCGTGGTCGACATCGGCTCCCAGCCGAGCTTGGCGAGGACCGCTTTCATGTCATCGGATTTCAAGCTTTCGTTGACCGCGGCGTTGACCTTGTTGACGACCTCGGCGGGCGTGCCGGCCGGCGCCAGAAACCCAACCCACACGTCCGGGTCGTAGCCGACCGTGGGGTAGCCGCTCTCGATCATCGTCGGCACCTCGGGCAGGTCGGCGCTCCGCTTCGGCCCGGTGAAGGCCAGTGGCCGCGCCCGGCTGTCCTGAATGATGGCGAGCAGGTTCGAGGTCGGCGCCATGTTGATGTCGATGCGGCCGCCCAAAAGATCGGCACGCGCCTGCTCGCCGCCGCGATACGGCACGCCAGCGAAGTCGGCGCCGGTCGCCTGCCGGAAGGTCTCGGCCAGAATGTGCGGCGTGGTCGCAAGCCCGTAACCGTAGGTGAGCTTGCCGGGGTTGGCCTTCATGTGCGCGACCAGCTCCCTGACGGTCCGGGCCGGGACCGCCGGCGCCACCACCATGACATGCGACCAGGCCGCCACGGTGGCGACCGGCGCGAGGCTCTTGAGCGGATCGAAGTTGAGGCTCGGATAGAGCACCGGCGTGTAGGCAAGGTTCGGCCCGATGAACAGCAGCGTGTAACCGTCCGGCGGCGCCGCCATCACCGCCCTGATGCCGAGCGTGGTGCCGGCGCCGGGCCGGTTCTCGACCACCATGCTTTGCCCGAGCCGGGTCTGCACGTGCTGGGTGATGACGCGCGCGGCGGCATCGACCGGCGAGCCGGGCGTGAACGGCACGATCACCTTGATGACGCGGTCCGGAAAGCTCTGCGCGTGGGCGGCGTGAAGGGCCACGCCGCATACGAGCAACGCGGCGGTCAGAGCGCGCGACACCGTCATGTTCGCCTCCCGGATCGGCGGCGCGTCAGGCGCGGCCGCCGGGCGCATGTTAGGAAGGCGTCACTGTCACGACAACCGCCTCGGTTCTGCCGGCTTGAACGGCCTTGCCGAAAGGGCTAATGAGCCGGTGCGACGGCCGTTTTCGGCCGTTCCACGCATAAGGTTTTCCCCACATGGCGCGTCATAAGATTGCGTTGATCGGCGCCGGCCAGATCGGCGGCACGCTCGCTCATCTCGTTGGATTGAAAGAACTCGGTGACGTCATGCTGTTCGACATCGCCGAAGGCATCCCGCAGGGCAAGGCGCTTGACCTTGTGCAGTCGTCGCCGGTCGAAGGCTTCGACGCCAAGCTCGCCGGCACCAACGCCTACGAAGGCATCGAGGGCGCCGACGTCTGCATCGTCACCGCCGGCGTGCCGCGCAAGCCCGGCATGAGCCGCGACGATCTGCTCGGCATCAACCTCAAGGTCATGGATCAGGTTGGCGCCGGCCTGAAGAAATACGCGCCCAACGCCTTCGTGATCTGCATCACCAACCCGCTCGATGCCATGGTGTGGGCGCTGCAGAAGGCCTGCGGCCTGCCGCGCAACATGGTGGTCGGCATGGCCGGCGTGCTGGACTCGGCGCGGCTGCGCTATTTCCTGGCCGACGAGTTCAACGTCTCGGTCGAGGACGTCAGCGCCTTCGTGCTCGGCGGCCACGGCGACACCATGGTGCCGATGGCGCGCTACTCCACGGTCGCCGGCATTCCGCTGCCCGACCTGATCCGCATGGGCTGGACCACGCAGGCGCGCGTCGACGAGATCATGAACCGCACGCGCAACGGCGGCGCCGAGATCGTCAACCTGCTCAAGACCGGCTCGGCATTCTACGCGCCGGCGTCGTCGGCGATCGCCATGGCGGAAAGCTATCTGCGCGACAAGAAGCGCGTGCTGCCCTGCGCCGCCTTCCTGAACGGCGAGTACGGCATCAAGAACCTCTATGTCGGCGTGCCGGTGGTGATCGGCGCCAAGGGCGTCGAGCGCATCGTCGAGCTCGAGCTGTCCAGCTCCGAGCGCGCCGAATTCGAAAAGTCCGCCGGCGCCGTGAAGTCGCTGGTCGATGCCTGCCAGAAGATCGCGCCCGATCTGGGCAAGAGATGACTCTGACCCCGGTTCTTTGAAGTAGCTGGGTCCCGGATCAGCGGTGCACTGCTTCGCAAGAGCTTCGCGCTGCACCGCGTCCGGGACGCAAGAGGCCGAGCTCGATGAACATCCACGAATACCAGGCCAAGACGGTGCTGCGGAATTTCGGCGTGCCGGTGCCGAAGGGCATTCCCGCGCTTAGCGTCGAGGAGGCGGTCAAGGCCGCCCATGAGCTCGGCGGCCCGGTCTGGGTGGTGAAGGCGCAGATCCACGCCGGCGGCCGCGGCAAGGCCGGCGGCGTCAAGGTGGTCAAATCGGTCGACGACGTGCGGGCCGAGGCGACGCGGCTGCTCGGCTCGACGCTGGTCACGCACCAGACCGGCCCGCACGGCAAGGTCGTGCATCGCCTCTACATCGAGGAAGGCTCCGCCATCGCCAAGGAGTTCTATCTGTCGATGCTGGTCGACCGCACCACCTCGCGCATCGCCATCGTGGTGTCGACCGAAGGCGGCATGGACATCGAGAAGGTCGCGCACGACACCCCGGACAAGATCGTCACCATCCAGGTCGATCCGGTCGCCAACATCTGCCCGCATCACGTCCGGCGCATCTGCAAGGCGCTCGGCCTCGACGGCGATCTGCAAAAGCAGATGAGCCCGCTGCTCACCGACCTGCATCGCGCCTTCACGTTGCGTGACATGTCGCTGCTTGAGGTCAATCCGCTGGTCGTCACCAAGGACGGCAAGCTGCTCTGCCTCGATGCCAAGATCGGCTTCGACGACAACGCGCTGTTCCGCCATCCGGAGATCGCAGCGCTGCGCGACCCGACTGAGGAGGACGAGAAGGAAATCGAGGCGTCGAAGTACGATCTCAACTACGTCGCGCTCGAAGGCTCGATCGGCTGCATGGTCAACGGCGCCGGCCTCGCCATGGCGACCATGGACATCATCAAGCTCTACGGCATGGAGCCGGCGAACTTCCTCGACGTCGGCGGCAGCGCATCGAAGGAGAAGGTCGCGGCGGCGTTCAAGATCATAACGTCCGACCCGAAGGTGAAGGGCATTCTGGTGAATATCTTCGGCGGCATCATGAAATGCGACATCATCGCCGAGGGCGTGGTCGCCGCGGTGAAGGAGGTCGGCTTGCGCGTGCCGCTGGTGGTGCGGCTCGAAGGCACCAATGTCGACAAGGGCAAGGAGATCATCGCGACCTCCAACCTCAACGTCACCTCGGCCGACGATCTCGACGATGCCGCGCAGAAGATCGTCAAAGCGGTGAAGGGAGCATAGACGTGGTCATCGTTGCCGCGCTCCTGTTGGTGGCCCTCTGCGTCTCACCGTGCTGTGTTTCGTCCAGGCTGCTCGCATTCAGAGGCGCTGGGCGGTGGATGGTGTGTTGCGCGGCGCAAAGTTCTCGACACTACGACTGTGGATCCTCGTTGGCGCTGCGTTCGGCGTTGCCGCGTTCTTTTTGTTCATCGCTATCGTCAATCCGCCGCCGGCGTCGATGACAAGGCCTTAGGTCGCAGGCCCACGGATCAGCTTCTGAGAAACCGCATGCCCATCCTCGTCAGCAAGAACACCAAGGTCATCTGCCAGGGCTTCACCGGCAAGAACGGCACGTTCCATTCCGAGCAGGCGATCGCCTACGGCACCAAGATGGTCGGCGGCACCTCGCCCGGCAAAGGCGGCGCGACCCATCTCGGCCTGCCGGTGTTCGACACCGTCGCCGAGGCGAAGAAGGCAACCGGCTGCGACGCCAGCGTGATCTATGTGCCGCCGCCGGGAGCCGCCGACGCCATCGCCGAGGCGATCGAGGCTGAGATTTCGCTGATCGTCTGCATCACCGAAGGCATCCCGGTCGGCGACATGGTGAAGGTCAAGCGCTCGCTGTGCGGATCGAAGTCGCGGCTGATCGGCCCGAACTGCCCGGGCGTGATGACGGCGGGCGAATGCAAGATCGGCATCATGCCGGCCTCGATCTTCAAGCCCGGCAAGGTCGGCATCGTGTCGCGCTCGGGCACGCTGACCTATGAGGCGGTGTTCCAGACCTCGCAGGCCGGCCTCGGCCAGACCACGGCGCTCGGCATCGGCGGCGACCCGGTCAAGGGCATGGATTTCATCGACGGGCTGGAGCTGTTCCTGGCCGACCCGAAAACCGAAGCCATCGTCATGATCGGCGAGATCGGCGGCTCGTCCGAGGAGGACGCTGCCCAGTTCCTGAAAGACGAGGCCAAGCGCGGGCGGAAGAAGCCGATGGTCGGCTTCATCGCCGGCCGCACCGCGCCGCCCGGGCGCCGCATGGGCCATGCCGGCGCCATCATCGCGGGCGGCAAGGGCGACGCGCCGTCCAAAATTGCGGCGATGGAATCGGCCGGGATCAAGGTGTCGCCGTCACCGGCCAGGATCGGCAAGACGCTGGTCGAGTTGCTTAGCTCTTGACGGCGCGGAGTTGGCTGCAAATCGCAGGGGAAAACCGGAACTTTCCGGCAGCAAAGCCACCGTTTTTACGGCGGGTGTTGCAGGGAAGTGACAGTGTTTTCAGGCCCACCGCAGTAAAGATAAAGCTGCAGGCAGATGCGGGCCCTAGTCGGGGCCGTTGTTAGGCAGGCTGCCAAGTGTCGCAGAACTGGGGAATGCCAATGAAAAAGCTTTTGATGGCCATGACTGCCATGGCCGCTTTGTCGTCAGCAGCTGTCGCGGCCGATATTCCGGCTCGCGCACCCGCCTATAAGGCACCTGCCGCCGTGCCGACCTTTTCCTGGACCGGCTGCTATATCGGCGCCGGCGGCGGCTACGGCATGTGGAATCAGGAAAACCAGACCGTCTCTGCCGTGACGGGCGCAGCGCTCGACGTGGTGACCACGAACGGCGGTCGCGGTTGGTTTGGCACCGCGCAGGTCGGCTGCGACTATCAGGTCGCTGGGAGCTGGGTGATCGGCGCCTTCGGCGACTGGGATTTCGGCCGGCTGCGTGGGCAGATGACCAGCACTGCGCTCGGCATCAACGGCGACGAAGATCTGAAATGGTCGTGGGCCGCCGGCGGACGCATCGGCTACGTGATCATGCCGCAATTGCTCGGCTACGTCTCGGGCGGCTACACCCAGGCGCGCTTCGACGGGGTCTCCTTCGTCAACAGCAGCACCGGCTTGGCCGACGTTGTTCTCGGTCGATGAGCGGACGTATGACGGCTGGTTCCTTGGCACCGGCTATGAATACGGCCTCAACTTCCTTTTCCCCGGCCTGTTCTGGAAAACCGAATATCGCTTTGCCTCCTACGACCGCAACAACGACCGCAATGTCGTCTTTTTCGGCGGCGTGCCGACCGCTAATCCGGCTGCGGCGATCAACTCCAGAAAATGGGTGCAGACGATCCGCAGCCAGCTGGTCTGGCGGTTCAACTTTGGCGGCTTCTAGGCTCGGCCACCATTTGACCTGATCGATACAGGCCCCGGGCATAGCCCCGGGGCCTGTTATTTTTTTGGCCGCGTCTTTTGTAGCCTTTCGCACGTCATAAATCTGAGTCATGAGTTGAACCGTTGGCGGTCGCGGGTTCACTTGCCTATGCGCCGCCGGCCTGGGGCAAGTGCCCCATCGAGGACTCGCTATGTCTCGCCAGGACGCGAATGCGGCGCTCGCCCGCACGTCTTTCCTTTATGGCGGCAACGCCGCCTATATCGAACAGCTCCACGCCCGCTATGAGGCCGATCCGGCCTCGGTCGATGCGCAATGGCGCGCGTTCTTCGAAGCGCTGAAGGACAATCGCAGCGACGTCGAGCGTAGCGCGCACGGTCCATCGTGGCGGCGGCCGGACCTGCCGCACGCCGACGGCGACCTGGTCGCGGCGCTGACCGGCGATTGGAGCTCGATCGAACAGACCGTCGGCGACAAGATCAAAGCCAAAGCCCAGGCCAAGGGCGTCGAAATCTCGGCGGCCGACGTGCAGCAGGCGACCCGCGATTCGATCCGCGCGCTGATGCTGATCCGCGCCTATCGCATCCGCGGCCACTTCCACGCCAAGCTCGATCCGCTCGGGCTGGAGCCTGAGAAGAGCGAGGAGGAGCTCGATCCGCGCAGCTATGGCTTTGCGGAGGCCGATTTCGACCGCAAGATTTTCCTCGACAAGGTGCTCGGTCTCGAATTCGCGACCCTGCGCGAAATCCTCGCCATCCTGCGCCGCACCTATTGCCAGACGCTCGGCTTCGAGTTCATGCACATCTCCGATCCGGCGCAGAAGGCCTGGATGCAGGAGCGCATCGAGGGCCGCGACAAGGAGATCCAGTTCACCCGCGAGGGCAAGCGCGCGATCCTCAACAAGCTGGTCGAGGCCGAGGGCTTCGAGAAATTCTGCGACCTGAAGTTCACCGGCACCAAGCGTTTCGGCCTCGACGGGGCCGAGTCGATGATCCCGGCGCTGGAGCAGATCATCAAGCGCGGCGGCGCGCTGGGCGTCAAAGAGATCGTCATCGGCATGGCGCATCGCGGCCGGCTCAACGTGCTGGCACAGGTGTTGAGCAAGCCGCATCGGGCGATCTTCCATGAGTTCAAGGGCGGCTCGTCGTCGCCCGACGACGTCGAGGGCTCGGGCGACGTGAAATACCACCTCGGTGCGTCGTCCGACCGCGAGTTCGACGGCAATCCGGTGCATCTGTCGCTCACCGCCAACCCGTCGCATCTGGAGATCGTCAACCCGGTGGTGCTCGGCAAGACCCGCGCCAAGCAGGATCAGCATGGCGCGACCCGCGAGGACCGCACCATGGTGATGCCGCTGTTGATCTCGGGCGACGCGGCGTTCGCCGGCCAGGGCGTCATCGCCGAATGCTTCGGGCTGTCCGGGCTGCGCGGCCACCGCACCGGCGGCTCGGTGCATTTCATCGTCAACAACCAGATCGGCTTCACCACCTATCCGCGCTATTCGCGGTCGTCGCCGTATCCGTCCGACGTCGCCAAGATGATCGAGGCGCCGATCTTCCACGCCAACGGCGACGATCCGGAGGCGGTGGTCTATGCCGCCAAGATCGCGACCGAGTTCCGGCAGAAGTTCCAGGTGCCGGTGGTGGTCGATATGTTCTGCTACCGCCGCCACGGTCACAACGAGGGCGACGAGCCGGCGTTCACCCAGCCGCTGATGTACAAGGCGATCCGCTCGCATCCCTCGACGCTCGACATTTACGCCAAGCGGCTGGTCGGCGAAGGCGTCGTCACCGACGGCGAAGTCGAGAAGATGCGGGCCGACTGGCGCGCCCGGCTCGACGCCGAGCAGGAGGCGAGTCAGGGCTACAAGGCCAACAGCGCCGACTGGCTCGACGGCCGCTGGGCCGGCATGAAGATCGGCGTGGCCGGCGACGATCCGCGCCGCGGCAACACCGGCGTCGCGGTCGAGACGCTCAAGGACATCGGCGCCAAGATCACCGCGGTGCCGGAAGGATTCCACGTCCACCGCACCATCCAGCGCTTCCTCGATGCCCGTGCCAAGTCGATCGAGACTGGCCAGGGGCTCGACTGGTCGACCGCCGAGGCGCTGGCCTTCGGCACGCTGCTGCGCGAAGGCCACCCGGTGCGGCTGTCCGGCCAGGACGTCGAGCGCGGCACGTTCTCGCAGCGCCATTCGGTGCTGATCGATCAGGAGAACGAGGACCGGCTCATCCTGCTCAATCAGCTTGCCAGCAGGCAAGGCCGCTTCGAGGTGATCAATTCGATGCTCTCGGAGGAGGCGGTGCTCGGCTTCGAATACGGCTATTCGCTCGCCGAGCCGAACGCGCTGACGCTCTGGGAGGCGCAGTTCGGCGACTTCGCCAACGGCGCGCAGGTGGTGTTCGACCAGTTCATCTCCTCGGGCGAGCGCAAGTGGCTGCGCATGTCCGGCCTGGTCTGCCTGTTGCCGCACGGCTACGAGGGGCAGGGGCCCGAGCATTCCTCGGCGCGGCTCGAGCGCTTCCTGCAGATGTGCGCCGAGGACAACATGCAGGTCGCCAACTGCTCGACGCCGGCGAACTACTTCCACATCCTGCGCCGCCAGCTCAAGCGTGAGATCAGAAAGCCGTTGATCCTGATGACGCCGAAATCGCTGTTGCGCCACAAGCGCGCGGTGTCGCGGCTCGACGAGATGACCACCGGCACCTCGTTCCACCGCGTGCTGTGGGACGACGCGCAGCTGTTGCCGGATGAGAAGATCAAGCTCGTGCCCGACGACCGGATTCGCCGTGTCGTGCTGTGCTCCGGCAAGGTCTATTACGATCTGTACGAGGAGCGCGAGAAGCGCGGCATCGACGACGTCTACATCCTGCGGGTCGAGCAGCTCTATCCGTTTCCGACCAAGGCGCTGGTCACCGAGCTTTCGCGCTTCAAGCAGGCCGAGGTCGTCTGGTGTCAGGAGGAGCCGCGCAACATGGGCGCCTGGCATTTCGTCGAGCACTATCTGGAATGGGTGCTCAACCAGATCGAGGCCAGGAACCGGCGGCCGCGCTACGCCACCCGTCCGGCCTCGGCCGCGACCGCGGTCGGACAGATGTCGAAGCATCAGGCGCAGTTGAAGCAGTTGCTGAACGAAGCGTTGGGATAATTCACGCCGTCATGGCCGCAGGAACTCACCATGGCTGAAATCCGCGTTCCAACCCTCGGCAAATCCGTCACCGAGGCGACCATTGGCAAGTGGTTCAAGCAGCCCGGCGACGCGGTGACGGTCGACGAGCCGCTGGTCGAACTCGAAACCGACAAGGTGACCATCGAGGTGCCGGCCCCGGCCGCCGGCGTGCTGAGCGACATCGCCGCCAAGGACGGCGACACGGTCGCAGTCGGCGCATTGCTCGGTCAGATCAAGGAGGGCGCCGGCGCGCCTGCGGCAAAGCCAGCCGTTGCGCCGACCGGTCAGCCGCAGCAGAAGACATCGACCACCACGCCGATCGGCGCCGCCGACGAGGAGCCGCAGCCGCGCGTGCCGCCGAAGGCCGACGCCGCGCCCAAATCCAAGACCGAGTCCAAGGCGGCCGACATGCCGCTCGCGCCCTCGGTGCGCAAGATGGCGGCGGAAACCGGCATGGAGCCGTCGGCGGTGCCCGGCACCGGCAAGGACGGCCGCGTCACCAAGGGCGACATGATGGCGGCGATCGAGCGCGCTGCCGCCCAGCCGACGCCGGTGCCGCAGACCGCGGCCGCAGTGGCGCGTGCGCCGTCGCCGGCCGACGACGCCACGCGCGAGGAACGCGTGAAGATGACGCGGCTGCGCCAGACCATCGCGCGCAGGCTCAAGGAGGCGCAGAACACCGCCGCCATGCTGACGACCTTCAACGAGGTCGACATGAGCGCGGTGATGCACCTGCGCAGCCAATACCGGGATCAGTTCGAGAAGCGCCACGGCGTGAAGCTGGGCTTCATGGGCTTCTTCGTGCGCGCCTGCGTGCAGGCGCTCAAGGACATCCCCGCCGTCAACGCCGAGATCGACGGCGGCGACTTGATCTACAAGAACTACTATCACATCGGCGTCGCGGTCGGCACCGAGAAGGGCCTGGTGGTGCCGGTGGTGCGCGATGCGGATCAAAAATCGCTGGCCGAGATCGAGAAGACCATCGCCGACCTCGGCAAGCGGGCGCGCGACGGTGCGGTCAGGATCGAGGAGATGCAGGGCGGCACCTTCACGATCACCAACGGCGGCGTCTACGGCTCGCTGATGTCGACGCCGATCCTGAATGCGCCGCAGTCCGGCATCCTCGGCATGCACAAGATCCAGGAGCGGCCGATGGTGGTCGCCGGCAAGATTGAGCCGCGGCCGATGATGTATCTGGCGCTGTCCTACGACCACCGCATCGTCGACGGCCGCGAGGCGGTCACCTTCCTGGTGCGCGTCAAGGACTTGCTGGAGGACCCGGCGCGGATGGTGCTGGATTTGTAGCCGGTCCCCGGTGTGGACGGCCCCAGCGACCCTTGTGATAATCTTCTGCCATTCGTCAGGTCTTCCAAGGGTCGCTCGATGCCGTTCCAGCACGTCCTTCTCGCCGCCGCGCTCGTGGCCGGCGGGCTCGCCGGTTCCCTGACTGCTGCCCATGCCCAAAGCGAGGCGCGGACCGCGCTGATCATCGGCAACGGCGGCTATTCGTATTCCAAGCTCGACAACCCGGTGAACGACGCGCGCGACATGGCCGACGCGCTGCGCGGCGCGGGCTTCGAGGTGATTCTGAAGACCGATGCCGACCAGTCCGGCATGAAGGACGCGATCCACAGCTTCGGCAGCAGCCTCAAGACCAAGGGTGGCGTCGGCTTGCTGTTCTACGCCGGCCACGGCGTGCAGCTGAACGGCGAGAACTACATCCTGCCGCTCGGCGAGCGTCCGTCGAGCGAGGTCGCGCTGAAGAACGGCGCGGTCACCGCCGCCGAGGCGGTCGACGCCATGACCGCGGCGCGCAACGGCCTCAACATCGTCATTCTCGATGCCTGCCGCGACAATCCGCTGCAGGCCGGCACGACGCGCGGCCTGTCCCGCATCGACTTCAAGCTCGAGCCTGTTTGTGTCGTTTTCGACCTCGCCGGGCGAGGTCGCGCTCGACGGCAGCGGCCGCAACAGCCCCTACACCAAGCATCTCAAGGGCGCGGTCGGCGCGTCCAACCTGACCTTGGAGGACACCTTCAAGCGCACGCTCAAGGGCGTCTACCAGGAAACCGGCGGCAAGCAGCAGCCGTGGATCTCGTCGTCGTTCTTCGGCGAGTTCGTGTTTCGCCCGGGCGCGCGCCCCGCAACGGCGACAGCGCCGGTTCCGCCCGTGTCGGCGCCGGTGCAGGCGCAACAGCAGGCCGGCCTCCCCAACCAGCCGCGCATGACGCCGGGCACGCTGTCGCGTCCGGGTTCGTTGGCGCTCGGCGGGCTTTATCTCGTCGAAGGAAGCAATCCGAACGGCGGCCGCTACCGCGGCATGGTGGCGCTGACGCCGGCCGGCGATCAGTACCGCTTCACCTGGTGGATTGTGCGCCAGGTGTTATCCGGCGTCGGCGAGTTTGCCGGCCGGATGCTGGTTGTGAACTGGGGCGCCAAGAGCCCGGTGATCTACACCCTCGATCGCAACGACGGTCTGTTCGGCGAATGGGCCGACGGCAGCGCGACCGAACGGCTGGCGCTGTACGCGCGCGCCGCTAGCGGCGCGATCGACGCGCCCGAGGGCGGCTACAGCGTCAACGGGCGCAATGCCGACGGCAGCCGCTATCGCGGCACGGTGAATATCGCGCGGCAGGGCGACCGCTACCGCTTCAATTGGCAGGTCGGAACCGCCAGCTATCAGGGCGTCGGCGCGCTCGACGGCAACGTCATGATCGTGAACTGGGGCGCGCAAACGCCGGTGATCTATGCGCTCGGCACTGACGGCGTGCTGCGGGGCCTGTGGGACGCCGGCAAGGCCGAGGAAATCCTGACGCCGGCGCGCTACGTGTAGAATCATCATGTCCTACGATCTCATCGTCATCGGCACCGGCCCGGGCGGCTATGTCTGCGCGATCCGCGCGGCGCAGCTTGGCATGACGGTCGCGGTGGTCGAGAAGCGCGCGACCCACGGTGGCACCTGCCTGAACGTCGGCTGCATTCCGTCCAAGGCGCTGCTGCACGCCTCGGAGCTGTTCGAGGAGGCCGGCCACGGCTTTGCCCGGATGGGCATCGGCGTCGGCACCCCGAAGCTCGATCTGGCGGCGATGATGAAGTTCAAGGACGAAGGCGTCGACGGCAACGTCAAGGGCGTCGATTACCTGCTCAAGAAGAACAAGATCGACTCGGTGCACGGCACCGGAAAAATCGTCGCGCCCGGCAAGGTCGAGGTGACGGCGGCCGACGGCAAGACCCAGACGTTGGAGACCAAGCATATCGTCATTGCCACCGGCTCCGACGTGGCGAAGCTTCGCGGCGTCGACATCGACGGCAAGCGTATCGTCAGCTCGGACCAGGCGATCGCGCTCGACAAGGTGCCGGCGCGGCTCCTGGTGATCGGGGCCGGCGTGATCGGACTCGAGCTCGGCTCGGTGTGGCGGCGGCTCGGCTCCCAGGTGACGGTGGTCGAATTCCTCGACCGCATCCTGCCCGGCATGGACAGCGAGGTGGCGCGGCAGTCGCATCGCCTCCTGGAGCGTCAGGGCATCACGTTCAGGCTTTCGTCCAAGGTCACCGGCGTCGACGCGTCCGGCGCGGTGCTGAAGGCCAAGGTCGAGCCGACCAAATCAGAGAAGCCTGGTGGGGCAACCGAGACGATCGAGGCCGACGTGGTGTTGGTTGCGATCGGACGGGTGCCCTACACCGACGGCCTCGGTCTCGAGGAAGCCGGCGTCAAGAAGGACAACCGCGGCCGCGTCATCGTCGACGCGCACTTCGCCACCAATGTCAAAGGCATCTATGCCATCGGCGACGTGATCGCCGGCCCGATGCTGGCGCACAAGGCCGAGGACGAGGGCCTGGCGGTGGCGGAAGTTCTCGCCGGCCAGGCCGGCCACGTGAACTACGACGTGATCCCCGCCGTGGTCTACACGTTCCCGGAGATCGCCTCGGTCGGCCACACCGAGGACGAATTGAAGGACAAGGGCACGGCCTACAACGTCGGCAAATTCCCGTTCACCGCCAACGGCCGCGCCAAGGCCAATCATCAGACCGACGGCTTTGTGAAAATCCTCGCCGATGCCAAGACCGATCGCGTGCTGGGCGTGCACATCGTCTGCGCCGACGCCGGCAACATGATCGCGGAGGCCGCGGTGGCGATGGAGTTCGGTGCTTCGTCGGAAGACATCGCGCGCACCTGTCACGCCCATCCGACCCTGCCGGAGGCGGTGAAAGAGGCCGCGCTGGCGGTGGCCAAGCGCGCGATTCATATCTGAGGCTTGCGACCGAGGGAGGCTCGTCAAATGGCCAAAGGCCACCAGGACAAGGTCGCCGTCATCACCGGCGCCGCCAACGGGCTCGGGCAGGCGTTCGCCAAGCGACTCGCGGAGGATGGCGTCCATATCGCGATCGCGGATATCGCGCCGGGCGATGATACCGCCAGGATGGTCGAGCAGGCCGGCCGGCAGGCGCTGGTCTGCAAGTGCGACGTCGCCTCGCCGCCGTCGGTCGCCGCGATGGCAGCCGAGGTGCACAAGACATTCGGCCGCTGCGACATCCTGATCAATTCCGCCGGCATCTTCCCGCAGGCCGGCTTCGACCAGATGACGTTCGAGGATTGGCGCCGCGTGCTGTCGATCAATCTCGACAGCGTGTTTCTGTGCACGCAGGCCTTTGTGCCGGGCATGAAGCAGCGCAAGTGGGGCCGCATCGTCAACATGTCGTCGAGCACGGTCGGCTCGGTCACAACCGGTTTCGTGCATTACGTTTCGAGCAAGAGCGGCATTGTCGGCTTCACGCGCGCGCTGTCCGGCGAGCTCGGGCCGTTCGGCATCACCGTCAATGCCATCGCACCCAGCCTGACCCGGACACCGGGCGCCATGGCGCGCAAGCCGCGGGCCGGCATCGCTAGCATCGACGAGGAGTTCGAGCTGGTGGCCCAGACGCAGTCGATCAAGCGGGTCGAAGTGCCCGACGATCTGATCGGAACGGCGTCATATCTGACCAGTGATGACGCGGCCTTCGTGACCGGGCAGACGATCAACGTCAACGGCGGCCGCCATTTTGGCTGAAACCTTCCGCCGGCCGGCCCTATCCCCGGGCGCGGGCGCACCCTAGATTCCAGCCATGCGACGACTCAAGCACCTGCTGCTCGTAGTGCTGGCGATCGTCTTCCTGGTCGAGGCTTGGCTGTGGCGCCGCCTCGAGCCGATCGTCGAAGCGATCGTCGCGCGCATCCCGCTGCGCCGGGTCAAGGCCTGGGTCGCGGACGGCATTCGCAGGCTGCCGCCGGCGGCAACGCTGGTTGTGTTCGTCGTGCCGGTCGTGCTGCTGTTTCCGTTCAAGCTGCTGGGGCTTTGGCTGCTGGCACACAAGTATTGGTTCGCCGCGACCGTGGTCCTGGTGCTCGCCAAGCTGGTCGGCGTCGCGGTCACGGCCTTTGTGTTCGAGGTGACGCGGCCGAAGCTGCTGCGGATGGCCTGGTTCCGTTGGCTCTACGAGCACGTGCTGGTGTGGCTCGACTGGGCGCATCGCCTGGTCGATCCGATCAAGCAGCGGATCAAGCGGATGGTCCGCTTGTTCGGGCCGGGCCAGGCCAGCCGCACGTTGCGGCTGTTGTGGCGCATCCGCCGACGCGCGTTTACCCAGCCGGCCGAATAGTCTCTACCGAAAAGCCTTCGGAATGACTTGCGCGCGTCGTCAGTGATGCCCGCCACCGCCTAGCATGCGCTCGAGGGCGTGCGCGACGTCATGGAACAGCTCGGGCATGAACAACCCGGTGGCCATAAAGGTCAGCCCGAGCAACCCAACGCAACAGGCCGCCCAGGCGAGCGACATCATGCTGGTGATGACCGCCGCCGATGCCAGCACGATGCCGATCTGAAATGCCGCCGAGGCGAATTCGAAGTTGTGGTATTTGTTGAGCTGGAGATCGCGGGCCTTTTCCATTTCCAGCGCGCGCCGCGAAAGTTCGACCGTGCCCTCGCCCTTGCCGCCGCCGGCTTCAGGTTCCGAGCGGTATCGCGCCGCGGTCTTGGTCCAATCGTCGATCTGCTTGGCCAGCGCGGCCTTCTGCTGCTCGTTGGTCATGCCGGCGAGATCGATCTTGCCCTGTTCGGCCGCGATCAGCGTCGTGGTGCGCCGGATGTTCTTGGCCTGGAAGAAATTCCACAGGTTCGACGCTTCGATCTGATTATTCAGCGCGGTGGTCTGCGCGCTCTTGCCGAAGGTTTCCGAGAACGCCAGGAACAACGCCAGCACCGAGATGATCAGCGCGATTTTCTTGTTGTCGCCGTGCGCTGCATGCTGCGCATGCTCGGCATGTTCCAGATTTTCGTGCGGCCCCGCCATCCCGGCCTCCCCCTGGTTTCCGGTTCGCCGACGTTGCGCCGAAGTGGTGGCGGGCCGCAAGGGGGATGTGCAAAGCCAAGTTCGCCGCACGCCCCGGAACCGGTGCGGGCGGGTTTTTCGGGATCAAGCTCTAAGCGCGCGGATGGGCGCTGCGATAGACGTCCAGCAGGCGGTCGGTGTCGACCGCGGTGTAGATTTGCGTCGTCGACAGCGAGGCGTGGCCGAGCAGCTCCTGGATGGCGCGCAGATCGCCGCCGCGCGCCAGCAGATGCGTGGCGAAGGAGTGGCGCAGCGCGTGCGGCGTGGCGGTGTCGGGCAGGCTGAGCGCGCCGCGCAGCCGCTCCATGGCAAGCTGCACGATCCGCGGCGACAGCAGCTTGCCGCGCGCGCCGACGAACAGCGGACCGTCGGCCGGCAGATCATAGGGACAGAGCGCGACATAGTCGGCGATCAGCTCGGCCACCGGCCGCAGCACCGGCACCATGCGTTGCTTGTTGCCCTTGCCGGTGACCCTGATCGCATCGCCCTTGCCGGGCGCGTCGCGCCGCTTCAGCCCGAGCGCTTCGGAGATGCGAAGCCCGCTGCCGTACAGCAGCGCCAGCACGGCGGCGTCGCGCGCCAGCACCCAGGGCTCGCGCGCTTCGCCTGCGCGCAGATCGGCGTCGGTCAGGCGCTTGGCCGCCGCGGCGGCGATCGGCTTCGGCAGCGTGCGCGGCACCTTCGGCGCCCGCACCGCGGCGAGTGCCGCGACCTTGCCTTTGCCGTTGCGCTCCAAAAAACGCGCGAACGAGCGCACGCCGGCCAGCGTCCGCATCAGCGAGCGGCCGCTGACGCCCGCCGCCCGCCGCGCCGCCATGAAGGCGCGCACGTCCTGCGGCGCAAGCCTGGCGAGATCGGCGAGCGACGGCGCACCACCCAGGTGGCCGGTCAGGAAAACCAGGAACTGGCGGACGTCGCGCTGGTAGGCGTCGAGCGTCTTGCCCGACATGCGCCGTTCGTCACCGAGATGGCCAAGCCAGCGCGCGACCGCCGCCGCGACGTCGGGGGCGGCCGGAACCAGCGCATCGTCCTTGCCGGTGGTCGTGGCGTTCATGGCATTGATCATGGAGCGGCTTCCTTCACCCTTCCTTAACCGGGCGGAATCGTCCACATCTGCGGCATGGCCAAGGAGATGACCAAGCAGTTCGTCGATGTCCTGGTGCCGGTCGCCCTCGACCAGACCTATTCGTATCGGGTGCCCGACGAATTTTCGCTCGAGGTCGGCGACATCGTGGCGGTGCCGCTTGGCGCGCGCGAGGCGCTGGGCGTGGTCTGGGCCAGCGACGTCGCGGTCAAGCCCGGTTTGCACAACCGGATGAGGGACGTCGAGCTCAAGCTCGACGTCCCGCCGCTCAAGCTGGAGCTGCGCCGGTTCGTCGATTGGGTGTCCGACTACACGCTTGCGCCCCGCGGCATGGTGCTGCGCATGTGCCTGCGCATGGGCGAGCATCTCGGGCCGGCGCGCGAGAGGGTCGGCGTGCGGCTGGCCGGCCCGCCGCCGGCGCGCATGACGGTGGCGCGCGGCCGCGTGCTGCGGCTGCTGGCGGATGGCCTGGTGCGAAGCAAAAGCGAGGCCGCGCACGAGGCCGGCGTCTCAGCCGGCGTGATCAACGGCCTTATCGATGAGGGCGCGCTGGAGACGCTGGTGCTGCCGCCGGAGCCGGTGGCGAAGCCGCCCGACCCGGATCATCAGCGTGCCCGATTTCACCGAAGCGCAGCGCGCCGCCGCCGATGCATTGCGCGGCACCGTCGGCAAAGGCGGATTCTCGGTGACGCTGATCGACGGCGTGACCGGCTCGGGCAAGACCGAGGTCTATTTCGAGGCGGTGGCCGAGACCATCCGGCGCGGCCGTCAGGTGCTGATCCTGATGCCGGAGATCGCGCTGACCGCGCAGTTCCTCGATCGCTTCACAGAGCGGTTCGGCGTGCGGCCGGCGGAATGGCATTCCGAGATCGCACCGCGGCTGCGCGCGCGCACGTGGGAGGCGGTCGCGGCCGGCGCCGTGTCGGTCGTGGTCGGGGCGCGCTCGGCGTTGTTCCTGCCTTACGCCGACCTCGGCCTGATCGTGGTCGATGAGGAGCACGACCCGGCCTACAAGCAGGAGGACGGGGTGCGCTACCACGCCCGCGACATGGCGGTGGTGCGCGCGCGCGAGAGTAAGATTCCGATCGTGCTGGCGTCGGCGACGCCCTCGGTCGAGAGCGAGGTCAATGCGCGCCGCGGCCGCTACGCACATCTGCGCTTGCCGGAGCGTTTTGGCGGCCAGCTGCTGCCCGCGGTCGAAGCCATCGACTTGCGCCGCGAGGGCCCGCCGCGCGGCCGCTTCATCGCGCCGCGGCTGGCCGAGGCCGTGAAGCTCGCGATCGAGCGCGGCGAGCAGGCGCTGCTGTTCCTCAACCGGCGCGGCTTTGCGCCGCTGACCTTGTGCAACGCCTGCGGTTATCGGATGGCGTGCCCGAACTGCGACGCCTGGCTGGTCGATCACCGGTTCAAGCGGCGCCTGGTCTGCCACCACTGCGGCTATTCCATGCCGCCGCCGACGCTGTGCCCGAAATGCCAGGCGACCGGCAGCTTCGTCGCGGTCGGTCCCGGCGTCGAGCGGCTGGAGCAGGAGGCGGCCGAGCTGTTCCCCGGCGCGCGCATTCTGGTGCTGTCCAGCGATCTGGTCGAATCGGTCGAGCGGCTGCGGCAGGAGCTCGATGACGTGGCGCAGGGCCGCTTCGACATCGTGATCGGCACGCAACTCGTCGCCAAAGGCCATCATTTCCCCAAGCTCAACCTGGTCGGTATTGTCGATGCCGACCTCGGCCTGGCCAACGGCGATCCGCGCGCTGCCGAGCGCACGTTCCAGCTCCTGCACCAGGTGGTTGGCCGCGCCGGCCGCGAGGCGGGCCGCGGCGTGGGCTTGTTGCAGACGCACCAGCCGGAGCATCCGGTGATGCGCGCGCTGATCGCCCAGGACCGCGAGGCGTTCTACGCCGCCGAAATCGCGGTGCGCGAAAAAACCGGCTACCCGCCGTTCGGTCGGCTGGCGAGCCTGCTGGTCTCCGGCGCCGACAAGCACGCCACCGACGCGCACGCCCGCAAGATCGCGGCGGTGGCGCCCGCCGACGAGCGCGTACGCGTGCTGGGTCCGGCCGAGGCGCCGCTTGCGCTGGTGCGCGGCCGCCATCGCTTCCGCCTGCTGGTGAAATCGCCGCGCGGCTATGACCTCTCGGCCTATCTGCGCGAATGGCTTGGCCGCCGCGCCCAAGAACAAAGGCACGCTCAAGCTCGAAGTCGACGTCGATCCGCAGAGTTTTTTCTGAAGCATGATCCCGAAAAAGCCTGCCCCGGACTTGATCCGGGGTGGGAACCGGTTTTCGGAAAGGGGCTGTCCTATGAGATGCGCTCTCCTAGGACAGCCCCTTCGGAAAAGATCATGTTCAAGCTAGCGCGCGGCGACGTCGATATGCTCGGGCGGCAGGCCTGATTGCTGGCGCTCATGGATCGCTTCATAGGCGCGCTCGATATCCCGCGTAAATCGCGCGGTATCGAACAGCGGAGACGCCAGCCGGTTCGCTGCTAACTTGCTCTTGATGCCTGCAAGCTTGTCGGGATGCATCGCCAGCTCGATCGCCAGCTTTTCATACGCATCCTGCGTCTGTGTGATGAGTTCCGGCAGGCCGATGGCGTTCAGCAGGCTTGCCGCCACCCGTCCGACAAAGGTCTCGCCGATCCGGGTCAGGACCGGCAGCCCGACCCACAGCGCATCGCTCGCGGTGGTGTGAGCGTTGTAGGGAAACGTGTCCAGGAACAGGCCGGCCAAGCGTTGCCGCGCCAGATGCTCGGCCGGCGGCAGCCGCGTTGCAAAGATCAGGCGATCCGGGCTGATGCCCCTGGTGGCCGCCTCGCGCCGTAGATTGTCCGCGGCGCTGTCATTGTCCTGGACCAGCCAAAGCACGCTGCCCTGCACCTGCGCGAGCACGCGCATCCAGGAATCGAACGTGGCCGGCAATATCTTGTAGTTGTTGTTGAAGCAGCAGAACACAAAGCCATCCTGCGGCAGGCCGCATTCCGCCCGGGTGAACGCCTTGTCCGAGATCGGGCGCAAGTTGTCGATGGCCAGGTAGCTGTGCGGCAGATAGATGATCTTCTCCGAATAGAACGACCGGTGTGCTTGCGGGATGACGGTGGCATCGCCGACGATGTAATCGATGAAACTTGAGCCCATCGTCCCTGCATAGCCGAGACAACTCACCTGGATAGGGGCGGGGCGACGCGCGAAAATCCCGGTCCGGCTGTTTCGCGTGAACCCGCCGAGATCGATCATGATGTCGATCTCGGCGCTGGCGATCTCCGACGCGATCTCGTCATCGGTGCGTGCCCGGACGTCGCGAAAGCGATCGAACGACTGCTCCAACCGTTTGCGCATGTCGGAGCCGTCGTCGGGGCCGGTCGAGATCGCCGTGGTTGCAAATCTCGATCGGTCATGATGCTCGAACACACCGGCCATCACCCATGCGACCGCGTGCTGGTGCAGATCGGCTGAAACATAGGCAACGCGAATCTTGTCGTGCCGATAACTCTTCCGGCGCCAGGCCTGGCCATCGGATTTGGGAAACTTCTGCGCGGCCCAGGTGGCGGCGCAGTGAAGTTGGTCCTCGGCTGTCGACGGCACCGCCAGGAATGCGAACGGTGCGATGCAAGGCCGGCCGTTTCTCACCGATTGGACGACGTGTCCGGCGTCGTCCTCGAACTGTCCGCCAGTCGCAGATCGTCATCTTGCAGTTGAGGCGCGCGCCTTCGGCGCTGATCAGGTCCGGCCTGAGCTGAAAGGCTTTGTCGAAAGCTGTCAGGGCCTCATCGAAGCGCCGGAGATCGTAGAGCGCGCTGCCGCGTCCAAGCCAGGCATTCTCCAGATCGGGGTTAAGCGTCAAGGCCCGCTCATAGGCCGACACCGCTTCTGCCTGGCGGCCCAGGTCGGACAGCGCATTGGCGCGCCCGAGCCAGGCGTTGTCCAGGCGAGGGTTGAGCGATAGCGCACGCTCGAAGGCCGCAAAGGCCGCGTCGAAGCGCTGCAGATCGGCGTAGGCATTGCCGCGTCCGACCCAGGCCTCTCCGAGATCGGGCTGCAGCGAGAGCGCCTTGTCATAGGCCGAAAGGGCCTCATCGAGGCGCTTCAGCTCGTACAGCATGTTGCCGCGATTGCAATGCAGCTGCGCGGAACGAGGGTCCAGTGCGAGTCCCCGTTCATAGCTCGCCAGCGCATCCGCGGGGCGGTTGAGCATCCGCAACACAATTCCACGGTTGCCGTAGGCCTCGACCGAGTTCGGGCCGGAGTGCGATCGCCTTGTCGAAATCCTCCAGGGCCTCGGCAAGTCGCTTGAGCTCATAGAGTGCGGCGCCGCGTTCGATGTAGCTCTCGGCCCGTTGGGGGGCGAGCTGGATCGCCCTTCCGTAGCTCACCACCGCTTCGTTCAGAAGGTTCAGGTCGTGCAGCGCACTCCCCAGGTTCCGGTGGGCATCGGCGTTGTTCGGGTCGATCCTGAGCGCCCGTCGCAGGAACTCGGCGCCGCGCGATATATTCCCCGACTGCAGCGCAACGATCGCCGAAAGGTGCAGCGCATCGAAGCTCCTGGGCTGTTGTCGCAGCACCTTTGCGCAGACCCGCTCGGCATCCGCCAGACGGCCCTGTTGCAGTAGGGCCATCGCTTGGTCGAGCATGGATCGGTCAGAAGGCACGGCGGGACTGGGCCAGCGATCGAGAATCGATTTTCAGTTCAGCAATCGTTTTCGGGAAACGCGCGGGTTCCGTTCGAACACACTAACAACGACATCACCTGAGTTATTCCATCCCGATTGTTCAGCGACGGCTTCCACCCCGGCCATGCGCGCCACGTCACGTCCGGATTGATCGCATCCTGTCAGCTAGCGATTTCGCGGCTTGCCTTCGACCAGTCGCGAGACGAAGATGGCGCGGTCCGAAAAATGGCGGCCATCCAATGCCTCGTACCTTGTTCGAGAAGATCTGGGAGGCGCACCGCGTCGCCGAGCGCACCGACGGCCGCGAGCTGATCTACATCGACCGCCACGTGCTGCATGAGCTGCACGCCCCGCACGCCTTCGAATCGCTGGAGCAGCAGCACCGCCCGGTACGGCGCCCGGACCTGACGTTCTCGGCGCTCGACCATACCGTCGCCACCAAGCCCGGCCGCACCGACAAGACCAATCCGTCGGGCGAGGCCTTCATTAAGGCCATGCGCGCGGGCAGCGCCAAGAACAAGATTCGCGTGTTCGATCTCAACGATCCCGACCAGGGCATCTCGCACGTGGTGGCGCCTGAGCTCGGCATGGTGCTGCCGGGGGCGACCCATGCGGTGCCCGACAGCCACGCCAGCACGGTCGGCGGCGTCGGCGCCATGGCGTTCGGCGTCGGCACCACCGAGCTGGCGCACATTCTCGCCACCCAGGTCATGGCGATGAAGCGGCCGAACACCATGCTGATCCGCCTGGACGGCAGGCTGGCCAGGCATGTGACGTCGAAGGACGTGGCGCTCCGCATCATCGCCGAGGTCGGGGTGTCGGGCGCGCGCGGTCACGTCGTCGAGTACGCCGGTCCTGCCGCTCGCGCCATGCCGATCGAGCAGCGCATGACGCTGTGCAATCTCAACATCGAAATGGGCGGCCGCTCGGGCTTCGTTCCGCCCGATGACGCGACCTTCCAGTGGCTGGCCGGCCGGCCCTATGCGCCGCAGGGCGCGCTCTGGGATCGCGCGCTGGCGCATTGGCGAACGCTTGTCAGCGACGAGGGCGCGTCCTTCGACCGCACGGTCACGCTCGACTGCAGCGGGCTTGAGCCGCAGATCACCTGGGGCACCGACCCGAGCCAGGTGCTCGGCATCTCCGGCCGCGTGCCCGATCCGTCGTCGGCCGACGGCAGCCGGCGCGCCGCGATGGAAAGCGCGCTCGCCTACATGGACCTCAAGCCCGGCATGGCGCTCGCCGGCCTGCCAGTCAATCGCGTGTTCATCGGCTCCTGCACCAACGCGCGGCTGCCCGACCTGCACGCGGCCGCCGACGTGGTACGCGGGCGGAAGGTGGCGCAAGGCGTGGTCGCCATGGTGGTGCCGGGGTCGAGCACCGTGAAGCGCGAGGCCGAGGCCGCGGGCCTCGACCGCGTGTTCCGCGACGCGGGCTTCTTCTGGGGCGAGTCCGGCTGCTCGATGTGCGCCGGCGGCAACGGCGACCGCGGCGAGCCGGGCGAACGCTGCGTCTCCACCACCAATCGCAATTTCGAGAACCGGCAGGGGCCGAAGGTGCGCACCCATCTGGTCAGCCCGGAGACCGCGGCCGCAAGCGCGATCGCCGGTCGCATCGCCGATGTCCGGCAAATCCAAGCGGGGCGCGCCTGATGCAGCCGTTCACGACCCACACCGGCATCGCGGTGCCGCTCCTGCGCGACGACGTCAACACCGACGAGGTCTCGCCGGTGCAGGCCATGCGCGACATGAACCCGGACTACAAAAAGCTGCTGTTCATGCGAAGGCGTGCCGAGCAACCGGACTTCGTGCTCAACCAGCCGCAGTTCGCCAACCCGGGCATTCTGGTCACCGGCCACAATTTCGGCGCCGGCTCGTCGCGCGAGGCGGCGGTGTGGGGCATGCTGGCCAACAACATCCGGGTGATCGTCGCCAAGAGCTTCGCCGACATCTATCGCGAGAATTGTCTGCAGAACGGTCTGCTGCCGGTGGTGTTGGCGCCGGCCGACGCCGACGCGTTCATCGCGCGGGTGGTGGCGGTCAATGGCTCGGCGCCGTTCACGGTCGATCTACCAAGCCAGCGCATCAGCGGGCCGGGCGGGCCGGATATTTCCTTCGAGGTGCCGGCTGCCGACCGCATGCGCCTGCTGGAAGGCCTCGACGACATCGGGCTGACGCTGAAGCACACTGACGCAATTACCGCTTGGGAAAATCGCACGGTCGCATCGCAGCCCTGGCTGCAACAGGCGAGGGATAGTCGGACAAGTTAGTGCACGCATAGGACCCCCAACCACATTCCTCCCCCTTTCAGGGGGAGGATGACCGTGCGGCAAGTCCTCCCTCCCCCAGAAAGGGAGGGCCGGGGTGGGGTTCGGTTGGATTGATCAGTGGGAGCCATCATGAACGCCCGAAAAAAATTCCGCGCCATCATGGCGGGCCAGAAACTGACGCTGATGCCCGGCGCCTATGACGCGCTGTCGGCCCGCGTCATCGAGCACGAAGGTTTCGAGGCGATCGTCGCCGGCGGTTATGCCGCGGTCGGCTCGATGCTGGCGCAGGCCGACATGGGCCAATCCAACATGCGCGACTACGCCGATCACTACGCGCGCGTCTGTGCGGCGGTCGAAGTCCCGGTCTATGTCGATGCCGACACCGGCTTTGGCGGCGTCAACAACGTGCGGCAGATGGTGCGTGCCTTCGAGGCGGCCGGGGTCGCCGGCTTGTTCATCAGCGACCAGGTGTTTCCGAACCGCTGCGGCTACCTGCCGGGCAAGCAGATCGTGCCGGTCGAGCAGATGCTGGCCAAGCTCAAGGCCGCGCTCGACGCCCGCACCGACCCTGACCTCTATATCGCGGCGCGCACCGACGCCGCCGGTGTCGAAGGCGTCGAGCAGGCGATTGCGCGCTGCCAGTTGTTCATGGAGGCGGGCGCCGACATGGCCAAGCCGATGGGCCTCGACACCATTCCGGAAATCAAGCGGGCGCTGCGCGAAATCCCGGGCCCGCACATGGCGACGCTATCGCAGGCCGCCGGCCCCAAGGCGCGCAGCCTGCCGGAGCTGGAGGCGGCCGGCGTGGCGGCCGCGACCTTCCCGTCGGTCGCGCTGTTTGCCGCCGCCGCCGCAGTGCGCAACGTGCTGCGGCTTTTGAAGCGCGACAACTCGCTGGCGCCCTGCCAGGAGCACCTGATCGGGCTCGACGATTATTACGACCTGGTGGGCTTGAAGCCGCTCTTGGCGCGCGAGGAACGCTACGATCAGGAGGCCGCCGCGCTAACCCAAAAGCGCGCCGCCGAGTAGCCGCGGTTGTTGACCTCCCCTTTTCAAGGGGTGGGAATCGCAGCGCCGGGGAAGGCGAAATAGGAATCGCTCATGAGCATGCGCGCTCCGCAAATCGCCGTCGGTCTCGTCCTCTGCTTACCCATCGCCGCCCAGGCGCAGAGCGCGGCCGAGTTCTACAAGAACCGGCAAATCCAGATGGTCGTCGGCTACGAGGTCGGCAACGACTACGACATCGGCGCGCGGCTGCTTGCGAAATACCTGTCCAAGCAATTGCCTGGCCAGCCGGCGGTGGTGGTGCAGAACCAGCCGCAAGCCGCGGGACTGGTGACGGCGAACTTTCTGTACAGCCGTGCGGCCCGCGACGGCAGCGTGATCGGCGGCATTTCGCGCAACCTGCCGAGCCAGGCGTTGATGGGGCTGCCGAACATCGAGGCCGACCCGCGCCGCTACAACTGGCTCGGCGCGACGTCGTTTCCCGGTCGGGTCTGCGCCGCCGCGACCAACGCGCCGGTGCAGACCGGCGCCGACCTGTTCCAGACCGAGCTGCTGACCGGCGGGGTCGGCGTCGGCTCCTCGACCAGCATCGTGCCGACCGTGCTCAATCGCGTGCTCGGCACCAAGTTCAAGATGATCGAAGGCTATCGCGGCGCGCAGGACATCCTGCTGGCGATCGAGCGCGGCGAGGTGCAGGGCGTCTGCATGTCGCTCGGCCAGTTCCGCAGCCACGACCAGAAGTTCAAGGATGGCAAGCTGCGCTACCTGCTGCGCGCCGAGGAGAGCCCGCTGCCGGGCGTGGCCGACGTGCCGTCGACCTACGAGTTTGCCAAGAGCAGCGAGCAGAAGCAGCTCATGCGCTTCATCTTTTCCAGCACCGAGTTTGGCCGGCCCTACCTGATGCCGCCGCAGGTGCCGCCGGACCGCGTGCAGTTCATGCGCGAGGCGATCGCCGCCGCGGTGAAGAATCCGGATCTGCTGGCCGAGGCGGCCAGGATGAAGCTCGACATGGTGTATCGGCCGCCCGAACATCTCGAACGGCTGGTGGCGCAGCTCTATGAGACGCCGCCGGACGTGATCGAGAAGGCCAAGACCATCAGCCCGAATCTGCGATAGCGCGGCGCTGTATCTGCATTCCAGGTTCACGCTTTCAGCGCGTCCCGAAATGACAAACGAAATGGCCCCGGACCGCGGGGCCATTTCGTGGCAGCCGAGATTGCTCTGGCCGCCCAACCAGTCGTGCTCGACTAGTCGCAGATGCGGTGCGTTCGGAAGATCACGCGCCCGCTCGGGGTCACGACGCGCTCGCGCACTACGCGGCAGTCGCCCCGGCCATAGGCGTGGTAACCGTCAGTGTAATAGCGATCACGCCAGCCGAAGCGCGGGCCGACGCCCACGCCAAACGGGCCGACCTGCACGCCGACGCCGCCGGGGTCCGCCCCCGCCCAAATCTCTGCGGAGGCCGGTGCGGCCGCCGCGATCATCGCGACCGCCGATGCAGCGATGAGAAGCTTCTTCATGGGGATCTCCTTCTCTGCTTCAGGGTTTCCCTCGCGTACCAGCTAGATAACGCGCGAGCAGAGGTCGCGTTTGCGTGCCGCAAAAATTTCGCATTGGGAATATGTTCAAAGTTCCGCAGGGAACAATCAGCGCGGCGATGATACGGCACGCTGTCGTTGTGGCAGCAGCACGCAGGCGGCGGCGCCGAAGATCAGCGCAAAGCCGATCGCATCCGACATCGTCGGCCGGTCGCCGAGAAAGATCATCGCGCCGATGACCCCGACCACCGGGTTGATCAAGGTGCCGAGCGAGGCCATCGCGGTGGTGAGCCGGCCGATGATGCTGAACCAGATCACATAGGCGATGCCAGTGCCGAGGATGCCGTTGAACAAAATTCCGGCCCAGGTTTGCCAATGCAGCGGCCGGTATGCCGGCAGCCCCTCGAACACCAGATAGCCAACCGCAAACGCCACCACGCCGACCATGATCTGCCAGAAGCTGATCGCCAGAAGGTCGCCCTGGATGCGCGCCCATTTCATGTAAACGGTGCCGACGGCCCAGCCGAGCGCACAAATCAGCGCCAGCAGCAGGCCGATCGGCTCCTGCAACGATTGTTCGGCGACCGGATAGACCAGCACCGCAAGGCCGGCGACGCATAGCGCGAGACCTATGGCGGAGCGCGCGTTGATCCGTTCATGCAGCACGAAATACGCCAGCAAGCTGCCCCACACCGGCATCGAATAATTCACGATGATGACCCGCGAGGTGTTCGCCATCAGCTGGGCGAAGGTGCCGGCGACGCCGAACGACACCACGATGAACAATGCGGCGACGACGACATGCAGCCAGTGACGGCCGCGTGGAATGGTCAGGCTGCCGCCCTGGGCCTTGATCGCGATGAAGAGCGTGACCGCGCCCAAGCTGTAACCGAGGAAGCGCAGCGTCCAAGGCGACACCTCGTAGAGCGCGATCCGCATCGCCGACCAGGACAGCCCCCAGCAGAAGCTGAGCGCGATCAGCAGAAGCTTGGCGACCGTGGCGTCGCTCATGGTGGGCTTGGCGGCCAAAGGTCACCTGACTGCGGGCAAGGCGGAAGCGGGAGGGCTCGATGTTCTAACGCGCGTCAGCCATCTGTCGCCAGTCCCGCGCACATGACTGTCATGCGCGTCCGGCGCGGATTCACGTGACCAGCTTCAGCCCCACGATGCCGGCGACGATCATCCCGATCGAGGCAAGCCTCGCGGCACCTGCCGGCTCGCCGAACAGATAGATGCCGAGCACGGCGGTGCCGACCGCGCCGATGCCGGTCCAGACCGCGTAGGCGGTTCCGACCGGCAGCGTCCGCAGCGCCAAGCCCAGCAGCAGGATGCTCAGCGTCATGGCGGTGACGGTCAGGATCGACGGCACCAGCCGCGTGAAGCCCTCGGTGTATTTCAGGCCGATGGCCCATCCGATCTCGAACAGGCCCGCGACAAACAGAAACAGCCACGCCATATCGATCCCTCATCCATGGTTCGGTGTGGAGCGCAAAGTCAGCATCGTGCCGAAGATCGTACAGCCGATGCCGCACGCCACCATCGGCATGAATGCGGTCCACGGCAGACCGGTCAGGTCCCAGAACGCGCCGCAAATGATCGGGGTGATCACTGCGATCGAGTAGCTGATGGTGAACATGCCGCCGGCCATGCGATGCACGTCGTCGGGTGGACTCAGGCTTGCCGGCAGCCCGAAGGTGACGATGAACGTGATGGCCGTGCTGAAGCCCGCCACCGTTGCGGAGATCACGATCCAGATGCCGTCGGTGAGCACGATGCCAAGCAGCCCCAGCGTCGTCAGCGGCCCGAACACCGTGAACGGCCAGCTCTGCCGCTGCAGCCGCTCCGGTATGACCAGCATGATGAATGAGCCGACCAGCTGCGAGCCGTTGAGCCAGCCAAGCGTCGTACCGATCAGGTCGCCGCGGCCCATGCTGTTGAGATAGTCCGGAACGAAGCCATTGACCGCGAAGTACAGCGCATTGTTGGTGCCGAGCGCGAAACCGAGAATCCAGAGCTGCGGGCTGTTCCATTGCGGCCACCAGCGGCGCGGCGGCATGTTTTGCAGCGTCTCGGCGCCTTGCGGGCGTGGCGCCGCGACGGCGTAGAGCAGCGCCGCGACCAGCCCCGGCATTGACCACGCCAGCAGATCGAGCCGCCAGCTGCCGCCAACCAGCGGCAATATCACCGGAATGGTCAACGCGGCGGCGAACGAGCAGCCCACCAGCATGCCGTTGGTGGAAAACGCGGTGGCGAGCCAGATGCGATACGGCGCCCAGAGCCGGACCAGCGTCGGCAGCGCCGGCTGGAAGATGGCAACGCCGAAGCCCATCAGCATGGTCGCCGCATAGAGCGTCCAGATGTCCACCGCTGCGGCCCGCGCCGCCGAGGCAAGCGCCGTCAGCAGCAATGCCAGGGTGGCGACGCGCAGCACGCCGAAACGCGCGATCAGCAGCGAGCCGGGTGTCGCAAACACCGCGAACATGACCAGCGGCATCCCGACCAGCAGGCCGACCTGCGTGTAGGTCATATGCAGGTCGTCGTGGATCAGCGGGATCACCGGTGGCACCGCCAGCAGTGGAATCCGGATCGCCGCGCCCGCGAGCCAGAGCAGGGCGAGCACGATCATGAGGCGCGGCGCGGCAGGAGATCGGTCCATCGGTCCCGGTTGAAAACTGGGTCCCGGGCCTACGGCGCACCACCATAGCGCGCGACGATGCGCGTAACCGCGCTTATGGTGCTGCGCTGCGCCCGGGACAAGCGCGGCACCCTACGCGAATTGCGCCGGGAACGGTGCATCCAATTTGCATAGAGCATCTGCGCCGCCGCATCCGCCAGGTTGGCCGCTGCGCGAGGCTGTGCCAGCATCCGCCACTCGACCAGGAGACCGCGCCATGAACCATCCCGCCGATCGCCGCATGTTGCCGACCGACCGCATCGCCTATTCGGCGATCGCCGAGCGGCCGAAGCTGTCGCTGCCGGGCGGCGCGCGCATGGCGATCTGGGTGATCGTCAATGTCGAGGAGTGGGACCCGAACGACACCATGCCGCGCACGGTGCTGACCCCGCCGGCCGGCGGTTCGCCGACACCCGACATTCCGAACTGGTGCTGGCACGAATACGGCAACCGCGTCGGCTTCTGGCGCATGCTCAAGGTGCTCGACGAGTTCTCGATTCCTGCCGTGCTGGCGATCAACGGCTGCGCCATCGAGGCGTTCCCGCCGATCGTCAAGGCGGCGGTCGAGCGCAAGTGGGAGTTCATCGGCCACGGCTTTACCCAGCGCAACATGCAGAAGGTGCCGGACGAGAAGGCCGACATCCAGCAGACCACGGCGGCGATCAAGAAGGCGACCGGCAAGCATCCGCGCGGCTGGCTCGGCCCGGGTCTGACCGAAACCTGGGTGACGCCCGATCTCTTGAAAGAAGACGGCTACGACTACGTTGCGGACTGGGTGCTGGACGACCAGCCGGTCTGGCTGAAGACCCGCGGCAAGCCGATCGTCAACATTCCCTACACCCAGGAGTGCAACGACGTGGCGATGATGCTGATCCAGCATCACAAGGCGTCGGAATATTACGATCGCGCCATGGATCAGTTCGAACAGATCCATGCCGATGCCGAGGACGGCGCGCGCGTCATGGCGCTGGTGGTGCATCCCTACATCATGGGCGCGCCGCATCGGTTGAAGTACTTCCGTAACATCTTCGCAAACATCCGAAAGAAGTCCGACGTGCTGTTCTGGACCGGCGAGCAGATCCTCGAGTGGTATCTGCAGGTCGGTCCCAAGGCGCCGCAGTGAGGCTCATGATCCGGTTGATCTCGACAGTTGTTGCGCTCGCGGCCGCGACCGGCTTGGCCGACGCGCAATCATGGCCGGACCGGCCGCTGACCATGGTGGCGCCGTTCGCGGCCGGCGGCTCGACCGACGCCATCGCGCGCATCATCGCGGACGGACTGAGCAGCCAGCTGCACCAGCCGGTGGTCGTCGAGAACGTCAGCGGCGCGGGCGGCATGACCGGCGCCAACCGGGTCGCGAAGGCTGCGCCGGACGGCTATCAATTCGTGCTCGGCAACGTCGGCACGCACGCCCAGAACCAATCGCTCTACAAGCGGCCGGCCTACAACGCCGCCACCGACTTCGCGCCGGTGGCGCTGCTGGTCGATCAATCGCTGGTGCTGCTGGCGCGCAAGGATTTCCCGGCCGACAACTTGCAGGAGTTCATCGCCTACGCCAAAGCCAACCAGGCCAAGCTGCAGTACAGCTCGGCCGGCACCGGCGGCTCCAATCATCTGGCCTGTGTGTTGTTCAATTCGGCGATCGGCATCGACGTCACGCATGTTCCATATCGCAGCGGCGGCCAGGCGATGCAGGACTTGCTGGCCGGCCGCGTCGACTACCAATGCCCGAGCGCGCCGACCGCGATGCCGCAGATCGCCAGCAAATCGGTGAAGGCGCTTGCCATCCTGAGCAAGAGCCGCTCGGCCAGCATGCCGGACCTGCCGTCGGCGCACGAGCAGGGGCTGACCGACTTCGACATTCCGAGCTGGTACGCGCTGTTCCTGCCGAAGGGCACGCCGGAGGCGATCGTGCGGCGGCTGCACGCCGCCGCGGTTGCCGCGATGGATACGCCGGCGATGCAGAAGCGGCTGACGACCATCGGCTCCGACCTGGTGCCGCCGGAGCGCCGCTCGTCGGCCTATCTCGGCCAGTTCGTGGCGCGCGAGATCGAGAAATGGTCGGTCGCCATCAAGGCGAGCGGCGTGCAGATCGACTAGGGCGTGTGTTCACAAGCACGATGTCGCCAGCAAGAAAACGGACATTGGCCTTAAGCGCTTCAATGAGGGAAACCTGGAGTACTCATGGCAAAGCACCGAATTTACACAACGAGTTTTGCAAGGGTTTATCCTCTTTACGTTGCGAAAGCAGAGAAAAAGGGACGCACAAAAGCAGAGGTCGATCAGGTCATCTCTTGGCTGACGGGCTATGGTCAGAAGGACCTGAAAGCTCAATTGGAAAGACAGACTGACTTTGAAACTTTTTTTGCAAAGGCCCCTAAAATCAATCCTTCGCGAATCTTGATTAAAGGCGTGGTTTGCGGTGTCCGAGTGGAGGATATCAAAGAGCCAACGATGCGAGAAATTCGCTACTTGGACAAACTGATCGATGAACTCGCGCAGGGAAAAGCAATGGACAAAATTCTACGAAAGAAATGATCCTGGGCGACCAACCTCCGTGCGCGTTTGCTATGGGCGCGGTATTGGGGGCGAGGCGGACGTAATGAATTTTATCAATACACGGGCTAGAACATGATCCCATGTTCCAGCAAAAAGATCAGCCATGAAGCTTCGCGAGATCACGCTGCGGAAGATCCGGCTGCCGCTGATCCGCCCGTACGTGCTGTCCTATCGCACCTTTGACGAATTCGAGCCGATCATCGTCGAAGTGCGTGACGACGGCGGCCGGGTCGGCTGGGGCGAGGGCCATATCTCGCCCGGCTCGAGCAGCGAGACGCGCGACGGCGGCTGGGCGTTTTGCGCCCAGCAGGCCGCGGCGATCGCCGGCCGCGACACCGCAGACGCAAAGGCGATCGTCGCCGACCGCATGGCTGAGAGCCGGGTCGCCGCCACCGCGCTGTTGACCGCAATCGAAATGCTGGAAGGCCATCCGCTGCTGAAAATCTCGGGCGAAGCCCGGCTGCCGCTGTTGACGCCGTTCAACAGCACAAGCCCACACGACATCGAAACCGAGGTCGAACGGCGGCTGGAGGAAGGCTTTCGTACCTTCAAGATCAAGGTCGGCAAGGACGCCGATGCCGACCGTGCGCGCGTGCAGACGATCCAGCGCGCCATCGCCGGCCGCGCCACCATGCGGCTCGACGCCAACCGCGCCTATGCGCAGGACGATGCCAGCCGTTTCGCCGCCACGCTCGATCCGTCCGGCATCGAGCTGTTCGAGCAGCCGTGCCGTGCCGACGACTGGGACGCCAACGCGGCGGTCGCGAACGTCTCGACCGTGCCCGTCATGCTGGACGAGCCGATCTGCGGCCTCGACGACATCGCGCGCGCCGGCGACATCCGCAATGTCGGGTTCTGCAAGCTCAAGCTCAAACGCTTCGGCAGTCTCGACGCCCTCAGGCAGGCCCTGGAGACGGTGCGCGAGTGCGGCATGGAGCCGGTGCTGGGCGACGGCCTGTCGAGCGAGCTGCAATGTTGGATGGAGGGCTGCGTCGCCCATCACGTCATCCGCAACGCCGGCGAGTTCAACGGCTTTCTGAAGCCGAAGGTCAGGCTGTTCGCCGTGCCGCTGCGGTTTGAAAATGGCGCGCTGGTCATGGCTGCAGGCTTCACGCCCACGATCGATCCCAACGTGCTGGCCGCCCACGAAATCGCCCGTGAGCGCTTCATCGCGGCCGGTGCGGGCGCGCATTGAGAGGCGAACTTTCCAGGACATTGCGCTTGGGAAATCGGACGGAACGGGTCGAAAGCGTGGGGCGCGCCGAGCTACACGCCGCCCATTGCAACCGAAGATTTGGGTCGCTCATACGTCACACCGTCCTTGAACACGGTCTCCGGCCAGTCCAGCCCGTAGTGCTCGCGCAGCGTTTTGCCCTCGTAGGCGCTGCGGAACAACCCGCGCTTCTGCAGGATCGGGATCACCTCGGCGCTGAACACGTCGAGCATTGCCGGCAAGATCGGCGGCATGATGTTGAAGCCGTCCGCGGCACCATCGCGGAACCAATCTTCGATAAGGTCGGCGACCTGCGTGGGTGTTCCAGCGAAGACAAAATGACCGCGCGCGCCCGCGAGTGACGCCAGCAATTGCCGCAACGTCGGGTTCTCCCGCCGCACCACCCCCAGGATGACTTCGGCACGGCTGCGTGCCGCTTCGACCGAAGCGGTCGGCGGGAAATCCTCCGGCGTCAGCGGGCGGTCGAGCGGTAACTTGGAGAAGTCATGGCCGCCGAACCGGCCCGACAACCGCATCCGCCCGACCTCAGGGTCGGACAGCTCGTTGATTTCGCGCGACATGCGCTTGGCCTCGGCCTCGGTCGAGGCGATCATCGGCGAAAGGCCCGGCAGGATCAGCACCTGCTCGGGAACGCGCCCCTCGGCCTTCACCAGCGATTTGAGGTCGGCGTAGAACGCCTGTGCGGTTTCCTTCTCCATGTGGGCGGTGAACACCGCCTCGGCATGGCGCGCGGCGAAACGGCGGCCGGTGTCGGAGGAGCCGGCCTGGACGAACACCGGTCGGCCCTGCGGGGTGCGCGGCAGGTTGAGCGGCCCCGCAACCTGGTAGTACTGGCCCTTGTGGTTGATCGGCCGGATGCGGTTCGCCTTGGCATAGCGCCCGCCGTCGCGATCATCGATCACCGCATCCTCGGCCCAAGAGTCCCACAGCGCCTTGATCACGGCCATGTATTCCTCGGCGCGATCGTAGCGGTCGGCGTGGCTGACCTGGCCCGAGCCGCCGAAGTTGGCGGCCGCGGTGGCGAGCCACGACGTGACGATGTTCCAGCCGATGCGGCCGTTGCTGATGTGGTCGAGCGAGCCGAACTGGCGCGCCAGATTGAACGGCTCCGTATAAGTGGTCGAGCAAGTCGCGATCAGCCCGACCCGGCTGGTCACCACTGCCATGGCGGCGAGCACGGTGACGGGCTCGAGCCAGGTGCGCGCCGCCTGCGAGGCGTCGTCGCCGAGCGCCAGCTGGTCGGCGAGGAAGATCGAATCGAACAGCCCGGCCTCGGCCCGCTGCGCCAGGTCCTGGTAGTAGCGGATGTCGGTCAGCGGCAGCGGCGAGGACGCCGGATGCCGCCACGACGCCTCGTGGTGGCCGCGGCTGTGGATGAACAGATTGAGGTGCAGCTGCCGCTTCATCACCGGCTATTCTGTGCCGCCCGCAGGCCGGAAGCTAGCCCACCGGCGCGGCAGGCTGCGGCGCTTTGGGGAACTGGTGGCTTGGCGTCGAGCGCGAGATCGCCAGCTCGTCCTCGGTCATGTCGGCCGGCACGTTGGCGAACAGCGGCGTGCTGAGATAGCGCTCGCCGGTGTCGGGCAGCATGCACAGGATGTTGGCGCCCTTCGGCGCTTCGGCGGCAAGCTTAAGCGCGCCGGCGAAGGTGGCGCCGGCGGTGATGCCGACAAAGATGCCTTCCTTCCTGGCGAGCTCGCCGCTCCACTTCATGGCTTCGGCGCCGGCAATGTGGATGATCTTGTGGATCACCTTCATGTCGACGGCGTCGGCGGTGAGCTTTGGGATGAAATCCGGCGTCCAGCCCTGCATCGGATGCGGCTTGAACGCCGGATGCGAGACAGCCGGCGAGCCGTCCGGGTTGCGGTCCTGCTTCTGCCCGCTGGCGATCAGCGGGGCATCCTCCGGCTCGCACAGCACGATTTTGGTGTCCGGCATTTCCTTGGCCAGTACACGGGAAACGCCCTTGAGCGTGCCGCCGGTGCCGGCGCCCGTCACCCAGTAGTCGAGCTTCTCGCCCCTGAAGTCTGCGATGATCTCGCGCGCGGTGGTACGCGAATGGATGTCCGGGTTGGCCTCGTTCTCGAACTGGCGCGTCAGGAACCAGCCGTGCGTCCTGGCGAGCTCGGTCGCCTTGGTCACCATGCCGAGGCCACGTCCGGCCTGCGGGGTCAGCACCACCTTGGCGCCGAGGAAACGCATCAGCCTGCGCCGCTCGACGCTGAATTGCTCGGCCATGGTCACCACCAGCGGATAGCCCTTGGCGGCGCACACCATGGCGAGGCCGATGCCGGTGTTGCCGCTGGTCGCCTCGACGACGGTCTGTCCGGGCTTGAGCTCGCCCGACTTCTCGGCGGCTTCGATCACGCCCAGCGCCAGACGGTCCTTGACCGACCCGAGCGGATTGAACGCCTCGATCTTGACGAACAGGTTCACGCCCGGCGGCGCCAGCCGATTGATCCGCACCACCGGCGTGTTGCCGACCGTTCCAAGAATGCTTTCAAATTTCGCCATGCTCGTCCCCGTGGTCCTCGCTGGCCCGCGAGGTTGTCACCTTATCCCAGCCGGCCGGACGAAAACGACCCGGTGATCATTGTTGAAAGCGGACCGCGCCGAGCAAGCCAACCCCCCTTGCACGCAAGTCGCGCATGGGCTGCCCGGGTGACTTGCCGAGTGACTTTGCGGGTGACTTGGGGTCGCACCCGGAAGTTGAAGGCGTTCGATCTAGGCTAAAGCCCCGCAAGTCGATAGATAGCGTCCATGGGACGGTGATCGGCCTGTCACGAAGTTGCTGCAGTTCACCACCATGAAGCCATCTCGGAATTTTCGGGGAATCGCCACTCGGATATGACTGAAAACAGAGAACAATTGCTGCGCTCGCTGGCGATCAATCGGCAGGACTCCGGTCCTGCCGTGGCGCGGCGCTCGTACCGTGGTGCCGTGATGTCGGCCATGGCCGTGGCTGCCGTCCTGCTGGGGCTGTGGCTTGCCCTGCCGCAGTTCTGGACCGGCGGACACGCCGAGCAACGGGCCGCCGCCGAGGCGAAGGCCGAACCCGTCGCGCCGCCGAACACGCCGGCGTCCCCGACGAAGCCGGTCCAAGCCGGTGGCTTGACGGCATCCGGATATGTGGTGGCGCGGCGCAAGGCCGCGGTCGCGGCGGAGATTACCGGCAAGGTCCTGGAGCTGTTCGTCGACGAGGGAGTCGTGGTCAAGCAAGGCCAGGTCGTGGCGCAGCTCGACAGCGCGCTCGCGGAGGCCGACCTGAGCCTGGCGAAGTCTCGCGCCATTGCCGCCGAGGCCGCTGCAACCGCCATCGCCGCCGATCTGCGGGATGCAGAACGTATCCTGGGCCGGGTTCAGACCTTGTCGCAACGGAGCTACGCCAGCGAGGCCGACCTGACCAAGGCCGAGACCAAGGCCGGCGTGCTGCGCGCTCAGCTCGGCCAAGCCGAGGCCAACGCGCAAACCGCGCGGCTCGACGTGCAGCGCAGCGCGACCATGCTGGACAAGCACAAGATCCGGGCGCCGTTTGGCGGCGTCGTGGTGGAGCGTAGCGCTCAGCCGGGCGAGATGATCTCGCCGATGTCGGCCGGCGGCAGCTTCACCCGCACCGGCATTTGCACCATCGTTGACATGGATTCGATCGAGGTCGAGGTCGACGTCAACGAGGCGTTCATCGGCCGGGTCCAGCCGGGCGGCGCCATCCAGGCCGTGCTCGATGCCTATCCGGACTGGAGCATTCCGGCCGCGGTGGTGGCCGTGGTGCCCACCGCCAATCGCGAAAAGGCGACCGTCAAGGTGCGGATCGCGCTCAAGCAGAAGGACCCGCGCGTCCTTCCGGACATGGCGGTCAAGGTCAAATTCCTTGATCACGACGTATCCGCAGAGAGCGCGTCGGCCGCCCGATAGGGCGAGTCGTCTTTTCCAACGGAGAATGCAGTCGATGTCCGAGAGCCCGCTCGTTCGTCTGGTTGGCCTCGAAAAGGGGTTCGTCAAAGGCAAGGACACGATCTCGATCTTCGATCGTCTCGACCTGTCGATCCCAAGCCGCGACTTTGTCGCGGTCATGGGACCGTCCGGCTCGGGCAAGACCACGCTGCTCAATCTGCTTGGCGGCATCGATCGGCCGGACTCCGGCGAAGTCCACGTCAACGGCACGCGCATCGACGGTATGAGTGAAGGCGAGCTCGCCCGCTGGCGGGCGGCGAACATCGGCTTCATCTTCCAGTTCTACAACCTGATGCCGATGCTGACCGCCGCGCAAAATGTCGAGTTGCCGCTGCTGCTGACCAAGCTCGGAAAGCCCCAGCGGCGCGCCCATGTCGAGACCGCGCTCAAGGTCGTCAGCCTGTCCGACCGCGCCAGGCATTATCCGCGTGAGATGTCCGGCGGTCAGCAGCAGCGGGTCGCCATTGCGCGCGCGATCGTCTCCGATCCCAAGCTGCTGCTTTGCGACGAGCCCACCGGCGACCTCGACCGCACGACAGCGGACGAGATCCTATCGACCCTGCAGATTCTGCATCGCGAGCTGGGCAAGACCATCGTGATGGTCACCCACGACCCGGCGGCCGCGCAATACGCGCGCCGCACCCTGCATCTCGACAAGGGCCATTTCGTCGAAAAGGAACTGGCCGGATGAACGATTTCCTGCTGATCCGCAAGAACCTGTTCCGCAAGAAGTTGCGGGCCATCCTGATGCTGGTCTCGATTTTCATCGCCTTTCTGATTTTCGGCGTGCTGGCCGGCTTCGAACGCGCCTTCAACGCAGGCGAGAACGTGGCCGCCGCCGACCGCCTCGTGGTCGTCAACAAGATCAATTTCACCCAGCCGCTGCCGATCGCCTATTTCAACCGCGCTCGCGGGGTCGAAGGCGTGCGGCAGTTGACGCATCTCAACTGGTTCGGCGGCTACTATCAGGACCCGAAGAATTTCCTGATCGTGTTCGCGGTCGAGCCGGAAAGTTACATGGCGGTCTACGACGACATGATCGCCATTCCGCCGGAGGCCCGACAAACCTTCCTGCGCGAACGGACCAGCGCGCTGGTCGGCGAGGCCATGGCGAAGAAGTGGGGCTGGAAGGTCGGCGACCGTGTGCCGATCATGAGCAACATTTTCACCCAGCGAAACGGCTCGCGCACCTGGGACTTCACCATCGCCGGCATTTTCACCGGCAACAAGCCGCAGGCCGATACCAACTTCATGGTCTTCCAGTACCAATACTTCAACGAAACCCAGAATCTCGGCCGGGACATGATCGGCTGGATGGCGCTCAACACGACGTCGCCGTCGGTGAACGAGCAGGTGATGAAAGCCATCGATCAGATGTTCGCCAACTCCCAGTACGAGACGTCGACCGACACCGAAAAGGCCTTCAACAAGGCGTTCGTGGCGCAGATCGGCAATATCGCGTTGATCGTCGGCCTGGTCGTCGCGGCGGCGTTCGCGACGATCCTGATGATCGTCGGCAACACCATGGTCATGGCCGTGCGCGAGCGCACCCGCGAGATCGGCGTGCTCAAGACGCTGGGCTTCTCCGGCCCACACATCCTGCGCCTGGTGCTCGGCGAGTCATTGCTGCTGGCGCTGCTCGGCGGCCTGCCCGGGATAGCGCTCGCTGCGCTGTTCGCCGCGAGCATGGAGACCAGGCTGGGAAATTTCGTGCCGGGCTTCGCGGTCACGCCCGGTATTGCGCTCACGGCCGTCGCGTTGATGCTGGTGCTCGGCCTTGCCACCGGCCTGATCCCGGCGATCAACGGGATGCGGCTGAAGATCGCGACGGCTCTGGGGCGGGGCTGACCGATGCGCTCGTTCCTGCTGCAAATCGCCGCCGTCTCGCTCATCAACATCAAGAGCATTCCGCAGCGCTTCTGGCTGTCGCTGTCGACGGTCGTGGCGGTCGCCCTGGTCGTGATGGTGCTGCTGTCGTTCCTGGCAATGGCCAACGGCTTTCAGCGCACGCTTGCAAGCTCGGGCGCCGACGACGTGGCGATCGTCCTGCGCGCGGGCTCGCAGGCGGAGATCAACAGCACGATGACGCGCGAGCAGGTCCGCCTGATCGAGGAAGGTCCCGGCATCGCGCGCAATGCCGACGGCAAGCCATTGGCTTCTGCCGAGCTGTACCTGATCGTCGATGGCGTGAAGCGCTCGAGCCAAACCAAGGCGAACCTGCCGTTGCGCGGCCTGGGCCAGGAGGGCGCCGCGGTGCGCAAGGGCATCCGGATCGTCGAGGGACGCATGTTCCGGCCGGGCGCCAACGAGGTGGTGGTCGGCAAGGCCTTGTTGCGCGAATTCCAGGGCTTGGAAATCGGCCGGATCGCCAGGCTCGCGACCAGCCAGTGGACCGTGGTCGGCGTGTTCGAGGCCGACGGCAGCGTGTTCGAGTCGGAAATCTGGGCCGATCTGCCGGCGGTTCAAAGCCTGTTCAAGCGCGACAACATCTTTCAGACCGTGCGTGTCCGGTTGCAGAGCCCGGCGTCGCTCGATGCCCTCAAACGCTACGTCGATGCCGACCCCCGGCTCAAGCTCGACGTCAAGTCGGAGGCCGCCTACTTCGCGGAGCAGGCGACGCAGACCACCGACATGATCCAATGGCTCGGCTGGCCGCTGGCCATCGCCATGGCGCTCGGTGCGCTCGCCGGCGCGCTCAACACCATGTACAGCTCGGTGGCGGCGCGTTCCGTGGAGATCGCGACATTGCGCGCCATCGGCTTCGGCGGCTTTCCGGCCTTTGTCGGCACCATGGTCGAATCTCTGATCCTGACCACACTCGGCGGCATCATCGGCGCCACCGCGACCTATCTGGTGTTCGACGGCTTCAGCGCCTCGACGCTCGGCGCGAGCTTCACGCAGGTGGTGTTCACCTTCTCCCTGGGCCCCGCGCTCATCGTTCAGGGCACAGTCCTGGCGCTCCTGGTGGGCATTGCCGGCGGGTTGTTCCCGGCGATCCGCGCGGCGCGCACGCCGATTGTCACCGGCCTCAACGGCTGACCATCGTCATCGCCACGTTGCATCACGCCGCGGCGGCGAGCCGGTTTCGGGTGGCGGGTGAGTCCTCCGCCACCCGCATGTTTGCTGGGTTCTCGCGACCGTGCCGCATGTTGCACCGCGGGGATCGATATGTTACGGAACCGCGCGCTTTCGCGGAGTTGGCGACGACTCCCAGGATCGCTTAACCCCCTTGCAATCCAAGGGTTTGCGCCGCTCGCAAGGGCCGGCGTCGAGCCCACGGATTTGACCTTCAAGAGCTTTGGGCACGTGGCAAGCGAAGACACGACCGTATCCGGCATGGCGGGGCGCTATGCGACGGCGCTGTTTGAGCTTGCGCTGGACGCCAAGGCGGTGGAGGCGGTGAAGAGCCGATCTCGACAGCTTTGAGCGGATGATCACGGACAACGCGGACCTGGACCGTCTGGTGCGCAGCCCGGCGTTTGGCGCCGACGAGCAGGCACGCGCGCTTGCGGCGGTGCTGGAGGCGGCCGGCATCAAGGGCCTGGCCGCCAATTTTCTGAGGTTCGTTGCCAGCAACCGGCGGCTGTTCGCGGTGCGCACCATGATCCGGGACTTCCGCAAGCTGGTGGCGAACTGGAAGGGCGAGGTCAGCGCCAACGTCACGGTGGCGGAAAAGCTTTCGGACCGTCATCTCGATGCGCTCAAGGACGCGCTCAAGCAGGTCACCGGCGGCAAGGCGGTCGACCTCAACGTCAAGATCGATCCGGCGATCATCGGCGGGCTCATGGTCAAGCTCGGCTCGCGGATGGTCGATAGTTCGCTTAGGACCAAGCTCAATGCGATCAAGCACGCGATGAAAGAGGCCCGCTGATGGATATCCGCGCCGCAGAAATCTCCGCGATCCTGAAAGAGCAGATCAAGAACTTCGGCCAGGAGGCCGAGGTCACCGAGGTCGGCCAGGTGCTGTCGGTGGGCGACGGCATAGCGCGGGTCTACGGGCTCGACAACGTGCAGGCCGGCGAGATGGTCGAGTTCGAGAACGGGGTGCGCGGCATGGCGCTCAACCTCGAGGTCGACAACGTCGGCATCGTGATCTTCGGCAACGACCGCGAGATCAAGGAGGGCCAGACCGTCAAGCGCACGCGCGCGATTGTCGACGTTCCGGTCGGCAAGGGCCTGCTCGGCCGGGTGGTGGATTTGCTCGGCAATCCGATTGATGGCAAAGGCCCGATCAAGACCGAGCAGCGCGCCCAGGTCGACGTCAAGGCGCCGGGCATCATTCCGCGCAAGTCGGTGCATGAGCCGATGGCGACCGGCTTGAAGGCGATCGACTCGCTGATTCCGATCGGCCGCGGCCAGCGCGAGCTGGTGATCGGCGACCGCCAGACCGGCAAGACCGCGATCGTGCTCGACACCATCCTGAACCAGAAGCCGCTGAATGCGCAGCCTGACGAGAAGATCAAGCTGTACTGCGTCTATGTGGCGGTCGGGCAGAAGCGGTCTTCGGTTGCGCAGTTCGTCAAGGTGCTGGAGGAAAACGGCGCGCTCGAATACACGATCGTGGTGGCGGCGACCGCGTCGGACCCGGCGCCGATGCAGTTCCTGGCGCCGTTCGCGGGCTGCACCATGGGCGAATACTTCCGCGACAACGGCATGCACGCGGTGATCTTCTACGACGACCTGTCGAAGCAGGCGGTGTCGTACCGCCAGATGTCGCTGCTGCTGCGCCGGCCGCCGGGCCGCGAGGCCTATCCGGGCGACGTGTTCTACCTGCACTCGCGGCTGCTGGAACGCGCCGCCAAGATGAACGACGACAACAAGGCGGGCTCGCTCACGGCCTTGCCGGTCATTGAGACGCAGGCCAACGACGTGTCGGCCTACATCCCGACCAACGTGATCTCGATCACCGACGGGCAGATCTTTCTGGAGACCGACCTGTTCTATCAGGGCATCCGCCCGGCGGTGAACGTCGGGCTTTCGGTGTCGCGGGTGGGTTCGGCGGCGCAGACCAAGGCGATGAAAAAGGTCGCGGGCCGCATCAAGGGCGAGCTTGCGCAGTACCGCGAGATGGCGGCGTTCGCGCAGTTCGGCTCCGACCTCGACGCCACCACCCAGCGGCTGCTCAACCGCGGCGCACGGCTGACCGAGCTGCTCAAGCAGCCGCAGTTCTCGCCGCTGAAGATGGAAGAGCAGGTCGTGGTGATCTATGCGGGGGTCAACGGCTATCTCGATCCGATCCCGGTGGCGCGGGTGCGGGCGTTCGAGGACGGCCTGCTGACGCTCGTCCGCAGCAAGAATGCCGACATCCTCGACGACATCCGCAAGACCGGCGATCTCACCGACGCCACCGCCGGCAAGCTCAAGGCCGCGGTCGACGGCTACGCCAGGACGTTTGCGTGATGATGACGCCGCAAGTCGCTTACCCCCCTCGCTTACCCTCCCCCTCAAGGGGGAGGGAGCGCGCCCTGGCGCGCGGACAGTCGTCATGGCCTCGCTCAAGGACATGCGGGTTCGCATCGCCTCGACCAAGGCGACGCAGAAGATCACCAAGGCGATGCAGATGGTGGCGGCGTCGAAGCTGCGGCGCGCGCAGGCTGCGGCGGAGGCGGCGCGGCCCTACGCCCAGGCGATGGAGCGGGTGCTGGGCAACATCGCGGCGAGCGTGGCCGATCCGGCGTCGGCGCCGAAGCTGTTGGCCGGCACCGGCCAGGACCGGGTCCATCTGCTGGTGGTCTGCACCGCCGAGCGCGGGCTGTGCGGGGCGTTCAACTCGTCGATCGTGCGGCTTGCCCGCGAGAAGATCAACGCGCTGGTGGCGGACGGCAAGACGGTAAAAATCCTCTGCGTCGGCCGCAAGGGCGCCGACCAGCTGCGCCGGCAGTACGCCTCGCAGATCATCGAGGTGATCGAATTGCGCGTGAAGACGCTGGGCTTCGAGCACGCCGAACGGGTCAGCGGCAAGCTTCGCGAACTGTACGACAAGGGCGAGTTCGACGTCGCCACGCTGTTCTTCTCGCGCTTTCGCTCGGTGATCTCGCAAATCCCGACCGCGCTGCAGATTATCCCGCCGGTGTTCGAGGCCAAATCCGACGGCGCGCCGTCGGCGGTCTACGAGTACGAGCCGGACGAGCTCGATATTCTGACCGAGCTTTCTGCCGCGCAATGTCGCGGTACAGGTGTTCCGCGCGATCCTGGAAAATGCCGCCTCCGAGCAGGGCGCGCGGATGTCGGCGATGGACAACGCCACCCGCAACGCCGGCGAAATGATCCGCAAGCAGACCATCACCTACAACCGCACCCGCCAGGCGATGATCACCAAGGAATTGATCGAGATCATCTCCGGCGCCGAGGCGCTTTAACGCATGATCCCGAAAGTTGAAGCGGTTTTCGGACCAGATCATGCGCAAAGGATAAAGAGGACACCATGGCCACGCCCAACGCAGTCGGAAAGATCACCCAGGTCATCGGCGCCGTCGTCGACGTGCAGTTCCAGGATCACCTGCCGGCGATCCTGAACGCGCTCGAGACCAAGAACCAGGGCCAGCGGCTGGTGCTGGAGGTGGCCCAGCATCTCGGCGAGAACACCGTGCGCACCATCGCGATGGACACCTCGGAGGGCCTGGTGCGCGGCCAGGAGGTGACCGACACCGGCGAGCCGATCTCGGTGCCGGTCGGCGACGAATGCCTCGGCCGCATCATCAACGTGGTCGGCGACCCGGTCGACGAGGCCGGCCCGGTCAAGACCGCGCAGAAGCGCGCCATCCACCAGGACGCCCCGCTGTACACCGAGCAGTCGACCGAAGCCGAGATCCTGATCACCGGCATCAAGGTCGTCGACCTGCTGGCGCCCTACGCCAAGGGCGGCAAGATCGGCCTGTTCGGCGGCGCCGGCGTCGGCAAGACCGTGATCATCATGGAGCTGATCAACAACATCGCCAAGGCGCACGGCGGCTATTCGGTGTTCGCAGGCGTCGGCGAGCGCACCCGCGAGGGCAACGACCTCTATCACGAGATGATCGAGTCCGGCGTCAACAAGGACCCGAAGAAGAACAACGGCTCGACCGCGGGCTCCAAATGCGCGCTGGTGTACGGCCAGATGAACGAGCCGCCGGGCGCCCGCGCCCGCGTCGGGCTGTCGGGTCTGACCGTCGCCGAGCACTTCCGCGACCAGGGCCAGGACGTGCTGTTCTTCGTCGACAACATCTTCCGCTTCACCCAGGCCGGCTCGGAAGTCTCGGCGCTGCTCGGCCGCATCCCCTCGGCGGTCGGCTATCAGCCGACGCTCGCCACCGACATGGGCGCGCTGCAGGAGCGCATCACCACCACCCACAAGGGCTCGGTCACCTCGGTGCAGGCGATTTACGTCCCGGCCGACGACCTGACCGACCCGGCGCCCGCCACCTCGTTCGCCCACTTGGATGCCACCACCGTGCTGTCGCGCGACATCGCCGCCAAGGGCATCTATCCGGCGGTCGACCCGCTCGAACTCGACCTCGCGCATGCTGTCGCCGCTGATCGTCGGCGAGGAGCACTACGGGATCGCACGACAGGTGCAGCAGGTGCTGCAGCGCTACAAGGCGCTGCAGGACATCATCGCCATCCTGGGCATGGACGAGCTGTCGGAAGAAGACAAGATGACCGTCTCGCGCGCCCGCAAGATCGAGCGCTTCCTCAGCCAGCCGTTCTTCGTCGCCGAGGTGTTCACCGGCTCGCCCGGCAAGCTGGTCGATCTCGCCGACACGCTGAAGGGCTTCAAGGGTCTGGTCGAAGGCAAGTACGACCATCTGCCGGAAGCCGCCTTCTATATGGTCGGCACCATCGAAGAGGCGGTCGAAAAGGGCAAGAAGCTCGCAGCAGAAGCGGCGTAGCATGGCCACCTTCAACTTCGAGCTCGTGTCGCCCCAGAACCTCGCCTTTTCGGGCCCGGTCGATCAGGTTGACGTGCCCGGCTCCGAGGGCGACTTCGGCGTGCTGGCCGGCCACGCGCCGCTGATCGCGCTGCTGCGGCCCGGCGTGCTGACGGTCTATGCCGGCGGCGCGCAGACCAAGCTCGTGGTGCTCGGTGGCTTTGCCGAGGTCGGGTCGGACGGCTTGCGCGTGCTGGCCGATGTCGCGACCACGGTGGAGGACGTCGACCGCGCCGCGCTGAAAGCGCAGATCGCCGAGATGGAAGAGCGCGTGAAGAGCATGGACGCGGGCTCATTGCTCGACCGCGAGATCGCCAAGCTCGACCATTTCAAGACGCTCGACACGCACCTGCAAGCAACCGCGATGCACTGACGGCGGACGCGCGCTACCTCGCGAACTTGGAAAACGCTTTGACGACCCGCTCGTAGGTGCCGCGCTTGAACGGCACCACCAGGTCGGGGAGGTTTGCCATCGGCTCCCATCGCCAGGCGATGAACTCCGGATCGTGCCCGCCGCCCGGGCTCTCAATGTCGATCTCGCTGTCCTTGCCGGTGAAGCGCAGCGCGTACCATTTCTGCTTCTGGCCGCGGTATTTCCCATTCCAGGCCTTGGTGCCGAGCTTCTTCGGGATGTCGTAGGTCAGCCAGGGCTTGATCTCGCCCAGCCGCTCCACCGACTTGATGCTGGTCTCCTCGTAGAGCTCGCGCAGCGCCGCCGGATAGGGCTTCTCGCCGTGGTCGATGCCGCCCTGCGGCATCTGCCAGACGTGGGTCGCGTCGGTGTGCTCGGGGCCTTCGCTGCGACGGCCGATGAACACCAGGCCCTTGCGGTTGATCACGCACAGGCCGGCGCACGGCCGATAGGGCAGATCTTCATAGCGAGGCATGCGGACTCCGTTATTCCGGCCGACCCCGGACTTGATCCGGGGGAGTGTCGGAATCCATAACCTCGGTCCGAATGTGAATCGAGGGCTTTGTGGTTATTGGTTGTGGAGTTGCGGACTTTGTCCGCGCCCGGGCGCCAGCTACGACGATTTCGGCTTGATCGCGACCGCGGTGATCGGCACCAGTTGCAAGCCGCGGCTCTCGGCGGCTTTGGCCCATTGCGCGATGCGATCGATCGCGACCGGCACCGCGGACGCAAAGCCGATCGCCATGCCGCGCTCGCGCGCCATCGCCTCGAGCCGCATCAGCGCCTTGTCGATCTGCGCCGGCGCCGGCACCGCGTCGAGCACGATCTCGGCCTTGGCGAACGTCATGTTGTTGGCGCTGGCGATCTGGCCGGCGAGGCTGCGCGACGAGGCGCCGTCATCGACGTAGAGCAGCCCGCGCTTGGCGGTCTCCTTGAGCACCGGCGCGAGCGCTTGCTCGGCCGAGGTGAAGCGCCCGCCCATGTAGCTGGTGACGCCGACGTAGCCCTGGAAGCGGCTCATCAGCCAATGCATCCGGTCGATGTTCTGCTCGACGTTCAACGACGTCAGCAACGTCTGCGGGCCGGGGTCGTTGTCGGGATAGTCGAACGGCTCCATCGGCAGCTGCAACAGCACCTCGTGGCCCTGGGCGCGCGCGGCGGCGGCGTCGCGCTCGACCTGCGCGCCATAGGGCGCGAACGCGAAGGTCACCGGGCCGGGCAATTTTTCGATCGCCCGTTGCGTCATCGCGGCGCTGATGCCGAGCCCGCCGACCACGATGGCGACCCGCGGCCCGTCCTTCTTGTTCGGCAGCGCCCGCACCGGGCTGGCGTAGATTTCGGCCGGCCTTGCGCCATCGGGGGCGATGCGCGGCAGTGCGCCGTGGCGCGAGCTTTCCAGCAGCCGCTCTTCGACCGGCGGGCGCGCGTCGCGCGCGATGGAGATCGGCACCTCCTGGCGCTTGCCGGTCGAGCCGTCGATGATGGTGACGGTCTTGGTTGGGCCAGCGGCCGACGGCGTTGTGCTCGCGGCCATGGCGGATGCGCGCGAGGCCGGGCCCGGCCCGTCATAGCTGCGCGGGCCTTGCTCGCCGCTTGATTGCGCAGCGGCGGCCGACGGCGGCGCGCGGTCGGGCTTGCCGGCCGGGGTGATGTTGGTCGCCACCACGGCGACCGGCTCGCCGCCGAGCGGATCGTTGGCAAGCAGCGCCCAGGCCGTGAAGGCAATCAGGAACAGCGCCAGCGAGCCGGCGATCGTCTGCGGCAGCGCGATCGGCAGCCTGATCGTTCGGCGTTGCTTTTTTGCGCTCTGGCCGAGCGGCGCGTTCAGGTCGTCATCCGCCACGGCGATAGCCCTTGCGAATCATGCCGCCAGGGTAAGAGCCCGATCGTTAACTCTTCGTTTACCGTGAACGGAGTTTGCGGAGCCACCCTTGCAGCCACAAAAGCAAACGGGGCGGCCCAAAGGCCGCCCCGTGATTGCCTGAGCTTCGCCGCTACTGATTCGAGGCGCGCTTGGGATTGGGCGGGAACGCCGAGTTGGTGGCGACCCCGCGTATCAGATCGAGCGCCATCTTCAGCGCCTTATCGTCCTTCGGATCGGGCGGCACGTAGGATTGCGAGCCGGTCTGCTCGGTGCCCTCGCCCTTGAGGTGGCCGCGCAGCGAGGACTCGCCCTTGGTGTCGGTGCGGGCCTTGAGCTCCTCCGGCACCTCTTGCAGCACCTCGATGTCGGGGGTGATGCCCTTGGCCTGGATCGACTTGCCCGACGGCGTGAAGTAGCGCGCCGTGGTCAGCCGCAGCGCGCCGTTGCCGGGGCCGAGCGGGATGATGGTCTGCACCGAGCCCTTGCCGAACGAGCGGGTGCCGATCAGCGTCGCACGCTTGTGGTCCTGCAACGCGCCGGCGACGATTTCCGACGCCGAGGCCGAGCCGCCGTTGATCAGCACGATGATCGGCTTGCCCTTGGTCAGATCGCCGGAGCGGGCGCTGAAGCGCTGCGTCTCCTCGGCGTTGCGGCCGCGCGTCGAGACGATCTCGCCGCGCTCGAGGAACGCATCCGACACCGAGATCGCCTGGTCGAGCAGGCCGCCCGGGTTGTTGCGCAGATCGATCACGTAGCCGCGCAGCTTCTCGGCCGGGATCTTGGTCTGCAGCTCGGTCAGCGCCCGCTTCAGGTTCTCGGTGGTCTGCTCGTTGAACTGCGAGACGCGGATGTAGCCGACGTCCTCCTCCGGCCGCGCGCGCACCGCTTTGACGCGGATGATGTCGCGCGCGATCGTCACCTCGATCGGCTTGGGTTGGCCCTTGCGCATGATGGTGAGCTTGATCTTGGTGTTCACCGGGCCGCGCATCTTCTCGACCGCCTGGTTCAGGGTCAGACCCTGCACCTGCTCCTCGTCGAGTTTGGTGATGATGTCATTGGCCATGACGCCGGCCTTGGCGGCGGGCGTGTCGTCGATCGGCGCGACGACCTTGATCAGGCCTTCTTCCATGGTGACTTCGATGCCGAGCCCGCCGAACTCGCCGCGGGTCTGGATCTGCATGTCGCGGAAACTTTTGCCGTCCATGTAGCTGGAATGCGGATCGAGCCCGGCCAGCATGCCGTTGACCGCGGATTCGATCAGCTTGCCGTCATCCGGCTTCTCGACATAGTCGGCGCGCACGCGCTCGAACACGTCGCCGAACAGGTTGAGCTGGCGGTAGGTGTCCGCCGCCGCAGCCTTGGCGGCCGATCCGATGCCGATCGGGATCAACCGCGGTTGCGTTGCCAGCAACGTCAGGGCCGCGCCCGAAGCTGCTCCGAGAAGTACCAGGATTGTCTTTCGCATCATCCGCGAACCTTTTCGCCTTTGCTTGCCGCCCACCATGGGCTGGGATCGACGGGGGTACCGTCCTTGCGGAACTCGACGTATAGCACCGGTTTGTTGGAGACTGACGCCAGGGTCCCCGCCGTCTGCAAACCGCTGCCCATGACTGCCACGGGCTCCCCGGTCAGCACGAACTGGCCGACATTCACTGATATCCGATCCATCCCGGCGAGCACCACATGATATCCGCCGCCGGCATTAAGGATCAAGACTTGGCCGTAATTGCGGAAGGCCGCCGCATAAACAACCCAGCCATCACAGGGTGCGGTGACCTGGGCGCCCGGCCTGGTTGCGATACTCTGCCCCTTTTCGGTTCCACCTGAGCGGTCCGAGGCCCCAAATTCGCGAATCCGGGCGCCATTGACCGGAAGGGGCAGATGGCCCCGCGCCGAGGCAAAAGCAACTGCCGGCACCAGCCGGCCGGGGTCTTTTAATGCCGCCAAATCGACCCGATCGTCCTTGGCTTTGTCCTCGGTCGCCCGATCGGCCTGGCGGGCGGCCCGGGTCGCGCTGTTGAGCTCGTGCTCGGTCTTGGCGATCAAATCTTTGAGATTATCCACCTGCCGGGCGAGCATGACCGACTTCTGCCGCTCGGCCTCGAGCGCCTTTTCGGTCTCGGTCTGCTTTTTCTGCCGCTCCTGGGTCAGCAGGCTGACCCGCTGGCGCTCCTCGGTCAGCACGGCGACGTCCTGCATCAGCCGCTGCTTTTCCTCGCTGATTTCCTGGCGAATGCGCAGCAGATCGGCCAGGTCCGAGGCCAGCGCCTCGGCCTGCACCCGCATGTCCGGCAGCACCGCGCCGAGCATGATGGCGGTGCGCACCGATTGCAGCGCGTCCTCCGGCCGGACCATCAGCGCCGGCGGCGGGTGCCGGCCGATTCGCTGCAGGGCCGCCAGCACCTCGGCGATCACGGCGCGCCGGTCCTCCAGCGACTTGCGCAGCGAGCGCTCGGTGTCGTCCAGCGGCTTGAGGCGGTCCTCGCCGTCGGCGATGCGGGCCTCGACGTCGCGCAGCCGGGAAGCGGTGTCGATCAGCGCCTGGTTCAGCTTGCGGCGGTCGAGGCCAATGGCGTCGATCTCGTCGCGGAGCCGGGCCGCAGTCTCGGCGGCCTTTTTCTGCTCCAAGCGGACCGCTTCGAGCTCCTGGTCGCGCTGGCGGACGGTGTCGACGGTGGATTGCGTGGCGGCCGGCGAAGCGACCATCAGCGCAAGCGCCCCGGCCATCGAGGCTGCCCGAAACGAATCGGTCCGCCGCATCACGATCCCCATCGCATTTTGGGTAACCCGAGCCCCGCCCGGAACGCAACCCGAAGGGTCTCACTCGGCGTCACAATTCCATTCGAACCGCTGAGGTCCGTTACGCCCGGTGGTAAGGATGGCCGGCCAGGATGGTCAGCGCACGATAGATCTGCTCCAGCAACATGGCGCGGATCAGCAGATGCGGCCAGGTGGCGGCACCGAACGACAGGCGGAGTTGCGCCTTGTCGCGCAGGCTCGGCGCCAAACCGTCATCGCCGCCGATCACAAAGGCCGCCGCCGGCCGGCCGTCGTCGCGCCATCGGCCGAGCAGGGCGGCGAACGCGGCGCTGTCGAGGGTCTTGCCTTGCTGGTCGAGCAGCACGGTGACGGCCTTGTCGGGAATCACATTGGCCAACGCGATCGATTCCTCGAACATGCGCTTGGTCAGGTCTGGCGCGCGGCTTTCCCTGATTTCGACGACCTCGGCGGCCTGAAAGCCGATGCGCCGGCCGATCTGCTCGGCGCGCTTGCGGTAGCGCTCGGCAAGCTCCCGCTCCGGGCCGTCCTTCAGCCGGCCGACCGCGGCAACCAGGAGCCGCATGGCCGGCCCCCAGGCTCAGCTCGTGCGCCGGCTGCGCGGGCTACTCGTCCACATCTTTTCGAGATTGTAGAAGGCGCGCACCTCGGGCCGGAACACATGCACGATAATATCGCCGGCGTCGATCAGCACCCAATCGCAGTTCCGCAGGCCTTCGACGCGCAGGCCGGGCACGCCGGCTTGCTTGAGGCCCTCCAGGACGCGATCGGCGATGGCGCCGACATGACGGTTCGACCGCCCGCTGGTCACGACCATGGCGTCAGCGATCGAGGTCTTGCCAATGAGATCGATGGTGGTGATGTCCTCGGCCTTCATGTCGTCGAGGCGCGCGAGGATCAGGCGCATGGTCTCCTGGGCGTCGGGACGCGGGGAGACGGGTTCGGGCGCACGACTTTTGCTGGCCCGAGGCGTTGCGATGGGGGACAGGGGATCCTTTCCTTTCGTTGGCGGTCCGAGAATCGGCACCGCTTCAACAAGCATATGCGCGCTTGGTTTCAGGATTCAACCTCACTCCGGGCTGCATGCACGTTTCCCGGCCGGTTCCCGTGCCGCGTCTGGGTGCGAATGGGTTTTCGATCACGCGCCGGCCTGTTTGCGCTGCGCGCGCAACGCGGTCGAGGACAGCGGCGATTTCAAGCCGTGCAGATAGACCCAGGCCGGCGGATCGCGGTCGGCCAAGGTCGAGGCCAGTTGCTCCGGCAGGCGATGGCGGGCCAGCGCCTGGGCCGCCCGTCCGCTGGCGGCGTAGAGGCTCGAGCCCATGCGGTCGATCACCGCCATGGGAAGCAACCCTGCGATGCCGCGCCAGTTTTGCCAGCGGTAAAAGCTCCGCAGGTTGTCCGCGCCCATGACCCAGACGAAACGCACGCCCGGGCAGCGGCGCACCAGATAATCCACCGTATCGTAGGTGTAGCGCGTCTTGATGACAGCTTCGAGACCGGTGACGTCAATGCGCGGATGGCGCGCCAGCGCGCGCGCCTGCGCCAGACGCCGCTCCAGGGGTTGCAGGCCGCGGGTGTCCTTGAGTGGATTGCCGGGCGTCACCAGCCACCAGATGCGGTCGAGACGCAGGCGCTTCATCGCCAGCAGGCTCGCGCCCAAGTGCGCGGCGTGCGGTGGATCGAAGGTGCCGCCGAACAGGCCGATCCGCATTCCCGGCGCATGCGGCGGCAGGATGAGCCGCGCCGTCATTCCGGGATGGCCCGAAGCGGCGGGTGCAGCATCCGGCTGCGTGCTCTGCGCATGCCTCTGGATTCCGGGTTCACGCCTGCGGCGTGCCCCGGAGTGACGGAGAGAGGATGTCACGGCCTGATCTGCCCCGAGCCGCGCACGCGGTACTTGAAGCTGGTGAGCTGTTCGACGCCAACCGGGCCGCGCGCGTGCAGGCGGCCGGTGGCGATGCCGATCTCGGCGCCGAAGCCGAACTCGCCGCCGTCGGCGAATTGCGTCGAGGCGTTGTGCAGCACGATCGCGGAATCGACCTCGCTCAGGAACTTCTCCGCCGCCTGCCGGTCGGCGGTGACGATCGCGTCGGTGTGGTGCGAGCCGTAGCGCTCGATGTGATCGATGGCGGCATCGACGCCGTCCACCACGCCGGCGGTGATGATGGCGTCGAGATATTCGGTCGACCAATCCGCCTCGCTCGCGGGCTTGACGCGCTTGTCCGTGCTCTGCACGGCCTGGTCGCCGCGCACCTCGCAGCCGGCGTCGATCAGCATGCCGACCAGCGGCTTGAGATGCGTCGCCGCCGCGGCGCGGTCGACCAGCAGTGTCTCGGCCGCCCCGCACACGCCGGTGCGGCGCATCTTGGCGTTGAGCACGATGGTCTTGGCCATGTCGAGCGGAGCGCCCTTGTCGACATAGACATGGCAGACACCTTCGAGATGGGCGAACACCGGTAGCCGCGCCTCGGCCTGCACCCGCGCCACCAGATCCTTGCCGCCGCGCGGCACGATCACGTCGATGCTGCCGTCGAGGCCTTGCAGCATCATGCCGACCGCGGCGCGGTCGCGCGTCGGCACCAGCGCAATGGCGTCCTCCGGCAGATTGGCCTCGCGCAATCCCTTGGCCAGCGCCGCGTGGATGGCGCGGCTCGAGCGGTAGGCGTCCGAGCCGCCGCGCAGGATCACGGCGTTGCCGGATTTCAGCGTCAGCGCGCCGGCGTCGGCGGTGACGTTCGGCCGGCTCTCATAGATGATGCCGATGACGCCGATCGGCACGCGCACCCGCTCGATGGTCATGCCGTTCGGCCGCGTCCATGACGAGGTGACCTCGCCGACCGGATCGTTCAGCGCGCGGATCGTGTCGACGCCATCGGCCATGGCGGCAATGCGCTGATCATTCAGCGTCAGCCGGTCGAGGAACGCGCCGGTTAGGCCTGCGGCCCTGCCGTCGGCGACATCCTCGGCGTTGGCGGCGAGAATTTGCGTCTTGTCGGCGCGGATCGCCTTGGCCATGGCGGCGAGCGCGCGATCCTTCTGTTCCGCCGGCGCGAGCGCCAGCACGCGCGCCGCGGCCTTCGCCCGGCGGCCGATGGCCTGCATCGCCGCCGCGATATCGGGCGTTCCGTCGAGGGTTTTCAGCGGCGCAGCCATGTTCGCCTGGATATGCTCGAAACGTTGATTTCTCCTTGTCATATCACGTCCCAACGGCCTTCTCACCCTGCCCAGCGCACGTCTGCCATTCGTGCCGGCCTGCCCGGCGTCATTGCCGGGCCTGACTTTTCCACCCATGACGAGGTGCGCGACGCCGACGGCTACAAGTTCTCGTCGGCCACCATGGCGCTGGTGTTGGGCGATCGCTCCGGCACTCATGTCGATGCGCCCGCGCTTCAACGCCGATCCCGAGGCGATCGGCATCGACCAGGTGCCGCTGGAAAACTTCTTCACCGAGGCGGGAATTGGCGATCACCGCCCGCAATAACTCGTCCCTAAACCGCAATCCGCGGTCCGTTGCCTTTGCGTGTTTGGCTCGGCTAGCATGGGCCGATGCGTCGGATCTTTCGCCATATTCTGGTCTGGGCCGTCGCGGTTGCGCTGGTCTCAGGCGGCGCGGCCTGGCAACCCTGCGCGAGCCTGCAGCGTGCGAATGCCACAGCCGGCATGGAGCATGGCGCTCATGCCCTCAGTCATCATGTCACGGCCGTGGCGTCGCACGACCACCATGGCATGCACCATGATCACGGCGCTCCCCCGGCACCGGTCGCGCCCACCGCCGACGATCATGCCTGCATGAAATGCTGTGCAATGTGCACCATGGCAACGCTCGTGTCGCTCGCCGGCGCGGCCGCCGTGCCGTTCACGATCTCGTCGCCGGTGGCCTGGCGTCCTTCGCAGACGCCACCGGACAACAACATCGCTGTCGATCCCGGAATACCCAAACGCATCGGTTGATACGACCGCATCGAGCGATGCGGAACGGCAGCCCGCGCGCGACCCGTGCGCGGCATGCGTTCCGCTTGGGAGTTCGGAGGATCGACCATGTCTCAATCTGCCCGCGCGCAATGGCGCGTTCGGCTGATCGGCGCGCCTGCCTTTGCTTTGTTCCTGGTGTCGAGCCCGGCGGCGGCGCAACCAGCCGCCGAGCCGCACGACCATTCACAGCACAGCCCTGCCCCGCAGGCCCCCGCGCAACAGAGTCCCGCACAGCACGACCATTCGCAGCACGGCGCGCCGTCCCAGGGCCAGCCCGGCGCGGCACCATCGGACCATCGGCACCACGGCCCAGCCATCCATGACCATCACACCGGCCACAAGGGTCATGGCACGCCGAAAAAGTCCAAGACGTCGGCCAGGCACGGCGGCCATCCGGCATCGCACGGAGCGCCGGGCCGGACCGCCCACCGCGGTCACGGCGCGCACAAGCCCGCCGCCGCGCCGCATGGCGGACACGGCGCGACCGACGATAACGGCCACGGCGATCACGGCATGAAGGGTTTTCTCGGGCCCTACCCGATGATGCGGGAAGGATCGGGCACCAGCTGGCTGCCGGATACCACGCCCCATGAAGGCATCATGGGCAAGATCGGCGAATGGACCACCATGTGGCACGCCTACTTCAACCTGATCTACGACAACCAGGGCGGTCCGCGCGGCGGCGAGAAGACCTTCGTCAATGGCATGGTGATGGGCATGGCGCAACGCCAGCTCGGCGACAGCACGTTCGGCGTCCGCGCCATGCTGGCGCCGGACCCGTTCATGGGTCCGCGCGGCTATCCGTTGCTGCTGGCGAGCGGCGAGACTGCCGACGGCAAGACCCATCTGATCGATCGGCAGCATCCGCACGATCTGTTCATGGAGCTGGCGGCGATCTACAGCCACAAGCTGTCGTCCAATTCGAGCGTGTTCGTGTACGCGGGCCTGCCGGGCGAGCCCGCGCTCGGCCCGCCGACCTTCATGCACCGCACCAGCGGTGTCGACAACCCGGAAGCACCGATCACCCACCATTGGCTCGATTCGACCCACATCACCTTCGGCGTGCTGACCGCGGGTCTCATTCTAGACAAATGGAAGATCGAAGCGTCGGCGTTTCGTGGCCGCGAGCCGGATCAACATCGCTTCGACATCGAGGCGCCCCGGCTCGACAGCTACAGCGCGCGGCTGACCTGGAATCCGATCCGCGAGCTGTCGATGCAGGTGTCGGTGGGACGCATCCATTCACCCGAGCTGTTGAAGCCTGAAGTGAACGAAACCCGCGTCACCGCGTCGGCGATCTACACGCAGCCGTTCGGGGAGGACAATCTCTGGAGCAGCACGTTCGCCTGGGGCCGCAAAATGCTGTCCCCCGGCGTCACCCTCGATGGCTATCTGCTGGAGACCGCGGTGATCTTCAAGAAGACTTACACGTTGTTCGCCCGCGCCGAGCGGGTCTCCGAAACCGAACTGCACGAGCACGTCCCCGGATTGGACGGCCGCATCCTGACGGTCAACAAGCTTACGGTCGGCGGGATCTACGATTTCTATCGCACGCAGCACGTGAAACTTGGCATCGGCGGACTGGTCAGCACGTATGCATTGCCGAGTGAGCTGACCCCGGTGTATGGCGGCAGTCCAACCAGCGGCATGGTGTTCGCCCGCATGAAGGTGATGTGATGCGACGTTCATCCTCCCTGCTCTGCCTGACGTTGCTGCTCGCTTCGCTCCTGCCGCTCAGCGCCCACGACCACGCCACCGGCGTGGTCAAGGAGCGCATGGAGATGATGCAGCAGTGGGGCAAGCACCTGAAATCGATCCGCGAGCGGATCGACGCCAGGCGAGACCTTGGATCGATCAAGGCAGATGCCGAGGCGATCGCCAAGCACGCGCCCCATGTTGCGCATCTGTTTCCGAAAGGCAGCACTCAAAAGCCGACCGAGGCGCGAGCCGCGATCTGGCAGAACTGGGCCGACTTCGAGCGCAAGGCCGCCGCCCTTGAAACGGCCAGCAAGAAGCTGGTGAATGCCGACCCGAGCAACTTTGACGCGATCAGCGCCGAGGCCCGCGCCCTGACGCAAGCCTGCGCGGCCTGCCACGAAAAATACCGGAGCAAGAGCCGGAAGGAAGCCAAGTGATCATTGCCGGGCTTGACCCGGCCATCCATGATGACTGGCGGTATCCCACGCCCATAAGGCGGTCCTGGCTGTGTCGCCAGGTGGATGCCCGGGCATGACGGCGGCGTGCGTCAACGGCGCCGGAGCAAGCAATGCGCTGCCGCAAGAGGAAAGCGACCCATGATCCTGATCGATCTCTCCCGCGACATCGAACACAAGATGGCGGTGCTGCCGAACCATCCGCAGGTGATCATCACGACCTTTTCCACCCATGACGAGGTGCGCGACGCTGACGGCTACAAGTTCTCGTCGGCCACCATGGCGCTGGTGTTGGGTGATCACTCCGGCACCCATGTCGATGCGCCCAGGCATTTCAACGCCGATCCCACGGCGATCGGCATCGACCAGGTGCCGCTGGAAAACTTCTTCACCGAGGCGGTGTGTCTCGATCTGTCGCACAAGCCGCTCAAGTCCGACATCTCGATCGACGATTTGCAGAAGGCGGAAGCGGCGGCTGGCGTCACCATCAAGCCGAAGGACACCGTGCTGCTGCACATGGATTTTTTCCGCAGGACGCACGGCACGCCGGGCTTCATCACCGACTTCCCCGGCCTGACCAAGGAATCCGCCACCTGGCTCGGCCGCAAGGGCATCACCCAGTTCGGCGTCGAGGCGGTCAGCCCCGGGCGCCCGGGCCGCAACAATTTCGAGGTGCATCACGTCTGCCGCGATCTCGGCTTCACTCACATCGAGGGCCTGGTCAATCTCGACAAGCTCATTGGCAAGGGCCGCTTCCGCTTCATCGGCTTCCCGATCAAGATCAAGGGCGGCACCGGTGCCCCGATCCGCGCGGTGGCATGGCTCGACGGCTGATCGCGCGATGCGCTACGTTGCGCTTGCGATTGCGCTGGTCGCAGCAGCGTCAGGCGCGGGCGCCGAGGAACGCCCCGCTGGCTTTGTCGATGCGGCAGGCCTGGTGCCGGGGCTGGTGGTCGAGATGCGCTACGCCGGCTCGCACAATTTCGTCGGCGCGGCGATCGACGGTTATGACAAGCCGATCTGTCTGTTGACCGCGCCGGCGGCGGCCGCGCTCGCCGAGGTCGCGCGCGATCTTGCGCCACGCGGCCTCGCGCTCAAGGTGTTCGACTGCTACCGGCCGGCGCGGGCGGTGGCGCACTTCGTGCGCTGGGCGCGCGCCATCGGCGATGTGAAAATGAAGGCCGAGTTCTATCCCGAGGTCGACAAGCGCAACCTGTTCCGCGATGGCTACATCGCGGCCCGCTCCGGCCATTCGCGCGGCTCGACCGTCGACATCACGCTGGTGCGCCGCGACGACAGCCAGGAGCTCGACATGGGCACGCCGTTCGATTTCTTCAGCCCGCGCTCGGCGCCATCCGACCGCCGCGTCAGCGCCGAGGCGCAGGCCAACCGCGTGCTGCTGGCGCAGGCGATGGGCAGGCGCAACTTTCGCCCTTACGAAAAGGAATGGTGGCACTTCACGCTACGCCGCGAGCCTTACCCGCAAACCCATTTCGATATCCCGGTGCGATAAGGTCCTTCGCGCCTCGATGAAACGCGTGTGGCATTGGGTTTACGCCCGGCGGCACCGAACTGACCCGCACGCATTCGGGCGGTCGCCAAAACAAAAACCCCGGCCCTCTGCGGGCCGGGGTGATTGGGCGATCATCGATCGCCTTGCATTCGCGTCTGTGTCACGTCGCGCCTTGGCAACGCGCGTCCGGCCGTCCGGTTCCCAAAAAAAGTGGGGGGCCAAAGGCCCCCCGGAGACTGCTGGGGATTAGCGTCGGCCTTACGACGCCTCGCTGATCGCTCACTTCTCGACGCGAGCTCAAATGTCTCATGTCGCGATTGCAGTGAACGGGATTTCCCGGGCTCGCACAACGCGATGGATTGCCGCACGTCAGGTCGCCGCGCGACAGCGCGCCGCATGCTCGGTCGGTAGCACGGCGGTGTCAGGCCCCGATCAGCACCATGTCGTCGCGATGGATCATCTCGGCCCGGCCTGCGATGCCGAGGATCAGCAGGATGTCGCCGGACGACTTGCGCATGATTTTGGTGGCGTCCTCGGCATCATAGGCCACCAGACCGCGGCCGATTTCGGCACCGTCCGGGCCACGGATCACCACCGCATCGCCGCGGCCGAAGCCGCCGTCGACGCGAATCACGCCCGCCGGCAGCAGGCTCTTGCCACGCCGGAGCGCGGCGGCAGCGCCGGCGTCGATGGTCAGCGTGCCCTTGGGCTCGAGCGAACCCGCGATCCATTTCTTGCGCGAGGTCACCGGATTGCCGGGCGTCAGGAACCAGGTGGCAGGGTCGCCGTCGGCGATCGCCTGCAACGGATGATCGACATGCCCCGAGGCGATCACCATGTGGGTGCCGGCGGTGGTGGCGATCTTGCCGGCCTCGATCTTGGTGCGCATGCCGCCGCGGGCATGGTCGGACGCGGCTTCGCCCGCCATCGCCTCGACCTCGGCGGTGATGCGCGGCACCAGCGCAATACGCTTGGCTTTGGCGTTGAGGTGCGGCGGCGCGTCGTAGAGGCCATCGACGTCCGACAGCAGCACCAGCAGGTCGGCGCTCATCATGGTGGCGACGCGCGCGGCAAGCCGGTCGTTGTCGCCGTAGCGGATCTCGGTGGTCGCAACCGTGTCGTTCTCGTTGATCACCGGCACGCTGCGCCATTCCAGGAGCTTGGCGATGGTCGAGCGCGCGTTGAGATAGCGCCGGCGCGCTTCGGTGTCATCGAGCGTGACCAGGACCTGGCTTGCCGTGATGCCGTGGCGGCCGAGCATCTCGGCCCAGGTGCGCGCCAGCGCGATCTGGCCGACCGCGGCAGCGGCCTGGCTGTCCTCGAGTTTGAGCGCGCCCTTCGGCAATTGCAGCACCGAGCGCCCGAGCGCGATCGCGCCGGACGACACCACGATGATGTCGCGCTTGTCCTTGTGCAGCTTGGCAAGGTCGGCGGCGAGCGAGGCGAGCCATGCCTCCTTCAGCCGGCCCGCCTTGGCGTCGACCAGCAGCGACGAGCCGACCTTGACCACGATACGGCGGAAGTCGGCGAGGGCAGGGGCTTTGGCCATGGCGCGGCTGTCTAGCATGCGCTCGACAGGCCGTCATGGTCGGACGGCCGCCGGGCCGCCGGCGATGGTTACGATCACCCGCCGCGGGGGCGGCCCGGGCCGTGACCGTCCACTCCTCTGCCCTAGGGCTGCCAGGCTGGCTGTTTCGCGCCGCGCCGAATGGCCTTGCTGCCGCCGGCCTGGTCGATGATCGACCGTAGCGCGCGCAGCGCCTCGGGCACGCCCTGACCGGAATGCGCGGACAGCAGCAGCGGTGTCTGCTTGCTGGCGCGCTTCAATCGCGCCGCCTGCTGCTTGATCGCCTCCGGCGTCATGGCATCGATTTTCGACAGCGCCACGATCTCATGCTTGTCGGCGAGGCCCTGGCCGTAGGCGTCGAGCTCGGCGCGCACCGTCTTGTAGGCCTCGCCGGCGTGCTCGACGGTGCCGTCGACCAAATGCAGCAACACCCGGCAGCGCTCGATGTGGCCGAGGAAGCGGTCGCCGAGACCCTGGCCTTGGTGCGCGCCTTCGATCAGGCCCGGGATGTCGGCCAGCACGAACTCGCGGCCATCGCTCTCGATCACGCCGAGCTGCGGGTTGAGCGTGGTGAACGGATAGTCGGCGATCTTGGGCTTGGCCGCGCTGACCGCGGCCAGGAAGGTCGACTTGCCGGCGTTGGGCAATCCGACCAGGCCGGCGTCGGCGATCAGCTTCAGCCGCAGCCAGATCCAGCGCTCCTCGCCGGGCTGGCCGGGGTTGGCGTTGCGCGGCGCGCGGTTGGTCGAGCTCTTGAAATGCGCGTTGCCGAAACCGCCGTTGCCGCCCTCGGCCAACATGACCCGCTGGCCGATCTCGGTCAGGTCGGCGAGCAGCGTCGCCTTGTCCTCGTCGAACACCTGGGTGCCGACCGGCACCTTGAGCACCACATCGGCGCCGCCGGCGCCGTGGCGATCCTTGCCCATGCCGGCGCCGCCGGGAGACGCCTTGAAGTGCTGCGCGTAGCGGTAGTCGATCAGCGTGTTGAGGCCATCCACCGCCTCGACCATGACGTCGCCGCCGCGGCCGCCGTTGCCGCCGCTCGGGCCGCCGAACTCGATGAATTTCTCGCGCCGGAACGCGACGCAGCCGTTGCCGCCGTCGCCGGAGCGAATGTACACCTTGGCTTCGTCGAGGAATTTCATCGGGCTTTACATAGGATGCCGGACGCTGGCGTCACGCGCCTCGAACGCTGCCGGGGTTTTACAGTAAATAGCTGAAACTGCAACGTTTTCGTCGTCGGGAATAAATCGCCTGAGCGGCCGATCCAGACCCTATCGCAGGCTTGTCCGCATAGGAGAGACGGATCATGAGCACGCACGACCACGATCGCGGCGACGGCACCACCCGCCGCAAGGTTCTCGAATGTATGACTTGGGCCGGCACCGGCCTGCTTTGGACGGTGTCGGGCGGCGTGCCGCGCACGCTCGGCCTGGTCGATCAGGCGAAGGCGGCCGAAGCACCGGGCTTCAGCTTCGTACAGATCAGCGACAGCCACATGGGGTTCGACAAGCCGGCCAACCCGAACACCAAGGGAACGCTGGAGGAGGCGATCGGCCGCATCAAGGCGATGGCGGCGAAGCCTTCCTTCATGATCCATACCGGCGACATCACGCATCTGTCGAAGCCCGCGGAGTTCGACGACGCCGATAAGATCATCTCGCAGGCGAGGCTCGACGTGCATTACGTGCCGGGTGAGCACGACATCATCGACGAGGAGGCCAAGCTCTACATGGAACGCTACGGCCGCGGCACCAAGGGCGACGGCTGGTACAGCTTCGACGCCGGCGGCGTGCACTTCGTTGGCCTGGTCAACGTCAAGAATCTGAAGGCCGGCGGCATGGGCAGTCTCGGCGACGATCAGCTCAAGTGGCTGGCCGACGATCTGAGAGGCAAGACCGCCTCGACCCCGGTCGTGCTGTTCGCCCATATCCCGCTTTGGGTGGTTTACGAGACCTGGGGCTGGGGCACCGAGGACGGCGCCCGCGCGCTGGAATTGCTGAAGGGTTTCGGCTCGGTCACCGTGCTCAACGGGCATATCCACCAGGTGATGCAGAAGGTCGAGGGCCATGTGGCCTTCCACACCGCGCGCTCGACCGCCTTCCCGCAACCGGCGCCCGGCAGCGCGCCGTCGCCTGGACCCATGAAGGTCGCCGACGACAGGCTCCGTTCGATGCTCGGCGTCGCCAGCGTGACGTTCAAGCGCGGCGATCAGCGCCTCGCCATTATCGACACGTCGCTGCAGGGCTGAGTCATGCGAGCAGCTTTGATGGCTTTCGCGGTCGGGGCGGCGCTCGCTTGCGCCATTGCTCCTTCGGTGGCGCAGAACAGCGCCGTTCCGGTCGTGATCGATAACTTTGTGTTCAGCCCGGAGCGGCTGACGATCAAGGCCGGCACCACCGTGACTTGGACAAACCGCGACGACATTCCGCACACTGTTGTGGCCAAGAACCGGCTGTTCAAGTCGCGGGCGATGGACGCCGACGACAGCTTTTCGTTCACATTCTTGACACCGGGCGAATACGTCTACTTTTGCTCCTTGCATCCGCACATGACGGGGACCATCGTGGTCGAGGGGACGACGCCAAGCGGCGTTTCGCAATGATACTGGCGGGCCGCCGCCGTTCGGGCAGGGCGCACGGCGTTATGGCCGGTGACGCGCACGATCCGGAGCACGTGCGGCGTTTTCGCGACGCCGCGCTGCCGCACCTGGACGAGGTCTATACGCTGTCCCGCTATCTGCTGCGGAACGCAGCCGATGCCGACGACGCGGTGCAGGAGTGCTACCTCCGCGCGCTGAAGCACTTCGACACGTTCCGCGGCGGTGCGATCCGGCCGTGGCTGTTCGCCATCCTGCGCAACGTCTGCAAGATGACTTACGCCCGGCGCGGCTTTGCCGACGAGGAGCCGGGTGAGAGCGCCGTGCCGCTGTGGTGCGAAGCGCCGGAAACGCCGGAAACCCAGGTTCTGCGCCACCGCGACGCGCAATCGATCCGCAACATGGTGGCGGCGCTGCCGAATACGTTCCGCGAAGCCCTCGTGCTGCGGGAAATCAACGATTTGTCGTATCGCGAGATCGCCGAGATCGTCGGTGTGCCGGTCGGCACGGTGATGTCGCGGCTGGCCCGCGCGCGCTCGATGCTGCGGGCGGCCTGGCTGTCGGCCGAGGGGAACGAAACATGATGACGTGTGAAGAGGCCGATGTGCTGTTGCACGCGCTGCTCGACGGCGAGCTCGACGCCGGCCACGCCCGGGAAGTTGAGGCACATGCCACCTCGTGTCGGCGATGCGCGTCGGCGGTGGCGCAGTACCGCGCGATGCGCGTGGCAATGGCCGGCACCAATCTCCGGTTTGCCGCGCCGGTGGCGTTGCGCTCCCGTATCGAGGCGGCGATCCCCGTTCCACGCCCGGCGCCGGCGCCCATCGGGTCGCCGCGCGCGCTATCGCGCCGCTCGCTGTTGCAGGGCTTTGCCTTTGGTAGCGCGCTGTCGGCCGTGGCCGCGGCCGGCGCGGTGTTCGTGGTCGTGCGTCTGGACCAGGATCAGCGCATTCTGAGTGACGTGGTGTCGGCGCATCTGCGCTCGTTGCAGGCCGATCGTCTGGTCGACGTTCCGTCGAGCGACCAGCACACCGTGAAGCCATGGTTCAACGGCCGCCTCGCCGTCGCGCCGCCAGTCGTGGACCTGACTGCGCATGGTTTCACCCTGCTGGGCGGTCGGCTCGACTACATCGACGGCAAGGCGGTGGCGGCGATCGTCTACCGGCGCCGCGTCCACGTCATCAATCTGTTCGTGGCGCCGGCGGCGGCGCTCGATCGCATCGGGGCGCAGCACGAGATGATCCAGGGTTTCAACGTCCGGCGCTGGATCGCCCAGGGGTTCCGATTTATCGCCATCAGCGACATCAATCCCGATGAGCTTGCCGAGTTTGCCGCGAAGTTCGAGGCGTCCCTGCCCGTGGGGGCTTGAGTGTCGTGTTGGCCTGGCGGCGCAACTTCGAGTAGCGTCCGCAAGCGCGCTTGAAGAGGATGCGGCAGGACCGCGGCGAACTCGCTTCCCCATGAATTTCGATTCGCTCGACGTGGCCGCGCGGCGGGCCGCCCTGGCCGGCATTGGCCTGATGACGGCCGGCATCTTTCTGTTCGCCGTCAACGACGCGCTCGGCAAATGGCTGGTGGCGACCTATTCGGTCGGCCAGGTGCTGCTCATCCGCAGCCTTGCCGCGCTGGCGGTGCTCGCGCCGTTCATTGTGCGCGACCGGCAAAGCTTCGCCGCGGCGCCGCGGCCGGGGATGCAGGCGGTGCGGGCGGTGCTCGCCACCGTCGAGGTCGCCTGCTTCTACTGGGCGGTCGCCTACCTGCCGCTCGCCGACGTGATGGCCTACTACCTGGCCGGGCCGATCTTCGTCACCGCCATTGCCGGCACGGTGCTGCGCGAGCCGGTCGGCTGGCGGCGTTGGAGCGCGGTGATCGTGGGCTTTCTCGGCGTGCTGGTCTGCCTGCGTCCCGGCTCGGCGGCGCTGTCCGCCCCGGCGCTGATCGCGCTCGGAGGCTCGTTCACCTTTTCGCTGCTCATGGCTGCAACCCGCAGCCTGCGCGGCACCACCGACACCGTGCTGGTGACGACGCAGACCGCAGCCGCGCTGGTGTTTGGCGTGGCGCTGGCGCCGATCGGCTGGGTCACGCCGCCGCCGCGCGATGCGCTGCTGCTGGCGCTGCTCGGCATGGTCGCGATGGTGGCGCATGTCTGCGTCAACCGCTCGCTCAAGCTCGCGCCGGCCAGCATCGTGGTGCCATATCAGTACACCACCATCATCTGGGCGGTGCTGTTCGGCTATTGGGTGTTCGGCGACGTACCCGATGCGGCGCTGCTGATCGGTACCGGCATCATCATCGCCGCCGGCCTGTTCATTGTGTTGCGCGAGCGGGCGCTGGCCCGGCGCGAGCCGGCGTTCTCCGAGCCGCCGCCGTGATCTCGACAAGACTCAACGACACCACGATGGCCAAGCTGCTGCTGGTGATATGCGGCATCTGCTGGGGCTTGATGTGGCCGCTGATCAAAATCGGCCTGACAGGTCTGACGCCTTGGACCTTCCGGCTGATCGGCTTCACGGTCGGCGCAGGGGCCCTCTTGGTTGTCGTGAAGCTGAGCGGCCGCAGCCTCGCGGTGAAGGGCGGCGGCAACACGTGGATGCGCCTGTTCGTTTCGAGCGTCCTCAATGTTGTCGCGTTCGGCGTGCTCAGCGCGTTCGCGATGCTCACCGCCTCGACCGGGCGCGTGGCGGTGGTGAGCTATTCATTTCCGGTTTGGACCTGCCTGCTGGCCTGGCTCGTCCTGGGAGAGCGGCTGCGGGGCGCGGTCGCGGTGGGCCTTGCACTTTGCATCGCAGGGATTGCGGTGCTGGTCTATCCGGTGCTCGACTCGGTTGGCCTGATTGGGCTCGCCCTTTCGGTCGCGGCCGCGATGGCCTGGGCGGTCGGGACGATCTATCTCAAGCTTGTCGAAGATTCCAGGCGACGTAATAGTGATCACGGCTTGGCAGGTCGCGATCGCCGCGCTGGTGCTGCTGTTCTGCACGCTGATCGTCCAGGGCTGGCCGACCTTCGAGCCTGCTTCGGCCAAGGCGCTGGCCGCCGCGATCCTGAACGGGCTCGTCGGCTCGGCGCTCTGCTATTTCCTTTGGTACAACATCGTCGGCCGCCTGCCCGCGACGACGGCATCGCTTGGCTCGCTGTCGTCGCCCGCCATCGGCGTCGTGATATCGGCGCTGATCCTCGGCGAGGTTCCGAGCACCATCGACGTCGTTGGATTTGGCCTGATCTTCGCTGCAGCGATGAGCGTCATCCTCGGGTCGCGTCCCCGCATGCCGGCGACCGGCGCGAAGACGGATTTGTCCTGAGGCGCCACCGCGCTCGCACGATCTAGGTCTGAAACCGCGTCGTGCCGTCGCGTTCGATGCGCGGCAACAAATCGACCTCCCAGGCCAGGTATTCGTTCATCGCGCTCTTGGTGTCGCCTGAGCGCTCATAGGGCTTGGGCCAATAGTCGAGCGGCTCGTCGGCCATGCGGGCGTCGGTCGCAAGAGCGAGGCCGGCGGCCTTCCAGGCTGCATTGCCACCGCGCAAATAGCGCGCCCGCGCCCGCGTTTCGCAGGCCGCGATGCCGGCCAGCACCCCGTCCTCCGAGGTCAGCACCAGTTCGCCGATCACCGGAATTTTCGCCAGCGCGTGCGGGAGCCGCGCGCGAATGGCGAACCAGGCGCCCGGGATGTGACCCTTGCGGTAGGCCGGACTGAGCGAGAGATCGACCACGGTGGCATGGTTCTTGGCCACCAGGTTGGACAGCTCGCGCGCCTCGATGCCGCGTTCCGACGGCGGCGCAGGACCGAGCACCGGCGCGGCGGTGCCGCCGGTTTCACGCCCGGTCGCGATCAGCACGAACACGTCGCTCCAGCCCATCTGGCGGAGCCACGACGCCGTCATCGCGGCGCGCACCTCGTGGTCGTCGACCAGCACGATGCGGGCGCCAAGCGTGCCAGCGTACTGGTCGGTCGCCTGCACGAGTTGACCGCCGGGCGCCGAGACCGCGCCGGGGAAATGGCCGGCGGAATATTCCACGGGATCGCGCACGTCGAACAGATAGGTCGTGCGCGTGACGTCGGACTGGAAGCTCTTCAGCGCCTCCGGGCTGATGCGCATGACGCCATGGCGCTTGGCGACGCGCTCGGCCGCCGCCTTGGCCCAGGTCAGGCCTTCGGTGGAGGGCGGCGCGAACCGCTTGGTCTTGCCGCTGTCGGGGCGGAGCCCTGCGAGGCTCCAGCCCATGGTGCCGTTGCGCAGCGCCACCACCTTGTTCGGCAGGCCGGCGTTGATCAGCGATTGCGCGCCGATGATGCTGCGGGTGCGGCCGGCGCAATTGACCACGACCAAGGTCTCGGGCGAGGGCGCGATATCGCGGATGCGCAGCACCAGCTCGGCGCCCGGCACGTTGGTCGCGGTCGGGATCGAGACGCGCTGGAACTCGTCGAAAGGGCGGCTGTCGACGATCACCATGTTGGTGCCGTCGCGCATCAGCTTGTCGAGCTCCTCGGCCGATACGCTCGGCGTTTTGCAGGCGTGCTCGATGTGCTCGCCGAACGCCTTGCTCGGCACGTTGACGCCGGAGAACAGCTCGAAGCCGGCCTTGCCCCAGGCCGCGACGCCGCCTTTGAGATACGACACGCCGGTGTAGCCGGCGTCGGCCAGCACCTTGGCGGCGCGATCGACCAGGCCCTCGCCGTCGTCGCACAGCACGACGCGAGTGTCGCGGCGCGGCACCAGGCTCGCAAAGCGCAGCTCCAGCCGAGACAGCGGCACCGAGCGCGCCCACAGCAGATGGTTGCGCGAGAAGGTCAGCTCCTCGCGCAGATCGATCAGCGCCAGCTCGCCGCCATCGGCGAGCATCGCCCTTACGGTGGGCGCATCGACCGGGTGGAGCGCGGCGCTTGGCATGATCTCTCCGCACCGTCATGCCCGGCCTTGTGCCGGGCATCCACGTCTTTCTTAGCAAACAATAACGTGGATGGCCGGGACGTAGGCGAGCGGAGCGACGCCGTTCTTCGAACGGCTATGCCCGGCCATGACGTGTTGAAGCCAATGTACGTACGGCTACGTCGCCTGCTGCGGCGTCATCTGGTGCACCTCGCCGGTCTTCAGGTCGATGCGGATGCGGTTGATCTTGTCCAGGTTGACGCCGGTGACGCGCACGAAGCGTGACTTGTCCGGATAATCGATCGAGTGGATCTTGCCGTCCTGGTAGATGCCGGCGTGGCCGGGGTTGAGGCGATATTTCTTCTCCGGCACGAGCTTGGCGTGCTTGGGGTCCGTGCCGTCGTCCTCGCGCTTCCATTCGATCATATCGGTCCACAGCGTGGCCTGGCCGTAGATCGCCCACGACTCGCCGTGGTCGTGCGGCGGCGAGACGCGCGCCTTGTCGTTGATGTGCGCAAGCACCTGGAATTTCAGCTCGGGGTCCTCGTACAGGACCTTGAGGCCGCGCTCGACCTCCTCGCCGCAATATTTCTCGACGAACTCCTTATTTTGCAGCAGCCGCTCGAGATTGGCGCGCACCTGCTCGCGGCCATTGGGCCCGGGGTCGCGCTTCAGCGAATTGCGGCAGTCGGCGATGAACTGGTTAAGCTCGTAGGCCATGTCGTGCTCCCTGCGACGTGGATCGGCGGAAAACTCTGCCACGCAGGACGATATTTTCCCGCAAAATCTCGCGCCGCGCCAGCGGTCTGTAGAATATCGATGCTGTTTGGGGACAGTGGCCGTGGCCGCGCAGCCCGGGGCTAGAAGCTAGCGCCGTGCTGCCAACCGCATCGCGAGAGCGACGCCACGCTCCACGTCATGACCCGCACGTCATGACCCGCGCATTGCTGTTTTGAGATGAAATCGGAAAAGATGCACGACCGGGAGCGGCAAGGGGCCATGCCTGACTGATGCGGCCCGCTAAGCCACTCCCGATGTGTCGTTCGTGGGTTTGCCGCACCGCCCGCGCCCAAACGAAAGCGCCGGCGTTTCGCGGCGAGACTGGCCCGGTGGCGTCATGGTCACCTCCGCTTATTTCGTTACGCGGTTGCGGTCGCCTCGGCGACCTGCATGACACGACGTGATGCTCCTCCCGCCGGTACCGCGGAGTCAATCGCCGCACACGCCTGTTCAGTCACAAAATATTGCGTAGCTTCGATGGAACTCATGGCTTTTCGCTGCTCGGCGCCCAGCCTGACGAGCAGGCTGGGCGCCGTTCCATGTGGCGAGCGGTGACGCGCTCGCTGAACGGCGCGCGGCCGTACTGCGTTGAGCGCGCCGCGAACCGACGGGTCCGGAGACGAACTCAGATCGAGCGGCGCTTGACCTGGCCCCAGCTCTTGAGCGAGGCCCATAGGCCGCGGTCGAGCCGGAAGCGGTCGATCGGCGCCGAACTCGAAATGGCGCGGATGCGCAGCAGGCCCGCGCCGGTCCACTGGAAGCCACACTTCTCCAGCACCCGGCGCGAGGCCGGGTTGGTGACGCGGGCCGCCGCCTGGATCGCCCCGCAATCGAGCTCGGTGAAGGCGTGGTCGATGGTGGCGCGCACGGCTTCGGTGGCGTAGCCCTTGCTCCAGTGTTTGAGACCGAGCCAGTAGCCGATTTCGGGCGGATGACGGTCGAGCTGCACCAGACCGCACGCACCGATCACCGCCCCGTTGCGCAGGGTGACCAGAAACGTGGTGTCGTTGCCGCGGTTGGCCGAGGTGATGAAATCCTCAGCGTCGGCCACGCGGTACGGATGCGGAATGCGCGCGGTGTTCTCGGCGATGCGGCGATCGTTCGCCAGCGCAGCGACCGCTTTTACGTCCCCAAGCCGCGGCGCACGCAGAACCAGCCGCTCGGTCTCGAGGACGGGGATACTTCTTTCGCGAAACGACTCCGAGGGTATTTCCAGCAATGCCATGACACAGGCTCCTCTTTGAAAAGCTTCAGGGGGAGACGGCACCCGTCTCCCCCTTGAAGAGCCCTTGTGGGACCCCGCCGGTTCGGACAGATGCCGGCGGATCCCACTATGGTTCCACCGTTTTACTCGGCCGCGGCCTCCGTCATCGGAAGGACGGATACGAACACGCGGCCTTTGGCTTTGGTATTGAACGTCACGCGACCATCGATGAGAGCGAACAGGGTGTGATCCTTGCCGGTCCCGACATTGTGGCCGGCATGCCACTTGGTGCCGCGCTGGCGCGCCAGGATATTACCGGCGATAACGCTCTCGCCGCCGTACAGCTTGACGCCAAGCCGCCGGCCCTGCGAGTTGCGCCCGTTGCGCGAAGATCCGCCTGCTTTCTTGTGAGCCATAACTGGTTTCCTAACTCGAGTTCCTTGTACTCCGATTCCGTGACGGAATCATCTCACAAATATTGATGATCGCTGCGTTCGGAAGGTCGCCGACGCAACAAAAGGCCCCGGCTCGGGCCGAACGGCTACTTTTTCTTGCTCTCTTTCTTCCGCTTGGCGCCCGAGGCGGCTTTGGCCCTGGCGGCCGGCTTTCTTGCCGGCTTGGCCTTGGCCTTTGGCTGGTCGTCGCCTTCGGCGTCGCCGTCCGGAGCGGCTGCCGGGGCTTTGGCCTTCGGCTCGGGCTTCGGCTTCGGACCCTTGGTGGGCTTGGCGCCCTCCGTCAGAATTTCTGAAATCCGGATCAGCACGAAATCCTGCCGGTGGCCGCGCTTGCGGCGCGAGTTCTTGCGGCGCCGCTTCTTGAAGGCGATCACCTTCGGCCCGCGGCCGTGCTCGATGATCTCGGCCGCGACGCTTGCGCCCTCGACCATTGGCGAGCCGAATTGCGGCGTGTCGCCTCCAAGCATAATGACGTCGCCGATCTGCACGATCGTGCCCGGCTCGCCCTTGATGCCCTCGACCTTGAGAACCTGGTCCTCGGCGACCCGGTATTGTTTGCCGCCGGCTTTGATGACTGCGAACATGTTTTTTCCCGCGTTCAACCCGGCGCTCGGTTTTGACCGGGCCGGCTTTTTCCAGTCGATTGTGTTGTGGTTACGGGTGCTTAGCGCCGTAACAAATGCGCGGGCGAAACCGCCCGCGGCATCGGGCAAACTTATGGCGGCGGGCCGCCGTACTGTCAAGAAAGGCCGGATTTGCGAGGCTTTTCGTCCCATCCGGCTTACCGCTGGCCGATCGTTCCGCTAGGCTTCGTTGCAACGACGCGGGCGAACCCGGGCGGCATTGCAAGGGAGGAACGGCATGGGTCGGCTTGGCATGCTGGCGCTGGCTGTGGCCGCGCTGATCGGCCTTGCGGCCGGCGGCGCGCCGGCACAGCAGAAGCCGCTCAAGGACCAAGTGGTCGGCACCTGGTCGCTGGTGTCCGGATCGCAGATCGGCCCCGACGCCAACGGCTTGCTGATCCTGGACGGCTCCGGCCAGATGTCGATGCAAATCATGCGGCCCGGCCGGCCGAAGTTTGCATCGAACAGCCGGGTGCGCGGCACGCCGGAGGAAAACCAGGCTGCGGTGCAGGGCATGATCTCATATTTCGGCCGCTATTCGGTCGACGAGGCCGGCAAGATGCTCACCTATCAGATCGAACGCAGCTCCTATCCGAACTGGGACGGCACCGAGCAACAGCGGCCGTTCACGGTGACGGCGGATGAGCTGCGCTACACCAACCCGGCGCCGTCGAGCGGCGGCGCGCCCGCCCAGCTGGTCTGGAAGCGGGTGAAGTAAGGCAGCGAACGAGGTCGCCCTGTGACAAAGCGAACACGGCTCGGACGATGCATGCTCGCGGGAGTCGTGTTTGCGGCACTGGCCGCTTCGTCCGCGCGCGCCGACGATTATCCGGCCCGCGCCGTCACCATCGTCAATCCGTTTGCGCCCGGCGGCGGCACCGATCTCTTGGCGCGCATGCTGGCCCAGAAGCTCGAGCAGCGGCTCGGCAAGAGCTTCCTGATCGAGAACAAGACCGGGGCGGGCTCCATCATTGCTGCGGTCGCGGTGCAGAAGTCGGCGCCGGACGGCTACACGCTGCTGATGGCGCCGACGCCGACCATGGCGGTCAACGTCTCGCTCTACAAAAGCCTGCCGTACGAGCCGCTCACCGATTTCATTCCGTTGACGCTGATCGCGCAAACGCCGTTTGTGCTGATCGTCCATCCCGATCTGCCGGTGAAATCGGTCACCGAGCTCATCGCCTACGCCAAGGCCAATCCGGGCAAGCTGTCGTTTGCCTCGGTCGGGCCGGGCGTGCCGCATCATCTCTACATGGAGCTGTTCAAGAGCATGACCGGCATCCAGGCGACGCACGTGCCTTATCGCGGCAGCCTGCCCGCGCTCAACGACGTGATTGCCGGTCACGTGCCGATGATGTTCGTGGACATTGGGCCGGCAGTCGGCGCGCTCGAATCCGGCAAGGTCCGTCCGCTCGGGGTTTCGACCCGGCAGCGCGTTCCAGGCTATGAGCACATTCCACCGATCGCCGAGGTCGGCTTGCCGGCGTTCGAGGCGGTGGGTTGGCAGATGCTGGTCGCGCCGGCCAAGACACCGCGCCCGATCGTCGACAAGCTGCATCGCGAGCTGACCGAGATCCTGGCGCAGCCCGACACTCGGGATCAGATCCTCAAGTTCGGCTTCCTGCCGGTCGCCAACAAGTCGGTCGAAGGTCTGCAGGATTATGTGAGGTCGGAAACCACGCGCTGGGGCAAGGTGGTGACCGAGGCCGGCATCGCGGGATCGCAGTGATCGGGAGTTCCGCGAGCGAACGAGCAGGGGAGACAGAGAATGCGAAAAGCGTTCTGTTGGATCGCAATCGGCATCGCCGCGCTGGCGGCAGCGCCGAGCGTTGTCGGCGCGCAGGACTACCCAACGCGCAGCACAACGATCCTCGTGCCGTTCGCGCCATCCGGCGGGACCGATCTGATCGCCCGCGCGGTCGGGCAGAAGCTGGAGCAGCGTCTTGGCAAGCCGTTCGTGATCGAGAACCGCCCCGGCGCCGGAACGACGATTGCCGCCGGTGCGACCGCCAAGGCCGCACCCGATGGCTACACGCTCATGCAGGCCACCAGCGGCACCATGGCGATGAACCCCACCATCTTCAAAAGCCTGCCTTACGACCCCGAAAAGGATCTGGTGCCGGTCGCGCTCAACGCCGGCGTGCCGTTCATCCTGGTGGTGCATCCGTCGCTCGGGGTGAAAACGATTCCGGATCTGGTGAGGGTCGCAAAGGAGCGACAGCTCAGCTACGGCTCCGGCGGCGTCGGCGCGTTCCATCATCTCAACGCCGAGCTGCTCAGCAGCATGCTCGGCATCAAGATGACGCATGTGCCCTATCGTGGCAGCGTGCCCGCCATGACCGACCTGGTCGCGGGCCACATCCAGGTGCTGTTCGTCGACATCGGGCCGTCGATCGAGCTGGTGCGGGCCGGCAAGGCGGTGGCGCTCGGCATCACCAGCGCAGAAACCGCGGCCGCCGCCGCCGAGGTCCCGCCGCTCGCCAAAGTTGGCGTTCCCGGCTTCGACACCACCGCCTGGCAGATGATCGTCGCGCCCGCCAAGACGCCGCGGCCGATCCTCGAAAAGCTCAACAGCGAGATTAACGCCATCGTCCGTACCGAGGAGATCAGCAAGCAGTTCGTCGGCCTCGGTCTCATCCCGATCGGCAAGGGCTCGCTGGAGGAGCTCGCCGCGTTCGTAAGATCGGAAACCACGCGCTGGGGCAAGGTCATCCGCGACGCCAATCTCGCGGGAACGCAGTAGGGCATTTCTGGAAAGGCAAGGAGGCGATGATGGGCTTGCTGTCGCGTTGTGCGCTGATCGCGTTGTCCGTGATCGCCGTCTTACCGTTTGCAAAGGCGCAGGATTATCCGACCCGGCCGATCACCATCGTGGTGCCCTACACGCCCGGCGGCTCGACCGAAATCCTGGCGCGTTTTGTCGGGCAGAAGCTCGAACAGCGGCTCGGCAAGTCGGTGGTTATTGAGAACAAGCCCGGCGCCGGCACCGTGATCGGCTCCAACCAGGTCGCGAAATCCACGCCCGACGGCTACACGCTGCTGATGTCGACGCCGACGCCGATGGCGATCAACGTCACGCTGCACAAGCAATTGCCCTACGATCCGGCCACCGACCTTGTGCCTTTGGTGATGGTCGCGGGTGCGCCGTTCGTGCTGGTCGTGCACCCGTCGCTGCCGGTGAAGTCGATGAAGGAGTTCATCGCCTACGCCAAGGAGCGGCCGGGGCAGCTCTCCTACGGCTCCGGCGGGCCGGGAGCGCCGCATCACCTTTATGCCGAGCTGCTCAGCAGCATGACCGGCATCAAGATGACGCACGTGCCCTACAAGGGCACGATGCCGGCGCTGACCGACGTGATAGCCGGCCACATCCCGGTGATGTTCAGCGACATCCCGCCGCTGATCGGCGTGGTCGCGGAGGGCAAGGTCCGCCCGCTCGGCGTCTCGACCAAGGCGCGCGTCGCCGCATTCCCGAACGTGCCGCCGATCAATGAGGCCGGCGTGCCGGGCTTCGACGTGTCGGGCTGGTTCATGCTGGTCACGCAAAGCAAGACGCCGCAGCCGATCGTCGACAAGTTGCATCGCGAGTTGATGGCCGTGATGGCCATGCCGGAGACCAGGGACCAGATCGCCAAGCTCAGCTTGTTGCCGATGGACACTCCGTCGGTCGCCGAGATGCAGACATTCGTCCGCGCTGAGATCGACCGCTGGGGCAAGATCGTCACCGCCGCCGGCATCGCCGGAACGCAATAGGATCGGACTGCATCCAGCAACGTGATACGAGGCCTGACAAAGGGGGAAGTCATGCGCGTGCCAATTCGTTGCGCCGCCGTCATCGCTGCCCTGATTGCACTCGTTCAACATCAGCCGGCCTTGGCCGATGACTACCCATCGCGTCCCGTCACATTGATTGCGCCGTGGCCGGCGGGCGGGGCGGTCGACACGCTCTGCCGTATCCTTGGCGCGAAGCTGACGGAACGCCTGGGCAAGCAGGTCATCATCGAGAACCGGCCCGGCGCCGGATCGGTGCTCGGCGTCGCCGCCACCGCGCGCGCGGCGCCGGACGGATACACCATGGTGATGGCCGGCAGCGCGTCGCTCGCGACGACGGTGACGATCTACAAGAAGCTGCCCTACGATCCGACCAAGGACTTCTCGCCGCTGGCGCTCGTCACCCGCATTCCATTCGTTCTGGTCGTCAATCCGGCCTTGCCGGTGAAGTCGGTCGCCGAGCTGATCAAATACGCCAAGGACAAACCCGGCCATCTGTCCTACGCATCCGGCGGCCCCGGTTCGCCGCATCACCTCTACACCGAATTGCTCAAGAGCATGACCGGCGTGGAGATGTTGCACGTGCCCTACAAGGGCAGCGCGCCGGCGTTGAGCGACGTCATTGCCGGGCACATCCCCTTGATGCTGGGCGACATCGTCGCCGCCTTGCCGCTGGTCAAGGAGGGCAAGGTGCGCGCGCTCGGCGTCACCTCGGCCCAGCGGGCGCCGTCGGCGCCCGACATTCCGACCGTCGCGGAGTCGGGCCTGCCCGGCTACGAGGGCGTCGGCTGGGTGATGATTGTGGCGCCGGCCAACACGCCGAAGCCGGTGGTTGACAAGCTGCATGCGGTGCTGAAGGCCGTCACGGCCTTGCCCGAGGTTCAGGCGCAAATGATCAATCTGGGCACGATCCCGGTGGACAGCCCGTCGCCCGAGGCGCAGCAGCAATTCATCAACTCGGAAATCGTGCGCTGGAAAAAGGTGGTCGAGTTCGCCGGCATGGCCGGAACGCAGTGAAGGGGGCGCGCAAACTCGGATACCGGCCCATTGCAGGGGGAGGGAGTGCGCTGAGTTTGCCGCATGCGCTTCAATCAAAGCGATGAGGCTCTGGTACAATAAGCCAGCACGCCGGGGGGCCGGCGCGCGAGAAATCGAAAGGCCTGAGGGGACATTCATGACAATTGCCGTTCGTTGTTTCGCGGCCGCCGCGGCGTTGCTTGCATTTGCGCAAACGGCGCCGGCGCAGGATTATCCGGCCCGGCCGGTCACGCTGATCGTGCCGTGGGCGCCGGGCGGCGCGGTCGACACGCTGGCCCGCATCGTCCAGCCGAAGGTGGCGGAGCGGCTCGGCAAGCCGGTCGTGATCGAGAACCGCCCCGGCGGTGGCTCGACCCTCGGCACGGCGGCCGGCGCCAAGGCCGCGCCGGACGGCTACCTGCTCAACATGCCCGGCAGCGGTTCGATGGCGATCAGTCCGACCATGTACAAGTCGCTGCCCTACGATCCGGTCAAGGACTTCGCGCCGATGGCGCTGGTCGGCCGCGTGCCGTTCGTGCTGATCGTCAACAAGGACCTGCCGGTCAAGTCGGTCGCGGACCTGCTGAAATACGCCAAGACCAATCCGGTCAACTACGGCTCGGGCGGCGCCGGCTCGCCGCATCATCTGTACGCCGAGATGCTCAAGAGCATGACCGGCATCGAGATGACGCACGTGCCCTACAAGGGCAGCGCCGACGCCATCAAGGACGTGGTGGCCGGCCATATCCAACTGCTGTTCTCAGACACTGCGCCCTCGTTGCCGCTGATCCGCAACGGCACGGTGACGCTGCTCGGGCTGTCGACCATCGGCCGGCTGCCGACCGCGCCCGATATCGTGCCGCTCAACGAGGCCGGCGTGCCGGGCTTTGATGCCGCCGGTTGGTTTATGGTCGCGGGCTCGGCCGGCACGCCGCAGCCGATCGTCGATCGCCTGCACAAGGAATTCAAAGAAGTCATGGGCCTGCCGGACGTGCAGGAGGCGATCAACCGAATCGGCGTCGTGCCGGTGGTGAGCCCGTCGCTCGCCGAGCTCGCCAAGTTCATCGTCTCCGAAAAGGAGCGTTGGGGCAAAGTCGTGCAGCAGGCCGGTCTCGCCGGCACGCTGTAGCGGCGCGCGCCAAGCGAGAAGGCGTCAGCCCAGGAGCATGTCATGAGCATTGCGCGCGCGTTTGCGGCGATGGTGATTGCGCTGGCGGTGGGTCACGCCGCCGCGGCGGATGAATATCCGGCACGGCCGATCACGCTGATCCTGCCGCTCGGCGCAGGCGGTGCCATGGACATCCTGGCGCGCGGGCAATTCGAGCCGAAGCTGAAGGAGCGTCTCGGCAAACCGATCGTGATCGAGAATCGCACCGGCGGTGGCACCGTGATCGCGGCGACCGCGGTCGCCAAATCGCCGCCCGACGGCTACACGCTGTTCTTCGTGCCGGCCGGCACGCTCACCACCAACGCCAGGCTGTACAAGAAGCTGCCGTACGATCCCGGCAAGGATTTCACGCCGATTGCGCTGACCTCGAGCGTGGCGTTCGTGCTGGTGGTGCATCCGTCGCTGCCGGTCCATTCGATGAAGGAGCTGGTCGCCTACGCCAAGGAGCGGCCCGGCCAGCTCGCCTTCGGCTCGACCGGCATCGGCGCCACGCCGCATCTCGCGGTCGAGATCGTGATGCGCGACGCCGGGCTGAAGATGACCCACGTGCCGTATCGCGGCATGCCGCAGGCGGTGAACGACGTGGTCGGCAACCACGTGCAGATGGTGTTCGCCGATCCGGCCGGCGCGCCGCCGCTGATCAAGGACGGCAAGCTCCGGCCGCTCGCGGTGTCGTCGCGGGTGCGGATCAGCTCGCTGCCGGACGTGCCGACCATGGAGGAGGCGGGCTTCAAGGGCTTCGAGGCGGTGTCCTGGCACATGATCGTCGGGTCGGCCGGTATGCCGAAGGACATCGTCGACCGGCTGCACGCCGAGTTCAAACGCATCGCCACGTCGCCGGACTTCAAGGCGCAGGTCGACAGGATGGGACTGCTGGCGATCGATTCGCCGCCGCCTGCGGCACTCAAGAGCTTTCTCGACAGCGAGATCGAGCGCTGGGGCAAGCTCGTCGAGGACGTCGGCATCGCGGGTTCGGAATGACCACGGCGGCGAGGCTGGCTCTGGCCATCGCCGCGGCGCTGCTGGCGCCAGGCCAGCCGGCGCGCGCGCAGGCCGTCGACTATCCGAACCGCACCGTCACGGTCGTGGCGCCGGCGGCGCCGGGCGGGCTGTACAGCCTGTTCGCCCGGCTCATCGGAACCAAGCTCGAGCAGCGTCTCGGCCAGCCGTTCATTGTCGAGAACCGGCCGGGCGCAAGCTCGATCGTCGGCGCCATGGCGGTGATCCGCGCGCCGCACGACGGCTATACGCTGCTGGTGGCGAACAGCACCGGGCTGTCGGTCAATCCGAGCCTGCGCAAGAGCCTGCCGTACGACCCGGTCAAGGACTTCGTACCGATCGCGCTGCTCGGGCGGGTTCCGGAGGTGCTGGTGGTGAACGCGGCGCTGCCGATCGCAAGCGTCGCCGACATCGCCGCGGTGGCGAAATCGCGGCCCGACGGGCTGAGCTATGCCTCGCCCGGCGCCGGCACCGGGGCGCACCTCAGCGGCTTTCAGCTCGCGTCCGTGCTCGGCATTGCGATGACGCACGTGCCGTACAAGGGCATGCAGCCGGCGATTAACGACCTGGCCGGCGGCCATATCGCGCTGACGTTCAGCCCGATCCCGTTCGCGGCGCCGCTGGCGCAGGCCGGCAAGCTGCGCATGCTGGGCGTGACCACCGCCGAGCGCGTCGAGATCATCCCCGAGGTGCCGCCGCTCACCGAGATCGGCGTCAAGGAGCTCGCCGCCACCACCTGGTTCATGCTGGTGGCGGCGGCGGGCACGCCGGAATCGATCGTCGCGACGCTGCACCGCGAGGTGCGCGCGATCATGGCCGCGCCGGAGGCGCGGCAGGAGCTGCTGCGGCTCGGCATTCTGCCGGTCTCCTCGGCGCCGCCGGACGAGCTCAAGCGCTTCGTCGCCGCCGAAATCGTCCGGGTCGGCGACGTCGTACGGGCGGCCGGCCTCGCCGGCACGCAATAGGCGCGGCCGCGGCCGCCGCGGGTCGCGGCCTTGTTTGAATCGCATCCATTCGTTAGATAAAGCGCACCGCTCAACACCCGAAGGCCCTGCTGCGGAGAGGTGGCAGAGTGGTCGATCGCACCGCACTCGAAATGCGGCATACGGGCAACCGTATCGGGGGTTCGAATCCCTCCCTCTCCGCCAGTCATTTTACTGTCCAGCCCGGACACATGGGTGACAGAACGTACCTAGGACATGGGTGACAACCTCGTGCCGAACGGGTTGTCGAGGGGTTGCAAGGTCTTCTGCTCCAGGTCGAAATAACCGAGATCGTAGTGCATGAAGCTTGCGAGCCAAATGCCTTCGTCGACTTCTTTGATTCCGAGACTTTGACCGGCCAGCACGGCCGAGATGTTGATCTTCTTGCGATGCAGGCAGATGCGTCCGCAGGCGGTGACGAGGATGTCACGGTCGTGGAACGGATAAGTCAGCTCGGGCAGGCCGTTATAGCGGCGCGGTGAGGCCACATAGAGTTCGGCGCGACTGTAGCCAATCTTCTCGCGCGTGCGCAGAGGCTCGAAGAGCTTCGCTGACCGCCTTTTATAGGCGGGAAATTGAAATCCATGCGAGCCGACTCCCGCCGGGGCATTCAAACCCGTCCTCATCGCGATCTATCGCATGGCGGCGCCGTCTCACAGGGACGCCTAAACCTTAATTAAGGTTTTACTTTATCCGGTAACAAGCAGGCCGCCCCGATGCTGGAACACCGAGGCGGCCCTAACCTTCCTGGTCTATTCAGTTGTTTCGGTAGGTCAAAAGCGGATTGCTGTGGTCCGCGGATTAGGTTACGCGGCCATCCTCAAAAACAATCAGCTTAGCCCTAGTCGGGCGGTCGAAAACCTCGGCAAAGTCTTTTGGGTGCCGGGCTTTGAGATAGCGAGCTGCGTCATATGCCGCTTCCCGCTGGTCCCGGAAGGTCCGCACCACGCCATTGATAATGATGTCGAAGCCTTCGGTGCCAAACCAACCGAGCGGACGCCGCCGCGTGAGTTAGATCCATTTCTTTCTGCCCACGTTCGTCACGGCCTAACGTAGGTCCAGCCCCGCTCCTGCAACTCCATTACACGCACAACGCCGGACTTCACGACTGTCGCCTCGGGAATAAGGGCAATTTCCCTATTCTCGGCCTTGCTCATATTTTCCTGGGTATTGCCGCAGGCTTTGAAGGAGATTGTTGGAGTGCTCGCCGTGATCGCCTTGATCCGCGCCTTGACCGGCGAGGTGTCGTCGCGCAGCATATGCAGGCCGGGACCGAAAGTGACGACTTCGATCTCCACTTTCTCGCCGAGGTCCTTGTAATATTGCGCGACATTCGTCGCATTATTGAGTGCGAGATTCATCATCGCAGGTTCGTTCGTATTCACCTGCAAGACAAGGTGGTGCAGCTTCTTGGCAGCGGCAGGCCGCTTTGACGTCTGCACAGGCCGCTTTGACGTCTGCACAGTCCGCTTTGACGTCTGCACAGTCCGCTTTGACGTCTGCGCAGTCGTTTGCATATTTTCTTGCGCCGACGAGGGCGGCGCGACGATGAGTAGCGCTACGACGCCCGCCAGCGCAGCTCCAATAACTTTTTTAAACCCTATCATCATGCATCTCCCGTGTTAGTTCGAGGACTATTAGTTTCATACTTCGCCCTCATGATCCCTCAGGGCAACTCGATGCCGTCGCTGATGATGCCCCAGCACTGATCGAATGCGATCATCATACGCTATTGCAAAGTCGAAATCACCGCTTGGAACGACGCCCGCATTTGGTGTCCCTATGGCACTTAGCGGGCATGCGATTGCCGCCGGCGAATGTCGGCTTCCGGGGGTAAAGCGGACATCGCCCAAATGGGCAGTCATTTCGGCTAATGACCCAAAGCAGACATCGGCGCGCTCCCAGATCGTCTTCCTGGCCGTTCCATTGCCTAGTTAGGCGTGCTGCAATGGATTGATCGGGAGCCTAGGGACACGATGCGACGGCGCGAGTTTATCGCAGGACTTGCCGGCTCGGCGGCGGCACCGCCATTGGCGGCGCGCGCGCAGGAAACTGAACGGGTGCGACGGCTGGGTGTGTTGCTCGCCCTCCCTGAGGGCGACCCTGAAAACCAGAACCGGCTCAAGGCTCTGCGCGACGGGTTGCGCCGGCTCGGCTGGATCGCTGGCAGAAACATTCACATCGAGGTGAGGCAAGGTGGCGGCACCGATCCCGCGCAGATGCGGGCTCAGGCGGCGGAACTCGTCGCGATGAAGCCGGATGTGCTATTCGCGGCGCCAAGCTCCGGCTTCAACGCAATGCAGGGCGCGACAAGAACGCTACCGATCATCTTTGCGCAGGTGACCGACCCGGTGGGCGGAGGCCACGTTGCAAGCTTGGCGCGTCCCGGCGGCAACGCCTCCGGCTTTTCGCAATACGAATTTGCAATCGCGGTCAAATGGCTGGAACTGCTTAAGCAGCTTGCGCCCAGCATCACTCGTGCAGCGGCGCTTCATCATCAGCAGAACCCCGTCTCTGAGGGATTTTTGCGACTCATGGAGCCGGATGCAACCAAGTTGGGGCTACAACTCTCGCGAGCTCCCGCACAGGACGCTGCCGAGATCGGCCGTGCCATCGAGAGCTTTGCACGGACGCCGGGTGGCGGCCTGATTGTGCTGCCTAGCGCGATTACCGCAACACATCGCAAGCTGGTTTTCACGCTTGCGGCGCGGCACCGCCTGCCAGCCGTCTATCCGCTCGGCTATTACGCGCGAGAGGGCGGATTGGCATCCTACGGTGTTGATAATATCGACCTCTACCGGCGTGCTGCTGGCTACATTGACCGCGTCCTCAAGGGCGAAAAGCCGGCTGATCTCCCGGTCCAGCAGGCCGACAAGTTCGAGCTGGTGATCAATCTCAAGACCGCAAAGGCGCTCGCCATCGAGGTTCCGATCGCGTTGTTGGCACGCACCGACGAGGTGATCGAATGAGGCGGCGAGAATTTCTCAGTGCTTTGGGCGGCGTGGCGGCGGCGTGGCCGCTCGCGGCGCGCGCGCAGCAGCCGACTAAGACCTATCGAATTGGAATGCTGGAAACTATATCGCCGGCGCTGAACGCGCCGCAACTTGACGCTTTCCGTAATGGCCTGCGGGAACTCGGTTACGTCGAGGGTCAACAATATGTCATCGAATATCGCTCCACCGATGGTCGCGCCGAGCGGTTCCCGGAGTTGGCGATCGAGTTGGTTCGGCTTGGGGTCGACCTCATAGTGGCGAGAGGAACGCCGGCCTCGATTGCTGCCAAGAATGCTACTAGTACAATTCCTGTGATCATGGCGTCGGTTGGCGATCCGCTTTTGATCGTCGAAAGCTTGGCGCGCCCGGGCAGGAACGTGACGGGGCTTAGCGCCTTCGTCAACGAAATGACCAGCAAACGTCTCGATCTGATAAAAGAGCTGGTTCCGGCAATGTCGCGAATTGCGCTACTTCACAATATGAGTAACCCGGTTGCTCCGCCACAATGGGAAGAGACGAGAACGGCGGCACGGTCCTTGGGTATCCAGGCTGAGCTTCTCGATGTGCGAAGCCGAGAAGATTTGTCCCGCGCATTCGAAACAGCGGTCCGACGGCGTGCTGATGCTCTCCTTGTAGCGGTAGACGGCCTCTTCCAAGCCAATACGCAAATGATCGTTGAGTTGGCGGCACGGAACAAGGTGCCCGCCATTTATGTAGGCAGAGAGTTCATTGAGGTCGGAGGTTTGATGACCTACGGGGTGAGCTTCCCTCATCTTTATCTACGCGCTGCGGCTTATGCCGACAAAATTTTCAAGGGGGCGAAGCCCGCAGATCTGCCTGTCGAACAGCCGACCAAATTCGAGCTGATCATCAACCTCAAAACCGCCAAGGCACTCGGCCTCACTATCCCGCCCAAATTGCTATTCACCGCCGACGAGGTGATCGAATGAGGCTTTGGTTGACGGCAGCTATTGGCACTGAACGGGCACGCTGAGCCGTCCGCGGACTGTGTCCATCCGTGCTTTCGGAGCCGGCGTGCGAGGAATGGCGCAAAGGAGTTCGGTTTCACGCCAGCCTCCCGCAGCCGGAATTTCTCGTTCGACAAGAGCCGGTCCATGCTCCTGGTGCAGCCGAAGGAAAGCTCTCAGGGATTGCAGCCGCTTGGGAGTTTCCCTGGGAAGCGCAGAGCCAAACAACGAATGAAAACTTCGGATCCGGGAGACCGGCACCACAATCAATCAGTAAGAATCAGGTCGTCGGTACCGCGGGATTGTCGCGCAGCAGAACGCCACAATCGCCGATAACCGGATCGATCGCGAGACGCTGATACGTCGCCCACATCTCGGCCGCGAGCGCGAACACCACCTTGGTACCGAGGTCGCGCTCCAGCATGTCGATTGCCGGCGGTGCGTCCCACCCGCCGCCGTTGATGTAGATCGCATCGACCTTCGGCTTGATCGCTTGGAAGCCGGCTTTGCAGTACTGATAGACCTGCATGTACGAGACCTCGTCGAGAGCCATCAGTGAGGTCGTGTACAGCGATTCCGATTTGCCGGGCACGCTCAGGCCGCCCATCACGACGCCTTCGATATCGAACCGCGCGAAGTAGTGCTTGATGGCATTGTTGAGCTCGTCGCCGTAGTAGGTGGCAAGCGCCACGCGCTTTACGCCGAGCGCCACCAGCGCGAGCGCGTGCGGCTCCATCTGCGAGATCACCGGCAGCCCGACCTTCTGCGACAGCCGGTCCCGCCACTCGCGCTCGAAGTCGAGGCCCTTCAGCAGCACCGGTGGCGTGCCGCTGAGCGAGATCAACTGGCAGCCTACCGCCTTGAGGTCGTCGGCGATCTGCTCGATGCGCTCGAAGCCCTTCTCGAAGGTCTGGCGGTCGCTGCGGCGGAAACCGACAAAGGTCGGCACGATCTCGACCCCGGCCGGCGCATGGTCGTACCAGAAATGAAAGCTCTTGCCCCGATGCGTCGGCTTGATCAACCCGATTCTCGCGCGCCACGCGTACATCGACGCCTCCCTCGCCGCCCCGTGCTTTATCCCACCAGGCGGGATCGCGTTCAATCGCTGCATGGCGACAATGCGCGGCCGTCGCCCCGTTGTGCCGCCGATGCGGCGCTGCCTATGATAGTCAGGCAATCGAGGAGCGGGCCGATGAGCTTTACGTTGTGGCGCGGCGTTGTCGGAATGGTCCGGCCGACCCGGCGGCCCGGCACGCTCGAAGAGCTGATCCGCATCCTGCCGGAAGGCATCGGCATCGTGCCGCTGATGCTCAATTTCAAGGCCGGCAGCAACGCCGAGTTCCTCGCCTCGATCCCACTCTACCAGCAGTTTGCATCCGAGCTTGCCGAGCAGGGCGTCGACGTCATCATGCTGACCGGCGCGCCGCCATTCATGCTGCTCGGTCCGAAGAAAGAGGCTGCGCTGACCAGAGCCTGGGAGCAGAAATTCAAGACGCCGGTGGTGACCGATCCGCAGATGCAGGTCGCGGCACTGCGAGCGATGAAGATCAAGAAGTTCATCGGCGCGAGCTATTCGAAGCTGCAGAACAAGATCGTGCTCGACTACATGACGGCGGCCGGCTTCAACGCCTTGTCAATGGAGCCGATCGACGTGCCGTTCGATCAGGTCGCGCAGATTTCGGTCGAGCGACTCTACAGCCACATCAAGCAGCTTTACCGCAAGCACCGCAACGCTGACGGCATCTATATCCAGGGCGGCGGCTGGCAGACCGTGGGCGTCATCGAGCTACTCGAGAAGGACCTGGGCATTCCGGTGGTGCACGCCACGATCTGCGAGGCCTGGCAGATCCACAAGCGGCTCGACGTGCGCGACATCAAGCCCGGCTACGGCCGCCTGCTCGCCGAACTGCCATGATCGCCGCCGCACGAGCGCTCTACGTCGTGGCTGCTCTCCTTTGCGGCGTTGGCGCCGCGCACGCGCAATCGCAGGTCTCGCTGCTGATCGGCACGACGCCGGGCGGGGGCTACGACGTCTATGCCCGGGCGCTGGCGCGCCACATCGGCCGGTATCTTCCCGGACAACCGACCGTCATTCCGAAGAACCAGCCCGGCGCCGGCGGGCTGACGCTCGCGAACTACGTCTACAACAAGGCGCCGACCGACGGATCCGAGTTCGCCACCGTGCAGAACGGCCTGCCGTTCGAGAAGCTGTTCCAGACGCTGTCGCCCGAGGGCCGCAATGCGCTGTTCGACGCGACCAAATTCGGCTGGATCGGCAGCATCACTCAGACCGTGTTCGTGACCGTGACCTGGCACACCAGCCCGGTGAAGACGCTCAAGGACGCGACGCAGCAGCAGGCGATTCTCGGCGCCAGCGCGATGAGCTCCGACAGCTACGTGCTGGCGATGCTGACCAACCGGCTGCTCGATACGAAATTCAAGGTGGTGCACGGCTATCCGGGCGCCGCCGAGGTCGATCTCGCGGTCGAGAACGGCGAGGTGCAGGGCGAGGCCGGCAAGGATTGGACCACGCTGACCTCGACGCGGCCGCTGTGGATCAGGGACAAGAAGATCAACATCCTGGTTCAGATGGGAATGACGGAGCACCCTGATCTCAAGGACGTGCCGATGGCGATCGAACTCGCCAAAACGCCGGAGGACCGCAAGGTTATGGAGGTGGTGTTCGCGAAGTTCGGCATGTCGCGGCCGTTTTTCGCGCCGCCGAGCGTGCCGCCCGGACGGCTCGCCGCGCTGCGCCGCGCGTTCGACGCGACAGTGCGCGACGAAGCGTTCCTTGCCGAGGCGAAAAAACTCGGCATGGAGGTCAATCCGGTGCGCGGCGAGGACGTCGAGGCGCTGGTGACCCGGATCATGAACACGCCCGCGGCGCTGGCGCAGCGGAGCCGCGACGTGTTGAAGCCGCAGTAGGGAGGACACCATGAGCAAGCAGCGCAACAACGGAACGATGACGTCACGCCGCGCGCTTCTGAAGGCCGGCGCCGGACTGGCCGCCGGCGCGGCTATCCCGGCCGCGGCTCTGGCGCAAGGCGATGCCGAGCTTGGCCGCGTCCAATCGCAGCGCCGCATCCTCATCAAAGGCGGCGTGGTGCTGACCATGGACCGTCAGGTCGGCGACTTCGCCAAGGCCGACGTGCTGATCGAGGACGGCAAGATCCACGAAATCCGCCCCGACATCGTGGCGTCGGACGCCGCAGATGGTCGACGCCTCGAACCGGATCGTGACGCCGGGCTTCACCGACACCCACAGCCACTCCTACCAGGGCATCCTGCGCAACATCCTGTCCAATGGACGCGTCGATCCGGACTACAACCGCGACATCATCGCCAAACTCACGCCCGCCTATACGCCGCAGGACGCCTACATCGGCATGCTGGCGACCGCGCTCGGCCTGATCAACATGGGGACGACCGGCGTCGTCGACGTGTCGCAGGTCAACAACACGCCCGAGCACAGTGATGCGCTGATCAACGCGCTTGCGGGATTCCGGCATCCGCGCAGTGTTTGGCTATTCGGCCGGAGCGCGCGGCGACAACATGAAGCATCCGCAGGACATCGCGCGCCTGAAAAAGACCTACTTCAGCTCCAAGGACCAGTTGCTGACTCTGGCGCTCGGCGTCGGCCCGACGCCGGACGCCTTCAAGGTCGCACGCGACAACGACGTGCCGGTCGTCGCGCATCTGCGCAATACGCTGCCGCAGCGGGATGACGGCGCGCGGCTCGCGGCGCTATTCCAAGGCCGGGCTGCTCAAGCCCGGCGACACGTTCATCCACCTCCTGCACATGCCGACGGAGCCGCTCAGGCTGATCAAGGATTCCGGCTGCCACGTCTCGCTCTCGACCGGAATCGAGATGACCATGGGGCATGGCATCCCGGCGATCCAGAACGTGCTCGACGTCGGTCTCCAACCATCGTTGTCGTCCGACCATGCCGTGACGCTGTCATCGGACATGTTCTCGATGATGCGGATGACCGGCATCATGCAGCGTTACGGCGTATTCCAGCGCGAAGTGAACGGCGACAAGAACGCGCCGAAACTTCTGACCTGCCGCGAGCTGCTCGAGTTCGGCACCATCAACGGCGCCCGCGCCGCCAACGTCGACAGCAAGGTCGGCACGCTGACGCCTGGCAAGCAGGCCGATCTCCTGCTGCTCAAGGCCGACAGTATCGACATCTGGCCGCTCAACAACGCCTACGGCTCGGTGGTCGGGTTGATGGGACCGAGCCATGTCGACTCCGTGTTCATCGCCGGCAAAGTGAAGAAGTGGCGTGGCAATCTCGTCGGCGTCGACATGGCGAAGGTGCTGCGCGATATGCATCAGGCGCGCGATGGTGTCCTGAGCAGAGCGAAGTTCCAGCTTGATCTGCTCGGCTGATTGGTCAGGTCATCGCGTGCGGCAAAGCACTATGAGGCTTCAATCGAGCCCGCATTTTGGGAAGCCCTCTAGCGATTGGTCGGGCTGCTCGCCGGAAACAGCCCATGGCTTTTCAGGAATTCGATCATGTAACGGTCGAACAGCCACGGTTGCTCGATCTGGCAGGCATGACCGGCTCCGTGCAGGATCCTCATCTCGCAATTCGGAATTAGATCCTTGAGCGCGAACGCTGCCTGATGCGTTCCATCTTCGCTTCCGGTCAAGATGATGGACGGACACGTGATTCTGGAGAAATGGTCTGCGGGCTCTGCTGCCTTGAGGGCGTAGAACTGACGGATGATCGTGTCGAGATCGGCCTGCGAATTGCGTTCGGCGAACATGTCGGCAAAATACATCGCCAGCGGAGTTTGGCGGAATGCCGGGCTGAGATCCTCGAACGTGTAATCCCAGCGATAATCGATGCCGCGTTCGGTGTAGTTCTTGACGCGACGCGTCACGAATTCCTTGCCCGGATTATAGCCGGTACCGCACATGATCAGCGCCTTGGTCTTGTCGGGCCGCAGATGATGCATGTGCGGAACGATGGCGGAGCCGGTCGAGCAGCCGACCAGGATCGCGGGCTCGTTCGGCGCCGCGTCATCGATCGCCTCCCAGCATGCTTGCGCCATGTCGACCATGGTCAGACCGTCGCGCGCCTTCGGCGACCGGCCATAGCCGGGAATATCGATGGAGATGCAGCGGAACCACGTCGACAGATGTGCCATCTGGAAGATCCAGCATGACTGATCCATCGGGTTGGGATGGATGAAGGCCATCGCCGGACCGGCGCGACCCATCCGCTCATAGTACAAAGGTCCGTCGATGTGGTTGGCCATACGTCAGCTCCCCGAATGAGAAAGTTCAGCGAAGTGTTGATGTAACATGTCAGCGGAATCTCTAAGTTGCGTGCTGGTCAGCCGTGACGGCAGGCGACCGCATGGACTGCTCAACGACATGACATCGGGCTGCGCGATCTGGCCCGAATTCAATTAATTCCGGCCGCTCGGCGAGGCAGCGATCGAGCGCCTGCGCGCAACGTGGTGCAAAAGCGCAGCCTGGTGGAAGGTCGGACAGATCGGGTGGCGAGCCGGGAATTTGCGACAGCACCTGACCGCGGGCTTGCCCGGCGACCGCAGATTTGAAGAGACCGATCGTGTACGGGTGCCATGGCGTGCGTACCAGCGAACGGACGTCGGCGGTTTCGACGAACCGGCCTGCGTACATGACCGCGATCCGGTCTGCGGTCTCGCACGCGACACCAAGATCGTGTGTCACCAGGATCATCGCCATGCCCAGCGTCCGCTGGAGCTCGCGGAGCAGGTGCAAGATCTGGATCTGGACCGTGGCATCAAGCGCCGTGGTCGGCTCGTCCGCGAGAAGCAGCTTGGGCCGGCATGACAATGCAAGCGCGATCATCGCCCGCTGGCGCAGACCGCCCGAAAGCTCATGGGGATAGGTATCGAGCCGGCTTTTCGCCGACGGAATTTTGACAAGGTCCAGGAGCTCGAGCGCGCGCGCCCGCGCGTCGGTGCGGGAAAGGCCTTCATGCGCGAACACGACCTCTGCGATCTGGGACCCGATCGTGAAAACCGGGTCGAGCGCCGACATCGGGTCCTGGAAGACCATGGACGCTTTTGGTCCGCGCACCGACCGCAAGTCCTGACCATCCAGCCCGGTCACGTCGATGCCATCGAGTACCACCGAGCCGGATATGATCGCGGTTCGCGGCAGCAGCCGCGTCAGCGAACGCATTGTCACTGTCTTGCCGCTGCCGGACTCGCCCAGCAGGCAAAGTGTCTCGCCAAGATGGAGATCGAAGCTCACGTCATCGACAGCAGTCACAATGCCTTCGTCGCCGACAAAACGGACCGCGAGGTTCCGCACGTCGACAAGCGCCTGAACGTTCGCATTTGATCTGGGATCGCGCTCATTCATGTGGCAGCCTGTGGCGCGTTGGAGTGGCCGCTCCCCGGCACGCTGGCGTGACAAGCGGCAAGATGGCAGGCGGCGCCCGCGATGGGTTTCAATTCCGGATCGGAGGTGCGGCACACAGGCTCGGCGATCGGACAGCGGCCCGCGAAACGGCAACCGGGCGGCGGATTGATAGGGCTTGGCGGGTCGCCGGTGAGCGGCGGCCGTGCGGTGCGCCGATCAGGGTCCATGCTGAGGCGCGATGCGATTAGCGCCTTGGTGTATTCGTGTGCCGGCGCCCGATAGATGGCGTCGACCGAGCCAACCTCCACGACCTTGCCGAGATACATCACGGCCACGCGATCGCTGATGAAGCGCACGACGTCGAGATCGTGGGAAATGAAGATGTAGGACAGTGCCAGCTTGCTTTTGAGATCGACCAGGAGGTTGAGGACCTGGGCTTGTATCGATTTGTCCAGCGCCGAAACCGCTTCGTCGAGAATCAGCACCTTCGGCTGGATTGCCAGCGCTCGCGCGATGTTGACACGTTGGCGCTGGCCGCCGGAGAGCTCGTGAGGATAGCGGCCGGAGAACAGCTCGGGCGTCAGGCCAACCAGACGCAGCGCCTCGTTGGCGCGTTCCACAGCGGCACGGCGCGGCTGGCCCTGCGCGGTGAGGGCGAACGAGACCTCTTCGGCCATCGTGTGCCGGGGATTGAGCGAGGCGTAGCTGTCCTGGAACACCATCTGCACGACACGGCGAAGCCGGTTGACCATGCTGGGGGAACGCAGGTTGATCGGTTCGCCGCCGACCGAGATACGACCGCGATCCGGCTTGACCAGATGCATCACGATCCGAGCGAACGTCGACTTGCCGCAGCCGGATTCGCCAACAATGCCGAGCGTCTCGCCGGACTCCAGGGTGAAGCTGCAATCATCGACGGCAGCGATATAGCGCCGCGGCGCGCCGGGAATGCCGCCACCGAGATAAAAATGTTTCACCAGGCCTTCGGCGGCGAGGATTGGCGGCTCGTTTTGCTCACGCAGCGTAGCTGTCATGGCTTCACATCCAGCGCCGTGCGCAGGCCATCGCTCAGCAGATTGAAGCAGACCGACGTGATGAGGATCATCACGCCGGGCAGTACGGCGTTGCCGGGCGCCATGAACAGCGATTGGCGCAATGTGTTCAGCATCAGTCCCCAGTCGGCGATGGGAGGGGAGACGCCGAGGCCGAGAAACGACAGGCCCGACGCGATCACCACCGCAACGCTGACCTGGCTCGACGCGTAGGTCAGAATCGGCCCGATCACGTTGCTCAGCACGTGGCTGACGATGATGCGCCAGCTCGGCGCGCCGGTGGCGCGGGCGGCTTCGATGTAGCCTTGGGTGCGGATCTGCGTAGTCGTGCTCTCGGCGATGCGCGTGATCGAGGGTGTGAATACGATCGACAGCGCGACCAGGCAGTTCACCAGACCTGCGCCCATCGCGCCGGCCATCGCCACAGCCAGCAGCACCGATGGAAACGCGAAGAATACGTCGACGATCCGCATCATGATCATGTTGATACGACCGCCAACAAATCCAGCAACGATCCCCAGCGTGCCGCCGATCACCGTTGCGGTCGCGACCGGCAGGAGACCCATGAGCAGAGAAACGCGGCCGCCGAAAATCAGCCGGCTGAGCATGTCGCGGCCGAGCTCATCGGTACCGAGAAGATGTCCTGGCGATCCGACCGGCAGCAGGCGCCGTATCACGCTGGTCTTGTAAGGATCAGCCGGCGCCACCCAAGGCGCGAAGATTGCGGCGAGGATGATCAGCAAAAGGATCGCGGCGCAGGCCATCGCGACGTGGTCGCGCTGCAGTCGCCGCCGAACGGCTTTCCAGTAGCCGCGCTTCTGCTTCGGCGCCGCCAAGGTCAGACCGTTCGACGCCAGAACCGGAGTTGTGGATCGACCCCACATGGCTCAATGACGCACGATACGCGGGTCGACGAACGGCTGGATCAGGTCGACGACGAAGTTCATCACCACGAAGAACGTCGCCAGGATCAGGATGGTCCCCTGCAGCAGAGGCAGATCGCGGGTCGAGATGGCGGAGTTCATGAGATAGCCGGTGCCGGGCCAGGCAAACACGGTTTCGACCAGGATCGAGCCACCCAGAAGCTGTGCGATCTGCAACCCCACGACGGCCAGAATCGCGGGCGCGGCATTCTTCGCCACGTGCAGTGCGATGCGCCGGTTTCCGAGACCGACGCTGCGCAGCATCTCGACGAATTCGTTTTTCTGAACTTCGATCAGCGTGGCGCGCGTGGTGCGGGCGATGATTGCGGTCGGGATCAAGGCGAGGGTGATGGCGGGCAAGATGATGAACCGGATATCGGTCCAGCCGAACTGCTGCAGCGAGGTCGCCGGCCCCATCCCCATCGCCGGCAATAGCCCGAGCGAGGCCGAAAAGATCGCGACCAGTGCGATGCCCACCCAATAGTGCGGTACCGACACGCCAAGGACGGCCACGCCGGTCAGCAACCGGTCGAGCCATATCCGGCGCGTGTAGGCGGCGAGCGCGCCCATGGCGATGCCGACAATCAGGCTCATCGCAATCGCTGCGATTGCCAGCAAGGCCGTGTGTCCAGCGGCCGGCACCACCTCGGACACCACGGAGCGGCCGGTCATGATCGACGTGCCGAGATTGCCGCTCAGCACCAATGAAAGCCAGCGCAGGTATTGTATCGGCAATGGCTGGTCGTAGCCGTAGAGCGCGCGAATTTTTGCCATCACCTCCGGCGTCGCGTTATCGCCGGCAAGCGCCGCAAGCGCGTCGCCCGGCGCCAGGTGAGTGAGCGAGAAACATACGATCGAGACGCCAAACAGAATGGGCACGACCGCCGCAATGCGCCTGAAAACGTATCGGAGCATGGTCCTCTACGATTTCAGATCGACGGGCGTGAGGTCCTGATACCAGTTCTGCGCCGGGACGAAGCCAGTGACGTTCTTGCCAAGTCCGCGAGGATTGAGGTCGTGCACGACGAAAATCCACATCGCCTGATCGACCAGGTAGGTATGCAAGTCGCCGAGCAGTTTGTTCTGCTTGGCGACGTCGAATTCCGATAGCGGCTTCAGCGCGAGTTCGTCCGCGTGCGGATCGGCAAAGCCGCCCCAGTTGTAGCCGGGAACGCGCTTGGCGTCGTGCCAAGTCTGGCCGATCATGCCGAAGATCGGCTCCTGCACGGTCCAGGAGTAGTTGATGCCGGACACGCCCTTGTTCTCCGGTGCCTGGGCGCCGGCCATGCGGCGGTTGCGCAGCGTCTCCCAATCGAGGGTCTCAAACGAGACGTCAAAGCCGACCTCCTGCAGATGCTCCTGGATCAACTCGTTCATCGACAGCGGCTGCATCTGGCCGGAGCCCGCGTGCGACATCAGGAACTTGATCTTGGCCTTGTTGTGCGGTCCGAAGCCAGCGTCCGCCATCAGCTTCTTCGCCGTATTCGGATCGTACTTGATGTCGAACGACGGCCTGCCGAACCAGGGATTGTCCGGCGTGTACAGGCCTTTGGCCGGCTGCGCCGTGCCGTTGATCAGCTTGACGACGGCGTTGCGATCGATCGCGAGGTTTGCGGCCTTACGAAGCCGAATGTCGCGGAACGGCGACCCGGGCAGATGATTTAGCATGTAAGGCCAGATATGCGGATAGACTTTGGTGGTGACTTGCATGCCGGCTGCTTTGAGCTGCGGGATCGCATCCGGCGGTGGCGCCTCGATCCAGTCAACTTGGCCCGACATCAGCGCCGCGAGACGCGTGGTTGCGTCGACGATGGGCCGCAGCACCAAGTCGCACTTCGGCACGCGCTTCGGATTCCAGTAATCCGTGTTGCGCACCATCTCCAGCCGCTCGCGCGGCACCATGCGCCCGAACTTCCAGGGGCCGGTGCCCGAGGGATTGAGTGCGAACTTGTCCCAATCGCGGCCGAGCGCGTCGAAATGCGCCGGGCTCGAATAATAGATGTTGCTTACCGAGTAGATGAGAGTGGCATCCGGCACCTTGGTGATGATCTTGAAAGTGAGGTCATCGACCGCCTCGGTATGGTCGATGGTCGCCATGTAGTTGCCGGCCTGCACGGCCTGCCGCTTGTCGTAATGCGGCACGTCCGGCTTCATCAGCCGCTCGAAATTCCAGACCGCAGCCTTGGCGTTGAATGGACTACCGTCGTGGAATTTGACGCCAGGCCGAAGCTTGAAGGTCCAGACCTTGTGGGTTTCTGGCTCGACCGACCAACTCGTCGCCAGACTCGGGATCAGCTTGGTTGGCCTGTCGCCTTGGTCGATGTCCCATTTGAACAGCGTGTCGTACATCGACATGCTGACGAAACGCAGGCCTTCGGCGCCACCATTGGCCTGCCCGCCCGTGTAGGGGATGTCTGACAGCGTCATCGCCACCCGCAAAACCTTCTGTTTGGTTTGCGCCTCGGCGAAGGTCATTGGCAGCCACAGTGAGCCCGCACCGGCGAGCAGCGCCTTCACGAATGAGCGGCGTTCGGTGTCCGGCCACGCGAAGCTGTGAGACTTCTCGGTGTGAGGCATCGTCATGGGAACCTCCATCGTGCCGGAAGGAAAAGGCTATGCCCTTTCATCCCACCTTGGCAAGAACGCGGTCGCGCCGTTTCGTCGCGCACTGTGCTGCGTGCAATCAGCAGCGATGGCGATGGCGTAAGGGCGCTTGCGCTAGCCGCTGAAATATGGGCTACGTGACCTCTGCTTGTGGCCGCCCCTGCAATTGACGACCGGCCTGTTTCTGGGTCGAAGATCGCCGCGTGATCGCAACCGCGTGCCGAGTGTGCATCATGATACTTCCCGAAAGTGTGATCGTTACCGGAGCGGCCCAAGGCATCGGGCGCGCCGTCGCGCTGAGGCTTGCGGCGCCGGGCATACGCATCGCGGTCTGGGACGTGTTGGCCGATGGCGTTCAGGATACTGCACGGCAGTGCCAAGCCCAGGGTGCAACGACGCACGCCTGGACGGTGGACGTGGGCAATGCCAGCGAGGTCCAGTCGGCCGTGGCTGACTTTGCGCGCGAATGGGGCTCGCCGGCCGGCCTCGTAAACAATGCCGGTATATTTCCGCGCGCTCGTGCACTCGAAATGAAGCTTGAAGAATGGGAGCGCGTGCTGCGCGTCAATCTGACCGGAACATTCATTTGCGCTCAGGCTGTCGCGGCGCGGATGAAGGAGAGTGGGCGAGGCGTTATCGTCAATACCGCCTCAGGCCGGGCGCTTGCCGGCGCCGCCAACGGTGCGCATTACGCTGCCACCAAGGGTGGGATTATCGCGCTGACAAAGTCCTTGGCGCTCGACTGGGCCGGATACGGCATCCGGGTCAATTGCGTGATTCCGGGCATCACCGACACGGCGCAGCCTCGTGCCGAGATGGGTGACAATGAGCTCTACGCTGCAGGCGCCCGCATTCCGCTGGGGCGGATCGGGAAGCCGGAAGACATTGCCTCGGCGGTTGCGTTCCTGCTCAGCGACGATGCCGGCTATATGACGGGACAGTCCGTCGCTGTAAACGGTGGCGCGATTATGATTCCGTAACGCGCCGGCTACTGATTAATCGTCGTACCGGTTTGCCGGATGACATCGGCCCATTTCGTGGAATCCTGGTGCATCGAGCGCGCCACTCAGGGTTCGGCGAGCCCGGCAGTGTCGAAGCCTATCGTGCCCACCTTGCTGATGGCCGCCAGCCGACTGTCATTCCGCGGTGATCTTGTGGGCGGCCATAAAGCTTTTCCGGCGTGTCACGTCGGCGGCGACCTGAGTGGAAATCGCCTCCGACGTCTGCTAAATGGTCTCGATCGAATGGCCGGTGCGCCTCTTTCATTGCCACTAGGCCACGCTGCTAGCCGAAGCACAGGCATAGAACCGACCGATCCGCATTCTCTGTACTTGCGCAAGAAGTTCGAAGGTTCTCTCGCTTCGATCTCCGTCGAACTTCGCTGAAGCCCCAGGCCTCTTCTTATTCGACCTGGATGACGGCCAGCTTCGCAGACGCTCTTTACTGAAACCTGCGCGCGACGGAATTACATTTCCCTACCGCGGGCAGTTAGCCGACGCGGGCTGTTTCTTTGTGCCTTCTTTCGATACCGTCAAGTGTTGACGGGGACACACCACTGGAGAGACATGTGGCTACTGGCACTGTGAAATGGTTTAATCCAACGAAGGGTTACGGCTTCATTCAGCCCAGCGACGGCGGCAAGGATGTGTTCGTACACATCTCGGCTGTGGAGCGTGCGGGTCTGAGCAATCTGAATGAAGGGCAGCAAGTCGACTACGAACTGACGACTGGTCGCAACGGAAAGTCATCGGCCGAGAATTTGAGGGTCAAGTAACACGCCCTCTTCCCACGGACTTGGCCCCCGCCTGTGCGGGGGTTTTTCTATGAACGAATTGTCAGAAACGTTGATCGGAACCAATTTCTGTGCGGCGCGGTTTTATAGTGGGTTCAACCCAAGGAGAAACCCATGAGAATCTCGACTTCAATAGCGATTGCCGCCGCCATTTTGGCGATTGGCATCGCACCTGCTAGCGCCGCCAAGAAGGGTGACGCTGCATATGCGCAACGTGAGGCGTCCTGTAAGGCGCAAGCCGCGAAGAAGTTCTCCGCCATTCGCTTCCTTGCCCGCAAGGATTTCGTGGACAAGTGCATGGGCATCCATAAAACGGCGAAGGCAACGACCACCAAGAAGAAAGTGACCACTGCGAAGAAGCAGAAGATGGAGCCTTCAACCACCGGCCAAGCGGTCCGGTGAGGAGGCAAAAGCCCCGCCGAGTGCGGGGCTTTTTCATGGGATAAGAGAGCAGTGAAGGGAGCAGCGTACGGCCACCCGCACCTGCTGAACTTGTGACCGTTTCCGAAGTCAAAAACGCACTGACTGAGTAGAAGGCTGCAGCTGGCGACGGTCGCAGCCTTCGGTCCACACATCCGGCTGTTCTCAATCGAAATGCGCTGGTCGCGAAGCCGTCTGGGTTCCCCGGCCTGCGCCCAACGAGCATTGGCCGGTTGTCGGAATCGTCAATTGTCAATTTTCGCAAGTCGCTGCGCCAATTGAGAGAGACCCCATTGTCGTGCGAGCGCAGCTGCTTTGCTCCACGTCGGCTCTTGATTTCCGAAAAGCGGCAAGGGCGCCTTCGGGTCCATCGTGGCGATCGACCTGAATAACCGGAGCTTTGCCGCGTGAGCAGGGAATCGTCCTGCCTTAAGCGCTCGCTCCAGGGTCCCGTATTTTCGCAGGATGCTCGCAGCGCCCGTCGCGCCTAAGCCTGGCGCACCGGGCAGCTTGTCCGAGGGGTCGCCGCGCAACGCGATGAAGTCCGGTACCTGCAGCGGAGCCACGCCGTAGCGTTCGCGGACGTCGTCGGGACCAATTCGAGCCATTACGCCAGCTCGCACGGGATAAAGGATCGCGGTTCTCGCAGAAGCAAGTTGAAAGGTATCCCGGTCGCCGCTCGCGACAAGCGCCGTGCCGCGGCGGCGTTCCTCGGCGGCTACGGCCGCCGCAAGAAAATCGTCGGCCTCGTAACCGGGCGCTTTGGCGTTGGTAAATCCACATGCGGCTACAAATTCCGGCAGGAGCGGGAGCTGCTCCAGCAAATCGGCATCGAAATTGCGCCCGCTCTGGTATGCGTCAAACTGCTGGTGCCGATAAGTTGGCACCTCCAGCGTGTCCCAGGCCACGACAACCGCGCGCGGGCGTTCCGTTTGATAAATGCGCGCCAGAAAATTGGCAAAACCCAGGATGGCTCCGGCCGGATGAGAGCCCGTTCGCAAGATAGTTTTCGGCAGCGCGTGATAAGAGCGATGGGCGAAAGAATCGCCATCGATAACTAGCAATGGTCGTCCCTTAAGGCTCGTCTTCGAGTATGGCGTCTTGCGCTCGCCCGAAGTTTTCGCGGATCGCCGAATTTTCGCGAGAGACTTGCGGCTATGATCTCCCAGCACGATCCACGCGGGCGCATGATCGCTCGCCCCAGCTCTGCCGCGGATGTCGCGGTGCACGCCTGCGGTAACCAAGCGCTTGGCAGTTTCATTACTTAGTAGGAGATGATCAATGCGGAGCCCCGCATCGCGCGGCCAGCGATTTCGCATGTAATCCCAAAACGTGTACATCGGCACATCAGGATGCAGTGTGCGGATGGCATCCACCCAGCCTTGGTCCAGGAGCCGCCGAAACAGCGCGCGGCTTTTCGGCTGTAGCAAAGCGTCCTTCGCATAGGATTTCGTGGGATAAATATCGCGATCTGTCGGCACAACATTGAAATCGCCCGCGAGGACCACAGGTACATCGGCGGCATAGAGCTCTGCGGCGTGGGTGGCAAGGCGCTCCATCCACGCCAGCTTGTAATCGAATTTTGGCCCGGGCTGCGGATTGCCGTTCGGAGCATAGAGCGAGGTAAAGAGTACGCCCTTTACGGCCGCCTCAATATAGCGGCTTTGCACGTCTATGGGGTCGCCCGGAAGTTCGGTGCGTGTCACGAGCGGCTCGTTGTCACGGGCAAGGATGGCAACGCCATTCCATGATTTTTGACCACGCCAAGCCGCGCCGTATCCAGCCTTTTCAAGGGCGGCTATCGGAAATTCCGAATCCGTTGCCTTTAGCTCTTGAAGACAGACGACGTCGGGCTGCTCAACGCGCAGCCAGTCGAGCAGATTAGCAAGGCGTTTATTGATGTTGTTGATGTTGAATGTGGCGATCTTCATCCGCACTGAGAATACCGAAGAGCCGTAGACATAAAGAGGCCTAGTTCCACGAAATCAAACACGATGGCTATCAAGCTCGTGCGCAAGCCCCAGGGCCCGGGTCCCTGGACGTTTCGGCGGGGTCGTCGCTGAGGCGTGCGGAGCGCCAGACCAAGCACCAAGTGGCACCGGAACAGACGACCCTGCTTGTTCCCGCGTTCGATTTCTGATGCAGGGGCGGTCCTCTTCGCCCGTTACATCGAAATGTTTAACCAATCCAGATTACTTGTAGGGTCTAACGCCACTTAACGCCGTGCTTTGGGGAAATACCGTGATGCGTAAGATATCAGCATTGGTTGTTGCAGGCGCAGGTGCGGTGGTCTTGGGCGCAGTCGGTTTTGCCATGCATCAGGCGCTCATGATCCAGAACCCGGCCGCGATAGCCATTCCGACGATGAATTCGGCGCCTGAAATGGCGAGCGACACGTTCGCCGTGCAGCGGAGCCAGGCCCCGGCACTCACGCAAGTGTCGTTGGCACCGCCAGCTGCTGTTTTGGCCGCCGCGCCAAACACTGCTTGCCGCACCCCTGATGCCCTCGGCGTCTCTCGCGTGGTCGAGATCGATACCACCGGCGGACCCGGATTTGGCTTGGAGCACTATAAGGCCCACGATTTCCTCGAATCCCGCGAGGTGGTGCTCACCTTCGACGACGGTCCTTGGCCGGCTAACACCCAAGCCGTGCTGGCCGCACTCGCTACGCAATGCGTAAAGGCCACGTTCTTCCCGATAGGCAAGCACGCGACCTGGTACCCCGAAATCCTGCGTCAAGTCGTAGCGGAAGGTCACACCGTCGGCTCGCATACCTGGTCTCACGCGGATCTATCTAAGAAGACCCTCGCGGAGGCCAAGGATGAAATCGAGAAGGGTATCAGCGCGGTCGCAGGGTCCGCAGGTCAAACGCTGGCGCCATTCTTTCGCTTCCCCGCTCTGCGTCAGAGCGCGGAATTGATGGGATATCTCGGTGAACGCAACGTAGCTGCCTTCTCGACGGACCTGGATTCTTTCGACTTCAAAATCCGAAAGCCCCAGCAAGTGGTTACATCGGTGATGACAAAGTTGACGAAACGCGGCAAAGGGATTGTTCTGATGCACGACTTCCAGCACGTCACAGCTTTGGCGTTGCCCGAACTGCTGGTGCAGCTTAAGGCCGGTGGATACAAAGTCGTGCATCTCAGAAGCAAAAATGCCGTGGCGACACTGCCGCAATACGATGCTGCGATGCTGCAGGTGCGATCCGGACAGACGCCGGACGCGCGACCAACCGCCAGCATCGTACGTACAGTCGGTAGCTCCTCGAATTAACGAGTGCCTCTCCAGCGAGATCTAAACGGCCAAATGTTGTGTCTACGGAAGCGGGATCGCAAGCTCCAAGGCCGCGAAAGTAATTGGTCTGAGCGATCCCGTTTTTCGACCGCCATCGACCGCCGAGTGCCGATCGAAATGTTCGTTCGTCGATGCGGGTGATCCTTGCCGCTATACGCGGACATCTGACTTCACGTGCTGGAAATTGTCTCGTCCATTGTGCCAATTGCTGCCATTGTCGAGATTCAATTTTCAAGGTGCTATTTGTTACCAAAGCCACCCCTGGCGTCGAAAGTAGGCTGTTTTTCTCTTTTTTTGATTGCCGGCAAACTTTGAAGCCACCTCTGCGATGAACGAGCCCAGAATTGATCGCTCGGAATCAGTTGATCCCGCTGCCGAACGGTGCCCACACGTAGACCGACGATTCTAGAACCGGTCCCCACCGGGGCAGAGTAAATCGGTGTACCGCAATCAGAGCAAAACGTTTGCTCGCGTTTGTTGCCACTTTCTCCCGTCTTGACGTAGACCTTCGGGGTACCGGCGAGCAGCTTAAATGTGCCCGCAATGGTGGGTACTACGGTGCGGAATGCCGAACCTGATAAAGTCTGGCAATCGGTACAGTGGCAAATTACGACTGTGGCGGGATCGACCTCCGCCTCGTAGCGAATATTCCCACAATGACAACTGCCATCGATTTTCACGGGCATTCCCTTTCGAAGCTATCATTTCCACTGCTGACACATTGAGGTCCGAACCTTCAAGCCTGGATATCCGAATTGTTCTGTTCGCCCATCCAAGAAACTATAAATCCCACTGGACTATTAGGTTGCGGATAGGGTCCACTTCGTTAGCAACATGAGAAGGATGTTGCTCGGCTTCATGGGGCTAGGCTGTGCTGGCGATACGAGCGAACACCAGTTCCTTTCGCTTCGCCCTATGCTGAAGTTCGCTGGATTACGCCGGGCCACGTTGGAATGCAGTGGAGACCATGGATCCCAGTTCCTCCCTCTCCGCCAGTCCCTCCCCGGCCAACTTTCTCTGCTGAGTTTTGGCGCGTTGAAATCGTCGCAGACGGCTGACCGGCACACCGCGGGGTCTCAACTCACCCCACGCCCCACCGCCCTCACAATCTGCTCCGGCTTCACCGGCGTCGAATTAAACTCCGCTTTGAATGGCGACAGCGCGTCCGACACTGCGTTCGCAATCACCACTGGCGGCGAGATTGCGCTGCCTTCGCCGACGCCTTTGACGCCGAGCGGATTGAGCGGCGAGGGCGAATGCTCGTGGATCAGGTCGACATGAGGGATGTCGCTCGCGGTCGGCAGTAAGTAATCCATGAACGAGCCGGTGAGCAGCTGGCCCTCGGCGTCGTAATCGAACTCCTCGAGCAGCGCGCCGCCGAGCCCCTGCACGGTGCCGCCCAGCACCTGGCCTTCGACCAGCATCGGGTTTACCACCACGCCGCAGTCGTGGACGATGACGTATTTCTCGATCGAAAGCCGACCGGTCCTGACGTCCACCTCCACGATCGCGGCGTGCGACGCATAGGACCAGGTTACGGTCGGCGGCTCGTAGTAGTAGGTCTCCTCGAGGCCGGCCGAGACGTTCTGCGGCCGGCCGTGGTCCCAGCCGGGCCGCGCGGCCTTCGCGACGCTCGCGAGCGTAAGCTCGTTGCCGGGCACGCCGACAACGCCGATCGTGCCGTTGCGCAATTCGAGATCGCCAGGCGCGCATTCGAGCATGTTGGCCGCGATGGCGAAGGCCTTCTCGCGAAGGATGTTCGAGGCGTAATGGATCGCTGACGACAGCGTCACGGTGCTGCGGCTTGCGATTGTACCGAAGCCTATTGAAATGGCCGAGGTGTCGGCGAGCACCATCACGACGTCGTCGGGCTTCACCTTCCAGGCGTCGGCGACCACCTGCGAGAAGATTGTCTCCATGCCCTGGCCCTGGGGACAGGCGCCGGCCGCCACATAGACCTTGCCGGTCGGGTCGATGCGCACCGTCGCGCTTTCGAACGGGCCGACGCCGGTGCCTTCAACATAGCAGCCCAGCCCCATTCCGAGATACTTGCCTTCGGCGCGCGCCTGCTTTTGCCGCTCGCGGAACGCCGTAACCCCGCCGATCGCGTCGAGTGCCCGCTGCAGCGCCTTCGGATAATCGCCGCTGTCATAGACGATGGTCTCGCCGTCGCGATATGGAATGCCGAGCCGATAGGGCATCTCGGCACCCGGGATCATGTTGCGCATCCGCACGTCGGCGGGATCGAGGCCGAGCTGGGCCGCGATCAGGTCCATGGTCCGCTCCATGGCGAACGTGGCTTCAGGCCGGCCGGCGCCGCGATAGGGCGCGTTTGGCACTTTGGTGGTCGCGGCGATCCGCGCGTGCACGGCGAAATGCTCGAACTTGTAGGGCCCGGGCAAATGCACCGCAGTGTTGTAGGCGATGCCGGCGCCGATCGGATTCCAGGCGCCGCAATCGGCGATGAAGCTGTCGCGGAAGGCGAGCAGCCGGCCGTCGTCGTCGAAGCCCGCCTCGACATCATGGATCTGATCGCGCGAATGGCAGGCCGACATGAAGTGCTCATGGCGGTCTTCGATCCAGCGCACCGGCCGCTTTACGGCGCGGGCGAGGAACGGGATCAGCAGTTCCTCCGGATAGACATGGCCCTTGACGCCGAAGCCGCCGCCGACGTCGAGCGCAACGCAGCGGATGCGCGCCTCGGGCAGATTCAGAACCGTCGAAGCCTCCCGGCGCAGCCAGTGCACCACCTGGCATGACGACCAGATGGTGATGGAGTCCGAGCGCTCGTCATAGGCGCTGATCACGCCGCGGCATTCCATCGGGATGGCGCCGTAGCGGTGATGATGGAATCTCCGCTCGATACGGTGCGGCGCGCGCATTGAGCGCCGTCTCGACGTCGCCCTTGGCGACGCGGAATTCGCCGATGAGGTTGGTGCCGTACTTGTCATGCAGCACCGGCGCGCCGGGTTTCAGCGCCTCCTCGGGATCGACCAGCGCCGGCAGCGGCTCGAAATCGATGGTGACGAGCTCGGCCGCGTCCTCGGCGAGATAGCGGCTTTCGGCGAGGATCACCGCCACCGCCTCGCCGACATGGCGCACCTTGTCGTGGGCCAAGAGCGGCTGCTGCGGGTTGAGAAAGACGTGCTGGACCTGGGTGGTCCATTTGCGCGGCAACGACAATTGGGTGTCGGGCACCGGCGGCAAGATCTTCATCAGCTCGGCGCCCGCGAGCGCGTAGGCTACGCCGGGCGCCTTGGCGGCGCGCGAAAGGTCGACCGAACGGATGCGCGCGTGTGCCACCTGGCTTCGCACGAACACGGCGTGCAGCGTGTCGGAAAGCTTCAGATCGGCGACGAACTGGCCGCGGCCGGTGAGGAGGCGGCGGTCCTCGCGGCGCAGGATCGATTGGCCGACATAACCATCGCCTTGGCCGTTGCCTCGAGTCTTCGCCATGGGCCGAACCCCTAAGCTTTGCCGGACCGCATCGTCTCGGCTGCGGCCATCACCGCTTCGACGATGTTCTGGTAGCCGGTGCAGCGGCAGAGCACCGCGGACAGCGCCTCGCGCACTTCGGTCTCGGTGGGCTTCGGATTGACGCGTAGGAAGTCGAGCGCCGCGATCAGCATGCCGGGCGTACAGAAGCCGCATTGCAGGCCGTGATGCTCGTGAAAGGCCTGCTGCAACGGATGGAGCGTGCCGCCGTCCGCGAGACCCTCGACGGTCGTGATCGTCGCGCCATTGGCCTGCACGGCGAACATGATGCAGGAGCGCGCCGCCTCGCCGTTCAACAGGATCGTGCAGGCGCCGCAGACGCCGTGCTCGCAACCCACATGGGTGCCGGTGAGTGACAGGTTTTCGCGGAGAAAATCGGCCAGCAGCAAGCGCGGCTCGCAGCGGCCTTCGTAGGTCTTGCCGTTGACCGTAAGCCGGACATCGACCATCTGCATCGTCTGATCCATGCTTACATCGCTCCCCGCACGGCCCGCTCGGTCAGCACCTGCGTCAGTTGGCGCCGATAGGCCGCCGACGCGTTGCGGTCGGACAGCGGCTCGACCGCCTTGGCGGCAGCTTCCGCGGCCTGCGCAATGGCGCTGTCGCCGAGGCCCTGTTGTTCGAGGATTTTTTCTGCTGCGCGCAGGCGCTGCGGGCAGGCCGAAACGCCCGCGGTGGCGAGACGCGCTTTGACGCCGTCCTCGCGCTCGATCACAGCCGCGATCGCGGCGATGGCGAAATCGCCCTTGCGCCTGGCGAACTCCTCGATGGCGCATGATGCTTTGGCCATCGCGGTCGGCAGCCGAATTTCGACCAGGATTTCGTCGGCTGCCAGCGCCGTCGTCATGGCGTCGCGGAACAGCTCCGACGCCGCAATGACGCGCTCGCCTTTTGGCCCGTGCGCCACGACCGTGCCGTCCAGCGCCTGCAGCACCATCGGAATTTCGGCGGCCGGATCGGCATTGGCGATCGAACCGCCGATGGTGCCGCGCGAGCGCGTCGGCAGATGGCCGACGAGCTTGATCGCCTTGGCAAGGAGCGGCAGCTTGTCGGCGACGACGGGCGAGAACTCGATTGCGCGCTGCCGCGTCATCGCGCCGATGCGGATCGTGTCGCCGTCGTCGTCAATATAGGAAAGCGCGGGAATGCGGTTGAGATCGACCACGACGCTTGGAGTCGCGAGCCGGAAGTTCATCATCGGCACGAGGGTTTGCCCGCCGGCCAGCACCCGCGCATCGGGACCGTTTCGGGCCAGAAGCTCGACCGCTTCATCGACTGTCGTGGGTGCGCAATAGTCAAACTTCGCAGGCTTCATCGGCAGAACTCACGGGAACTCACACGGGCGGCGCCTTGCCCTTTGGCACGACGGCCTCGCCAATTCGCTCCAACTCATTACCGCTAGTTTGAAGGGCCGCCGTCACCACTTCATCGGGCATTGATCGTGCAGCGGGTCCTGCCAGTCCTTGATGGCTACCTCCTTCAACTTGGAGGTCAGGCCGCCCTTTTCGTCCTTGGCAACCTCCATCATGAATAAGTCCTGGATCGGATAGTGGTTGTTGTTGAACTTGAACTTTCCGCGCACGGAATCGAATTGCGCCTTGCGCATTGATGCGCGCAGCGCGTCTTTGTCTTCAATCTTGCCGCCAACGCCGCGGACCGCCCCGTCGATGGCCTTGATCGCGTCGTAGCCGAGCGCCGCGAAGGTGGCGGGATCGCGATTATGCTTCTGACGGAACGTCGCTACGAATTTCTTGTTGGCCGGGTTGTCGAGGCCGAGGTGCCAATTCGTCGCCATGACGATGCCAAGCGCGGCGTCGCCCTGTGCCGGGAAGGTCAACGGGTTGGCCACGGGGTCCTCGGTGACGAACGGAATTTGACCCATTAGGCCGCCCTGCGAGTACTGCTTGGAGAAGGCGATTCCGCCGGCGCCGACCAGGAACGAGAACACTGCGTCCGGCTTCTCGGCGCGAATGCGGGCAATCTCGGGAGCGAAGTCGAGCTGCGGCAATGGTGTATAGACCGGACCGATCGCCTGACCCTTGAAGGTCCGAATAGCAGCCTCGATGTGCTCCTTGCCGGCCTGGTAATCGGCGGCGAGGAAAAACACCCGCTTGTAACCCTTGTTGGTCATGTACTGGCCGGCCGCGGCAGGCCAGTCGTCGTTGGTGAAGGAGATGAAGAAGCCATTCGGGTGGCATTCGTTGCCGGCGAACTGGCGGGGACCCGCAAGCGCGCCGACCACGAAGATGTTGGCGTCGACGAACGACTTGAATACGGGAATAAGTGTATTCGAGGCGCCGAGTCCGGTGACGAAATCGACCTTGAGGTCGTCGATCAACTTGGATGCGCCGTTGACCGCCTCGGCGGGATTGGACTTGTCGTCCACCGGATAGTAGCGCACCGGCAAGCCACCGACCTTGTTCCCAAGTTCCTCAAGCGCGAGATCGATGCCGCGCTTGGTCTCGCTCCCGGGGGCAGCGAGTGGTCCACTGAGTTGTGTGAGGTTTCCGATCTTCACCACGTCGGCGGCCTGGGCGCTGGCTCCGATTGCGAAGAGGATGATGGTGGTGAGAGCGAATCGACGCATCGGGACCTCCCTATTTTTACTTCATGCTTTGGCAGCGAGCCTATCCGGAATGATCCTGGCCTGCTAGACGCCTACGAAACGTCGGACGACATCGAGGTCGGTACCAAGTGCCGCTGAGTCCCCGCTCCAGCGTACGCGGCCGCGCTCCAGCACGTAGTGACGATCGGCGATCCGGGCTAGGACTTTCAGGTTCTTGTCGACGATCAGGATCGACTGGCCAGACGCTTTCAACTTGCTGAGCACCTTCCAGATTTCCTGACGGATGATTGGGGCGAGGCCCTCGGTTGCTTCGTCGAGGATCAGTAGCTCTGGATTGGTCATTAGCGCGCGGGCGATTGCCAGCATCTGCTGCTCGCCGCCGGAGAGCTGGCCGCCCATCTGGCTGCGGCGCTGCGCGATCCAAGGGAACAGCTCGAGGATTGCATCGGTGGTCCAGCGCGGCTTGCCGCTTGGACCGGCGGCCGACGTGGCGGTGAGATTCTCCCACACCGTGAGGCTTGGGAAGATAGCGCGGCCCTCGGGCACGAGGCCGAGGCCGAGCTGGGCGATGCGGAACGACGGCAGCCCGCGCAATGGCCGACCCTCGAACGAGACCGTGCCGCCATGCGGAGGTGTCATCCCCATGATCGCGCGGATGGTAGTGGTTTTGCCCATTCCGTTGCGCCCGAGGAGAGTCACCACCTCGCCGCGGTTCACTTCGAGCCCGACATCGAACAACACCTGGCTCTGGCCGTAACTCGCCTGCAGCGCCTCGACCTTAAGCATCGAGGCCCCCGACGAACTCGTCATCGTCCTCGCCGAGATAGGCAATTCGGACCTCCGGACTGTTGCGGATTTCGTCCGGCAAACCCGACGCGACGATCCGCCCGCCAACCAGAACCGAGATGCGGTCAGCAAGCTGGAAGACCACGTCCATGTCGTGTTCGATCAGGAGGATGGTGTAGCGGCCCTTGACGCTCGCGAGCAGCGCCGACATCGCCCGCGACTCTTCGATGCCGAGCCCGGCCATGGGCTCGTCGAGCAAGAGCATGGACGGGCGGGTCGCAAGCGCCATGCCGATCTCGAGCTGGCGGTGCTGTCCGTGCGACATGCGGGCCGCGACGTGGTGGCCGAGCGGGGCTAGGCCAACGTCGCCCAGGAGCTTGCGTGCCGGCTCGTGCAGTCGCGGGATCCCTTCGGCAGGTTGCCAGAACCGAAAGCTATGCGGTTCGGTTGCTTGCACCGCGAGCGATACGTTGCCCTCTGCGGTGAAGCTCGGGAAGATGCTGGTGATCTGGAACGATCGAGCAATGCCGAGGCGCGCGCGTTCGGCGGTCGGCAGGTCCGTGATGTCGCGCCCGGCAAAGCGGATGCGGCCTGCGTCCGGCCTGAGTTCGCCGGTGAGCTGGCCGACCAGCGTGGTCTTGCCGGCACCATTCGGCCCGATCAGCGCGTGGGTTTCGCCGGTACGGATGTTGAGCGTGACGTTGTCGGTCGCGACCAGCGCGCCGAACGATTTACGCAAGCCGTCGATCTCCAGCAGGAATTCGCTCATGGTCCCGCCCCGGGCTTGGACTTCGCAACCTCGGGGAAATCGACCTTCGGATCACGTGGCGCGTCGCTCGCCCCGGTCGCGCGCAGCAGCATTCCCCAGATCCCGTCACGCATCAGCAGCACGCGCGCGACCAACAGCGGCCCGAAAAACAGCATCCAATGCTCGGTGAAGTCCGACAGCACGTCACGGAATGCCAGGAAGAATGCGGCGCCAAGGATCGGGCCGATCAACGAATTGGATGAGCCCAAGATCACCATCGCCAGCAGCTCGCCGGACAGTTGCCAGCTCAGCACCGCCGGATTGACGAACTTGGCGTGGTTCGCCATCAGCGCGCCGGCGAGTCCTGCGATGCCGCCCGCGATCACAAATGCCACGAGCTTGTAGGGATAGGGTGGAAAGCCGATGGCCGCGGTGCGGCGCTCGTTGTCGCGGATGCCGAGCAGCACCATGCCGAATTGCGAACGCACCAACCGGTGCGACAGCCAGACCACCAGCACCAGCAGGATCAGCACCACGTAGTAAAAGGTCTCGTGATTCTCCAGCGACAGAAACCCAAGGTCGTTGCGCCGCCGCGTGCTGAACCCGTCGTCGCCGCCCCAGGCCCGCAGGCTCTGCGCGAAGTAATAAAGCATCTGCGCGAACGCCAAGCGTCACCATGATGAACTGGAAGCCGCGCGTTCGCAGCGACAAAGCGCCAATGCCAAGCGCGAATAGCATGGAGATCAGGACGGCAAGTGGCCAGGCGACGAATGCGTTGGTGACGCCGGATACGATCATCATGCCGGCGGCATAGGCACCGACACCGAAGATTGCCGCCTGGCCGAAGGTAATAAGCCCGGTGTAGCCGAGTAGCAGGTCGACGCTGAGCGCGGCCATCCCATAGATCGCGATCTGGGTGGCGAAACGCACATAATAGATGCCGAGCCACGGCGGCAGCACGACTGCCGCAGCCAGTAGCAACAACAGGAGCAATTCGCGCCGCCCGAACGCCATGGTCAGCCTCGGTGTGCCGCGAACAAGCCGGTGCGACTGAACAGCAGCACCACCGCCATCAGCAGGTAGATCGCCATGTTCACCAGCGCCGAGGTTGCATTGGTCTGGATCGTGAGCGGGATCAGCACGCGCGACAATGTGTCGAAGATGCCGACCAGAAGTGCGCCGACCAGTGCGCCGCGCACCGAGCCGATGCCGCCGATCACCACGACGACCAGGGTCGTGATCAGGATTGGATCGCCGGCGCCCGGTTCAACCGACAGCAGTGGTCCCATCATGATGCCGGCGAGGGCGGCGAGCATCGCCGAGAGCGCAAACACCAGTGTGTAGAGCAGTGTGATGTTGATGCCCAGCGCCGCGACGATCTCGCGGTTGTCGGAGCCTGCTCGGATCAGTGCACCGATACGCGTGCGCGTAATCAGCAGATAAAGCAGCAGGCCAGCGACGATGGCAACGCCGGTGATTGCCAGACGATAGACCGGATAGCCCGCGCCCGGAATGATTTCGACCGAACCTGCGAGCAGTGGCGGCACCATCAGCGGAATCGGCTCGCGCCCCCAGATCACTGTTACCGCCTCGTTGAAGAACAAGGTGAGTCCGAAGGTCGCCAGCACCTGGTCGAGCGGGCCGCGCCGGTATAACGGCCGCAGCACGATCACTTCGAGTGCCACCGCGACCAACGCCGCCAGGATGAACGCGATCGGGACCGCGAGCAGGTAGGATTGTGTCCACCCCAGTGCGGCCATCAGGAAATAGCCGCCGATCATGAACAGCGAGCCGTGTGCGAGGTTGATGACGCGCATGATGCCGAACACCAGCGTCACGCCCACGGCCATCAGGAACAGCATCAGGCCGAACTGCACGCCGTTGAAGAGCTGCTCGATCAAAAGCGCAAGCGTCATGACGGCTCCATTACGGACCGCGGCGCGATCGACAAGGCGGAAAAGCTCCCCGAAAGACGGTAGCCTGTTCCCGGTCGAGCCGTCCAGGCCGCAGCATTTGGAGAGACGACATGTCGCCTGCCGATACCGAGCGCGCAAACCCCAGTCCGAAGGATATCGCGGTCATCGTCACCGGCGCCGCTCGCGGCATGGGACGGGCGATGACGCTCGGCCTTGCGGCGGCCGGCGTACGGGTGGTGGCGGCCGATTTGCCGTCAAGCCATAGCGAAATGACGGAGGTGCTGGAAACGGCGCGCAAACAGCGCCTGCACGACCGGATCATGCCGGTGGAGTGTGACGTCACGCAATGGCGCGACTGCATTAATGTAACGAAATCGGCGATCGATCGGTTCGGTGCCGTGCATGGCCTCGTCAACAACGCCGGCGTCGGCATGCAGGGCTTCGGCCACGTCCAGGTCGGCGAGCGCGCGAAGTTCTACGAGCACGACGTCGACGCCTGGCGGCAAGCCATCGACACCAATGTCAACGGCCCATTCATGATGGCGAAGGCTGTCGCGCCAACGTTGGTGCGTCAGGGCTGGGGTCGCATCGTCAACATCGTCACCAGCCATTTCACCATGGTGATGGACGGATTTTCACCGTATGGGCCGTCGAAGGCCGCGCTCGAAGCGGCAACCGTGATCTGGGCTAAGGATCTGGTCGGAACAGGCGTCACGGTCAATGCGCTGCTGCCGGGCGGGCCGGGCAACACGCGGATGATTCCGCTTGCCGAAGTCCCCGACCGGTCCACTTTGGTGCAACCCGAAGTCATGGCAGCGCCGATCCGTTGGCTGATGTCGACAGCCTCCGATGGCGTGACCGGACGCCGCTTCATTGCCAAGGTCTGGGACCCGGCGCTCCCGCCCGCCGAGGCGGCCAAGCAAGCTGGCGCCTCCGCGGGGTGGGAGATCAACGCGCCAAAGCCGTTTTGAGCGGTTGCGGCGGTCCGCGCCAAGCCGCTTTGCGCGAGGGCGGGCGGTCAACTATGCCAATTCGTAGGGAACTTGCTCCGGGCCCCACGCTTCGGCGACGGTGTTCTTGTCCGTATCGAACATGTGCTGCTTGAAGCGCCCGACCATGCGCTCGCTGCGCACAATGATGGCGACCGAACGCTCCGGCCCGCCGCGCTCGGCATGCACCTCATAAGGCGGCACAAAGTCGACGCCGCCCGGGCCCATTTCCCGATCGGCAACAAGCTTGAGCTCGGCGTGACCGGCGCGCTTGCCATCGTCGAGACGCGTGTATCGCTCGATCCGCTCGGTGCCATCGACCAGCCCGTAGAGCGTCCAGGAATGGCCGTGATCATGCACGGCGCCCTTGGAGCCCGGCTTGCGGACGGTGGCGTTGATGACGAAGTGATGATCGGAATCTTCATAAAGCAGGAGGTTTTGCCCCGGGGTCCACGGCCACTGCTTGGAGTGCGCGATGATCGTAGGATCGGCGAGCGCGACCTTGAGCAGGCTCTCGGCACGCTTCATCCGAGTCTCAATATCGCTGACAGCGACCCAAACCTTTCGCAACTCCTGGATGAGATGCTCGAATGCGGGCAATCTGCTGGTCGCGCTGGTCATGGCGGCACTCCGACACGGCTTGTGGAGACGTTGAAACACCGTTCCCTCATTGCTACCGATTTGCAGCCGCCGCCGTCAATTGCCGAGAGACCGGAGCCCGCATGACCAGTCGCCGCGACCACCGCATGCATGGCGGCAACCACTTCAAGCTGGGGCTCTTCGGGCTCAATTGCTCGGGCGGCCTGACCATGACCAAGGCTGCCGAGCGGTGGGAGGCATCCTGGGAGAACAACCTCACGGCCGCGAAGCTGTCGGAAGACGCCGGGCTCGAGTTCATCCTGCCGGTTGCGCGCTGGCATGGCTACCGCGGCGAAACCGACTCCGAAGGAACCTCGCTCGAGACCCTGACTTGGGCGACCGGGCTATTGGCCGCGACGCGCAACCTCGTGGCGTTTGGCACCGTCCATGTGCCGCTCATCAATCCGATCTTCGCCGCCAAGCAATGCATCACCGCCGATCAGATCGGCCAAGGCCGGTTCGGCCTCAATATCGTCTCCGGCTGGAATGCCGGCGAGTTTGATATGTTCGGCGCCCAACTGCTCGAGCATGATGAGCGCTACGTCTATTCGGAGGAATGGGCAACCATCGTCAAGCGCGTCTGGAGCGAGCACGAGCCGTTCGACTTCGCCGGCAAGTATTTCAATCTCAAGGGCGTGATGATCAAGCCGAAGCCCTACGGCGAGGGCCGTCCGCTGCTGCTCAGCGCCGGCTCTTCGCGCGCCGGGCGGGCGTTCGCGGCCCGCCACGCCGATTGCTTGTTCATGGTGGTGGTCGACGCCGAAACCCTGCCGCAGGAGATCGCCGCGCTCCGCCAACAGGCCGGCCGGCCGGTTGGCGTCTACGCCAGCGGTCACGTGATCAGCCGCCGCACCGAGAAGGAGACGCAAGACTACTACCACTACATTGTCCACGAGATGGGCGACTGGGCAGCCGCCGACCACATGGCCGATATCCGGCGCGGCGGTCAGTCGGTCCCCCACGACCGCTTGCAACGGATGAAGGAACGGTTGATCAGCGGCACCGGAACACTGCCGGTGATCGGCGATCCCGACACGGTCGCCGGCAAGCTCAAGTTCCTCAGCGATGCCGGGCTGAATGGCATGGCGTTCGGCCTGGTCAATTACATCGAGGACTTTCCATTTTTCCGCGCCGAAATTCTGCCTAGGATTGAACGGCTCGGGCTACGCGCCGCAATCTGATCGCCGATCACCCACGCGCGGATCAGAGCGGCAATGCGCTTGGCGCAGTTGCAGCGCAGGAAGATGGTCGGCGCGGATGTGTCGAGTGCCAATCCAGCGCTGAACGAAGCGTACAAGGCTGTGGTGGCGGGAGCTGCACGCGCGCGTTAGGTCTTGCGCTGACGTAGCGCCTACCTTCCAATGTGCGCGCGAACAAACTCGCCAACGCGCGCCAGTGCCTTGCGGCCATCCGAGAGACGATCGGCGAAGAGATGCCAGACGTGCACCATTTCGTCCCACTCCTCGAATGTGACGTCGACGCCCGCGGCTTTAGCCCTTGCGGTGAGGCGTGAACTGTCGTCGCGCAGCATTTCTTCCGAACCGCACTGCAGCAAGAGCGGCGGCAAACCCGTGAGATCGCCGTAAAGCGGCGACATCAGCGGATCGCGCGGATCGGCATTCCCACGATAGGCTGCCGAGCACTTCTGCAGCGACGACGCCAGGATCATCGGATCGCGCGCTGCGCGCGTGGTGACGGAGTTGCCGGTCAGGGCGAGGTCGAAGATCGCCGACAGGCAGACACCTGCAGATGGCAGCTCGTCGCCGGTCTGCTTGAGCGCGAGTAGCGATGCCACCACGAGATTGCCGCCGGCGGAATCTCCGGCGAGCACCACATTCCGGGGACTGGCGCCGCCGGCTGTGACCAGCCAGCGATACGCCGCAACGCAGTCATCCAGCGCCGCCGGGAAAGGTTCTTCGGGCGCCCAGCGGTAATCCACCGCCAGCACGCGGCAGCCTGTCGCAGCGCTCAAATGCGAAGAGAGTCCGCGGTAGGCCGATGCGCTGCCGGCCGTAAACCCGCCCCCATGGATGTAGAACAAGATCCGCGGCTCGGTCATGGACACGCCAGTGGCGGTGACCCATTCACCGCGCGGCCCGCCGGCCGCAATTGGTGCCGTGCCGGTGCCAGGCGGTACTGGGCAAATCTTGTGAAATAGCGGCTCCCAGCGCGCCCGCCGTTCCTCGAACGAGCCCGCTGTCGGCGGGCTTTGCGCAAGAGCTTTCCTGATTTCAATGATCTCTTGGTTCATGGACTCAATTCCTGGTTCGCTACCATGCTAGCGCCGCTATGGCGGGCAGCAACAGTTTCACACCGAAACCCTCTCTGTTTTGGTAGACAGTGACAACGCAAAGGCAGCGCTCAACAGGAGGATGTGGGTGGAGGGCGCAGAAACAATCGAAACGTCAACAGAGGTGCACGCTCGGATCGCCGAAAGCTGGCTGTCGGCATTCAGCGAGGCCTTAAAGGCGCGGGATTACGACCGCGTCATGGGAATGATGCACAGCGATTGTTATTGGCGCGATCTTCTGACCTTCAGCTGGGATTTCAAAACACTTCACGGCATCAAGCCGATCCAAGTCTGGCTCCGTAGCACCTATGCTCCGGTGGAGGCCTTTGGATTTCGTCTGGAAGGTCCGCCGATAATCGGCGTCATTGGTGAGCATCGCAGGACGCTGGAGTTCTTTTTTCGGTTCGAGACCAAGGTCGCGCTTGGCCGCGGCTATGTCAGGCTGGTCGGCGACGTGAACTCCGCGATTGCGGTAAAGGCGTTCACGATCCTCACAGCGATGGATCAGCTGAAGGAATTTCCCGAAGCGATCGGACGCAACCGGCCTCGTGAGGATCAGCGCGTCGCCTCGGCCAATCTTGTCAACTGGCTCGACCGAAGACGGACGGCCCGCGAATTCAAAGACCGCGACCCTGACGTTCTTGTGATTGGAGCAGGCCAATCGGGTCTGATGGCCGCGGCCCGTCTGGGCCAGCTTGGCATCCAGACGCTCGTTGTCGAGCGGTCAGAGCGCGTGGGCGACGTCTGGCGCAAGCGCTATCGCTCCCTGCGGCTGCACAACGAAATTTGCATGAATCATTTCGCCTACATGCCTTTTCCCGATACCTGGCCGGTATACATCCCAAAGGACAAGCTCGCGGATTGGCTCGAGTTCTACGCCGAGAGCATGGAGCTCAATGTCTGGACCAAAACCGTATTCCTGGGCGGCGCCTACGACAACGTGAAGCGGCGCTGGACGGTACGTCTTAAATGTCCCGACGGCCGCACTCGGACCATGCGCCCGCGCCACGTGATCATGGCGCTCGGCGTCAGCGGCATTCCAAGCATCCCCACACTGAAAGGGATGGAAGAATTCCAAGGGTCCGTTTTGCATTCGAGCGAACCGATCGATGATCTCGATGTGACGGGAAAGCGTGTCCTGGTGGTCGGTGCGGGGACCAGTGCGCACGACATTGCCCAGGACATGTATCTACGGGGCGCCGACGTCACGATGCTGCAGCGTTCGTCTGTGACGGTGGTCAGTCTCGAGCCAAGCTCCCTGCGCGCCTATGAGCTCTATCGCAAGAACGACGGCGTTCGGCCGCTCGCCGACACGGATTTCATGATTGCGGCGGTGCCCTACGACCTGTTGCGTCGCCTGCATGGGCCGCTCAGCCGTGACATGGCCGAGGTGGACAAGGACCTTCTCGACGGGTTGAGACGGATCGGCTTTCTACTGGACAATGGCGAGGACGATACCGGGTATTTCATCAAGCTGCTGCGCTACCAAGCCGGCTATTACATCAATGTCGGCGCCTCGGAGCTGCTTATCGAAGGAAAAATCAAACTAAAGTCCGGCGTGCAGATCGAGCGGTTGACAAAAAAAGCCGTCGTCTTGTCCGACGGCAGCAGCTTGCTTGCAGACGTAGTCGTGCTCGCGACCGGATACGAGCCGCTACAGGAGGGCGTTCGAAAAATGTTCGGCGACAAGGTGGCCGATCTCGTGGGTCCGATTTGGGGGATTGGGGCCGACGGCGAGCTTCGAAACATGTATGCGCCGACCAAACAACCGGGCTTCTTTGTCGCCGGCGGCGGATTTCCAGCGGCACGGGCTTATTCGAAATACACGGCCATGCTGATCAAGGCGGATCTAGAAGGCTTGCTGCGGCCGGTCGAGACAATAATCAGCGCCCCGACCAACTCGCGCCACCACGGATAAGGAGAAAGACAATGACAAGAGCCACCTTATCTCGCCTGGCTCTCTCGGCGTTGGTCTGCTGGCTTTGGTCGAAGTAGCCTTCGCACAATCCTTGCTGTGTGCGCAGGAACTTCGCTTGCGACGTGATCTGGTGTTTGAAACACTGATCGAAATTGCTTGTTATTTGTTGGGTGGAACGTCATGGCGGTCGAGGTGCAGAAGGATCGTGTCACCGTCGCTGGCTTGGAGACGTACTACTGGCGGGCCGGCAACGGACCTGTTCTGCTGATGTTGCATGGTCAACTACCGGGTTCTTGTGTCGCCGTCGAATGGGGAGATCAGGTGCGGCGCTTCGGTGAAGCCGGCTTTTCAGTCTATGCGCCGGACGTGCCGGGCTTCGGAAAGACGGACAATCCCCCCGACTTCTCCATCGATGTGCGTATCGCTCACGCCCGCGCGTTCGCGGACCATTTCAGCTTTACCCGCTATTCCATCTGGGGTTCATCAATGGGCAGCTACATGGGTTGCGCCTTGGCCCTCGATGATCCGCGCGTTCACAAGCTCATTCTCAACCCCTCGACCATTCTTCCGCCTCAGCTTCCAGGCACGACAGCGTCCGTGACCCCCGCGCCCGGCACCGTCGCAGCGGCCCTGCTAGAGCTCACGCCCTCTCTCGAAAACACTCGTGCCCTCCTCAAGCTTGTCTTGAAAAATCCCGCGGCGTTCACCGAGGAGCTGGTCAGAGACTTCGATGAGAATTGGAATGAAAAAAACCACGCCGCCCATCGCGGACGCCTCGCGCTTGGGACACCGAAGCCGCTTCATGCGGAATTGCCTCGCCTGCGAAATCCCGCACTTCTGCTATGGGGCGCCGAGGATCGGAGCACCCCCACCGAGCGCGCCGTGCTGATGCAGCGCTTGCTGCAGAGCAGCGAGCTGCACGTGTTGCCCGACGCCGGGCACTGGCCTCAAGTCGATCAGCGCGATCGCTCTCGGCAAATCGTGACACAGTTTCTCCAGGCGTAAACGTCCGCAGCAGGGAGACGGAAATGTCGGATCTCGCGACCTCACGGAACACCACTCAAGCAAAGCAAGGCGAACCTGCGGCAAAGGTCAGCTACGCGGACATCTTGCGCGTCGGACCCGGTACGATCGCCGGCCGCTATCTTCGCCGCTTCTGGCAACCCGTCTTTGTCAGCGCCGACCTTGCGCCCGGCCAAATCAAGCCGATCCGCGTTCTCGGCGAGGATCTCACGCTCTATCGCGGCGAGTCCGGTGCCGCCCACATCGTCGGCGGGCGATGTGCGCATAGAGGCGTGCAACTGGTGCTTGGATTTGTCCACGGCGAGCACATCGAGTGCCCCTATCACGGATGGACCTACGACGCGTCCGGGCAGTGTGTGGCGCAGCCCGGTGAGCAACGCCCGTTTTGCGACCGCGTGAAGATCAAAGGCTATCCGGTCCAGGAGTATCTTGGCCTTATCTTCGTTTATTTGGGGGAGGGCGAAGCTCCGCCACTGCCTCGCTTGGCCGATTACGAGAACGATGACCTCTACATCCGCCGGATCACCACCGAAGTCTGGCCCTGCAGCTATTTCGATCTGCTCGAGAACGCGACGGATCTCGTGCACACCGAATACCTGCACTGGCACTTCGGCTACAAGACGTCGGGCAAGCTCGATTGGCAGGAAAGCGATTGGGGCATGATCGGCCGCTTTGAGCGCTCGATCGGTACCGGCGACGAAGCGATCTACAATCGCAGTTATTTTCACATGCCGACCGCCGCCGAATTTGCTCAGATCGGCCGTCCGGGCTTTCCCGGAATTTTCACTCGCGCGTGGCGGGTTCCGCGCGACGACGACTCAGCCATTCGATTCAATCTCGACGCGCTGCCGCGCCATGACGCGGAACGGTTTACCGCGCGGGTCAAGGCCGGGACGGCGGGACCGCGCGACGAAGCTGTTCGTCCACCCCGTCCGGTCGCCGATGCAGCGGCGGATTTGATCGCCGGGCGCGAGAACATGCGGGATCTCAAGGCGCGCTCGGAAACGATGAATCACTTCTATCTGACCAACGTTCAGGACTGCGCCGTATTGGCCAGTTTGGGGCCACCCGCACAGCGGACATTCGACGAGTTGCTCGGCGGCACCGATGTCAGCGTTGCCCTGATGCGTCGTCTGTGGTTGCGCGAATTGAAGGCTTTTGCTGAAGCGCGTCCGCTGACGGAATGGCGGCGGCCGGATTACCTGTGGGCCGATATCACTGATTTGCATCGCGAGGCCGCCAAGAGGCCGGCTGCGGCGCCGTAGAGGGCAATGGCGGCGCTGCTATCAGTGCTCTGCGGCCTGAGCGAAGCAGACATCAGCGGCAGCTCATTGCCGCGAGGGGAGACGTCGATGAGAACGGGACATGGGCAGATACCTGGGCATGTCTTCGGCATAGCGCTCGCGCTATCGGTGACGGTGGCCTCGTCTGTGGATGCCCAGGACTATCCCACGCGATCGGTCACCATGATCGTTCCTGTCACGGCAGGATCGCTGTCCGATGTGGTGGCGCGTCGCATCGCCGTCGATGCCAGCGCCATCATGGGCCAGCCGTGGATCACCGACAATCGTCCGGGCGCCAACTTCGTGCGCGGCTCCTTGGGATGCAAGAACGCCCGTGGCGACGGCTATACCGTGTGCGCTCTTCCGACCTCGTCGATCACGTTCAACCCGTATCTGGTCGACAACTCGTCCTACGACCCCGTGCAAGATTTCAAAAGCGTCATCATGCTCGGAAAATTCACAACTGGACTCATCGTGTCACCGACAGTTCCGGCCAAGACCATGGACGAGCTGAAGGCGTACGCGCAATCCAACCCCGGCAAGCTGAACTTCGGCACCTACGGGCCCGCGAGCACGGCCAACGTTTTCCGCCACTTCCTCAACGACCGCTGGAACACTGACATCACAGAGATCGCGTACAAGGGCGCGAGTGAACTCGTCATTGCCTTGATCAAAGGCGAAATTCACATGACGTGGACAGCGCTCGGCAATTGGGTCGACAATCCGAACGATAGCAAAGGACGGATCCTGACTCAGGGCAGCGACCCGCGCTCGCCTCGATTCCCGAATATCCCGAATTATGACGAAGCCGGTCTCGGCACCTTCTCCATATCAACCTGGCTCGGCCTGTTCGTACCTGCCGAAACGCCCAACGCCATCGTGGTGCAGATCAATGCTGCCGTAGCCAAGGCGATCAATGAACCCAAGGTCACCGAATTCCTGCTCAACCAGGGAATGGAACCGTACGTGACCAGCGCAGACGAATTTTCGCGCACGATTACCAGGGAGCTCGAAGAGACGGGTCAGCTCATTCGCAAATACAAGATCCCCAAGATGCAATAGTCGATGTTTTCGCGACATGCAGGGCGATCTGGCGCGATCGAAGTAGCCGGCGGCCCCGTGGAGCAGGAAGATCGAGCCTCTTCGCCGTCTTCCGGGCTGAGGACATTTCATATGAAACCTTCGGATAGGTTTGCCTTCGCCTTCGGATAACTGGCCGGTCCGCTCGTATAATTGGTTCACAGGCCGTCGGCTTATATAGCCGTTGAAGCTCGCTTTGCCGTTATTGGTTTGCGTAACTCTGTCATTGGTTTGCGTAACTCTATGGCGAACGATCAATCGGATGAAATCCGGTGCGTCCGGCCTCGCATTCTCATCGTCGAGGATGAGCGGATGATTGCGGCTTTTATCGAGGACTTGGTTCAAGACTTTGGCTGCGTGGTGTCCGCCACCGCCAGCACCGGCTCCTCAGCCATGCGAGAGCTCGCCAAGCACGACTTCGATGCTGTGCTGCTCGATGTTGGTCTCGATGGCGAACGCAAGTCGGACATTGCCGATCTCCTTTTGGAGACAGCCACCCCCTTCGCGTTCATCACCGGGTATGACGACTTCGAGCCGCGGCATATGGATGTTCCGCTGCTCCGCAAGCCGTTCAGCACTCAACAATTCAGAGCGCTTCTTGATCAGCTTGTCGGTCTCGATCAGGGCAAGACCGCGGGAGGCGGTTGAACGAAAGCGGCGGCCCAGACGCTATGGCACCGGAGCCTTTTCGCCTGACAATAAATCCGCGGACAGCTGACCGTGTCGCACCAACACCGCCAGACACTTTCGACCAACTTCGCCGCTGCGAGAAGCCAGCGTCGCCCCACATTTCCAGAGCGCTGCCGTCGTCAGGCCTTCCGACCGATCGCACAAGCGAATCGCGGCGGCTTTGCACGGTGCGAGGTCTCGGAGATCAAGCGCCTGCGCGGGCACCAAACCCACCATGAGCAACATGAGCACTGCCGCTGTCTTGGCCAAGTCCCTTGATGCCACGTCCCTTGATCTCTCGGTTGCCGCCGCTTGAATTGGATGTGTCATGTTTAAGCTGGTACCAGCCATCGTCCTATTACATGTGCGTACAGCCGCGCCGTCCGCACGTCCAGAAAGACCTATCCTTAAGGTTTAGGCGGCGCGCCGGGCCGTAGCGAAGCACCGCATGGAACCCTCTATGTGAAGCGCTTTGGGCCACCCACGCCGGGACGTTATGCTTCGCCTTCTGTCGAGGCAATGAAATCCCGAGCAGCCTTAACCAATAACCAAAGCATTTCCAGTTCGGCCGATTCCGCTCGGTCCGCGAATAGATCTTCGGATTTCAATACATGCTCCAGAGCCAACAAAGCACCTGTTGTTGTCGTCGCTCGTGGCTCCATCTTAATAATCTCATCCTGGGTGTTGGCCCATGTGGTTTTGGCAAGCATGTCCCAAACCGAGTCTGTATCAATTGCCCTAATCGCCACGGCATCATCAAAAGCTTTGCGTTCGGCTTGATAGCGTCTCAGCAAAGTAAGCAAATGATCCATATCGTCCAAAACGTCACTCGTCCGACGAGGAAAGTGGCGCCATAGCTTGGCGGATCGCGTCAATCAGTTCATTCGCTCCAAATGGCTTCTGAAAGAACGCAACGCAGCCGAAATCTATCGCCTGCCTGTGGATCTCTTGGTCTGACGATCCGGTCATGAATATGATGGGAAATTTGAAACCGGCTGCTGTGAGATGACGGCCAAGCTCTATTCCCGAGATATCGCCGAGCTGGATATCAACCAGCAAACAGGCGGCGTTGCTTTTGATTGCCGCGTCGAGAAATTCCTCAGCCGATGAATAGAGCTCGGTTCGATATCCGTAGCTCGACAAAAGCCGCTGCAATGATTCACGCATGGCGAAATCGTCATCCACAACGGCAATGACGCTTTGCTGCTCAACCATGAGGAATTCAACTCTGATATCGGCGATTGTCCGATTTGTCCGCTTTGCGGATCGAATGGCGGCTCCGGCAATGAGATAACGACGACGTTCAGCTGAGACTTGTTTTGATCTGCCAAAAGATTGTCGACTCGTGCCAAGACGGCCGCTCGTCCGGCGAATGACGATCATGGTGCCCCTGTGGAATGCAACCACGTGCCGCCTATTTGATCGTTATCCGGGCCGATTGCTCAGCAGCGCACACGCCCAGATCAATGGCGACTGGCGCATCTCGAAAGTGACCCCACCGCATTCGACAAAGCCGCGTGCTCCTCAAGTTCTTCCAACCGCTTGTGGGCGACTATTGCGCACTGTAATCGTGCGCGTGAGGTCGCACCGTACACGAGGGACTCGGCACCAATGGCAGAGCACAAACAGGCTGTTGTCGTCGGAGCGCTCGGGGTAATTGGGCGCTACATCGTCGAGCGGCTGCTCAGGCAAGACGACTGGTCCGTCATCGGCCTGTCGCGCCGCACCGCCGAAGCCGCGCCGCGCTACCGCCACATCAGCGTCGATCTGCTCAATGGCAATGACGTTGCGGCGAAGCTCGCCGGCTTGGCGGAAGCGACGCACGTCTTCTACGCGGCGTTTCAGCCTGCGGCCGGTGCCGCCGCGGCCTATGCGTCCAACATCGAGCCGAACCGTGACATGCTGGTCAACGCTGTCACCGCGATCGATGCGGCGTCATCGACGCTGCGCCGCGTGGTGCTGGTGACCGGCACCAAATACTATGGCTCGCATCTGGGGCCCTATAAAACGCCGGCGCGCGAGAGTGATCCGCGCCATCTGGGTCCCAACTATTATTTCGACCAGATCGACTGGCTTGCCGCCTTCCAGCGCAACAAGCGGTGGGATTGGGTGGAGCTGCGGCCGCAGACCTTGTGCGGCTTTGCGCCAGGCACACCCATGAGCCTGGCGCCCGCGATCGCCGTCTACGCCGCGATCAGCAAGGAGCAACGGCGGCCGCTGCGCTTCCCGGGAAAGCCCGGCGCTTATGCGTCGATCTACCAGGTCACCGAATCCATGCACTTTGCCAATGCGGCGCTCTGGGCGTCGATTGAGCCGCGGTGCGGGCTTGAAGCTTTCAACATCACCAACGGTGATTATTTCCGCTGGCAAAACCTGTGGCCAAAGCTCGCCGCGGCCTTCGACATGCCCGTCGGCGAACCGCAGACCATCAGCCTCACCGCGCAGATGGCGGACAAGGCGCCACTCTGGCGGACCATGACAGAGAAATATGGCCTGAAACCCTACGGCTACGATGAGCTCGTGGCCTGGCCGTTTGCCGATTACGTGTTCGGTTGCGACTGGGACGTGATGTCGGACCTCACCAAAGCACGCCAATTCGGTTTCCACGACGTGGTCGACAGCGAAGAGATGTTCGTGCGGCTCATGCGGGCGTTCCGTGCGGAGCAGATCGTTCCGTGAAGCCAATGGCCTCGACCAATCAAACCAGCCAAGCATTGGGAGCCGGGTGATATCCGTGCACGGGGTCGCAAGAAGAGAGCGATTTTGGCGAAAGCCGGATGACCAATTCCGGTTTGTGAGGCCCGCGGGTGGCTCGCTGGCGTATTTGCCTCGATCGACCCCCTGTGTCGTCTACGATTGCTGGGCAATTCGGCCCAATCCAGCGAATTCTCGGCGCAGCGGCCACTGCCCAAAATGTCTCGCTAGCTTGTCCCTAAGTACAATATCGCCCCCCAAACGTCTCAGTGGGTTGCCCATAAGGACAATATCGCCGGGCGGTCGGTAGCGCCAATCATCAACCACTTTGGCGATCATCAAACGCAGCGAGAGCATTCGGCCCCCGCTTGATCGTCAGCCGCCCAACGAATGCTTGATCGTTCGTTGGCGCGCGCAAGGAGCCAATTCCGGTTGCCCGTGGGGGGCGTCGGAGACTTTGATGCGCCGCAATCCCCTGTTGATCGATCTCATCGACAAGCCGATGCGGACCCGGCCGTCGTTTTGCTCGCACCATCGGATCTCGTCGGGAGATGGCGTCATCCGTGTGTGTGCTTGCGCGTTGATCTTGGTGATGACCGTCGCATGCTTTTGGATCTACGACCTCATCGTTCATCGTGGGTCAGGCTATGCAGCTCCGCTCCGCGCTCATGTGGTCGAAATGCGGCGCGATCGGCACAACACGCCGGCTGCCATTGCACCTGACATGAACTCGGATGCCGTGCGCTTCGCCAACGCCGACGTGGCTGCCGAGCCGCAAAGGTCGGAACTGAAGCCGGAGCCGCCGAAGGCGAAGCACGCCGCAGCGCCGCCAAGGAAAAAGAAAACCCAGATGGTCGCGAGGCGGCGGCTGCCGGATCCGGCGATGCAGACATTTGCGTGGACCCCCCGAACCTTTCACGCACCCTTTGGCCGCTACTAGGGCGCGCCCTGATCAACGCGCATGACAGCGGGTGCGGCGGCTCATGCGGGCGCTGCGCCTGCGGGCGGTGGGCGGCTCATGCGGGCGTTCCGCGCGGAGCAAGTGACGATGGGGGTGATGAAGCCATTGCGCCGGTTCGGCGCCATGCTTAGGGATCTATCCTTCGAGCGACAGTCGAAGTGGCGTACCCGCATTCTCGAGACGCGAAGAGTCGATCTCGAGGCGTCATCCTTCGCGCAAATTCTCAACCGCTATCAGTCGCTACTTGCCGGAAAGCGTCTGATCGTCTTCGAAATCGAGCAACTGGGGTATCAATTCGCCGAAATTTAAATCGAAGTTCTTGGTCAGATTGCGCGCACTCGGGTGGGTGAATTTTCGCATCATCAATTCCACAAAGTTGTTGTCGTCGACCGACTACTATTTCCTCGACGATCACCTCAGGCCTGCAGGCCACCAAAAGCTCGCCGCCGCAATCGCGAGCGCAATCAACATCTGGGAAAAGGAAAATCCCGTACTGTCACGGCGCTGATGCGTTTGCGCGCGCTCGGCGTCGAACTCGGCGATCCTCGCGTCGCGTGATCTCTGTACGGCGCTCAGTGATCCCGCCCCTCAAAGCGGTTGCGGCCCGCGACCAGTGCGCGGATCTTGCCGTCGGCGATACCACGCTTGAGCATCCAGAAACCGCAATCGGGATGAATGTAGCGGACGCGGCCGGCACCGATGATATTTTCCGCGCGCTCGATCCTTTGCGCAATCGCATCAGGGGATTCGATGACGGTTGACTTGATATCGATGACGCCAAGCCCGAACCCGATGTCCGGCCGCAGGTTACGAAACACCGTGAGTTCTTCCGGCGGTCGATGCGCGGTTTCCATGACGATATGATCGACGTGGAGAGCGTTGAGAAGGTCAATCAGCTTGCTCCACTCGCCTTTTTGCACCGTCTGGCCGCCGTAATTCCCGAAGCACAGATGCAAGGCGGGCGTTGACTTCACGGCGTCGAGCACTCGATTGATAGCGGTAGCGGCCCAGCGCCATTCGTCCGGATTGCCGGGAATGTTCGCTTCATCGATCTGCACCACGTCGGCGTCGAGGTGCAGCACTTGCGCAGCGAGGACGTCAGCGATCGCCAGCGACAGGTCGATCACATTGCCGTAGTGCTTGTCGATCACGCTCTTCGCCAGCATGTGAGGGCCCGTCAGCGTGAATTTGAAAGGCTTCGAAGCCAAGCGCCTGCCTTTTGCGCAAGCGTTCGGCAGGTCGAGGGTGCCGGGCCCCACGGCGCCTTCCACCACGCAAGGCGGTCGCGTCCGGAAGCCCATGCCGCGCTGGGAGCGATAGGCAACCATTTCGTCGAACGTGATGGCTGAGCGCATTCCCGCCATCGGCCGTACAAAGTATTCGATCATCCCGTTGGTTTCGGGGTGGTTCACATCGAACCGCGAAAATTCGCCATCACAAACGAGATCGATGCCGGCCTGCTCCTGGGTGTGGATCACGACGCGCGTAGCATCTGCGAGCGCCTGCTCCGACGGCAGGGCCGAGAGCCAATCCGGTATCGGGTAAGAACCGACAACCGTCGTCTTGATGCGAGGTGCCTCACCCATCGGACGCTTCCTTGTTGTGCGCGCTTCGTACGATTAGTATCCAACGGGTACCCTATAGCGTCGGCGGGACCGACGTGCCAGCAACACAAAGAAGCCCATGACTGCTGCCGCAAAAATCGATGCAGCGTTGCCGGACCGCTTTCGCGACGTGGAGCACCTCGAAGACACGATGACCGCTCCGTCGGCGGCGCTCGTGGCGGATATGACCAAGCTATCCGGGGGTCTCATCATCCTTGGTGTTGGCGGAAAGATCGGCCCCACGCTGGCGCGACTGGCCAAGCGCGCCAACCCGAACCTGCATGTCGTCGGCGTCGCGCGTTTCAGCGAGCAGGGGCTTCGCGAGAAATTGACCGCCTGGGGCATTGAATGCGTTGAAGCCGACCTGCTTGACCGCGCGCAGGTTGAAAGCCTGCCCAAACTACCCAACGTGGTGTTCATGGCCGGTCGCAAATTTGGCTCGTCCGGCGCCGAAGACCTGACCTGGGCGATGAACTCCCACGTACCCGCGTTGGTCGCCGAGGCCTATGCCGGCTCGCGCATCGTCGCTTATTCGTCGGGCTGCGTTTACCCCTACGTCGATGTCACAACTGGGGGCGCAACCGAGACAACGCCAGCTGTGCCGCCACCGGGCATTTACGCCTACTCCTGCGTTGCTCGCGAAGCGATGTTCACGCATTTCTCACGCAAGCATGGCACGCCGGGGCGCCTCATTCGTCTCAACTACGCGATCGACATGCGCTACGGCGTCCTGTTCGACATCGCGACCCGAGTGCATAACGCCACGCCGCTTGATCTGACGATGGGCCATGTCAACGTGATCTGGCAGGGCGACGCCAACGAATTTGTGCTGCGCGCGCTGAATCACTGTACTGCTCCCACCAGTCCACTGAATGTCAGTGGCCCGACCACCAGCGTACGCTCGATTGCCGAACAGCTCGGCCGTCGCTTCGGCAAGAAGCCGGTCTTTGAAGGCGCCGAGGCGCCCGATGCGTGGCTGGTCGACGTCGCGCAAGCCGTCCGCCTGTTTGGCGAGCCGCGTGTCCCGATGTCTCAGATGATCGACTGGACGGCCGACTGGGTGGCGCGCGGTATGCCGAGCCTTGGCAAAGATACCCACTTTGACACCCGCGATGGCACCTACTGAGCCGGTCATCGGGGGGCCGCTCGCGGCCGTGGAATTGCCCGACGCCGAAGCGTTGGTGCGCGAAGCAGGCTGGAATCAAGTGGCCGCCGACTGGGAAAATTTCCAGGCGCTCGGCACTATTTACGCCGCGCGCACCGGCGGCCGCGTTGTCGCGACGGCCGCGACATTGCCATACGGTGCTTTTGCCTGGATCAGCATGGTTCTGGTGGCCGGCGAGCAGCGCCGTCACGGGCTCGGTACAGCGCTTTTGAAGCGCTGCATCACAGAGGTCGTGGAACAGGGACGCGTGCCCGTGCTCGATGCCACGCCAGCGGGCCGCCCCATCTACCGCGCACTCGGGTTCCAGGAGACCTGGGGTTATCACCGACTGGCGCGAGAGGAACCGCGGCCATCGACGCGCCTTGCGCCTTTCGCCAACCCACCCGTCATCAGTCCGGTCACGGACTCCGATTGGAGTGCGCTTTGCGCCTATGACGCACTGGCCTTTGGGGCTGATCGCAGCGCGTTGCTGGGGCGGTTGCGCCATCGGCTGCCTGCCGCCGAATGGGTCGCGAAGCGTGGCGATCGCATCGCGGGCTTTCTCCTTGGCCGCAACGGGCGCAGCGCGTCCCAGATCGGTCCCCTCATCGCGGAGGACGATGACGCGGCGTGTGCGTTGCTCGAGCACGCGCTCTCCGCCATCAGCGGCCCAATCTACGGCGATTTCGCCGATTCCAAAGCCGCGCTTCGGACTTGGCTCGCGAGCTGTGGCTTCGTCGCCCAACGACCGCTGACGCGCATGCTGCTTGGCCGTACCTCGGGCTTCGACGATGAGGCCCGCACCTTCGCGGTGGTCGGTCCGGAGTTTGGCTGAAAACAAAGGGGCCGGTCGCGCTGCGACCGGCTCCTCGCAATTCCCAATGACATCAGCCTACAGCTTGTTTGCTTTTGATTAAATCGTGATTGAACGATGACGCGCGGCAAACGCGCTTCCCTCCCCCTTATGGGGAGGGATAGCGCGGAGGGAATCCGAGCGCGATCCGGGTGAGGGGCTTGCGGAAATGCGCTGGCGCAAAGAACCCCACCCGCGCTCGCTCGACTTCCCCTCACCCTCGCGCACCCTCTCCCCAACGGGGAGAGGAGAGCACACGCCGAGTTCGCGCGCGTCGACTCATGAAGTGATCGTGCTTAGTACAGCTTCGGTGGATTGATCGGCGGCATCTTGACGTTTTTGTCAAGGAACTCGTTGGTGTAGGCGGTCTTGATGTCGTACGCCTTCTCCATCTTGAGATATTCATCGACGAGTTTGTAGTCGCTCGCCATCCGAGCATCGTCGTGCCAGCCAAGCGCCACGTTGCGCGACGTGTCGTCGCTCATCAGGATACTGACCAGATGCCAATTGGTTATCTCGTTGTCGTAGAGCAGCCCGCTGTTTGCTTCGATCAGCGCTCGGACGCAGGGCTCAGGAGTTTTCGCGCATTCGGCAAAAGCCTTCTGCGTAACCTTGATGAACTTCGCCGCGGTGTCTTGGTTGGCCTTGAGCCAAGCGCCATTGGCGATGATCGAATTGCCGTAGGGGTTCACCCCATCATCCTTCCACGCCAGAAAGCCCATATCGTCGCCGAGCTCCCGAGCGAACACGTGGTGAATGTTGAAGAACGACGTGGTGGCGTCGACCGTCTTGGCCTTGAGCGCGCCGAGTTTGGCGTTGGCGTCAATGTTCACCCAAGTCACCGAGTTGGGGTCGATGCCGACCTTCCTTGCCAATGCTGGCCACATGGTGCGGGCGCCATCGCCGGCGGGGTTGCCGATCTTCTTGCCGGCAAGGTCCTTGACCGACTTGATGCCCGAGCTCTTCAGCCAGTACAGGCCTTGCGGCGAGTTGGCGTAGACGTTCATCAGGCCGACCAGGTCCATGCCCTTGCCACGAAACAACAGCACGCCGGCCATGTCGGAAAGACCGAGCGGAGAGGCGCCGGCCCCGACCTTTTGGGCGGAGGCCGCCGAGCCGCGGCCGGTTTCGAACTCGACGTTGACGCCGGCCTCCTTATACCAACCCATCTTTTGCGCGTAGAAGTACGGCGCGTGATCGCCGCCGGCGACCCAATTGAGGGTGAACGTGATCTTCTGCTGGGCTGAGGCGGACGATGCGCTGAGCACCAACGCTCCGATCGCGAACGCGAGTTTCCAGGTCTTCATGCGATGTCTCCGTAACGGACGCGGGCGCTGCCGAAGCTCGACGAACAGCAAGCCTCCTGGCAACGGCGTGGCTGCCTCAAACGATAGGGTTGGCTGTGCAGGCCTGTCAACGACGCCGCCCGCTGATGCGACACCATAAACTGGCCGCTGCAGCGAGCTTGTTCTACACTTCCCGCCGGCCATCGTGATCCGAGGAAGCCGTGGGCGGAAACCGCGAGATGCTGCAACGCTACGGCCTGGCGGTGGTCAGCCATCTGCTGTTGGTTCTGGCCTGGTACCTGTTCGTCGAGCTTGGGCACGTGCCGAAGTTCGTCATGCCGTCGCCCACCGCCACGTTCCAGGCGCTGTTCGTTCCGAACTATCGCTGGCTCGAAAACATTCTGGTCACCGGCACGGAAATCTTCGGTGGTTATGTGCTTGCCGTGGTCATCGGCATCGGCACCGCGCTGTTGTTCTCCTGGTCGCGGACGCTCGAAATGTTTGTCATGCCGCTGTTGGTCAGTCTCAACATGATTCCGAAGGTGGCGCTGGGACCCCTCATTATCGTTTGGTTTCGCTACGGCATCGTGCCGAACATGATGATGGCATTCGCGATCTGCTTCTTTCCAATCGTTTTGACAACCGTCCGGGGCCTTCGCGAGGTAGAGCCAGACCTGATCGATCTGGTGCGCTCGGTCAGGGGATCACGCTGGCAGATCTTCACCAAGATCCAGCTTCCTGGCGCGCTGCCCTACATCTTCTCTGGCATGAAGGTAGCAGCGATCCTCGCTGTGGCGGGCGCGATCGTCGGCGAATTCCTCGGCTCCGATCGCGGGCTTGGCTACCTGATGCTTCAGGTGCAAGTGACGCTCGACACCGCGGCGATGTTCATGGCGGTCATTCTGATCACCCTTCTGGGTACGGTGCTTTACGGAATCGTGCTTGGGCTTGAGCGTCTGCTTGTCGTTCGCGACGCGCGCATCCAGTAGACCACCATGGGCGAGCCATTCATCCATCTGGCCGGCGTCAAGAAAGTCTACCGAACGCGCGGCGAGGATTTTCTCGCGGTCTCGGAGGCGACCTTCGACGTCGAAGCCGGAGAGCTGGTGGCGCTGGTTGGCCCCTCCGGCTGCGGCAAAACCACGCTTCTGAAAATTCTTGCCGGTCTGCACTCTCACGAAGCTGGCGAGGTGCGCATCGGCTCGGCGGCGCGGCCGTTCGATCCAGGCCGGGACGTCGGAATGGTGTTCCAGCAGCCGCTGCTGCTGAAATGGCGGCGCATTATCGACAACGTGTTGCTGCCGGCCGAAATCCTCGGGTTACCGATGGCGGAAAGTCGCGCGCGGGCGCGCGATCTGATGGCTTTGGTTGGTCTGAAAGGCGCCGAAGACAAGTTTCCGTACGAGCTGTCCGGCGGCATGCAGCAACGCGCTGCCATCGCACGCGCGCTGATCCACGATCCCAACTTGATCCTGATGGATGAGCCGTTCGGCGCGCTCGATGCGCTGACTCGCGAGAAGATGAACCTTGAGTTGCTGCGCATCTGGCGGGAGGCGAAGAAGACCATCGTCTTTGTGACACACGGTATCAGCGAGGCGGTCTTTCTCGGAACGCGGGTCGTCGTGCTGACGGCGGGGCCGGCGCGGATGGCGGACAACTTTCGGATCGAGCTGCCGCATCCGCGTACGCTCGACATCAAGACCGGCGAGAGGTTTGGCGAGTACAGCCGCCGCATCTATCGCTTGCTTGGGATGGAATAGAGTGACCGCGACCTACGACGGCATCATCCTCGGCGCCGGCCACAACGGGATGATTCTGCAGGCCTATCTCGGCAAGGCCGGGATGAAGGTGCTGACGATCGAGCGCAAGGCCGTCACCGGGGGCGGCCTATCGACGCTCGAGGATCCACGCCATCCGGGCTTTCTGCACAACACGCACGCATTCTTCCAGCGCGCCATCACCACGATGCCGTGGTATGCGGACCTCGATCTGGAGCGCCACGGCGCGCACTACATCGAGCCAGAACTGAATGTCGCCCTCTTGACCAGCGACGGCGGCTTGCTGGCCTGGTGGACCGACATCGAGCGCACCGCGCGCTCGTTCGAGCAGTTCAGCCCGAACGATGCCGCGACGCTGCGCCGCTGGCACCATGAGTTCGTGCCGATCGTCAACGACATCCTGGCACCCGAATCCAAGGCGCCACCGTTGCCGCCCGACGAGCGGCGCCGCCTGCTGGAGCGCAGCGCCGCCGGCCGGAGGCTCTTGCAGGTGAGTGCACTGTCGCCGCTGGAATTCGTGCAACAGGAGTTCGAGCATCCGACGGTGCAGGCGGGTCTCCTGTTCTTCAACGGCCTGCGTGAAGTCGATCTTCGCGTGCGCGGCTTCGGTCATCACATCGCGGCGCTGTTGGCGAGCCCCGCCAAGGCGCAGATGTCGCGCGGCGGCACCGCGGCGCTTGCGCGAGCGCTGGAGGCGGCGGTGCGCGAGACGGGCGGCGAATTCCGCGTGATGACCGAGCCGAAACGCATTGTCGTAGAAGGCGGCCGCGCCGTCGGCGTCGAAACGACCGAAGGCGAATTCATCCGCGCCCGAAAATTCGTCGCTTCATCACTCAATCCACACCAGACATTCCTTGATCTGCTTGATGCAACGCTGGTGCCGACGCCAATTCGCGACCTCGTCAACAACTTCCAATACAATCTGCTGGCACCGCTGTTCGCGCTGCATCTCAATCTGCGCGAGCCACCGCGTTATACCGCCAGCAGACAGCACCCCGAGTTGGCGCGGGCTCTTATGGTCATCATGGGTCTGGACCACCTCGATCAGTTTGGCGACATCGTCCGTCATCACGAGGCCGGCACAATACCGCCCACGGTCATGTGGGGTGCATGCCCGACCGTGTTCGATCCGACCCAGGCGCCACCTGATCGTCACACTGGATTCATGTGGGAGAAACTGCCGTACCGCCTCAAGGATGGCGCGGACTGGTCTGAGGTGCGCGAGGATCACGGCCGCACGATGCTTGCGTCTGTGGAACAAGCACGCGCCAAATCTAGCGGATGCCGTCATCGATTCCTTCACCCGTTCGCCGAGAGACACTGAACGATCGCTTCCCAATATGCGTGAGGGTGATCTATTGGTCGGCGCCTTCACCAATGGTCAGATCGGCTATCACCGCCCGTTCCCCGGTGCCGGCAGCTATCGATCGCATCTGCCTGGTCTCTATCTCTGCGGATCGAGCAGTCATCCCGGCGGCAACATCACCGGACTGCCCGGGTACAATTCGGCACAAGTGATCCTGTCCGACCTCGGCATCGATGCGGAGTGGGCCCCCAGGCCGATAACGGCGACGGCCTAGCGCGAGCCAAAGCCAGGCTTCCTGGGATTTGTCACTTTCACTGGCTGGCCGCTTAACAAGGTCGGCTTAAATCGCGCCTGCGTCGTTTGCTTTTTTGAGCTTGAAGATTTGAGTGATTGGGCCGAAGCCTTTTTGTTTTCTTCGGCGAACCCTTGGCCAACCGTGCCGAACGTCGCAACAAGAGATGCAATGACCAAGAGTGTCTGAATCCTCATGGCAGTCTCCCTTGTTTATGGGCGCTCGGGATCATGCCTGCATCGTGGCAGGCTGCAAGTTTTCCCGATGGCTGATGCTAATTGCCAAGGATAGGCGCAAGCAAGCGCCGAGCCGCGCGCGACCCCGCGCCTCTCGTGACTGCGTTGTTTTGTCACGCGCTACGGTCGCGCAGCGAGCGGGCTACTTCGGCGGCGGCACGACCTTCTCGAAGTGTGCGGCAATTCCTCTGGGCGTTGTTATCCAGATTTGGTCGCGCGATTTCATGATGTGCGCTAACGCGCGACGGAGCGCGCGCAGCCGAAACGGCTGGCCGATGATGAACGGGTGGAGGACCAGTGAAAACACCAGCGGGTATTTGCGCGACTGCACGAGCAACTCCTCGAATTGGTCGACGATCATCCGCTCGAAGTCGGCCACCGCCTGCTGGCGAAACACCAGCACGGGCGAGTCGTTCAATTCGATCGAATAAGGGATCGAAAGCAGCGGCCCCGAGCGCGTCCGCATCCAGAACGGCTGATCATCTGCCGGCCAATCGAGCATGTACTTGTAGCCGGCCTCCTTCAGCAAATCGAGCGTGACCGGCGTTTGCGCGAGATAAGGCCCCATCCACCCGACTGGTTGCTCGCCGGCAAAGCGCTTGATCTGCTGCGTCGTCTCGTCGATGAGCTGCTTTTCTTCCTGCTCGTTGAGAACATCTTGCCGTTCGGCGTTGGTGCGGCCATGCCCGATGAACTCATCGCCACGCTGCTTGATGCGAGCGACGATGTGCGGACATTCGTCGATGAGCATGGAGTTGATGTTGTGCGAAGCGGGCAGGCCATGCTCCTCGAGCAGGTCGAACAAATACCACTGACCGACCCGGTTGCCGTAATCGCGCCACGCATAGTTGCGGGTGGTCTGGGGCGCCGTCACGGTCGCGCTGTCGCTTCCCAGTCCGCTCAGGAAGCTGAACACTTCGATGTTATTGTTGATGCAGAACGCCAATCGCTTGCCATCCGGCCAGGAGAACAGCGGCCGCTCGGGGAGGGGCGAATAGTCGTACCGGTTGTGCCTTTTCAATTCGACGAGTGGCATGGCAAGTCTCCTCCCCTGAGCTGAAATGTCATTCCGGCTTGGTTGCCGCGCTCGCGATCACTTTCGCTTATTTTAGCGAAGTACTGAAGATCCGCTTTGGAGAACCCGGCGGCGGCTATCGTTTCGGCAGCGGGCCCATGGATCACCGGAAACTGGAACGATGTCTCGACCAACACGTTCGATATGGACCAGCTTTGCGAGATCGCCCTCAAAATGAAGGCTGTTTCCGCATAAGCCTGCCAAATGCCATAGGAGTTGGCGATGAAAGTCAGTGAAGCAATGACGGCGGACGTTCGCGTCGCCAATCCGGAAGAGACGATTCAGCAGGCTGCCCGTACCATGGCCAGCCTTGATGCCGGGGTGCTCCCCGTAGGTGAGAAAGATCACTTGATTGGCATCATCACAGATCGCGACATCGCAATTCGTGGTGTTGCTCAAGGCAAGGGACCAACCGCCAAAGTGCGGGAGGTGATGACCGAGGAAGTCAAATATTGCTTTGACGATCAGGATATCGAGGAAGTTACTCGCAACATGGCCGACATCCAGGTGCGACGTCTACCGGTGCTCAATCGCAGCAAGCGGTTGGTCGGCATTCTTTCGTTGGGCGACATCGCCATCAATCGAGACGGTAAAGTCGCTGGTGATGCGCTGCGGGGGATTTCGCGGCCGGGCGGCGAGCATACTCAGTCCGGCTGAGGGTCTTCAACTTCGATGTCCACCGCGGCCGGGATCACCGCTTTTTCGTTCAGCGGCCCGCCGAGACCATCGCTGCCTGCTCACTTTCCTCGCGGATGAGCGCGAGCACCTCACGGCGCAGCGCGTTGAACTCCGGCGACGTTGTCACCTCGATGGCGCGCGGACGCGGAATCTGTACATCGATGCTCTTCTTGATCCGACCAGGCCGGGCAGTCATGACGCAGACGCGATCGGCGAGCAGCAGCGCTTCTTCGATGTCGTGCGTGATGAAGAGCACCGTTTGATGGTGTCGTTCCCAGACCTGAAGCAACAACTCCTGCATCAACATACGGGTTTGCGCGTCGAGGCTGCCGAACGGCTCGTCCATCAGCAGAACCTGCGGCTGCATGATGAGCACACGCGCGATCCCGACGCGCTGGCGCATGCCGCCGGAGAGCTCCGCCGGATAGCTGGTTTCGAAGCCGCGCAGTCCCACCTGCTCGATGATTTGCGCGGCGCGGCGCCGGTACTCGGCGGCCGGTTGGCCTTGCGTCTTGGGGCCGAACAACACGTTTTCCATGACCGAGAACCACGGAAACAGCGCCGGCTCCTGGAACACCACACCGCGGCGGGGCGATGGGTCGACAATCTCTTCGCCCTCCACTCTCACCGCCCCGCGCGTCGGACGGTCGAACCCGGCGACCATGTTGAGCAGGGTCGACTTGCCGCATCCGGAGGGGCCCAGGATCGCGACAAATTCCCGCTCGGCGACGCTGAGGTTGATGTCCTCAAGCGCGAGCACGCGGCGCTCGCCTTTCACGAACTCCTTCCAGACGTCTTCGATCTCGATCATGCGTGGGCCTCGAGCGTGCGCCAGCGCAGCACAAGGCGCCCGCTCCAAACGATGATCTGATCGGAGATGAAGCCGAGCAGTCCGACCGAGAACATCGTCGCAACGCAAATGTCCATCCGGCCGACGTAGTAAGCGTCCCATAGCACGTAGCCCAGGCCAGACTTCACGGCGATCATCTCTGCGACGATCACCGCCGTCCAGGCGACGCCGATGCCGAGGCGCAGGCCGGTGAAGATCGAAGGCAGCGCCGATGGAAAAACGACTTTGGCGAGCACCGTGATGGTGCCGGCGCCGAGCATGCGCGCGGCGCGAAGCAGCAACAGATTGGTGTCGCGCACCCCGTGCGTGGTGTTCACCACGATCGGATAGAATGCGCCGAGGCCGATAAGAAACAGCGCACTCGCGTCATAGATGCCGAACACCGCGATGGCGAACGGCAGCCACGCCGTAATCGGGACTGGGCGCAGAAGCTGGACCGTCGGGTCGATCACGCGCGCTGCAAGCCGGCTCCAGCCGATCATCAGCCCAAGCGGAATCGCCACCATCGCGGCAAGCCCGAACCCCTGCAGCACGCGCCGCGACGAATATGTAACGTTGTCCAGCCAAGTGCCGGAGTAAGGCGAGAGCATCGCCTTGCTGCTGCCGAAGATCCAGGTGTGCCAGGAGCGCAGAACCTGTTCCGGGGACGGAATGATACCTTCCGTCACCCAGCGCAGATCCACCGCGAAGTGCCACAGCGCCAAAAGCAGGAGCGGCAGGACGACAAACCACGGCGCTGGCAGCCGCAGTCTCACTCCCTTACCGATTCATGCCGAGCTGATCCGGTGACTTGCCGGTAGCCTTGGCCAAGAAATCGTAGGCGTAGTGCTCGCCGATCTCGCCCGACACGTCGCGCGTGATGACGCCGTTGTCCGACAGGAACTTCGAGATGCGCTTGATCGATTCGAGCGGCAGCGTTGGATCGAGCTGCGTGGTGCGGATCGAACTCGGCCGCCACGTTCTCGGGCAGTCCGGCCTTTTCGGCGTAAATCCGCGCCCAGCGCGCGCTGTCTTTGCGCGCGAGTTCGAGCACGTCGAGGTAGGAAACCACCAGGCGCTGCACGGCGTCACGGTTCTTTTCCATGAAGGGCCGGTTCACCGCCAGCACCGAGATCAGGCCGCCGACGGTTTTTGAACGGTTGTGATCGAGCGTCGGATAGGCGCCGAACCCTTCGAGAATCGCCTGGGCGCAAAACGGCTGCCACACCACGGCCATGTCGATTTCCTTGCCTTGCACGGCCCGGAGGTAGTTGGCGCCGCCGCCGACGATATTGACGATCTTCAGCTTGTTGTACTCAAGCCCGTTTTCCTGGACCGAGGCGGCGAACTTCAGCCACGAGATGGAGCCGGCGCCGATGCCGATGCGCTTGTCGGCGATACTGTTCCAGTCCTTGATGTCCTCACCCTTGCGCACCACCAGGCAGTCGTTGCCCGATCCGACGCCCGCCACGCCGACCAGCGTCTTCGCGCCCTGGCCGAGGGCAAGCGAGATATCCTGTGGTCCGAAAGCGGTCAGATGAATGTCTCCGGTAACCAGCGCGGTGCGCGCGTCCGCGAACCGCTGGAACATCACCGTTTCGATCTGGATGTTGTACTTGGCCGCCTCCTCGGGCAGCAGCCAGAGCGGTGACAGCGCGGGCACGTTGAGCATGCCCTGTTTGATCTTGAGCGGCTGCGGCAATGGCGCGCGCAGATCGGCTTGTGCAAGAGCGTCCCCGGCTGCCAGCGCCGTAACACAAGCGAACACCAGACAGCGTATCGCCTTCATGAGAGCCTCCTGCCGATTTGCACTTGCCGTTTTCTGCAGACAATTCGATGATATTCTTCGATGATTTCGATCGCAACCGCGATGGGGGCGAACCAGGACACGATCGGCCCGATCGATCAAAGGACACGAATGAACGGCCGCTCCGCGGTCGGGTCGACCTCCACCAGGGCGTTGTTCGGGATCGCCTGGGTGATATCGAGGTCGAAACCTGAGATCATCGTGAAGTCGGCCAGCGCTGCGCCCTGCACCATGATCGGGTTGATGGCATTCAAGACCAGCGCAGCCGGCACGATGCCCCGCGCTTTCATTTCGTTCAGCATCCACGCCGTGGCGACGCCGCCCTTGGCGGCATCGAGCACCAGCACGCGTCCGACATAGCGTTCGCCCGCGAGCTTGTGCTGTGGCCTTGAGAATACGCCGCGCACGCGATCCAGATCGTAGCGCGCCGAAAACCCATCCTTTGCGACGAGCGCCTGCCCTTGCGTTTTTCGACCCATGCCGGCCGCGGCGAAGAAGATCTTGCTACCGCTCATGACACGATCCTGCCGCCCGCACACGCCGCATCGATGCACGCTGCCATCGACATCAGCGCCGGCTGGTAACCGTAACCGCCGATGATGTTGGTGAGCTTCGCCGAGTTCGTGGCAAGGCGCTTCCAGCCGTTCGCCTCGGCCATTTCGCGAGCGTAGCTCTGATAGAAGCACATCCCCGAGAGCACGGTCCCGCCGGCCAACTCGATGCGCGCAGTCAGCCCCATACGATCCGCGTCGGGCTTGACCTGCGGGCTGGTGATGACGAGCAGCGGGACGCGGGCATGCCGTCCATCAAGCATGTCGGCGACTTGTGCCATCTCCATCAAGCTGAGCTGTGGCGTAGAGAACACCACCAGATCGACCGTGTCGATTGACTTCACATAAGCTTGCTGGAATGCGTGAATGTCGGCCTCACTGACCTCGTGAGTGCGCAATGCTTGGTCAGCAACAACAACGTCGTCGAGCCGCTGCGCCTCCGGCGTGATCCCAGCCATGTGAAACAGTGCGACCGAGCCATAGCTCGCCAGCGCCGCGCCGAAATGCTTCATCTCGTCGGACGAGGGCACGCGTTCAATGCCGACCAATGCCGGAACCTGCCAATAGTCACCGGCCAATCGTCCGACGATTCCACCCAGCGCACCCCAATGGTTCAGCTCGTGCGGGGTGAAGTCCACGTTGATCAGCAGTGTCGCTTGCCGACATTCATCAAGATGATAGCCGTAACGCGGCGTGCGAGCCGTGAGCCCGGCGCTGAGCGCCGACGGGCCGCCTTCGAAGTTTGAGCGCGCGCCGCATACGCTGTTCGAGTAGATCACCACACCGGTGTCGCCATAGGCCACGTGCTCGCCGCGCACCGGCGGCATGATGGTCTGATAGTTGATGCAGGTGTCGGTCATCAGCACGCCGAACGCCTCGAACGCAGCGATGGCGCGTCGCTCGAGGTCGAGCATCCAAGGTTGATGCTTGAGCCGATGAGCGGCTGCAAAATCGGTGCCGCGTGGATCTGTAATGGTCGGGATACGCACGCGCCGCTCAGCGGCCGGCAAACCTGCCATGCGCTCGAGCCATTCGACCCCTGCCACACCGAGCGACTCGGTGTCGGCCATGATGTGGGCCTGGGTCACCGGCACGAAATCCTCAGCCCCGAGATAGTCGCCGACCTTGATCTGATGCTCGATCGCCCATTGGACAGCCGGGCCAAACGCACCGCCCCGCATCGCCATTTCATCGTCTGTCAGGTGCATCAATATGTCCGTTTGTTAGGCGCAATTGATTGAAAGGCACCGCTTGCACAAGCGCTAGCGGTGACCGATCATCGCCAGGCTTGAAGGATGGTCAAGGAGAAACACACGATGACGTCGATGCGTTGCCTGATCGTCGGAAATCTGCTCGCGCTTATGCTGCTGAGTGCGCCGGCAGCCGCCCAATATCCGACCAAGCCGATCACCGTCATCGTTCCCTTCGCGGCAGGCGGACCGACCGACGTCGTCACGCGCCTGGTCGGCGATCACATGTCGCGCACGCTCGGCCAGACGCTCGTCGTCGAAAATGTCGGCGGCGCCGGCGGGACGCTGGGCATGACGCGCGCCGCTCAGGCGCAACCGGACGGCTACACCATTGCGGTCGGCAATATGGGCACGCAGTCAGCGGCGCCTGCGCTCTATCCGACCCTCAAATACAACCCGGCAACGAGCTTTGCGCAGGTCGGCATCGTCAACTACACGCCGCAGGCGATCGTGGCCAAGAAGTCGATGGCGGCAGCCAACCTCAAAGAGTTCATCGATTTCCTCAAGGCGAATTCGGCAAAAATGAGTTACGGGCATGCCGGAGTCGGCTCGATCTCGCATGTGGCGGGCTTGGTCTTCAATGCAAAATTCGGCTTCAAGCCAACGCTTGTACCTTATCGAGGTACTGGGCCGGCACTCACGGACCTCGTTAGCGGCCAGATCGACTACATTGTTGATCAGTCGCTCAACGTCATTCCGCAGATCAAGGCGAATACCATCAGGGCCTACGCCATCGCCGCGCCCGAGCGGCTGTCGAGCCTGCCAGACGTGCCGACAACCACGGAAGCCCAAGTGGATTTCATCTTCAGCGCCTGGAACGCAATGGTCGCGCCCAAGGGCACTCCGAAGGACATCGTCGACAAGCTCGCCGACGCGCTCAGCAAGGCGCTCGACGAGCCGACCGTGCAGGCGCGCTATGTCGAACTCGGCAGCTCGGCTCCGAAGGGGGCCGAACGCGGCCCCGCCGGTCTGCAGAAGCTGGTCGACAGCGAGATGGCGCGCATCACGCCCGTCATCAAGGCCGCGGGCGTCACCGCCGACTGAGGTCGCCCGCTAGAGTCCGATCCGTTTCAATTGAATCGGATTAGAACTCTAGTTTCTTTGTTAGCATGATCTCTCAGGTCGAGCCCGAGGGCATGCTTTTCCGAGAACCGGTTCCCACCCCGGATCAAGTCCGGGGCAGGCCTTTTCGGGATCATGCTCTAGTTACCCTTGATATTCAGGTCCCGTGCCAGCCGCTCATATTTGGCAAAATCCTCGCGCAGCAAGCGTCCAAACTGCTCGGCGCTGCCACCGACCGGCTCCTGCGCAGATTGCAAGAAGCTGTCCCGGATCGAGGCTTGGACGAGCGCGTTGTTCATCTCGGTGTTGAGACGCGCCACAATCCCTGCCGGGGTTCCAGCAGGCACAAGCACGCCGAGCCATTGATCAAGCACCAGCTCCTTCAGGCCGGCCTCCTGGTACGTTGGCACGTCGGCTAGCCCCGGTGAACGCGCCGCCGTGGTCTGCGCCAACAACCGCAGCGTCCCCGCCTTGTAATGCGGGATCAGGGGTGTCGAGCCAAGTGACGCGATCATCACATGGCCGGCAACAAGATCGTTGATCGCCTGCGCGCCTCCGCGATAAGGCACGTGATCGAGCTTGATGCCGGCGATTTTCGCGAACCATTCGGCCGCCATGTGCTGCTGCGATCCGACGCCGGAGGTGGCGTAGCTCAGGCCCGGCCGCTGCTTTGCCAGCGTGACGAGCTCGGCAAGCGTGCTTACGCCAAGCTTCGGATGCACCGCGAGCACCACCGGCTGGCGCGAAAGCTGTATGACTGGCAGGAAGTCCTTGAGCGGATCGAAACTGACCTTAAGAACGTGCGGCGCGCTCGTTACCTGGTCGGGCGCAATCAGCACCGTGTAGCCGTCCGGCGTACTCTTGGCGGCGAATTCGAACCCGATATTTCCGCTGCCGCCCGTTCTGTTCTCCACCACAATCTGCTGGCCGAGTGCGCGCGTAACGTAATCGCCAACGACGCGAGCGCCGACATCGGTCGAACCGCCGGCTGGATAGGGCACAATAAAGCGTATCGGCCGGCTCGGCCATTCCTGCGCATGAACTGTCGCTGTCATGATTGCGATCAGCACGAAGAGCACGGAAAATCCGCGCAGCTTTGTCATTTGGAAAATGCTCCTGCCTTTTGTGCCGCCATCAACTATCGTATCGGTACTTCTCTCGTCCGGCCAGCAGCCGCTCTCATCTGACGTCTCAGGTATCTCATGCCGTTCTCCACGTATCTGCCAGAGCACATGGGCTCGATCAGGCTTTCGCCGCCGGGGCCATTCGTCGCGGGCTCGTATGCCGAACTGACACTCGTCTACACCGCAGGCACGTTCGGCATCGACGACACCGGAATGATGAAGATCTCGTGGCGGACCACCTCCGACATGAGCAAGCCGCAATTCGACAAGCCGCAGGCGGCAAACTTCACCACGGTTGAGGCGAGCAACGGCGCCAAGCTCGAGGTCTGGTTCGACCGGACCAACATCCGCCCCTATGCGAACACCATCCTGATCCGGGTCGGCCGCGGCTATCTGCGCCAGGGCGATACGCTGACGATCCGGATGGGCGATCGCCGGCAGGGCTCGCCGGGCTACCGGTTGCAGACCAATGTTGAGGCGCAGGTCGAGCTGAAGTCCTCGGTCGATGCCTTCGCCACCTATGAGTTCTGCGAGCTCTCGGCGCCGGCGTTCGATCTTGTGGCGGGGCCGGCGGCAAGCTGGAAGGCGATATGGCCGTCGCTTGCGGTGGTGGGCGAGCCGTTTCGCCTCGCGCTCGTCGCCGAGGACATGTGGGGCAATCCGACCGACAAAGCGGATGCGGCGCTGGCACTTGAGCCGTCGCGGCAAGTGCGCGGCTTGCCGTCAGGCGTGACTGTAAAAATCGGCGATGGGCCGCGGGTGATCGAAAATCTCGTCATCGAAGCGGCGGGCGATGTCGAACTCAATGTCATGGCGGGCAACAAGGAAGTGGCGCGCGCCAATCCGATGCGCGTCGTTGCGAGCGCGCCGTTGCGGCGTTACTGGGCCGATCTGCACGGCCAGAGCGGCGAAACCATCGGCATGGGATCGGCCGAAGCCTATTTCCGCTATGCGCGCGATGCGGCGTTCGTCGATATGGTCGGCCACCAGGGCAACGATTTTCAGATCACCGACGCGTTCTGGAAAAAGCTCAACGAGCTCACCGCGCAGTTCGACAAGCCGGGCAAATTCGTCTGCCTGCCGGGCTACGAATGGTCCGGCAACACCGGCATGGGCGGCGACCGCAATATTTTCTATCGACACGAGGGGCGGCCGATCCGCCGCTCGTCGCACATCCTCGTCGAAGGCCAAACCTCGACCGATGCGATCTACACCGCGGACAAATTGTTCGAAGCGCTGCGCGAGCGAGGATGCGGTTGTGATCGCCCATGTCGGCGGGCGCTACGCCGACCTGAAGTACGCCCACGACGGCAGGCTTGAGCGCACCGTCGAGGTGCATTCGAGCTGGGGCACGTTCGAATGGATCCTGCACGACGCGTTCGAGAAGGGCTATCGCGTCGGTGTCGTCTGCCACAGCGACGATCACAAAGGTCGACCTGGCGCGACGCGGCCCGGTGCGTCGACCTTCGGCGCGGTCGGCGGGCTGTCCTGCTACTTCATGCCGGAGTTGACGCGCGACGCACTGTTTACGGCGCTTCGCCAGCGCAAGCACTACGGCACCACCGGACCACGCATCTTCATCGAGCTCAACGGCTCGTTCGACCGCGAGGTGACGGGATTCTCAGACGATCCTAAGCTCGGCCCGGCGAAAGAGCTTGCCGTGCGCGAAGCGCGGATGGGCGACATCATCCGGCCGCGAGGCGCATCGATGAAGCTGTCGGCCGAAGTGATAGGCACTGCGCCGGTCGAGCGCGTCGACGTGCTGCACGGCACCGAGGCGGTGTATTCGGTCAGGCCGTTCGGCGCGGGCGATCTCGGCCGCCGCGTGCGGGTGCTGTGGCAGGGCGCGGAGTATCGCGGCCGCGGCCGCGAGACGATCTGGCAGGGCAAGCTCACCGTGACGGGCAACCGCATCGCGCGCTTTGCCGCCGTGAACTTCCTCAACCCCGAGCGGAAAATTGCCGAAACCGCGCCGGGCTTGACGCTGACGTGGAGCTCGGTCACGACCGGAAATCTTGCCGGCGTCGATCTCTGGCTCGACGAGGCGCGCACCGGCACACTCAAGATCGAGACCAACGTGGTGTCGGGTGAGATCGACCTTGCAACGCTCGCGGATAATGTCGTGGCCTATGACGGCGGCGGGCTTGGCCGAAGGCTGAACGTCTATCGCCTGCCCGAGGCTGATTGGAGTCGGCACGTCACGCTGGAGCATTCGGTGACGCACGGCGGCAGCGCCGACTTGCCGGTTTACATCCGGGTCACGCAGGCCGACGGCAACCAGGCCTGGACCAGCCCGATTTACCTGATCGCGTGATGCGGGGGCATCCAAGCGCCGAGCGATCGGACCGTTCTTGAGACTCGCCTTGAACCAATGGCGATACGAGGAGGCTACTGCGGCTTCAAGCCAGCGGCCTCGATCGCCGCATCGAACTGCGGCTGCTCGCGTTTGATCTGCGCCATGAATTCTTCCGGTGTGTTGCCATCGGGCTCAAGACCGAGCCGCGCCAGCTTCTCGACGATGGCGGGATCCTTCGCCGCGGCGATGACCTGAGCCGCGATCTTGTCGATGATCGGCTTTGGCGTCTTGGCCGGTGCCATCACCCCGTTCCAACTCGGCATCGCAGAGTTCGGATAGGTCTCGCTGATTGTCGGCACATTGGGCAGCTGCTTCATCCGCTGGGCGGCAGCGACGCCGAGGATTTTCAGCTTTCCGCTGTCGGCGAACGGCATCACGTCGGAGGCATTGCCGAACATGAAGTCGATCTGGCCGCCGAGCAATGCGGTCATCGCCGGTCCTGTGCCGCGGAACGGGATGTTGGTGCCTTCGATACCGGCACGCTGGAGGAACAGTGCCGCAGACAGGTGAGCGTTCGATCCGGCACCGCCCGAGCCATAGTTCAGCTTCTGTGTTTTCGCCAGCGCTACGAACTCCGCCACCGTCGATACCGGCGACGTTGCATTGACAACCAGAATGAATGGACCGGTGGCGAAGGCACTGACCGGCACAAGCTCTTTGAGTGGCTCGAAGCCGATCTTTTGAATATTCGGCGTAACACCGATCTGCGGCGCGGCGGCAAAGAACACGGTATAGCCATCCGGTTCGGCCTGGGCGACGGAGCGCATCGCGACGAGGCCTGCACCACCGACGCGCGGCTCGACAACGAAGGGCTGATGAAGCTTCTCGGTCATCCGCCCGATCAGGAGACGGGCCAGCACGTCACTGTTGCCGCCGGCGGCAAAGCCGATCACCATCGTCACGGCGCGTGTCGGCCAATCCGCTGTTTGGGCGTGCACTCCCGGCGCCAATGTTGGTGCGAGCACGATCGCGATGGCCCACTGGGCCATGCTCTGAACGAAGCGATGGCGGAAGGTCCTTGCTGTGCCAGGCAACGGCATTCCTCGCTCCTGGGGTCGGCGGCGACGTGGACTCACGAACGCTTAGCAATGTGCCAGCAGGCGGCATCGCGGCAGTCTATTCGATCGCCTCATCAATAGGCGAGCAGCCTCAGCACGTGAATGACTTGCGGAAGCCCTCGGCTTGGGCTTCCTCTTCCGAACAGAACCACCGGTGTGATGGTTTTGTACGCTCATAGCTGCGGCAGCTGGGCAAGTGATAGATGCCGACATAGCCGGTTGCCTGTGCGCGTAGCACAATCCTTCCCTTGATCGTGCAACCGGACGGCATTGTGGGTTGATCTGGAAACAGCATCTCGCGAATTCGCCAGTTATTCGCTTTGGGGCAGGCAGCACCCATTAGGCTTGTAGTGCTTATCGTAAACCGCCGTAACGCCTCAGGTGATACAAAGCAGCCCTTCCAAAGTCCCGCCCCATTGCGACTGGCGCTGTCTCTTTCGGCTTTGAAACGACCCTTTGCAGACCCATCGAGATTCAGCGCCCAGCCTTCCTGCACCATCCATTGACTCACACTCTTGGTTTCGCCCGCAACCCAACAATCGCCGACACGCCTCTTGCGATAAGCGCTATCTGTGCCCCGGTCAGTGCAACGCACCTCACGTTTGAGAACGTAGTCCCTCAAGCGGTCACGTGCCTCAATGCCACATGCCCAGGCGGCACCTTTGTCGTCGAGGCATGTCTGGTCAGTTTGTGGAGCTTCGATGCCGTCAAGCCGGTATGTCACACCATTGAGAATCAGCGTGTCGCCATCCGTCACGGACACGTCGATCGCCCAGCTTGGTGTTGCTGCGAAAAGAAAAGAGGCGATCAAGGCAAGCATGATCGTGATTTGTCGAACCAAAGCGCCAATCGGCCTTGCAAGCGCATCCGCGCCAAACGCACTGAGGAATTTGCGGCGGATGTTCATCTCGCTCCTCCCGGCGCCAATGTTGGTGGGAACACGATCGCGATGGCCCACTGAGCCGTTCTCTGAAGGGCGACGGCGGAAGGTATGCCAGGCAACGGCATTCCTCGCTAGCTGCTGACCGTGGCACTCCAGCAGCAGGTCCCCAGTTGATCCAGATCAAACATCCGCCGTCCCGAGACCATTACTTCTATTAAGACCTATTTCGGCGCGGCGACCGCTGCCCAAAAACGTCTTACGAGGTTGCCCCTAAGGACAATATCGCCCCACCAACGTTGTAGCCCAAAATCATCCCTGAAGGTGTAAGCTCATGCGCCGGCCAGCGGTGCAACCATCCTTGTTCTAGCAACCGAAGGAGAACGTGATGAACGTGAAGCAAAGCGCGGCAAGTCGATCAGCCGTCCGAGCGTTTCGCTGCACCAAGCCGGTGCTGTTCATCAGCCTCATGCTGGCGGCGACGCCTGCCCATTCGCAAGGAAACTCGATCCGACAAGGCCTGCTGACGTGCAGAACGGGGCCTAGCGTCGGATTGGTTGTCGGGTCGCGCCAGCAGCTTCGCTGCCAATTCAAGTCGGACAAAGGCTGGACCCAGAATTACGTGGGCAGGATCGGCCGTCTGGGTTTGGACCTGGGCGTGACCGCCGGCGGAATCATGACATGGGCGGTCCTGGCGAGCACCTCCAACATTCCCTCGGGAGCGCTCGCTGGCGAATTTGTCGGCGCCAGCGGCGATATTTCACTTGGGGTGGGTGTCGGCGCGAATGTCCTCGTCGGCGGAACGCGCAGATCCGTTTCGCTGCAGCCGTTGTCGCTGGAAGGACAGGTCGGCGCCAATCTCGCGCTTGGAGTTGCGAGAATGACACTGAGTCCCGTTCGTTGACGGTGCGTCCGACCTCGTGAGGTCGAGCCCGAAATCAATCATTAAATAACGGCAATCGCGCTCAGCGCTCTCCGGTCACCTCTCCCCGCTGCGTGGGGAGAGGTCGCCCGCCTGCGGCGGGCGGGTGAGGGGGCTCATTCGCGAGTCTGAGCTTATCGGATACAGACCGGGTGAGCGAAGCGAGGGTCCGGCGCGGCACCTTTTTAGGTGTTCGCGCTGGGCGCTCGCCTTCGGCTCGCCAGCGCGAAACTAGGGAGAGGGAGCGCGCCGAGCTCGGGGCGAGGATATGATCCATTGCACAAACTCACCGAGCAAGGCGGCATGAGCGAAGAATTGGCACCAGGCGGCGGTCGCATCACGGTTCGCGCCTTGCGGCTTGGCGATCGCATCGAGACGGCGGGCCTGGAGCGAAAGGACATCTTGTCATCCGTCCCGTTGGCATTTCGCGCCGGCGAGAAAGGCGTCGTCGCCCTGTTCCGATTCGGCGTTGCCGTGTTGGTTGGGATGTCGCCGCTCGAAGAGGATGAGGTGCTGCGTCAGTTGGACGGTCGCATTGTCAATCCTGCGGAACGGCGCGAGGAGGAAACCGTCCTTGTTGAAATCACCGCGGACAGGGAGGATCAGGTCACGCCCGCCGGCATCATCGCGGTGCGAAGGTTGACCAACGAGCACACGCTGCTGATCGCGGATGCCCTTGCGACCAGCGTCATTCTCGCCCATGACGAGAGTTACGTTGACGCCGTGTTCGACGTGATCGAACCCCTGGCACGGCAATTGGCCGAGCACGGCCGGACACCGGGCGGGCGGCGCTCGCTGCTCAAGCACATCGGCAACGCGCTGCTCGTCCAGCAAAGAGTGTCCGGTCTCGTGGCTGTCGCCGAGAAACCCGATGTGCTCTGGGAGCGCCCGGACCTGGAGCGTTTTTATGCGAGGCTGGAGGACGAATATGAATTGAAGCAACGCGCCGACTTTCTGACGCGAAAACTGACGGTCATTTCCGACACCGCAAGCACGCTGGCCGACATTATCGACACCAGACGCTCGCTGCGCCTCGAGCTCATTATCGTCGTGCTGATCGCGATCGAAATCGTGCTCGGCGTCTATCAATTCTGGCGATAGCTGGGACCACGGAGAACGCCCAAGAGAACGCCTATGAGCCATGCTGACCTGGAGGACGCCGGCCGCTTCGCCGCGGTCCGGCTGTCAGCAATCGCGATACGCTCGCCGTCAACGTGGGCGATCACCTCGACCATGAATCAAACCCGCCCAAGGGTGCGAACGCTCTGCCGTAAGGAGCATGGGCCCAGGCGTCCGACCTTGAAGTATTGTGTCGGTTTGCCGTCATATTGGCGCCCCTGGGGCGTCCAGTGACCAGCGCTGTCACTGAGCAATGGTCGTTCTCAAGCCCGCAATGCCGCGCCTTTCGGAACAAAGCCAACGTCGCGGCGTTCAGAGGTAGGGGGAACCAAAGAGAGGAACCCCTATGCATTACTCGTTTCGGACATTGGCAGCCGCCGCCACACTCGGTTTGATGGCGAGCGCTGCCCAGGCCATGCCGGTGTCGAGCAGCGCCATCAGAGACGCCGTCGACGCGATCGATCCGGTGGAACAGGCTGCGGTCTACATCGTCGAAGGCCGTCAGTACTGCTTCTATTTTAACGGCTGGCACGGCGCAGGTTGGTATCGCTGCGGCTTCGCCTGGCGGCGCGGGCTTGGCTGGGGCGGCGTCTATGGCTGGCAGGGCTGGAATTACGGGCCCGCGGCGCGGCGCTTCGGCGCCGACGTGACCATTCGCGAGCGCACCAGAGAAGGCTCCAGAACCCGCGAGGACTTTAGGACTCGCGAAGGCTCTCGCAGTCGCGGCACGGTTGGCGACCGCATCCAGCAGCAGGATGGAACCAGCGTTCGCGGCGGTGCCACCACCAGCGGCAGTACCACCGGCCGCAGCGGCACCACGATTCAGGAGGGCACCGGCGGCAGCGCTGGAAGCCGCGGCGGTGATGGCTCCATGAGAGGCAACACCGAAATGCGGCGCGGCGGCGGCGATGGCCAAAGCGGCGGTGGCGGCCAGGGCGGCGGTCGCGGCCAAGGCGGTGGTGGTGGCCAGGGTGGTGGTCAAGGCGGTGGCGGCATGGGCGGTCGATAGCGCTCCATCACCCCGCGACGATCATCAAACTGCAGCGGGAGCCATGCGGCTCCCGCTTGATTGTCGGCGACCGAATGAACGCTTCGTCATTCGTTGGCTCGCCCCAGGAACCAAAATGGAAAATTCCGGTTGCCCCATGAGGGGTGCGCCGGAGAGTTGATGCGTCGCAATCGCCTGCTGATCAATCTCACCGACAAGCCAAATCGGAACCGGCCGTCGTCTTGCTCGCATCCGTCGGACTTCGTCGGGAGATGGCGTCGCCCGTGTGTGTGCTTGCGCCTTGATTCTGACGGTCACGGTCGCAGGCTTTTGGACTTACGGCCTGATCGCCCATCGCGAGCCAGCCTATGCTTCGCTCCGCGCTCACATCGTCGAAACACGGAGCGATCGAGTCAGCACGCCAGCGGCCATTGCACCGGACATGAACTCGGATGCCGTGCGCTACGCCAATGCCGACGTGCCTGCCGAATTGCAAATGCCGGAACAGAAGCCGGAGCCGCCGAAGGCGAAACACGCCGCCGCGCCTGCAAGGAAAAAGAAAACCCAGATGGTCGCGAGGCGGCGATCGCCGGAGCCGGCGATGCAGACGTTTGCGTGGGGGCCCCCGGCATTCCAGGCGCCGTTTGGCGGCTACTAGGTCGGGGCGATATTTCGTGGCGGCGGCGGCGCGCTTCAACTGCTCGCCGCAACACGGCTCTCCCGTGATCGCGAGGCGGTCGCCGGAGCGCAAGCGAAGTCCGCGCAATGACACCGAACTCGGGGCCTGCACCCCGTCATGCAAGGTTTGACAACCGGCATTTTCTTGTGTTCTCTATTTGTTCTTATTCATCCTTTGCGCCGGGCGTTCGATGGAATCGGCCACCATCCTCCATGCCGACCTTGATGCGTTCTATGCCTCGGTCGAGCAGTTGCTGGATCCGTCGCTGCGCGGCAAACCCATCGCGGTCGGCGGTGGCGTGGTGCTTGCGGCCTCCTACGAAGCCAAGGCCTTCGGTGTGCACAGCGCCATGCCGGGATGGAAAGCGCGCGAGCTTTGCCCCGAACTGATTTTTGTCAGCGGTCACTTCGAGGACTATCAGCGGCTCGGCGATGCGGTGATAAAGGTGGTGGGCGACTTCACGCCCCTCGTCGAACGGATTTCGATCGATGAGGCGTTCGCGGACGTCGCGGGAACGGAGCATCTGTTCGGGCCGCCGGCCGAAATTGCAAAGACGATCCGGCGCCGTGTGCGCACCGAACTCGGTCTGCCGATTTCCATTGGCGTCGCGCGCACCAAGCATCTGGCGAAGATCGCCTCGCAAGTTGCAAAGCCCGACGGGCTGCTGGTCGTCGATCCCTCGACCGAACTCGAATTCCTCCACAATTTGCCGGTCAGCTTGATGTGGGGTGTGGGGCCGGCGACGCAGGCGCGGCTCGCCGACATCGACGTGCTGACCATCGGTCAGTTGGCCAGGACGTCACCGCACGCGCTGGACAGACTGCTCGGCCGTGCCGCTTCGGAAAAGCTTGGTGCGCTCGCCTGGAACCGCGATCCGCGAGCGATCAAAACGCATCAGCGCGCGCATTCGGCAGGAGCGCAGTCGGCGCTGGGACGGCGACCCGCGACCGAACCGGTATTCCGACCGGCGCTTCGGCATCTCGCCGACCGAATTGGCAGCCGTCTCCGTGCCAAGATCTCGGTTCGGCCGCACCGTGACCGTGCGGGTGCGGTTCGCCGACCTCCGCTCCGTCACCCGCTCGCTCACGCTGCCCGCGCCGATTTCGGCGACTGCGATCCTGGCAGAAGTGGCGGAAGACCTCGTACGCGGCGTACTCGCGAGCCGCCCTGAAGAAAAAACCATCTCGCTTCTGGCGATATCGCTGTCGAACCTCGAAGAACACATGGCCTTGCAGCTCGAGCTGCCGCTGGGACTGGCGGATGAGGAACGCCAGCCGGGCAGCAAAAAAGGCGCATCACGATGGCTCGCAGATCGGGCGCTCGACAAGATTCGCAACCGCTTTGGCTGGGAAGCGGCTGGCTATGCCTCGGTTGTGCTGGGAGCGTCCCGTTCCGTTCCCGACGCATTTCGCGAACTTGCCGAAAAGGAACTGTGACCATTTAACGGAATGGCAAATTCGCAATCGGGTATCGGATTGTGCAACGGTTCCGGCCTGTCATTCCACTTTATCGCTCGAAAACTTGACCACTTTTCGCAGCCTCTCGGTTTCCGCACACCTCGCGTTCACCAAGCTGACTGCGCGTTCATGAGCCCACGCCCTGGAAAGCAGGACGTGGAACCGGTTCCCGCATCGCATCCGGACGAAAGTTCCCGGATTTTGTGAACCAAACCGACCTCGGTGCTGGAACGAAAGCAGGCCGTCGGAATTCGACTCCCAGAAACGCAAAAAATGGAGGAAGCGATGTATCGCAAAATCCTGCTGGTCCTGGCGGCCCTTCTTAGCGTGGCCATGGCCGCCCCCAGCACGGCGTCGGCTCGTGGCTTTCGCGGTGGTGGCTTCCGCGGCGGCAGGGGCTTTGGCTTCGCCGCCCCGGCCATCGGACTTGGATTGGGTCTTGGACTGGGGGCCGGCTACTACGGCGGTTACTACGGCGGACCTTATGCCTCCTATGGTTATGGCTATGGTGGTCGTGGTTGCTGGCGGCGCGTTATCGTAGACACGCCGTACGGGCCCCGCGCTCGCCGCATCTGGGTGTGCTAGCAAGCAGAACGGTTGCGCATCATCACCGGATGCCGTTCTCCCACGAGCCCCAACCGCAGAGGTTGGGGCTTGTGGCGTTTGTTGATGCGCTTCCTGCCATCAGTCTGCAGCAATCCGTCGCGCCGCTCCGGCCAACCGGAACCATTGATTTATCGAGGACTTGTTGAAGCGAGCAAGCAGGTCTTCCATGCCCCACCGATTGTGGCTCGCGCTGACGATCATCCTCTGGACCGGGCCCGCATGGCCCGCGGCGATTGACGCGCAAGCGATCAACGATGCTGAGTGGCGCGACAAGAAATCCCAACAGCAAACGTTGAGCCCCGTCATCGTGAAGCTTCAGGTCCTGCTGGATCGCGCCCATTTTTCGCCCGGCGAGATCGACGGCAAGCCCGGCGAGAACGTCGACAAGGCGATCGCGGCTTACGCGGCGGCGCAAGGTATAACCGCGGGCGGCGGCATGAGCGCCGAGCTTTGGCAAAAGCTCATCGCAACCTTCAAGGATCCCATCATCGTCGAGCACAAGATTTCAGAGGCCGACGTCAAAGGTCCGTTCGCCGAGAAGCTGCCGAGCAAGATGGAGGACATGAAGGACCTCCCGGCGCTGTCGTACACCGGGCCCAAGGAGAAGATCGCCGAGCAATTCCATATGAGCCAGGAGCTGCTCGCGGCGCTCAATCCGGGCCAATCGTTCGACAAGCCCGGTGACACGATCATGGTCGCCAACGTGTCGCGCGAGCCGCTGCGCGCCAAGGCAGCGCGCATCGAGATCGACAAGACGCACCAGACCCTGAAGATTTTCGATCAAATCGAACACCCTGGTCGCGACCTATCCGGTCACGGCGGGAAGCACCGAAAAGCCTGCGCCCAACTTGGCATTCTCAAAGTCACCTCGGTCGCGAAAAATCCGACCTACCGCTACAACCCCGATTACGCCTTCAAGGGCGTCAAGTCGCGCGAGGCTTTCACCATCAAGCCCGGTCCCAACAATCCGGTCGGGTTGGTCTGGGTCGGGCTGAACCGCGAAGGCTATGGCATCCACGGCACCCCCGACCCGTCCAAGATCAGCAAGTCGGAATCCCATGGCTGCATCCGGCTGACCAACTGGGACGCGCTCCAGCTTGCGTCGGCGGTGACGAAGGGCGTTGTCGTCGAGTTCACCGGCAACGAGACCGCGCGCCGCGCCGCCCGCGCCGATGCGCGTCCGGCGAAAAGCCGGCATCGGCGAAGGTAGCGACTGCCAAGCGGCGTGGTGAATGCGCTCGCGCATGTGAGCGATGAGCGGCGTGCCGGCGCAGGCCGACCTCAACACCGCGGACTGCCTGCGGCAGGCGCGGGCGGCACTTGCGGATTGCGCCGCACATGGCGCCGCCTGATTGCTGTCTCGCTATTGGCCGCCCGCTTCGGTGCGGGCGATATAATCCCGGGCGGCCTTGATCAGTAGCCAAAGCATCTGTTGATCAGCAAATTCTGTTCGATCCTCGAACAGCTCATTTTTCAATACGTGATCTAGCGCCAAGAGTGCACCGGCTGCAGTGGTCGCTTCCGGTTTCCGCTCAAGGATCTCATCCTGGGTGCCTGACCAAGTATTTTCGGCGATCTTGTCCCAGTCCTGATCCGCAGTCCCTGTCGCGTCATCGAAGGCAGCCAGCTCGGCCTCGTAGCGTTGCAGCAATGTCAGTAATGGATCGTCGCTTGTGGCCGCAGGTTGTGCGGCATTCGGAAGACCCATGAGATAGCGCGCGTCGCCCATACGCTTCTCCCCCGGCATTTTTTAAGCGTTGGGGCGCGTGCCGATCGCAGCCCAACTGCAGGATCTTGGAGGCGGTGCCCTATCAACCGAACGGTAAATGGTGAGTCAGGTTCCGGAGAGAGTGATCCCCTCTCCAAAAAATTTCAACTCTGAAAGCAAGCGTTCCTAAAATGAGCTTCGACACCCCGCGCCTTCTCGGAGTTCCCTCAATCGGCTTTCTGTAGCGGCTTAGCCATCATCGACACTCTGGCCGCCCCATCATCTCGTTGCAGGCTGCTGATTGCCACGCTTGGGCAAGCCAACAGCTGATCGCGAAAGCGTCTCAGACGTTTTGGTGGGTGGCCATATTTGCCCGCGAGCTTTTCTTGCACGTACTCTTCCAAGTTGTCTCTGGCCGCCGATGGAAGTCGCGGCGAGCGCATGATGCGGTTGATGACCGAACTGGACAGGCCTGATGCCTTGTGCTTTCGGTTCAAGATCATCCAAGTGGAACTGCGGCTCAAACCGAGCACGGCAGCTTGAGCATCCAATGCGACAAAGCCCGAGGCGATGAGAGCTTGTCGGAGCTCCGCAATTTTGGCGCATTGCCTCGCCTTTAAGATCGAAATCGAAGAGGCAGCGGACTGCAGCTGAAGTTTGAGGGCCGGTTGGTGCGGAATTCGGCCAACGCTTTTGTTGTTCATTGATGGTTCCCGACACTGGCAGCGGATGCCAATGCCGGAGCGTCAAACAAGTTCCCACTCGCAACTATTGCCACAAAAAAGAAATTGGAATTCGAACAGAGAAGGCAAGTTCCTATGTTTGCTTGCGGACAACGACCATTGCGACGCAGACGCGAGTGCGATGTAGAATTTGCACAACCTCCATATTTTCTGTGACGGGGGAGTTGGTCCGAGCAGCAGACCCAACAAAAGCGATATCTCAACGAGCTTGCTCGCTGATCAAAACAAGCCGCCGAAATTCGCAGCTGCGCTTGGAGGCCGAGCGCAAGTCGGCCAGGTCGACCTTGCGGGGCGTCAGCCATCGTCATCTGCATCGAGAAGTCGCTTCGCCTTACTGCTTTTTTTGCACCAGACCTCGATTCGGTGGAACGGGGTCGGTTTTTTCACGTTGCAGCGTCAGGGGCGCCAGGAAGGAACTCCGCGATGTGCGATTACAGTCTGGAACACGTGGCTTCAAGGGCTGCCGTTACTGCGGATCGTCTCGTTACAGCACGCTTCCCAAGCACGATCACCCAAGGCTTCGCCGGCGTCGCTGATCCGCTGACTGCCGTCTGCCTGCGGCCTGGGACTGAACTGGTCTTTGATCGGCCACCTAAATACCGACGCGCCTGGATATTCTGGCCGAAGAAGGCAACCGGAACTCTGGCGAGATTTCGGCAGATCAATCTCAGCATTCCTCGCGCGCACCACGATGCGCTTGAGTTTGCGGACGGCACGATTGTGACGCTGGACTCTTTGCGCCCGGGTCAAACAGCGACGGTTTTACAGCTGCCGATTCCGAACGGGGAGAAAGCGGCTCCGAACGAAGCGAAAACCAAGGCTGAGCGCTCGGTCCCTGTTTAGGACGGCGCATAAGAAAAGGGGCTGTCCTAGGAGAGCGCATCTCCTAGGACAGCCCCCTGTCTAATGTTGGTTCCGTGATCGCGGTTCTGATTTCATTCCTCCCGGGGTCATTCATTCCTATGTAGGCTGCTGGGCGGCCGAACGTTGCCGCCCCAATGGGGAAGCATCTTCACTATTTGTGGCAAGCCAGACGCGGCACCAGCACAAGGCCATTCGCGCGCGCCACCAGGCTGCGGTCGGCCTCCGTCAATTCTTTCGAGCCGCGCAGAGCGTCCGCTGTGGCATTCACAAAGTCGTCGGGGACCTGGGGGTAGTCCGAACCGAACACCAGACGATCCACACCAACGACCTGCCTTAGCAGCGCGAACACCGGATCGGTCGCCGACAAGGCCGTGTCATAATAAAATGACTGCAGACCGTGTTGAATGACATTGCGATCGGCCTCCGCCGCCAGGCGGTGTCCCGGCGTCAAAAAATATTCCATCAGCGACATCCTATTAAGAAGATAGGGCAGCGCTCCGCCGGCATGAGAAAATATGAATCGTATATTCGGGAAGCGCGTCGGCACGCGCTGGCGCAGCAGGTTGGCAATGCAGCGCGTTGTGTCGAATGCATACTCCAACAACGACGCGGGAAAATCCAAAGCCAAAAGCTTGAGTCCAACCGGCGTCACCGGGTGCACAAAAACCGTGACACGGCGCTGGTCCAGCTCGCTGAGCATCGCATCAAAATCGGCGCTGCCTAAATACCGACCGTCGTAACTCGTCGACAACATCACACCGTCGAGCTGCAATTCGTCGAGCGCAAATGCGACTTCGGCAAGAGCATCGTCGAGGTGGGGCATCGGAAGTGACGCAAAAGCGCCAAACCGCTCGGGTCGAGATTGGATTGTCTTCGCGAATAACTCGTTCAGCAGTCGGGACAGTCGCAGCGCGACAGGCCGATCCCGATACAGGAGATCGGCGTCAGGCGCCGACACCACGGCCGTTGCGATTCCCGTTCGGTCCATCACATCCAAGGCGTTGGCCATCGTCCACGCCGCAGGAAACGGTCGCCCACCCATGGTGACGCGTCCTGATTCCGCCAGGGCATCGAAAAATGCTGCCGGCCGTGCATGATGATGAAAATCGATCAGTCCTTGCATGGGCAACCAGCCTGTAGTTTTCAACCGATGCAGTGATTTCTATCATAAATGGGCGTCTGCGCTTGCTGGAGGCTATGATGACCGGCAAGCGGACTCCGCGAGGTCGTTGAACGTCGACAATATTGCTAGGCTGTGGGTGGAATGATGATGGGATTGACGAGACGTTCGGTGTTGCTCGGAGCGGTGGCCGCGCCTGCGGTCGCTCATGCGCAAACCAGTTGGCCGTCTGGCATCATTACTCTGGTGGCTCCCGCACCCGCCGGAGGATCACTGGACATCATCGCTCGCCTGGTTCAGCCGGGCTTGCAGCAACGGCTTGGGGTCACGGTCATCGTCGAAAATCGCAGCGGCGGCGCCACCTCGCTCGGCGCTGCCTATGTTGCAAAAGCTCCGAGAGACGGCACCAAGTGGCTCATCAACGCGGATCCCCAGGCTCTGAACCCATCGCTCCTGACGAGCATTCCCTATGATACCGAGCGCGATCTTGATCCGATCTTGCTGCTCGGGACTTCGCCCAATGTGCTCGCGGCCAACCCAAATGCGCCGTACCGGACGCTTGACGACGTGTTGACGGCGGCCCGCCAGCCGCAAGGGGTCAACCTTGCGGTCCTTAGCGACACGCTCGCGCATATTTCGATGATTTTGCTGGGCAAGCTTGCGCAAGCCAAGCTATCGCCGATCACCTATCGCGGAGCGCCGCAGGCCCTGAACGATGTGATCGGCGGACATGTTTCTCTCATTGCGGGCAGCGCAAGTCTTCTCGCACCCTATCTGCAAGACGGACAGTTGCGCGCAATAGCCCAGACTGGACTGGAAAGGCTGAAGGCTCTCGCCAATGTTCCGACTGTGAATGAGAGTGGCTTTGCCGGTTTTAGCGCTCCGTCGTTCTGGGGGTTTTATGCACCCTCAACGACGCCGGTCCGCATTGTGGACCGCTTCGTGACTGAGCTGACCGCCATCGTTGGCGAGCCGGAAATCCGAACCAAGCTGACCGATAGTCTACTGATCGACCTCCGGCTCGACGGTCCGTCGGGCTTCCGAAAATTCTTCTTCGAACAGGTCGCCAAATGGGGACAGGTGATTCGCGAGAATAACCTGCGACATAACTAGCGGCGCGAAGAGAAATTTCTGCGTCACACCTCTTTCACGTGGAATGCCCGCGGGCTCGTGCACACGCACTCCAAACCCCACCCCGACGCATATCTATTTGGCGTTAGCGGTCTCCTTGCGCATGGACTCGGCCACCTGGAAAAACCGCGCCGCGACGGCCGCCGCCAGAAGCAACGGCAGAACGTTGAAAAGATAGACCCCGATTACCGCTGCGCGCACTGTGTCGGGTGTCGTCAGCTCGCGGAGCCCGGCGATGTTGCCAACCATGCCGGCGACGGCTGCGCCGAACGCCATGCCGAGCGCACGGATGGTCGAGAGCGAGGAGGCCGTGATGCTCTCCTCTCCCAAACGTGCCGCGCCCATGGCCCGGACCGTCATGTGCACATGGAAGATGCCGACGCCGACGCCAACCATCAGCGCGCACAACAATACCCATGCGAAATGCGCGCTGAACCCCGCGACCAATGCCAGCCCGACCGACCCGATCATGAGGCAGATCGGCCCGGCTATCACCACCTTGCGTTCGCGGCTGCCATGCAGCCCAGCCGAGAGCGACGCCGCGATCGACCAGCCGATCGACATGATGCAGTTGGCGAGCCCGACGTAGAGCGGTGCGATCCCGTGCAGGACGGTCAGAACCAGCGGCAGATAGATCGAGACCGAAATATAAGTGGCGGCGACAAGAAAGTGCCCCCAATAGGCAAGCCCGACCGGCTCCGAGAGCGATAATGGTCGCGAGGGAAACAGGCGGTTTTCGGCTTGGGCGTCACGGGTGAAAGCGTACCAGACGATCAACCCGGCGCTGACGATCAGTGCCGTGCGCAGCGCCGCGGACTGGGCCAGGCCCGAACTGGCCACGCATAGCACGCCAAGCCCGAGCAGTCCGACACGCCAGATCGGAAATCGCAACGCGCGCGAATCCGCCGTCGCCTGGTCGGCGCTTTTCGGGATCTTCCACAACACACCGACGAGGAACGCCGCGCCAATTGGCACATAGAGCCAGAACGCTCCACGCCACCAGCCGAAATTGGCGAAAATGCCGGCCTGCACGGGTCCGACGATCGCAGCGATGATCCAGGTCACATTGGTCGCGGCGACCGCGTATGTGCGCAGCCGCGGCTCGAACAAGACGCTGATGAACGCCATTGATCCGGCGACGATCAGGCCACCGCCGACGCCCTGAAATAGTCGCGCCACAAGAAACTCACCGATCGCCGGAGCAAGCGAGCAGCCGAGCGCGCCGAGTGAGAATACCGCGCCGCCAACCGCGAATGCCCGGCGTCCGCCAATGCGCGCCCGAAGCGGCCCGTAACTCGCGGCGCCCATGATCGAACCGATCAGGTACAGCATCGACGCCCAGGCGTAGAACGCGACTCCGCCGATATCGGCGACGATCGACGGCATCAGTGTATTGATCAGGAAGTTGTCGACGGCGAAGAACAGAATGCCGATATTGAGAAGCAACGTGTAAACGCCGGGCCGTCCTCGAAAGACTTCGGTCCAGGACGACATTGTCGTCTCGCCGTTGGGCGGGGTGTGATTCATCGAGCGAACGGCGAGACCTGCGAGCCTACGACAGCCAAAACTGACTGAACTGAGTTGCAACCATCTGTGCTCGCGAGGGCGATCCTTTCAAGAGACCGGTTGCCTGCGAGAATCGAACCAATCCGGCGAGGGCCTCATCGGTTATCGTCGGAGTGTAGTAGGGAAGATCGCGCGCCACCACGTCGGCGATCAATTCGGCCTCGGCCGCGGGAAAAAGCTTTCGCCCGACCGCGGTGGCAAGGCTGACATCTCGCTTCAGAGCCAGCTGCGCCGCGACCACCGCACGCACGCCGGCTGCGACCATCTCGGGGTCGCGCTCGATCGCGCGGTCGCTGGTGACCAGCACCGGCATCGTATAGTGAAACGCCGTCTTTGGTCCGATGCCGCGGCGCACGTCGAGCACCACCTTGCCGACGCCGGACGTAATCGCGTTCTGCGCGCCCATGGCGTTGGCCCAGAATCCGTCAATCTGGCCGGCTTCGAGCGCCTTGGCGGCGCGCACGCCAGATGAGACGCCGGGCTCATGCGCGCCCGGCGTTTCGACGATCCGAACGTCGTCGCGCGCGAGATCAATTCCGGATTCCGACAACATGTGCCGGAGCGGCATCTCCACCAGCGGCGCGGCGGCGATCGTGCGCCCCCGCACCGCATTGACGTCGCCCGGCTTTGCATCGAGATCGGACCGCATCACCAGCAGCCAATACATTCCCTGCGCCAGCGCCGCCAACAGCTTGACGCCCTGCCATTCGGTGAACGCGCGCAGCACGACGTGCGCGGGACCTGCGACAAAATCCACCTCGCCGTCGCGTAGCGCCTCGAAGGCCTTGGTGTTGGGAAAGATCAGCCGATGCTGCGCGTCCAAGCCTTCCTTGGCAAAGAGATCGAGCGCGATCGCGGCGATCGCCGGAAAATACGAGTTGGAGACGAGGTCCGGCACTGCAATGCGCGCTGACTTCACTGCTTTTTCTCCCGAATGGAGTTCGAGCGATATAGCGCACTTCCATGGTTGCCAGTAGAGTTGTTGAGCCGGACTTTCTGACAGGGGCATCGCGATGAAACTTCCACGCCGGCGATTTCTGCACTTGGCGGCAGGTGCGGCCGTCGCGCCGATCGGGTCGCGTATCGCCGGAGCGCAGACCTATCCGTCGCAGCCGGTGACGTTCGTGGTCTCGTTCGCCGCCGGCGGCGTCGCCGACGTGGTGGCCCGCCTGGTGGCGCAAAAGCTCGCCGACCGCGGCACCGGCAAGTTCGTGGTGGAGAACCGCGGCGGCGCAGGCGGAAACCTGGCGGCGCGGGCGGTGAGCACTGCGACGGCGGACGGATACACCGTGCTGGCAACCACCACGGCGCTGGCCATCAATGCCACGTCTCAAAACAAAGGATACGCAACCGAAGACCTGCGGGCGGTCGCGATCGCGGCGTTGGCATCGGACGTGATGGCCGTTCATCCCGACAGCAGCGCCAAGACCATGCGGGAATTGGTCGGGAATGCCGGCGACAAGGGAATTACCTACGGCACCCCCGGTCTCGGCACCGGGCCCTATATCGCGGCGACCTATTTCTATCAGGAGATCGCCAAGATCAAGGCGGTGCATGTGCCGTTCTCGGGCGGAGCGCCGGCGGTCGCCGCCGCCATCGGCAATCATGTCGACGTCATCAATGTGTCGCTGCCGACGGCGCAGCCGCAGATCGACCAGGGCGCACTGCGCGGGCTCGGCATCCCGAGCCCGCAGCGCAGTTCGGCGCTGCCCAATGTTCCGACCTACGGCGAGGCCGGCTTCCCGAACTTCCACTCCGCCACCTGGGTCGGATTTTTCGTTCCTGCCAAGACGCCGGACGCCGTGGTGGAAAAGCTCAACACCGAGATCAACGAGGTCCTGAAATCCCCGAGTCGCAGCAGAAGCTGAAATCGATCGGTTTCGATCCGATGATCAAGACGACAGCCGAATCGATGGACTATGCGCGCAACGAGGTTGCGCTCTGGGGCAAGATGTCGCGCGCGATCGGCTTCACGCCCCAATGATTGCGGTGGCGTCAAATCGTTCGACGTCGAATGAAGTTTTCCAGACAGGCAAACAATATCTCGCGGCGATCCACGCCGGTTGCGCGGATCGCGTGCCGGGCAGGGCGGCGGAATTCGGAGTGAGGTGATGGATCGGAAGACGCGGATCGCGGTGGTCGGCGCGGGGCTTGGAGGAATGACGGTCGCCGGCTTCCTGCAGCGCTCAGGCTTTGCCGTCACCATCTACGAACAGGCGCCGGCGTTTTCCCGCATCGGCGCCGGCATCATTCTGAGCGCCAACGTCATGAAAGTGCTGCGCCGCCTCGGCATCGAGCAAATGGTCGTCGACACCGGGATCAAGGCGGATTGCTACATCAGCCGCGCCTGGGACACCGGCGAGACGATGTACAAGATCGAGTTCGACGCCGCGAGCGAGGCCCGATTCGGCGGCCCCTATGCCAATATTCACCGCGGCGACCTGCATGCCGTGCTCGAAAAGGGCGTGGCGCCAGGAACGATTGCGTTCAATCATCGTCTGGTCGCCCTTGATGAGACGCGCGATTCGATCCGCCTGGTGTTTGAAAACGGCGTGACGGTGGACGCCGATATCGTCATCGGGGCCGACGGAGTGAACTCCAAGGTGCGGGAATTCCTGCTGGGCCCCGAGCCGCCGCGTTTCGTCCAGTTTGTCGCTCATCGGGCGATTTTTCCGACCGAAGCGCTGCGCGGCACCAAGATACCGGACTGCACCAAATGGTGGGGTCCCGATCGGCATCTCCTGGTCTATTTCATGACCAGCAAGCGCGATGAGGTGTATGTCATCGGCGTTGTCCCGAGGGCGAGCTGGGACAGCGATGCCGCCTCGCTGCCGAGCACGCGCGAGGCGCTGATCCGCGACTTCGCCCACTTCCACCCTGATCTGCTGCGCGTGCTCCAGGTCACGAACGACGTGACGTTGTGGCCGATCTTCGATCGCGAGCGCGATGACCGCTGGAGCGGCGGGCGGATCGTGCTGCTCGGCGATGCCTGCCATCCGATGCGGCCGTTCATGGCGGCCGGCGGCGCCATGGCGATCGAGGACGCGGCCATCCTCAGCCGCTGCTTGGCGGAGTTCGACCAACCGGCCGAGGTCTACCGCTGGTACGAGGCGACGCGCGTCGATCGCGTCGGCGACGCTCAGCGCATCTCGATCGAGAACAGCTGGATGCGCGGGCCGACCGACACCGACTGGTTCTATTGCTACGATCCCTGCGTCGCGCCACTCACCCGGCCGGCCGGGGCGAAGGAGGCCCGATCATGATGCAGCCCAAGCCCGACCCGATGATCGCCCGCGATCTGGTCGGGTATGGCGAATTCCCGCCGCATCCCGCCTGGCCCGGCGACGCGCTGATCGCGGTCAACTTCAATCTCAACATCGAAGGCGGCGGCGAAGCGTCGCTCGCAAACGGCGACGATAGGTCGGAAGGAATGCTGAACGACATCGGCGTTCCGACGCAGATGCGCCGGCGCGTCCCGCTGGTGGAGTCGGTGTTTGAATTTGGCAGCCGCCGCGGCGCCTGGCGCGTGCTCGATGTCTTGCGGGACTTTTCGGTCGCGGCGAGCGTGCTCGGCGTCGCCCGCGCGCTCGAGCAAAATCCGGAGCTGGCGCGGGCCTGCGTCGCGCGCGGGCACGAGATCGTCTCGCATGGCTATCGCTGGATCGACTACGGCGAGGTGCCCGAGGACGTCGAGCGCGATCACATCCGCCGCGCCATCGCTGTTCTGGAGCAAGTCACCGGCGCGCGGCCGGTCGGCTGGATGACCGGGCGGCCCGGCCCGAACACGCGGCGGTTGCTCGTCGAGGCGGGCGGATTTCTGTACGACCGCGATTCGCTCGCGGACGAGCTGCCCTATTGGTTGCAAGTCGACAACAAGCCCCACCTGGTCATCCCGTATTCCTACGAAGCCAATGACAACCGCTTCAACGAGAACAGCGGCTTCTCGACCGGGCAGGATTTTTTCGAGTACATGCGCGACGCCTTCGACCTGCTCTATCGCGAGGGCCAGAAAGGCTCGCCCAAGCTGCTGTCGATCGGCCTGCATGACCGGCTGATCGGTCGGCCGGGACGATGCGCAGGGCTGATCAGACTGCTCGAGCACATGCGCGGCGTCAAAGCCGTCTGGTTTTGCCGCGGCGTCGACGTCGCCCAACACTGGCATCGTCATTTTCCAGTGAAGACGTCGTAAAGCTCGAACCGTAAATAACGAAACTCCGTTCATCCTGCGCCACGGGGAGGCGTGCCCGGCTCGCCCAGATCCCAATAGATGCCAGCCATGAGCTGCAAAGCCTCGCGCGCGAGTGCCATGGGTAGGTGCTCGTTCGGGGCGTGTTGCGAACAGCCCGGATAGGAGTGCGGTACCCACACGGTCGGCAGTCCGAGCACCTCCGAGAATATGTCGTTCGGCAGCGAGCCTCCAAGGTTTGGCAAGATCGCCGGCGGCGCACCGCTTGTTCGCTCGATCGCGCCGGAGGTCCATCGCACCCAGGGGTGGTCAGGATCGAGCCGCGTTGCCTGCATGACCTCGTCGCCGGACGGCGCCACCTGAACCATCGAGAATCCGTGTCGATCGAGATGTTGCCGCAAGGCGGGAACGAATCCGCCCGGATCGACGCCGACCACGAAGCGCACCTGCGTCCGCGCCCACGCCCGCGGCGGTATGGCGTTGACCGGGCTCTCCGGAACGCCGGACGTCATGGCCAGTATTTCAAAGCTGCACCAGGCGAAGACCTTTTCCGCCGGAGTAAGTCCGGGTTCGCCCCACTCGGGATCTATCTTCGGGTCGCCGGGTTCGGTCTTGATCTCGCAGGTCGCCAACGCCTGCCGGACCGAATTCGAGAGGCGTTCCGGCCGCAGTTCGGGAACCAGAATTCGCCCTTTGGCATCCGTGATGGTGGACAGAGCATGCACGAGCTGGATGGCCGGGCTTGAAAGCAGGCCGCCCCAGTTGCCGGAGTGATGACCGCCTTCACGCGCGTCGATCCAAAGATCGATCGAGGCGCAGCCGCGCGAACCCAGAAAAATCGTGGGGCGGTCCGCCGCCAGGCGCGGCCCGTCCGATGCGATGAAGACATCTGCGGCAAACAGCGCATGGTGATCCCGGCAGACCTCGCGCAGTCCGCGCGAGCCGGTCTCCTCGCCCATCTCGATGATCCACTTGGCGTTGAAGCCGAGGCGACCCCTGGTCTTGAGCACGGCGGCAAGGGCAGCGACGTTGATTGTGTGTTGGCCCTTATTATCGGCAACGCCGCGCCCCCAATAGCAGCCACCCATTTCCACCAGTCGCCATGGCTCGGTGCCTTGCTGCCACGCGGAGTCGAGGCCGCGGATGACGTCGCCGTGCCCGTAGCCGAGCACCGTGGGCAGGTGCGCCTCCTCGATGCGCTCGGCGAATAGGAACGGTCCCGGGGCGCCCGCCTGCTCGATCACACGACATTGAAATCCCAACGCCTCCAGCGACGGAATCATCTCGGCGTGGATATAGCGCTGCAGCTCGCTCGCCCGGTCCGGATTTTGGCTTTCAGTCGGGATCGCCACCCGCCGGGCCAGGTCGGCCTTGAAGCCACCCCGGTCGAAATAATCCTCAGCGTGCTTGATCGCCTGTGAGCGGCTCATGGTCACTCAGATTGACCGCCGAGCCGCCGCACGATCATGAAGGCGAAAACCTTTGCAGCATCGAACGCCTTGTCTACCGAGGCCATGTCGAGATCGGTGTGCGCGAACTGGTGTTCACCGGGACCGTAGTTGCAGCATTCGATTCCGACATGGTTGAGATAGCCCTGATCGAAGGCGCTCGGATTGTAGATCGTCTCCGGCGCGGTGCCCGTCATAGCCAGCGACGCCTCCGTGATTGCAGTTACGATCTTCGATTCCGTCGTCACCAGTGAAGGATACATAAAGGGTCCAAGCTTGACCGCCACCGACCAGGGTTTTCCGCTCGCTGGGTCCTTCACGCCATTGACGGTCATGGCGACCTTCCTGATCTGCTCGAACGCCTCGTCGGGGTCGTCCTCGGGCAGCAACCTGCGATCGACCACCAGCTCGCAGCGGTCCTGCACCGTGTGCGTCGATTCCGGGAAGCTGCGGATGTGATTGATCGTGAGCGTCTGCTTGCCAAGCTGCGGATGGCTGCTGGTGAGTCTGATATCCCCCAGCAGGCGACGGTGAACCTCGAACGCGCCGGTGATCGCGTTGCAGCCGTCATGAGGCCGGGAGCTGTGCGAAGGCACCCCCGTCACGGTGATGAACACGTCGATGCGGCCGCGATTTCCGAGGCTGATCCGGTTGCCGTTGCCGCCAAGCAGGCACATGTCCGCCCGCACGCCTTCGGCCTCCACAACGTTCCTGATCGCGTCATGGCGGCCGGTTTCGCCGGAGACGCAGCAAAGGAACACCAGCCGGCCCTCGATTGCGACGCCGCTGCGAATGACCGCGTCCATGGCATGCAGCATGGCGCCCATGGTCGCCTTCTGTTCGCTCAGTCCCTTGCCCATGACCGCCTCGCCCGGCAATCCGTGCGGTCGCCCGTCGATGATGTCGCCGGAATAAGCATTCTTCATCGTCGCCTGCGGCTGGTTCATGGCGTTGCTGCATAGCATCAGCGATGCGCCGCTCCGGTTCGCGCCGTAGCTGGCGATGAGATTGCCCATGCTGTCGAAACGGATGTCCTTGAATCCCATCGCCGCCACGCGCGGCGCGACCGCGGTCTGGATGAAGGTGCGAAGCAGCGGCTCGGCTTCGAACAGCTCGGTCTGCGGGCTCGGCACCTTCGCCAGTTCGACCATCAGGGTGCGGACCGCGCCTTGTGATAGGTGAGGCGCCAGCAACGAGGCGATCCGATCGGGATTGATGCTCATGCGTACTGCTCCAGTGCCGTGCGCGGAGGCTAGCCACCGGCGAAGGTCGCCTCGCGCGCCCGCGCGGTCCAGCCCGTGAGATAGGATTCAAGCGTGGCGAAGATCGCGTAGAAGCTGATGCCCATGACCGAAACCACGAACAGGCCCGCGAACACCAGCGGGACCTGGAACCGCGAGCTGGCGGAGATCATGAGATAGCCGATGCCCCAGTCGGAGGCGATCGTCTCGGAGATCACGGTCCCGACGAAAGCGAGCGCGATCGAGATCTTGAGTGCGGCAAAGAAGTAAGGCGCGGAATGCGGCAATCCGACTTTGAACAGGATGTCGCGCGGCCGCGCGCCGACTGCGCGCAGCACGTCGCGCATTTCCGGCTCGATTGTCGCAAGGCCGGTGGCGAGATTGATCGCGACCGGCACGAATGATGACAGCACCGCAGTCATCACCGCCGGCACCGCACCGGTCCCGAACCACACCACCAGGATCGGAACGATTGCGACCTTGGGAACGGTGTTGAAGGCGATCATCAGCGGATTGAACGCATTGTACAGCGTTCGCGATGTGCCGATGCCGACGCCGATAGTGGCCCCGAAGGTCACGCCGATGGCGAATCCCAGCATGGTGGTCGTCAGCGTCGAAGCCGCGTGCAGCGCGATCGGGCCGCGGAAGTTGTACAGAGCTTCGGCGACCTCGACCGGCGAGGGAAGAATATAGCTCGGCAGATTGAACAGGCCGTGAATCACCTGCCAAAGAATGAGCACGACGATCACGACGACCGCGGGTGCCATCGTCCGACTGGTGAGAAATGAATAGATCATCGCATCGTCCCCGCTATCGCCTCGCGCAGGCGGAACACCAGTTCGCCAAACTCCTTCTCGAACAAGGTCCGCGGCGTGCGCGGCCGAGGAAACGTGACCTCGACCTCTTCGATGATCCGTCCGGGGCCGCGCGCCATCACCAGCACGCGATCGGAGAGGTAGAGTGCCTCCCGCAGGTCGTGGGTGATCAGCATGATGGTGGGCTTCTGGGTTAGGAAGATGTCCTGCACCACGTTCCAGAGGTCCTCGCGGGTGAAGGCATCGAGCGCTGCGAACGGCTCGTCGAGCAGCATCACGTTTGGACTGTGGATCAGCGCGCGGCAGAGTGAGGCGCGCTGCTGCATGCCGCCGGACATCTCCCAGGGCCGCGCGTTCTCGACGCCTTGCAACCCCACGAGCTTGAGCAATTCCAGACCGCGGGCGCGGAACGGCTCCGGGTTGGCGCGGAATGCCTCGCGGTGATAGGACGACACCTCGGCCGAAATCAGGATGTTTCCGAGCACGGTCCGCCACGGCATCATGGTCGGATTCTGGAACGCCACGCCGATGTCGGAGCGCGGCGCGTTTACTGGCGTCCCGTTGACGTGGATGCGGCCCGCCGACGGCTTGATGAGCCCGGCCACGAGCTTGACGAGGCTTGACTTGCCACAGCCGCTCGGGCCGACGAAGGCGGTCACCGTGCCGGGCTCGATCGAGGTGATCACGCCTTCGAGCGCATTGGTGGACCGGTTCTCCGAGCGGTACGTCAGGCCGACGCCGTCGAGCTCGATGGCGTATCGCGCGCCGGCGGCCGCGGCGGCCGAGGTCATGCTCATGAACGGCCCAACCCGCGGCTTTGCAGCGTGCCGAACTTTTCCTCAAGCGCCCGCCGAATGAGCGGGCGATCGACCTTGCCCGCGCCGTTGAGCGGAATCTGGTCGACGAACAGGATGGCGCGCGGAATCGCGAACGCCGGCCCGTTGTCCGCGAAGAAGTTCTGCAGCTGCTCCGAGGTGACCACCTTGCCTTTCTTGAGCACCACCATGGCGGCCGGCGCAAAGCCCTTGGTATCGTGCGTGAGCGGCGTCACCGCGACGTTGGCCACGTCGGGATGTTTGAGCGCGAGATTCTCCACCTCCTTGGGATAGATGTTCTCGCCGCCGCAGACGAACATGTCGTCGATACGGGTGACGTAGTAGAAGAACCCGTCGGCATCGCGGCGCAGCAGGTCGCCGGTCCGAAGCCAGCCGTCCACGATCCGCTCGCGCGAAAGCTCCGGCAGGTTGACGTACTCCCGCAGCACATACGGGCTGCGTATCCAGCATTCGCCCTCGTTGGCGTCCTCGCCATTCGGCCCGACGAGCTTGACCTCGAGCTCCGGCGCGACCAGGCCCACGCTGCCGCGCGGCGGAATGCGGCCGTCAATCGGCTGCCGGACCGCGCCGCCGCCTTCGGTGAGACCGAAGCTCTCGCGCACGCTCACCTTGAAGGTGTCGGTCAGACGCGCGATCAGCTGCGGCGGCACGATCGCGGAGCCCATCGAAATCCGCTTCAAAGCCGAGAAGTCGAGGCTCTCGATCAGATCGGTCTGCCGCAGCATCTCGGCGAACATGGTGGGTACGCCGCTGCAACTGGTAACCTTGTGATCGGCGAGCGCCTGAAGGTAGCGCCGCGGATCGAAGCCGCGCATGATGACGAGCGAAGCGCCCGCTCGCAGCGATGGCTTGACCGAGCCGCGCATCGCGTTTTTGTGAAACATCGGCGCGGCCACGATCACGCGATCCGACGGTGACAGCGGCCAGTATCTCTGGCTGTGCTCAATCCCCCAGATCATGCCGCCGTGGGTCAGCGCGATACCCTTGGGCGTGCCGGTCGATCCCGAGGTGTATGGCTGGAAGGCGATATCGTCGAACGCCATGGGCTCGACGATGCGGATGTCCGGCTGGTTCGCGACCAGGCTCGGGTAGTCGTCCCAGCCAGGCCTGGCAGCGTCGGTCGACAGCCTGATCTCCATGCCGAGCCGGTCCGCGATGTCGCAGCAGGTCGCGGTGTGCTGCGGGCTGCCGACGATTGCGCGACAGCCTGCATCGCGCACGATGCTTTGCAGCATCTCGGCGCCCAGCCGAAAGTTGATCGGCACCGGAATGACGCCGATTCGCAGCGCCCCCAGGAACGCGGCCAGAAACCGGACGCCGTTGGGAATCGAAATGATGCATCGTTCGCGTCTGCGCAGTCCGACCGACGCCAGCCCCTGGGCTGCGCGACGGACCACGGACTCGAGCTCGGCGTAGGTGTAGGACTGCGGCTTGGCTTCGCTCAGGTCGATGATGGCGATATTGTCGGGATAGTTCCGCGTCGCCTCATCGAAAAAGATGCCGAGATTGATGACCTTGAAGTCGCGCTTGATCCAGTCGACAACCGTCGTTGCATGGATAGCTGAATTTGTCGTCATTCGTCGTTATCCGGAACAGTCAGCACCACTTTGCCGATGACTTCTCGCTCTTCGACCTGCCGATGCGCCTCGCGCGCCTGCGAAATGTCGAGGACGGAAGAGATTATCGGCTTGGCGTCGCCAGCCGCAACGATTTCGAACGCGCGCTCGATGTCCTGCTGGGTGTAGCCGGTCGAACCCAGGATTTGCAGCTCGCGCACCCATATGAAACGGATGTCGGTCTTGGGATCGTAGGCTTCGGTCGCGCCGCAGGTCACCATCCGCGCGCGCCTGCGCATCGCGCGCAGGCACGGAACCCAGGTCGACCCGCCGGTGTAGTTGATGACGAGGTCCACGCCCCTTTTGTCGCTGATACGCCAGGCCTCCTTGCTGTAGTCGCATGCGTCCATGTCGAGCACATGGTCGGCGCCGAGCTTGGACAGCGCCTTGACCTTCGCCGCCCCGCGCGTGACGGCGATCGTGCGCGCGCCCATGTTGCGGCAAAGCTGGATGCAGGCGGTGCCGACCCCGCCGCTCGCGCCGATGATCAGGACCAGTTCACCGCGCTGGAGGTTGCCAATCGTCACCAGCATCCGCAGCGCAGTTCCAAAATTGATCGGGATCGACGCGGCGGTGACGTCGTCCATCGTGTCCGGGATCCGCACAAGATGCGTGTCCGGCACGGCGACCAGTTCCGCCATTCCGCCCTGCACCTCCTCACCCATCATGCCGGCGGGCACCTTCGGGTTGACCGCCACGCGATCGCCGACCCGCCATTTCTTCACCGCTGGACCACAGGCGACGATCCGGCCGGCGATGTCGCCGCCGGAAATGAACGGCGTGTGAATCGGAAACCCAGGCATCCCACGCCGGACGAAAATATCGAGATGATTGAGCGATATCGCCTTCACGCGGATCAAAACATCGTTGTCGCCGATGACCGGATCGGGCCATTCGCGATAGTTCAGATGCTCGACCCCGCCCTGCTTCTCGATCACAACGGCCTTCATGGCGACTCCTGATTCCGTGCGTTTGTCAGCCTGAGAGCGTCCGCCGCGGCTCGTGCCGCACCTTGCGATGGAACGGCGCCCTCGCCCGGTCGGGGCAACGTCGGCCCTCGTGCAAGCGTCGTTCCGGACTCCGACGCGGTCCCGGTGATCCCGTTCAGCGGAAGCGAAGCTCCTCGCGCGGCGGCAGATACTTTTCAGTGTAGATATCGGCGCCGGTGATCGGCCGCTTCATCTCATAGATCTTCGACACGTCGTCGATGGTTTCCGAGAGCCGCTTCATGTCGACGTAGCCGAAGCCGTTCTTCTCGACGTTCGGCGTCGCCAAGTTGATTGCGGCGCTCACCACGATGCGCTGATCCTCGATCGCGGGATCGAGCAGAGGATCGCGCTTCATGGCCGCTTCCACCGCCATCTTCCGGTCGGACAGCATGGCGCGCATGCCACGGACCACACCGCGCACGACCGCCGTCACGACCTTCGGATTCTTTTCGGCGAACTCCTCGGTCGCGAACAGGCAATGCCCGTAAAGCGGCAGGCCGTAATCCGCATAGGGGAAAAACCTGATCTTCTCCTGGGGAACTTTGGCGGCCGCCATGTTCATGATGATGGTGTTCATGCTGCCGGAGATGGCGTCGACCTGGCGCTGCACGAACAGCGTCTCGCGCAGGTCTGCGGTCACGTTGACCCAGGTGATGTCGCTTTCCTTCATGTTGTTCTTGGCCGCGAATAGCGGAAACACCTGGCGGCTCGCGTCGCCCACCGGCGATGCCACCCGCTTGCCGATCAGTTGGCGCGGATTGGTGACGGGCGAATCCAAATGCACCGCAACCGAAAGCGCCGATCGCTCGTGCGCCATGTAGAAGCACTTCATCCGCTGCTCCGGGTTGCTGCCAAGAAACCGCAGCAGCACGTAGATGTCCCCGTAGCCGATCTGGAACGCGCCAGTCGCAATCTTGGCGACTGTGTCGCCGGAGCCGTAGCCGCGCGAGACCGTGACATTGGCGCCGGCTTCTTTGTACCAGCCCTTTTCTTCGCCCATTGTGATCGCCGAGTTATGGCCCTGGATCGCCCAGTCCAGGATCAGCTTGGCGCTGGGCAGCTCCTGGGCCTGTGCGCTCGCGAAGGCAAAGGTCATGAGCATGGCGGCGCTGACGGTGCGCCGCGGGATGGCAAAATCAAAGGCGCTCATGGTGGGTTTGCCTTTCTATCTGGCGTTTGAAGGGGAGGGGAACATGGGTCATTTCCGATCTGAAGGATATCCTCAGGCCTTCGGTATGAGAAATGCATTGATGTCACATCGTCTACGCGTTTCTCTCGATGCTGGACGGGAAGCACTGGGGACGCACCGCTCCCGCGCCTCTTTCAGCGCTGCATCGATCCAAGGTGTGCATCACCTGCACAAATCCGCGCACGCGGGGCGAAGCAGACCATGCGTCGTTCGGGTTGATGATCGCGATCAGCGGGCCGTGGCCACGTTTGTCAACCTGACGGGCTCGCGATAGGCTATCCTCAAACGGAAGAACCAAAGGGGAGGGGGCACATGTCTCGCAAGAGCATCGGTTCAGCCATCGCGCTGGCGTTGATCCTGAGTGGCGGCGCGCAGGCGGCCGACCTTCGCTTGCTTTCAAGCTGGGACAAGACCAATCCCGCGGTCCCCGCAATGGCCGAGCCTTTCATGAAAGGCGTCGAAGCCGGGACCAAGGGCAGCATCAAGTTCGCCAGCAGCGGTCCGGAGACCGTGCCGGCGTTCGAACAGCTTCAGCCGGTGTCGACCGGCGTGTTCCAGATGCTGTTCACGCATGCGGTCTATCATTACGGCACCACCGGCATCGCCATGGGGCTCGACGCCGTGGGCGGCACGCCCGAGCAGCGCCATGCCTCCGGCATGTACGAGGCGATCGACAAGGGCTACCAGAAGCTCGGCCTCAAGCTGATCGCCGCCGCGAGCTCGGCGACGCGCGGTTACCACATCGTGCTGCGCGCGCCGGTGAGCCCGGCCGGCGATCTGTCGGGGCGCAAGATTCGCGGCACGCCCTCCTACAACAATGTCGTCAGCATGCTCGGCGGCTCGTCGGTCGTGCTGCCGCCGGGCGAAGTCTATTCCTCGCTCGAGAAGGGCGTGGTCGACGGCGCGGCCTGGCCGGCCGCCGGCGTGCTCGGCATGCGCTGGTACGAGGTCGCCAAATACATGCTGCGGCCGGGCTTCGGATTCAGCACCTACCTGTTCCTGATGAATCTCAACACCTGGAACAAGCTGTCCGACGCCGAGCGCGCCGTCGTGACCGCCGAGGCTCGCAAGGCCGAGGAAATCTGGAATCGTCAATATGACCAGATGGCGAAGGATGAGGAAGACGAGCTGATCAAGCGCGGCATGCAGATCACCGAGATGGGCGCCGAGCAGAAGGCCAAGCTGCCGTCGGCCTGGGCCGAAGCGCAATGGGAGCTGGCGGAGAAGAAGAGCGGACAGGAGGCGAAGGACCTGCGCGCGCTGCTCAAGAGCAAAGGCCTGACCAACTAGCGCGCTGTTGTCGTGCGAAATCGTACCACCCCTCCGCTTGTCCCCGCGCAACCGGCGAGCCAGCGCCGCAGCTTGGGCTTCGCAAACCGCCCGGGTTTCCCGCCGGCGCGGCAATGAGCGGGTGACCCCATGCCTGCGCTGTGGCGGAAGCTTGCCGAGCTGCATGACGATCTCACGTCGGCGAGCTTTGCCGCATCGGCCTGCGTGATTGCCGGCATCGCATTCTCGTTCTGCTACGAAGTTGCGGCGCGCTATCTGTTCGCCGCGCCGACCAGCTGGGCCAATGCCTTCGTCTCCTACATGCTATGCGCCGCCATTTTCCTGGCGATTCCCGAGCTCACGCGGCGGCGCGCGCATGTCTCGATCAATCTCCTGGTCGACCGGCTTTCGCCGCCGCACGCTCTCATGCTCAACCGCGTGATCCGCGCCGCCGGCGCCGGCGCTTGCCTGCTTGCGACCTGGATCAGCGCCAACGCCACGCTCGACCAGATCAATCTCGGCATCGAAACCATCTCGGCCTATCCGGTGCCGAAATGGCTGGTGTCGATGTTCATTCCCTACGGCATGCTGAGCTCCGGCCTTTACTTTCTCCGCGATCTTGTCGCCGACGAGGCCGGCGGTGGTCAGGCGAGTCTCATGCCATGACCTGGTGGGTCGCGCTGTCGAGCGGAATCGGACTGCTTCTCGCGCTGCTTTTCCTCGGCATCCCGGTGTTCGTGGCGTTCCTGATCCTCAACGTCGCCGGGATTCTCGTGCTGATGGGCCCGGCGGGCTTCGGCCTGTTCGCCAACAGCATCTTTACCACCGCCACGATCACTGCACTCGCCACCGTGCCGCTGTTCATCGTGATGGGCGAAATCCTGTTCCGCTCCGGCGCGATGGAGGCGGTGTTCGACTCGCTCGACCGGCTGGTCGGGCGGATCCGCGGCCGGCAGTACGTGCTGTGCATCCTGCTGTCGGCGGTCCTGGGCGCGCTGTCGGGGGCCGCCATGGCGGTTGCCGGCCTGCTCGGCCGTTCGCTGCTCCCCGAGATGCTCAAGCGCGGCTATAACACCAGGCTCTCGGCCGGCGTGATCCTCGCCGGGGCCTGCCTCGATCCGATCATTCCGCCGAGCGTGCTCGCCATCCTGATCGCCACGCTCGCTGAGATCTCCACGGCCTCGCTGCTGATCGCCGGCATCATCCCGGGCCTGCTGCTGATGTGCCTGTTTCTGATCTACGTCATGTATAGGGTGTGGCGCGATCCTTCGCTTGCGCCGGATATTGCGGCGGATTCCGCAACCCAGCCAAAGACCAGCGCGGCGGTCGCTGCGCTCCGCATCCTGCCCTGTGCATTCGTGTTCTTCATGGTCATGGGGCTGATCATGTTCGGCGTGGCGACGCCGACCGAAGCCGCGGCCACCGGCGTCTTGGGCGCGATCATCGTGGCGATCATCTATCGCAAGTTTTCCTTCCGGATGCTTGCTGATTCCTTCGTCGCGGCGGCGACGGTTTCCGGGCTGTTGCTCGTCATCATGTGCTGCGCCGTGATGTTCAGCCAGTTGCTCACCTTTACCGGCGCGACGCGCGCGGTCGCCGAGCTGGTCGCACAGCTCGGGCTGTCGGCCACGCTCATGCTGTTCGCGATGATGGCGCTGCCGTTCGTGCTGTTCATGTTTCTGGATCAGCTCGCGCTCATGCTGGTGCTGATTCCGATCTACCAGCCGTTGCTCAAGCTGTATGCCTTCGACCCGATCTGGTTCTGGACACTGTTCCTGATCGTCGCGACCGTGGGCGGGCTGACGCCGCCGTTCGGCTACGTGCTGTTCGCGCTCAAGAGCGCGGCGCCCAGTCTGCCGACCACCGAAATCTACCGCGCCTCCTGGCCGTTCGTCTGGCTGATCGTGCTCGGCATGGGCATTCTGGTGCTGTTTCCGGATCTGGTCACGGTGCTGCCCAATCTCACGCGACCGCAATAGTTCGAGCTCAAACGAGTGCCATGTCGAAACGGATCAAGCGGAAATTTCCGATTCGAGCCGCGGCCACGGGCGACTATGTCATGGAGGACCAGGTCGGCTTTCTGATGCGGGTCGCCATGCAGCGGCATACCTCCATTTTCACGTCGCGCATGGTCGGCGGCCTGACCCAGACCCAATGGGCGGCACTGGCCAAGCTGGCCGAAGTCGGGACCTGTTCGCAGAACCATCTCGGGCGTTTGATCTACCTCGACGCCGCCACCATCAAGGGCGTGGTCGACCGCTTGCGCATTCGCAAGCTGGTGACCGTCCAGGACAATCCGAAGGATCGCCGCCGCAGCATGATCGCGCTGACCAGGGCCGGACGTCGCGTCGCGGAAGAAGCGGTCGCCGTCGCGCACCAGATCACCGCGGAAACCCTGGTGCCGCTCAAGCGGGCCGAGCAACGGCAGGTCGTCCGGCTGCTGCAAAAGCTGATCTGACGGCTACCCTTTTAATTATGATGGGCGCTTTCAGCCAAATTCCCCGTGCATCTGAACAGGGAAATTTGCGCTGGCGCCTCAGAGTCGCTCCGAAGTCCGGCGCGCCGCTATCGCGCCCCAAATCAGCAAGACGATCACCGCTCCAACCACCGCACCCACCAACCCAGCGCCTTCGCCAGGACTGTACCACCCCAGGGCTTGGCCCACCCAAGAGGCCACGAACGCACCGACAATCCCAAGGATGGTTGTGAGGATAAAGCCGGAGGGTTCGTTGCTGCCTGGCGTAATAAACTTTGCAATCACTCCCGCCACGAAACCGATAATGATTGTCCAGACTATGCCCATAGCTTCTCTCCACTCAGTTGCGTTAGGCCTTGAGCGCCGCTGAAATCTCGCCCAACGTCGCTTTCTCGGCGTCACTCACAGCGACACCTCCGAAGCCGAGGAAGCCGCCTTCATTGCCAGCCTCTGCAGCTTTCTGAGCCACCGCTTGAAGCCAAGCCTTGAAAGCTGGCGCATCTTCGGGACCCTTGGTGGCGAGAATGCTTGCGATAGCTCTCAACTCGGCTAGCGCCGCGTCCTTAAGTCCGTCTAATTTTGCGCTGCTGAACTTTGCCTGCATCACTGCACGCGCCGCAGCACGGCCTTCTGACGTAGCGAAGTCTTCTGCAACGGATTTCACCAGGGCATTCGCTTGAGCATCTGAACGTGCTTCGACGAGCGCCCAGCCTCCCGCCATACCCTCTTTCAACAGACCCCAGACTCCGCTGGGGTCGGCCGCAGTGATGGCCATGCCAGCAATCATTGGGCTGGCAAGGACTCTCCCCCATTCCTCGGCCGTGAAGTTCGCTTTTGTCGCCACTGGAAGACTCCGTCTGCCTTAGGCACGCGAAAATTCCGCTTCCGATGGCAGCTTTCCTTGCGGCGTGTACTTATCAACGGCCTCCGGAAGTTCGCGGCATAGTCTCGAAAGCAATTCATCTCGCGAGAGCCCGGTCTGCTTCGTCAAGGTGTCCAGCACCTCCGGTCCAATGGCTTGTTCAAGCTGAGCCGGCGAGCACGGCTTGTTGGGGCCGGTGTTGACCCAGGATTCCGCAGTTTCGCCCTGGCCGGCCTTTTTAAATCGGTCGATGAGTTCGCCGAGCCCTCCACTCAAGATTCCGCCTGCGCCAGCACCGCCGAGACTGCTGCTCAGCTGGCCCAGGAGGCCGCCGAGGCCGCCTTGCGTAGGAGATCCGGGCGTGCGCTGGCCCAAACCGCCGAGCATTTCGGCAATCTTGTCTCTGTTTTGATAGCCGGCAATCGCGAGTAGCCCGAGAAGGGCAGTCATGGAAGGTAATCCGCGGCTCATGGCGTGCTCCTCACTTGATGATCAGCAACAGTGGCGTGAGGACATAAGTTCCATGATTGTGATTTACGCCCACCCTTTCAGCATCCATTGCTTCAGGTTACCTGCGAACACACAAACCTGTGGCGGTCGCACCAGCAGCACACTTGAGGCCCTCCGGAGCGCCACTCGAGCATACGAGTGAGACCAATTGTTCGGTCTCGTTGCAGGCAATTGTTTCCGTTCCGGTGAGGATGCGAAAGCCAGGTGCAGGGCTCGGCTCGCCTTGCGTGCCGGCTGGGCCGGAGGGCCCGGGCGGTCCCGGCGGACCTTGCGGCCCAGGGTCGCCGCGCTGGCCTGCGGGTCCCGTGGGGCCTTGGGAACCGGCTTCACCTTGGGAACCTTGCGGGCCGACAGCGCCCTGAGGGCCAGGAGGACCGACCTCGCCTCTTGGGCCAGCGGAACCTTGCGGCCCAACAGGCCCTTGCTGACCCTGGGCACCTTGCGGCCCAGCAGGACCAGGCGGTCCAGGAGGTCCTGCAGGCCCCGAGGGTCCGACCGCACCTTCAGGTCCTTGCGGACCTGGTTTGCTGCATCCAACCAGCGCAACCGCTGCGAAGATGACGCAAGATGTAAAAAGTGCCCGCATTGGGCGAGGCCTCGATGCAATAGGAAACGATGTCGGGTGCTTGAGAAGTTGGCAGAGCGAAGACACGATGCAAACTTGATGGCTGCGGCATTGTTCCAATGGACGAGCAATACTCATTCCCCCAAGGCTGGCGGCCACGCGCCACTGGCAGGATCAGAGGAGCTCACCTATCATGGTTGCATGGAGCAGAAATTGTCGCTTGCAGAAGAATTGGCCCACCTCCGACAGCTTGTGAAATCATTGGAAGGGGGAGCTAAGGTCATTCGCGCCGGTCGCGACATTACCCAGGATGAATTACGTATCCTGAGACTACAAATTGCCTTGCTCGAGAAAAGCATCAAAGAGCCGCGGCCCCAAACAGCTGGAGCTTGATCCCAGGAGCAGGCCCCCTCTCGGCTGACGCCGGGGGAGGACACAGAAAATGGTTGGGACCATCTTACGCAGAGAGCTCTTGGTGAGTTGGTGCTTGTCACCGACGCCAAGCAGGTCGAAGCCCAGCGTTAAATGCCAGAAATAGCACCCGACGATCTCTCAGCGCTGCGACGAGCCGTCCAGTCTCTTGAACATCAGGGTTTGGCTGCGCGCCTCACCAATATCGTTGGCAAGCCCATTGAACTCATTGGAGACATCCTTCCAACGTCGGCCTCCCAGGCCATCTCAACAGCCACGTCCAAAGGCCTTGAGCTCGCTCTAAAGGTGGCGCTGCGGACCATGCGAGGCAGCCCTCATGCTGGATCGCTACTGATGCACAAAGCCCTCGCCTCCGCATCAGGTGCTGCCGGTGGCGCCTTCGGATTGGCGACGCTGCCTATCGAACTTCCTGTCTCGACAATCATCATGCTGAGATCTATCGCCGATATTGCGCGAAGCGAGGGTGAAGACCTCTCCGATCCACAAACCGCGCTGTCCTGCGTGCAGGTCTTTGCGCTGGGTGGCCCAGCAGGCTCGACCGATGCGTCTGAGAGCGGATATTTCGCCGTACGCGGCATGCTCGCGAAGACTGTCACTGAGGCGGCACGCTTTATCGCAGAGCGCGGCATTGTCGAGCAGGGTGCCCCGATTCTCGTTCGTTTTATCGCGCAAGTGGCGTCGCGCTTTGGCGCGGTGGTGACGCAAAAGGTAGCTGCGCAGGCGCTTCCGATTGTGGGAGCATTAGGCGGCGCTGTCGTGAACCTGGCGTTTATCGATCACTTTCAAGAAATGGCGCAAGGTCATTTTACGGTGCGTCGGCTTGAACGAACATACGGGACAGAGATTGTTCGGGCGGAGTATGAACGAGTTGCCGAAGAATTGGGAACCCGCCGGTCCAGTTGACGATGCCCTTCGAGATTTCTTTTCCGTTTGCGGGCATCTAATCATCACGCTCGACATTGACGGTTCTCCGCGTCCCGCATCTCGCCCTTGCTAAAAATGATTCGAGGCTGCCTTGGTCGCTACGTTGAATGACACACCCCGCAAAACGATTTGTATTCAATGTGGTATTGTTCAAATTTGAACACATTGCCGCAGCCGTGCGCTGCCTCAATAAGTTATTGCTGTCGTGCACGGTCGGACTAAAATGGGGCAATGTTAATGGGACAGGCACCGTGGCTAAGGCGAACAAGAACAAACTATCCTTCGATGTCGATTTGTTTCTCTCCACCACAGAGGGCGGTAGAGGGTTGTTAGAATTTCGGAAGAATCACAAGATTTTCAATCAGGGCGCCACGGCAGACTCCGTTTTCTACATTCAGGAAGGCAAGATCAAAATCTGCGTTATTTCTCAGCGTGGAAAGGAAGCCGTTGTAGCCATCCATGGGAAGGGAGACTTTTTTGGAGAAGGCTGTCTGACCGGCCAACCCGTGCGCTTGGCGACGGCCATAGCGATGACCGAATGCACCGTCATGCGGATAGATAGAGACGCCATGGCGCGAGTGCTCCATGGCGAACCGAAATTTTCCGATAGATTTGTGGCTTATATTTTGCGCCGAAATGCGCGCATTGAAGAAGATTTGGTCGATCAGCTATTCAATTCGAGCGAGAAGCGTCTAGCCAGATTGCTTCTCCTAATGGCGAATTTCGGCAAGCCGGGAAAACCTGAGCCGATCATAGCGAAGGTCAGCCAAGCGACGCTCGCGGAAATGGTGGGCACCACGCGGTCGCGCATCAGCACCTTTATGAACAAATTTCGAGACCTCGGCTTCATCGAGTACAACGGCGACATGAAGGTCAATTACTCCTTGATGAACATGGTCCTGCACGAGACCCCGGAAATCAAAAGAAACGGCAATGGCAAATAACGCGGCGATGGATTGAAAAAAGAGCCCGGCACACAAGCCGGGCTAGATTCTGACCGCAGGATAGCCATAAGACAGCAGTTTGCCACGGCCAGCATTCACGCGAGTAAAACGCGGCTGAAAACTTTTCGTTCCGTCGCGCCAATTCGCCTTCCGTGTTCATCCGTCGATTGGGCGAAACTCGGTCTGTGGCCGCTGTTCAATGTTGCACACTTTTAAAGGTGCTGTTCGCCGGAACGAACGCAGCGGCGGCGTTTTGGTCTGGGACTATGATCCACCTCGAAGGGGAGGACCTATGGCAGACATTTTGACTGAACGGAGTGGTCTGAGCCTGTGCGATTGCACGATCTGAAGCAGCGCGCAATCTTCATTTCGGGGTGTTCAATTTTGCACAGTGCAATATTGAACAGCAAAAAATTATTGACGAGAGGCGCGGACCGTAGCGGTGGAAGCCCCATCAAATTATGATTTCTGGAATAAAAGCTGGAATAAAAGGAGGAGCGTGCCGTGGCACAGCCAAGTCCAAATCCAGAAAAGTCTGGCGTTACCCTCCAACCGCCATGCTCAACGTGCGGTTCTCCCATGTGGCTTATCGGGTTGTCGAGGGTGGACGACAAGCACGACCTGCGCACGTTCAAGTGCCAGGTGTGCGAGCACAAGAAAAACTTGATCGTTCAGTTCCGATAGCCGACGTGGCTCGCGAGGCCGATCGGTTAAGGGGACGTAAAAGTGAGTTCGATCGTCGAGTTCACGGGAAATGCGACGTATGAGCGCAATACCATTCGCTTGCGCCTACAAGCCGTGATCAATACGCTGAAGGAAGAGGCGTCGCTTTTGCCGCGGGTTGCCACACCATGAGCAACGTACCCTCCGATACGCCACGTTCCCTCCGGCGCACACCCGTTAGGACCTCCACCGCGGTGGACGCGATCGCAAATGCGGCCGGTGTCACCCTTGATTTGCGTGAGGGGCAACAGGGCTTCGAATTGCCCGCGCGGCTTTTCGACCAACTGCCATTTGCCATTTATGTTTGTGACCGGGACGGTCTGGTTGTTCGTTACAACCGCCGCGCGGCCGAACTATGGGGTCGATCGCCTAACCTCGGCGATCCCAATGAACGGTTTTGCGGATCGTATCGAATGTTCCGCCCCGACGGCAGTCTGCTGCCGCACCATCAATGCCCTATGGCCGATGTGCTGCGCACCGGCGTTTCCGTGCGCGCCCAGGAAGTCCACATTGAGCGGCCGAACGGTCTGCGCGGCATTGCGCTGGTTGACATCGAGGCACTGAAGGACGGCGATGGAAACATCATCGGTGCCGTCAACTGCTTCCAGGATATCACCGAGCGTAAACGCAGCGAGGCTCAAATCGTCACTCTCGCCCGCGAGGCCGAGCATCGAATCAAGAACATCCTGGCCACCGTGCAGGCGACGGTTCGTCTGTCTCACTCCAATACGTCTGATGACCTTAAGAAATTGATCGAAGGCCGTATTAACGCGCTCGCAATGGTCCATACGCTGTTTGTGCAATCGCGCTGGACGGGAGCCGAACTTCGCAGTCTGGTCACGCAAGAGCTATTGCCTTACCGAGGGGAAAAGGAAGAGCGCGTACGAATTGGCGGCCCTGACATAATGCTGGAGCCGGGTACGGCTCAGACGATTGCAATCTCCTTGCATGAACTCGCGACCAACGCGGCAAAATACGGATCGCTATCGGCAGCGGCTGGTCGCGTTGAAATCGCATGGTCCGAAACGGCAGACGGACGGCTCAGTTTACGCTGGACCGATCAAGCGGACCGGCTGTCACGCTGCCCACGCACCACGGGTTCGGCACGCGCGTCATGGAAAACATAGTTGGCCAACTCGGGGGTAAGGTGCATTTTGATTGGCGCGAGCAAGGGCTCATTTGCGAAATTGCCCTGCCGCTTGCGTAAGGTTGCTACTGGCACCAAGCGGACATGCCGAGCCGTCCTCACGACAGTCACACGGCGCCAAAGCGGAACGGAGCCCGAGGCGCTCGGCACCCAGGCTCCGTTCGGTCATCGCGCGAGCTACGCCTACTTGTTTTCGCCGCTATGATTTCGAGGCAGAACCGAACGTCGACGTGCCAGTCTTGGTGAGACGTTTGGCCAGCAGCTGCCGTATCATTTCTTTGACCTCTCCCGCGTCGTATTCCTCCAGCGCCTTGTTGCCGTCGTGCCAAGTGCCCTCGGTGGGCCGAAGAGGCAGCGGCACAAAGGACACACCGGTCGGCTTGTGGGAAATCGCAGCGTCCGAGATTTCGAACTCTTCAGCCGTTGGCTTCTTTGCCACGTCTTTCTCCTAATGCACTGTAACGGAACTATTGGTCCGGTGCCACCGAAGCAATGCAGCTTGCGCCAGCAGTTGTTCGTCTTGTTCGCCTTCGGTTGCGGCTTCCAGCACGGCGGCCACCAACGTCAGCGGAGCGGTGCTGATGTTGCAGTCGGTGATCGACTCTTCTCGAAGAGACTTACCCACGCGATTTGAAGGGCGTTTAACAGAACGGGCACCGTCATGGCTTTTGCTCTCTTTGTTCCCTGCCAGATGTGCCAACGCACACGCGGGACGTTGGTTGCACCGCACATCTGTAACCGGCGCTCAAGCCCGGCTGGTGCTTGCTAGATTCTGGTAGCGGCATTCATGGCCTACAACAAAGGAGAGCCCAATTGGGCTCTCCTCGTTTCGTTTCGTCCATAACGTTGGGCTACTTGCCTTTCAGCGTGTCCTTGATGCCACCGATTGTGTTCTGGACCTTGCCAACAACTTGATCGGCCTTGCCTTCGGTCTCGAGCTTGCTGTCACCGGTCACTTTCCCTGCGACTTCCTTGACCTTGCCTTTGGCTTGTTCCGCGGCGCCTTTGATACGGTCTTTGTCCATGGTGTTCTCCTCTATGATCTGGGAGAACGTCCGAGAGCGAAGAAAGCTCCGCCTCACACGCGCCCGTGTCGAAGCTTGTTTTGACCTCGTGGCCGGTTTTGAATTTTGCAGTGGCCTACTTTGAAAGTTGTTCCGTTCTGAACAGACTTGTATGGGCGTTACCCTACATTAGAGCCATCATCGGCAGCGGCTGCGCCAGGCGCCGGTGGCTGAGAGACCAATAGTGCTCTCGCCTGTGACAGTGGGAGCGTGCGATGGCACAGCCAAGTCCTACTCCAGAACGGCCCGGCTTTACGTTTCAGCCGCCTTGCCCGACCTGCGGCAACCCAATGTGGCTCGTGATGCTATTGCGGCACGACGGCGACCACGACCTCCGCAACTTCGAATGCAAGGTGTGCGATCACTCCGAGAGCAGGGTGATTAAGTTCAAGTAGGCCGCCTCAGGTTGGCGGCCTCCTTCGTTTTAAATGTTTGCTCATGGCACTTGGCGGACATCCCAGCCGTCCCGTCGAATGTCCGCTTTCGGGGGAAGCGCGGACGTGCCACCTCTCATTTTTATGAGTACATGCCCTAGCTACGAAGCGGGAACTACGGCAAGAAAAAAGCCGCAACGAGGGGAGCTGGCACACCTGCTCCGATGAGTGAGCCATTGCGGCCAACCATACGAAGCCGAGTAAAAGTCCACGTTGGTCAGCGGCTAGCATTCGCCTGCTGACAACAGGTTGGAACATACGCACCTTCTGCTGGTTGTGGCAGGCAGCGAAGAGAAGCCATGGTCACGAATAAAGATCTGCTCGATACAGCCCGCCAGCATGAACACGGCTTTCAGCAACAGTGGTTTCACCGATTTGCTACAGCCAGCGGAAAGCTGACTGGCAAGCCCGTCGCCTTCATTGCCGCGGCGATCCTTATCGTCGTATGGGCAGCCACCGGCCCGCTCTTCAATTACAGCGACACGTGGCAGCTCGTTATTAACACGGGCACCACCATCATTACGTTCCTGATGGTTTTTCTTATTCAGCACTCGCAAAACCGCGATACCGCCGCCCTGCAAGTCAAGCTCTCGGAGCTCATCATCGCCGTAAAGGGCGCGCGCAATAAGGTCGCCGCTGCCGACGATCTGGGCGATGAGGACTTGGAAGAGATGAAGGATGATCTCCGGAAAGAAGCGAGCAAGCCACGCGTTCGTGTGGTACGAGGCGACAAGAAAAGCTAGCGGGGCATTATCGAAAACAAGCCCGACAAACAGTCACTTATTCCACGCTCGCCGGCCGGTGCGGGTCGAAACTACTTTTCGTCGGGTAAAGATGGCACGCGCGCCCGCGCTACCGGTTTACGCGGCCGGCGCGTCGGCTTCTTGGTCCGGTCGACCACAGTGCGGAGAACTGTTCCGTCAGGCCAGGTGGTGAGGACCACGCGCTGGCTGCCTTCCTCCACGACTTCCACGCTCGCCGGTTTCCGCGCCATTGTCTCTGAACGGGAAAGCACCACATCTGGTTCGACTTCGGGAACGACCTGGCGCACGTGCGGCGAGACTGCACCCGTTGGGCCAAGCCAATCGGGAACTCTACATGCCGGCCTACGGTCCAGCTGACCTCGATGTTCTCGCAAGCGCTTGGGATCAAGCACTCGATAACATTCCCACTGATGACGAACATGATCGCGAGGAGATCAAAGCCATCGTCCTTACGGGGATCTTGGACGCCGCGAGGAGCGGGGTTCGCGACGAAGTCGAGCTCACGGAATCGGGCCTCACTGCGCTGGCGCGTCACGAAGGTCGACAAGGTCGTATCAGGGCTGTAGGCGTGGTTTGGTTCGAGTCGCGTGGAACTAATGTTCCGGTGTTAGGCGATTGTTGTACGTCTTTTGACGCAGCGGCGGGCGAATTGCCTGAAAAGGCCCGGGAACCCGGAACGATCGCGATCGGCGCGGATTGACCTCGCATCAACGTCAATCCAAAGGACAACTTATGCGCAAAACTCTGATCGCGGCGATGCTTGTCGCCGCCGCCATGCCGGCATTTGCTCAACAGCAGCCCACACGTGCACCAGCCAACCGCGACGCCAACACACCCGCGGTCAACTCTCCGAACAGCCCGCCCAATCCCGGCGCGCCTGTTGCCGGTGCAAACAGCTTCACCGAGGCGCAGGCAAAGTCGCGCATCGAAGACAAGGGTTTCACCAACGTGTCCGGTCTCAAGAAGGATGGCGACGGGGTTTGGCGCGGCAATGCCTCGCAAAACGGCAAGTCCATGAACGTGAGCGTGGATTTCCAAGGCAACGTCGTCACCAGGTAATCGGACCGGTTCAACATCAGGACAACAAACATGACAGTTACAATTTCGCGTCTCTACAACTCCTATGCGGATGCAAAAGCCGCAATCAGCAGGCTGGAATCAGCCGGTGTCAAACACGGCGACATCAGCGTGCTCGCGAGCAACGCTGACGGCTGGTACAAAGACGGCCAGTCGAGCAAGTCGGGCAAGCCCGGCACGTATCCCGATCGCGACCTGGACGGCAAGGATGACCGCGCTGAAGCGGCCGGCACCGGCGCCAGTGTGGGCGCGGTCGCCGGCGGCACGGCCGGCGTGTTGACCGGGTTGGGATTGATGGCAATTCCCGGCGTGGGACCCATTGTCGCGGCCGGTTGGCTGGTTGCGACGCTCACTGGGGCGGTTGCGGGCGGCGCTACCGGGGGCCTGATCGGTGCGCTGACGCAAGCTGGCGTCGGGAAGGACGAAGCCGACATCTATGCCGAAAGTCTGCGTCGCGGTGGAGCGGTCGTGAGTGCTCGCGTTGCTGACGCCGATGCGTCTCGCTTGCAGACCGTGATGGACAGTTCAGCCGTCCGTCCGGCCGATCGCGCGACGCTCTACCGACAGTCCGGCTGGAAAACGTTTGATCCGTCCGCCGCGCCCTACACGGCGGACCAGGTGACAAAGGAACGTTCGCTGTACCGATAACAAAGCCGGCATCCGGAACTTCCTAGCGTAAGCGCAGCAAGCCTGCGCGCCGTTTAGGTCAAACCGGATTTTGCGGAAGGCCCGGAGGCCAAGCGCCCCGGGCCTTTCGTTGTGTCAGTTCTTTCGGAACGTTGTCAGCATCCGCGTGTTACCACCACTCTCGAACTTTGCTCGCGGCACTGGGGAAGCTCAGGCCGATGAGGGAAAGTGGCGGGAACAGATGCAGCCCTCACGTTCCGCGCCTAAGACGGAAGGCGATTGGCAGCACAAATAGAGCGGGCTTGGATAAGTCTGGCTCTTCTCGGAGAACCCGGTCCTACTTCAGGCCGGGTTCTTCGTTGGTCATTTTCTCAGGAGCAGTCATGCCGGCGTACGGTCCAGCCGATCTCGATATTCTTGCCAGAGCTTGGGACAGAGCTCTCGAAGCGATTCCGCGCAATGAACCCGGGACCGAAGCGATGAAGGCCATCGTGCTGATGGGAATTCTGGACGCTGCGAAAACCGGCTTGCGCAACGAACGACAGCTCGCGGTATCCGGGCTTTATGCCCTGGCGGGTTACGACAGCGAAATCTGACGACGCCAGAGGTCAAGGGCGGCGCGGAGCGGAGCTTGCTATTTTCCCTTGGCCCGCACTCGCGGCTTCTTGCCTTGCCGAATTTCCTTGAGCTTGATGCAGACAACCGTCAGCCAGGTGATGTCGAAGGCATTGCCCAGCGGCTCGTCATCCTGATGCTTCATCTTACTGTAAACTTCATCGATTCCGACCGACCAGATCTCTTCGCCCGCCTGACGCAACGCCAATACGACATCTCCGCCGTCCATTCCTTTGGCCTGTTCTTCGAACAAGTCCCAGATCTTGTCGCGGAACGGAGAGACTGCATCACGCTTCATGTTTTTCACGGTAGGCACTCCTGGAACAGGTAACCTCCAGACCTGGGTTAAGTTCATCCGAACCAGGGCGGGCTGCCTGCGTTCTCACCCCATGACCGGCACAATCATTGCCGTTAGCTGCGATGCCGCGCATCGATTCAGCAAGTCCAGCAAACTGAACATCAGACTGATAGAGGGTTACGGCGTTGAGGGTGACGCCCACGGAGGGCGCCTTATGCCGAAATCAGCCGGAACGATTCCCATTCCGCTGGCGTCTCTTTCAGCGCCGCGGCCCAGCCGCCGGGTTTGTCGCCAAGACCCGGCATGACGCGGCGTCCTCCGCACGCGAACTCCGCGCCTTTGGCGGCAAACGGAAATGGCGAGAGCGAATAGACCCCCGCGCCGGCAGGACGGACCGTGATGGTGGTGTCTTGCTCCATGCTGATGGGGACGTTTTCGAACATCTGTTCGCCGCGTTCGCTCGGATGAATCCGGTTGAAATAGAGCGCCAGCGTGTCGATGAACTGAAGCTGTTTGTAGTTCTGAAAGACCTTGCGCTCGTGCAGCCAGCCCGACGTCTGCGGATCGTTGCCGAGCTCGGCCTTGAGGCGCTTCTGCCGCTCAAGCTCGCCGTTGAGCATCTTGTCGGCGAGCGGTCGGTCCTTGGCGGCGATCTTGTCGAGCAGCACCAGCTTGGACAGGCCGTAGCGGCCGTTGTACAGCCCCCAGCTGTGCATGCTCGAGATCAAGCCACAATAAGGATGGTGACGCTGGTTGAAATCGGGCGACAGCCGGCTGGTGACGGTGATGTGCTCCGGCGGCGTGTCGACGAGATTGTAGGGCAGCCCGGTCTTGTCATCGATCGCCGGCGCGCGATCGAATTCGAGCCAGCCCGCGTCATGGTTGGAGATGACGTAGATCATCAGGTCGAGCGGCTGAAGCGATTCAAAACGATCGTTGCCGAACGCCTGGGCGAACTGCTGACACAGCGCCGTGTGCTCCTGCATGGTGATGGCGAGCCGCGGCGTGCCGGTGGGAGCGGTCTGTACGATCATGATGCACCCTAATATTGGCCGCGGGGCTCGAGCCCCAGCGCCATCTGTCCATACATGGCGGCGACCGCATCCCAGTTGAGCGAGACATGCCGGGCGACCGCATTGACGTCCCGCCACGCGCGCTGCACCGGGTTCGAGAGCGCCAGGCCATTTCCGCCGGTCGCCGCATTGAGAATGTCCACGGCCCGCACCGCCATGTTGACCGCAAAGGCCTGGCCGCGCCGGTTGATGATCCGCTGCTGGACCGATCCTTCGCCGTGCTCCCGCACCTCGCGCGTGATCGCCTCGAGATCACGAAGCAGGATTGTCCGGGCGGCATCCACGGACGCTGCGGCTTCCGCGACCCGGATCTGGATGGTCGGGAATTCGGCCATGCGGTTGTTGCCGCCGGTCACCGAACCGCGCGTCAGGCGGCCGCCGGTGGCGGCGATGAAATCCTCGATCGCGCCGGCCGCGGCCCCAACCGCGGTCGCCGCGAGGCATGGCGAGATATAACTGTAGATCGGCACCGCATAGAGGCGGTTCTGATAAAGCCGGCTGCCCGGGGTCCGGCCGGCGGCGGCATCCGCAAACAGCACCACCCTGTGCTCGGGCACGAACACGTCGTTGAGAACGAGAGTCTTGCTTCCGGTGCCGGCCAGGCCGATGACGTCCCAGGTGTCGTCGATCGCGTAATCGCTCGCCGGCACCAGCAGGAACGCCGGCTGGCTCGGACGCTGCGCCGTCGCGGGCAACCGCGCCGCGCAGATCGACCACTGGGCATTGTCGCAACCGCTGGCGAACGACCAGCGGCCGTTCAGGCGATAACCACCGGCGGCCGCCGCGGCCTCGCTGATCGGAGCGTACGATCCGCAGAGCGTGGCTCCGGGGTTGCTGCCCCACACCTCGCGCTGAGCTTCCGCCGGGAACAGCCCGGCCAGCCATTGGTGCGCCGAGAGCAGGCCGCACACCCAGGCGGTGGAGGCGCATGCGCCGGCGATGTCCATGATCAGGTCGGCGAGAACCACAAAGTCCTGTTCGTAGCCGCCGTACGCGGCCGGTTGCACCAGCTTGTAGAAGCCGGTCTGCCGCAGCTCTTCGAAGGTCTCGTCTGGAACCGAGCGGGCGCGTTCGCACGCCGCCGCCCTGCTGCGGATCGTCGGCAGCAGCGATCGCACCGCGGCCCCGACCGCGTCGACGGAGGGATTCGCCCGCATCGCCGATGACGACTGCTGCACCATCACCTGCATCCCGCTGTCCTCTCGCCTGGAGGATCTCTTGGTGATTCTCTTGGTGATTCTCTTTGAGGTTCTCTGCGGTCCTTCGCGCCGGGCTCGTCGGCACATAAAGGTCAAGCACTCAGCCAGCCGCGCGGCTCGGGCGGTTCATATGCATACTTCCAATCCGAGGCGGTCGAGTCAATGTGGTCACGGACCTGCCGACCAGCCGCGCGTGCATGCATCGATTGACCCGGATTCTATTGCGAATATTCGTTTGTACGCATACTAATACCGATAGCCTGCATAGGCCGTTCGGTTGGACAGCTTAGAGGGGATACATCCGTGCGACATCGGGTCATCGCGCGATGCCGCTGATCGGCGAGCCGATCGTCCGCCAGGAGGATGCCCGGCTGCTGCGCGGGCAGGGCCGCTTCGTCGACGACGTCCACCTCGACGGCATGCTGCATGCGGCGTTGTTTCGCAGCGCGTGGCCGCATGGCCGAATTCGGACCATCGATGTCGCGGCGGCGGCCGCCCTGCCGGGCGTCGTCGGCGTATTCACCCTGCCGGATTTTTCCGCATTCTTGAGGCCGATCCGGTCGCGCATTGCGGCGATGCCGGGCTTTGAGAAATTCCTGCAACTGCCGCTCGCCAGCGACAAGGTCCGCTATGTCGGCGAACCGATGGCCGTGGCGGTCGCGACCAATCCTTATGTCGCCGAGGACGCGCTGTCGCTGATTTCGGCCGAGGTCGAGGACCTGCCGCCGGTGCTGAGCTGGCAGGCAGCCGCGGAGGCCGCCACGCTGATCCACGAGACCGCCGGCACCAATCATTCCAGCATCAAGGTCGGTCGCGGCGACGCCGATGCGGCGTTCCGCAGCGCGCCTTACGTGCGGCGCGAGCGCTTCCGGGTGCAGCGCCACACCGCCGTTCCGATGGAAACGCGCGGGCTGGTCGCGGTCTGGGACCAGAGCCAAGGCTGCATGACCGTGTCCGGCATCACCAAGGTGCCATTCTTCAACCGCACCACGCTCGCGGCGATGCTCGACCTGCCGGAAAGCTCGGTGGTGATGAAGGTGGCCGACGCCGGTGGCGGCTTCGGCGTGCGCGGCGAGTTCTACCCGGAAGACTTTCTCATCCCGTTCCTGGCACGCAAACTCAACCGTCCGGTCAAATGGGTGGAGGATCGGCGCGAGCATTTCCTGGCAACCAACCATTCGCGCGAGGCGACCTGCGAACTCGAGATCGCCTGCGACCGCAACGGCATTATCCTGGGGCTGCGCGGCGAGGTCACGATCGACATCGGCGCCTATGCGCGCGGCACCGGCGGCACGCCAGCGACGCGGTGTGCGCAATTCCTGCCGGGGCCGTACCGCATCCCGAACTTCGCCTGCACGGTCAACGCTCATGTCTCCAACAAGACGCCATCGGGAACGTATCGCGGCCCGGGACGGGTCGAGGCCAATTTCTTTCGCGAGCGATTGATCGACATCGCGGCGGGCGATCTCGGCATCGATCCGGCCGAGATCCGGCGGCGCAATTTCGTCACCGCGCGAGAGATGCCGTTCGACATCGGCAAGCTCGTGAGCTACGAGCCGCCGGCACAATTCGATTCCGGCGATTTCGGAACGGTGTTCGAGCAGGCGCTGCAGCAGATCGGCTGGGCCGAGAAGCAGCCCAGGCAGGGGCACCTGCGTGACGGCCGCTGCCATGGCGTCGGATTTGCTTCGTTCGTGGAAAGCAGCGCGGGCGGTTTGAAGGAACAGGCCCGCATTCGCCTCAACCGAAATGGCACGCTCGACGTGTTTGTCGGCTCGACCAGCTCCGGACAGAGCCACGAGACGGTGTTCGCGCAAGTGTGCGCCGACGCGTTGCAGCTGCCGCTCGATCGCATCCGCATCATTTGCGCCTCGACCGACGAGCTGGAGGAGGGTTTCGGCACCTGGCACAGCCGGTCTGCGGTGATGTCCGGCAATGCCGTCCACACCACAGCGCAGGCCTTCATCGAGCGGCTCAAATCCGTCGCGTCGGACTATTTTGGCAGGCCGAACGTGGCGCTCGATTGGCGCCAGGGCGAAGTGTGCCGCAGCGACACCGACGCACGCGCAAGTCTGGATGTGCTGGCGGGTTTCGCGGCCGACCGCGGCGAGACCGTCGATGTGACCGCGACCTTCGACTACACCGAAATGAAGCCGTTCAGCTACGGCACCCACGCCGCCCACGTGGCGGTCGATCCGCGCACCGGCGCGGTCGAGCTGGTCGACTTCGTCGCCATCGAGGATATCGGCCGCGTGCTCAATCCGCTGGTCGTGCACGGCCAGGCGCTGGGCGCCATCGTCCAGGGGCTCGGCGGCGCGTTCCTGGAGCAGCTCAGCTACGACGACGACGGGCAGTTGCTGACCGCATCCTTCGCCGACTACCTGCTGCCGTCCGCCACCGACTTTCCCAACATCCGCGGCCAGTTCATGGAGCTGGCGCTGGCCGCCGGCAACCCGCTCGGCGCCAAGGGCGCGGGCGAGGGCGGGATCGTGGCGGTGGCGGCCGCGGTGAGCAACGCCGTCGCCGCTGCGCTGTCGTCGTTCGGCGTGCCGATCCGCGAGCTGCCGCTGTCGCCGCCGCGGCTTTGGCAGCTCATTCAAGATTCGCAAAGCCAAGTTATCTTTCAAGCCAAGCCTTAATGAACAAGCCTCGATGAACACGCCTCGATGAAGGAGACTGCGATGATGGTGTCATGGCTTCGGCCGCTGTTCTTGCTGCTGGTGCTCGCGGCCGGCCTGATGGGCCCGGCGAGCGCCGCGACCGATTTTCCGAATCGCACGGTTCGCATCGTGGTCGGATTTGCGCCGGGCGGCACGACCGACCTGCTGGCCCGCATCGTCGCGGACCACCTGCGCGTGGTCTGGAACACCTCGGTGCTGGTCGACAACCGGCCGGGCGCGGATGGCATCATCGCCACCACGGCGGTTCATCAGGCGCCGGCCGACGGCTACACGCTGCTGATGAGCACCAACGCGATCGTCATCACGCCGCATCTGAAGAGCCTGCCCTACGATCCGATCGCGGATTTCGAGCCGATCACCATCGTCGGGCGCGAGTATCACCACATGATGGTGACTCCGAGCCTGCCGGCGAACTCCGTGAAGGAGTTCATCGCTCTGGCGAAGTCCACCCCCGGCGGCCTGACGTTCTCGTCGGCCGGACCGGGCAGCGCGCCGTTCCTCGGCATGCAGCGGTTCATGCAGGCGGCCGGCATCCCGAGCATGGTGCACGTGCCCTATCCCGGTTCGATGCCGGCGGTGCTGGCCCTGGTCACCGGCGACGTGCAGTCGATGTTCGCGTCGCCCTCGACCACCTTGCCGATCGTCCGCGACGGCAAGGTCCGGCTGCTGGCGGCGGCCAGTCCGACGCGGGATCCCAACGCGCCGGAGGCGCCGACCCTGGCGGAGTCCGGCCTGGCAGGGTTCGAAAGCAACACCTGGTTCGCGTTGATGGCATCCGCCAAGACGCCAGCCGATGTCCTGGAGAAGATCCGCGCCGATGTCGGCCGCGCCATGCGCGATCCCGTGGTGATCAAACGGATCAACGACATCAAATCCTCGCCGGTCGGCAACACCGCCGAAGAGTTTCGTCAGGTCATCAAGGACGATCTGGAAATCTTCCGTCGCGTGATCGCCACCGCAAAGTAGCGGCGGGTCGCGGGCGGTGGCGCACCGCACTCGAAATGCGGCAGGCAACCTACGAGCGGCTGTAGCCGTATCGAGCGCACCTGTGGAAGCCCGGAGTGCAGCGTAGCAATATCCGGGACAGTCGTTCCCGGATTTCGCGGCCTCGCCGGCCGCTCATCCGGGCGACAGCTCCTATAATGAGGCGGCTCATGATGAGCGACGTCCATCATGAGAAGAACTCATACAGCCCTGAGAAATGATACTTTGAAGTCCGGCTGAGAAGGCGGGATACAGACCCCGTTTCGCCTCCCATAGGCAGTCGGGCTCCCTCGCAGCCGCCCGGATCTTGAAGACGATGGTGTCTCAAGCGCTGCTCTGACCCCGCCCGGGGAGGAGCGCCATGAGCGATATCGTCCCGTCATCCCTATCCATCCTTCTTGCAGGCGTCCTTGGCGCCGCCAGCCTCACGCCTGCGGTTGCGCGGCAACTGTGCAAGCCAGTCCTCACGATCACCCAACCCCATTTTTCCGAATGGCGGCTTCCCGCCATGGAGAGGAAATGGACCGCCGTCGTCTCGGTGGATGCGTCGCGTTGCGTGGCGAATTCATCTGGTCATTTCGAGGTCGGCTTCGAGCGGCTGATCGAGAACGGCGTCGACATCGAATTCATCGAAGCGTTCGTCTGGATGGGCCCCTCGGTCAAAGTCGGGTTGGATTTTTGGGCCAACGAAGCGGTCGCCAAAACCTGGATTCACAAGGTCACGCCGTGCACCTGCGCCAAATGAACCGCTGATACTTCGGAACAGGGGATTTCGCGGCCTCCCCTCAAGATGGATCGCCATCCAAGCGCTGCTCGCCTCAATCCTTGGAGCGGGCCATGGATAGCGTTGTTCTCGGACTCTTTCTCCTCGCCGCCTTCATGGGCGGTTTCGCATCGGGCCTCGCCGGTTTTGCCATGGGCTTCGTGGTGTCCGGCGTTTGGCTCCACATCATCACCCCGGTTCAAACCACCGCGTTGATTGTGGGTTACGGCTTCCTGACGCAAGGCTATGGCGTCTGGAAGCTGCGGCGCTCGCTGAGCTGGCGCACGATTGCACCCTTCATCGCCGGCGGGGTCATCGGCGTGCCGATCGGGACCGTGCTTCTCACCTATATCGAACCAACATATCTGCGCATCGGCGTTGGCATGCTCCTTATGGTCTACGGCACGCACGGCTTGCTGCAGCCTGCCTTCAAGCCGGTGCAACCAGGCGCTGCCGTCGACGGCGGGGTGGGTGTTCTGAACGGGATCCTGTGCGGCATGACCGGGTTGCCGGGCTTTATCATCACGGTATGGTGCCAGATGCGCGGCTGGCCGAAGGATGTGCAGCGCGCGGTATTTCAGCCCGTCATGCTGGGGGCAACGACCGTCACCGCAATCGCCCTGGGTTTCAGCGGCGTCCTGACTCTTGAGATCGCCAAACTTTATATCCTTGGCCTTCCCGCGCTGCTGGCCGGGCTGTGGATCGGGTTCAAGCTCTACGGCAAGCTGGACGATGCCGCGTTCCGCAAGGTGATCCTGATACTTTTGCTGTTCTCCGGCCTGGCGCTGATCGCAGCGCAAGGCTGGCCAATCCTGCGAAGCCACCTGGGATGACGGTTGGACGCCCACAATCGAACGGACCAAGACGCGAGCTGTAGCGAGTTGTGGCCCGGATGAGCGCGGCGATATCCGGGACAGTCGTTCCCGGATTTCGCAGCCTCGCCGGCCGGCACGATTTGATCATCCGAGTCGACGCTCATCACTCTCCTCGGTCATTCCGGGGCGCGCCCACAACGGGTCGGCCTTGCCCCGCCATAATCAAGATTTGCAGTCGCCCGGCGCACCGGCAAGCGACCCGCGAATCAGCCGCACTTGCGGAATTGCAGAAACGCGGTCGCGCGCAGCGCGAAGTGCGTCTTGGTCGGGCTTGGAAAGGGACGGCAGATCGCCATCCTTGAAAAAACCGATCGCTCTCAGAGGCAGCGCCGGGTCTTTGTCATACATCTTGGCAAACGCCCCCAACCCTCTTTCTAACGAAACCCCGGCCGACAATATCGCAACGATATCGCGATAATCCTTGGCTTCTGCTCTATCCAGAATCGCCTTGAGCTTCGTGGCCAGCAGGTCTTCGGTCGAAGCGACGAGTAGTGTTGAGTCTTTCGTCTGCAACGGGTCATTGACCCTGCCGATCGCCATGCCGCCAAAAAACGACACCTTTACCGGACCAGACGGCATGCGCACGTTTACAACGAGCGTATTTACGCCTTCCTGAATCGTTTGTGCATTGGCCATGAACTGGAACGACGTTTGAATTTCTCCCTTGTCGAGAAGCGAAGATCGAAAGAAATCGAAATCAATTGAAGCGCGATGGCCGAGATGAAGGGCGACGGCTGTGCCTCCGTACAACACGAACGACAAGCTGGGAGCGGGAGCGAGTAGAGGCCAGATTTCTTTCTGAGCTTTGGAAAGGGTACTTGTCTTAGGCTCAAACCAGACGGCCATCAAATGATCTCCGCGGCGGTGCCTCAGGTATCACCGCGCCGGTAGCCAGGGTCAAACGTCCTCGCCAGAAATCCCATGATCGTTCGCTAATCCAGCCTGGCTCAGCCCGGAGCATCACTTCAATGAGATGATGAGCACCGAGCGCTGCTTCAAGACGCAGGACATCTTCGAATGAAGCCAGATCCATCGCCTGCGCGAATATTCTGAGGTCTGAACGAGGCTGCGCGCCTACTGGCTCCCACCAGAAAAACTTGCGTTCCAGTTCGGAGGCCAGGTCCGCCGGAATGCTGTATGCGGCCGATGCGTTCACGCATCATATATAGCACGTTCAACCACATCCCACCAGTTACAGACCGATTTCGCCGCCGATTTTCGTTCCGAAATGTCAATTGATTAACGTGAAGACCAGAACAAAGTTGGAATTCCGGCACTCGCTTCGCTCGGCCGGAATGACGGAGTGTGCGATGTGTGTGTGTTGCGACTGATGGTCAGCGAGAACTTGGTTGCCGCCGGCACCGGCAGATCGCCCGGATCAGTTTTTGAGTCGGGCCAACGGCAAGCGCCGCTGCCGAAACGTGCTTCGACCCGAAGCACGATTTAACTCAAAAACTTTCCGAACCGCGTTCATACAATTGAAACGAGTACGGTCGGATAATTACTCGCTCATGATCGCGAGGCGCCAATGTCGGTTGTCGGGCAATCGGTGGAGCGGGGCGGCAGAATTGTCGCAGCGCTACGCGGTGTCGGTGACTTTGACAATGCCGCCGCGACTTCAATTGACAAAGCGGTTAAATCGCCGATCGGCCGCGCACCGGCGCCTATGCTTGCGACTTGGATGGTCGGCACAGTTCTCGTATTCGGTTTCGGGGACGTCGTGTTGTCACAGGATGGAGCCTCTCAAATCGCACCGAGGCCGTTTCCGGTGGCTCACGTGACCCTTGGCGACAAGTTGCTGGCGATCCCGCAACCCTTGGTCGCCAGTAAAACGGTCACGATCAGGGACCAGCGCGAATCCGGCGGCCAACCCTACGTCTCTTTTGTCAATGCGGACCTGCCTCAATTTCCGCGCACGGACCACTTTCCAGCCCCTGCGCTTTCTCTTTTCTACTTGGTACAGGTGCCACGGGAACTGTCGGAATCAAATTTGCGACAGCAACGATCGGAGCTTGAAAACCGTTGGCCGAGTCGCGAGCCTGACGAGCACGGTTTCTGGCATTGGAAAACGGCTGAGTTTGTTTCGGTCGCTGATGCCACTCATCGACCGCTGGGCCAACCGCTGATCGTGCAATGTCGAAGTGCGACTCCGGAGCCGAAAAGATCCCCTCGAAGATCGATGTTCGGTGCGGTTCTATTGGACGCTCCTCGTGGGCGCCCGGTACGACTTTAAGAAAACAAAATTTCCTGAGGCCGATTGGGCCTCGCTTGATCGGCGCGTATTGGACTTCTTGCGCTTTCTCGATGCTCACGAAGCGGTGGGTTCCGGTCGGTAAATCGCCTTCTTGGAGATGGCACGATGACCTATTTTCTGACGCAGGCTCAAAAAGATGCACTCGCACCCACCATTCAGCTGTAGCCCGGATGAGCGCAGCGATATCCGGGACAGTCGTTTCCGGATTTCGCGGCCTTGCCGGCAGCTCATCCGGGCTACAGATCCTGAACCAGACGAAAGCGGTGCGGCGCGGTTATCGATCGAGCTTGGCACAAAAACGTGAATCGTGATCGGCGGATCAAATGTCGGGACCGCGAATGTGGGTTGCACAGGAGAGGAGGTATTACGTGAACGACCGTGTTCCCACGGTCATAGACTACATCCGGTTTGCGCTCGAATTTTATGTTGGCCTGATCGTATTTGGGGCGATCGCCTTCGGGCTCTTCTCGGCGGGTCACACTGCATTCGGTTTCCTGATCATATTGCTGTTTTTCACATTGCTCGCCGTGGACTTCGTCCGCCTCTGCAGGCGCGCAGAGAAGGGCATCGTGAATCGCGTGAATCCCCATGATCGTGCGACGTTCCGCAGTCGCCTTAGAAGATTTGTTCTTGGCTTAATAATCAACTTGGCCGTAGTTTTGGCCTTCGTCTTTTTCGGACTTTACATCCTGCTTGGTTTGATTGCGTTGATGGTGCTTGCAGCGATGCTTGCGCCGTTGGCGAGGTGGCGCGGTTGGGGCGCCGAGGGTCGGCTCACGCGATATCTCCACCGACCACGATTCGATGATCCGAGTCGACGCTCAGCAATCGGGACCACTTCCGTTGTCAGAAGGGGCCACTAAAGCAGGGCTCTTTCAGATCGAATCGCCCGTTCGCTTCATGACTTTTGAAGTTGGCACTAAGAGGGGCCGCCATTGAACACGCTCTCGGGCTGGTTTTGGTTGATCGCGCTCAGCACAGGCACGATTTATTACGTTGTCGTTACGGGACGTCTGCTGTTCGTTGCGGTTCGTACCGGAAGATTGCAGTCAAGGGGCGTCGTATATGACGGTCTTCGCAGCCTATCCGATACTGGTTTCGGACCATCGGACATACCGCGATCGGCATAATCCTGATCTTCGCGGCGCTGCTTTATGCCAACCATTTTCCTTCAATGTGAAACCAATCAAACCCGTATGAGAAAAGCCCATAACACAGCTGTAGCCCGGATGAGCGCAGCGATATCCGGGACAATCTTCCCGGATATCGCGGCCTGACGGGCCGCTCATCCGGGCTACGCGCGCTGTGCATCGCGCGCTGTTCGGGCGCGCGATTTGTGACGCACTCTTTGGCGATAGCTCTACTACTTTGCGCCAACTTGTGGATCGAACTCACTTGCGTCGAGTGGCGTGGCCCAACCGGCAAGTGCTCCCCCCCAATTTCCAGAAGTATCTGCTCCGGCACCAAATAGCTCTCCCGACGTCGTTGTAGAATTCGACCGCCTGGTAAAGGCGGGTGAAGCTTCAGCAAAAGCTGGGAAGCATGCTGAAGCTATCGAGCAGTTCAGCAAGGCCCTTGCACTTCGGCCTCCTGAGCGAATTGAAGCGGCCGTTCTGACATTTCTTGCTGGAGCGTTGACGCGCATCAATCGATTTGAGGAGGCCATTCGCGATTCGGATCGTGCTGTGACCCTCAGTCCCAACGCCTTTGTGCTTTGGGGTCGCGCCGAAACGCTGCTGGCCGCCGGGCAATTTCAAAAAGCACTGCGAGATTACGACGCAGTTCTGAGAATGGCCCCGGATGATGTCCCATCGCAGGTTGGACGAGGATTGGCGCTTGCGCGACTGGGAAGCTTCGGCGAGGCTCGAACTGCTTTCGATCGTGCGGTCGCACTTAATCCATCGAATGCGTTCGCTCTCAGTAGCCGGGCGTACTTTCTTGCCCAGCGCAAGGACTTCGATAGTGCGATCGCGGACTATTCAGCAATCATCGAATTCGATCCTCGGTCCATCAGCGCCTATGTCAATCGCGGCAATGCCTACCTGCAGCAACGGCATCTTGACAAGGCTCTAGCGGACTACGACGCAGTTCAGCGCATCGATGCGACCGCGCCGGCTGCCTATCGCGGGCAGGGTCACGTTTATGAGTTGCGGGGACAGATCGATCTAGCTCGGCGCAGCTACGAGCAAGGACTCAAACTCGCTCCGACCGACGTATGGCTTCGTCAAGCGCTCGTGAGGCTGTCACGTAAACGTCAATAGCGAGCTGTAGCCCGGATGAGCGCAGCGATATCCGGGACAGTCTGAAATGCGGCATGCGGGCAACCAGATTGCCGTGGCCGGCTTGGTGGCGGTGGGCCGCGCCGGGTATGGTTGTGACGAAAGCCCGTCCCAATCAGGCGGTCGGGACATCACGGACAGGCGACATGGCCGAACCATTGCCCGGTGTTCTTGCGATCTTTAACAACGTCGCGCCTGGCCGCGAGGCCGAGTTCGAGGAATGGTTTCAGCACGAGCATCTGGCGGAGCGGATCGCCATTCCAGGGTTCCTGCTCGGACGACGGCACGAGGCGATCTCGGGGCAACCGCGCTATTTCAATTTTTACGTCACGCAATCGGTCCAGGTTCTCAAGTCCGCTGCCTATCTCGGGCGGCTCGACGCGCCGACACCGATGACGCGAACGGTCATGTCGGAAATCTTCAAGGACATGATCAGGACGGTCTGCCATCGCAGCTTCCGGCTCGGTGCCATGCGAGGCACCGGCGTGGTGACGGTACGGTTTGGCGAACGCCCGGATGAATCGGCCTTGAAAGCGGCGATCGAGACATTGATGCAGGACAAGGCAGTCGCCTGCGGCGAAATCTGGCAGGCCGCGGACCCGCTCGAATTCCCGGTGTCCATGGAAGAACGCCTGCGTGGCGGCGATCGCAAGATCGAGGCTTGCCTGTTGGTGGAGACACTTCGGGTGCCCGACGCCTCGCAGATCGCGGTGGCGCTCGCGAATGAGTTTCCAAGGGCCGAGATCGGAGTCTATCGGCTGCTGTGCGAAATCAGGACCAACGGTCTCTGAACTTCTGGGACGCGATCGGCGCCATGCGCGACTGACGCTCACTGCTGCGGGATGTTGGCGTCGGCTACCACTTTCTTCCAGCGCGCGACCTGGCCGGCGACCATGGTCCGCATCTCCTCGGGCGAGCTTGCCCTGTACGTCCATGCCGCCGGTCTTGCGCAAGCGCTCCACGATTGCCGGGTCGGCGAGTGCGGCTCGCATTGCATCATTCAGCTTCTTGAGTACCGGTTCCGGCAAGCCCTTCGGCGCTGCGATGCCGACCCAGGTGCGCACGTCGTAGCCCGGCACGGCATCGGCGACCGGGGCCACGTCCGGCGCGCTCCACCAGCGCGTGCCGCTGGTGACGCCGAGCACGTGGGCCTTGCCGGCGCGGAACTGCGGATCGACCACCGTGATGGTGTCGAACGCCACGTCGATCTGGCCGCCGAGCAGGTCGGTCATGGTCGCGCTGCCGCTGCGATACGGCACATGCGTCATCCGCACGCCGGTCAGCGCGCCGAACCATTCGCCGGCGAGATGCTGCGTCGAGCCGACACCGACCGACGAGTAGGTGAGCTTGCCGGGCTGAGCCTTGGCGGCGGCGACCAGGTCGGCCACGGTCTTGATCGGATTGTCGGCCCGGACCGCGATCATGAAGGACTGGTAGCCGACGGTGGAGATCATCTCGAAATCGTCGACCGGATCGAACGGCAGCGACTTGTAGATCGCGCCCGAGACCGCGTGGCCGCCGGTCTGCGCGATGAGCTGATAGCCGTCTGGCGGCAGCTTGGCGACCCGGGCGGACGCGATGTTGCCGCCACTGCCGGCGCGGTTCTCAACCACCACTGTCTGGCCCAGCCGCGGGGTCAGCCCTTCGGCGACGATGCGCGCGATGATGTCGCCGTTGCCGCCGGCTGCGAAGCCGATGGTCAGCGTCACCGTGCGGCTCGGATAGGCGTCCTGCGCCGCGACGAAACGATCGCCGAGCGCAAGCAGCCCCAGGCTTGCGAACAAGACTGCGTACGCTGGTGACCGCATTGGCCTTCCTCCCGGATCGTGCTTGGCCTTATGCTGCCAGCATTGCACGATCCCGGAGTGCCGCGAAGCGTTGACGGCGAGTGGGCAGGCGTCGCAGTGGGACGCCTATCGGACCGCGTTCTCGTTCAAGAGCCCGGACACCAAGGATCCGGTGAAGCGATAATCCTTGTCATCACGCGGGGGCGTCATCTCTTATGAAGACTGTGGTGCTGAGGCAGCCTGGCGGACCAAACGTCCTGGAAATCGTTGACGGGCCGATGCCGGTACCCGGGCCCGGCGAGGTCGTGATCCGTTCCCGAGCAATTGGGGTCAGCCGCCCCGATATCTTGATCCGCGAGGGACGGTATTCCTGGATGCCGCCATTGCCTGCCAGTCCGGGAAGCGAATTGTCCGGCATCATCGATGCCATTGGCTCCGGCGTGTCCTCGCTTCAAGTCGGCCAGGCTGTGCTGGTCAGCGCTCGTGACCTGCCGGTGCGAGGTGGTTGTTATACCGAGGCGATATGCGTCCCAGCCAGTGCAGCTTATGCACTCCCGGCAGGAGTGGATTTTGATCAAGCCGTCGTGCTTCCCACCTATCTTGTGGCCTACGCGATGCTTGAGATGTTCGAGGCGTCGGAAAGACTCAAAAGCATTTTCGTCACAGGTGTCGCCGGTGGCATCGGCGGGGCGCTGGCGGAACTCGCCAAAGATCGCGGGCTCGTGGTCATCGGGAGCGTTGGCTCCGCTGAACGAGCGGCATATGCGCAAAAGGCGGGAGTTGATTACATCGTCAACTACCGGGAGGAGGACGTCGTCGCGCGCATCCTCGCCCTGACCGACGGCCGCGGCGTTGACGTGGCGTTCGACCACATTGTTGGTCCGCATTTTGCCACTCTGTTCAACTCACTCGCTGATTTCGGCACTCTGGTTTTTTACAATGTGCATAATCAACCACCCGACGCCGACGTGTACGAAGAGATGAGCCGTTTATCGACCAAGAGTCTGGCGTTGCGCTGCTTCAACATTCACACCTACGACCATCACCGCGACAAGCGTCAGCAGATGACGCGAACGCTGATCGATCTTTTGGCGCAGCGTCGAATCAACCCCCGCGTCGGGCTTCGGCTGCCGCTGTCGGAAGCCGCAACGGCTCAGACACTTCTCGAGCAAGGATCTGTGTCGGGAAAAATTGTCCTCTACCCCCAATAGACCGCGCCAATGACGCGGAATTCCCGCTGCCTCTGTTCACGAGTGTATGACGATGGCCGCGAAAGCTGATCTCCTCCACTTCGTCGGCAGCATTCCATTGCCGGATGGCGAAGCCGTCTTTGCGGCGTTGAGCAGCTCGGTCGGCGACTATCTTCGACGAATGCCAGACGGCGAAACCGGCGAGCGCCTCAAGTGGATCGTGTTTCAGCAGAAGATGTTGACCTCACATCCCGCGATGGAGGTTGATCCGGATCAACCACCGCTGCCCGTCAGGCAGTCGGACGCCACGGTGTTTCGGGAGATCCGACGGCTGCGGATGAAGCCGGATGTTGATCCTGAACGGGTCGACTTCGATACGACCTATGATCGAGCTGCCCTGGAATCATACAAGACGTTCAGCCGGTTCAAGAGCGAAGGACGAATTTCCGCACCGACACGGTTCCAGTTTGCCTTGCCGACACCGATGGCGAGCGGCCTCATGTATGTCAGTCCCAACGGGCGTTCACGGTATCTACGCGCCTATGAGAAGGCGCTTTTAAAAGCGCTCACAAACATCCTGGCAGGAATCCCACATGAGCAACTGTCGATTCAGTTCGATGTCTGCCAGGAGCTTCTACTGTTCGAGAACTACTTCCCCGAGCGCGACCACGACTACAAAGAGCAGTCATTTGGACAATTTGCACGGCTCGCGGCGGCTGTTCCAGACGACGTGGAGCTGGGCTTTCATCTCTGCTACGGCTCGCCAAACGATCAGCCGCTCGTGCGCCTTGAGGATGCGTCGGTCCTGGTCGAGCTTATGAACGGCATTGATCAGTTCATCGGGCGAAGTGTTGCCTTCATCCATGTCCCAATCCCTCGCCACGCCGACTCTTCATTCTTCGCACCGATGAAGCGATGGCGTAATACCAAAGGGACCTGGCCATATCTTGGCTTGCTGCAATTCGACGACGCGACCGGCGATGCTCGACGCATCGAGGCCGCACGGACGGTGTTGTCGGGTTTCGGGCTCGGAGCAGAATGCGGTTTCGGGCGGACCGACCCGGCTCGGGTACCGACGATACTGGCACGTCACCGAGCAGCCGCAGATTTTCTCCAGCATTAGCTTTACGATTTCGACATCACCGCCAATAGGCGACATCGGCGCCCTATTCGATCACCTCGTCGGCAAGGAGCTGCATTGAATTGGGGACTGTGAGTCCAAGTGTTTTCGCAGCCCTCATGTTGATGACCAATTCGAATGCGGTTGATCGCATAACCGGTAGGTCTGTGGACTTATCACCTTTCAATATTCGCCCGGCATATATGCCCGCCTGCCGGTAGGAATGGGCAACGTTCGTTCCGTAGCTGATCAAGCCACCAGCATCGACGTATTCGCGCTGCGGGTAGGCAGCAGGAATCCCAAGACGGTTCGCCAGCGCGACCAACTCCGTTCGTCGATTCACCAAGAACGGCTCAGCCCCGACAAGTAGCCCATCGGGACGCTCTCTGGTGATGGCAGCGAAGCTCGTGTCAAGTTCGGCCGGCGTCGCCGCGTTGAACATCTTGAGCCGGACCCCCAGCGCTTGTGCGGCCGCCTGCGCATCCTTGATCTCCGGCGCAGAATTGGGACTGGCCGGATCGACGATCATGGCAACGACCGGTGACTTCGAGATCAACTCGCACAAAAGCCCAAGCCGTTTACCGGCCATGTCAGTCAGTTGCAGCGACAGGCCGGTGATGTTACCGCCCGGTCGCGCCAGGCTTGTAACAAGGCCGCCTGCCACCGGGTCGAAACCCACCACAAATACAATTGGAATGACCGTCGTGGCTGCCTTGGCCGCGAGCGCAGCCTGAGGAGTCTGAGCGAGGATCAGATTCACTGGACGGCGCACCAGATCGGCCGCCATCGCGGGAAGTCTGTCGAACTGACCGTCCGCCCACCGAAATTCCATCGCGACGGTTCGACTCTCAACAAATCCAAATTCGCTCAATCCACGGCGGAACGCGGACAATTGCAACGCCGCTTGCGTTTCGGACAGACCACTGAGATATCCGATGATTGGTATTGCGGCCTGCTGTGCGTGCGTCGCACTTGGCCACGCCGCTGCCCAGCCGACAAGACCAAGAAATTCCCGCCGCCTCATGACCACCTCAAGCTCGCAACAGGTTATGGTAGCGGCGCAAGCGGGCACCTTGGAAGATGTCGCTGCAAAGTAGCGACGGGCAGCGTCGCGGCGAGACGTGCCGTCATTCCGGCTTGATCCCGGCCTGCTTCACCACCGTGCTCCAGCGCGCCGACTCGTTGCGCATGAACGCGTCGAAGTCTTCGGCGGAGCCGCCCTGCACGTCGGCGCCCTGATCGGTCAGGCTTTTGCGGACGTCGGGCATTTCCAGAATCTTGCCCAGGGCGGCATTGAGCCGCTGCACCACCGGCGCCGGCGTGCCGCCGGGCGCCACCACGCCATACCAGAGCGCGATGTCCATTCCGGGATAGCCGAGCTCCGCGAAGGAGGGGACGTCCGGCAAGAGCCGATGGCGTTGCGGGCTTGCGGCGCCCAGCGGCCGAAGCTTGCCAGCCATGATGTTGGGCAACAGCGATGGTGTGGCGTCGAACATCATGGTGATGCGCCCGGCGATGAGATCGATCACCGCCGGACCGCTGCCGCGATAAGGCACGTGCAACAACTCGGTGCCGGTGAGGCTCTTGAACAGCTCACCGGCCAGATGCGGCGCGCCGCCGCTGCCGGCGGAGCAGAAGCTGAGCTCGTTCGGCTTGGCCTTCGCGAGCGCGATCACGTCATTGACCGACCGGGCGGGGACCTCCGCGTTGACCGCCATGATCAGGGGCAGTTTCGCGATCAGGATGACGGGCGAAAAATCCTTCACCGGGTCATAGGGCAGGTTGGCGTAGATGTGCGGGCCGATGCCGTGGGTTGCGATCGTGTTCAGCAGCAGGGTGTAGCCGTCCGGGTCCGACTTGGCGACCTGCGCGGCGGCGGTCGTGCCGCCGGCGCCGGCGCGATTGCTGATGACGACCGTTTGTCCCAGCGCGTCGGCAAGCTTGGCGCCGATCAGCCGGGCCACGAAATCGGCCGCGCCGCCGGGCGGCACCGTGACAACGAGCTGAATCGGGCGGTTCGGATAGTTTTGCGCGCGCGCGACGTCGGCCTGGGCAAGGAAAACAGCCGCGACAACGAGTAAAAACCTTGGCAAGCTTTTCATCGGTTGGCTCCCTCGCCCATTTCACCGCCAGAGCCACTCGCTGTCACGCTGGAGCGTCCATGCACGTCAAGCTCTCCGAGAATTTTCGCGCGGTGTTCTACGCCCCATTCTACGCCACGCATGCGCTCGGCTTCTATACCGGCGAGGGCGTCGAGGTCGAATTGCTGAACTCGCCGGCGCCGGCGGCCGCGGCGGCGGGTCTGCTTGATGGTTCGATCGATATCGCGTGGGGCGGGCCGATGCGCGTGATGAAAGCGCGCGACGATGATCCCGCTTCGCCGCTGGTTTGCTTCTGCGAGGTCGCGGCGCGCGATCCGTTCTTTCTGGTCGGCAAGCGCGATCCTTCGAACTTCCAGCTTGCCGATCTGACGCGGCTGAGGATCGGAACCGTGTCGGAGGTCGCCACGCCCTGGCTCTGCCTGCAGCACGATCTGCGCGTGCACGGCATCGATCCGGCGCGCCTCGATCGGGTGGCTGACCGGACCATGTCGGACAACCTGGCGGCGCTCCGCAGCGGTGAGCTCGATGTGGCGCAAATGTTCGAGCCATACGTGTCGATGGCGTTGCGGGCAGGGGCAGGCGACGTTCTCTATGCGGCCAGCTCGCGCGGGCCGACGGTCTATACGACCTTCCTCGCCAGCCGCGATAGCATTCACCGCAACCGTGCGGCATTCGACGCCATGGTCCGCGCCACCCGTCGCACGCTGAGCTGGGTCGCAGAGCACAGCGCGGAGGACCTGGCGGATGCGGTTGCGCCGTACTACCCGGACGTTCCCCGCGAAATCCTGGCAAGCGCGTATCGGCGCTACCGGGACGCGGGACTGTGGGCGCGCACGCCCGAGGTGTCGCGGCAGGGGTTCGCGCGGCTGGCCGACAGCTTGAAGTCCGGCGGGTTCATTGCCCGCAACCACAGCTACGAGGACTGCGTGGATCAAAGCCTGTGCTAGCTTGACGATGTAATGCAGATACGGGTCGTTCCGGGGATTGCCATTGTTTAGCGTGCCGCTATTGCCGCGCCCGGCCGCCCTGTCGATGATCCTTTGGATGGTCCGCTAAAAGCACCTTCTATTCGATCGCCCTTGCTTGTCCATCTTCGGAGGGCGTCGAGGTCGGGCGATCGATTAGTGCGGTCTGCTGCGGTGCATGAGTCTGCTTTGTGGTACGAAGCAGACATCGCGGACAAAGTTCGCCCCGGCCTTGCGGATGTGATCCATAAAGGCCTGCGCCGTGGGACTCAAATTCCGCGACTTCAAGTGCATGATGCCGACGATCCAGGTCTTGGCCGGAAAATCCACCGGTAACACCTTGAGTGCGCTTCGGTTGAAGCTGAAGCGTTGGACAGAGCCCGACAAAGCCGAAACGAAACGGTCGGTGGCGATCAGGTAAGTGCATTGATGCGTAGAGTAAGCCTGTACCGTGACTTTGGGGCCGGCGAGGCCCTTGGCCCGGAACCCCTCAAGCAAGGTGCCGTACATGCTCGGGGTCAGAATCCACGGCTCTTGCAGCAGGTCGGACAGCACGATCTTGCGCTTACGCGCCCAGGGGCTGTTCCGGCCCGCCACAATGTACAGCCGGTCCTGGTAGAGCGGTTCGAAATGAATGTCGTCTTCGAGATCGCTCGCAGGGATTCTGCCGACCAGACAATCGACGCGCCGATCGCGCAGCTGTCCGTATTCTTGCGAGACATGATCGGCCGGATTCACGGCCACGGTGGCGCGCGGATACTGCTTCGAGAACTGCTCGATCGCGACCGCGAGGAAGCCTGCCGCGATCGCCTCGGGACAGCCCACCCGCACTTCGCCGATCATGGGATCGGATAAGGTCTCGATATCCTTGACTCCCTGCCGCAGCTCGTCGAACGCGCCCATGCTGCGCATCAGAAGCGCTCGGCCGTAGGCGGTCGTCTCGACGCCACGCGCGGTCCGGTCAAGCAGGCGAACACCGAGCTGATATTCTAAGTCGGCTACTGCCTTCGAAACGGAGGGCTGTGACACGTTCAGGCGCTTGGCAGCCTTGCCCATACTGCCAAGCTCGGCCACCGTCATCAGGACGTGAAGGTCGTGGAGCTTTAAGCGGCGGCCGATCCGAGCGTCCCATTTCATGGAAAGCCCCCAAGCGTTAGCGGTCACCCATATAGTTTAGGTTATGACCTCATCGGAAGAAAGAATTTTTAATGATGCTCACAAAAGCTACCCTGCGACATGGCTCGTCAGCACGGGGAGCTTGTCATGAAAACGCTCGGCTACTTGCTGCAGCTCACATTGTTGCCGTTTGTTTCGGGATTGCTGGACGCTTCAGAGGTTCGGGCCGCAACCTATCCGTCAGGGCCGGTCAAATTCGTCACGCCGATCGCCGCCGGGAGCGGCACCGACTCGGCGATGCGCATCGTCATCGAACAGCTCGGCCAGTTGTGGGGCCAGCAGACGGTGCTGATAAACCAGCCGGGGGCGGGCGGTTCGCTTGCGGCGCGAGCGGCGCTGACAGCCCCGCCGGACGGCCGCACGTTGCATATGGCGATTGCGTCCACCTTCACGCTGCTTCCCGTCGTGCAGCCCTCGAACGCCGTGGACGTTGATGCCTTCGTGCCGATTGCTTTCATCGGTGAAGTGCCGATGGCGATTGCGGTCGGCAAGGATCAGCCTGTCGCAGCGCTCGCCGATCTGGTGGCTCAATCGAAGCAGACGCCCGATGGCTTGAACCTTGCGCTTAGTCGAGGCGGAATTCCACATGTCACGGCCGAACTGTTTCGGGCGCGCTCCGGGGCGAAGCTGACATATGTGTTCTATCCGGGGAGCGCGGCCGCCATGAGCGATGTGTTGAGCGGCCGGGTGCCTGCGATCGTCGACGGACTCGCCGGGCCGATCGGGCAGGGGCAACTCAGGGTTCTTGCGGTTGCAGCTTCGCAACGGGTCAAGACTCATCCGGATATCCCGACGGTCACGGAATCCTATCCGGGCGTGATCGGCACCGGCTGGTTTGCGCTTGTTGCGCCACCCGGAACGCCGAACGCGATCGTGCGCAAGATCAACAGCGATATCGTTCTGGTCCTGTCGAAGCCTGAGGTCCGTCAGAAGCTCGATGCTCTGACCATCACGACGCGAGCGATGTCGCCGTCCGAGCTGTCGGCCTTCATCCGCCACGAGCGCGAGCTTTGGAGGCCGATCGCGCAGAACATCGGCGCAGAAGCGCCGAGATGATCAGCGACAAGCGGCGTACCGAAAACAAATATCAAGGCCGAAGCATGATCGTCGATTTTCAGCACCACTACACGCCTCCGGAGCTGTTGGAGCGGGGCGACGCGGGGTTTCTGCGCCTCGATGAGCACGGCAATCCGGTCTACAAGCTCAATCCGCTGCTTGGCGATCTGGCCGCCCATGTCCGCATGATGGACCGTGCTGGCATCGATGCTGCAGTGCTGTCATGCGGCAGCGGCTTCGATCAGACCAGGATCGAAACATGCCAGCTGATCAACGACCGTATGCGGCAGGCGGAACGGGACTATCCTGGCCGCTTCATCGGTCTCGGCCATGTGCCGGCATTCAATGTCGATGCCTGCGGCGTCGAGTTGAAACGCTGTGCCGTCGAGCTTGGCTTTCCGGGCGTCGTGATTGCATCCGAACTGCAAGGGCAGGCGCTCGATGTCGAGGCGCTGCGGCCGTTCTGGCGCCGCTGCGCCGATCTGGACCTCTACGTTTATATCCATCCGCTGCCGCGTGTCATCGCTTGGCCGCAGATGTATGTCGACGATCTCGGCCGGATGCTCGGCTGGGAGTTTTCCCTGATGGTGGCCATTGTGCGGCTCATCAACAGTGGTTTGTTCGATGAGCTTCCCACTTTGCGCGTCCACGTCTCGCACTTCGGGGGCGGCATTGGGCGCTATTTGTCAAGAATTCGTGGCCTGCAGGACCGTGCGAGAAACGGAACCTCGGCGCTGCCGAACCACGGGCGTACGCCCCAAAAACCCTTCGACTATTACTTGGAGGAGCGTCTGGTGTTTGATTGTTGCGGGTGGTCGAGCGGCGATCGGGCCGCCGAGGAGGGTTCACAATGGGTTCAGGCGGGCCTCGCCGAACTGCCCAACTCGCGGATCGTCTTCGCCACCGATTATCCGCAGGGCGTGCAGGAAGACGAGCAGGTCGCGGGCTACGTCGAGGCGGTGCGGACCGGGGGAGAAAAGGCACTCGCGATGCTCAACGGCGAGAACGCACGCGTCTTAATTTCCGATCTGCATGAGCGCGGCCGCTCGGCCGCTCTTTACGTCTGACGGTGGCACTGGGCTTCAAGCTGCTGGCCAGCGCGGCCATTGCCACCGAACTGCTGGCAATGGCTCGCCGGCACCTGCCGGCCAACAGGCCGGACACGTGACCGCACCCGACCAATGCTGCAGAAACGTCAGAAAGTTCTTGCCAGGGCGCCGTCCACACGTGAGCCAATGCGGTCATCGAAATATTTGCGCGATGCCGCGTCTCTCATTCCGTCTTGATGTTGGCTGCCCGGATGACTTTGCCCCATTTCTCAGTGTCGTCTGACATGAGCTTGCCGAAGTCGGCAGGCGAGCCCGCCAGCAGTGTGCCGCCAAGGTCGACCAGCCGTGTCTTCAGGTTCGGATCGTCGAGAGCAGCGTTGATCTCTCGATTGAGTCTCTCGATGATCGCAGCAGGCGTTTGCTTGGGCGCACCGAGGCCGAACAACGAGGTCGCCTCGTAGCCTGATACGAAGTCGGCCACGGTCGGGATGTCCGGCAGCCCCTCCCATCGCGTTGCGCCCGTGACCGCCAATGCACGCAACTTACCGGCCCGAACTTGCTCGACCGTGAGCGACGTGCTGCCAAACAAGACTTGCACCTGTCCGCCAAGCAGATCACTCACGACGGCGCCCCCGCCGCGATACGGTATGTGAATCATCTCGACTCCGGTCATCATCTTGAACAGCTCGCCGCTCACATGGCCGGGAGTTCCGATGCCGGGCGACCCGAAACTCATCTTGCCCGGATTGGCTTTGGCGTGGGCTATGAACTCGGGAACCGTCTTGGCTGGAACCGACGGATTGACCACCATGACGAAAGGCAGGCTGATGATCCCCGCGACAGCAGCGATGTCGCGGAGAAAAACGAAATTGAGTTTGTCGTAAAGCGTTGCGTTGATCGTGTTCGACGAACTTGCGATCAGAAGCGTGTAGCCATCCGGCGCCGCCCGCACGGCCGCCTCGGTGCCAATGTTGTTGCCGCTACCCGGGCGGTTTTCGACCACGAACTGCTGGCCGAGCCGCTGCGAGAGCCATGGTCCGATCAGCCGTGCGATTATGTCGGGCGCGCCACCGGGGGCCGTGGGGGCAATGATGCGGACTGGCCGCGTCGGATAAGGTTGCGCGGAAGCGAGGCGCGATACGGCCGGCAGGGCAGCGGCACCCGCGGCCAAATACAGCAATCGTCGGCGGCGACGTTCCATTCCGGTCCTCCGCGGCGTGCGACGGGGACGGGTATCAATAAACTAGTCCCTTTCCTGAAATCACGGAAGTGGCCGTGTCGCCGATGGCACGAAGCCGACTTAAAACGACGTCCTTTGTTCGGTCGCTATGGGGTGGCAAGCGCACGTCATAGGCTCGCTCTGAGCATTTCCGGACCCTGAACGGACATCGGACGTCATCTCGTGTTGCGGCAGCGGAGGCCCGTTTTGACCTCTATCAAAGCACTCGTTTGGGCCGCTACGATGCCTTCTGAGGCTGGGAGCGGACATGAGGCGGCGGGAATTTATCGGTGCACTGGTTGGAGCAGTGGCGATGCCGCTCGCCGCACGGGCCCAGCAACCGGCAATGCCGGTGGTGGGTTTCTTGAGTGGACGGTCGCTCGCTTCGGATTCGGACGTGGTGGCGGCGTTCCAGCGGGCGCTCAACGAAGCCGGCTACGTCAACGGCCAAAATGTTGCGATCGAATTCCGCTGGGCGGATGGGCAGCTTGATCGCCTCCCGGAATTGGCGGCCGACCTGGTGGAGCGCAAAGTGGCGGTGATCTTCGCAGGTGCCTCCGATACCGCGGTCGGCGCCTTGCGGGTGGTGGCCGCGACCGTGCCGGTCGTCTTCGCCACCGGTAGCGATCCGGTGGCTGGCCGCCTCGTTGCCAGCCTTAATCGGCCGGGCGGCAACTTGACCGGCGTAACGGTGATCACCAACGCGCTCTGGCCCAAGCGGCTGGAGCTTGTGCGCGAGTTGATTGCGCCAACGCCATTGATTGCGTTCCTGGTCAACTCGAACAATCTCAACCACACGCCCGCCATGCGCGAGTTGAACGCCGTCGCTCGCGGGATCGGACAGGACGTGATGGTTCTGAATGCCAATGCCGAAGGCGACTTCGAGGCCGCGTTTGCGACGCTGTCCGAAAAGCGCGCCGGCGCGCTGGTCGTGTCGGACGACGCGCTGTTCATGAACAGCCGTGCGGTCCTTGCTGGCCTCGCTGTGCGCCATGCCGTGCCCGCAATCTATGGCCGGCGCGAATTCATCGCGGCCGGCGGCTTGATGAGTTACGGCGCCAGCACGGTCGATCAATACTATCAATCGGGCGTCTATGTCGGTCGTATTCTCAAGGGCGCCAAGCCAGCCGATTTGCCATTCCTGCAACCGACCAAGTTCGAACTGGCGATCAACCTAAAGACCGCCAGGGGGCTTGGCCTCACCGTGCCGCCGACGCTCATTGCCCGTGCCGACGAGGTAATCGAATAGCGGCGCTGGTTCGGTACGGCGCGAAAGCCGATGCGATGCCCTCTCCGGGGCCAAGGGACGATCATGCGACGGCGGGAGTTTCTCAGTGTGCTCGGTGGTGCGGCGGCGGCGTGGCCGCTTGCGGTCAACGCACAGCCGACCGCGATCCGCACCATCGGCTGGCTCAGCCTCAGATCGTCCGACACCGAACGAGAGGCGCGCAGTCTGGCGGCCTTCCGCGAAGGGTTGGCGCAAACCGGCTATGTCGAAGGCAGAAATTTGTCGATCGAACTGCGCCATGGCGACGGACAATATGATCGTTTGCCGGCGTTTGCGGCCGATTTGATTCAGCGTCAGGTGGCTGTCCTCGTGACGACGGGTGGCGCCCGGGTCGCGCAGGTGGCGCAGGCCGCCACCACGACCATTCCGATCGTTTTTACGACCGGCAGCGATCCGGTCCAGGACGGGCTGGTCAAGAGCATCAACCGGCCCGGCGGCAACAGCACCGGAGTTCTATCTGCTCAACAACTCGCTCGCACCCAAGCGACTCGAGGTTCTGCGCGAACTGGTTCCAAACGCCCGTGTGATCGCCTTTTTGGTTAATCCTCACAATTTGAATGCTGACGAACAGATACGCGAGGCGCAGACCGCCGCGAATTCCGTCGGCGTGCAATTGCAGGTGCTCAAGGCCAGCACGGCTCGTGAAATTGATAGCGCCTTCGAAGCGCTGCTCCAGCGCGGCGCAAAGGCGCTGGTGATGGGAGCCGACCCGATTTTCCAAGTGCAACAGGACCAGCTTGTTGCGCTTGCGGCGCGCCACAAGGTCCCGGCGGTCTACGAATGGCCCGAGTTCGTGAGGGCTGGCGGGCTGGTCACCTACTGTGTCGATAGCAGCGAGGCCTTCCGCCAGCTTGGCATCTACGTCAGTCGCATCCTCAACGGCGCCAAGCCTGCCGAGCTTCCGGTCATGCAGACGAGCAAATTCGAGCTGGTCGTCAACCTGAAGACCGCCAAGACGCTTGGATTAAAAGTAGACGAATCCTTCCTCCGACTCGCCGACGAGGTGATCGAGTAAATCTCGCCTTGTGGCAAGAAGCCGACATGAAACTGCGTCCGCTCCTCAGTCGTTATGGGGGGAAGCCGACATCATAGGCTCGGTATGAGGATTTCCGGTTTTGACCCCGGGCGGATATCCGAGAGCCCTTCCAGCATCCCTGCTTGATTCGCTACGATGCCGTGTCACCGCTTCCTACAGCGAAGGCGAATAAGACCCGAGGTGGGACGATGGAACGCCGAGCTTTTCTCGCTCTCCTTACCGGTGCCGCGGCGCTCGCGCCGTTATCGGCATCAGCGCAACAGCGGGCCACCACCCGCGCGCGGCGCGTCGTGTTCCTTGCCCTTGGTCAGGCGGGCGAGCCATCGCCGTATCAGGAGTCCTTGCGCCAAGGCTTACGGGAGTTCGGCTGGGTGGAGGGCCAGAACCTGGTCCTCCATCTTTTCTGGGCAACCGGGCGCAACGACATGGAGGCGGTGGCGCGCGAGCTTCTTAAAGTGGAGCCCGACGTCGTCGTTACGCAGGAACTCATGGCCTATGCCATGCGAGCGATGCAGTCGCCAACGCCCGTCGTGTTCGGATTCAGTGGCGATCCGGTGGACGGCCAGCTGGTCGAGAGCTTCGCCCGTCCGGGCGGGACCATGACCGGCATGAGCTACCTGGCGCTCGACCTGGTCGGCAAGCGGATCGAGCTTTTGAAGGAATGGATCCCGCAAACGCGGCGGCTCGCGATTCTGGCGCGCCCGCAGCATCCAGGCGATCCCAAGGAGCGACAAGCCTCGGAGGCCGCGGCGACCAAGCTCGGCGTCGAGATCGTGTATTTCCCTTACACGTCGCCATCCTCGCTGCCGGTGAGCGAACTCAGCACGCTGGAGCGAGTCCTCCGTTCGATCGCCGATGCGCGTTGCGATGCGCTCATGGTATTTCCCGATTCCGCAATGTTTGAGGTCAACAATCGCGTGGCCCAGTTCGCAATCGAGGCCGGGCTCCCTTCGGTGTCGGGCTGGGCTCCGTTCGCTCGCAACGGCTTACTGGCGTCGTATGGGCCCAATGTCCGCGAAATCTATCGATCGATGGCGCGTTTCGTGGATCGCATTCTCCGCGGCACCAAGCCCGCCGATCTGCCAGTCGAAGTGCCGACCAAGCTCGAACTGGTGATCAATCTGAAGACGGCGAAGGCTCTCGGCCTGACGGTGCCGCCGATGCTGCTGGCGCGGGCTGACGAAGTTATTGAATAACGGACAATTACGACGAAGCCGCTCGCTTTGAAGCCGCAGATCGCTACGCCAAGGCAGGTATCCGCGCTCACGTTGAAATCGTGAAATGGCGGGTTGAGGAGGTGGCTCGGCGGCGCTTGGCCTCGACGTGCCGGGCAGCTTGTCCGCCCGCGCCGACGAGGTGATCGAATAGCCGTTGACGTCGCCGATTGGCAGCACCCGTCGCGCCCGCACGGCAGTGCGATGGCAGGTAACTGAAGTCGGACCTGCCCCTTCCAGCATGCTAGTTTGAACAGTTGCTTGGGCTGTCCCCAGCATGGGAGCGGACATGAGGCGACGGGAGTTCTTCGCGCTTGTCGGGGGCGTGGCGGTTGCGTGGCCGGTGGTGGCGCGCGCGCAGCAGGGCGAGCGGATGCGGCACGTCGGCGTGCTCATGAACACCACCTCGTCCAATCCAGACATGCAAGGTGGCCTCGCGATATTCCAAAAAGCGCTGCAGCAATCAGGCTGGACCGATGGCGGCAACATACGGTTCGAGATCAGGTGGGCCGGGGGCGAAGCCCACGAGATTCGTAGACATGCGGCGGAATTGGTCGCTCTCGAGCCGGATGTCATTCTCGCGACCGGGACAGCCGGCATGGGGCCGCTGCTGCAGGCGACCCGTGTCGTCCCGATTGTGTTCAACGGCGTCGCCGATCCCGTCGGCGCGGGTTATGTCGAAAGCATGGCGAGCCCCGGCGGCAACACCACAGGATTCATCCAGTTTGAATACACCTTGAGCGGGAAATGGGTGGAGCTTCTGAAGGAGATTGCGCCGGCGATAAAGCGGGTGGCAGTGCTTCGGGACCACGATATCGCCTCTGGGGTCGGCCAATTCGCTGTCATTCAATCCGTCGCACCGCTAGCTGGAGTGGAGGTGAGGGCGATCAATGTACGCGACGCTGGCGAGATCGAGCGGGCCATCACGAAATTTGCGAGCTCTCCGAATGGCGGTCTTATTTTGACAGCAAGCGCCTTGGCGGTGGTCCATCGTGACCTGATTATCGCGCTTGCAGCGCGATACAAGCTGCCGGCGATCTACTATCGACGCTACTTCGCCACCAGCGGTGGCTTGGTTTCCTATGGCTACGAAATTATCGATCAATTTCGCGGCGCGGCTTCGTATGTCGACCGCATCCTCAAGGGTGAGAAGCCGGCCGACCTGCCTGTACAGGCGCCGAACAAGTACGAGCTCGTCATAAATCTCAAGACCGCCAAGGCGCTCGGCCTCACGGTGTCACCGACGCTGCTCAGCCGCGCCGACGAGGTGATCGAATGAGACGGCGCAACCGGGATAATGTTGGCGAATGACCCTTAGCCCTGTCAAATCACTCGTTTGAGCCTTTACGAGGCCGTCTTCTGAGCTTGGGAGCGAGATGAGGCGGCGGGCCGCCAAAAGACGGCCCGCCCTGATGTCCTCTCAACGCTTCACGATTACAATTTCCAGATACTCACTGGGCACCACCATCGTGCCGTCACTCGCCCTGTTCATGCGCGCAATCAGCGCGACCAGGTCATCGTGCAAGTAGCTTCGCTTGCTCTCGTCGAGCGCGCCGAAAGCCTTAAGCATCGGTCCGTAATAAGTCTTGAACACGTCCATGAAATGCGCGGCCGACCGGTAGCGGAAGTTGAAGATCTTCGGTTGGGCATCGATCGACGCCGCGCCGCGGCCGAACATCTCGTCCAGCCGTGCGCGCGTGCCCCACAACGCTGGCGACTTCGCGCCGGGGGGCGGCGGCAGATGCTTGCCCAAAGTCTTGAAGACTTGGCCGATGAAGCCGTCTGGCGTCCAGTTGGCCATGCCGATACGGCCCTTCGGCTTGCAGACACGCAGGAGCTCCACGGCAGCCTTGTCATGATTGGCGCTGAACATGACCCCAAATGTGGACGTGACCACGTCGAAGCTCGCATCCGGGAAAGGAAGCGCTTCGGCATCGGCAGTCTGGAACGTAACGGCAGCACCCTCGGCCTCGGCGCGCCGGCGCCCATTCTCGAGCAGGCTCGGCACGTAATCGGTGGAGACCACGTCGCACCAGCGGCGCGCTGCGGCCAGCGTGGCATTGCCATTGCCGGCGGCGACGTCGAGGACACGTTCTTTGCCACGCAGGTCAAGCGCTTCGCACAGCTCTTCGCCGACGATCTGCAGCGTTGTGCCGACAATGGCGTAGTCGCCTGATGCCCACGCCGCCTGCTGCTTGGTCTTGAGCGCGGCCAGATCGGCCTGGATCGGTTGGACGGTAACGTTCATGGCATCCTCCATTGGTATATTCCGATGGAGAGCTTTGCGTCGCCTGGGCTCCGTTGTCCTTGAGGCTAGCTTGCCGTTTCCTTGAGAAGTGCGTGATTTTGAGGTCAGCACCCAAACGTGCTCAATCGAGGCCAGCGCGGCGGAATCCCTCAAGGTAGCGCTCTCGGTCGGCGTCGTCACGGATCGGCATGTGCGACGCGATCCATGCGCACGAAATGCTCGGTTGCGCACGTCGCAGCTCCTGCAATGCTGCCTTCGCGGTCTCTTTGTCTCCGGAAAGCCCGGCGGCTGCCGTCAACACGCGGTGCGCGCCGACGAAATCGCTGCGCTGCCGGAGTGCGTCGCGCGAAAGCCGCATCGCTTCCTCGTAGTTCCCGCCCAGAAACTGAGCGTAAGCAACAATCCCCTGATAAACAGCCGAATAGGGGTCACGCGGACTCAGCCGCAGGGCCCGGCGCCCGGCCTCGTCGGCCTCCCGCCAGCGCCCGCTGTAGGAAAGCGAAAGGGCGTAATAACCCTGCGCCAGTGCGAAATTGGGATTGAGTTGTAAAGCCAACTCAAATTCCGCCAGTGAATCATCGAAGCGCCGGGCGAACAGGTAGGCATGGCCCAAGGCGTTATGCGCCCAAGGATCCTCGCTGTCGGCGCGAATCGCGGCAAGCGCCGCGCGTTCGGCGAGCGCCACGGTGGCGTCCATGTCAGCCCAGCCCATATGGGCTGTGAACATATAGCTGGTCGCCAGCACGCCCTTCGCCTGGCCGTAGTTGGGGTCGATGGCAATTGCCTTTTCCAGAAGCGCCTGCGCGACGACATTGTCTTGCCGCGTCACGCGCCAGTAATGCGACAGCGCACGCATCACCAGATCCCAAGCGTCCATGCTGTCGGGTGGCTTGCGCTGAGCCCGAAAATTCTCCGCGGCATAGAGCTGCGGCTCGATCGCGGCAACGATCGCCTCGGTGATCTCGTCCTGGACCGCGAAAACGTCTTCGAGCCGACGGTCGAAACGCTCGGCCCACAAATGGCCGCCGCTGGTTACGTCATTGAGCTGTGCGGTGATGCGCAGCTGCTCGCCGCCTTTGCGAACGCTGCCCTCCACAACGTAGCGCACCCCAAGTTCTTCAGCGATCTGCCGCAGATGGACCGCTTTGCCCTTGTAGGTGAAGGACGAATTGCGCGCAATGACGAAGAACCAGCGCAGCTTCGAAAGCGCGGTGATGATATCCTCGCTGATCCCGTCCGAGAAATACTCCTGCTCGGGATCCCCGCTGATATTGGCAAACGGCAGCACCGCAATCGCAGGACGGTCCGGCACGGCAAGAGCCGGCGAGGGAATGGCCGTAACACCAGCATTGCTTTTCGGATCCAGCGTACCAACGAAGCGAAAACCCTTGCGCGCGACGGTGCGGATCAAAGCTTGCGTTTCGCCGCTGTCGCCGATCGCCTTGCGCGCGGCATTGATGCGGCTGGTCAAGGTCGATTCCGAAACGATGCGGCCCCGCCACACCGCCGTGATAAGATCGTCTTTGCTGACGACGCGGTCGCGTTGCTCAATTAGAAATACCAAGAGATCAAAGACTTGCGGCTCGAGCGCGACCAATCGGCCGTCGTCCGTGAGCTCGCGCTTTTCGGTATCGAGCGCGTAGGCTGCGAATTGGTAGAGCAAACGCCCTCCTCACTGTCTTTGGTCCCCTTGCCAACCTCGATCGCTGGTGGGGCAGGGAACGGCCGGACCATTCCATTACCGGACATGCAGCTCGCCGCACAAATTGTCCGCTTTTTGGGGGAAGAGCGGACGCCGAGCAGCATGAGTCCTGGTCCTAACATGACACCCCCAGACGCGGACAGGCGCGCGCAGGAACTAACCTTCCTTAATGCCGGGATCTCCGGTCTGAAGGCCAAGGAATGTCGGCAAATGCCAATCTCGGACATCGGCCAGCATCTCATGTTGCGGCCGCGTCGCCGGCTTCAGCCTCTATCAAGGCGCTGGTGTAAGCCGATACGATGCGCTGTCCTGAGCAAGGGTCCAGGCATGAGGCGACGGGAATTTGTCGGTCTGGTCGGCGGAGCAGCGGTCGCATGGCCGCTCGCCGCCCGCGCCCAGCCGAGCGGCCGCGTCGCCCACGTCGCGTTTTGGATGGGCGGCACCAACCCCAGCGAACCCGAAGGCCAGCAGCTCGCAGCTGCATTCCGGGATGCCCTGCGTGGGCTCGGCTGGGTTGAGGGTCGGAACGTGCGGATTGAAGTGCGTTGGGCTGCCTCAAATGAGGATGTGCCCGCCGCCGCGGCCGGACTCGCCGCGCTCAACCCGGATGTGATCGTCACGACCGGTGCGCCGATTTTGGCGGCGCTGCATCGCCAGACCAAGACCATCCCGATCGTGTTCACGATGGTCACCGACCCGGTCAGCGACGGATTTGTTGCAAGCCTGGCGCGCCCGGGCGGGAACATCACCGGCTTCACGATCTTCGAGCACTCTTTCGCCGGCAAATGGTTGGAGATGCTCAAGGAGGTGGTGCCGAACATCACACGGGTGGCGGTGATGCAGAACCCGGATCATCCGGCCTGGAACGCATACCTTCGCGCTATCAGAGCGATGGCTTCAGGTATGGGTGTCGAAGTGACGCCTGCACCGGCCAACAGTCTCGCCGAGGTCGAGGCGGGGCTCGATGCATTCGCCCGAGTGCCGAACGGCGGTCTCGTCATCCTGCCGAGCCCCGTCGGCACTCTGCACCGCGCCGCGATTGCGGAGGCGGCGCTCCGCCATCGCCTGCCCTCGATCTATTCACAGCGCTCGTATCCGGCGAGCGGCGGATTGATGTCGTATGGCATGGTGCAGACGGAGGCACTGCGCCAAGCCGTGACATACGTCGACCGCATCCTGAAGGGCGCCAAGCCAGGCGAACTGCCGGTTCAGGCGGCGAGCAAATTCGAGATGGTGTTCAATCTGAAGACCGCGAAAACGTTGGGCGTCACGGTGCCGCCGACCATGCTCGGCCGCGCCGACGAGGTGATCGAGTGAGGCGGCGGGAGTTCATAGCGGGGCTTGGAAATCTCCTGCTCGCCCTGAGCCTTTCCGCATGTGACCCATAACGGACGTCGGCCGCCCTGTGCTAGCGCCGGGTCTCGCCACTATCAAAGGTATCGTCTGAGCTCTACTATGCCATCTCCTGGGGGCAAAGATGGGGTAATCGGCCGGCGACTTGTGGATAGCTGAAGATTTGGGGTGCTGCGCTTCAGGCTGATGGTGAAACGGGGTCACCGTGGTTACGGGCCCCAAGCATCAGAGGAGAAGCGCAGCATGGATAGCTTTGCTGGACTGGACGTATCGGTCAAGGAGACCAGCGTCTGCATTGTGGATGAGACGGGCAAGATCGTTCGGGAAGTAAGAGTAGCGAGCGAGCCTGAATCGTTGTTGGCGGTGCTGAAGAACCCCGCCTACCACTTCAAGCGAATTGGGTTGGAAGCCGGGCCGCTATCGCAATGGCTGTTCAGCGCGCTCGCTGAAGCGGAGCTGCCGGTGATCTGTGTCGAGACGCGGCACATGCGGGCTGTGTTGAAGGCACAGATCAACAAGACCGACCGCAACGATGCGCGCGGCATGGCGCAGATGATGCGGGTTGGGCTTTACCGCCCGGTGCATGTGAAGACGTTACGCAGTCAGAAACTGCGAATGCTGCTGACCCATCGCAAGCTACTGCAGTCGAAGGCGATCGCCATCGAGAACGACCTGCGCGCCACGTTGCGCAACTTCGGTCTCAAGGTCGGCATGGTGGGGGCGGTCAAGTTCGAGGCGCGCGTCGGGGAGTTGGTCGAGAACCAGCCCGATCTGGCTGTTCTGGTCGAGCCGCTGCTGATTGTTCGACGGACGTTGCGCGAACAACTCGGCATCTTGCATCGCCGTTTATTGGCCGTTGTTCAAGATGACGAGGTGTGCCGGCGGCTGATGACAGTCCCTGGGGTGGGACCGGTGGTGTCGCTGACCTATCGAGCCACCGTCGACGTGCCCGCTCGGTTCCGCAAGTCCAAGTCCGTCGGAGCGGTGTTTGGGCTGACGTGCGCCAAGTATCAATCGGGCGAGGTCGATTGGGACGGCAGAATATCGCGCTGCGGAGACGAGATGATGCGGACGATGCTCTATGAGGCAGCTCAGAGCATGATGCGTTCGAAGAAATGGTCCTGGCTCAAGGCCTGGGCGATGCAGATCGCCAAGCGCCGAGGCATGAAGAAGGCAATCGTAGCGCTGGCCCGGCGGCTGGCCGTGATCATGCACCGCATCTGGGTTGACGGCACTGAGTTCCGCTGGACCCGAGATCAAGCCGTAGCAGCCGCATGAACCCTGTACAGGATCAAATCTGATAGGAGGAAACTCAAGCTCCACCACGCGGTGGAATGGTGTCCCTCGCGGGACGATGGATGAGGTGAGTTCGCATGTCCGCTTGAACCTACCGTTCAACTGACGGTAAGGCCGCGGCAAAGATTGTTCCGCCTCGTCCTCGGATCCCATGATGGAAGGGCCCTGGTGCCGATTCCGGAGAGAAGCGCGAGCCCGCGAGCGACATCGACACTGCAGTGGTGGATAGTCTGAAAGCGCTTGACCCAAACCGGCCGATTAGAGAAGCGGACATGAGGCGTCGGAAATTTCTTGTCCTCGGCGCGGCGGCGGTCGCATTTCCGATCGCGGCGCGCGCGCAGCCGTCGAGGAAAGTTCCTCGTGTCGGCGTGCTGTCTCCAGGTCACCCACCTCCGGGCGACCCATTTCGGCAGGCGGAGTGGTTCGAGACGGGGCTTCGTGAGTTCGGTTGGCAGGTCGGCAAGTCCATTCTTATCGATTATCGATACGCCGAAGGCCGGCTGGACAAGCTACCGAGCATGGCAGCGGAGCTTGTCGGTCTACCCGTAGACGTGATCATAGCGCGCGGCCAGACGGTGGCCGCCGCACGCGACGCGACCAACACGATAGGAATTGTGATGGCCGCTGATCCTGATCCGGTCGGCAACGGATTCATCAAAAGCTTGGCCCGGCCTGGCGGCAATATCACCGGGTTCAGCACCCAAGCCTTTGAACTCGAGGCCAAGCAACTCGACCTGTTGCGTCAAGTCGTGCCATCTCTGACGCGAGTGGCGGTGCTGACCAGCGGAAGGGCGGGTGCCGTCAGCCATGAGCAAGTCCAGCGCCGTCAGTCCGCTGCGGCCGCCTTGCAAATCGCGCTAACCGAGGTTCCGATCTCGGATGGCGCGGAAATCGGCGAGGCATTTTCCAAGATAAGCCAGGCGCGGGTGGGCGCTGTCCTCATTAGTGGGACGTTGTGGTTCGTCAATGCTGCCATGGTCGCGCGACTTGCTATCGAGCAGCGCCTTGTCGCAATCACCAACCTTCGAGAGTTCGCCCATGCGGGCGCGCTGATGACGTATGGAGTGAGCTTCGCAGACATCCACCGCCGTTCTGCGATGTTTGTGGAGAAGATTGTCAAGGGTGCGAACCCGGCCGATATGCCTGTGGAGCAACCGACGAAATTCGATCTCGCCATCAACATCAAGACAGCGAAACAACTCGGGATCGACATACCTTCCAAGCTGCTGTTCACCGCCGACGAGGTGATCGAATAAGGCGGCGAGATTCATTGCGGGGATTGGTGCGGCGGTTGCGTGACCGCTCGCATCGTTCGATCGAAGCCGGCTTCAGCCTCTATCAAAGCAGTCGTTTGAGCCGCTACGATGCCATCTCCTGAGCCGAGGGCTGGAGGTGCCGCTGTTTCTTCAGCAGCGCGCCGACGAGGTGATCGAGTGAGATCCATGTTGGCTTTTGTTGGCGCTGAACCAACGAAGCAGCGCTGCAAGATCACGACGGTATGAGGGACATGTGCCATATCTCATTCTCGCGAACGATCATGCGGACATGGAAGCAAAGCGCGAAGCGGTGCGGGATGCGCACCGTTCCTATCTTGCGGCACATGGCAGAAAGCTGCTCGCGTCAGGGGCGCTGTTGGCAGCAGATGGCAGGACCGTGATTGGTGGAGCATCGCTGTTCGACACCGACAATTACGCCGAAGCCGCTCGCTTTGAAGCCGAAGATCCTTACGCCAAGGCGGGTATCCGCGCTCGCGTTGAAATCGTGAAATGGCGGTTGCGGTGGTGGCTCGGAGACTTCAACGCCAGTGGCCACCGACCTTGATGAATCGGCTGTGGCGCGGAGCCGACATGAAACGGCGTCCGCGCTTCAGTCGCTATGGTGGAAGGGCCGACATCATGGGCTCGGTATGAGTATTGCCGGGTAGGACACGCTCTTTCAGCTGAAGGACATTGGCGATACGCTGTGGCAACGTGAGCCTTTAAAGCGATCATCAGAAGATAGAGCGATGAGCGAAGCTGCGAAGCTCTTCACCGATGGTGAAGCCTACGAACGCCTGATGGGTCGCTGGAGCCGCCTCGTTGGCACGGCTTTTATTGAATGGCTCGATGCTCCGAAAGGACTCCGATGGCTTGATGTCGGCTGTGGCAACGGCGCTTTTACCGAAGAGCTTATCGCCCGCTGTTCGCCTGCTGCGGTTACGGGAATTGATCCATCCGATGACCAGCTGGCGTTCGCGCGCAAGCGACCGGGAGCAAAGATCGCCAAGTTTCAGGTCGGTGATGCGCAGAAGCTACCGTTTGGCAGCGGCGACTTTGATGTGGCAGTCATGGCGCTGGTGATTTCTTTCCTCGCCGAGCCAGCCCAGGCGGTTGCAGAAATGACTCGTGTGGTGCGCCCCGGCGGTTGGGTCGCAACGTACATGTGGGACAGCCAGGGCGGCGGTGCGCCCATTGATCCTGTTTACAAGGCCATTCATGCCTTGGGCATGCCTTCGGCACTTCCGCCCAATCCAACAGTTTCACGGCAAGAGGCCCTGGAAAAGCTATGGAACCAAACTGGGCTTGAGGCCATCGACACGCAGGTCATCCGCATCCCGGTCGTGTATTCGGACTTCAATGACTTTTGGGACTCGAATAGTTTGCCGATAGGCCCGCAAGGCAAGATGATCAATGGCATGTCGCCGGAGACGAGGGAGCTGCTCCGCACGCGTCTGCGCGGCAGCCTACCCGTCGCGCCAGATGGACGCATCGTCTATGAAGCATTCGCAAATGCCGTGAAGGGTCGAGTACCGGGTTGATGAATGCGCTCGGATCGGCGGATGTCGGCTCTCTGGCAATGAGCAGGTTTTGTAAGTCAATGCCGCTCAATCCGGCATCGATGTCTCGCGGCAAGCTGGTGCTCGCCCTGTGACCTTATACCAACGGATAGGTTTTCCCCAACCAAAGGGCGATTTGCCGCGCCAATTTCTCCGTTAGGCTTCCAAAGCCAACAATCGTCGCAGCGGCAGCCAACTCGGCTGGCATAGCGTGGGCCAGTTTTTCGCCCGATGAACTCATAGGTGATGGCATGACACGGATTACGGTGATGGGTGCGGTTCTGGTCCTTTTAGCCACTGTTGTGGCGGCGGATGCTCAAGGCATCGGATATGGGCCGGGGGTCAATCCATCCAATCCATCTGACCTCAGGTATCGATCAAACCCTCAGGACCTGACAGCGCCCGGCGGCAGCAATCGGCAGGACTTGGTCCGTCGGCCTGCGGGTGTGACTTCACCTGCGGGTGTGACTTCAGTCGTCACGTCGCCAACGCGCACGACCGCGCGACGGTACAAAATGGCCAAATCAAAGCCGAAGAAGTGAATTCACCGTGCCGCGCGAGCATCCACGTCGTCGAGCAGCTCACACCAGACGGGCGACGGGGGACTGAGCGACAGAAGCGCTTGAAGTCAGAACGGACCGGTACGGACGAATATTGACATGGATCAAGCTTCTGCCCAGGGGCCATGCTTTACTGCTTTTGACCACAACGGACACCATCCACGACGCGGCCTCAAAACATAAAGCCGTCGCTTGACAGCAGAAAGTCGTCGGATCAAGCGGACCGAATGCGAACGCCCCGCTGCTTCCGAGACTGCCCCCCATGAACCTCTTGCTTAAAGAAATCCGTCACAATCCCCTGCTCTGGCTGTTGGTCTTCGTGCCCGCAGTGTTCGCCGCTCAGAAGCTCAAGCCCGAAGCGCACACACTGCTTTTTGTGCTGTCCGTCCTGGCCATCGTGCCATTGGCCGCCCTGCTGAGCCACGCCACCGAATCCGTAGCGGCCAAGACGGGCGATACGGTCGGTGGCCTGCTCAACGCCACGCTCGGAAACCTGACCGAACTTGTCATTGCGTTGGCCGCGTTGCGCGCTGGGCAGTATGCACTGGTGAAGGCATCCATTGCCGGGGCGATCGTCACCAACACGTTGTTCATGTTGGGCGCGTCGTTTCTACTCGGCGGACTCAAGTACCACGTGCAGGAATACAATCGGGGCAGCGCCCGCCTGCAAGCGGGCCTGCTCTTTCTTGCCACGATCGCGTTGTTGATTCCCTCGGCGGTCTCTGAAGCCGATTCCACGGCGGAGTTGGCGTTCACCGAGAGGCTGAGCGTGAGTCTGTCCGTGCTGCTTATCGCCGCCTACGGATTGGGTCTGTTGTTCTCACTCAAGACACATCGCGAATTGTTTGCCGGCGCGGAACACGCGGAGACCGGCGAAACGCCGTGGCCATTGGGCTTGGCCCTGGCAACGCTGGCCGGCGTCACGGTACTGGTCGCGCTCGTGAGCGAGGTGTTTGTCGAATCGGTGCAGCAGGCAGCGGTGGCGTTCGGGATGACCCCCGCATTCGTGGGCTTCATCGTCGTAGCGCTGGTGGGCGGTGCGGCGGAGATGGCCTCGGCGTTTTCCGGCGCACGCAAAAACCGACTGGACCTGAGCGTGGGCATTGCGCTGGGGAGCGCGGCGCAAATCGCGCTCTTCGTCGCCCCGGTGCTGGTGCTGCTCAGCTACGTCATCGGCCCGACACCGATGAACCTGCAATTTTGGCCGGGCGCAGTGATCATGATGCTCATCGCCACCATGACCGTGTCCCTGGTTACCAACAGTGGGCGCTCGACGTGGTTTATCGGAGTGCTCGTACTATTGGTGTACTTGATTTTCGCGATGACGCTTTATCTGTTGCCACCCCGGGTCCAGTGAAAGGTCCGTTCCTCGAAGCCCAGCTAAAAACTCTACTTATCGCGGGGGGGGAGGGGTCGGATCGAAATAACGGTCCGTACCGCCGGGGCGATCTGCATGTTGCGCCAAATTCTCGTGGGGGCTGCCGTCAGTGCCTGCAACATTGCGATCCATGCATTTTTGATGGCGGCTGTAATATGGGCGGCGCGCATCGCGGGTGAGATCACAAAGTCATGGCAATCGCTTCGATTGATTGCCGTCATGATTGCGACCGTGTGGTTGCTGATGGCCGCGCATTTTTTCGAGGTGCTCGTTTGGTCATTGGCTTACGCGGTCGTCGGTGCTGCACCCAAAGGCGCCGATCTCGTTTATTTCGCCTTTGTAAACTACACAACGCTCGGTTACGGCGATGTGACGCCGGTGGAACGCTGGCATTTGCTCGGGCCAATGACGGCGATGAACGGCGTGCTGTTGTTTGGTTGGTCAACGGCAGTCATCTTTGAGGTGCTGCGGAGGGCACAGACGACCATCCGCAGCGAAGAGGGACATCGAGAGTGACGTGGTGGCCCGAGTAACCACGCGCGGGCTCGACCGTGTCGTGATTGAGGCAATTGCCTTCGCACGGGAGAGACCGTAGATTCAATCCCTACAGCGCCGCACCATTTTCATCTGGATGGATAGAACTCGTGTTGATCCGTCATGTTGCGACCGTGGCTGCAATCGCCGCCCTGCTTGGTCCCGTCAGTCTCGCGCAAGCCCAGTCCGACAATGAGCGGCAAGAGATGCTGCGCGGCGGCGCGACCAAGAAGGGCATCTACAACATCTTTGGCTTGGACGGCACCGGCCTCGGCCGCAGCACCGTGCCTTATGCCAGTAAGCATGCGCCAGGCACCATCGTCATCAACACGGCAGAGCGGCGGCTTTATCTCGTTCAAGGCAGCGGCTCGGCGCTGCGCTACGGCATCGGTGTCGGCCGGATCGGCTTCCAGTGGAAGGGCACGCACAAGATCACCGCGAAAAGAGAATTGCCAGGTTGGACGGCGCCACCGGAGATGATCGCGCGGCAAAGGGATGTACCGAGGCACATGAAGGGCGGCGATCCGGACAATCCGCTCGGCACGCACGCGATGTATCTCGGCAGCACGCTCTACCGGATCCACGGCTCGAACGATCCGGATTCGGTCGGCGAGGCGGAATCATCCGGCTGTTTCCGGATGAGGAACGAGGACGTCGCAGATCTCTATAAGCGGGTATCGGTCGGTACAACCGTCGTGGTGCAGTAAAGCGGCCGCCAAATTGCTCGGCACCGCCGATGAATGTCGGCTTTCGGGGGTAAGACGGACCTTCCGATAACGCCGCGAATGGTCGGCTGCACAGCGGACAGTCCGGAACCTGTTTTCGCACCTCAGCTTGAGCCATTACGATGCAAACTTGCTGCGCCTGGAGCTGGAGGTTGCAGGCAATGCAGTTGGTCGCGACTTGAACGTCACACACAAAAGGAAGAGAGGAAGCATGCCGGATCTTGATCGGGTGCGCCGCATCGTCACCGGGCACAACGCTGACGGAAAGTCGGTTTTCGTCGAGGATCGCATCTGCCCGCACGTGGTGAAACGCGCCAATGGCAACACCATCGTCGAGCTGTGGTACACCGACGAGCACCCGGTGGACAATTCCGGGTACGAGGATCCGGGCATCCCTAACAAAGTCCTGGACACCGGCAAGGACGGCAGCCTGTTCCATATCGTGATTTATCCCCCGGACGCCGAGCGGATCGCGGCGACCGAGGCAGCGAAGGCGCGGGGCGAGCAGATCAGCGCACGCTACGAGGGCAAGGGGCGCCACTTCGGCTTCCACGCCACTGAGACACTCGATTATGCCATCGTGTTGAAAGGCGAGATCTATGCCCTGATGGACGAAGGCGAGCTGAAGATGACCGAGGGCGACGTGCTAATTCAGCGTGGCACGTCGCATGCCTGGTCGAACCGTGGCAACCAGCCCTGCAGCGTGCTGTTTGCGATGATTCCCGCGAAGCCGCTTAAGGATCAAGCCTGATGCGAGCCGCCCGCTTCTCCGTCCTGCTCGCCCTGCTGTGCGCCGCGGTGGTGTTGCCGGGCCAGGCGCATGCGCAGCTGCCGCGCACAGGCGTGCGCTTGCTGGCGCCCTTCGCCGCCGGCGGGCCGATCGATTTTTCCGCGCGGGTGCTGGCCGAAACCATGCAAGCACAAACCGGCACGCCGGTGATCGTGGAAAACCGCACCGGAGCCAATGGCGCCATTGCCGCAACGGCCGTCAAACAGGCCGCTCCCGACGGTGCCACCCTGCTGGTGGCGACCTCGGGTCTCCTGACCATCAGCCCCCACACCCAGGATAGCCCGCCCGACCTGGCCAACGACCTCGTGCCCATCGCCGCGCTGACCTACGTCGACTCGGTGCTGGCGATCGGTTCGCATGTGCCGGCGAAGACCCTGAAGGAGTTCATTGAACTTGCGCGCAGCGCCCGGGAGCCGCTCGCCCTGGGCTCGGCGGGCAATGGCAACGTCACGCACGGCTTAACCGTCCTGCTCAGCGACGTTGCGAAGGTGAAGCTGCTGAACGTACCCTATCGAGGCATTGCCGCAGCGCTCGTGGACGTGCTCGGCGGCCAGATCGCGGGGACTTGGCCGGCGTTCAACCTGGCGCTGCCGCACATGAAGACCGGCAAGGTCACGGCACTCGGCGTGGTGGGCAACAAGCGCAGCGAACTGGCGCCCGAAATTCCGACCCTTACCGAACAGGGCTACCCGGGTGTGGACTTCCTCACCTGGACCGCGATCATGGCACCGCGCAACATGTCGCCCGAGGTGACGGCCGCGCTGCGCGGCGCGATCAACCGCGCGCTCACCTCCGAAGACGCGCGCGCAAAGCTGGCTGCCGTCGGCATCACGCCGTGGCTGATTACGCCCGAGGAGTTCGGGCGCACTGTGCAAGACGAGAGTGAGCGCTGGAGGAAGTTGATCAAGGAACGTAATATCTTCGGCGGATGAGCGTCGTGCCTGGAAGCACGAACATGTCGCAAGATCGTTTTCCCAAAGATGTCGGCCGCGCGAGCGAGCGGCTGCGCGCGAGGTAGATGCATGGGTCTTCGTCGTATCGAAACCGGTAGGGGCTACGAGCGCAAGGTCCGCCACGGCGCGGGCACGGTCGCCGAAGGCCGGATCTTTTACACTTCGGGCATGACCTCACGCGACCCCGAGGGCAATGTCGTCGGCAAGGGCGACATGGCCGCGCAAGTCGCCCAGGCCTACGCCAACATCGGCAACGCGCTGCGCGCAGCCGGGACCGACTTCGAACACGTGGTGAAGTACACGATCTACGTGACCGACATCGACGCCTACCGCGCGGTGGTCGGGACCGTCGCGGCGCCGTACAACTCGCATCGCCAGTCCTCGACGCTGGTGCAGGTGGCGCGGCTCGCGCACCCGGACTTTCTGGTGGAGGTCGAGGCGATCGCGGTGCTGGATTGACAACAGGGATCCGGCTTGACCGCGCCGACGAGGTGATCCGCGCAAGCTTGGACTGGGGGCGGACATGAGGCGGCGGGAATTTGTTGCGGGGCTGAGTGGTGCGGCTGTGTGGCCCGTCGTGGCGCGGGCGCAGCAGCGGCTCCCCATGATCGGTGTCTTGCGCATTGGTCCCAAGGAGGTCGAGCGGTTCGCGGACCAATTCCGGGACGACATGAAGGAGCTGGGTTGGGAGGAAGGACGCAACATCCGCTTCGAGTTCGTGTGGGCTGGCGGCCGAAACGAGGACGTGCCGGCGCTGGCTCGTGACCTGGTCGCGCGACAAGCCGACATCATCCTGACGTTCGGGAATCTGGGAACCCTGGCCGTTCAGCGCGCAACCGGGACGATTCCGATCGTTGGCATGACCGACGACATGGTCGGTGAAGGTCTCGCGGCCAGCATGGCGCGGCCGGGCGGCCTCACCACGGGCGTCAGCATCCTGGGCGCGGAGCTCGACTTGAAGCGCCTGGAGCTTCTCCATGAGTTTGTTCCGCTGGCACGTCGCATCGCAATCTTGAAGGACCCGACATCGAAAACCGAAAACCAGTATCGGCTGGAGTCGGCTGCAAGCCGTCTCGATAAGGAGCTGATGCTGTTCACGGTCCACAATGCGGCTGACGTCGGCCCGGCGCTCGAGAAGATCGCGACCGCGAAGGTTGGCGCCGTCAACGTCCTCGCTTCGCCGATGCTGAACGGCGCCCGTCGTCTCATCATCGACAAGCTGCGCGGCGCTCGTCTGCCGTCGATCTATGAGTGGCCGGAATCCGCCGAGGAGGGCGGCCTGCTCGGTTATGGTGCGCCGATTTCGTTGCTGTATCGCCGCGTCGCGGTTCTGGCCGACAAGATTTTGCGCGGCGCGCGTCCTGCCGAGTTGCCCATCGAACAGCCGACCAAATTCGAGCTGGTCGTCAACTTGCGAACGGCGAATGAGATCGGCCTTGCGCTCTCGCCATCGCTGTTGCTGCGCGCCGATCGGGTGATCGAGTGAAGCGCCGTGAGGCCTCACGCTCCTCGGTGGCGCGACGGCTGCGTGGCCGTTCGCGGCGCGTGCGCAGCCCCTGGAGCGCGCAAGGCGCGTCGGCGTGCTGATAAATCTCGCCGCAGACGATCCGCAGTCGATGGCGCGGATCACGGCATTCCTGCAGGGGTTGCAGGAACTGGGCTGGACCGATGGCCGCAATGCGCGCATCGAAGCCCGCTGGGCCGCGGGCGATCCCGAGCGCTTGCGCCGGCATGCATCGGAACTGGCCGCGCTCGCGCCGGACATCATCCTGGCCTCCACCGGTCCGACGGTGCAGGCCTTGCTGCAGGTCACGCGCACCATTCCGATCGTCTTCGCGCAAGCCACCGATCCGGTGGGCGTCGGCTTCGTGGAGAGTTCGGCTAGACCGGGCGGCAACGTGACCGGCTTCAGCCATTTCGAATTTGCTCTGAGCGCGAAACTGGTCGAGCTGCTCAAGGAGATCGCACCCGCCGTCAAGAGGGTAGCGGTTCTTCGAGACCCAACCACGGTGCCCGGAGCTGGACAGTTCGGGGCCACTCCAGGGGCGGCTTCGACATTTGGAATGGAACTCCGTCCCGTCGGCGTGCGCAATGGCAACGAGATCGAACGGGGCATCGCAGCGTTTTTGCGGGGCGCCAACGATGGCTTGATCGTCCCAGCCAGCACGCTCGCCGCGTTTCATCGCAATCTGATCGTCTCGCTTGCGGCGCAGCACCGCCTGCCCGCCGTTTATGCGTTCTCCTACTTCACCGCCGCCGGCGGTCTCGCATCCTACGGCCCCGATCTGGTCAGCCCTTACCGGCGCGCGGCCGCTTACGTTGATCGTATCCTAAGGGGCGAGAAGCCGGCCGACCTCCCGGTCCAGGTGGCGACCAAGTATGAGCTGGCGATCAATCTGAAGACCGCCAGAGCACTCGGCCTGACGGTGCCGCCCGCGTTGCTCGCCCGCGCCGACGAGGTGATCGAATAGCGCCGCCTAAATGCTGCGGCGCATGAGTCCGCCTCTGGCACGGAGCCGACATGAAACTGCGTCCGCTGTTCGGTCGCTATGGGGTGGAAAGCGGACAACATCTGCTCGCAGCGAGTATTTCCGCTTCTGACCCGTCTCGGACATCGGCCAGCATCTCATATTGCAATGGCGAAGCCGGCTTCTGCCTCTATCAAAGCGCACGCTCGACCCGATACGATGCCCGTCTCTGATGCAAGGGGCGGGCATGAGGCGGCGAGACTTCATCGCGGCGGCAGGTGGGGTGGTCGTTTGGTCCGTTGAAGGACTGGCGCAACGAGCTGCGAGAGTGCCGCGCGTCGGATTTCTTGGTCTGGGGCAGGCCGCCGATTGGAAGGACCAGATCGAAGCTTTCCGCGCCGGACTGCGGCGCTTCGGATATTTCGAAGATAGAAACGTGCTGCTTGAATTCCGATGGGCCACTGATATTGCCGAACTGCACGAATTCGCGGAGCAACTGGCGCGGCTGAAAGTGGACATCATCATTGCGCCGGCATCGACTCAGGTTGAACCCGCACTCCAAGCCACCAAGACGATCCCCATCGTGTTTGCCCAGCACGCTGATCCTGTCGGTATCGGACACGTGGCAAACCTGGCGCGGCCAGGCGGCAATGTCACTGGAGTGTCGATGGTCCTGACCGACATGGCGGTCAAAGGAATGGAAATTCTTGCAGAGGCGCTGCCGGGAACGCAGCGCATGGGTGTCCTCTGGAATTCCACCACACCGACGCATCCGCGCGTAATGTCGGCGCTTGCGGAGGCGGCCGGGCGCAAAGGGATCACGTTGGTGGGAGCACCGATCAGAACGGTCGCCGATTTTAACGGTGCCTTTGAACTGATGTCGAGCGAGAAGGCGAGTTCGGTGCTGGTTCCATCGTCTCCGGTCACAAACACCCGCAGGCTCGCGCTTGCCGAGCTGGGCATCAAGCATCGATTGCCGACCATGTTCGCAAATAGGGCCAACGTCGAAGCCGGCGGGTTCATGAGCTATGGCCCGAACTTCAACGACATGTATCGGTATGTCGCCTATTATGTTGACAAGATATTGAAGGGAGCAAAGCCGTCTGATCTTCCGGTCGAGCAGGCCTCAAAATACGAACTTGTGCTCAATATGGCGACAGCACGAGTTCTAAAAATCGATGTGCCGCCAATCCTTGTTGCTCGCGCCGACGAGGTGATCGATTGAAGCGGCGGGAATTTATAGCGGGGCTTGGCGGCGCGGCGGCGTGGCCGGTGGTGGCGCACGCGCAACAGCCGATGCCGGTGATCGGCGTGCTGTTGAGCACGGCGGCGGATGATCCGGAGTTCGAAGGATAGGATCGGGTCTTTTCTGCAAGGCCTGCAGGCCTTGGGCTGGACCGACGGCCGCAACGTGCGGATCGAATATCGATGGGGTGCGGGCGATTCGGAGCGCATGCGGACTTACGCCGCCGCGCTCGTCGCCCTGAAACCCGACGTGATCCTGGTCAACAACGCGCTCGCATTGCTGCCGCTGCAGCGGGCGACCAGTACGATCCCGATCGTCTTTACGTCGATCTACGATCCGGTTGCCAGCGGCTTCGTCGCGAGCCTGGCCCGGCCGGGCGGCAACATCACCGGTTTCACGCTGGGCGAATTTTCCCTGGGCGGAAAGATGCTGGAGGTGCTCAAGGAGCTGGCGCCCCGGGTCGGTCGCGTCGGCGTGATGCTGAATCCCGACCAACCGCCGCATGTCGCGATGTGGCGCGCCATCGAAGCAATCGGCCCGTCGTCCGGGGTGAGATTGATGGCGAGCCAGGTGAAAGATCCGGCCGAGATCGAGCCGGCGATCAGGGCGATCGCCGAGGAGCCCAACGGCGGTCTCGTTGTGCTGCCGAGCCCGATCAGCGTGGTTCATCGCGAGCCGATTGTCGCGCTCGCGGCGCGGCACCGTTTGCCGGCGGTCTATGGATTTTCCATCTTTGTCAAAAGCGGCGGGCTGGCGTCGTATGGCGTCGACACGACCGACCTGTACCGACGTCCGGCGCAGTACGTCGATCGCATCCTTAAGGGTGCCAGACCCGCGGACCTGCCGGTGCAGCAGCCCGCCAAGTTCGAGCTGGTGGTGAACCTGAAGACCGCGAAGGCGCTCGGCCTCGACGTGCCGTTGATCCTGCAACAGCGCGCCGACGAGATCATCGAGTAGCGTCGCTAATCGCTGTAGTGCCCGCTGACGCGAATGGCACGGAGCCGACATGAAACTGCGTCCGCTGTTCGGTTGCTATCGGGGTAACGGCGGACCTTGAGCAAGGCACACTCGGCAAGCCCGCTTGATGAGCGCATGCCCTGACCTGATCCTCTCGACGACAGGAGTTGTGATGTTCGATCTCATCATTAGGGGCGGCGACGTGGTGACGCCCCAGGGCGTTGTCGGCAGCGACGTCGCCGTGGCCGACGGGACCATCGTCGCGATCGCCGCGTCCGGTACGCTCGCGGCCGAATCCGCCAAGCGCGTGATCGACGCACCGGGTCATATCGTCATGCCGGGCGGCATCGATCCGCACGTGCATATGCATCATGTGTGGATCAAGCCCGACGGCACCCCGCTGATCACCGCCGGACCGGAGCACGTCGGTCGCGCGGCGCTGTTCGGCGGCACCACGACCCTGATCGATTTTGCGTTTTGGCGGGACGGCGTCACGGCGCAGCAGGCGATCGAAGCCCGTGACAAGGACTTCGTCGGCAACAGCCCGTGCGACTGGGCCTATCACATCATGCTGCACACCGAGCCGCCGCCCGAATTCTCCGGGCAGCTCGCGGAGGCGATCCAGGCCGGCTATCCGACGCTGAAGATATTCACCACCAACATCCTGCCGTCGCGCAGCGGCCGCATGGTCGATTTCGGCGACATCTGGGAGGCGTTTCAGGTGCTGGCGAAGCAGGGCGGGCTTGGCGTCATCCACGCCGAAGACAACGACATCGTCATGCACATGTACGCCAAGCTGATCCGCGAGAACCGGGTCGGCTTCGAGCATCTCGCCGAAGTCCACAACCAGCTATCGGAGGACCTCAGCTTCCGCCGCATCCTGCGGCTCGCCGAAAGCGTGCCCGGCACCGCGCTTTATATGATGCACGTGTCCGCGGCGACCGGCGTCGCCGCCATCGCCGAGGCGCGCCGCAAGGGCCTGCCGATCTATGGCGAGACGCTGCATCAATATCTGCTGTACTCGGCGAACGACTACAAGCGGCCCAATGGCCAGATCTATCACACCTATCCGTCGCTGAAGTCGGCGGACGATCAGAAAGCGCTTTGGCACGGCACCGCAAGCGACGTGATCCACTGCGTCGCGACCGACGAGCTGTGCTGCACGCTCAAGGACAAGACCCTGGGCAACCGGATCGACAACACCACCGGCGGCAATTCCGGCGTCGAGCCGCGCCTCGGCGTCATGTACACCGAGATGGTGGCGCGCCGCGGCTATTCGCTGTCGCGTTATGTCGACCTGGTTTCGAGCAACGCGGCCAAGATCATGGGGCTGTATCCGCGGAAGGGCGCGATCGCGGTCGGCAGCGACGCCGATATCGCGATCCTCGATCCCACCCGGCGCGGCAAGGTGCGCGCCGCCGACCTGCACGAGAGCGACTACAGCCCCTGGGAGGGGCACGACATCTTCGCTTGGCCGGTCGTGACCATCCTGCGCGGCAAGGTCATGGTCGAGAACGGCGAGTACTTCGGCAGCCCGAACGACGGTCGCTATCTCAAGCGCAAGATTTCGCCCAACACCCTGAGCGGGATGACGCTTTGAGCGAAGTGCCAGCCGACCTCGTGCGTGAGCTGCTGGCGCAAAGCCTCATGGCTTGGCGCGTGGCCGGCACCGTCGAGCCGGCCGGCGACGGCGCCCTGATGATTGCCGGCAATCGCAAATCCATCCGGATCGATCGGGCGTCGCTAGGTTCGATGTTCCGCTGGACGGTCACGGTCGATGGCCGCAAGCGTCCGGCCATTTCTCTGGTGGCGGTGCTGCGCCAGGTCAGGGACGCGCTCGATCCCGGCACTGCGGCAAACCGCGTGCGCGTTGCGGTCGCTCCGCTGGTGCCGTCATGAGCGCGGACGTCATCCCCGTTTCGGTCCTCACCGGCTTCCTTGGCAGCGGCAAGACCACGATGCTCCGCCATCTGCTGGGCCAGCCCGAATTCTCGCGGACCGCCGTCATCATCAACGAATTCGGCGAGATCGGGCTCGACCACGAGCTGATCGAAGCGAGCGAGGACAGCTTCATCGAGCTGCGGACCGGTTGCCTTTGCTGCAAGATCCGCACCGACTTGGCGCGCACCCTGCAAGACATGCTGCAGCGGCGGGATGACGGCCGTTGCCCGCCGTTCGATCGGATCGTGATCGAAACCAGCGGACTGGCCGATCCGGCGCCGATCCTGCAAACGCTGATGACCGACGCCGATATTGCCGGCCGCCTGGTGCTCGGCAATGTCGTGACAACGGTGGATGCCGTCAACGGCATCGGCACCATCGAACGCGAGGCGATTTCACAAAAGCAGATCGCCGTCGCCGACCGGATCGTCCTGACCAAGCTGGATCTGGCCGGACCTGCCGCACCCGCGCTCCGTCGCCGTCTCGAGGAGTTCAACGCCGGCGCGCCGGTGCTCGTGGCCGATCATGGCCGGATCGATTCGCTGCTGGTCTTCAATGCCGGCCTTTATGATCCGCAGACCAAATCGGCCGACGTCCCTTCGTGGTTGTCGGAGGCGGCCCACGGGCACGCGCACGCGCCCCATGATGCCGACATCAAGACCTATGTGATCGTCCGCGAGCAGCCGATCCGGGCTGTGACCTTGACGCTGTTTCTCGAAACGCTGGCCGAGCACTGCGGCGCCGATCTGCTCCGCCTCAAGGGCATCGTGAACATTGCCGAAAGCCCCGATCGACCGGCGGTGATCCACGGCGTCCAGCATGTCTTTCACCCGCCCGCCTGGCTCGATCGCTGGCCGTCGGATGACCGACGCAGCCGGATGGTTTTCATTGCTCGGCACATTCCGCAGCGTTGGGTCGAAGTGCTGCTGGAGGCGATTGGCGCGGAAGTGGCTGCCGTGGCGGTCGAAGCAGCACCTGGCTCGCGTTAATGGTTTTCTCGTCCGCGCCGATGTCAGCCGCGCCATGCGCGATCCCGTGGTGATCAAAAACGCAACGGGACCGCAGCGTTCATTTAAGCTACATTAGTTGCCCTGATCCTCGGGGGCAGACCAGTGGCAAGGCGCGCAGGAAGCGGTCGCAATACCGTTAAGAAGCGATCCAACAAGACAGTAAAGCTTCGGAATGCCAAGACCAAGATTGCGTCCGGCCGCTCCTCCGCCGACCCGCAAGAGCAAATCGGCGCCCTCAGACGCGAGCTGATTGAAGCGCGCAAGCAGCAGACCGCGACCAGCAAAATCCTCGGAGTCATCAGCCGTTCGCCCGATGACCTCAGGCCTGTCTTTGATGCGATTGTTCAGAACGCTGGACGGCTGTGCGAGTTGACCAACGTCTCGCTGCTCCGGGTTGAAGCTGAGCTCATGCGTCATGTCGCAAGTCACGGCGACGCGGTGACGCTTGGACCCGGAGCCACGAGGCCGCTGACGCGCGGCTCGCTCGCTGGCCGTGCCATCATCGATGGCAAGACCATTCACATTGACGATTTACGTGCCCCTGCAATTGCTGCGGAATTCCCCGATGCCCAGCCGGCGATCGCGCAAACCGGGATTTCGGACATCATTGGCAGTTCCTCTGCTAAAGGGGACGATTGCACTCGGCGCCATCGTCGTTCGGCGCACCGAGGTACGGCCGTTCTCGGACAAGCAGATCGAGCTGGTGCAGAACTTCGCGGCGCAGGCTGTCATCGCGATCGAGAACACGCGGCTGCTCGGTGAGTTGCGCGAATTGCTTCAGCAGCAAACTGCAACCGCCGACGTGCTCAAGGTCATCAGCCGCTCGACCTTCGATTTGCAGACGGTGCTCGATACGCTAGTCGAGTTGGCGGCGCGGCTGTGCGAGGCCGACGCAGTCGGTATTGCTCAGCAGAAGGGCCCGGCGTTTCGTTCGGTCGCGAACTACGGGCTTACGGCCGAGCAACTGCAATTCATGAAAGGCATTGAAATCGAAGCCGGACGAGGCACAGTTGTCGGGCGGGTGATCCTGGAGAGCCGGTCGGTCCATTTACCGGACGCATTGGCTGACCCGGAATTCACGTTTCGTCCAGCTCATGGGACCCGCACCGTCCTTGGAGTGCCGCTGCTGCGGGAAGGATCGCCCATCGGCGTCATGGTTCTCCAGCGCAGGGCGGTGCGCCCATTTACCGACAAGCAGATTGAGCTGGTCCAAATCTTCGCAGACCAGGCGGTGATCGCCATCGAGAACGTGCGGCTGTTCGAGGCCGAACAGCAGCGCACCCGTGAGCTGACCGAATTGTTGGAGCAGCAGACCGCGACCAGCGAGGTATTGAAGGTCATCAGCGCCTCGCAGGGCGAGCTTGAGCCGGTGTTCAACACCATGCTCGAGAACGCGGTGCGCATCTGCGGCGCCCAGTTAGGTAATCTGGCGCTCTATGACGGACGCAATATGCGGGTGGCGGCCATGCACAACCCTCCGCCGGCCTACCAAGAGCTGCGGCGACGCGAGCCGGTCGCTCCATCGGGCAATCGGTCGCTGCTTGGAGTCATCGCTGCATCAAAGAGCGTGATGCGGTTCGACGATCTCACGGTTGAACCCTATGTGAGTTGGGCGCTGCCCAAACTCGCCGGCGCTAAATCCGCTGTCGGCGTGCCAATGCTTAGGGATGGCGAACTGGCGGGGGCCATCGTCATTTACCGCACCGAGCTGCGAGCGTTCACCGACAAGCAGATCGAGCTGGTCAAGAACTTCGCAGCCCAAGCTGTCATCGCAATCGAGAACGCGCGGCTGCTCAACGAGCTGCGCCAGCGCACCGATGATCTCTCCGAATTGCTGGAGCAGCAGACCGCGACCAGCGACGTGCTCAAAGTCATTTCCAGCTCGCCGGGCGAGCTAGAGCCGGTGTTTAACGCGATGCTGGCGAAGGCCACGCGCATCTGCGAGGCCAAGGTCGGCAATATGTTCCTGCGCGAGGGAGACGGATTCCGCGCAGTGGCCGTACACGGTGACTCCGACTATGCCGAATGGTTCCGGCGCGAGCCATTGGTCGCCCAATTGGCGGGCAGTCCGCTCGATCGGCTGATCCGAACCAAGCAACTCATCCACATTCCCGACCTTCGGCAGGACCAAAGCTATATCGACGGTCATCCCCGCATGGTGTCGCTCGTCGATACCGCCGGCGCGCGAACGCATCTCGTCGTGCCCATGCTCAAGGAAGACGAGTTGATCGGGGCGATCGTCATCTACCGCCAGGAGGTTCGACCGTTCACCGACAAGCAGATTGAGTTGGTGCAGAACTTTGCCGCGCAGGCGGTGATCGCCATCGAGAACGCCCGGCTACTCAACGAATTGCGCCAACGCACCGACGACCTTACCGAGTTCGCTGGAGCAACAGACCGCGACCTCCGAGGTGCTGCAGGTCATTTCGAGCTCGCCGGGAGAGATCGCGCCGGTGTTCCGCGCCATCCTGGAAAACGCCACCCGCATCTGCGAGGCGAAATTCGGCAATTTGTTTCTGCTAGAGAACGATTCTTTTCGTGTGGCGGCGCAATTGAACGCGCCGCCGGCCTATGCCGAGCGATGGCGCAGGCAACCCATCCTCGCGATCGACGAGAACCCGCGCAATCCGCTGACCCGCCTCGCCCGCGACAAGAGCGTCGTCAACATCACCGACCTGATGGCAGAGCCAGGCTATATCGAGCGCGACCCGCGCTTCGTCACCCTGGTTGAGGCCGCCGGCGCCCGCACCCATCTGCTCGTGCCGATGCTAAAGGAGGGCGAGCTAGTGGGCGCGATCGCGATCTATCGCCAGGAGGTCCAGCCGTTCACGGCCAAGCAAATCGAGCTGTTGACGAACTTCGCCGCGCAGGCCGTGATCGCCATCGAGAACACGCGACTTCTCAGCGAACTGCGCCAGCGAACCGATGACCTCTCGGAGGCACTGGAGCAGCAGACGGCGACCTCGGAGGTGCTCGCGATTATTTCAAGCTCTCAGGGTCAACTCGCACCAGTGTTCAATACAATGTTGGCGAAGGCGACCGAGCTTTGCGAAGCGAGCTACGGGACGCTTTGGCTACGTGATGGCGACGGTTATCGGGCCAGCGCAATTCATGGCGATTTGCCGCCGCCTTTTGTCGAGCAATGGCTTAGTGGCAAATTGTATCGGCCTGATCCAGAAGTGACATTGGCCCGCGTAATGAAAGTGCGGAAGCCAATACAAGAGAGGGATTTGCGCACGACGCCGCAGTACCTCAAAGGCGACGCCCTTCCGGTCACAGCGGCCGAAATAGCTGGTATCAGATCACTAGTCGTGGTCCCGATGCTCAAGGATAACGAACCCATCGGCGCGATTGCTATTTATCGCAAGGAGGTCAGGCCGTTTGATGAAAAGCAAATCGAGCTCGTCACCAATTTCGCCGCCCAGGCCGTCATCGCCATCGAGAACACTCGCCTGCTCAACGAGCTGCGCCAGCGCACCGACGATCTGACCGAGTCGTTGGAGCAGCAGACTGCGACATCCGAAGTGCTGCAAGTCATCTCCAGCTCGCCGGGCGACTTGGAGCCTGTCTTTGCATCCATTTTGGCGAATGCCACCCGCATCTGCGAAGCCGGTTTCGGAAATCTGTGGCTGCGCGAAGGAAATGAGTTTCGTTGCACTTCAACCTACGGCGCACCGCCTCAATATCTGGCACAGCTCCAGAGACAGCTTCGTCCCAGCCCGGGGACGCTCGTCGCTCGCGTCATCGAGACAAAGCAAGCGGTCCAGATGGACGACATGTCCAAGTCGCGCGCCTACCTGGATGGCGATCCTGTTGTCGTCGCCAGTGTCGACATCGCCGGGACCCGCACGCTGGTTAGCGTGCCGATGCTCAAGGACGACGAATTGATCGGCGTGATCGCGATCTATCGCCGGGAAGTGCGGCCATTCAGCAACAAGCAGATCGATTTGGTCCGGAATTTCGCAGCGCAGGCCGTAATCGCGATCGAGAACACCCGGCTGCTCAACGAGCTGCGCCAGCGCACCGATGATCTGACCGAGTCGCTGGACCAGCAAACCGCGACCTCCGAGGTCCTGAAGGTCATCAGCTCCTCTCCCGGCAATCTGCAATCCGTGTTCCAGGCCATGCTGGATAACGCGACGCGAATCTGCGGGGCGGGATTTGGCACATTGTTCAGGATCGAGAATGACGAGATGGAGCCGGTCGCTCACCACAATGTTCCGGCTGTGCTCGTGAAACATCTCACCGACCGGGGCAGGATCAAGCCGCGACCGGGCTCGACCATGGAACGAGTTGTGAGGTCGAGAGACCTGGTCCACGTCGTCGATCTCCTGCAGGACCCCGATGCGCCAGGCAACCCGGCTGTGCAATTCGCAGGTGCCCGAACCTATCTGGGCGTGCCCATGCTCAAGGAAGGCGAACTGATCGGCGCCATCGTCATTTACCGGCTGGAGGTGCGGGCCTTTACCGACAAGCAGATCGAGCTGGTGCAGAACTTCGCGGCCCAGGCCGTCATCGCTATCGAGAACACGCGGCTTCTCAATGAGCTGCGCCAGCGCACCGACGACCTCTCCGAAGCGCTGGAGCAGCAGACCGCGACCAGTGAGGTCCTGAAGGCCATCAGTTCGTCGCGCGGCGAGCTCGGGCCGGTGTTCGACGCCATGCTGTCCAACGCCGTGCGCATCTGCGAGGCCAAGTTCGGCAACCTGTTCCTGTACGAGGGCAATGGATTTCGCGCGATGGCGGTGCACGGCGACGCGAGCTACGTCGAGACCTGGCGCCGCGACACGCTCCTGCCCATCGACAATCCGGACATCCCGATCGCCCGCTTCGCCAGAAGCAAGCAGGTGCTGCACGTTCCCGACCTCAAGGTCGAGCAGGGCTACATCGACGGCGTGCCGCGGCTGGCCCAGCTGGTCGACGGTGCCGGCGCTCGGACGCTTCTCATCGTGCCGATGCTGAAGGAGGGCGAGTTGATCGGCGCCATCGCCATCTACCGCCAGGAGGTGCGCCCCTTCACCGACAAACAGATCGAGCTGGTGCAGAACTTCGCCGCCCAGGCCGTCATCGCCATCGAGAATACCCGTCTGCTCAACGAGCTGCGGGAATCCCTTCAACAGCAGACTGCTACCGCTAACGTTTTGAAGGTGATCAGCCGATCGACCTTCGACTTGCAGACGGTACTCAATACATTGGTCGAATCGGCGGCGAAGCTTTGCGGAGCGGACATGGGCATTATCCGGCGCCGCGAAAGAGATACCGATTCCTATCCGGTCGCTGCAACCTTTGGCTTCTCTCCCGAGCAACGCAGGTATTTCGAGGGCTACTCCACGAAACCAGACCGCGGATCACTCTTCGGGCGTACGGTTCTCGAAGGCCGCACGATCCACATTCCAGACATCTTGGTCGACCCGGAATACAACCGTCCGCGACAGCGAGATGTCGTCACCATTCGCGCTAGTCTAGGTGTTCCACTGTTGCGTGAAGGGACCATCATCGGGGTCTTCACGTTGCAGCGAAAGGAGCCGCAACCCTTCACCGAGAAACAGATTGAATTGGTGTCCACCTTCGCCGACCAGGCCGTGATCGCGATCGAGAATGTGCGGCTGTTCGACGAGGTGCAGGCGCGCACCGAGGACCTGGCCGAATCCTTGCAACAGCAGACCGCCACCGCTGACGTGCTTAAGGTGATCAGCCGCTCAACATTTGACCTGCAAACGGTGCTGCAAGCGCTGGTTGAAGCTGCAGCTCGTCTGTGCGAGGCGGATCAGGGCACTATCGCCCGACAACAAGGCGCAGCATTTGTTCGCGCGGCTACTTACGGCTTCTCGGATCAATTCACCGAATATGTCCGAGATCTCCCGGTTGAGCCCGAGGGGGGCTCCGCCACGGGTAGAGCCCTGCTGGAGCGTCGCATCATCCATATCCCGGACGTCCAGGCCGATGCAGATTACACCTTTGCTGAAGCCAAGAAACTGGGAGGATTTCGCACCATCCTTGCCGTTCCGATGTTGCGTGAGGGAACTGCCATTGGCGTGATAGCCCTGACGCGTGTCGAGGTGCGACCGTTCACAGAAAAGCAGATACACTTGGTTTCCACCTTTGCCGACCAGGCCGCGATCGCAATTGAAAACGTTCGGCTGTTTGAGAGCGTTCAGGCGCGCACACGCGAACTGGCCAAGTCTTTGGAGGACCTGCAAACCGCACAAGACCGTCTTGTGCAGACGCAAAAGCTTGCTTCGCTCGGTCAGCTGACCGCCGGCATCGCCCACGAGATCAAGAACCCGCTCAATTTCGTCAATAACTTCTCATCGATTTCCACCGAGCTGATCGATGAGCTGCAAGAGGCCCTGGAGGGTGTAGCGCTCAATGACAAAACTCGATCCCAGATCAAGGAGCTAGCCAACACGCTACGCGGCAACCTCAATAAGATCGTTCAGCATGGCAAGCGCGCCGACTCCATCGTCAAGAACATGCTGCTGCACTCGCGCGAGGGCTCTGGCGAACGCCGGCTGGTCGATATCAATGCCATCGTCGAGGAAAGCCTCAACCTGGCCTACCACGGCGCCCGGGCCGAGAAGCAGGGTTTCAACATCACGCTGGAGCGGTCGTTTGACCCAGCCGCTGGCGATGTTGACCTATTCCCCCAGGAGATCACCCGGGTATTGCTCAATCTGATCTCCAACGGTTTCTATGCCGCCACCAAGCGCAAGGGCCAGGCGGGTGATCGTGATTACGAGCCGACCCTGGCGGCTGCGACCAAGAACCTTGGCGACCGGGTGGAGATCAAGATCCGCGACAACGGCATCGGCATCCCAGCCGAGGTCAGGGACAAGATGTTCAATCCGTTCTTTACGACCAAGCCCGCCGGCGAAGGCACGGGACTTGGCCTCTCGATCAGTCATGACATTATCGTTAAGCAACACGCCGGTTTGATCGAGGTCGAGACCATGCCTGGTGAGTTCACCGAATTCAGGATCGTTCTTCCGCGTGCCGCCGCAACGATCGCCAAATCGGGAGGACGTTCGTGAACCTTCTTATTCTAGTGGTCGACGACGAGCCGGACGTTGAACTGCTATTTCGCCAGCAGTTTCGGCATGATCTGCGCGCCGGCCGCTTCACCATGGAATTTGCCCAATCTGCCCCGGCTGCTCTAAAGCGCATCACAGATGCGAGTGGGGTGTCACTGATCCTGATCCTGTCCGACATCAACATGCCGGGGATGAGCGGTCTGGAGCTGCTGCCCAAAGCGAAGGCCATGCGACCCGATGTCCCCGTCATCATGATCACCGCTTATGGCGATGCCGAGACGAAGCGCAAGGCGCTGGAGAATGGCGCCGAGTCGCTCCTAACCAAGCCGATTGATTTCGTCATGCTCCGGAGCGAAATCGATATGCGGGTCGGTCGTGTCGCATGACCGCACGGATCCTGGTCGTTGACGACGAGTCGGACATGGAGGCGCTGCTTTCCCAAAAGTTTCGCCGACAGATCAGTGACGGCTCGGTGGTTTTTCTATTTGCGCGCGACGGCGTCGAAGCCCTGTCCACACTGGCTGCGAACCACGACGTCGACATGGTGGTGGCCGACATCAACATGCCGCGAATGGACGGGCTTACACTGCTTCGTAAGCTGCAGGAGGCGGAAGAGAAGCTGTCGACCATCATAGTCTCGGCCTATGGCGACATGGCCAATATTCGGACCGCGATGAACCGTGGCGCGTTCGACTTCCTGACCAAGCCGATCGACTTTGTTGATCTGGAAGCGACAATCGCCAAGACCATTCGGCATGTCGAAGTGTTGCGCGAGGCGCGACGGCGGCAGTCGGCGGCCGAACGGGCGCATGCATCGTTGTCGCGTTACTTCTCGCCCAACCTCGCACAGCGTCTTGCCAGCGATACGGACGCAGTTGATCTTGGCGGGCAACGTCGGGAAATCGCGACCCTCTTCACCGACATTGCCAGCTTCACCACGCTTGTTGAGGCACTCGAGCCAAACGTGCTTGGGCCCCTTCTGAATGACTATCTCACAGGCATGACGGACATCGTGTTTGCGCACGACGGCACAGTAGCCAAGATCGTCGGCGATGCCCTGCATGTGCTGTTTGGAGCTCCCGGCGAGCAGCCGGACCATGCCACTCGCGCTGTGAATTGCGCGCTGGCCTTGGACGAATACGCCCAATCATTCCGCGAGCGTTGGCTTAAAAAAGGCATCGCGCTGGGCGTCACGCGTATCGGTGTTCATGCAGGGCCTGCGATCGTCGGGAATTTCGGTGGCGGCCGGTTTTTCGATTACACGGCCTACGGCGACACCATAAACATCGCGGCGCGGCTCGAAGCCGCAAACAAACAGCTCGGTACTCGCATTTGCGTGAGCGCAATCCTCGCGGCGAAAGTGAAGGAATTTCGGGGCCGACCGGTGGGTGACCTGATGCTGAGGGGCAGGACAGAGGCTCTGCGTGCTTTCGAACCCTTGCGGGCTGAACAGCACGATGATCCGGCGACAAAGAGCTATCTAGCGGCGTTTGCGAAGCTTGAGGCTGGTGACCCAGGCGCGATCGCATTCTTTGCAGCGCATGTAGGTAAGAAAGCGGATGATCAGCTGGCCAGCTTCCACCTCAAGCGGCTCTTAAATGGATCGACGGGCACGAAAATTGCGATGGAGTAGAGCCGGCGCTCGACCACATCCTCGGCGTCGAGGGTGTCTGGAAAGCCACCGGCGAGGAGATCGCTTGGCATTTTCTCAAAACTCGGACCATCACGTAGAGCATGATCCCGAAAAAGCCTGCCCCGGACTTGATCCGGGGTATGGCGCGGTTTTCGGACAAGCATGCCCTCGGGCTTGACCCGAGGGATCATGCTCAAACAATTTGGGGCGCGCACTCATAAAGTCGGTGGCCTGGAGTAAGCTCACTGATGTCCGCTTGTCCCCCAACGGCGGCGCAAGAGCGGACGTTCAACCACTTCGTCTGAGGGCCATTAAGAGACATTCGCCATCGGGATCGATTCCAACTTGGCCGATGATCTTTCCAACAACCAAGCTTGCGCCGCGCGCCGGGGATCATTCCGATAATTCTGACGGTCCGCATCGGATGCGTAGCTCACGATGTGCATCTCTACGGTGCCATCCGGATTTCGCAGACGACGCTCCAGACGCCCGTTGAACTCGGGCAATAGCGGCAAGACGGCTTCCTCGTAGGCTTGAAAGTCCTCGACACCTTCCGCAGGTATTCGGAATATGAGCACAAACGTTACGGGGTTGGTTTGATGGGTGGTCACAGTCATCCTCAGCCAAGATCGTCGGGCATTGAAGACTCTGTATTCTGCGGTCGCCGCCTCGCAGCCGTCAATGATGGCTCTGGATCATGATCGACAAAACGCAATGTGAGCATCACGAGGCCGCCTTCGGGCGCTAGGTCTCAATTCGCTGTCGCTCCTGAATCGACAACGATCTTGCGCCACTTGGCCGTCTCCGCGCGCACATAGTCGGCGAATTCCGTCGGCGTGCTCCACATCGGCTCCAGTCCCGCCGCGATCAGCTTGGCGCGGACCTCGGGCTTCTGCAGGATCTTGATGGTTTCGGTGTTGAGCCGCTGGATGATGGTCTGCGGCGTGTTCGCGGGCACGAAAATTCCATACCAGTTGTTGATCTCGTAACCGGGAACGCCGGACTCGGCGATGGTCGGCACCCCCGGCAAACCCTCGAACTGGTTCTTGCCGGTCATCGCAAGGGCGCGCAGCTTGCCGGCCTGGATCGCGGAAATCGTTGTCGCGACCGAGGCGAAGGCGAGCTGCACGCGTCCGGCGAGCAGGTCCACCAGGGCCGGCGCGCCACCCCGGTAGGGCACGTGCACCATGGCTGTGCCGGTCATCGATTTGAACAGCTCGCCGGCGAGGTGGGTGTCCGTTCCGCTCCCGGCCGAACTGAACGAAAGCTGGCCCGGGTTTGCCTTGGCATGCGCGATCAGCTCGCCAACACTCTTCACCGGAAGGTCGGGATTGACCACCAGCACGCTCAAGCCGTTGACGACCAGCGTCACCGGCGCGAGGTCGTTGATCGGGTCGAACGGCAAATCCTTGTAAAGATGTGGCGCGATCGCGATGCCGCCCAGGTGACCGAGCACCAGCGAATAGCCGTCGGGCGGCGACTTGGCGACGTTGTTGGGAGCGATCGTGCCGCCGGCGCCGGTCCGGTTCTCGATGACCACGGATTGCTGCAGGACGTCGCTCAACTCCTGGCCGATCACCCGGCCCGCGATATCCGCGCCCCCGCCTGGCGCAAACGGGATGACCAGCCGCAGCGGCCGCGACGGCCAGCTCTGCGCCAAAGCCGCGTTCGCAGCCCCGACCAGCATGACAAGCGCCAGGAGCATTCGCATCAAGCCACCTCGCTTCTAGAACGCCGGGACCATTTCCGCCCGCGACGTGCAGCGTGTAGCACAGCCGCTTGGCATGAAGAAATCTGCGCGGGCTCAGCTCCGGCTTGGTGTGCTTATGGATGTCTTTATAATACGCAGACCAAGTCAGCCGACGCCAATTCATGAGCAGACATTTAAAACGAACGAGGCCGCCAACTGACTATTGATTCCACTTTGTATCGGCGGCGATCCGCTCCCATGTCTCCGCTATCGAAATGAGCATCACGCGATGAGAGTTGTCCAGCGCGACCTTGGCGAGCGCCCGGCACTCATTGGCTTTGGCTTGAGCTTCGGCGGGGGTGAGGCGTTTGAGCTGGCGCTCTGCCATGGACGCACGCTCCGTCCCCCGACAGATGCGAACAGCGTACTACCAAGGACGAGGGCAAAACAGGCCACTGACGTTTTTCAAAACCGGCCACGACTGGTCAAAACCGGCCAGTACCAGGCGGCCTATGCCGCGATCTTATGCTCTGGCGGACCGATCACGGTCATCTCGCTATGCGCCGCAGCCTGCGCCCATGTGCGGGCAAGTCCGATCAGGGCCTGCTTTTCTTCTTCGGTGTGGGAGTTGTAAGACCAGCCAAGGGCCTCCTTGGCATACTCTCGGAATTTGTCGGCCTTCGTCATAACAGCCTCCGCGTCGCGGGGGCGTTCTTTGCGTAAAATCTTCCCCGTAACGATTTGAGGCTGGGCCCATTGGCACTGGCTGTCTGATCCAAACAGCTCACATTGCGAAACTATCCACGACCGTGCGCACTACTCGCCCTGAGGCTTGTCGGGCCGTGGCTGATAACGCCATTTTCCACCCCATAGCGACCGAACAGCGGACGGGGCCACTGCATCTATTTTCAAATGTGAGCCGTTTGGATCAGTATCCATATCGATGCTGTGAAAACCTATATGCGGCCTGGGAATGGAAAGCCCCTGAAGCCCCCTCTCTAGGCTTTCGGAAGACGAGCGTAGCGTATTCATCGTGATCCGGTTTTTGCGCCCGTTTCAGGTCCCCCCTGGCGGGCGCAATCATGTGGCCACTCGCAAAAGCAAAGTAAGCCACTACGCGAGGGCCAACAGGAAAAAACATTGCTTGCCGATGTCCGCTTCGGGGTCATTAGCCGACGTGGCGGCTCTTTTTTGCGATGTCCGCTTACGACCCAAAAGCAGACACTCGCAAGCAACGTTTATTCCAGTTAGCCCTCGCGTGTCCGCTTTGTGCTTTAACGAGCAGACTCATGCACCGCAGCAAACAGCATCATCATTCCCGTCGCATTGGCGCCTCCGCGGCACCACGACCATGAGCAACGAGGACCTTGTCTGACTTTGCGGCAAGAGCTTGCGCATCAAGCTCATCCCGAAACATCATCCTCAAGATCCCATGTTTGATTGCTACGATAGAAGGTAGCTTAAGCTTTCGTCCAAACCGATGCGTATGCATTGCAGACTCCCTGTGCGCTCGGCTCATTGTGAAAAAAAGGCGCGGCTGAAGCCGCGCCTTTTTATCTAAATAAGGTGATCAGTAGTCCATCCCACCCATGCCGCCGCCCGGCATCGCCTGGCTGTTCTTCTGCGGTATTGCGGCGACCATCGCCTCGGTGGTGATGAGGAGGCCCGCGACCGATGCTGCGCCCTGCAGCGCCGCGCGCACCACCTTGGTCGGGTCGATGATGCCCTTTGACATCATGTTGACGTACTCGCCCGCCTGCGCGTCGAAGCCGTAGCCATACTGATCCTTTTCCAGGATCTTTCCGAGGATGACCGATCCATCCTCGCCTGCGTTGAGGGCAATCTGACGAGCCGGCGCGCTGATCGCCTTACGAACGATCTCTACTCCGACCTTCTGGTCGTCGTTTTGGACCTTCAGCTTCTCCAGCACCTTTGTGGCGCGCAAGAGTGCAACGCCGCCGCCCGGTAGAATGCCTTCCTCGACCGCGGCGCGGGTCGCGTGCATCGCATCGTCGACGCGATCCTTGCGCTCCTTCACCTCGATCTCACTTGCCCCACCGACGCGAATTACCGCGACGCCGCCGGCGAGCTTGGCAAGGCGCTCTTGCAGCTTCTCCTTGTCGTAGTCCGAGGTGGTTTCCTCGATCTGGGCCTTGATCTGGGCGATGCGGGCCTCGATGTCGGCTTTTTTCCCACCACCACTGACAATCGTCGTGTTTTCTTTCTCGATCGTCACCTTCTTGGCGCGCCCGAGCATGGCAAGCGTGACGTTTTCAAGCTTGATGCCGAGGTCCTCGGAGACGGCCTGGCCGCCCGTGAGGATCGCGATATCTTCGAGCATCGCCTTGCGGCGATCGCCAAAGCCGGGAGCCTTGACTGCCGCGACCTTCAGGCCGCCGCGCAGCTTGTTGACCACAAGAGTTCGCAAGCACCTCGCCCTCAATATCCTCGGCCACGATGACGAGAGGCTTGGAGGTTTGCATCACCGCCTCCAGCAACGGCAGCAGCTCCTGGAGTCCCGACAGCTTCTTTTCGTAGATGAACAGGTAGGGATCTTCCATCTCAACGCGCATCTTGTCGGCGTTGGTGACAAAGTAGGGCGAGATGTAGCCACGGTCGAACTGCATGCCCTCGACCACTTCGAGCTCGGTCTCAAGCGACTTGGCCTCTTCGACGGTGATGACACCTTCGTTGCCGACCTTCTTCATCGCCTCGGCGAGGAAGCGGCCGATCTCGACGTCGCCGTTGGACGAGATGGTACCGACCTGGGCGATCTCTTCGTTCGAGGTCACCTTCTTGGAGTTGTTCTTGAGGTCTTCGACGACGGCCTCGACCGCGAGGTCAACACCACGCTTGAGGTCCATCGGATTCATGCCGGCGGCAACCGCCTTGGCGCCTTCCCGTACGATCGCATGGGCGAGTACGGTGGCGGTGGTGGTACCGTCACCGGCCTGGTCCGAGGTCTTCGACGCGACCTCGCGCACCATTTGAGCGCCCATGTTCTCGAACTTGTCCTCAAGCTCGATTTCCTTGGCGACGGTAACGCCGTCCTTGGTGATGCGGGGTGCCCCGTAAGCCTTGTCGAGCACCACGTTGCGACCCTTCGGGCCGAGCGTGACCTTCACCGCATTGTTGAGGACGTCGATCCCGCGCAACATTCGATCGCGCGCATCGACTGAGAATCTAACTTCCTTGGCAGTCATTTTTCCACTCCGTAAATTTCTGTTTCGGTGATGGGAATGCTCAGGCGGCCTTCTTCTTGGCTACAGCGCCCTCGAGCACGCCCATGATGTCGCTCTCCTTCATGATCAAGTAATCGACGCTGTCGAGCTTGACCTCGGTGCCCGACCACTTGCCGAACAGCACGTGGTCGCCCTTCTTCAGATCGATCGGAATGAGCTTGCCGGCTTCGTCGCGGCCACCCGGGCCGACGGCGATGATCTCGCCCTGCGAGGGCTTCTCCTGGGCGGTGTCGGGAATAATGATGCCGCCGGCGGACTTCGCTTCGGCATCAATACGCTCGACAACAACACGATCGTGTAATGGGCGGAATTTCATAAGTGTGCTCCAATGTTTTACTGGTGAGAGGTGTGTTCAGGATGCGGACCGTTATTGTCCGCTCAGCGCTATCAGCCCAATTCGGTCCTTGCTCGTCGCTTGATTGGTCAGCTCATTCGCGTTGGTCATAAGAAATACCTGAGGTCAGAATTTAGCTTTCTCTCTATGAAGCGGAGATGGTGCCCCGGCGTTCAAGCCGGGGCTCATTGACATCGGAACTTACTTCGCCACGTTGATCAGGTTGACGCAGGCTTCCGCCACTGCGCGGTCAGGTTCTGAACCGGGGAACGTTGTCCATCCGGCCTTTTCTACGATCTCCCTGCGCTTCCATGAGTCCGCGTTGTTGAGCGCCTGCAGATTTGTGCTGGCGTCCGCTGATCGCTGGAACTTGTCGGCGCATATGGGTGCCAACACTCGCACGACACTGGCCTGTTCGGCATCCTTGACCTGTTTCGCAGCGGTACTCCCGAGAGTCCATCCGGCCCAGGAGAAGCCGATGACCATGGTTGCCACGGCACCGGCTGCGGTGCCTTGCAGAAGACGTTTCAACGACTCGCCCTGAAGGATTGAAGGAACTGGCATGGCTTTCGCCTTTCAATAAGAGGGAGGTGCGCTGCACGCAGCGCACGCGGACACGGTTGCTGATCGCACCCGAGCCGAACGCAGCTCAATTTGAAGTGTTGTTGTGCCTGCCGACGGCACCAGCGCTGCCAACGAGAGGAAGCGGAGACTTCGGTACGTCGCCGTTTTATGGGCAGCTCTCGGACAAGCCGCAGCTTGCCCTTTGTACACTTATCTGGGGTGCCGGACCTAAAGCACAATAGCGGGTCGAAAAGATAAGCACTGAGTCATGCGGTGTCGTGGGGCCATGCGACCGCTGGCTATCGATGAGGTGATCGAATAAAGGTGGTTCGCGGGATGTGCGCTTGGGATCAGAAACGGAAATACTCGCTGCGAGCCTATGTTTTCCGCTTTACCTCCGTTAGCGACACGTGAGCGGACATGCCGGTATATCGGCTTGGTGCATTAGCGTCTCTCAGTCACCGAGGCCCGAAGCTGTTTCGGTGATGCACGAGGCTAGACCTATCGACCAAACGCAGACTGTTCCAAACAGACCATTGTCGTCGTTTATTTGAACGTGGGTCGCGGAGGGTTGCCTTTGTGATTACTGAGTAAGATCACGGCAATTCGACAGATTTCCACGAATTATCATCATGAACTCTTGTGTCGGGTAGCGTACATTAGGACATCATCAACAGCGGCCCGTGCCAGGCGTTGGTGACTGAGGGACAATCGAGCTCCCGCCTGAAATGGAGGGGAAGCCGTGATGTCTGATCCACCGAGATCGAGAATATCAGTCAAGCGGAGCGCCAGTCGCAATTCGGCGAAGGGCGCGCTTTTCGACCCTGCGAAGTTCTTAGCGACGGCGGCCCTCGGTCGCGACATTTTCACGTATTCAAAGAAGTCCATTATTTTTGCTCAGGGCGACGATGCGGATTCGGTTTTCTACATCAAAAAGGGCAAGGTTAAAGTTTCCGTGGTTTCCAAGCAGGGCAAGGAAGCTGTCGTCGCAATCTTGGGCCCAGATGAGTTTGCTGGCGAAGGGTGCTTGATTGGACAGCCGAAGCGTTTGGCCACCGCCTCTGCAATGACAGAATGCGAGGCGATGCGAGTAGATAAGTCCGAGATTCAACGAGTGCTCCAAGGCGAGCCTAAATTTTCTCACATGTTTGTCGCACATATCCTGGCGAGGAACGCCCGGGTGGAGGAAGATCTCGTCGATCAGCTTTTTAACTCAACCGAGAAGCGGTTGGCGCGGGTGTTGCTGCTGTTGGCCAATTTCGGAAAGGAAGGCCGAACGGAGCCAATTCTCGCAAAGATCAGTCAGGAGACACTCGCTGAGATGATCGGTACGACCCGCTCACGCGTGAGCCACTTCATGAATAAGTTTCGGCAATTGGGCTTCATTGATTACAACGGACATCTCGAAGTCCATAATTCTTTGGTGGGTGTTCTACTGACCGATCAGCCGCGCACTGTGAGCGCCGAAGAGTAACTCGCAGTGAGCGGATCACGCGCTTTACGGAATTGCTGCTGCAAAAATTGAATTCGCTGTTTTCACGGCAGATTTCGGATCTGGTCCTAGCATGCGAAATTGTCACCAGTTCCCAAGACGCCTGCTTAAACACATGGGCATCGTATCGGCTCAAACGAGTACTTTGATAGGGGCTGAAATCGGCCTGGTATCGCGACCCGCCGTGCAACCAGTTCAGCGGCCATAGTGTCCAACCGGTCGTATTGCCCGCGGGACCAGCGGTGCCTTGCCAACAAAAGGGACGCATCGATGATTACACTTTGGCGTGGAGTCGTCGGCATGGTCCGCCCGACCCGGCGCCCCGGCACGCTCGAGGAGTTGATCCGCATCCTGCCGGAGGGCATCGGCGTCGTGCCGCTGCTGCTCAACTTCAAGGCCGGCAGCAACGCCGAATTTCTCAATGCCATACCGCTGTACGAGCGCTTTGCCGCCGAGCTTGCCGAGCAGGGCGTCGACGTCATCATGCTATCCGGCGCGCCGCCATTCATGCTGCTGGGGCCGAAGCGCGAGGCCGCGCTCACCCGGCAGTGGCAGAAGAAATTCAAGACACCGGTGGTCACCGATCCGCAGATGCACGTCGCGGGCCTCCGGGCGATGGGCATCAAGACGTTCATCGGCGCGAGCTATTCGGCGCTGCAGAATAAGATCGTTCGCAATTACATGACGCAGGCCGGCTTTCGCGTTCTGTCGATGGAGCCGATCGACGTTCCGTTCGACCAAGTCGCGCAGATTTCGGTCGAGAGGCTCTACGCGCACGTCAAAGGACTCTACCGCAAGAACCCCGGAGCCGACGGCGTCTATATCCAGGGCGGCGGCTGGCAAACGGTCCGCGTCGTGGAGATGCTGGAGAAGGATTTGGGCGTGCCGGTCGTGCACGCCACCATCTGCCAGGCATGGCAGATCCACAAACGTCTCAGCGTCCGGGAGACCAAGCCGGGCTATGGCCGGCTGCTTGCCGAATTACCCTAGAGCATTTCCCGCCTGCATTGAATTAGACTTCGTCATGGCCGGGCATAGCCGTTCGAAGAACGGCGTCGCTTCGCTCGCCTATGTCCCGGCCATCCACGTCTTTCTTGTGGGCCAAAGACGTGGATGCCCGGCACAAGGCCGGGCATGACGATGGAAAACCTATGTAAGCCAACAGGGAAAAGCCCTAGCGGGTCGAAGAAGCCGCGATGACACGAGCAGCCGATCACATTCGTGTTCAAGCGTTGGGCGTTGTCGTCTTGTTCGCCGCTTGGCGGGCGGCGTCAGCTGCGGCCGCGGTTCGTCATTCCGCGGTGATCTTGTGGGCGGCGAGAAAGCTTTTCCAGCGCGTCACGTCGGCGGCGACCTGAGCGGAAATCGCCTCCGGCGTGCTCCGCTCCGGGACTACGCTCATCGCGAGGAATTGATCGCGCTGCTCCGGCGTGTCGAGCATGATGCCGATCTCCCGGTTCCAACGCTGCGTGATCTCGGTCGGCAGTTTCGCCGGGGCGGACAGCAGAAAGTAGATTTCGAGGTCGCTCTCCAATTTCTTCAACCCCAGCTCTTCGAAGCTCGGGGCCTTGAGCCCGAACAAAGCGCGGTCTTTGGTCGAGATTGCGAGCACCGTGAGATCGCCGCTCTTGATCTGCGGCAATGAGGCGTTAACCGGAAACAGCGCCATATGAACATGTCCGGCCAGCAGGTCATTCAGCGCAGCGGGGGACCCGCGATAGGGAACGTGGACGATATCCAGGCCGAAGTGATCCTTGAGGGCTTCCATTCCCAGATGATGCGGGGTGCCATTGCCGGATGAGCTGAAGCTCAGTTTGCCCGGCTGAGCGCGCGCTCTGGCAACCAGTTCGTCCAGCGATTTCACGGGGAGCACCCGCGGGTTCACCAGCAGCGCCACGCCTCCGGTGCCGACCTTGGAAATGTGCGTGAAGTCGGTCACGGGATCGAACGGGAGATTCTTGTACAGGCCCGGCAGCACCGGCAGGACGCTGGCGGTATACATCAGGGTGTAGCCGTCGGGCGCCGCCTTGGCGACGAACTCGGCGCCGATCACGCTGCCGGCGCCAGGCTTGTTCTCGACGATGATCGGCTGCCCGAGCCGCGGCGACAGATCGGCGGCGATTCTCCGGGCCATCACGTCGACCCCGCTGCCGGCCGCAAAGGGCGCGACCAGCGTGATCGGGCGCGAGGGATAGGTTTGAGCGGAAGCCCCCGCCGACCAGGCCACCGCGATACAGAACATGATCTGCCGCAACAGTGCAGGTGACGGCATCGTTTCCTCCTTGGTGGCGCCTAGATCGGGATGACTTTTCTTCGAATCGTCATCCCGATCTAGCTTCTTGTTTGAGCATGATCTTTTCCGAAAACCGCTGCACACTTTTCGGGATCATGCTCTAGAGTATCCAAATCCGCTTAGGACGCGAGCCGCACAGTCGGTACCGGCTGTCGCAGCCCCATTCGCTCAAGCCGCGGGATGACCTCCTGCACGAAATAAGGCAGCTCCTGCCGGTAATTGACAAAGCCGATGGCAACGCCGTCGAAGCCGGCCTCACTGAGCCTGGCCAGCTCCTTTGCCACCATGTCCGGCGTACCGAACAGCGCGTAATGACCGCGCCCGATGGCTGCTCGCGCCTGGTCGTGCGTACGAATCTGTGCGACTTCCTCCGGCGTCTGCGACTTCGATCCCTTCGGCGCCAGGATGCTGCTTTCCCGCTTGTCGATGGCGCCCCAGTCGGCATTTTCGATGCAGTGCTGCAGATAGACGTTGACCTCCGCCTGCGTCGGCCGGCACACGACAGCGATCGGCGCCCAGACCTGCAGTTCCCGCCGTCCCGCCTGCGTCTTGCTCTCGCGAATGCGTGGCGCGCTATCCTCCGGACGGATGCAGAAATCGTAGTGAAGGTCAGAGTTGCGTAACGCGAAGGCTCGCCCAACAGGCGACGCACCGGCATTCATCATCGGCGGATTCTGATCGCCGTAGGGACGCGGCCGGCCGATCACGCCCTGTAACTTGAAATAGGTCCCATCGTAGTCGAAATACTCCTCACCAGACCACACGCGGCGGACAATGTCCCACCACTCTTGTCCCATTGCGTAGCGGTCGGCGTGATCGCCAAGCTCCGCCCCGAACATGCGGAATTCGTCTGCGTTGGAGCCGGGCACGAGATTGAGTCCGAAACGTCCGCCGCCGATCATGTCGGCCGTGACCGCCTGCTTCGCGGCAAACACGGGATGGACCAGCGCCGAATGCACCGTCGCAAAGATTGAGATATGCGAGGTGTGGGCGAGCAATCCGGACGCCCAGGCGAGGCTCTCGAAGCTGTACAGGTTGACGTTGCTCGTTCCGCCATAGCCCTTCCAGCGTTGCAGCGGCACAAGGCATTCGATGCCGGCAGTGTCGGCCATCTGCGCCACGGCCAGATTGTTGTCCCAACTCGCATCCCACCGCTCCGGGACATCGACCAATGCGAGACCGCCGGACGTGTTGAACGCAAAAACGCCCAGCTTAAACCGGTTGCCGCCGAATAGGCCGGGATTGCGTTGTGTCGTCGCCATCGTTGCTCTAGCTCGCTCCCATCGGCAGCATTCACTAGATTGGGATGACTTTTCTTCGAATCGTCCTCCCGATCTAGTTTCTTGTTTGAGCATGATCTTTCCCGAAAACCGCTACACACTTTTCGGGATCATGCTCTAGCGTCAGCGTGTCCGGTCGCCTCGATCAGATGTTGCCATTTTGAGTGCGGCTCGCAGCATAGCAAGCATCCATCACCGAAAAGCCAGCGCCCTCATCCATCCCAACCCGTCCTCGGTCCGGCCGGCGGGTAGATATTCTGCAGCAACGCAGTCGTCGTATCCGATCTCGGCGAGGGCATTCATGACCGCAGCAAAATTGATGTTGCCGGTGCCGGGCTCGTGCCGGCCCGGTGCGTCGGCGATTTGGACATGTCCGATGTCGGCGCGGCATTCACGGAGCAGTTGCGCGGGATCGAGACCCTCCATTGCGACATGATAGACGTCAAACAAGATACGCAGATTGGGATTGCCAACCTCCGCGACCACCCGCCGCGCCAGCGGCAGGTCGAGGAAATAACCAGGGATGTCCACGCGGTTGATTGGCTCGATCAGCACGCCAACCCGGTGAGGCTCGAACAATTCCAGGGCATGGCGGAGATTATCGAGATACGTCGTGGTGCTGCGCGCCAACGGAATCGCGGGCGCAGGCGTTCCGGACGGCAAATGGACCCAGCGGAGCCCCGTAGCCTCGAGGTAGTTCAGGACTGCCGCGCAGCCGGCCCGGAACTCGGCCTCGCGGCCCGGCAGAGCGGCCAGTCCTGGCCCGCCACCGTCGGCACGAAGCGCGGCGGCTGTTGTTTGCCGGAATGGTAGCCCGCTGCGACGCATTCCTTCGAGGATTTCCGCGAGCGGATACCGCGCCACATCGGAGAGATCGACGGAGACGAAGCCCGCATCGCGGGCGGCCAAGAACCGGTCCACCAGCGGACGCTCGGTGAACAGATAGCCGATATGCGCCGAAAGCTTCAGCAAGGCCGGTCGCTATTCGGCAGCCAGGGCTTGATTGCCGACGCGGCCTTGGTTCTCGAACAGGAAATCGGGGCCAAGCTCCGCTACCGACGGACAGCCGATGAGCGCCATCGTCATGTCTACCTCTTCGCGGAGGATGTCCAACGCCTTTCGCGCGCCGGCGACGCCGCCGACCGTGACGCCGTAGAGAGTGGCCCGGCCGACGAACACGAAACGCGCGCCAAGGCAGAGGCCAATGATGATATCGGAGCCGCGCCGCACGCCGCTATCGAGCATGACCACCATGCGGTCGCCCACAGCCGCGGCAATGGCGACGAGTGCATCAACCGTTGCCGGGGCACGGTCAAGCGTCTTCCCGCCGTGGTTCGACACGATGACACCATCAACGCCGGCATTGGCGGCGCGCACGGCGTCCGACGCACGGGCAAGCCCTTTGATCACGAAATTGCCGGGCCACAAGCGACGAAAGCGCTCGACATCATGCCACGTCTGCACGGAAGGATTTTGGCTACGCCGGAACAGTGAGACTTCGGACGGCGTCGCGCCTGCAGGAGCATAGGGCTGCCATGTGCGCATCATCGGCAGACCGCCGTTCCTCAGCCATTCCGCCGTCCAGCGCGGATGCATCAGGGCATCGATCAGCAGTGGAACTGTTAGCCGAAACGGCACTGAGAAGCCGTTGCGTTTATCCCGCTCCATCTTGGGAAAGACGGGATTGTCGACCGTGAGCACCATCGTGCTGTAGCCCGCATCTCGGGCCCGCCGCACGAAGTCATCGGAGATGTTCGGATCGCGCGCGGCGTAAAGCTGAAACCAGGCATTCCCCCCCGACACCTGCGCGATTGTCTCCGGCGGTGTCATGCACGAACCCGAGATGATGCTCGGCACCTTTGCCGCTGCGGCGGCCTCTGCCAGCATCGAGTTGGCGCCGCGACGGAAGATCTCGGCAATGCCGGTCGGGGAAATTCCGAACGGGCTCGCATAGGTGCGGCCGAAGATGGTGGTTGACTGGTCCCGCTTCGATACGTCGACAAGGTGCCGCGCCAGCAATTGATGCTTGTGGAAGGCCGTCTCGTTGCGGATGACGCCTTGCTCGTCCTCGACACCGCTACCGATGCATTCGAAAAGAACGCGTGGCAGACGCTTCTGCGCGAGTCGCTCGAGATCGCCGATGCTGAGTGCGTCCTGGAGGCGCATGGCCTTTCCCCCGTGGTTGCGAGCAGACGACCGCGCAGCAGGCGAACGACACCATCCCATGGGCCGAGGTGCTCGGCGGTCGTCGACCGTCCTGCATCACACGTGCGATGCAGCCCGCCGATGCAGCGGTTTCTTATTTGAGTCTCAACATAAGTGCTTTATGCTGTCAAATAGTCGTGCGGTTAACGCCCGTCCTTCCGTTAAGCCAACTTGCGCCTGACCTGCCGCCGCCGAAACCGCCAAACTGGTCGACCTGCCGGACGACGGGCCTGACGAAGCCGGTGATGCGTCAGCCGCTGGATGAGTAGACCGTTCACGGGCTCATCACGGTCGTGGAGGTGATCATCGCACCAGCGGGCATCTCTGAGTCTAGCGTGGCGCGCCATCAGTCGGGTCATGGGGCGACGCTGACGAGCGCCCCCCGGTCAATGTCGGCTCCATCAGTCACAAAACCAAACTCGGGCAATGCGTGGCCCATAGGGCGTCTCCATCACAGCGCGCCGCCAACAGCCGTCGCCATAGTTGAGGCACGGACGGAACTCCGGACGGTCCGATGTACGCAGCGCCTACGAAGCCCAGCCCGAGGCGAACACCCACAGCCGCGCCACCCCAGCCGAGACCGCGACCGCCGCCTCGTCCACCTCTTCCTCGGGCCGAGGCGCTCAAGGGTACGAAGGTGATGGCCCCAGCGAGTGCTGCGAAGATCAACATCATCTTGCGGAAGTGCATGTGGTCGCTCCAATCTGTGGTCGCCTCCTTGTGGTTCTAGTCCCATCTCCCCTAATACGTTCCTAAGGGCCAGCACAGGCCCCCCGGTTGACCTGTTCCGGATCTGAACATGCCAACGAGGCTTTCTGGATTTTGGCGCCGGCCGGCGTACCGCACGAGCTTCTTTCCGCGTTGCCCGAGATCGGCCGGATCACGAGGTCGTCCGCAAAGTCAAAGAAGGTGAAACGACAAATGACCTGTTTGGCTTTCTGACGACAGAGCCGAATGCCGAAGTCGGCGCGATTGATCAAAGGCAATGCCTGTTATCCTGACAACGAAATCGAACAATGGATGACGGCGCTGGCGGAGGAAGCGTTGAAGCTTCAGCGCCGGTTGGCAGACGGTGCGTTGAAGATCGTAGCGAGGGGCGAAAAGCAGGACGGTGCGCCCGCGGCGTCGCAGGCGGAGGTTCTAGAGTATACAAAATAGATTTCGACGGAGGGAGAAATGCGTCTGGGCATGTTGCTGCTAAACGGCGCGGCAGGTATCGACCACACTGAAGAGCTCTTTGGTAGGCCCGCTGCCCGTGGTCCGTAATACGCAGCGCGTGGCACCGGACGACTACTACGATCGTATCGAGCGTTGGTCCAGCTCGGTGCGCTACGCCCGGGAGGTCAAGGGTCTGCTGCGTCGACTCGACCTTCCATCAGGTGCGGACCTGCTCGATATCGGCTGCGGGACGGGTGCCGCAATGCGATTTGCGGCTCGCTGTGGGCTTCGGGTGGTGGGGATCGACAGGCCCGCGCTTTGGGAACCACGCTGCTCGGCTCGGCCGGTTGTACGTGCCGATGCGGCCCGCCTGCCATTTCGCTTCGCCAGCTTCGACGGTGTCCTGCTATTCCATGTTTCTGGCACACCTCGTTGCTCCCGAGATCTGCCTCGCCGATATCCGCCGGTTCCTGCGGAGGAGCGGGCGGATTGCCATCGCCACTCCCAATGCCGACTACCTGGCCGCCTTGAAGGCGACCACCACCGCACCCTCCAGCTACGTGCCCGACCCGACCGTCTGCCGCCACTTCACGGCTGCGCAGGTGGAGGCACTCCTCTCGACCACTGGGTTCCTGTATGCCACGCCTCGACTTTCGATCCCATCCCCAGCATTGCCGCCCCCGGACTGCCCGGCGAACGTCTGTTCTTTGTGGCCGAGCGCAAGTAACATGATGCGTTCCTCGCTCGTCCTTGACTGGCACGGCCGCGCCGCAATGAGTGATGAAGTCCCCTTCCAGGTCACCTCCTTCGCGCATGTGCTCGCTGCCCATTATTCCAACCCCGTCGTGCGAGTTTTTTCATACCAACGCTCACAGAAGCTCACTCATCAACTCCGACGTCTTGCGGCATTTTTTCATCCCAAAACACGCGTCGAATTAGCTGTCTGGTCTGGTGGAGACAAACTCGTTGTAACGCCGTCGATCGATTGCAAGCAACGACAGTCAACATCAAGTACCCGAACACCCACCTGCGATCATCGGAATGCGGCGGTCCTACTTTGTACGCCGCTTCTCAATCAAATTCGAGACGCAGCATCTTTCCTTAACTGCGTACAAGAGGAACTCAAATACAGCGGCCTCGCGATCCTCTGCGCGCGCGACCGCGAGCGCATTCCCCGATCGTCTGGACCGTCCGAGGGGACAGAGTGGACGCCGTTTGAGCTAAGGAGCTGGCTCTCGCGCCGTGGGATCTCGGTGCTCTTCATGGGGCATACGAATGCAACAGAAAACGACACCTCACGCTCACTTATCGTTGCCATTCTGGCAGGACGGGAGACGCCACCGGTGGCACCCGCGCCCGCTAACTTCCAGGTCATCGCCATTATGAGTTCGTTCAACGAGGCGGACATCATAGGACCATCCCTCGACTATTTGTTGCAACAAGGGATTGGACCACCTGCTCGAGAACTGGTCCACGGATGGTACATACCGCATCGCAGCTGCCCGAGAGGCACGAGGTGTCCACATCGAACGCTTCCCCCCGGAAGGTCGAGGCGATCATTACCTCATTGGCTCGATCCTCCGGCGAAAGGAGGAACTCGCGAAGGAGTTGGAAGCAGATTGGTTCATCCACACCGATGTGGACGAGATCCGGGAAGGGCCCTTTCCCGGTGGCGGCATTCGCGAGGCGCTCTATCACGCCGGGCGAGGCGGCTTCAGTTGCGTGGACAGCACGCGCCTGGATTTTCCACCGATCGACGAATCATTCCTTCCGGAGGGCGACTTCCGGTCCCACTTCCGATTCTGGGAGCCCCGAGGCTTGGGCATTTCAACGCAAGATCTGGAAAAAGACCCAGGTATCCGTCAATCTCACGGACTTGGGCGGCCATGACGTTTCGTTCCCCGGACGGCGGACTCTATCCGTTTCACTTCCTCCTGCGTCACTATCCGTACCGTTCGTCCCAGCAGGCATCTCGCAAGCTCTTCGAGGATCGGAACTTGAATCCCGACGAGTACAGGGCGACCGGGTGGGGGATACACTACTCCAAACATCAGAGGGACCCGAGGCGCATTCGTCGGCCAGAGGACCTCCGCCAATTCTCTTCGTCCTTCTATGACGACTACCTTATCGAGCGCCTCTCCGCCGTCGGCTTCCGTCGCCCGTCTAACGAGGGTGGGATGGGGAAGGTGAACTTATGAGCGGACGCAACTCGAGGAATCGTCGTCGCCCGCCGATAGCTCCGCGCCGTTTCCCAGCAGGCGACGAGGCTGCCATCCCTCAGCCCCTCCGGGAGACGCTCCTTATGTTCTCCCCTCCGGACATCGCCGAGGAAGATGTCGGCGAGGTGGTCGCGACATTGAAGTCAGGGTGGCTGGCGAGAGGTTCCCGCGCCCGCCATTTTGAGGAGGGCCTACGCTCCTATATTGGCTGCAAACACGCGATGGCGGTAAACTCCTGCTCGTCAGGCCTCGAACTCTGCTTGGAGGCCATGGGAATTTGGGGCCGGCGACGAGGTCATCACCACCCCCCTAACGTTCTGTGCTACGGCACACGCCATCGTCCACCGGGGGGCACGGCCAGTATTCGTTGACGTCGAGCCCGATACGGGCAACCTCGATCCTCGTCTGGTGGCGGCATCCGTCACGCATAGGACGCGGGCCATCCTGCCGGTACACTTATATGGACGTCCTTGCCGTATGGATGTTCTCACCGCGATCGCGAGGGAGCATCGCGTTCGGATCATCCAGGATTGCGCCCATGCGCTTGGAGCCCGGTGGAATGGCCGGAGCGTCGGTGCCAGGGCGGACGCCGCAGTCTTTAGCTTCTATGCAACGAAGAACTTGACCACCGGTGACGGTGGCCTGGTGGCGACCGATGACGACGAACTGGCTGACAGGATTCGCGGCTTGATGATCCAGGGAGTGTCCGACCGACGCACACGAACGCGACGTCGGTGGCACAACCTGCTCGTATGACGTGACTGCCTTTGGTCATAAGCGAGCAATGTCAGACCTCACGGCCGGCTTGGGCTCCACCAGATCGCCAAGGTCGAGGCAAGGCTCGCTCATAGGGAAGAGCTCTGCAGCCTTTACAATCGGCTCCTGGGCCGGCTGGACGGACTTGTCACTCCCCTCGGACACAGTGACATCCCTCCCGGTGCCCGACATTCTCGTCACCTCTACCCAGTTCTGCTCGATGTGGATCGCCTGGAAACGAGCAGGGACGCGTTCGTCCGCGCCATGCGGAAGCAAAACATCAGTGTCAGCTTCCACTATCCCGTATTGCACCTCACGACTGCCTATCGTCAGCTCCTGGAGCTCTCCGCTGGCGCCCTTCCGGTTTCCGAAAACTCAGCGACCGCCTCGTCTCGTTACCGCTGTCCAATGGTCTTTCCACGCAGGATGTGCGGTACGTTGTGGAGGCTATCGAGCGTTTCGTGACCAGGACCTCTGGATAACTTCAACTGAGCGACAATCGCGTGGTGGGGCGCACCGCGACCGGCGGGCAGCGGCAAAAATTCGTAAAGCCACTAAAGGGCCGTTATGGCCCGCACCTTGAAACTAAATAGCGGCACGACTTTGATGATCCGACATCTGCCGGGCCTACCAATTCTCAAAAGATCAAAGCCATCGCTCCGAGATGGCCTCTGGTGGGACATTCTGGTGAGGCATTTGATCGGGTTTGTGCCCTGGTATGTGCTACGACTATCCTGGTGAGGACATATGAATAGACGCTCCCTTCTGGCTGTCTTCCGGGAATAGCTTCACTCGCAGTCACGCCTTCGCGATATTCGCCCAGGCCTACCCATCCCGCCCGATTCGTCTGATTGTTCCGTCATCTCCTGGCGGGGCGCACGGCATCATTGCTCGGTTTGGACCGAGGGAATGCGTCGGTTCGGAGCGTTCGTGGTCGAGAATCGCAGTGGTGCCGGCACCATCATCGGAACCGCGGAGGTCGCGCGCGGAACGCCGGATGGCTACCTTCTCCTGCTTGGCAGCACGAACACGCATGTTCTGCAGCCGCTTACGGCCGCCACGCGAAGCTACGATCCGCTCGCTGATTTTGCGCCGATTTCCATCCTTGCTACGACCGCCACGGCGATCGCGGTCACGCCTGGCCTGCCGGTGAACTCGGTTCAGGAGCTCATCAAGTATGCGCGGGAAATCCCGGCAAGATCGCGCTTGGCCACAGTGGCCCTGGGACGAACACTTTTCTTTCAGGCGAGATGTTCAAGCTGCTGGCAGGCGGCCTTGATATCGTCAGCGTTCCTTACAAAGGAGCAGGGCCGTCGTTTGCCGATCTTCTCAGCGGCCAGATTCAGATGATCGTTGTCAACGTCACCAACCAGATCACCGACTTTCACGCGGCGGGCAAGATACGTCTGCTGGCGGTGAATTCGGCCAGCGTATCCGATCTGCGCCGGATATCCCGACCACCGCGGAAGCCGGTCTGCCCGGCATGATCTCCCAGACCTTTTACGCCACGTTCGCTCCGGCCAAGACGTCTGACGACATCTTGATGCAGTCGACCGCGCGACCCAGGACGTCATGCGTGATGCCGAATTCCAGGACCGGCTTATCAAAGCGGGCTTTGATCCGGTTCTTGGATTGGGTCCACGGGAAGCGATCCGATACATCGCCGAGGAATACGCTCGCTGGGAGCCGATCGTGAAGAAGCTCGCCACACAGCACTAGCGCCGGATATAGTTGTCCCGTGATAGTGAGAAGCCATGACACGGACACGCCCGCTCAGGTTGAGCGTATTTTTGGTTCTCTTGTTGACGATCGCCGTTGGTCGCGCCAATGCGCTGGACTTCCCCAAGCAGACCATCAAAGTGGTGGTTCCGTTCGCGGCGGCCGGCGTAACCGATATTGTCGCTCGCGTGGTGTTCGATCGCATCGCACGGACCACAAGCCAGACCATCGTCATCGACAACCGCCCCGTGCGCCGGCGGCACCATCGCGGTTGAGCAAGTCGTCAACGCGCCGCCGGATGGCTATACGCTGGTGATGGCCGATCCATCTGGCTCGCTGCCGGCGAACGTCACACTCTATCCCGGCCTCAAGTATCATCCCGATCCGCGATCTCACGCCGGTCGCGATCCTCGGCAACACCGGTGCCGTCCTCCTGGTCAACAACGATCTGCCGGTGAAAAGCGCCCAGGATCTGGTGGCGCTGGGCAAGAGCAAGCCCGGCGAACTGACGTTCACATTCTACCGGCCGTCGGAACACCGGGTCATCTCAATGGCGAGCTGTTCAGCCGGCTCGCGGGGCTGAAGGCGGTGCACGTGCCCTATCGCGTG
>CAVYUU010000003.1:0-712572 GCA_963771745.1 uncultured Alphaproteobacteria bacterium | reverse complement strand
GTCACCACCACCTTGCCGAAAATCTCACGGTCGCGAATGAGCCGAAGCCCCTCCGCTGCCTGTTCGAGCGGCAGCACCTTGTCGATCACCGGCGCGATCTTCTTCTGCTGGATCAAATCCATCAGCGCGGCGAGGTCGTCGTCGTAGAAGCTGTTGGAGCCCTTGATCTCGATCTCGAAGCTCCAGACGTAGCGCAGGTCTTCCTTGGGGTCGTGGCCGGCGGTGGCGCCGCACACCAGGAGCTTGCCGCCGCGCTTGATGCAGCGAAGCGACGGCAGCCAGGTGTCGCCACCGGTGAAGTTGACCACCACGTCGACGCCGCCCTCATAAGAGCGGCGCTGCGGCTTGCCGTATTTCTCGACCGCCCATTTCGACCAGTCGGTCTTGGTGTAGTCGACCACCTCGTCGGCGCCGAGCTCCTTCAGCCGGCGCAACTTGTCCTCGCTCGAGGCGCAGGCGATCACCTCGGCGCCGAGCAGCTTGGCCAGGATCACGCAGCCAGTGCCGACGCCACCCGAGGCGCCCAGCACGATGACGCGATCGCCCCGCTTCACCGTGTTGTGGGTGATCAGCATGCGGTGCGCGGTGCCATAGGCGACCGGCAGCGCCGAGGCCTGCTCGAAGCTGACGCCATTCGGCATGGCGATGAGCTGATCGGCCGCGACCAGGCAATACTCCGCCATGCCGCCGTCGAGCATCTCGCCCATCAGCCCCTTCTTCTTGTTGAGCGGGTTGACCAGCACCCGGTCGCCGGTCCGCCATTTCGGTACGCCCGGCCCGATCTCGGCGATCTCGCCGGCCATGTCGAGGCCGATGATCACCGGCAGCGGCACCTTGATGCCGGGCATACCCTTGACGGTGAAGTAGTCGTGGTAATTGAACGACGACGCCCGCACCCGGATCACCACATGGCCCTCGGTCGCCTGCGGCGTCGGGTGGTCGCCGACCACCGCCAGATCGTCGAGCGTGCCGTGCTGCTTCAGCACCAGCGCCTTCATGGTCTTGTTCACGTTGTTTCCTCGCCGCCTGGATTGCTGATCCCGTCCGGTCTAAGTAGCCTAACAACCCGGCCGCCAACAACCTCCCGTCCGGTCTTGGAGAGAGTTGAAATGAAAGAGAATTTCCGCCAATTCCTGGACCGGCTGCGGCAGGCGGGCGAGCTTGTCGACCTGCACCAGGCGGTCGACATCCGCCACATCGCTACCCTGGTCGACCAGGCCAAGACCGCGCTCTATTTCCACAACGTCATCGGCTACGACATGCCGGTGGTGTCCGGCATCATCCGCTCGAAAGAGCGCGCCACCATGGCGATGGGCTGCGAGACGTTCGGCGAGATCGAGGTCAAGCTCGCGCAGGCGATCGCCAAACCGATTCCGCCGAAATACGTCAAGACCTCACCGACCCGCGAGGTGACCACGGTCGGCGACGATGTCGATCTCTACAAGCTGCCGATCCCGATGTCGTCGATCTACGACGGCGGGCCGATGATCACCGCCGGCGTGGTGATCGCCAAGGACCCGGAGCTCGGCTTCAACAGCGGCATCTATCGCTTCATCGTCAAGGAAAAGAGCCTGACCGGCATCGACATCGTCACGCCCAACAACATGCGGCTGTTCGCCCAGCGCGCGCTCGAGCGCGGCGAGCCCTGCCCGATCTCGATTTCGATCGGCACCCATCCGTTCGAGATCACCGGCTCGGGCTATCGCGCGGCGCTTGGCGTCGACGAGATGGCGATCGCCGGCGGCTTGCGCGGCGAGCCGGTCGAGCTTGCGCCCTGCCAGACCATCGACATGCCCTACATCGCCGACGCCGAGATCGTGCTGGAGGCGGAAATCCTGCCGACCGGCTGGACCTGGCCGGAGGGCCGATTCGGCGAGTTCACTCGGCTGATGGGGGGCCTGCACTGGAATCCGCTGGTGCGCATCAAGGCGATCTCGATGCGCAAGGACGCGATCTACTACAACCTGCACATGCCGTGGGAGAACACCTGGCTCGCGGCGCCGACGCGCTACGCGCAGATCCGCCAGGCGCTACGCACCGCCAACGTCAATGTGAAGGACATCAACGTCACGCTCGGCGGCTGCGCGTTCTGGCACGCGGTGATCTCGATCAAGAAGGCGCCGGGCGACGGCAAGAACGCGCTGCTCGCGGCGCTGTCGGTGATGGACCTCAAGCACGTGGTCGTGGTCGACGACGACATCGACGTCAACAACCCGACCGACGTGGAATGGGCGATCGCCACCCGCGTGCAGGGCGACAAGGACGTGTTCGTCATTCCGGGCGCGCGGGCAAAGCCGCTCGACCCGAGCCTGCTGCAGGGCGCGGGCGTGGTGCCGGTCGGCGCCAAGGTCGGCATCGACGCGACGATCCCCGAGGGCATTCCGCTCGAACACTACGAGCGCATCACCTACGCCTATGCCGACACCGCGAAAGTGGACGAATACGTCAACGGCAAGAAGGACGCCATCGGCAAAGCCGGTGACGAGCGCGAGGTCGAGGCGCTGGGGCAGAAAATCCTGGCGGCGATCGAAAAGGCGCCGCTGTATTACACCGACATCGCCGAACGCTTTGCCGAATACGACTTCCGCACCGTGGCGCGCGCACTCGGCCATCTGCACGCGACCGAGAAGCTCTGGCAGGATCCGCGCGGCCGGATGTGCGTGCGCGGCAGCACGTTCGCGGCGGTGCTGCCGGCGAAGAAGTGATCCGCCTTGGTGCCCTGCCGTGCAACGAGCTCAGCGCGTTCCCTCCCCGCTTGCGGGGGAGAGAGCCGGCCACATTCGCGGCATCTCTTCATGCAAACCTGAATTGCAATGATCATCGACACCCACTGCCACGTCATTGCCACCGACACGGAGCGCTATCCGCTCAAACCGCTCTACGGCAAGCAGTCGGACTGGTCGGCCGAGCATCCGCTCGACCATCCCGACATGGTGAAGGCCGATGTCGAAGCCGGTGTCGACAAGGCCGTTCTGGTGCAAGCCTCGTCGGCCTATGCGTTCGACAATTCCTATGTGGCGGACGCGGTCGCGGCGCATCCGGAGCGCTTCACCGGCGTGTTTTCCATCGACGTGGTGGCGCCCGACGCCGTGCAAAAAATGCAGCACTGGATGGGCAAGGGCCTGACCGGCATGCGCATCTTCACCTCCGGCTCGACGCACGCGGCGCAGGAGACGTTCTTCGCCAACGAGGCCGCGTTCCCGGCCTGGCAATACGCCAGCGACCAGGGGCTGTCGGTCTGCATGCAGATGCGGGTGGCCGGCCTGCCGCTGCTGGAAACCGTGCTCCAGCGGTTTCCCAAGGTGCGCGTGATCCTCGACCATTTCGCCCGCGCGGAAGCCGCCGACGGCCCGCCGTTCGCCTCCGCCGCGCCGCTGTTCGCCCTGTCGAAATATCCCAACGTCACCCTCAAGCTCACCCACCGGCCGATCGAGCAGTCGATCAAGGGAAAATCCACCCCGGCGGCGTTCCTCGGCAAGGCGGTGAGCGAATTCGGCCCGCAACGGATCATGTGGGGCTCGAACTTCCCGGCGGCCGGCCCGCCCCTGCCGGAGCTGATCGCGATGGCGCGCAAAGCGCTTTCCTTCCTGCCGCCAGGCGATCAAGATTGGATTTTCCGCAAGACCGCCCAGGCGCTCTATCCGGCGCTGGCAGCAAAATGACGAGGGATAGCCGAACCAAAGTGAGGGAGTGACGCCGTGCTGACCCGACCCGACAAAGTGAAGCTGCACACCCTGCTCGGCAATTATTCCAACGTGATGGCGATGAAGGACGGGCGGGTGACGTCCGACCTGATCGAGTGGGATTTTCCGGACTTCCCGGTGCCGAACCGCGGCTTCAAGCCGATGGTGCGCGAGCACAAGTTCGACTGCGGCGAGCTCGCCATCGTCACGTTCCTGCAGGCCAAGGTCTACGGCCTGCCCTATGTGCTGCTGCCGGCGACCGTACTCGGCCGCGGCCAGCTTCAAACCGTGGCGTACAACTCGGAGCGTGGCGCGATGAAGCCGTCGGACCTCAACGGCAAGAGGTTCGGCGTGCGCTCCTACACCCAGACCACCGGCATCTGGGTGCGCGGCATCCTGGCGGAGGACTACGGTGTCGATTGGTCGAAGGTGGAGATCACCACCATGGAGGACCCGCACGTCGCGCAGTACAAGGACCCGTCGTTCGTCAAGCGCGCGCCGGAGAGCAAGCAACTTCCGCAGATGCTGATCGACGGCGAGCTCGACGCCGCCTTGATTGGCGAGAAATTTCCCGACCCGCGTTTCAAGACGCTGGTCCCCGATGCCGAGTCCGCCAACAAGAAGTGGGCCGAGACCCACGGCGGCGTGCCGGTCAACCACATGGTGATCGTGCGCGAGACAATCGCCAACGAGCGGCCGGACGTGGTCGAGGAAATCTTCCGGGTGTTCAAGGCGGCGCGGCAGGCCGATACGACCGCGCCGAAGGGCAAGCAGGACCCCTATCGCTTCGGCGTCGAGGCCAACCGCGAGGCCTTGGAGCGGATCATCGACTATTCGGTCCAGCAGCAGATGATCCCGAAGAAAATCGCCGTCGACGACCTGTTCAACGACGTCACACGAAAGCTCGTATAACGATGCGCGCGCTGTTTGCTCTGGTGCTCCTGACCATCGCCGGCATCCTGCCGGCGTCGGCGCAGGCCGACTTCCCCAACCGGCCGGTTCGTATCGTCGTGCCGTTCCCGGCCGGCGGGCCGACCGACATCAACATGCGCATTCTCGGCCAGAAGCTGTCCGAGCTGTGGGGCCAGAGCGTGGTGATCGAGAACCGTCCCGGCGCCAACACCGGCATCGGCGCGCAGATGGTGGCGAAGTCGCCGGCCGACGGCTACACGCTGCTGGCCGCCATGGACACCACGCTGGTGATGAACCCGGCGACCAACACGCCGATGACCTACGACCCGTTCAAGGATTTTGCCGCCATCACGATCACGTCGAAGAACACCTCGCTGCTGATGGTGCGTGCGAGCGACGGCCCGCAGACCGCGCAAGAGCTGATCGCCCGCGGCAAGGCGAGCAGCAGGAAGCTCACCTTCGGCGCCGGCATCATCACCACGCGGCTGGCAGGCCACCGCTTTGCCCAGGAGGCCGGCTTTCAGGTCGTGCTGGTGCCCTACAAGGGCAGCGCCGAGGTCGTGCAGGGCCTGCTCACCGGCAGCGTCGATTTTATCGTCGACGGCATGGCGTCCTCGCTGCCGCTGATCAAGAGCGGACAGTTCCGGCGCGCTCGCCAAGCTCAACAACCGGCCGCTGTCGACGCTGCCCGACGTCAAGCCGCTGTCGGAAGCCGCCGGCTTGCCGAGGCTGCAGGAAATGTCGAGCTGGATCGCGCTGGTGGCGCCGGCCGGCACGCCGAAGGGGGTCATCGACAAAATCCACGATGGCGTGGCCAAGGCTCACGCCGATCCGGCGGTCGCCGACCGGCTGGACAAGGCCGGCATCAACCCCGTGACGACGCCGCCCGCGGAATTCGACGCCTTCTTCCGCGCCGAGGCGGAGCGCTGGACCAAATTCTACCAGGACAGCGGAATCAACCTGAACAACTGAGCGATCCACCCGGAGGCACGCCATGAACGTGATGCCCGCCATCAGCAAGGACGCGCTGAACGAGCCGCGCGCGCGCGTCGGCCTGATCATCCCCTCGGTCAACACCTACAGCGAGCCGCAGTTCAACCATTTCGCGCCGGACGGGCTCGGTATCCACGTCGCCCGCGCCCGCGTCGCCGGCCAATGGAAGCGGCCGCTGCCGGAGATGAAGGAGGAGATCGCAGGCGCTGCCAGGCTCCTGTCCGACGCCCACCCAGACGTCATCGTGTTTCACTGCACCGATACGTCGATGACGCAAGGCCCGCAAGGCGAGGGCAAGATCCTCGATATCGTCAAGGACGCCACCGGCATCGACGCCATGGCGACCAGCCGGCTGGTGCTGGAGGCGTTGCAGGCGCTCGGCATGAAGAAGGTCGTGCTGCTCACGCCCTACAAGAGCAACAAGGCGGTGATCGACTATCTCACCGCCGCCGGCGTGACGGTGCTGCGCGACATCGCCATGAAGCTTGAGGCCAAGGATTTCGGCACGGTGACGCCCTCGCAATGGGCGCAAATGGCGAAAGACATCGACGGACCCGATTCCGACGGTGTCTTTCTATCCTGCACCAACACCAGGCAGATCGAGGCGATTGCCGACATCGAGAAAGCCCTCGGCAAGCCGGTGGTCAACTCAAACCAGGCGGTGCTGTGGGGCGCGGTGAAGCGGCTGCGCGGCGCGCTCGGCCCGCTTGCACCGATGCCGCAGCTCGGCCGGCTGATGGGGAGTTTGAACTAGGCGGGGACAAGAACGGACCTCATCCTGAGGAGCATCGCGAAGCGATGCGTCTCGAAGGATGGACAACAAGCGAGATCGGGCCATCCTTCGAGACGCGGCCTTCGGCCGCTCCTCAGGATGAGCGCAGAGCACGAGGATAACGTCATGCAAGCATGGTGCAGGCTCGTTGCGATCACCGCCTTCGCGGCTTTTGCCTCACCCGCCCTCGCCCAATCCTATCCGTCGCGCGCCATCACGCTGATCGTGCCGTTCGCGCCGGGCGGACCGGCCGATGTGCTCGGCCGGCTGATCGGCCAGAAGCTCGGCGAGGACCTCGGCCAGCAAGTGGTGGTCGACAACCGCTCGGGCGCCAACACCATCATCGGAGCCCAGGCCGTCGCCAAGGCCAACCCGGACGGCTACACGCTGCTGCTGGCGATCGACGGCACGCTGGTGATGAACCCGTTCCTCTACTCCAAGCTCGCCTACGATCCGTTCAAGGACTTCGAGCCGATCTCACTGGTCGCGCTGGTGCCGTCGGCGCTCACCGCCAGCAACAGCAACCCGGCGAACTCGCTGAAAGAGGTCATCGACATCGAGAAGGCCAAGCCCGGCACGTTCCAGATCGGGGTCAGCACCCCGACCTCGCAGGTCGCGGTCGGCCTTCTCAACATGCTGGCCGGCACCAACATCACCATCGTGCCCTATCGCGGCGGCACCACCCAGATCACCAGCATGCTGGCCGGCGACATTCCGCTCGGTCACGAGAGCGTCAACGTCGCGCTGCCGCTCTACCGCGAGAAGAAGATCAAGATCCTCGCGCTCACCGGCCAGAAGCGGCTGTCGCTCGCGCCCGAAATCCCGATCGTGTCCGAGACCTTCCCGGGCTACGACCTCGGCATCTGGCAGAGCTTCGTGGCGCCGGCCGGCACCCCGCGCGCGATCGTCAACCGCCTGCACGCCTCGCTCGCCAAGGTGATGGCGATGCCGGACCTGCGCGACAAGCTGCTCGCCGCCGGCATCGAGCCGACCATCAGCAAGAGCCCGGAGGACTTCGCGGCCTTCATCAAGACGCAGGCCGAGGTGCGCGAGAAGGTGATCAAGGCGGTCGGCATGAAGCTCGATTGAGGCCGAAACGACGCGCAGCTCTGGCGCTTCGATCCGCAATTTCCGGCTGTTGGCATGGCGGCAATCGTGTTATTTGGGCCGCCATGCAGCCATCGACGCATGAAACCTTGACGCGCGAAGAAACCGTCGCGGCCGGTTCCGACCGGTCGTTCGGCTTCGTGATGGCCGCGGTTTTCCTGATCATCTCTGCGATCAATGGCTGGCACGATGGGCATTGGTGGCCGTGGACCGGCGCGGCCGGCGTGCTGTTCCTCGCCGCCGCACTGCTGCATCCGCCGCTGCTCGCCCCGCTCAACCGGCTCTGGTTCAAGTTCGGCCTGTTGCTGCACAAGGTGGTCAACCCGATCGTCATGGGGCTGGTGTTCTATGGCGCGGTGCTGCCGACCGGACTGGTGATGCGCGCGCTCGGCCACGATCTGCTGCGGCTTCGGCGCGACGCTCAGGCCGACAGCTACTGGATCCGCCGCGAGCCGCCCGGCCCCGCGCCGCAATCCATGATCGATCAGTTTTAAGGACGAGGAGCGATGGATTTTCTGGCTGAGCTTTGGCGTTTTCTGCGCGTGCGCAAGAAATTCTGGCTGTTGCCGATCCTGATCCTGATGGTGGTGTTCGGCGGCCTGATCGTCTTGAGCAAAGGCTCGGCGGTCGCGCCGTTCATTTACACGCTGTTCTAGCAGGCTCGATGCGGGTCCTCGGCATATCAGCGTTCTATCACGACAGCGCCGCCGCGCTGGTCGAGGACGGCCATGCCGTGGCGGCGGCCCAGGAGGAGCGCTTCACCCGCAAGAAGCACGATCCATCGTTCCCGCATAACGCCATCGCCTATTGCCTGGACCAAGCCGGGACGCGGCTCGACGACGTCGACCACGTGGTGTTCTACGACAAGCCGTTTCTGAAGTTCGAGCGGCTGCTGGAAACCTATGTGGCGATGGCGCCGCGCGGCTTCCGCTCGTTCCAGATGGCGATGCCGCTCTGGCTGCGTGAGAAGCTGTTCCAGAAGAGCCTGCTGCGGCGCGAGCTATCCAAGTTGTCGGAGGATTTCGATCTCAAGAAGCTGCTGTTCTGCGAGCATCACCTGAGCCATGCGGCGTCGGCGTTCTTCCCGTCGCCCTACGATCGCGCCGCGGTGCTGACCATGGACGGCGTCGGCGAATGGGCGACGACCTCGGCCGCGGTCGGCGACGGCAACAAGCTGGAGATCTTTCAGGAAATCCACTTTCCGCATTCGCTCGGACTGCTCTATTCGGCGCTGACCTATTACATCGGCTTCAAGGTCAATTCCGGCGAGTACAAGGTGATGGGGCTCGCGCCCTACGGCACGCCGCGGTTCAAGCAGCTCATTCTCGACAATCTGATCGACCTCAAGCCGGACGGTTCGTTTCGGCTCGACATGTCGTACTTCAACTATTGCACCGGGCTGACCATGACCAACGACCGCTTCGCGGCGCTGTTCGGCGAGCCGGTGCGCGCACCCGACAAGCTGCTCACCGACTTCCATATGGACGTGGCGGCATCGATCCAAGTCGTGCTGGAGGAGGCGGTGCTGCGCATGGCGCGAAGCCTCGCCAAGCAGACCGGATCAAAGAACCTCTGCCTCGCCGGCGGCGTGGCGCTGAACTGCGTCGCCAACGGCAAGATGCTGCGCGAGGGCACGTTCGAGAACATCTGGATTCAACCGGCCGCGGGCGACGCCGGCGGCGCGGTCGGCGCCGCGCTCGCGGCCGTCCACCTGTTCAAGGGCGAACCGCGCAAGACCAACGGCGGCGACGGCATGGCGGGCTCGTTCCTCGGCCCAAGCTTCGCCCAGCCCGACATCGAGCGCCGGCTCAACGCCGCGGGCGCGCGTTTCAGCGTGCTCGCCGAAGACGCCATGATCGAGCACACCGCGCAAGCGCTCGCCGCGCAACAGGCCGCCGGCTGGTTCCAGGGCCGCATGGAGTTCGGTCCGCGCGCGCTCGGCGCCCGCTCGATCCTGGGCGACCCGCGCTCGCCCGGCATGCAGAAGAATCTCAATCTCAAGATCAAATACCGCGAGAGCTTCCGGCCGTTCGCGCCTTCGGTGCTGCGCGAAGACGTCGCCGACTGGTTCGAGCTGAACGCCGACAGCCCCTACATGCTGCTGGTCGCCGACGTGCGGAACGACCATCGGCGCTCCATGACCGCGGCCGAGCAGGCGCTGTTCGGGATCGACAAGCTCAACGTCGCGCGCTCCGACATACCGGCGGTGACGCACGTCGACTATTCGGCGCGCATCCAGACCGTGCACGCCAACACCAATCCGATGTTCCACCGGCTGCTGTCGCGCTTCAAGCAATTGACCGGTTGCCCGGTGCTGGTGAACACCAGCTTCAACGTGCGCGGCGAGCCGATCGTGTGCACGCCGGAGGACGCGTTCCGCTGCTTCATGGGCAACGAGCTCGACCTGCTGGTGGTCGGCAATTGCGTGATGAAAAAGAGCGAGCAGGACCCGAGCCTGAAGCTCGACTACAGCAGCGCATTCGAGTTGGATTAGCGCGACAAACCCGACTAGCGCCCCGGCGACACCTCGAGCGCCGCACGCACGCGCGCCACGATCTCGGGCGGCGTGCGCGACAGCTGCGCCACCAGCGCCTGCACCTGCTCGCCGGTCATCGGGTCGATCTCGAGCTGGAGCCTGGCCGCGTCGGCGATGAAGGCCGGCTCCCGCATGGTCAAATCGAAGGCGCGCCGCAGCGCCTCGACCCGCGCCGCCGGCACGTCGGGCGGCAGGAAATACGGCCGGCCGTATTCGGTGCGGCCGACGATCATGGTCAGCGCCGCGCGGTCGGCGTCGCGGGTCGCAAGCTCCATCATGCTCGGCACTTGGGCGAGCTCCGGATGGCGCTTGAGACCGTATTGCGCGATCACCTTGATCTTGTCGTCGGCGATCCATTGCGGCACCTGCGCCTTGACCGCGGCCCAGCCGATGCCGCCCTGCCCCTGGATCTCGCCGCGCTCGATGGCGTGGTTGATCTGCGGGGTGCCTTCGTAGCCGCGCACCACCCGGAACCGGGTGCCAAGGATGGCATTCGTCACCGCCGGAAAGTCCGACATGGTGGTGCCGGGCGTGGTCGAGCCGACCACCAATTCCTGGCTTTTCAGCGCGTCGAGGCTCTGCACCGGCGCGGTGTGCCAGACGAATGCGACGTAAGGCTCGCGGTTGGTGCTGCCGATCCAGATCAGCCGGTTGGCGTCGAACTGCACGCCAGCCGGCTGGATCAGCGGCATGGTCGGAATGCCGTTGATCGGCACGCCGATGGCGGTGCCGTCCTTCGGGCCCTGGGCGTAGAGCTGGTTGGTCATCACCAGCCCGCCGGCCGCCGGCAGGTTCTGCACGATGACGGTCGGGTTGCCGGGGATATGCGGGCCGATGTATCGCGCCACGATACGCGCGGCGAGGTCGTAAAGGCCACCCGGCGCGGTGCCGACCACCAGCCGCACCTGCTTGCCGCGATAGAACGCCGCGACGTCCTCCTGGGCCTGCGCAGGCGCGAGCCCGAGCAGCAGGAGCAGCGCAAGCAGGCGGAGCCTCATGCCGGGACAGCCTCGGGCACGCGCTGGAACAGCCGGCCGGGACAAATGCCGCGGCCACTCAAACCGAGCTCCGAAAGCGCGTCCCAAAGCACGACCTGGTTGCTGGTGATCAGCGGCCGGTCGAGCGCCTGCTCGATTGCCTCGATCACGCCAAAGGCCGAGATATTGGCGCAGCTCAGAAAACAGGCATCGGCCGCGGGGTGCGCGGCCTCGATCACACGCTCGCGCCAGAACTCCGCCGGCGTCGCGCAATAGGCGTCGCTGCCGCCGAGGTCGTAACCCTTGGCGTGAACGACTTCGTGGCCGGCGCTGTGCAGGAACTCGGCCTCCTCCTGCGTGGTCTTGGCGCTGTAGGGCGTCACCAGGACGAGACGGCGCGCACCGAGCGCGTTGAGCGCGCGGCGGACCGCGGTGGCGGTCGACAGCGCGTGGCGTGCGCCGGCGCGCCGCACCGCCGCCAGCACCCGCTCCTCGCCGGCCATGCCCTCCGCCATCGAGGTCGCGGTGCAATGGAAGGCCACGACATCGCATTTGGCATCGACCAGCGTGCGGGCCGCGTCTTCGATGCGCGGCAGAAGTTGATCGAGCGGCATGTGATGCGGCCCGGTCATGCGCAGCCGCGCCACATGCGCCTGCACGCCGGGCGGCAGATAACGCACCATTTCCTGCTCGACCATACGGTTCGAAGACGGGATGATCAGCCCGATGCGCGCGGTCATGGGCACTACCGCGGCTTCTGCCGGATGCCCAGGCGCTCGAGCCGTGGCAGCACCTCGTCGCAGAAGAACGGCAGCTCCTTGACGTAGTTGACGAACGAAAAGCCGATGCCGCGCAGGCCTGCGCGGCTCAGGTCCGCCAGCGTCTGCGTGACCTGGTCCGGATCGCCGATCATGATCAGGCCGCCCATGCCGTGGATGTAGCCGTGGCGCTGGCGCTGGAACTCCGCCTCGCCGACGGTCGCGACCGAAATTCTCTTCTTCGCCAGGATGCCGTCGACCGCCGACCAGTCGCCCTGCTCGATGAAGGCGTAGTGGTAGTACTCCTCGGCTTCCTTCTGGGTGCGCCGGCAGGTCACGACGCCGACGCCATAGACGTCGAGCTCGCGGCCGTGCGCCCGCGCCTCGTCCTTGGCGGCCTTCACCTTCTGGGCATTGTCCTCCATCGAGGTGCGCGAAGCGTTGGTGAAGAAGGCATCGCAGTTGCGGATGGCAAAGGCGCGGCCGACCGGGGACGATCCGGCGTTCATGATCAGCGGCCGGCTGCCGCCTACGGGCTTCGGCTTGGCGCGCACCTTCTTGAGCTTGATGAACTCACCGTCGAAATCGAAATCCTCGCCCGGCCCCCAGGCTGCCTTCACGGCGTCAATCCAGTTCTGGGCGTAGTCGTAGCGCGCGTCGTGCTCGCGCTGCGTCACGCCGAACATCTGAAATTCGTCCTCGTTCCAGCCGACCACGATGTTGAGGCCGAAGCGGCCTTCGCTGATCTGGTCGGCGGTGACCATCTGCTTGGCCGCGATGATCGGATGAAACAGCGGCGCGTGCACGGTGCCGAAGGCGATCAGCCGCTTGGTGTGAGCGAGCAGTCCGGTCGCCCAGGTAATGGTCTCGAGCGAGGTGCCCATGTAGTCGGTGTCGCCGCCGTAGCCCTTCCAGCGGCCGACCGGCAGCATGAATTCGATGCCGCGCTCGTCGCACAGCCGGGCGAGCGCGAGGTTGTCCTCCCAGTTGCCGGTCCAGCGCTCCGGCACCAAGGTCACCGCCCGGCCCGACGAGCAGTTCGAACCGAACATGCCGATCTTGAGCGCGTTGTCGGTGTACATGCCCATGCGGTCGCGCATGGTGATGCCCGGCTCGGCGGTCACGGCTCTGACGTCGTTCATTCAGCGCTCCCAACGATCCAGCCGGATTATATGGCACAATGGGTTCGCACAGGGAGGCTCTGGAACCATGGCCAGCAACATTCGCCGCGTCGGGATTGTCGGTCTCGGCAAGATGGGACTTCCAATGGCGAGGCACCTGCGCAAGGCGGGCTTCGAAGTCGCGGCCTGCGACGTCAGCGTGGCGGCGCGCAGCGCAGGCCGAGGGCGCCGGCGTCAAGGTGGTGGCGTCGCCCCAGGCGGTCGCGGCAGAAACCGATTTTGTGATTGTCGTGGTCGGCTTCGATTCCGAGGCCGAGGCGGTCGTGCTTGGCGCCGATGGCATTGCGGCGGCGGCACGGCCCGGGCTGATCGTCGGCATCGCGTCAACCGTCGCGCCGCGCACCATGCAGAAGCTTGCGGACAAGCTCAAAGGCAGCGGCGTGGTGCTGCTCGACATGCCGATCACCCGCGGCGAGGCCGCGGCCGAGGCCGGCAAGATGCTGACCATGGTCGGCGGCGACGCCGCGGCGTTCGAGGCCTGCAAGCCCGCGCTATCCTGCTTTGCCAGCTCGATCTATCACGTCGGCGAGCTGGGCGCGGGCCAAGTCGGCAAGATGGTCAACAACCTGATCCTGTGGGCCTGCATCTCGGCCAACCACGAGGCGTCACGCCTCGCCAAGGCGCTCAACGTCGATTTCGAGCGGCTGCGCACCGCGCTGCTCGATTCCAGCGCCGGTAACTGGGCGCTGCAGACGCGGCCCGAGGAGCAGCCGATGCCCTGGGCCGAGAAAGACATGCGGATCGCGCTGAGCGAGGCCGACCGGCTGCGCATCAGCGTGCCGCTGTGCGGCGTCGTCACCGAGGTGGTCAAGAGCGTGAAGTTCGAGCGCGGCTGGCCGACGCCGGGGATCTAACGGGAGTCGCCTCACCCCGCGTTGCGCGACAGCACGTGGTCGGCGATCTCGGCGCGGGTGCCGACCCAGATATCGGACGCGGACACCGCCTGCTCGATGATCTTCTCGTAATAATAAGCGCCGCGGTGGTGGCCGAAGATGTGGGCGTGGCTGGTGACGTCGATGATGCGCGGCTCGTCGTCGCGCGCACGCGCGATCTCGAGCACCTCGTTGAACGAGTCGAGCATCATCTTGGGCGGATGGCCGTATTTCATCGACGGCATGTCGTTGACGTCGTAGGCCAGCGGAATCGCCACGATCTTCTTGGCGCCGTATTCCAGAACATACGGCAAGTCGGCGTCGAACACGTCGCCGTACCAGCGGTAGCCGCGGTCGGCGAGCAGCTTCGGCGTCGACGGCTTCGAGGTGCCGCGCGGGCTGAGCCAGCCCACCACCTTCTTGCCCGATGCCTTCTCCAGCAGCTGCGTGCAGCGTTCGATGTTGCTCTGCTCGTCCTCGTCGGACAGCAGCGCCGGCACCACATCCATGGCGTAGGAGTGCGACAGCACCTCGTGGCCGCCGTCGGCGATCGCCTTGACCGCCTCGGGCGCGCGCTCGGCGACCACCGCGTTGACCATCACGCTGGTCTTGGCGCCGTGGCGCTGGAACGCCTCCAACAGCCGGTAGATGCCGGTCTTCACACCATAGGCCGCCCAGGAGATCGCCATGGTGTCGAGCACGCCATGCGGAAGCGGATTGCCCATCGGGCTGATGCCAGGCGCCTTGCCGTCCGACCATTGCTCCAGGCAGACGTTGAACACCACCGCGATGCGCTTGTTGGTCGGCCACCGCCAGTCGACGCGTTTCATGTCCGGTTTCCCCTGCCCTCGCGTGCGGCCGCGATCATATCGCCGAGCCGCGCCACTTTGATAGGAAGCGAATTGGCCACGATGCCGAGCGGCCGCACCGCGTCATTGACCGCGCTTGCGACCGCGGCCGGCGCGCCGAGATAGCCCGACTTCGCCCGAGCCCTTCTGGCCGAACACGGTGAGCGGCGATGGCGTCTCGTGATGCACGATCTCGACCGGAGGCACCTCGTGCGCCGACGGCAACAGGTAATCCATGAAATTCTGCGCCATCAGCAGGCCGTCCGAGCTGTAGGTGAACTCCTCGTAGAGCGCGGCGCCGATGCCATGCGCGATGCCGCCCATGGTCATGCCGCGCACCACTTTCGGATTGATCACGGTGCCGCAGTCGTGGCCGACCACGTAGCGCTTGATCTCGGGCTTGCCGAGCTCCGGATCGATCGCGACCAGCATCAGGTGAAACTCGAACGAGAAGCAGGGATACATCTGCACGCGGCCGTCGGGCGTCGGCAGTCCGCCGCCGCCCGGCACCGGCATGATATGGGCGACCGACAGGCCCGGCTCCATGCCGGGCGGCAGCCGGTGAACATGGCGGTGCGCGATGGTGACGAGCTCGCTCCAGCTGCGCCGCTTGTCTGGTGCGGCGGAATCGAAGGCATTGCCATCCCGGTAGGCGATGCGCCCGGCCGGCACGCCGAGGTCGTGGGCGGCGATGGCGACGAGCTTGTCCTTGATCTTGTTCGCGGCGTGGAAGGCCGCACCGCCCAGCATGATCGCCATGCGGCTGCCGACCGGGCTGTTGCTCGGCAATGAATTGAGCGAGTCGGCGCGCACCACCCGCACCGTCTCCGGGTCGACCTCCAGCACCTCGCCGACCACGGTGCCGACCAGCGTCTCGTGGCCCTGGCCGGCCGAGGTTGTGTGCATGGTGGCGGTGATCGAGCCGACAAGATCGACGCTGATGCGACACGAATCCATCCAGGTGGTGGTCTCGACCTTGGGATTGAGCAGTGGCTCGAACGACGAATTGCCGCCGCTCGGCTCAAGGCACGCGGCGAGGCCGATGCCGGCGAGCAGTCCCTGCCCGCGCAGACGGTCGCGCTCCGCGATCAGCTCGTCATAGCCCGCGCGTGCCAGCACCTTTTCGATGACGGCGTGGTAGTCGCCGGAATCGTAGGTCGTGCCGCTCGGGATCAGATAGGGAAATTCATCGCGCCGGATCAGGTTGCGCCGCCGCACCTCCAGCCGGTCGAGGCCGAGTGTGTTCGCGACCTCGTCGATGGTGCGCTCGATGGCGTAATTGGTCGGCGCCTGGCCGAAGGCGCGCACCGCCTCCTGCACGGTCTTGTTGGTGAGGACCGCGATTGCCTGGTATTGCACGCTCTTGATCTTGTAGGGCCCGACGATGGCGCCGACCGGCTTGCCGAGCTGGAACGGCGAGCGGCCGGCGTAGGCGCCGACGTTGTCGAGCGCGCGCATTTTCATCGCGCGGATCACGCCGCTGTCGTCGAACGCCACCTCGACGTCGAAGTTGCGCTCCGGCCCGTGCATATCGCCGCCGCGCATGTTTTCCAGGCGGTCTTCCACCAGCCGCACCGGCACGCCAAGCCGGCGCGTCAGGTAACCGACCAGCACGGTGTGCTTGATGCCGCGCTTGACGCCGTAGCTGCCGCCGACGTCGACATCGTAATGCACGCGCACCGACGACATCGGCAGCTTGAGTGCCATCGCGGTCTGTTCGGGATACTTCGGCATCTGGATCGAGGCCCAGATGTCGAGCATTTCGCGCCAGGGATCCCAGCTTGCCGTGACCGCGAAGGTCTCGATCGGCACGGTCGCGCTGCGGCCCCAGGTGACGCGGTGCTTGAGCGTGTGCGGGCTCGCGGCGAAGTCCTTTTCGACCCCGCCCCAAACGAAGGTGCGGTCGAGCAGCACGTTCGAGCCGTGCGCCTTATGCACCAGCGGGCTGCCGGGCCGGTAGGCCTCCTCGCCGTCCAGCACGAACGGCAGCGGCTCGTATTCGACCGAGACCGCCTCGGCGGCGTCCTCGGCGAGCGCGCGGCTGTCCGCCACCACCGCCGCGACCCATTCGCCGGCGTAGCGCGCCACGTCGAGCGCCAGCGGCCGGCGCGGCACGTTCGGCGTGTCGAGCCCAGAGGCGAGCGGCAAGGTCGCGCCGGCGAGCTCGACGCCATCGAGCACGCAATGCACGCCGGGCATGGCGAGCGCCGCTCCCTTGTCGATCGAAACGATACGGGCGGCCGGATGCGGGCAGGTCACCAGCGCGACGTGCTTGACGCCCTGCGGCACGATGTCGGCGGCAAAGCGCCCCTTGCCGACCACAAAGCGGCGATCCTCGCGGACGCGGCGGTCGGTGGAAATGAAACGGAATTTCCCCGGCGCCGTCATGGTGCCCTCGCCGGTTCGTTCTGGCCGCGCATGCGCTCGGCGGCAAGCGCGATCGCCTCGACGATCTGCGCATAACCGGTGCAGCGGCAGATGTTGCCGGAGATCGCCTCGACGATCTCGGCGCGGGTCGGCCGCGGATTTTTCGCCAGCAGCGCGTGGGCGGCGAGGATCATCGCCGGCGTGCAATAGCCGCATTGCATGCCGTGGGTTTCACAGAATGCATCCTGCAAGGTCGACAGCTCGCCCGGCCCCGGGGTCAGGCCCTCGATGGTGGTGATCGCACAGCCGTCGGCCTGCACCGCGAACATCAGGCACGAGCGCACCGCCGCGCCGTCGACCAGCACGGTGCAGGCGCCACACACGCCGTGCTCGCAGCCGGCATGCGCACCGGTAAGCAGGAGCTTGTCGCGCAGGCAGTCGAGCAGGCTCAAGCGCGGCTCGACGTCGACCGTGTGCATTTCCCGGTTGATGTCGAGCGCGACCTTCATGCGCGCCCCGCTGCGGATGCAAAGGCATCGGCGATGGCGCGCATGGCAAGCGTGACCGCCACGCGGCGGCGGTAATCGGCCGAGGCGTGCAGGTCGGCGAGCGGCTCGATATCGGCAAGCGCTGCTCTCACCGCCTCGCGGGTCTTTGCCGCGTCGAACGGCCGGCCCTGCAAAACGTCCGCCACTGCGTCGAGCCGCAGCGGCACGGCCGCCGCCGCGCCGATGCCGATGGCCGCGCGCGTGCACCGTCCGTCCGGGTCGATCGCAACCTGCGCGGCTGCCGACACAAAGGCAAAGTCGCTCTGCCTCGCATTGACCTCGTGGAAGCCCACGCCGATCCGCGGCTCCGGCCACACCGGAAAGCGCGCCTCGATCAGACACGCGGCCTGCGGCAGCGACGTCATCATCGGGCCGAGGAAGAATTCGGCCGCCGCGCATTCGCGTTCGGCGCCGGCTTCGCGCCAGATCAGCGTGGCGCCGAGCGTCGCCGCCACCAGCACGATCTCGGCGGCGTGGTCGCCGTTGGCGAGCGAGCCGCCGATCGTGCCGCGCGCCCGCGTCGCACCGTGGCCGACATAGGGCATGACCTTGGCGAGCAGCGGCAGCTTGGAGCGCACCAGCGGGTCGTGCTCGACCATGTGCTGCCTGGTGGTGGCGCCGATCGCGACCGCGCCGGCCGCCGGGCCGACATACGACAAGCCTGAAATGCGCGCGATGTCGATCAGCCGGCTCGGCCGCGCCAGCCGCATTGCCATCAGTGGCACCAGCGTCTGGCCGCCGGCGATCAGCCGCGCGCCATCGTCAGCCGCCAGCAGCGCGCAAGCGTCGTCGATGTCGATCGGACGCGAATACTCGAACGCAGCAGGTTTCATGTGCAGAGCGCACGCCGTTGTCGAAACTGAAGCGTCAGTGCCAATACGGCGGATGGCCGGAGGTCTTCTGCTCGGCGTCCAACAGGCGCAGCATGGCCGGCCATTCCAGCACACCATAGGGCCGCCGCGTGCCAGGTTGGTAGAGATGCGCGGTGTGCGCCAGCACGTTCTCGCCCGGTACGTTCAGTTCGGTGCGCGCCGCCATGGCGTCGACCTGCGAGCGGCAGGATTGCTCGAGCTGGTACATCAGATTGAACGCCTCCGGCACCGACGGTCCGCAGGTCAGGAGCCCGTGGTTGCGCATCACCAGCGCGTTGTGCGGGCCGAGGTCTTTCACGATCCGGTCGCGCTCGTCGAGATCGACCGCCGGTCCCTCGAAATCGTGATAGCCGATGTGACCGTGAAACCGGATCGAAGTCTGCGACAGCGGCAACAGCCCGCAGTTCATGGCGGACACCGCCACGCCGGCGCGGGTGTGGGTGTGCAGCACGCATTTGACCTCCGGTCGCGCCTTGTGGATCGCGCCATGGATCACGTAGCCGGATTTGTTAATGCCGTAGTCGGTGTCGGGCTTTGCGATGATCTCGCCCTCGGCGTCGATCTTCACCAGGCTCGAGGCGGTGATCTCCTTGTAAAGGAGGCCATAGAGATTGATCAGCAGATGCTCGGTGCCGGGAATGCGCGCGGTGATGTGGTTGTAGATCAGGTCGGTCATTTCGTATTGGTCGACCAGGCGATAGCAGGCCGCGAGCTCGACCCGCGCCGCCCATTCCTCCGGGGACACCTGATCTTTGACCGACTTGAAGTTGGTTAAGTAATTCATGGATAGTTCCTGCTCACATCGACGCCGTCATATCGAGCTTAAAGCAGTATAACTCTCAGCCCCAAGCAACGCCAATCGAGGACAGCCGTGAAGGCCACCGACATCCTGCGCAACGACGTCAAGGACAAGCTCGCCCGCGGCGAGGTCGTGTCGTCGATGACCGTGCGCCTGTCCCGCTCGGCCGAGATCGCCCGGATCGCCAAGACCGCGGGCTTTGACATGCTCTACATCGATCTGGAGCATTCGCCGCTGACCATGGACGCCACCGGCCAGATCTGCCTCGCCTGCCTCGACCTCGGCATCATGCCGGCGGTGCGGGTACCGGCCAACACGCCCGACTACATTTCCCGCATCCTCGATGCCGGCGCGCTCGGGGTGATCGCGCCGCACGTGCGTTCGGCCGCCGAGGCGCGCGAGGTGGTCAAGGCCGCGAAGCTGCCGCCGCAGGGCGAACGCTCCAACACCGGCGCGTTCCCCCATCTGCAATACAAGTCGTTCCCGGCGACCGAGACCTGCGCGGCGATCAACGACGCCACCATGGTGATCGTGCAGTTCGAATCCGCCGAGTGCCTGGTCAAGGCCGACGAGATCATTGCGGTCGAGGGCGTCGACGTCGTGCTGGTTGGATTGAACGACATGCTGGCCGACATGGGGCTCGCCGGCCAATACGATCATCCGAAGGTGCGCGAGATCTACCAGACCGTGATCGCCGCCTGCCGCAAGCACGGCAAGCATTGCGGCGTCGGCGGGCTCGCCAGCCGCCCGGATCTGATGGCGGAATACATCCGCATGGGCGCGCGCTACGTCTCGACCGGCACCGATCTGTCGTTCCTGCTCGGCGCCGCGACCGAACGGGCGAAGCAGATCAAGGACATCAAGCTCTGATGGCCGAGTCATCGCAAAGCTCCGGCCGCGTGTTCACCAGCGCCGTCGCCGCCGATGCCTTTGCGCGCTCGCTGCTGCAGGCCCACGGCGTGCCACCGGAGGACGCCGCCACCATCGCGCATTGCCTGGTCAGCGCCGACCTGCGCGGCGTCGACACCCATGGCCTGTGCCGCCTGCCGATCTATCTCGAACGCGTGCGCAAGGGATTGATCAATCCCAGGCCCGAGCTTGCGCCCAACCGCGTGACGCCGGTCGCCGCCACGCTCGACGGCCAGAACGGCTTCGGCTTCGTGATCGGCATGCGCGCCATGACGGAAGCGATTGCGATGGCGCGCGAGTTCGGCATCGGCGTGGTGTCGGCGCGGCGCTCGACGCATTTCGGCATGGCCGCGTCCTACGCGCTGCCGGCGGTCGAGGCCGGCCTGATGGCGATGGTGTTCTCCAACGCCTCGCAGGCCATGCCGGCCTGGGGCAGCCGGCAGATGCTGCTCGGCACCAACCCGTTCTGCATGGCTGCACCGGCCGGCTCGCACCGGCCGGTGATCCTCGACATGTCGCCCGCGGTCGCGGCCCGCGGCAAGATCAGGCGCGCCGAACGCCGCGGTGAGAAAATCCCGCTTGGCTATGCGCTCGACGCCCAGGGCAAGCCCACCACCGATCCCAAAGCCGCACTGGCCGGCGGCGTGGTGCTGCCGATTGGCGAGCACAAGGGCTCGGGGCTGTCGATGTTCATGGATATATTCGGCGGCGTGATCTCGGGAGCGAATTTCGGCGGCGAAGTCGGCGACCAGTACAAGGCGTTCGACCGGGCGCAGGACGTCGGCCACTTCTTCCTCGCCATGAAGCCCAATCTGTTCGTCAGCGAGGACGACTATCGTGCCCGCATCGATACGCTGATCGATCGCATGAAGTCCTCGCCGCTGGCCGAGGGCTGCAAGGAGGTGCTGGTGCCGGGCGAGCCCGAGGATCGCGCCGAAGCGGAGCGGCGGCGCGCCGGCATTCCCTATGCGGCAAGCGAGGTCGCGGCCCTGCAGGACGAGGCCAAGCGCGCCGGCATCCAGCCGCTGGTGGTCGCGGACCGCCCGATCGGCGCCTGATGGACGAATCCGCGCGGGTTGCGGCAATTTGGACGACCGGACCTCCCCACCCGGCCCTGCCGCCGCGCCTGGACGTGATATACCGAAGGACAATCGGGAGAGAACAATGCCCAGAGTGCGTCCCCTGTTGCTTGCGGCGGCCGGCCTTCTATTGGCGCTCGTCGCCCCGGTCGCGGCGCAATCCGACTACCCGAACCGGCCGGTCCGCCTGATCATCCCGTTCCCGCCCGGCGGCAGCAACGACGTGGTCGGCCGCGTCATCGCGCAGCATCTCGGCGAAAGCCTCGGCAAGCAGGTGATCGTCGACAACCGCGCCGGCGCGGGCGGCGTGATCGGCACCGAAGTCGCCTCGAAGGCCGCGCCCGACGGCTACACGCTGCTCGGCATCTCGCTGGCGCACGCCGTCAACCCATGGCTCTACAAGCTGCCCTACGATCCGATCAAGGCGTTCGCGCCGATCGGCATCATGGGCAAGGGACCGGTCGTGCTCTCGGTCAACCCCGACCTGCCGGTCCGCTCGGTGAAGGAGCTGGTTGCGCACGCCAAGAGCAAGCCCGGCGATCTGCAATACGCCTCGGCCGGCGTCGGCAGCTTCCAGCATCTTTCCGCCGAGCTGTTCAAGCTCACCGCCGGCGTCGACATCCTGCACATTCCGTTCAAGGGCGGCGGCCCCGCCATGACCGACGTGATGGGCGGCCACACCAAGGTGCTGTTCTCATCGCTGGTGCAGACCACCCCGCACATCAAATCCGGCAAGCTGCGCGCGCTCGCGGTCGGCGGCACGGAGCGCAGCGCCGTGCTGCCCGACCTGCCGACCGTCGTCGAGGCCGGCGTGCCGGGCTACGCCTCCGAGAACTGGTGGGGCATCGTCGCACCGGCCGGCACGCCCGCGCCGATCATCGAGAAGCTGCATCAGGCGCTGACGCAGGCCCAGGACAATCCGGCTGCGAAGAAATATTTCGACACCGAGGGCGCCGCCATCGTCAAGATGAGCACGGCGGCGTTCGGCCAGTTCATGGTGAGCGAGATGGACAAGTGGCAGCGCGTGGTTAAGGAGGGCAACATCAAGGCCGAGTGAGTGCTGCCGCATGCCGGGGAACATGGGGAGGAAAAGTCAATCAATGCGACAAACGCGTTCGTTGCTGTTGTTGCGGTCGCCGGGCTCCTGGCTGTGCTCGCATCGCCGGTCGTGGCACAGCAGGATTATCCCAATCGCCCGATCCGACTGATCATTCCGTTCCCGCCGGGCGGCAGCAACGACATCGTCGGCCGCGCGATCGCGACGCAGATGAGCGAGAAGCTCGGCAAGCAAGTGATCGTCGACAACCGCACCGGCGCTGCCGCCATCGTCGGGACCGAGCTCGCCTCCAAGGCGCCGGCCGACGGTTACACGATCCTCGTCATTTCGCTTGGCACACGCCTACAACCCATGGCTCTACAAACTGCCTTATGACCCGATCAAGGCGTTCACGCCGATCGGCATCATGGCGGCCGGTACCAACGCACTGACTGTGCATCCGAGCCTGCCGGTGCGTTCGGTGAACGACTTGATCGTCATGGCCAGGGCCAAGCCGGGCGAACTGACCTACGCCTCGTCCGGCGTCGGCACCTTCCAGCATTTGACCGCCGAACTGTTCAAGCTCGAAACCAAGATCGACCTGCTGCACGTCCCGTTCCGCGGCGGCGGACCCGCCCTGACCGATGTGCTCGGCGGTCACAACAAGATCATGTTCTCCTCGGTGGTGAACGTCGTTCCGCACGTCAAGAGCGGCCGCCTGCGGGCGCTCGGCACCGGCGGCGCACAGCGCGCTTCGGCCCTGCCCGACGTGCCAACGATCGCTGAGGCCGGGGTTCCCGGTTACGAGGCGAACCAGTGGTGGGGCCTGCTGGCGCCTGCCGGAACGCCACCAGCGATCGTCGCGCGGCTGCACAAGGCGCTGGAAGAGGTTCAGGACATGCCGGAGGTCCAGCAGCAGTTCGAAAAGGAAGGCGCCTCGATCAAAAAGATGGGCTCGGCCGAGTTCGGCAAGTTCATCGAGAGCGAAATGATCAAGTGGGAGCGGGTCGTGAAGGAGAGCGGGATCAAGGCGGAGTAGCTTGGCCCGCCTCATGGACCGTTGAGCGAGTCTCAAATGCAGCTTGAATGGCGCCGCAACAGGGATTTATGGGCCGGTGTGATGCTGATCGGCACCGGCGCCGCGGCGTTGATCATTGGGCGCGACTATGCGTTCGGCACCGCGCTGCGCATGGGCCCGGGCTATTTCCCCTCGGTGCTGGGCGGGATGCTTGCGCTGTTCGGCCTCTATCTGGTCGCGTCGGGCTTGCGCAGCAACGAAAAGATCGAGGGCAGCTGGTCGCTGCGCCCGCTGATCGTGCTGCCGCTTTCGCTGGTGCTGTTCGGCGTTCTGATGGAGCACGCCGGCTTTATTCCGGCGCTGATCGTGCTGACCATGGGCTCGGCCGCGGCCGGCACCGATTTCCGGCTGATCGAAACGCTGCTGCTGGCGGTCGGGCTGACGGCGTTCTCGGTCGCGCTGTTCATCTGGGGCTTGGGCCTGCCCTATCCGCTGCTGGTGGGCTGGTAACGCATGGACCTGTTCGGCAACCTCGCCTTCGGCTTCGGCGTCGCCTTCACGCTGCAGAATCTGGCCTATTGCGCGCTCGGCGTTTCGGTCGGCACGCTGATCGGCGTGCTACCGGGCATCGGCCCGCTCGCCACCATCGCGATGCTGCTGCCGATCACCTTCAACGTCGCGCCGGTCGGCGCGCTGATCATGCTGGCCGGCATCTATTACGGCGCGCAATATGGCGGCTCGACCACCGCGATCCTGGTCAACCTGCCGGGCGAGACCTCCGCGGTCGTGACCTGCATCGACGGCTATCAGATGGCGCGCCAGGGCCGCGCCGGCCCGGCGCTTGCCATCGCCGCCATCGGCTCGTTCGTCGCCGGCACGTTCGGGACCCTGCTGATCGCGGTGGCCGGCCCGCCGCTCGCCGAGCTGGCGCTGAAATTCGGCGCGCCGGAGTACTTCTCGCTGATGCTGATGGGCCTGGTCGCCGCCGCGGTGCTGGCCCAGGGCGACATGGTGAAATCGCTCGCCATGGTGGCGATGGGACTGCTGCTCGGCATCGTCGGCACCGACGTCAACACCGGCGTGCAGCGCTTCTCGTTCGGCGTCAATGAGCTGAGCGACGGCATCGGCTTCATCGTGGTCGCGGTCGGCGTGTTCGCGATCGGCGAGATCATCGCCAACCTGGGCGACCCGGAGGAGCGCCGCATCTTCACCGACACCGTCAAGGGCCTGATGCCGACACGCGCGGACCTCAAGGCCTCGGCCGGGCCGATCGCCCGCGGCACGCTGCTCGGTTCGTTCTTTGGCGTGCTGCCCGGCACCGGTCCGGCGATCGCGTCGTTTGCCTCTTACATGCTGGAGAAGAAGCTCGCCAAGGACCCGTCGCGCTTCGGCAAGGGCGCGATCGAGGGCGTCGCCGCTCCCGAAGCCGCCAACAACGCCGACGCGCAATGCAAGTTCATCCCGATGCTGACGCTCGGCCTGCCGGCGTCGGGCGTGATGGCGCTGATGCTCGGCGCGCTCACCATCCAGGGCATCCAGCCCGGACCGGAGGTGATGACCACGCGGCCGGAGCTGTTCTGGGGCCTGATCGCCAGCATGTGGATCGGCAACGCGCTGCTCGTCATCCTCAACCTGCCGATGATCGGGCTGTGGGTGAAGCTCTTGCGGGTGCCGTATCGCTTGCTGTTCCCGGCGATCATGGCGTTCTCGGCGATCGGCGTTTACAGCGTCAACAATTCGTCGTTCGAGATTTATCTGACCGCCCTGTTCGGGGTGATCGGCTTCGTCTGGATCAAGCTCGGCTGCAGCCCGGCGCCGATGCTGCTCGGCTTCGTGCTCGGGCCGATGATGGAAGAGCACCTGCGGCGCGCCATGCTGATGTCGAAGGGCGATCCGTCGGTGCTCGTGACGCGGCCGCTCAGCCTGTTGTTCATCGTCGCGACGGTCGGCATCCTGGTCGCGATGGTCGCGCCCGCGGTGCGCAAGCGGCGCGTCGACATCGCCGGCTGACGGACGGCCATGGCCGCGTTGTACAAGATCGAGATCGCGCCGGAGCTGATCTTCGACGCCCTGCTCGAAGGCGAGCCCGGCGCGCCGCTGGTCTTGCTGCTGCACGGCTTTGCGTCGTCGATGTACGCCTGGCGGGCCCAGGTCCCGGCGCTGGCAGCGGCCGGCTACTATGCCGTCGCGCCGAGCCAGCGCGGCTATTCGCCGGAAGCGCGACCCGACCCCACGCGGTTCGACAACTACAATTTCGAGAATTTGATCGGCGATGCGATGGACATGGCGGCAGCCTGCATTTGCGGCAACCCGCGCTTTCATCTTGTCGGTCATGACTGGGGCGGCAGCCTGGCCTGGGCCATCGCCGACCGCTATCCGGAGCGGCTTGCCTCGCTGACCATTTTGTCGCGGCCGCACCCGGTCGCCTTCAACAAGGCGCTGGCGATGCCGGATGGCGATCAGGCGCGGCGCTCGCAGCATCACCAGGCGTTTCTGGAGCCCGATGCCGACGGACGGGCGCTCGCCGACAACGCACGCTGGCTGCGCGAACGCTGGACCCGGCAGGGCTCGCCGGCCGCCGCCCAGCGGCAACACCTTTCCGTCATCGGCAATAGTGCCGCCATGGCAGGCGCGCTCGCCTGGTATCGCGCCCGCGGCACGCATCACAAGCCGGTCGGCATGACACGCGTCCCGACGCTCTACCTCTGGGGCGACGCCGACGACACGGTCGGTCGCGCAGCCGCCGAAGGCACACGCTATTGCATTGCCGCGCCTTACCGCTTCGAGGTGCTGCCGGGGGTCGGACACTTCGCGCACGACCAGGCGCCCGATCGCGTCACCGAATTGCTGCTCGGCCACCTCGCCGCGCATCCGACCTAGAGCATGATCCCGAAAAGTGGAAACCGGTTTTCGGAAAAGATCATGCTCAAACAAGAAAGTATCGGGATGACGATTCGAAGAAAAGTCATCCCGATCTAGCGGGCGGACGGCAAAGCGCTCGCCGACGAGGCGATCGAGTAGCGGTCACGGCCTGCGCCAGTCGCCGACCGCCGGCACCGGGATGCCGAGATTGTCGCGCAGGGTGGTGCCGGCGAAGTCCTTGCGGAACAGCCCGCGGCGCTGCAATTCCGGGATCACGAAGGTCACGAAATCCTCGTAGCACGCCCGGCACGTGGGTCGCCGAGATGACGAAGCCGTCGCAGGCCTGCTCGACGAACCAGCGCTCGAGCGTGTCCGCCACCTCCTTGGGGCCGCCGACGATCGGGTTGTGCACGCGGCCGCGGCCGCTGATCTGGATGAACTCGCGCACCGTCGGATTCTTCTTCACGCGCAACACGCGGTCGCGGATGCCTTGCAGACCGGACATCTGTTCGAGCTCGCCGTCGCTGAACGCCTCGTCCATGCCCTTGCGGGCGAAATCGAAGTTGAGCGCCTCCGACAGCAGCGACAGTGCGTCGATTTCGAGTGGCAGCTTCTCGATCTCCGCCCGCTTGTCCTCGGCTTCGGCCTTGGTCGCGGCCGCAATCGGGTTGACCAGGTGCGTGATCCTGACGTGATCGGGGTCGCGGCCGAGCCGCGCCACGTCGGCCTTGAAGTCGGCGTACTCGCGCTTGCCGACCTCGATCGACGGATAGACCACGAAGATCACCTCGCCCCATTGCGCGCCGAACGTCTTGCCGCGGCCGCTCGACCCGGCCTGGATGACGACCGGGTGGCCCTGCGGCGAGCGCGGCACGGTGAACGGCCCGCGCGAGCGCAGATAGCGGCCCTGGTAATCGAGGCGACGCACCTTGTCGGGCCGCGCAAACAGGCCGGTGGCCTTGTCCTGCACCACCGCATCGTCGTCCCAGGCGTCCCAATGACCGAGCACGATCTCCATGAACTCGTCGGCGCGGTCGTAGCGCAGGTCGTGCTCCATCACGACGTCGCGGCCCATGTTCTGCGCCTCGCCGTCGTTGAGCGACGTGACGACGTTCCAGGCGGCGCGGCCGTCGGTCATCAGGTCGAGCGTCTGGAACAGCCGCGCGACATGGAACGGCTCGTAGTAGCTGGTCGAATAGGTGGCGCCGAGGCCGAGCCGCTCGGTCGCCATGCCCATGACGGTGAGCACCGTGACGGCGTCGAGCTTCACGCAACGGATGCCGTGCTGCACGGTGTGGGCATGGTTGCGGCCATACATGTCCGGCATCGACAGCCGGTCGTCGAAGAAGCCGAGATGAAACTTGCCCTGCTCCAGCACCCGGCCGATGTGCCGGTAGTAATCCGGCGACCAGCTGTCGGTGCGCGACTGCGGATGGCGCCAGGACATCGCCAGATTGGTGCAATTCTGCGCCTGCAGGAAGGCGACGAGCGTCATCTGGCGCATGATGTCCCTCGCAGCAGGCGGCATGCTTGTTTGAGCATGATCTGTTCCGAAAGCCGCTGCACAGCCTTCGGGATCGTGTCTAGGATGATGGCGAAAACCGAAGGAGCAATCCAGTGAGCGCCAAACGCGAGCGCATCCAGTCGGAAAAGCTGCACCTGCGGACGTCCGGCGGCCAGGTGCTTTATTCGCAGGTCATGGTGGTCGAGGTGGGCGGCTGCCGGCAGATCTTCGTGGCCGGCCAGACGCCGCGCGACCGTGACGGCCAATGCGTCGGCAAGGGCGACATGCGCGCGCAGATCGAGCAGGTCGGCGAGAACATCAAGGCGGCGCTGGAGGCCGCCGGCGCGACCTTGGCCGACATCGTCAAGACCACGACCTACGTCACCGACATGGATGAATATTTCAAGCACCAGGACATGCGTATGCGCTATTTCGCGGACGCGCTGCCGACCAGCACGACCGTGCAGGTCGTGCGGCTGTCGCGGCCGGAGTTCATGGTCGAGATCGAGGTCATGGCGGTCGTTTGACGCCTCGCGCCAAGTCATCGCCGTGGCGCCCGTGGGCCTCCGGCCTGACCGGCGTCCGTGTCAATCGACCTTGGCGCCGGAGAACTTGATCACCTGGGCCCATTTCTCGGTTTCGGCGGCGATCTGGCGGCCGAACTCGCCTGGCGTGCTGGCCGCCGCCATGCCGCCGAGATCGGCGAGCCGCGCCTTGGCCGCGGGGTCGGCGAGCCAGGCGTTCACCTCGCCGTTGAGCTTGGCGACGATGTCGGCCGGCGTGTCCTTCGGCGCGCCGAGGCCGTAGAAGTCGGTCGCCTCGTAGCCCATCACGAACTCGCCGATCGTCGGCGTGTCCGGCAGCACGTCCGAGCGCACGGCCGTGGTTACCGCCAGCGGCCGCAACGTACCGGCACGCACGTAGCCGATCATCGACGGCATGCTGCCGAACATCACCTGGACCTGCCCGCCGACCAGATCGGCGAGCGCCGGCCCGCCGCCGCGGTAGGGCACGTGCACCATCTGCACGCCGGTGAGCATCTTGAACAGCTCGCCAGCGACATGGTTGCCCGTCCCTACCCCCGCCGACGCCATGTTGATCTTGCCAGGCTGGTCCTTGGCGTACGCGATGAACTCGGGAACGGTGCGGGCGGGCACCGACGGATTGACCGACATCAGGAACGGCGGCCGCAGGATCGCCGCGACCGGCGCGATGTCGCGCGGAAAATTGAAATTGAGGTTCTGATAGAGCGACGTGTTGATCACGTTGCCGGCCTGGATCAGCAGCAAGGTGTAACCATCGGCCGGCGCGCGCACGACGAGCTCGGTGCCGATGTTGCCGCCGGCGCCCGGCCGGTTCTCGATTACGAACGGCTGGCCGAGCCGGGCGGTCAGCCATTGCCCGAGCAGCCGCGCCAGGATGTCGGTCGCGCCGCCAGCCGCGACCGGAACGACGATGCGGACCGGCCGCGCCGGATAGATGTCGGCGCGGGCCGCGCGCGGCAGCGTGGCGACAGCAGCGATGGCCATCAACTGGCGGCGCGACAGCGTCATGACGAAACCCCGTGAAGACGATCAGGCAGCCGGCATTGTCGGCTTGAGCCCGACCTCCTCGTAACCGCCGCCGCTTTCGTCCGGCCACGACACAGCGGTCTTGAATGCCGGGCGGATGGAAATGCGCTGATACCAATCGTTCAGCCGCGGCCGGCGCTCCTTCGACCAGAATTGGTCGGCGCCAAGCGCCGACAGGCGGAACATGTATGGCGCGACCGCGATGTCGGCGAGCGAATACTCGCCGCCGACGACCCAGGGACCGGGGTCGAGCACGCGCTCCAGTTCGTCGAGCAGGCTTTCGATCTTGGCGCGCCCCTCCGCGAGCTCCGCAGGCCCGATCTCGCCGCGCACACCGCGGCCGTGGATATCGCGGTAGAAGTGGGTCGGCCGCCGCTCGGCTTGCTTCTTCAATTCTTCCTCACCCCAGCGGTTGCGAAGCTTGGGCAGCAGATACTTCACGAACGTCAGCTTGACGATCGCGTCGAAGTTCGACTCGCACTTGTGAACGAACTCCCGCATACGCGCGGCCTTCAGCGGATCGGCCGGAACGAGCTTCAGACCGGGGAAGGCCTGGTCGATGTATTCATTGATGATGGTCGATTCGCGGATCGGCTGGCCGTCATGGACTAGCGTTGGCACCACACCGTCCGGATTAAGCTTGAGATACTCCGGCCGCATCTGATCGAACTTGAACAAGTCAATGTAGCGGCTGGTCCATTGGACGCCCTTTTCCTCCAGCGCCATCCGGCAGCGCACCGAACACACCGAACTCCAAAAATGATACAGCTCGATCACGGGTGCCTCCCAATGTCGCTGCGGAAATTCGCTGCTACTTCTTCGCCGCCTGCGTCGCCGGGAACGGCAAAGCCAGCGCCTCCTTCAGGCGCTCGGGATCGACCTTGACGTCGATGCCGGCGCGCTCCTGTTCGAGCTTCATCACCACGCGCGAGTCGCGGCCGGCCCAGCCGCGGTTCATCGCCTCGGTCATCTCGGCATAGGCCAGCTCGCAGATGCGCATCGGCAGGCCGAGCTCTTTGCCCAGCGCGGTCGCGAGTCCAACGTCCTTATGCGCTAGCTTGAGCGCAAACGACGCCGGATCGTATTGGCCCGGCAGCCACTGGTCGATCAAGGCGTCGAAGGTGTAGCGGCGGCCCGCCGCGCCTTGCCGCACCGCCTCCCACAGCGCCAGCGGCTCGACGCCGGCCTTCACGCCCATGGCAAAGGTCTCCGCCAGCGCGCAGACGATGGCGTAACCCGACATGTTGTGCACCAGCTTGGCGACCGTGGCGGCGCCGATCGGGCCGATGTAGCGGGCCTGGTCGCCGATCGCGTCGAGCGCGGCTTTGTGCTGATCGAACGCGGCCTTCTCGCCGCCGACCCAGATCGCGAGCTTGCGGCTGGCCGCACCCTTCGGCCCGCCCGACACCGGTGCGTCCAGCATATGCGCACCCTTCTCGGCAAATTTGGCATGCAGCGCCTTGACCACCTTTGGCGCATTGGTGGAGAGGTCGAACCAGGCCGCGCCGGGCTTCGTGCCGGCGAGCAATCCGTCCGGGGCGAGCGCCACCTTCTCGACGTCGGGCGGCTCGGGCAGCGAGGTGAAGATCACCTCGCATTGGGTTGCGACCGCGCGCGGCGTGTCGGCCCAGGTGGCGCCTGCCGCGATATGCGGCGCAGCGGCGTCCTTGCGCAAATCATTGACCACGAGCTTGAAGCCGGCCTTTTGCAGATGGCCCGCCATATGCGTGCCCATGGTGCCGACACCGATGAAACCGACTGGCATGAATGCCTCCCCTGCGACGCCCTACGCCCACTTCAGCCGTTCCAGGATCGCCTTGCCCATCACCCAATCCTTGTCCTGCTCGGAAAGAAACGGCAGCTCCTCGGTGAACTGGGTGATGCGCTGCCGGTAGGTCGCCTTGGCCAGCGAGTTCGTCAGATCGGTGCCCCAATAGCAGCGGCGCGGCCCGTAGGCGTCGAAACAGCGCTTGATCGCGTCGAACGTGTCGCGCCACGGGTAAGGTTCCTTGGAGAAGTTCGGCGCCGACGACACCTTGACCGAGACGTTCGGATATCTCGCCATCGCCACCACCGGCCCGATCGCCTCGGCGATCTTGCCCTCCCTGGCGATGTCCTGGTTCAGGCTCATGTGATCGATGATCATCGCGAGCCGCGGATGGCGCTCGGCGATCGACGCGAATTTCGGGATGTTGCCCGGCGCGAAGAACATCACCGGCAGGTCGTATTTTTCGGCCAAAGGCCAGAACCAGTCGGCGTGTCCCTCGGTGAGGAGCTTCTCCATCGCGGCCTGGAAGGTCAGCCGCACACCGACCATACCGGGCTGCTCTTTCCACTTTGGTAGCAGCGCCGCCGCCTGCTCACGCTTCTCGATCGGAAGGCGGCCCATGACGGCGAAGCGTTTGGGATAACGCTTCGCCGCCTCCAACGCATAATCATTGCGGTCGCCCGGCCACGACGGCGGCACGATCACGACGCGGTCGACGCCGCCCTCGTCCATCAGCGCCAGCAGCCTCTCGATGGTGAAGGGCTCAGGAAGCTGCGGCTTGCGGCCAGGCACCCACGGCCAATCCGGGCTCTCGGCCTTCCACAGATGGGCCTGCGCGTCGGTGATGGCGCGTCCGTTCACTGCCATGGGCGTTTTCCTTCCTAGGCTCCTGCTGCCGCGCACAAGTGTGCGACGTTTTGCAGAGCGTCACAACGGCTTGTCATTCCGGGGCGCGGGCGTAAGCGCGTTGACGCGCGTCTTCGACGCGCTATGGGATCAGCAGAATCTTCCCGAAGTGCTTGTTGGCGCGCATGTGGTCGTGGCCGGCGCGGGCCTCGGCGAGCGGAAAGGTCTTGTCGATCGGCACCTTGATCTTGCCGGCCTTCACCGCGTCCCACAAATCGGCGCGCATCTTGATGAGGATTTCGCGCACCTCCTCGATCGTGCGGGTGCGGAAGGTGACGCCGATGTAGTCGATGCGTTGGCGAGCGTGCGCGTCAAAGTCGAAGTCGGCCTTCATGCCGGCGAGCCGGCCGATGTTGACAATACGGCCGAGCAGCGCCGTGCAGCGCATGGTCTGGCTCACGACCGGCCCGGACAGCATGTCGACGGTGAGATGCAAACCCTTGCCGTCGGTCGCCTTCATCACCTGGTCGGGCCAGTCGGCGTCCTTGGTGTTGACTGCGAGGTCGGCGCCGAATTCCTTGAGCCGGGCGCGCCGCTCCTCGTTGGTCGAGGTGCCGACGACGAGCTTGGCGCCCATCAGCTTGGCGACCTGCAAGCCGATGATGCCGACGCCGGAGCTCGCGCCCTGCACCATGACATTCTCGCCGGCCTTCAGGCGGCCGGCGGTGACCAGCGCATTGTGCAGCGTGTTGAGCCCTATCGGCAGCGTCGCCGCCTGCTCGTAACCCATGCCGTCCGGGATCTTCATGGCGCGGCCCCAGTCGCTCACCGCCATCTCGGCGTGGCTGCCTGGCGAATGGCACATGATGCGGTCGCCGACCTTGAAGTCGCGCACCTGCGCGCCCGCCTCCACCACCTCGCCGGCGAATTCGCTGCCGATCGGCCGGCCGGTGGACGCGCCATGGCTGGTGTCGCCACGTGCCGAGCCGAGATCGGCGCGGTTGAGCGCGATCGCCTTGATCTTGACCAGGATGTCGGTGGGCTTGGGCTTGGGCGGATCGATGTCCTTGATCACCACGCCATCGGGCGACGCAACACCGGCTTTCATAGAAATCCCTCCCGCGGCACGCGCAACAGCGTCAGCTCACCTTTTGCTGCGCCTTCATCTGGTCCCACCACGGGCAGACGCCGGGCATGCGATTGTAGTTGCCGTCGAGCACCTGCACCGGCTGGCGCTGGCCGTGCTCGGCCGCCTCGATGCACAACAGCCTCGCCTCCTCGCGCTTCTCCGGCGTCATCCAGCGCCGCTCATGGCCCCACAAACTCGGACCGAACTTGCGCTCGAATGGCTTCCAGGTGTTGTCGTCGATCAATTGCCCGCCCCAGCCGTACTCGACCAGGAAGCCCGACGGGTTCCAGGTGTAGAACGAGGTGACGTAATCGCCGGAGTGCCGGCCGAGCGAGACCGCGATCTTGTCCTGGTCCTGCTGCACCAGATCGTAGCCCTGGCCGACGTCGTCGAACGAGAACAGCTCCACCATCATGTGGTGGACCATGTTCTTGCCGGTCTCGACCAGCGCGATCGAATGGTGGCGCGGATTGACGTGGAAGAAATAGCCCGGGAACGGCCGCAGCCAGTAGTCGCTGAGCTTGAATTCGAGCACCTCCTGGTAAAACGTCATCACCTCGGCGATGCGCTCGAAGTGCATCACCACGTGACCCATGCCGAGCGGTCCGGTGCGAAAGCCCGAGATGTTGCGGCCGGGCTTGAACGGATCGGACGCGGTCGCGGCGCCGTGGAAGAACTCGAGCCGATTGCCGGCCGGATCGTTGACCACGATAAGGTCCCTCACGTGGCGCTCGTCGGCGAGCGCGCGCGAGCCGCGGGCCACTTTGGTGCCGGATTTCTCCAGCCGCGCCGCGAGCGCGTCGAGGCCGGCCGCGTCGGCAACCTCCCAGCCGAAGAAGCCGATGCCTTGCCCGCCGTCGGCGTCGACCACCAGCCGCTGCTTGCGGTCATCCATGCGGAAGGCCATCGACGACCGGCTCTTGTCGATGCGCTGCAGGCCGAGGAAGTTCGAGCCGTAGCTCGCCCAGTCCTCCAGGCTCTTGGCGCGGACCCCGACATATCCCAAAGCTTGTACGGTCATTGGCGCGGTTCCCAAGGTTGATTGCGGCACTGTTTAGCACGCGGAGGCGGTCTGCATAAACACCGGGCCGGCATGGCTGGCCCGCCCCCGGTTCCGGCGTTATCGTCGCCCCCTGCCATGAGGATATCGTCATGAGACGCCGCGACGTGCTGACCGGTGGGCCCGCCCTGGCCCTGGCGTCGGCGCTGCCGGCGCGGGCGCAGGACAAATATCCGAGCCGCACCGTCCGGTTGATCGTGCCGACCGCGGCCGGCGGCGTGTACGACCTGATGGGCCGGCTGTTTGTCGACCGGGTCGGGGCGTCGCTCGGCACCGCCATCGTCGAAAACCGCGCCGGCGGCAACGCCGTGGTCGGCGTCACCGCCGCAGCGATGGCCGCGCCGGACGGCTACACGCTGCTGCTTGGCAGCAACTCGACGCACATTTTTCAGCCGGCGATGATGCGCCACCCGCCCTACGATCCGGTCAAGCAGTTCGAGCCGGTGTCGACGCTGTCGGCGTCCTGGGCCTGCATCGCGGTCGCGCCCAGGCTCCAGATCGACACGCTGGCCGAGCTGCTCGACTATGCCCGCAAGAACCCGGGCCAGCTGTCGCACGGCATGCGCGGCGTCGGCGACGTCTCGCACATGACCGCGGAGCTGCTCAAACAGCTCGCGCCGGGCTTTGCGCCGCAATACATCCCCTACAGCCAGATGGCGCAGGCGGTGCGCGACCTGATGAGCGGCGACCTGCTCATGACCATGCCGCTCGTCACCCGCACGCTGGTCGAGCTGCACAACACCGGCAAGATCAAGTTGCTGGCCGTGACCGCGCCGAAGCGGCTGAACGTCGCGCCCGACATTCCGACCGCGATCGAGGCCGGCGTGCCAAAGATGATCGCCGCCGAATATTTCTATCTGTTCGCGCCGGCCGGCACGCCTGTGCCGGTGCTGCAATATGTCAACGACATCACGCGCGTGGCGCTGACCGACGACGAGTTCAAGACCAAGCTCGAAGGCTCGGGCTTCGACCCGCTGTTCGCCGGCGGGCTTGCTGAAACGCGCCGGCAGTTCGAAGCCGAGCGCGCCCGCTGGCTGCCGATCGCCGAGGCCGCCGGCACGAAGATCAACTAGCTCATGATTTCGACATGACAACGAACCGCAGACGTATCTCCGTCGTCGGGCGGCCCAAGCGGGCCGGATCCGTTGGCTCGTACCTCAGGATGACGGATCATGAATGACGCAAGCGGTCGGGCTGGCCTCACGCGCTCCGTGCTGAAGCTCGGCGAGGTCGAGATCGAGCTGTACCAAGGTGGCAGCGGGCCTGCGCTGCTGTTCCTGCACGGCGGCAGCGGACTCGATCCGGCCGCGCCGTTCCTCACCGCGCTCAGCCAACGGTTCCACGTGGTCGCGCCGGTGCATCCGGGCTTCGGCGGATCGAGCCTGCCGATCTGGATCGAACTCGGTCGACGACTTCGCGCACCTCTATCTCGAATTGATCGCGACACTGAAACTGTCCGCTGTGGTGCTGGTCGGCCATTCGGTCGGCGGCTGGACCGCAGCCGAGATTGCGACCAAGAACACGTCGTCGATCGACAAGCTGGTGCTGGTCGCGCCGGTCGGCATCAAGGTTGGACCGGTCGACAAGCTCGACATTCCCGACATCTACGCCATGCCGCAGGATCAGATCGACCGACTGCTGTACGCCGATCCTGACAAATGGCGGCCGGACGCCGGCAAGCTTTCGGATGCCGAGCTGCTGACGCGCGCGCGCAACCGCCAGACGCTCGCGCTCATCACCTGGGAGCCCTACATGCACAATCCCAAGCTCAGGCACCGGCTGCACATGATCGACCGGCCGACGCTGCTGATCCGCGGCGCGCAGGACGGGCTCGTTTCCAAGGACTATGCCGCCGCCTATGCCGGGCTCATTCCAGGCGCCAAGCTCGTGACCATCGACGGCGCCGGTCACGCGCCGCAGATCGAGCAGGCGGAGCGCTTCGTTGCCGAAATCGCGCGGTTCGCGGGAGGTCCATCGTGAAGATCTGGCATTTCAGCGAGACCGCCTACCCGTACCTGCCGGACCCGAGCGGCTACGAATCGGTGCGCGTCGATCTGCCGAACCGCCACTACGACCCGGAAAAGGGCGCCGCCCTGTTCGACCGATTCATCGAGGAGTGGCAGGTCGCCGAGCAGGAAGGCTTCGAGATCATGCTCAACGAGCATCATCAGACGCCGACCTGCGTCGATCCGGCCGGCCCGCTGCTGCTCGCCGCGCTCGCCCGCGTCACCAGCAAGGCGCGGCTGCTGATCCTCGGCAATCCGGTCGCCAACCGGCGGCAACCGGTGCGGGTCGCCGAAGAGATGGCGTTCGCCGACATTCTCTCGCACGGCCGGGTCGAGGTCGGCTTTGTGCGCGGCGTGCCCTACGAGATTTCGCCGGCCAATTCCAACCCGGTCTACACCAACGAGCGGCAGTGGGAGGCGATCGACCTGATCCTGAAGGCCTGGACGCAGCACGACGGCCCGTTCAGCCACGAGGGCCGCTTCTTCCACGCCCGGCGGGTCAACATCTGGCCGCGCTGCTTCCAGACGCCGCATCCGCCGGTTTGGGTGAGCTCGACCAGCGCCGACGGCGCGCGGCGCGTCGGCGCGCGCGGCTACATCCAGGCGACCTTCCTCACCGGCTACAACAACACCAGGCCGGTGTTCGAGGGCTACCGGCGCGGCTGGCGCGAGGCCGGGCGCGGCCACGACGTGCCGATCAACCGGCTGGCTTACGCAGCCTTTGCGTATTGCTCAGACAACGAGGCGAGAGCCCGCGCCGGCGCCGAGCAGTTGCTTTGGCACATCGCGATCAACAAGATCCCGACGCATTTCGCCAATCCGCCGGGCTACAACTCGCTCGAAGCCAACGCCAAGGGCATGCGCGTCGGCCTGCAACGCTATCCCAAGGCGCCGACCGTCGATGCCGCGGTCGAACAGGGCATCATGTTCGCCGGCACCCCTGACCAGGTGCTCAAGCAGTTCGAACGGTTCTACGATCACGTCGGTGGCTTCGGCCATCTGCTGGTCGCCGGCCAGTCGGGCTTCCTGAGCCACGACGACACCGTGCACGGCATCCGGATGCTGGCGCGCGAGGTGTTCCCGAAGCTGCGCGAGCGCTATCCCGACACCGCGATCTCGGGACAATTCCGCGAGGCGGTGCCGGCGTAGCGTCGGGGCCCACCTACTTCAGCCGCTTTATGGCCTCTTCGACGATGCTGACGTCGGAGTGTTTCTTGATGTCGACTCTCTCCTTGAAGACGCCGAAGTCGAAGGCGGTGTCGACGTTGCGCTGCAAGGCTTCGAGGTCCAGCCGCAGATCCGGGTTCCGGTAATAGTCCTTCTTGGTGTACAGCCAGCCAAACCGCTCCGGTGGAATCTTCAGGAGCCCGGAGGCGATCTTCGCCGCCTCGTCGTGGTTTTTCGGATCGAGATACCAGCGCACGATGGTAATCGAATCCTCCATGTAATCGATCAGCGCGGCGCAATTCTTGTCGATGAAGGACTGCCGCATCGCGGCGAACGTGAACTGCGAGGTGCCGAGGCCCTCGGTCTGATCGTAGAGCGGCACGCCAATTTCGTTGAGCATCGGGTTGAGCGCGAACGGCATCACCGCGGTGACGAGGTCGGCCTTCTTGTCGTTCAGGATCGCCGGCATCGTGGGGAACGGCACCTCGATGACCGTGTAGTCGCGCTTGTCGAGCAGGCCGTGCTTCTTGAGGCCCGCCTTCATCGCAATGTCGGCGCCGGTGCCGATCAGATTGGTGGCGAGGACCTTGCCTTTCAGGTCCTCGATCTTCTTGATGTTGGAGTCCTTGCGGACGAAGAACTGGTTGCTGAAGTAGCCGGGCACGCCGTCACGAAAGCCGTCGGACACCACGCGCAGATCGCTGATGCCGGCGTTGGAGATCGCAAGCCCGAGCGTCGAATAGGCGAGGCCGGCGACATCGAGCTCGTTGTTGGCGAGCGCGGTGATCATGGCCGACGTGCCCTGATAGCGGGTCGCTTCCATGACGTAGGACTTGCCCCAATGCTTGGCCAAATCCTTCTTGGCCAGGATCATGGGCGGCCAATCGGATACCGGCACGACGTAGGAGTTGCGGATCACCACGGGCTGGGCATGAGCGGCGCCCGTCAACGCCATGGCTGCAGCCAGCAATGCGAACGAAATTTTCAGGCCACGCATGATCTGTTCTCCCGCGATGATGTCGCCTGCCGCAATTGTCGGAAAGCCAGGCGGCATTGACAAGCGCAATAGCGCGCCAGCCGGCCGCCAGGGGCTATCCTTTTTCGCCGCAGTGCCGTAGGTGGGCGAAGCGCGAAGCGCCGCGCCCACGCGCTTGCTGCTTCGACCCGCGTGGCTTCGCTTCGCTCAGCCCACCCTACAACTATTCGTTTTTCGTCGCGACCTGGGCGGCCAGCGTGCGCTTGGCCGAGTCGACATCGACCAGCGGATAGGTCTCGAACTGCGCCGGGATGATATCCGCCCACTCGTTCAGGATGCGATGCAGCGCGTTGTTGTCCGCGACGTCAAACACCGCGACCGCGCCGCGACCGACCCGCGGATAGATGTGCCGGCACACGCCGCGCTGCTCATAGTCCGCGATCCAGGGCCAGAACGATTGCCGGGCCTGCGCCACGTCTGACGGCCGCTCCGGCCGCGGCGTCGAGATCACCAGGAACAGCATGGTCGCAACCTCCAGCCCCGTTCTTCGACGCGCAATTCAGATCGATTTGACGCGGCCTCTGATTTCGCGCGAACCCACGGCATAGCGGTAAGCCCGAAACACCTCGTTCGATGGATCGCCGGCACGATCCGGCCCCATGAATGGGCTGACATACTCCCAGATGATCTCGCCTTCTGGCGTGATCTCGAACAGTCGACCCCACTGGCCCTCGCAGACGAGCGTGTTGCCGGTTGGGAGCCGCTGCGCGCCACTGATGTGCGGACTAAAGAACGTGTAGGCGGGCTTGGCGCGATACTCCCACACGATCTTGTGCGTGCGCGGATCGAGCTCGATCACCCGCGAAAACGGATTGGTCGTGGTGTTGATGCCGTTGGCAAACAGCGTGATGTTGCCGTTCGGCAACGGCGCGCAATCGTGCTGCATGCCGAAGCTGTCGTCGCGATGCTGCCATTTCATCTTGCGGGTTTGCTTGTCGATCAGTCCGATCATGTTGAGGCGGCGAAAGCTGATGTAGATGTCGCCGTTCGGCAGCGGCGAGATCGCGTTGGCATGAGCAAACTCGTCGCGCAGCTGGTTCGAGACCAGTGGATATTTCTCGATCTCCATATCGCGGCAGGCGTGCCATTCCCACACCGTGTCACCATTGGGTGTGACCTCGAAAATATTGTCGCCATACATGCAGCCGTCGGGATGCCTGGTGCTGGGCAGCCCACCCGGGATACGGTTCGCAAGGTCCGGCGGCACCACCTCCCAGCCGAGGAAGATGGTGTTGCCGTTCGGCAGACGGCGAAAATCGTGGTGCTGGCCGACGTGGCGATGCTCCCACAGAACCTTGCCGTTCCAGTCGTATTCCCGAAGCAGGCCGCCGCGGCCGCCCATGTGCTGCGGGCCTTCCGGCAATCGGCCGGACCAGAGCAGATTGCCGCTGTCGAGGAGATAGGCGTAGGTGCCGTTGACCAGCGGATGCTCCCACTGGTGCAGCACCTCGCCGCGCTGACCGATGATGTAGGTCGCCTTGCCGTTGAGCGGCGAGAACAGCGTCACGCCCGGCGTCACCCGGTGGGGATCGCAATGGAGTAACCCGAAATCGCGGTGACGCATGCACGGCCCCTTCACCCAAGCGGTGCAAAGCATGGCGGCATCGCCGGCGGCTGGCAATGGCGGCATTGCATTGCGCAGACAAGGGCGCGAACATCGGGTTGATGCGGGAGGGCGTCATGGCCGTTGCAAGAATTCTGTCGTGGTTGGCGCTGCTTCTGCTGGTCAGCCCGGCATCGGCGCAGGACGACTATCCGAACCGCCCGATTCGGGTGATCGTGCCGGTTGGGCCGGGTGCCGGCATCGACACCGCGGCCCGCATCACCGCAACGGCGGCGGAGCCCATTCTCGGCGGCAAGTTTGTGATCGAGAACAAGCCCGGCGCGGGCATGCGGATCGGCGCTTCGCTGGCGGCACGATCGGCCCCGGACGGATATACGCTGCTATTCACGGCACCGGCGCCGATCGTGGCGTCGCAGTTTATCCCGCCCAAGCTCGACTTCGACCCAGTGAATGATTTCCGGCCGCTGGTGATCGGGATGTTCCAACCGGTGCTGCTGATCGTGCGCCCCAGTCTCGGCGTGCGATCCGTCGATGAATTCGTCGCCTATGCGAAGAAGAATCCAGGCAAGATCTCCTTCGGCGTGCAAGGCATCGGCGGTGAAATGCATCTAACCCTCGAGCATTTCAAGAAGACCGCCGGCGTGGACATCACGCATGTTCCCTACAATTCCGGCGCCCAGGCGATCATCGATCTGCTGGCCGACCGACTCGACGCCATGTTCTTGGTCATCCCGCCGATCAAGCAGCACGTCGAGAGCCGGCAAGCTCTTGGCGCTTGCGACGCTCAACGAAAAGCGGGTGCAGGCGCTGCCGAACATCCCGACCATGGCGGAGCTTGGGCGGCCGGAAATGACCAACGCGATCTGGTTCGGCTACCTTGCTCCCGCGAAAACGCCCGATGCGGTGTTCGGCAAGCTCGCCAAGGCTTTCGAAGCGCTGAAATCCGACGCTGCGCTTTCGGCACGCGTGACCGAAATGGGCGCCGAGCTCAGCATGGCGCGGCCTTCGGAGTTTCGCAAAATCATCGAGAGCGACCGCGCTCGTTACGGCAAGATCGTCGCCGAAGGCAATTTCGCCAAGGAATAGCCAGAAACGCCTACGCCTTGTGCGCGGCGCGCGAGTCGGCGGGGGCCTGCGCGCGCTCGGTCATGCCGTAGTCGCGCACGACGGAGGCGATCCGCAGCCGGTAGTCGGCGAACACGCCCGCCGCGGCCCTTGGCCTGGCTTTCGCGGTGCTGCGCCTGGTTACGCCAAGCCGTCACCGCCTCTTCGTCGCGCCAGAACGACAGCGACAGCAGCTTGCCGGCGTCGGTCAGGCTCTGGAAACGCTCGACCGAAATAAAGCCGTCGATCTGCTCGAGCTCGGCGCGCAGCGTCGCCGCGATCGCAAGGTAGTCTTCCTTGCGGCCGGAGGCCGGCCAGACCTCGAAGATCACGGCAATCATGGACGGCTGCATACCACGGCCGCGACAATTTTGCGCCGGGGCGCTGGCGGAATCGCCTGGCGTCGTCCATATCCCGGGCACCCCGCCATTACAAAACGCCGGTCCCGTGTCCTCCGTCATTTCCGTCAAAAATCTGTCCAAGACCTACGCCTCCGGCTTCCAGGCGCTCAAGGACATCAACCTGGAGATCGCGGGCGGCGAGATTTTCGCGCTGCTCGGGCCGAACGGCGCCGGCAAGACCACCTTGATCAACATCGTCTGCGGCATCGTGAACCCGTCCTCCGGCACCGTGACGGTCGACGGCCACGACCACATCCGCGACTACCGCGCGGCGCGCGCGCTGATCGGCCTGGTTCCGCAGGAGCTCACCACCGATGCGTTCGAGTCGGTGTGGGCGACCTGCAGCTTCAGCCGCGGCCTGTTCGGCAAGCCGGCCGACCCGGCGCATCTCGAAAAGGTGCTCAAGGACGTCTCGCTCTGGGACCGCAAGGACGAAAAGATCATGCGGCTGTCCGGCGGCATGAAGCGCCGCGTGCTGATCGCCAAGGCGCTGTCGCACGAGCCGCAGATCCTGTTCCTCGACGAGCCGACCGCCGGTGTCGACGTCGAGCTGCGCAAGGACATGTGGGAGATGGTGCGCGGGCTGCGCGCCTCCGGCGTGACCATCATCCTGACCACGCATTACATCGAAGAGGCCGAGCTGATGGCCGACCGTGTCGGCGTCATCAACAAGGGCGAACTGATCCTGGTCGAGGACAAGGCCACGCTGATGCACAAGCTCGGGCGCAAGCAGCTCAAGCTCGAACTTCAGCAGAAGCTCGACGCCGTGCCGGCCGAGCTCGCCTCGTACAAGCTTACGCTGTCCGCCGACGGTCGCGAGCTGATCTACACCTATGAAACCGCCGGCGAGCGCCACGGCATCACCCGGCTGCTCGAGAGCCTGCTGCGCCACGACATCCGGCTCAAGGACATCGTCACCTCGCAAAGCTCGCTCGAAGACATTTTTGTCGATCTGGTGAGGAACGACCAATGAACTGGCGCGCGGTCTGGGCCATCTACCGCTTCGAAATGGCGCGCACCGGCCGCACGCTGTTCCAGAGCATCGTGTCGCCGGTGATCTCGACCTCGCTCTATTTCGTGGTGTTCGGGGCGGCGATCGGCTCGCGCATTCCCGAGATCGAGGGCGTCAGCTACGGCTCGTTCATCGTGCCGGGCCTGATCATGATGATGCTGCTGACCCAGAGCGTCACCAACGCCTCGTTCGGCATCTATTTTCCGAAGTTCGTCGGCACGATCTTCGAATTGCTGTCGGCGCCGGTGTCGTATTTCGAGATCGTGCTGGGTTACGTCGGAGCGGCCGCCACCAAGTCGATCGTGCTCGGGCTGATCATCCTCGCGACGGCCGGGCTGTTCGTGCCGCTGCGCATCGAGCATCCGGTCTGGATGATCGCGTTCCTGCTGCTGACTGCGGCCTCGTTCAGCCTGTTCGGCTTCATCATCGGACTGTGGGCGGACGGCTTCGAGAAGCTGCAAATCATCCCGCTGCTGATCATCACGCCGCTGACTTTCCTCGGCGGCAGCTTCTATTCGATCGATGTGCTGCCGCCGTTCTGGCAGACGGTCAGCCTGTTCAACCCGATCGTCTATCTGGTGTCGGGCTTCCGCTGGAGCTTCTACGAGATCGCCGACGTCAGCGTCCCCGCCAGCGTCGCCGCCATCACGCTGTTCATGGCGGCGTGTCTTGCGATCGTCGCCTGGATTTTCCAGACCGGCTACCGGATCAAGAACTGACGCGCAGCGGTCACCGCCGCCGCACTCGCCGGCCTTCGCTGAGCACCAGATAAAGCGAGCTTGCCACGATCAGCGTCATGCCGGCGTAGCTCCAAAGCCCCGGCAGCTCGCCGAACACCAGCCAGCCCAGCGCGGCCGAATAGACGATGCGGGTGTAGTCGAGCGGCGCGAGCGCAGTGGCGTCGCCGAGCGTCCAGCCGTGGGTGATCATCCATTGGCCGAAGATGCCAAGCAGCGCCACCAGGATCAGCAGCGCGAGCTCGGAGGAGGTCGGCGTCACCCACACCCAGATCGTCGGAATGAGCGACAGCGTCGCGGTCCAGAACGCGTAATAGAACATGATCACCGGCGTGGGTTCCGTGGTCGCGAGCCGCTTGATGCACACCACCACCAGCGCGCCGGTCAACGCGCCGGCGGCGCCGACGAACACGCCCGGATCGAAGCCCGCGGTAAACGGCCGCGAATAGACCACGATGCCGAGGAAGCCCACCAGCGTCACGATCGAGCGCCGCAGGCCTACGATCTCGCCCAGCATCGCGACCGCGACCGGGATCATGAACAGCGGCCGCGAGAATTGCAGCGCCATGGCGTCGGCCAGCAGCATGTGGGTCAGCGTCCAGAAGAACAGCACGTTGCCGAGCGTGCCGATCGCGCCGCGCACGAAATGCATGCCGTGCCGCGAGGTCCGCAACGGCGCCAGCGGATTGCGCATGAACGCCGGCAGGATGAAGAAGAAGCCCACCGCCGAGCGGAAGAACAGGATTTCGACGGTCGGGATGCGCGCACCGAGGAACTTGACCACCAGGCCCATGACCACAAGCGTCAGCGAGCCAACCGACACCAGGGCGACGCCGCGCGCCTGGCCGTCCATCGCATTCCAGCGCGCGCTCCAGCCGGACGTTGAGAAGAACATCGCGGCCCGCTGCGCCGGAGCCGCTAGGAATTGACCAGCGCCGGGCGTAGGCGTCCGGCGGCGCGCTCGGCCTGGACGCCGGTAAATGCCGGCATGATGTCGCGCGCAAAGGCCCGCAGGTTCTCGCGCGAGCCGGCCGGCCCGTTGAGCAGCATGTGCTCGACCCCGGCCGCCCGCAACGTCGAAATCTTGCTGGCGATGTCGTCGACCGTGCCATACATCGCGCTTTCGGCGGCGGCATCGAGCGTCTGGTCGAACGACAGCATGCTGGACTTGGCGGTGCCGGTCGGATCGGTGGCCAGCCGCGCCAACCGCTGCTGGTTGGCCAGCCGCGCCTCGATCGCCTTGGCGCGGTCCTCGGCGTTCTTGGCGACGTAGAAGGCGCGGCACACGCCGACGTCCATCGGGTCGAATTTTCGGCCGCAGGCTTCGACCTCGGCCTTGTAGATGTTGAAGCGCTCGATCGTCAGCGCGGTCGAGGCAAGCTGGTCGAGCAAGAGCTTGCAGCCGCGCCGCGCCACCTTGCGGATCGAATCCGGATTGCCGGCCGCCATCCAGATCGGCGGATGCGGCTTCTGCGCGGTCGGCGGCTCGACGATGATGTTCTCGAAATGCCAGTACTTGCCGTGGTGCGAGAACCGCTCGTTCGAGATCCACGACTTGATGATCAGGTCGTAGCTTTCCTCGAAGCGCTCGTCGGCCTCGGTCTGCGGGATGCAGAAGCTCGCGAACTCGTTGTGCCGGTAACCCTTGCCGACGCCGAACTCGAGGCGGCCGCCGGACAACAGGTCGATGGTGGCCGCCTGCTCGGCCAGCAGCACCGGATTGTGCCAGGGCAGCACCAGCACCGCGGTGCCGAGCCGGATGGTCTTGGTCCGCGCCGCGAGCCAGGTCAGCAAATTGAGCGAGGCCGACACCTGGCCGTAGCCGGTGAAGTGGTGCTCAACCACGAACGCGCTGGTGTAGCCGAGTGCCTCGGCCTCGACGTGATAATCGATCCAGTCCCGGAAGCCTTGGCCGCTGTCGAGGTCGGGGCCGCCGCGCTGCGCCTGGGCGCTGCCAAACAATCCGAATTTCATTATGCGTATCCTGCCAATCGCGAAACTATTCGATGTTATAGCGGATTCCGGCGCGATGTCTTCCGAGCGATCGACACGTTCCGTCTACCCTCCCCTGGAGGGTAGGCGTGCCCGTGGCAATGTCTTGGCTGACCTATTCGTTCACTGCACCGGCTTCGAGCGGTCGACGGCCACGCCGCGCAGATAAACCGACGCGATGCGCCGCGTGTTCTTGATGTCGTCGAGCGGATTGGCGTCGAGCACGATGAAGTCGGCGCTCTTGCCGGCGGTGAGCGTGCCGATGTCTGCCAGGCGGAGGAACTCGGCGCCGTTACGCGTCGATGCCACGATCACCTGCATTGGCGTCATGCCGGCCAGCACCATGTCCTCCATCTCCTCATGCGGACCCCACGGCCGGTTGCCGTCGGTGCCCATGGTGATGCGCACGCCGGCCTCGTTCATCTTCTTGAGGTTGCGGGCCTGAATGGCGTGGAACGCCTGCGCCACCGGATGGTCGACGTTGGCCTTTTCGAGCCTGTCGTACTCCGCCTCCGGCAGGCCGGCCTTGAGCCAGCTCAGGTCGGTCTTAACCCCGCGCTCCGGCAGGTTGGGCGTCAGAACCAGGCTCGGGCGCGCCTTGAACATCGCGATTGTTTCGTCGTCGACGTCGCGGTCGCGGACGCCGTGGGCGAATGCGTCGAGGCCGGCGCGCATCAGCCCTTTGGCGTCGTCCATGTCGAAAATATGCGCCGATACCCGCAGGCCATGCTTGTGCGCTTCGTCGATGATCGCCCCATAGAATTCCGGCGGCAGCTTCTTGTACTTGCCGTCGCGGGTGTCGACCCAGATCTTGACGATGTCGACCTTCTGCCCGGCGAGCTCCTGCACCGCCTTGCGGCCTTCCGCCTCGGTGGTGATCCAGTGCGGCACCGTGATCCGGCCGGGCTCCGGCATGGTGATGCCGCGCCCGGCGCTGAGGAACCGCGCCGCGCCGGGAATGGTCTCGCTGCGCATCGGCAGAAGCTCGACGTTGTCGGTGCCCATGCTGAGCGCGGCGCTGATGCCGTAATAACCTCGCAGCTTCAAATCACGAGTGAGCCGCTCGCGGGTCGGACTGAGATGGACGTGGGTGTCGACGATCGCCGGCATCACGGTCTTGCCGGCGAGATCGACGCGGGTGGCACCGGCGGGCGCCGCAACGCCGGCACCGGCCTGCACGATCCTGCCGCCGTTCACGATCAGAGTGCCGTTCTCGACCACGCTGCCGTCGCCGACGATCAGCCGCGCACCTTCGTAGGCCGTGACAGCCGATTGAGCCCGGGCCGGCGTCACAACGCCGGCAAGCAAGCCTGGGACAGCAACGACCGCAGCGAGAATGACATTCAGCCGGCGCATGGACGCCTCCATGGTGAAACAACCCGGTCGCAGGTTAGCGTCTCTCGGGCGCATTGAGAACGACCCGTCGACCGCAAGGCCAAAGTCACGGCAGAAATCGGGTGGCCGACAGCCCGGATTGCACCATCTTTGTTGCAGCCCAGCAGCCGTTCGCACACCGGCAAGGCTGAGAACAGGTGAACCATGAGAGCAGCAATCAACAACGCGCCGGACATGATCGAACCCGACGATTTCGCGGCCCGTGTGGCGACCATCGACTGGGCGGAGGTTGCCACGGCCCTTGATGAGCGGGGATGCGCGCGGATCGATCAGCTCCTGACCGCGCAAGAATGTCGGGAACTCGCCGGGCTATACGAAGACGCGGGCCTTTTCCGCAGCACCGTGGTGATGGCGCGGCATGGCTTTGGCCGGGGCGAATACAAGTATTTCGCTTATCCGCTGCCCGCGATCATCGCGGCACTGCGGCCTGCGCTCTATTCGCAGCTGGTGCCGGTGGCCAACCGCTGGAACGAGTCGATGAAGGTCGCCGTACGCTATCCCGACGCGCATCCGGATTTCATCAAACGTTGCCATCAAGCGGGTCAGGACCGTCCGACGCCGCTTCTGCTTCGATACCGGGAAGGCGACTACAACTGCCTGCACCAGGATCTCTACGGCGAGCACGTGTTCCCGCTTCAGGTGGTGATCCTGTTGTCGGAGCCCGGGAATGATTTTGACGGTGGCGAATTCGTGCTGACCGAGCAGCGGCCCCGGATGCAGTCACGAGCCGAAGTCGTGCCGCTCCGGCGCGGCGACGCGTGCGTCTTCGCCGTGCATCACCGTCCCGTGCAAGGTTCGCGCGGAACTTATCGTGTCAATCTGCGACACGGCGTCAGTCGGTTGCGATCCGGCCACCGCCACACCGTGGGCATCATCTTCCACGACGCAAAATAGCAGCCGGCGCGGCGCGCTGCCCGCTGGCTACGCCGCCTTGGCCTGTTTCTCGATCTGCTGTTTCAGTCGCGAATAGACCTTGAAGGCGTTGCCTTCGAAAATCTTCGCCTTGTCGGCGGACGACAGCTTGGTGCCATCGACGTAGCGCTTGGTGTCGTCGAAGCCAAAGCCAGTCCGCGGATCGTTGCCCCTGACCGCGCCGACCATCTCGGACGCAAACAGGATGTTGTCGACCGGCACCACGCTGGTCAGCAGATCGATGCCGGGCTGGTGATAGACGCAAGTGTCGAAGAACAGATTGTTGCCCATGATCTCGGCCAGCTCGGGCTTGCCGTTGTTGAGCGCGATGCCGCGGAACCGGCCCCAGTGGAACGGTACGGCGCCACCGCCGTGCGGGATGATGAACTTCAGCTTTGGGAAGGTCTTGAACAGATCCGACAGGATGACCTGCATGAACACCATGGTGTCGGCATTGAGATAATACGAGCCGGTGGTGTGCATCGCCGGATTGCAGCAGCCCGAGACGTGGATCATGCACGGGCAGTCGAGCTCGATCATCTTCTCGTACAGCGGGAACCAGGACTTGTCGGTCATCGGCGGCGAATTGAAATAGCCACCGGATGGGTCTGGATTGAGGTTGCAGCCGACGAAGCCCATCTTGACGCAGCGCTCGAGCTCCTTGGCCGAATTCTTCGGGTCGACGCCGGGCGACTGCGGAAGCTGGCAGACGCCGATGAAGTTTTTCGGATAGAGCGAAACCACGCGCGCGATCAGGTCGTTGCAAATCTGCGACCATTCGGTCGAGACGCTTTCGTCGCCGACGTGGTGGCCCATGCCGGAGGCGCGCGGCGAGAAGATCGTGAGATCGGTGCCGCGCTCACGCTGCAATTTGAGCTGGTTGCCTTCGATGCTCTCCTTGATCTCGTCGTCGGACATTTTCAGCGCCGCGCGCGACGGCATCTTGGTCTTGTCCTTGGCGTTGGCCGCCTCGGTCTGCTCCTTGCGGAAGCGGTGCAGGTCCTTCGGCTCGGTGGTGTAATGGCCGTGGCAGTCGATGATCATGGAAATCCGCCGCTGTGTGGGTTCAGTCGCCGGCGATGCTACGGCGCGGCGCGCCATTGTCAAACCCGGATCACGATCTGTTAGGATGCCGGTCATTCACCGGGAGACTGAAAAACATGGCCGATCTGCCGCGTCTGAACAACGTCATCCGCGCGCTGGAGGCTGGCCAGCATGCGCTCACCTGCTTTGCGCCGGCCGAGATCAACTCGGCGCTCGCCATGAGCACGTCGAAGTTCGACGGCTGCGTGTTCGAGATGGAGCACAATCCTTGGGACGGCCGGCTGTTGCGCGACTGCCTGCAATACATGCTCAACCGCGCGCAGATCGCCAAGGCTGGCCTGGTGCCGCCGGTCACTCCGATGGTGCGCATCCCGGTCAATGGCGTCGAGATGGCGCAATGGCACGCCAAGCAGGCGCTCGACATGGGCTGCTACGGCATCGTGTTCCCGCACATCTCGACGGTCGAAGAGGCCGCCAACGCGGTCGGCGCCTGCCGCTACCCGAAGATGAAGAATGCCGCGCTGTACGAGCCCGCCGGCATCCGCGGCGACGGCCCGACCGCAGCGGCGCGCTACTGGGGCATCGGCCAGCAGGAGTATTACCAGAAGGCCGACGTCTGGCCGCTCAACCCGCAGGGCGAGATTTTCTGCTGCCTGCAGATCGAGGACACACGCGGCGTCGAGAATCTCGACGCCATGCTGAAGGAGGTGCCGGGCATCGGCTGTATCCTGATCGGCGAAGGCGACCTGTCGCAGGAGCTCGGCTATCCGCGCCAGTACGAGCACAAGGTGGTGCTGGAATGGATGAAGCGGATCGTCGATACCTGCAAGAAGCACAACGTGGTGGTCGGCCATCCGCATGTCGAGACCGGCAATGCCGAGCGCATCGTCAAGGAGGGCTACCGTTTCCTGATGTGCGCGCCGGTGCAGAGCTACGGGCATCTCGCGGCCGCGCAGAAGTTCACCGGGCGAAGTTAGTTCTCATCGTCCCGGCCTTGTGCCGGCATGACGACGAAGAGGAATAAGCGAAAATGAAAGTCGGGCTGGTCGGACTGGGCCGCATGGGCCGCGCCATCTACGGCCGGCTGACCGAGAACGGCTGCGAGGTCATCGCCTGGGACAAGGACCCCGGCGCGATGAAAGCCGCCGCCGAACAGCAGATGCGACTCGCCGACAATCCGCGGGCGGTCGCAGCGCATGGCGACTTTGTCATTTCCTCGATCACCGAGGATAACGGCGTCAAGGCGATCTATCGCGGCAAAGACGGCTTTCTGTCCGGCGACGTGAAGGGCAAGCTGTTCATCGAGATGAGCACCTTGCGGCCCGCGACCGGCCGCGAGCTGGCGCCAGCGGTGGCCGCCGCCGGTGCGCGGCTGATCGATTCGCCGGTGTTCGGCACCATTCCGCATGTGCGCCAGGGCAAGCTCTACGCGATGGTCGGCGGCAGTACCGGCGACCTCGAACGCGCCCGGCCGGTGCTCGAGAAGCTCGCCGGCAAGATCGCCCACATGGGAGACAACGGCGCGGGCTATGCCATGAAGCTTGCGGTCAATCTCGGGCTTGCGAGCTTCATCCAGACCACCGCGGAATCGCTCGCGCTCGGCGTTCGCGAAGGGCTGAAGCTCGAACAGATGCTCGATATTCTCGGCGAGGCGCCGACCGCCAATGGCTGGTTTGCCGGCAAGAAAGGCGCGCTCAAGGGCGAGCCCGCCGACGTGACGCTCGATCTGAAGACGTTGCGCAAGGACATCATGTCGGTGGTCGCGACGGCGGCGGCGGACGGCCAGCCGATGCCGCTGTCGTCGGGCGTTCTGGCCTCGCTGTCGGCCGCGGTCGCCAACGGCTGGGGCGAGCGCGACATCGGCGACCTCGCGAAGTTCTTCCGCGAGCACATGGGACAGAATTTCGGCTAACGCCGCAGCACGTGTCCCGGGCGCAGCTCGTAGGGTGGGCTGAGCGAAGCGAAGCCCACGCGTTCTTTCATCGTGTCAAAAAAGACCACGTGGGCACGGCGCCTTCGGCGCCTTTGCCCACCCTACTTCTTGATCAACATCGGCAGCGGCCGCGTGCCATCCGGCGGACTGACGCGGCCCGCGATCAGCACCGCCGATACCATCATGTAGAAGCCGGCCACTGCCACCAGATCGATGGTCGGTTGCTCGCCAAGGATTTTGGTTGCGCGCTCGAACGTCGAGTCGGTGAGATTGCGGTCGCGCAGCAGCTCGGTGACGACGTCGTACACCACCTCCTCATCCGGTTTCATGTTCGCCGGCCGCCGGCCGTTGCGGACATCCTCGGCCAATTCCGGCGAGAGGCCGGCGCGCAACGCAATCGGATGGTGTGCCCACCATTCGTACTGCGCGTCCCACAGCCGCGCCTCGATCAGGATTGCAAACTCGTTGAGGTGTTTCGGCAGCGAGGTCTCGAACCGCAAATAGTCGGTCATGCCGAGATAGCGCTCGAGCAGGATCGGACTGCGCAACAGGATTGCATAGGGACCGCCGAGGCCGGCGCTGGACACTTTCAAGACCCGCTCGGCAACGCGCTTCTGGACGTCATTGAGCTGCTCGACCGGAACTTGCGTGAAGCGCGGACCGTCGCTCATCGGCTTTTCCTCCTTGCATTGCGGGCGAATCCTACACGGCGCGGCCCTGTAATGACGAGGAGAGAATGGGCTACAGTCCGCTATGTCCCGAACTCGAAGTTCGCATCATTGTGCGGCAAGCTCGTTTGCGAACTTCGGGTTCAAAGGGACACTAGAATCATTATGTTGCTAGTGTCGCTTTGATTCGGAAGTTCGCTACGGAGCAAGCTGAGAATTTGGGCGAACTTCCGAATCGCGACACTAGTGCCGGAAGGAATCGTCATGCGGGCGTTCACGCTGACTCTGTTGTGTCTGCTCGGCCTGGCCTGCGGAGCGGCGCAAGCGGAGGACAAATTTCCGTCCCGCCCGATCACCATCCTGCTCGGCTATCCGCCCGGCGGCTCGACCGACACCACGGCGCGGGCGCTGGCGCCGGTGCTCGAGCGCATCCTCGGCCAGCCGGTGGTGATCCAGAACCGACCCGGCGCCGCCGCGCATGGTCGGCACCCATGCAGGTCGCGATCGCGCGCGCCGGACGGCTACACCGTCACGGTCGCGACCACGCAGCTCTCGCTGCTGCCGGCGGTCGACCAGGTGTTCGGGCGGCCGCCGAGCTTTACGCGCGATCAGTTCGCGCCGATCGCGCTGGTCTCCGCCGATCCCTCGATGCTGTTCGTCAACGCCAGCCAGCCCTGGAAGACCTTCCAGGAGCTCATCGACGACGCCAAGAAGCGGCCCGGACAGATCGTCTACGCCTCCGGCGGGCTCTACGGCACCACGCATCTCGCGATCGAGATCGTGCTCAAGGCGACCGGCACCAAGATGCGCCATCTGCCGACCGCCGGCGGCGGGCCCGCGCTGACCGCCGTGCTCGGCAATCACGCGGCGCTGCTCGCCGCGCATCCGGCGGTCGGCGGCCCGCAGGCGCGCGCCGGCGCGCTGCGCCCGATCGGCACCATGGGGGCCAAGCGGGTCGCAAGCTTTCCCCGACGTCCCGACCTTGAAGGAACTCGGCTACGACGCGCAGTACTATCAATGGAACGGCGCTGTTCACCCAGGCCAAGGTGCCGGAGCCGATCATCACGATCTGGCGCGAGGCGGTGGCCAAGGCGGTGAAGGACCCGGAGTTCATCGAGGCCATGGCACAAGGTCGGCAGCGGCATCGAATATCTCGACCGCGACGCCTTCCGCCCCTGGTGGGACGAGGACAGCCGCAAGACCGAGGACACCGTGCGCGCCATCGGCAAGGTGCAATAGGCCCATGGCGGGAAAAATGGCAGCCAAGGACATCGGTCTCGCCATCGTCGGCTCCGGCCGCATCGGCACGCTGCGCGCCAAACTCGCGGCGGGCCATCCGGCGGTGCGGTTCATCGCGGTGTCGGATCAGGATCCCGGCCAAGGCGCAAGCAGCTCGCCGAGACCGTCGGCGCGCAATGGTCCATTCCGGCGACAACGACGCGTGATCGCGCGGCCCGAGGTCAACGCGGTCATCGTCTCGACCAGCGAGGGCGAGCACCTCAAGCCGATCCTCGCGGCCATCGAGCTCGGCAAGTCCGGTGCTGGTCGAAAAGCCGATCGCGCTGACGCTCGACGAGGCCGATCAGGTGCTGCGGGCGATCGAGCAACACGACGCGAATGTCCGCGTCGGCTACAGCCGGCGCTACAAGGAGCGCTACCTGATCGCCAAGGAGCAGCTCGTCCAGGGCCGCATGGGCAAGCTGATCGGCGGCGCCGCCCGCGTGTTCAATTCGCGCTCGCAGGCGCTGGCGATCCTCAAGCGCGATCCGCACGCCACCCCGGTGGTCGATGCGCTGACCTATTACGTCGACCTGATGAACTGGTTCTTCGAGGGCCGGCGTATCGTCGAAGTCTACGCACGCGGCCAGACAGGCGTCCTGAAGGCTGCCGGCCACGACGTACCCGACGTGAGCTTCGCTGTGTTCACCTACGACGACGGCTCGGTCGTCAATCTCGGGGTCAGCTACGCGCTGCCCGAGAAATACCCGGCGCTCGGGCACGCCGCGCGGGTCGAGCTGCTCGGCACCGAAGGCGTGATGATCCTCGACGACGATCACACCGATCAGCTGATGTACAGCGAGAAGGGCGTGCCCGCACGTCTACCTGCCGGACCACTCGGTCAACATGGTTTTCTTGCAAAGCGGAACGCCGGGCGATTGGGCGCTCGGCGAGTTCTGGGGTCCGATCGCCAACGAGACCCGCGCCTGGCTCGATCATCTTGCGCTGGGCAAGCCCTGTGCGCTGGCGACGCCCGCAGCAGGCGCGCGCGACGCTCGAGGCCACGCTTGCGATCGAATATTCGATGGCGAGCGGGCAGCCGGTGACGCTGCCGCTCAACGACAAGAACTTTTTTATCGAACGATGATGCCGCCCCCGCAATCGGACCTGTACCCGCCCCATGTCGATTGCTGATCTCCTGCGCACGCCGCTGATTGAGTTGCCACTGCGCAACCGCAACTACGGCCTCTATTCGCTCGGCAGCGCGGTGTCGCTGACCGGCATGTGGATGGAGCGGATCGCGATCGGCTGGCTGACCTGGAAGCTGACCGAGTTGGGCTTCTGGCTCGGCGTCGTGGCGTTCGCCGACTTCTTCCCGGTGATCGTGATCGCGCCATTCGCCGGCGCCGTCGCCGACCGCCGCGACCGGCTGAGCCTCGTGAAGACGAGCCAGTTCGTCCTGCTGGCACAGGCGGTGGTGCTGTTCGCGGCGACCGCCAGCGGCCACATCAACGTCGCGTTGATCGTCCTGCTGACCGCCATCCATGGCATCGTGGTCGCGTTCAACCAGCCAGCCCGACTGGCGCTGGTGCCATCGCTGGTGCCGCGCGCCGACCTTGGGCCGGCGGTGGCGATCAACTCGATCATCTTCAATCTCGCGCGCTTCATCGGCCCGATCTTCGCCGGGCTTGCGATCGTGTGGTCGGGCGTGGCGGCGGCCTTCGCCGCCAATGCGCTGAGCTATGTGGTGTTCCTGATCGCGCTGGCGCGAATCCGCATTGTCCCGGGCGAGGACGACGCCGCGCCCGCCGCGCCGCGCAGCTTCTTCGCCGACATCACCGAGGGCATCCGCTACACCGCTACGCATCCCGGCATCGGCACGCTGTTCGTGCTGCTGATCGCGATCGGCGTCGGCGGGCGGCCGCTCACCGAGCTGTTGCCGGGATTTGCCGACGAGGTGTTCCGCGCGGGCGCCGGCGGGCTGTCGATCCTGGCATCGGCCGTCGGCGCCGGCGCAATCCTCTCCGGGGTCTGGCTTGGCCATCGCGCGCAGAAATCCAACCTGATGGCCGTGACGCTCGCCACCACGCTCGGCCAGGCGCTGAGCGCCGTCGCGATCATCGCCACCGACCGGCTCTGGCTCGCGGTGCCGGCGGTGGCGGCCTATGGCTTCTGCATATCCGCCGCCGGCATCGCGAGCCAGACGCTGGTCCAGCTCGCCAGCGCCCGCGCCATGCGCGGGCGCGTGATGGCGCTCTACGGCCTGATCTTCCGCGGCGGACCCGCGATCGGCGCGCTGGGCGCCGGCATCATCTCGGTGCATCTCGGGCTGCGCTGGCCGGTGGTGATCGGCGCGCTGTTGCTGGTCGCGGCCTGGCTCTGGGCCTACCTGATCCGCGAGCGCATCGCCGCGGCGCTTCGCGAGCCCGACGCCGAACCGTGAGCCGCCGGTTGTTGCGGGCGGGGCGGGCCGGCGCTAGCCTCGATCGCGACCGGAGGCACTTCATGTCGATATTTGCCGTCAATCACCTGTGCCGCGAGCTGTTGCGCGACCACGGCTTTCGCGCCGCCATGAAGGCCGACCCGGCGAAGGCGCTCGGCCCGCTCGATCTCACCGACGCCGAGCGGAGCGCGCTGATCGCGGGCGACGTCGGCACGCTCTACCGCATGGGCGCCAACGCCTTCCTGATGAATTACATGGCGCGCTTCGAAGTCTGCGGGCTGACCATGCAGAGCTACAACGAGCGCATGCGGGCGGTGAAGGTCGACGAGATCGGCCGGCCGGTGGCGTGATCCGCCGGACCTCTCTCTAGAGCGCACTCTACAGCGCAGCGGTGGCGTCGCCGCGGATGATCACTTCGCCGGCCTGATTGACCGCGCTGAACTCGCAATCGACGAGCTTGCGGCCACCCTCCTCGCGCTTGCCGGTGACGCGTGCCGTGCAGGTCAGCACATCGCCCGGCCAGAACCGCGACGCAAAGCGGATGCGCAGCCGGCGCAGCGCGCCAATGCCGAGCCAATCGGTCAATTGCCGGGCGCAATAGCCGCCGGCCAGCATGCCCATGCCGAACACGGTCTTGTTGCCGCTCTTGGTGGCGTAGATTTCGTCATGATGGTTGGGATTGAAGTCGTGCGAGGCGCCGGCGTAGCGCACGAAATCGGTGCGGGTGAGCGGTCCGCAGGTGAGCGGCGCGGGCGCGTCGCCGACATTGAGCTGTTCGAAGCGCGGGGCCATAGCGGTCACTCGCTGATGCGCTTGCCGGTCTCGACCAGCGTGCGGCGCGCGATCTGTACGGTCTCGCCGCGCTGGTTCTTGAACACGGTCTCGATCACGGCAATCTGCAAGGTGCCGGCGCGCTTGCTTTCCTTCTCGGCGATGCTGACGATGCGATCCTGCGCGCTCAGCACGTCGCCCGCGACCACCGGCGCGAGATACTCGAACTCCTGCTCGCCGTGGACGATATAGCTCCAGTCCTTGACGCCGAGCGCGTTCCGCGACTCCGACGTCTCATACAGGAAGGTGCGCAGCAGCGTCGGCGGCGCCGGAATGCCGGCAAATCCCGCCTGCGCGGCGGCGGCCGGATCGCGATAGATCGGGTTGGCGATCGCCGATCGAATCGGCGAACTCCTTGATCTTGCCGCGCTCGACGCGGAATTCGTAAGGGGCAAAGCTCTTGCCGGCGACGCCTTTGTCCATCCGCCCTTCTTATCGCAAGATTGTCCGTCCGTCATTCCACCGGCGGGCGCAGATCGAGCACCCGCCTGGCCTTGAGCGAGCGCGCCTCGTCATAAAGCGCGCCGCCCGCGACAAATTCGATGTCGGGGCGGAGCGACACCGCCTGCTGGATCGCGGCGGCCAGACGGTCGCGCAGGCTCGCATCGTCCTGCCCCTCGATGCGCACCAGCATGCGGTCCATCGCCCCGGTCTCGCGTGCAAACACGATCTGGAACTGGCCGATGCCGGGCGTCGCCGACAGCAGATCGATCACGACGTCGGTGTTGACCAGCATGCCGCGGCATTTCACCAGATTGCCGGTGCGGCGCGGTGTTGCGATCACACGCTCGCCCATCCGCCCGCAATGCGGGCACGGCGCGCGCGACAGCGTGACGATGTCGCCGACCAAATAGCGCAGCAGCACGGTGCCGCGGCGGTGCAGGTGGGTGATCGCCAGCATGCCGCTTTCGCCGTCCGGCAGCCGGCGCCCGCTGTCGGGGTCGACCACCTCGAGATGATAAAGATCGGGCGCGATGTTCTGGGTCGGCGCGTCGTCGGCGCATTGCACCAGGCCGCCCTGCATCTCGGTGAAGGCGTAGCGCGCGCGGATGTTGACGGCGCCGGCGCCGCAGCCGGCCAACAGGGCTTTCATTTCGGCGCGCAGCACGGCCGGCATCGGCTCGCCCGACGTGATGATCAGCCGCACCGCGCCGAGATCGCGCCCGGTGCGCCGCGCCTCTTCGAGAAAGCGGCGCACGAAGCTCGGTACGCCCCACAACACGGTCGGCCTGAACACCGCGACCGTATCGAGCGCCTCGCTGAGCGAATGGCGCACCTTGAACTCGGAATGCGCCGAGCCGGTGAGGCCGTGCACCACCGGCAGGCCGGCGATCATGGTCGAGCGGATGACGCTGAGAAACGCGCCGGTCGGAAAGTCCGCCAGCGGATAGAGATTGGCGACGCGGTCGTCCGGCCGAAAGCCCTCCGCCGCATTGCAGCGGCGGGCCTGATCCCAGATCGCATAGGCGTCGTGGGTGGTGTTGTAGAACGGCGACGGCCGGCCGCTGGTGGTGCCGGTGGTGTAGGCCACGTCCCACAGCACCCGCTCGGCCGGCGCAAACTCATCGGGCAGATCGGCGGCTTGCAGCCGGAACGCCTCGGGATCGGCGACGTAGTCGTCCTTCCTGGTCGGCGGCAGCTTTTGCAGATCGTCGAGCGAAGCGATGTCCTGCGGCGCGATGCCAAGCTCGCGGAAGCGCTGACGATAGAACGGATGCGCCAGCGCGACGGCATGCAAGGTCCGCCGCAGACGCCGTTCGCTCCCATCGTCGGTCATGGGATATTGTTGCCGCGCAGCCTGAGGCTTGGAAGCCCCTGCCCGGCGGAATGCCGTCCTAGAAATAGGACTGCAACGCCCCGCGCCGGCGCACGTCCAGCGTGGCGCAATGGAACGAGCCGCCGAACGGCCCGTAACTCAGGAACGCGCAGGGGATCGGCGTGAAGCCCCAATTCTTGAACGCCGCAATCAGCGTGACCTGGGACTTGTCGACCACCACGCGCTTTTCGTCGAGCATCAGCACGTTGATGCTGGTCCACGGGCTGCACATCGAAATCCGGCTCATGATGCCTTCGACCGGATCGGGCGGCGGCGCCACCAGGATGTCCCAGGTCTTGAGCACCGCCGGCAATCGCTCGACGTCGCAATACTCCGGATTGACCAGCACCTTGCCGGGAGCGAGCGGCATGAAGGTGGAATCGATATGCATCGGCTGGCGGCAACGGCTTTCGATCTCGTGAATCCGGAAGCCCGGGCCGAGATGGCGGCGCAGCCATTCGATGCCGGTCTTGTTGGTGACGTTGCTACGGGTCACGAACAAATCGCGGCCGCAGCGCACGAAATCGGCGGCGTCGAACACCGGCTCGAACTCGTTGACGACAAAGCGCAGCGGGTCGCCGGCTTTCGGAATGCTGTAATCGTAATCGAACAGCTCGTCGGTCAATTGCGGCCTTGGCGCCGCGGTCCAGCGCGCGCCCTTGGCGAAATACTCCTTGAACAGCGAGCGATAGGCATCCGCTTCGAAGTAGCGCGAGCGCCAGCACGACGGCGTCTCGATGATTTCGTCGCCGACGACCAGATACGGATCGCGCGGACACGCCACACAGAAACCGCGTGACGCCCAGCCCGGGGCGCGATAGTGCCGCGAGAAATCAACGTTGTCCGGACGCCGGACCGTGATGCCTTCGGCTTCGAGGATGCGGATAAATTCATCGAGCTCGCGCTGGGCGAGCCGCACCATCCATTTCGGATAACGGTAGCCCGCGGCGAAGCGATAGAGCCTGGCGGCGATCGGCGGCAGACTGAACGTGACGGTGACATGGTTCGAGGGGATCGTCGCGCCCTCGAGCCGCCCGACGATCACCTCTTCGAGCGGATCCCACTCGTTGTAGGAGTTGACCGGGCACGTTGTCGCCGCCGCCGACGGCGATGGCACCTGCGACCGGCGCGCTGCGACATCCGCCCCTGTGTCGGCAGGCACGATCCTGGCGTTCAAGACATTCATAACCGTTTGATCCCCCTTGGCGACGCCTTACATGCTTCAAGGCCGTGCCAAAGAAAAGGATCGCCGGATTTCACTCCGCACTCTTCGAGTGCGGCTTTTTGTCCGAGTGGTTCGCCAATCGGGCTCGCCTGGGTCGCTGGAAGTAATGCCGGTTCGGCGGCCTTACCCCGTCCCGCCGGCGATTGCGGCGGAAATCTTTTCGGCCAGCATGATGGTCGGAATGTTGGTGTTGCCGCGCGGCACGGTCGGCATGATCGAGGCGTCCACCACCCGCAGGCCTTCGAAGCCGCGCAGGCGGCCTTGCGTATCGGTGACGGCGTCGCGGTCGCCCGCGTCCGCGCTCATGCGGCAGGTGCCGACTGGATGGAACGTGCCGGCGACGTTGTCGCGGATGTGGTCGGCCAGCGCCGCATCATCGCGCACCAGCTCGTTCAGATCGATCTTGCGGTCGGCGAGCGTCGCGAAGATCGGCGCGGCCAGCGGCGGCACCAGGTCGATCAGCTTGGCGACCAGCGCGCTCTGAATCTTGTTCTTGAGGTTGCGGCGATTGAGCAGCCGCAGCCGGTCGTCGAACTTCACCGGGAACGTGATGCTGCTCATGGCGCGCACCTTCTCGTGCGCCAGCACCTCCACACAGCGGCGGAAGCCCTGCATGAAGCGCTGCAGGTCGAGCTCGTGGCCGGTGAAATTGAACTCGACCAGTGGCTCGGCCGCGTCTTTCGACTTCAGCGACACGCGACCGCGCGCCATCGGCTTGAGCAGGCTGGGCGCGAGGTTGGCGACCTGGAAACCGAGCGGGCTCCACGAGGTCTTGCACTGCACGTTGATGTACATGTCGTTGCGCGGCGCGCCCGGCAGGCCCGACGAATAGCGGAAGCAGGTCATCGGGTGCGGGCGGATCGATTGCTTCTGGCGCGCGCCGCGGTTCTGCAATAGCGCGACAAAGATGATGGCATGGTTCGACAGGTTCTGGCCGACGCCCGGCATATCGGCGCGCACCTCGATGCCGTGGTCGCGAAGATGCCGCGCCGGCCCGATGCCTTGCCGCATCAGAAATGCCGGCGAATGGATGCCGCCGAGCGAGCAGATGATCTCGCGCCCGCCGAAGACCTGGTCCTGCCCACCAACCCGCACCCTGACCCCGGTGGCGCGCTTGCCGTCGAACACGAAGCCAGTCGCGATTGCGCCGTTGACGATGGTGAGGTTTTGGCGCGCGCGCACCGTCGCGTCGAGATAGCAGATCGCGGCCGAGGCGCGTTTGTCCGGCCAGTTGCTCATCGGCACTGAGCCGTAGCCGTCGCGGAAATCCGTGTTCATGTCGGCGAGATAGGCCATCTGCCGCTCTTGCGCGTAGGCGAACACGGCTTTCGACAGCGGCGCCCAGTCCTCCTGTGGCGTGCGGCGGATCGGCACCGGGCCGTTGTTGCCGTGCTCGTCGCCGCCGAAATCGAGATCGCGCTCCAGCTTCTTGTAGTAGGGCAGCACGTCGCTCCAGCCCCAGCCTTTGGCGCCAAGCTCTTCCCATTCCGAATAGTCGTCGGGCGTGCCGCGATAGGCCACCATGCCCATGACCGACGAACCGCCGCCCATCAGCCGCCCCTGCAGGTAGGTGGTCGGCGGCGAATTGTTCGCCAGCCGCCAATGCACCTTCAGGCCCGGCCAGAAATAGTCGTCGTTGTAGTAGGAGGTGGCGTAGGTATCGAGCACGTCCGCCGGCTCGCGCCCGGGCGGCGTGTCCTGGCCGGCCTCCAGCAGCAGCACCGAGGTGCCCGAGCGCGCCGACAGCCGGTTGGCCAGCACGCAGCCGGCGGCGCCGCCGCCGACGATGATGACGTCGAACTGTTGGGTCATGGATTGCGGATATGAACTCATGGAACTCGCATTGCGGGAACACAATTGAAGCACGCCCGGACGAAGCGGGCCAAGGGTCTTGCCGGAGACCCTGACGGCGGCGGCCGGGGCTGCCATAATCGCCGCCGGTCATCCGGAGGTCGCCGACGATGAAATGCCGCAACCTTGCCCTCGCCCTGTTGGGCGCCATCGGCCTTGTTGGCACGACGCAAGGTCCGGCGCGCGCCGACTATCCTGAACGGCAGATCACCTGGGTGCTGTGCTTTCCCGCCGGCGGCGGCACCGACATCGCCGCCCGCCTGATCAACACCCAGCTCGGCGACGCGCTCGGCAAGCCGGTGATCATCGAGAACCGCGGCGGCGCCGGCGGCAACATCGCGATCGCCTCGGTCAAGCGGCTGCCGGCCGACGGCTACACCATGCTGGTCTGTTCCAGCGCCTTCGTGGTCAACCCGAGCCTTTACGCGTCGGCCAACTACGAGCCGCTCAAGGACTTCGTGCCGCTGATGGTGATCGGCGCCTCGCCCAACGTGTTCGTGGTGCCAGCGCAATCCGAGATCAAGAGCATGAAGGATTTCCTTGAAAAGGCGAAGGCCGCCGGCGGCAAGATGAACTGGACCAGTTCCGGCGTCGGCACCACGCCACACCTCGCGGGCGAATTGATCAAGCTGCGCACCGGCATCGACATGCAGCACATCCCATTTCCCGGCGCCGGACCCGCGACCAACGCCGCGCTGGCTGGCCAGGTCGACCTCTACACCGCCAACATCGGCTCGCTGCAAGGCCAGATCGACGGCGGCAAGCTGCGCCCGATCGCGGTGACCTCCAAGGCGCGCTGGGCGCCGCTGCCGGACGTGCCGACGCTCGAGGAGGCCGGCATCAAGGGCGCCGAGTCCGACACCTTCCAGGGCATTTTCGTGCTGGCCGGCACGCCGCAGCCGGTGATCGATCGCCTGGCGACGGAGCTGACCGCGATCCTCCGCCGCCCCGACATCAAGGAGAAGTTCGACAAGATTGGCCTGCCGGTGGTGGCGGAGGGCCCGGCGCAATTCCGCGCCCGGGTCGAACGCGAGGTGCCGATGTACAAGGAGGTCATCGACAAGGCCGGCTTGAGGATTCAGTAATGGCCAAGCCGCTCGCTGGAATCCGCGTGATCGAGCTGGCGAATTTCATCGCCGGGCCGTTGTGCGGCACGCTGCTCGCCGACATGGGCGCCGACGTGGTCAAGATCGAGCCGCCGGGCGGCGACATGAGCCGGCAGACGCCGCCGATCAGGAACGGCGAGAGCGTGAGCTTCACCGCGCTCAATCGCAACAAGCGCAGCCTGGTACTGGACCTGAAAGCGCCGGAGGCGCAGCAGGCGATGCGCAGGCTCGCCGCCCAATCCGACGTGTTCGTCGAGGCCAACCGGCCCGGCGCGCTCGAAAAGATGGGGCTTGGCGCGGCGCAGCTGAAGGCGGTCAATCCGAAGATCGTCTACACGTCGGTATCGGGCTTCGGCCAGACCGGGCCGGACCGGCGTAGGGCCGGCGTCAACCTGATCATCGAAGCGTTCTCCGGCGCGCTGTCGGTGACCGGCGAGCCCGGCAAGATGCCGATGCGGCCGGGCGTGCAGACTGCCGACGTGTTCGGCGCGCTGTTTGCCACCTACGCCACGCTGGCAAGCCTGGTTGGCGCGGCGCGGAATGGCGAGGGCCGCATCGCCGATGTGTCGCTGGTCGAATCCTCGATCGCGGCCGCGGCCTGGGAGGCCGCTGAATATCTCGAGACCGGCAAGGTGCCGCAGCCGATGGGCAACCGTCACCGCCTGACCGCGCCATACCAATTGTTCGAGACCGCCGATAAGCGCTACGTCGCGATCGGCATGCCGAACAACATGCTGTTCCAGAAGTTCATGCAGGTGCTGGGCCTCGACGCCGAAGCGGCCGATCCGCGCTTTGCCGCCTACGCCAACCGTAAGATCAACGAGGATGTGCTGCTCGCGATCGTGGAACCCGTGATCCGCAAGCGCCAGTCCGGCGAGCTCGAAGCCGCGCTGATGGACGTCGGCGTGCCCTGCGCCCGGGTCAACAACTTCCAGGAGGTGTTCGAGCACCCGCAGATCAAGGCGCGCGACGTCGTGCAGCAGATCGAGCATCCGCGGCTCGGCGCCATGCAGGTGACGCGCAACCCGGTGCTGCTCGACCATGATGGCCCCGACATCGCGCGTCCCGCTCCGATGCTGGGCGAGCATTCCGAGGAAATCCTGTGCGAGCTTGGCTATGCGCCCGCGGCGATCCAGGAGTTGGTGGCCAAGGGTGTGACCAAGCTCGCTACGGCGGCGAAAGAAAAAATGACGGCCGCTGAATAGCCACAACCGTCAAGCCGACAGGTTCCTACCCATGCCCCTGCCCCGCAGCTTTCTCTACGTCCCGGCCAATCGGGAGAAGTTTCTCGACAAGGCGCTGGCGCTGCCGTCGGACGCCTTCATCTTCGACCTCGAGGACTCGGTCCCGACGGCGGAAAAAGAGAATGCGCGCGCCGGCGTGAAGGCCTACGCACTCCAAGATCGCCGGCCAGCGCGTCTGGGTGCGGGTCAACGGCCTGGAGACCGGCCTCGCCGAAGCCGATCTCGACGCAGTGATCGGCGTTGCGGGGATCGCCGGCCTTTTCCTGCCCAAGGTCGAGACGCACGAGGAGGTCGTGCGCTGGGACCGCATGATCGCAGCGATCGAGCAGGCCCGCGGGCTCGCCGTCGGCGCAATCCGGCTTGTGCTCTCCATCGAAAGTGCGCGCGGCGTGCTCAACGCCTACGCCATGGCGCTCGGCGCCGCCCGCGTCGCCTCGCTCACCTTTGGCGGCGCACAGGACGGCGACCTCAACACCGACCTCGGCTGCGTCTGGTCGATCGACGGCCCGGAGATGATGCATGCGCGCTGCCACACCCTGTTGTGCGCGCGGGCGGCGCGGTTCGACACCCCGCTCGACGGCGTGTTCGCCAACGTGCGCGACGCCGAGGGCTTCGAGAAGGACACCGCGCTGTCGCGCCGGCTCGGCTATCGCGGACGCAAGCTCATCCATCCATCGCAGATCGAGCCGTGTAACCGGCTGTATGCGCCGACCCAGGCCGAGCTCGACTATTACGCCCGGGTGCTGGAGGCGTTCGACAAGTCGTTGGCGCAGGGCAGCGCCTCGACCACGGTGGACGGCAAGATGATCGACGTTGCCATGGCGAACGCCGCGCGCCGCGCGCTCGATCAGGCGGCAGCGTGGAAGAAAACCGGCTAGATCGGGATGACGTTTCTTCGAATCGTCATCCCGATCCAGCTTTTTGCTTGAGCATGATCTTTTCCGAAAACCGCTGCACACTTTTCGGGATCATGCTCTAGCCTTCAGAGCTTGCCGCAGACGATGACCACGGTCGGATTGAGGATGCCGATGCAGCGCGCGCCGCGCGGCGGCACGATGAACGGCGATGCGCTCATCTCGCTCGCCGAACTGACACAATAGGCGCTGATCAAGGCTTCGCCCGCCTCGCAGGCATTCGAGGCGCGGCCGGTCAGCACGCGCAAGGTCGTGCCGCCTGCGGTTCCAGGCGCACCGGAAGCGCCCGGCACGCCGGTGTCGCCCTTCGGTCCCGCAGGCCCGGCCTCCCCCTTGGGTCCCGGAGTGCCCGGCTCACCCTTCGGTCCCGGAAGTCCCGGCTCACCCTTCGGACCTTGAAGTCCCGCTCACCCTTTGGACCTTGCAGGCCGGCTTCGCCCTTGGCGCCCGGCGGGCCCGGATCGCCTTTCGGCCCGGCCGGTCCGGTCTCACCTTTCGGTCCCGCGATCCCCGCTTCGCCCTTTGGCCCCGGCGGGCCGGTCTCGCCTTTAGGACCGGCGGGCCCGGGCTCACCCTTGAGCCCCGCCTCGCCTATGGGGCCAGGCTCACCCTTCGGCCCCGGAGCGCCCGGCGGACCGGGCGGACCTTGCAGCCCTCGCGCCCCGCGGTCGCCGGGCTCGCCTTGGTCGCCTTTCAAAGCAGCCGCATCGGGCGTCGGCGCGGCCCGACCAACTGTCGCGATGTCGGCCGAGCGATCCCGCAGATCCGTCACGATCTCGCCGAGCGTGCCGCGGACGTCGGGAACCACGGCGCCAAACGCCAGCACGGCCCCCAGACCGCCCGCAATGGTGACCAGCCATGCCAGCCATGGCCTCATCGGACATTCCCCCGAATGCGAACCACTATCGCATGCTTTTGGACCTGGGCGAGCGTGTGGCGCGGTTGCGCCACAATTATGCGCCGCGGCCGACCTGCGTCAGCCGGGGCCACCGTCCCGGGCCAGCGCCTGGTCGACCGCGACCAGCACCTGGCGCGCGGCGAGCTCGTCCAGGCACTGCGCCCGGCTGTCGAGATGGCCGTCGCAGCCGAGTCGCTCGCACGGCAGGCACGGCAGCGGGTTTTGCACCACCCAGACGTTGCCGCGGTGCTGGATCGTGCCGGCCGGCCGCCAGGGCTGCGCTGCACAGCCGACCGGCCACGGCCCCATGATCGCGGGATCGACCGGGCCGTAGATCGCAACCGTCGGCGCGCCGGTGCCGGCCGCGAGATGGGTCATCGAGGTGTCGGCGCCGACGAAGACCGCTGCGCCGCGAACGAGCGCGGCAAGCTCCGGCCAGTTCAGCTTGCCGTCGAGCCGCAGCACGGATTGGTCCGGCCACAGCTCGTCGAGATAGGCGCGCTCCTCCGGGTCCGGCGCGCCGGTGACCGCGACCGCGAGCCCGCGCGCCTTGAGCGCCGCGACGAGCTCGCGCCAGCCCGCCGCGTTCCAGCGCTTGTAGCGGTACTTCGGATTCGGATGCAGCACGGCGTACGGCTCGCGCGGGACGAGACCGCTCGGCTCGCTTCCGTCCGGGCAAACGATCTCATGGCGCAAGGCAATGCCGAGTCCGTCAGCCAGCCGGAGCTGCTCGATCACCCGATGCACGGTGAGATCGCCTGGCACGCCGCGGTGCAGCAGCTTGCGCTTGAGCCGGTTGCCGAAGCCGTGCTCACGCACGATGCCGTGGCGGCGGGTTCCCGCGACCCAGGCCAGAAACGTCGGCCGATCGCCCGACTGGGTCGAGATCGCGAGGTCGTAGTCGCGCCACAGCCGTCGCGCCACCAGCGCCAGGGCGCCAGCCGTGATCTTCTCCGGAATGGCGATGACCTCGGACACGTCGGGATTGCCGGCGAGAATGCCTTCGGTGCCGCGATTGACCAGCATGTCAATACGCGCGTCCGGAAATCCCATGCGCAACGTGCGCACCAGCGGCGTGGTCAGCAGCACGTCGCCGAGGCGGCGCAGCGTGATGACCAGGATGCGCCGCGGCGGCGCCGCGATGCTGGTTCGGTCGTCGGCCATGGCGCTTGAGTACAACAAACCTCGCCGGCCAAGCAATTTCCGGCCGGTTCGGCCTATTGGCGCGCTTTAGCCTGCCCGAACGGCGCGCCACTGTCCTCGAACAGCTCGATGGTGGCGCCCGGCTCGGACTGGTCGCGCAAGCCGACCGTTATGCGTTGGCCGTCGGTGGTGCGCACGCTCGCGATCCGGCGCGGCTGCCAGTTGTCCTGGCCGAGCATATGGCGGATGACGGAGACCTCCTCTACCACCGCCTCATGCACGCGATCGGTCGCGAGCGAGCCGGCGTGGCAGCGCCGGCACAGCAGTGGCTCGGGAAAAAAACCGGCACGGCAATTCGCGCAGCGCCAGATGGTGACACCGGGCGTCATTGCGCGCGCTCCAGCACGGCCGCGGCCGCGGTGCCGCCATAGCGGTACATGGTCATGCCGTAGCCGGTCGCGACCGCGAGCCGCGCGCCCTTGACCTGGCGTGCGCCGGCGCGCTGCTGCAATTGCAGCACCGCCTCGGAGATGCCGTTCATGCCGCCGGCATGGCCGCCGGGCTGGCCGGCCGACAGCATGCCGCCCCAGGTGTTCATCGGGAAACGCCGCTCGCCGATGGTCACCCGGCAGAAGCGCGCCAGATCGCCACCTGCGACCAGGCCGAGATCGTTCGCCTGCGCCAACACCATGGTGGGATAGTCGTCGTAGATGCTGGCGACGTTGACATCCTCCGGACGGACTTGGGCCTCGCGCCACAATTCATCGGCAAAGGTGCTGATGCCGGTCGCAAGCCCGTCGCCCTCCTGGTTGTCATAATTGTAGCTCGCGCGATGCGCGCGCACGCGCACGCCGGGCCGGCCCTTCGGCGCGCGGTCGGGCCGCGCCACGATGATCGCCTGTGCGCCCGCCACCACCGGCACGCAGTCGTAGCGCGATAGCGGATCGGCGACCAGCGGCGCGGCCAGATACTCGTCCATGGTCATCGGCGTGCGATAGACCGCAAACGGATTCTTCGCCGCCCATTCGCGCTGGGCGATGGCGATATGGCCGTAGTCGGATTTTTGCAGGTGGTATTTCTTCATCTGCCGGCTCGCCACCAGCGCATAGACGCCGTTCGGGCCGCCGTGGCCGAGCGGCGCGAGGTGTTTCTGGGTCACGGTGTTGAAGTTCGCCGCGACCTTGGCGTAGCCGGCGAGGCCGGTGGCGTCGCCGCCCAGGATTAGCACGACCTCGGCCGCGCCGGTCTCGACCGCGCGCAGCGCGTTGCCGAGCATGCTCATCGCCGAGCAGCCGCCGTTGGTGTCCTGGCTGAGCCAGGTCAACGACAGGCCGAGCTTCCAGGCGAGATCGACCGCGGCATCGGGCGCGAGCGAGAACGAGGCGACCGCCATGCCCCGCACGTCGCCAGCGTCGAGCCCGGCGTCGTTCAGCGCCGCAATTGTGGCGTCACGCATGAAGGTCAGCACCGACTGGCCAGGTTCCGGCCGCCGCGTGTAGGCCGATTGCCCGACGCCGATGATGGCGGCGTTCTCGAACATGCTCTTTCGTTGCTCCCACCTTCGATGTAGCGTTTCGACCCCGCTCGCCGAGAGTATCAACCGTCAGCCATGAAATCCGAAATCCGCGATGGAATGAAGATCGATTGGGACGCCCCGATCGAGATGGATGACGGCGTCGTGCTGCGCGCCGACGTGTTCCGGCCGAGCGCCGATGGCAAGCACCCGGTGATCCTGAGTTACGGGCCCTACGCCAAGGGCCTGTCGATGCAGGAGGGCTACAAGCACGCCTGGCTGCGCATCATCAAGGCGGCGCCGGAGGTGTTGCAAGGCTCGACCAACAAGTATCAGAACTGGGAGCTGTTCGATCCCGAGAAGTGGGTGCCGGACGGCTACGTGCTGGTGCGCGTCGATTCTGCGCGGCGCCGGCCGCTCGCCGGGCTTTCTCGAAACCTGGTCGCCGCGCGAGGCCAAGGATATCGCGCTTTGCGTCGACTGGGCCGGCGTGCAGCCGTGGTCGAACGGCAAGGTCGGCCTGCATGGCATCTCGTATTACTCGATGAACCAATGGCAGGCGGCGCCGCTTCGCCCGAAGCATCTTGCGGCGCTCTGCATCTGGGAGGGCTCGTCGGACTATTACCGCGAGCTATGCCGGCATGGCGGCATCCTGTCGGACTTCTATTCGAGCTGGTATCCGCGCCAGGTCACCGCGGTGCAGTACGGCGTAGGCCGGCGCGGGCCGAAAAGCGTCGTCACCGGCGAGCCGGTCGCCGGTCCCGACACCCTGACCGACGAACAGTTGAAAAAGAACCGCGCCGATTGCGACGGCGACGCACTGCGCCACCGGCTGCTCGACGATTACCACCAGGCGCGGCTGCCGGCGTTCGAGGATATCGAGGCGCCGCTGTTCTCCTCGGCCAATTGGGGCGGCATGGGCCTGCATCCGCGCGGCAACTTCGAGGGCTACCTGCGCGCCGGCTCCAAGCAGAAATGGCTGGAGGTGCACGGCGACACCCACTTCACGCTGTTCTACGCCCAATACGGCCAGGAGCTGCAAAAGAAGTTCTTCGATCATTTTCTCAAGGGCCTCGACAACGGCTGGGATAAGCAGCCCAAGGTGCTGCTCAACATCCGTCATCCGGGCGAAAAGTTCGTGACAGCGCGCCGAGAACGAATGGCCGCTGGCGCGCACGCAATGGACCAAGCTCTATCTGCACTCCGATCGCGAGCTCGATCTGGCGCCGCCGACCGATCCGGCGACGATCACCTACGACACTCAGAGCGACGGCGTGAGCTTCTCGACCGAGCCGATGGCCGAAGAGCTGGAGATCACCGGGCCGGTCGCGGCCAAGCTGTTCGTCTCGTCCGACACCACCGACGCCGACCTGTTCCTGGTGCTGCGGGTGTTCGACCCGCAGGGCAAGGAGGTGGTGTTCGTCGGCTCGAACGATCCGCGCGTACCGGTCGGCCTCGGCTGGCTGCGCGCCTCGCATCGCAAGCTCGACCCCGAACGAGAGCAAGCCGTACCGACCCTGGCACAGCCACGACGAGATTCAGCCGCTCAAGCCCGGCGAGCCAGTCGAGCTCGACATCGAAATCTGGCCGACCTCGATCGTGGTGCCGAAGGGCTACCGCCTGACGCTGTCGGTGCGCGGCAAGGACTACGAATACGACGGCACCGATGCGGCGGTGCCGAACGCGCCCTATGCGATGAAGGGCGTCGGGCCGTTCACGCACACCAATCCGAAGGACCGCCCGCCGATGATCTTCGGCGGCAAGAACACGCTGCACTTCGGCGGCACAGTTCGCACCCGTATGTGCTGCTGCCGGTCATTCCGAAGCCCGCCTGAGGGAGGCACAATGAGTTCGCGCCGCCATCATTGGGCTCGGACGCTGGGGCCGATCCCTGGTCAACGCCGTGCACGGCAAGACCGACGCGATCAAGTTCGTCGCCGCCTACACCCGCACCCGCGCCAGCGCCGAGGAGTTCTGCCGCGAGCGCGGCATCCCGATGCTCGCCCGCTTCGAGGATGCGCTCGGCAAGCCGCGAAATCGACGCGGTGGTGCTGGCGACCCCGCACAGCGCACATGCCGAGCAGGTTATGGCCGCCGCCGTCGCCGGCAAGCATGTCCATGTCGAGAAGCCGCTGACGCTCGACCGGCCAAGCGCGGAGGCCGCCGCAGCCGCGGCCAAGCGCGCCGGCGTCGTGCTGGCGGTCGGCTTCAACCGGCGCTTCCATCCGTCGGTGGTGGAGATCCGCAAACGCATCGCCGATGGCCGGATCGGCACGGTGATGTCGATGGTCGCGCAACACACCACCTCGACCGCGCAGTTCATCGCCTTCGACAACTGGCGGGCGCAGCCCGACCAGGCACCGGGCGGCGCGCTGACCGCGGTCGGCGTGCATTCCATCGACCACATGGTCGAGTTCGGCGGCCGGGTGCGCGACGTGCTCTGCACCACCGGGCGCTATGTGCCGGGGCCGTCCGACGACACCACCAATGTCATGCTGCGGTTCGAGAACGGCGCGACCGGGCTGTTGTTCTGTTCGGTTGCGACCGCGACCACGCTGAGTTTCACGCTGTTCGGCAGCAAAGGGCTGGCGGAGTTCTCGCGGCCGAACCTCGCGCGCTTCCGCTATGTGCCGATCTCGACCGAGGCGCCGAGCGGACCGGTGACCGCGCCGCCCGACGAGATCATCGAGACGCCGGCGTTCGACATGCTCAACGCCGAGCTGGTCGAATTCGCCGGCTGCATCGAAGGCAACAAGCCCTATCCGGTCGCGATCGACCAGGTGCTGCACGGCATGGCGGTGTTTGACGCCGTGGTACGATCGGCGAAGAGCCGGGCAATCGAGAAGGTAGAGTAAGCATGGAAAAACTGATCATCACGGTGGCCGGCGACTTGCGCACATCCTATCCGCACAACAACCTGTGCCCGCCGCAGGAGGATATCGCCGGCGTGGCGCAGCAATACGTCGATGCGGTCAACGCCGGCGCCGCCATCGCCCATATCCACGGCCGCCGCACGCTCGAGGAATTGATCCAGGCCGACGGCAAGATGGTGTCGAAAATCCATCATGCCGACTGGAAGAAGCTGCATGACGCGATCATGGGCCGTGTCGATCCGATCATGCAGTATGGCGTCGCGTCCGCGCGTATCGAGGAGAAGATCGAGCTGATGAAGCTCGGCCCCGACATGATGGCGGTCGCCTTCAATGCGCACGACGAATACTTCCAGCCGGTGCCGACCTTGCCGCCGAAACGGATGATGGCGATCCACCCGGTGGAGGAGCTGATCGCCTATGCCAAGGCCGCCGAGGAGCACAAGGTCAAGCTGGAATGCGAGTGCTTCCAGACCGGCGCGTTCTGGCACCTCGAATTCGTGCGCCGCGCCGGCTATCTGAAGAAGCAGACCTACGTGACGCTGTTCATCGGTTGGCCGGGCGGCACCTGGATGCCACCGACCGAGCGAGCCTTGCAGTTCTTCGTCGACAACCTGCCGCCGGATTGCATCTGGAACGTCAGCGTGATGAACCCGGAAAAGCAGTGGTCGATCCTGTCGCTGGCCGTGGCTTTGGGCGGCCATGTCCGCGTCGGCTACGAGGACAACCCGTACATCGCGCCGGGCGAGTTCGCCAAGAACAACGCCGTGCTGGTCGACCGCATGGTCGGTATCGCACAGCGTCTCGGCCGCGAGGTCGCGAGCCCGGACGAGGCCCGCAAGATTTTGGGATTGCAGCGGTCGCAGTGACAGGAATTCAGAGGACAGTGGTTAGTAATCAGGAAGGAAGACTGCGCCGTTCTGATTACTGATACCTGATAACTGACTCCTGCCCCCCATCACTTCGCGGGGGGAGGATAAGAGCCGCCCTCGCTCGGTATTCGCAATGCAAGCACGCAAGCTCGGCAACTCGAACATCGCAGTCTCTGTCGTCGGCCTCGGCTGCAACAACTTCGGCGGCCGCACCGATCTGGCCGGCACGCGCGCGGTGGTGCATCGCGCGCTTGACCTTGGCGTGACGCTGTTCGACACCGCCGACGTCTATGGCAACCGCGGCAAGTCGGAGGAATATCTCGGCGAAGCCTTGGGCGCGCGGCGCAAAGACATCGTGCTCGCCACCAAATTCGGCATGCCGATGAGCAGTTCGGCCAGGTCCCGCAACGCATCGCGCGACTACATCATGCGCGCAGTCGAAGCCAGTCTCCGGCGGCTGCGCACCGATTGGATCGACCTCTATCAGGTGCACCGGCCCGACCCGGCCACGCCGATCGAAGAGACCATGGGTGCGCTCGACAAGCTGATGCGCGAGGGCAAGGTGCGCGCCATTGGCTGCTCGAATTATTCGCCGGCCGAGCTCGACGCCGCGCGGGTCGCGGCGGCGCGCGGCAAGCTTGCCGGCTTCGTCGCCTGCCAGGACGAGTACAGCCTGATCGCGCGCGGCATTGAAAAGGACGTGCTGCCGGCGATGGAGCGGCAAGGCCTAAGCCTCCTGCCCTATTTCCCGCTCGCCAGCGGACTGCTCACCGGCAAGTACCGTCGCAACGCGCCGCCACCCGCCGGCGCGCGCCTCGCCTACAGCCGCGATCACGCGGCCGATTTCATCAGCGCGCGCAACTGGACCCTGATCGAGAAGCTCGCCGCGGTCTCCGAACGCTCGGGCTCCTCCGATGCTGGAGCTGGCCTTCGGCTGGCTATTGGCCAAGCCCGTCGTGGCAAGCGTGATCGCCGGCGCCACCAAGCCCGAGCAGATCGAGCAGAACGTCGCCGCCGCCGAGCGGGCGCCATCGCCCGCCACCATTGCCGAAGCCGACGCGATCCGTTAAGCCCGCCTATGAGCCCGCGCGCTGATCATCGGCGGGTCGGTCGGCGGGCTGTTTGCCGCCAACCTGCTGCGCAGCACCGGCTGGGACGTGGCGGTGTTCGAGCGAAACCCGGACGAGCTCGCCGGCCGCGGCGCCGGCATCTCGACGCACCCCCAGTTGCACGACGTGATGCGGCGGCTCGGCGTGCCGTTCGACGATTCGATGGGCATCGGCATCGATACCGTGATTTTTCTTGATCGCCACGGCCGCGAATACGATCGGCGTCCGACCGTACGGCTGATGAGCTCCTGGGGCCGCGTGTTCCGCTCGCTGCGCGATCTGGTGCCGGCAGGCCACTACCACCTCGGCAAGTCGCTTGTGCGCATCGAGCAGGATGCCGCCGGCGTCACCGCGATCTTCGCCGACGGCACACGCGCGCGCGGCGATATCCTGGTCGGCGCCGACGGCGGACGTTCGACCGTGCGCGAGCTGTTCCTGCCGGACGAGAAGCCGAGCTACGCCGGCTATGTCGCCTGGCGCGCCATGCTCGACGAGCGCGAGGTGCCGCGCTGCGATCCATGCGGAAATATTCGAGCGCTACACCTATTGCCTGCCGCCGGGCGAACTGTTCCTCGGCTATCCGGTGCCCGGGCCGCAACAACGAGACCGAACCCGGCAAGCGCGCCTACAACATCGTCTGGTATCGTCCGACCACGCCCGAGCGGCTCGCCGACATCTGCACCGACGCAACCGGCCAAAGCCATGGCACCACCATCGCGCCGCCGTTGATCCGGCCCGACGTCACCGCCTGGATCAAGACGCAGACGCGCGAGCTGGTGGCGCCGCAAGTCGCCGAGATCTTCGGGCGCGATCCACGGCCGTTCTTCCAGCCGATCTTCGATCTCGACACCTCGCGCATCGTGTTCGGCCGCGTCGCGCTGCTGGGCGATGCCGCGTTCCTGATGCGGCCGCATCCCGGCGCCGGCACCACCAAAGGCGCGCTCGATGCCGCCTGCCTCGCCGACGCGATCGCGGCGCATGGCATCGACGCGGGGCTCGCGCTCTATCAGCGTCGGCAAGGCGCGTTCGGCAGCGGCATCGTCCAGCAGGGCCGCCGCGACGGCCGCTATCTCAGCGACCAGCTCAAGCCGCGCGAGCAGCGCCGCAACCAGGACCTGACGTGGGGCGTCGACGATCTGATGCGCGACCACGACAACCGCAGCGCTGAGGTCAAGCGTATCCTCGATGAGAGCCGGCAAGCCTGAAGCTAGCCATGCGTCGCCTCGCCGAACCAGGGCTTGAGCGCCAGCTCGACCGCCACCACCGCGGCATAGAGCCCGATGCCGATGACGGCGAGCCCGAACAGGCAGGCGAAGGCCAGCGGAATGTTGACCTGCGAATTCGCAACCAGCAGCAGGTTGCCGAGGCCCTCGTTCGAGCCGATGAACTCGCCGATCACCGCGCCGATCACGGCAAGCGTAATCGCGACTTTCGAGCCGGAGATCACGAACGGTAGCGCGGCGGGAAGCCGGATCTTCCAGAACGTCTGCAACGCGCTCGCCCGCACCGAAGTCGCCAGATCGAGGAACTCGGCCGGCGTGTTGCGCAGGCCGGTCGCGGTATCGACCACGATCGGGAAGAACGCCACCAGCCAGGCGATGGCGAGCTTCGATTCCATGCCGATGCCGAGCCAGACCAGGATCAGCGGGGCGAGCGCCACCTTGGGCAGCGACTGGGTCGCGATCAGCAGCGGATAGAACATCAGGTTGAGCGTGCGCGAACCGGCGATGGCGACCGCGAGCGGCACGCCCAACGCGAATGCGAGCAGGAACCCATACAGGCTTTCGAGCAGCGTGATCCAGCCTTCGGACAGCACCAGGCGCCAGTTGGCGATGGTGGCGTCGAGCACCAGGCCCGGCCTCGGCAGCACGGCGGGCGGCACGTCGAAGGCGACCACGTAGAGCTGCCACGCCAGGAGCAGCAGCGCGAGGCCCGCGATCGGCAGCATCAGGCGGATCAGCCGGTCGCGCGTCATGGCGCTGCTCCCGACGTGCGCCCGTGCGTGACGCCGAGGCCCGCGCTCGCCCGCCGCGCGATCGCGGTGAACGCCTCGGTGTAACGCAACTCGCCCGCGCGCGGATAGGCAAGCCCGGTGCGGATGCGGTCGATGACGCGGCCGGGACGGCGGCTGAACACCAGCACCTCGTCGGCGAGGTACACGGCCTCGGAGATGCTGTGGGTGACGAACACCACGGTGGCGCCGGAGACGCGGCGAATGCTGAGCAGCAGGTCCTGCATTTCCATGCGGGTCAGCTCATCGAGGGCGCCGAACGGCTCATCCATCAGCAGCAACGACGGCTGCGGCACTAGCGCGCGGCACAGCGCAACACGCTGCTTCATGCCGCCGGACAACTGGTGCGGCCGGCTCCTGGCGAAGCCGGATAGGCCGACGAGGTCGAGTAGTTCCAGCGCGCGCTGCTTCGCCACCGCATCGTTGCGGCCGGCGATCTCCATCGGGAACAGCACATTGGCGAGCACGCTACGCCACGGCAGCAGGTTCGGTGTCTGAAAGACGAAGCCGAAATCGGCCTGCGGGCCGCTCACCGCGCGGCCGCGGATCTCGACGCGGCCGGCGCTGGCGCGCGTCATGCCGGCGATGATGCGAAGCAGCGTGGTCTTGCCGCAGCCGCTCGGGCCGAGCAGCGAGACCAGTTCGCCCTCACGGAGCGAATAGGACACGTCCTCCAGCGCAACCACGTCGGGCGCGCCGCGCGACGGGCCGGCAAAGCGCTTGCCGACGCCGTCGAGCACGCCGAACGCAACGGACGCCGCCGGCCGGTCCTCGCTCATTGCTATGGATGACAACGCAGGACAACGGCGATGGCAAGCCACGCGCGGCCCGCCAGAGGAACCAAAAGCCCGCCTGCGAAATTGGTAAGACGACGGCGGACGCGTTCGTTCGAGCAGCCCGACCAAAGGATGGCCATGCGGACCGCGGCGATGGTGCTTTTTGCTTTTGCCGCATGTTGGCCGGAGCAGGCCGTGGCGCAAGCGCCGGCGCGTCAGGAGTTACAGTCCCCTGCCGCATTCCAGAGTATTGCGGACCGCGCCGAGCGGTCGCGCGCCATGTTCGCGGAGATCGGCAAGCTCATCACTCATCCGCGCTGCATGAACTGTCATCCGGCCGGCGATCAGCCGCTGCAAGGCGCCGAGCACCGGCCGCATCTGCCGCCGACACAGCGCGAGCGTCCGGGCTATGTCGGGCCGGCCTGCGCGAGCTGCCACACCGATCGCAATTTCACATTGCACGCGACCGCAAGCTTCAAGAGCATCCCCGGTCATCCGCGATGGCAGCTCGCTCCGACGTCGATGGCCTGGCAGGGCAAGTCGCTCGGCGATATCTGCCGGCAGCTCAAGGACAAGGAGCGTAACGGCGGCCGGGACCTCGCGCTGTTGCAGGAGCACATCGCCAAGGACGACCTGGTCGCGTGGGGATGGAACCCGGGCGAAGGCCGCGAGCCCGCTCCCGGTGATCAAGAATCGGCAGGACGATTGGTGCAGGCCTGGATCGACAGCGGCGCGGAATGCCCGTAACGGCGGCTCACGCCGCCCTCAAACGACATCCACTGGTTAACATCACGGCTTGATCGCCGGTTGCGGCAGCGCGCTCCCGTCGAACAGGTCCTTGGCCGCCACCTTGCCGCCGGCGCCGATGCCATTGGCGATCAGGTCGACGCTTTCACCCATCAGCTTGGCGTCGATGATGCCGAGACCCTTCGCCCGCGTGTCCGGCGTCGCCACCAGCGCGTTGACGATGATGATCTCCTGAAGCGTCACGTCCGGGTCGAGACCCTTGATGTGCTTGCCGACGATGTCGGCCGCTTCCTTCGGGTTGGCGATGGCATCCTTCCAGCCTTCGAGCGAAGCCTTGACGAAGGCCTTCACCTTGGCGCCGTCCGATTTCAAATAGTCGTCCCGCACCAGGATGCCGTTGGAATAGAGCGACAGGCCGTTGTTGGCGAGCAGGAACATCTGCGCTTCCTTGCCGCCCACGGCTTTGACCACGCCCGGCAAGGACATCGCGAAGGTCTCGATCGCCGGGATCTTCTTTGCCGCCAGCATGCCAACGCGCGCCGCCGGGTCGATGTTGGTGTATTTCACGGTCTCGGCCTTGAGCCCCTTCGACTTCATGTAGGCCTCGATCACCTTTTGGGTGAACGAGCCGGCGCCGCTCGCGATCTCGAGGTTTTCCAGTTGCTCGGGCTTGGTGACATTGGCGCCGGTCACCAGCGAGAAGATCGCGTATGGCGCTTTCTGGTAGATCACCGCCACCATCTTGGCGGTGGCGGCGCTGTTGGCGTGCGCCGCGACCAGCCCGGCGACGTCCGAGAAGGCGAACTGCGCGGCCTTGGATTCCACGCTCTGGATCGCCTGCGCCGTGCCTTGGCTCGGGATGATGGTCACGTCGAGGCCGGCGTTCTTGTAATAGCCCTTGTCCAGCGCGACGTACCAGGCGGCGTGGCGGCCGAGCGCGCGGAAGTCGAGCGAGAAGGTGACCGCGGTCTGCGCCTGTGCCGGCGCGACAAGACAAGCGCCGGCGGCGACCAGCGCAACGAATGAAAGCGTCGGACGGATGCGCATGATCGACCCCTTGCAAAACCTCGATGGATTCTCGGATTCGCGAGCGGTCATCTTGTCCCAGCAACGCCGGAGCCGCAAGGCTGCGCCACCAATCGCGGGGATGACGCGGCGGCGGCCGCAATTTCGCTCCCTGGACAACACGGCCTTGGCCGTGGAGCAATGCCCGACCTCAAATGGCCGACTCCCAGATGTTTGAAGCAACGCGCCGCACCGAGCGGCGACGAGGCCGAGACGCTTCGGCGCCTGCACAGCGCCGCAATCGTACTGCTCGCGGTGCTCGCCGGCCTGTTTCTGATCTGGCCGTTGTGGCGCGCCACGCTGCCGCTGGAAATCTGGGGCAACGAAGGCTGGAACGCGTTTCATGCCGACACCGCGGCGCGCGGCGGCGTGCTTTATCCACCACCCGATGGGCTCGTCGCCAACAACTATCCGCCGCTGTCGTTTCTGCTGCTCGGCTGGCTCGGCCGGCTGCTCGGCGTCGATCCACTCTATCTCGGCCGCACGCTGTCGCTGATCGCGACCATTGCGCTAGGCATCGAGGCTGCGGCGATCGTGCGGCTGTTCGGCGGCAAGGGTATGAGCGCCGCGATCGCCGGGCTGTGGCTCGTTGCGACGCTGGCGCGGTTCTTCGACTTCTTCGTCGGTATGAACGAGCCGCAGCTGTTGGCGCTGGCGCTGATGACGGCGGGCTTCGTCTGGTTTCTCGCCCGCATGCAAGCCGGCCGCGCGGTCGAGCCCGCGGTGTTGGCGATGGTCGCCGCCGGCTTCTTCAAGCACAGCATCGTGGTGATGCCGGTGGTGGCGCTGCTCTGGCTCGCCGGCCACGACCGGCGCCGCGCGTTACGGGCCGCGATCGTCGGCGGCGCGGCAGCGGCCGCCGGCCTCGTGCTTTTCGCCATCGTCTACGCGCCCGATTTCGTCGCCGACATGCTGGTGCCGCGCAGCTACCACCTCGACCGCGCGCTGCATGCCATTGGCCGGCTGCAATTCGTGCTGCCGGCGCTGGTGATCTGGGCGGTCTGGGCCTGGAGCGAGCGGGACAGCGCAGCCGCCCGCTGCTCGGCGCTGCTGATCGGCACGGCGTTATTGTCGTATCTGGTGCAGAAATCCGGCGCCGGCGTCGACGAGAATGCCCAGTTCGAGCTGGTGCTCGCTACCGCAATTGGCGTGGGGCTCGCCGTCGAGCGCCTGCCGCTCGGCAGCCTGCGACAACGCTGGTCGGCGCAGACCATCGCGCTCGCGGTGTTTGCCGTGCTGGTGATCCGGCTTTTGGTCTCGACCCGGATCGAGTTCGCCTATGTGCTGGCGAGCCCGGACTACCGGGCGCTCGCGGCCGAACATGGGCGGGCAACCCGCGCCGAAATCGCCCGCGTCGCCGCCATGCCGACGCCGGTGGCCTGCTCGAACCTGGTGGTCTGCCGCGCCGCCGGCAAGCCGTTCGTGTACGACGCTTTCAAGATCGAGCAGATGCTCGAGACCGGAACTGGGACCTGGTTCACCATCGATCCGATCATGCGCCGGCAAGGCATCGTCCGCGACACCACCGACCCGCGCGCCAACGCGACCTCGCTGCACCGGCGCTAAACACCACGCCCCTGGACAACCCGCATCCGAGCGGGGACCATTGCACAGCGCTCGAACCGGCCGGGAGACTTGCATGAGCTACCGCGAAGTCAGCGAAATCCGCGATGGCATGCGGATCGATTGGGACATGCCGATCAAAATGGAAGACGGGCTGGTGCTGCGCTGCGACGTCTACCGGCCGGTCAAGCCGGGCAAATACCCGGTGCTGCTGACCTACGGCCCCTATGGCAAGTGGCTGCACTTCGCGGACCTCTACAAGGAGCAGTGGGACCGCATGTGCGAAATCCATCCGGACGTGCCGACTGGCTCGACCAACAAGTACCAGTGCTGGGAGGTGGTCGATCCGGAAAAATGGGTGCCGGACGGCTACGCCTGCGTGCGGGTCGACAGCCGCGGCGCCGGCCGCTCGCCAGGCGTCATCGACATCTGGTCGCTGCGCGAAGCGCAGGATCTCGCGCAATGCGTCGAATGGGCCGGCGTGCAGCCATGGTCGAATGGCAAGGTCGGATTGAACGGCATTTCCTATTACGCCGAGAACCAGTGGCAGTGCGCGGCGCTGCAGCCCAAGCACCTTGCCGCGATCTGCCTGTGGGAGGGCGCTGCCGACTTCTATCGCGACATGGCGCACCATGGCGGTATTTTCTGCACCTTCTCGAAAAACTGGTCGCGCTCGCAGGTCTATACGCTGCAACACGGGCTCGGGAAGCGCGGCTTCCGCAGCCGTATGAACGGCGACTGGGTGTCGGGGCCGATCGAGCTTTCCGAAGAGCAGCTCGGTGCCAACCGCCGCGATTTCTACGAGGACTGTCTCGCCCACAAGCTCGATACCGACGAGTACTGGCAGTCGCGCATGCCGGACTGGTCGAAGGTCAAGGTGCCGCTGTTCTCGGCCGCCAACTGGGGCGGCCAGGGTCTGCATCCGCGCGGCAATTTTGAGGGCTTCGTGCGAGCCGCTTCGAAGCAGAAATGGCTCGAGTGCCACGGCCTTGAGCACTGGACGCATTTCTACACCGACTATGGCGTCGGTCTGCAGAAGAAGTTCTTCGGCCATTTCCTGAAGGGCGAGAAGACCGGCTGGGACAAGCAGCCGAAGGTGCTGTTGCAGGTGCGCCATGTCGACAAGTTCGTCGAGCGCCATGAAAGCTCGTGGCCGCTGAAGCGGACCCGGTGGACCAAGATGTTTCTCGATCCGACAGGCTTCACGTTATCGGCCAAACGTCCGAGCAAGCGCGCCGCCGTGACCTACCAAGGCCTGGGCGACGGCGTCACCTTCCTGACCGAACCGCTCAAGCGCGACACCGAGATCACCGGGCCGATCGCGGCCAAGCTCTGGGTGTCGTCGACGACCGAGGATGCCGACCTGTTCCTGGTGGTACGTGCGTTCTCGCCCGACATGAAGGAGTTGGTGTTTCAGGGCGCGCTCGACGAGCACACTCCGCTGGCCCAGGGTTGGCTGCGCGTGTCGCATCGCAAGCTCGACAAGAAACTCACCCTGCCCTACCGGCCGTACCACGCCCACGACGAGGAGCAGAAGCTCAAGAAGGGCGAGATCGTGGAGTGCGACGTCGAGGTCTGGCCGACCTGCATCGTGGTGCCGGTGGGCTACCGTTTGGCGCTGACGGTGCGCGGCAAGGATTACGTCTATCCGGGCGGCGCCTCGGCCGGGCTGAAAACGCTCGGCACCGCCTGGACCGGCGTCGGCCCGTTCCAGCACAACGACCCGCGCGACCGGCCGGCCGCCGTGTTCGGCGGCGACGTCACGCTGCACACCGGTCCCGGCCGCAACGCCTATGTCTTTTTGCCGATCATCCCCGGGAAATAGGCCGCTAGGCGGCGGCGCTGGCGGGCTCCGGCGGCACGAGCTCCGCCTCATGCTCGACGGTGCGGAGATTGCCGCATCCGGTGCATTGGAACGTCTTCAATTCCGGAAAGATGTGCGCGCCGGGAATGATCGCTTTGAGCGTCATCGGCCCGGCGCAAATTGCGCATTGCGGCCCCGCTTTACGGCCGGCTTTTCGCTTTGACGGCATGCCAGAGGACCCCCATCGCGGCTCGACAATGCCGAAGAGGAGCTTTGGTTCCCCTGCGGGCATGGCAAAGCGGCGCGCCCCGGAGGGACGCGCCGCTTTTTTGCGCTGGACCACTAGTCCAGATCGTAGATCACCCGGCGGCTGGTCGGATCGACGAAGTGGATGCGATCATTGGAGTACACGTACCGATACCGGCTGACGGAGGGACCCCAATCCGACGGCACCGTGTGCAGTTCGACATCGGCCGGCAGCGTCGCGCCGACCGTGATGCGCTCCCGTGCGGCATACGGACGAACCTTTTCCTTCACCACATATTCCTTGATGCGGGTGCGCTGGTCGGGCGCGAGGTCGATCGACACCGACTGCGCCAAAGCTCCACTGCCGACGAACAGCGTCAGTGCAGCGGCCGCAGCGATCATTTGACGTTTCATGCGAGTTTCTCCCAGGGCGACATTGCCCAGAAGCAAAACCGCGACGCGCGATCTTGTTCCTTGCGGAACCCGCCGGCGCTGGCTGCGGCAAGAAAAAGGGCCCGGCTTGCGCCGGGCCCTCTTTGCCTGCTCTCGCCTGTGATGGTCAGATCGAGTTCAGGACCAGCTGAATCCACAGGAACATCGGCATGACTGCCTCCATCCTGTTAGTGCACCAGATGGTAGATCACATAACCACCGCCGAAGAGCACCGGGATGCCGATCAACACCGGAATAAGAAACGGCATGATCCATCTCCTATGGTTGTTCGTGCTGGCTGCATAACTCGCAGCGTTTGTTTCTCGTTCCCGGGTCGGCATATGAAGGAATTGCGCGCCAGCCGGAACCTTTTACGGTTCCGCGCAACGGCCATCACGTCGGTGTCACTGCGGCTTGTGCCGATCGAAGTCGCCGCCATAGGCGGCTGAGGAAGCCGCCGACCAGCCCGGGGCACCAGAGGCATAAGCGTCGAGCGCCGCCGGCGGCAACCGGCGGGGAATAGCTTTTGAGGTCGCCTGGACCGCATGCGCCAGTTTCTGGGTGATCGGCCCGAGCGGCTCCGGCGGCGGCACCGGCTTAAGCAACGCCGCCCGGATCTCGCGCGCGTTCGCCACCATCTGGTCCATGCGCGTCGGCTCGCGCGTCGGCAGCGATGCCGCGGTATCTGTTGCCGGCAGCAGCAAGCTCAGTCCGACGAAAAAGGTCAGTCGCAAGCGCAAGCAAACCGCAGAAATAAGCACAGCAGCGCCTTGGCGGTGGTTTGAGCCTCTTGCATGGCGATCTGCGGCCTCGTCTTCCTGACTGGCCCAACCGCGCAGATCGCGCCCGGTTCCGGCGTAGTGCCAAGATTTCGCTGTGACAGAGTGTCGAGGACTGGGCAAGGTCACTCCGCGGCCAGGCGCTTGCCGGCCTTCGGCGCGTCATAGCCGGCCATCACCGTGTCGACCAGGGCGTTGAACTCGGCCCAATCGGCCTCGCGATACGAGTGGTTGCGGATGATGAACGAGGCGCCGGCGTAGAACTTCTCGTATTGCAGATGGCGGCCGGCGAACTCGGAGCCCACCATGTCCCAGGCCAGCTTGAACAGCTTCATGCGCGTGAGGCTGTCGGCCTGCGGCGTCTGCCAATAGGTGTCGAACTGCCTGGCGAGTTCCGGGTTCTCCATCACCGAGACGTCGGCCGGCATCTGGAATACGCCGCCGCCGCAGAGCGTACGCAATTCATCGATGAACCGGCTGTAGTTCTGCGTGCACCAATCGAGGCCGGCATACATGAAACGACGGTTGAAGCAGACATAACCCTCGGGCCAATTCTCGAAGGCGTTGATCTGGCCGTTGACCAGGCCGCCGATGGTGGCCTCGACCGCCGCCATCTCGCCGAGCTTCTCGCGCACCGCCGGCACCTGGTCGGCGCCGGTCGCATGGGCGATGCGGCTGCACAGCCCGAGCAGGAGCCGCATCTTCGACCAGTAGCGCACGTTCGACTGGTGGTTGCCGAAGCAATGACTCGCCGTCTTGATGTAGATGTCGCGCGATAGCAGCGCGTCGTCGTGCACGAACACCTTCTCCCATGGCACCTTGATGTTGTCGCACATCAGCATGCTGTCGCTCTCGTCGTAGCGCCAGGCCAACGGCGAATCGAACTCCGAGGTCAGCCCGAGCGCGGCAGGCTTGCGCGACCACAGCGTCAGCCCGGGCGCGTTGCAGGCGATCGCGCAGGTGATCGCCTCCTTGTTCTGGTCGGGCGCCAGCGGAATGACGTTGCCGATCCAGATCTCGTTGGCGTAGAGCGCGCCGGTCGCCAGCATCTTCATGCCGGAGATCACCACGCCGTCGTCGTCCTCGTGCACGACCCGCAGCGACGGCACCGGAATGTTCTTCTTGATATAGAACTCAGGATTGCGCGCGGCCTGCGGCGGCAGCACCGCATAGACAACGTAGATATCGTTGTCGCGGATGTGGCGATAGTATTTCAGCACGTTATCGCCAAACCCGTGCGGCTTGGGCAGCGCCTCGGGCTTCATCGCCATGCCGGTGACGAACGACGCCACGTGGTCGGGCGAGCGCCCGAACATGCCGTAGGTCAGGTCGGCGATCCGGCGGTGGCCCGCCATGCGCTGCTGCAGATGGCCGCGGGTTTTCGGGCGCAGGTAGTAGATCGAGTGGCGGCCGCCGTCCTCCTCATAACTCATGACATCGCGATTGGCCGGATCGGCCTTCATGTCGAAGATCGCCGCGACTGTCTGCGCCGCGCCGCGAAACGCCGGATGGGTGGTTACGTCGTCGATCCGCTCGCCGCCGACATAGACCACACGGCCGTCGCGCAACGTCTCCAGATGCTCTTTGCCGGTGCGCAGCATGAGCGCGTCCTGTTGAGGTCTCGGCGGACCTCACCCTATCATGCGGGGTCGCAGGGTTGCAGGCACTCCATCACCGCGCGAGGTCGGCGTTGATCCACCGCATCCGTCCGCTGCTGCTCGGTGAAGCCGAGGTGCCCAACGTGCTCGATGTGTTCTGGAGCCTGTCGACCGACCGCGGGCGATCGAGCGTGCCTATCCTGGGTTTTCTCGTCCTGGGCGCGCCGGAGGGGCCGATCGTGGTGGATTGCGGCATGCGCGATCCCAAGCGCGCCGTCGACGTCCACCGGCTCGGCCCGCACTCCTGCTCGCCCGAGCAGACGCTGCCGGCGCAGCTTGCGCTGCATGGCGTGAACCCCGCCGAGGTGAAGACTTTGATCCTCACCCACCTGCATTACGACCATTGCGGCCAATGCACCAAGCTTCCGAACGCCCGCATCGTGGTCCAGCGCAGCGAGTTGATGGCGGCGGCGGCGCCGATGGGTCCGGCCGCGCTGCCGATCGGCGGCAAGAGCCTGTTCTACGACCGTGCCGACATAGCCGAGCTGGTCGATCCGCTTTGGGACCGGCTCGAGCTGATCGAGGGCGACGTCGAGCTTGGTCCGGGCCTGGACTGCGTGCTGTACGCCGACAGCCACACGCCGGGGCACCAGTGCGTCTATGTCGCCACCGCGAATGGCACCGCGGCCATCGTCGGCGACATCGCCCGCAAGGTCGATCTCAACATCGAGAAGGCGATTCCGCCCGGCATCTATTACGACCTCGAAAAGATGCGGCGCGCCTTGGCCGACATCGGCCGGCGCGCCGACATCGTGCTGCCGACCCACGACTGGGACACGCTGACACGCGGCAAAATCGGTTAGCAGACGTGCATCGGGCCCCGTCGACGGGCCGTTGCAACGACCCCCTCCCCGGGGGCATCATGCGGTAACCCCTTAGGGAGCGACTCATGCACGACATCGTCATTCGCGGCGGCACCATCATGGATGGCACCGGCAAAGCGGGTTTCACCGGCGACGTGGCCATTGCCGACGGCCGGATCGCGGCGGTCGGCGGCAAGCAGGGCCCCGGCAAGCGCGAGATCGATGCCAACGGGCTCTTGGTCACGCCCGGCTGGGTCGACGTGCACACCCATTACGACGGCCAGGCAATGTGGGACCCGCTGCTGGCGCCGTCCTGCTGGCACGGCGTCACCACGGTGATGTTCGGCAATTGCGGCGTCGGCTTCGCGCCGGTGAAGAAGGAGCATCGCGGCGCGCTGATGGATCTGATGGAAGGCGTCGAGGAAATTCCCAATCCCGTGCTGGCCGCCGGCCTGAACTGGGAGTGGGAGACCTTCCCGCAATTCATGGATGAGCTGGATCGCCGCGAGCGCGCGATCGATATCTGCGCGCAAGCCGCGCACCTGCCGACACGGGTCTATGTCATGGGCGACCGTGCCGTCCGCCGCGAGCCGGCGACCCCCGACGACATCGCGCAAATGCGGGACCTCACGGTCGAGGCGCTGCGCTGCGGCGCCTTCGGCTTTACCACCTCGCGCACCGATTCGCACAAGACGCCGGACGGCGAGCTGGTGCCATCGCGCGACGCCGACGATCACGAATTGCTGGGCATCGGCTCGGCGCTCGGCATCACCGGCACCGGCGCGTTCGGCATGAACAGCGATTTCGACGACGAGGAATACGAGCTGCGCTGGATGCGCAAGCTCGCCAAGGAGACCGGCCGCCCGGTCTGGTTCCTGCTGACCGACCGCTACGGCGATCCGGAACGCTGGCGGCGGCTGATGAAGGCGGTGCACGAGGCGCGCGCCCAGGGCCTGTCCCTCACCGCGCAGATGGCCGGCCGGCCGATCGGCGTGATGATGGGCATCGGCACCGCGCTCAACCCGTTCACGGTGCGGCCGAGCTACAAGGCGCTCGAAAGCCTGCCGATCGAGGAGCAGCGCCGTCGCCTGCGCGATCCCGAGATGCGGCGGAAGATCCTGGCCGACACGCCGTCGGAAGCCGAAATCGCCAAACTCGCGCAGTTCCGTCAGGTCGTCGCCAAGCGCTTCGACAAGTTCTTCGTCATGGGCAACCCGCCGGACTATGAGCCCGGCCCGGAGAAGAGCGTGGCGGCGATCGCGCAGCGCGAAGGCCGCACCCCCGAGGAGGTGGCCTACGACTACATTCTCGGCGACGGCCAGTATCTGTACTTCCCGGTGGTGAATTACGTCACCGGCGACCACGGCCCGATCCTGGAAATGCTCAACGATCCGGCGTGTCTGCTCGGCCTGTCCGACGGCGGCGCCCACTGCACCTCGATCGTCGACTCCGGCGTGCCGAGCTACATGCTCACGCATTGGGGCCGCGACCGCTCGCGCGGGCCAAAGCTGCCGATCGAGAAGCTGATCAAGCGCCAAACCAGCGAGACCGCCGACTTCTTCGGCCTCGCCGACCGCGGCCGGCTTCAGCCTGGTCTGCGGGCCGACGTCAACGTGATCGATTTCCAGCGGCTGCAAATGCGCAAGCCCGAGCTGGTCCACGACATGCCGGCGAACGGCCGCCGCTTCATACAGCGGGTCGAGGGCTATGAGACGACCATCGTCGCGGGCACGCCGATCTTCGAGCGGGGTGAGCACACCGGCGCATTGCCCGGCAAGCTGGTGCGCGCCGGCCGCGACGCGCAGGCCATCGCCGCCGAATAACAGTCCCGGAGCGTTCAGGCGAAGGCGCCGCTAGTGTCCCTGAACCCGAAGTTCGCACGATTGCGCGGCGAGCTCTTTTGCGAACTTCGGGTTCAAGGGACACTAGAATCATAATGTTGCTAGTGTCGCTTTGATTCGGAAGTTCGCTCAGGAGCGCGCTGAAAACTCGGGCGAACTTCCGAATTGCGACACTAGCGGGCGGCGCCTTTGTCATTTCGGCACGTAGTAGTGCGTTTCTAGCAGCAGGCAGCCGGTCTTCGAGGTGAACGGCCCGTGATAGACGCCGGGCGGCCGCACGCAATAGGTCGGCCCGGTGAAGGACTTGCCGCCCTGGCCCTTGTCGTCGCTGCCGCAGACCAGGTCGCCAGAGACCAGGAACACCTCCTCCCAATACTCGTGCACGAACGGCACGGTCGAAAATGCGCCCGGCTCGATCTTGAGGATGCGCGTGCGGTTGCCGACCTTGTTTTTCTCGTCCAGCGATCCGGCCAGGATCTTCTCGGTGAAGCCCCAGGGATAGCCCGGCACCTTGTGGAAGCCGTCGTTCATGTCCACGCCGTAAAATTCCTTGTGGCCCTTGTCGTAGCCCATGGCGAACTCCTTGCAGCAACGGGATGCGTTGCCGCCACTTTACCAATGCACTTCGGTCAGTAAAGCGCGCGAAGCGCGTCCTGGGCCGGCGGTGGATGGCCGTTGGGGTACTTTAGGCCGCGGCGGCGACGCGCTTGCGCTCGGCCAGATAGGCGGGAATGTCGCGGTCGGGCATTGCCTTGGCGAACAGCCAGCCCTGGCCCTCGTCGCAGCCCTCGAGCTTGGCGATCTCGAGCTGCTCCTTGGTTTCGATGCCTTCGATGGTGGTGGTGATGCCGAGGCTGCGCGCCAGCCCGACCACCGCCCGCACGATGGCCTGGCAGTCCTTGCGCACCAGCATTTCGCGCACGAACGAACGGTCGATCTTGATCTTGTCGAACGGGAAGTTCCGCAGATAGGCCAGCGACGAGTAGCCGGTGCCGAAATCGTCCATCGAGATCAGCACGCCGATCTCGCGCAACTGGTGCAGGGTGCTGAGCGTATTGGCCTCGTCCTGCAACAGCACCGACTCGGTGATTTCGAGGTCGAGCCGGCCGGCTGCAAGGCCGGAAGCGGCGAGCGCGTTGAGCGTCAATTGCACGAGGTTGCGGCCCTTGAACTGCATGGCCGAGAGGTTGACCGCGACGCCCACCGGCTGCGGCCAGTGCGCCGCCTGGGCGCAGGCGGTGCGCAACACCCATTCGCCCAGCGGCAGGATCAGGCCGGTCTCCTCGGCGAGCGGAATGAATTCGGCCGGCGAAATGTGGCCGCGCTCAGGATGATTCCAGCGCAGCAGTGCCTCGAAGCCCGAAACCTTGCCGGTCTGCAGCAACAAGATCGGCTGATAATGGATCTCGAACTCGCCGTTGGCGATCGCCTTGCGCAGGTCGAGCTCGAGCAAGCGGCGCGCCTGCAGCCGCTTGTCCATTTCGCGCTCGAAGAAGCGATGCGTGCCGCGGCCGTCGCCCTTGGCGAGGTAGAGCGCCATGTCGGCGTTCTTCAGCAGCAGGTCGGGATTGGCGCCGTCGTTGGGCGCGACGGCGATGCCGATGCTGGTGCCGATTACGATATGGCGGCCGTCGATGTCGTAGGGCCGGCTGACCAATTCGACGATGCGGGCGGCGAGCTGGCTGCACTGCTCGGGTTGGCGCACGTCGGTCTGCACGACGGCGAACTCGTCGCCGCCGATGCGGGCGACGAAGCCCGAGCTCGGCACCGCCTCGGCCAGTCGTCCGGCGACGAGCTTGAGCAGATCGTCGCCGATCGGATGACCGAGCGTGTCGTTGACGGTCTTGAAATGATCGAGGTCGAGGCAGTGCACGGCAAAGCCGCGGCCGGGCTCGACGCGCTCGAACTCGGCCTCGAGGTGCTCGCGGAACAGCACCCGGTTGGGCAGGTTGGTGAGCATGTCGTGGCGCGCCAGGTGGGCGATCTTGGCCTCGGCGCGCCGGCGCTCGGTGATGTCCTCGTGCACCGCGACCCAGCCGCCGTCCTGCATCGGCCGCTGCGACACCGCGATGGTGCGGCCGTCGGTCAGCTCCTGGGTGAAGGCGGAGGCCTCGCGCGTCTGGATCGCGGCCGACGCCACCTGCTCCGGATTGGCAATCGCGCCGTTGCCGATGGTGGTGCGGTAGCTTTCGATCGCCTGCAGCAGCGTGCCTGGCCGCGACAGCGCGGCCGTGAGGTTGTACATGTCGACGTAGGTGCGGTTGCAGACGATCAGCTTCTGCTCGGCGTCGAACATGCACAGGCCGTGTGTCATGTTGTTGAGCGCGATGTCGACGCGGCGGTTGAGCTGCTTGAGTTCGACCTCCCGGGCAATGAGCTGGATCGCGTTGTCCTTGAACACCTCGACCGCGCGCGCCATGTCGCCGACCTCGTCGTGGTCGTCGCGCGACGGAATGATCGTCGTGGTGTCGTGACGGGCGAGCCGGGTCATGGCCTGGGTGATGCCGGCGAGCCGCTTCAGCACGCGGTGCATGGTGGCCAATCCGATCGGGCCGATCAGGATGATCGCCGCCAGCGCCGAGAACAACACCCAAACCACCAGCGAATTGGCGGTGGCGCTGACGAAAGCGATGGCCTCCTCCGCCTCGTCCATCCGGTATTCGCGGTAGCTCCTGATCAACCGCTCGATGCCGTTGGCGACATGGGCGTAGTCGACGGCCTGCTCCACCGCCTTGTCCTGCGCAAACTCGTTGGCATAGAACGCGACCTGCTCGGCAGCCTCGAACAGCGAAGGCAGGCTTTCGGCGATCCGGTGCTCGAGCGCGTCCGGAGACGGATCGCGCTTGGAGATGAGGTCCTTCATCAACTCCAAGAGTTTGAGCTTGATTTGATCGAGCTCGTTACGGCCGACCTGCAGCCGGTCCCGGTCCACCTCGGACGGCATGCTTTCGACGATACGGCGATGCCGTTCGAGCAGCAGGTCAAGCCGCGTCGAGTTGAGGATGCCGAGGAACCCGGCGCCGTACAGACGCTGGGCGGCGCTTTCGGTGGTTCGCGAAAAATAGATCGACGACGTCGACAGCGTAGCAACCGCAAGCAACGACAGGAAGGCAAAGCAATAAAGCCTGGTCGAAATGCCTCCGCTGAACGCGCGCAGGATCGCGCTCGGTTTTTTCCAATCGCCCGCCATCGCGTGTTACATCTGTTTCTCGGCAACAACGCGCGCGGCATCGATCACCGCCTTCATCGCCGGCGTCGGGTCACCGTTGGTGATGAGGCTCAAGGTCTGTTCGATCGGCGCCTCGGTGACGAGCTCGGGCAGCCCTCGCTGCTTCACCAGCGCGAGCTGGGCAAACCCGACGGCGCCGGGCTCCTGTTCGACCACTTGGACGAGCTGAACGGGCGTCTTCACGTAAATGATGTGAGGCCCCTCCGGCAGCCTGCCGTCGAGCAATTCGGACTCGATGACGGTCGTTACACCGCCGCCGCCGCCGACCAGCACGACCCGGATCGGCTGGTCCTTGCCACCCAGCTCCGACCATTTCGAAATCTGCCCAAGCAGCACTTTGCGAACCTGATTGAGCGAAGCCTTGCGCACCGGATTGGACGGATGCATCGCCACCGCGATCCGCGTGCTGACGATGGCATGCGCCTGCAAGCCATTGTAGGCCAAGCCCGGCATGATTCTTCGGAGCTGGTCGACCTCGCTCTTCAGCGAGGCGGAGATCATGGCCATGTGGGCGCGGCCTTCCATCAACGCAATCAGTCCGGGCATCGACTTGTTGGGAATGAGCGTCAGCTCGTGCTTGGATTCCGATTCGATTGCGGCCTTGTGCGGCTCCATCAGGCGGCGAGCGAAGGTCGTCGAGCCCTGTATGATCAGCGTTTCCGCTGCCGCCCGCGAAACCTCCCCGCTGGCGGTCGCCGCCAGCATCAGTACCATGATCGCCTTGACGACTTGCTCCGCAAGCCGGTTTGTTTTGAAGCGCATTATCCAAACCCCTAATCGTCCGCCCCTGACGTGGGAGCGGCAATTCATTCCCTCGTAACCGTAAAGTAGAGCGCCCCTCGTTACTCCCAACCTAAGCGGCCGGCGGCGCCGGCCCTCGTTCCGATTACGGTGAATTTTCGGTTAACGCGGCAACGCCGACGTTCGCTAAGCAATGATGAACGCTTCAGAATCGGGGAACCGCTAAAATTCTAACGATTGCCGTTACGGCCGCGTCATATCGACCCGCTATTGGTGGCCACGAACTTCATTGGAAACCGACGATGACCTTCGATTTGGTTCGTGCGGGCTGGCCGAACGCCGTTGCCATTCTGGCGTTGGCGCTCATGCCCGTCGTATCGCTGGCCATCCCGCAGGGGCCGCCGCAGCAGGCACCGCTCGCCGCATGCGACGGCTGCGACACGGCGGAGATACGGCTCGCCACGGTGTCAAGCGCGGAATAAAAAGCGCCGCCGTGACGGCGGCGCTTTCATTCGGTGCGCTGCACGGCCCGGCTAGGCGGCCGCGACGATCGTCTCCGCCATCACAACTTCAATCCTGCCGTCGAGGTGCAGCCGCAGCCGGCTGCCGTCGGTGATACGGCCGATGCCCACGGTGCCGACGATCATGGGCACATCGTATTCGCGCGCCAGGATCGCGGGGTGGCTGAGCCAACCGCCGACTTCGCTGACAAAGCCACCGGCGCGCGAGAAATAGGGCAGCCACGCCGGGTTGATCATCGCCGCAACGATGATGTCGCCGTCGCGGAAACCTTCCATCGGGTTGCCATTCTCGGCGTCCTCCTCGGAGATCACGCGGGCGCGGCCTTCCGCCATCGTGCTGCCGGCCACCCGGGTGCCGCGAATGACACCCGGCGTGACGTGCTCGTCCGTGTGGCCAGCCGAGGCCGCTTCGAGGTCGTGGGCGGTGAGCAAAGACGGCAGCGAGGCGAACTTGCGCAGCCGTAGCGCCTCCTCGTGCCGGCTTGCGGCCAGCTCGCGCAAGCGCGCCACGCTGGCGCTGCCGAGCGTGAACAACTCGTCAAAACGCAGATCGAAGATGCGGCCATCGAAGCCAAAGCGGCGATCGAGCGTCAGCAACGCGCGCCGCAGCACCGCGAGTTCGGCAAGGGAGTAATGCTTGGCGTCCTCCTTCAGCGTCTGAAAGCGTCGCGCGACATCCACGATCCCGGCCTGCGACTTGGAGAGCACGGGCGTCTGCTGGTAGGCCGGACGTCCGGCCTGGGTGCGGCCCGCGATCATGCGGGTGAGCGTGTTGAGATCCTCGGCGTAGCGCGGCTCGGCCAGCTCATAGTCGAACACCGCTCGATGACCGAAGGCCTTGAGCATCTGCCAGCGCCGATTCTTGGTCGGCATCGCCGAGATTTCCGCGATGGCGCGGCCCTCTTGGGTCTCCGGGATTTGCCCCAGCAGGCTCGAGGGATCGATACCACCAGAGGTCAAGGCTCGCCTGGCGCGGCTGAGATAGAAACCGGCGGCGATATTGACCACGTCCACAGCCACGTGGGTGTCATAAACGAAGCGATCGTGCAGCCGCTTGATCTCGGCGATCAACTCCGTGGTCGCCAATTTCTCGAAGTCGACCACGTTCAGCGTGCGCGTTTCGGCGATGAATTGCGGCAGGAAGCCTTCGCGGAAGTCGCGCTCGATCCGATCGGCCTCGCGCACCAGGCGTCGGGACGCGAGCCGTCCGATTACCAGCGCGCGCGAGCGCTCCTCGCGAGCGTCGATGTAGAGCCGGCCGAGGATGGTTTCGAGATAGGTCGAGCCCTCCTCGACCTGATAGCTGAGCCCCAGCTCGCGCGCTGCAAGGTCGATGCTGCCGCCGCCCGCCCACAGCGCTTCCATGAGTGAAAGCGAGAGTGCACTCGGCCGCGGCAGCATCTCGGAAATCTCGTTCTTGCGGAACACCACTTCGTCGGGCTGAGCCCCTTCGGCGCGATCAACAAGGCGCGCAAGATCGTTCTGCATGGCAACAGCGTCGGCATCGCCCGCAACCGAGCGGGTGATGTCGCGGCTCTGCACCAGATAGAAGGCGCCGTCGCGATAGGTCCACTCGATGTCCTGCGGGCGGCCGAACAGGAGTTCAGCGGCGTCGCCGAGCATGAGCAGGGCGGCAAGATCGATCGGCGCGCGGCCGTGACCGAACGGCTTCTTGCTGATGCGGCCGAAGCGGTAGGTCTGCGGCCGCTCGGAACCCGAGACGAGCTTCTCGGCGGTGCCTTCCACCATTTCGACCATCGACAGCCCACTCGTCGATGGGTCGCGCGTGAACAGCACGCCGGCATACTCGGCCTCGACCATGCGCTGCACCAGCACGTTGCCGGCACCGACAGCGTGAAGATAGCTGGTAACGCGCGTGGTCTCGAACGACGCCTGCACGCGGGCGATAGCGGCTTCGAGACCCGAACGATCGACGTCAATCACCGACTCGAACACGCCGGCAAAGCTGGCACTGGCGCCGTCCTCGCCGCTGCCCGAGCTGCGCACCGCCAGCCGGACCTGGCCGAGGCGCTTCCAGATCCAGTTGAGCTCGCGCTCGCGCGTGGCGGCCTTGGCCGACGCCATCCGTGCCATGAACGCGGGCGTAAGCACGACGCCGTCGGGCACCGGCATGCCGGCCGCGCGCATCCGTGCCAGCCGATAGGCCTTGTTGCCCTTGTTCCACAGCTCGTTGACCTCCGAAAGCGCGATGATGCCTTTGGGCGCCCGGCTGCGGTCGAAGCGCGCGCCCCACGCGGCGAACGCTCCGATCACCCATAGCCGCTGCACCACCAGCAGGGCCGCGCTGGCGATCAGGTAGAAATCGGCGCCAGCACCGAACAGCGCACCGGTTGCCGTCATCAGAGGCAGCGCGACGATCCAGATCAGTACCCTGCGCTTGGTATTGGTCGCAAAGGCAAGATCGATATAGAGCGTGATCAGCACGCCGAAGACGAGCGGCAGGATCAACAGCGGATCGCGTTGCGACAGTGTCGGTATCCAGAGAAACCCGTCCGTGGTCCCGGCCGTCAGCTCTTGAACCGCGAGCAGCGCGACCGCCATCACCGGCAGGAAGAACAGCGCCAGCAGATTGCGCACCGGCGTGATGCGGTGACGCTTGTAGAAGGCGCGGATCGCGCGCGTCTGGCGCACCGGATCGTCTTTGAGACGCTGCTGGATGTCCTTCATTTCGCCCTCGGCGGCGCGCGAGCGAATCTGGTCGCGTTCGGCCTTGAGCGAGAACGGCAACACGATCAGGCGCGACAGCAGCGCCAGCAAGCCGATGGCAACGATCAGCCCTGTCCATTGCGCGACCGACGACATCGCCGCGGCGAGCGCGCCCGCCGATTTGGCCCACAGACCTTTGTTGTTTTCTGCGATCCACGCCTCGACATGCGCCGGACGGCCGCGCGCAATGAAGTATTCCCAAGGCAGCGTGTAACGGCCGCGCACGTCATGGCCGGCACGCGTGAGCTCGTAGCCCAACACCTCGGCAAAGAAACAGCCGCGACGGTCGTAGCAGGGCAGGACGATTGGGCGTTTTGGCAGCTTTGCGATGTTTTCGTTCATCACCTCGGTCGGCATTCGGCGCAGGCTGAGATTGATGGCGCCTGCGATATGCGATGCCGCGAAGTCGGTTGGATACCGGATATCGACCAGAATCGCCCGCTCCTTCGGCGATCAAGTCCTTGACCTGATCGGTATCGAGCAAGGTATTTCGATTGGGATAATTCGGAATTGCGCGGAGCTCGGCAAGGTCGCGCGCACTCATGCCAGTCATGTCGCGACCTTCGACGACCCATTTTTCCAGGCCGCCGACGACGAATTTGGTATCGATGCCCATCTTCGCCATCGCCTCAGCGGTTTCAGAGCTGCGATTGCCGTTGTGGCAGAACAGGATGACCTTCTTGTTGGTCAGATCGAGATTGGCCTGCTTAAGATCAGGAAACCGAACGACTGTCGCGCCCTTCAGCGAGCCCATCACCTGTTCGGCGTGTTCACGGACATCGAGGAAAACGTAGTCGTCGGCTTCGCCGCGATTATGGGCTGCAAGCAACTTGGCGGTTTCCGCGGTGCTGATCCGCAGCGGATGCTTGCCTTGATCGGTGTAATTGAGCTCCTTGGCGTCCGGGTCGTCCGGCAAGCCCGCGGGGGCGCGGGACGGCCGCAGCAACGTCTGCTCCAGCCGCGCCTGGCGTTCGTTCTTCTGCTCGACGTACTGATAGATGTTGAAGCCCGCCGACACGCAGAACAGGACGAACATGACGACGGCGCCGACGGCGAGCCCGCGCGAGAGACCATGCCCGCCGCACCGCCGCCGCGCCGCGTTCGCATCGTCGCATAGGCCGCGCCGCCGCCAAGGACCGCGGACGCCAACGCCAGCAATTGCGAGAGGCTGACGAACGAGCCGATCACCAGTTCCGGCGACGGGATGGCATAGGCAGGCTCGCTACCGACCAGACCGATGCCGGCGATAACGCAGGTGGCGGCAAGACCACCGGCGGCACGCCGGACACAACCAACAGTACGCATTTTACGTATTCCCCGCATCGGAGTGGCCCCAACAAGCAAAGAACACCGGTGAGGCGTGGTTAGGGCATACTTGCGGCACCACCGCAGGTTTTATCTATTGCGCTCGATGAGCCGCATCTCGCGCCGACGAATGCCCCGCCCCAAGTCTCTCCCAGTCTTTCAATCGTTAAATTAACAAATCGGTAGTAATTCTTAAACCGCATTTACTTTTCTGAGTTAATGATTGCTTACGATCTATGGTTAATCGACTGTTAACGGCTCGCCCAATTCGTTAACAAAAGGTTAACGAGCAGGCAAAACCGCTTCGCACCCGTCTGAATACTCAGGCCTTGCGTGGAATGCGTCGACCCGGCAAACTCCTCCCCACAGGCGCCGAGCCCGGCGCATTGCACCCCCTCCTCCGCTGTGGTCACATTCCTTGCCGTGACGCCGATCGCGCGGTCTCCCTCCCAAGCAACCTCAGTGACCGTGACGTTCAGTGTCGGGAGAAACGGCCTTGGCTGAAGCGTCCCGCGAGGAGATCGAGCGCTGGGCCGCCACCCCCCTGCCGGCGCTGATGGCGGAGGCGGCCCGCCTGCGCGATATGGGCCACGGCAATGTCGTGTCCTATTCGCGCAAGGTGTTCATCCCGCTGACGCGGCTCTGCCGCGACACCTGCCGCTATTGCACCTTCGTGCGCGGCCCGCGCGCTGTCAGCGCGCCTTATCTCACACCCGAGCAGGTGCTCAAGATCGCGCGCGCGGGCGTCGCGGCGCGCTGCCAGGAGGCGCTCTTCACCCTCGGCGACAAGCCGGAGCTGAAATACCAGACCGCACGGCGTGCGCTCGAACGGCTGGGTTATCGCACCACCATCGACTATCTCGCGGCCATGGCTGGCCTGGTGTTGCGCGAAACCGGGCTGTTGCCGCACGTCAATCCCGGTGTGATGAGCGAGGCCGAGATCGCCGCGCTTCGCCGCGTTTCGGTATCGCAGGGCCTGATGCTCGAGACCGCCTCGCCGCGGCTTGGCCGGCGCGGCGGTCCGCATCACGGCTCGCCCGACAAGACGCCGGCGACGCGGCGCGCCACCATCGCGGCGGCCGGCCGGCTCCAAGTGCCGCTCACCACCGGCATCCTGATCGGCATCAGCGAGACGCGCGCCGAGCGGATCGACTCGCTGCTCGCCATCGCCGAACTGCACCGGCGCCACGGCCACATCCAGGAAGTCATCGTGCAGAATTTCCGTGCCAAGCCGGCAACCGGCATGGCGCGCGCCGCCGAGCCCAGCGCTGACGATATGCTGTGGACCACGGCAATGGCCCGGATCGTGCTCGGGCCGCGGATGAACATCCAGGCGCCACCCAATCTCAGTCCCGGCCTGTTGACGGATCTGATCGGGGCGGGGATCAACGACTGGGGCGGCGTTTCGCCGGTCACGCCCGATCACGTCAACCCGGAGGCGCCGTGGCCCCTGGTCGAACAGCTGCGGTCAGCGACAGCCGCAGCCGGCAAGACGCTGACCGAGCGGCTCGCGATCTATCCCGAATATGCGCAGGCGCCCGAGCGCTGGCTCGACCCGGCGTTGCGCACCGCGGTGCTGCGCGCCTCCGACGCTGAAGGACTGGCGCGCAACGACGCCTGGTCGCCGGGGCTTGGTGGCGCGCGAGCGCCGGAGCAGGCGCCGGCAATATTGAGCAGCACGGTCGATCGGATCGTGCGACGCGCGCAGGCCGGACATCGGCTGGGCGAGGGCGAGATCGTGACGTTGTTGCAGGCGCGCGGCGGCGAATTCGACGCCGTCTGCGGCGCGGCCAATGAGCTGCGCCGGGCCATGAATGGCGACACCGTGAGCTACGTGGTCAACCGCAACATCAATTACACCAACATTTGCCATTATGGCTGCCGGTTTTGCGCGTTCTCCAAGGGCAAGCTCGGCGAAACCTTGCGCGGCCCGGCCTATGATCTCGACCACGACGAGATCGCGCGCCGGGTGCATGAGGCCTGGCAGCGCGGCGCGACCGAAGTTTGCATGCAGGGCGGTATCCATCCGCACTACACCGGCGCGACCTATCTCGGCATTCTCGATGCGGCCAAGCGCGCGGCGCCCGGCGTCCACGTGCACGCATTCTCGCCGCTTGAGGTGCAGCACGGTGCGATGAGCCTCGGACTTGCGGTCGGCGATTACCTCGACCGGCTGCGCGACGCGGGCCTTGGCAGTCTGCCGGGCACTGCCGCCGAGATCCTCGACGACGATATTCGCGCCGTGCTGTGCCCGGACAAGCTTTCGACCGTGCAATGGCTCGGCGTGATCGAGGCGGCGCATCGCGCGGCCTGCGCACCACCGCCACCATCATGTTCGGCTCGATCGAACGTCTTGAGCATGCTGCGCGGCACCTGATGCACGTCCGCGACCTGCAAGCGCGCACCGGCGGCTTCACCGAATTCGTGCCGCTGCCGTTCGTGCCGATGGAGGCGCCGATCTACTTGAAGGGTCGGGCGCGCCGGGGCCCGACCTTCCGCGAGGCGATGCTGATGCACGCGGTGGCGCGGCTCGTGCTGCATCCGCTCATCCCGAACATCCAGGCGTCGTGGGTGAAGCTTGGGCCGGACGGGGCGGCGGCGTGCCTTGGCGCCGGCGCTAACGATCTCGGTGGCACGCTGATGAACGAAAGCATTTCGCGCGCCGCCGGCAGCGAGCACGGCCAGGAGTTCACGTCGGAGCAGATGGATGCGCTGATCACCTTGCTCGGCCGTGTGCCGCGGCAGCGCACGACGCTTTATACCGACGCGCCGGCCAGCCGCCGGCGGGCGGCTTATCAGGCCGAAGCGCTCAAGCCGCTGGTGTTGCAACGCCGGCACGCGACCGCGGTGGCATGATGCAGCCGCAAGCCAAAGCCAGGATCGCCGTGCTCGGCGGCACCGGGAAGGAGGGCGCGGGGCTTGCCCTGCGCTGGGCCAACGCCGGCCACCGCATCGTGATCGGGTCGCGCGCGCGAGAGCGCGCCGCGCAGGCCGCCACCGCGATCAATACCCGGATCGGCGCCGAACGCGCGGAGGGCTTGGACAATGCCGGCGCCGCCGCGTCCGGCGACATCGTGGTGCTGACCGTGCCCTTTGCGGCGCAACTTGCGACCTTGCAGGAGGTCCGCACCGCGCTTGCCGGCAAGATCCTGATCGACGTCACGGTGCCGCTGGTGCCGCCGCAGGTCGGCCGCGCGCAGTTGCCCGAGGGCGGTTCGGCCGTGCTGGCGGCGCAGAACATGCTGGGCGCGGGCGTCCGCGTCGTCTCGGCATTCCAGAACGTCTCGGCCGAGCTGCTGTCCGACCTCGACCGCCCGATCGATTGCGACGTGCTGGTGTGCGGTGACGATCGCGAGGCGCGCGCGCAAGTGATCGCGCTGGCGCGCGAGGCCGGCATGCGCGCGTTGCACGCCGGCCCACTGGTGAATTCGGTGGTGGCCGAAGCGCTCACGTCGGTGCTGATCACCATCAACCGGCAATACAAGATCACCCATTCCGGCATCGCCATCACCGGCCTGCCGCCGGACAGCTCTCATGCCTAGCGCCCATGTCTAGCGCCGAAAAGATCGACGCACGCCCGGCCGCCGAACTTTCGGTCGCAGCGCTCGCCGGCATCCCGCTGGTGCGGCCGGGCGACAACATCGCCGATCTGATCGTGGGCGGGCTTGCGGCATCCGGCCTGTCGCTCCAGCGCGGCGACGTCGTGGTGATCGCGCAGAAGATCGTGTCCAAGGCGGAAGGCCGTCTTGTCGATCTTCGCACGGTGACGCCGTCAGAGCGCGCCCGGCTGCTGGCCGCGCAAGTGGACAAGGATGCGCGGTTGGTCGAGCTGATCCTGCGCGAATCGACCGAAGTGGTGCGTTACCGTAAAGGCGTATTGGTGGTCGCGCACCGATGCGGCGTCGTGCTCGCCAACGCCGGCATCGATTCATCCAACGTCGCCGGTGACGATCAGCACGTGCTGCTGCTGCCGCAGGATTGCAACCGCTCGTGCCGCGAAATCCGTACCCGCCTGGCGGCGCGCACCGGCGTCGAGCCCAGCGTCATCATCATCGACAGCCTCGGCCGCGCCTGGCGCAACGGCACCGTCGGCGTGGCGCTCGGCGCCGCCGGGCTACCGGCGCTGCTCGACCTGCGCGGCCGGCCCGATTTGTTCGGACGCCGGCTGAAATCCACCCAGGTCGGCATCGCCGATGAGATCGCCGCCGCGGCGTCGCTGCTGATGGGGCAGGCCGACGAAGCCACGCCGGTCGTGCTGGTTCGCGGTCTCGACCTGCCGGCGGCCGACGGCTCGGCCGATGATTTGATCCGCGACCGCGCGCTCGATCTGTTCCGCTAGAGCATGATCCCGAAAAGTGGGAACCGGTTTTCGGAAAGGTTCATGCTCAAGCAAAAAAACCTGAGGCCGCCATGACGCTGCTCGAAACCGCGACACCGCAAACGCTGATGAGCTGGATGCACGGTCGCCGCTCGATTCGCCGCTACCGGCCGAAGCCGCTGCCGGCGGCCACGATCGAGCGGCTACTCGACGCCGCGCGGTTCGCGCCGTCCGCCCACAACCGGCAGCCTTGGCGCTTTGCGGTGCTGCGGTCGGAGATCGAAAAGCAGCGCCTGGCGACAGCCATGGGCGAGCGGCTGCGCACCGACCGCCTTGCCGACGGCGACGACGCGGTGGCGATCGAGCGTGACGTTGCGTGCTCGCACGCCCGCATCACCGCGGCGCCGGCAGTGATCGTCGCCTGCTTGACGCTCGCCGACATGGATCGCTACGCCGACGCGCGGCGCGCCGAGGCCGAGCGGCTGATGGCGGTGCAGAGCACGGCCATGGCGGTGCAAAACATGCTGTTGCTCGCGCATGCCGAGGGCCTCGCCGCTTGCTGGATGTGCGCACCGCTGTTCTGTCCCGACACGGTCCGCGCCGCGCTCGATCTGCCGGCCGACTGGCAGCCGCAGGCCGCGATCACGCTTGGCCGACCGGCTGCCGCCGGCAAGCCGCGCGAGCGTCGGCCCATCGCCGAGGTCGCGCGGCTATGAGCAGACGCTTGATCCTGGCGCTGGCAGGCGGGGTCGGCGGCGGCAAGCTCGCGCGCGGATTGTCCGCCGCGCTGCCGCCCGACCAGCTTGCGATCGCCGTCAACACCGCCGACGATTTCGTCCATCTTGGGCTGCACGTCTCGCCCGACATCAACTCGGTGCTCTATGCGCTCGCCGACCTGAACGATCCCGAACGCGGCTGGGGCCTCGCGGGCGAGACCTGGAACGTGATGACGGCGCTGGAGCGGCTCGGCGGCGAGACCTGGTTCAAGCTCGGCGACCGCGATCTGGCAACGCATATTCTGCGGACCCGCGAGCTCGACGCCGGCCGCTCGCTGTCGGAGGCGACGGCGCTGCTGGCGCAAAGGCTCGGCGTCGCGCCCGAGGTCATGCCGATGACCGACAATCCGGTCCGCAGCGTCGTGCAGACCGACCAGGGCCCGCTCGACTTCCAGGACTATTTCGTGCGCCGGCAATGCCGTCCGGTGTTTCAGGGCGTCACCTTCGAAGGCGTGCAGCACGCCAAACCGAGCGAGGGGCTGCGCCGGGCGCTCGACCGGGCGGACGCAATCGTGATCACGCCGTCGAACCCGTTGGTCAGTATCGATCCGATCCTGGCCGTGCCGGGCGTCGCCCAAGCGCTACGGCGGTTGCGGCGGCCGGTGGTCGCGGTCTCGCCCATGGTCGGCGGCCAGGCGGTCAAGGGTCCGCTCGGCAAGATGATGGCCGAGCGCGGCCTTGAGCCCTCTGCGCTCGGCGTGGCGCGGCACTATGGCAATAGCGTCGACGGCTGGGTGATCGACAATCTCGACCGCGCGTTGGGGCCGGCAATCGAGGCGCTGGGCTGCCGGGTCCTGGTCCGCGATACCATCATGCGTACGCTCGACGACAAGCGCCGTCTGGCGCAGGATGCGCTGGCGCTGGTATCCGAATTGTCGCCGGCGCCTGTGAGTTAAAGCATGACCTGCTGGGCCATCGTTCCCGTCAAATCCTTCGCACTCGGCAAGTCGCGACTCGCCGCCATTCTCGGCGCCGAGCAGCGCACCGCGCTCAACCGACGACTGTTCGGCCGCGTTCTGGACGCGGCGCAAAGCCATTTCAGCGCCAACCGGATCGTGGTCGTCACGGCGGATGCGTTCCTGCTGGCGCTGGTTCGCGGCCAGGGGCTGCACGGCTTGCAGGATCCCGGCGGCGGACTGAACGCCGCGCTTGCGCTCGGCAGTCGTCATGCGCTGGCGCACGGCGCCAATGCCGTGATCGTGCTGTCGAGCGACCTGCCGCTGGTCACGGCCGGCGATATCGCGGCGCTGACGTCGGCGCTTGGCAAAGCGCCGTCCTGCGTCATCGCCCCCGACGAAACGGAGCAAGGCACCAACGCGCTTGCGCTGGCGCCGCCCGACGCGGCCTTCTTCCGCTTCGGCGCGGACAGCTTCCAGGCTCATCTCGCCGCCGCCCGCGCAGGCGGCCGCGCGGTGCGCGTGCTGCGCCGGGCCGGCCTCGCGCAAGACCTCGACACGCCGGAAAACTACAAGCGGTTCGCGGAGACTCAGCCCGCGCCCTCGGGAGCGCTCGCGTGAAGGTGCTGATCACCGGCGGCATGGGCGTCATTGGCGCCGAGACCAGCCGCAAGTTCGTCAACGAAGGCCATCGGCCGGTGATCTTCGCGCGCCATCGCGACGACAGCCTGGTCGGCGACATCCTGGACAAGATCGATTTCGAGCAGGGCGACGTGCTCGACATGCCGCGCGTGCTGCAGGCGATCAAGAAGCACAAGGTCACCCACGTCGTGCATGCGGCGGCATTCGTCGGCGCGGTGTCGGCGCAAAATCCGGCGCTCAGCATCCAGGTCAACGTGATGGGCCTGGTCAACGTGCTGGAGGCAGCGCGCGCGCTCGACGTGCAGCGCGTGGTGTTCACGTCGGCCAAGGGGGTCTATGGCCCGGTCACTGGCGAATACGGTTCGCCGACCTGGAAGCCGATGTCCGAAGACCTGCCGGCCAAGCCCAAGCGCATCTACGATTCTGCGAAATTCATGGGCGAGAACGTCTGCCTCTATTACAGCGACAACATGGGCCTCGACACCGTGTCGTTGCGCTTTGCTTCGACCTACGGTCCCGGTAAGACCGCGCGGCACGGGCCGATGGCGGTGATGAGCCGGATCGTCGAGAACCCGGCGCACGGCTTGCCGTTCAAGCTCGAGCGCGGCGGCGACGACAAGGACGACTTCATCTACAACAAGGACTCCGCGAACGGCATCTATCTTGCGACCATGGCGGGCAAGCTCAACAGCCGGCTGTTCAACATCGGCACCGGCACGGGTGTCACGCTCAAGGACTTCGCCACGGTCATCAAGAAGCACATTCCGAACGCGCAGATGGAGATCGGCGACGGACTGAATTTCTACGGTTTCCCGTATCCCGCGACCGGTGTCTACGACATCACACGCGCCCGCACCGAGCTCGGCTACCAGCCGGAATACGATCTGGAAAAGGGCATCGCCGACTATCTTGCGGCGCTGAAACGGCTCGGCGTCTAGACCAAATCGAGGAAGCCCCATGCGCAAGCTCACCGAATATCCGACGCTGTCGCTGAAAGAGCGCGACCGCCGCTGGGCGCTGACCCGCGCCGAGATGGCGAAACGCGGTCTCGATTGCCTGGTGCTGTTCGGCTGGCCGGCGATGTGGGACTTCAACATCGCCAACGCCCGCTACCTCTGCCCGATCGGCGGCAACGCCGAGAACAACGTGCTGGTGTTTCCGCTGTCGGGCGAGCCAACCAGCTTCATCTATTCGCCGGTGTTCACCGATTATTGGAAGGGTGCGCAGAGCTGGGTGGCCGACGTGCGGCCGCGCAAGGGCAGCTTCGGCGATAGCGTCGCGGAGCGGCTGAGCGACCTGAAGCTGACCAACGCCAAGATCGGCGTCGACGGCCTCGCCGGGCCGCTCGATCCCGACGGCTGGACCCCGCACAGCATCTACACCCGGATCAAGGACCGCCTGCCGGGCGCGAGCCTGATCAACCTCGAAGACATGATGGAGAAGCTCCGCGTCGTCAAAAGCGCCGAGGAGATCGCCGCGCTCGACAAGGCTGCGAGATTGGGCGACCTGATGCTCGCGGCCTGCCGCGACACCGCGCGCCCCGGGGTCAAGGAGTGCGAGGTCTACGCCAATATGGTGCAGACCATGCTGGCGAACGGCGGCGAGGAGCCGACGCTGTTCCTGTGGGCCTCCGACAAGCACCCCTATCCGCATCCGTTCCGCGTGCCGACCACGCGGCCGCTGGAAAAGGGCGACATGATCATCTGCGAGATGCATCCGAAGTTCGGCGGCTATTTCACCCATGTCGAGCGGACCTTCTGCCTCGGCCAACCCGAACCGCGCTATCTCGACATCTACGCCGCCTGCCTCGCCGCCTACCGGAAGGGACTCGACCTGTTCAAGCCGGGCGCGAAAATCTCCACGGCGATGGACGCGGTACGCGACGTCATCACCGGCTCGGGCTTCGGCATCTGCGAGGCCGGCATCCACGGCCACGGCCTCGCCTCGCTGGAATACCCGCGCTACCGCCACCACGCGCTGCGCGCCGACGAAGGCGCGCTGAAGGCGATCGGCGATGAATTCCGCAGCCGGCATGGTGTTCGCCATGAACATCGACCTGTTCGATCCGAAGTGGCACAACGGCGAAACCGGCTGTGTGTTCGCCGAGACCATCGTCATCACCGACACCGGCGCGCGACGGATGCACTCGTTCTCCACCGACTTCCAGCAGTTGCCGGTTTAGCGGCGCACACGAAAATCGCATTTCGATCATTGAACGAGGACGTCATGGTCAAGCTGCCCGAAGGAGCGCCCAAGCTCGAGGAAATCCTGGTCGACACCGCCAAGGTGCCGTGGCGGGAGAAGTCGCTGAAGGGCATCTTCGAAAAAATGCTGTGGCGCGACGAGGCCACCGGCGCCTCGATCGCCATGATCAAATTCGCCAAGGGCGCGGGGATTCCGCAGCCGCATTACCACTCGTCCAACCAGTTCATGATCTGCCTGTCCGGCCGCTACGAATACACCGCGACCGGCGTGACGCTCACCCCGGGCAGCTTCTACTGCAACCCGAAGGGCAACGTGCACGGGCCCGCGGTCGCGCACGAGGACACCGTCATGATCGAGATCTACGACGGCCCGCATTATCCGGAGAAGCCGTCTTGGTACACCGATGAGCGCGACGCCCACTAGGCCGAAGGTCACGATGCAAATCGGCCGGCGGATCGCGCCGATGCTGGCGCTCGCCGTGGCGCTCGGCTCGCCCGCATGGGCGCAAGACGCCTATCCGAACAGGGTCATCCGCATCGTCGTCGGCTATGCGGCCGGCGGCGGCACCGACGTGGTGGCGCGCGTGGTCGGGGAGAAGCTTGCCGAGCGGCTCGGTCAGCCGGTGGTGATCGAGAACAAGCCCGGCGGCGGCGCGCGGCTCGCCGTTGAGCACGTCGCCAAGGAGCCGGCCGACGGCTACACGCTGCTGATCGGCGGCGGCAGCGAGATGGCGATCAGCCCGCTGATCGCCAAAACCGGCTATTCGCCGCTCACGAGCTTTGTGCCGCTCACCATCGCGATCGAGATGCCGCTGATCCTGCTGGTGCCACCGGACCATCCGGCCAGGACCGCGTCGGAGCTCGCGGCCTGGGCCAAGGCCAACCCGGAAAAGTCGAACTACGCCACCACCGCGCCGGGCTTCACGCTGCCGGCCGAGCTGTTCAAGCTCCGCACCGGCGCGCCCGGTGTCGCGATCACCTACAAGAGCGCGGCCGAGGGCGCGGTCGCGCTGATGAACGGCGCGTCGGCCTGGGCGACGTTCACGCCGCCTGGCGTCGTCAATCTGGTCAAGGACGGCAAGCTGCGCGCGCTCGCCGTCACCACCACCACGCGTTCGCCCGACCTGCCGGAGGTGCCGACCATGCGCGAGCTCGGCATCGACATCGCGATTACCAACTGGAACGGCTTCTTCGTGCCGGTCGGCACGCCGAAGCCGATTACCGACAAGCTCGCGACGGAATTGCGCCACGTCGTGCTGCAAACCGAGGTGAACGCCAAGCTGCGCGGCATGTTCACCAATCCGGTCGGCAAGACGCCGGCGGAAACCGTGCGCCACATCGAGAACGATCTGCGGGTGTGGAAGGACGTGATCGAGCAAGCGCAGCTCAAGTTCGGGAATTAGGTCGGATCCATAGGCCGAGCCGTCATCGCCGGGCCTGCCCCACCTCAGGGCAGTTTGCGCGGCGGTGGGCCGGTGTAGGTCCAGGTCAGGTGGCGCGGAATCGGTCCCTTGTTGCGCTCGCCGGACTGCATTTCCTCATAGGCGTGCGCCAGCGCGCCAACCGAACGCGACAGCACGAACAATCCGCGGCAGAGCGGCGGCGCAAAGCCGAGCTCGGCATAGACCACGCCGGTCGCGCCGTCGATGTTCATGGGGATCGCGCGTTTGGCGCGTTCGGCGAGCTGGGCCTCGATGGCACGGCCGATGGCGGCAAAGCGCCCGCTGACCACGCCCTGCTTCGCCGCCTCGTCGACCAGCGCGAGCAGGCGCGGCGCGCGCGGGTCGAGCGGATGGAAGCGGTGCCCATAGCCCGGCACGTGGCGCACGCCCTGCTGGGCCAGCGCATTGAGCTCGAACGTGACCGCCTCGGTCATCGGCGCCCGGCCCTCGCCGAGCCGCTGCGCCACCGCGTTGTAAAGCGCGACGCATTGCTCGCCGGCGCCGCCATGCACGTCGCCCAGCATGTTGATTGCCGACGCCATAGCGTTGTTGACGCCGACGCCGCAGCTGATCGCCATGCGGGCGGCGGCGATCGAGGGCGCCTGCGGGCCGTGGTCGACCGCGGCGACCAGCGCCGCCTCCAGGAGCTTGGCGGCCGCCGGATGCGGCAGCTCGCCGCGCGTCAGCAGATAGACCATGTCGGCAAAGCCGGCGCGGCCGATCAGGTCTTCGATGGCATAGCCACGGAAGCGGATCATCCCCGGCTTCATGTCGACGATGGCTGTCGACCACCAATCCTCAGGGGTCTTGGGGGAACGTTTGGTCGTCACGGGCCGCTCCTAAATGATCTTGTCGTGCGCAAGCTGTTCGATTTCGCTTTCGGAATAGCCGATCTCGGCAAGCAGTCGTTTGGTGTCGGCGCCAAGCGCAGGCGGCGGCGAGGCTGGCGTCGGATCGCCGCCGCCGAGCCGGAAGCCGGCGCGCGTCACCGTCACCGCGCGATCGACACCCGGCACCTGCGGAAACGTATGCAGCAGCATGCGCTCGACGATTTGCGGATGCTCCAGCACCTGCGGCACGTCGAGCACCTCGCCCGCCGGCACGCCGGCCTCGTTCATCAGCTTGGACCATTCAGCAGCCGATTTGCCGCGCAGCGCCACCTCGATCTCGTCGCGCAGCGCATAGCGGTTGCGCTTTCTGTCCTCGCGCCCGGCAAAGCGTCCGTCCGCGGTCAGCTCGGGCCGCCCGATCAGCCGGCACAGCGCCTCGAACTGCTGCTGTTGGTTGGCGGCGACGTTGAGCAGCCCTTGCCTGGTGCGGAACGCCCCGGAGGGACTCGCCGTCATGTTTTCGTTGCCGAGCGGTTGCGGCCGCTCGCCGGCGATCAGCCAGTTCGACACCACCCAGCCCATGGCGACGATCGACGCCTCCAGCATCGAGACGTCGATGAACTCGCCCTCGCCGGTCCGCTCGCGGCGAAACAGCGCGGCCGCAATCGCATAGGCCGCGGTGATGCCGCCCATGGTGTCGGCGACCGGATAGCCGACGCGCAGCGGCGCCGACTGGGCGTCGCCGGTGACGCTCATCACGCCGGACAGGCCCTGGATGATCTGATCGTAGGCCGGGTTGAACTTCAGCGGGCCGTCCTGGCCGAAGCCGGAGATGGCGCAATAGATCATGCCCGGCTTGACCGTCTTAAGCCGGTCGTAGCCAAGCTCGAGCCGTTCCATCACGCCGGGCCGAAAATTCTCCACCACAACGTCGGCGCTGGCGGCAAGCCGCGTGAACGCCTCGCGACCCTTGGGATGCTTGAGGTTGAGCGTGATCGAACGCTTGCCGGCGTTCTGCGCCAGGAACGAGGCGCCCATCAGGCGGCGGTTGAGCTCGGGATCGGCGCCGAGCTGGCGCGCCAGATCGCCGGTGCCCGGCGCCTCGACCTTGATCACCTCGGCGCCGAGCTGGGCGAGCTGGTAGCAGCAGAACGGTCCGGCCAGCACGTTGGTGAGGTCAAGGACCCGCGTGTCGGCCAGCAGACCGGCCACGTCAAAGTCTCCTGTCACGGTTGCACTGATCCGAAGGCCGCTTGCCACTTTTCGGGATCATTGCGCTAACGCGCTTTCCGCGCGTGGCAGAACACGTCGTGCAGGACCTGGATGACGTCGCGGACCTCGCTGCGCGCGAGCGAGTAGTAGATGTTCTTGCCGTTGCGCCGCGTCTCGACCAGGCCATCGGCGCGCAGGCGCGCAAGCTGCTGCGACACCGCGGGCTGCCGGAGCTTGAGCATCTTTTCGATCTCGCTCACCGACTTCTCGCCCTCGAACAGAAAACATAGAATCAGCAGCCGAACCTCATGCGAAAGCGCCTTGAGGAATTCGCTGGCGAGCCGCGCATTGTCGAGCAGCATATCGAGATCGAGGCCGGCGGGCGCCTTGCCGCGCGGCAGGCTCACGCGTCGGGGCTTTGTGACGGCGGCCGTTTTCATGGCTTGCGCTCGCCGGGCAAACGCTGCACCAGGTTTTGCAGCAGGCCGAAGAAAAAGTCGTTGCCCGGGTAGCCCTCGATGCGGCCGACCTCCTCGCCATTTTCCACGAGCACGAAGGTCGGCGTGTAGTGGATCGGGCCGTGGGTGCGGATTCCGCCGGTGCCGCGGTCGAGATCCAACATGCGCAACGGCGCGCGCTGCCCGACTTCGGTCTTGCCGTAGATCGGGCCGATCTCGCGATCCCACATCGCGCACCACGGACAGCCATCGCGCCGGAACATCACCAGCTCGGCCGCTTGTGCGGCGCTTGCCAGCGCCAGCAACAGGGCAAGCGACGCGCCAAGCACGTGAATGCCAAACCGCATGTTTGCCTGGAATAACATGGTGCGGGCATTAATATATCGCATCTTGAATATGTCCAGGGCCAGACGAAATCGGGCGGCAGCGTCGTTCGCCGGCATGGCTTGGCCCTTGTCCGAACGCGCCGGCCGGTCGATATATGATTCCTTCAATTGCCAGCTTTTGGAGATTGGCATGCTTTCGCGGCGCAAATTCCTGGCAGCTTCCATGACAGGAGCGGTGTTTGCGCCAAACGCGGCGCACGCCGCGGCGGTGTTGACCGACGACGGGCTCTACACGGAGCCGTGGTTTCTGGAAAGCTTCCTGGAGCTTGCCGACGATCTCGCGGGTGCCGCCGGGAAGAACAAGCGCTTCGCCATCATGTGGGAGCTGCGCGGCTGCCCGTTTTGCAAGCAAACCCATCTGGTCAATTTCGCCCAGCCGGAGATCGAGAATTTCATCAAAGATCGCTTCGAGATTCTGCAGCTCAACATCGTCGGTTCGCGCGAGGTGACCGATTTCGACGGCGAGAAGCTGTCCGAAAAGGCATTCGCGCAGAAGTACGGCGTGCGCTCGGTGCCGACCTTCCAATTCTTTCCCGAGAGTGTCGCAGGGCTCGCGGCCAACGTGCCGCGTGAACGCGAGGTCGCTCGCGCCCAAGGCTATATCGATCCGCAGCCCTTCCTCGACCTGTTCCGCTTCGTCGCGGACCGCGACTACGAAAAGGGTCGCGTGCTGGAGTTGCCGCAGAGCGACAAGCTCAGCCGACCTTGATGGTGGCGAAGCCCTTGTTCTGGAAATGCCTCGCTACTTGTTGACCGGGCTATCCGGGCTCATCACCAGCGCCACCAGGTCCTTGATCTGCTCGATGGTGAGAACCTTGTTGACGCCGAGCCGCGGCATGGTGGAGCACGGATAGGACGCCTGGGCATTGTAGATCTTGTCGTACGCCGCCTTGGTTTCGGCCTCGCCGAATTTTCTGATCTTGCCGTAATTGTTGAGGCTCGGCCCGATCGTGCCGTAGCTCACCTCGGCCTTGGTCAACTGGTGACAGGCGTAGCAGTTGCCGCCGATTGCCTGGCGCTGCGGATAGTCGGTGAAGCGCAGCCCATAGCCGGACTGAGCGAGGGTCTCGCCCTTCTTCCAGTCGCCGATCAATTGGCCGTCGGCCGGATATTCGATCCGCGCCTTCTCGCGCGCCACGATCGCGTCGCCGACCGCCTTGGGCGGCAGGTTGTGGTGCATCGAGCACTGCTTCATCGTCTCGTCCTGATCGAGGCGCGCACGCCAGTCGGCTGGCGCGGTCGGAAACGCCGCGACGATCATGGCGTCGATTTTGGCGCTATCGACCGCCGGCCGGTCTTGCGCCGGCGACGCAATGGCGGCGGCAAGCAGCAGGGCGGCGGCGGTTGCGAGCTTTTTCATTCCAGCTCTCAGCGCTTCAGGCCGGGAGCGGAAATCTCGCCGCCCGCGGCGTTCTTCACCAGATAGGCGATCAGCGCCACGCTGACGTCCGATCCGATTTCCAGTTCCGGCATGCGCATCTGCCAATAGCAGTCGTAAAGGCGGTGCTGCATGGTCATCACCTGTGTGGTCGACACCCGGTAGGCCGGCCATTGGCCGATCACCTGCTTGGCCTCCGCGGGGTCGGCGAGGAACGGCAAGCCTTGCAACCTGATCCGCTTGCCGGTTTCGGCGTGGCAGGTCGCGCAGGCGAAATCGTGGGTGCCTTGCCGGCGGTTGAAGATCGCTTCGCCCAGCGCCACCGCCTCCTTTTCCTTTGCCTGGTCGAGCTTGGCCGCATATTTGAGGCCGCTCGACTTGCTCGCCACGTAGGTGGTAAGGGCGCCGAGCTCCTTCACCGGCTGGCCGCCGGCCGGATACGGCCGCTTCACCAGATCGGCGCGATTGAGGCCCTGCAGCTTCTCCATGCACCACATCAGGCGGGTCTCAAGATCCATGACACGGTCGGCGTCGGCGAAATAGCGCGGCAATTCGGCAAACGCGCCCTCGACCACACCCGGGCCCTTGCCGATGTCGCACTTCTCCAGCGTGACGTTGTTCGGCCCGGCCGCCGTTTTCCACAGCGTTTCGCCGCGATCGGCATCGAGCAAGCCGGGATTGCTCCAGGGGTCCTCCTTGAGCATCTGGCGATATTTTCTCGACGGCCTTTTCGGCGTCGTCCTGCGCGTGGGCCGCCGGCATGGCGAACATCGCGCAGCCGATCGCCAGAATCACAAGTCGTTTGGTCGCGCCGAAACAGTCCACTTGCCGCATCCGCCGTTGTTGTTGCGCGGCGCCATGGAAGTCAAGCGCTACGACGCCGCATCAGCATTGTCGCACGATAGTGGCATTCGTTGGAATGGAAAAGCGCGCGGCGCGGCGGCAGTGGGAGGAAACCGCGGTTGCAAATCCATGGTCGATCGCCTACATAGTTTCGTGAACATGAATATGTTCTGCGGCCCCAACCGACTTCATTCATCTTGGCAAGAGCGGCACAATGTCGTCCGCTGGGGCAGAGCACGGACGGCAGGTGGAGCGGGCTGAAATGAAACTCATCTTCAATCGGCGCGAGGCGCTGGCGGCCGGCGCAGGCGTAGCCGGCGCGGTTCTGCTCGGCGCGCCCGCTGCGCGCGCCAAGAATGACTCCGACGAGGCGATCAAGAAATTCACCGGCGGCAAGACGCCGGCCGAAGGCAAGGTCAAGCTCGACATGCCGGAGATCGCCGAGAACGGCAACACCGTGCCGATGACGGTGACGGTCGAAAGCCCGATGACCGAAGCCTCGCACGTCACCGACGTGCTGGTTGTGGCAAACGAAAATCCGCGCTCCGGCGTGGTGACGTTCCATTTCTCGCCGGCCAGCGGCGTGGCCGAGGCCAACACGCGTATCCGGCTCGCCGCAACGCAGGACGTGATCGCGGTCGCCAAGATGAACGACGGCTCGTTCTTCATGGCGAGCAAGCAGGTCAAGGTCACGATCGGCGGCTGCGGCGGCTGATTGGCAAAGGCATCGAGGAGATAGCAATGGCCGTCAAACCCCGCATCAAGCTCGACAAAAAGGAAGCCAAAAAGGGCGACCTGGTCGAAGTGAAGGCGCTGGTTTCGCACGTGATGGAAACCGGCCAGCGCCGCGACGCCGCCGGCAACATCGTGCCACGCAAGATCCTCAACAAGTTCACCTGCACGGTCGCCGGCAAGCCGGTGTTCGCCGCCGATTTCGAAACCGCGGTCTCCGCCAACCCTTACATCCAGTTCAAATTCAAGGCGCAGGAATCCGGCGCGGTGGTGCTGACCTGGACCGACGACGACGGCACCACCATAGTCGGCGAAGAGACCATCACGGTGAGCTAGCCTCGGCATTCCAAAACGACTCCCACCCGCCCCTCCCCCTTGCAGCGGGAGGGAGGATGCCGCCCGGTCGTCCTCCTCCTGAAGGGGAGGAATGAGGTGGGGGTCATGAGCACAAGGCTCAACGAATGACCTCCAGGCGCGAATTCCTGCAAGCACTGGGAGTGACGGCGGCGCTCATGCCCGGCCAAACGCTGCGCGCGTTCGCGCAGCAGCGATTGACGCAGGATCAGTTGTTGCGGCTCGGACCGCCGGTCGGCAACGTCACGCTCGTTCACCTCACCGACCTGCACGCCCAGCTCAAGCCTTTGTATTTTCGCGAGCCGTCGGTCAACCTCGGGGTCGGCGAGGCACGTGGGCAATTGCCGCATGTCACCGGCCAGGCGTTGCTCGATGCATTCAAGATTCCAGCCGGCAGCGCACTCGCCTATGCGCTGAGCTCGGAGGATTTCGCGGCGCTCGCCAAGGACTACGGCCGGCTCGGCGGCCTCGACCGCGTTGCGACCGTACTCAAGCACATCCGTGCCGAGCGCACCGGCCGCACGCTATTCCTCGACGGCGGCGACACCTGGCAGAACAGCTACACCTCGCTGGTCAGCAAGGGCCAGGACATGGTCGATTGCATGGCGCTGCTCAAGCCCGACGCCATGACTGGCCACTGGGAGTTCACGCTCGGCGCCGAGCGCGTCAAGGCGATCACCAACAAGCTCGGCTTTGCGTTCCTCGCGCAAAACGTTCGCGATACCGAGTGGAACGAGCCGGCGTTTCCACCGATGGCGGTGTTCGAGCGCGGCGGCATCAGGATCGCGGTGATCGGCCAAGCGTTCCCTTACACGCCCATCGCCAATCCGCGCTGGATGATTCCGAACTGGTCGTTCGGCATCCGCGAGGAGGACTTGCAGGGCAACGTCAACAAGGCGCGCGCGCAGGGGGCGCAGCTCGTGGTGCTGCTATCGCACAACGGCTTCGACGTCGACCGCAAGCTCGCAGCGCGGGTGCGCGGCATCGACGTCATCCTGACCGGCCACAGCCACGACGTCCTGCCCGTCACAGTCACCGTCGGCCAGACGGTGCTGATCGCCTCGGGCAGCCACGGCAAGTTCGTGAGCTTTCTCGATCTCGATGTCGGTTCTGACGGCGTGCGCGGCTTCAACCACCGGACCATCCCGATCTTTGCCGAGGCCATCGCGCCGGACACCGAGATGGCGCGGACGATCACGGCCGTGCGCGCGCCGCATGAAGCGATACTGGCCGAGGTGGTCGGCCGAACCGAAACGCTGCTCTACCGGCGCGGCAACTTCAACGGCACGCTCGACGACGTGATCTGCGAGGCGCTGATCGTCGAGCGCGATGCCGAGATCGCGCTGTCGCCGGGCTTCCGCTGGGGCGGCTCGCTGATCCCCGGCCAGGACATCACCCGCGAGGACATCTATAACGCTACGGCGCTGAGCTATCCGGCTGCCTATCGCATGACCATGAGCGGCGCACGGCTGAAGGACATTCTCGAGGACGTGGCCGACAACCTGTTCAACCCCGATCCCTACTATCAGCAGGGCGGCGATATGGTGCGCGTCGGCGGACTGTCCTACACGATCGATGTAAGCGCGGGCGCGGGCCGGCGGATCAGCGAACTCACGTCGTTGCGGACCGGCCAGCCGCTCGAAGCCGGCAAGGACTACGTCGTGACCGGCTGGGCCAGCGTCAATGAAGGCACCGAAGGGCCACCAATCTGGGACGTGGTGACGCGCCACGTCCAGAACCAGCGCATTGTAGCGCCGCGCGAGACTGGCCGCGTGCGGGTTGTGGGTGCCTGAAAAAATTTTTGCAGAACATATGCAAATTCATGCATGATTGGCGGGTCAGGGAGACGCCCAATGAACGACAACAACAAGATTGCGTCCCGCCGCGCGGTGTTGCGGGGCGGACTTGCGGGCGGCGCCGCGGTGTTGGCCGGCCCGTCGCTGCCGGCCGCCGCGCAATCCAATCCCGCGAACCTGCCGCCCCACGTGGCGGACTGGAGCAAGATGCTCGGCGAAGGCGTCGCCGCGCGCGCCTACGGCCGGCCCGCCAAGACCGAGGCGCATGTCGGCCGCCGCGACGTTGCGTGGCTCACTGCCTCGCCGCAAAGCTCGGTCAGCTTCACGCCGCTGCACGCGCTCGACGGCATCATCACGCCCAACGGGCTTTTGTTCGAGCGCCACCATTCCGGCATCGCCGAGGTCAATCCTACCGACTACCGGCTGATGCTGCATGGCCTGGTCGACAAGCCGCTGATCTTCACGCTCGACGACATCAAGCGCATGCCGCGCGTCAACCGCGCCTATTTCTGCGAATGCGCCGCCAACTCCGGCATGGAATGGCGCGGCGCCCAGCTCAACGGCTGCCAGTACACCCACGGCATGGTGCATTGCGTGATGTACACCGGCGTGCCGCTGAAGCTGCTGCTCGACGAGGCCGGCCTCAAGCCCGCCGCGAAATGGTTGCTGCTGGAAGGCGGCGACAGCGCCGCCATGACGCGCTCGTTGCCGCTCGCCAAGGCGCTCGACGACGCGCTGGTCGCCTACCGCATGAACGGCGAGATGCTCTACCCCGAGAACGGCTACCCGGTGCGCATGGTGCTGCCGGGCTGGGAGGCCAACATGTGGGTGAAATGGTTGCGCCGGATCGAGGTCGGCGACCAGCCCTGGCACACCCGCGAGGAAACCTCGAAATACACCGACCTGCTGGAGAACGGCAAAGCGCGGCGCTTCACCTATCTGATGGAGGCAAAGTCGGTCATCACCAGCCCGAGCCCGCAGGCGCCGGTCAACCACAAGTCCGGCTTCACCGTGTTGTCCGGCATCGCCTGGTCGGGCCGCGGCAAGATCAAGCGCGTCGATGTCTCGCTTGACGGCGGCCGCAACTGGAGCACCGCCCGGCTCGACGGGCCGGTGTGGGACAAGGCGGTGACGCGGTTCTATCACCAGTTCGACTGGGACGGCGGCGAGCGCTTGCTGCAATCGCGCGCGATTGACGAGACCGGCTATGTGCAGCCGAGCAAGGCCGAGCTGCGCAAGATCCGCGGCGTCAATTCGATCTACCACAACAACGGCATCCAGACCTGGCATCTGCGCAGCAACGGCGAGGTTGAGAATGTCGAAGTGTCCTGACTCTCGATCCTCCCTGACGATCGCAATGTTCACCGCCGCCACGCTAGCGCTGGGCGTGGCGGGCGGGGGCGTGGGTGGCGCCGCTCCCAAGCAGACCGCAGCGACGCACGCAAAGCCGCTCGGCATCGGCCGCCAAGCCAAGCCGGAGGAGATCGCCGGCTGGGATATCGATATCCGCCCCGACGGCCAGGGCCTGCCGCCCGGCAAGGGCACCGTCAAGCAAGGCGAGGCCATCTACATGCAGCAATGCGCGGCCTGCCATGGCGAGTTCGGCGAGAGCGCCGGCCGCTGGCCGATCATCAGCGGCGGCGCCGGCACGCTCGCTAGCCATGATCCGGTCAAATCGATCGGCTCGTACTGGCCTTATGCGTCAACCGTGATGGACTACATCCGCCGCGCCATGCCGTTCGGCAATGCGCAATCGCTGGGCAACGACGAGCTTTACGCGGTCACGGCCTATGTTCTTTTCCTCAACGACGTCATCAAGGACGAAAACTTCGAGCTGAACGCCAAAACCTTCAAAACCATTCGGCTTCCCAACGAGCCCAATTTTTACGATGATGATCGCGAGGCCGCCGAGAAGGCGTTCTGGCGCAAGGACCCCTGCATGAAGAACTGCCTGCCGGGGCAGGCGAAAATCACCGGCCGCGCCCGCACGCTGGACGTGACGCCGGAGCCCGGCAAGGGACCGAAGGTGGAATGATGGACGCAACAATCAACCGCCGCTTAGCGCCGTAACGTCACGGGAGTCTGAGATCGCGCGTCATGTTCGGGGTATGGACAACAGCGTTCCTTGCGGTGCTGGCCGCAACCGTGGGAATTTCAACGGCCACAGCTGCCGGCGACCGGGCGCTCGGCGAATATCTGTCGTCGGAATGCGTGACCTGCCATCAGATCACCGGCAAGCACGAGGGCATTCCGCCGATCATCGGCTGGCCGGAGTCGAGCTTTGTCGAGATCATGGACGAGTATCGCAGCCAGAAGCGCAGCAACCCGGTGATGCAGACCATCGCTGGCCGCTTCAGCAAAGACGAGATTGCGGCGCTGGCCGCATATTTTGGCAGCTTGAAGACCAAGAACTGAACGAGCTCATCAACGGAGAGTGATGATGAAAACGAACTCGCAGGCAATTCATCGGCGGCTTCGGCGCAGCCGCTGCCGCGTTCCCGATGCCGGCGCTGGCGCAAGCCAAGCCGAAGGTGGTGGTGATCGGCGGCGGGCCGGGCGGCGCGACCGCCGCGAAATACATCGCCAAGGACGGCGGCGTGGATGTGACGCTGGTCGAGCCGGCGGCGCGGTTCACCACCTGCTTCCACTCCAATCTCTATCTCGGCGGCTTCAAGAGCTGGGAGTCGATCACTCACTCCTATGACAAGATCACCAAAGCCTACGGCATCAAGCACGTCCGGCAAACCGCGGTGGCGGGCGACCGCGACAAGAAGGTGGTGCGGCTCGCCGACGGGCGCACCCTGCCCTACGACCGGCTGGTGTTGTCGCCCGGCATCGACCTCAAGTTCGACTCGGTGCCCGGCTGGTCCGAGGCGGCCAGCGAAAAGCTGCCGCACGCCTGGAAGGCCGGCCCGCAGACGCAGACCTTGCGGCGCCAGCTCATGGCGATGCCCGACGGCGGAACGATCGTGATGATCGCGCCGCCCAACCCCTACCGCTGCCCGCCCGGCCCCTACGAGCGCGTGTCGATGATGGCGCATGTGCTCAAGGCCAAGGGCCACAAGAAGTCCCGCATCGTCGTGCTCGATCCGAAGGAGACCTTCTCCAAGCAGGCCCTGTTCATGGAGGGCTGGCAGAAGCACTATCCCGGCATGGTCGAATGGCTCGACCCGAAGGTGCATGGCGGAATCAAGAACGTCGATCCCAAGGCGATGACGGTGAAGACCGACCTCGCCGAGATCAAGGCGAGTATCATCAACGTCATCCCAGCGCAGATGGCCGGCAAGATCGCGCGCGACGCCGGTCTCGCAAACCAGACCGGCTTCTGCCCGATCAACCCCGACAACATGAAGTCAGCGAGCGACGCCAACATCCTCGTGCTCGGCGACGCCTGCATCGCCGGCGACATGCCGAAGTCGGGCTTCTCGGCCAACAGCCAGGCCAAGGTGGCCGCTATGGTGGTGCGCGGCGAACTGGCCAACGGCCGCACCTTCCCGGCGCGCTACACCAACATCTGCTGGAGCCTGATCGAGACCGACGACACGGTGAAGGTCGGCGGCCGCTACGAGCCGAAGGACGGCAAGATCGCCGCGGTCGAGACGTTCGTCTCCAAGACCGGCGAAACCGCCGAGCTGCGCAAGCAAACCCAGGCGGAGAATATCGGCTGGTACTCCGGCATCGTCGCCGACATCTGGACGTGATCCGCAACGCGGACGGCATCGAGACGCCCCCTCACCCGCCCGCCTCGCTTGAGCTCGGCGGTCGACCTCTCCCCGCACGCGGGGAGAGGTTGCGCGGAGTTTGCTGCGCTTTTGGCATTCAAGTAGCGTAGCTCACATGAACAACGCCGACCTCATCGTTGCGACGCTCAAGGCCGCGGGCATCGACCGCGGCTTCGGCATTCCGAGCGGCAACGTGCTGCCGCTGATGGAAGCAATGCGCAAGGGCGGCGTCGATTTCGTGCTGACCGCGCACGAGGGCTCCGCCGGCTTCGCCGCCGACGTCACCGGCCGCATGACCGGAGCACCGGGGCTTTGCATCGCGACGCTTGGCCCCGGTGCGACCAATCTTACCACTGGCGTCGGCAACGCCTGGCTCGACCGCTCGCCGATGATCGCGATCACCTGCAATCTCAACACCGATCAGCTTGGCCGCCGCATCCAGATGTGGATCGACCACCATGCGTTGTTCGCGCCGATCACCAAGGCGTCGTTCCGGCTGGAGCACGGCAAGATCGCCGAAACGGTGAACGAGGCGATCCGCATCGCGCTCAGCGAGCCGCGCGGGCCGGTGCATCTCGACCTGCCGGAGGACGTGGCATTGGCACCAGCGCGCGAACCAGCGCCGGAGAAGAAGACGCCGGCGGCGCTCGCGCCAGCGCCGGACGCCGCCATCGCCAAGACCGGCGAGCTGCTGGCCAAGTCCAAGCGGCCGATCGCGGTGCTGGGCTCCTCGGCGATGCGGCTCGCCAGGCCCGACCTGCTGCGCCAGGCCGTCGAGCGGCACAACCTGCCGTTTGCCACCACCACCATGGCCAAGGGCCTGATCGACGAGCATCATCCGCTGTCGGTCGGCGTGATCGAGCGCGCCTGCCGACAAATTCAGCGCAAGCTCCTGCGCTCCGCCGACCTGATCGTCGGGCTCGGCTATGACACCGTCGAGGTGGAATACGAGGCCTGGATCGGCGACGTGCCGCTGCTGCAGGTCGACATCGAAGCGGTCGACACGGCCCCCTCGGTCAAGGTCGCGCACCAGGTGACCGGCGATCTCGACGGCGCGCTTGCGGCGCTCGCGGCACTGCCCGCCAGCACGAACGCGTGGACCCGCGACGCCCTGGCCGCGCATCGCCGCGCGTTCCAAGCTGCGCTGCGGCCGGCCACCAACAGCTTCAGCGCGCATGCCGCGATCGACGCGGTGCGCCGCGCGCTGCCGCGCCAGGGCGTGCTGACCTTCGACGTCGGCGCCCACACCCATCAGATCGCCAGCCAATGGACCGCGCACGCGCCGAAGACCTTCCAGATCACCAACGGCTGGTCGTCGATGGGCTTCGGCCTGCCGGCCGCGATCGCCGCCAAGCTCGCGCGCCCCGACCTGCCGGTGGTCTGCCTGATCGGCGACGGCTGTTTTCAGATGACTTGCGGCGAGGTGGCGGTGGCCAAGCGCATGGGGCTCACGCTGCCGGTCGTGGTGCTCGACGACAAATGGCTGGCGCTGATCAAGGTCAAACAGATCCGCCGCCAGTTCCCGCTCTACGGCACCGAATTGCAAACCGAAGACTACACCGAGCCGCCCGCGCATTACTTCGGCGTGCCGGCGCATGGCGTGCGCAGCGCCGCGGCGCTCGAAGACGCGGTGAAGACGGCGTTGGCCGCCAACGGGCCGACCGTGATCGAGGCGGTGGTGGATTCCGACCATTACGTCGATACGGTCTACGACTGACAGTCCGTGGGCCCCGCATCTATGATGCACCGCTTCGCTGCGCGCTGCACCGCGCGGGCAACGCCGGTTGCGATTTCCGATCATTCCATCCATCATCGGAGCAACCCGGAAAGGAACCCCATCCATGGCATCCAAGCTGCGACACATCGCGATCATCGTGGACGACCCGGAAGCCTCGGCGAAATTCTTCGAGGAGGCGTTTGAGATGAAGCGCGCCGGCACGGCGCGGCGCGGCATCTACATGTCGGACGGCATCTTCAACGTCGCGCTGCTCAAGAAGGAGACCGACAAGGAGAAGGTCGGGCTCTACCACTTCGGCATGTGGGTCGACGACCTCGATGAAGCCGAGAAGAAAGTGGTCCAGGCCGGCGGCGAATATCTGGCCGGCCGGCCGACCTCGGCGAAATCGTTCTACGAAGCCAAGTATCGGAGCCCGACCGGTCTGGTGTTTGACCTCACCCACACCGGCTGGGCCGGCGCGGTGAAGGATGTGGTGCCGGCGAAGGAGCCCGCGCCGGCGAAGTGACCTGCCGCGTCAGCCGGCGACATGAAGCCCGATCCGGTGATCGTGGTGGGCGCAGGCCCGGTCGGCCTGTGCCTCGCGCTCGCTCTGGCGCAGCAGGACGTCGCGGTGACGCTGATCGAGTCGCTGCCGGACGACGAATTCCTCGATCAGGTGCCGCGCGCCGGCTCCAACCATCCGTCGACGCTCGAGTTCTTCGACCGCATCGGGCTCTATCACAAGCTCGAGCCGCGCGGCATCGTCGCGCCCAAGTTCCATTATTGGGACCGGCAGAGCCATTCGCTGATCGCCGAGTTCGACCACGCGCTGCTCAAGGACGACACCAGATTTCCCTACGTGCTGCAGTGCGAGCGCATCAAGATCATCGAGGAGGCGCTGGCCATGGCGAAGGCGCAGCCGCTGATCGAGGTGCGCATGGCGACCGAATTCACAGGCTTTGCGCAGGCCGCCGAAGCGGTGCTGGCGCAGGTCAGCGCGGTGGCCGGCGGCGAGACCATCCGCGGCAGCTATCTGGTGAGCTGCGAGGGCGCGCGCAGCGTGGCACGGCGCGGGCTCGGCGTGGAGTTCGAGGGCTTCACCTATCCGGAGCGCACGCTCAACATCGAGGTTGCCTACGATTTCAAGCAGCACGGCTACACCGAGCGCAACTACATCTCCGACCCGGTCGAATACTCCAACCTGTTCCACTGGAAAGGTCCGCCCGACCGTTGGCGCATCCATTTTCCGACCGCGATCGACGATTCCGAGGAGGCGCTGACGCGGCCGGAGGTGATGCAGGCGCGGCTGAAGAATTTTCTGGACCTCGACCGCGACTTCACGATCTGCGGCTGCAATCTGTATACCGTGCATCAGCGCGTGGCGAAGACGTTCCGCGGCGGCCGCGTGCTGCTGGCCGGCGACGCCGCCCATGTCAACAGTCCGATCGGCGGCATGGGATTGAATAGCGGCGTGCACGATGCATTCAACCTCGCCGACAAGCTGGCCCGCATCCTGCACGGCGAAGCCGACGAGGCAGAACTCGACCGCTATGAGCGGCAGCGCCGGCATGTCGCGGTCCAGCACACCCAGGCGCAGACCATCCGCAACAAGCGCCTGTTGGAGGAACGCGATCCGGCCGTCCGCCAGCGCAACCACGACGAGCTCAGACGCCAGGCTGACGATCCCGCGCTGGCGCGCAAGTTCCTGCTGCGGACGGCGCTGTTCGAAAGCCTGCGCGAAGCGGAACGGATCGAGTGACGCCGATGCTGCAGCGCATGGGGAGCTCATGGGGAAGCCGATGACGCGTGCATTCTTGGTCCTGTGCCTGCTGACGGTCACCTCCGTCGATGCGGCGAAGGCCCAATGGCCCGACCGCCCGATCAAGCTGATCGTGCCGTTTTCCGCAGGTTCGAGCTCGGACATCATTGCCCGCGTCGTGGCGGCGAAGGTCGGCGAGCGGCTCGGTCAGCAGATCGTGGTCGACAATCGCGTCGGCGGCTCGACCATCATCGGCACCGATGCGGTCGCCAAGGCCGCGCCCGACGGCTATACGCTCGGGCTTGCCAACGCCACCACGCATGCCGCCAGCGTGGCGCTCTCCGCAAACCTGCCGTTCGATCCGGTGAAGGATTTCGCGCCGGTCGCGATGATCGGCAGCTCGCCGTTTGTGCTGATCGGCGCGACACAACTGCCGGCATCGACGCTGCAGGACGTGGTGGCGCTGGCCAGGGCCAAGCCCGGCGCATTGAGCTACGCCTCGGCCGGCACCGGCACGCTCGCCCACCTCGCCGGCGAATTGTTCAAGCGCAAGGCCGACGTCGACATCACCCACGTGCCGTACCGGGGCAGCGCCCAATCCATGCTCGATCTGATGCAAGGCCGCATCGACCTTTCGGTCAGCACCATCCCACCGACATTGCCGCACATCCGCGAGGGCAAATTGCGCGCGCTCGCCACCATGAGCGAACAGCGCAACGTCATGCTGCCCGACATTCCGACCGTGGCAGAGGCCGGCGTGCCGGGCTGCGAGGCGGCGCTGTGGACCGCGATCGTCGCGCCGGCCAGGACTCCGGCCGAGATCGTCGCGCGGCTCAACGCCGCGGTACTTTCCGCCATGGCCACGCCGGACCTCCAGCAGGCGCTCAAAGTCCAGGGCGTCGACCCCGAGCCCGGCCCGCCACAAGCGGTGGCCGCGCGGATTGCCGCCGACATCGTGAAATGGCGCGAGGTGGTGGCAGCAGGCGAAGATCACAGAAACCAAATAGCATGCCCCCTATGACAACGAACCCCGATCTCATCATCCGCGACGCGCTGCTGATCGACGGCAGCGGCGTGCCGCCCATGCGCGGCGATCTTGCGGTGACGGACGACCGGATCGCCGCCGTCGGCGACCTCGCGCGTCTCAAGGGCGGGCGCGAAATCCCGGCCAACGGTCTGGCGCTGGCGCCGGGCTTCGTCGACACCCACACCCACGACGATCGAGCCCTGCTCTGCGATCCGCTGATGGCATGCAAGGTGAGCCAGGGCGTCACCACGGTGATCACCGGCAATTGCGGCATCAGCCTTGCGCCGCTCAAGATCGACCACTATCCGCCGCCGCCGCTCGACATCATCGCGCGCGAGCCGTCGCAGCTGTTCGCGAGCTTCGACGGCTACCTCACCGCGCTCGACCGCGATCCGCCCGCGCTCAACGCCGCCTGCCAGGTCGGCCATACCACGCTGCGCGCCGGCGCCATGGACCGTTTCGACCGGCCCGCGAGCCTAGCCGAGATCAGCGCGATGCAGCGCGCGCTCGAGACCTCGCTCGAAGCCGGCGCCATCGGCCTGTCCACCGGGCTGTACTATCCGCCGGCCAAGGCCGCGCCGACCGAGGAGGTGATCGCGCTGGCCAAGCCGTTGCGCGCCCATGGTGCGATCCACACCACCCACATGCGCGACGAGGCCTCGCATCTGGTCGAAATCGGTCACCGAGACCATCCGGATCGGCAAGGATGCCGACGTTCCGGTGGTGATCTCGCATCACAAGGCGAGCGGCATCGCCAACCACGGCCTGGTGCGCGACACGCTCAAATTGATCGATGAGGCGCGCAAGAGCCAGGCGCTCGGCCTCGACGTCTATCCTTACGTCGCCGCTTCCACCATGCTCGACCCGAGCCGCATCCCGCTCGCCAGCAAGATCATCGTCACCTGGTCGAAGACGCGGCCGGAGTTCGCCGGCCAGACGCTCGACGCCATCGCGACCAAGCTCAAATGCAGCGAGGCGGACGCCGCGAGGCAGCTCCTGCCCGCAGGCGCGATCTATTTCATGATGAGCGAGGACGACGTGCGGCGCGTGCTGTCCTATCCACACACCATGATCGGCTCCGACGGCCTGCCGCACGACCAGCATCCGCATCCGCGGCTGTGGGGCACCTTCCCGCGCGTGCTCGGTCACTACGTGCGCGACGTCAAGCTGTTTGCGCTCGAGGAGGCGGTGCGCCGCATGACCGCACTACCGGCGGCGCAATTCGGGTTGAAGGATCGCGGCGTGTTGCGCACAGGCGCTTACGCCGATCTGGTGCTGTTCGATCCCGACACCATTGCCGACACCGCGACCTTCGAGCGGCCGACGACGCCGGCCGCCGGCATCGCCGGCGTCTGGGTCAACGGCCGCGCGGTCTGGCGGGACGGCGCCGCGACCGGCGAGCGGCCGGGCCGCGCGCTCCGGCGCGGCGAGCTTGGTCCGATGGGCGGCAAAACGGCGCCGCATTGATCGCTGTGCGCTAGGTTGCAAACGCCTTGCCGAGATAAGCCATGTCGTCGGCAAAGCTCGGGCCGAAGAAGGTCAGCGCCAGCTCGGTGGTGCCGGCCGCGGCATAGTTCGCGGCGAGCGCGCGGCAATCCTCGGCGGTACCGGCGATCGCGAAGGCGGTGACGAACCGCTCATCGAGCGCCGCGTCGGGCTTGTCGCCGGCCTTGAGCCGGGTCACCGCCGCAGCAAAGTCATCGTCCGAAATCCCGCTGCCATCGGTCAGCGCTGCCTTTGCGTCCGGCAATCGCTGCGCCAGGGTCCAATAGGCCGGCAGCATGTCGGCGATCGCGCGCTTGGCGGCGGCGATCGCCTCAGTACGTCCGGGGCGCGGTACGCAGGGCATGTATTGCACCACACCGGGCAAGGTTGTCCGGCCGGCGACGTGCGCCGAGTCGTGCAGGCTTCGCACCGCCTTGGCGACAAACCCCGCCGCGCACATGTTGGACACGATCATGCCATCGGCGAGCTCGCCGCAGGCCTTCACGGCATTGGCGCCGCGCGCCGCCATGAAGATCGGAATGTCGGCGCGCGGGCGATAGTCGAGCTTCAGGCGCTGCACGTTGAACGCCGCGCCGGAGAAATTCACCTCCTCGCCGCGCAGCAGCGCGCGGATGATGGTGATCGCCTCGCGCAGTGCGGTGAGCGAGCGCTTGGTGGAAAATCCCATGCGCTCGACCGCGTGCCCAAGCCCCGAGCCGATGCCGAGCCGCACCCGGCCGCCGGCCAGTTCGTCGAGCGCGCCGATTTCCATGGCGATCAGCGACGGATGCCGGCTGAAGGGATTGAACACGCCGGCGCCGATGCTCTGCGTCCGGGTCGCAAGCGCGCAGGCGGTCGCTGCCGCCATGATGCCGCGCGCGAACGGATTTTCCGCGAACCAGACCGCATCGATGCCGGCGGCCTCGGCGGCGCGCGCCTGCTCGACACACAGCGCCGGCGTCATGCCGCCGTGCAGCCGGACACTCAGCCGCGGCAGCTTCGGCACATCACACCCCGCCCGGACGTGGGCCGGAATCGGCCGGCGAGAAATGCGCATGCACCACCCGCCATTGGCCGTCCTCCTTGCGGAACACCATGGTCGAGCGCGAGATGAACTCCTGGTTGCTGTAATTGATGTCCTTGGGCGGTGGCTCCGCGCCGGTCCATTGCCGCCTGGTGTTGCGATGGCACCACACCACCGCGAGGTCGCCGGTCACCACGCCACCGATGTCGAACGGCGTCCAATAGGTCGACGACACGTTCTGGCCGTAGAATTTCCAGAGCCGCGTCCAGTGGTCGCGGGTGTTGTAGGTGTGGCCGTTGAGGTTGAAGTAGGTCGCCTCCGGTGCGCCACTGAACAGCGGCTCCAGGTTCTGCCAGTCGAACCGCGTGTTCACGTCGATATAGCGCTCGTGCAGCCGCAGGATTTCGCTGCGATCGGCTTCGGAGCCGCCGGTGAGCCTGGCTTCGGCCATGCCGCAGCCTCCCCTCGCTGGTTTCACCGCCATGATATTTCAGCGCTTTCGGTCGAGCCAGCGCGCGGAACCCGGCGTCCCGGCGCGGGTTGGTAGGGCGCAACCAGCGAGGGCCGCGATGCCGCGCAGACAGAGCGAAGACGTCAACCAGAGCGCCAAGCAGGTGGCCGAGCAGGAGCCCGACAACGCGCGGCAGACCACCGGCGGCCGCCGCCAGCGGCCGCAGCAGGGCATCGTCAAGGATCGGCGCGGCCAGGATCAGCCGGCCGACAAGAAGCGCGCGCTATCCAAGCGCTAGGCCGATCGAGCGGTCGCCGGCCCGCCGCGCCGTTTTTGGGCGACCGAATCACCTAAAATGCCGCCGCGACCGCGCCGCAGACCAAGCGGCGCGCTGGTTTTGGCGTTGTGTCTTGCGTGCGGCCCCGACAACAGGCCCCGAGACCAAGAATGAAGGTCGTCATCCGAGCCGGCGGATTGGGCACGCGATTGGCCGAGGAGACGACCGCGCGGCCGATGGTCGAGCTCGGCGCAGCCCCAGGTGATCTCGCCGCGAGATAAGTTGTTCTCCGACTACCAGCCATGACGGACCTCATGCACCCGCTCATTTCGATCTGTCTGCCGACCTACAACCGCGCCGATCTGTTGGATGACGCGCTGGAGCGGCTCGGCGTCCTGAAGGATTGCGGCCGGCCGGTCGAGATCGTGATCTCGGACAGCGGTTCGGACGACCGCACGCCGGAGGTGGTGGCAGCGCATGGCGCGCGCAATCCGCTGATCCGCGCCTGCAAGATGCCGGAGAACCGCGGCGCGGTCGCCAACTGGCTCAACGCGCTGTGGCGGGCCGAGGGCGAGTTCATGGTGTATCTCGCCGACGACGACTCGCTGCTGTTCGACAATCTGTTTCACCACTTCGACACCATGGAGCGGGAGCGCGACCTGGTCGCGATCTTCGCCGACTGGATCGCCTGGGACGATCAGGCCGAGCGCGAGATCCACCGCCACTACATCGGCTTGAGCGAATTCACCGCGTTCGAGCCGTCGGCGCCGCTCAACCTGATCAACTTCATGCTGCAACGGTTCTACCCGCCCGAGATCGGCGTGTACCGGCGCGAGGCGCTGATCCGCGCGCACTCGTTCCATGGCCGCAGTTTGCCCTACTACCTGAACATGTACCGGCTGTCGCGGCTCGGCCGCATCGCCTTCGATCCGCTGCCGTTCTACCGCGAGCACCGCATCCTCAAGGACCGCTTTAGGCGCACCCACTGGGCCAACATGCAGATGCAGTTCCACATGATCGGCGATGAGCTGCGCCTGGCGCTGGAGGAAATGGTCTTGATGGCGGTGCAGGATGCCGGCGCCAGCCACCTGCCCGCCGAGCAGGCCCATGTCGTCAGCCAGAACATCGATCGCATCCTGCATGCGCGGCTGGGGCTCGAGGCCGAACGCGCCTGTGGCCGCAAGGACTGGATCATGGCGGTCGAGTTGCGGCGGCGCTTCGTGCTGTGGCACGGCCCGGGCTCGGACGCCGACATCAGCCGCGACGTCCTCAAGATCGTGATTCCGGCGGCGTTGCAGGCGATCCAGCAGACGTTCCGCTCCCTGCCGAGCGCATCCGGACTTGCGCTGCGTGGCTTCGAATCGAGCCGGATCACCGAGTTCTTCTCGGACCACTACCCCGACATCGCATTGTTGTCGGCCGCCGCGCCATCGAACGGCGCCGGGCTGGTGGTGCATCGCGACGAGCGCTCGCTCGCGGCGGACAACGCCGCCGGCGATTCGTCGCACGTCCTGGTGCTGGAGCGGCTGCTCGATCTCTACCGGATCACCAACGCCAAGATCGATCTCAAGGGATTCTGACTCTCCCGTTCGGCTCGATCGGCGTATTCAGCGCAGGCCAGCCTGCCGCAACAGCGGCAGCGTCTCGCGTTGGAAGGTGCGCATGTCCTCGATGTAGCGCGGCCACGACACCACCACGCCGTCGAGGCCGAGTGCCGACAATTTGGCCGAGCCCATCGACGATCTGCTCCTTGGTACCGATCAACTGGAAAGCCGCCCCAGCCGCCGATGAAATGCATCTTCATCGCGCGCAGCGCCTCCGGCGAGCGGCCTTGCGTGTTCAGCCCCATGGTGGTGACCAGATTGGTCGCCGCCTCCCAATCGCCCTTGCGATGGACGTATTCGTCGAAATAATCCTTCGCCTCGGCCTCGGTCTCGGCCTGCACGATGTAGGCGTGCGACCAGACTTGCAGCTCGCGGCCGGACTCCTCGCGCGCGCGCCGGCGATAATCCTCGATCACCGCCTTCGACACCGAGAGGTCGCCGCGGTTGAGATTGACGAAGGCGATGTCGCAATAGCGGATGGCGTAGTCGCGGCCTTTCTCGGAATTGCCGGCGTTCATCACCGGCGGGAACGGCTTCTGCAACGGCTTCGGCTCAAGATAGCCTTTGACGATCTTGAAGTGCCGGCCGTCGAAATCGAACTCGCCGTCCGCGGTCCAAAGCCGCTTGATGACCTCGAGCCATTCCACGGCCAGCCCGTAGCGGTCGTCGTGCTCCATCAGCGGCGCACCGAACATCTCCATCTCCGGGCGATGCCAGCCGGTCACCACGTTGAGCGCGAACCGGCCGCCGGTGATGTGATCGATGGTGGTCGCCTGCTTCGCCACCATCAGAGGATGGACCGTGAGCACGTGCGAGGTAGAGAACACCGCGGAATTCCTGGTACTGGCACCGATGCCGGCCGCCCAGGAGAAACACTCGAAGCCCGGGCCGTTGAAATTGGTGACGCCGCCGAAGCCCTTCCAGCGGCCGACCGGCACCAGCGCCTCGAACTCCATGTCGTCGGCGAGCTTGGCGAGCGTCAGCGTGTTCGGCCAGTTGATCTCGAGCGTGCCGTCGATGGTCGAGATCGCGCAGCCGCGGTCGAGATTGCTGCCGAAGGTGCCGAGCTTGAGCTTGCGATCGTTGTAGAGCGGATTGCTCGACTGTCGCAGCTCGTCCGCTCGTTTATCGTCGCGCACTTAAATCTCCACGGCGCCTACCGCAATCCCGCCTGCTGCACCAGCGGATAGACGTGCTTCTGGAACCAGCGCTGGTCGGAGACATAGCGCGGCCAGTTCAACAGCGTGCCGTCCAGCCCCATCTTCGACATGGTGAGAAGGCCGTCGACGATCTGCTCCGGCGTGCCGATGATCGGATAGCCGCCCCAGCCGGCGATGAAGTGCTTCTTCATCTCGGCCAGCACCTCCTTCGGCAGGGTCTTGGCGTTGGCGATCATGGTGGTGACCAGATTGTCGACCGCGTCCCAGTCGCCCTTCTGGTTGACGTATTCGTCGTACAGCGCCCGCGCCGCTTTCTCGGTGTCGCCCTGCACCACATAGGCGTAGCTCCAGATCTGGATCTCGCGGCCGTACTCCCTGCGCGCCAGCTCGCGGTAGGCGTCGACCTTGGCCTTGCACTCGGCGAAATCGTGCGAGCCGAACACGACATAGACCATGTCGCAATGCTTGGCGGCGAAATGCTGGCCGCGGTCGGAGCCGCCGGCGTTCATCACCGCCGGAAACGGCCGCTGGACCGGCTTCGGCTGCAGATAGCCTTTTTTGATCTTGTAGAACTTGCCTTCGAAGTCGAACGGCTCGTCGCGCGTCCACAACTTTTTCATGACGTCGAGCCACTCGACCGCGCAATCGTAACGGTCGTCGTGCTCCATCAGCGGCGAGCCGAACATCTCGATCTCCGGCCGGTTCCAGCCGGTGACGATGTTGAGCGCGAAGCGGCCGCCGGTGACATGGTCGATGGTGGTGGCCTGCTTCGCCGCCATCACCGGATGAATGGTCGGCACGTGCGAGGTGGCGAAGATGCCGGAGTATTTGGTCGACGCGCCGATCGCCGAGGCCCACGAGAAGCATTCGAAGCCAGGGCCGTTGAAGTTGGTGTGGCCGCCGAAGCCATGCCAGCGCCCGATCGGCACCAGCGCTTCGAACTCCATCTCCTCGGAGCAGCGCGCGAGCTCCAGCGTGTTCGGCCAGTTGATCTCCAGCACGCCGTCGATGGTCGAGATCGCGCAGCCGCGGTCGAGGTTGGTTCCGAACGTGCCGAGCTTGAGCTTGCGGTCGTTGAACACCGGATTGGTCTTGCGGCGATCCTCTTGCAGCCGCGCCTGGACGTTCATCACATCGTTCCTTTCACAAGCGCCCGGCGCTCGGATCGCGAGCGCCGGGATCCATCACGCAAGCTCTTTGGCTCAAGGCGTCCGGTCGCTGACCGCCTTCACCTCGTTGTAGAAGGCGCGCAACTCGGGTTTGCCCTCGGTGATGGCCTGGCCGACGGTCGCGAGCTTCGCGCGGACCTCCGCCTGCTCGGCAGGACTAAGCTCGATGGTCTTGCCGCCGACGGCCTCCCACTTCTTGAGTGGATTGTCGGCGAACTGGTCGGAGAGCTCGACGCCCTTCTTGAACAGCGCCCGGCTTTCCTTGATGACCATGCTGCGGAGATCCGGCGGCAGCGTGTCGAGCCATTTCTTGCTCATCGCGCAATTGGAGAGGATCAGCGTATCCTCGATCTGCAGCAGCTCCTTGGACACGCTGTCGAGCTTGAAATTGACCCAGATCGTCATGCCGCTGCCGGAGCCGTCGATGGTGCCGTTTTGCAGCGCCGAGATCATGTCGGGCGAGGTTCATCGGCACCGAGGTCGCGCCAAGCCGCCTGAAGCGCTCGCGCTCGGCATCGGTGCCATTGATGCGCAGCTTCTTGCCGTTGAAGTCGGCGAGCTTGTGGATGCCGCCGCGCAGCATGTAGCGCACGTCGGCGGTCGCGATCTGGCCGCAGCTGACGATGCCTTTGGAGTCGAGCATCTCCGCGATCTTGGTCGGCAAGCGCCGGATCGGCCAGCACGCGGTTGGCGTGCTTGCGGTCCTTGAACAGGAACGGGAAGCTCAGCACTCCCATGCGCGGATCGACGCCGGCGAAGAAGTCGGCCGGGATGTGAATGCCTTCGATCGTGCCAAGCTGAAGTCCCTGGATCATGGCCGACTGCGAGCCGAGCTGGCCGCGTGGGTAGAGCTGGACTTCGATCTTGCCCTTGGAGGCGGGCTCGATCGCGGCCTTCATCGCGGCGAGATAGTTCGATTTCCGCGTCCTCGGCCGACGACGAACTGAGCTTCATGGTGAAGTCGGCCGCCTGCGCCGCGGCGCCAAGCCCGAGCACAAGGCCGAACGAAAGCGCAAGGCGAGACATACCGCCTAATCTGATTGTCCTTGTCATGTCATTCCCTCCCTGGTTGCTCGACCGGTGGTTTAGCCCACTTTCATTCAAGCCTATGCCATGGGCCGAGGGTGGGCAATTGCGGGGTGACACCGCGCCTCATCCCAGCATGTAGGGCAGCAGGAACAGCGACAGCGCCGGGATATAGGTCACCAGCATCAGCGCCAAGATCGCCAGCACGACGAACGGGATCAGGCCCGGATAACAGGACATTCGACGGCGTCTTGAACAGCGCCTGGAACACGAAGATGTTGAGCCCGAACGGCGGATGGAAGCCGCCGATGGTGAGATTCATCACCACGATGACGCCGAAATGGATCGGGTCGACGCCGATCTGCTTGGCGATCGGCAGCAGCAGCGGCGACAGCACCAGCAGCGCGGTGCCGGTATCGAGGAAGCAGCCGACGATCAGCAGGAAGACATTGATCATCAGCAGCACGGACCCAGGCCGGCGCGTGCATGCGGTGATCGCGTTCGACACGGCCCCCGCGACGCCGCTGATGGTCAGCAGCCAGCCGAACATGCCGGCGACCGAGACGATCAGGAAGAACGTGCCGGTCAGGAACAGCGTGCGCGCGGCGCTCTGGAACAAGCCCTCCAGATCGACCTCGCGGTAGACCACCATGGCGACGAAGATCGCGTAGACGCAGGACACGCCGGCCGCCTCGGTCGGCGAGAACACGCCGGAGTAGATGCCGCCGAAGATCACCGCGATGGCGCCGAGCGGCCAAATGCCCTCGCGGGACGCGGCCAGGAATTCGGACCAGGAAAACTTCTGGCGGACGTCGATGTTTTCCTTGAATGAATGCACATAGATGTAGATCGCGAAAATCCCGCCCAGCACCAGGCCGGGGATGATGCCGGCCGCGAACAGATGGGCGACCGAGGTTTCGGTCGCGATGCCGTAGAGGATGAAGGCGATCGAGGGCGGGATCAGGTTGTCGAGCGCGCATTCCGACACGATCAACGCCGATGCGAACCGCTCGCTGTAGCCGGCCGGCGCGCAATCTCGGATAGGTGATCGAGCCGACCGCCGCGACCGAGGCGGTGGTCGCCCCCGAGATCGCGCCGAACACCGCCGCAAAGCCGAGCGAGGTCAGCGGCAGGCTGGCTCGAAAGCTGCCGAACATCGACGCGACCCAGCGCATCAGCCGCGCCGACAGCCCGCCGCGCGACATCAGATCGCCGGTGAAGATGAAGAACGGCACCGCAATCAACGGAAACTTGTTGAGCGCGTCGAACAGGAGCTGATGAATGACGGTGTGCGGCAGCTTGGTGAAGAACACCACCGCGGTGATGCAGGTCGACAGCAGCAGCACGAAAATCGGAATACCGAGCAGCAGCAGCACCAGCGGCATCACCGACATCACCCAGCCCATCGTGGTCGCTCCCAGGCTCGGCGGTCAGTCGAACTTGCCGGTCAGGTAATTTCGGGCTCGGACGATCACCGCCAGCGCCATCAGGAAAAATCCGACCAGCAGCGCCGCGTGCGCGTAAACCAGCGGAATGCGCGCGCCCATGCTGGTCTCCCAGGTCGCGGCGTAGAGCCGCACGATCTGCCAGCTCTGCATCATTACGAACACCGAACAGGCCACGATCAGAATGACGGTGAGCGCGCCGAGCGCCTGGGCGAACAAGCCACGCACGCTCAGCACGAGGAGATCCATGCGCAGATGGTTGCCCTGGTAGGTGATGGCGGCGACCGCGATGAACACGCCCCAGATGATGCCGTAGCTCATCACCTCCTCGGCCCAGGAGACCGGCGCGTCGAACACGTAGCGGCCGATGACATTGGCGATGTTGATCGCGACCGCGGTCAGCACCAGCACGCCGCAAATCGCGAACGGAATTTTGACGAATACGAAATGGGCGGGCGAATTGTCGTCTGGCGGGGCCGGCGGTCCGGCGAGACGATCCACGCTCCGGACCTCGGTCATAGACGAACTCCCCAGCACAACGCCGCCCACAAAAACTCTATCAGCCGGCCGCGCCGCGACAAGGCCCCCGCGCCGTGTCGCGCGCGTGTTGCGACGGGTCGGCCAGTGCTATCGCTTCCAGTAATGCGTCTTGCACCAGTCGATGATCTCGCTGCCGGTGGCGAGCCAGACGTCCTGGCGCGAGGTGATGTGCGCCAGCGCCTTGGCGAAATACTTCGACCGGTGCGGATGGCCGACCAGGAATGGATGCGTGCAGATCGACATCACGCGGCCGGTCTTGGCGCCGTCCTCATAGAGCACGTCGAACTGATCGCAGATCATCTGTCCGAACCGTTCCGGGCTCTGATGCAGGCCAAGAAGCGCGGGAATGTCGTTGATCTCGGTCGAATACGGAATCGAGAACATCTCGCCGCGTTTGACCTTCATCGGATAGGGCTGCTCATCGTTCACCCAATTGCCGACATAGTTGATGCCGTTCTCGGCCAGGATGTCGAGCGTGCGGACGGTTTCGCTCATCGCCGGGCTGAGCCAGCCGCGCGGCGCCTTGCCGACGCCGGCAGTGATCGTGCCGACCACTTCGGCGATCAGCGCGCGCTCTTCCGCCTCCGACTGGCTGTTCAGCATGATCGAGTTGGTGGTGCCGTGGCCCATCCACTCCCAGCCGAGCTTGTTGCCCTCCTCGATGATGCGCGGATACTCGTTGCAGACGTCGGAGTTGAGCGCGACCGTGCCGCGGATGCCGTAGCGCTCCATGACCTCCATCATCCGCCAGATGCCGACCCGCACGCCGTAGTCGCGCCAGGAGTAGTTGCGGACGTCGGGGGTGAGCCCCGGCCCTTCCCGCGAGATCGGCGTTCCGGGGCGGTCGAACAGGAAGTGCTCGATGTTGGGAATGAGCCAGACCGCGATGCGCGCGCCCTTCGGCCAGCGCAGCACGGGCCGATCGACGATGGCGGAATAGTCGAAGCGGCCATGCGCCATCGGCACCGGCGACGCCGCGGCTGCCGGCATGCGAGCGGGCTTCCTTCTTGCAGGCTTGTTCCTTGCAGGTTTGCGCGGCACGCGATCCTCCCGACGCTAAGACAGGTTTCCACGCTTGGTGATCATGCTCTAATATTGCCACGGCGGCCATCCAGGCGGGAATGGCCCGGACGCCCCACCAGGAGCTTCACCATGGCGCAGATCGTTGCTGGGTTTGGCGTGCCGCACACGCCGATCTTTCCGCATTTCGTCAAGCGCGACGGCCCCGACTGCGAGATCGCCAAGCTGTTCGGAGCGCAGAAGAACGAGCTCGCCGCCACCCGCCCCGACCTGATCGTGATGTTCGACACCGATCATCTCAACACGTTCTTTCTCGACGCGCTGCCGATCTTCGCGGTCGGCATCGACAAGACCTTCAAGGCGCCGAACGACGAGCCGCGCGACGTGCCGAACTACGTGGTGCCCTCGACGCCCGATCTCGCCGCCCACATCCGCTCGGCCGCGGTCGGTGCGGGCTTTGACGTCGGCATGACGCAGAACTATGCGGTCGATCATTCGGTGACCGTGCCGCTGCACTTCCTCACCCCAGACATGACGGTGCCGGTGATCCCGTTCTTCATCAGCGGTCACGTGCCGCCGCTGCCGAACGGCTGAGCGCTGCTACGCGCTCGGTCAGGCGGTCGCCCGCGCCATCGAGAGCTGGCCCGAGCACAAGCGCGTGGTCGTGATGGGCAGCGGCAGCTTCTCGCTCGAGGTCGGCGGCCCGCGCATGGCGCCGGGCCGCAGCGACGGCGTGCCCGACCCGGACTGGTGCGCGCGCGTCATCAAGCTTCTGGAGCAACAGCAGATCGATGCGCTGATCCGCGAAGCGACCGAGCATCAGATGCTCAAGGCCGGCAACGTCGGCGGCGAGATCCTCAATTGGATCGCGATGCTGGGCGCGATCGGCAACCGCAAGCCGAACTACGTCGCGCCGCAGATGCAGAACGGCCACGCCTACGGCGTATGGCGCTGGAATTGATCGAACGGCGCGCCGCGCACCCGTCAATCAGGAGCAACAACAATGACCAGCGGCAAGGACGACGAGGAATTCTTCAAGGCGCGGGGCTTCGGCATCAAGATCGGCTTTGGCGAGCGGCCGGCGCTGATCGTCATCGACATGCTGAAGGGCTTCACCGATCCCAACATGCCGCTCGGCGCGAGCCTCGACAGCCAGATCGAGGCGCAGCAGCCGCTGATCGCGATCGCGCATGAACGCGACATCCCGGTGATCTACTCGACCGTGATCTACAACGACCGCGACTTCAAGGACGCCGGCCTGTGGGCCATCAAGATGAAGGGCACGTTGACGCTGAAGGCCGGCTCGCCGGCGGTCGAGATCGATCCGCGCCTCGACATGCGGCCGAATGACAGCCTGCTGGTGAAGAAATACGCCTCGTGCTTCTTCGGCACCGACCTGGTGCCGCGGCTGATGAACCAGCGCGTCGACACCTTGATCATCACCGGCTGCACCACCTCGGGCTGCGTGCGCGCGACCGCGGTCGACGCGGTGCAGAACGGCTTCCGGCCGATGGTGGTGCGCGAGGCGGTCGGCGATCGCTCGACCGCGGCGCACGAGCAGAGCTTGTTCGACCTCAACGCCAAATATGCCGACGTGGTCGGGCTCGACGAGACGCTGCAATACCTGCGCACCGTCGGCCACAACCAGCCGGCGGGGTAGCTGCGGGTGTGGTTCATGCCGCCCTGGCGCACGCGGAGGGAGGAAGCCTGATGCTCGACGTGCCACGGCGCGAGTTCATTACGCTCATCGGCGGCGCGGCCGGCCGCTCACCCCCGCGCCAAAAGGCCCGCGCTGTGTTTCAGATCAACTACCTTCCGCTGGCAGGGAGCGGTCAAGCGCTCGCGGCGCGGACGCTGACTCCGCTGCAAACGCGGCGTGTTCCCACTCCCCGCTTGCAGGGAGAGGTGAAGTGCTCGCGGCAGGGGCGCAATCAAAACATCGGATAGGCCGGATTGATCCCGAGCCCGAATTCCATGCGGCCGTAGTTCTCCGCCGGCACGTCCCAGTTCATCACCACATGTGAGGAGATCGCGTGCACGTCGCGCCAGCAGCGCTGCACCGAATTGCCTTCCATCAGCCCGCTGGAGCCGCTGATCTTGATCAGCCCGTCCATGGCGTCGCGCAGCGTCTTCATTGCAAAGGCGTAGTCGCGGCGCAACAAGGCGCGCGTCTCCATGGTCATGCCGGCGTAGTCCTTGCGCGCGGTGGCAAGCGAGCGCCGCGCCAGCAGCTCGGCCACGTCGATCTGCGCGGCAATCTCCGCCAGCTTGATCTGCACCGGCACGTGCTGGGCGATGTTGATCTGCGTGTAGGTCAGGTAGCGCTGGCGCGTCCATTGCGTGAAGTCGGCGTAGCCGCCGCGCGCCGCGCCGAGCGCGGGACCGAGCAGCGCGTAGGAGTGCACGGCCAGGAACGGCCCGCGATAGATCGGGTTGCTGTTCAGCTTGGAGCCCGGCGAGCAGGCGTCGCGCAGCGTCGCGAATGCCACGCTGCGGTGCTCGGGCACGAATACGTCGTCGAGCACCGAGGTGTTGGAGCCGCTGGCGCGCAGGCCGGCGCAGAACCAGGTGTCGTCCTGCTTCACCTGCGACACCGGCACGAGATAGAGCCGCATGTCGGGATGGTCCTCGCCCTCGCGGAACACCAGCCCGCCGATCATGATCCATTGCGAATGCCGCAGGCCCGAGCACCAGGACCAGCGGCCGTTGAGCTTGTAGCCGCCGGGCGCGACCGAAACCTTGCCGGTCGGCGCGGCCGAGGTCGCAATGCAGGCGGCCTTATCGCGGCTCCAGACGTCGTGCTGCGCCTCCTCCGGGAAGTGCGCCAACAGGCCGGCGTGGTCGCCGAGATAGTTCAGGCACCAAGCCGACGAGCCGCAGGTCGACTTGCCGAGCTCGATCGCAATGTCGAACATCACCTCGTGATCATGCTCGTAGCCGCCCCAGCGCCTGGGTTGCAGCGTATGGATCAGCCCGGCGGCGATGTATTCGTCGACCGACTCCTGCGGAATGTTGCGATCGCGCTCGGCCTTGACCGCTCGTTCGCGCAGCTTGGGTGCCAGCGCCCGCGCGCGGGCAACCAGCTCGGCGGCGGCCGGAACCTGTTGCGGCGCGGCCGGCCGCGCCTCGGCGAGGCTCATGGTGCGTTCTCCCGACGCTTGCTCCGTTGCAGAAAGCTTGCGCCACGGAGATCACGGAATCAAGCGCGGGCGGCGGTGGCGCCGGCGTGAGACTTGGCGTCGCGTACGGCTTTATCGCCTTGCCCCGCGGCTTTGACTGCGCAAGCATAGGCCACCCATCGTTAAGAGGAGGCGTCGATGACTGGGACTGGCAAGCTTGCCACGGTCGGACTCATGGCCGTGTTTCTGGCGCTCGCGGCGAGCGCAGTCGACGCCAAGGACAAGGTGAAGGTCGGCTTCATCGGTCCGCTCACCGGTGGCGTCTCGGTCAACGGCATCGGCGGCCGCAACTCGGCAGAGCTTGCGGTCAAATTGCGCAATGCCGATGCCAAATCGAAATACGAATACGAGATGGTCGTGCTCGACGACGAGTGCAAGCCGAACGTGGCGGTGCAGGTCGCAACCAAGATGGCGGCGGATCGGGAAATCATCGCCGGTGCCACGCATTATTGTTCGGTGGCCGCGATCGCCGCCGTCGACACCCATCACAAGTTCGGTTTTCCGGTGATCGTGTGGGGTGCGGTGCTGCCCGACATCACCTACCGCAACAAGTATCCCGAGATCCATCGCGTCAACGGCACGATGATCAACCAGAACGACGCCAACGCCGAGCTGATCTCCAAGCTCGGCTACAAGACCGTGGCGGTGATCCACGACACCACCGACTACGGCAAGGGCCACAACCAGTACTTCAGCGCGGCACTGGCCAAGATCGGCAAGGCCAAGATCCTCGGCACCTTTGGCGTGACCGCGGAGCAGCAGGACTTCACCGCCGAGCTCACGCAGATCAAGTCGCTCAATCCGGAGGTGATCTACTTCGGCGGACTGACCCCGATCGGCGTGCGTATCCGCTCGCAAATGGACAAGCTCGGGATCAAGGCGGTGTTCGACGGCACCTCCGGCATCGTCTCCGACGCCTTCATCCAGGGCCTCGGTCCGCTCGCCGAAGGCGCGCTGGCCTTTCGCGAGGGTGCGCCGGTCGAGAAGCTGCCCGGCGGCAAGTTCTTCATGGAAAAGTACACCGCCCAGAAGTACGACAACCCGCCGGAGGCCTATGGCCCGTTTGCCTACGCGGCGATGAGCATGATCCTCGACACCATCGAGAAGGTCGGTCCCGACCGCAAGAAGGTCATCGCCGACCTCGCCAACGTCAAGGACCGCGACTCGATCGTCGGCAAGATCACCTTCGACGACCATGGCCAGAACACGGTGCCGGTGATCACCAAATACGTGATCCAGGACGGCAAGTTCGTCGAATGGGACGACAGCGAGTACGCCAGCGGCAAGCGCAAGCTGCCGGGCCAGAAATAGGCTGATCTCCGGCGGGACCGCATCCAGCGGTCCCGCCGCCGCCTCGGCCAAGAACGGGACATGGACGCCGGATTGTTCGCGCAATACGTCATGAACGGGCTGATGCTCGGCATGATGTATGCGCTGGTCGCGGTCGGCTTCACGCTGTTCTTCGGCGTGCTCGACGTGATCAAGTTCTCGCACGGCGATGTTCTGACCGTCGGTGCGTTCACGGCGCTTGCGACGTTTATCGGGCTTCGTGGCCTGGGCGTCGAATCCGCGTGGCTGCACCTCGTCGTGATGATCGTGGTCGCGACACTGGCGATGGCGCTGCTCGGCATGCTGATCGCGCGCACTCTGGTGATGCCGCTGCGCAGCGCGCCGGCGCTCAACACGCTGCTGATCACGCTGATGCTCGGCACCGTGCTGCGCGAAGCGGTGCGGTTGTTCTATCCGCAGGGCGCCAACCCGAAGCCGTTTCCGTCGCTGCTTCCCTCCAACGCCGTCGACCTCGGCCGCCTCAATCTGCGGCTCGACAATGTGCTGATGCTCACGGCCGGTGTCGCCGTCATCGTCGGTCTCCAGGCGCTGCTCAACCGCACCAAGCTCGGGCTCGCCATTCGCGCCGTCGCCCAGGACGAGGAGACCGCGCGCATCATGGGCATCAACTTCACCGCCATCGTGCTGATCACCTTTGCGATCGGCTCGGCGCTGGCCGCCTTCGCCGGCATCATGAACGGCCTCTATTACAACGAGATCAATTTCGGCATCGGCCTTTACCTCGGCGTGATCGGCTTTTCCGCCGCCATCATCGGCGGGCTGGGCAGCATCTACGGCGCCATCCTGGGCGGCTTCCTGTTCGCGGCACTCCAGACCATCGGCACCGTGATGCTGCCGTTCGCCAGCGCCTACAAGGACGTATTCGCCTTCGCCGTGGTGATCGCCATCATGGCGTGGCGGCCGACCGGACTGATCCGGGAAAAGATCAGCGAACGGGTGTGAAGCGATGGCCGCTCCGCAACAGCAGGCACGCGCGGCCTTGTGGCCGGGCCTGATCGCGCTCGCCGCGGCCACCGCCTATCTGATCGCATTGCTGGCCGTCGAGAAGCAGGCGCTGATCATTTCGCTGTTGCTGGCCGGCATTGCCGTCGTGGTCGCCGCCGCCTGGCTTCACCTGCTCGACGGCGTGAGCCAGTCCTTGTCCGAGCATGAGGATGCCCTCGGGCGCTACGCCATCGTCGCCGCACTCGCGGTCGGCGTGTTCTTTCGCGAGGACCATTTCGTCCTGTTGCTGGTCATCACGGTGCTGCTCTACGGCCTGGCGACGCTCGGTCTCAACATCCAGTTCGGCTACGCCGGCGTGCTGAATTTCGCCGGCGCATCGTTTTTCGGCATCGGCGCCTACACCTCCGCGGTGCTCAACACCTCGACGGCGCTGCCGCATCTCCTCGTGCTCTTGATCGGTGGCCTGTTGGCCGCCTTGATCGGCTCGCTGCTGCTGCTGCCGGTGCTGCGCACGCGCGGACACTACGCCGCGGTCGTGACCATCGCCTTCGCGCTGCTGCTCAAGACCTTTCTCGAGGTCAACGACGTGCTCGGCGGCCCGCAGGGCATGCAGGTGCCGGGCATGAAAATCTTCGGCTGGTCGTTCAACGACAACATCGAGATCGGCCCGGTTTCGCTGTCGTTCTACATGAATTACTTCGTCGTCAGCCTGTTGCTGCTGATCGGCGCGTTCGTCGTCGTTCGCCGGCTGGAACGATCCTGGATCGGCCTCAACCTCGACGCCCTGCGGCTCGACGAAACCGCGGCAAGCTGCTTCGGTCTCGACATCGCGCGCTGGCAGATCACCGCGTTCCTGATCGGCAATTTCCTGATCGGCATCGCCGGCGCGCTGTTCGGCATGGTCGGCGGCTTCGTGGCGCCGAACAACTACACCTTCGCGAACTCGCTGATCCTGGTCTCCATTCTGCTGCTCGGCGGTATCGGCAACCCGTGGGGCGTGATGGTGGCGACGATGATCGTGGTGATCGTCCCGGAGAAGCTGCAGACCATCCAGGAATACCGGTTTCTGCTGTATGCGCTGATGGTGATCGCGGTCTTGCTGTTCCGGCCGCAGGGGCTGCTGCCGCGTCCGGTGCGCCACTATTTCCCCGGATGGCGGCCATGAGCCATCTGCTCGAGGCGCGCGGATTGTCGAAACGGTTCGGCGGCGTGGTCGCCCTCGACGAGCTCGACCTCGACGTTGCGCAAAACGAAATCCTCGGTCTGATCGGCCCGAACGGCTCGGGCAAGACGACGTTCTTCAACGTCGTCACCGGCATTTACGGCGCCGATGCCGGCCGCGTGACCTTCGCCGGCACCGATATCACACAGGCCGCCGCGCGAACCGTCTACGATCTCGGAATTTCCCGCACGTTCCAGCGCTCGCGCCTGTCGCTGCCGCTGTCGATCTTCGACAACATCATGATCGGCAACCATAAGCGCCTGAACCAGGGCATCTGGTTCAATCTGTTCCGGCGGGCCGACTTCAAGCGCGAGTTCGAGGACAACTATCGCTCCGCCACTGCGCTGGTCGAGGTGTTCGAACCGGCGCTGGCCGGCCGGATGTTCGAGCCGCTGGCGGGCCTGCCGATGATCGACCGCCGGCGCATCGAAATCTGCCGCGCGTTGATCAGCGCGCCGAAGCTGTTGCTGCTCGACGAGCCGTCGGCCGGCATGACGCACGACGAAACCATGGAGCTGATGGACGACATTCTGCTGGTGCGCGAACGCAATCGAAACCTGACCATCATCATCGTCGAGCACGAGATGGGCGTGATCGAGCGCATCACCAACCGCTGCGTCGTGCTCAATTTCGGCCGCAAGATCGCCGAGGGTCCGTACCGCGCCGTCGCCGCCGATGCGCAAGTCCAAGAAGCCTATCTCGGAGCGGCGTGATGGCGGCTCTGCTCCAGATCGAAGACGTGTACACGGCCTACGACAAGGCCGACGTGCTGCAAGGCGTCTCGCTTGCCGTGGCGGAAGGTCGCATCACCTGCCTGCTGGGCTCAAACGGTTCGGGCAAGACCACGCTGGTGCGTTCGATCCTTGGGCTTACGCCGGCCCGCTCCGGACGCATCGTCTTCGCCGGCGCCGACATCACTCAGCTGCCGACGCACCAGATCATTGCGGCGGGGATTGCCTGCATTCCCGAGGGCCGCAAGGTATTTCCCAAGCTCACGGTCGACGAGAACCTGAGGGTCGGGGCGTATCAGGAGACGTCGGACGCCGTCACGCAGAGCCGGATGGCCGACATCTTCCGCATCTTCCCGCGGCTCGCCGAGCGTCGCACCCAGCTTGCGGGCACCATGTCGGGCGGCGAGCAGGCCATGGTGTCGATCGGGCGCGGGCTGATGTGCGCGCCAAAGCTGCTGCTGATCGACGAGCCCTCGCTTGGCCTCTCGCCGCTTCTGGTGAAGGAGAACTTCAACATCATCAGGCAGATCAACGAGCGCGGAATCACGGTGTTTTTGGTCGAGCAGAACGTGCGGCAGACGCTGGCGATCTCGCAACAGGGCTATGTGCTTTCCAAGGGACGCGTGGTCGCGGCCGGCACGCCCGCCGAACTCGCCGACCGCGCCGAGGTGCGCGAGGCCTATTTCGGCTGATGGATGCGCGATCCGCCCGCTGGAGCATGATCCCGAAAAGTGCGCAGCGGTTTTCGGAAAAGATCATGCTCAAACAAGAAACTAGATCGGGATGGCGATTCGAAGAATAGTCATCCCGATCTTACCGCATAGCCGCAATCGCCGCGACGGTCTTGCAACGGACAAGCCTCTCCGCGCACAGTGTGATCGTCAAGAGTTCGGGTTCCAGTCCTCCATGAGTGCCAGCAAGCCTGCCGCCGCCGAAAGCGCATCCGACGCCGAACGCGCGATGCTGCGCAAGTCGGTGCGCGATCTTCTTACCCGGCGCTGGCCGGCCGCCACCGCCGTGGAGAACGCCGGCAACGTCGAAGCGACGATGGCGCTGTGGCGCGAAATGGCCGGCCAGGGTCTGGCCGCGCTCGGCGCCGACCCGTCCGAGGCCGGCCTGCGCGAAATCCTGCTGGTGTTCGAGGAGCTCGGCCGCGCCTCCTGCCCGGCGCCGCTGCTCGGCGCCATCGCCGCCAATCTGGCGCTGGCCAACCGTCCGTCGGAGGCCGCGCGCGCGCTGCTCAACGACCTGCACCGCGGCAAGGCCGCGGTCGCGGTTGCGCTCGGCGCTTTCGACGGCGATCCGGTGGCCGGACAGGCGGAGTGGCGTGGCGACAAGCTTGACCGGAACGGTTTGCTTCGTCGAGAGCGCGCAGATCGCCACCCATGTGCTGGTCTTCACTGCCGCAGGCGCGGCTATTGTCGAGAAGGACGCCGCCGGCCTGCGGATGCAGGCGACGCCCGGCCTCGCGGTGCCGCCGTTCTCGGAGTTGACCTTCGAGAACACGCCTGGGAGCCGCGTCGACGTCAACGCGGACGCGCTGGCCGACGTTGCGCTGGTGGCGCGGCTCGCCTGCGCCGGCCGCGCGCGCGGCGCGGCGCAACGCGGCTTCGAGCTCTCGGTCGAGCACGCCAAGGTGCGCAAGCAGTTCGGCCAATTCATCGGCCAGTTCCAGGCCGTGCAGCACAAGCTCGCCAACAACCTGATCAATCTCGAGGGTGCCCGGCTTGCGCTCGATTCCGCAGCCGAGGCGCGCGACCGCGGCGACACCGAGTGGGACGTGTTCGCGGCGGCGGCACTGGCCTTCGCCGGGCCGGCATTGCGCGAGGTTACGATCCAGACCCACCGCGCGCTCGGCGCCATCGGCTACGCCGAGGAGCACGAGGCGCCGCGCCACTTCCGGCGCGTGCACGCCGACGTGGCCCGCTTCGGCGGCGTGCGGCGCGCCCGCGCCGAGCTTGCCGACCACCTGCTCGGCCCGGCGGTCTAGGACAACGCCCATGGCCACCCTTCCCGCTCACGACCTGGGGCCCGCCGCCGACGCCTTCCGCAAGGAGGTGCGCGACTGGCTGGCGAAGCACTGGACGCCCGAGCGGCGCGCCGCGCATCGCAAGAAGCCGTTCAAGGATCACGGCTGGGATGTCGAGTTCTCCAAGGAGATGGGACGCGCCGGCCTGATCGGCGCCGGCTGGCCGAAGGAGTTCGGCGGCCAGGGCCGCAGCCCGAGCGAGCAGATCGCGCTCATCACCGAGATGGGCCATGCCGACGCGCCGATCTCCGCGCACACCACCGCCGAGACGATCGTCGCGCACGCGCTGTTCAACCACGGCACCAAGGCGCAGCAGGACGAATGGCTGCCGGCGATCCGCAGCGCCGAGCGCACCTTCGGGCTGGGCTACAGCGAGCCCGAAGCGGGTTCCGACCTCGCCGCACTGCGCACGCGCGCGGTGCGCGACGGCGATGATTGGGTGGTCAACGGCCAGAAGCTCTGGTCCACCGGCGGCGACAAGGCCGACTGCATGTGGCTCGCGGTGCGGACCGATCCGGAGGCCAAGAAGCACGCCGGCATCAGCGTGCTGATGGTGGACCTGCGCTCGCCCGGCGTCACCATCCGCCCAAGCATCGCGCTGTACGGCAAGACCTTCAGCGCCACGTTCTACGACGACGTCCGGGTGCCGGCCAAAAATATGGTGGGCGCGGTCAACAACGGCTGGAAGGTCATCACCGAGGCGCTCGCCTCCGAACGCGTGATGATCAGCGGCACCCGGATGGCCGCGCTGGAGCACGCCTTCGACCGCCTGACCGAATACGTCAAGCAAACCCAATCGCTGCGCTGCGATCCGGTGGTGCGCGACCGGATCGGAACGCTGGCCGCCGACATCGAGGTCGCGCGCCAGTTCCAGATGCGCAACATTCGCCTGGTCGAGCAGGGCAAGCTGGAGGTCCACGAAGCCGCCATGGGCAAGGTGTTCGCGAGCGAATTGCAGGAGCGGATGGGCCAGGCGGCGCTCGACATTCTCGGCACCGGCGGCTTGCTGTCCGAGGAATCCCCGAGCGCGCCGGTCGGCGAGATGGAATGGGTGCTGCGCCATTCCATCATGGGCATGCTCGGCGGTGGCACCAGCGAAATTCAACGCAACATCATCGCGCTGCGCGGGCTCAACCTGCCGCACTGAGTCAACAAGGAGTCGTCATGAGCGAAGAGCAAACCGTCACCTACGACCTGGAGGGCGAGATCGCCCTGGTCGGCCTCAATCGTCCGGACAAGCGCAACTGCTTCAATCCGACCGTGATGAAGCAACTGCGCACCGCCATCGAGCGCGCCGGCGAGGAGGCGAAATGCGGCATCATCTTCGGCCATGGCGACAACTTCTGCGCCGGCCTGGACCTGCGCTGGGCTGCCGAGAGCTGGAAGACCGGGCGCTCGGAACGGCTGCCGTTCCAGTTCAACCGCAACTCCTATTTCGAGGCGATGGCGCGCGGCAACATCCCGTTCATCGCCGCGCTGCATGGCGCGACGCTGGGCGGCGGGCTTGAGACTGCCTCGGCCGCCCACATCCGGGTCGCCGACGAGACGACGTACTTCGGCCTTCCCGAAGGCACACGCGGCATCTTCATCGGCGGCGGCGGCTCGGTGCGCGTCGCGCGCCTGATCGGCTTTGCCCGCATGCAGGACATGATGCTGACCGGCCGTGTGCTCAAGGCCGACGAAGCCGAACGTTACGGCATCGTGCAATACATCGTGCCGAAGGGGCAGCAGATGGCCAAGGCCAAGGAGCTGGCCTTGAAAATCTGCAAGAACGCGCCGCTGTCGAACTTCGCCATCACCAACAGCCTGCCGCGCCTGCAGGACATGTCCTACGACGACGGCCTCTACTTCGAGCGCATGGTCGCGGAATACACCCGCAGCCCCGAGTTGATCACGCGGCTGCACCAGTTCCTCGACAAGACCGCACCGCGCGTCCGCCCCGCGGAATAGCGGCGCGGCAACACATGAACAAGCACTATAGGGAGTGAGCAATGGCTTTGCGCGACAACGCGATTGTGGCCTACGCCGAAACCAAGGTGATGGAGAAGAGCGACCGCGACGTCTGGATCCTGTCGGGCGAGATCCTGGAGGAGCTGCTCGACAAGACCGGCATCGACAAGAACGAGATCGACGGCCTGGTGATGGCCGGCCTGACCGGCACCGGCGGCGCCAACATCTTCTGGGCGCAGACCACGGCCGACGTGCTGGGGCTGGAGGTCGGCTTCTGCGAGCAGGTCCACACCGGCGGCTGCTCGGCGGCCGGCTGCGTCGCGCGGGCCGCGGCGGCGATCGACGCCGGCATGTGCGAGGTCGCGTTCCTGCTGTTTGCCGACACTCACGTGCTGGAGGACAGTTCGAGCCAGTTCAAATCCTACCGGCGCGAATGGACTGACCCGTACGGTCTGATGGGCCCGCCCGGGGCGTTCGGCCTGCTCAGCCGCGCCTATGAGGCGAAATACGGCCTCGACTACCGGATGCTCGGCAAGCTCGCGGTGACCCAGCGCAACCACGCGCTGCTCAACGACAACGCCTGCGAGAAGCTGCGGGTGCCGATCACCATCGACGATTATCTGAATTCGCGCATGATCGCCGATCCGATCCGGCTGCTGGATTGCGTGATGCGCACCGACGGCGCCGCCGGCCTGATCATGATGAGCCGCAAGCGCGCCAAGGAAAAAGGTCTGAGCAAGTGCATCATCCCGATCGGCTATGCCGAGCGGACCAACTTCAAGGGCGGCGAGAACCTGGTCGACGTGACCAAGAGCGGCCACGAGATCTGCGGCAACAAGGCACTCGGCCAGGCCGGTCTCGGCATCAAGGACATCGCTTCGTTCCACCCCTATGACGACTTCATCATCGCCATCATGCTGCAATTCGAGGCGTTCGGCTTCTGCAAGCCGGGCCAGGGCGTGTCCTACATCCGCGACACCAATTTCGCCTATGACGGCGACCTGCCGCTCAACACCGGCGGCGGCCAGATTTCCGCCGGCCAGGCGGCCTGCTCGTCGCACAACCTGGTCGAGGCGGTGCGGCAACTGCGCCGCGAAGGCGGCAAACGCCAGGTCAAGGACACCAAGAACGCGCTGGTGACCGGCATCGGCTGGATCAACTACGGACGCAACTGGGGCTCGAGCGCAGCCCTGGTGCTGGTTCCGGAATAAGCGAGGCGACCATGGCACAATCTTCAAGCAACCAGCCGCTCAACGACACGCTCGGCGTCAAGCGCAGCATCAAGCACTTCGACTTCTCCGAGCCCTATTGGGAGGGCACGAAGCAGAAAAAGCTGCTCATCCAGTACTGCAAGGTCGCCAAGAAGTATCAGCACTTCCCGCGTCCAGTCAGTATCTTCACCGGGAGGCGGCGCGACATCGAATGGCGCGAGGCGTCCGGCAAGGGCACGGTGTTTTCCTACACCTTCACCCACCGCGGCCCGCCGCCGTTCCGCGGCGCCGAGCCCTATGCGGTGGTCAGCGTCACGCTCGATGTCGGCGTCAACTTCATCGCCAACATCGTCAACTGCACCGCCGATGACATCAAGATCGGCATGAAGGTGAAGCCCTATTGGCACCCGATCGGGGACGGCACGCACCTGCTCATGTTCCAGCCCGACAAGGACGCCGCATGAGCGGTCCGCAGGACGCCCGCGGTCCGAAGGCGGTCGCCCGATTCTTGCGGCCGCGTTCGGTGGCGATCATCGGCATTTCGACGCGCGCCGGCAGCGCCGGACAGGTCATCCTGCAATGCCTCAAGGTCAACAACTTCCAGGGCGACATCCATCTGGTCGGCCGCAGCAACGAGCCGATCGACGGCCGCCCGGTGCTGAAAAGCCCGGATGAGCTGCCGGAGGGCGTCGAGCTCGCGGTGTTCACGCTGCCAGCGGCGAGCGTCCGCGAGTTGATCGAGGCCTGCGCGCGGCGCAAGGTCCGCTCCGCCATGGTGTTCGCCGCGGGCTTTGCCGAGACCGGCGACGTCGCGACCCAGGATGCCGTCACCGAAACCGCGCGGGCGGCCGGCCTCGCCGTCGTCGGGCCCAATTGTCTCGGCGTCACCAACAACGTCGACGGCATGATGCTGCACATGCTGTACGCGCGCGAGGCGCTGCGCGGCGTCACCGGCGGTGTCGCCTTCGTCGGCCAGAGCGGCGGCCTGCTCGGGCACTTCCAGCGCTCCGCCGATGGCCGCGGCGTCCCACTCTCTTACGTGATCTCGACCGGCAACGAAGCCGGGCTTGAGACCACGGACTTTGTCGAATTCCTCGCCGATGATCCGGCGACCCGCGTGATCGCGCTCTACACCGAGCAGATCAGGCGGCCGCGGCAATTTCTGGCCGCCATCCGGCACGCTCGCGCCGCCGGCAAGCCGGTGGTGATGATGCAGGCCGGCCGCGGCGCCAAGGCCCGCAAGGCCGCGCAGTCGCACACCGGCGCGCTGGTCGGCGACTACGCCACGATGAAGACCCAGGTCGAGGACGCCGGCGCGCTGGTTCGCTCGCACCATGGACGAGATGATGGACCTGGTCGAAATCCTGGTCGCGCTTTCCGGCCCCGCCCACCAAGGGTCCCGGCATCCTGACCGCCTCCGGCGCCTATGTCGGGCTGACCAACGATTTCGCCGAGGATATCGGATTGGACCTGCCGGAGCTCGAGCCGGCCACCTTGAAGAAGGTCAGCGAACTGCTGCCGCCCTATGGCAACTACGGCAATCCGCTCGACACCACCGCGGGCTTTGCGCCGGAATTCGCTTGCCAGGCGTGGTCAAGGCTTTGATCGACGACCCCAACGTGGGAATGCTGTTCATCTCGTTTCCGATCAACCTGCCGGGCCCGGTCAAGGCCTTCAACAAGGGCATGGCGGAATTCGACCAAGCCCAAGGTGATGGTCGCGCTGGGCGACAATTGGCAGCTGCCTCCGGAGACGATCGAGGCCGTCAAAGAAAGCACGGCGGTGTGGTCGCGGTCGTCGGACCGCGTGTTTCGCGCCATCGCAGAGTACACCCGCTATGGCCGCTTGCTCGCCCGCAGCCGCGTGCCCGGCACGCCCGCGCCGTTTTCCGGCATGCCGAAATACGGCAAGGGCGCGCAGCCGGAATGGCTCGGCAAGACAATGCTGGCCGCCGCCGGCATCGCGGTGCCGGCGGGCGAGCTTGCGCGCACCGCCGACGACGCGGCGGCGATCGCCAAGCGCGTCGGTTATCCGGTGGCGCTGAAGGCGCAGGCCGCGGCGCTCACGCATAAGACCGAGGCCGGCGGCGTGATGCTTAACCTCGCCGACGAGGCGGCGCTGCGCGCGGCGTGGGACACCATGCAGAAGAACATCGCCCGCGCCGCACCGGGCGTGACGCTCGACGGCTGTCTGGTCGAAGCCATGTCGCGCAAGGGTCTCGAACTCATGATCGGCGGCAAGCGCGATCCGGAGTGGGGTGCGGTGCTGCTGCTGGGTCTCGGCGGCATCTGGGTCGAGGCGCTGGGCGACGTGCAGGTCCTGCCCGTCGATGCCGACGAGAAGCAGATCATGGACGCGCTGAGCCGGCTGCGCACCGCCAAGCTGCTCAAAGGCTTCCGCGGCGCGCCGCCGGTCGATGTCGAGGCGGTGGCCAAGGCGGTGATGGCGATCGGCCGGCTGATGCGCACGCAACCCGACATCGTCGAGGTCGACGTCAATCCACTGATGGTGCACGCCAAGGGCCAGGGCGTCACCGCGCTCGATGCGCTGATCGTTGCCGAATAGGAGGCAACAATGAGGCTCGCCGGATTGGTCGCTGCCGCGCTGCTCGCAGCCTGCGCCTCGGCCGCCGCACAATCCTATCCGACGCGCGAGATCCGCGTGGTGGTCGGGCTGCCGGCCGGCAGCGGCGGCGATGTGATCGCGCGCTTCTACGCCGACAAGCTTGCCCAGCTTTCGGGCAAGCCGGTGGTGGTCGAGAACAAGCCCGGCATGATTCTTTCGATCGGCGCCGACTATGTCGCCAAGTCCAAGCCCGACGGCTACACCGTGCTGATCACCTCGGTGACATCGTCGCACGCCGCCAACCTCTACAATTTCAAGAAGCTGCCCTATGACCCGGTCAAGGACTTCGCGCCGGTCGCGACCTTGCAGCGGAGCTATTTCATCCTGATGGTGCGGCCTGAGGCGCCATGGAAAACCGTCAACGAACTGACCGCGGCGATGAAAGAGAAAGGCGCCAAGGCGAGCTATGGCTACGGCAGCCCGCCGGCCCTGGCGTCCTCGGAGCTCTACAAGGCGCGCGCCGGCTTGCAGACGGTCGGCATCCCATACCGCACCTCGATGGCGTCGTTGCCGGAGATGTTCAGCGGCGAGCTCGACTTCCAGTTCATCGACGCGACCCAGGGCACGCCGCTGGTCGCCTCCGGCAAATTACGCGCGCTCGCGGTAACGTCCGGCCAGCGCGTGCCAGGCGTCGACCTTCCGACCATGGCGGAAGCGGCCGACATCCCCGAATTCGACATCGCGCCGACCTGGGGCGTGTTCCTGCCGGCCGGGGCACCGGCGCCGATCGTGGCGCAGTTGGAAGACTGGTTTCTCCAGATCGTACGGATGGACGCCACCAAGGCCTTCCTCGCCAACACCAACGGCGCGCCCTACCCCGGCGGCTCCAAGGCGCTGGCCGAATTCCTGCCGAAGGAAATCAAGAAATGGGAGGAGCTGGCGAAGCTCGCCAAGATCGAGCCGCAGTGAGTGGCGCTCAAAGTCCTTCGGGTGAGCCGAGCCGATCGCGGCCGCTGCGGGCCGCGGCATTATTCGGATCGTCATTCAGGATGGCGGTGAAATCGACTGACGCGCGCCGGGTTTGGCCGGTGGCGGCGTAAAGCTGTGCCCGCACCAGCAACAGCTGGTGTTTGCGCGCAACCGCCGGGGTGTGCAGCCGGAACGAATCGGTGATGTCGGCGATGGCCTGGGTCGCAAATCCGGTGGTTCCGATGATCGACCACTGCCGCGCGTACATCAGGCCGCGCTGGGCGAAGGCCTGGCCGCGCCGGTCCGCTGGCGCCGAATTGTCGTCGATCACCCGATCGCAATGGGCGATGCCCTGCTCGAGCTGGCTGAGCCGGAGTGCGGCCAGCGCCTCTTCGAAGCAGGTATCGATCCGGACGATCTGGCCGACGGCCGCCGGCGAAATAGTCACGGCCAGCAGCAGGCCAAGCGCGAGCGCGATCCTCATGCCCCAGCCAAAGCTGATTCGGCCTTCAGGTCACAACATCAAATTGTCGCACCACTCGACTTTATCCTAGGGACACAGCGAGCGGGCGACGGACGCCGCAAACGGCCCCGGAGCGCGCTCGTGGCTCGGCGGTTACGGCGTTACTTCCCCAGGCTGTCGAGGATGCTGGTGTCGATATAGTCGGCGAGGTTGCGGCTGGCGTCCGGGAATTGCCGGAGGATGTTCTCCGCCGCCGCGCGCGTCGGCGCGAGGTCCGGCGGCGACAGCGCCTTGAAGTCGTTGTAGCTGATCTGCAGGATTTTCGGATCGCGGATGTTGGCCTTTTCGGCCAGCACCGCCTTGGCGCGCGCCTCGTCGGTGAGCGCCAGGCGATTGCCCTCCGCCGTGGCCTTGATGAAGCGGGTCAGCACCTCGCGCTGGCCCTCGATCGCGCTGCGCTTGACCACGATGGCGGTGAACAACCAGGGAATCCGCTCCGGCACCAGATCGACCAGCACGGTGACGCCCTGCTCGCGCGCCATGCTGGTGATCGGCTCGTTGACCGCGGTCGCCTTGATCTCGCCCGACTGCACCGCCGCCAGCCGCTTCGGGCCGCCGCCGTATTCCTTCAATGTGACGTCGTCGCGCGTCAGCCCGAGCCGTTGCAGCGCCAGCGTTACGGTCGCGTCGCTCTCCGAGCCGAACGAGCTGACGCCGACCACGCCGCCCTTGAGGTCGGCCGCGGTCTTGACGCCGGGCGCCGCCAGGAACGCAAAGCGGATGACGTTGGCCAGCGCCGCCACCACGCGCAGGTCGCCGCCGGTCTTGTTGAGCCGGATCACCGACGACAGCCCGACATGCATGGCGTCGATCCGGCCGGCGGCAAGCTCGGCCGCGCCGCGGCTGCCGCCGTTCATGTTGATGATTTCGACCTTGATGCTCTGCGCCTCGTAGAGCCCGGCGGCCTCGGCCATCCAGATCGCCAGCACCGTGTTGACGGCCTCGGAGATGCCGACCTTCATGGCCGTCGGCTCGGCAGCGGACGCGGGCGCCGGCGGCACCAGCAGCAGGCTGAGCGCCACGGCGATGGCGCAGGATTTCGGTCGCATGATGCTTCTCCCCGCAAGGTCATCAGATGGGCGCAGCCAGTTGCCGGAACGTGTTTGTCATCAGGTCGAAATGGGCCTGGATCGGAATGCTCTTGTCCTTCTCCATATTGCCCAATTTGACGGCGGTCTCAACGACCAGCCGGCAGCGATCGAAGCGCCGCGCCATGAAGCGCTCGAGCAGTTCGGCCGGCGGCGCATCGGTGGCAATCAGCTCGGCCAACACCACCGCATCCTCGATCGCGATGCCGGCGCCGGTTGCGAGATGCGGCGTGGTGGTGTGAGCCGCATCGCCGATCACGATGGCGCGGCCGCGATACCACGGCGGCGGCAGCAAGAATGCGTTCATCGGCCGGTAGTCGATCTTGGCCGGATCGGTGACATGGTCGCGGACGTAATCCATCACCTCGCCGCTGAAATCCTGCAATTGCTCCTGCAGCACGACGTGCATCCGTTCGGGCGACAGTCGCTTGTCGTCCAAGATCGGCTGCACCAAAAACAGGAACATCTCGTCGCGCGAATGCGGATTGACGCCGGCCTTGGTGTGCGGGCCGTAGAACATCTGCATGCTGTCGACGGCCTTCGGCCGGGGCATGGTGGCGCGCCAGACCGCAAGCCCGGTGAAATCGGCCTCCGGCACATGGTCGAAGAGCAACTCGCGGACCGTCGAGTGGATGCCGTCGCAACCCACGACGAAGTCATAGGCGGCGCGCTGGCCGTCGTTGAATACGACGTCGATGCCGTCGGACTTCTGATCGAGCGCAGTCACCGTCGTGCCGAGCCTGATCGAGGCGCCGAGCGCTTCCGCGTTGCGGATCAGAACGTCGTGCAGCGCCGGCCGGCCGATGGCGACGGTCGCCGGATAATCCGCGCCCGACAGGCGTGGCATGTTGAGCGCGCCGACCGAATGGCCGGCGGCGTCGGCAAACACGATCCGGTCGAAGCCGAACGCCACTTCGACGCAGGGATCGATCAGGCCGATTGACTTGAGCGCCCGTAGCGTCGGTCCGGTCAGGCTGATGCCGACGCCGAGGATGTTCCAGCGCGGCTGCAGCTCGACCACGTCGACGCCGATGTCGCGGCGCCGCAGCGCGACCGCCAGCGTCAATCCCGCGATGCCGCCGCCGACGACCAGAACCTTGCTGCTGCGGCTCACGGCGACGCGCTCCAGGCCCGTTCACTCCGGCTTCAAATTGGCGGCTTTGACGATCGGGCGGAACCGCTCGTAGTCGCGGCGCATATGGGCGCCGAACTGCTCCGGGGTTTCCTTCACCGCCTCCAGGCCGCCTTGCGCCAGGCTCGCTTGCACCTGCGGATCGTCCTGCATGGCATGAATGTGCTGCGCGAGCTTGGCGATCACCGGCGCCGGCGTGCCCTTCGGCGCTACGATGCCGAACCAGGTGGCGAATTCGTAGCCCGGCAGGCCGGCCTCGGCCGAGGTGGGAAGCTGGGGGGCGCCTTTGAGCCGCTGGGTCTGCGCCACCGCCAGCACCTTGGCGTGGCCGGCCTCGACCGCGCCGCGCACCGCACCCCAGCCCGCGAAGGTGAGCTGGATATGCCCGCCGACGACGTCGTTCACCGCCGGGCCGACGCCGCGATATGGCACGTGCAGGATGTCGACGCCGGCGGCGGCGCGGAACATTTCGCCGGCGAGATGCGGCGCGGTGCCCGGCCCGCCCGAGCCGTAGCTCAGCTTGCCCGGCTCGCGCTTGGCGAGCGCCACCAGCTCGCGCAGATCGTTGGCCGGCACCTTGGCATTGGCCACCACCAGAATGGGCGAGCTGGTCACCGGCGCGACCGGCGCCAGATCGGTCAACGGATCGAACGTCATGTCGGTGTAGACATGCGGGTTGATCGCCACATTGCCGAGCTGGATGAGACCGAGGGTGTAGCCGTCCGGCGGCGCCTTGGCGATCGCCTCGGCGCCGATGTTGCCACCGCCGCCCGGGCGGTTTTCGATCACGATGCTCTGGCCGAGCGACTTGCCGACATGCTCGGCGGTCATCCGGGCGGCAACGTCCATCAGCCCGCCCGCCGCGGTCACCACGATGAGACGAATGGGCTTGGACGGATAGTCCTGCGCCGGCGCCGCCAGCGTGCCGGCCAACAGCACCATCGCGCTCATGCCAAAGATCATGCCCGAACGGCGGAGACCATCCATGATCCTCTCCCGGTTTGCGCGAGGTCTTTGCCTCGCCTGATCCACCCTAGCAAATGCCCGAACCGATTGCCGCGCGAGCGGCGCGCCGCCGCTCATGCGGCGTTGCGCCCGCGTGCCAAGCCGTCAAGGTGTTCGATCACCTCCTCGACATGCATCACGTCGGCGTATTTGTGGTGCAGGTCGAACAGATTGACCTTGTGGCTCAGCATCGAGCGGTCGTAGGTGCATTCCTCGACCACCACGTTGTGGAAGCCGTAGGAATAGGCATCGACGGTGCTGGCCCGCACGCAGCCCGAGGTGCTCTCGCCGAAGATGATCAGGCTGTCGGCGCCGACCTTGCGCAGATGCGCGATCAGCGGCGTGCCGAAAAAGACCGAGGCGCGCTCCTTGTAGATCACCATCTCGCCCGGCAGCGGCGCGAGCTCTTCCTTGATGTGGTAGAGCTCCTCCGTCTCCTTGGGCATGCGGCGGTTGGTCGAGCGCACCGCCGTGTCGGCGTGCCGCGTCGAGTAGAACACCGGCAGGCCGGCCTTGCGCGCGGCGGCGAGCAAGGCCCGGGTCGGCTCCAGCGCCGTCCAGGCGTTCGCGCCGCAGGAGCCTTCGAACCGCCGGTTGACCTCGCGCACCGGGCGATTTCCGCCCTGATAGGCCTTGTTGTAGAGATCGATCGCCAGCACCGCCGGATTGCGGCCGACGCGGAGCTCGCGGCGATAGGGCTGATAGATTTCGAGGATCTCCTCGTCGACGATGTCCTTCCAGCAATGGTCCTCGAAATCGCGGGCCATGACGGTCTCCTGTGGCGTTTCTATTCCTGGCGCACGTTGCGGCCGAAATCGTAATCCAAGGCGCTGTCAGCCTCATAGCGCTGCATCCGGGTCGAGCGGTCGGCGCCGGGCGCGAGCACCCGGGCAAGAAACGCCCGCTGATCGGCCCACGACGCCTCCGCCTGGGCGCGGCGATAGCGCCCCGGCATGGTGTCGTTGAGCCAGCCGTGCGGCGCGTCGCGATAGACATGAATGCTATAGCTTTTGCCGTGACGATCCAGGCAGTCGCGAAACCGACGGATGTCGTCAAGCGAGATCAGATGATCGGTCTCGCCGAACATGCCGAGCACCGGACAATCGACCGCGGCGATGATGTCGTCGAGCGGGCGCGGATACTTGGCGTTGACCTGCCATTCGCGCGACTGAGCCGCGCCGTACCAGACCAGCGCTGCGGCGATCGGGCGGGACGCCGCGATCACCAGCGGCAGCCGCGCGGTCTGGCAAATGCCCATGATCGACAGCCGGGACAGATCGGCCTGCGGGATCGCCTGCAAGGCATCGATGGTGCGGCCGAGCGCAATCTCCGCGTCCGGATCGCTGATGTCGCAGCCGACGTCGCCGCGATGCAGCGCCGCCTGGTCCGGGTGCCGGAAGTAGAGATCGGGCGCGATCGCGACCAAGCCGTCGCGCGCGAAGCGCTCGGCCAGATCGCAGGTGTGCTTCACGAGGCCGTAGCGCTCATGCACCACGATCACGGCAGGCGCCTTGGTCGCCGCATCCGGGACCGCGACGAACGCCGGCATGCCGTCCGAACATTGGACCGTCGCGGTGCGGACGCCCTGCATTATTTCGAGGCTTCCGCGAGGAAACTCGCGTCGATGTAGCCCGCGAGCGGAGGCGCCGCCGGGACATCGCCCATGGCGACGAGCGCGTCGAAGTTCGACTTGATGCCCTCTTCGAACAGCCCGGCTTCGCGGGCGATCACCTGCTGCCTCATGTAAAGATCGTAGGTGTCGGCGGCAACCTTGGGATCGGTTCTGGTGTTCTTGGCGAGAATGGCAATGACCTCGTCGCGATTCTTCGGATCGTAGATCGACTTCGTCGCCTTGATGTGGGCGCGCAGGAACGCCACCACCGTGCCGCGATTGGCTTGCGCCCAGCGGGTGTCGATCAGGATGTTGTTCTGCGCCCAGTTCGGCAGATATTGCGGCACGCTGCCGAGATCGACGAAGCCTTGCTCGAGCGCCGAGAAATCGACCGGGTTGGTCAGCATGGCGGCGGCGACCGCGCCCGAGGCGAGCTGGGCGAACCGGTTCGGCGTGCCGCCGCCGAACAAGAGATCGTAGTCCTTGTCGTCCAGCCCGTTCTTGCGCGCCATCACCCGCAGAAAGTAGAGCGTCACGTCGGTCAGGCCGCCGACGCTGATGGTCTTGCCCTTGAGCTCGCTCCAGCTCTTGATGTTTTTCGCGGCCACCATGCGGAACGGCGCGTTGGATGCGGCGCCGGCGACGATCCGGATCGGCGCGCCGCGCAGGATCGCGCGTAGCGACTGGTCGGTGGCGGCCTGCGCCATGTTGAGCGAGCCGCCGGCAAGCTGCTGCAACACCTGCACCGCCGCGCCCGCGACATAGGTGTCAACCTTCAGATTTTCGGCCTCGTAATATTTCTTCTCGGTCGCGACATAGTGCGCCAGGCTGAACGCGGTCTGGCTGGTGATGCCGAAGGCGATTTCGCTCGCCGCCTGCGCCGGGCGAGCGGCGGAGCCCACCAGGATCAACAGAGCCAATGCAATGATCGCGCGCCGTGGCATCACGTCCTCACCCTTGGTGCAGACCACACCGCCGCATACTGCCGCCTGCGTTCGGGTATGATGGCTTAAGCAGCATCACCGTGCATCATCCCATGACCCGGCATGCAAGATCGAGTGTCAAATCCAGTGCGAAGGCGCGTCGGATTGCGCTGGGCATGCTGGCGGGAGCCCTGCTGCCAGTCATCGCGCTTGCCGCACCTTATCCCGACCGGCCGATCAAGCTCGTCGTTCCGCTCGCCGCCGGCGGGCCCGCGGACTCAGCCGCCCGGCTGTTCGCGCCGCCATTTGCCACGGTGCTCGGCCAAAGCGTCTATATCGAGAACCGCACCGGCGCATCGAGCGTGGTCGGCACCGAATCCGTGGTGCGGGCCGCGCCGGATGGCTACACGCTGCTGTTCGGGTCGAGCTCGAGCTTTGCGGTCAATCCCGCGGTCATGACGAAGTTGCGGTTTGACGTCCACAAGGACCTCAAGCTCATCGGCCTCGTGTCCTACACGCCGCATGTCCTGGTCGTCCGCGCGACGCTTCCGGTCAACTCGCTCGCCGATCTTGTGCAACTCGCCAAGGCGCAGCCCGGCAAGCTCACCTACGCCTCCTCCGGCGCCGGCGGAGCGATCCATCTCGCGAGCGAGCTGTTCAAACGCGAGGCCGGCATCGATCTCGTCCATGTTCCCTATCGCGGCGGTGGTCCGGCCGTGCTCGGGCTGCTGTCCGGCGACGTCGATGTCTTCATCAATGATCTGAGCACGACGCTCGAGAACATCCGCGGCGGACGGCTGAAGGCCCTGGCGATGGCATGGCCGACGCGCTCGCCGCTGCTGCCGGAAACGCCGACCTTCGGCGAACTCGGCCTCCCCGCGGTCATTTCGTCGTCCTGGGCCGGCCTCGCCGCCCCGGTGAACACGCCGCCTGACATCCTGGCGCGGCTCGCGGAGGCCATGCAGGAAACGTTCGCGTCGAACGAATACCAAGCTGGACTGAAAAAGCTCGGCAACGAGCAATTCACCCTGAGCCCCGAGCAGGCCGCGGCGTTCATCAAGGCCGAGATGGACAAGTGGTCTGCAATTGCCAAATCCGCCGGCATCCAAGTCGACTGAAAGGGCGGATTGAGAGGTGGACTGAGTGCCGCCCACTATTTCAAGAGATAGCCGAACTTCTGCCTGGCCAGCCGCGCCTCTTCGGGCGACGGCGCATTGACCTTGGGGAACTTGTCGCGCCAGTGCCAGGGCCGGCAGGCGTCGATGATGGCGCGGCTGTTGGTGAAGTCGCCCTTGGCCTTGCGCTCGGGCTCGATGCGCGGATCGAGCGGGGTCGACCAGGCGTTGCGGATGATGTCGATGGACGTGGCGGGATCGGAGCGCGTCAGCATCGCCCAGATCAGCTCGTCCAGGTTGGACACGTCGATGTCGTCGTCGACCACGATCACATAGCGCCCCGCATAGGCGCCGGAGTGACACATCGCGGCGACGTGGCCGGCTTGTTTGGAATGGCCCGGATAGCGCTGCCGGATGGCGACGCCGAGCAGCAGCCGCGCGGTGCCGATCTCGTGCGCCCAGGCCGCCGCGATGTCGGGCACGCCGGCCTTGACGATATTCTCGCGCACGATCGCCGAACGGGTGAGCGCGCGGTAGCGGGCGATCTCGTCGGGCGGCCGTTGCGGCGCACAGCCGAGCAGGATCGGGTTGTTGCGGTGATAGATCGCCTTGATGTCCATCACCGGCTCGTTGCGCACGTCGCTGCCGTAGTAGCCCATCCATTCGCCGAACGGGCCCTCCGGCTTGACGTTGCCGGGCATGACGTAGCCTTCGATCACGATCTCGGCGTTGGCCGGCACCGGCAGGCCGGTGATCGGCGCCTTGACCACGTCGACCGCCTTGCCGCGGATACCGCCGATCACCTCGTATTCGCAGACGCCGTAGGGCACTTCGCTCGACGCCATCAGGAACGACATCGGATCGCAGCCCACCACGATGGCAAGCGGCATCGGCTCGCCCCGCGCCTCGTACTTGTCGCGCTGGATGCGGCCGTGCTTGCCGGGCGAGATGTAGAAGCCCACGGTCTTGGCGTCGTGGATCATCACCCGGTAGGTGCCGCAGTTGATCCAGCCCTCGTCCGGATCGCGGGTGACGTTGAAGCTGCCGGTGCCGATGTAGCGTCCGCCGTCGGCGTCGTGCCATTTCGGCGTCGGGAAGATGGTCACGTCCACCGCGTCGCCGGTGATGACGTTCTCGAACACCGGGCCGTCGTTGACATAGCGCGGCGGGATGCGCTTGAGGTCCGCCATATAATGGGTGCGGAACCCCTCGCTCAGCTCGAGCTTGGTAAGCTCGGTCGGGAACCCCAGCGTCATCTTCTGGCGCTTGCCGCCGAAGAAATTCACCAGCACCCGGCTGCCCGGAAGAGTGCCGGGCACGTCCTCGAAGATCACGCAGGGCGCGTTCTCGTCATGCAGGATGACCTCGGACGCCATGCCGATGTCCTTCTGCCAGGACAGGCCTTTGACCTCGCGGACCTCGCCGAGCTTCTTGGCCTCGTCGATCCATTCGCGCAGGTCGGTGTAGGCGACATGCGGCGTCAGCCCCGCCGGGTCCGCGCCGGGCGTGCCGATGACATTGCTCATGTATTCGGATTGCTGATCCTTGTCCGCCATCCTTGCGTCCCCGGCGCGAGGCTTGGAGAATGCCCGCAAACGGGGCGTGGCGCCAGGGAGTGCATATGAAGCTTGCAGGGCAAGTCGCGATCATCACCGGCGCCGGCCGCAACATCGGCGAGGACACCGCCAAGCTGTTTGCGACCGAAGGCGCCAAGGTCGCGGTGGTGGACAATCACCAGGGCCGCGCCGACAAGGTCGCGGGCGATATCGTCAAGAGCAACGGCGAGGCGGCGGGCTTCGTCGCCGATGTGTCGTCTGAGGCCGACGTCGAAAAGCTGGTCAAAGACGTCACCGCCAAGTGGGGCAAGATCGACATCCTGATCAACAACGCCGCTGTCTCCGACAACAAGCACATCCTCGACATCAGCAAGGCCGACTGGGACCGCGTCATGGCGGTGACGCTGACCGGACCGTTCCTGATGAGCCAGAAGGTGGCAAAGCAGATGGTCGCCCAGAAGTCGGGCGGCAAGATCGTCAACGTCGGCTCCACCTCGGGCTTCTTCGGCAGGAGCCGCGCCATCGCCTACACCACCGCCAAGGCCGGCATCTCCAACCTTACCCGCTCGATGGCGGTGCAGCTCGCCCCGCACAAGATCCGGGTCAACTGCGTGGTGCCGAACAAGATCGGCTCGCCGGTCGGCAAGGACGAGTTCGATCCGACCCGTCCGGTGGTCAATCTCGCCGGCCGCGCCGGCGTACCCATGGATCTCGCCCGCGCAATTCTGTTCCTCGCCTCCGACGATTCCGAGTTCATCGTCGGCGACATGCTGTTTGTTGACGGCGGGCTCGCCGCCATGATGATCGGCGACAGCGCCCCGTGACGAGTTCTGCCGCACGTTACCGGCTGGGCGTCGATGTGGGCGGCACCCACACCGACCTGGTGCTGCTTGACGCCAAGACCGGCGAGCTGTCTGGTCGAGAAGGTTGCCAGCACGCCGAAGAACCCGGCGCTCGGCGTGCTCGACGGCATCGCGCGTTTTCTTGCCCGCGACGTGAGGCCCGCCGAGATCGAGTTCTTCGCCCACGGCACCACCATCACCACCAACGCGCTATTGGAAATGCGCGGCGCCAAGGTCGGTATGCTGATCACCGACGGTTTCCGCGCCATCCAGGAGGTGCAGACTCAGGCGCGCGACGGCAACCTGTTCGATTATTTCTTTCAGCGGCCGCAGCCGATCGCGCCGCAAAGCCTGACCTACGAAATCCCCGAGCGCTGCGACCACCATGGCAATGTGCTGGTGCCGCTCGACCGCGACGCGGTGCGGCAGGCCGCGCGCGAATTGAAGACCGCCGGCGTGCAGTCGATCGCGGTCTGCTATCTGTTCTCCTACATGCATCCCGCGCACGAGGCCGAGACACGGACCATCATCCACCAGGAATTTCCCGGCGTATACGTGTCGCTGTCCAGCGAGGTGCTGCCGCGGGTGCGCGAATGGCCGCGCATGTCCACCACGCTGCTCAACGCCTATCTCGAGCCGGTGATGGTGCATTACATCGACCATCTCAATGAGGGACTGAGCAAGATCGGCATCGAGACGCAGCAGCGCTTCCTGATGCAGTCGAACGGCGGCGTGATGCCGTTCTCCGCCGCGATCACCGGCGGCCGCACCGTCCACACGCTGTTCTCCGGCCCCGCCGCCGGCGCCCAGGCCAGCGCCTATCTGGCGCGCGAGGCGGCGGCCGGCCTGGTCACGCTGGACATGGGCGGCACCAGCTGCGACATCGCCTTCATCGAGGGCGGCGCGCCGTTGGAGACCACCGAGGGCATCATCGCCCGTCGCCAGGTCGACGTGCCGGCGCTCGACATGACCACGATCTCGGCCGGCGGCGGCTCGATCGCCGGCATCGACGGTGGCGGTTTCCTTACCGTCGGCCCGCACAGCGCCGGCGCCGATCCGGGGCCGGCCTGCTACGGCCGTGGCGGCAAGGCGCCGACCGTCACCGACGCCGATCTGGTGTGCGGCTTCCTCAACGCCGACTATTTCCTGGGCGGCAAGCAGAAGCTCGATGCTGCCGCGGCGCGCGCAGCGCTCGACAGCCATATCGCCCAGCCGCTCAAGCTCGGCGTGCTCGACGCCGCCGCCGGCATCCGGCGCATTGTCGACATGCGGATGGCCGACGAGGTGCGGGTGTTCGCCGCCAAGCGCGGCGTCGACCTGTCCGCTTTCACGCTGCTGCCGTTCGGCGGCGCCGGCGCGGTGCACGCCGCGGCGGTGGCCGACGAGCTCGGCATGAAGCGCATCCTGGTGCCGCCGCGGCCGGGCGCGTTCTCGGCGCTCGGGCTGCTCTGCACCGACGTGGTGCATGACTACATCCGCTCCGAGCTGCGCCCGCTGGCCGAGGTCGGCGCCGATCATGTCGAGCAGGCGTTCGCGCAGCTCGAAGCCAAGGCGCGGCACGAGCTCGCAGCCGAAGGCATGGACGCCGCGGCGGCGCATTTCGCGCGCGAGCTCGACCTGCGCTACAACGGCCAGGGCTACGAGCTGCGCACGCCGCTCGACGGCCTCTATGCCGGCCGTATGACCAAGGAGGCGCTCGCCGGCGCGCGAACGCGGTTCGACGAGCGCCATGCGCAGATCCACGGCCATGCCGCCAAGGAGCGCCCGGTCGAACTGGTGAGTTACCGCCTGCGCGTCCGCGTGCCGGTGCCGAAGTACCAGGCGCGCGAGGAAGCGGTCCCTGCCGCCGCGCCGGCGGCATCGGCGGCGATCAAGGGCCAGCGCACCATCCACTTCGACGGCAAGACCGCGATCGAGGCCACGCTTTACGAGCGCGACCGGCTCGCCATCGGCGCCGTGATCGCAGGGCCGGCCATCGTCGAGCAGTTCGACGCCACCACCGTCATCCCGCCCGGCTGGTCGGCGCGGGTGGATGGATTGCGAAACCTGATTCTGGAGAAGAGCGGTGGCTAGACAAACAACTGCGCAGCAAGCACTGCCGCGACGATTGTAGGAATACGCTGATGGACCCTGTCCTGATCCAAATCCTGCGCAACAAGATCTCCAGCCTGGTCGAGGAGATGCACTACCATTTCTACCGTTCGGGCTATTCCACCATCATCCGCGAGTTGCGCGACTTCTCCTGCGTCATCCTCGACCGCAACGGCCGGCTGATCATCGCGCCGCCGATGTTCTTCCACGCGCCGGTCTACCGGCATCTGGTCGGCAATATCCTCAAGCTCTATCCCGACGGCGGCATCAAGGACGGCGACGTGTTCGTCTCCAACCATCCCTACGAAGCCGGCATGCCGCATGTCTCCGACATGGCGTTCATCGCGCCGATCTTTGCCGGCGCCGAGCTCGTCGCCTTCTCCGGCTCGATCGCGCACAAGGCCGACGTCGGCGGCGCGGTGCCGGGCTCGACCTCGGCCAACGCCACCGAGATGTATCACGAAGGCATCCTGCTGCCGCCGATCAAGATCTGGGCGGAGGGCAAGCCGGTGCCCGACGTCGAGCGCATCATCCTGACCAACAGCCGGCAGCCCGTGCTGATGCGTGGCGACATCCACGCCCAGATCGCGGCCACGCAAATGGGCGTCGAGCGCGTCAAGCAATTGTGCGAGCGGTTCGGCGCCGGCACGCTGACGAGCGTATTCGCCGCGATCCTGAACGGCGCTGCCGACGAGCTGCGCGCGGCGCTCGCAAAATTGCCGGACGGCACGTCATCGGCCGAGCATTATCTCGACAGCGACGGCATCGAGGCGGACAAGCCGATCAAGCTCGCGGTCACCGTCGCGATCAAGGACGGCCTCGCGCACTTCGATTTCTCCAACTGTGCTCCGCAGGCCAAAGGCCCGGTCAACCTGCGGCCGCCGATGGTCGAGGCCTGCGTGTTCTATTCACTGATCGGCAGCCTCGGCCCCGACATCGCCTACAATGATGGCATGCGTGACGCGGTGCGGATCAAGCACGCGCCGCGCACCGTGGTGAACGCCGATCCGCCCGGCGCGGTGTCGAGCTATCAGATGGTCAACCTGGCGCTGACCGACGTGATCATCGAGGCGCTGGCGCATTTCAATCCGGACCGGGCGATGGCGCATTCCGGCGGCTCGAGCGCGCTCAGCATCGCCTGGAGCAAGGGTCGGCCGGGCCAGATGAACCAGCAATACGAGATCGCCGGCTCCGCCTATGGCGGCGGCGCTGGCCACGACGGCGTCACCGGGCCGGCGACCCATCTCAGCAATCTGCACGTCTCGCCGATCGAGGTGTTGGAATCGGAGTTTCCCTGCCGCATCACCCGCTTCGGCCTGGTGCCGGACACCGGCGGACCCGGCCGCTGGCGTGGCGGGCTCGCCATCCAGCGCGAGTACGAGCTGCTGGAGGACGCCGTGGTGATCCGCCGCTTCAACAAGACGCGCTTCCCCTGCAAGGGCGTGGCCGGCGGCAGGGATGGCGCGCGTGCCCGCTTCGTGGTGCGGGTCGGCACCGACAAGGAGTTCGAGACGCGGGCGTCGGCGCGGGTCGACATGGTGGCCGGCGAGCGCTTCCTGCTGCAAAGCGCTGGCGGCGGCGGCTATGGCGATCCGAGGCAGCGCGACCGCGCGGCGGTGCAGCACGACATCGCCGAGGGCTATGTGTCGAAGGACGCCGCGGTCAACGACTATGGCTCGAACGAATGATAGGCTTGCCGTTGATGCGAAAGCCTCTCCGGGTTGGCTTGCTCCGCAACCGCCGGGAATGATGGCCGAGGGATTCGCGGAAGGATTTTGACATGGCGTTTTCCAGTTGGCGCGGCGTTGTCGGCATGATCAATCCGACCATGCGGCCGGGCGTGACCGAGGAGGTCATCCGCCTGCTGCCGGACGGCATCGCCTGCATCCCGCTGTTCCTCAACATCCGCCGCGGCACCGAAGACGAGTTCAAGGCCATGATGCCGCACTACGAAAAGGCGATCGCGCAGCTTGCCGAGGTCGGCTGCGACCTCATTCATCCGCATGGCGCGCCGCCGTTCATGGTGCAGGGGCGCAAGCGCGAGGCCGCGCTGGTGAAGGCCTGGGAGAAGAAATACAAGGTCCCGATCTTCACCGTGGCGCAGAATCACGTCCGGGCGCTGCAGGCGCTCAACGCCAAGTCGATCGTCGGCGCGACCTATTTCCCGGCCAGGCTCAACGCGGTGTTCGCCAAATACATGCGCGACGCCGGCTTCGACGTGCGCGCCATGGACGGCATCGACGTGCCATTCGACAAGGTGCAGGAATTGGCCGCCGAGCAGGTCTATGCGCATATCAAGAAAAGCTTCCTCAAGCACAAGGGCGCCGACGCGATCTACATGCTCGGGTCGGGTTGGCGCACGCTCAACATCATCCAGACCCTGGAGCAGGATCTGCAGGTGCCGGTGGTGCATCCGGTGACCGCGCGGGTCTGGGAAATGCAGAAACGCCTGCACGTGCGCGAGCCGCGCCAGGGCTACGGCACCCTGCTGGAGGCCATGCCATGATGTGTTCCCGCCCGTCGCTGATCGCGATCGGCATGCTCGGCATCACGCTGCGCGTTGCAGCCTGCGGCGGCACAAACGGTCGAGCAGTTCTACAAGGGCCGGTCGGTCACCATGCTGGTCGGCACCGCCCCGGGCGGCATCAACGACATTTCGGCGCGGCTGGTGGCGCGTCATCTCGGCCGCTTCATTCCCGGCAATCCAAGCTTCGTGGTCCAGAACAACCCGGGGAGCGGCGGGTTGGTCACCGCCAACCGGCTCTACAACAACGCCGAGAAGGACGGCTCGGTGGTCGCCAAGATCGAGCGCGCCGTGCCGCAGTTGCAGATCCAGGGTGACCGCAACGCCAGCTTCGATCCGGTGAAATTCACCTGGCTCGGCAGCCTGTCGTCCTACGCCGACGACGCCTACCTCATGCTGATCAACACCAACCATCCGGCGCAGAGCGTGGCCGACCTGAAAAAGCCCGGCGTGTCGGTGACGCTCGGCGCCGACACGTCGGCTTCGAGCAATCTGATCTTTGCCCTGATCTCGCGCGACATCCTCGGGCTTAACGTCAAGGTGGTGCGCGGCTATCACGGCGCCGCGCCGATGTTTCTGGCGATGCAGCGTGGCGAGCTCGACGGCCAGATGGTGGGCTTGAGCTCGGCCCGTACCGGTCAAAAGGACCTGTGGTCCAAAAAGGCGTTCCGCCCGCTGATGCACTATGGCCGCCGCAACCGGCTCGCGGAGTTTCCCGATGCTCCGACCGGGCGCGAGATGACCAGCGATCCGCAGGCGCTGGCGCTGATCGAATTCGCCGAGCTGCCGTTTCTGATGTCGCTGCCGTTTGCCGCGCCGCCCGACGTCCCGGCCGACCGCGCCGTGGCGCTGCGAGACGCGTTCGTCGAGATGACCAAGGATGCCACTTTCGTAGCCGAAGCCGAACGGCTCGGCTTCGACGTCAGCCCGATCGACGGCGACAGCGTGCTGAAGATGATCGCGCGCTCGGCGGCGACGCGGAAGGACGTGATCACCCGCTTCAACGAGCTCGACAAAAAGTAGGATGGGCCGGATGCGTTCGCGAACCAAAGCTCTGTCGCGTGTTGGTTTGGTTGCGCTGGCCGTGCTGCTGGCGCTGCCCGCGCCGGCGCAGGATTATCCCTCGCAGACCGTCAAGATCGTCGTGCCGGCGGCGGCCGGGTCCACCACCGATACGCTGGCGCGACTGGTGGCCGACGCGCTCGCCCGCAAATGGGGCAAGCCCACGGTGGTGGAGAACATCGCCGGCGGCAGCATGAACATCGGCGCGGCCGCGGTCGCGCGCGCCGCGCCCGACGGTCACACGCTGCTGGTGGCGCCACCGGCGCCGTTCACCATCAGCCATCTGCTCAGCCGCGATCTCACCTATGCGCCGTCGGACTTCGTGCCGATCACCATGCTGGCGAAGATTCCAAACGTGCTGGCGGCGCGCAAATCGCTGCCCGCGGCCTCGTTGCAGGAGCTGATCGCCCACGCCAAAGCCAACCCCGGCAAGCTCACCTTCGCGACGCAAGGCCCGGGTTCGACCGCACATCTGTCGGCCGCCCAGCTCGAAATGCTGACCGGTATCAAGATGGTGGCGGTGCCCTACCGCGGCGCGGTGCCGGCGCTCAACGACATCATTGCCGGCAACGTCGACATGTTCTTCGACACGCTTGCGACCTCGGTGCCGCTGCACCGCGGCGACAAGCTGAAAATCCTCGCGGTTGCCGACCTGGAGCGCGCCAGGAATGCCCCGGAACTGCCGACCTTCTCGGAGGCCGGCGTGCCGGGCTTTCGTTCGATCACCTGGTTCGGCCTGGCCGCCCCGCCGGGCACGCCGCCGGCGCTGGCGCAGCGGCTCAATGGCGACGCGATCGAGGTGCTGCGCAGCAAGGAGGTCGGCGAGCGGTTGCAGAGCATTTCGCTTGAAGTGGGGGCCACCAGTCCGGCCGCGACCGCGAAATTCTTTGCCGATGAGGCCGCGCTTTGGGGCAAGGTGATCAAGGAAGCCGGCATCGCGCCGAACTAGCAACCGCCGTCACGGGTCGATGACATGAGCAGCTATCGCGTCACCGTCGACACCGGTGGGACATTTTCCGACTTCGTCACGCTGGTCGAGGACACCGGCGAGCTGTCGATCACCAAAATCGCCTCGACGCCGGACGATCCTTCGCGCGCCATCCTGCAAGGCATCCAGGAAGCCGCGCGCGAACCCTCCGCGATCTCGTTCTTCTGCCACGGCACCACGGTCGGCACCAACGCGCTGCTGGAAGGCAAGGGCGTCAAGACCGGCTTGCTGGTGACCGAAGGCTTCCGCGGTATCTATCCGGTCGCCGAACAGGCACGGCCCTACGGCACCGCGATCTTCGACGTGATGTACGACAAGCCGATCATGCTGGTGCGCCAGAGTGCGACCGGCGAGGTCGCCGAGCGCGTCGATTTCCGCGGCAACGTGCTGCGCGCGCTCGACGAGGGCGCGTTGCGCGCAACCGTCCGCGAGCTCGCGGCACAGAACATCGAATCGATCGCGGTGTGCCTGCTGTTCTCGTTCCTGCATCCGCAGCACGAGGCGCGGGTCCGCGAGATCGTCGCCGAGGAAATACCCGGCTGCTCGATCTCGCTGTCGTCGGAGGTGCTGCCGCAGATCCGCGAGTACTACCGGCTCTCCACCACCGTCATCAACGCCTACCTGCAGCCGATCCTCGCCCGCTACGTCGAGAAGCTCGATCAGCGCCTCGCCTCGGCCGGCATCGTGACGCGGCAGAAATACGTCATGCAGTCGAACGGCGGCATGGCGACCTTCGAGGGCGCCTCGGCGCGCGCGGTCACGACCGTGCTGTCGGGGCCCGCCGGCGGCGTCACCGCCGGCGCCTACGCCTGCCGGATGACCGGCTGCCAGAACCTGATCACCTTCGACATGGGCGGCACCTCGTGCGATGTGGCGCTGATCAAGGACGGCGCGCCCTCGCTCACCGGCCGCGGCAAGATCGACGGCCGCGACCTCGCCGTGCCGATGATGGACATCAACACCGTCAGCGCCGGCGGCGGCACCATCGCGCGGGTCAATCGGCTCGGCGTGCTCGAGGTCGGCCCGCAGAGCGCCGGCGCGGTTCCCGGGCCGGCCTGTTATGGCCGCGGCGGCGCCGACCCGACCGTCACCGACTGCAATCTCGTGCTGGGCCTGCTCAGCGAGGACAATTTCCTCGGCGGCCGCATGAAGCTCGACGCCGTCAAGGCGCGACAGGCGGTCGAAGGCGTTGCCAAGCCGCTCGGGCTGAGCGTCGAAGACGCCGCCGCTGGCATCATCCGGATCATCGACGTCAAGATGGAGGAGGCGATCAAGGCGATCTCCACCATGCGCGGCCACGACCTGCGCGACTTCATGCTGCTCGCCTTCGGCGGCGCCGGCCCGCTGCACGCCGGCCGGATCGCCCGCGATCTCGGCATGGCCGGCATCGTGGTGCCGCTCTATCCCGGCGTCTATTCCGCAATCGGGCTGCTGATGTCCGACGTCAAGCACGACTATGTGCAGTCGCGCATGACGCCGATGCATGAGCTCAAGCCCGACGACGTCAACGGCCTGTTCGCGCGGCTGGAGGCGCAAGCGACCGCCGACCTCCGCGCCGACGGCTTTGCCGCCGACCGCATCCGGGTCGAGCGCGGCATCGACCTGCGCTACGCCGGCCAAGGCTATGAGATGACCATGCCCTGCCCGGCCGGCGCGATCGCCGCCGATGGCCTGGTGCAATTGCGCCGGACGTTCGACGCGCAGCATCGCACCATGTTCGGCCACGCCGCGCCGGAAGAGCCGGTCGAGGTGGTGTCCTATCGCGTCACCGGTATCGGCCTCATTCCGCCGGTGCAGTTGCCGCGCTTCAAGCGCGAGGGCCGCACACTGGCCGACGCGCAGCGCGCGACGCGGCGCGTGCGCTTCGAGGACGCGACCCTGGATTGCCCGGTCTATCAACGCGAGAGGCTGGACGTCGGGCTCACGCTCGCGGGGCCGGCGGTGCTCGATCAGTTCGATTGCACCACTGTTCTGGTCCCCGGCCAGATCGCGCGGGTGGATGAATGGAAGAACCTGATCGTGACAATGGAGACATGACCTTGGACATCGCCCCAAGGCACAGGGCGCGCTGTTGGCGCCGAGCAAAACAATGACCGTCAACCCGATCGATCTCGAAGTGGTGAAGGCCTCGCTCTCCGGCATCGTGCAGGAGATGCAGAACTCGCTGTTCCGCACCGGCTTCTCCACCATCATCCGCGAATCGCAGGACGCCTCCTGCGCGCTGATGAACACCCGCGGCGAGATCATCGCCCAGCACGTCGTGCTGCCGTTGCACATCGGCGCGTTCCCGGCCTGCACCGCAGCCGTCATCAAGGAATTCAGCGGCGCGATGGCGGAGGGCGACGCCTTCATCATCAACCATCCCTACCAGGGCGGCAGCCCGCACGCCCCGGACATGTGCGTGCTGACGCCGGTGTTCTTTCAGGGCGAGCTGTTCGGCTTCTGCGGCTCGATCGCGCACAAGAGCGACATCGGCGGCCCGGTGCCGGGAAGCTGCTCCGGCCAGGCGCGCGAGACGTTCAACGAGGGCCTGCACCTGCCGGCGGTGCGCTACCAGCACCGCCACCAGCCGAACCTCGACATCGAGCGGCTGATCGCCGCCAACAGCCGCACGCCCGAGCTCGTGCTGGGCGATATGCGCGGCCAGCTCGGCTCGTGCCGCCTGGCCGAGCGCCGGGTCAATGAATTGCTGACCAAATACGGCCGCGACAAGGTCGAGGCCTGCTGCGCGCGGCTGTTCGAACTGGGCGAGGCCGCGGTCCGCGCCGCGGTCGCCGAATGGGCCGACGGTCGCTATGAGGCCGAGCGCTTCATCGACGACGACGGCGTCGACCTGAACAAGCCGGTGCGGATCCACGTGGTCGCCGAGAAGCACGGCGACCGGCTGCACTTCGACTTCTCGGGCTCGGCCGACCAGACCCGCGGGCCGGCCAACATCCGGCCACCGCTGGTGCGGGCCTCGATCGCCTATTGCCTGATCTCGATGATCGACCCGCGCATGTATGTCAGCAGCGGCCTGCTCAACGGCTACACCTTCGAGGCGCGCGAGGGCAGCGTGCTCAACCCGCGCTTTCCGGCCCCGGTCAACACCTACAACCCGACCATCCACGCGCTGGTCGATGCGATCTACGACGCGCTGGCGCGCATCGTGCCGGACCGCATCCGCGCCGACGGCGCGGGCTCGCGCTCGATCATCATCGGCGGCCGCACCACGACCACCGGCAAGGGCTACGTGCAATACGAGATCATCGGCGGCGGCGCCGGCGCGCGGCCTAGCAAGGACGGCATGTCCGGCACCTGCATGAACCAGAGCAACGCCAAGATCGCGCCGGTCGAGATCATCGAGAGCGAGTTTCCGACGCGCCTCATTCGGTATGAATTGATCCGCGACTCCGGCGGCCCGGGCTTCTATCGCGGCGGGCTCGGCATCCGGCGCGAATACGTCAATCTGGCCGACGCGCGTTTCTCGATCCGCTCCACCAAGCACATCGTGCCGGCGAACGGTCTCTCGGGCGGCAATCCGGGCCGCACCGGCGACATCCTGATCAACCCCGGGCGCGATGGTGAAAAGCGCCTGCCGACGCGCTACGCCGACTATCCGCTCAAGGTCGGCGACGTGTTCCGGCTCGATACGCCGGGCGGCGGCGGCTATGCCGACGCATTGGAGCGCGAGCCCGGCCAGGTGCTCGACGACGTGCGCGAGGGCCTGGTGTCGCCGGAGGCTGCGGAAAAGCAGTACGGCGTGGTGCTGAGAAAGAATGGCGCGGGCTGGACGATCGACGACGCGGCGACGCGGACGCGACGGGCTGCGCTCAAGGCGGAGAAACCGCATGATCGCACGCAGCCAAATCGAACGCGGCCAGGCCCGCATGCGTCTTGATCAAAGGGAGGGATTGTCGTGAAAGTCGTATCCTATCGTCACCAGGGCAAGCCGGGCGTCGGCGTCGTCACCGGAGCCAAGGGCGTCGTGGCCTTGTCGAAGGTCGCGCCCAATCTGCCGTCGGATCTTCGCAAGATCCTGGAGATCGATCCGACGCTTGCGACCGTCCGCGCGGCAACAACCGGAAAGCCTGCCGATCTTTCGCTCGACGATATCGAATTCGATCCGGTGATCCGCGAGCCGCACGCGACCTGGGCGCTGGCGCTCAACTACAAGCTCCATATCGAAGAGACCGGCCTGACAACCTCGCCGGACTATCCGCAGATTTTCCTGCGCATGCCGATCTCCCAGGTCGGGCACAAGCAGGCGCTCTGGGCGCCCAAGCAAAAAATCGCCGAGGCCTATGATTACGAGGGCGAGCTCGCCGTCATCATCGGCAAGCCCGGCCGCTTCATCAAACGCGACCAGGCGTTCGCCCACGTCGCCGGCTATTCCTGCTACAACGAAGGCTCGGTGCGCGAATACCAAGGCCATAACCGTCAATTCGGCCTGGGAAAGAACTTCGAGCGCTCCGGCAGCTTTGGACCATGGCTGATGACGCCGGACGAGTTCGGCGATCCCGCCGACCACACGTTGATCACCCGGCTCAATGGCATCGAGCGCCAACGCGCCAAGATCTCGGGGCTGTTGTTCCATGTGCCGCGGCTGATCGAATACCTGTCCGAAGGCTACACGCTGCAGCCCGGCGACGTGATCGTCACCGGCTCGCCCGGCGCCTTGCCGCTGCGGCCGGGCGAGAAGCCAGAGAAGCCGGTCGGAAAGGTGATCGTCGCCGGCCAATTGCACATGCGCCCCGGCGACGTCTGCGAGGTCGAGGTCGACGGTTTGGGTGTGCTGTCGAATCCGGTGATCGAGGACCCGACGCCGGTGCGGTAGCCGGCTCGCGGCGAGGCACGGATACCGGACTGATCCTTTAACGATCCGCCACCGACGAGGCTGGCCATGCAACATGAATCCAATCAAGTCACCCGCACCGGCGTGATCGGGCTCGGCGCCATGGGCTTGCAGATGGCGCGGCACATGGCAGCCAAGGGCTTCGACGTGCGCGGCCACGATATCGACGCGGCCGCGGTCGGCCGCGCGCGGGACCAGAAGCTGAAAACCGCGAGCGCCGCCGAGGTGGCGCGCCACGCCGAGGTGGTCATCGTCATGGTGGCAACCGACGACCAGGTGCGCGAGGTCACGCACGAGTTGCTTCAGCAGCTTGCGGCCGGCGGCGTCATCTGCATCGCAAGCTCGGTCGCGCCGGAGACCTGCCGCGAGCTCGCCGCGCTGGCGGCCAAGCGCGGCGTGGGCGTGCTCGACACGCCGGTGGTGCTCGGCCAGGAGGCCGCCAACAACGGCACGCTGACGATCTATGTCGGCGGCATGGAGCAGGCCTTCGAGCGCGCCAAGCCGGTGCTGGCCGCCTTCGGCGCCAAGGTGCTGCACCTGGGTGGCCCCGGCAGCGGCCAAATTGCCAAGACCATCAACAACATGCTGCTATGGGCCTGCATGACGGCGAACATGGAGGCGCTGACGTTGGCGAAGCACCTGGGCGCCGACGTCCCTCGCCTGGTGGCTGCCCTGAACGACGGCAGCGGCGCCAATTGGTCGCTTTCCCGCTGGGGCAAAAGTACGGGAAAATGGGCGGTGAAGGACATGGACGTGGCGCTGAAGCTTGCGCAAGCCGCGCAGGTGCCGACGCCGCTCGGCGGTCTGGTCGACCAGCTGGTCAAGGGCATCAATCAGGAACGCATGAAGGCGCTGCTGTCATGAAAACAAAAATAATTTTGGCGCTCCTGTTCGGCGCGAGCCTCGCGACCGCCGCTACGGCCCAGCAGAACGCGCCGCCTACCAAGCTGCGCATGGCCTATGACGGCTATTCGATGACCTCGGCGCCGCTGAACTACGCCGTGCAGCAGGGCATCTTCAAGCGCTTCGGCCTCGACATCACCCCGACCTTCATCGAAGGCGGCTCGATGCTCACCCAGGCCGTGGTCGGCGGCTCGCTCGACGTGGCGCAGAATGGCTACACTCCGGCGATCGCCGCCGCGGTCCAGGGCGCCGACGTCGTCATCATCGGCGGCATCGCCAACACCCTGCCCTATCAGCTCATCGTCAAGGCCGAGATCAAGAGCGCCGCCGATCTCAAGGGCAAGAATATCGGCATCAGCCGGTACGGCTCGTCCACCGACGCCGCCGCCGATTTTGCACTCAAGCATCTCGGACTCACGCGAAAGGACGTTAACGTGCTTCAGCTCGGCGGCGCCTCGACGCGCATGGCCTCGATCATTAGCGGGCGGGTCGACGGGACGTTCGAGCAATATCCCGATACCGCGGAACTGACGCGGCAGGGATTTCAGGTTCTGGTCGACCTCAACGATTTCGTCCGCGACTACCCCAACACATCGTTTGTCACCTCGCGCGCGTTCCTGAAAAACAATCGCGAGATCGTCAAAAAATTCCTGATGGCGATGGCGACTGCTGTGCAGGAGCTCAAGCAGAACCCGGACCTCGCCATCCCGCAGACGCAGTCCTTCCTCAAGGTCAAGGACGCGGCGAATGTCCGCGCCGCCTATGAGTCCTACGTCAAGACCTATCCGGCGCGGCTGGAGATTTCGGTCACGGGTATCGGCTCGGTGCTGGGCGAGCTCGCCGCTAAGGAGCCGAAGGCCAAGTCGGTCGCGCCCGAGCAGATGGTCGATCGCTCGCTGCTCGACGAGCTCGAGCGCGAAGGCTTTTTTGCGAAGCTGCTCGGGCCCAAGACTTGACCGCCGCCGATCCGCAGCGACCGCGCAAGCTGGAGGCCCGGCAGGTCTCGCTGACCCATTACAGCGAACGGACCCAGCAGCCGCTGGAGGTGTTGCGCGGCATCGATCTGACATTGTTCGAAGGCGAGCTGGTCGCGATCGTCGGCCCGAGCGGTTGCGGCAAGACCACGTTCCTCAACGCGGTCGACGGCCTGGTGCCGGTCGACGGCGGGCAGATCCTGGTCGACGGCCGCATCGTCGATCGGCCCGGTCCGGATCGCGCCTTCGTGTTCCAGAACGATTGCCTGTTTCCGTGGCGCACCGTTCGTCAGAACATCGGCTACGGCCTGGAAATCCAGGGCAAGCTCGCCAAGCCGGCGATCAACGAGCGCGCCGCCGCCATGATCGAGCTGGTCGGCCTGCGCGGCTTTGCCGAGCACTACCCGCATGAACTGTCCGGCGGCATGCGCCAGCGGGTCAACATCGCCCGCGCGCTGGTGATGGAGCCGCAGCTCCTGCTGCTCGACGAGCCGTTCGCGGCGCTCGACGCCCAGACTCGCGAGTTCATGCAGGTCGAACTGCTGAAGATCCTGGCGCGCACCCGCACCACCGCGCTGTTCATCACCCACCAGATCAACGAGGCGATTTTTCTCGCGCAGCGCGTCGTGGTGTTCTCGGCCCGGCCGGCGACGATCAAGGCCATCATCGAGATCGATCTGCCTGCGGTCCGAACCCTGGCGATCAAGCGCGAGCAAGGTTTCCTCGCTATCGAACAACGCGTCTGGCAACTGATCGAGGAGGAAGCGGTGCGCACCGGCATGATGACGGCGGCGGCCTGAGCCATGGACGCGCTGACCCCGCTCGCATCGCCGGTCAAAAGCCGCGCCACCGGGCGCGGGCCGCGAACGGCCCGGAACCGTCACGAGAAATGGCTGCTCGGCACGATCTCGATGACGCTGTTCCTGGCGTTCTGGGAGACCGCGGTTGCGCTGCAATGGGTCAATCCACTGTTCACCTCGTCGCCGACCCGGATCGTCCGCGCCGCGTTCGAGATGTTCGCCGACGGCAGCATCATCGAACATATTGAAGTGAGCGCGCACGAGTTCGTGGTCGGCTACGGCCTCGCCGTCATCATCGGCGTGCCGCTCGGCATCCTGATGGGCTGGTACAGCCGCATCGACGCCGTGCTGGAGCCGTTCGTCTCCGCGCTCTATGCCACTCCACGCATTGCGCTGTTGCCGCTGATCCTGATCTGGCTCGGCATCGGCATCGCCTCCAAGATCGCCATCGTATTCCTCGGCGCGGTATTTCCGATCGTGGTCAACACCGTCACCGGCGTTCGCACGGTCGAAGCCGACTTCATCAAGGTCGCCCGCTCGTTCGGCTGCAACGATCGCCAGTTGTTCTGGACCGTGGTGCTGCCCGCCTCGGTGCCGATGCTGCTGGCGGGGCTGCGGCTCGGCCTCGGCCATGCCCTGGTCGGCATCGTGGTCGGCGAAATGTATGGCGCGACCAAGGGCCTCGGCTTCCTGATCGCCACTGCCGGCGCGCGCTTCCAGACCGACCAGGTCATGGTCGGCATCATCCTGATCGCCGGCGCCGGCGTCGTGCTCACCGAGCTGTTGCGCGCGATCGAGCGCCGGTTCGAGCGTTGGCGCCCCAACGTCCGGGGCTGAGGCTGTCTTGGCCGGCGCCGGTTTGCTAAGGTCTGGTGCCCCTGGAGGTATCGCCATGCACGAAGCCATCAACCACGCCAAGCTCGCGATGCTGTTCCGCCGGGAGTTCCAGCTCTGCAACGTGCAGAAGGGCGAGACCATCGTGCTGCTCAGCGATCTCGGCGCGCGGCGCGACTACGTGGCCGCGGCGTTCGCCGCGGCGGAGGATTTCGGCGCCGACGCCTACGAGATGTGCGTCAACGCCATGCCGTCCTGGACCAAGGTCGGGGTCGAGACCGTCGGCCGCTGCAAGGGCACGCTCGAGGCCATCAAGGCGGCCGACATGCTGGTCTGCCTGCACATCCCGCTGTTCACGCGCTGGCTGAAGGAGGCGCGCGACGCCGGCACCCGCGTGCTGATGGTGATCGACGGCCCGGACGAGCTCGAGGAGTTGCTGGCGCCGCCCGGGCTGAAGGAGGCGGTGGTCCACGCCGGCGAGCGGCTCAAGCGCGCCAAGACCATGCGGATCACCCGGCCCGGCGGCACCGATCTCACGGTCAAGTTCGGCGAATATCCGACCATGATCCAGTACGGCTTCGCCGAGAGCGCCGGCCGCTTCGACCATTGGGGCGCCGGCCACGTCCACACCTTCCCGAACGAAGGCTCGGCCAACGGCACCGTCGTGTTCGCGCCCGGCGACATCATCGTGCTGCCCTATTGCCGCTACGTGCAGGACGAGGTGCGGCTCGACATCCGCGACGGCTTCATCCGCAAGATCGAAGGCGGCCTCGACGCCAAGCTGATGAGCGACTGGCTCGACGGCAACCGCGCCGCGCCCGACGACATGGACGGCCACGCCATCTCGCATCTCGGCTGGGGCCTCAACCCGCAAGGCCGCTGGGACGCGATCGCGCTCAACGGCGCCGATCCCAAGCGTCACCACGCCGGCGCGCGCTGCTTTGCCGGCAATTTCCTGTTCTCGACCGGCCCGAACTCGCAAGGCGGCGGCAAGCGCACCACCAAGGGCCATTACGACGTGCCGATGCGCGATTGCACGGTGACGCTCGACAACGACGTGATCATCGAGCGCGGCAAGTTCGCCGACGACAAGATGCGCGTGGTGCGCGTCGCGCGCTGAACCGCTGGGGCGAGTGGTGACCGTTTCGGCGGCGAGTGCCCGAGGCATCTCCAAGAGCTTCGGCGCCACGCGCGCGCTGGACGACGTCGACTTCGACGTCGGTGCCGGCGAAATCCATGCGCTGGTCGGCGAGAACGGCGCCGGCAAGTCGACGCTGGTGCGCATTCTCGGCGGCGTGCACCGGCCGGACTCGGGCGAGATCGCGGTCGAGGGCCAGGCCCGTGCAGTTCGCGAGCCCGCGCGATGCCATCTTGGCCGGCATCGCCACCATCCCGCAGGAGCTGCGGCTGGTGCCCGCGCTGTCGGTCGCGGAAAACCTGACGCTCGGCGACCCGCCGGTGCGGCTCGTGCTCGGCCTGCCGGTCGTCGATCGCGTGAGCATGCGCGAGGAGGCGCGCGCGCAGCTCGCGCAGCTTGATTTCGCGCCCGATCCGGACGCCCGCGTCGACCGGCTGAGCTTTGCCGAGCGCCAGCTCGTCGCCATCGCCAAGGCGCTGCGGCGGCGCTGCCGGCTGCTGATCCTCGACGAGCCGACCGCGGCGCTGGAGACGCGCGAGATCGAGCGGCTGTTCGCGGTGCTGGCCCGCATGAAGGCGCAAGGCACCGCGATCATCTACGTTTCGCACCGGCTCGACGAGGTCGTGGCGCTGGCCGACCGCTGCACGGTGCTGCGCGACGGCCGGGTCGCGGCGCAATCGCGGCGCGGCGCATTCAGCGTCGGCGACCTGGTGCAGGCCATGACCGGGCGCGCCGCCGCCGACGTCGCGGCCGATGCGCTGCCGCCCGGCATGCCATTGCTCGAGGATGCGGAGCAACGACCGGACGCGGTCCGGGTCCGCGCCAGCGAGGTCATCGGCCTCGCCGGCCTGCTCGGCAGCGGCACCGATCGCGTGCTGCGCCGGCTGTTCGGCATCGACGGCATGCGCAGCGCCGTTCGCGTTCGCGGTCAGGACATGCGGCTCGCCGATCCCACGACGGCGATCCGCGCCGGCATCGGCATGGTGCCGGGCGAGCGGCGGCTCGGCCTGGTGATGAACCTGTCGGTGCGCGACAACATCCTGCTGCCGAGCCTCGACCGGCTGATGCGCGGCGGCCGGCTCGACCGTGCCGCCGGCGATCGGCTGGTGGGCGAGTTGATGGAGCTGCTCGACATCCGGCCGCGCAACCCGTGGCTCAAGGCCGCGGCGCTGTCCGGCGGCAACCAGCAGAAGGTGATCCTGGCCAAGTGGCTGGCGCGCAAGGTCGGCGTGCTGCTGCTCGACGAGCCGACCCAGGGCGTCGACGTCGCCGCCAAGGCGCAGATCCACGCGCTGATCCGCGAATTCGCGCGCGACGGCGGCGGCGTGCTGATGAGCTCGAGCGATCTCGCCGAGCTGACGCGCGTCTGCGACGGCATCCTGGCGCTGCATCAGGGGCGGATCACGGCGAGGCTCGCCCGCTCGGACGGCTTCGACGAGCAGCGCCTGCATGCGGCGATCGGCGGATGACATGCGCCGCTTCGATCTCGCAGGCCAGATGCCGCTGATCACGCTGATGGTGCTGTGCACGGTCACGGCGCTGCTGACCGACCGCTTCCTGTCGCCGCTCAACCTCACCAACATCCTGGTGCAATCCTCGATCATGGCGGTGATCGCCATCGGCATGACCTTCGTCATCATCGGCGGCGGCTTCGATCTCTCGGTCGGCTCGACCGTCGCGCTTCGCCGGCTGCATCGCCGCCATGGCGATGGCGAAGTTCGGCATCGCCGCGGGTGTGCTGGCGGGCATCCTCGCCGGCGCCGCGGTCGGCCTCGCCAACGGGCTGATCATCGCCAAGCTCGGAGTCAATCCGTTCATCACCACGCTCGGCACCATGGTGCTGGTGCGCGGGCTGGTGTTCCTGATCACCGGCGGCGCGCCGGTCGGCGACGACGGCCTGCCGCCGGCATTCATCGCGTTCGGCTCCGAGCGCCTGTTCGGCATCCATTATCTGGTCTGGGTGCCGGCCATTCTGCTGATCGTGCTGTCCTGGATGATGCACGCCACGCCTTACGGCCGGCGCATCTACGCCACCGGCGGCAACCGCGAAGCGGCCTATCTGTCCGGCGTGCCGGTCGAGCGCATCGTCGCCTCGACCTATGTCTGGTGCGGCGCGCTCGCCGGCGTCGCCGGCGTCATGCTGGCCGCGCGCCTGCAATCCGGCCAGCCCACCGCCGGCGAGTTCTATGAGCTGACCGCCATCGCCGCCGTGGTTCTGGGCGGGGCCTCGCTGCATGGCGGCGAAGGCACGCTCTACAAGACCATCATCGGCGTCTTCATCATGATCGTGCTGGGCAACAGCCTGAACCTGCTCAACGTCGATTCCTACTGGCAGCGGGTCGCGATCGGCGCCGTGATCATTGCCGCCGCGGCGGCAGATCGGCTACGCTCCAGGCCGTGAAATCGGGAGGGTTTGTCATGGTCACGCGTCGTCATGCTGCCCTGTTGGCCGCGCTGGTGCTGCCGGCCGCGCTGATGGCCGCTCCGGCCTCCGGCGCAAGACAAGATCACCATCGGCGTCTCGCTCGCGCAGGACGACAACCCGTTCTACATCGCCATGCTGCGCGGCATCCGCGCCCGCGCCCAGGAGCTCGGCTGGGAGGTCGCGACCGTCTCGGCCAACGAGGACAAGGTCAAGCAGATCAACGGCGTGCAGGACCTGGTGGCGCGCGGCGTCAAGGGCGTGCTGATCTCGCCGATCGACGCGGTCGGCGTCAACGCCGCCTATGACGCGGCCAAGGCCGGCAATGTGCCGATCGTCTCGGTGGCGCGCGGCTCGACCTCGCCGAACCAGACCTTGCACGTGGCGATGGACGAGAAGCAGATCGGCCGCGACATCGCCGAATGGACCGCCAAGGCGATCGGCGGCGACGGCAAGGTCGCGATGCTGCTCGGGCCGTCCGGCGCGCCGACGTTCCGCAATCTCGGCGACGGCTACACCGAGGTGATGGGCAAGCATCCGAAGGTTCAGATCGCGTTCAAGAGCGACGGGCCGCTGACCCGCGAGCGCGGCGTCAAGCAGGCCGAGGACGCGCTGGTGGCGAATCCCGACCTCAAGGCGATCTACACCGCCAACGACGACGTGGCGCTCGGCGCCATGCAGGCGGTGCTGGCCGCCGGCCGCGCCGACAAGACGATCGTCACCGGCATGAACGGCGTGCCGCCGGCGCTGCGCGCGGTCAAGGACGGCAAGCTCGCCATGACCATCGAGCTCAACCCGGTGCTGTGGGGCCGGCTCGGCGTCGACGTGCTGGCGCAGTATCTCAAGGGCGACAAGGTCGAGCCGCGCGTGTTCATCAAGCACGTCATCATCGACAAGACCAACATCGACGAGAAACTGCCGAAGACGTAACGAGCACAATGACGCTGTCATCGTCCGCGAAAGCGGACGATCCAGATGCCGCGGCCGGGTCACGTACCTGGATGCCCCGCCTGCGCGGGGCATGACACCGGAGAGTTTGGCGAGAGCACATGTCGAACCCCGCAGCGTCGCGAAACATCCGACTTCGTCGCCCAGCTCGAAGCCGCCAACCTGCATCCGCTGTGGGATCGCTTCCGTACGCTCACGCCGGTCACGCCGCAGGCCAAGGACCCGCCGCTGATCTGGCGCTGGCGCGATATCGAGCCGTTCACCGAACGGGCGGTGCGCGAGGTGCCGATCGATGACGTCGAGCGCCGGGCGCTGATCCTGGTCAACCCGGCGTTCGGCGGCGAAACCGTGACGACGCACAACCTGATTGCCGCCTTCACCGTGCTCGACCCCGGCGACCGCGCGCGGCCGCACCGGCACACGTTCGCGGCCATCCGCTTTGCCACCCGCGCCGACGGCGCAGCCACCATCGTCAACGGCCGGCGCTGCGAGATGAAGTCGGGCGATCTGATCCTGACGCCGCCGATGTGCTGGCACGGCCACATCAACGAGAGCGATCACCGCATCATCTGGTTCGACGCCGCCAACATCCCGCTGATCCGCCAGCTTGACGCCAATTTCTTCGAGCCGGGCGATCCCAGGGCCAACCAGTTCTGGCAGGTCGACGAGGGCGACGAGAAGCTTTGGGCCGAGGCCGGCATGGTCGGCGCCGACGTGCCGGCACCGGCGCATTCGCCGAAATACCATTACGCCGGCGCGGCGACCCGCCGGCTGCTGGCCGCCCTGCCCGCCGGACCCGACGGCGCGCGCACCATGCGCTACACCAATCCGGCGACCGGCGACGCGGTGATGTCGGCGCTCGATTGCTATGCGGTGCGACTGCCCAAGGGGCAGGCCACACGGCCGAAGCGCGCGACCTGCAACATGATCTGCCTGGTGGTGTCTGGCGCCGGCCGCTCGAGCGTGGCCGAGCACACGTTCGACTGGTCGCAGAACGACGTGTTCTCGATCCCGCACTGGAGCTGGGCGAGCCACACCGCCAAGGACGGCGACGCCGACCTGTTCATCGTGTCCGACAAGGTGGCGTTCGAGCGCCTCGACCTGCTGCGGGAGGAGCTGCAATAAGCGCCCGAGCGGACATCGCGCGCGAGGGCATCGGCGCGTCGGTGCGGCGCGTCGAAGACCCGAAATTCCTGCGCGGTCAGGGCTGCTACGTCGCCGACATCGCGTTGCCGGGCGAATTGCACTGCGTGCTGGTGCGCTCGCCGCACGCCCACGCGCGCATCCGCAGCATCGACACCGACGCGGGCCAAGGCGCTGCCGGGCGTCGTCGCCGTGCTCACCGGCGCCGACATGGCGGCCGACAAGGTCGGTCCGATGGCGCCGCTATGGGCGATCAAATCGGCCGACGGTAAGCCGATGGCCGAGCCCGACCGCTTTGCGCTGGCGCGCGGCACGGTCCGCCACGTCGGCGAGGCTTTGGCTGCGGTGGTCGCCGAAACGCGGGCGCAGGCGCAGGACGCCGCCGACGCGGTCGCGGTGGATTATGAGGTGCTGCCCGCGGTGGTGGATTCGCGCGAGGCGCTGCGCGCCGGCGCGCCGCAGGTGCATGCCGTGGCACCCGGCAATGCCTGCTTCCGCTTCGAGCGCGGCGATGACGCCGCGGTGCGCAAGGCATTGGAGGGTGCCGCCCATGTGGTGCGGCTCGACCTCGTCAACAACCGCCTGATCGGCGCGGCGATCGAGCCGCGCGCGGTGCTGGCCGACGGCAACGCCGGCAAGCTGACGCTTTATGTCGCGACCCAGGTGCCGCACCACATCCGCCGCGTCGTCACCGAACAGCTCGGCTTGCCGCAGACCGCGATCCGCCTGGTCGCGCCCGACGTCGGCGGCGGCTTCGGCTACAAAGGCAAGCACTATCCCGAGGAGACGATCGTTGCCTGGCTCGCGCTCAGGCTGCGGCGGCCGGTGAAATGGATCGGCACCCGCAGCGAGTGCTTCGTCTCCGACAACCAGGGCCGCGATCACCACACAAGCGCCGAGCTGGCGCTTGATGCGGAGGGACACTTTCTGGCGCTGCGCGTCGACACCATCGCGAACCTCGGCGCCTATGTCTCGACCTTCGGCGCCGGCATTCCGAGCGCGATCTACAGCGCGCTGCTCGCCGGGGTCTACCGCACGCCGGCTGATTGCGGTGCGTTCGACCGGCGTGTTCACCAACACGCTGCCGACCGACGCCTACCGCGGCGCCGGCCGGCCGGAGGCGTGCTACGTGCTGGAGCGGCTCGCCGACGAGGCGGCGCGCACGCTCGGCCTCGACCGCGCCGAAATCCGCCGACGCAATCTCGTGCCGGTCGAGGCGATGCCATACAAGACGCCGATCGGCCCGACCTACGACTGCGGCAATTTCCCCAAGGTGTTTGCGCGCCTCCTGGAGCTCGCGGACTACACCGGCTTCGACCAGCGCCGCGCCGCGGCAACCCGCGCGCGCAAGCTCCGTGGCTTTGGCATGGCGTGCTATGTCGAATCCTCGGGCGTTGCGCCGTCGCGCTTTGCCACCGCGCTCGGCGCGCGCGTCGGCTTCTTCGAGGCGGCGTCACTGCGGGTGCAGCCGGACGGCAGCGTGCAGGCGCTGCTCGGCACCCACAATCACGGCCAGGGCCACGCCACCACCTTCGCGCAGATCATCGCTTCGCGGCTTGGCGTGCCGATGAAAAGCATCGAGATCATCGAGGGCGACACCGACCAGGTGCCGTTCGGCTCCGGCACCTTCGGCTCGCGCTCGATCGCGGTCGGCGGCTCCGCGCTCGACCGCGCCGCCATGAAGGTGATCGACAAGGGCAAGCGGATCGCCGCCCATCTCCTTGAGGCCGCCGCCGGCGACATCAGCTTTGCCGAGGGAAGCTTCGCCATCGCCGGCACCGACCGGCGCGTTACGCTGCGGGAGGTTGCGCGCGTCGCCCACATTCCGACCAATTATCCCGCCGACCTGGAGCTCGGCTTGCAGGACAGCGCGGTCTACGATCCGCCGACGTTCGCCTGGAGCAATGGCGCACACGCCTGCGAACTCGAGGTCGACCGCGACACCGGCGAGATCGCGATCGTCAACTATTGCGGCGTGGACGATGTCGGCACCGTCATCAATCCGATGATCGTCGAAGGCCAGATCGTCGGCGGCATCGCCCAGGGCCTGGGCCAAGCGGTGCGCGAGCATTGCGTCTACGACCCGAACGGCCAATTGCTGGCCGGCTCGTTCATGGATTACGCGCTGCCGCGCGCCGATGACATGCCGCCGATTGCCTCGGAGCTCGACGAAAGCCAGCCCTGCACCCACAACCCGCTGGGCGCCAAGGGCTGCGGCGAGGCCGGCTCGATCGGCGCGCCGGCGGCGATCGTTGGCGCGGTGCTCGACGCGCTGCGGCCGATTGGCGTTGTCGACATCGAGATGCCGCTAACGCCGGCGCGGGTCTGGGCGGCCATGCAAGGCACGACCAAGATCGGTTGAACCTGCCGGGATTCAGAGCTTGTGGTACTGCCGGTACCACGCCACAAAGCGCGCCACGCCATCGGCGATGGCAGTGGCCGGGCGGAAGCCGACGTCGCGCATCAGATCGTCGACGTCGGCATAGGTTTCCGGCACGTCGCCAGGCTGCATCGGCAGCAGCTCGCGACGGGCGCTTTTACCAACCGCCCGCTCGATCAGCTCGACCAGATGCAGCACCTCGACCGGCTGGTTGTTGCCGATGTTGTAGAGCCGCCAAGGCGCAACGCTGCGACTCGGATCGGGTGCTACGCCCGACCATGACGGATCGCCGCGCGGCGGGCGATCGACCAGCCGCACCACCGCCTCCACCACGTCGTCGATATAGGTGAAGTCGCGCCGCATCCGGCCGTGGTTGAACAGCTTGATCGGCTCACCGCGCAGGATGGCTTCGGTGAAGAGCCACATCGCCATATCGGGACGGCCCCACGGTCCGTAGACCGTGAAAAAGCGCAGGCCGGTCGCCGGCACCTGGAACAAATAAGCGTAGGCGTGCGCCATCGCCTCGTTCGCCTTCTTGGAGGCGGCGTAGAGGCTGATCGGATGGTCGACGTTGTCGGTCGTGCGAAACGGCAGCCTGGTGTTGGCGCCATAGACCGACGACGACGAGGCGTACAGCAGATGCCGGCAGCCGTAATGGCGACAGCCTTCGAGCACATTCGCGAACCCCTGGATGTTCGCGTCAACATAGGCCTGCGGATTTTGCAGCGAATAGCGCACGCCCGCTTGCGCCGCGAGATGCACGACATAGGGAAATTTTTCCGCCTGGAACATCGCCGCGACGCCGGCGCGGTCGGCAAGATCGAGCTTGATGAATCGGAAGCGATTGTTGCCGTCAAACTGCTTCAAACGGGCTTGCTTGAGCGCGGGGTCATAATAAGGCGAGAGATTGTCGACACCGACCACCTGCCGCCCACCCTCCAGTAGGCGCCGCGTCACATGCCAGCCAATGAACCCCGCCGCGCCGGTCACCAGCACGGGACCGTCGCTCATGGCCACCACCCATCAAGACCGATCGCCAATCCCGTGCCCTCAAGGACCGGCGTGAGCATTAAGCGTTGCCCGGCACGCCGGCAAGCCGGGACAAGGATGAGTCGCGTGGAAACACGCTTTCGAAATGAGCCAGCATGCCTTTTGCAGGCTGCTCCGGATCGATCGCTGCCTGCGGTGGTCGCCACAGCTCGCCCGGCAGACATTGCGTGGCGAGAAACCACTCGGCCGGATTGTCGCCTATGACGCTGCGGAAATCAGGACGGCGCGCCGGTTCGCTCAGCAGTTCGCGCCACAGATCGAGGAAGGCCTGCGCCGAGCGCGCCGGCGTGCGGGTGTCGGCAATGTGGCGGACCGCATGGCCCGACATGCGCTCCAACAAGTCCGGCGCGGACAACAGGTGTTGCAGCGCTTCGGCGCAGGCTTCGATGGAATGCCCGACAAGCCCGGTCTTGCCATGCTGGACGATCGCGAGTTCAGCCGGATTGTCCAGCACGACCGGCACCAGCCCGAGCGACATCGCTTCGATCAGTGCGTTCTCCGCCGTGCCATAGTGCTCGCGCTGCAGCGGATAGAAGAAGATCTCGGCATCGGACAGCGCGACGGCCGGCGCTGCGGTTTCGCCGCCGAAACGAATGCGTTGCGGATGGCGCATGGCGCGCGCTTGCGCCGCGACCGGCCCCGCGACAGCACCCCAGACATCGACGCGAATGTCGTTGCCGTCGAGCCGATCGATGGCATCGAAGAAGCCAGGATGCATTTTGACGGAATCGACCGTGCCGAGATAGGCGATGACGGGCGCGCGGCGGCGCGGCCGCGACCGCGTCGGGCGGTCGGCAAAGCCGAAGCCGCTGTTGATCACCGCAAGCTTTTGCTTCGCGCTCTGGGGCAGCAGATCGCAGCCGCGTGCCGCGTGCGATGCTTCGGTGCTGAAAACGAACCGGTCGGCCTGTTCGATCAGCCCCGGCTGGATCACCGGGCGGAACAGCCCCGAGATGTGCGACCAGAACGCGCTGCGCATCGCCGGAAAGGGCGTGCGCGCCAGGCACTCGAACAGCCGCGGATGGTTCCAGAATTCGAATTGAACGATATCGGCACCGGCCGCGAGGTCGGCGACGTTGTCGAGGCCGCGGGCGACGACGACCGGCGCGCCACTCGCCTCGATCGCGGCCGCGTGGCGGCGGTCGCGCGGCGGTTCGAGCAGCACGAAGGTGCGCTCGATCGCCTTGGGCAAAGCCTGGCCGATGGCCGCGTGCGCCTTGCCGACGCCGCCGCCAAGATGCGACGTGACGTGGAGAATTTTCATCCGGCCGCGGCGGCGGGATGCGGGCGATTGATCCCGCCCGGCGCCACCACGTCGGGGTTGATCGGCGCCAGGGTCTTGAACTTGGCCAGCAGCAACGTCCGATACGGATCGATGTTGTCGGGCAGGCAATGGCTGAGCTGGCCGCAATTGCCGCACACGCCGTTCTGCCGACGGCGCCCTTCCAGGTGCTGGAGACGAAGCGCGTTCATCAGGTCGGAATTCCAGATTTCTTTCATCGATTGCTGGCGCACGTCGCCGATCACAAGCTTGCGGCCCCAATCCAGAAAGCAGGAGCTGACCAGGCCGTCGGCGTTGACCGAATAGCCGTAGAAAATGTAGGGGCAGGTGTCGGTGTCGCCGACCTCCTGCTGATAGATGCCCTTGGTGATTTTGACGCCGGTGTGCTTCTCGATGTCGAACTCCGGCCAGCACGGCGCAAAGTTCTCGACAAAGATGCGGTCGCAGTGATCGCCGAAGGTGTCGAAGAATTCCTGGCGTTGCGCCTCGGTGATCAGCTCACCCGGAATTTTGACGACGATTTCGCATTGGCCCTTGTTGGCATGCACCCATTTGACGTTCTCGACGAACGCCTTGAAGTCGAACTTGAAGCCGGTGAACCGCGCGTAGGTCTCCTCGGTCATACCGTCGACCGAGATGTTGATCTTGTCGATGCCGGCTTGCAGCACCGGACCGATGCGGTCGGGCGTGAGCAGCGAGCCGTTGGTCGTGGTGTCGATGTATTCGACGTGTCCGGACTGCTTGGCGTAGCCAACCATGTCGGCCAGCCGCTTGTTGAGGAACGGCTCGCCATCCTTGTACATGCGCAGCACCTTGATGCGCTGGTCGAACGCGCCGAGGTCGTCGACGATCTTCTTGAACACATCGAGCTTCATCGCGCCCTGAAATCGACCGGTGTCGGCGATCATGTCGCGATGCCCGGTCGGGCAGAACGTGCACTTGAAATTGCAGGCGCTGGCCGGGTCGACGAACACCACAAAGGGCGTGGCCAACGGGATGACCGTTTCCAGTGGCGTGCGCCCTTCGAGGTTGATCCGCGGCTTGAGCTGCGCTTTCAAACACCTCTCCCGGCCCGACCCATCGAGGGAGCGGCTGCCCAGGCGCCGCCGAATCACTTAGTAAACTAGCACATGTCAATCGCCCGAGCCGCGCCGGCGGGACGAACGATGGCGATGCCGTCTGCCAGCACACGCCAGCCGCCGCTGTCGCACCGGGCGCGGTCGTTTGATCGGCTGCCGGATCGCGATGATGCCGTGGCTTTGCTGGCGGAGCTCGCCACCGCGCCCTGCCCGTTCGCTCCGGTGCTGGCGGACCGACCGCTCGCGTTGTACGGGGCGGGAAATCTCGGCCGGCTGGCGCGCGATTTTCTCAAAATCGCCGGGCTTGAATGCGCCTTTGTCGTCGACCGCGACGCCGCGCGCCTGGCGAACGACCCGCAATGGTCCGACGTGCGGCTGCTGCATCCCGATGCGGTAACGCAGAGCGACCGGCGCGACGTGCGCCTCGCCGTCAGCATCGCCACATCGCCGTATGAGCCGATCGAGCGCGCGCTCACAGCGCAAGGCTTCGCCCATGTCGTGCCGTTTTACGACCTCGCCGAAAGCTTCCGACATCGGCATCCGCTATCGAACGGCTGGTTCGCGCCGCCGCTTGCGGCCGCGGACCGCGACAACATTGCGCGCGTTCTGGCCGCCTGGGACGACGACACATCACGCGCCCATCACTTGCAATTTCTGGCCTGGCGGCGGCTGCGCGAGGAATGGACGTTTACCGCGGCGCCGGTGCTGCAATGCGCCCGGTTTTTCATCCCGGAGGTCGCCGGCGTGTTGCACGACCACGAGGTGCTGCTCGATGGCGGCGCCCACCACGGCAGCGTGACCGAGGCGTTTCTCAAGCACGTCAAGGGCGCGTTCCGCCAGATCGTTGCGGTCGAGCCCGATCCGGCCAATCGCGCCAAGCTGGTCGATCGGCTGCAATCGTGGTTGCCGGACGATCGACGCATAGCGGTGCTCGACTGCGCGCTGGCGGAGAATAGCGGCACGGCGCCGTTCCATGACGGGCTCGACTATGCCTCGCAGCTGGCGGCGACCGGCCGGCTGCAGGTCGCGCTTCGCCCGATCGACGCGCTGGGCCTTTCGCCAAGCTTTCTGAAGCTGCATCTCGAAGGCGCCGAATTGGCTGCGCTAGCGGGCGCCCGCGCGACGCTTTTGGCGGACCGGCCGATCGTCGCCGCCACGATCTATCACAACGCTGACGGCATCTGGCGAACGCCACTTTGGCTGATGGAGACCCTGCCGCGATACCGCTTCCTGTTCCGCCTCGATGCCTGGTGCGGTACCGGCGCGGTGATCTACGCCATCCCGCATGAGCGGAGCGCGGCATGATCCCGGGCTTGATCCCTGATTTGAACGCGCTGGAGCGGGCGGCGGAGACGGTGTTGCGATCGATTCCGCCGGCGCTCGTCCGCGGCGAAATCGTCACCGGCCTCTATGGCATGGGCTTTCTCGGGCGCTGGGCGCTGCCCCGCCTGAAGGCGCAGGGCGTGCGGATGGAGTCCTGCCATGACGGCAACGCGGCGCTGCGCGGCCGGTGCGTCGACGGCGTGCCGGTCCGTCACGCCAGCGAACTCGAGACCAAGCGCCCGGAGTTCATGGTCATCACCGCACGGCACGCGGTGAAGCCGGTGTCGGCGCTGCTGGCCGGCCACGGCATTCCGCACGTGTCCTACGACGCCTGGGTCGCGGCCGCGAACTTGGCGGCGTTTCGCGACGTGCATGACCGCGTTCTGGCCGATCGGCGATCGCAGCAGGTGCTGCGCGCCGTGCTGATGGCGATGCTGACCGGAGATCAGGCCTATTGCCAAGCGGTCTGCGAGCCGCACCAGTACTTCTGCCTGCCGGATTTTTGCGGCCCGAAGTCGGAGATCTACGTGGACGCCGGCGCCTTCGACGGCGACAGCGTCCAAGCCTTTCTCACAGCCCATGATGGCGTGGTCTCGAAAATCCACGCGTTCGAGCCCGGTCCTGAGCAATTTGCCGCGCTGAAGGCTCGCGCCGAACGTCTCGCCACACAATGGCAGCTCAAGCCCGGCAGCCTCGAGCTGATCAACGCCGGCTTGGGCGACGTCGACACCCGCGCCCGTGGCGGCAGCGGCAACGGCCCGCTCACCAGCTTTGCGATCGGCCACGACGCCGGGGCGAACGGCGTCGCAGTCGAGATCGTGAGCCTCGACCGCCATCTGAACGGCGGGCCGCTGAGCTTTCTCAAGGCCGACGTCGAAGGCATGGAGATGGCGCTGTTGTGCGGTGCGCAGGCGACCATCCGCCGCCACCGGCCGAAGATCGCGGTCTGCGCCTATCACTATCCGACAGACATTCCCGAGCTGGCGCGCAGCCTCGGTGAGCTCGTACCCGACTATCGCTTCGCGCTTCGCCATCACGCGCCGGAGCTGATGGAAACCGTGCTGTATTGCTGGGCCCACTGATGCAGCGGGAGGACGCTCTGGACCCGATCGAGAATTTCCGACGGCTGGTGGCCGAGAATATCCGCCGGATCGGCGAGGACCGCGGCTTTCTCGATCTCAGCAACGCCTGGGTGCGGGAATCGATCCGGCATTCCTACGCGCAGAACTTCACCTGGCTGGGCCGGCCGGTGATCCAGGTGCCGCAGGACCTTTACGCCATTCAGGAGCTGATCTGGACCTGCCGGCCCGATCTGGTCATCGAAACCGGCATCGCGCACGGCGGCTCGCTGGTGATGAGCGCCTCGATGCTGGCGCTGCTGGACTATTGCGACGCAATCGAGAGCGGCGCGACGCTCGATCCCAAAGCGAGCCGCCGCAAGGTGGTCGGCGTCGACATCGATATCCGTGCGCACAATCGTTCAGCCATCGACGCCCACCCGATGCGCCACAAGATCCATGCCATTCAGGGCTCGTCGGTGGCACCCGATATCGCCCGGCAGGTGGCCGCGCTGGCCGACGGCCACGAGCGCGTCATGGTGTTTCTCGATTCCAACCACACCCATCAGCACGTGCTCGACGAGCTCGAGCTTTACGCGCCGTTGGTCAGCAAGGGCTGTTATTGCGTGGTCTGGGACACCGGCGTCGAGGACCTGCCGGACGAGATGTGCGCGGACCGCCCCTGGGGCAAGGGCAACAATCCCAAGACCGCGGTCTGGGAATATCTGCAGCGCCTGGAGCGCGACGGCCGCCTGGCGCGCGACGGCGACAAGCTGCGCTTCGAATACGATCGCACCATCGAGCACAAGATCGCCATCACCGCCTCGCCGGACGGATTTCTCAGGCGCGTGTGAGGCTACGACGGCGCGCCAGCGCGCATCACCGCGGCCAACCGCCGGTTGTCGCCCCAGAACGCGAACGGCTCATAGGCCGGCACGCCGAGCGCGCCGAGATTGAGCGCAATGTCGGCGGCCCGCTCGGCGCGCCAGCGCTCGACCAGATCGCGCACCGCGATGGGCTCGCCCGAGCAGATGTTGACAATGCGTGGCGCCGCGTCCGCGCACGCGACCGCGACCAGTGCCGCCGCGGCATCCTCGGCGCTCATATAGTCGCGCTGCTGATCGCCCTTCGACATGTCGAAGTTCTTATCGCCGCGGGCGATCGCGGCCTGGAATAGCGAATAGAGCGAGGTCGGCGCCTGACCGCTGCCATAGAGATAGAACAGCCGCAGCCAGCGCAGCTCGAACGACCCCTCGTCGCTCAGCGCTTCGAGCTGCCGGCGCAAGGCATCCTTGGCCTGGCCGTAGGGATTCGACGGCAATGGAGCCATGTCCTCGTGCAGGCAGCCGGATTGCATGCCGTATTCGAAGCACGTCCCCGCCACCACCAACCGCCTCAGGCCCGACTCGACCAAACCCCGCAAAAAGCGAAGCTGGGCCGGCAGCTCGGCCTCGACGTGCCGGGCCGACGTGTAGTTCGGCAGTCCATCCCACGCCAGATGGATCACGACATCCGGGCGGCCCAGCCGATCGAACGCATCGTCAGGCGCGGCCGCAAGGTCGAAGAACACCCACCGCAGCGTCGAGGCATCGAGCGCAGGCTTCGCCGCGCGGGCGTGCGCGACAATCTCGGCGTCAGCCTTCGACAGCGCCGCGACGACATGGCGCCCGAGAAATCCCGATGCTCCAGTGACGGCAATGGTGGTCATGCAGGCCAGCTCGCGGCGTCAACGTGCTCGACCATGGGACAAAGATCCTGCCAAAGGCAGCGCGCTAGTTGCCGAGCCCCGCAGCCCGCAGCACGGCGTCCCAGCGCGCCGTGTCGTTCTTAATTCGTACTGCGAAGTCCTCCGGGCCGCCGCCGAGTGGCTCCATGCCTTGCAACCGCATCTGGCGGGCCACGTCCTCGGTTCGAACCGCCTCGTTGACCGCTTTCGCCAGCACATCGACAATGGCTCGCGGAGTCCCGGCCGGCGCCAACAGTCCAATCCAGATGCTGGAATCGACGCCCGGCAGCCCGGCTTCGTCGATTGTTGGAATGTTGGGGATCATCGCCACGCGCCGCGGCTGCGCGACCGCGAGCGCGGTCAGCTTGCCGTCTTCGATAAGCTGAAGCACGTTGGCCGCGGACGCGAATGCGATCGAGATCCGCCCCGTCATCAGATCGGTTGTCGCCTGCGCGGTGCTCGGATAGGGCGCGATCACGATATTGGTTCCGGCGCGCTGGTTGAACAATTGTGCCGCCAGATAGCCCGTTGTCCCGACGGCAGTGCCGCCAAACGTCAGTCCGTCCGGCTTGGCTTTGGCGAGCGCGATGAACTCCTGCAACGTCTTCACGCCGAGGCCGGGATAGGCGGTGAGGACGAATGGCACGCTGGCGAGCAGCGTGACCGGAGCAAGGTCGGTTGCGAAGTCGAACCCAAGGCTGGCGGAGCTTGCGCTGCGAATCGTGCTCGACGAGGTGGCAACGAACAACGTGTGACCATCCGCCGGCGAACGCACGACATGCTGGGCCGCAACGTTGCTGCCGGCGCCGGGGCGGACCTCGACGACAAACGGCTGGCCGAGCGCGGATCCAAGCTTCTGGCCGATCGTGCGTGCCGTCAAATCCGACACTGAGCCGGCGGCAAAGCCGACGACGATGCGGACCGGCCGGTTTGGATAGTCCTGCGCCGCGGCCGGTGAGGCGGCAAACAACGCCAACGCCAGCGCCGAATAGGCCATGTCCTGAATTCGCAAAGCGTCCTCCGATTGTCGACCAACCGCCTGGATCGAGCTTTTGCCACGTTCCTACGAGTTTTCTGATCTCATTCAGGAGTACTCTACCGGGAAGCTCATTCGACGATGACACCCGACGCCTTCACGAGCGGCATCCAATTGCGAAGCTGGCTCGCCATATAGGTCGCCATCTCGTCAGGGGTCGTCCCGACCGTTTCGGCTCCGACGACTTTTAGGCGCTCGATGACCGAGGGGTCCTTCACGCCTTCGCGCAAGTGGTTTGCATAGATTTCGATGATCTTTCTGGGTGTTCCGCGGGGCGCCACAAGGCCGAACCACGAGACCGCATTGGCGTCCTTGATTCCCAGTTCGGTAAGCGTCGGCACATCCGAAAGCAGCTCGGAGCGGGCCTCGCTCGCAACCGCGATCGCACGCAGGGTCCCGGCTTGGGCATGCGAGAGGAACGACGGAATTTGCTCGAACACGAACTGCACCTGATCGGCGAGCAGGCCGAGGATTGCCTGAGCAGAACCGCGAAATGGGACGTGGGTGTATTCCAGGCCGAACTGAGCCTTGAGCAATTCGCCATAAAGATGCATCGGGGTACCGATTCCGCCGGAGCCGAGGAAATACTTGCCGGGATTGGCCTTAAGCAGTGCGATCATCTCCCGCCAATTCGTCGCCGGAAACGTCGCATTGGTAACCAGCACATTGGGCGACCTGGCAACGACGGAAACCGGCATGAAATCCTTCGCAGCATCGAATGGCGGTTTCTTGTAGAGCGTCGGCATGATTGAAAACAGTGACGCATTTGCAGCAAACAGCGTGCAGCCATTGGGTTCTGACGCCTTGACGGCTTCGACGGATGTGATGGCCCCAAGTCCACCAGCCCGGTTCTCCACCACCACTGGCCGTCCAATGCCGGCGCTGATCTTTTCTGCTCCAAGCCGTGCGATGAGATCCGGCGTTCCGCCCGGAGGCCCACTGACGATGATTTTCACCGGGCAATTGGGTATGTCCTGTGCGGTGGCACCGCCGGCCATCGCCACTGCAATCACGATCGCCAAGGCAAGCCCGCCGATAGCGCGCATTCTCTGCTCCCCTCTTTCACGATGGCCGGTCGGTTGCGTCGACCAGGCGGTCATCTCACGGGCCCGCGAAGCGAGGCCGACGCGACCGGTCGTGAACGCCCCCGGTTTTGGGGCGAATTTGTTGCCATCGGCAGGCAAGCGCACCCAGGCTGCTTTTCGGTGACGCCGGTTGCCGTTGGCTGACAACGCACGCTTATTCCCGGAATTGCGCAGCCCGCCATTCGAGCGCCGCCTTGAGATTCTGCTCCTGCGCGATGCGGCCGAATTCCTTGCCGACATCGGTCTTGATTGCATACAGCGAGACGAACGAGTCCACGCCCGCCTCCAATGCCGCGCGGAAACCGCCAATCTCAGCGCCGCGATTGATCACCCGTTTGCCCCAGCGCAAGGCCTCGGGAGAGATCAAGGACAGACGCTTGGCATATTTCATGGTGGCCTGACGTAACTCGGCGACTGGAACGATTCGGTTCACCATGCCGAAATCGAGGGCGGTCTTGGCGTCGATCATGTCGCCGAAGAACAACAGCTCGCGGGCACGCTTGAGACCGATAAACCACGGCATGACCATCAGCGGTCCGAGATGCGAGAAGCGCACCTCCGGCTCGCCGAACTTGGCGTTGTCGGCCGCAATCGTGAGATCGCACATCAGCATCAGTTCACAGCCGCCGCCCAGCACGTGCCCCTGAACCGAGGCGATGACGGGCTTGGTCGTTGTCCAAGGCGCCATGCCGAAATCGAACGACCGATGCAGGATCGGGTCCCAGGTGTTGGGATTCGTCGCAGCGGCATCCTTGGCGCGATCCGGCGACATGCCGATGTCGAACCCGGCGCTGAAGCTCCGCCCTTCCGCGCGCAGCACCACAACGGATGTCGCGGGGTCCTTGTCGGCCCGGGCAAACGCGTCGATGATCTGGTCTTTCATCGCCGAATTGATGGCGTTGAGCTTGTCGGCACGGTCAAGCGTGATGATCCCAACCTTGTCGTCGGACTCGTAACGCACGAATTTTTCTTGTGTCTGCGTCATTCAAATCTCCAGGAGTGTCCTGCCAAGGGCGAAAAACGTTTCGAGGACCCGAATACCTGAGGGTCCATCAGGTGGTCAGCCACCGAGTCCATCGCTCGCGGATCTGCGCGAGTCTCGGCGCTATCCAGGCGGCGTCGTGCTGAAACGAGACCTTCTCGTTGTCCGGCCAAGCCGGCGTCTGCTTGAGCCGCGCCTCGGTCATGAGCGCGCGGGCGCCGGGGTTGGCAGGCCCGTACGGCAGCAGCATCGCAAACTCCGCCTGGGGCTTGGCTTGCGCGACGAAATTGCAAAATTCCCAGGCCAGCTTCGCGCGCGGATTGCCCTTCGGCACCAGCAGATTGGCATAATAGTTTTCGGCGCCGTTCCAGACCAATTCGAGCGGCACCTTGTCCTCGATCAGATCAACGCCGCGCGCGCTCCACATCGCGATCATATCGACTTCGCCGTCACGGATAAGCTGCTGAGACTGCGAACCCTCCCGCCACCATGTCTTGATGTGCGGTTTGAGCTCGCTCATCTTGCGGAATGCGTGGTCGATATCCATGGGATAGAGCTTGTCGGCCGGCACGCCGTCCGCCAGCATCGCGAATGCCAGGCAGCTGAATGATCGATCGTAGAGGCAGCGCGGCCCGGGAAACTTCTTCACGTCCCAGAAATCCGCCCAGCTCTGCGGGCCGCCATTCGGAAACTTATCCTTGCGATAAACGATATTGGTGCCGAGCGAATAGCTGGTGATGCCGTACTCACGGACCATTTTCGGCGGCAGCTCGCTGGTTTTCGCAGCCTCCGCGTCCACCTTTTCCAACAGGCCTTCGAGCACCGCCTGGGCGTACTCGACGTCGCCCATGTTGATGACATCCCACTCGTAGTTCCGGGTCTGCACTTGGGCCTTGAGCTTGGCGAACGAAACGCCGGGCACGGTCTTGATCTGGATTCCGGTCTGGGCGGTGAACGGATCGAAGAACGCCTTTTTCCAGGAGGTTTCCCACACGCCACCGTAGGAATTGACGTAGACCGTGCGTGTCTGCGCCCCGGCTGGCCAAATGTAAGGCGCGAACACAGAGCCGGCGCCGAGCGCCAGCGCTTTGCGACGAGTCACCCAATGGCGACGGGTCATGCCATCCCCCGCGGTCAAGTTACGTGTGGCGTCGTTCCAGAACGAAGCTTCCGGTCGGCATCGAACGGTTGTGCACATGTTACAAAATCTGCACGATAGCCACAAACACGGTGAAGGGGCTGGGAGGACGCAGTGGGGCGGAGCGGGGCGTATCCGTGTCACAGGTCTGTCCGGCACGACCAGCGCGCCCGTCGGCCACGCGCGGCAAGTCCGACACGCGTCATTGCTGCGTGTTTCCGACCATGAGCGCGCACGTCGAGCCAAGGCGTTCCGCCCCTGGATTGATGGTCCATCGGCTCAGCGACGCCCGGTGGCGCGAGCAAATGACCGCTTGGCTCCTGGTGGCGCCGGCCGTGCTCGCGATCATCCTGCTGTTCATCGTTCCAATCGGATACGTCCTGGTCCTGAGCGTGACCGACCCGACAGTGTCGCTCGAGCATTATCGGAGGATATTCACGGTCCCGCTGTACGGCAGTGTGCTGCTCAACACGTTCAAGACCTCGTTGATCGTAACAATCGCGTGCCTGCTTCTCGGCTACCCGCTCGCCTACGTGATGGCGCGCCGGAGCGATTGGGTCGCGATCGTTTTCCTGGTCGCGGTCGGCTTGAGCTTTTGGACCGGCTTTGTGGTGCGAACCTATGCCTGGCTGGTGATTCTCGGAAACAAGGGACCGGTTTCCGGCCTCTACGCTTTCGCCGGGTGGGGCCGACCGCCGCAACTCCTGTTTACGTCGTTCAGTTCGACATTGGGCATGACCCACATCCTCCTGCCCTACATGGTGCTCGCGCTCTACGGCATCATGCGCAGGATCGATCCCTCCTTTATGCGGGCCGCCGAGGGCCTGGGCGCGCGGCCGTTCGGCGCGTTCCTCCATGTGTTCCTGCCTTTGAGCCTGCCGGGCGTCGTCAACGGCTGCGTCCTGGTCTTTACGCTATGTCTCGGCTTTTACATCACGCCGATCCTGCTCGGCACGCCGAAAGACATGATGATCTCGCAGCTCATCAGCCAGCAGATCGAGGACCTTTTGGCGTGGGGTTTCGCCTCGGCCATCGCCGTCGTGCTGCTGATATGCACGCTCGTCCTGCTGTTCATCTACAACCGCTATGCCGGTCTCGACCGGCTGTGGGGATGACCGTCATGATGCGCCACCTTCCATTCGTGCTGGCGGCGCTGGTTGCGATCTTTCTGGTCGCACCGATGGCGATCATCGTGCCGATGTCGTTCTCCAAGGCGATCTCGTTCGAATTTCCGCCGCCCGGCTACTGGACCGGCTATTACGCGCAGTATTTCTCGAACCAATCCTGGCTCGACGCCACCGCCAACTCGTTCATTATCGCGTTCGGCTCGATGATATTCACGCTGCTGGTGGCGCTGCCGGCTTCTTTCGGCTTCGTGCGCTATCAGTTCCGTGGCAAAGGCGCGCTCAATCTTCTGATGATGGTACCGATCATCATCCCGGCTGTGGTGAGCGCACTCGGTTATTACGGCTTCTTGAGCCTGGTGCGCCTCGTCGGCACCCACGCGGGCATGATCATTGCCCACAGCGTCCTGTCGATCCCGGTGGCGTTTCTGGTGATCGCGGCGGCGCTCAAGGGATTCGACCGCAATCTCGAACGCGCCGCGATGAGCGCGGGCGCAGGACCGCTGCGCACCTTTTTTTGGGTAACACTGCCGGTGCTGCGGCCTGGCATCCTGGTGGGCGCCCTGTTTGCTTTCCTGCACTCCTTCAACGAGGCCGTGGTTGCGATATTCATCGCCGGCCGCGACGCCTCCACCTTGCCGAAGAAGATGTTCGAATCGATCCGGCTTGAATCCGATCCCGTCATTGCCGTGGTATCGACGCTGCTGACCGGCGCGGTGCTCGTCGGCGTGCTCATCTCACTGTTCTTCCGTCAAAGGCCCGCCAATGCAAATTGATGCCCTCGTCGCGCCCCGCTCCGTTGCAATTGTCGGCGCCACCGACCGGCCGAGCCCGTCACGCTCGCTGATTGAGGCACTTGGTGCGATTGGGTTCACCGGGCCGATCTATCCGGTGAACCCGAAATACCAGACCGTGCTCAATCACGTCTGCTACCCGACACTGACCGACCTGCCGGAAGCGCCCGACATCGTCGTGTTCAGCATCCGCAACCCGCTCATACCCGAGCAGGTCCGGCTCGCGGTGAAGCGCGGCGCGCGCTCGGCCGTCATCTATGACAGCGGCTTTGCGGAATTGGGCGAAGACGGCGCACGACTGCAGGCTGAAATCGCCGCCATGTGCCGGGAAGCCAACATGGCGGTCTGCGGCCCGAACTGCATGGGTATCCTCAATCCGACGGCGCGCGTCACCACCTACAAACAGAGCGTGATGAAGACCGAGGGGCTGGCCGGCAGTGTCGGCTTCATTTCACAGAGCGGTTCGGTCCTGATCGCGATCCTCTCCGACTTGCGCCGCTTCGGCATCAGCCTGTCGGTGTCGTCCGGCAACGAGGCGGTGACACGCACCGTGGACTATCTGGAATACATGATCGACGATCCGGCGACCAAGGTGATCGGCACCTTCACCGAGACGGTGCGTGAGCCGGACCGGTACGTTGCGGCGCTCGACCGCGCCGCCGCCGTCGGCAAACCCGTTGTCGTGCTCAAGGTCGGCAAGACCGAACGCACGCGGCGCGCCATCATCAGCCACACCGGCGGACTGGCTGGCGAGTCCCGCGTGTTCTCCGAGCTGCTGCGTGCACACCGCGCCATCGAGGTGAACGACCTTGACGAGATGACGGAGGTGCTGGCCGTTTGCCAAGGCACGCGCTGGCCGCGCGGCCGTGGCATTTCGTCATCACCGGCTCCGGCGGACTCGCCGAAATGATGCTCGACGTTGGGACCGCCGCAAACTTGCACTTGCCGCCGCTCTCGCCCACGGAGCGCGCCGAGGCCGAGAGCGTGATCGGCCGCATCACCGGCGACGGCAATCCATTCGACGCCTGGGGCAACGGCAATTACGCGGTCAACGTGCCGCATGCCATGTCGGTTGTCGACAAGAGCGATCAGATCGACTCGGTGGTCTACTGCGCCGACACCAGCAATGACGGGCATCTCGGCGACCCGTCGCGCGTCTTGGAAAATGTCAAGATGCTGAGCATAGCGGCGGCCAAATCCGATAAGCCCTATTACCTGATGAGCTCCAGGCCCGGCACGATGAACACGCAGCAGGTCAAGGCGCTGCGTGAGGCAGGACTGGTGCAGATTGGCGGCACCCGTCAGGGGTTGGGTGCGCTCGACCGCGTAGGCCGATACATGGTGCCACGGCCACCGGTGCGTGTTGCAGCCAGCCACGCGCGGATGACATTGCAGGAGTTGCTTGCCGCAGGCCCCACGCGGCGCACGATCAACGAATTCGACGCCAAGCGGCTACTCGGCGCATATGGAACGCCGGTCACCCGCGAACAATGCGTGACGAACCTGGCTGAGGCAACAGCCGCTGCACGTGAGATCGGCTTTCCCGTCGTGCTCAAGGTGGTGTCGGACGATATCCCGCACAAAACCGAGCTTGGCCTGGTGGCCGTGAACTTGAAGAGCGACCAGGACCTTGCGCAGGCGTTCGTAACATTGTCGTTGCGGCGCGCCCAGATCAATCCTCAGCCTGCCGATTGCAAGTACCTCGTACAGGAGTTTGTGGCGGGCGGCATCGAAGTGTTTGCCGGTGTTTCGCGCGATCCTGATTTCGGTCTGACTCTTGCCTTCGGCATGGGAGGCACGGCGATCGAGGTGACACGCGATTTCTCGCTGCGAATGCTGCCGCTTCGGGAGGGCGACGCCGAGGCCATGATCGCCGAGACGCGTGGCGCGGCGCTGCTCGGCTCGGTGCGCGGCAAGCCTGCCGCCGATGTGGCCAGCCTCGCCACGTGTCTCTATGCGCTTGCCGATTTTGCCTGTGCGAACGCGGACAATCTTGCCGAGATCGACCTTAACCCAATCAAGGCGCTGCCGGATGGACAAGGCTGCATCGTGGTGGATGCCTTGATCGTGGTCCGGCCCCGAGGGTGAGCCGTGGGATATTTGAGCCTGCGCAACGTCGTCAAATCCTATGACGGTCGCACCAACGCCGTCGACGACATCACGATCGAGATCGAGCGCGGTGAATTCATCACGTTTCTGGGTCCGAGCGGTTCCGGCAAGACCACGACTCTGCTGATGATCGCGGGTTTCGAGTATCCGACACGCGGCGTGATCGAGCTCGATGGACAGGACCTCATTCATAGCGAACCGTACGAGCGCAACATCGGGATGGTGTTTCAGAACTATGCCCTGTTCCCGCACATGACTGCTGCCAAGAACGTCCTGTTTCCGCTGCGGATGCGCCGCTTTCCGAAGCGCGACATGCAGTCGCGTGTCGAGAACATGCTGACGCTTGTCGGGCTTGAGCCATTTTGCCGAGCGTTATCCACGCGAACTTTCGGGAGGCCAGCAGCAACGCGTGGCGCTGGCGCGAGGCCTGGTTTTCGATCCTGACGTTCTCTTGCTCGACGAGCCGCTGGGCGCGCTCGACAAGAACCTCCGCGAGCAGATGCAAGTCGAGATCAAACGCATCCATCGCGAGGTCGGCATCACCATGATTTACGTCACGCACGACCAAACCGAAGCGATGACCATGTCGGACCGCATCGCCGTATTCTCGAGCGGGCGGCTTGAGCAGATCGGCTCGCCGCTCGATGTCTACAACCGCCCCGCCAACCGCTTCGTTGGAGAATTCGTCGGTGACAGCAATTTTTTTGCCGGGCGTATCGATGCGACGACTCCAGGAGTTGCCCACCTCGCGGGCATCGGCCCTGTGAAGATCGCTGCGCGGGGAGCCGTTCCGACCGGCGAGGTGGATGTCTTGATTCGCCCGGAGCGGCTGCGCCCGGTTGGATCAACCGACGGCGCGGATAATGTGTTCGACATGACGATCGACGACATCATCAACTATGGCGACTCGTTGCTTGCCATCGGCAAGACCTGTGGCTTGCCGATACGTGCCCGCGTCGTCGGCAGCGAGCCGAATGCGCTGTCTCCGGGCCGGACGATCAAGCTGGGCTGGGCCGCCACGGATGCGCATGTCCTGGTTCGGCGCTAGAATGCCCGGAGCATAGTTCCGGCGCATCGATTGATGGGAGATGGATAATGCCCAAGACATTTCGATTCGATCGCAAGCGCCGCAGACTGCTGCAACGCGCCGGCGCTGCCGCCGCAACGGCGACGCTGGGGCCTCTGCTCATCACGGAGCGCACAATCGCGCAAACCCGCACCGTTTACGTCAATAGCTGGGGCGGAAGCTACACCGCCGCACAGGACGCTGCTTTCTTCAAGCCATTCACCGCTGCGACCGGCATCCAGGTCCGTACCGTCACCCCGGTGTCGTACGGCAAGATCAAGGCTCAAGTGCAAACCAAGGCCTACGAGTTTGACATGACGTCGGTCAATTCGATGCAATGGCTGCGAGCGGTGCGCGAGGGCCTTGCCGAGCCGATCGACTGGACGATTGTCAACCGGGATGCGCTGCCTGCCAACTCCATCATTGCCGACGGCAACGGGATTGCGCAAAATATTCTCGGCACCGCGTTGTGCTACCGCAGCGACAAATATCCCAGCCCGCCGAAGTCGTGGGCCGATTTCTGGGACGTGAATAAATTTCCGGGCAGTCGCAGTCTCTGTCTGAACGACTCGCCACGCTCGTTGATATTTGCGCTGTTGGCCGATGGCGTGCCGCGGGATCAGCTTTATCCACTCGATATCGATCGCGCCTTCAAGAAGCTCGATCAGATCAAGCCGCACATCAAAGTCTGGTGGCGCGAAGGGACGCAGTCGCAACAACTTCTTCGCGACGGCGAGGTCGACATGATGTCGATGTGGAACGCGCGCGCCAGCGAGCTCAAGCAACAGGGCGTGCCCGTCGAGGTCGTCTGGAACGGCGCGGTCCGCAGCACGAGCACCTGGGGCGTCCTCAAGGGTGCGCCTAACCGAAAGCTCGCGTGGGAACTGATCGCGTTCACGACGCAAGCCAGGTCGCAAGCGGAGTTCAACACGCGACTTTTCTATGGCCCAATCAATCCGGCGGCCTATGAGTTCATCCCCAACCACATCGCCATGCAATTGCCGACCTACAAAGACAATGAAGCTGTTTCGGTGCGCGAGGACGATCAGTGGGAGTCCGAGCGTATCGTTCAAATCGAAGAGCGTTTCAATCGCTGGCTCTCGTCATGATCTACCTCTGGGTCTACGGCGTGGTGGCCGGCGCACGCCGATGTCGGCTCGCCTGCTCGTAGGCGTAAGCAAGCTGAATCATCTTGGCGTCGTCGTAGGGCCGCCCGAGGAACGTGATCCCGGCCGGCAGATTGGCCCGGGTAAATCCGGCCGGCACCACGATCGAGGGCACGAACATCAGGAAGGTGTTGATGTGCGGCGCGCCCTTCTGGTCGACAAAGGGCGGATTGACGCCGTCCTTGATCAGCGTCGGCTGATGCTCGACCGCCTTGTGGACGATGGCGTCCAGCCGGTGATCGGCCATGACCTTCAACAGGTTGATCATCAGCGTATCGCGCGCCATCAGGTAAGCATGATGTTGCTCGGGCGTACTGTCGTTGGTCCAGCGCTTGCGCGCGCTATTGGTCACCTTCTGGAACAGCGGCGAGGCCATGGCGTCCGCGCGAGTCGCGAACGGCGCCTTGCCGCCCTTGAAGAACAACTCGAACATCAGGTCGTCGTCCTTGACGCTCCTCGCACGCTTGGCGATCAGCGCATTGAGGTCAGGGATGACGACGGGATCGACGATCTCCGCGCCGGCCTGGCGCAGATCGGACACCGCCTTGTCGAACACCTCCCCGATCTGCTTGAAATCGTCCTTGTCGGGTTCGGCCGCATAGCCGATCGTCTCGCGCAGAATGCCGATGCGCGCGCCCTTCAGCGCGGCCTCGTCGAGCGTCGCCGAATAGCTGCTCGCTGTATTGCCAACTCCGTAACCGGTCACTGGATCGTCGGGATCGTAACCGACCATGCCGTCGAGCAGCTTGGCCGCGTCGGTCACCGTTCGCGCCATGGGTCCGAGCGTGCCGTTGATGGTGGGCCAGCCGCCATACACGCCGCCCCGGCTCACCAGTCCCATGGTTGGGCGCATGCCGACGACACCGTTCCAAATCGACGGCCGGCGAATCGATGCGAAGCCTTCCTGGCCTACGGCGACGGCACAGAAATTGGCGGAGACGCTGGCGCCGGAGCCGCCCGAGGATCCACCCGCCGTGCGCTCCAAATCATAGACGTTGCGCGTCGATCCGAACAACGAGCCATGCGTATCGCCACCGCCGAGCTCCCCCAATGTCGCCTTGCCGATGAAGATGACTCCGGCCTTTTTCAACTTGGTGACCACAAAGCAGTCGCGGTCGGGCATGTAGTCCTTGAACAGCACCGAGCCGAGCGTCGTCGGTAGGCCCTTGATATCGGCTTGATCCTTCATGATGACAGGGATGCCGTGCAGCGGGCCGACGAAGCCCGACGTCTTGTACGCGGCATCGAGCCGATCGGCTTCCTCCAAGGCTTGAGGATTGAGCGAGATGATGGAATTGAGTGTTGGGCCCTTTTTGTCGTAGGCGGCGATGCGGTCGAGATACATCTGCACAAGCTGTCGCGCGGTCAGCGCGCCGGCCCGGTATGCCGCGTGGATGTCGGCGATCGTTGTTTCCACGACATTGAAGGCTTGAGCACGAAGGGCTTGGGCGGACGACATCGTTGCAACTCCGTCAAATGACCGTTGGGTATGAAGAATGCTTTGCCGCGAGCATTCGAGGTGATTCCGCTATTTCTGATTGATCAAGACCGCGTGGCCGAACACGCGGTGATCGGGTTGCGGCGTAAACTTGATGTCGTTGGACACGCCATAGAGGATGTTGTGCTGCCACAGGAAATGCGCCGGCGCGTCTTCAAGGACGAGGCTCAGAGCGCGGTTGATGGCCTTGACATAGGTCGCTTGATCGAACGCGCCGCGCGACTGACGGAGGAAGTCGTCGACGGCCGGATTTGAATAGCCGATGCGGGGCGATCCATCGGTTTCGAAATATTGGGAAATAGCCGGGCCACCGCTGATCATGAGCCCACGGCCCATGTAATAGAACGGCACCCTGCCCTTCTGCACGTCAGACCATAGCGTGGGCCATTCAGGCGTCTTCAGCGCGGCGCGGATGCCGACGGCGCGAAGCATCGCCACCATGGCTTCCGAGACTTGCTTGTCGTTGATGTAGCGGCCGACCGGCGTAAACAATTCGACATCGACGCCGTTCGGATACCCGGCCTGCTTGACCAGGGCCCGGGCCTTCTCCGGATCATAGCTGTATTTCGGCTCGAGATTGGGATCATAGGCGTACTGGCCGCGCGACAGCGGGCCATGCAGAACCCGCCCCTGGCCCTGCAGCACCGTCTTGATGATGGCTTCGCGGTCGATCGCATAGGCCACGGCTTGCCGCAGCTCCTTGCTGTCCCATGGCTTCCGCTTGGGCATCATCGCCAGGAACATCATCTCGATGGAACCCGACGTAATGATGTGGTGCCGGGACGACGCTTCGATACGGGAGGCGAGGTGCGGCGGCACGAATTGGGCGATCTGGATTTCGCCGTTGAGCAAAGCCGTGATGCGCTGCTCCGGCTCGCGCATCACGCGATAGATCAGGACGTCCGGGTTGCCGGGACGGAGCCCGCGCGCATTCGGATCCTTTTCCAGGACGACGTGGCTGCCAATCGCCAATTCCTTGAGCCGATAGGGACCGAAACCGAAGGGATGGTTGCGATCAGCGTCTCGGTCGCCGTGCGACTCGATCAAACGCTTCTGCATCACCAGCACGTGGTCGGTCAGGTATTCCAGCAGGTCCGCCGTGGGTTCATGAGTCACCATCCGCACGGTGTGGGGATCGATCGCCTCGACGGATTTGAGCGGCGCGACTTGCGCGCGCTTGGCGCTGGCCTTGTCGTTCTTCATGCGATCAATCGAAAACACCACGTCGGCGGCGGTCAGCGGTTGGCCATCGTGACTCCTCGCGTCGCGCCGCAGATGAAAAACCCAGGTGGTGGGATCGAGCACCTCCCAACGCTCCACCAGCATGCCTTTGTAAGCTGCCGCCTGGTAATCGTAGGTGACGAGACAGCCATAGACTTGGCACCATACGCTCGCCATGAAGGCCGCGCTGTCGGCGATGGGGTTGTAGCTGTTGACGTTGTCGGTGACGCCGACGACGAGCTGGGTTCGCGATTGAGCGTGCAGGGCCGAGATGCCGCCGCCAAACAGCAGCATAGCGGAAACACATGCGCGGATCCCGCAGCGTACGAGCGAAGGTATCATCATCGGCATAGTCCTTTCGATTTCGTCGCTGACAATCATCCTCAGCCGATGCCGGATCCCGAACGCTTGAGCCGCGGGTCGAGGATGTCGCGGAGCCCATCGCCCAGCAGGTTGATGCCGAGCACGGTGAAGAAGATGCAAAGGCCCGGGAACAGCGCCAGCCACCACGACGTGCTGATATAGGTCCGCCCATCGGCCAGCATGCTGCCCCAGGTCGGAATCTCGGGCGGCACGCCAAGGCCGAGGAAGCTCAGTGCCGCCTCCGCGATAATGGCGGAGGCCATGGAAAACGTGCCGATCACCACGGCCGACGGAAACAGGTTCGGCATGATGTGCAGCAGGATGATGCGCGTGTTCCTGGCGCCAAGCGACCTCGCGGCGTCGACGAATTCGCGGGTCCGGAGCGAAAGCGCCTGCCCGCGCGCGACCCGGCAATAGGCGATCCAGCGTTGGCTCACCAGCGCCAAGATCAGGTTCTCGAGGCCCTGGCCGAGGAAGGCCATGATCGCAATCGCCAGCAGCAGCGGCGGGAACGCCCACACCACCTCGACAAGCTTCTGGATCAGAAAATCGGTGACCCCCGCGAAGTATCCGGAGATCGCGCCGAGCACCAGTCCCACGACGCCGGAAATGAGCACGACCAAAACCGCGATCACCAGCGAGACGCGTGCGCCGTAGAACAAACGGGAGAGAATATCGCGCCCAACCGCGTCAGTGCCGAGCACGTGCAAGCCAAACAGCCCGTCGGGCGGCCGCAGCGCGTGCGCGAGGTTCTGCGCATTGGGATCATATGGCGCGATCAAGGGAGCCAGAAGTCCGCAGACGATCAAGATAACGACAATGACACCGCCGGCGATAATTTTGGGCGTCAGCCATGGACGGAAAACGGCTCCCGCCCGCCGCCGCTGGCCGGCCCGCGTGCCCGAGCCCTCGGCTCCGATGGTCGCGCTACTTGCCAAAGCGAATCCTCGGATCGATCCAGCCGTACAGGATATCGATCGCGAAATTGATGACGACGAACGCGATCGTATAGGTGAGCACAGTGCCGGTGATCAGCGGGTAGTCCCGCGACTGGATCGCCGAGATCAGTAACGATCCACTGCCCGGCCACGCGAACACCGTCTCGACGATGATCGACCCGCTGAGCAATGTTCCGAGTTCCAGTCCGACCACCGTGATGACCGGGACCAATGCATTGCGGAGCACGTGCCGCCAAAGCACGTCGTTTTCGCCAAGCCCCTTGGCACGCGCGGTACGCACATAGTCCTCGCTGGTGATTTCAAGGATGGACGAGCGCGTCACGCGCATGATGAGCCCCATCATGCCGGTGCCGAGCGCAATGGCCGGCATGATGATGTATTTGATGCCGTCCCATGCGGCTTTCATGTTGCCCGAGAGCAGGCTGTTGATGATGTAGAAGCCGGTTTCGGAGGCTTGCGCGACGCCATAAGTGTTGCGGCCCGACGACGGCAGCCAGTTGAAATACCCCGAAACGATCAGGATCAGCATGATCCCGAGCCAAAAGCTCGGCATCGAAATACCGAAAAAGCCGAACACCGAACCGAGATTGTCGGCCCAGGAATTCGGTTTGGCGCCGGCCCAGACGCCGAGCGGAATGCCAAAGACAATGGCGATCAGCATCGAGGCCATCGCAAGCTCGATGGTCGCCGGCAGGCGTTGGCCGATCAGGTCAAGCACTGGATCGGAATACCGGAACGACATTCCGAGATCGCCGGAGGCGATATTGGCCAGAAAGCGAAGGTATTGAACATAGATCGGCTGATCGAGACCCCAGCGTTGCCGCGCCTCGGCGATGTCGGCCGGCGACGCCTCGTCCGACAGCAGCAAATCGGCCGGGTCGCCCGGCGCTGCGTGGATCAGGAGAAAGACCAGCAGCGAGATCAGGATGACAACGGGGATTGTCGCGATGATCCGGCCGAGCAGGTATCGAGGCATCGCCTGAACTCAATTCTGCTCTGCACGCGGGAGCGAACGGTCATCTCCCCGCTGAAGATGCTATTTGACGACGATCTCCGTACCGAAGATGCGGCCCGCGGGATTGGGCTTGTGTTCGATCGACTTGGAGATGCCGTAAAGCATGTGGTGACGCCACATGAAGCATCCCGGCGCCGCATCCTGAATCGCCTTGAATGAGGCGTTGAGGGCCTTCTTGCGCTCGGCAGGATCGAACGTCACACGTTCGGCGGCCAGTGTCTTGTCGATCTGCGGGTCGGAGATTCCGATACGCGGCGATCCGCCGGTCTCGAAATACTGCGACAGCGCGACCGACGGGTCGACCACCGAGCCACGGCCCATGTAGTAGAATGGCGTTCGGCCCCGCTGCACGTCGGACCACAGCGTTGCCCATTCCGGGGTCCGCAGCTTGGCGTTGATGCCCACGGCGTTGAGCATCGGAACCATGGCCTCGGTCACTTCCTTGTCGTTGATGTAGCGACCCACCGGAGTGTCGAGAAACACCGGCTCGTTGTTGTAGCCGGACGCCTTGACCAGCTCCCGCGCCTTGGCCGGATCGTAGGCGATCAGAAGATTCTTCTTGGCGTAGTCGGCATCGTAACCGTACTGGCCCGCGCCGATCGGACCGTCGAGCCGGTCGGCCTGGCCTTTCAAGACATTCTTGATGATGAGGTCGCGGTCGACGGCGTAGCAAACCGCCTGACGAAGCTTCTGATTGTCCCATGGCTTGTACTTGGGGCTCATCGCCAGGAACATGATCTCGACCGAACTCGTCGGATATAGCTCGACGTTGGTTCCGCCTTTGACGCGTTCGGCGAGGTGCGGCGGAATGAATTGCGCGATCTGGATTTCGTTGTTGAGCAGCGCGGTGACGCGTTGCTCGGGCTCGCGCATGATGTTGAAGATCAGCGTATCGGGATTTTGCGGCTTGGCCTGCGGATGGCTGCTGTCCTTTTCAAGGACGATGCGCTGACCGATCACCAGATCCTTCAGCTTGTAGGGTCCCCATCCCCACGGCGCCTTCCGGTCGACCTCGCGTGCGCCGTGCTTGTCGTAAAGATCCTTTCCGGAAATGATCACGCGGTCAAAAATGAACTCCAGCAAGGACGCCGTCGGCTCCTTGGTGACCATCTTCACCGTGTATTTGTCGAGCGCGACGACCTCTTTTATCGGACTGACGTTCTGCTTCTGCTTGCTGAGCGGATCGTTGTTGATGCGATTGACGGAATGCACCACGTCGTCGGCGGTAAGCTCGACGCCATCGTTCTGGCGCTTGACACCGCGCCTGACGTGAAACGTCCAGACATTCTTGTCGACTTTGTCGACCTCCCAACGCTCGACCAGCATGCCGACATAGTCGCCCTTCTGGTAGTCATAGATCCCAAGACAGCCATAGACCTGACACCAAATCGCGTAGCCCATCGAAATGCTGTCGGCATACGGATTGTGGCTGGCAATCGTCTCGGTCACGCCGATCGTAACCTGGCCCGCGGCTTTGGCGTCTCTTGCCAGTCCGAATGTCGTTACGGTGGCAACCGATGCCATCAAGAAAAGAGCAAGGTGTCTCGACCCGGCGTTCATTTTGATCTCCCACGACGCAACCCGCAGGGGGAAGCATGAAATCCTTGCGCGTGGCCCCGTCAAGCGCCGGTCGTGCGTCAATTCGGCCTAAAACTACCTTTTTCCGCCTGGACCGAAGACGTGACAGGCGACGCCATGCCGGCCGCTGAACTCGAGCAGCGGTTCCTCCTCGGAACAACGCTTGAGTGCAAACGGGCATCGCGGATGAAAGCTGCAACCTGAGGGGGGGTTGATCGGGCTCGGCACATCGCCTTGAAGCACGGTGCGCGCGCCCTTGCGCGTGGGATCGGGCACCGGCACGGCCGAGAGCAGCGCCCGGGTGTACGGATGCTGGCCATCGCTATGGAGCTCGCCAGACGGCGCAATCTCGACGATCTTGCCGAGATACATCACCGCCACGCGGTCGCTCACGTGCTCGACCACGCGAAGGTCGTGCGAGATGAAAAGGTAGGTGAGACCGAGTTCCTCCTGCAGATCGAGCAGCATGTTCAGAATTTGCGCCTGGATCGAGACGTCGAGCGCCGAAACCGCCTCGTCGGCGACGATGAACTTGGCGTTTACGGCGAGCGCGCGCGCCAAGCCGATGCGCTGGCGTTGCCCGCCCGAGAATTCGTGAGGATATCGGTCGAAGTATTCCTCCCGCAGCCCAACCCGTGTCAGCAGCTCCAGGACCCGCAACTTGAGGTCGCGGCCCTTTGCCAGGCCGTGAATGCGTAATCCCTCGCCGATAATTTCACCGATACGCATTCGCGGATTGAGCGACGCGTAGGGATCCTGAAAGATCATCTGCATCTTGCGGCGCACCTGGCGCATGGCCGACGCAGACAGGGTCGAAAGCTCCTGCCCGTCGAAGGTAACGGTCCCTCCACTCGGTTCGATCAGCCGGACTAGGCAACGTCCCAGGCTGGTCTTGCCGCAGCCCGATTCGCCGACCAATCCAACCGTCTCGCCATCGTCCACGTCGAGGCTGACGCCATCGATGGCCTTGACGTACTCACGCCCGCGTCCCAGCCCGCCATGCACCGGGAAGTATTTCTTCAAGTTCCGGATCTCGAGCAGCGCCATCTCACGCTGCCTTGAAGCAGGCAACGCGGTGTTGCGCGCCGATCTCGACCAACGGCGGCTGGGCTTCCGCGCAGCGCGCGTCGGCGCGCGCGCAACGGTCACGAAAGCGACAGCCGGTCGGCCAGTTCAGGGGGCTGGGGACCATTCCAGGAATGGCCTCAAGCCGCTTCCCAGCGCCGCGACGGCCGGGCATCGAATGCAGCAGCCCGATCGTGTAGGGATGCTTGGGATGGGCAAAGATAACCTCGGGCTTGGCGCTTTCCACGATCTTGCCGGCATACATGACGACGACCTCGTCCGCCCGCTCCGCCACGACACCAAGATCGTGCGTGATGAGAAGGACGGCCATGCCGAGCCGCTGCCGAAGTTCGCCAATGAGCTCCAGGATTTGCGCCTGGATCGTGACGTCGAGCGCGGTCGTCGGCTCGTCCGCGATCAAGAGTTTGGGTGTGCAGGCCAGCGCCATGGCGATCATGACGCGTTGGCGCTGTCCACCGGAGAACTGGTGCGGGAATTGTTGCACCCGCTGCTGCGGATCGGCGATCTTGACCAGGCTCAACATCTCGATCGCGCGGTCACGCGCCTCGCTGCGGCTCGCGCCGCGATGCAGCCGCACGGTTTCCGCGATCTGATCGCCGATCGACATGACGGGATTGAGCGAAGTCATCGGCTCCTGGAAAATCATCGAGATCTGGTGGCCGCGAATGCGGCGCATCTCGTCATCTCGGAGAGCCGCCAGGTTCATTCCCTGAAACGCTATCTCTCCGTGGACGATGCGGCCAGCTCCCTTGGGAAGCAGCTGTAGAATCGACAGGGCCGTGACGCTCTTGCCGCAGCCGGACTCGCCGACCAGACCCACCGTGCGGCCGTTCTCGATGTCGAACGTCACACCATCGACCGCGCGCACCTCACCGTCGCTCGTGAAGAACGAAGTGCGCAGGTCATTGATCCTGAGGAGCGGTGCCATTGTTGGATTTGCCGGTGTCTGACACCAATCGCACATGCTGAGACATTCGTAGCCGCTCAGATGCGCTCATTATCGGTAGCATAGCGACGCAAGGGGTCACAACCATGCGACCGCACGCCACGGCGCTGCGTCGAACAGCATTGATTTTCGGCCCCCGGTCACGTCAGATGGGCGCGAGCCGGCGATGAGAATGCGCCGGCATTCGGATCGCGATTGGAGACCGCCATGGCGTCGAAGGAAGCATTCGAAGACCATTGCTGGAAAGACGTAATGTCCCAGGCCGACATGAAGCTGTACTCGCCATACGCACGCGAGACCTTTGTCGGACCGTCGGTCGCTTTCCTGGCCATCGATCTCTACAATCTTGTCTATCGCGGCGGCCCCGGCGCTCCCGTGGACCTCGATCCGCAATATCCCAACAGCTGCGGCATCTATGCCCATCGCGCGATCGAGCCGACCAAGCGTCTGTTCGCCGCCGTGCGTCGCGCCGACATTCCAGTTTTCTATTGCACCCAGGATCATCGGCCGCAAAATCGGCCCGATGGCGCGATCTCAACGCGACGGAAGGAAAAGCCTGCGAACGCGGCGGATCACGGCATCTACCACGAGTTCACGCCGGAGCCATCAGACGTCATCATCTACAAGCAGCGCGCCAGCATCTTCCAAGGAACACCGTTTCTATCGCACCTGAATCTCCTCGGCATTCGCAGTCTCATTGTCTGCGGCGAGAGCACGTCAGGTTGCGTCCGCGCCAGCACGGTGGACGCCTACTCGAACGGATTTCACGTGTCGATCGTTGAGGAATGCACATACGACCGCTCGGAACTCATTCACAAGGTCAATCTGTTCGATCTTCATCATAAGTATGTCGACGTGATGCATCTTGATGAGGTCGAAGCTCACCTCGACCAGCTCGCGGCCAAGCGGTCCCCGCGACAGGCCGCGGAATAGTGAGGAAACAGCGTTGCCATAGCACGGATTTGAATTGAGCTTTCTGTGCCTGGATCATCGGGCGCCATCGTGAGAACGCGCGGTTCTATGACGAGGCTTTCCGTGGCGCGGGCAGCATCGTGACTGGCAGTCCGCTCGCGCAAGAGGCACGTCTCGTTCTGCCGCAGCCGACGTTTTCCCCCGGCGAAACCCTCGACGCATGATCTCCAAAGCCGCTGCGCATATTTGCTGGACTTAACCCGCCGCCGCTGTGGGACAGCTGATTTTCCAACTTGCGGAGCTACGAGGTTCTAATACATTAAACTTGGCCAAGCTGCCTGACGGCCACGCACGCTGCGGGGTAACTGGTATGTAAGGGCCCGGCAACGGAGGCCGTCCCCGAGCATGACCTCGCATTTCCACCAAGCCGCGCACCGCATCGACGTCCACCATCACCTGTTTCCGCCGCCCTTCGTCGCGCAGCTTTTCGAGCATCAGCATTATCTGTCGCGCGGCATCGCGGCGCATTGGACCCCGCAGGTGTCGCTCGACGATATGGATGAGGCGAGCGTTGCGACCTCGATTACGTCGATCACCGCACCTGGCTTCAGCTTCGTGATGCCTGAATTGCTTCGCACTATTACCCGCGAATGCAACGATTACGGCGCGCGGATGACCGTCGATCACCCTGGGCGCTTCGGCCTGTTCGCCAGCTTGCCGCTTCCCGATATCGATGCGAGCCTGAAGGAAATCGATCACGCGCTCGATACTCTCAAGGCCGACGGCATCGGCCTCCTCACAAGCTATGGCAACCTGTGGCTGGGCGATCCGTCATTCGCGCCGGTGATGGACGAGCTCAACCGGCGTAAAGCCATCGTCTATGTGCATCCGACGACCGCTGACTGTTGTCGAAACTTGATGCCGGGTATCCAGGATTGGGTGATTGAATTTCCAGTCGATACCACGCGCACCATTGCGAGTCTTCTTTTCTCCGGCACGATTCTTCGCTGTCCTGACATAAAATTCATATTCTCGCATTGCGGCGGCATCCTTCCGATGCTGACCGAACATCTTTTGCGCGTGCCGGTGATAGACCCAAAGATGAAGGAGGTAGTGCCGCAGGGCGTCCTGCACGAACTGGGGCGCTTCCACTACGATGTCGCCCTGCGCGCTCACCGGACCGGACTGGCCTCGGCCTTGGAAATGATGAGCGTTTCGCAATTGCTGTTCGGCACGGATGCACCGCTCCGCAAGAGTATCGCCACCGTCCAGGGGCTGATCGACTACGGCTTCTCGCCGCAGGACCTGCGGGCGATTGATTGCGAAAACGCGCAACGGCTGCTGCCCCGCTGCCGAGTGCACGCATGACGCGCGGGACGGAACGCGCCTCAGCTCGAAATGTCGGCCATGTCCTCATGAACAGGCACGCAACATGAAACGGTCGCTCTGGTCTTTCCGCTCTTTCGCCCTGGCGGCAGCCTTGATCGCCGGCAGCGCGGCGGGCGCCATCGCTCAAAGCTATCCGCAGCAGCCCATCAAGATCATCATCCCGTTTGCGGCGGGCGGTGGCGGCGATGTGGTCGGACGCGCGGTCGGCGAGCAGCTCGCAGAGGCTGTCGGCCAGCCCATCGTCATCGAGAACGTCGCCGGGGCCGGCGGCACGCTCGGCACGGCGCGCGCCGCCAAGTCGCCACCGGACGGCTACACCCTGTTCGTCGGCACGCCCAGCACGCACGGCACCAACGTCGCGGTCTATCCGAAACTGCCGTACGACGCGATCAAGGACTTTGAGCCGGTCGGGCTGATCACGACGTCGCCGCTGATGCTGATCGTATCGCCGACGCTCCAGGCCAATTCCGTCGCGGACTTCATCAGGCTCGCCAAGGAGAAACCCGGCGAGCTGGCCTATGGCTCATTCGGAACCGGCAGCATCAATCATCTGGCCAGCGAGCTGCTGCAATCGATGGCGGACATCAAGACGAATCATATTCCGTATCGCGGCTCGGCGCCGGCGTTGACCGATCTGATTGGTGGCCGCATTCAATACACCATCGACGGACCGGCGGCGCTTCCCTTCATCAACGCCGGCACCGTCAAACTTCTGGCGGTGGGAAGCAGCCAGCGCTGGAACGTATACCCGAACACGCCGACGATCGCCGAAGCGGGGGTGCCAGGCTACGAGGCGCTCACTTGGTTCGGCCTGTTCGCACCGGCCGGGACGCCGAAGCCGGTCGTGAGCTATCTCAACGCCAAGCTCAACGACGTGTTGAAGTCGGGCCGGTCCAAGGAGACGTTTGCAAAGCTCGGCGTCGATGCCGCCGGCGGCGGGCCGGAAATGCTGGCGAAAACCGTCGACACCGAAATCAAGAAATGGGTCAAGGTCGCGACCGAGAAGAACATCAAGATCGAGCCGTGACGCCACACGTTGGATGGCGCTGATCCAGCCGCCGTGCAGCCAAAAGCAAAGCGGCGGCGGGATCGGTCAGGCTGCCGCTTCGGTCTTGCTTCGAGCTGACACAGTCAGCGATTCCATCGGCAGGATACGCCGCGGATTGTCGACCAGCATTCTCTCCAGATCGGCATCCTTGAAGCCCTTGCCGCGCAGCCGCGGTGCAAAGTTGGTGAACAGGTAGCCGAGGTTGACCTTCTCGTTGAGAAGCTGCGGATTTTCCTCGGTCGCCGCGCCGCGCGGATTGAAGAACCAACGATCGTAGGTGATGACCATCTGGTCGAGGTAACCCTTGTCGGCCAATTCGCACATCATGTTGGCCATCGACTCGTCGAGCTGCGACGCATCAGGGTGCCGCCACGGAATGCCGATGTGGTCGACCTGCACGTAGGCGCCACGATCGAGAATTTCAATGACCTGGTGCAAGCCCTGTGGCTCGACGAACGCGTGGCCGATGATCACCTTGGTCGGATCGCCGCCCTCCTCCTCGATGATGTCGAGTTGCTCGATCCCCGGATTGGTGACGGTGTAGTCCATCGGATCGGTGTGCGTGTTGATGCAGCAGCCGGTGGCCTTCTGCGCGCGGCCGGCGGCACGGATGAGCCGGTCTTCGTACAAATGGATGCGCCGGCCGTTCGGGCCGATCGGACTTGGCTTCGGCTCCACGCTCTCCTGGCCGGTGGCGATCTTGATCGCACCGGCCTTGATGCCGGTTTTGCCGCCCGCGAACACCATGCCTTCGGTCAGGTCGCGGATATAGAAGTCGGCAAGCTCCTCCACGGTCTGGCGGCGGAACCAGTAGGGAATGCCCATGCGCTCGGGAAAGAAGCCCGACACCGCAATGACATTCGCGCCGGTCTTCTGCGCAACCCGTTTCATCAGCTCGGGATGTCGTCCAACTTCGGCGGGCGTCATGTCGACGATGGTGCCGTAGTGGTATTCATCCATTCCGGCTTTGAGCTCGGTCGCAATCCGATCCACGGCCTTGTCGAGATCGAAGCTAGAATTGTGGTCGTACTCGCCGCCGGGATAAGTGTAGAGCAGGTGTTCGTGGGTGAGCGTTCGGCCCATCTTGTCGGCCGGGACATCGCCGGTAACGGTGCGGATCATCTTCATCGTCGTGCCTCTGAATGTTATCTGACTTGAATGGGCCGGGTTGGGCGCTGTCTTGTGTCACTACAATGACGGTAGTAAGGCTGTAAGACAACAGACTGTAAAGGTCGGAGAGGGTGTCGCGTCGTGATCTTGGATTTCTCAAGGGGGCGCATATGAGGTTTGGCCGGGACATCGCCGCGGCATTGATGATCACGGCCATGACGGCGCTGGCGGTCGGCGCGGGCGCCCAAGAACGCACCCAGGACAAGGTCAAAATCGGCCTCGACCTGACCATCAGCGGATATCACGCTGGCTGGCTGGTCGCCCAGAAGCTCGGCTACTTCTCGGACCAAGGCCTCGACGTCACGATCAACCGCGGCTACGGCTCCGGCGACACCGTCCGCAAGGTTCAGAAGGGCGAGATCGACGTTGGATTTCATCACACCGCCAATCTGATCATCGCGAATTCGGAGGGCGCCGACCTCCGCGTCGTGATGAGCTATCTCGTGCAGGAGCTGTGCGCAGCATTCTCCGCGGTCGAGGACGGCAACGTCACGACGCCGAAGAAGATGGAAGGCCTGACATGGGGTGGGCCCGCCACCGGCGTCTGCACCGACATTCTGCCCGCAGTGCTGCTGGCCGGCGGGGCCGACGCCACCAAGGTGAAGATGCGGCTGGTGCAGCAGGCCGAACGTTTCCCAATGCTGGCAGCCAACACCATCCAGGCCACCGACAGCTATCTCGACAAGGCCTATTACATCCGCCAGGAGCTCGCCAAAGCCAAGAAGACGATGGCGTACTTCCGGTTTGCGGACTACGTGAAGATGTATTCGAGTTCGGTGACCGTCACGCGCGAGACGATGGAGAAGCGTCCGGAAATGCTGGAAAAGCTCATCGCCGCTGTGATCAAAGGCCTTCAATACACCGTCAAGAATCCCGACGAAGCAGCGCACATCATCATGGGGCTGTATCCGCAATCCGACGCGCCGTACATCCGCGAGTTGGTGGATCTGCTCCTGTTCGCAATGTGGGACGAGCACAACAAGGCAAATGGGCTCGGAACCATCGACCGACAGAAGATGCAAGACGAACACGACCTGCTGGTGAAGTATCTGAAATTGAAAAATCCGGTGCCGATGGACCGGACCTTCACCAACCACTTCGTCGCCGCGGCCCATAAGCGGCTTGCCGCCAACTGAATACTGCAGGCGCACCGAGTTTTGCGTCAGTTCTTACGGATCTCCCGCCGGCAAGGGACACGATAGAATTACTAGGCCCACGACGGAGGTCGCGATGAAAATCTGGTTCCACGCCTTGGCGGCCGCCGCCTGCTTCATTTCCGCCGCCGCACACGGGCAGAGCGCCGACAGTTATCCGAACCGCCCGGTCCGGGTGATCGTGGGCTTCACGGCTGGCGGGCCAACCGACGTGATCGCACGTCTCATCGCGCAGAAGCTGTCCGAAAGCATGGGTCAGCAGTTCTACGTCGAGAACGTGCCGGGGGCCGGCGGCAACATCGCCGCGGCGCAGACCGCGCGCGCCGCGGCCGACGGCTACACGCTTCATGTCGTCAGCACCGGCTTCATTGTCAATCCGAGCCTTTACAGCCGGAGCGTCGGCTACGATCCCGTGAAGGACTTCGCTCCAGTGGCAATCCTGGCGTCGTCGCCCAACATCATCAGCCTTAATCCGAATGTTCCGGCCAAGACGGCCCAGGAGCTGATCGCGCTGGTGAAGGGCAGTCCGGGCAAATACAACTACGCCCACCCCGGCACCGGCTCGACGCCGCACCTCAATGGCGAGTTGTTCAAGCTGTCCTACGGTCTCGACCTGACGACGGTGCCGTTCAACGGCACCGCCCAGCTCGTGACATCGGCCATCGCCGGCGACACGCCGATCGTCTTCACCTCCCTGCCCTCCGCCATGCCGATCGTCCGCGACGGAAAGCTGCGTGCACTGGTGGTGCTGAGCAAGCAACGCGTGGAAAGCCTGCCCGAGGTACCCGGCACCGAGGAGAGCGGGATCAGCGGCCTCGAAGGCGATACCGTGTCCGGCGTCGTTGCTCCGGCCGGCACGCCGCGGGCGATCGTCGACCGGGTCAACGCCGAGATCAAGAAGGCCGCCACCACCCCGGATGTTAAAGCCAAGCTCGCGGCTCTCGGCTTCGGGCCGGTCGCGAGCACGCCCGACGAATTCGGCGACCGTATCAAGACCGAGATCGCCAAGTGGGCGAAGGTCATCAAGGACGCCAACATCAAGGTCGATTGAATAGACAATCATGAAGAAGCTGATTTTGGCCGCGGGTGCGGCCGCGCTCGCAGCCGGTACCTGGGCCAGTACAACCTGCGCGCAAACCTATCCGTCGCGCACCGTCAATGTCGTGGTGCCGATAGCGGCGGGCGGCGCCGTCGATACAACGGCGCGCATTTTTGCCGAACAGTTGCAAGCCAAGCTCGGCCAGCCGTTTGTGGTCGAAAACCGGACCGGCGCCGGCGCGACCATCGGCACGAGCTATGTGGCCAAGGCCGTGCCCGACGGGTACACGCTGCTCTTGATGGAAAGCTCGGCGCCGCTCGCCAAATGGCTCTACAAGGTGCCGCCATTCGAGCTCAAGGACTTCACGCCGATCGCGCAAGTAGTGTCCAATCCGCTCGTGCTGTTCGCGAACCCCTCGTTTGCAGCCAACGACATGAACGAGCTGATCGCCCACGCGAAAGCCAATCCCGGCAAGCTCTCGGCCGGCGTCTCTGGGATGTCGCACCAGCTTACATCGAACATGCTGAACAGCGCGGCCAACATTCAGATTACTGCCGTCCCTTACCGAGGAACAGCGCCCGCAGTGAACGATATCCTGAGCGGCACGATCCCGCTCTTGTGGTCGACGCCGGTCGGGCTGTTGCAGTTCATCGAACAAGGAAAACTTAAGGCGCTCGCGGTCTCTGCGCCAAAGCGCGTGCCGCTGTTGCCCAACGTGCCGACGCTGGCCGAAACCGTCGCTCCCGGCTTGCAGATGGAAGCCTGGCTCGGCATCGCGGGCCCGGCCGGATTGCCGGACGACGTTTCGATGCGGCTCGGTCAGGCGATCCGCGAGATCGCGGCGATGCCGGAGGTGCAGAAGCGCATCAGCGATACCGGGCAAAATCTCGAATATCTGCCGGCCGCTCAGTTTCGCGAGCGGCTGGACAGGGACCAGGAACGGCTGGGCGTTGTTATTCGCGAGGCGGGCATCCAACCAAACTAGTCGGAAACCTGGTGTAGGCGACGTCGCGATCGTGGGCGCACCGGATGCCAGCTACGGACATGTACCAAATTGCGTTTGTGGAAGTTGATGGCAAACTCAGTCGCGACCTTGTAGCAAACATGCTTCGAAACCGCGTCTTTGCAGGTGAATTTTGGTATGATCCCCTATGCCGAAGCCGAAGCGTTCATGAAACTATTCGCCCGCGAAGTGATTCTGCACTTCGAGCGCTGACTTTAGGAGGATCCCTCATGTCCATGACTGCCGTCACCACTCCGGGGCAAGGTCTGTCGGGTCGCGAAATTCCGACGCTCGAGGCACTCTACGAGATCGCCGGGGGCGTCAACTTCACACCCGGCTGGGTGAAGCGCGAGAAGCCCATCCTGTGGAAGGAGCCGAGGTCGCAGTTCGTGCCCGCGCACTGGACCTATGAAGATGCCAAGGCCGGGCTCGACGCCGCCGGGCGGCTGATCGACGTTTCGCTCGCCGAGCGCCGCAACCTGGTGATGCGCAATCCGGCGCCGTTGGCCACCTACGAGACCAGCCGTACCCTGGTGTGCGCCTATCAGATGATCCTGCCCGGCGAGCACGCGCGTTCGCACCGGCATTCGTCGCACGCGCTGCGCGTGATCATCGATGGCAAGGGCTCGTACTCGACCGTCGACGGCGAGAAGACGCCGATGGAGACCGGCGACGTGGTGCTCACGCCCGGCTGGTGCTGGCACGGCCACGGCCACGACGGCGACCAGCCGGCATACTGGTTCGACGGGCTCGACGTGCCGCTGACGCACTTGCTGGAGCCGATGTTCTTCGAGGAGCATCCGCAGCAACACGAACCGGTGGAGCGCGTGGTGCAGACTTCGCCGTTCCGCTTCACCCGCGAGGACATTGTGCGACGAGCTCGACACCGCGAGGGCCGACAATGAGGGCTTCCACGGGCCGCGCGTCACGCTCGAAGCACCGACCATGCCGCCGATGGGGCTTACGGTGGAGCGGCTGGCGTCCGGCCAGAAGACGCGGCGCTATCGCACCACCGCCAACACGATCTTCCACGTGATGGAAGGCGCCGGCGAAACCACGGTCGGCGAGCAGCGCTTCGCCTGGGAGCGCGGCGACACAGTCGTCGCGCCGGGCTGGAACGCCATCAGTCATCGCGCCACGTCGGACGCGCAATGGTTTGCCATGTCCGACGAGCCGCTGCTGCGGTTCTCGAACTACTATCGGTTCGAGGCGATGGATTAAAGGCTACTTGGCCGGGAAGCCTGCGCGGACGCGCCAATACTCCCACGCCCGGTCGAGGCCGAGCGGACCGAGCAGGATCTTGCTGGTGCTTTCAATCTCGGCCGGGCTGAGATGCTTCACCGCCGCGTCGCCACGGCCCTGGCTCAACGTGTGCGCCTGGATCAACATCGCGGCGTTGCACATCAGGCCGATCGACACCATCACGGTGGCCCTGAGCTCGCTGGTCGCGATGACTGCGCCGTGGCCGCGCAAGAGGCACACGCGTCCGGCGCCGAGCGTCTTCGCGAGCGACCGTCCGGTCGCGTCGTTGACCACCAGCATGGTGCCTTCGTTTGGGAACTCATCGCGGATATCCCAGTTTGGCACGCCCGCTCCGCTGCCCGAGGCCATCACCCAGATCGGCTCGATCGGCGCGTTGGTGACGGTGAACGGCACCACCGCATGGGCGTGGCTATGACATACCGACATCACGTCCGGCCGCGCCTTGTAGATGCAGCCGTGGATGAAGCGCTCGGCGTAGATCGCACGGATGGTGCCATCGAGCCGGTTGCTGTCGAGGTCGAACTCGACGATGTCGTCCTCGGTGACCAACCCGGGACTTCGTGAGCACGCCAGGAAATACCGTTCGGGGTTTTCCGGATGGCGGATGCTGATGTGGCCGAATGCATCAACCACCCCTTCGTTGCCGAGAATGCGGTTGGCCACCACCAAATCTCGGATGGTTGTCAAAGCTCGCTCGCTCATGGCGCTTGAGAATAGCATGAGCTTGGAAGATGCGAACCGAACTCGCAACGAAATCAGTCGTTAGGCCTCAAGACGGACGGCGACAAGCGATGGATGGGTTTCCGGCCTTCGCTTCCCGACAGCCTGCCGGTGATCGGACCGTCGAGGCCGGCGGCGGACATTGTGTACGCCTTCGGCCATGGCCATCTTGGATTGACGCAGGCCGCCGCAACCGCGAGCCTCATCGCCGACCTTATCGCGCGGCGACCTGGAACCGACATTACTGCCTTTAGACCAATTTGCTTCTGACGGCTCGGAGGCCATCATGGCGCGCCACAGCTTCTTCTGCATCGACGGCCACACCTGCGGAAATCCAGTTCGCCTGGTCGCAGGCGGCGGGCCCAATCTGCATGGTTCGACCATGATCGAGAAGCGAGCCCACTTCCTAGCCGAGTACGACTGGATACGGACTGGACTGATGTTTGAGCCGCGCGGCCATGACGTAATGTCCGGCTCCATCCTCTATCCCCCAACCAATCCCGATAGCGATGTCGCAATCCTGTTTATCGAGACATCCGGATGTCTCGCCATGTGCGGGCACGGCACCATTGGGACCGTGACGTTGGCGATCGAGCAGGGCTTGATCAAGCCAAAGACGCCGGGCGTGGTTCGGCTCGACACGCCAGCCGGTACCGTTGTTGCGGAATACAAGCAGGACGGCGAACACGTCGAGGAAGTGCGCATCACCAATGTGGCGTCGTTCGTGCATTCCAAAGGACTTCAGGTGGAATGTCCTGGCCTCGGAAAACTCACTGTCGATGTCGCCTATGGCGGAAACTTCTACGCGATCGTGGAGTCGCAGGCGAACTTTCGCGACATGTCCGATTTCACCGCCTCACAGCTTGTTCAACTTAGTCCAGGCCTCCGTAGGGCCTTGAACGATGCATACACTTTCGTGCATCCCGAGAAATCGGCGATCAGAGGTCTCAGTCATATCTTGTGGACCGGCGCGCCGAAACACAAACAGGCAACGGCACGCAACGCCGTCTTCTATGGCGACAAAGCAATAGATCGATCGCCATGCGGCACCGGAACATCGGCTCGAATGGCGCAATGGGCCGCAGCCGGCCGCCTGAAAGAAGGCGATGAATTCATCCACGAAAGCATCATCGGCTCCTTGTTCCGCGGGCGGGTGGAGCGGATGACGGCTGTCGGAAATCTTCCGGGGATCGTGCCTTCGATCGGCGGTTGGGCCAGGATGACCGGTCACAACACCATCTTCATTGACGATCGCGATCCTTATGCGCACGGATTTCAGGTCAACTGATACGTGGCAGCTTCCTGACAGACCGAGCCAACTATTTTCGGCTGACACATTGGATACTTGAGGAGCACCGTCGGAGGCACAACGACCCAGCAACAATAGAGATTGCCAACGATGGAAATCCTGGGGCAAGGTCCCGCATGACGCTTCATTCCATCCAGGCGACAGAGCGTTCGCCCCACGGAGGAAAATATGAAGGCACATCGGCCGACCATCATGGGCACGCGCCATATGGTCGCCGCTACCCAGTACCTAGCAGCCGAGGCCGGCTTCCGGATTCTGGAAGCGGGCGGCAATGCGATCGACGCAGGTGTCGCTGCGGGCATTTCACTGGGTGTCGTGCAGCCTGAATTCGTCAACGTCGCGGGCGTCGCCCCGATCATCATCTATTCCGTCGCCGAAAAGCGCATGGTCACGATCCCGGGTCTCGGCACCTGGCCGAAGGCGCTCGATCGCAACCACTTCAAGAAACACCACGGCGGGACAATTCCGCAAGGCATCATGCGCACCGTGGTGCCGGCGGCGCCTGATGCGTGGATCACGGCGCTCGAGCGCTTTGGCACCATGAGCTTCGGCGAAGTGGCGCAATCGGCAATCAGCTACGCCCGCGACGGCTTTCCCGTCTACCCGCTGATGTCGGAGATCATCACCGACCATGAAGCCGAGTATCGGGCGTTTCCGTCGAACGTCGCGCTCTATCTGCCGAAGGGCCGTCCGCCGCAACCGGGCGAAGTCTTCGTGCAGAAGGCACTCGGCTCCACGCTTCAACACATGGTGGATCAGGAAGCCGCGGTGCGTTCTCGCGGACGCGAGATCGGCCTGGCTGCCGCGCGCGATGCCTTCTATCGGGGCGACATCGCCCGTGCCATCGTCAAGTATCAGAAGGAGAACGGCGGTCTGCTGTCGGCCGAGGATCTGGCGAACTATCATTCGGGCTTCGACGAGCCAGTCGAGACATCGTTCGGCGACATCAAGCTCTACGCCTGCGGCCCCTGGTGTCAGGGGCCGTCGCTGTTGCAGGCGTTCAACCTCCTGGATGCGGCCGAGTTGCACAAGCTGGGGCACAACTCCATCGGCTACCTGCACCATATCACCGAGGCGGTGAAACTGTCCTTTGCAGACCGGGAAGCGTATTTCGGCGATCCGCGCATGGTCGACGTGCCGATCGAGGCGCTGCTGTCGCACGAATACGCGCGCAAGCGGCGCGAGATGATCCGCCCGGATCGAGCCTGGCCGGAAATGCCGCCGGCTGGCGATCCACGCAAGCTCGCCGCCGAACGCAGCACCCGTGGCGCTGTACTGGTGCCGGAGCGCGCCTTCTCGGCGCCGGAACTCGACACATCGCACGTCTGCGTCATCGACCGGCACGGCAACGTGTTCGCTGCGACGCCGAGCGACGGCTCCTACAACGCGCCGGTAATTCCGGAATTGGGCATCATTCCGTCGCCGCGAGGCAGCCAGAACTGGGGCGACCCGGATCATCCGTCGGGCGTAGCCCCCGGCAAGCGGCCGCGGCTCACGCCCAGTCCGGCGATTGCGATCGAGCCCGGCAAGTTGAAAATGCCGTTTGGCACGCCCGGCGGCGACGTGCAGACCCAGGCGATGATGCAGCTCTTCCTCAACATCCATTTGTTCGGCATGGAGGTGCAGGAGGCGGTCGAGGCACCGCGCGTCGCGTCCTACAGCTTTCCCTCCTCGTTCGAGCCGCACGCCTATCATCCAGGCCTGCTCAATCTGGAGAGCCGGATCGACCGGTCGACCGGCGAGGCGCTCGGCCGCCTGGGCCACAAGGTTGAATGGTGGCCCGATTGGACGTGGCTCGCCGGCGCCGTCTGTACGGTCGTTTCCGACGAGCAGTCCGGCGTGCTCAAGGGCGGTGCCGACCCACGCCGACCGTCTTATGCGCTTGGGTTGTAACCCCGCGCTTTCAAGACAATGTCCGCTCAGGGGCTGACTGAGACCATTGCTCATGCCTATTCGATCGCGCCGAGATCTCCAGATAGACGACTTGCGCCTGCTTGCAGATGCGCTACGTGCAGCAAATTCGGCGCATTCAATCCACTCGGCACTGGAATCGGTGAGCCAACAGGTCATTGGCCACCGTCTTTTTACGATTATGCGGTTCGACGTAACGCGCTCGGAGGTCGAGCGGATTCATTCCAGCCTGCCGTCGGTCTATCCGGTTGGCGGCCGGAAAAAGAAGGCGGACACGAAATGGGCTAACCATGTGCTACGCGAGATGAAAGTGTTTCGCTGCACGACGCCGGAGGAAATTCGCTCGGCCTTCGATGATCATCAGACGATCTTGGGTCTGGAGCTCGGCTCCATCATTAATGTTCCGATCGTGTTCGAAGACCGTTGTCTGGGCACGATGAACCTCACCCACGAGGCTGGTTGGTATCTGCCCGAAGATGAGCGCACTGGCATCTTGCTGGGCGCATTTCTGATCCCTGTATTGATTGGCGCCAAGTAGGCACCTCACTTCCAACGGGGGCTCTGACGCATGGACACCTGGCGTCGGCCATCCAGCTTTACGCCGCATCGCCCATTCTGACACACTGGGCTTCGCCAGCTTGAGGCCAGCCCATCGGTGCCACAGGAGCCACCATCATGAAAGCACCAACTCGCAGAGCCGTGCTCACCGGTGCCGCTGGCCTAGCCGCAGCCATTCCGCTGAAGCGGGTTTTCGCCCAAAAGTATCCCGAGCGCAGCATCACGCTGGTGGTGCCGTGGGCAGCCGGTGGCTCGACCGACATTCTGGCCCGTATTGTGGCCGAGCATTTGCGCCAAGCACTTGGACAACCGGTTGTCATCGAAAATCGCACCGGCGCCTCGGGAAACATCGGAACGGCGACAGTTGCGCGCGCAACGCCGGACGGTCACACGTTTCTGTTCAATACCATGAGTGTGCACACGATGAACCACGCCCTGTTTGCTTCGATGCCGTTCGACGGGGTGAAGGATTTCTCACCAATCGCAATGCTCGCCTATGTGACCAACACCATGATCGTCCATCCTTCCGTTCCGGCGAATACGGTCAAGGAGTTCATCGACTATGCCAAGGCAAACCCGGGAAAGATCACCTACGCCTCATCCGGCCCCGGCTCGACTAACCATTTGTGCGCAGCGTTGTTGGAAAAGATGGCAGGCATTCAGATGGTGCACGTCCCCTACCGTGGCGGCGCACCAGCGGTCGCCGATACGGTCGGTGGGCAAACGCAACTCTTCTTCACCGCGGGAACGCAGAGCCTTCCACACGTCAAAGCCGGAAGGCTACGCCTGCTAGCGGTGACCGAGCGCAAACGATCGCCATTTCTTCCTGACGTTCCGACTGTGGCGGAAACGCTTCCTGACTATGAGATGGCGGTCTGGTATGGCGCCTTTGGCCCCGCCGGCATGCCGCGCGAGATCGTCAGCAAGCTCAACGCGGAAATCAGCCGCATTTTGTTCCTGCCCGAGGTCAAGAACCGAATGGACGACATCGCGGTCGAGGTTGCAAAATCGACTCCAGAGGAGCTGGGCACGCTGGCCCGCAACGATGCCGAGAAATGGGGAAAGCTCATCAAGGAGCTCGATATCGCTCCACAATAAATACTGCTCTCGAGCGTTCCGTAACCTTGTCATCCTGCGAACTGGATTCCGAGTGGCTACAGCTCTGATCATGTAAAAATGGTCGCGGATCATCCTTCACGCTGGCCAGATGCATTGAGCTCGCCTCGAATACCACGAGCACTGGCCGGCCTTGCTGCCGGCCAGCATCCCTGCGCGTCGTCAATGCGGTGGCTCAAGGCTCTTCTGCATCTTCTCGACGAGCTGATCGATGCTGAAGCTCGACGGCCGCTGACTTGGCGGATACTCCTTAAAGGTGGCCAGAAATGGCGCCACGATGGATTGAGACGCGATGAACGGCCCTGCTCCGTCCGACATGAAGAAGTCGTAGTAGGTGTTCGAGGTGACGTCCGCGCGCTCGTAGGGATCCGATCGCAGGTCGAAGAGTTTGGGGATGCGCAGCTTGGTGAACGGCTCGGCCCAGATTCGCATGGTGCCCGTCGCCCGCTGCTCCTCGAACACGAACTTCCAGTTCTCGTAGCGCAGAGCGACGAGATCGGCATCGTCGTTGAAGTAGATGAACTCCTTCCGCGCGCTGCGCTGCTGCTGGCCGGTGAGGTAGGGAAGCTGGTTGTAGCCGTCGAGATGGACCTTGAAGGTCTTGCTTCCGGCCTGATGGCCTCTGAGCAACTTATCCTTGATGTCCGGATCGCCGGCGGCCGCCATCAATGTCGGCAGCCAGTCGAGCCCGCTGACGATGTCATTGGAGATCGAGCCGGGCTGGATTCGCCCCGGCCAGCGGATCAGACACGGCACGCGGAAGGCACCCTCCCAGTTGGTGTTCTTCTCGCTGCGGAACGGCGTCGTTCCCGCATCCGGCCAGGAGTTCTGATGCGGCCCGTTGTCGGTGGTGTAGAGCACGATGGTGTCGTTGCCGATGCCGAGATCGTCCACCGCCTTGAGGATCGTGCCGATCACGGCATCGTGCTCGATCATGCCGTCGGCGTATTCGGTTCTCGCTGTCAGGCCCGGCTTGTCACGGTTGGATTCCCGAACATGCGTGCGGAAATGCATGCGGGTGGAGTTGAACCAGCAGAAGAACGGCGTGTTCGCCCGGACCTGACGCTGCATGAAATCGATCGCGGCGCCTGAAGTCTCATCGTCGACCGTCTCCATTCGCTTCTTGGTGAGCGGACCGGTATCCACGATGGTCTGCCTGCCGACCTTGCCCCAGCGCGGCTGCTCGGTCGGATCGTCACGGTCGGATGCCTTGCAGCGCAACACACCGCGTGGGCCAAGCGCTGCAAGGAACCGCGGGTCGCGCGGATAGGTCCGCAACTCCGGGTCCTCTTCGGCGTTGAGATGGTAGAGATTGCCGTAGAACTCGTCGAAGCCATGCACCGTCGGCAGAAACTCGTTCTTGTCGCCGAGATGGTTCTTGCCGAACTGGCCGGTGGCATAGCCGAGCGGCTTGAGCAATTCGGCCAGCGTCGCATCTCTGGCTTGCAACCCCAGGGCCGCGCCCGGGATGCCCACCTTTGAGAGTCCGGTGCGGAGTGTGCATTGGCCGGTGATGAACGACGACCGCCCCGCCGTGCAGCTCTGCTCGGCGTAATAGTCGGTGAACATCATCCCCTCGCGGGCAATGCGGTCGATGTTCGGCGTGCGGTATCCCATCAGGCCGAACGAGTAGGCGCTGATGTTGGTCTGGCCAACGTCGTCACCAAAGATGACCAGGATGTTCGGCCGCCGACCCGACGGCGCTGCGGGCTGCGCTTGAGCCTGTGCGACCTGGACCGACGTGGCGCCGCCAAGCGCGGAGGCTGCCGCAAGCGTGCTGCTGCCGAGCAATATCTTGCGGCGGTCCAGAACGTGATTCTCGACCTTTGCCTTCTCCTGCTCATCCTTGCGTTTCACGGCATTCTCCCTTTGCGAATGATGCAACGAAACCCGATATGACTGGCCGACGTGTCGATCGGCTGCGCGTGGCGCGCCGCAGGCCGGTAGCGGCGGCAATAATTTGGGGCGCACAGGTGCGAGCCGCCTTTGAGCACCTTGCGCGGGATCTTGATGTTGGGCTGGCAAGGGTCGTAGCTCGCAGCCTCCGGCCCGCCGCGGGGATTTTCCGGGATGCAGCAGGCCTTCGGCGCGTCGAACTCGTGCTCTTGCGAATACCAATCGGTCGTCCATTCCCAGACGTTGCCGATCATGTCATGGAGGCCGTAGCCGTTCGGCGGAAACGCGGTGACCGGCGAGGTGCGCGCATAGCCGTCCTCGGCCAGATTCCGGCGCGGGAAGTCGCCCTGCCACGTGTTGGCCAGGTGTTTGCCGCCGGGCGTGAACTCATCGCCCCATGCGAAGTCGGCGCCATCGAGCCCGCCGCGCGCGGCAAACTCCCATTCGGCCTCGGTCGGCAAATCCTTGCCGGCCCAGCGCGCGTACGCGAGCGCATCGGCGAAGGTCACATGCACAACCGGATGACTGTCGAGCACGTTGACATTGCTCTTCCGCCCAGTGGGGTGACGCCAGTTCGCGCCCTCGAGGAACGTCCACCATTGGCTCCAGTCGCGCAGATCGACCGGCCGCTCCGGCGGCGTGAACACGAGCGAGCCGGCGTACAGCATGTGCGGCAGCGCGCCGGGATAGTCGTTCGGATCGGGCGGGATCTCCGCGAAGGTACGATGCCCGGTCTCCTTCACGAACGCCTTGAACTGGCGGTTGGTGACCGGGGCGCGGTCCATCCAGAAGCCGTCGACCGTGACTCGATGAACCGGCGCTTCTTCCGGATAGTGCTTGTCCGAGCCCATGCGGAAGGTGCCGCCGCCAATCCAGATCATGCCCGCATGATCTGACACGGCCGGTGTTTGCTCATCGTGATCGAGCGCGGATGACGCTTGGATTGCCATGCCAAACTTTAGGCAGGAGGCATTCCGCTGATCGAGTTGGACCGTGGTCCAATGCGCTGACGCGCTGATCGAGTGGGTCAGCCCGGGCGGATCACTTGTGCGGGAGACTCTTTGCCAACGGCGGCACTTGGCCGGCCGGGGAAACCGCAAGTGTCAGCCAAGTGTCCCCAGCCTTCGGGTCGGTTCTTGGCATCGACCTCATAATAAGCCTGGAAATTCAAATAGTCCTGCATGCCGGCGACCGGGAACAGGTAGCCGATCTGCGGACCGATGCCGATAACTCAGCGGTATAGTGGGATTGGACCAGGGCCCATCGGGTCAAGGCGAGCGGCTGTGCCGCAAATATGTGCACTGGCAACAACATGTTCGGCCCTGCCGTCCAAAATTCGGCCGTGCCGTCCCAAAAAGTTGATCATCGCCGATGGGCCAACCTGGTGGAATTTGTATATGATATCCGGCATCGCGCTCACTTATACGGCTGCGATGCGGGGGTCATGGGGCAATACAAGCGGCCAATCGCATTGTGCGACCCGGCGCGGGCGAGTCCCACGCAAATCGGACTGTTGCCCTTTGACCCGATTGGGCCGAAGCCCACAACGATCTCGTCGCTTGGGGAAGGCCTACCTTTTCTGCCAATGCGATCGATGCCGACGTTGTGTTGCCGCGGAGTTCGATCGCGATGAACACTGTGGCCATCGACCAAACCGCTCCGAGATGGCACGCCCCGAGCGGGGTTCCCATCTGGGAGGCTATCGCTGTCGCGATTGCATATCTGATCGGGGCCGAGATCGCGTTTCTTATCGGCACCCTGTCTGACAAGATATTCGCGCCGTTCTGGCCGCCCAACATCGTGCTGATGTGCGCACTGTTTCTGGCGCCGACACGCGACTGGTGGATCTATATCCTCGCGGTGCTTCCCGCGCACGTCCTGGCCGAACTCGGCGTCGGGATGCCTCCTGCGCAGATGCTCGTGGCATTCTTGACCAATTGCCTCGTCGCGATCATCAGCGTGGTTGCGATGCGCCAACTCGTATCCGGATCGTCCTGGTTTGGGACTCTCCTCGGTGCGCTTCTCTATGTGCTGATAGCCGCACTTGCCAGTCCCGCCGTTGTGGCGTTAGGCGGCGCATTTGTCCCGATTTTGGGAGGCGGCGCGCTCGACCAATACTGGACGTTCTGGCTGCAATGGTACCTATCCAACGCGCTGGGCAGCCTCACGCTGGGACCGGTCGCACTGATCGCACTCAATCGTCAAATTTCGTTGAGTGCTTTTTCCTTCCGTCAAAGGATCGAAGCTGTCGTATTGGCGATTGCGATCGCGGTGGTTTGCATGCTGGCTTTACGGACCAGCAAGGATTTGATTTTTAGCGCCTATATCCCAGCTTTGATCCTGCTGCCGCTGACGCTTCTCACCTGGTCGGCCATTCGATTCGGCGCGACGGGCGCCAGCGTCGCTATTCTGATTACCACAGTCGTCGCGATTCAACAGACGCTCGGCGGACCGAGCCCATTTATTGTCGCGAGCCCCGAGGCGACCGTGCTTGGGTTGCAGATGTTTCTTGTTGTAATGGCGGTGCCGCTCCTGCTGCTTGGAGCTGCGACAGAAGAAATACGAAACGCGATGCATGCCGCGCGCACGAACCAGGAGCTCATGGCGTTGTCGGCCACCGCAGCGGATATTTGCCTTTGGCAGTACGACCGAAACACTCGGCGATTTTGGATGACCGAGAATGGCCGAACCATGTTTGGACTTGGTTCCGATGACCCCTTGAACCGCGTTTCGATCGAACACCGCATACACCCCGAGGATCGTCAGACCGCCATCAATGCCATGCGGTCGGCATCGGCGGCCGATACCCTAGCCGACACCGAGTTTCGAATCGTGTGGCCTAACGGCGAGACCCGATGGCTTCGGGCGCGAGGGCGCGCGCGAAAAGGCGGCCAAGGAGAGCCGACCGTTCTCAGCGGAACTTTCGCGGACGTCACCGAACTCAGAGCCGCGGAACACGACGCAGCTCTCAGACGGGCGGAGGTCGCTCACCTGATGCGCGTGTCGATGCTCGGCGAATTATCAGTAGGAATCGCACACGAACTGACCCAGCCACTCACTGCAATCCTATCCAATGCACAGGCGGCGCGTGCGTTGATGGATAGCAACGTTCCAAATCTGGCTGAAATCGCGGGAGCGTTGGAGGACATCATCAGCGATGATAACCGCGCGAGCGAGGTTGTTCATCGATTGCGGGGCCTGATGAAGAAAGGCGAGGCTAAATTCGAGACGGTGGACCTCAACGAACTCATCAGATCTACATTGCAATTATTGCATAGCGAGATGATCAACCGGCGCGCGAGCGTTTCCTGTGCATTTGACAGCACTTTGCCCCTGGTCTGCGGTGATCGCATACAACTGCAGCAAGTGCTTCTCAATCTTGTCATGAATGCGATCAATTCTATGAGTGACCAAGCCCCTGCAAGGCGTATGATCACTATGCGCACTTGTTCATCGAGCGAAGGAGAAATCGAAGTCGCCGTGGAGGACCAAGGGGCTGGCCTGTCGCCCACGCAGCAGGAACGGATTTTCCAACCGTTCTTCACCACCAAGGAACGCGGGCTCGGGCTTGGCCTGTCGATATGCTCCTCAATCATCAAGGCTCACGGCGGAAGACTGAGCCTTGCCAACAATCCAGCCGGAGGTGCTACCGCAACGTTCACGTTGCCGCGCTACAGTTGACCTGTACCGGTAGCGTATCGAGGGGGGTGGGTATGAGCACAGTCGGACAAACCACGTTTGTGGTCGACGATGATGCAAGTGTGCTGAAGGCACTTGGCAGGCTGCTGCGTTCCGCGGGCTACGATGCCCGCACCTTCTCATCAGCACAGGACTTTCTTGCTGCCCACGATCCGGACGTGCCGGGTTGCGCCGTTTTCGACCTTTCCATGCCGGGGTTCGATGGACTGCAATTGCAGGAAAAGCTGACTTGCGACGGGATTGCCCGTCCAATCATTTTCCTGACCGGCAACGGCAGCATCCCTTTGAGCGTGAAGGCCATGAAGGGAGGAGCTGTCGATTTCCTGACCAAGCCTGTCAACCGCGAGAAACTTCTGTCGGCAATCACTCATGCGCTTGAGGTGGATGCGACGAGCCGGCAGGAGCAAGACGAGCGAAAAGCCGTCCGTAGCAAGCTTGACAAGCTCACACCTCGCGAACGCGAGGTTCTGATCCACGTTATTGCCGGCCGCCTCAACAAGCAGATCGCGGCCGAACTCGGCACAGTCGAGAAGACCGTCAAGGTTCATCGCGGGCGCGTGATGTCAAAGCTTGGTGTGCGAAGCGTCGCGGAACTCGTTCGGCTGACCGAGCGTGCGGGCTTGATGCCGCAGCTCTAAGGTCGCAGCAATCGAGGCCTTCAAGTCATTCATCGATTGCGCAGGCTGTTGAACATGGGCTCCGGCCCGTTGCCGCATAGATCGCGCCGATCAGGGTCTCGCCGCTCAGCGGCTTAACAAGGAAAGCCGCAGCGCCGGCCGTGTAGCACCGGTCCCGTATGCCGGGATCGTCATGGGCCGTCATGACGACTGTGGGTACTGTTATTCCTGCGCGCCGCAGATACCGCTGAAGCTCGGTGCCGCCGATATTTGGCATGTGTACATCGAGCAACAGACATTCTGGTGCGCTGATAACGACGGATTTCAGAAAATCGCTAGCAGATTCATAAGTCGCCGCGTCAAATGAATGCGCGGTGAGCAGACGTGCCAGCGCTTTTCGCACGGCCGGATCGTCGTCCACGATAGCCACTCGGATGGCGGCTTGAGACATGCACCGTTATCAGGCAGATGGACCTGCCGGTCGAGTTGGCCGAAAGGCCAATATGAGCTTCTGACCGAGCCTAGAATCGCCCCGTGCTTTGCCCCCCGCTCGCTCGGCCAGACGAACGAGCTCGGCCGCTCTCCGGAAATCTCCAGCCGCTCTTAAATCGCGATTACATCAGTTGGACGCGGCACGGATTGATTTCGCGTCAGTGCCAACGGTCCGACCGCCCGCCGTTACAAGGACGTCGCCCGGGCGTGACGTCGGGTCGACCTTCGGGTCCATCTTCGCAAGCCCGAAGTAGTCTTTGCCGTTGCAAGTACAGCCCGGCACCAACTGCTTGCGGTACAGGAATGCATTTTGCAGGCTCCCGTAGCGCGTGCCATCGGTGGCGACCGCATGCGCCGCGTCGCGACCCGAGAAGATCTTGGTTCGGCTCGACGGACACAGTGCGTCGCAGAGTTGCACCGGACTGACCGCGGCGTGACGCTGGATGGGAAAATACCGGCCGTCGCATAGCCGCACGCAATAGTTCACTGAGTGTCCCGTTCCGTTGGATGGCCGAGGGCGCTCGATCGACGGCGAAGCCGCGGCGGGCGCCGCAGGTGCATACGACAGCGCGGGCGCGGCAAGCTCTCGGCGAGCGTTGCTGAACAGGTCAAACAGTCCCTGCGCGAAAGCCTGCTCGGCGAACAAAGCCATCAGCGCCGCTGCTAATATGGATACCGAAACGGCCGAGCGAGACCTGCTACCACTGCGATCAACGACAGGCATGGCACCCTCTCCTCAGCGAGTGGTCGAACCCTCTTGGCCTGCGTAGGTCGCGGGCTGCTGCCCGGCCTTGATGACGACGCCGTTGGTCGGCCCCTGGGCGACGAGGTCGTTCTTCCGTGCATTGAGGCCGACAGCGATCACCGCGACGACAGCCACGAGCGCGACCACCACGATCTTGAGATGGGTGACACGGTCGGCACGCCTGAGCGTGTAATTCATTGGAAATCTCCCTGAGATCACGATCGTCTTGGGTGCGATCGCGGAAATCTTTTTCTTGATCCGCACCGAATGATTAACGCGGCGTCTCTGGTCGCCCCATGGGACCTAGGAATTGCGGACCTATATTTTGGTTTAGAGTTGCTACGAGACGCACGAGCTCGCATCTTGCGGCGAAAAAAGTGCGGCTGGCTCCGGGGGAGAAAGCCAGCCGCGCGCGAACCTGGTCGGGGGGGACAGGGGGAAGAGACCGGGTCGCGTTGCTCCATTTTGCGATACACGATTCAGTAGAGACCGAACGGCCGAATTGGGATTGGGGCGCTGTTTGCGATCATCGACCTCGCAGGCGTCGCCGGTTGACTGCTGGCCACAGGCTGATACTGCTTCCGCGCCCGATCCGGCAGCACCACAACCTTGGTGCCGACGCTGACCCGACCGTAGAGATCGACGACGTCCTCGTTCAGCATGCGGATGCATCCGCTCGAAACGTGGGTGCCGATCGTCTCAGGCGCGTTGGTGCCGTGAATGCGATAGACGGTGCCGCCGAGGTACATGGCGCGGGCGCCCAGCGGATTGCCGGGCCCACCAGCCATGAAGCGCGGCAGATAGGGCTGGCGCTGCAGCATCTCCTCCGGCGGCGTCCAATCCGGCCACTCGGCCTTGCGCGTGACCGACTGCACGCCGGACCAGGTGAATCCGTCACGCCCGACGCCGATGCCGTAGCTGATCGCCTTGCCCCCGCCGAGCACGTAGAACAGCCGGGTGTTTGGAGTATCGATAATGACCGTGCCGGGGGCCTCGTGAGTCTGATAGGCAACCACTTGGCGGCGTAGCTGCGCCGGCAATTGGCTTTCGTGCCGGGCGTCGCCGGGCTCGCTCAAGACCTGATTGAAGACCGATCGCCCCGGTGCGCCGGACGACGCATATCCAAGAGGTTGGCCGAAGGCAGCAGTGCTGAGAAGCAAGGCGCTGACGATCGCTGCAACGGCGGTGGCGCGGTTTGCGACGGCGTTGATGGTGATGCGTGACATGGGACAGCCCTCCCGAACGGCGTTGTTAGTTGGCGAACGACACGACGGGATGCCCACCCGCCAGGCCGTCAGTGGAAGCGATCCGCACCACTCTCACTTGGCGAGGCTGGCCGTCCGGTTGGGTGGTGTCGCGCACGCATTTGCGTTCGTAATTCGGCCATGCGGCTTTTGAACAAGCTGGGCCGATCGGCAACCGGTCGCCCTTGAGCGCACGCTGCGGAACGCTCCGCTCGACCGACTCGGTATTGCCCAGATCGATGGCGACGAGGCCGAGAAAGGCAGTTATTGCGGCTGCGGCGGTAAGCTTCAACATTGTCGTCTCCCCGACGAAATTTCTTTGTTGGGGAGAGACTAGGATGGGCGCGGGCTATTGCCCTATTGTACGTGTGTAAGAGTCGATGATCGAAAAGACCAAACTGCCTATACCAAGGTCTAAGCAGTTCAGGTCGACATCAATTTCCGTTTGGTCGCACGCGACGGTGCGGTGGTGTGCCGTCTCAGCGGTCAGGATGGCCCCAAGGCCCGATCGAGGCAGCCGACCAGGTGATCTTCGCTGAAGGGCTTTTTCATGAAGCAGACGGCGCCGGCCTTCATTGCCCGCGCCCGCACGGTATCGTCGGGATAGGCCGTGATAAAAATGATGGGCATGCGATGGCCGTCCGCAATCAGATGGTCCTGCAGCTCCACTCCGGTCATTCCCGGCATATGCAGGTCGGTAATCAAGCAAGACGTATCCTGCAGGCGCTCAGACTTGAGGAACTCCTCGGCCGAGGCGAACGTGGAAACGCTGTAGCCAAGCGAACGAACCAAGCTTTTAACTGCCTCGCGGACGGCATGGTCGTCATCGACGATTGAAATCATTGTTGCTTTTCTGAGCAAGGAGCTGTCCTGTTGTGCGCAATCTAAATGGAGTGATTTGGCTCGCGCTGCCACGTGATCAAAGGAAGACTTTACTGTCGAAGAGCATAGAGAAATTATACTTTGGTTTAGAAGAATTATGGGCGGTTTATTAGAATTACGGTTTTGGCCGACGGATGCCGAGCGCGTCTGCCATTCTGACCAGGTCCGCCAGTGACTTGGCACCCATTTTTCGCATGACGTTGCCGCGATGAACCTTCACCGTGATCTCGCTCACGCCGATCTCTGCGGCCACCTGCTTGTTCATCAGCCCCGAAGTGACCAAGGCAATGATCTGTTGCTCGCGGGCGGTCAACGACTGGAAGTTGGCAGCGAGCGCCGACGTTGCCTTGTCGCTGCTCAGCCTCGCCAGATCGCGATCGAGCCCCACGCGGACCGCATCAAGTAGATCCTGGTCGCGGAATGGCTTGGGCAGGAATTCAACTGCGCCTGCCTTCATCGCTCTAACGGTCATTGGGATATCGCCGTGGCCCGTTATGAAAACGATTGGTATTTGAATCTTGGCCTTGGCGAGTTCGGTCTGAAAGTCCAACCCGCTCACGCCGGGCAGACGCACATCGAGCACCAGACAACTTGGGGTATTCGGCAATTTGCGAGCCAGGAATTCCGCAGCAGAACTGAACAGCTCAACTCTCAAGCCAACTGACTTCAATAGGCTTTGCAGCGCTTGACGCACACCGGGGTCGTCATCGACCACGAAGACCACCGATTCGGCTTCTGAGGATTGCTTCGGCGTTGTCGGCATCTGCGCGGCCTACGGTCGGTCGATCACACTCGTGACTTCATTGAAAGTACGGATATCTGAGCGTGCCGGAAGCCAGATCCCTCGGATAGATGATCGTTTGGGTCCCAGCTTTCTTGAATTGGTCAAGATCGTGGCCCGCAATTCCTTGAAATTGGACGTGCAAGACTCTCGGCTTCTCCCACTCTCCGTTGGGTGCATACTTCACATCACCGACGATCGTACTGAAGCGATGCGATCGCAGGAATTCACCCAGTTTTTCCTGATCCAGGCTCCCGATCGCCTGCACCGCCTGCCCGAGAATTTGCAGGTTTGCATAAGCAAACGGCGGCACGAAATAGCCGAGCGGGTCCATTCCAGCGCCCACCACCATGGCCTGATAGCGCTTGAGGAATGCCTCGATGCCCGGGAATTGAAGCGTCGGCTCGGGCACATAGAAATCGTGTACGATGATGTTGTTCAACTGCCCGCCCAGCTGAGTCTTCAGCGCGCCATATTGTAGCCCGACCATCGCGCCGCCGAACAGCTTGGTCCTGAGCCTGATCTCGTTTGCCGCTCGCACGATGCCAGCCGAATCGGTGGGATACGATGCGACATAGACCAAATCCGGATTGCTCGCCTGAATCCCACGCAGAATCGGGGAAAAATCGACCATGCTGGGCGGGTAGCTCCTTTCATAAACGATCTTGAATCCCATCGAGATCGCGTTGTCGCGCGCGCCATCGGCCGCCTTTTTCGCAAAATCGCTATCGGCGCCGATGATCGCCACGGTTTGCAGATTCTGATCTTTCGCGATTTCGAAAAATCCGCGCGAGATTTCGCGAACACCGTCTGATCCAACCGGAAACATCGAAAAATAATTCGGGTATTTGAACTCATCGTTGATGGCGAGCGAGAACAAGCTCATTACAACCATTTTTTTTGGGACTACGACCGGCATCAACGGTAGTGTCATATTGGTGCCGTAGCTCGCGATGACGAGGTCAATCCGGTCAACATCCAACAGCTTGGCGTAGATCGCGGGCACGAGCGCCGGATTGCTCTGGTCGTCATAGTAGATGAATTCGACTCTACGGCCGAGCAGGCCGCCGTTTGCATTGATGTCGGCCTGCCACATCTGGTAGGTCGCGAGAATAGCCCGGCCGTTCGACGCCAGACCGCCGGTGAGCGGGATGCTGAAGCCAATCCTGATCGGATTGGGCACCTGAGCCACGGCCGAACCGGCTGCCCAGATCAGAACCGCGGACAGCGTTATGACGGCGCGGCATGACGCCAGCATTGACCGCGCCCATTGCGCGAACCGGGCTTGCCGCATCTCAGCAAGGAACCTCATGCGAGGCCTCCGGTCGGCTCCGCAATGGGAATAGTGAACTGGAAGTCTGTGCCGTGTGGCACTGCCGGCGAAGCCCAGAGGCGGCCGGAATGCGCCTCAACGATACTTCGGCATATGGATAACCCCATGCCCATGCCGGTGGCCTTGGTTGTGAACAGCGGATCGAAGATGCGGTTCTGAATGGTTGTATCGATCCCAGCGCCGGAATCGCTAATTGTGATCAGCACGCTAGCGGATTTGTCTGTCTGCGATCCGATATTGAGGATTCGAGGCCTGTCAGTCACGGAGTTCATAGCATCCGCACCATTCATGATGAGATTCATAAGCACCTGTTGCAACTGGACCCGATCGCCCAGGACGAGCGGAAGGTCTGCAGGCAGGGAGGTCTGAACTGTCACGCTCCGGGTCTGCAGCGCGCTCGCCGTTAGCGCAAGGACCTCGCGAATAGCGTCGTTGATATTCAGGCCGACGTACTCGGGTTTGCGATGCCTGAGAATCGACCGGATGCGCCCGATCACGTCGCTCGCGCGCGTACCCTCTGTGGTGACGCTCTCGATGGCCGATTTCGCCTCCCCAAGATTGGGCGGCGTGTGTGCCAACCACCGGAGCGCCGCATTTCCATTGGCGACGACAGCAGCGAGCGGCTGATTGATTTCATGGGCTATTGATGCCGCAAGTTCACCCATCGTGGTCAATCGCGCGACGCGCGCGAGTTCGGCCTGCGCCTCGTGTACCGCAGCGTTGGCGCGAACGCGTTCGGTTTCGTCCATCGTTACGCCGATATACTCGACCACATCCCCGGACTCTTCGAACGCCGGCTGACCGACGCTGTGAAGGTGCTTGAGCGTCCCATCGCGCAGCACTGCACGAAATGGGATGTTATAGGCTCGCCCTTCCTGAACCGCGCGTATGCTGTTTTCTTCGAGCGAGGTTCGATCCTCCGGATGGACCAGATCAAGGAACACTTGATAGGAGAGCTTCGTCGTCGCGGGATCGAGGCCGAAGATTCGCCACTCCTCCTGCGACCAAAACAGTTCGCCAGTCTTTATGTTTCTAGCCCAACAGCCGGTATGGCTGAGCTTTTCCGCCTCCGTCAGATAAGTTGCCGACCGACGCAGATCGCTCTCAGCCCGGTGACGATCGGTGATATCGATTGCCGTGGCGAAGTAGATTGGCGGATTGGATTCGCTGCCAGGGATGGACGAAACGAAGCTGTTCACCCAGATCGAAGTTCCATCCTTGCGCAGATAGCGTGTAACGGCCTCGTAACTGGCGCGTTTGGCGTCTCGAAGGTCGGCAAGACGGCCGCGGCTGGCTTCGCGCTCGTCCTCGGCAATGAGGTCGAGCGGCGAAAGCTCGTGCAACTCCTCGGCGGTGTACCCTAGCATGCTTTGCATCGCCCGGTTGGTCGCCACAAAGCGCAAGTGATGGTCGACAAGCGATATGCCCAACGTTGACGTTTCAAAGACCGATCGCCATCGCTCTTCGCTCGCGCGCAGCGCCGCCTCTGAACGCTTGCGCGCCCAAATATCTCCGAGAATTCTGCCGAGCTGGTCGACCGCGCCGAGCGCTGTACGGTCGGGACGACGTCGCTCGGTGGAGAAGAACTCAAAGACCGCCAGGACCTCGTCGCCGAGGATCACCGGGAAAACCATCGCGGTCTTCAGACCAGCGCGGCGAGCGGCTTCGAGCCTCGGGAACTTGCCGAATCCGATGTCCTCGAACCAGTTCGCGGCCTTGATGTCCCAGACGCGGCCCGGGAGATCGTCGCCAAGCCTGATCGCAGTGGCGACGCTGACACGATGAAACTCGGCAAACTGGGCCGCGTTCCACACCGAATCGACGGCGCAGGTCAGGTTCTCCTGCCGCTCGTCAGGATGCCAGACCTGCGCAAATTGCCAACGGTGGGCGCTGCAAATTCGCTCAAGGCTCGCCGACGCGAGAGCCGAAATGGTGAACGCTGCGCTTGCCGCAGCGCTGACGTTGACCAACAAGTCCAGTGCTTGTTCGATCGAACGATTGAACAGCTCTCGCTGCTCTGCAGCCTGCTTTTTTTCGTCGATATCGATGCAAATTCCGACCCATTCCCGAACCGCGCCACCTTCCTCAAGAACAGCATTGCCGCGCACTTGGTGCCAGACATACACCCCGTCGCGTCGACGTATGCGGCATTCAGCTTCAAAAGGCGCAGTCTTCTCGATTGACCGCTGCCAGGCAGTCAGTATGCGGTGACGATCATCAAAATACACGGCGTTGAGCCAGCGCTTTCCGCGGACATCCTCGGGGGATTGGCCGGTGAATGCACACCATTCCGGGGCATCGATGAACTGGCCGTCGGAGGTCGCCGTCCAAACCAGTGACGTTGTCGCTCGAACGAGCGCGCGGTAGCGCTGTTCACTGGCCATGACCGCGGCTTGTGCTCGCTTGCGCTCGGTGATTTCCTCCGCGGCAACATTGACCCCGAGCACCCGTCCATCCGGCCCCTTGAGCGGGTGCCGACTGGTCAGCCAGCACCGATCCGCACCAACCTTGTCCGCGCGTTGTCCGTTGACCTCGATTCCGGTCACCGGCTCTCCGCTTTCCATGATGGATTGAACGAGCTTTTCAACGTGACTTGCGATGTTTGGAACCATTTCACGGACGGTCTGGCCGATGTGATCCTCAACCGAAATTCCGCAAATCTCGGTGAGCCGCTGGTTGATCTGTAGGTACCGGCAATCGGGTGTGAGGAAAGCGAGCCCGATCGGCGCGGTGTCGTAAATCCACTTGAGCTCAGGTGGTGTCCGAAGCACCGGGCTCGATGACGGAGCGGACCGCGACAGCGCGGCTTTGGTCGTCAGCTTCTGACGCGCCTGTTTCGGCCCGGAACGGGCTGACTTGATCCGGTTGACCATGACCCCCACCGAGAACCCGCCCCTCCGGCTGGCCCGCACGCGGCAACGCTGGCCCCCGAAGTCGCCGGTTTTGGGCGCCTCGGAGACACAGCGTAACAGTCGATCTTTTCGGACGTTTTACCGCCCGTCGAGTTGGCCCTAAGGGCAATACGCGGGGCCGCACGGCCCAGGATTGTTGGCTTTGGGCCTGGTCAATCCTCCCCGCAGCTCGCCCCCAAGGCGGCGGCGATATACGGAGGTATGTTGCGCCCATCCTTCCGATACTTTGGCTTTACGGACGTACAATGGATCGGTCTGACGCGCGAATTCTAGTCTCCTCTGCAGCTAGGAAGCCATTGCAAGGGGGATGCCATGAATACGATCGCCGCGGCTCTAGACAATGAATTGGCACCCGTCGCCGTTGCAAGGCCGCGGTCAAGCACGCAGCACGAAACCGACGAAACGCTGCTCAAGCGCGTTGGCCAGGGCGATCGGCGCGCGATGCAGATCTTGTACACGCGACACAGCGTGCGCACTTTTCGATCCCTCATGCGGCTCATCCACGACGAGGCGCTTGCCGAAGATTTGACAAGCGATGTTTTCACCAAGGTTTGGCAAGACGCCGACCGCTTCGAGGGCCGCAGCCAGGTTTCGACTTGGATCCTGGCGATCGCGCGGTTCATGGCGATTTCGACGCTCCGTCGGCGTAGAGATGACGCGCTGGACGATACCCGCGTCGAAACCGTCGTAGATCCATCCGACGATCCCGAAGTTTGCCTGCAAAATCAGGACCGTCTTACGATCCTGCGCCGATGCCTCGGGCACCTGTCGCGCGACCACCGCGAAATCATCGACCTCGCCTACTATCACGAGAAATCGATCAAGGAGATCGCCGGCATCGTCGGCGTGCCATGCAACACTGTGAAGACGCGCATGTTCTATGCGCGCCAACGAATGTCAGAGCTGCTGCAACAGGCCGGCGTGGATCGGTAGACCCAGACCAGTTGACATCGCCCTGAATTGTCTATGGGCCCGAGGTCCAATAGAGATTGTCTGCAATCCGGTCTAGGCCTGTACTGCCGGAAGCCACACCCTTTCGGCACTTGTGACCTGCTCGGCGCGCGAGGCGATCGCCGACCCCCCCAATAGGCCTCGCGCGCGCTTTTTTGAGATTTATCGGCACGCCATCTTAAGAGCTTCTGTGAGCACCGCCTCGGATTTCGGATCGTAGCTATTGAATGTCTGGCAGCGCTTCTCCGCTCAGTCGACGCGAACGAGCTGCTCCTCACGTTCACGTGGATTCAGATAACGGAATGGCAACCCAACCAGCAGCACTCCTCCCACCACGTTCCCGGCGGTGCTGTAGACCAGGTTATGCAGTGCATCACCGGGGGCCAGGCTACCGCCGCCAAGAATCGCCATCGAGAACGTCCCCATGTTGGCGATTGAGTGTTCGAAACCGAGATATACGAACATGAATACGATAAGAATCAGAACCAGGATTTTGGCAACCTCCTCCTTGCAGCGCAGCGCTACGCGCACAGCCAAACACACGATCCAATTGGCCAGAATCCCCTTGATAAAGATGACGCTGCCTGCCTGTTGCGCCTTGTGCACGGCGCCGTCAAATAACGCATGGTCGGGCGCCAATTGACCGATGGACCCAGCGCCGATAAGCAGCGCTGCAACGAGGATCGCGCCAGCGAAATTTCCGAAATAACAGAAAATCCAGAGTAGCGCGGCTTGTTTCCAACTTGTGCGCCCTTCGGCTGAAGATACGGTCAGGTACATATTGTTGCTGGTAAACAGCTCTGTATTCGTGAACACGATAATCATCAGACCAACGCCAAAAAACCCGGACGCGATTACCGGGCCCAAGGAAATGTCGTGAAGGTTTTGCTTCAATTCCCAGAATACGAACACGACAAGAGTTAGACCCATTCCAGCGCCGACTGAGCGCAGCATGTAGCGCAGCGGATCTTCTTGCAGCAAACTGATCTTGCCAGCGCCCGCATCAGCAGCCTTCTCGACATAGCTACGGTCCGTCATCTTTGCCTCCTGGAGGTTCGATGGTGAGGCGGCGCACGTCCGCCGCGCGATCGGAACACATAACTGCGTAGGACACGGGCGCAGGCAAAGGTGCGCACATCGAGCTCGTCATTAAATATGAACGCTCAAAAAATATGAGCGCTCAGCGATTTTTTTTGGGTTTCTCATTGGATTGCTCGGAAGCCTTCAGGGCTTTGATTCGCCCTCTTGCTCTCGTCGAGTTCATATCGTCTTGCGGTTTGGATTTCTTCCGCGCGAGCTCGTCCATAATTTGACTAGCCAGTTGCATATGTTGAGAACGTATCGGTAGCTTTGCCATGGATAAACTCTGCTTCTGACCTACCAGGCGGGACACTTGCACACAGTCGGCATCAGTCCCGAATGGATCATTGGAGAAGAGTTTTTAGTGCCTCCACCCAGCGAATCCCGAAGCAACGCAAGCCCTTCGCGTTGCCAAGTCGTACCAGACCTTTTTCACGCTACCCCGCCAGGCGTTCGCACCTACAACCGGATGCCTAATACGAAGTAGGCTCGAAACGATTTGATCCAAGTCAACATTGTCCGAAAATAGATCGCCTACTCTTTGTTTTGAAATGGATTCGCATCCCCTCTCGGGCACCTGCACCGAGGGGCAAGATGCGACGCGTCTCAGGCTAACTCATCACGGATATACGACGAGCAACTTCCTGCGTGCCAAGCTCGGCGATGCGATGATGTAACATCATGAATATGGCCAAGAGTGCGAAGCCAGCCGTCAGCGCAAGCGCCAAGGATCGAAAGGCTTCGCAGATTGCGAAGGGCAATGCCTCGGTCGCGAACCCACTCTTGAGCGACGCGGCCTCTGAGGCCATCGCCGATATCGTCCGGCGAAGCAGCACGCTGATCGGGCTCAACGCCGAGCGGCTCAGAGCTGACGATGGGTATCAGGTTATCGACAACCGCACGGTTGCCTCGACGTTCCAGGATCTCGCACAGCAGGCGCTAACGGACCCCACGCCGATTATCAAGGAGCAGTTCGCTCTGTGGGCAGATTTGACGCTGCTCTGGCAACGCACCGTACTCCGAACGCTGTTCAATATGCCGGTCGAACCGGTGGTCACGCCGGCGAAAAGCGATAAACGCTTCAAGAACGAAGCTTGGAGCGAAAATTACGTCTTCGACACCATCAAGCAATGTTATCTTCTGTGGTCGAACCATTTGCAGTCTTGCACGCGCAGCATCAAAGGTGTCGACCCGCAAACTCACCGGAAGGCGCAGTTTTATACCCGCCAGTTTGTCAACGCATTGTCGCCAACCAACTTCGCCACAACCAATCCGGTCGTACTCCACGCGACGCTGAAATCGCGGGGCGAGAACCTCATAAAGGGGCTCAGGAACTTCATCGAGGACCTCGAACGCGGGAGCGGCCGGCTAAGCCTGACAATGAGCGATGCATCAGCCTTTCGGTTCGGCCAGAACATCGCGAGCACGCCTGGAAAGGTCATTTTCCAAAATGAGCTCATGCAGCTCATTCAATACGCGCCTTCGACGCCAACGGTCTATCGTCGGCCACTGCTGATCGTTCCGCCTTGGATCAACAAATTCTATATCCTTGATTTGAAGCCTCAGAACTCGTTCATCAAATGGTGCGTCGATCAGGGACATACGGTTTTTGTAGTCTCCTGGATCAATCCCGGTGCAGAACTTTCTGGTAAGGGATTTTCCGACTACCTGCTCGAAGGGTTTCTGAAGGCTCTCGATACGGCCGAACAGGCAACCGGGGAGCCCGAGACAAATGTCATAGGATACTGTATTGGCGGCACCTTAACGGCGAGTGCCCTCGCATATATGGCGGCAACCAACGACAAGCGTGTCGCTGCTGCGACGCTGTTCACAACGCTTTTGGATTTTACCGAAGTCGGTGACATGTCGGTCTTCATCGACGAGGATCAGCTCCGGCTGCTCGACGAACACATGGATCGTCTGGGCTATTTGGAAGGCCGGCACATGGCGGAGGCGTTCAATCTTCTGCGGGAAAATGAGCTGATCTGGTTTTTTGTCGTGAACAATTATCTGCTGGGTCGCGAGCCCGCAGCGTTCGACCTGCTTTATTGGAATGCGGATTTGACGCGCATGCCGGCGGCAATGCAAAAATTCTATCTTCATAACATGTACCTGCGGAATGTCCTGAAGAACCCAGGCGGCATCACTCTCGCCAATGTATCCATCGATCTACGGAAGATTCAGACGCCGCTCTATTTCCTGTCGGCTCGCGAAGATCACATTGCGCCGTGGCGTTCAACGTATGCGGGTGCGCGATTGCCCTCGGGATTGGTTCGTTTCGTGCTGGGTGCTTCCGGCCACGTGGCGGGCGTGATGAACCCGCCGTCTGCCAACAAATACGGCTATTGGACCAATGAATTGCTGCCGGCCGACCCGGAGAGCTGGATGACCGGCGCGGCGTATCATCAGGGCTCATGGTGGAATGATTGGGCGAAATGGGTTGACAGCCATGGCGGAGGACGGGTTCCCGCACGCGAGCCCGGTAGCGGCAGGCTTGCCGTAATCGAAGACGCACCCGGCTCTTATGTCAGCGTGCGCGCTGCATGACCTAACCCGTACGATCCGCGCCCCGCCCTAACGATTTAGCGCCGTTATGGCTGTCGCGGCATGAATATGCTGCCATATTGAGCGCGTCCCCCAGGCCATACCGTAATCTCTATCTTGCCGGTTCAAACGCCGTCGGTCACTTGATCCAAATCAATGGCGCTGAGTGGATTTGGTTTCTATTGAATGAGAGTTGGACGCCCGCCCCAACCGTTATGTTCAGCTAAGGATGACATAAGGCGAGTGGGCGCTTTTGCCCTCTCTCATGGAGACGACGATGGATAAAGGCAAAACACCTGCTCAAGACGTGAGCGCCATGATGGCGCAGGGTGTCGAACAAGCTCGTGAGGCAATGGAGAGCTATCTAAAGTTCTTTCATCAAAGCATGTCAGCCGCGCCGTTCGCAGGCACGGAGCTAAACAAAAAAATGACAGCCTACACTCAACAGAATGTTGAAGCCGCTATTGGGTTCACTCAAAAACTAACCCAAGCCAAGGATTTGCAAGATCTGGTGCGTATCCAAACAGAGTATCTTCAGTCGCAGTTGAAATCCTTGACCGAGCAGGCAAAGGACCTCAGCGAGACGGCGATGAAGGTGACCGGGCGACGCGGATGAATGACCTGGAACGAGAATGCCCGTTTGAAGCGTCTTGTTGCCGCCGGCGCCCGGCTTTGCAACAATTGAGCTGCCCCCTGTCTTTGGATCACGCGGCTGCAGATTCCAGCCTGTTCGATCAATGGCAAGCCGTGAGCGGCTGATCGATTCATCACGTCGATCGGCATTTTGTTGCCGATCGCGCGGTGTGGTGACTCCTTGTCGTCGCTACGCCAATCCTACGGCAAGCTCTAGTCTGCATCGACTATCACAAGGGCTTCGCGCATCAATTGCACGACATGCGAAATGTCCCCGAATGGCAATAGTCCGAAAATTCAGCGCGCTGTCCCAGCGAAAGCGCGAGCTTCTGACTGTCTGCTTGCCCCTATGATTTTCGCTTAAGGGAGCACCATGTTGGCCTATTTGAAGTACATTTATTGCTTTGCACTTGGCCTCGCCGCGTTGTTCTCGCTTGCGACCATCGGGGGTGCATCTGCACAGAACAGCGCCTTTCAGTTTGGTCTGATAGGCGACATGCCATACACCACAGTGCAGCAGCGGGAATATCAGCAACTCTTGGCATCTCTCAACAAGGCCGACCTTGCGTTTGTCGTTCATATCGGAGATTTCCAGAATAGCCCTAGGAATTACTATGCGAACCCGGCCTTGAGTTCGATGCCCTGCACCGACGAGCGCTACAAGGCCGTCTACGATTTATTCCAAAGCGTCCGGCATCCGTTCATCCTGACACCTGGCGACAATGATTGGGCCGACTGTCATCTGATACTCGAACGCAAAGTCGATCCGCTTGAACTCCTCGCTAAAATCCGGGCGACGTATTTTCCTGAGGGTCGCAGTCTCGGGCAGCGTACGATTGCCGTGGACAACCAAGCGCAAGATCCTCAATACGGAAAATTCCGCGAAAATCTGCGCTGGTCTTTGGGCGGTGTGACCTTCGCAACGATCCACATCATCGGAAGCAATGACAATTATGGCCGCTCGCCCGAGATGGATGCCGAACAGGTCGAGCGCAAAGCCGCCAACATTGCCTGGATGCGCGCGGCCTTTGTCAAGGCAAAGTCTGACGGCAGTCTGGGTGTTGTCATCATGACGCAAGCCAATCCGGGCTTCGAGAACTATTGGCCGCCTGCCGCCAAAGCACGCTACTTCGAGCCATTCGTCGGACACGGCAGCCCGCCTCCAATTCCGCCAAATCCGTTCGAGGACTATGTCTCGGCACTCGCGGACGAGGTTGAAACCTACGACAAGCCGGTCGCCTATCTGCATGGCGACTTACATCTTCATCGTATCGACAAGCCGCTCTACAGCAAGAAGACCAACCGGATGTTCGAAAACTTCACCCGCGTCGAGACCTTTGGCAACCCGGACACCCATTGGGTTCGTGTCACCGTCGATCATGCGGACCCGCAACTCTTCACGTTCAAGGGCGAGATCGTTCCAGAAAACGTGGTCAATCATCAGACAAAATAATTCGCCATGGCCAGATGTTCTCCGAACGACTGATCGCGACGATGCTGAAACCGCCCAAGTCGACATCCCCAAAGGCGCATCAGTCCTTTGATATAGATCAAAGCGGCAAACTCGCTGCTCAGATATGCGTTTATCAAGTATCCGTTGGCGAGGGAGCGTTCCTACCCCGGCGCACCGCTTTTATCGGCTACCAACGCATTGTGGAAACCGCATGCTACACAAATCAAAAGCTATTCACGCTGCAGCTATCATGCTTTTCACCGCTGTCGCGGTGACAGCAGCGGATAACACTCTTCCAAGCATAGACTTTGAAAAATTCTGCCGCAGTCGTTCGGAGGCCGTTGGCGAGCTGGCCGGTAGAACCGTACAAGAAATGGTCAACTCCTGCGTGACAGCTGAGCAAAAAGCGCAGACCGCACTCGTTGCAGCCTGGAAAGATATCCCACCGACGTACAAAGAGAGATGCATCAAACCGAACGTCTATTCACCAAGTTATGCAGAATGGATAGCGTGCTTAGAGTTGCTTATTCAGGTCAAGAATCTGCCAAAAGACTGATGTGATGGTCATTTGTGTTTCGATTGCTAACTAGAGCCAACCATACCTCAAAACGCCCCTCATCAACTCACGACACGGCCGGGCAATTCGGGTTCTTCAACAGCTTTTTAAGCGGCCAGACCTGTAGTCCATGGGCGCCGCTGCTGTAGCAACTCAACCGCAGTGACAGACCAAAGAATTACCGGAACCCGGCCCGGTAGTAGCCGGCTAATCCATTGATTTCATCCGAGGTAAGTTTGGCGGCAATAGTCCGCATGCGTGCGTACACGTCGTTTCGCCGTTGTCCCGAAGCATACATCCGCAATTGCTGAACCAGATACTCGTGATGCTGCTCCGCGAGGATTGGAGACTCGATAGGCCCTCCCGAGCCAGGGCGGTGGCATGACGCGCAGGGCGGAATACCGCGTGCGGGATCGCCAAGCTCGATCAAGCGAACGACCGCCGCCGGAAATCCGGCAAGCGTGGCGGGAGGCGGTCGTCGTTGAGGTTGCGCGGCATAGTAGGCGGCAACGTCGGCGATTACCGATTCTTCTAACGCCTTGGCAAGCCCGGTCATCAGCTCATGCGTGCGGCTGCTGGTGCGATAGTCGTGCAGTTGCTTGTAGATTGCGGCCCCCGATTGCCCTGCGAGGTGCGGAAAATTAGGTGAAGGCGACACTCCGTTGTCCCCGTGGCAGGAGGAGCATACTTCGATGACCTTGGCGCGCCCCCTATCCGGATTGGCGCGGGCAAGAATTTGCAGCACTTCGGGTGTCCAGGTTACCTGCGACACCGGTGCGGGCGGCGTAGCATCGAACGGCTGACGCTGGGCGGGCGAACCGGGCAAGATGCCGATCGCGCGGCAGATTGCCGTATACGCGTCGATACCAATCGACCATCCCTGAACGACCGGAATGACAATGACACCAAGCGCCACGCCACTCAGCAGAATTCCGACAACGGCGACGGTCGCCCAAATCCTCCAGGGTCGGTCAAGCTCGTGTGGGCTGGCGCCGGTTGCCATGTCGCCCCCTAATGCACGCGATGCACGACGGCCGATGGCGAAGGCGCAATCACGTACTGCGCGATCGGAAAGCCATATACGGCCAGCATCAGGATCAAAACGAGGATATTCCACAGGCCGAACCCATTCAGCACAATCGGCACACGACGGGGCGGGTGGACCGCGAGAGCGTAAAGCGGCCGAACCGCCGCAGTAAGCCGACTGCCATGAAGCACGTAAAGATTCCACACAAACAGAAAGGCGGATGCGAGCAGGATGAGACCGCCGACAAGGGAAACGATCACCCAAGGTCCCCACCAGGCGATGATTGGATCAGCGTAGTTGAAGTTCGCAACCCGCCGCCACTGCCCTTGCAATCCAAGCCAGTGCCACGGAACGGTCATGATCATCATTCCCGCAAACCAAAGCCAAAGCTGCCAGCGCAAAGGCGCTAGCGAGGCGTAATCACGGCCGGTCAAGCGCGGCCAGATTTCGTAGGCCACTGCAAAATACATGATGACGACGGAGCCGCCGAAGATCAGATGGAAATGTGCTGTAACCCACGACGTGTTATGGACCATGGCGTTCATGCCGTAGCCCATGTTGATCAGGCCGCCGAATCCCCCGAAGCCGAGCATGACAAACGATAGCCCGGTCGCCAGCATCATCGGCCGCTTCCAGGGCAGCGTTCGAATCCAGCCGAAAAGGCCACGGCCCCCGCGCAACCGGCCAGCGATCTCCATCGAGGCCGTGATGGTGAAAATAGTCAGGAGCGTCGGCACCGCAACAAAAGCAGTCAGCAGCGTATGGATGAACTTTGTTGCGTTACCGTGCTCCGGATCCATCAACAGATGATGCATCCCGACCGGCAGGCTAAACACCAGGAACAGGACGAAGGTGAGGCGCCCCATGGTGTCGCTGTAGAGACGTCCCCCGGCGACGCGCGGAGCGATCGTGTAGAACGCGATATAGGCCGGAACAAGCCAGAAATACACGATTGCATGCAGCGTCCAGGAGAACAGCGTGCGCGATAACCCGACGTCGATTGTTTCGGTGAGGCCGAGCGCCGCAGGTATGACTTGGAACAGGAGTTGCGCTGCGACACCGACCGTCGTCCACAACCACATGACGGCATTCGCCACCGTCGCAAACATGGCGAGCGGCACGGGCAATCCGGGATTGTCGCGTTTCCATGCTTGCATGGCCACGAGCATCAGCAAGCACCACGCCCATGAGGCAACCACCACCAGCACAAGTCCAATGTAGAAGAACGCGCTCGCGGTTAGGGGCGGGTAAAAGGTAAAGAGGACCGTAGCACGTCCCATTGCGATCGGGATGACGGTCAGGATGACGCCCGCGACAGCGACCCAGAACGCGGCCCATGCCCACGGCAGTCCGGGCAAAGGTCGTTCAAGCGAAGTAACCGCCACGAAGTAGCCAAAGCCCAAGATAAAAAACGTGGTCAGCACGTATGCCATGGCAACACCATGCGCGGTGACCGACATGTAGTAGAGCTCCGGCCATCCAAGTTGCGCGCCTAGTGGGCTGCGAACCCACATTTGCCACGCGCCCAATATGCAGGCGACAAGAAACGCCGCGAACGCAACCCAGAAATGAGCGAGGCAAAGCCCCCTAATGTTGCGCACAGAAAATCCTCCCTTGCGCGTCAGGCTTCATTTCGGTTGCGGGAATGACCTGCACGGTCGCCCACATCTCGCTGTGACCGAGGCCGCAATACTCGTGGCACGGCATCAACAAATCGCCTGTGCGAGTGAATTCGGTATGCACCTGAGAGACGTAGCCTGGAATGATCATCGTATTGACATTGGTGCCGGTCACCAAAAGCCCATGAATTACATCCGGTGAAGCGAAACGAAGAGTCACGCGGCGGCCACTGGGCACCGCGATACAGCGCGGAACAAACATGAACTGAGTGGCGATGATGCGTGCGGTCACGCTGCCATCGGATGCGACCAGCGTGCCAAGATTGTGCTCGGCAAACTCCCCCGACAGATGGAGCGATTTCGGGTCGATGCGCTCGACGTTGCTGGGCGGATTTACGCCCATTGTCACCGCTGTGAAGACGATCATGCTCAGCGTCGCTGCAATCAGTACGCCCACGCCGAATGCCCACAGCAGCTCAGTTCCGAGAATTCTCCGCTCATGCACCTCGGAAGCATCGGTCATGGCCTCACCCCACAACCCCGCGCGGCATGAAGACCAAAAGGTAAATCAGCAGGTATCCGACGACCAGCATCGCAACGGAAATTCCCGCCACGACACCCGCCCCTAGCGGGACCAAGCGCATGACCTCCGCCAAGGCTCCCTCGTCCACGTCATCGGAGATTTCGTCAGTTGGATGCATCTGAGGTCTCCCCCGATTGAACACCGGCCATCACAACGCAGCCCATACGGCGTCCACCCGATCTCCCGGAGCTTGAGTGAGACATTGGAGGCAACTGCAGACTGGGGTACAGCGAGCCTTGCGGGGGGCCTTTGGCTTTTCAATGAGCACGCGGATGTGTCGCCATCCAAGGCGGAGCTGACCGCCGCGAACGGAATTGTACCGTGAGTACCTAAGTTGGACTTTCGAAGTTTGATCTAGATCAATTCCCCTCGGGGATACCGCCTGTAACCTGGCGATTGCTCATGTTAGGCATGCCCCATCTCCTCCGATTCGGGTTGCCATTCAGAGAGCCCCAGCCGCTCTCGGCTGGGGCTCTTTGCTTCATGGCATCAAGAACTGGAATATCTGATCCGGTGGCAGCGGTGAATGCGCCATCGGCCGGCATCCGGGTACAGAGCAGTCGTGCAGCTGTTATCTCGTCGGATGCAAAAATTGATTGCTCCTAGCATTCCAAAGCGCCCCGCGCTCGATAGACGCGTTGAATTGCCGCCGACTGCCAATGGTGGAATTGCCAGAGCAGCATGTGCCCGCGCTAAAGCTGCAGGGCTCGACATAGATCCTTTTCTGAAACAAGCGAACTTGACGCTCCAGCAGATCAATAACGCCGATGTTCGAATTGCGGTAAAGAATCAAGTTGCGTTTCTAAATCTGTTGGCAGTCGCTTTGGACGATGACTTTCTTGGCATCTGTCTTGCTGAAGTCTTGGACCTTCGCGAATTGGGATTGTTATATTACATTCTGGCATCCTCCAAGACACTCGGTGACGCCCTAAAGAAAGTCGCAAGATATAGCGGCATTCACAACGAAGGCGTTCACCTCACCTACCGGGAGGGCAACAATGCAACCATAACTTTTGAATATGTTGGAATTGCTCGGCTAAGCGACCGCCATCAAATTGAATTTTTCGTTGCGGTCTTGTTACGGCTCTGCCGAGAACTTACTGCCAGGACGCTATCCCCCGTGGACGTCAGCCTGAGGCACCCGCGCGGCCTATTGCCTGCAAAAATTAGAGCGTTTTTCGCCTGTGAGGTGGTCTTCGGAAGCCCAGTCGATCAAGTGGTTTTTCCACTCTCCATCAAAGACATTTCGATTGTTGGGGATGATTCATACCTGAACTCATTGCTGCAAAGGTTCTGCGATGAAGCGCTTGCGAAACGCCGAATTAGGCATCGCGATTGGCGGAGCAAGATCGAAAATGCCATCACTCCGTTGTTGCCTCATGGACAAGCAAGCGTAACCCAGGTGGCTCAGCAGCTTGCAGTTAGTCGCCGAACGCTAGCCCGTCGTCTGAAATCGGAAGGGTGCACCTTTGCCGCTGTATTGAATGACGTGCGTCAACACCTCGCCAAGAGGTATTTGCAGGAACGCAGATTACAAATTTCAGAGATCGCTTGGCTGCTAGGTTTTCGAGAAGCCAGCGCGTTCAGCCATGCGTTCAGGCGATGGACGGGATGCACGCCGAAACAATGGCGCGTTAGAAACAGATCCAACTGATCGCGGCCGCCTGAGGCTCTCGGCTCGTCATCCGCTTTTCCCAGTCTTGCTTTTCAGCAGTGCCAGGCTGGCACGCACAGACAAATCTTTGGCATGAAATAGCAAGGTCTTTCGCAATGAGCGACCTATCTCATGAATGGCCGGGACGTGCCTGAGGCCGTGCCAGATCAGCTCATCGTTGAAAGTATCATGGCATACCCCAGCAATGTTATCGCAGTGATTGATGACAACCGCGAAGTGCGTGAGGGGATCAAACAACTGCTCTCATCGGCCGGTTACCGCGTCGAGCTGTTCGCATCGGCCGAGGAGTTCATCAACGCGGTCGAAAACTCCGAAGCGGAATGCCTGGTTGTCGATTTTCAGCTCGGCGACATAACGGGTGTCGAGCTTGTCCGACATCTTTCCGCGATGGGTTTCGAATTCCCCGTCGTGTTTATGTCCGCGACCGACGAATCCGTGCTTCGGAGTCAGGCTCTCGACTTTGACCATGTTGCTTTTTTGCCGAAGCCGCTTCTTGCACATCAGCTGATCGAAGCCATCACGCTGGCGATCGGTTCAAAATAGCTACATAGAGACGCGCGTCGAACGGTTCTGCTGGCGCCGATGAGGTCCGTCATCACTTGTGGCTCTCATCGAACAGACGCGCATTGAGCTGTCGGCTATCAGGGAAATACAAGCGTCGCCGCTGGTCATCGTCAATGTCAGCGCCGCATCGGTCGTTTTCCGGTCTAGGGCTGGGCAACTGTGCCCATGTCACAATGCGCTTTCGGGCGGGCATTGTATGTTGCTTGACGAGGCTCGATCGAAATGCGAACCGGCTACGGCAACTTGAGGCCTGATCGACCGCCGAGACCCTGTGAATTGGCGACCCGCGCGAGCAACAGCTCGGCTGGATACCCGAAATTGCGTTCGACATACTGGTCCAACAATTGCAGCTCCTGAAGTAACGACGGATGCCGGTGCTCTGGAAGCGTTTCAATGAGATTGTCGATCATGGAACGCAGCCGCCGCACGACCTGCAGATTGTTCGCGCCGCAGCTTCGGATTTCACTGAACGCCAGATGAACGAAATCCTCCCAATCCGGGGTGCGGAATATCAATCGCAATTGGCCGTTATCGTCGAGCAGTTCGTCGGTCCGGAGGTGTCGCCTGCCCACCATCCGGAGCATGCGGTGGAGCTGATCCATGGCAAGCACGGCCGTGGTCGGATCGTTGATCGCCGGAGACAGGGCCCTGAGCGCGATATCGATGACAATTCGAAACGCAAACGTCGGGTCCTGCTCCATGGTTCGCTCGGAGCCGAGCGCCACGGCCGCTCGCAGCACCCGCTCGTCAACTGAACGGCCGCCTCCATAGAGTTTGAATAAGGGTTCGTCGATCGCGACAAAGTCGCCGACCTGCGGGACGAATTCGACTACTGCGTCCGACCGTTGGGCCTCCGCAAAAATCGTCGCAATATTCACCGCCAGAACGATCCCGGAGGTTCCTTGGTGCGCAAGGACACGATCAGGAGCGCCGCGCGCACGGCGCCTGTCCTGGGCCACTCCCGCACCGAGGCTGGACTTCGGGATAGACGGATTCGATGACGGCAAGGCCAGCGCTTCCAACCTGGGTCAAAATGCTGATCGGACGAAGCAACCGCGATGCGTAGTCGATCAGATAGAAGAACGCGGCGAAGCAACAGACGCCAAGGATCGACGCCACGACCAGAACGGATTGATAGACCGTCGTCTCGATCTTGTTCTGCGCGCTTAGCGCGAAAAACAATGTAAACGTAAACAGGCCGACCGTATACCTGACGATATCATTTCGCAGCAGGGTCGTTGCGATGATCCTCGGCGTAAGCTGTGCGCTCGCCACCTGAATGGCGACGAGGAGGGACCCGAAGGTGAAGACAACGAACGAAAGCGTCGCGGTGACGATGGTCTGTAGCGTCGCCTGCGCTCCCGGGACAGCGAGTCCCAGGATGCGCCATCCAACCCAGGGGTCGATCCAATGGAGCAATCGGCTGCTCAGCAGCGCAAGCGGCATTGCGATCAATGGAACGATCCAAAGCGATGCCCTGGCATAGCTCCTGATCCAATACAGTTGGTTCCATTTCATGCGGGGTGCAGATCAATTTTCCCAGGTGACATGGAGTCAGCCGGCTCAGCCGGCACGCTCCTATTGGGGGGGTATCGTATCCACCACCTTATGCCAGGTATGGTCCGGGCTGTAGGCTGTCATGCCCGATGCGATCTTGGCAGTGTTGGGGCCAAGGTCTTTCTCGAACACGTCGCCATCATGGTTGACCAGGAAGGTCATCACGCCGGAATTGCCGTACTCCGCCGGATAAGCGATCAGCGCGAAGCCGCCGATCATCTTGCCGCGCACGATGTAGTCTGCGACGCCGCCCGGCGCGGTCGGGCCCTGCCGGGTCAGGATATTGTAGTAGTAGCCGTGGAACGGCGCACGGACGCCGACGCGGTAACCCTGCTTGGTCGCGCTCGCCACCGCCTCGCCTAGCGGGCTCGGCCGCTCGCCTTGCTCGGTTGGCCAGTACAGGCCGTCCTTCTTGCCGGGACTGCTGATGATCCGTTGCGCGTAGGCGCCGCGGTCGGCGGCGCCGCTTGTCGGCGTATTCGTTCTGCGCGTCGACGTAGGCGAGGCAGACCATGATCGCGGCGAACTCATTCTTGCCGACGCGCCGGGCGAGGATCTCGCTGCGTCCCGCTGCGGTGTCGAACTGCCACGTGTCGTTGCGCTTCACCAATGGGATCGGCAACGGCCAATCACCGTCGCCCAGGAGCATGACCGCCTTGTTATCGCCGGCCTTCGAGACGCTGTGCTTCTTGTCGTAGGCCTCCAGGAACTCCTTGCGCGTCTCGGCGTCCGCAACCGGATCGCCGGACGATACGATCTCGGCACCGCCGGGCCCGAGCACGGTCACGAGCGTCTTGACGTCGCCCGTACGCACCGCCGCGACCAGGGCATCGGCTCCCTCTTCCGGCGTCTTGAAGCGCTGTTGCGCGCCGGCCGAAGAGAACAGTGCGACAGCCGTGACAAGGCCGATTGCAAACGCCAATGAATGCTTTCCCATGTTCGCCTCCGTTACCTCGTGCCAGCGGCCGAAGCGGCCGGAATATGCGCGCCTGAGGACATCCACTGCTCGTAGGCCTGGAATTTCAGCCCGAGCTTGTCGTAGCGGACGCGCAAGTAGCCATCGCGGCCGCGCAGGACCGCGTCGGGTCTGATCGTCTGGACCTCCTGCGCCATCACACCGACGTAGGCCTTGTCGCCGCCGGTGTAGACGAAGCGATAGAAGCCAAGACCGTTGTCGAGCACGCCGATCAGCGTGATGTCCTGCTTCAGCGCGATATCCGAGCGTCGGCCGCCACCACCGCGCCCGCCACCCCCGCCGCCACGGAAGCCACCTCCCCCGCCGCCGCCACGGAAGCCGCCACCACCGCCGGCACCCATGCGCGGACCTCCGCCGCCACGCCCCCCAAGACTGGCGTGCCCACGAGAGGCGTTCGCCATGGCATTTCGGCCGCTGCCCATGTTGCCGAGCGCGTTGCCGCCACCGCTGGGACGCGTCCCGGCGCTGGGACGCCCGCCACCGCCGGGACGCGCACCGGCGCTTGGGCGCTGCTGTGGACCGCGGCCCGCGCCGGCTCGGTCGCCGCCGGGCCGGTTGCCCGCGCCGGCTCGGTCGCCACCGGGCCGGTTGCCCGCGCCGGCTCGGTCGCCACCGGGCCGATCACCGCCGGGGCGATCACCGCCGGGCTTCAGCACCTGCTGGCCGCCGTGACCGCGGAAGTCCATCCGCCCCTGCGCGCCGCCAGCACGGTCGCCGCCCCGACCGAACTTGTTCGCGACGTCCTTGTTGTTGTAACGCGCGCCACCGCGGTGCTCGACTTTGTGATTCCAGTTGTTGCCGCTGCCGACGATATTGGTGCTGCGGTTGACGTTGATGTTGTTGCTGCCCCAGCCGAAGCCGCCGCCCCACGCCGCCCCGACGGCCATTCCAACGCCGAACCCGACCAAGCCGCCCGCCAGGTACCCGCCATACGGCGGATAGGCGTAGGGCGGGTAGGCTGGGTAAGGCCAAGCACCGTAGACCGTCGTTGGATTATAGGACGGCACGTAAACCACGCTCGGATTGGTCGGTTCGATCACGATCACCTGCTTGCCCTGTTGGGTTGTCTTGGTGACCTTCTGCTCCTTCGTGGTCTTCAGCGTGTTCTGGGCATCCGCCTTGTTGCGCAGCCGCTGGATCGCTTCCATGACGTCGGGCTGCTGTGCCAGCACGGCGTCGCCGAGCTTCTGCGTCCAATCGAGCTGCTGACTCATCATGTCGAGCACCGGCGGCGTCGCGGCCAGCGCCTTCACGCTGTCTTCCCAAGGCTGCTTGCCGACGGCGGCCTTCAATTGCTCGCCTTTGAGGTTCTTGTTCGCCTTGACCCAACGATCCGCCGAGATGACCTCGAGCGGATAGGTCGAAGCCATCAGGATTTGGGAGAGCAGCGTGTCAGGATAGAGTGCGATCTGCGCGACCAGTTGATCGAGCTCCTCCGGCTTCAGCGTCTGCGCGCTGGTGCTAGGCGCCGGCGAGACCGTGCCGGAGCCCGGCGAGCTTCCGCCCTGCGCGAGCGCCTTCGTTGTCGGCGCCAGCCCGCATGCGAGCGTCAGCACCAGCAGACTTGTGAGTGGAAGCGGAATTGAAGAAGCCATTGTGCCCTCGCCAATACGCTCGGATCAGAGCTGGAAACGGTTTCACCCGGACGGCGTACGCGCCCAATCTATTGTTCGGTGTGATGGCAGGGTCTTGATCTATATCAATCCGCTGCTTGCAAGCGCTGCGGATAGCTTCGTGCTCGAAGCAAAGAAGCAAAAGAGCGTGGCGAACAGCGAAAGCCGCGCCCGATGGCGCTGGTGACGCTTGGACCGCGGTCGACGCCGGCGTGGAGTCGATAATTCCGTCACTTGTCGCTGACAGCTACAGCGCAATCATGTCCTAGGCGATCTGCGCTTGAAGCCTTGGACGCGCGGGTAGCTTATCGGGGACGGTCCACAAGGCGTATCTCAAGTGGCGCCGACAGAGCCGAACGATGCGGCCGCCCGGCTCTCGTCATGGCTCGAACATCATTCAGCCCGAGCTCAGGTAAAGCAGCCCGACAATCTGCACAGCAATGACCTTCACGATCGTCATCGACGGAAAGATCATCGCATAGCCGATGTCCGGGCGTTCGGTCGGCGCCATCCGTGTGGAGTAGACCAGGATGGCGGGGTTGCCAGTCGCGCCGGATGCAATGCCGACCAGGTCGTCATAGGGGATTTTCATCAGGTAGTAGCCGACCAGCAGCACAATGATCACCGTCGTCAACAATACGGCGGCGCCGATGAACAGCATCGTGAATCCGCTTTCAGCCACGGTTTTCACGAACGGCTGTCCGGCATTGATGCCCACCGAAGCGAGGAACATGGCGAGGCCGAAATTGCGCAGCACGATGTTGGCAGGTAGCGGCATGGTCCACAGCATGGGCCCGGTGCGCCGCAGCTTGCCCAGAATAAGGGCCACGATCAGCGGACCACCGCCGATGCCGAGCGTGACGACGCCGACGCCGGGGATCGGAATCGGGATCAGGCCGAGTAGGACGCCCATCACCATGCCGAGGCCGAGGGAGACGTAGCTGAATTCCGCTGTCGCCTTCACGGTGTCGCCGAAATGACGCCGGACCTCTTCCTTACGGTCGGGCGGCGTCAAGACGCCCACACGGTCGCCAAACTCCAACCGCAGGTCCGGCGCGGGCACGAGGTCCATATCGTAGCGTCGGACGTGCAGGAGGTGTGCTGGAAATCCGGCCGGAAGCGGTAGTTGCGAAAGCGGAATGCCGACGACGTTCGCCTTGCCGACGAAGACTCTGATGTAGTCGAGAGCCGAGCGATCCTTGACCAGGCGTCCGGGTTCCAGCCGACCCAGCTTTGCCGCCGCCCCCGCGACCGCATCTTTGTCATCGGCAACAATCAGCAGGCCGTCGCCTGAGGCCAGTACCATGTCGCCGGTAGGAACGACGTTCTGATCGCCCTTGCGAACCATCGTTACCTGGACGCCATCCGGCAGGTCTTTGCTGACATCGTCCAGCGTGCGTCCTGCGCCGCCGGCCGCAAGCGTGATTTCACCCATATGAAATTGCTGGGCTTTCGGCGGAAATTTCGGCTGAACGCGCCGCGTCATGAAATAGATGCATAAGATCGGACCGATCACGCCAAAGGGATAGGCGATCGAATAGCCGATCGACGGATCCTTGTTCTGCATGACGTCGAGAGCAGCTTGCAGCGTTGCCGTACTCGTCATCGAGCCGGCGAAGATGCCGAGAGTCTGGCCGATCTTGATGCCGAAAGCCTGGCCCAGCGCGATCGCGACCGCAAGACCGGCAACAACCGCAACAAGCGCAAGCAGGTTGCTCTTGATGCCGGCGCTACCCATCATTCCTTCAAAGAACTGTCGCCCGTACAGGATGCCGATCCCGTAGAGGAACATGATCAGGCCGGTCAGGCCGATCGGACCGACGATCTGAGCCTTTGGCGCAAACCAGCCGATCGCAAGTCCCACGAACAGCACGGCCCCAACCCCGAGTGAAAATCCACCGAAGTTGATCTGGCCGACGAGATACCCAACACCGATGGCGAGAAATGCCGCCAGGATCGGCTGGGTCCCGATGATGTCGCGAGCGACGTCCAACATGGGTTTTCCTCCGGCTCAAAACGAAAATGTCAGAGATGCAGCGGGATCAACGGGCATTGCAGCCAGCAGCCCGAAATTGCTCGATGACGCGGTTGGTCAGAAATGCGCTGGGCGGCCAAGTATCGGCGTGTTTGTACTCGAGGTTCATCGCCTTCCATTTGAAGGCGCCGAGCTGGTGGAACGGCTGCACCTCGACCCACTGGACGTTCTTCATCGGGGCGACAAACTTTGCGATGCCTTCCACATTCGCGGGATCGTCAGTGTGGCCGGGCACCAGCGTAAAGCGCACCCACACGGGTTTGTTGATTGCCGCCAGACGTTCGGCGAAACGCAGGGTTGGCGCCAGGTCCCGCCCGGTGACCTTTCGATAGGTTTCGGGGTTCGAGCTCTTGATATCGAGCAGCACAAGATCGAGCGACGCCAGGAACTTCTCGTCCGCGCGATCGCCTAGAAAACCCGAGGTTTCGATCGCGGTGTGAAGTCCCATCTGCTTGGCGCCGGCCAAAATGCTGCGCACAAAGGCAAGCTGGACCATCGCCTCGCCTCCGGAGATGGTCAGTCCGCCATCGAGCGCGCGGAGCGCCGGCACGAAGCTGCTGCAGGCGGTCAAGAACCTGCCGGACCGAAACGCGCGTTCCGTCCTTCAGGTGCCAAGTGTCGGGGTTATGGCAGTAGGTGCAACGAAGCAGACAGCCCGACAGGAACAAGACCAGCCGCAAGCCGGGCCCGTCGTACCGCGACGACGACTCGTAGGAATGGGCGTAACCAAAGGTCGCGTCCGCGTCGTCAGGCAGATTGCTTTCGTCCGGCGCATCGGGCGACTGCCCGACGCGCAGGTCGTGTCGACTGCCCGCTTCGAGACTGCCGAGCTGAGACATCGTCCCACCTTTTCTCCGCAGTTCAGATCTGGCCGTGGAAGGTGCGGTTGATCACGTCCCGCTGTTGTTCCTTGGTCAGCCGCACGAAGTTCACCGCGTAGCCGGACACCCGGATCGTAAGCTGCGGATACTTGTCCGGATCCTTCATCGCGTCTTCGAGCGTCTCCTTGTCGATGACGTTCAGGTTCATATGGAACCCGCCTTGGCCGAAATACATATCGAAGGCTTTGACCGCACCGTCGATGAGCTCCTTCTCGGACAGATGTGCCTTCTGCGGAGCAACCGAGACGGTGTAGCTGATGCCGTCGAGCGAATCCTTGTAAGGCAGCTTCGCAACCGACAGACACGACGCCAGCCACCCGTGGCTGTCGCGGCCGTGCATCGGGTTCGCGCCCGGCCCGAACGGCTCGCCCTTGCGCCGACCGTCGGGTGTGTTGCCAGTGGCTTTGCCGTACACCACGTTCGACGTGATGGTCAGCACGCTCTGCGTATGCGTGGCATTGCGATAGGTCGGGTGCTTGCGGATCATCTGCATGAAGCGCGTCACGAGGTCCGCAGCGATGTTGTCCACGCGGTCGTCGTTGTTGCCAAACTGCGGAACCGAGTTCGCACCCGGCCCCTCGATGACATAGTCGACAGCCAGTCCGGTGTCGTCGCGGATGACGCGGACCTTGGCGTATTTGATAGCGGCCAAGCTGTCAGCAACCACCGACAGGCCGGCAATCCCGAACGCCATTGTGCGCAGGATGTCGCGGTCGTGCAGCGCCATTTCAAGGCGTTCATAGAAGTACTTGTCGTGCATGTAGTGGATGCAGTTCATCGCGTGCACATAAGTGCGCGCGAGCCACTCCATCGTGTGGTTAAACTTCTCGAATACCTCGTCATAGTCGAGAACTTCGCTGGTAATGGACGGCGTCGCAGGCGCGACCTGTTCGCCCGAAATCTCGTCCCGGCCGCCGTTGATGGCGTAGAGCAGCGCCTTGGCAAGATTGACGCGCGCGCCGAAGAACTGCATCTGCTTGCCGAGCCGCATGGCCGACACGCAGCAGGCGATCGCGTAGTCGTCGCCCCAGCTAGGCCGCATCAGGTCGTCGTTCTCGTATTGCAACGACGAGGTCTCCTTGCTCACCTTTATGCAATATCGTTTGAAGTTCTCCGGAAGGTCCTTCGACCACAGCACCGTGATGTTTGGCTCCGGCGCCGGCCCGAGATTGGTCAGCGTGTGCAGCATCCGATAGCTGCTCTTGGTCACCATCGGCCGCCCGCCGAGGTCGACGCCGCCGACGCATTCGGTCGCCCAGTAGGGATCGCCGCTGAACAGCGCATCGTATTCGGGGTGCGGAGGAAGCGGACGATACGGAGCTTCTGCACCAGTTGGTCCCACAGTTCCTGGGCGCCCGCTTCATCCAGCTTGCCCTCGCGCAGGTCGCGCTCGATGTAGATGTCGAGGAACGTCGAGATCCGGCCAAGCGACATGGCGGCGCCGTTGGCTTCCTTGATGGCGCCGAGATAGGCCAGGTACGTCCACTGCGCGGCCTCGTGGGCATTGGCGGCCGGCCGCGTGATGTCGCAGCCATAGAGCTTGCCCATCGCCGAAAGGTCAGCCAGTGCCCGCAATTGTTCCGCGAGTTCCTCGCGGACACGGATGATCTCGTCGCTCGGCCACATGTCGTTGACCTGAGCGCGCTCGGCTTGCTTGGCCTCGATCAAACGATCGACGCCGTATAGTGCGACGCGCCGGTAATCGCCGATGATGCGGCCGCGGCCGTAGGCGTCCGGCAAACCGGTGATGATGCCGGACTTGCGGCACTTCATGATTTCCGGGGTATAGGCGTCAAAAACGCCGTCGTTGTGAGATCTCCGGTACTTCGTGAAGGCCTCGTGCACCTTGGGATCGGGTGTGAAGCCGGAAGCCTTTAAGCCCGCTTCGACCATACGCAGCCCGCCGTACGGAAAAATCGCGCGCTTGAACGGCTCGTCGGTCTGCAATCCGACAATGACTTCATTGTCGCGGTCGATGTAGCCGGCCTTGTGAGCCAGTAGAGTCGAGGGCGTCTTTTCGTCGACGGCCAGGACGCCCTTCTTCTGCTCTTCCTTGAAAAAAGGTTGAAGCTTCGCCCAGACCGCCTTGGTGCGCTTGGTCGGCCCGGCCAGAAACTTCTCGTCGCCCAAGTAGGGTGCGAAATTTAGAACGATGAAATCGCGAACGTCGATTGTTTTGGACCAACTTCCGGGCTTGAACGATCGCCAGCAATCCTCGGTGGCGGGCTTTGTTGCAAGCGTCGCGGTGGCTGACATGCTCTCTCTCCCTGAGAACGATCGCAGGCTGGTTCTGATTGAGGTATTTTTTAGTCTCGCCCGATGCCTGAACCTTGATCTAGATCAAGCAAAGCGACTGCGTGTCGGCGCATTTCTGGAGCCGATCGCATGGGACCTGGACAAGTCGCAAGACACGTCGGACACCGTGCACCGCACAAGCGGCGCATGAAAATCTATGCGTTCCTCAACGCGACCGCGCGGTCTTGATGCCCGCATTCGCCGTCGCGACCGTCGGCCCATGGGTCCGACGGTGTGGATCGATCAAGCGGTCAAATGGCCCGCGGGGCCGCCGTCGAGAGGTGAGGAGCAGACTCTGCCAAAGCAGTGCTAGCCGCTGTAGCGGCTAAGCTCAAAACGGTTGCGCAACACCACGCGGCGCGAGCTCTGCAGCGAAATCACCTTCTTGTTTTCAAGATCGGTCAACGTACGCGAGACCGTCTCGATCGTCAGGCCCAGGTAGTCCGCGATGTCCTGGCGCGACATCGGCAGGTCGACCTGATCGGCCGTTGGCATGCGTGTTGCCATTTCAAGCAGAAAGGCGGCCACCCGTTCCGTGGCACTCTTGATCAGCAGCAAGAGGTGCTCGTGGGTCCGTCGCAATTCGCCGTTGGTCATCATCCAGAGCTGCTGGGCGACGTGTCGGTCGCATTGGACCAGCGCCATGACGGCGCTACGCTTGATAAGCAGGATCGTCGAATCGGTGATGGCCTCGGTCGAAAGCATGTGTGTTTCGTCGGCCTCCAGGCCGAAAAAATCGCCGCGCAGGTGAAAGTCGCAGATTTGCCTGCGGCCATCCATGAGCACTTTGTAGCTTCGCACGGCCCCGCTCATGACCTTGTACAGGTAGACCCCGGGCTCCTGTTCGCCGTAGATCTCTGCGCCGCGGGCGTAGAGCATCTTGCCGCCCAGGGACTCGATCAATTCAAGAGGCGACTGTGTTTCTGATGAGGGCAGTGGGGGCGCGATATCCGCCGATTGCCGAAACGAACGAGGCCGAAACGAACGAGATTGTAAGGCCGACTGTAGCGACATTGATGAGCCTCCTCGCCACGGGACAAGGCTTGATTGGAGCGCGCTGTCGTCGAGCCTCTCAATTAGTCGCGGGAATGCCCCGGCAATCAAATAGATGGCCAACCTATACCTAGGTATAGGTTGGCTTGTGGCTAGTCGCCACAAAGCAGGGCGGCGTTGCACAAGAAAGGGGCGTCCTGCACAAAGACCGAGGGCGCCTATTAAGGCCTGCGAGCCCGCTTATCGGGCGCCTCGACCGCCGTCAGCGCGAGCCGAATCGGCAGGCAGGCCGTTGGTCTCGACCACCGCCCCGCTTCAATGTCTTCTGAAATGGAGCCCACAATAAAGCCAATCCGCGAGGCGCGGTGACCTGGCTCGCTGATTTCCCTGGCCCAGTTCGGTGGTGTCTCAATACCACCGCTGGCAAACCTGCCCTGCACCCCACACCGCACATCTGCGGACTTGGCGTTTGGTGGTTCTGGCCACGCAGACACCATTAACTCGTGTCCTACCCGGTCCGCATGCGAAGGCGATCTTGCGTGGTCATGCCGTCCGGCTGATTAAGCGGCGCGGGCGACATGGCCTGAGCCGACGTTGCGATGGTCAAGACAACGGCAGCAACAGCGATCAACCTGACCATTGGTTTTCTCCCATGTTCAGCTTCAACGACCAATCATCTTGCCTTGTCTCAGTCGGCAAAATTTGACTCAGATCAACCGCCCTGCCCTCGCCGCCCGTCCCGAACCTAGGATCGGTCATGAGGCGCGCGCGAGTTCATCACGCCTCTTGGTGGCGTGACTGAGCGCGGCCGCTAAGTGGCGGGTGGCGGGCACAGACCAGTCCCACAGACCGATCAATTCGGGAGCCCGACCGCCGCGATCAAGCACCGCATCAGGCTTGCGTCGTCGAGCGGCTTCGTCAGGAAGCCGACGGCCCCCGCGCTGAGCGCGCGCGTGCGGCAGCCTTCGTCCGGGTAGCCCGTCACGAGTATGAACGAAATGCGATGTCCTCGCTCAATCAGCCAGCCCTGAAGCTCGAGGCCGCTCAGCCCGGACATTTGCAAGTCGGCGATCACGCACGCGGTGGTATCGACACAACCTGAACTCGATGAATTCTTCGGCGGACGTGAAGGTGGTCGTCCGATATCCCATGGACATCACGAGATCGTTGATTCCTTGGCGGGCCCAGGGGTCGTCGTCGACGATCGAAATCATGAGAGGGGCGCAATCCTCAATTGCTCGCAAGCTGTAGATATACGCCGATCAAGGGAGGCCGTGAACTATCCGCAGGTTAGTTAATGCTATCATCCTTGTGGACGATACCTAGCATTTCGGCGGCCCGACTCAATTCCACAATGGACTTCACGCCCAGTTTCCTCATGAGATTGTGCCGGTGAAACTTCACCGTCACCTCGCTGAGGCCGATCTCCACCGCTGCTTGCTTGTTCATAAGGCCCGCTGCAACCAGGGTCATGACTTGGCGCTCTCGGGGACTCAGGGCCTCGAAGCGTTTGCGCAGTTCGACCAGCTGCTGGCCTTGCTTGCGATGCACCTTGTCGTAGTCGAGCGCGGAATGGACCGCATCGAGCAAATCCTGCTCATGAATGGGCTTGGTCAAGAATCCAAAGGCGCCGCCCTTCATTGCCCGTACGGTCATCGGGACATCGGCATATCCGGAAATGAAAATGATCGGGGTATTGATCTGCGCCCTTGCCAGCTCCTGCTGAAAGTCAAGACCGCTGTGTCCAGGCAATCGAACATCGAGGATGAGACAGCTTGGCCCATCGTGCGGCTTGTACTCCAGGAATTCCCTGGTTGAGTTGAAAGCCTCACATCGCAAATTCATCGATTCCAGAAGGACCTTCACGCCTTCCCTGACCTGGGGGTCATCATCGACGACAAACACGATTGGCTCGCCTTTCGTGCCTTCGCCCATGATCAAGCCCCTAGTCTCGTCCAAGCAAGCGGGATGCGCATTGGTTTGGCAATTGGCCCAAAGACCCACGGCTCATCGGTTGCAGACGTAACTATCACGGCTGCAGCCGTCTGGGCGGCCCCCGGGCTCAAACTGAGATCACGAATTGACCGCGGCGAGTTTGAGAAAGATCAATATCTGCGCCACGGCGATGGATAGTCTCGGACCGATACATCTCAGTTTCCTTCTCTAGGAGCACTCCCATGGCTGTTGCGGACGATTTGCTGCCGAAAGCTGTCGATTTGCGGATGAAGATCGCGAAAGTCGAGGCTGAAAAAGCTTCTGATTTTATAAGCAAACAAGCCGCTGCCGAAGCTGAGAAAAAGGCGCTGCTGGAGAAACTGTCGAACCCATCGGGCGTGTCCGACGAAGAGCGGATGAAGCGTGCCGCAAACATCATCAATCGCGCGGTCAACAATGGCCTGACGGAGGTCTTGGTGGGCACCTTCCCAAACCAAGTCTGCACCGATCGCGGCCGCGCCATCAATCAGCAGGAGCCGGGCTGGGAAAACACGCTGACCGGCCTGCCAAAGGAAATCTTCGATTTTTGGAAGAAGCACCTTCAGCCGCGCGGGTACAAGGTGAAATATCAGATCGTCAATTTTCCGAACGGCATGCCGGGCGATATCGGCATCACGCTGAGTTGGGATTGATTTCGGCCTGCGTCAGTCGCGGAAGGGTGAGCGGTCATGGCAAGAGGTCGAGAAAAGACGGGCAAACTGAAACGAAAAGCATTCGAGAAAAAGCTCCACAAACTTCAAGTAGGCTTGTGTCATCTGCAGGAATGGGTGCGGCAAAAGGGGCTGCGAGTCATCATCGTATTCGAGGGTCGCGATACCGCCGGAAAGGGTGGCACGATCAAGGCTCTCACGGAGCGAGTGAGCCCGCGCGTCTTTCGCGTTATCGCGCTGCCGGCTCCCTCGGACCGCGAAAAGACTCAACTGTTCGCTCAGCGCTACATTCAGCACTTTCCGGCCGCCGGCGAGATCGTGATCTTCGACCGCAGTTGGTACAATCGCGCCGGCGTTGAGTACGTCATGGGCTTCATCGACAAGAAGCAGCACAATCGTTTCCTGGACGTTTGTCCTGGCATCGAAAAGATCATTGTCGATAGCGGGATCATTCTTCTCAAGATCTGGCTTGAAGTCGGACAGGACGAGCAGGACGCGCGCTTTTCAGCTCGCATCAACGATCCTCTGCGACAGTGGAAATTGAGCCCGATGGACCTGCTGTCCTACCAGCGATGGTATGACTACTCCCGCGCTCGCGACCTGATGTTGGAGAAGACCGATACCAAGCACGCGCCGTGGTACATTGTCCGCTCCGACGACAAGCGGCGCGCGCGTCTCAATTGCATATCGCACATCCTGTCGATGATCCCCCACAAGAAGTTGAAACGCGAGAAGGTGCGGCTATCAGCGCGCTCGAATAAAGGGAAATACGACGATCAGGCATCGCTGCGAGGCAAGAATTTTGTTGCAGAGGTCTACTAGGGTGCGCCGTCCGACGATTCGCCTTAGGCCGTAGATTGATTCTTATGCGCCCGATGTCGTCGGTGGTGGTACCCTCGTCGTAGAGCATGGGGTATCCACGAACGATGCCGAATATGGCGTCAAAAATTCAGGAAAGCACTGGCCGGCCCGCGCCATTGGAACAGAGAACATTGACAAACAGATGGGCCGGCTCATTGATGTAGGTCAATCCGTTCTGCTCCCCTCCCATCATACTGATCCTGACGACGAGTTCGAGCTATGATGATCTCCCGGCTTCCGTGGCCAGTTGCCAGAAGCCGCAAGTCGTATCCCAACGGACGAGTATTAAGTGATGGCAGAATCGCTTCATCCGGCCGCTTCCCACCATCTGCCGTGGTTCATCACCACACCTGGACAGTCAGACGTCCTTATGGTGGTTACGGCCGGCATCCTGATTGTCTCGGTCATCGCGTTTGGCGTTCTGTTCCTGACGCTGCACACTCTGCCTGAGCGCATTGCGCACAAGTCCCACAAATTGCAGTTCGAAATCGTCGCGGTCTTGGGTCTTCTGGCCCTGTTCACGCACATGCACGTGTTCTGGGTGGCGGGTCTTCTGCTGGCGCTGATCGACTTCCCTGACTTTGGCGGCTGGCTCGGCAGGATTGCGGGATCGGTCGAGAAGATCGCAGACAACAAGTCAGGTGCCGACGGATCGGACGAGGCAAGCGCAGGCGTCAAGCGGGACGACGGCGCGGCCAAACCGCCGCTGGAAAACGTCACCAGCATCGGGCGCGGCGATGGCCAGAGGGCAGCAGTTCCAGAACTCACTTCGGCAGGCACAAGGGGCTGACCATGCTAGAGATGCTGCTCTGCTCCGTGCTGACCATTCTTCCGGACTATCTTTTTCGCCGCTATGGCCAGGGCAAGCGGTTCGGCAAGGAAATCACGCTCTACTCCGTGTGGTACGAGCTGAGGTGGGGGATCACAACTTGCGTGATTCTCACCGTGTGCCTGATCACCGTCATCTTCTACAACCATCCCTCCACGACCAGTGCCACGCTGTTCTTCCGAACAGTGCCGATCCTTCCCGAGATGATGGTCGGGCGCGTCGCCGAGATCCACATTGGAAACGGCGCTCGCGTCGAGCAAGGGGCGCCGATCTTCAGGCTCGACAGTTCGAAGCAGGAAGCCGCTGTGGAGACGGCGCGCCGCAAGGTCGTAGAGGTCGAGGCATCACTCGCAGTAGCGCAAGCCGATGTTGTCAAGGCTGAAGGGCAGCTCCGGGAAACCAAGGGAAGTCTCCAACAGGCCTTGGACGAACTGGAAACCAAGCAGGAATTGCATTCTCGCAACCCTGGTATCGTCCCCTTGCGCGACATCGAGAAGCTGCAGGTTGGTGTGGACGCCCGTCAGGGCGCAGTCGCTGCCGCCACGGCTGCAAAACTGGCAGCGGAATTGCGGGCGTCCACGGTCGTCCCGGCCGAAAAGGCCAGCGCCGAAAGCGCGCTGGCTGAAGCCCAAGTGGCGTTGGACAAGACCGTCGTACGTGCCGGCGTGAGCGGGCGCGTCGAGCAATTCTTCCTGCAAGTCGGCGATATCGTCAATCCGCTCATACGTTCAGCCGGCATCCTGATTCCGGAGGGCGCCGGTCAGCGAAGCTTGCAGGCTGGCTTCAACCAGCTCGAAGCGCAGATCATGAAGGTCGGGATGACGGCCGAAGTGACCTGCGTATCGAAGCCCTTCACAGTGATCCCAATGGTGGTCACAAATATCCAGAATGTCATTGCCGCCGGTCAATTCCGAGGCGGCGAACAGCTGGTTGAAGCGCAGCAGGTCAAGCAGCCCGGCACCCTCCTGGTGTACCTTGAGCCTCTCTTCCAAGGCGGGCTCGAAGGGGTAACACCGGGCAGCAGCTGCATCGCCAACGCGTATTCCAACAACCACGACGTGATCGCCGCCAAGGAAACCAGCACCATGCAACGCGTATGGCTTCACGCGGTGGACGCGCTTGGGATGGTGCATGCCCTCATCTTGCGGCTTCAGGCGCTGGTGCTTCCGTTCAAGGTTCTCGTGTTCAGCGGACACTGACGGGTTCGCCGCAAAAAATAAGCGCACCGTAGCGTGACGGTGCGCTTACGTGGGTGGGCGTCGCGAGCCTTATTTCGGCGCGAGACTGCCAATCGCCGCTTGGCAGGCCGCAGACAAGGATGCCTTCTTCGCCACCAGACACGTCGCGACACGGCCGCCACCGTCCGGGATATTCGCGCAATTCTTTTCAATATCCTCCCCGCAGGTGTCAGCCACCTCCTCGACCTTGTGGAGAGCGCGCTCCAGGTTCCGCATGGCACTGTAGAGGACATAGTCGCACTTGGTGCTAATCTGGTCCTCGTGCGCGAGGATGCAGTAGAACAGCCGCCCTTCGCCGGGTGTCACCGTGCTGCAGAACTTCTTGGCATCGGCCGAGCAGCCTGCTTCGAGCTTTTCGATGCCGGCCTTGATTCGCGCCTGTACCCTGCTCGCGGCGTCGGATTGGGCATTTGCTGTCGCACCGAACGCCAGCAGCAGCGCGGCGGCGCCGATCGCGGGCGCAGTCCTGCATAAGGTTATCATCGAGCTCTCCTGTTCGTAACGTTGCGGGGCGCTTATTGGCGCCTGATCAGTTCATATGGCCGACACCGGGAATGCGTTTGATTTAGATCAAAGCAGCGTCCGGAGCCTGCAGGCAAATTTCCCACGCATCCAAAGATTGCGAGGGCGCCGGTGCCGACCGATCAGAAAAATAACAAAGGCAACGATACTTCGCCGCTTCTCGACATGTTTGGTGCCGCAAGCGAATATTTCGTGGATGCAGCTCAGCGTGGCGTATTATTCTGCGACGTCATGCGACAGCGCGGCAATAGCTACCGAGAGCATAAGGCTGAAACCGCGCCGCACGTTCTGAACTACGAGGTGGAGCTGATCGTCGATGGACGAACGCTCGACCGGCCGGTGAACTACGGTCTGGTCAGGGTCGTTCCGCCGAAGGACGTTTCGATCGATTTGACGAAGCGGCCATTTGTCGTGGTTGATCCTCGCGCCGGCCACGGTCCTGGCATCGGCGGCTTCAAATCAGACAGCGAAATCGGCGTTGCATTCAAGGCGGGACATCCCTGCTATTTCGTGGGTTTTTTGCCTGACCCGATGCCCGGTCAAACGATTGAGGACATCGCCCGCGCCGAAGCCAAGTTTCTCGAGAAGGTCATCGAGCTTCATCCTCGTGCAGAAGGCAAGCCTTGCGTCATTGGCAACTGCCAGGCCGGCTGGGCCGTGATGATGCTTGCGGCCATCCGGCCGGAGTTGTTCGGCCCGCTCATCATCGCGGGATCGCCTCTAGCCTACTGGGCCGGCGTCCGGGGCAAAAATCCCATGCGGTACACGGGTGGCCTGCTCGGCGGGAGCTGGCTGACGGCGCTTACAAGCGATCTCGGTCGCGGCAAGTTCGACGGCGCCTGGCTCGTGCAAAACTTCGAGAATCTCAATCCGTCGAACACGCTTTGGACCAAGCAATACAACCTGTACTCAAATGTTGATACCGAGGCGTCACGCTATTTGGAATTCGAACGGTGGTGGGGTGGGCACGTCTTCCTCAATGACGAAGAAATTCAATTCATCGTTGATGAATTGTTCGTCGGCAATAATCTCGCAAGCGGCCGGATAAAAATCTCCGACGGTAGAGCCATTGATCTGCGCAACATCAAGTCGCCGATCGTCGTGTTCTGCTCCAAGGGAGACAACGTCACGCCGCCGCAGCAGGCGCTTGGTTGGATCCTGGAGCTCTATGATAACGTCGATGAAATCAGATCCCACGGGCAGACCATCGTCTACACCATTCATGAGTCAGCCGGACACCTGGGCATCTTTGTTTCCGGCGGCGTAGCGCGCAAAGAGCACAGCGAGTTTTCAAGCAACATCGACCTGATCGACGTGCTGCCGCCGGGTCTCTATGAGGCCGTGTTTGAGGCCCAGTCGGACGATACGCGCGGTTCCGGTCTCGCAACCGGCGATTGGATCATGCGCTGCGAGGCGAGAACACTCGAAGACATCAGAGCTTTGGGTGGCAACGATATCGAAGACGAGCGCCGATTCGCCACCGCGGCCCGTGTTTCGGAAATCAACCTCGCCCTGTATCGCAAGTTTGCGCAACCTTTTGTGCGGGCGATGGTCACTCCGCAGGCGGCAGAATTCATGCAGCAGATGCATTCCCTCCGGCTGCAGTATCAGATTTTCTCGGACGCAAATCCGTTCATGAGGTGGGTGAACGGTGCGGCAAAGCAGGTGCGAGAGCAGCGCCGTGTCGCCACGGACGACAATCCGTTTTTGCAGATGCAGGAAAGCGCATCGAAACAAATCGTCAATGCGCTCGACGCCTGGAGAGACATGACCGAAAGGGCTTCTGAAGCGGCTTTCCTGTCGATCTACGGCTCTCCTGCGTTGCAAGCCGCGGTCGGGATTGATCCCACAGCAACCGCACCGATGCGCAAAGCAGACAAGAGCTCGCTCCATACGCGCCTTGTGCAGGATCGGATCGCCGAGCTGAAGGCGCGGATTCCGGAGGGAGGATTTCGGGAAGCGGTGATACGGGCACTGCTGTACATCGGAATGACCCGGGCAACCGTTGACGAACGGGGCTTCGAAGCAATCCGGCGGGTCCGACAAGCTCAGAAGGAGCTGCCACCTATCAGCCTCGAACAGTTCAAGTCGCTGGTGCGCGAGCAATACTTCATGCTGCTGCTCGATCCGACCACGGCAATCGAAGCGATCCCTTCGATGTTGCCACCCGCGCGTGAGACGCGCTCCAAAGCGGTCGAACTTATCCAGGAGATTCTCGAAACGAGCGGGGCCCTGCCGCCCGAAGGTCAGGAACGATTGCAACAGATCAAGAGCCTCTTCGGTACCGGCACGGATGATCCGACGGCTGCCTCGATCATCGATATGAATGCCGGACGGGGCCAGCCGAAAGCCAAACCTCCTTTGCCAAATCCCAGTCGCTCCGGTGCAGTCAAAAACGAAGGTCGAAACAAATGAGCGTCGCAGAACCGATTTCGGAACCGATGTTGGCAACGAGTCCACTCGGACGCCCGCCGGGGTCAAAATACGACCGCCTGATTGCCCGAGCGAAGAGCGTGCAGCCGGCGACCACCCTCGTCGTGCATCCGTGCGACGAAACATCGCTGCGGGGCCCGATCGAGGCTGCGCAAGAAGGCATCATCAAGCCTGTTCTTGTCGGACCCGCGAGCAAGATCGCGGAGACTGCCAAGCGCCACGGCATTTCGATCGACGGAATCGAAGTCGTCGACGTTCCGCATAGCGACGCAGCAGCGGCAAAAGCCGTTTCGCTCATACGCGAAGCCAAAGGCGAGCTGCTCATGAAGGGGAGTTTGCATACCGATGAGCTGATGCGGCATGTGACCTCGAGCTCGACCGGACTTCGAACCGCGAGGCGCATCAGTCACGTCTTCGTCATGGACGTGCCGACGTACTCCGAAACCCTGTTCATTACCGACGCAGCGATCAACATCTTTCCGGACCTCGACGTCAAGGTCGACATCATACAGAACGCAATCGACCTTTTTACCCAATGCGGCCTCGGGCGGCCCAAGGTCGCCATCCTGTCGGCCGTTGAAACCGTGACATCGAAGATCCCTTCCACGATCGAAGCCGCCGCGCTGTGCAAGATGGCCGATCGCGGCCAGATCACAGGAGGCGATCTCGATGGCCCGCTCGCGTTCGACAACGCCATCGATCCAAAGGCCGCCGAGATCAAGGGCATCAAGTCGACGGTCGCGGGTCGCGCGCAGATCCTGATAGTGCCCGACCTGGAGGCCGGCAACATGCTGGCCAAAAATTTAGCCTTCCTCGCGCGCGCCGATGCGGCAGGCATCGTGCTCGGCGCCCGCGTGCCGATCATCCTGACCTCGCGCGCGGATTCGGTACGCGCGCGGCTGGCCTCCTGTGCGGTGGCCGTGATCTACGCCGATGCCCGGCGCCGAACGGCCGCCGCGGCGATGTGAGCGCCATGGATACCGTCCTTGTTGTCAACGCGGGGTCGTCGAGTCTCAAGTTTCAGGTGTTTGGGACCGATGCCGCAAACAGCCTGACATGTACCGCAAAGGGCCAGATTGACGGCATAGGCACACGGCCTCGACTTCGGGCGGATGGGCCCGATGGGACCAGACTGATCGATCGAACCTACAATCGCGACGAGATTCCCGATCTGCCTTCAGCAACTCGCTCAGCGGGCGAATGGCTGCGGACCTTGCAAGGGCTCAACCTCGTTGCCGTCGGCCATCGGGTTGTTCATGGCGGACCCGAATTCAACCAGCCCATTTTCTTGAATCAAGAGGTCGTATCGCAGCTCGAACGATATGTGCCGTTGGCTCCGCTTCATCAGCCGAACAACCTGGCGCCCATTCGATCTCTCCTCGAAAATCGTCCCGGACTTCCGCAAGTCGCTTGCTTCGACACCGCGTTCCACCGCGGTCATGGTGAGTTGGCGGATCGCTACGCGTTGCCCGAGCGCTTCTATGCGGAAGGCGTCCGCCGCTACGGCTTTCACGGCTTATCCTACGAATTCATCGCTCAACGGCTTGTCGAAGTCGCGCCGCAGATTGCAAAAAAGCGGGTGCTCGTTGCCCACCTCGGCAGCGGCAGTTCGATGTGCGCAATACAAGACGGTCGAAGCGTCGAAAGTTCTCTGGGTTTCACCGCGCTCGATGGACTAGCCATGGGGACAAGGCCCGGCCAGCTCGACCCTGGAGTCGTGCTCTATCTCATCGGGCAAAAAGGCATGACCGCCGCCGAGGTGGAGCGGCTGCTCTATCACGAGTGCGGGTTGAAAGGCCTCTCGGGCGTGAGCAATGACGTGCGCGAGCTTGAAGCGAGTAAAGACCCGAAGGCGGAATTTGCGCTGGAATACTTCGCATATCGTGTAGGACTATACGCCGGCATGCTTGCCGCGGCTCTTGGCGGCGTGGACGCGTTCGTGTTCACAGCTGGCATCGGAGAGAACTCCGCGACGATGCGTGCGCGCATCGCCAAACGACTGCAATGGCTCGGTGCAACGCTGGATCCCGCAGCCAACGCGAAAAACGATATGCAGGTGTCGCGGCCAGATAGCCGCATACCGATTTACGTGGTGCCGACCAACGAGGAACTGATGATCGCGCGACACACCCTGTCGCTATTGTCGGCTCAGCGCGTTCACGAGCGTGCAAGGAGCGCCTGATGATTCCAAAGGCCATGGCGCCGCTTCTAAAAGGGAAGCGTGGTCTCATCGTTGGCATTGCAAACGACCAGTCGATTGCCTGGGGCTGCGCGAAGGCTTTCCGGGCACTGGGAGCGGAGCTGGCGGTTACCTACCTCAACGACAAAGCCAAGAAATACGTCGAACCACTTGCGCGCGCACTCGACGCGCCGATCGTCATGCCGCTGAACGTGGACGTCGACGGACAGATGGAGGCCGTGTTCCAGCGCATCGGCAAGGAATGGGGCCAGTTGGATTTTGTCGTGCACTCGATCGCTTTCTCGCCAAAGGATGCGCTGGGAGGCCGCGTGGTGGACGTTTCGAGGGCGGGCTTTCAGACCACCATGGACGTATCCTGCTGGTCGTTCATTCGCCTGGCGCATCTGGCCGAGCCCCTGATGAAGAAGGGCGGCAGCATCTTCACGATGACCTACTATGGCAGCCAACGGGTCATTAAGAACTACAACATCATGGGCGTGGCAAAGGCCGCGCTCGAGTGCACCGTGCGTTACATGGCTGCGGAGCTCGGCCCGAAGGGAATTCGCGTGCACGCAATCTCACCGGGGCCCCTCGCGACGCGTGCGGCTTCCGGCATACCGGAATTTGATAGGTTGCTGGATAAGGCCCAGGCTAAGGCTCCCGCGCGCAGCCTGGTCAGCATTGACGACGTTGGCGTTGCGACGGCATTTTTGGCGCACGATGCGGCGCGACTGATCACCGGCGAAACGCTCTACGTTGATGGCGGCTATCACATCATCGACTAGCCTTACTGCGTCACGAACTCCGACGCTCATCCTGAGGAGCGCGGCGAAGGGCTCTTCTCGAAGGATGGCCGCAAGGACCGAACCCGCCGCCATCCTTCGAGACGGGCGCTACGCGCCCTCCTCAAATGTAGGTCTGCGCACTAGCTAGCGCGTCTTCAGCCAGCGGCGCCCTAGCGTCTGGCTGATCGGGCGCAGCCTTGGGTAGTGGACCAAAGGCCAACTATCGGGGGTTTTGACATAGGCACTAGCCTTACCTGCCCGGGTGCAGGGGATAGTGCGCATGGATGGTCGTTTGTTCGTAATTGGCGTCGGTCTGTACATACTGAGCTTCATCGGTGTTCTTGTGCTGGCGGCGCACCTCCTAATCAAATAGGGGCTCGAACCGCCTCAAACGTCTCTTGTCCTCATCGCATCGAGGCGTCGGGCGACGGGCGATGACATGGAAGGGGCCGGCCCAAGGTTGGGGATTGCGTCGAAAATCGCCCAGACGTGTTCCGCCTGGGATGCCCATTGCTAGTCCAGCGAGCATCCGCCGCCAACGATCCGAGAGCATGGTTCGCGATTGCGGTTTAGGCGCGCCAAGCGATAGCGGACCCACCAGCGCTCTTTGACTTAGGTCAAATACCGGGCTCGACACAAAGGCTACAGAAACAGCGCCACGGCGACCACGTCACAACGCTCGCGCCCAATAGCGTCATGAGCCCTCGTAGAAACGCCCGCTCATGGGCTTCAGGCTGTCGAAGCCCGACATATTGGACCATAGGGAACGAGCCCTGGAAGGTGCCATGTCACGGATTGACTACATCGGCATTGCCGCACTCGCGCTCTCAATCGGGACCGTCTACGTCGCGCTGTGGTTGTTGTAGCTGGTAGCGCAGCAGCGAGATCAACTGGCAATCCATCGCACCTACCCCCGCCTAATCGGGCGGCGCAGGGACGCCTCATTCTCACGCCGCTGATTTCTGTGCCTGTAAATTGGCGACGTTCATGCTCGCAAACTGTTGCTCTATTTCCGAGCGATAAAACGCGCTGCCGCCAATCCCATTGCCAACGCGCCAGTGGCGAAACCGCACAAGGCTGTCGCCTGCAGAGCCTCAAGCATCTGCCCGCGATTGAAGAAGACGATCATCTCGAATGCATATACTCCGGGCACCATGATTATGATCGCGGGCACAGTGAGTGCGATCCGAGGTACCTCGAGCCGCCGGTCTGCGAGCGGTGCCAGGAGGCCGACTGCAAGCGCGCCAAAAAACGATGCAGGCGCCAGCATCATTCCAGCGTCAAACAGACCCAGGCGAAGCTCGTTTGCTATCAGAGCGAAGATCCCCACCGCAAATGCCGTGGGTGCAGAGTTGTTGAACAGCATCGCGAAGCCGAAACCGCCCACGAAGCTGGCGGCGGCCCGCAACAGCAGCTTCGACAGATAGGCAAGCTCAAGTGCGGGCTGTGGAGACAGGTCGACTTTGACAATGCCCACGACGATGCTGAGACCGAAGGTGGCGGCCAGGAACAGCATCACCCCGTACGCCATGCGGGTTACCGCAGCGGCTGTCTGATGCTGCAGCAGATCGAGCAATGCGGCAACCAACGGGAACCCGGGCACCAGAAACAAGACCGATGAGATGAATCCCGCAGGGTGGTTCGCAAACCCGAAGCCGGCGTGACTCGCGAGCGCCGCGACCAGAATGTATGCCCCCGAGGCTATGACCGCACAAATCGCAGCGACGCCATACTGATTGAGCCTGTAGCGGGACAGCCATGACCGCGACCCTTGGCCAATCCCCCCGCCGATTCCCGCGGCAATCATTTCCAGAGTGGAACAGCCATTGAGGAATGCAAACGAGCCGCTTGCCAACCCGACCGCTGCAGCAATCTGGATGTGGGAATAGAACGGCGGGGCGGCTTCGATTTCCGCCAGCTTTGCCCTGATCGTGCGCGGCGTGCGTCCAGGTTCTATCGTTTTGACAAGCTGTTCCAGTTCGCGAATGCGCCATGCGTTGACGCCCGGCAGCCCGATCTCACGCACCATCGTTGCCCGCTCGTCACGGCGTCGAACGCTGGCGGTGATGCTGTCGAGCGTGAAACCCACCGATATTGCGTCCAGCCCCATTTTGGCGGCCATCGCTTCCATCCACTCGCGCGTCTCGAATGCGGTGCTTCCTGCGCGCATCATCGAAGTGCCGAGCCAAATCAGCGTCTCCAGCACATCATTGAGCTGAGCGGAGGTGGTGCCGCTGTCCATGTTCAAAGGAGCAGTCATGCCTGATATCTCAAGACCAGCGCCGTCGAAATATTGCTCAGGAGAGTTGCAGAGTGACGTGCGAGACGTCAGGGTCGCGGGTCGTGGTCATGGGAAGACCGCTCTTTTCAAAGACTTTCAGCATCGGGGTGTTTTCCGGCAGGACTTCCGCGACCAGGGCGTTTAGCCCACCGGCGCGGGCCAGATTGGCCAGATTGCGCAGCAGCGCGGCGCCGATGCCTTGCCCTTGATACTGATCGACCACAAGGAATGCCACTTCAGCTTTCCCCGGTTGCACGATGACGTAGCGTGCACCACCGACCATGACGTGCTGCCCTGCTTCCTCCGTCATCGCCACCAAAGCCACGTGTTTTTCGAAATCCACGTTAAGAAAGAAGGCTTTCTCTCGCTCCGAGAAGTTCTGCTTCAACGTAAAGAAGCGACGATAGAGCGAGAGGGGGCCGACGCGGGCGACCGTTGATAGCAATTCGTCACGATCTTCCGGTCTGAAGGCGCGGATTTCGATCTGGCGTCCATCGTGTAGCCTCTCGACCGACGAATAGTTGGCAGCGTTCGGCATGGTCATGGAAAGCCCCCGCTCAGGCGACACGCACCTGGACATACGAGCCAGGAGCATCTTCGATTGCGGGGAGCTCGCCACTGCCAGGCTGCCGCGCCGGCACTTGTTCGCCGCCGAATTCGGCTACCCATTGCGACCAATCACTCCACCATGAACCCGATGAAGGTTGGCCTGCGCGAGCCACGTTTCGGGATCATCCGGACAGTTCCTCGTTGGTCCAATAGGCATATTTGTTGGCCGCTGGCGGATTGATCACGCCGGCGACGTGGCCAGAAGCACCGAGCACAAAACGGACAGGTCCCGACGGCAATTGTGCCCCACGGTAGGTCGAGTTCCAGGGCGCTATGTGATCTTCGCGAGTCGACAAGAAATAGATCGGTATGTCGATCTTCCGAAGATCGATGGGCACATTAAGGAGCGTGATGCCGCCGACGTCCTTCAAAATATTTCGATGGTACATGTTGCGCAAATAGAAGCTGAGCATGGCGGCTGGCATTCGCGTCGAATCTGCATTCCAGTACAAAAGGTCGAACGCAGGCGCCTCACGTCCCAGTAGATAGTTGTTCACGACGAACGAACCAGATCAGATCGTTCTCGCGCAGCAAATTGAACGCCTCGGCCATATGGTTGCCGTCAAGGTATCCGAGGCGATCCATATGCTCGTCGAGAAGCTTCAGCTGGTCATCGTCGATGAAAACCGAGATGTCGCCAACATCTGAAAAATCGAGAAGCGTTGTAAACAACGTCGCCGATGCTGACGCGCTTGTCGTCCGGTCGCCGCCATGTAGGCCAGTGCGCTCGCTGTCAGCGTTCCGCCGATGCAATAGCCAACGACGTTGACCTCGTCCTCACCAGTCGCCTGCTCGATTGCGTCGAGCGCCGCCAGCGGGCCGTCGAGCAGATAGTCGGAAAATCCTTGCTCGCGAGTTCAGAACCAGGATTGACCCATGAGATCACGAAGACCGTGTGACCCTGATCAACACACCATTTGATGAACGAGTTCTTCGGCTTGAGATCCAGTATGTAAAATTTGTTGATCCAAGGCGGGACGATGAGCAGCGGCCGGCGATGAACCGTCGGAGTTGAGGGTGCATACTGGATGAGTTGCATCAGCTCGTTTTGGTAGACCACCTTGCCGGGCGAGGTCGCGATATTTTCGCCAAACCGAAATGCCGATGATCGGCTCATCCTCAGCTTCAGCTCGGCCTCCGCCGCGTTCGATATCTTCGAGCAGATTTCGCAAGCCCATGGACCAGGTTTTCGCCACGCGACGCGATCGTTGCCTCGAGCAGCTACCGGATTGGTTGCGACAAAGTTGGTTGGCGACAATGAATTGATAAACTGGCGCGTGAATAGAACTTTGTCTTGCGCATAGGTGTGCGGATCTACGCCGTTTACACCGTCGATCGATGCTCAGAAGATAGCGCGACATCAAAAGGTAGTATTGCTTGACGTGGTCGTAGAGACATGTTTTCGGTCCATGCTTCATTCTTGAAGCGCTTGTCTTGAGAGCCAGGCGCAGATCACTGGGCTCGACACGGGCGTTGAACAAACCTCGTGTTGCGGTTCGCTGCCATAGCAATGCCATGTCCGACCAAAGCCTGATCTGCTCCTTGGTGAGATGCGCCGGATCGAACGTCAACTTTCTGAACGATTCTAAAGCATCGTGGCAATGCGTTCTCGGGTCGATTGTTCGATAGCTGCCGTCTGCGCTTGATTTTCTCGGCATACGAGATGGGCGACCCGCACGCTTCGATCAAGAATGTCCGCCAGCGCCTCGGTCGTCTTTGCGCTGAACGCCAACTTCGGCGGCCCGCCATCTTTCTCCGCGCCCATCGCAGCTGCCTGGCCCCTTGCGGCCGTGGTGGCGTTCGACTTCTCAGCCTTGTTCATAATGATGGCCTTGCTGGCTGGGTCAGCCCGCGCGCTTGCCTTCCAATTCGCGAAGGTGCGCGCTGGCCTCTTCCGCGCTTTCGTAGATGTGCGGCGAGACCGCGCGCTGCTTGAGCGCATCGCCCAGCTTGGTGCGCAGGAAGCCGCTGGTCGTGTAGCGGGTGACGCCGGAATAGAACCGATCGACCAGATCACGCACCATGGCCGAATACTCCTCAAGGACGTCGGGGAGGATTTCGAAATTGTCGTAGTTGACGATGACGTAGACCTTATGGCCCAGCGGCGACAGCATGGATTCCACGATGCGACGAATGCGCTCGACGTCCTCGCTGGTTGCGAACCACAGTGGCCTTCGAAATTGACGAAGAACAGATTCTCGCTTGGGGTGATAGGTAAAGCGGCGCTCGAGCGGCATCGCGCAGCAGGTCGTCGCGCAACCCCATCGGCTCGTTGGAGAAGATGCGCTCGTCCATGACCGCTGGATCGCGGCGGATGAGCGGTCGAAAGTCCATCCGCGCCAGGATGTCGCGCTCGATATCGATGCCGGGCGCGATCTCGATCGAGCTCCAGGCCTTCCCCGGTCAGCTCGAACACGCAGCGTTCGGTGACATAGAGCACCGGCTGTCCGCGTTGCACCGCGTAGTTGCCGGAAAACGTCCGGTGCTCGACCTCGCGGACGAACTTCTGTCACGTTGCCGTCGTCGATGATGCGCAGGCGACCGTCCTCGATCGCGATGCTGCAGATCGACCCGCCGTGAACGTACCGACGAACACGACCTTCTCGGCATTCTGGCTGATGTTGATGAAGCCGCCGGCGCCGGCGAGCCGCGGACCGAATTTGCTGACGTTGAGATTGCCCTGCTGGTCCGCCTGGGCGAGCCCGAGAAAGGCCGCATCGAGGCCGCCGCCGTCATAGAAGTCGAACTGATAGGGCTGGTCGATGACGGTCTGCGCGTTGGTCGCCGCGCCGAAATTCAGCCCGCCTGCCGGGACGCCGCCGATGACCCCTGGCTCGGCCGTGAGCGTCATCAGGTCGATGATCTTTTCCTCGTTTGCGACGTTTGCCACGCCTTCGGGCATGCCGATGCCGAGATTGACGACGCTGTTGGCCTTGAGCTCGAGCGCCGCGCGGCGCGCGATGATCTTTCGCTCGCTCATCTCCATCGGCGGTATCGATCCCGCGCGACACGCGGATTTCGCCGCTGAAGGCCGGGTCGTATTGCACCGAGAATGTCTGCCAATGATGCTCCGGCTGGGCGACCACGACGCAGTCGACGAGGATGCCGGGAATTTTGACCTGCCGCGGATTGAGCGAGCCGCGGTCGGCGATCCGCTCCACCTGCGCGATGACCAGCCCGCCGGAATTGTGCGACCGCCATCGCGATGGCCAGCACCTCGAGGGTAAGCGCCTCCCTCTCCATCGTGATGTTGCCGTCGGGATCCGCGGTCGTGCCGCGGATGATCCCGACGTTGATCGGGAAACGCCTGTAGAACAGGAACTCCTCGCCGTTCGACCTCAATCAGCTGAACAAGGTCCTCCGTGGTGCATTCGTTGATCTTGCCGCCGCCGTGGCGCGGATCGACGAAGGTGCCAAGTCCCACGCGCGTGAGATGGCCCGGCCGCTTGGCCGCGATGTCGCGGAACAGGTGGGAGATGACGCCCTGCGGAAAATTGTAGGCCTCGATCTGGTTGGCGATGGCGAGACGCTGCAGCTTCGGCACCAGCCCCCAGTGTCCGCCGATCACACGTCGCACCAGCCCGGCATGGCCAAGGTGATTGAGGCCGCGCTCCTTGCCGTCGCCCTGACCCGCGGCGTAGACCAGCGTCAGATCGCGCGGCTTGTCCATTCCGGGCACGCGGAGTTGGTCATCCGACGCGAAATGGAGCGCTTCCAGCGCCATTGCGATTTCTTCGGCGAAGCCGATGCCGACGAAACCACCTGTCGCGATCGTGTCGCCCGCGCGGATGAGCCGGACCGCTTCCTCGGCGCTGACGATCTTGCCGCTTTCCGCGTATTTGCAGCGGCGGGCCGATTCGTTGGCCATGCGTCTATGTCCGGCATCGCATCGACCGTCAGTAGATGCCGGTCAGATAGAAGACGCCGATGACGAAGAACACCGCCGCGGTCTTGATCAGCGTGATGGCGAAGATGTCCCTGTAGGCCTGCCGGTGGGTGAGGCCGGTGACCGCCAGCAGCGTGATGACCGCGCCGTTGTGCGGCAGCGTGTCCATGCCGCCGCTCGCCATCGAGGCGACGCGGTGCAGCACCTCCAGCGGGATCTCGGCGGCTTCGGCCGCGGCGATGAACGTGTCCGCCATCGCGGCGAGCGCGATGCTCATGCCGCCGGAGGCCGAGCCGGTGATGCCGGCCAGCACGGTCACGGTGATCGCTTCGTTGACCAGCGGATTGGGGATCGCCTGCAGCGCGTCGGCGACCACGCAGGAAGCCGGGCAGCGCGCGATCACGCCGCCGAAGCCGTACTCCGACGCGGTGTTCAGCGACGCCAGCAGCGCGCCGGCGACCGCCGCCTTGCTGCCGTCGGCGAACTTGCGCGGCACCGGCCGCCAGGCGAACGCGAGCACGGTCAGGATGCCGAGCAGCAGCGCGCCTTCGACCGCCCAGATCGCGGCGACCGAGCTGATCTGGGTGACGATCGGCTTGGCCGCCGGCAGCGTGAACTCGTGTGCTCGGCGCCGTAGGCGCGCGGGACCAGCGTGGTGAGCACCATGTTCGTGACGCCGACCACGACCAGCGGCGACAGCGCGATCCACGGATTCGGCAGCTTCTCGGCCTCGAACGGCTCCGGCTCGTTGCAGAAGCTCGGTGCCGTAGCCTTCGCCGCGCGCCTGCGCGGCGCGGCGGCGCCACTCGAGGTAGAGCAGGCCGACGACGAGGATGAACACCGCGCCGATCATGCCCAGCCACGGCGCGGCCCAGGTCGTGGTCTTGAAGAACGTGGTCGGGATGATGTTCTGGATCTGCGGCGTGCCCGGCAGCGCATCCATCGTGAAGGTGAACGCGCCGAGCGCGATGGTGCCGGGGATCAGCCGCTTCGGGATGTCGCTCTGGCGGAACATCTCGGCCGCGAACGGATAGACCGCGAACACCACCACGAACAGCGACACGCCGCCGTAGGTCAGCAGCGCGCAGACCACGCACGATCGACAGCATCGCGCGCTCGCGCCCGAGCAAGCCGATCACCGCGGAGACGATCGACTTGGAGAATCCCGACAGCTCGATCACCTTGCCGAACACCGCGCCGAGCATGAACACCGGGAAATAGCTCTTCAGGAAGCCGACCATCTTCTCCATGAAGACGCCGGTGAACATCGGCGCGACCAGCGACGGGTCGGTCAGCAGCACGGCGCCGAGCGCGGCGACCGGCGCGAACAGGATGACGCTGTAGCCGCGATAGGCGACCAGCATCAGGAAGACCAGCGCGGCAAGGACGATCAGAAGGCTCATTGCGCAATCCCGCCTCACCCGGCGACAGCCGTGCGCCGCATGGCCAGCATGCTCACGCCGTCGATGTGAAAATCGTCAGCCGCTCGCGTTCGAGTTCGCCAATGATCCTGGCGTGATGCGCGACCGCCTCGCCCAGCAGGTCGCGGATCGAGATCACCGCGATCGACCTTGCCGCCGTCGATCACCGGCAGGTGACGAATGCGATGCTGATGCATCAGCCGCAGGCAGTCCGCGAATGTGTGCGATAGATCGACGCTGACGATGTCGCGGACCATGATGTCGGCGACGGGGGTCTGGTCCGGAAGCCTTTTGCCGAGCACCACTCTCCGCGCGCAATCGCGTTCCGACAGGACGCCGACCATCGCACCCTTCTCGAGAACCACGAGAAATCCGATGTCCTTGTCAGCCATGATCTGCAGCGCCATCAGCGCGCTGTCGGCAGGAGCGACGCTCCACAGGTCCCGGGGGCGCGATGCAAGGATTTGCCGCAGGGATCGATAGGCCAGGATTTCTTCTGGACTTCTGATGGCGTGATCCACGATGTCGTTCCGCTGGCTTGGCCTCCGAAGATCAAGCGAGCAGGGACGAATGTCTTTGACATGGATCAAGACAATCCCGTCCGCATCCGGTAGGGACCGGTAAACTGCCAACCTCGGATCCCATCGTGGCCTCGGCGGAAAACCGGACGAGAAGGCTTTGGTGGCTTCCCTCAGCCCGTTGGATGGCAGAATACCGTCTCGGCTGGCTGCCTCATGATGCGGTCGCCGGCGTGACGCTGGCCGCCTATGCGATCCCGGTCTCGCTTGCGTACGCCACCCTTGCCGGTCTGCCTCCTCAGGTTGGCATCTATGGCTACCTGCTAGGCGGCCTGGGTTACGCCTTGTTCGGATCGTCGCGCCAGCTCGCGATCGGCCCGACTTCGGCCATCTCGCTGATGATCGCTGGAACAGTGGGGGCGATGGCCGAAGGCGACGCGTTGCGTTACGCGCAGATCGCGAGCCTCGCTGCGTTTACTGTGGCCACGCTGTGCATGCTCGCCTGGCTGCTGCGATTGAGCGCTCTGGTGATGCTGATCAGCGACAGTATCCTGGTGGGCTTCAAGATCGGCGCCGGCCTGACCATCGCGATGACTCAATTGCCCAGCCTCTTTGGTGTGGCTGGGGGCGGACACAATTTTCTCGAACGCGTCCTGCTTCTTGTCGGTCAGACGGGACAGGCGAATCCACTCGTGATGACGGTCGGTGGCATCGCGATCGTTGTGATCGTGTTCGGGGAGCGCATGATGCCCGGGAAGCCAATCGCGCTTGGCGTTGTGGCCCTCGCGATCATCGCTGCAACCGCACTTGGTCTGCCCGCGCTTGGCGTGCCCATCACAGGCGAAATCCCATCCGGTCTGCCGACCCTGGAGGGTCCGGCGCTGCGGTTGCGCGATGTCGAGGGGATTTTTGCGTTGGCCGCTGGATGCCTGCTGCTGGCCTATATCGAAGGTATTTCCGCCGCACGCACCTTTGCTGCCAAGCACCGCTATACCATAGACCCGCGGCAGGAGTTGCTCGGGATCGGTGCCGCAAACTTGGCAGTGGCTTTGGGACATGGGTATCCCGTAGCCGGCGGACTGTCGCAATCCGCCGTCAACGATAGAGCCGGCGCACGTACGCCGCTCGCCCTCGTCTTCGCGTCGGCCACGCTCGCGTTGTGCCTGCTGTTTTTGACGGGGTTGTTGGAAAATCTCCCCAAGGCCGTGCTGGCTGCGGTGGTCATGACTGCGATCTGGGGGTTGTTCGATTTTCCGGCATTGATTCGCATGTGGCGAGTGAGCCGGCTCGATTTCTACGCGGCAGCAATTGCGCTTGGCGCCGTGCTACTCTTGGGCATACTGCACGGAATTCTGCTCGCCGCGCTGGCGACGGTGCTGATGCTTCTGGCCCGTGCATCTCGCCCGCATGTAGCCTTCCTCGGCCGCATCCCTGGCACAAACAACTACTCTGATATGGCGCGACATCCTGAGAACGAGGCGCTACCAGGCGCAATCGCTTTTCGTCCGCACGCGTCGCTGCTCTATATCAACTCGGGTGCCGTGTCAGAGGCTGTCTTGACCCACCTGCGTGGCATGTCCGACGTCGGGCTGGTGGTGTGCGATCTGTCGACGTCGCCCTATATCGACCTTGCAGGCTCACGCATGCTGCATGACCTGCACGGTGAACTGAGCGCCCGCGGCGTGAGGCTAGGAATTGTCGGCGCGCACGGACACGTCCGCGACCTGCTGCGAGCCGACGGCCTTGCCGACAAGGTTGGCGGCCTCGACCGCATGATAACGCTCGGCAGCCTGCTCGCCCGTGACGCCGGCTAGGCCGGAGGGGAGGAGAGCAAACCAAACGACCTTTAGGCTCACGGCACGGAGCGCGCCGCGCCTACCTTGATCCAGCTTTCGCTCGGATTGAACGAGTCCATGCGCTCGGCAGGCGCGCACTCTGCGAACGTCGGTGCGCCTAATCAGCGGCGAAGACTCTCGATTAGGAGATGGCTGCTGAGAAGGAGAACCCATATTGGCAACAGGACGATACTCCAGCCGACGTAGTAACTGCCGACAAGCAGAAACAAGGCTGAGACGAATCCGACGATTGCAATCCATCGTGGTGCGACCCGGGTGTAAACGATCACGGTTGATGTCGATATCATGAATACGGCGGCCATTTTGATCGCATAGACGTTGATGACGATGTAGGAGAACGCGCGCGCAAAATGGAACGTAGTCGAACTGATCAGCTCGGTCGGTGGAGCGGAAGCGGCGATGAAGATCATCGCGCCTATCGCCGCTGCTGAAGCAAACAACATTGCCAGGAACAACAGACCGCTTCCGAAGAATACAGTTGCAAAAAAACGATCTTCCAATCCCCCAAGACGATCTCGTATGACCCCGATGAACCAGAGAAAGGCAACGCCGGCAAACGGGATGATGTTCAGCCCAAGCGCCGCCGTTGTGGTCCCATGGGCCAGCCATGCGCCCGGCTCGAGAGGGTCGGCTGGCACCGACCGGCGGAACAGCCAAAATATTGCGAGCAGAAGAACCGAAAAGATGATGCCCGCGATTGCCGCAGCCTTTGGCGTTCTCAGGGCTGAGCGAGTTAGAACGGTCTCTTGCGACATTGAGTGACCACTTTCTCGCACCGCCGCAAATACGTCCGACGCTCGAATTCCAATGAACGCTTTCGAGACAGGAAGTCCACGAGCGGAGAATTTTATGTCTTCAGAATTGGTTTCCGCACGTCGGTCGGGCGTCTAAATATTCTTGAGCAACCGCTCGCAAGTGTTGACATAGATCAACTCATGAACAAGCAGTTGTCTTCCCCACCCTGGTCTGGATGCAAGCGGCTAGCTCCCTAGACGGGGCCCGTCGACCACGCGCCGTGAGAACACATCGATGACGCGCCACGTCGACGCCCAGTCCCTCAATGACCACTCACCGGGATGGAAAATTGAAAAATCGAACCTCTTACGCTCGCAGGCGTCACCCAAAGCTCGCCGTTGTGAGCGGCAATGATGGACTGGCAGATGGCAAGGCCCATTCCGATGCCCTGCCCTTTGGTCGTGAATAGCGGTTGGAAAATTCGCTGTAGGTCAGACGGACTGATCCCAGGTCCGCTATCCTCAATCGAAACATTCACGTAGCCGGATTTGCCGAGTTCGGACTTGACAAGGAGTACCCGAGGCCATGATTGGATCGAATGCATGGCTTCCATGGCGTTCATGACCAAATTCAATATCACTTGCTGTAACTGGATTGGGTCCCCGATGACCGGGGGTAGTGGCACCTGAAATCGCGTTTGAACTTCTATTTCGTGCTTCTGCAACTCGATTTCTACCAGATCCAGAACCGCTGAGATAAGCTTATTGATGTCTGCCCTAGTTCTTTGACCAGACTCTTTTGTGAACATGTTACGGACGCTTGCGATGACGTCGCTTGTGCGGTGACCTGCGCTCACAATATTGGAAAGCGCGGTACGCACCCGCTCGATATCGGGTGTCTCCGCTGCAAGCCAGCGCAAGGCCGCCCCGGCCTGCGTCACGATGCCAGTCAGCGGTTGACTGACCTCGTGAGCGATCGACGCTGAAAGTTGACCCGCTGTCGCCATGCGGTTTGATTGGGTCAATTCGGCCATCGTGTTGCGTATGAGCACTTCCGCTTTCTGCCGACGCCGATGCTCATAGATCAACCAGCAGATCAGCGCGGCCTGCAGCAACGACACAACAAGGAACAATAGGATGTGCGTGCGGTATTGCTCCCATGCCTTGGGCTCTCGGAAGCGGACTTCACTGCCCGAGGGCAGGCTTGACTCGCTCACGCCCCAACGCTGCATTTGACGCCAATCGAAGATTGGGCGAACAATGTTTCCTTCACGAATGGGAATACTCGATGCACGTTCACCGCCGAGAATACGCAATGCAAGTTCCGCGGCCGCTTGACCTATCAAGGCCGGCGTCATCACGAAACCGCCGATGCCGCCGCGGCCAAGATTGCTCTCGGTCGGGATCACGATCGGTCGATTGGCTGTCTCGGCGAGAAGGCCCAGGGCATCCGCCGGTGGAAAGTAAATTCCCTCGCCATCCGAATAAATGGCAGTGTAAACAATCGCCGCATGGTCCGGTAACCTGGCGACCTGCTGCCGCAGCTCTCTCATTGTCAGACCGATCATTTCGCTAATTTCTACATCGGCGCGCATCATTGGAATTTGATTTTTCCAATGACCAAAGACTGTCTGCTTCTCCCAGGCGTCGCCAACCACCACAATCCTGTTGAGATTTGGTACGACCGCGCGCGCGGCCGTGATCGCGTCAGCGAAGTTCAACTTCATGACGCTTCCTGTCACGTCACTCGGAGGCTTCAACCGGGCAACGGTCGTTTCGTCGACCAGCGAAAAGACAACGGGAACACCCGGCCAGAGGGCCGACCGCCAACGCATCACGTAGTCAAGGGACGCATCGCCGATAGCGACAATAACGCCGATCGGTTTGTCGCCGTACTTCGCTCGAAAATACAGTTGCAGGTTTTCTTCATGGCTCGGACCAAAGAAACGACTGAGATCCAGGCTTTCCGAGTAGATCGTGGCTGGTAATTTGGAACTGGCATTGACCATCGAACGAAGCGCCGAATAGACCTCGTAGTAAAATGGTCCCCTGACATCCGACTGATCGATCACCAGAATTGAACGTGGAATAGACTGCGCAGCCGCAGGGCCCGCCGCAGCAAGAAACAATAAAAGCACGCCGTGCAGCAATCGGGTTTGCCTTGCCATAGTCGCTTTCGGTCTAGTGTCCCGAACCCGAAGTTCGCACAATTGCGCGGCGAGCTCTTTTGCGAACTTCGGGTTCAAAGGGACACTAGAATCATAATGTTGCTAGTGTCGCTTTGATTCGGAAGTTCGCTCAGGAGCGCGCTGAGAACTCGGGCGAACTTCCGAATCGCGACACTAGCCCCGTTTCGGTCTGGCTATCGTCAGTCCCGAGCGATCATCTGGCAAGAAGGTCAAACGCAAATATTGCACGAACTCATAAACGAAAGCGCGGCGGTGAGCATGCATTAGGAAGGAAATCCAGCATGATGCAATACTGGCAAGACGTGCGAGCGTTAGCCAATGTATACGCCTAACGCCTTCGGAAATTTGCATCACTTTTTAGCTCTGATTTCCGCCACGGCTTGAGCCATGAACTCATCCATGGTTCTGCGGATTTGATGATCAGATTGAGCGATACGTTTGGCGTCAAAGTCCGCGCGGACCTTGGTGAAGACGGCATCCGAGCCGGGCTTTTCTAGGTCAATCGCCACGATCTCTTTTGCGTATGTTTCTGCATCGGCGGGCGTTAACCCCAACTTCTGCGCAGCCCATTGACCGAGAAGTCGATTGCGTTTGGCCATCGCTTTGAATTTTAGTTCTTCATCGAAGGCAAACTGCGCCTCAAATCCTTGGTTGCGATTTTGGAAGACCGTCGTCATTGGATGCTCCCATGGTTGCTTTGTTAAGGCCCAAGCGCAGCCTGCACCGCCTTGAGCTCATTGAGGCGCTGCGCCGCGCGGTCGCGGGCGGGGCCGTCGGACGCATCGGCCACGTCCTCCTCCAGGTCCTTGATCTGCCCGGCCAGCAGATCGCGGTCGACGTCCGCAACCGGCGCCGCGAAATCGGCCAGCACGGTCATGCCCTGCGGATTGACCTCGGCGAAGCCGCCGAGCACCACGAGCTTGGTCTGCTCGCCGCCGGCATAGACCGTCAGCACGCCGGGCCGCAGCAGCGCGATCAGCGGCGCGTGGCCGGCCAGAACGCCGAAATCGCCCTCGGAGCCTGGCGCATCGACCTGATCGACCTCGCCGGAATAGGCGACCTCTTGCGGCGACACGAGCTCGAAGTTGAAGCTGGCCATGCTGCTTGCTCCGCCTTCCGCTCCTTCCCCCTTTCAGAGGGAGGTCCATTTTTCCTTACGCCGCTTCTGCTGCGAGCTTCTTGCCCTTTTCGACCGCCTCTTCGATGGTGCCGACCATATAGAAGGCGGCTTCCGGCAGATGGTCGTACTTGCCTTCGACCAGACCCTTGAAGCCCTTCAGGGTGTCGGCGAGATCGACCAGCTTGCCGGGCGAGCCGGTGAACACCTCGGCGACGAAGAACGGCTGGCTAGGAAGCGCTCGATCTTGCGGGCGCGCGAGACGGTCATCTTGTCTTCTTCCGACAGCTCGTCCATGCCCAGGATGGCGATGATGTCCTGCAGCGCCTTGTAGCGCTGCAGCACCTGCTGCACCTGTCGTGCGATCCCGTAGTGCTCCTCGCCGACGATCAGCGGCGACAGCATGCGCGAGGTCGAGTCGAGCGGATCGACCGCCGGATAGATGCCCTTGGCGGCGATATCGCGCGACAGCACGGTGGTGGCATCCAAGTGGGCGAACGAAGTGGCGGGCGCCGGGTCGGTCAGGTCGTCGGCCGGGACGTAAATCGCCTGCACCGAGGTGACCGAGCCCTTGTGGGTGGTGGTGATGCGCTCCTGCAGCGCGCCCATGTCGGTGGCGAGCGTCGGCTGATAGCCGACCGCCGAGGGGATGCGGCCGAGCAGCGCCGAGACTTCCGAGCCGGCCTGGGTGAAGCGGAAGATGTTGTCGACGAAGAACAGCACGTCCTGGCCCTGGTCGCGGAAGTGCTCGGCGACGGTCAGACCCGACAGCCCGACGCGGGCGCGGGCGCCCGGCGGCTCGTTCATCTGGCCGTACACCAGCGCGCATTTGGAGCCTGCGGTCGAGCCGTTGTTCTTCTTCGGGTCCTTGTTGACGCCGGACTCGATCATCTCGTGATAGAGGTCGTTGCCCTCGCGGGTGCGCTCGCCGACGCCTGCGAACACCGAATAGCCGCCGTGCGCCTTGGCGATGTTGTTGATCAGCTCCATGATGATCACGGTCTTGCCGACGCCGGCGCCGCCGAACAGGCCGATCTTGCCGCCCTTGGCGTAGGGCGCCAGCAGGTCGACGACCTTGATGCCGGTGATCAGGATCTCGGCTTCGGTCGACTGCTCGGTGTACAGCGGGGCGTCCTGGTGGATGGCGCGCTTCTGCGCGGTCTTGACCGGGCCGGCCTCGTCGACCGGGTCGCCGACCACGTTGATGATGCGGCCGAGGCATTCGTCGCCGACCGGCACCGAGATCGGCTCGCCGGTGTCGGTCACCTCCTGGCCGCGCACCAGGCCCTCCGAGGTGTCCATCGCGATGGTGCGCACGGTGTTCTCGCCGAGATGCTGGGCCACCTCCAGCACCAGCCGCTGGCCCTGGTTCTTGGTCTCGAGCGCGTTCAGGATCGCCGGCAGGTGATCCTGGAACTGCACGTCGACGACGGCGCCGATGACCTGGGTGATCTTTCCGACTGCGTTGGGCGTGGCCATGGTGTCCTCTTTATCCTTTGCGCATGATCTGGTCCGAAAACCGCTTCACACTTTCGGGATCATGCGTTAAAGCGCCTCGGCGCCGGAGATGATCTCGATCAATTCCTTGGTGATCATCGCCTGGCGGGTGCGGTTGTAGGTGATGGTCTGCTTGCGGATCATTTCGCCGGCGTTGCGGGTGGCGTTGTCCATCGCCGACATCCGCGCGCCCTGCTCGGAGGCGGCATTTTCCAGGATCGCGCGGAACACCTGTACCGCGACATTGCGCGGCAACAATTCGGTCAGAATGTCGAGCTCGTCCGGCTCGTACTCGTAGACCGCCGACGGCGCGCCGTCGGATTTGGCCTCGAACACCGGCGGGATGATCTGCAGCGCGGTCGGGATTTGCGAGATCACCGAGCGAAAGCGCGAGAAGAACAGCGTGGCGACGTCGAACTCGCCCTTGTCGTACAGTTCGCGAAGCTTGCCGCTGACCCGTTCGGCGTGCTCGAAGCCCAGCGTCTTCACGCGCAATTCGATCACCTCGATGATCTGCGAGGCGTACTGCCGGCGCAGCTGGTCGGCGCCCTTGCGGCCGACGCAGAGGATTTTTACCGTCTTGCCGTCCGCCACCAGCGCGTTGATCTTCTCGCGGGCAAGCCGCACGATCGACGAGTTGAACGCCCCGCACAGCCCGCGCTCGGCGGTGCAGACCACCAGCAGATGGACCCGGTCCTGGCCGGTGCCGGCCAACAGCTTCGGCGCCGACGCCGGATCGGCCACGCTCGCCGCGATGTTGCCCAGCACCCGCTCCATCGCCTGGGCGTAGGGCCGCGCCGCCTCCGCCGCAGCCTGCGCGCGCCGCAGCTTCGACGCCGCCACCATCTGCATCGCCTTGGTGATCTTCTGCGTCGCCTTGGTCGAGGCGATGCGAACCCGCATGTCCTTGAGCGAGGCCATGACGAACTATCCTCTCGCCAGGGCGCGCTCCCTCCCCCCTTGAGGGGGAGGGTTAGCGAGGGGGGTAAGCGACAAGCCGGCATCATCACGCAAACGTCCTGGCATAGCCGTCGACCGCGGCCTTGAGCTTGCCGGCGGTGGCGTCGGTGAGATCGCCGGTCTTGCGGATGTCGTCGAGGATGTCGGCATTCTTGCTGCGAACGAGCGTCAGCAGGCCGTCCTCGAACGCCCGCACCCGCGCCACCGGGATCGGATCGAGATAGCCGTTGACCCCCGCATAGATCACCACGACCTGCTCTTCCATCTTCAGCGGCGAGAACTGCGGCTGCTTGAGCAGCTCGGTCAGCCGTGCGCCGCGGTTGAGCAGCCGCTGGGTGGTGGCGTCGAGGTCGGAGCCGAACTGCGCGAACGCCGCCATCTCGCGGTACTGCGCAAGCTCGCCCTTGATGCGGCCCGCGACCTTTTTCATCGCCTTGGTCTGCGCCGCCGAACCCACCCGCGACACCGAAAGCCCGACGTTCACCGCCGGGCGGATGCCCTGGTAGAACAGGTCGGTCTCCAGAAAGATCTGGCCGTCGGTGATCGAGATCACGTTGGTCGGGATGTAGGCCGACACGTCGTTGGCCTGCGTCTCAATGACCGGCAAGGCCGTGAGCGAGCCCGCCTTGTTGTCGTCGTTCATCTTGGCGGCGCGTTCCAGCAGCCGCGAGTGCAGGTAGAACACGTCGCCCGGATAGGCCTCGCGGCCCGGCGGCCGGCGCAGCAGCAGCGACATCTGGCGGTACGACACCGCCTGCTTCGACAGGTCGTCGTAGAAGATCACCGCGTGCATGCCGTTGTCGCGGAAGTATTCGCCCATGGTGCAGCCCGCGAACGGCGCCAGGAACTGCATCGGCGCCGGGTCCGACGCGGTCGCCGCCACCACGATCGTGTATTCGAGCGCGCCGTTTTCCTCCAGCACCTTGACGAACTGCGCAACCGAAGACCGCTTCTGCCCGACCGCCACATAGACGCAGTACAGCTTGATCTTCTCGTCGGGCTGCGCATTCAGCGGCTTCTGGTTCAGGATGGTGTCGAGCACGATCGCGGTCTTGCCGGTCTGGCGGTCGCCGATCACCAGCTCGCGCTGGCCGCGGCCGATCGGAATCAGCGAGTCGATCGCCTTCAAGCCGGTCGCCATCGGCTCATGCACCGACTTGCGCGGAATGATGCCCGGCGCCTTGACGTCGACCTGGGCGCGCTGCTCGGTCTTGATCGGGCCCTTGCCATCAATCGGATTGCCGAGCGAATCCACCACCCGGCCGAGCAGGCCCTTGCCGACCGGAACGTCGACGATCGCGCGCGTGCGCTTGACGGTCTGGCCCTCCTTGATCTCGCGGTCGTTGCCAAAGATCACGATGCCGACGTTGTCGACCTCGAGGTTGAGCGCCATGCCGCGCACCCCGTTCTCGAACTCGACCATCTCGCCGGCCTGCACGTTGTCGAGCCCATAGACCCGCGCTATGCCGTCGCCCACCGACAGCACCTGGCCGACCTCGGTGACCTCGGCCTCCTGGCCGAAGTTCTTGATCTGCTCTTTCAGGATCGCGGAGATTTCTGCGGCGCGGATATCCATCAGCGGGCCTCTTTCATCGCGTGCTTGATCGCATTGAGCTTGGTCCTAAGCGAACTATCGACCATCCGCGAGCCGAGCTTGACCATGAGCCCGCCGATGATCGCCGGATCGATCTTGACGTTGAGGTCGACCGCCTTGCCGCCGGTGACCTGCTTGAGCGCGTCCTTGAGCGCATCGAGATGACGGTCCGAAAGCTTTTCCGCCACCGTGACGTTGGCGCTGACCTCGCCCTTCCAGTTCGCCACCAGCTTGCGGAAGTCCCGGATCATGGTGCGCACCGCGAACAGCCGCCGGTTGCTGGCAACGAACCTCAGAAAATTGGCGGCCAGGCCCTTGATGCCGGCCGCCTCCAGCACCGCCGCAAGCGCGCGTGCCTGCTCGTCGGCGCCAAACGCCGGGCTGCGCACCAGACGGTCCAGGTCCGCGTTGTCCGTGATCATCCGCTCAAAGCTGTCGAGATCGGCTCTTCACCGCCTCCACCGACTTGGCGTCCAGCGCAAGCTCAAACAGCGCCGTCGCATAGCGCCCCGCCATGCCGGATACGATGGGATCAACCACGAACATTTGCGTCATCCCAAAAAAGTCCGATCATCGAGCGTTATCGAGCGTCGTCACGAAAATTCGATTGCAGTAACTCGATATCGCGAGCGACCAGTCGAGCGGCAACACCATCTGTGATTGCGGTGGTCAACAATTCCTTGGTCGCGGCGACCGCCGCATCTGCAGCGAAGGCCTTTACCTCTGCTAGGGCCTGCAATTCAGCTTGAGCTATCTTGATTTCAGCACTCTTGATTCTGCGGGCTACGAATTCATCGTTCTTGGCCTTTGCGGTCACGGTCAGTTGCTTAGCCTCCGCGTGTGCGCCCTCCATGATCAATCGGGCCTCGATCTCAACCTCCCGATACTTCCGAGAGGACTCTGCCAGAACATCCTCGGCTTCCTGCCGAAGCCGACGCGCTTGGTCGAGTTCGAGCTTGACGCGGGCGGAACGCTTGTCGAGGGCTTCGAATATCCGCCGGTGAACCCCGAAATAGCCCAGCAGCGCGACAAACAGGACGAGTGCGATCGCAACCCAACCCTCAGCGTTGATCATTGGCGTCAGCTCCGCGCATGAGCACGTGATCCACCGCATGCACGATTGCCCCGGGAGCCGGCGGGGCACCAATCAGGCGCTCTGCAATCGCGCGCGTCGAATCGATTACGATGCCTCGCACATTGGTCATAGCGCCCGCCTTGGCCGCAGCGATCCGCTCTTCCGCTTCCACGAGTTGCGCATCGAGCTGCGCTTTCAACGTACCGCGGCTCTGACTTGTCTCCATGTCGAGCTTTTCTCGAGTTCGCGCGAACGACCGCTCCGGCGCTGGAACGAGCATCAGCAATCGAAAGCTGATAAGCAGCCAGGGCTGCCTCGGAGCGCTTCTCGAGATGGCTTGCCTCTGAGAAATCATCATCAATACGTCGTTGCCGATCGGCGAGGATCGCGCGAATACGGGGCAAACCGATCTTTGCGACCAACGCGTAGAGTAGGACAAAGCTGATAACCAGCCAGAATAACTGCGTGGCAAACGTATCCTTTTGGAATGGTGGAAACCCCCCATGCCCTGGTGTTGCTGTCAGTGCGATCGTGTTTTGGACCACGTTCAAATCCTCAACGAAAGGGCCGGGCTCCAGCGCGGCTCAAAGTGCGAATAGAAGTAGTAGGGCGATCAGCAAAGAAAAAATGCCGAGCGCTTCGGTCACCGCAAAGCCAAATATCAGATTTCCAAATTGTCCTTGTGCCGCTGACGGATTGCGCAGTGCGGCTGCCAGATAATTTCCAAATATGATACCTACGCCTGCGCCGGCGCCACCCATGCCGATGCAAGCAATTCCCGCACCAATGTATTTTGCAGCAATCGGATCCATGACAAAGCTCCTCTCGTCGTTCGTTCAGTGACCAGGGTGAAGCGCATCATTGATGTAGATGCAGGTCAAAATCGCAAAGACATAAGCCTGCAAGAATGCAACGAGCACCTCGAGCGCCGTCAGCGCCACAGTGAGGGCGAGTGGCAACGCGGCGCCCACCCAGCCAACAACTCCCAGCCCACCCAGCATGGTCACAAATCCAGCGAACACCTTAAGCGTGATGTGGCCGGCCAGCATATTGGCGAACAATCGCACGCTGTGCGAAATCGGACGGGACACGAAGGAAAGAACCTCGATGAAGACGATCAGCGGCAAAATGTAAATCGGAACGCCGCTCGGAACGAAAAGGCGAAACCAGCGCAAGCCATGCCTGTACAGGCCGTAAGCAATTACCGTGCAAAAAACGAGCAGAGCCAACGCCGCCGTGACGACGATATGGGTCATCACCGTAAATGTGTACGGGATGAGACCCACCATGTTCGAAATGAGGATAAACATGAACAATGAGAACACCAGCGGGAAGAACTTCATACCTTCTTCACCGGCTGAATTGCGAAGCGTGTCGGCCATGAACTCATAAGAAAGCTCTGCGACCGTCTGCATTCGGCCGGGGACAACTTGCTTTCTTGCAGTCGCGCCAAGCAGCAGCAGGCCAGTTAAAAAGACAGCCAGCAGCATGAAGAGCGCAGAATTTGTGAAGTACAGATCGTGCGATCCAACTCGCGCAATCCAGAAAAGATTGACGATCTCGAACTGATGAATTGGATCTTGCATGATCGGAACAACCCCACGAGGACGTGCGCTGGTGGAGAATTCGCGTAAGATCTTCCAGCTTCGCGGCTTGACGAAGTAAGTCGCTGTGATTACAGTATCTAAGCTCCCACTTTCGACTTTTGATACAAATCAAATCCTAGGCGACACGGCAGCCGCTCAGCGTCGTACCTGCCGTCGTCGTGGCAACGTTGGCGATCCGCGAGGGCGCGGACGTTGTGTCGGTGCAGCTGTGGGAGAAGAAGATGGCGCAGATGCTCTGGATGACGTCCGCCGCGTTACAACGCCATTTCCGGCACATTCGCAGGGACCGTAAGCTCGGCCTCGGTTGCCGCAGTGACCTGACTGACGGATAGCCCCGGCGCGGTTTCCAGCAAGGTTGCGCGCCCATTTTGGAAGGCAATCACCGCCATTTCGGTGACGACCAAATCCACCGGGCGTAGCGACGTGAGCGGCAGCGTGCATTTCTTCATGATTTTCGGAGCGCCCTTGGCGGTGTGCTGCATCGCCACGATGACGCGCTTTGCGCCGGTCACCAGGTCCATGGCCCCGCCCATGCCCGGCACCATCTTGCCGGGGATCATCCAGTTGGCGAGATGGCCCTGCTGATCGACCTGCAGGCCGCCGAGCACGGTCAGGTCCAGATGGCCGCCGCGGATCAGTCCGAACGACATGGCGCTGTCGAAGGTGCAGGCACCGGGCAGCGCGCGTGACCGGGCGCCCGCCCGCATCGGTCAGCGTGGGATGCGCCATCCCCTCTTCCGGCGGCGCGCCGGTGCCGATCAATCCGTTCTCGGATTGGAAGAAGACGTGCAGGCCCGCGGGCAGGTAATTTGCCACCAACGTCGGAATTCCGATGCCGAGATTGACCAGCATGCCCGACTTGAGTTCGCGGGCGATGCGGCGCGCAATGATGGTCTGCGGCTCCATTCGGGACCTCACAGATTGGCGACGAGGTAGTCGACGATGGGCGCCGGCGTCACCACGTGGTCGGGCGAGATCACGCCGACCGGAACGATGTTGTCGGCGCTGGCGATGACGGTATCGGCGGCCATCGCGATCACCGGATTGAAGTTGCGGGCCGTAAGCGCGTAGCTCAGATTGCCGAGATAGTCGGCTAGGAATGCCTGCACGAGCGCGAAGTCGGCGCGGAGCGGCGGTCTCGAGCAGATACGTCTTGCCATCGACTTCGATGTGTCTGCTTGCCGTTCTCGACCGGCGTTCCGAGGCCGGTTTGCGTCAGGACCCCGCCCAGCCCAAAGCCGCCGGCGCGGATCCGTTCGATCAGGGTGCCCTGCGGCACAAGCTCGACCTCCAGCTCGCCGGCCATCATCTGCTGCTGGGTTTCCGGGTTGAGGCCGATGTGGCTCACGATGGCCTTGCGCACCAGCTTGGCGCCGATGAGCTTGCCGATGCCGCGCCCCGGCGATGCGGTGTCGTTGGCGATGACGGTGAGATCGCGCTTGTTCTGGCGCACGATCTCGTCGATGACCCGCTCAGGCGTGCCGACCGCCATGAAGCCGCCGATCATCAGGCTCGCCCCGTCGGGGATCATTGCGACCGATTGATCGAGAGCAACGGTTTGCATCGCGCTGGACCTTATTCAAGGCGGCTATTGCGCCGTCCATGCCCCATCGACCGGCAGAGCCGCGCCGCGGATCTGCGCGGCGGCGTCTGAGCACAGGAATACGGTGAGCGCCCCGATCTGATCGGGCGTGGCGAACTCATGAGACGGCTGCTTTTCGGCCAGCAACTCGAATTTCGCCCGATCGACCGCGATCTTCTCGCGCGCCGCCCGTTCCTTAATCTGCTTTTCGACCAGCGGCGTCAGCACCCAGCCCGGGCATATGGCATTGCACGTGATGCCGGTGGTCGCCGTTTCAAGCGCCACGACCTTGGTCAATCCGATCACACCGTGCTTGGCGGCGACGTAAGCGGCTTTTTCCACGGACGCTACGAGCCCGTGTGTCGAGGCGATGTTGACAATACGGCCCCAATTGCGCTCACGCATCTGCGGGAGGGCGGCACGGATCGCGTGGAAGTTCGAAGACAGATTGATCGCGATGACAGCGTCCCAGCGATCGCTCGGGAATTTCTCGACCGGCGCCGTATACTGGATGCCGGCATTGTTGACCAGAATGTCGACCTGGCCCAGCTCGCGCGTCGCGGCTTCGATCATTTGCGAGATTTCGGCGGGCTTCGACAGGTCGGCCGGACTGAAGCCCGACCGGACCCCAAAGTCCTTCGCGATCCGTCCACGCTCCTGTTCAATGGCGGCCGCGTCGCCAAACCCGTTGAGCATGATGTTGCAACCCGCTCCGGCAAGCGCTCGCGCAATGCCAAGGCCGATGCCACTGGTCGAGCCCGTCACGATAGCGGTTCTTGCTGTTGCCATTTGTCGCTCCGCGACCGGCTTGCTCATGGGCAGCCTGACCGCATCACAACTTCAGTGCACGGTCGGCACTTGCGTCTTGTTGATCTGGATCAAAACCACCGTGCAGCAATGCCGTAAGAAAACCGCATATGACGTGAACGCGACCGTTTCAGAAAGTTTGGTGATTGAGCGGCACGGCGCGTAACGGCCCGAGAGGAGACGCAGCATGGCAGTCGCACGGGTATCCAAGATCACCGCATCATCGCCGAAGGGATTTCAGCAGGCGGCCGAGGAGGGATTGAAGCGCGCAACGAAATCTCTTCGCGGCGTGACCGGGTTCGAGGTGAGCTCATTAAAAGGCAAAGTAGAGAAAGGTGAGATCACCGAATACCGTGTGACTTTGGAGGTGACATTCATTTTGGAATGATGCGATCACGGCAGCGTCGAAGACAGGCAAGCGGCTGTTGAAATGCCGGCGCATCTGCGGCGCCAGGTGATTGCCTGCCCAATCCCCCGATGCACCCGACACGATCGTCATCGACGCGCCAACGCGCGACTTTACTTTGTGCTCGGCGGCGACAAGGCTCGCGGAGCCTAGCCTCAAGTATAGGTTTTGCACGCGGCCTCGGAACCCTGATCGCCGATCGCCTTTACGCTGAAAAATTTTCGAAATGATCGGCACGACCGCGTGTGTACCCAGCAGCGCCGACGGCGTTCGCTTGCATTCCGCGCTGCGATGACTTGTCGAAAAATGGTCCAGCATCATTCAGCGACGATTAGCGATCATTCCGCCTTTTACGCCGATGGTCCAGCTTCGCCATCATCGAGGCGTGGCGGGACAATACACTTAGGACGGGTTTGCGCGAGCGACCATCGCGCAAGACGAGTGGCCGACTGCAGGCAGCGCGATGCAAATCGCACAGGCAGAATCTCAAGTCGACAATTCGCCACGCATATCCGAAGCGGCCGCTGGCACACGCTCGTCGAACACCGCCGTCTTGACGCTCAGCCGGCCTGAGCGAGGCGGCGTCTCGGCCTTTGACGCCCAGGACTACTCGATCATCGACTTTATCCCGATCATTAACCAGTGGTCCGCGCTGGTCCAGGTCGGGGCCACGCTCAAGATCATCTTCGGCGACGGCTCGCTCATCGAGCTGCTGCGTTTCTTCCCGGAAAGCTCCAATCACGAATCCAATGCTCCCAACCACGAAAACCAAGATGCAATCGGTACCGTGGGACAGGGCAGCGGTTCGCCGGACGGATCGAACGGGCCGTTGGTGCGGGTTTCCGACACGCAGCTCGTGGCGGCGACGGAATTTGCCCAATCGCACTGGATCATCCCGTCCGGCAGCGGGGATTTCGACTCTCGGCTCGGAGAGAACAGCTCGCAGATCCTCGGCGCCGCGCAGACCGCTTCGGATATTGCTCCGCTTGATCTTCTTTTGCCGGAACAACTGCAGGCTGGCCTTCCTCCAATCTTGCCTCCGGACGTCCTTCCGATTGTCACTCCCGCGCCGCCGCCGCCGCCACCGGGGCCCTTGCCGCCACCGAACCAGCCGCCGGACGCGGTCGCCGACGCGGCGACGGTGGCCGAGGGCGGCGCCGTCACAACCATCAATGTGCTCGGCAATGACACCGATCCGGACAGCACCCTGACGGCAGCGAGCATCACCGGTTTTACCCAGGGCGCGAACGGCACCGTGGTCTCCAACGGCGACGGCACCTTCATCTACACCCACAATGGCTCGGAGACCGTCAGCGACAGCTTCACCTATGCGGTCGATGACGGCGCCGGCGGCACCGACACCGCGACCGTCATCATCACCATCACCCCGGTCAACGACGCCCCGGTGGTGGCGCAGCCGATCCCGGACCAGTCCTCGCCCGAGGACACGTGCGTGGCTGTTCACCGTCCCGGCCGGCACCTTCACCGACGTCGACAACGGCACGCTCATCTACGGCGCGACGCTGGGTACCGGCGATCCGCTGCCGGCCTGGCTGTCGTTCGATCCCAACACGGCAACCTTTTCCGGCACGCCACCGGCTGACCTTAACGGGCCGCTCGATCTGACGGTGACGGCGAGCGACGGCACGCTGTCGGCGTCCGACACGTTCACGCTCGACATTACCCCGGTCAATGACGCGCCGGTGGCGGTGCCGGTCGACCTCGGCAGCATCGCGGAAGATGGCTCGCGGCTGGTCACCTCGGCCGAATTGCTGGCGGGGGTCAGCGACGTCGACGGGCCGCCCGCGATCATCACGGCGCTGACGCTGACCAGCGGCAGCGGCACGCTGGTCGACAATATGGACGGCACCTGGACCTACACCCCGGCGCCGGACGACGACACCGCCGCGACATTCTCCTACACAGCCTCGGACGGCACCGCATCCGCCTCGTCTACTGCGACACTCGACATCACCCCGGTCAACGACGCGCCGGTGGTGGCGCAGCCGATCCCGGACCAGGCCTCGCCCGAGGACACGGCGTGGCTGTTCACCGTCCCGGCCGGTACCTTCACCGACGTCGACAACGGCACGCTCGCCTACAGCGCGACGCTCGGCACCGGCGATCCGCTGCCGGCCTGGCTGTCGTTCGATCCCAACACGGCAACCTTTTCCGGCACGCCGCCGGCTGACTTTAACGGGCCGCTCGATCTGACGGTGACGGCGAGCGACGGCACGCTGTCGGCCTCCGACACGTTCACGCTCGACATCACCCCGGTCAATGACGCCCCGGTGGTGGCGCAGCCGATCCCGGACCAGGCCTCGCCCGAGGACACGGCGTGGCTGTTCACCGTCCCGGCCGGCACCTTCACCGACGTCGACAACGGCACGCTCACCTACAGCGCGACGCTCGGCACCGGCGCTCCGCTGCCGGCCTGGCTGTCGTTCGATCCCAACACGGCAACCTTTTCCGGCACGCCGCCGGCTGACTTTAACGGGCCGCTCGATCTGACGGTGACGGCGAGCGACGGCACGCTGTCGGCGTCCGACACGTTCACGCTCGACATCACCCCGGTCAACGACGCGCCGGTGGCGGTGCCGGTCGACCTCGGCAGCATCGCGGAAGATGGCGCGCGGCTGGTCACCTCGACCGAATTGCTGGCGGGGGTCAGCGACGTCGACGGGCCGCCCGCGATCATCACGGCGCTGGCGCTGACCAGCGGCAGCGGCACGCTGGTCGACAACATGGACGGCACCTGGACCTACACCCCGGCGCCGGACGACGACACCGCTGCGACATTCTCTTACACAGCCTCGGACGGCACCGCATCCGCATCGTCTACTGCCACACTCGACATCACCCCGGTCAACGACGCGCCGGTGGCGGTGCCGGTCGACCTCGGCAGCATCGCGGAAGATGGCTCACGGCTGGTCACCTCGGCCGAATTGCTGGCAGGGGTCAGCGACGTCGACGGCCCGCCCGCGATCATCACGGCGCTGACCCTGACCGGCGAGCAGCGGCGCGCTGGTCGACAACCTGGACGGCACCTGGACCTACACCCCGGCGCCGGAGGACGACACCGCTGCGACATTCTCCTACACAGCCTCGGACGGCACCGCATTCGCGTCGTCTACTGCGACGCTCGACATCACCCCGGTCAACGACGCCCCGGTGCTGGCGCAGCCGATCCCGGACCAGTCCTCGCCCGAGGACAGTGCGTGGCTGTTCACCGTCCCGGCCGGTACCTTCACCGACGTCGACAACGGCACGCTCGCCTACCAGTGCGACGCTCGGCACCGGCGATCCGCTGCCGGCCTGGCTGTCGTTCGATCCCAACACGGCAACCTTTTCCGGCACGCCGCCGGCTGACTTTAACGGGCCGCTCGATCTGGCGGTGACGGCGAGCGACGGCACGCTGTCGGCCTCCGACACGTTCACGCTCGACATCACCCCGGTCAACGACGCGCCGGTGGCGGTGCCGGTCGACCTCGGCAGCATCGCGGAAGATGGCTCGCGGCTGGTCACCTCGGCCGAATTGCTGGCGGGGGTCAGCGACGTCGACGGGCCGCCCGCGATCATCACGGCGCTGACCCTGACCAGCGGCAGCGGCACGCTGGTCGACAATATGGACGGCACCTGGACCTACACCCCGGCGCCGGACGACGACACCGCCGCGACATTCTCCTACACAGCCTCGGACGGCACCGCATCCGCGTCGTCTACTGCGACACTCGACATCACTCCCGTGAACGACCCACCGGTGAACACCGTGCCGGGCGCACAGAGCGTCGACGAGGACACAACGCTGCCGATCGCGGGGGTGTCGGTCGGAGATATCGACACCTCCAGCGGCATCCAGGTGAGTCTGACGGTCACGAACGGCACGCTCACCGTGGCGGCGGGCGGCGGCGCTGCCATTTCAGACAATGGAACCAGCGCGGTGACGTTGGCCGGCACGCTGGACCAGATCAACGCGGCGCTCGCGGGCCTGAGCTATCTCGGCGATCTGAACTTCAACGGTACCGACACGCTGACAATCGTCAGCAATGACAGCAGCGGCGGCACTGACACCGACACCATTGCGATCACCGTCAACCCGGTGAACGACGCCGCCGTGATCACCGGCGACATCGCGGGCGACGTCATTGAAGCGGGAGGCGTAACCAATGGTACGCCGGGCACCTCCCCTATCGGTGGCGATCTGAATGCTGCCGACGTCGATGACCCGCCGGACAGCTGGAACGCCGTCGACCCGACGCCGAGCGACAGCGGTTACGGCGTTTTCCTGATCGGCGCCGACGGTCTGTGGGCTTACGCGCTCGACGACGAAAACCCCGAGGTGCAGGCGCTCAATTTCGGCGACACCCTGATCGACACGTTCACGGCCACCACCATCGACGGCACCTCGCAAGTCGTCACCATCACCATCGAGGGCAGCAACGATGCGCCGGTGATCACTGCGGCGGTCGACAGCGGCGAAGTCACGGAAGGCGAGCTACCGGTGATGACGGCGAACGGCACGATCGACTTCGGCGACGTCGACCTTTCCGACGCCCACGTCACCTCGGTGACGCCGGCGGCCGGCGGGTACCTCGGAACCCTTGTCGCCAACGTGACCAATGACTCGACCGGCGATGGGGTCGGACAGGTGACCTGGCTGTTCGCCGCCGACAATGTCCTGCGGCAGTCGATCGCGAGCGGCGAGGTGCTGGTGCAGACCTACACCGTCGAGATCGACGACGGCCACGGCGGCACGGCAACGCAGCTCGTCACCATCACCATCAACGGCACCAACGACGCCGCGATCATCACGGGCGACACCACCGGCACCGTCGTGGAGGCCGGCGGGGTCAGCAACGGCACGCCCGGCGACCCGACCGCGACCGGCAATCTCGGCGCGACCGACGTCGATGACCCGGACAATACCTTCACGGTGGTCGACACCCCGACGCCCAGCGCCAACGGCTATGGCAGCTTCGTGATCAACATCAACGGGGTGTGGACCTACACGCTGGACAACACCAATCCCGCGGTGCAGGTGCTCAATGCCAGCGACACGCTCACCGATAACTTCACAGTCACCACGATCGACGGCACCGCGCAGGTGGTGACGATTACGATCGAGGGCAACAACGACGACGCCATCATCACCGGCACCGCGGCGGGGGACGTGATCGAAGCGGGCGGGGTGGCCAACGGCGCTGTCGGTACGCCGACCGCAACCGGCGATCTCGATGCCGCCGACGTCGACAACCTCGAACGACACCTGGATTGCGGTCCCTGCGCCGACGCCGAGCGCCCAGGGTTACGGCACCTTCACGCTGAACGCCGCGGGCGCGTGGATCTACACCCTCGACAACACCAACCCCGACGTCGAGGTGCTCAACGCCGGCGGCACGCTGACCGATACCTTCCTCGCCACCACCGTCGATGGCACGTCGCAGGTCGTCACCATCACCATCACCGGAACCAACGACGCCGCGGTGATCACCGGCGCCGCCAGCGGCGAAGTTGAGGAGGCCGGCGGGGTCGCCAACGGCACGCCCGGCGATCCGACCGCGACCGGCAATCTCGGCGCCACCGACGTCGATGACCCGGACAACACCTTCATGCGTTCGGCACGCCGACGCCCAGCGACAACGGCCATGGCACCTTCGTGATCGACGTCAACGGCGCATGGACCTACACCCTCGACAACACCGATGCCGCGGTGCAGGCGCTCAATGTCGGCGACACGCTGACCGACAGCTTCACGGCCACCACGATCGACGGCACCTCGCAGGTTGTGACCCTCACGATCACCGGCGCCAATGATGCCGCCGTTATCACCGGCGTCCCATCGACGGCGTGGTGGGTGCGCAGCGGCGTGCCAACGGCACCCTGTGTCGTTGCTGACGCTCTACCGCGACCGACTTTGACAATCTGAACGATGCCTGGACAGCGGTCAGCTCTGACACCGCGAGCGACAACGGCTACGGCACCTTCACGCTGACCGCCGCCGGCGTGTGGACCTACAAGCTCGACAGGAGCCATCCCGACGTCAAGGCGCTGAGCGCCCGGCGAAACGCTGACCGACAGTTCACGGTTACCACCATCGACGGCACCCCGCAGCTGGTGACCATCACCATCAACGGCGACAAACGATCCAGCGATCATCACAGGCGACACGACCGGGAGCGTGGTCGAGGCTGGCGGCGTTGCCAATGGCACGCCGGGCACGCCGACCGCGACCGGCGATCTCAACGCCGCTGACGTCGACAATGCGCCGACACCTGGAACGCGGTCGGCACGCCGGCCGCGAGCGTCGATGGCTACGGCACCTACACGCTCACCGTCGACGGCGTATGGACCTACACGCTCGACAACAGCAATCCCAGCGTGAGGCGCTCAACGTCGGTCAGCACGCTAACCGATAGCCTTCATCGTCACCACCATCGACGGCACCGCGCAGGTGGTGACGATCACCATCGAGGGCGCCAACGACGCGGCTGTGATCACCGGCGCGACATCGGGCTCCGTGGTCGAGGCGGGCGGCGTGGCCAACGGCACGCCCGGCACGCCGACCGCGAGCGGCGATCTCAATTCCAACGATTTCGACAACTCAACGACGCCTGGACGGCGGTCGGCACACCGACCGCAAGCGCCAACGGCTATCGGCACCTACACGCTGACCGCCGTCGGCGGCTGGACCACCATCCTTGATAACAGCAATGCCGTGGTGCAGGCGCTCAACGTCGGCGACACGCTGACCGACAGCTTTACTGTTTCCACGGTCGATGGCACGTCCCAGGTCGTTTCGATCACGATCACCGGCACCAACGATGCGGCGGTGGTTACCGGCGATATAACCGGCGCGGTCCTGGAGGCCGGCGGCGTCGCCAACGGCACGCCTGGCACGCCGACCACGACCGGCGATCTCAACGCCACCGACGCGGACAATGTCCCGGACACTTGGACGGCTGTCGCATCACCTACGGCGAGCACCAATGGCTATGGCAGCTTCACAGTCAGCGCCGCCGGGCTCTGGACCTACACGCTCGATAACAGCAATGCCGCGGTGCAAGCGCTCAATGCCGGCCACACGCTGGCCGACACCTTCACCGTCACCACCGTCGACGGCACGGCGCAGGTGGTCACCATCACCATCACCGGCACCAACGACGCCGCAGTGATCAGCGGCGATACCACGGGGAGCGTGGTCGAAGCCGGCGGGGTGGGCAGCGGCATCCCGGGCGTGCCGGTGGCGACCGGCGATCTGAACGCCACAGACGTGGACAATCCGCCGGACGACTGGAACGCCGTCAGCTCCCCGACCGCCAGCGCCAACGGCTATGGCACCTTCACGCTGACCGGGGCCGGGACCTGGATCTACGTGCTGGATAACAGCAATGCCACGGTGCAGGCGCTCAACGCCGGCGACACGCTCACCGACAGCTTCACAGCCACCACCGTGGATGGCACCGCGCAGGTGGTCACCATCACGATCACCGGCACAAATGATGCCGCGGTCATCAGCGGCGACATTGCGGGAACGGTGCTGGAGGCCGGAGGGGCCGCCAATGGCACGCCCGGCATACCCGCCGCGACCGGGGATCTCGATGCTGCCGACGTCGACAACCCGCCCGGCTGGATGCCTGTCAGCACACCGACACCGGGCGCCAACGGCTTCGGCACCTACACGCTGACAGCCGCCGGCATCTGGACCTACACGCTGGATGACAGCAACGCCGCCGTGCAGGCGCTGAACGCGGGCGATACGCTGACCGACACGTTCACCGCAACCACGGTTGATGGCACCACGCAGTTGGTCACGATCACGATCGATGGCGCGAACGATGACGCCGTCATCACCGGCGATACGACGGGGAGCGTCGTCGAGGCAGGCGGGGTGGCGAATGCGACGCCGGGCACGCCCACCGCGGCCGGCGATCTGAACTCCACCGACGTCGACAATCTGGACGATGCCTGGACATCCGCCGCCGTACGAGGCAGCGGCGGTTTCGGCACCTACACGCTGACAGCCGCCGGAGCGTGGACCTATACGTTGGATAACAGCAATGCCGTCGTGCAGGCGCTGAATGTCGGTCAGACACTGACCGACAGCTTCACGGCCAGCACGGTCGACGGCACCTCGCAGCTGGTCACCATCACGATCAATGGCGCCAACGATGCCGCGGTGATCAGCGGCGCCGCCAACGGGTCGGTCACCGAGGCCGGCGGTGTCGCCAACGGCACGCCCGGCGCCCCCACCGCGACCGGCGACCTCAATGCCACTGATGTGGACAATCCGAACGACACTTGGACCGCGGTAAGTTCCCCAACGGCCAGCGCCAACGGCTACGGCAGCCTTCACGGTCACAGCGGCCGGCATCTGGACCTACACGCTGGACGACAGCAATGCCGCGGTGCAGGCGCTCAATGTCGGTCGACACGCTGACCGACAGCTTCACCGCCACCACGGTCGACGGCACCGCGCAGCTGATCACCATCACGATCAACGGCGCCAACGATGCCGCGGTCATCAGTGGTGCCGCCAGCGGGTCGGTCACCGAGGCCGGCGGGGTCGCCAATGGCACGCCAGGCATACCCACCACGACCGGCGATCTGAACTCCGCCGATGTCGACAACTTGCCTGACACATGGACCGCGGTCAGTTTGCCAACACCGAGTGACAACGGTTACGGCACGTTCACGCTCACGGCCGCCGGCGTGTGGACCTACACGCTCGACAACGGCAATGCCGCGGTGCAGGCGCTCAATATCGGCGGCACGCTTTCCGACAGCATCACGGTGACCACAGTCGACGGCACCCAGCAGGTGGTGACGATCGCAATCGACGGGGCCAACGACGCGGCGGTGATCACTGGCGCTGCCACCGGCACGGTGGTCGAAGCCGGCGGAATCAACAACGGCACGCCCGGAACGCCTGTTGCCAACGGCGACCTCGATGCCGCCGACGTCGATAATACGCCGGACAGTTGGCTCGCGATCAATTCCCCGACTGCCGGGACCAACGGCTTCGGCACGTTCACGCTCACCGCGGCGGGCGTCTGGACCTACACCCTCGACAACGCCAATGCCGCGGTACAAGCGCTCAATATTGGCGGCACGCTGACCGACAGTTTCACCACCACCACCATCGATGGAACCACCCAGACGGTCGACATCACGATCAATGGCTTCAACGATGCTCCCTTCGCGGTGACCGACACCAATGCGGGCGACGTGGTGATCGAGAGCGGCGTCAATCCGGGTAACACGCCCTTTACCGGTGACCCGTCGGCGGCCGGCAACGTACTGACCAATGACACCGACGTCGACAGCGGCGATTTTAAAACGGTCATTGCCGTCAACGGCTCGGCGCTGAACGTCGGACAGCCGCTGGTTGGCACCTACGGCACGCTGACGCTGCTGGCCGACGGCAGCTGGAGCTACGCCCTCAACAATGCCGACCCCGACACCAACGCCCTGGCGCAGGGTCAGACCGCCACCGACGTCTTCACCTACACCATGGCCGACGCCCACGGTGCCACCTCATCGACCTCCCTCACCATCACCCTCACAGGAACCAATGATGCGCCGGACATCACGGCCGGCAGCGGCGATAGCGCCACGGCGACGCTGACCGAAACCGACGCCGGCCTGACGACGAGCGGCACGCTGACGCTCATCGATCCCGATCTCACCGACACGGTCACGGCATCGGTATCCGTCGGTCATTCTCGGCGGGACGACCGGCGGGCTGACGGCCGCGGACGTGCTGGGGATGCTGTCGGTGACGGCTGGTTCGATTGCGGCCAATCCGGGCGACACGCACAATCTCGGCTGGACGTTCAACTCCGGCGCGCAGGCGTTCAACTTCCTGAACGCGGGCGAGGCGCTGACGCTTACCTATACGGTGCAGGCCACCGACGGCAGCGCCACCGACACCCAGGCCGTGACGATCACCATCAACGGCACGAACGAGGCGCCGGTGGCAAGCGGCGACACCGTTCTGGCGTCCAACCTGACGACAGTGATCATCCCGTGGAGCGCGCTGCTTGCCAACGACAGCGATCCGAACGCGACCATTATCGGCGTCACGGACCTCCTTGGCGTCACCGGCGGAACGATTCCGGTCACGCTCAACGCGGCCGCAAGGACGATCACCTTCACCACGCCCGACACCAACGACACCACCGGCAATAGCTTCACCTATACGATCTCGAGCAGTTCGGGCACGTCGACCGCGACCGTCAATGTGGGAGTCATGCAGGTCAATACCGGCGCGGGCTCCACCGTCGATCTGTCAGGCCAGACCTACGACTTTGCTTATATGACAACCGGCAAAGGGACCGACATATACACCGCCGGCGCCGGCACCGACCATTTCTTCGGGGGCGATAGCAATGACACGTATCGGTACGCCTTCGCAGGTGTCGGCAGCGACCTGATCGACGAGTCCGTTCTCGGAGGCAAGGGCAGCGACACCGTCCAGATCATGACCGCCAGCCGCCACCGTTGCGTTCACTGCGCTCGATTTTCAGCGCGTCGATCGGGACGCGGATGGGTCGGCTGACGATCTTCTGATCACCTACAACGGCCAGTCGGTCAGCGTCATCAACGAATTCGACGCAGACGCGGACCACCACGTCGAACACATGTCGATTCAGCAACGGCGGCACGTTCGCCGGCTACCTCGCTCGGAACGGGTGCCTACAGCATTGATAACGTCTCGGGCGGCAAGGACATCGTCGCCGGGACCAGCGGCAACGACAACATGAACAGCCAGGGCGGAAACGATCTGCTATTCGCCGGCGCTCGGCAATGACATCGTCGACGGCAACGGTGGCCACGACTTGCTGGTCGGCGGGACCGGCAACGACACGATTTTTGGCGGCGGCGGCAACGACACCTATCTGTTCGCGCTCATCGATGGAATCGACACCATCGACGAGGACGGCGGAACGAACGGCGGTGCAGGTGCCGACCGGATCACGATCAATGCGAACGGCGCGGTGCTCAGCAGCCTCAATTTCGCCAACTCGTTGGTCGGCGCCGGCGGAAATCTCGTCATCGATTACAACGGCCAGCAGATAACCGTGATCAATGAGTTCAATGGGGACAACCATTGGCTGGTGGAGACACTGACATTCTTTGGCGGCGCAAGCTATGCCGGCTTTGATCTGGGGTCGGGGGTCTACACGCTTGGCATCGGGACCAGCGCCGCCGCGGGCGTCAACACGATCCTGTCAGGCGACAGCGCCAACAACACGCTGACCGGCAACACCGGCCAGGACCTGCTCTTCGGCAATGGCGGAAACGACAATCTCAGCGGCGGCGCCAGCAACGATCTGCTGTCGGGCGGCATCGGCGACGACACGCTGAACGGCGGCATCGGAAACGACGTGTTGATCGGCGGCATCGGCAACGACACGCTCACCGGCGGCGGCGGCGCCGACCGGTTCGCCTTCGCAGAGACCGGTGCGGCCAACGTGGACACCATCACCGATTATCAAGCCAGCCAGGGCAACATCATCGACCTGTCGTCCTTGCTGGATGCGAATTTCGGACCGACCAGCAACGTCGCGGATTTTGCCCGCCTCGTGCAAACCGGGTCCAACATCACCGTGCAGGTTGATACGGACGGCACGGTCGGTGGGGCGAACTGGGCAGATGTGGCGATTCTCAACGGTTACGGAACGAGTGGTGCGGATTTGGTCAGGGTCTTTTTCGAGCAAGACGAATTTTGATTTGGTTGTGTGAACGCGCGCGAAGTCGGCGTTATCTTTCCGATCCTGATAAACACCATGGCCGGCGTCATGGAGATCGAGAACGTCTATTTCGACGTCGCCCACAACTTCCGCGCGGATCGCGTTTAGGTCTTTCGCATCGTGGCGTTGCCTGGAGCGATGCCGCTGATCATGGCCGATGTGAAACTCGGCGTGGGCATGAGCCTGATCCTGATCTCGATCGCCGAAATGGTCGGCGCAAAGTCTGGTCTGGGCTTCATGATCTGGAACGCATGGGAAACCCTATCCGTCGAAACGATGTATGTTGGCTTGATCGTAATTGCGATGTTGGGGATAATATCGACGCTTGTTCTCAACGAGATCGAACGCTTCCTCGTACCATGGAAGACGCGCTGAACCGTCGCGCGCTACCCGCTGGGAGAACGCCATGAGCTGGCAACCGCTGCCGACGTCCGTGACCGTGACCTATAACGTGCCGCAGCCTCGCGCTTTTGAGCTGGACCCAGCAAAGACGGCCCTGGTTATCGTGGATATGGAGAACGCCTTCTGTACGCCGGGCTTCCAGTTCTATTTCACGCGAATGGAAGCGACGATCGCCGGCAATGCGCGGCTGCTCGCGAAGGCCAGGGCGGCCGGCGTAAAGATCATCTATTCCCAGTCGGTGCGAAAGCCAGACATGGTGGAGGTGATCCGCTTCGGTCGCGACGCGCATCTGCTCGAGGGTACGCCCGATGTGCAGATCATTCCCGCCCTCGCACCACGTCCTGGCGAGATCGTTTTCAAGAAATATTCACACGATCCGTTCGCGCGGACCGGCTTCGACGAGCTTCTTGAGCGTGAGGGCGTCGTCGAGGGCGAATGGTCAGTGCTGGTGACCGGCGTGTCGGCCGCCGTGTGCGCCAATGTCTGCGCGCTCGGCTTCGCCAATCGTCACTACTACACCATCATCCCGATGGACTGCACGGCCGCACGGAGCGTCACAGACGAGGCACGCACCTACGCCCAATACACCAGCGCGGCCTACGAATATTGTATCGGGTTCACGACCAGCGAACTCGTTACATTCGTTCCTGGAGCAGGACAGCTGAAGCCAATCCAGAAGGAATTGGTTAAGGCATAGCATCGGGTTGGTTTATGGATGCCGCTGGTCATTCGTGGGATGTCGAGCAATGCTCGCTGAAGTCGGCCGGTCGCGACAATCAAATCCTGATGCGCGGTTGATGAGGGTACTGAAGACCCCAAAATTTAGACTGATAACTGCCCTGTTGCTTGTGGTTTGCGTCTTCGCGACCTCGCCCGCGATAGCCCAAGACTATCCGCAAAAGCCGGTTTCAATCATCGTCCCATTCGCACCTGGTGTCGGGGCCGATGTAATCGTGCGCATCCTCGCCGACCGCCTAACCCAGCGGTGGAAGCAGCAGGTGTTGGTCGTCAACCGGCCCGGCGCCAGCGGTTTGGTCGCGGCGCAGGCTGCCGCCACCGGCGCGCCGGACGGCTACACGCTCTACATGCCAGTGTCTTCGAACTTCACGGTCCGGCCCGAGAACAGGGCAAAGTGGCCGGTGGAGCTGCCGGATGATTTCGCGACCATCGGACTGATCAGCGACCAGCCGATGATTATCGCCGTCGCGCCGTCGCTGGGCGTGAATACGCTGCCGGAGTTCATCGAATACGCCAAGAGTTCGGCCTAACGAGATTCTTTACGGCGCCACGCGGCTTTCGGTGCCGCACCTGACGGGAGCGATGTTGAACCATCGCGCTGGAATCAAGATGCGCTATATTCCGACCACCGGCGCCGCCAAGGTCATGCAGGACATCATGAACGGCAACCTGCACGCCGTGATCGATAGCGTGCCGGGGATCGCCAACGCGCTTCGTAACGGCACCGTCAAAGCGCTGGCTTTCACCGGTGACAAGCGCCTCGAAAGCTATCCCGACCTGCCGCTCGCCTCAGAGACGCTGCCCAACTTTCACGTTAAGGGCTGGTTCGTGCTAATGGCGCCAAAGGATACGCCGTCGCCGATCGTGTCCCAGATCGGCGACGACCTGCGCGACACGCTCAACGAGCCCGCACTGCGGAAGCGATACGAGGACATCGGCACGTTCGCCCGCCCTGCATCGGTCCAGGCGACGCTGGCACACATCAAGTCCGAGCAGGAATTGTGGGCGCCTATCGTACGCCAGATCGGAGCCGAGGAGTAATGTCCTATCCCATCATCATCGTCGGCGGCGGGATCAGCGGGCTAACGCTTGCGCTGAGCCTCCATGAGGTAGGCATCCCTTGCCGTGTTTTCGAGAGCGCGCCGGCTTTCAAACGGCTCGGCGTCGGGATCAACTTGCAACCGTACGGCGTCCGCGAGCTGGCGAAGCTCGGGCTGCTGCCTGCGCTGCGGTCGCATTCCGTGGAGCCGTGCGAGATGAACTACTACAATCGCTTCGGCCAGCTCGTCTTTTCTGAACCGCGCGGTCGATCCGCCGGATACGAATGGCCGCAGTTGTCGCTTCATCGCGGCGACCTCCATCAGGTTCTAGTCGATGCGGTGCGGGAGCGGCTCGGGCCCGAAGCCATCACCCTGAACCACCAGTGTGTCGGCGTGGAGCAGGACGATGCCGAAGCCACCGTCCATTTCGTCGATTTCCGCCGGCAGGCCGCAGCCGCCTGTGCGCGGCTCGGCGGTGATCGGCTGCGACGGCTTTCATTCCGCCGTCCGCCACCATCTCTATCCGAACGAGGGGCCGCTAGCCTACCAGGGCATCAACATGTGGCGTGGGGTGACGCGTTGGAAGCCATTCCTCACCGGCGCATCGGCGGCGCAAGCGGGCTGGCTGGAGGTTGGCAAGATCCTGATGTTCCCACTGACGCGCGAGATCGACGACGAGGGCCTCCAGGTGATCAACTGGGTCGCCGAGATCCAGTCGTCGCGCAACGTGATGCTGGACTGGAATTTGCAAGGCGATCTCGCCGACTTCCTGCCAACCTTTGCGGACTGGCAATTCCCATGGCTCGATGTCGCGGGCATGATCCGTGCGCATCACGTGCTGCTAGAATGTCCGATGGTGGATCGCGATCCGCTGCCACAGTGGACCGTGGGACGCGTGACGTTGGTCGGCGACGCCGCGCACCCGATGTATCCGCGCGGCGGCAACGGCGCCGGCCAGAGCATCCTTGATGCCAGAGCGCTGGCGCGTTGTTTCAGGTCCGCCCCGGAGGCGGCTTCTGCGCTGACCGCCTACCAGGCCGAACGCCTGGCGGCTGCGAACGGTGTCGTGCTCCGGGTTCGAAACGCACCGCCCGACCTCATGCTGAAGATGGTGCACGAGCGCAGCGGCGACCGGCCGTTCAACAACATCGACGATCTGATCACCCAGGAAGAGCGGGTCTCGATCATCGAGGACTACAAGCGCGTCGCGGGCTACGACAAGGTATCGTCGAGTCTAGGCGCCCGGGCATAGTCGCGCCCGCGCTCGTTCATGAACACGTACCGCCCTGGCTCTTGCTCCCGCTGGTGCCGAATTCCGAGAGAAGCGCGAGCCCGCGAGCGACATCGACACTGAACAGGTGGATCGTCTGTAAGTGCTTGACTTCCAACCGGCCGATTAGAGAAGCGGACATAGATTGGGTGGATGAAAACCCTCTATCATTGTCGCCATTCTCGCTCTGGCGGGCGTACATATCGATACGACCCAAAGTGGTTTTCGGAAGGGGCGACTCACCCTTATAGAAGGCTTCGACCTCAGCACGGTCACCAACTCTACTGCGTCAACCAACCGAGCAAACGAATCTGCGGTAGGTTGGCCCAATCATTAAAATGGAAACTCGACAGTAGTCTTATCTTGACGTACTTCGCGGTAGTCTCTGGAAAGACACATTGCTGATACCGCGCTTCCAGCATCAGCTGATTCATAACTGTGCACTTGACCAAGGGGCGAAATGTTCCTTGGGGCCAATCGTTGCCCGCCAGAATTTCGATTTCTTTCGGGTTGAAGCTATCTGTCCCTTTAATTAGTACTTCGAATTTTCCGAATGTAGCTGGCTTCCTGTCTTTAAACGCATAGATGGCCTCTGCCTCGGGACCACTCCTAATGGACACCCAGTCGTCCTCTTTGCCGCTGGTTAGTTTTCGCCAATTCTCATTCGGCGCTGCCAGAAGCTGACCGCCTTGCTCAGATGACAACAAATTCACAATATTTTCCTGCGCGGCGGAGGTCGCCCCCCCTGGCGTCGCAGTGACCGGTTTTGGTGAGCGTGCCTGTTCTGCCTTAAGCTCAGCATCTCGCTGCTGTGGAGCGTGCGTTGTCGTCTGAATGTCCCGAAGCACGGCGTATCCGCCCCAACCGATTAGCAGCAGTGCTGCCACCGCCGACGTGATCATCGCCGTTCGTCGCCAACCAACCGAACGCTGCTTGAAAGGCAACCGATCCGGTCCGGCCAGCTTGTCAGCGGGCGGCTCGGGCCCTCCTGCGACCGGCGTCCGATCAGCAAGCGCTGCCGCCTCGCCGGTAGCGCGTGTTGCCGAATCGCTATCAAACGCGCCGCGCATTCTTGCGAGCAGTGTCTCGGTATCTTGGCGAAAGTGCGCATTGCGAACTCCGGCAGCCTGACGGCGGGCCAGCGGCTTTAGAGAATCTGGCAGTTCGCTCGCCTTTGGCACCCGGGCCCCGTCGACTAGAACAGGGATGACACGAATGTTGCGGGCAAGCGCTGCTGTGATTTCAATCGCAACAAAGTCGTCGGGCTGCTGAAGCCTGCGTTGCCCGGTATCGTCCTTCGCGTTCAGCCAGTTGGGTCCGATAACGACCAGCATGACATCGCAAGCCGCCACTTGGCTGTTAAGATGCTCTTCAAAGTCGACCCCGAACGGGATGTTGTCGACATCCATGAAGAGATTATCGCGGCCGAACACCTGCGCGAGGCGTTCGTGCAGGTGAACGGCCGTGGCAATTAAATCATCGCGGCGGTAATTGATGAAAATCTTACCAGCCATAATCGATCGCCCCGGAAGTCCGCAATCTTACCGCAGGACCGCTCAACGCACTACGGGCTTGCTCATCCAAGGATGTCCGCAATTGGTACATCGCCGACATCAAACGATGTCCACTCCTCGGTCGCTTTCGGGGGACAAGCGGACATTCGGGCAACGTAATGGCCGGGCGCCGCCCAATGTGTCGAATTGGTCGGCGAGTATGGCGGCTTGCCTACACGTCGTTTGACACCTGTGTGAGGTGTAAGGACAATTCTTCTCGGCAACCACGGCGTGCTGCTGTGTAGTGGAGGTTCTTATGTGCGGCTTGGCTCATCGTCATACGATCTTTTGCATTTTGCCGCCTTACCTGTTGCGTTCGGTGCTGATGAACGGAACGCAAAAGCAGAAAGAGGCGGCTTCTGCGACTCTCGGCGTCGACAACACGTTCCGTGCCATGCGAGCGCAGATCGCCGCGGCGACGCCACTCGAGGTGCGTCGGCGACGCTCCGCCCTCAGTGCTGCACCAGCCAAGTATCGGGCGATTTTCACTGCCAAGAATTCAGAGACATTGCCCGGCAAAGCGGTCCGGTCCGAAGGCCAGCCGAAGTCCGGTGACAAAGCCGTCGACGAAGCCTATGACGGGCTGGGGCACACATTCGACTTCTTCGCCGACGTGTTTCAGCGCAATTCCATCGATGACAACGGCTTGCCATTGAACGCAACCGTTCACTACGGCGATGGCTACAACAATGCTTTCTGGAACGGCCAGCGCATGGTGTTTGGCGACGGCGACGGCACGCTGTTCAATCGCTTCACGATCGCGCTCGACATCATCGGCCACGAACTTGGTCACGGCGTCACCGAGGACGAGACCGGCCTGGTTTACATGCAACAGGCCGGCGCTCTGAACGAGCATTTGTCGGATGTCTGGGGTTCCCTGATCAAGCAGAAGGTGCGCAAGCAAACCGCCAAGCAGGCCGATTGGTTGATCGGCGCGGGGCTGCTCACCAAGTCGGTGCAAGGAAAAGCGTTGCGCTCAATGGCGGAGCCAGGCTCGGCTTACGACGATCCGACGCTCGGCAAGGACCCTCAACCAGGCCACATGGACGATTACGTGGAAACCGTTCAGGATAACGGGGGCGTCCACATCAATTCTGGAATTCCCAACCGCGCTTTCTATCTCGCGGCAACGTCGATTGGCGGCTTTGCCTGGGAAACGGCGGGTAAGGTTTGGTACGCCGCTGTCCGCGACGACCGCGTGACCGAGGGTACCAATTTCGCGCAATTTGCCGCCGTGACCATCGATCTCGCACAAGCGCTGCTGAAGAAGACGGACGCCAAGGCCGTCGCCGAGGCTTGGGCGGAGGTGGGCGTGATCGCGACATCCTGAAGCGCCGTTCCGCTTTACCAAGCGCGACATTGCGCTTTGGCGATGAAGACTGATATGTCAGTCCTCGCCGCCGAGGACGAAATGCGAATTACGGTGTCGATGCCGAGTACCGGTGTCTTTTACGCCCCTGGGCTGGCCCGCCCGGTGGTGCTTGATCTCGATCAGCTGCCGAAGGAAATCGCCGAACCCCTGAAAACCCTTGCCGATCGCGCCGGTATTTTTACCGCCAGCGAGACAATCGAACTCGCCGCTGATCCGAAGATGCGCGACATTCGTCAATTCACCATCGAAGTGGAAGATCGAGGCAAGCAACGCGTATTGCATGTTGCCGAGCCGTCGATGAACGCACCTGGCCCGCTGGCGGAGTTTGTCAGGCTGGTGCGGAAGCAGGCTGACGCGGCGCGCGCTCGCACGAAATAGTTTCATCGATGTCCCGCTCGGCCGGTTCAGCGGCGGCGGCAAGCGTCGCGCGGCGTTCCCGCATTGCGCGCGATGTCGGCTTCTGGCACAAAGCCGACATCAATTCATCTCCTCGGCGCGCGTTCATTCGAAACTTTGTGGGGAGGATGCCATGCCCAGCTGCTTCGTGATCATGGGTTACGGCAAAAAAACCGATTTCAAGCAGAACAAGAGCTTCGATCTCGACAAGACTTACCGAAACATTATCAAGCCGGCAGCGGAGGCGGCTGGATATGCGTGCGAGCGCGCAGACGAGATCCAACACGCTGGCATCATAGACGTGCCAATGTATGAGCGCCTGTTGATGGCTGACCTAGTCATCGCAGATGTTTCGACCGCCAATGTAAACGCGTTTTTCGAGCTTGGCGTGCGCTATGCACTACGCCCGAAAACCACGATCGTCATCGCCGAAAAGAACTTTGAGATCGGCTTCGATATGGGCCACGTTGTGATACGCAGATACGACCATCTTGGCCCTGGGATCGATTACGAGGAAGTCGAGCGGCTGAAGGCGGAATTAACCAAAGCTTGTCGGGAACTTCCTCAGACGAAACAGATTGACAGCCCGGTATACACCTTCCTTACCAATCTAGTGGCCCCTTCGCGCGGCGGCTTAGAAACGGCGGCTACTTTCGCCGGGGCTGCTGAGCGCGAGCGGCAAGACCGCACACGCGCGGCATTGGCTCAGGCGACGACCAAGGACGAGAGAGCTGCGCTAGAGCAGCCTTTCGCGGCGCTGATGAAAACAGCACGCGATGCCAGAGCGCGCGGAGATTTTCGAACAATGCGTGATGTGCTGCGCGGCGTGCGCGCCGTTCAGGGCGACAAGGTCGATCCTAACGTCGTTCAGCTGCTGGCTTGGGCTACCTACACGTCCAAAGACCCCGAGGCCAAGACAGCATTGCTCGAAATCCAAAGCGATCCTTAGCCAGCTTGATCCCGAGACATCTAATGACCCGGAAACGCTGGGCCTGTGGGGTGCGATTCACAAGCGCCTGTACGAAATGAAAGACCTGTCTGGACGGGATAATGTCGAGGCGCTCACGGCAGCAATCTCGGCGCATCAAAGGGGTTTCTACTTAAAGAACGATTACTATAACGGCATCAACTTTGCCTTTCTCCTCGACTGCCGCGCTGCGGAGCTTGGCGGCGAGGACGCCGTGGCCGACCGCGTTCAGGCTCGACACGTTCGCGAGCGTGTTGTCGACATTTGCAGGCGGGCCCTCGCAGAAGGCATAAGGGGTGAAACCGGGGACAAAAAAAGCGAGGAAGAATATTGGGTTCGTGCAACGCTGGTCGAAGCTTTGTTCGGCTTAGGAAAAGCTGCCCAATCGGAGGTAGAATTCGCAATTGCTAAAGAGGTAGCTCCTGAACCGTGGATGATTAATACGACAGAGGAGCAGCTGGCGAAGCTTCGCGCTTTACAGCGATAGTGGGGCACGCATATCTGTTCGAGGCGCGTGCGTCCGGAACGAAAGCGTCTTTCCGCGCCGCCGAGCGTGAGAACGGCCAAGCGTTTGGAACCCTAACAGATACCCCGTGTCGAGACCGCTGATCGCGCCGAACTGGCGGAATCTGCTGGGCACTGGATTGGTGCGCCTCCGTTTATGTCTTGGTCCATTTGGCGGCCCAGCTTGTGTTTTCATCAGAAATAATTGCTTCGCATCGGTTGACAAACTCGGACCATTGCTCTGCCGAGAGTGCATTTACGTCGCCGGTATTGGCCATCTCGGCGCTAAGCCGCTTCGCAGTGGCGCGATAGGTCATCACCAAAAAATCGCATCGCGTAGCTTCGCTATGCGCAAGGACCGCGCCCGCTATGGTTGTCAATACGGCGGTGAGCGCAGCAAAATCAAACTTGATGCCAAAGGATTCCTTTCCAGCAACTCCGACGTTTGCGGTAATAATGGTCGCAGCCATGGCTAAGGTAAATTGGGCCCATCTGAGACTAACGGCGATCTTCTTATTTGCATTGGCTCTCGGCAGGTAATATCGGTCAATTTGCTCGCGCACGCGACCAGCAAGGTATTCGTCTCTCGATAGCTTATCCCGTGGTGCTGAGCCAGCTTTGGCGCTCGATACTGCTGAAGCAAGAAGATCTTCAACATCACGCTCAATCCGGTCACGCTCCATGTTGAGAGCAGCATCCCTCTTCAGCGGATCGTCGTAGGGTGTAACGGAAGTAGCGTATTTGTAGGCTTCTCGTTTGAGCGCTTCGGATGCCGTGCGGGCACGCAACCAATTCGTTATGTGACCCCCTCCAAGAAACGTAGACGTGACAAAACTTACCACCGCTAGAAGGGCAGCTCCGGTAATTGCGAAATACATGCGTGGCGGGTCATTCAATTGACTGGCAATTGCAGCGAACAGGGCTCCCAAAATTGAAAACGCAAAGGTCACCCATCGAGCGATTTCAACGCGCCTCTTGAGCACATCAGAGGTGCTCGACCATAAGGATTGCCGGCTAGCCATCTCCGCCAATGCTGTCATTTCATTTGTCCGGCCAAGCCCCCTCCAACCGTAACATGGCATTGCTGGAAAATTCCAGTTTAGCGGCATCGGCGATTCGGGCCGCCGAACGAGGAAGGATCATGAAGAGATCGAGGTTCACGGCGGCGCAGATGGCCTTCATCCTGCGGCAGGGCGAGGAAGGCACAGCAGTCGGCGAGGTCTGCCGCAAGGCCGGAATTGGCGAGGCCACGTATTACAATTGGCGTAAGAAGTACGGTGGGCTCATGCGAGATGAAGGCCGCGGACGAAGGCGCGGAGTTGTCGATCATGATCCCATGTGCCATCGAAACAAAGCGTAACGTGGTAACCATCGATGAGAGTTGAATATGGCAGCTACCTGGCGACGGGCCATCAAGCTTAGGCTCGACCCAGTTTCGTTCTGCGGACGGCGGCAATAACAAAAAAGATGAAAAAAACAACACTGCCGAAGACAGCCGCTATCTTTGTCATACGAACTTGATCGAAGGCGAGTTCCGGTGAGGGTTGCGGCAACCACGATTGCTGCCACGCGACTGTTTGCTCCACAGTTAGAAATGAAAATGCATACCAAATAAGCATGACGATCCCTAAAATCCAAAGATCGATAGGGGCTTCATGTACGCGCAGTCCAACGCTGCCAAATATTTCCCGCTCCTTCTGGTAGGCACCCTCGCCGTCTTGCCATCCGGGAAGCCATATCCGGTCCGCACCAAGAAAGAGACCCCGTTTAGCCATGGATGCCGTAATAGGAACAGTCAAAAGATAGAAAATAGCCATTTGTCCAAAAAATAAGAGCGCGGCTGGCGAGATGGTGGCAGTTTCCGTTGATAACCCCAACCAGTTCACAAAACCAATCAGTTTGTCGGGGAGCCAAAACATTGCGGGCACTACAAAGCTGAAGAATAGCGTCGCATAACGAGGTGGATTCCATCGTTCAAGCACAGAATCTAGACGGCCCATCAGCGCGGAACGCGTTGCGTCAGTCAGCCCATCATGAAGCGCGATTTCCTGCCGCAGCCGCAGAAGTCGTCTTGCAAAATGCTCTTTCAGGAAAATGCTTAGCATCGGCCGAAAAAATATCACGGGAAAATACGGCGCTTCGCCACGCCACATCCAAAGCCACATGTAATAGAGATGCTTTAGGAAGAAAGGTCTGTAACGCCAATGTGGTCCCGGGAAAAGATTTCTTATGAAAATTACTAAGTTGGTTGGAATTATGAGAAAAATCCCAACATAGAGAAAAAAGATGAATTTAATACTGGCCCAGAAAAAGATTAGGAAGGGAGTAATAGTGATGAATGGAAGATCAACAGTCCTCCGCTCGAGAACTCCGATAAAGTGCAATCAAGTTATCGGTCGCCTGACTGAAGGCAAAGTTGGCGTGGGATATAACCTCACCTGATTTTCGGTCACGACCGAGAGCTTCGCAAATCTTTGCGATCAGTATCTCAGAATCGCTGCCGAAATTCGTGTTACGTACTTGAATGGCGTTGCGAAGGGCGAAAGGCTTCAAAGAAGCTGGCAGTTCACCGGCCTTGGGCATGTGCGTGCCATCAACCAGCACTGGAATGACTAGAATCTCGCGGGCGAGCGCGGCTGCGATTTCGATGGCGACAAAGTCATCAGTTTTGTGGAGTTGACGTTGGCCGGTTTCGTCCTTCGCATTTAACCAGTTCGGTCCTATCAGGGACAGCATGGCGTCGCATTGACCCACCTGGCTTTTCAGATACTCATCGAAGTTGATGCCGACCGGGATGTTGTCGACGTCCATAAATAGATTGTCGGGGCCGAATATCTCGGCGAGCCTGTCGCGCAGTCGACCGGCTACGGCGATTGAATTGTCGCGGCGGTAGTTGATGAAAATCTTCCCAGCCATTGGTGCGCTCGCCGGGATCGCCCGAAAGACGGAAAAATCATACTCCAGGACCGGTCAGAGCAGTATGAGCTATCTCACAGAGCCAAGTCGAGTGAGGACATCCACCCGATGTCCGCCATACGTCCGCTTTTAGGAAATTGTGTTGCAAAACTCTTTGTTTCGTCGCGAGAGCGCAACAATCGAATTTGATTGAGAATGCCATGCTTCCGTTCTGCGGACGATGTGATTTCCATATCACCTGTGCAGCTAGCCGACATTGATTGATAGCCCGCTAATGTGAAGGCCCGTGCCGCGGGGCCTGCTTGTTTTCGATGGGAGTGGGCTACGGGCCCGCTACGACCGACCCAATCGCCAAGCCGCTGGCTACATCGATCGCGTTCTGCAGGGTGAGAAGCTCGCAAATCTAGGTGCAGCTGCCGACCAGGTTTGAACTGGCAATCAACCTCAAGACTGCCAACGCGCTTGGGCTCATCATGCCACCCTCACTGCTTGCCCGCGCCGACGAGGTGATCGAATAAGTTCGTCAACGTCGCTTAATGGCACTTAGCAGACATGACAGCCGCGCTTTGCTTTGGGCCAAAAGCGGACATTCTGTTGCCCGATACAATGCCCGTTTTGCTGCCCGGAATTTTGGCGACTTGCACGTTCTGGTCGGCTGGGGCTAAATTTGTTTGCTCAGGCACTCAATGTTTGTTGTCTCGATCTTCTCGTGACTTGTCGCAAGGCACTGGAGGAAGACGATGCGAGAGCTGATGCGTTGCACAAAACTCGCAAGCAACTCCGCCATCAAGCCGCTGTGGTTTCTGATCGCGTTTGCAGTGCTGTTCGAACCCGGCACCGCATTGGCTCAGGCCGGAAGCACCGGCGGCAACGTCGGCAAGCAGGATAAATCCATTTCCGGGGGACAAGACGAAAGTGCCAAGCCGCCTCGGGCCAAAAAGGCATCCCCCAAACAGGGCAGAAGCGCGCCGGCGCGTGAGCAGGCTGGTGCACCAGCGGCCAGCGGCGAGTGGAAGGGCGTCAGCTCGGGGTCCTGTATAGTCGATTGGAGCTGGACCCTCCAGATCAGCAGCGGCGGGGCCATCACCGGCAGCGGCGCCACCGGACACGTAGGTCGAGGCGGCGCGGGCAAGGGCATCATGAGGGTGCTCGGCAAAGACTATTACTTTGTCGGGCACTTTGGCTCGAGCAAGGGATCCGGAACGTGGAAGAGGAAGGACGGCTGCTCGGGCAAGTGGACCGGAACTAAATTGTGAACCAGATTATTTGGCGCTGAACCGTTCCGCACCGTTGGCGCACACCGCTGCAACGATTTGACAGGATTTGCCGTGCCGGCCGCAGTCCGCCAGCGCCGCAGCCCTGGCCTTGCCGATGTCATCGCGCGCGATGATCGCCCAGTTCGCTCTGTAATGGGCAAAGGCTCCGCATGAAGTGCCGAAGAAGCTGACCTCCACTGGGCAGGCAGTGAGATCCCCACAGGAGATACGCGCGCGCGCCACCGCCGACTTGCGCGTGCTCTCGTCCCACGCCATGCCCCATTTGCCGGTATCCTTGTTGAACACGATGGAGGCCCACGGCCTGAGACCGTTCAGCTCGCGCAATCGCCGCAACAGGCCCAACGTTGCGGCGCCGGTCGGCGGCACGTTGATCTGCTGCTGAAATTCTCGGATCGCCTTGCGGTTGGCATCGGTGAGTGGACCATCAAGGGCCCCCGGGTCGAAATTCAATTCATAGAGCCGGTCGCGCAATTCATTCAGCAAAACGGCATCGCCGATCGGAACCGCCTCGGAGTTGACCGCCACGGGATCGGGCGACGTCGGCGTTGCAGTGTTGGTTTGCGGCAGTGGCACAGCGCCGCGTTCGTCGGCGGAGCAGGCGCAGTCGTGCTTCGGCCCGACGGCGTTGCTCGTCCGCTTTGAGAGCTGCCAGCCGTTGTTGCTCGGCTTCATCTGCCTTGCGCTTTGTTTCTGCCTCGATCGCCGCTCTGGCATGCTGTTCCTCGTCCGCTTTGAGATCTGCCAACCGTTGTTGCTCGGCTTCATCTGCCTTGCGCTTTGCTTCTGCCTCGGCCGCCGCTCTGGCATGCTGTTCCTCGTCCGCTTTAAGAGCTGCCAACCGTTGCCGCTCGGCCTCATCGGCCTTGCGCATTGCTTCTGCCTCCGCCGCCGCTCGCGTCTGAGGTTTCTGCTCCACCTTATTAGCTGCTGACCATTGTACAGATTTCTCTACCGCCGTTTGAATGAATGCGTAGGCGCCCACGCCAATTAGGACCAGCGCTGCCGCTACCGCCGCTGCGGCCACCGACTTCCTTCGCCATGGCCGCGGCGCAACCGAGGCACGATTACTCTCGTGAACGGACACGAAATCGGACATGTCCAATAGACCAGGTACCGCCTCGCGCATGCTTGCGATCAGGGTCTCGGCATCCCGGCCGAAATGTGAGTGGCGCACATCGGCGGCCTGGCGGCGTGCGAGCGGTTTCAGGGAATCCGGCAGCTCGCTCTCCTTCGGCATACGTGCGCCATCGACTAAGACAGGGATAACACGAATGTTGCGCGCAAGCGCCGCCGCGATTTCAATCGCAACAAAGTCGTCCGGTTGCTGGAGTTGGCGTTGTCCAGCTTTGTCCTTCGCCCTCAGCCAACCGGGGCCGATGACGACCAGAACGACATCGCACTCAGCCACCTGGTTGTTCAGATGGGTCACGAAGTCTTCACCAACCGGGATGTGATCGACGTCCATAAAGAGCTTGTCGCGGCCGAACGTCTGCGCGAGCCGGTCATGCAGCCGACCGGCCATGCCGATTGAATCATCTCGGCGGTAGTTGATAAAAATCTTGCCGGCCATGGCGGCTGCCAAGCCTCCCGGAAAGACCCAAAATCTTACCGCAGGGCCCGTCAGATCACTATGAGCTTGTTCACATGGCCAGTTCGAGGCCTTGGCCCATTAGTGGACATCGGTAATGCCGCGCAGTGGTACGATTTACAGGCGATTTGCGGTGTAACGTTGGGTGGTGGTCTCTTGAGCACTCGAACTGAGTGCCCGGCAACCAGTCTTATCGAACCAGTCTCAGAGACCGGAAGCTTTAAGGTGACCAAATAATACTCGAACCCGTCTCTCGCAGAGTCTGCAACTGGCGCCAGGAAACAGAATATCGCGTCATGGCCATCATGGGCATCCAGCCGCTTATGGCAGCTATCAGAGCAACGTGATCCAAAAGCCCGGCCCATGCACAAAGGCTACATTCGTTCTGCTCTCAGTGCCTTTTTACACGGGCAAGACCCATAGTGGACATCAGATCTCCTCATCTTTGAACAAGCGAGTGGTGATTTAACGGATCTTGCCGTAAGATTTCGGGGTCTTTGCTGGGAGACCCGGTAGGCGGTGGCCGGTAAGATTTTCATCAATTACCGCCGAGATGATTTAATCGGCATGGCTGGTCGACTGCACGACCGGCTCGCGCAGACGTTCGGTCGCGACGCAGGGCTGTACTATGGCCGTAATCGCGCGGCACGCTTTGCGGGGTTCTCGCGACGTTCCACGTTAGTACCGTTGGGTCATGAGTACCATTTTCATCAGCCATTCGAGCCGCGATAACGATCGGGCCATTGCTATCAAGCAATGGCTTGCTGAAAACGGCTGGGATGATGTCTTCCTCGACCTCGACCCCAAACGTGGCATCGTTGCCGGCCAGCGTTGGAAGGAAGCACTGCAGCAGGCGGCGCATCGGTGCGAAGTCGTGCTTGCCCTCGTATCGACGGAATGGCTCGCATCGGGCTGGTGCAAGGCGGAGGTCGATGCCGCCCGGTTGATGGGCAAGAAGATCATCATTGCGCTGATCGGAATCGACAAGGGGCAAGTGCCGATCGACCTCAGCGACGAGCAATGGGTCGATCTTGATCGCGATCCCGACGCCCGGAGCCGTCTCAAGGAAGGTCTAATTCGCGTCGGGCTTGACCCGTCGAGCTTCCCGTTTGAACCGGGACGTCGTCCCTATCCTGGGTTTGCATTTCTTGAGGAGAAGGACGCGGCCATTTTTTTTGGACGCGATGCGCAAATCGTGCGCGGCCTCGACAAGATGCGTGGTCTCGTTCGCACTGGCGTCGATCGAATGCTGGTCATCCTGGGAGCTTCTGGTTCTGGCAAGTCGTCTTTCCTGCGTGCGGGCCTTTGGCCACGCCTTAAACGCGATGACCGAACCTGGTTGCCGCTTCCAATCATTCGGCCCGAACGTGCGGTATTGTCGGGTCAATTTGGTCTCGCACAAGCATTGCAGAGTGCCATGAGCTCCCCTGCTTTCGCCGACCAGATTCGCAAGCGCGACCTTCCGCGCAGTCGCGGCACCATCCAAGAGTTTATCGAGACAAAAGAAAACGGGCTCGCCGAAATTTTTACTGCGCTGCGCTCCATCGCGCACGTGTCCGCTTTCTCGACCGAAATGGCGCCGCCGCCGACCGTTGTTCTCGCTGTGGATCAAGGCGAGGAATTGTTCAACGAAGAAGGCAAAGATGAAGCGAAGCTCTTCATCGCGATGCTCACCCATACCCTGAAGACCGTTCCGGGTGTGCTGGCCCTTGTGGCCATGCGCACGGATGCCTTTCCTCAACTGCAGACCGACCCAAATCTGGCCCAACTGTCGAAGGACACATTTACGCTCGATATGATGTTGGAGGGCTCCTACCGCGCCGTGATCGAGGGACCTGCGCAGCTGGTTCGGCCGAGCCCGCTCAAGGTTGACCCCCAACTCACCGACGCGCTCCTTGAGGACGTGACCGGCCAGGACGCCTTGCCGCTGCTCGCGTTCACGTTGGCGCATCTTTACGAACGTTACGCAGTCGACAACGAACTCACCCTTGCCGGTTACGAGAAGCTTGGCCGCCTTAGAGGGGTGATCGATTCAACCGTCAGAGAAGCCTTTGCAGAGGGCGTTGCCAAGGGCGAATTACCGAAAGATGGCAAGGCCCAGTTTGCGCTGGCGCGGACCGCCTTTATTCCTCATCTGGCTCGGGTCAATGCGGCCGGTCTGTTTGTCCGTCGCGTGGCCAACCGCGCCGAGATTCCAACCGAAGCATCGCCGCTTATCGATCGCTTCGCGGAGCAGCGTTTGCTGATCAAGGATCGCCGGAGGATCGCGGGACAGGACCTCGAAGTGGTTGAGGTGGCTCACGAAGCGCTGCTGCGTGAATGGCGAGAATTGCATGAGGCGTTGCTGGCAGAGCGGGAGTTTCTTGTTGCTAAAGCGCAACTCGAGCAAGAGGTTGCCGAGTGGCGGGTCGCATCGGAGGGCCCCAAGTCGGGAAACAGACTTTTTCGCGTTCGCGACTGGTTGATCTCTGACTTCTCCGCCCAGCAGCTACTGCTCTCCGGCAATAAGTTGCATCGCGCTCGCGACTGGTTGGCCACACGCCCCCAGGACCTCTCCCTCGACGAGCGACAATTCATCAAGTCCAGTAGTGACCTCGAGTCCAGGAACCGTCGCTTGAGATTCGCGGTCCTCACGATTTCTTTCATCTCGATCATAGGTTTCTCGTTCTACGCGTACATGCTGTCCTTGCGTGCTGAGAGAGAACTTCAAAAGGCGCAGACGACGCAATCGCTGTTCCTGGCCGATCTGGCGCGTCAGCATCGCACCGCAGGCGACGCTGGGACCGCGGTCCTGCTCGCACTCGAGGCGCTGCCCGATTACGCGGCCGGGACCAATAGGCCTTATGTTCCTGAAATCGGAGTTGCAGCTCGACGGAGCTTGGCGCGATCTGCGCGAGCGACTTGTTCTTGGGGGTCATGAGGGTGCTGTATCGAAGGCCGCGTTCAGCCCCAACGGCAAGCGCATCGTCACCGCGTCTGAAGACAAGACGGCGAGGCTGTGGGACACGGAGACCGGCAAACCAGTCGGCGCACCGCTCAAAGGCCATCAAGGTCTTGTCTCGAGTGCGGCGTTCAGTCCTGACGGCGAGCGCGTCGTCACGGCGTCTCACGACGGTACGGCGCGGCTGTGGGACGGCGTGACCGGCAAACCAATCGGCGAGCCACTTAAGGGGCATGAATTTCCTTTAAGCAGTGCGGCGTTCAGCCCCGACGGCAAGCGCATCGTCACCGCCTCCTATGACAATGCGGCGCGCCTGTGGGACGCCTACACCGGAAACCCAATCGGCCAGCCGCTGCAAGGCCGTAAATTGTCGATTGGGGAGACCGTTGAGGATGTCGTGTCGTATGGCGCGAATGTTGCGCCTTTCAGCCCTGACGGTAAACGCATCGTCACCGCGTACGACGGCCGCACGGCGCGATTGTGGGACGGCGAGAACGGAAAGCCAATTGGCGAGCCGCTCAAGCATAGTACTGTAACGAATGCGGCGTTCAGCCCCAACTCAAAACGCGTCGTCACCGTGTCCTTGGGCGCTCAGACGGCGCGCCTGTGGGATGCCGAGACTGGCAACCCAATCGGCGAGCCGCTTCATCATCTGAATGTTGTGTACGGCGCAGCGTTCAGCCCCGACGGCAAGCGAATCGTCACCGCATGGTCGGGGGGCGCGCGGTTGTGGGACGGTGAAACCGGAAAGCCAATTGGCGAGCCGCTCAAGGGCCATGAGGGTACTGTACGGAGCGCGGCGTTCAGCCCCGACGGCAAGCGCATTGTCACTGCGTCTGACGACAAGACGGCACGGCTGTGGGACGTGGTAACGGGTAAGCCAATCGGCGAACTCAAGGGCCATGCGGGCCGTGTATTAAGTGCGGCGTTCAGCCCCGACGGCGAGCGCATCGTCACCACGTCTGACGACAAGACGGCACGCTTTTGGAGCGCCGACACCGGCAAGCCAGTCAGCGAGCCGCTCGAGGGCCATGACAAGGTTGTGACATACGCTGGGACCGTCGCGACGTTCAGCCCCGACGGCAAGCGCATCGCTACCGGGTCAGACGACAAGATAGCGCGACTGTGGGACGGCGAGACCGGTAAACCAATCGGCGAACCGCTCAAGGGTCATGAAGGGTCTATAACGCGCGCGACGTTCAGTCCCGACGGCAAGCGCATCGTTACCGCGTCTGACGACAAGACGGCACGGCAGTGGGACGCCGAAACCAGCAAATCTATCGGAGAGCCGCTGAAAGGCCATGCGGACTCTGTATTGAGCGCGGAGTTCAGCCCCGACGGCAAGCGCATCATCACAGCATCTTCAGACAAGACGGCACGGTTATGGGACGCCGAAGCCGGCAAGCCAATCGCAGAACTAAAAGGCCATGAGGGTGGTTTAATTAGCGCGGCGTTCAGCGCTGACGGCAAGCACATCGTCACAGCGTCTGAGGACAACTGGGCGCGGCTATGGGACGCTAAGACCGGCAAGCCAGTCGGCGAACCGCTGAAGGGCCATGACGATCTTAAACAAATCCTGGCGTTCAGCCCTGACGGCAAGCGGATCTTCACCGTGTCTGACGACAATACAGCACGGATATGGGACGCCGGCACCGGAAAGCCAATCGGCGGGCCATTCAAGGGCCATAACAGTAATATATCGGGTGTGGCATTCAGCCCCGATGGCAAACGCATCCTCACGTGGTCGAGTGACGGCATGGGTGACGACGCGGCACGGCTATGGGACGCTGCGACCGGTAAGCCAATCGGCGGGCCGCTTGAGGGGCACGAGAAAGTTATATCGAGCGCGGCGTTCAGCTCCGACGGCAAGCGCATCGTCACCGCGTCTATGGATTATACTGCGAGGGTGTGGGACGCCGAGACCGGAAAGCCAATCGGCGAGCCTCTTAGAGGCCATGCGGATGCTTTAGTAACCGCGGCATTCAGCCCCGATGGCAAGCGTATCCTCACCACGTCGAGTGACGGCATGGTGCGATTGTGGGAAGTCTTTGCCGATACCCAGTCACTTGTGTCGCACGCCAAGACAAATATCCCGCGCTGTCTGAGCGCTGCGCAACGCAACGCGTTTTTCCTAGCTCCGGGGCCTCCCCAGTGGTGCATTGAATTGAAGAGATGGCCCTACCACGACGGGTTCGTGGAAGATGTACCGTGAACCGTTCGACACGATCGCTACTACAATAGAGTTGCCAGCCGGAATTCCGCCCCTTCGGCAGATGCTAAAACACAGAGGCCGTTGACATGCCCACGGAGCTGTCACTCGATGAATTGCGAGGGCAAGCCAATGATTCGTTGAAGGCTTTGCGCGACGTTTGTACCGACACAGACGTCGAGAAGGCTAAGAGCCTGATGGAGCCCCTACGTAACGCCCGGCAGTATGACCTGATGGGACTGCTTGTTGAGGCGGTCAGCCGACACGATCACGAGGATGCGAAGACCCGCCGCCTTTACGCGCAGTACCTGATCGAGACCGGCTACATCACGGCCGCCATTGACGTTTTGCAAGCGCTTTTCAGGCGGCTCGCGGATGGTCATCCGGAACGCCTTGAGGTCAGCGGCCTTCTCGGCCGTGCTCACAAGCAGATCTTTTTGGAGTCAAGCGACAAGACGAGTGACGCCGCCCGCCGGGCACTCAAGGACGCTGTTGCTGCCTACCGCAAGCCCTACGAAGCGGATCCGGGTAACACCTGGCACGGAGTGAATTTTATGGCGCTGCTGACGCGCGCCCGAAAGCTTGGCATACGTGTTGCGACGGACCTCCAGCCGACCGATCTCGCGAACCGAATCATTGCTGCTTTGCAGGCCATACCGAGCCAGCGACGGAATGAATGGTACTGGCCGACGCTTGCCGAAGCGTTGCTTGGTGTCCGCGACTGGAAGGCGGTCGAGAAGGCCATCAGGGTCTATGCCGCTGGCCCAGAAGCGAAGGCATTCCTCGTAAACAGCACCCTTCGGCAGTTCACCGAAGTCTGGGACCTGGAAGCCGTCGACGATTGGGGGCGCGACATCGTGGCTATTCTGCGGGCCCGCTTGCTTCAACTGCCGGGCGGTGAACTGCGGCTCGCACCGCAAGAACTGCAGAGCCTTCGCAGCCGCTCGCCTGCGAAACCCCAGCTGGAGGCGATTCTCGGCAAGGATGGCTTCCAAACCTATCGGTCGATGCAATTGGGTCTTGAGCGCGCTCTGTCGGTAGCGTCGATCCGCCAGAAACTTGGCGGCCGGGTCGGGACCGGTTTCCTCTGCCGCGCGGGGGACGTGGGGCTTTCGCCCGAAGAGGAGCTCCTGGTGCTCACCAACTGGCATGTGATCAATCAAGACGGAGCCCACCCGGGTATCCAACCACAAGCAGCTGAGATTGTATTCGAAGCCGTCGATCCAAACCGGGTCTATGATGTAAAGGACATCGTATGGTGTTCGCCTATCGCGCAACACGACACATCTCTGCTGCGATTGAATGCAGGGGTGACAGGCATCAAGCCGTTGCCGTTCGGCGCATTGCCTGTGGTTGAAGAAATGACCCGGGTCTACGTCATTGGCTATCCAGGCGGCGGGGATCTCTCACTGTCGCTGCAGGACAACAAGCTGCTCGATCATGAGGGGCCAAAGCAGGGAAAGCCACAAATCCCCGGAGTCTGGCGGGTTCACTACAGAGCGCCGACGGAACCGGGCAGCTCGGGCAGCCCGGTATTCAATACAAGCCTGTGGGAGGTTATCGCTTTGCACCATGCCGGCGGAAAGCTGTCTTCCAAACTCAACGGCAAGAAGGGCACCTATGCTGCAAACGAGGGGATCGCCATTGAATCGATCAGGCAGGCGATCCGAGGCTAGGGCTGCTCAGGATCGCAACATCCTCCAGCCTACTAAAGATCGTAGCTGCATTTTCGGATACTGACCGCTTTACAGGCTATAGCCTGCCACAGCTCGGATGCGTATCCTGGTCGGCTTTCTGGGCAAGATCGATGACCGCTCGTCTCCCTGACGATTGCATCGTGGCCCTTGCCGGCCGGCGCGTCGGTGTCAACGACAATTCGGAATCTTTCCCGCCTGCGAACGTCCCCGCGGTGCGTGCCAAAATTCTGCAAAAGCTCACCGCGCTGCCTGCGCGCGGGCTAGTGTGCTCGGCTGCGTGCGGAGCCGATTTATTGGCGCTCGATGCGGCCTGTTCCGCCAAGATTCCCTATCACGTCGTTCTGCCCTTTTCGGCGCCGCAATTTCGTGACAAGTCCGTGACCGATCGGTCTGATCCGGGCTATTGGGGCGGGCTCTATGATCGGCTCGTGGTCGATGCCGAACATCAACGCGAGTTGACCGAGCTCGCGAGTGCCGGTTCTGACGACGAGGCATTTGCCAAGGTGAACGGCAAGATCATCGAGCACGCGTCGGCCTGGGCCGCGCAGGATGCTGTGGGCGGGCCGATGCGGCGGGTGGCGCTGCTGGTTTGGGAGGGCGCCGCGCGTCCAAGCGGCGACACGACCGCGCAGTTCGGAAAATTGGCCAAGGCTGCCGGTTTTGAATGCGAAACAATCCTGACCCTTACGACCTAACCGGTGGGAAGGGGCGATTGTGCCTGGTGGTAAAATTCCTCAGCCCGCCGAACGCCGTCTCTGGTGCCCGCGAACCCAGTCTCTGGTGTGAGGAGGTCACAAAACCCGGGAAATGGATTTTGGTCTCCCAGAGACAACGGGTACGAAAGCGGCAACCAAATTCCCTGTGCAGCTGAACAGGGAAAATTTGCGCAAAGATCAGGGAATTCATGGAAGCTGTCAGGGCCAGTTTGTCACGGCTAACTGCCGTGGTCAGAGCGGCTCTCTTTTGCCATAATGTGCCCCTTCCTTCCAGTACACGCAGCAGCGTAGGGAGCCCTCAAAATGCACGCGACCAAGGCGTTGTTCGGGGCCCTGCTAGCCATGGTCCTGTGGCTGCCTACGGAGGCGCTCGCCGACAAACGCGTTGCGCTGGTGATCGGAAATTCGAACTACGTCCATGTGGGGAGGCTGCCGAATCCGGAGAATGACGCCACCGCCGTCGCTGCGTTGTTCCGCGATGCCGGCTTCGACGTGGTCGAGGCCCACAGCAACATGAGCGGCAACGCCATGCGGCGCGCGTTCCGGAACTTTTCCGACACCGCGCGTAATTCCGACATCGCCATCGTGTACTACGCCGGTCACGGCATCGAGGTTGATGGCATCAATTATCTTCTGCCGACCGACGTGGCGCTGGAGCGCGATGTCGACGTCGACGACGAGGCGATTTCAATCGACCGCATCGTTCGGATTCTCGAGCCGGCCAAGCGGTTACGGCTGATCATTCTCGACGCTTGTCGGGATAATCCGTTCATCAGCAAGATGAAGCGGGTTGGCGCGACGCGCTCGATCGGCCGCGGCCTCGGCCGGGTCGAGCCGCAATCGTCCGACACGCTAATCGCGTTCGCCGCCAAGGCCGGCTCGACCGCCAATGACGGCGACGGCACGCACAGCCCGTTCACCACCGCGCTGTTGAACTACATCACGATGCCCGGACTCGACCTGCGCCTCGCCTTTGGCCGCATCCGCGACGATGTACTCAAGCTGACCGGCAACCGGCAAGAGCCGTTCGTCTATGGCTCGCTCGGTGGTACCACTGTGTCCCTCGTGCCTCCGCTGCCGGAAAAGCCCGCGGTTGTCACCACGCCCGCTGCGCCGGCGCCGGCTGACCCCAGCGCGATCGCCCGCTCCGACTATGACCTCGCGGCGAAGGTCGGCACCGTAGCCGCCTGGGACGCGTTTTTGGCTGTGCATCCGACCGGCTTCTATGCCGATATCGCCAAGCTGCAGCGCGACCGCGCCAACGCCGCGCAAACCGCGGCGGTGCAGCCGCCGGCCGCCATTGAGGCGGTGCAGCCGCCGGCGGCCATCGCAGCGGTGCAACCACCGGCGGCCATCGAGGTTCGAAAGCCCACGATCGACCCTGCCGAGACCACCCAGCTCGTTCACAAGGAACTTACCCGTCTCGGCTGCTATTCGGGCGACATCAACGACTCATGGGGTCGGCCGTCACAGCGTGCCATGGCGCTGTTCAACCGCCATTCCGGATTGACGCTAGAGGTCGGCGCCGCCAATACCGATACGCTTGCGGCCTTGCGCGACAAGAACGAGCGGATATGCCCGCTGGAATGCCGCCTGGGCTTTGTCGCGAGCAGTGACGGCCGCTGCGAACGCAAGCCGACCGACACCACCGTCAAGAAGCCCAACACTAAGAAGCCGGCCGACACCGCCAGGAAGCCGACCGACACCGCCAGAAGGCCGGCCGACACCGCACAATCGCGCCGCGACCAACGCGAAGCTACGGCCGCACAACGGCCGCGAACCTCGCCGTCTGGCGGCGGCGTCGCCAAGGTGATCTGCGGTATGAACGGCTGCATCAACGTCCGGCAGGGCTGCCGTGGCGAGGTGCGCCCGTCGGGGCGCGGTGACTTCGCAGTTGAACTCTGCGGTCAGTGACGACATCGATTTCGGTGATCGCTGCCTGTTCGCAATGCCGTGTGGTCGGGCTCGGGCGGAAACCTGCTTCCAATGGCTTATCAATATCCGCAGAGGACGTTTGTTGGTATCGCTCTCAGTGGACGTGAAATTGAGAGAGGCTTTGGCCAGCCTTGCACAATTTGAATGTCCGAATGTTTCGCATCGCCGCGCTTATCTCGCCGAGGTCGATCCAGACCACGGCATTTCGATTACGCTATCGCACACGGCTTTATTCCTGGGTCCCGCCGGCAATTCGCGAGGCCACAATGCAGTCCGCGGGCCACGAGTAGTGTTACTGGCTACGTGAAGCCTGTGAACTCACTCAAAAGCTCTTTGAAGCGATAGGGAGTGGTGTTCAATTTGCGGATGCAACTGCTGGAAATATTGCGATGCATATGGCGGGGCGCCTGGCGCCCAATGTTCCTGCTTCCTCCGCAACCGAAATGGTATGATCACGTTGACTACTGGTTTCGGCGTACCAGGGACGTCATCGCAGGAGTCTTATTGTTTCTCATTCCTCCAGGGGCAGTCTACTTCATCCACGAGAAGTATGCCCTTAACCCCGGGGCCGCATTGGCATTCACTGCTGTCATCGCCGTTGTTTGGGTTTTCGCAGTTATTGCCTGCTACTTCGCTGGGAAGCGGATGGACGGGAAGCGGTGAGAAGCTTCAAACGTCGATCAGGTGGCTCCATCTTCCTTCCACCCTCACCAGAGTTCCGGGAATAGCGCGACCATAGAGCGCCTGGTCGAGAGTGCCTTTAAAAGCGAATGTAACCAACTCCTCGTCATCCGTTCCTGAGAATGTTTCCAGGCTCGCCAAGAACTCGGATTTCTTGGAAGACCTTAGAAACGTCAGTTTGCATCGTACCGTATTCTTTCCATGGGTGAAAAAATCAATGTCAGAGTGCCCGGTTACCCGGGGATATTGCTCTGTCTCTCCCAGCATTTTGACCTTGTGAGTGGCCGCTTTCTGTCTACCCCGATCCGCATTTTGCTGGTAGTCGAGATCCGCTAAATCAATGTCGCCGTCAACCCCGCCTGCTAATTTTTGTAGATAATAATATGTGACCATTTTGTCTGCGGTTCTCGCATATATTTCCATTCGGATTTGAGATCCGACGGCACCGGTAATCTGACGTAGGTCGGTAGCCCAGAGCGACATTGCAACCATGATCCCGCCTCTCGTGGTTCGCTTCCCTGCTGCCGTGTTCCCAGCATATTGGCGCGGATGCGCCGGTCAATGTTGCATTCGGACGCGAAGAAGTCCGTGTTGAGCAACACGCCTTCAATCTCTTACCCAACTTTGGTTGGGTGGATGGGCCCGCGCATGCATGCTGAGACAGAACGAAGGGAGCAAACCACCCGAACCCAAATAGTTCAACATTATCAATGCCCCGGGAAGCAATTTCGTGGGCGAGATCGCTAGCATTGCCGTCGGTCGAACCCGACCTGGTGCCAAAGATTTCCACGGCAGCATTCAGCAGGGGGCGACAGCTTCTGCTCCAATGCGCCCGCGACGGTCGGTCCGAGCGTTCAGTCATGATCCAAACCGACCCGTGCGCCTGCGTGCCATCAGGATTGCGCGCCGGGATTGCTTCTGGCTTTTGCCAATGCTTCCGTAAGCGGCCCGGCCGTTTGTGAATAGCGCTGTCCGCCTTGACCGCGCGTCACGGGGTCGCGCACGACAATGACGAGCGCTTGTCCATCTGTCCAAACCCAATCTAATAATGTGATCATGACGAACACGACACCATACGACCATATCGCTTATCCAGGTCATCCCTATGAATTGACCCACCCCGATCATCTGGCTGTGCTCGGCACGCTTTTCGGAATGGCTCCCGCCGCCTGTTCGCAATGCCGTGTCCTCGAGCTCGGCTGCGGCTCGGGCGGCAACCTGCTGCCAATGGCTTATCAATACCCGCAGAGCACGTTTGTTGGCATCGATCTCAGTGGACACGAAATTGCGAGAGGCTTGGCCAGCCTTGCGCAATTCGAATTGCCGAACGTTACGCTTCGTCGTGCTGATATCGCCGAGGTCGATCCGGATTGGGGGCAGTTCGATTACATTATCGCACACGGCGTTTATTCCTGGGTCCCGCCGGCCATTCGCGCGGCCATGCTGTCGATCTTCAACAATAATCTATCTCCACAAGGCATCGCATACGTCAGCTACAACGCCCAACCGGGGTCGCATCTCCGCGATCTCGCGCGCGATATCATGAATTTTCATGTGCGACATCTCGAGCAACCGGCTCAACGCCTCCAGCAGGCCCGTTCGATTTTGAAGTTCGTGTCGGAGGGTAGCGATAAGTCGTCAGTTCATGGCGCGGTCTTGCGCGATCAGTTCGCTCGGGTATCGAAGATGCCCGACGAAGTGTTGTTCCACGACGATCTCAACGCGGCGAGCACGCCTTTTTTGCTGCATCAAGTCGTCGCCGACGCACAGCGGCATGGTTTGCAATACCTATGCGACGCAAGCTTGGAACGCAGTGATCTGTCCAGGTATGCCGAGGTGGTGAAGGACGTTCTCGAGCGCTTTCCTGAAGATGAATTTCTCGCTCGCGATCAATTTCAGGATTTCATCGATGGGCATGGGTTTCGGCGCACGCTCTTGTGTCATGGAAATATCAAACTGGCCCGCAAGCTCGAACCGCAATGCCTCGAGAGCTTCCATCTGACATGTTCAACGGCCGCCACAGATGCTGCGATGGATCCGAATACCGCCGGCGTGACGGAATTCAAGATCAGAACCGGCGAGGTGCTGGCGACTGACCACGCTTTGACCAAAGCGGCGTTCCGTGAATTAGGACGTTGCTGGCCCGACGCCATTGCGTACGACGCTCTGATCGCGAAGGCGATCCCCCAGGTCGCCGCGGCGCAGCAATGGGATAGTGCGAGCTGTCGAGAACACGTCGAGGCGGTTCGGCAAGTGCTGTTCACTGCGGCGCTGCGGGGATACGTTCGGCTGCACCTCCATCCGCCCGCAATCACCACTTCGGTCGGCGAGCGGCCGGAAGCGAGCTTGGTGGCGCGAAAGCAGGCTGCCACGAGCCGGCTGATCACCAATCTGCAACACGCCGGCGTGCTGCTGGAAGATGAGCGAGTTCGTACCTTGTTGATGCTGGTCGATGGCACCCGCGACATTGACGACTTGGTTGCCGATCTCAAGGCCAGCAACGCCGGAACCCCAACCGGTCCTGATGATAAGCCGGTGGATCGGCAAACAGTTGAACAGCACCTCAAAATGCTTGCCGATTTGGCGCTGCTCGTTAAGGGGCCTTCTACGTAGCCTTAATTTCTGGCAGGGAATTTCCATTCCGAAAAAGCTCGTATGCGGTTGAAGACTGTTTGAGAATTGTTGTTGGCGATCTCAAGAGAGAACAATCGTATCAGATTACTGCAGTGGATCCGGTACTGCCGCTCACGCCGACAAGACCACGGCAGGCGACAATGTGCGAATGGCGACGACGCGGTGAAGTACTCCGCCGCGGGCCGTCAGGGAATGTCCCAGGTCCCCTGCTGGCTCAGGTCGTACAGTGACCGTTGCGTGGTGTCCGGAGATTTGGGCGACGGCTCATAGGTGATGCTAGTGAAGTTAAGCGAGAAGCTTTCCATTGGTGTCGGGCGATTGCTGTCGCCGTGGCCGCTGACGCTATAGGACGAGATCAGCGTGTTCTGCAGCACGAGCGTCATGAAGGTCTTGTCCTCCTTCACGAAGGCAATCACGATGAGCCTTCCCTTACCAACAAGAGATTCACGGTAAAGAGCGGTCGAGGTAGCGTCCTGCATTTTACTGACCACGATCTCCTGGATGGCCGGTGCCTCCCGATTGGCACCCCCGCTAGTCGGGCCCGCGATGTTGCGGCGAGGCGTGTTGACCTGAACGCTCTGCAGTTCGATCCAGCCTTCGAAACCTTTGGCCGTGACCCCGCCTCTGAAGTTCCTGTCCAGCACGTTCGGTTTTTCGAACACTCCCATGTAGATCGGCATCACGCCCTCCTGAAAACGTCGATCGCCAAACAACCGTCTGAAGTAAGTGCACGATTTCGCCCGGCGCTCGCCGCCTCACGCCACGCGATAAGCCGGCAGCCGCTTCTGCCGGTGCGGATCATCTATCCCGAGCTTAGCGCGGAGCGACGCGAAACGCGATGACGTATCCGGATTGGATTCAGTACAGGTCAAGGGAGCAAGCCTGCAACAATGGAATATTTATCGCTCAGGGAAAGTTAAAGAATGTCAGGGTCTGGACGGAAAGAAACTAACTATCGGACGGCGTAGAATTTGGCATCCAGTGACCAGCGCGCCACCGCAAGACGGTTGTCGCTCGGAATTCTCAATTCATTCAGGAATTTGGTGAGATAGGTCAAGGCGTCAGCCTGGCCGGTAAGCGAAGGCGGCACGTCGGGCAAATCAAGCATCTGGACGGGCTGGTCGCTGAGAATTGCGACGATCATCGCGATACCGGACGGCGGCGACACGACATATTCGATACCAGCGTACGCGTCGCCAGAAGCCGGAATTTGTAGCGGCCTGCCAGGCTTGATGAAGTTTGCGTTGGGCTGTACCGGGCGTCCCCCAACAAGCGCGCTCGGAACCGGGTAAATTTGCGTGAGTTTCCCATCGGGATCGACGTCAACCAGGACCAGATAGCCCGGCTTTTTCGCCGTCACGCGGAATGACACCTTGGCACCGATTGGCACTTCCAACCCGGGTTGCAGCTCGAGAGCGAGTTCGGCGACGTTTGCGGTTTTGACGTCGATCGGGACCGGGCCCAGCGCGGCCTGCTTGCGCGGCGTTGGATAATCGAGTGGCGGCAGCTCAAGCGGAGCTGATTGAAAAGGCTTTTGTTGGGGCTTTCGCATCTCCTCGTCGGGACCCGGGCGCGACGCCGGCGGTGCCGCGGCACTGCTCGAGCCCGGAGAGGGCGGCGGTGGGGTAAGTCCCGCTGGGCCTTTCGGCACAGGCGTACTTGGTGATGTCGCCGGGGGCGGCGGAGGCGCGGTCGCAGGCGGATCGGGCGCTTCGATGATATGCACGGCGCGCGTATTGTCGTCGTCGGATGTCGAATCGGCGGCCCACGCCCCAGTCTGAAGCGCGAGCAACGCTAAAATTCCTGCAAGCAAACTGAATGGGCGGACCAAGTCGACCATAACCGCTCTCTCAAGGCGCCGTGAACAGTCCCGTCGAGCCAATCCGCGCGTCGCTTGGCGCGAACCGTTGCACCATTTTGATCATTTGCCTGGCGGCCCGCCGCCGGTCCAATTGTTGCAGCGCCTGTTCCAGCTGGCCCATGCGTTTCTCGGACGTGATCGCCACGATTTGATCGGCGCCAAACGGTTCGCGCACCCGCACCGGGAATCGCATAACATTCTCCGGAAACGATATGGGGTCGCTGCCGACCGGGTAAAGCATCTGGATGGTGCCGTCACCGGCGATGTTGAATAGAAGCACAGCGCGGCCGGCGACGTTGGACAACTCAATCTGCACCAGGCTCCCCTTACGGTGCAGGCCGTCATCGGGCGTGATTTTGGTGACCTGCGGCGCCTTGGTGGAAATCTGCTTGAGTTCGGAGATGGCCGAGGCGCGGTCGATCACGCTTGGCAGATCGCTTTTGTCGACCCGATAAGCGACGACGTCGCCCCAGGCCAGGACGTCCTGCGAGGCAGGATCCCAGATCAGATCGGGATTGTCGATCGGCTGGACGACTTCAAACGCCGCCTCGCGCCGCGTAACCCCACTGAAATGCGTGCTTTTTCCGTCGAGTGCGGCGATGCGGACCGGCCGCTCTGCCTTTTCCGCTACCGCGGGCAAAGACCCCGGCGCGGGCGCAGACCCGGGCGTGGGCGCCGGCGTCGTGGTGAGCCGCGATGCCGCCGTAGCCAAACTTCCGACATCGACGATGGAAATTCCGCGCGTGATCTGGAACGCGACGTCCTTGTCGAGATCGCGGTTCGGCGACGTCATGGTCACAATGTTCTGGCGCTGATCGGAGAGCTGATAGACGATCTGACGAACGCTGGTAAACAGCTCTTTCAAAGTGATTTTACCGTCGGCGTCGCTATCCGCGTTGCCCTCGATGGCGCGGGCGATGGCATAGCTCAACGCACCGCGCAAACCATTGATGCCCGGAATCCGCACCTCTGGCGCCTTGGTATTGCGGTCCACTGCAGCCAGAAAGGCCGTGCGGTCGAGATCGAGTTCGGTGAGGTACTGGTCCGCGGTGGTGGTCACGGGCTTCAGCAGGTCGACGGGCAGGGAATACTTCGGCACTTGGCGGAAGCTCATCTCTTCGGCGCGCGGGTCGATGTCGCGCGCCATGCCCCCACCATGGCAAGTGTCGGCGACGAACAGCACCTTGGCGCCACGCAGTTCGAACTGCTTGATGAAATGGTTGAACTCCTTGCCAAGAATTCGTTGCACCGAACCGGTGGCGTCGCTCTTGAAGCCAGGCAGCAGGAAGACATTGTCCATGCCATCGGGCTCGGAGCCCTTGACCCGTTCGGGCTCTTGGGCTCCGTGACCCGCGATCGAAAGGACGATGAGATCACGGGGCGACGTGCGGGCCAGCAGGCGGTCAAACGCGCAATAGAACGGACGCGCGATCGACCTGGGCGTTGACCAGCGTAACGATGTCTTGCGCGCCCATACGGCGCAGCGCGGATTCGATGTCTTGCGCGTCGGCGACAGCGCCCTTGAGCGGGCGGACATGCTGATAGGCATCAATTCCGATAATCAGGCTGCGGACTTCACCGCCGTCGGAGCTGCGAAGAACCGCAGCCTGTTGAGCAAAGGCAAAACTAAAAAACAGCGGGGCGAACACAAAGGCAGCAGTCTGCAATGCCACCAGGATGGGATTGCGCATCTATCCGCACCTCGCATTCAGTCGCGCCGCCATTCCACCCGCCGATTGAGAGCGTAGATGTCCTCTTGACTCAAACCGGAGGTGTCGGACAGGTGCATGGGCTCGTTGGCGCCCTTGCCTTCCGTGACCACCTGCACGCTTATACCACTTTCTTTGAGGAAGTTTGCCACGGTTTCGGCGCGTTCGCGGGACAACCGCATGTTGAATTCGGCGGTCCCACGGACATCGGTGTGGCCGACCAAGGTGAGCCGGGAGGGTCGTTGTTCCCTGAGCGCCTCGGCCAGCTCGCGGGCGGCTTCTTTGCCGATGTCAGTGAGTGTGGCCTTGCGGTACTCGAAGGTGACCGGCACCGGAATCGCGCGCGGCACGATGCCCCGCACCGAGCGGGAATACAGGCCGCCGAGCGTGCCGTCGCGCTGATCTTTGGCGGTGCGGACGAACTTTGGCTCTTCCTTGGTCGTCGCATTGGCGGCGAGCAGCCGCGATTGCGCCGCACGCTCGACCAAACCTTCGATCTCAAACTTCGAGGGCGGGGTTGGCGTCAGCGTTTCGTTCTTGATGATTTCGATGGCGCGATCATAGGCCATCGCGGCGTCGGCGAAGCGCCGCTCGCCGAACCGCACCTCGCCCATGGTGGCGGAGGCCTGCCAGAGAACTTCCGGCGATTCAGCGGCGATCAGCAATCGCTCGTAATCGCCCACCGGGCGGCCGCGCGCCATCAACTGCTGGGCAGTCGAGAGCCGCAAGGCCGCAAGCCGCAACTGTGCGGCGACCTGATAGCGTCCGCATTCGGCGCTGGTGGCGATCTTGTCGATCTGGCTCTGCGCGTCCGCCTCGCGGCCGGCATCCACCGTGCGGTTGAACTCGTCGATCATCGATGTGCAGTCGGCCGCCAGGACAGGAGAAAGCGTGCCGGCCGATAAAAAGGCCGTTGCGAGAAAACTGCCTAGCAAAACAGAGCCGATAGCCGAAGCGCGCATAGGTTTGGATGAGCCTGAACACCGCTAAAGATAGGAAGATTATGGGGTAATAGGAGGTTACGCAACTTAGCAGGCGACTCGGAGACCGCAGTTCCCTCCCGACACTAGACTTCGCCTTCCCCAGTGTGCCTCTGTTAGAATTGCGACTCTAACTGGCCATCGAACGGGTTGCAGTCACGCCGATCCAAATTTTCCAAGCTCCGCCTTGCTCACCGGTCATTCCGTGCCGGTTTTTATCTTTCATGCTCATTTCCAGGTTCGAGGGAACTAGATGTTCGATCCTCAATTCCGTGGTAGTTATACATTCCATTAGACGTCCTTTACGCGTTCGATCACGCAATATAGAGGGGTGAATAGGCATACGATTCATTCGAAAGCCCGGCCGCGGCGATAGCATTGTTTTGCCAACGTGCTTGTGGTCGGGCGGCGGCAGTTTTCGGAAATTTCGCGCAGGTCACACCGGCGCGACGACACGATGATACGTTTCTACGGGTTTCTCACAACGATCTTCGCCAAGAACTGAAGCGCCTGACCAGGACAAACCAGTGCTTGCGATCAGGGACCTTCCAAGAACATTGCCGTGGCTGCAGGCAGCGGCTCGACATCACAGTATCACGAGAATTCCGGGCCAATTCTTAGATAGTCATCCTTTTCTATCTGACTTCCGGAAGCCAATGCCTCATTAAATAATGTGCTATTATACGGAACTTCCGTTTCCTCCGCATCGCCGTAGAATTTGCGATACACTCTTCGCTGCCTATGATCCCAGCGAAATTTCACGCTTTCGAATGGATAATCGATAAAAACATCCTGAGTAGTAAATTGCTTGCCCGCTTTAACACCCATGGCTTTTCTCACTGAAAATGTTTGTAATAGGCCCTACTCTCTTCCGCCAACGACTCTCTCTCCGGAGCATCCGGCGGCAACGCACGCGCTTTTTCGTAAAATTCGTGTCCCTTTCCGCCTGGGACGGGGCTTACGTCGGCAATGGAATCATACAGTTCATCTCCTAGGAGTTGACGAGCAATTTCAGGCTTCTCTTTGGCGAAGATCATTTCAGGAGTATTCACCTGAATTTCTGCCTGAATACCGGCTTCTGTGCGGATTTTGCTGTTGACGCCAGTGTATCCGAATTCATCATCACCGACGTTGGTAATCTTGATCTTTGCTCCCTTTTGTTTAAGGGCTGCAACAACCTCTGGGATTTTATCTTTGGGCACTATAATTGTATTTCTCGCGATATCGCTTACGCGAGATCCATGACCGTTGTATTCTTTTATGGCCTTTTCTATTGCCCTCGCTTTAGACTTTAGTTTTGCTCGCGCAACACGCCCTCCAACTGTCTTTGCAATTTCATCTGCGACAGCATCAATTTCGGCCTTCGCAGCGGGAGCGGCTAGATACATCCCATCGACGGGGCTACGACTATTTATGTCTTCGTTGAGATTTCCAGTCCGACCAAACTTTTTGTTCAGATACTCGCGTCTTGTGACACGCGATGGCTCTGGAATTCTTCGCAATCCCTCGCCCTTCCCCTTCATCGCCGCACTGGTGGTGCGACTTGCCGCATGTGTGATCAGCGCGACAAAAGCAGCAACGCCGATCTTTGCCACCACCTCTGCTACCAGCTTCGCCGCCTCCTCGAGGTCCTTTTCTTCCTTGGCCTCAACCGTCAGCTCGAGCGCTTTTCGCAACAAATTAGCGACGTCGATAATCGCCATACCGAGAAAAACAATGCCGGCAATCACCAGCAAAGCATCGATGATGAATCCAATTCCAATGGCATGCGATCCGGCCCAGACCGCCAGCACGCCAACGGTGGTGACCAGCATCTCCGGCTCAAGCAACTTCATGAAGTCGGCGCGCATCGCCTGCGGCAAGTAGGGCGGCGTTCGCCGCAGCACCTGCTCAAATCGCCGCTCTATTGAAAGAATTTGCACGTCATAGGTTGGCGGCGCGATCGTGGACGATATTGGCGATGTCGCTGCGAGGCGCGAGGCGGCGGGGGGCGGAGCACCGATCGCCTCGCCCCGCGGATTCAAAGCCAAGTGCTTCGGCGCGGCCGTGCTCGGATTCGTGACATGCGCCGGCGGCGGTCCCGTGACGGGCGGCGTTTTCTTGGCCGGCGCGCCCGAGACCAGTTTGGCGGCGACATGCGATGTGTTCAGCGCCGGTTTGGGGAACACGGCAAAGGCCGCCAGCGGACCATTCACGGTCATCCGCGCCACGCGATCGATCAGCTTGCGATCATTGATGACGTTGACCCGATAGGATTCGGAATGCCAATGCGCCCAGAAACAGCGGAGGCGATCGAGCGCGGTCGAGGTCGTGAGCGCAAGCAGCAGAAGCCTGCGGACCTCGTCTTCGCTGTCGAGGCAGTGCAAGCGGCGCACCGGCGCGAGCGCGGCTCGGTGATCGATGATCAAATCGCCGGTTGGAAAATGCAGCCGCAGCATGAAGGACCGAACAAAGGCATAAACGGTCTTGCGAGTATCTTTTGCCGGCCGATCCGGGTCAACTTCCCCATAATCTCGTGGAGACACTGCAACAGGCGCGCCAGCTCACCGCCGGTGTTTTTTGGCCGTCTTGCCCTTGCTTTCTTCCGGCGCCATCGCTTGCGCCACCACGCTGGTGTCGTTGGCGAGCGCCTTGAAGCGGACCGGTGCGTAGCCGCGCGCCAATAGCGAGGCCAGAGGATAGACGTTGCGGCAGACCCGACCGTTGCAGGCGCCCGGCGAGGCTTCCATGACCTCGGCTTTGCGGTCCGGTGTGAAGCGGAGAAACAGCATGACATGCGAATGCGGCTTGTTCAGTGCATCGCCCGGCCGCAAATCCCAGGCGTTCGGCAACTGGGCGGCGATCGCCGGGATCGCCGCCGTGGTAAAATGGGTCGCAAGTCCCCAGGCCGCGCTGACGAATGCGGAACAATCCACGCCGGCGACGTCGCTGCGTGGCGCATTGCGCGTACAAACGTTGCCGGCCATGGTGCCGCGCTCGAGTCGGGTGCGGAAGTTCGCGAGCGAGCCATGGCAGCCCCAGCAATACGGCACGCCGCGAACCTCTTGTCCGAGCTTGCCGTGGAGGTAATTCGGCCGGCGAATCCGGTTGAAGCCAGTACAGGCAGTATCCGGATCACGGCCATAGGCGGAATTGGTCAAGCGCCATTGCACGCCCTCGAAGGCAAACGCGGTTTCGATGACCTGCTGGCGATCGAGTGGGCGCACCGCGGCAACAGGCCCCTTTTTGCCGAACAACGTGGTGAACAGGTTCGGTCGGGCCGGACGAACGTCGATGATTTTGTTCTTGCCGAGCGCACGAAAACCGACGCCGACCACTTCGAGGCCGGTTTTTTGCGTGCGCATAAAGTACACATCGCCCGTGCTGGAAATCGTAACGAAGCGCCGCGTCAGCGGCACATTGCCATCCAATGGCAATTCGTAGATGCCTTCGAGGACGCCGGCTTGAGAAAACCGTGCAACGACCGTTGCGGCCTGCGTGGAATTGGCCGGAATGTTCTCCAGCAGCACAAACATCCGACCATTGTGGTCGATTTCCAGAAACTCGACCGCGCCGAGCCGGTCGCTGACCTTGACCTGCAATCGCGCCGGTGGCGTTGGTGGAGTGGTCTCGTCCTTGTCCCGAACTTCGATCAGTGCCCCGGTTCCAGACTTGTCTGGGAGGACATCAACGATCACCGACCCCCGGCCGCGCGAAGCAACGTATTGGCGCGCGCGGGGGCGCGGCTGCTTGCTCTGGACCGCACGCGTGTTGGCGTCCAGCAAATCGGCCTCGCCGCCGGGCGCTTGCGAGCCCATTTGGGCAAAGGCCGAGAGCGCGAACGGATCTTCGGCGGCGCGCGTGCTCACCTCCTCGAGGCCACGGTAGGAGGCACCGTCCGAGTCGGGCGCACGAAAAGTGCGGATCGTTCCGTCCCACACCATGATGTCGGTCTTGCGGACAACCAGGTCAGTCGGCTGAATATCGGGCGGGATTCCCAGAATTCGCGGATCAGATGCTGGATTGTTCGGGTCGAAGCGGACGATGCGGTTGTTGACCTGATCGAGCAAAAACAACTCGCCGTTGTCGCCTGCGGTCAAGGCTTGCGGGCCGTTGATTTCTGTGTCCTCGCTCGCATCAACAATGCCGACCGCGTTTGAACCACCACCTTGGGTAAAGCGCTTGACCACCCGGTCCTGCGCCCCGGCGGTGCTGGCGAAGAGCAGTGCCACAGCAACTGGGCCGAACAAAGCTCGAAACATCTGCCGCAACCTCGCGCTAAGGCTCGCAGAACATTAACACAACTCGCCCTTGGATGTGAACGATCCGGTCGGTCCTTACGCAGTATCGGCTAGCAGAGCCTGGCCGTCTCGGAGCGACCCCAACTTGCACCGTGCGCGCGATCGCGAGATGATGGAATATGTACTTATGCTGCGAGAGGCGCTGCCGCCATGGCCAAGAACAGATTTGAGCAGGTGGATGAAATTCAGCCAGATGCGATCACGCTGGTTTTGAAGAAGCAAGCCAACAAGGAGGTCGGTTCCGTGGTGTTCCCGATGAGCGCAAGCGATGGGCGACTGACCGAGGATCGAATCAGCCCGATCTGCCGATCATCGAATTGTTTCGCTCGGCGATCCGGCTCGCCAATCAGATGAAGGTGGCGCTGGTCATCATGGATCCTGACGGGGTTTGGAAAGCTGAATGGGGCGACTTGTATCGTCCGTTGTGACGCTGCCTCGCTATACCACCGGCCTTGAATAGATTCTGCTTTAGCGAGAATCCGGAAAGTTTGGACAAGTCTTATTTGTTAATGACCATGCCATAAATATCCTGCTCAAATTGTTCGCCTTCCTCGTCGGGAAAATCTATGCCATCGAGGTTGTCCGCCCAATGTGTCAACTCGTGCAGCAACGTAACGCCGACCAGATAAACGTCCTTATGCCATTTGGTTTTGCGTAATCCGTGGCCGTCTTCGAATTCTTTCACAATGTCAGTGTCGATGTTGATCACGTCTGGATCGACGTCAGCATTGAACAGACCGATCGCGTCGTCAGCCTTTAAACTCTTGATCACGATTGAGGGTTTGTTGCCCCACGTCAACGCGCGCTTCAAGGTCGTACGATCGATCTGGCCGTATTTCGCGAAAGCCGCCACGATCGATTTCACCTCGACCACCTTGGGAAGTGAATAACGAACGTATCGCGTGAATTTTGGAAACCTGGTCTGATCGCTGTTCAAGAAATCATTTTTCTGGCCTCCGAACCGCTTTACCGCTCGCCAACTCTGAGCTTATCCATGGACCAGTTATTCTGAACCTTTTTGAATGATGCCGCGCCTACAACGCCCTCGATTTGAAACGTAAACGCGATCTCTGCGTGATCGCTCCCGACATCCATCCGAGTAATCTCGATTGCCCGATCGTTAGGGTTTGATACCAGTTGCACCGGTTTTCCGGCAGCGGTCAATTCGAGCTTACCGATTTGGACATTAGTGCGATTGAAGATTTTCAAAGGCACACGTTCGGGACGCTGCTCGAAGTGGTAGTATTGCGTGAGTTGCCGCGCGTTAAGCAACAACCGTAAAATATCTTCGATGTCGCGTCCGGAGCCTGCGCCAGAAGACGTCATGACTATTGCTCCTATTGTGGCGGCGATCAAACCTCGAATAATCATATCCGATTTCCAGAAGCATCATGGATTGACATGTATGATGCACCGTTCTGGCCGTACTGCAATACGAACGCATCTCCGCGCTGTTCAGATCTCCTCGATCTGGGCGCAACGCGAAATCTAGCCTTCTGATAGACTGTTCGAGCATTGCCGATTTGGCTTGTGTTCCGCACTTGGCAGGGTGAAATTGCATTTTCCTTGGTTTTTCCCCTTGCTTTGAATGGAAGATAGCTCCGCGGCGCCTTCGTAGTCTTATTCTCAAACGGACAGCGGTTGGGGCAAGTCGTTCCTTCCGGTTATTCTGATCAATGAGCCGATCACGACGCTGGTTCGAACTCGTGCTGATCAACAAGCTTGGGTCTTGGGGACATTCTCGCGAACGAGTATGATGTTTGGTTGAGACGATCACCATGCCCAAATTGGGCCGCATGCTCTAGGATCCGCGGTTGAGATTCAGAGATGAGAAAGCTTGGATTGCGCTATCTGCCAGTGACCATTGCCCTGGCTTGCAGTTTTGCCGGCGCCACGCCATGCCGCGCGAACGATACTGCCGCCGAGCTTTCGGTGGGCGGCCTGGTGTTCACCCGATCGCCTGACGTCGCAATGGAATCGGAAGAACTGACGATCACGCCAGAGGTGATCACGATCAAGTACCTGTTCCGCAATCAGAGTGCCTCACCCGTTACCTTGAGGGTGGCCTTTCCGCTTCCCGACATCGATCTCACCGAGGCTGAAAACTATGTGTTCCCGGTGGGCGACCCGAATAACTTTGTCGGCTTCGAAACCAAAATCGACGGCAAGCCGATTGAGATGTCGATGACACAGCGCGCTATGCTCGGTGGCAAAGACGTGACCGCGTCGCTGCGAGCGATGGGAGTACCCCTGCTGCCGATCGGTGCCAAGCAGAAGCGCCTTCCGGATCTGCCCCCCGCAACCCGCCAACGGCTGATCGATGATGGCCTGCTGATTCAGTCTGGCTCCGATGACCGCGATCGCCCGATTTATGATGCCGGCTGGACCGTCAAAATGTCGGCGGTGCGGCAACAAACCTTTCCGCCCAACCGGCTTGTTGCCGTCGAGCATCGCTACCGGACAAGTCTCGGCGTCAGCAACGACACAGTGCTGCGGAAAGCCTTGCGGCAGAATAAAGCGATGGAAAAGGAGGTCGACCGTTATCGCAGACAATTCTGTGTCTCAGACAGCTTTCTGGCGAGTTTGGACAAACTTGCGGGCAGCACCGAAGCAAACACGGCCAAGCTGACGGAATGGCGCATCAGCTATGTGCTGAAGACAGGAGCCAATTGGGCCGGACCCATCAAATCGTTCCGCCTTATCGTGGACAAAGGCAAAGCAAACCGAATTGTCAGCTTCTGCGCACCCAACATCAAGGAAATTTCACCCACTCAAAGCGATTCGACGGCAACCAACTTCACGCCCGACAAGGATTTAAAAATTCTAATCGTCGGGCGACCTTGATCTATCGTCCGCTCGCAAAAAATTGCGGGACTAACTGCTTTTCATCGTTCGATCTTGAAATATCTCGCGTTCGCGCTGAGGGTCAAATTGGCGCGACGGGATTCGCTGAGGGCTAACAGAAAGAACTGGTCGGCCTGGACCGGACGGCTTGGGCGCAGTGCCTCGATGAGACGGGGGCTCGCAATCGCCATGAGAAGCTGCGGCTGACCGCCGGCGCCCTCGGTTCTTTGCATGCCCAGGCTGAACGACTTGGCGTCGGTGCCGTCTTTGAGCGCATAAGACACGTTCTGGACCTGCCCTGAATCGGACACAAGTAACAGCTCGACGTGCCGGAACTCCGAAATTTTCGACAGTGCCGTTTAGGGTGTGTCCGCTCCGCACGCTCGTGCTGTTGAGTTGCAGACGTGGCGCTCGCGCGCGTTCCGCTCGCAGATTGCCGAGGAAGGTTATGGCGGGGCATTGCGCCTGCGTGACCTGCCGCACCCCGATCGACGCCTCAAAGCCGTTGTCGCGGCGAAATGCGCGATCGAGCGTTTCGAATGGACCGGTGGACGCTCCGAACCCCTCGACTGCAGCAGCGGTTTCACCAACCGCCACGGGAGTGATGAAAAAGCATTCTCCGCCATCGTATTGATCAATGTAGCGGCGGACTTTGTCGATGCGCCCCTGAGGAGGAGTGGGGTCAAGGGCGGGTGGCTGAGGATTGGGGACAGGCGCGGGCAACACCGGCGGAGAAGGGCCAGGCCCGGGCGGGGACGGCGTCGGGAGCGCCAGTTTTCCGGGATCATTGGTCGAGGGTGCGGCCGGGGTAGACGGGCCAACGTTGGGACTAAGTTGGCCGATCGGTGGTGGCTGAACGGCAATTGGCGTGAGCATGGCGTAATGGTAGTAGCCGGCGCCGGCGCCAACGAGTGCGAAAATTACTGCCGCAGCGGACGCGTACCGCACCCAGCGACGTCCACGCCATGGTGCAGCCTGATCGGAGTGCAATGGCTGTCGCGCCGGCTCCACGTCCCTGCGCAGAGCTCCAGGCGGATTGAGCGGCCAGTTGGCCACCACCGCCATTGAACTCGGGGCGTTTTGCCGGATCCGGCTCCAGCATCTGCTCAAGCAGCGGGCGAAATCGCATGTCGATGGCGCCCAAGTCGGGCACCTTGCGGCGCTTGTCGACGATCTCGGCCGGACTTCCGCTCATGTCCAGCGGACGGCCGGTAAGCGCCGCGACCAGCACCAGGCCGAGACTGTAGATGTCGGATTTCGCAGTAACATTGCCGCCGAACAACCCGAGCTGTTCGGGTGAGACGTAATTGTTCTTGCCAGCGAAGCCGCTGCCGATCACCGTGCCGTCGGTCACAGTGGTCGATCGCGCGATGCCGAAGTCAATGATTTTTGCCCGCGCGACGTCGCCGCCTGGGATGAGCACATTGTCAGGTGAAACGTCGCGATGAATGATGCCACGTTCGTGAGCGGCTTGCAGGCCGCTCGCCAAACGCTGCATCAGTGATCGCGCCGCCTCGAAAACCAGCGGACCATCTCCCAGGAGATCGGAAAGCGACCGCCCATCGACAAACTCCATCGCCAAATAAGGCCGTTGCAAAACCGGTTCGACCGTGAAGACGTAATAGCGAACAATTGCATCGTGATGCAGATTATGAAGCGCGGAAGCTTCCTTGCGAAATAGCGCGAGCGCCGATTCGTTCTCGCCAAATTCCGGCAGCATTAGCTTGATGGCGACGGGATCACCGAATTGGATCGTGTGGCCCTTATAGATCTCCCCCATCCCGCCGATTCCGATCTGCTCGTCGATCTCATAAATGCCGTTGAGACGCGTGCCGGGGGAAAGCCGCCGAGAAGCCTGCGGAGAGGAATCGCTCATCATCATCCGCGCCACTCCGAACGATCGTAGCGTGAGGAGCCAGGATCTGCGGCCTCGGAGTTTGGTTGATAACGGACAATGACAACGGTCACATTGTCAACGGCCCCGCGTTCGAGGGTTAGCGCGATCAAGTTGTCGCATGCCTGCTGCGGGTTAGCTGACGACACGTACCGCAATATCTCTTCGTCACTGACATGATGCGTCAAACCGTCGCTGCAAATGACAAAAGCATCGCCGGCCTGAAGTGGTCCGCTCGTCAACTCGAGTTCCGGCTTGTCGAAAACCCCAATGGCGCGAGTGATGGGATTGGCGCCCCGCCATACGTTTGCTTCCTCCAGGGTGATTGCCCCTTCGGACAGCAGTCGTTGGACCTCTGTGTGATCGCGCGACAACTGCGAGATGACCTCATCACGGACCATGTAGATCCTGCTATCGCCTGACCATACGCAAGCATAGTACTGCTCCAGTGCCAGCAGCACCGCAACCGTTGCACCAACAATGGCGCCGCCGCGTTCGCGACTAATGGTGCGGAGCCGTCCATTGGCTGCGGCGATCTGCTCCTCGCAGCGCGCCAGCAGCTCGGCGGCAGTCGACGTTGCCCGGATCTCGCTCAACGAGTTGACAATGACTTGGCTTGCGTAATCGCCGTCCTCGTGACCGCCCATGCCGTCGGCGATTGCCCAGAGACCAGTCTCAGGTTGGGTCAGGAAACGGTCCTCGTTGCGCTCCCGCACCTTGCCGACATGCGTTCCAGCGCCAGTCTCGTACATGGCAAGTGAAAGCTGCATCGACACCTGCGACTGACGTTAGCTACTGACGGGTTCCAGATGTCCGGTCAGCATGCCAGCAAACAAGAACGGATCCGGCATCTTCCGGCAGCAAAGAGCCAGGGGTTGATAGTCGCCACCACCAATGGTCCACCAAAAGCTCGCTGCCGCATAGATGCTCGCAAAATTTGCTGCGCGCAAGGCGACGAATAGCTCCTGCAAGGTGCTGTCGGTTGCCCGAGCCGCCATTGTGCCGTCTGCCACGGCATCAAGATTGTCTTGTGGCACAGCGGCCGTGAGACCTGCGGGTGGCGGTAATTGGTCGAGCGCGCCCGACGTCTGTTCGAACGTCACGGCTTTGTCGAGGGTTGTGAGCAAGTACTCTTCAACGGCATGGTACCATGCGTTCTGCGCGTCGATGTCAGGTGGGGGTATCGCCGTCCCCGGCTCGGAATAGGCGAACAGCGTCAAAGGATAGTAACGTCCGACCCCGTCGAGCGAAGGCATGAATGCGCCAGCAACCGTCGCGCCGCAGATTTCCGAGCCGAGCCAGAATCGCCAAATCGGCGCAGACAAGAATGCACTCTGCCAACCACTTCCGAGCGTATCTCGGCTTGCCGAGATACTGCTTTGCATCCACGGCTCCCAGGCGTTGAGGAACGTCCGCGGCGCGTAGAGTGCAATGAAGTCACGCTTGGCGGTTAATTTGCCAAATAAACCGCACCGCATTGCTATATTCCGCCCGGACAACGGAATTCCCGGACCGGCTGTAAGTTGAGAGGATTGCGGATCGACCCGGAGCTGATCTCATAATGCAATTCGCGTCCACCCATAATGTAGGACACTGTTGCCCGTTCCCCGCTTACCCTCAGACCGCCGGCTTCAAGCACCCGAAACAGCGACCACGGGCCGGTTTTTTCCAAAGTCGACGGCTGGCCGTATTGGTCGATCGTCACCGTCAAAGCCGTGCGCGGCGAAGGGCTTGGCCATTGCACTGACACCGGCGTCGGACGCTCTGGCGGAGGCGGCGGCCGTCCAAAGCCTGGGTCCGGGCTCGCACCCGCGCCGGCACTGACCACCGAACCGCCGACCTCAAATTTCGCACTGCCGGCACCCGCAAACACCGGCGGCTTGATGGCCATCGAGACCATCGGAATATTCCCGCCAGTCTGGAAGAATGCGTCGCGAATCTGTGCCGCGCGCTGGAATTCACGAAGCGTGTTCGGGGAGAACGAACGCGTCACCGGAGTATCCTGGCGCCAAGCCCAAACCGGCCTTGACGTATCGGCATGTTGCGCCAGATTTTGTTTGAAGAAACTATCCAGCAGTCCGTTCGGAGCAAACAGCCGCGCAAAATCCGCGATCGGTACATCCTGCTCGCTGCCACGGATAAACGGGTAACGATTGGAGACGACCTGTTGGCACGCCGGCAATACCTGGTCGCGCAAGGCGACTAGAAGCTGACCGGCCGTGGACGAAGCAACGTCGCCTTCAAATTCACCCACCGCCATCCGCAGCATGTCGGAGACCGGCGACGGCATTCGCGAGGCATTGTTACGCAATGCCGCAGTGAGCTTTTGCAGCTCGGCATTCGCCCGCGCCGTTTCCATCGGATTGTTCAACAGGGTGAGATTCTGGGCAATCTGATTAAGATTGCTAAGCAGATCATCGACGGGCCGCCGACCTCCATCGCCCTCGACCGCGAGATGGAACGGCTTGAATGCTGCCTCGATGCTGGCCCCGGGCGCTCGATCCTGCGACTTGAACAGGAGCGCAAGCGGCTTTTCGGCAGGTGTTGGCGGCGAACCGGCGGCAGGCGGCGGCTTTGGACGTTCGCGCGTGAGGGCGGTCTCGTCGCGGATCGATTCGAGCAGCTGCTTGAGTGGCGATGTCGGCGCCGAAAGCGCGCTTAACGCGACGTATTGCGGCTTGTCGGCAAGCAGCTTGCGCAGCCGCAGCTTGCCTAAGGCATCGCGCCAGACGGTGATGAAATCGCGCGTATAGAGTTCGAGCATCTCATCAGGTAAATTATCGTACTGCGCAGATACCACCGCCTGATCGCCGGCCGGACCAAGCACCCAGCGCTCACGTTTCACACTCTCGGCAATATCGCCCAACCGCGCGATAAAGGAGCGGTGAAAGCCCGTGTAGGTATAGAATTCTGGAACCCGGATGGTTTCGAGTCTCTGCCCATTAGCAGCCTCAAAGACGCGCTCCGCATCGGGGCCGCCCTTTCGCGACGCCACCCAGTCGCCCCCGCTTGAAGAATGAGCCTGGGACTTGAGCAGCTGATAGGCGCGTTGCGAAACGCTGAGCCGTGCGAGTGTCCGCTGCGCCTCATTGACCAGTCGGCCGTCGAGTTCGATCAAAGGCGGACCGTTCTCAAGATCGAGCAGAGCGACCAAATGGTCTTCCAGCAACTTGCGACCTTCGGCATAAGCCGCTCCTGGATACAAATTTTCTGACCAATCGCGCCGCATCCACGACAAAATCAAATTACGATCGATGCGCTGTTGACCACCCAACATCAGATAGACCTTGAGGGCTTCGTAGATGAAGCCGGGATTGGCCAGATTGGTGTCAAGCTGCTCCTCCAGTCGAAAAATCAGACGCGACCGCAGCAGGCGCTCCAAACCGACGCGATAGGCGTTTTCTGTCGCTGATTGCAGTCGTTCGCGTTGGCTGAGCCCGAACGTTGCGGCCCATGGCGTTGGCACCGAGCGCCCAGCATAGCCCGCCGGCATGTAACGAAGACGATGGAGCGCGGGCAGGATTTTGTTGAAGTCGCGATCCGCCACGATAGATTTGCGCGCCAGGGATCCCGCAGTGTTGAGATAGTCCTGGTCGGCTTTTTCGCTCTGTTCAATCAGGAGGCTATTGTGCTTGTAACTGACCCACCATGCCATCGACAGACCGATCGAAAGTAGGCCAATGACCGTAAAGGCGGCCGCCTTGATGATCATGGCTCGACGCACCGCCGCACGATCGGTCGACACCCAGGCGGCCTCGCCGATAATCACCTTTTGGATGAGGTCGGTCAGAAAGTAGCTCTTGCCCTGACCTGAATAATTCGCAGCCGCGACCTCTTCGGTTCCAAATGAACGCGCCAGCGATCCAATCAACTGGTCGATGGGCGTTCCTTGTTGAGTGCCCGAGGTAAAATAAAAGCCGCGCAGCGTTGCATTAGCGTGGTAGCGGGTCGGTTCGAAGATCTGATTGAGAAAATCGTACAATTGCTGCTTGAGGCGCGCCATCTGCGCCGGAAAGCCGTACAGCACCACGCGTGTATTTGGCACCGGCTCGTCCTGCAGGCGATCGAGCTGTTCTTCTGTCAAGCGTTCGAGCAGCAGGTCGAACTCGACCGGCATTTCGCCGATCATGTTGCGTTTCTTGTCGGCGGTTTGGAAAGTCGCGCCCCAGACCTGCTTGCGTCCCTGATCCCCGAGGTAGCCGAAATATTCGACAAACCCAGCAACCAGATCAGCCTTTGTGAATAGGGCATAGACGGGGAAATCGACCTTGAGGTGTTCGTGCAGTTCGAGAAGACGGGCGCGGATGGCGTTGCTGTGCGCCGCGATCTCCGCCGTGCTCAGCGTCATCATGTCTTCAAGGCTGATGGCCACCATGACGCCGTTGATCGGCTGGCGGGGCCGGTTCTTTTTGAGCAGATCGAGGAATGCGATCCAACTCTGCTTATCGCCCTTCGCGTCGGAATCTTGCGTGGTGTAGCGTCCGGCGGTGTCGATCAAAACCGCGTCCTCAGTAAACCACCAGTCGCAGTAGCGAGTGCCGCCAACGCCTGCGATCGCGGCGGGGGTCGCGCCGCGCGACAGCGGAAATTTCAAGCCCGAATTGACCAGTGCCGTGGTCTTGCCCGATCCGGGCGGTCCAATAAGCAGGTACCAAGGCAGGTCGTAGAGATAACTTCCTTTGTTTTTGCTCGCCGCCTTCAGGGTAGCGAGCGCATCTTTCAGTTTGTCTTTGAGAACGGCCTCGTCAGTCTCGGTTGGCTGCTCGGCAATGCCCTCCGCGAGCTGCTTAGCGCTCTTGCGACGGCGCCAGAACTTAAATCCGCCAAAGGAGGCCACGCCGGCGACCAGCAGCAGAATAACGATCTCACGAACAATGTGATGTTCGAGGGGGCGGAAATCGCCGAATGCGACCAACGGGCCGGCGACATACACGAGGCCGGCAAGCGAGCTGAGGCCCACGCCATACAGGATGACACGAAGGATATCTTTGCCGAGCATCGATTTCATGCGCTTGGCCCCGCCATCATCTTGGTGCTGCTGCCTCGGCTGGTCCCTGGCGCGCAACGGTGACCTCGACGCGCCGATTCTTCGCCCGGCCCTCCGAGGTTGCGTTGGGGGCGACCGGAACATCCGGACCACGGCCTTCGGTCTCAACCCTATTGGGTTGCTGCATCAACCGTTTGATTACACTCGCGACGGCATTGGCTCGCTCCTTCGACAACACCTGATTGGAAGGAAACCGCACCGTCTTTATCGGCGTTGAGTTGGTGTGGCCGATCACCTTGATAGGGCCACTTGTATCATTGAGGTAGCGCGCGATATCGGCGGCCACCGGAGCAAATCCAGTTTTGACGTCGGCTTGGCCGGAATCGAACAGGAATTCCCCACACAACCGGATCACAATCAGGTTCGCGGTTGGCACGAACTGAATGCAATCATTGAATTTGATTTGCTGCGGTTCAGGCGGCGGCGGTGGAGGTGGCGGAGGCGGGGCCGGCACGCGACGCCTGAGCTCGACCCGGTCGGTGGGATGAAGAGTTGCCGTTAATTGAGCGGTCGCTTCGGCCCCCCCGGTGAGTAGCATCCGCAGCGTCAGGAACAATACCAGGAGCAAAAAGGCTGCAATCGAGCCAACCATCCATACCGGCACGCGCAGCCGGCTCACATTGCTTGCAAGAGCCTGTCCTTGCCAACGCGGCGACAGATCTCGAATGACCTTGGGCTTAACCCGACGTAACAACTCATAGAGGTTGCGCTGTAACTGCTGTAATGACGAAAGACCGCCGCCGGATGTTCGATAGACGCCTTGGAAACCTAGCGCCAAACAGGCGTGTTGCAGCTCGAGCAACGGATAATTGATTAGGGGATCGACCTTGGCATGTTCCAAGATTTCAAAAAAACGCACGCCCCCAACGCGCTCGCCGAAAAATCGGCTGAGCATGCTGTACTGCGTCCAGACATGGCGATCTTCAGTCGGAATATGCTGAACGATGTCGTCCGCCGTCGCGCAGAGAATGTATTTTGCGCTATTCGCCTGTTGTTCCGAGATGCCCGCCGAGCGAATATCGGTCTCGAAAAATTTGATCGCGGCGGCCACCTGTTCCATCAAACTCGCGAATGAGGCGCGCAGCAATGCAACCCGCAGGCGTCCGAGCAGGACGAGCAACGGTCCAGCAGCGCGCATGATCGGATTGGCGTTCGGCGCGACCAGATCATCGACTCGGAAATTAGGCGCCGCCTGAAATTGTTGCGGCGCATGGGCCTGCTGCTGCGACGGCGTGGAAATCCATTCTTCCGCCCCGTGAGTGGCAGGCGCCGGCGCATATTGCTGGGGCTGGCGAAAGGGCTCTGGCGGCGGTGGAGGCGCGCCTGGCGGCGGAGCCGGCGTTTGCGGAGTCGGATAAGCGCCCGGTGGATATTGCGGGACCGGAGGAACGCCGGGATATGGAGTTTGTGGGGCGGCGCTCGGCTGACCCGGATGGGGGAGCGGAGGTTGCGGCGGATAAGGAGCTTGCGGAACTGGGCTAGGCGTCGGATTTGGTGACGGTGGCTGCGCCTGGGGGGGCGGCTGAGGCAACCGACCGCCCGGATTCGGCCGGATGATCGTGCGATCACCGCGTCCGAACGGGTTAGAAGGTCGGTCCTTGTCGTTCATCGACGCGCTTCCAGGATTGCCCAGAACTCAAGCTCGAGATCAGGCCAGTCGCCGGAAAAATGCATGCCCACTGAACCGGCCGTGCTGAACTCCGGCCACAACGGTGATTTGCGATCGAGATAAAAATAAACATGATCGGTGATCGCTCGGATTTGCGGTGGCGGCGTCGGCAAGTGGACCAGCGGCACTCCCGGCAAGTGCGCATGAACGATCTCATTCATCTTGGTGTTCGGGCCGACTTTGAAGAGGTGCGGAAATTGGTTCTGGATTTCGATCAGTGGCCTGCGCGCCGCGACCTCGAGAACGAAGGTCGCATTGCGGAATAGTGAACGATCCCGAATTGGCGAAACAAACGCGTTTTGGGCACGTTCGATGATTTCTAGCCGGATCGCACGGCGACCCAGCTGGGCACCAAGGAATTCCTGTAGGTCGCGTATCACGGGCGCAAAAACATTCTCGATATCGTCGTGATCGTAAGCAGGATATTCGCGTGCCCGACGTTCGGGCGTCGCGAAAGTCGCGAGCTCGCCGACCAGGCGCAGTAATTTTTCGAACAACCGTTCGGGATGGACGTAACTTGATCCGTGCAAATGCTTCATGTCGGGAATTTCACGATTCAACAGCTGCAACACCAGATAATCAACGCTTTGCAGTCCGCCCCCGGATGTGGGATCGGCGGCGTAGCGCGATAGCTCTTCCAGCTTGTTATCGATCCAGCCGACAATCCTGCTGATCCAACCATCGATGGTCGGATGCGCCGAGCACATCAGCATCGGCGGGACGTACTTGTCGTCGAACAGAATGTTGCGATCGTGGATTTCGAGAATGCGCGCTATGCCGAGGCTGAGATAGCCAGGCTTGGTGGTCTTGCGCAATTCAAACGCCAGCCGCGGAAATGCGATGTCGATTTCCTCTTCGACGCGCAGCGCGGAGGTCGAGTTAATGAAGGTCTCGGAGCTGCGCACGAACCGACTGGCGCTGTCGTTCACCTTATCGTCGACCTCCCGGGTGTTTGGCGCGGAAACCGGCATCGACAACCACGCGATCTGACCGGAGGCTTCATCGGGCACATCGATCGGTTCAGGTATCGGGCTGTTGTCCGGAATGTCGAATGGCGTTCCGTCCGGCATGATGCCTGAGGCGCGGCGGACCGCGAACTTGCTCTGCTGCGCGAGATCACGGTCGATTTGGAGCTGGGAAAATCCCCATGGATAGGGCGTGACGTGACGCACCCGGCTTTCCAGCAAATGTTCGACATAGCGATCATTCTGCTGCAAATGATGGGGCCTGAGGAACAATCCCTCGGACCAAAAAACCTTGCTATGCCACGACATCGCTTTCCCATGTCCGGTCTCGTCTCGGCATCATGCCAATTCGACCGCCCCGACGCTATTATGTCTTAGCCTTCCCGATCGTAGAACTTCGCAAACTCGAGCATGAAGGCATCGATCAGACCCTTGTTTTCGCGGCCCATTTTGGCTTGCCAACGCGCCACATAGGCGTCCCATAAGCGTCCCTTGCGCGAGCCGACGAGGGCCCCGATGCCGCCTTCCGCTGCATTCTCCCGATCGATCGTTTCCGGATCGAGGTTTTTCATGAGCGCCATGAGGGCGTGCTGCATCGCGGCATAGGTCTTCATCTCATGGGACTTCAGGTCATCGAAGCCTTGCGCGAAGGCACTGTAGGCGTCGAGATAGCTGCGCGTCGGCGGACCGAACATGATGCGAAGCGCGTCCTCGGCGGAGGGAGAAAATTTAAGCGGATTGTTGTGGATCGCCTCGATCATGGTGTGGCTCGAGCTGCGCGACAGACGCTTGGCCTGCAGGCGCGCGTTCAAGAGTTGCATCGTGCCTTCGACCACAAGCCGTATCACCTGCCCCATCATCTCGGCGAGTTCCTCCGTATCTCGCGCCGCGAAGTAATCTGGAGGCACGCGCGCGCCTTGCGCAACGCGCTGGGCAATATTCGGGGATATGGTGGCAGAATTTGATAGGGCCGGATCGGAGGACGCGCGACGGGATGGCTCGGCAACGACTGCGGGCTTGGCGAGCTCCCCTCCCCACGGCTCGTCCGGCTGGGATGCAATTGGCGGCGGGCGGCGCGGTATCGGCATGGCTGGCGGTGGCGGCGGCCCAGGTGGCTGCGGTGTCCGAGGACCTGAGGCCCAGCTATCAGAATCATGTTGCACGAACGGCGAGCCCGCGGACCGGATTGATGGGTTCGGCTGAACAGATGGCGGCGGCAGCGGTGAATTCCCTGGATCCGGCGCACCGGCGGCATCCGGCACGTCTGCAGCCCAATCAAGAAAATCCGGCTTGGCGTGATGCCGCTCGCGCGGCGGCTTTAACGCGGCGCGGTCAATCGGCGGGGCGACATTGCCATCATTCGCCCAAAGTTCCCGATAGTTCACTGCAGGTTGTGAGGCCGCAGGAGCGGTGTCGGCAGTAACCGCCACTGCCTCGCCATCGACTGTAGCCGCGATGATGTAGTGACCGATGATGAAGCGGTCACCGCTGGATAGCCGGTGCGGTGCCTGCATACGATGATCATTGCCGTTCAGGAATGTCCCATTCGTCGAGACGTCGTGCAGCCAATAACCGCCGTCCTTGTAACGGACCTCGCAATGCTTACTTGAAACGTGTCGCGTCGGATCAGGAAGGGTCCAATCGAGGTGGGAATCGCGACCGATGTCGATGCTACGGCGCCCCGACACCGTGATGCTGATCGGGCCTCCATCAGGCAGCTTTGTTTCGTTCTCAATACGAAGAGTGAGACCCATGCTAGCCTCTTGGTGTCGCTAGTCGGCCGAGTCAATCCTCGCACGATCAAGAGAGGTTGCGACTCCCAATTCTATCATAATCCCGTTTCGGCCAATCGGGCGCCGTCGTCGATGCAGGCGCTCAGCCGGCTACGCCGCTCCGCTGGCGCCAAATGTCGCGCGCTCAACAATATCGCCACACGCGCTGCGTGGGCTGTGAGTTCGGGCGGCGGCGCGATCGCCGGCGAGGTTCCGATCGAAACCACCCCACCGGACCAAGCTGCGGCGTTCGCCAGCCAAGTCATTGGACTATCACGATCTGCTGATTTGGAAAAAACTTCCGCCGCCATCCGATGTTCCGGATCGGGTTGCCGCACCCACGCTTCCGCGAGGTCGAGGCCCTCAGCGTTGGTCCTTGCAGCCTCCCCGAGCAGCGCCCGCACGCTCCGGCAGCCCCACCACACCGCCTCGCGTCGCGGCAGCAGGTACCCGCAAAATGTGAGGGCGTCTTCAAGCTTTCCTTTCGCAACCAAGCCGCGTAGGAAATCGATAGGCAATTCGTCCGTCGGCTCCGCGTTAATGCTGCTGGGAGCAAGCGTAAAGGAGTTGAAAACATCGCGAGTAGTAGCGAAACGAATTTGTGACATGCCATCCTCAATCCGATGTCCGGCCATCCGCTACCGCGCCAACACGATTAGGCCGGAATCAGCATCGGCACCATGCCGTTGACCATTACTCCGCCAGTGACGTTGAGCACTCCATTCAGATTGACGACACCTGTTATATTAATGACCGGCGCAGTTATGTTGATCGTTGCCATCGCCGTCAGATTAATAACGGGTGCCTGCAGACTTATGGACGCAGGGGTGATCGTGACCGTACTCGGCGCGACTGTGTCTGTGATCGAAATCATCGCCGTGGTCGATTGACTCCCCAAGGGAATCGAGACGTTCTGGTCGCCCTTCTGAATTGTCAGGTTGTCGTCGCCATTTTTGAGAGTGGTGTCTCGGGACGGACTGCCCTTGGGCGGCTTGAAGATTTCCCCTATCACCCGCGTTTCTGAATTGAGCACCGTGATATCGAGATCTTTTTCGGCGTGGATGGTGATCTTCTCCGACCCTTTCTTGTCCTCGAAATTCCATTCGTTGTAGCCGTTGCCGCCCTTTGAGGAATCCGACTTGATGCCCGCGATCGTCTTTTTCGAGGGTAACTCGTAAGGCGGTTTGTATTCGTCGTTGTAGACGGTACCAACCACCAGCGGCCGGTCCGGATCACCTTCGAGGAACTCGACGACGGCTTCCTGGCCAACGCGCGGAATAAATTGGCCGCCCCACTTCTTGCCGGACCAAACCTGCGCGCACCGGAGCTTGCACGACCGCTTCTTCTTACGATCCCAGTAGAACCGCACATAAATCTCGGTCAATTCCTCGACGTCGATCTCCTCGCTGGATTTGTCGTCCTTGGTGACGACCTTTGCAGTCTGAATGCCGTGGATCAGCGGTTTCGGCGTGACGATCGGAGCCCGGAAGGGCCGATCGCTCGGCAGGAACTCATAAGTGCCGTAATAGATCTCGTTTGAGGCGGCGGAGGTATTACCGGATCGGTAGAGCTCTGCGACGAAGGAATGCGAGGCGCGAACGATGAGGTATTCGATATTCTGCAAATCTTTCGGATGCCGTTGGAGCTTCGTGAGTCCGCCGGCGAACAGGCTCATCGCGTCGCCATTGCCGTGTCGGCGGTGATCGAGCGCCTGCTCGGCCTCCAGTTGCCATTTGGCGTATTTCTCGCCTTCGCCTTTTTCCTTGTATTTGCCCGGGTAGTCGTAAAACTCCATGTTTGCTCGAGTATAGCGCTCCGAACCATTCGCATCGCTTAGCATCTGGGCGTTGGGCTTGAGATAATTGTAGTCGTTAAGCTCGACCTTCCCCGTCCGGAAGCGACGCTCGTTGACCCACTCGTAAATATGTTCCTCGATACGCCGATCGTCGCCGGCGAGCGGAATATATGGAATTGACGCGCGGCCAGGGACGGGCTCATGGGACGGCTTCGAATCGGCAAGCACCAGCGTGTGCTTACCGCCGTTGTGCTTGAAGAAGTAATAAATACCGTGCTGTTCCATGAGCCGACTGACGAAGTTGAGATCGGTCTCGCGGTACTGCACGCAATATTCGAGCTTTGGATAGGAGCCTTCGTCTGTGAGCTTCAACTCAAAATCGGTAAATCCGCGATCCTGGAACACCTCCTTGATGATTTCCGGCGCTTTCTTTTCCTGAAAGATGCGGCAATCCGTGGTGCGAGATAAGAGCCAAAGCCAGGGCCGCAGTACGACGCGATAGCTGTAATAGTCGTTTTTCACACCGAGCCATTGTGCCTCGACCATGATGCCATTGAATTCGCGCTCTTGGCCGTAGGTCTTCAGCTTCAGGCTGCATTGCTGGCCGATCGCCCGATCGAAGTTAATATCCGCTTCCTCGCTCAGCGCCTCGATGCGAAACTCGAACAACTCGCTGAGGCCCTCGCTGGCATCGAAGCGAACAAGCACCAACACGTCCTTGCCCAACGGCGTCGTGAAATTACCAATCCGACTGTCTTGCGTGAGCTGCGCCATAACGTCGGTTTCCTCCGTCTCACTTCGCTTCAAACAAATCCATACAGATCTTCAATGATCTGTCTGGCCCATCTTATTCCCGGCTGAACAAGATGCTAGCGATTTGGAAAGACAACGTGGCCGGAGAGAGTGCCGCCGATCACATTTAGAAGCGACTGCTGTGCGCGATAATTGGCTTGTACTGAATAGGCTGGCAGATTGATGAGGGACGGTTGAACAAGTCCATACCAGGGGTCGAGACAAACCAGATCGCCTGAAGACGTGGTTTTAGTCGCGACCACGAAATGGCCGCCGCCATTCGTCCACCCGAACTCGGGCGATGAATGGGAAAAAACCTTCGCTCACGAATTGTCGCATATTCGTTAAGTGAGCCGCAGCGGCGCCGATGCCAATCCGCTCAAGGACCTGCCTGAGCGCACTATAGGATTGCGTCCCGCTCCCCTCACGGTAACCCTTCGGTAGCAGAGAGGTTAGAAACGCAACACGACGTTCGCCTCCGACAATGCACGATTGACGGAGAAGGCACTCGATCATGTATACGCAGGCCGGTCCGCAGGTATCGTCACGCTCCTGCATCCAGATGTCTTGCTGAAGCCCATCATTATCAAACGCGGTGATGTAAGGCATGGCATGCTCCAAGGGCCACCGCATCAGCCTGATTGGCGGATCATTAGCTCTGCAAATAATCTGAAATTGAGAAATAGAATGCAATCCTCATGGGTTGGTCCAGAGCGAGTGATCGCCAAACGTCAACTCGCCGCGTACGCGGCTTATGCCGTCCTGTAGCCAGCGTGCTGCCGGACGGTTGTGGCCCCAAGCCGCGTCGACGTCATCGCCCCGGCAGGCGCGGCTCTGTGAGTGCTCAAATTCGAGGCTGACGAACCGATAGAATTGGTTGACAATACACCCGGCAGGTTAAGATCCACGGCACAAGCCTTGGATACTTGTGAAAGATGACGATACTCGATTTCCAAAATTTGACGAAGCCGGTGTCCACGGAGAACCCGTGTGGCCCCGACCTGGATCTGTCGGCAGATTCTGCCTATCTCAACTTTCTGGCTGGCGCAGAAGGCCGCCTGCCTTCGTCTTACTTCGACGGCAAGGACGAGTCCGGTGCGGCCGGACGCCCTTTCCAGTTCAGTAAGGTCGAACTCGATGATGTAGCGGCGGCTGCGAATCCATTGCTGGCCAAAACGCGTGATCTGCGGCTGCTTGTGCTACTCGCCAAATACTTCGTGCTGGGACGCCAATTCGGCGAATTTCTCACGCTGATCCGTGCCATAGCGGCACTACTGAGCGATCGCTGGGACGAAGTTCATCCGAGTTCCGAGGGTGGTGAATTTCAAGCGCGGTTGGTTGCAATCGAATCCATAAACGTGCAGCCGACTGTCATCATGCCTCTGCAGTACCTGCCGTTGATCGAACACCGACGCGCCGGCATCGTGAGCTTTCGTGGATACCTGATCGCCACCGGGGCGAACGAGCCGCGCGTGGGCGACGAGATCATCGACCTTGCAACGATCGACAAGCTGATCCGCGAAGCTGATTTGCAGGCGATGATCGTCCGTCGCGGCGAATTCGTTGAACTTCAATCGGCGCTCAGCAACATTTCCGAGACGTGGTCGGCTAAGGACAGCACTGGTGGTTCGGTGCAACTCGACAAAATTACGGAGGTTGTGAACAAAATTGTAGCTTTCCTCGACGACGCGGTTTCGCGGCGAGATCCGAGTGCCGCGCTGGTTCCCGCCAAGAGCCATGGCACCGAGACGGTCGAGGCCGCGGCAGCCGATGAGGTTGCTTCAGTTGGACTTGTTACCAATCCGGCTGAGGCGAGCGCCGCACTGACCGCGATTGCTGCATATTTCAGCCAACACGAACCATCTTCTCCGGCTCTCCTCCTTGTGCGGCAGGCCCATCAATTGCTGGGCAAGTCCTTTCTCGAGGTCATGCGGACCCTTGTTCCCGCCCATGTGGAACAGGCTTCGATCAATATTGGGCCAACGGCGCTTTTTAATTTGCCAATCGAACGTCTTTCATCCTTCGCAGAAGGCCCGGCGATTCCCGCGCCGCTCATTAGCGACAGCGGGGACGGCCAACCGAACTCCTCGCCCCCCGCAATTCTGTCGCGAAATCAAGCGCTTACCTTACTGGCTCAAGTTGCGTCATATTATCGAGTCGCAGAACCCTCGAGTCCCATTCCGTTCCTGATCGAACGTGCCCGCGACCTCGCCCAGCGAGATTTTCTAAGCGTGTTGCAGGCGCTGCTGCCAGGGGATTCGCTGGGAAAGCCTGATAAGGCCTAAGTCTCAAAGTCCGATAAGCCTAATCCTCGTAGAGATCATTTGACGGAATCTTCAACCTCATCCAAAATAAGCTAATTCTGTAGACAGTGGCTGATTTGCCACAGCTTTTAGCGGGGTGCTCGCGATGGCAACCGACAGCGGACAAAGGTTTATTCGGCGTAATCGTGCTCCACGCGTACACATCACCTATGAAGATCCGTACGATGCCGAGCGCCTCGTTGAACTACCTTTTGTCATGGGAGTGTTGGCGGATCTTTCCGGCAACACCCCGGGCGCAGAAAAAGGCAAGATCGAAGACCGCAAATTTCTCGACATTGACATGGATAACTTCGACAAGCGCATGGCCGCCATCCAGCCCGGCGTGGCGATGCGAGTGACCAACAAATTGGGCGAGGATGCCGGCAACGAGAAGCTTGCTGTCAACCTTCGCTTTGACAAGATGGAAGACTTCGGGCCAGCCAAAGTCGCACGTCAAGTCCCGGCGATGGCAACGCTGCTCGAAGCTCGCGAGCAGCTTGCCAACTTGCTTCGTTATATGGATGGCAAGGTCGCTGCTGAAGATCAGCTCAAGAAGCTCCTAGGCGACCCGCAGCTCATGGCTGCACTGCGCGACCGTGCCAAACGCGACACTGGCGAGCCCGAGGCCGAGAAATAACTAAGGATAAGGCAACATGGCGACCGAAGCGAAGCAAGCTGCTGCTGCACGGCAGACCGCGACCGTCGAAGCCGACGAGTTTGCGAACGTTCTCAAACAAAGTTTTAAGCCGCGCACTGAACGAGCTGAAACTGAGGTCGAGAATGCCGTTAATACGCTGGTCCGAGAGGCGCTGAAGGATCAATCTGTTGTCAAGGAGGACGTCCTCGATACCATTGAGGAGATGATCGCGCGGCTTGATCAGAAGCTAACTGCGCAAATGAATGAGATTTTGCATGCTCCAGAATTTCAGCAGATCGAGAGCGCTTGGCGTGGCTTGCATTATCTCGTCTATAATTCGGAGACCGACGCTACGCTAAAGATCAAGATCCTGAACGTCTCCAAGATGGAGCTGTATCGCAATCTGCGGCTCTATCCGGATGCGAAATGGGACCAGAGCCCGCTGTTCAAACAGCTGTACGAGTACGAGTTTGGCCAGTTGGGCGGCGAGCCTTATGGCGCCCTCGTTGGAGATTTTTACTTCAGCCACGTTCCGACTGACATCCAGCTCATGCGGGATTTAAGCAAAATTGCCGGCGCGGCACATTGCCCGTTTTTTGCGGCGGCACATCCGAATTTACTTGGAATGGACAAGTGGACCGAGCTTTCCAACCCGCGAGACATCGGCAAGGTGTTCGACACGCCGGAATATGCAGCTTGGAAAGGACTGCGGGATCAGGATGATTCGCGGTACGTCGGCCTGTGCATGCCGCGCGTGCTCGCCCGCGTGCCCTATGGCGCGAAATCCGAGCCGGTTGAAGAGTTTGCGTTTGAAGAAGAGACCGACGCTCATAAGGGCGACAAGTACGCCTGGATGAATGCTGCTTACCCGATGGCCGTGAATATCAATCGGGCGTTCAAGGAATTCGGTTGGTGCACTCGCATTCGTGGCGTTCAGTCTGGTGGCGAAGTCATCAATCTACCGACCCACACCTTTCCAACTGACGATGGCGGTGTTGACCTAAAGTGCCCGACCGAAATCGCGATCAGCGACCGCCGCGAACACGAGCTTGCCAAATCAGGCCTGATTCCAATTATCCATCGGAAAAACACTGACAAAGCGGCCTTCATCGGCGCGCAATCGGTTTACAAGCCGAAAAAATACTTTGGCGAGAAGGGCGTGGAGGCTACCGCCTCCGACAATCTTTCGGCCCGCCTGCCTTACATGTTCGCGGTATCGCGCTTCGCCCATTACCTCAAATGCATGGTGCGCGACAAGATTGGGTCTATGAAGGAAAAGGATGAATTGACCAAATGGCTGCAAACTTGGATCAACGAGTACGTCGACGCTAATCCTGCGATGTCCTCAGAAACTCAGAAAGCGAAAAAACCTTTGGCAGCGGCAACCGTGGAAGTCATAGCCAACGAAGAGAACCCGGGATATTACAACGCGCGGTTTTACTTGCGTCCGCACTTTCAGCTGGAAGCGATGGACGTGGGATTAAGTCTCGTTTCGCGGCTGCCGCCTCCTCCTGGCGGGGCGTGACCAGATTCGCAACTACCCGAAACATGAAAGGCGACGTCGATGGCTGTCGATATGTTTCTAAAGCTCGATCCGATCAAAGGCGAATCGCAAGATCATAAGCACAAAGACCAAATCGAAGTGCTGAGTTGGTCTTGGGGAATGCACCAGACCGGGACGACCCATATCGGCACAGGCGGCGGTGCCGGTAAGGTGAGCGTCCAAGATCTCACCTTCACACACTGGGTCGATAAGGCCAGCGCCGACCTCATGAAGGCATGCACTAAAGGTGAACACATAAGCAAGGGCGAGCTGGTCGTGCGGAAAGCCGGCGGCGACGCGTTGGAGTATATCAAGATCACGCTGACCAATATAATCGTCACCGGTGTGCATACCGGCGGGTCGCATGGCGAGGACCGGCTGACCGAAAATGTGACGCTCAACTTCCAGAAGTTCAAATACGAATATAAGCAACAGCTTGCCACCGGTGCTGCCGGCGCCAGTCCGCAATTTGGCTGGGACATCAGCGGCAACAAAGAGGCTTGAGCCATCGCCGACTAATGGTGGCGGCCCTGCTGTTCTAAGGCATAGTGCTAACTGCGGAGGCTGAATTCTTTGATGGCTTGTTGAGCAGAATGCACGACTCCAGCCGCAAGAACCGGTTAAGTCCGCCCCTGATGTTCGCTTTCCGCAGCGCACATGCGGAACGCGATGCCAAAAAGAAAAATGTGATTCAGAATGAAGCCGGTGAACGCGTGTTCTCCGGCCGTCGTTCGTCCGGCCGGTCGCCAATCACCGAAGCGCAACTGCGGCACGAAGTGGCCCGCGACCTTGAAGCCTTGATGAACACAGTCGCGTTCGAATCGGCCGAGGATATTCACGATTTCAAATATGTCCGCAATTCGATCTTGAATTTTGGGTTCCCTGATATTGCGCATCGTTCGATTGATGAAATTTCGGTCGACGATGTGCAAGACGAAATCAAAACGGTTTTGATGAACTATGAACCGCGTCTTGCTCGCGACACGATTCAAACCAGTCGCGACAATTCTTTGAAATCCGACGAGCTAAAAGTTCGCTTCCTGGTGCGCGCCGAATTGCTCTGTCATCCGGTGAACGTTCCGGTCGAGTTCACCGCCGACGTTGAGCTTGATAGCGGCAGCATACAGATCAACCGGCTCTAAGACATGGACCGGGAGTTTCTCGATCTCTACAATCGAGAGCTTCTCTTGCTGCACGAGCAAGCCGCGGAATTCGCCGAAGAATATCCGGGTATCGCCGAGCGCCTGGGCGGCTTGGTGCGCGAGCGCATGGACCCGATGGTCATGGGCTTGCTCGAGGGCGCTGCTTTCTTGGCGGCACGTGTCCAGCTCAAGCTCAAGCATGAATTCCCTGAATTCACCAACAATCTTTTGGAACAATTGATTCCGAATTATCTAGCCCCGACACCGTCGGCGATGCTTGCGAAAATTTTGCCGCCCTTTGCCGATCCGGCATTGCGCGAAGGGCGCAAGATCCCACGCGACTCCTACCTCGACGCCACTTATCGCGAGAGGGACGGCCAGATCGCGTGCCGCTATCGCCTGTGCAGCGACATCGTGCTGTGGCCCTTCGACGTGACAAGCGCCGAATACTACCCCAACCCAAGTCCTTTCCAGGCACTCGGCTTGGCGATCGGGCATGAAGTGCTCGCGGGGCTGCGCATTTCGCTAACACACCGCGTCGCGGCGCGCCTCGACAACGAAATGTCTGACACGGAAAGCCGCAAAAAACCTGAGACGTGGTTCGCAGGTTGCCGTCTAAATGACCTGCCCATTTACTTCCTCGGCGCAGAGGCCGACGCCGTCGCACTTTACGAACAGGTCATTTCGGATTGCGTAGGGGTCTATTTCCGTTACCTCGATGACTTCGGTGACCCGGTCATCGTTCGCGCACCTCGCGATTGCATCCGTCAGATTGGCTTTGAAGACGACGATGCACTGCTTCCAAACGACAACAGGATTTTCCGCGGCTTCGACTTTCTGCGCGAATATTTCATGTTCCCACGCAAATTCATGGGCTTTCGACTTGTCGGACTCAATGCGGTGATGCCCAAACTTAAAGCCAAATCGGTCGATCTCCTGATCACCTTCGACGAAGTGACCGCAAGGCTCGCAGCCGCCGTGCGGTCAGAGATGTTCGCGCTTTATGCGGCACCCGCGATTAATCTGTTCGAAAAGACCACCGACCGCATCGCCGTCAAATCGAACTTCTACGAATATCATGTGGTTCCCGACCGTAGCCGTTACCTCGATTTCGAGCCGCACCGCATCCTCGATGTGTTCGCCCACCTTCCCAGCGAAAAGAATAAAATTCCGGTTCGGCCGCTCTATTCCGCCTCGATGGATGGATCAACTGCGATCGATCAGTCGATGTTTTATACCGTTCGCCGAGTGTCGCGCAGACGCACCGGCGAAGAAAAGCGCTTCGGAACTGCATCCGATTATACCGGAACCGATATGTTCATTTCTTTCGTCGAGCCCAGCGGCATCGACGGTCAGGGTGCCGTTGCGGAGCTCAGCGTGCGCGCCCTCTGCTCCAACCGCCACCTTCCTGAACATCTCCCGGTTGGACAAGGCGGCGCGGACTTCCGTCTGCTCGACGATGTCGCGCTTGACATTGCATGCGTGGCGGGACCGACGCTACCGCGCGAGCCTGTCGTGTCTCAATTGCGGACCCGAAGCGAGACCGCCAATCTCGGCACGGTAACATGGCGTCTGGTAAACATGCTCAGCATAAATCATCTCGGTCTGGTCGAGCGCGGCGCAGGCAAGAACGCTATTTCGCTTCGCGAAATATTGTCAATGTTCGCTGATCTCGCTGATAGCATGACGGAACGAAAAATGCGCGGCATTCGCAGCGTCGACAGTCGCGCCGTGGTCCGACGCGTCCGCGAACGAACAGGAGTTGGCGCCGGACGCGGTATCGAAGTTACCGTAATGTTAGACGAAAAAGCCTTTGAGGGCAGCGGCGCGTTCTTGCTTGGTGCGATTCTCGACCGTTTCTTTTCCGAATACGCAGCCCTGAACCACTTCACAGAAACCGTGATTTGCACCACCGAGCGCGGCCAGATCATGCGCTGGCCCGTTCGCATGGGTACTCGGAGGTCGCTGTGACGCTGATAGACGAAATGAAGGAAGAGCCATGGCGCTTCGACTTCTTTTCAGTCCTGCGCAAATTGGAGCGTTCACATCCCGACCAGCCGCGTATCAGCGACAGCGCGGCGCGGCGCGAGGACTATGTCGATCTCGGACAAGATCCTTATATGGATTTTCCGGCATCCAACCTTAATCGCGTAACGACCGCAGAAAATGGGCGCCTACGGATCTATATCAAATTCCTCGGCATGCTCGGACCGCAGGGTGCGTTGCCACTGACGACCACCGAGGAAAGCATGGAATGGCTACTGATGCGGGACGACGCGTTCCCGCGCTTTCTCGACCTGATCAATCATCGGTTTTTGCAGTTATTTTTCCGCGCTTGGGCGGACGCTCGACCGATCGCTCAGCATGATCGTCCCAAGCAAGACCGCTTCATCGCCTATGTCGGGTCGACGGTGGGCCTGGGCTCGCCTCCTTATCGCAACCTCGACTCGGTGCCAGACCCCGCAAAGCTCGCCTTTGCCGGTCTTCTCGCGCCGCAAACAAAATCGGCCTCTCGGCTGAAAAGCTTCCTCAGCGGTCTGTTCGATGTCACGGTTGAGATCGAGCAATTCGTGGGGACGTGGCTGTCGGTTGATCCGTCGGATCGTACCGGCATCGGCCAGTCACACAGCGCCCTCGGCGTTGATGTGCTTGTGGGAGCCAGTATTTTTAGTGTCCAGGATAAGATCCGCATCCGTCTCTACACCCGAAGCTTGAAGCAATTCGAACGCTTCCTCCCCAACGGCGATCTATGCGAACCGCTGGCCGATGCTTTGTACTTCTATATCGGCGATCAGCTCGAGTGGGAGGTCGAGCTGGCAATCCCAGCCGGAGAGACGAAACCGACGCGGCTCGGCTCGTTTGGGCAGATTGGTTATACGAGTTGGATGTCGCCAAACTGGTCTTCGTCCGCACCGTATCGTTGCGATACACGCTTTTTTCCAGCCGAGCGAGCGCGGCGAAAGAAGAAAGCGGTTTGATGAGTTGCGCGGGGAGTCTTCATGTGGAAAAGGGCCGATATGGTTTTCGTTGGCGGCAGCGACAATGCCGCCTAGTTTGCGGGGAAAAGTTTAAGACGCTCAACATGGCGATAGTGCGGACCTATGATCCGGCACGTTTCGACGGGGTTGGCAAGTGTGAACGAGGAGAAGGGCGATGGCCGATATCAGCCTTGAAGCGGTCACAGGAAAACTGAACCGGATCGGCTACGAGGCCTTCATCCAGGCGCTGCGCCACGCCAAGGGTGCTGGTAACCGCAACGTCGAGCTGGCGCACTGGCTATTTCACATCCTCCAGGCAGACCGTACCGATATCGGTCTCACGGCCGACAATTTCAAACTCGATCGTTCAAAATTGCTTGGCGACATCGGGGCGGCCATCAATGGCTTCCGCAAGAATGAAACCGAGATGCCGGGCGTATCGAACGTCGTTATCGATGCGCTGGATCGCGGCTGGCACTATGCGACACTGTTCTTCGGCGAAACTCAGATCCGAAGCGGTCATCTGCTGGTCGCGGTATTGAAGTCGCGCGAGCTGCGGCGGTCACTAACCAACATTTCCGCTGAGTTCGAGAAGATCAACGTCGACCAGCTACTGGCGGAGTATCGCGGCACCTGGTCTGGCTCTGACGAGGACAACCTACGTCCGATGGATGGCTCGGGGCTGCGCGCGGCCGGCACGCCGGGCGCGGATGCGGCGGCGCCGAAAGGAACTACCGCCCTCGACCGCTTCTCACAGGACCTGACCGCTAAAGCAGCGTCGGGCCAAATGGATCCGATCCTCGGCCGCGATGAGGAAATCCGGCAGATTATCGACGTGCTGATGCGGCGTCGCCAGAACAATCCGATTCTAACTGGAGAGGCAGGTGTCGGCAAAACGGCGGTCGTCGAAGGATTTGCCCAGCGTATCGCGGCCAATGATGTGCCGCCGCCGCTGCGCGGTGTGAAAGTCTGTGTTCTCGACATAGGCTTGATGCAAGCGGGCGCATCGATGAAAGGCGAGTTCGAACAGCGCCTCCGATCGGTGATCGACGAGGTCCAAGCCTCACCGCAGCCGATCATCTTGTTCATCGACGAAGCCCACACGCTGATCGGAGCTGGTGGAGCGGCGGGCACCGGCGACGCCGCCAACCTCCTCAAACCAGCGCTCGCGCGGGGTACTCTTCGGACGATTGCCGCGACCACTTGGGCGGAGTATCGCCAATACATTGAGAAAGACCCTGCGCTGACGCGACGGTTCCAAGCTGTGCAGATACTGGAGCCCGATGTCGCGCGCTGCTGCGACATGTTGCGCGGCATTCTCGGTCCGATGGAGAAGCACCATAAGGTACGCATCTCCGATGCGGCAGTGACCGCGGCAGTGCAGCTCTCACACCGCTACATCCCAGCCCGACAGCTTCCCGACAAGGCGGTCAGCCTGCTTGATACGGCGTGCGCACGCGTCGCGATCAGTCAGAGCTCCACACCGGCCATGATCGAAGATATTCGCGTGGCCATCGCGGCACGCGAAGCCGAGAAGGCAGCCCTGGTTGCCGACAGCGATCTTGGCGTGGAGGATAAAGATCGGCTCGCCGCAATAGACGCGGAAGTCGATAAGTTGAAAGCGGATCTTGCAGCGCTTGAGACCGAGTGGAATACCGAACAGAGCCTGGTCAGTGAAATTCGCAGTCTGCGCGATATTCTCGCTCCTCAAACCACGAAGGCGAAAGCCCAGCCAGCGTCCTCGATAGGCGCGACCGATGTGCCTGCTGTCGCGGCAGACGGGGGGCCAAATGTCAATATCGACGACGCACGCAAGCAGATCCGCGAGAAGTTCGACACTCTCGAAGCGCGTGATCCGGAAAAGCGGATGATTTACGCCCATGTCGACGAGCAAGCGGTCGCCTCGGTGGTCTCCGACTGGACCGGTATCCCGGTTGGACGGATGGTCAAGGACGAAGTCGAGACCATCTTGAGCCTTGCGGATATTCTGAATCGCCGCGTCATCGGACAATCGCACGGCCTACAAGTGATTGCGAAGCGCATCGAGACCAATCGAGCCAAGCTCGATAACCCGAACAAGCCGATCGGCGTTTTCATGCTCTGTGGACCCTCCGGCGTCGGCAAGACGGAAACGGCACTGGCACTCGCCGAAGCTCTCTACGGCGGCGAGCAGAATATGATCACAATCAATATGTCGGAGTTTCAGGAGGCCCACACTGTCTCGACCCTGAAGGGTGCCCCTCCCGGCTATGTCGGTTATGGCGAGGGCGGACGGCTCACCGAGGCTGTGCGGCGAAAACCCTATTCGGTAATTCTGCTCGACGAAGTCGAGAAAGCCCATCCCGATGTGCACGAGATTTTCTTCCAGGTGTTCGACAAGGGCATGATGGAAGATGGAACCGGCCGCCGCATCGATTTCAAAAACACCTTGATCATCCTGACGTCGAATGTTGGGACCGACACGATTATGGCGCGATCCCGCGATCCGAAATATGCGCATGATACTGAGGCGCTGGCCCAGGCGCTTCGGCCGGAACTCTTAAAGGTGTTTCCGGCAGCGCTGCTTGGCCGCATCGTGACAGTTCCGTACTTCCCGCTGTCCGACGAGATGCTCGGGGGGATCGTGCGACTCCAGCTCGACCGCATCGCCAAACGTATCCGCGAGAACCATTCCGCGGCGCTTGTTTATGATGACGGCGTAATCGACTACGTGGTGTCGCAATGCAACGACCCCGATACAGGCGCGCGTATGGTCGACAATATTATCACCAACACCATGCTGCCTGCGCTCTCGCGCGAATTTCTTAAACGCTCCCTTGCTAAGGAAGAGCCGAAGGAAGCTCGGGTGAGCGTGGAAAATGGCGGATTTTCCTATGCATGGTCATAAGGACAAAAACCTGCCCACCGCATAGCGGGCGCACCATTCAAGTGAGCGACTGTCGCTTTGAGAGCTGTGCTCCAAATTCGGGGAAGCTCAAAACTACGAAATGAGATAGTTCGTTGTAATCGTTGCCTGTGCCTCACCATAAAACTGTGATTGCTTCACTTCTCACAGCGCAAAAAGAGGAGGGCCCCATGGCTGGCGACGGCTTTCCGGGGGTGGAATTTGTCAAAAGCTCTCGAAAAATTGACCAAGTCCCTCGCCAGTCCGATCAATGATGCAAACAGCGTAGCGGAGACCTTAGAAAAACTAAATTTTTCCGTCATCAAAGTTATAAACCGCGACTACAGCAAAATTCGTGTTGCGTTGCGGTCGTTCAATTCAAGTGGACGATTCCGCTATTGCTTCATTTACTACGCCGGCCACGGCGAGAATTGGCTTATTCCGGTCGACGCTGAACTAATATCTAATTGAGGATCACCGAGGAGGCTTCCGAGTTTAATCACTCAACCGTGGATTTTGAACATTTCGGCGCAAAATAGATACAATTCTGCAACAGATGCTGTTTGTGATAGCACTGGCATTGCCGAGCGCAGACTGAGGTAATTGATTACAGGGCCTGCTAAAGTGCGGCATTGCAGGCAAAATGGAAGCCGGCCTATTTCGACGCCCCACTCCCCTGGGAGATGTTCGAGACCTGCACTCTTCGGTTCGTTTCTGCAAAGGGGCGGTTCGGGTCCTTGAGCTTGGTCTTGCCGAATCCCACGGGCACGAGCTCGCTGCTAGGAATTCCAAATTTCTCAATAAGATAGCGCTTGATCGAATCCGCCCGGCGCTGAGACAAGTGCTGATTATACGTTTCAAGCCCAGCTGCGTCGGTATGCCCTGCCACCACAATTGTGGAGCCCCTCAGCTCCGGGCTTTTGAGGGCGCGACCTAGCGCCTGAACAGAGGGTAAAGACTTGGAATTGATCTCAGCCGAGTCGTAGTCGAACGTGATTTCCAGGTCGACCTGCGGCTTGTCCTTAACAATGTCTGCGACCTTGTCGCGCTCGTCTGCTGTGAGCACCCGCTCAAGGCCGCGGATTGTTTCAACAAAGCTTGCCTCGGCCGCCGGATCAGCCCGCGGACCCATTACCACCCCTCGAGCGAGCTCTTTCTTGGCCGTCAAAGCCCGGAGGATTTGATTCTCGATCACGTCGTCCGCGGCGGAGGCGGCGCCCGGCGATAACGCAACGCCTACTATCTGAAGCCAAACGATCGCGGTGACGCTATTCAGTCTCTGCAGGTTCGACATTGCCAGACCCTCACCTGAAAGCCAGGCCTCCCAGGCAGCGATCAGTCCGCCGCGGGAAACCCGCGGCGTTTTGGCGTCGCCAAACCATCGGTCTTTCGCATAATTATGTCAACCGACAAAATCTGACAGGAATTGGAGAACCATAAGCCCCTTAGCGCGCGAAAATAATTGTTCATGGCCAGTTTGCATCCAACCCTCGAAGTCATACACTTCACAACTTGGTCTAACTCACTCAGGAAGGTCCCATTGATTTTTGGGAAGTTGATAATGCACAACCCCTTTCTAAGAACATTGAGCGGCGGCACCAATAGCTGGCGATTCAGAGCAGCGACGTTCGGTTTAGCGCTTTTTGGAACTTTGAATGCGGCGCAAGCGTGGGCTCAAGAGAGGGTCGCGCTCGTTGTCGGAAACGGTCTATATCGGAAGATCACCCCATTGCCCAACCCCAAGAACGACGCTGCCGACATCACGGCGTCACTGACCAGGCTTGGCTTTACCGTAAAGTATTTGGAGGATTTGGATTTTGACCAATTCAGGCGGGCGCTCATCGAATTCGGCAATGTTGCGCGCACCGCCGATCAAGCGGTCATTTTTTTTGCGGGGCATGGAGTCGAGATCGACGGGAAAAACTGGCTCATTCCTGTCGATGCTGAGGTGAAATCGGAACTTAATGTTTATGCCGAGGCGATCAATCTGGAAACGTTGATCGACATATCGGTAATGCCCAAAACTATCGGCTTGGTAATCCTTGATGCCTGCAGAAACAATCCTTTCGCGTCAACGACGACGTCTCTGCCGACCAACGTGACAACATCTCATAATCCGAAGTCGAAAAAGTTGGCGATTGACGGCGCGAACAGGCGTGCACGTAAAATTTCAGCAACTGTCGCATCGGGCGGGCTGGCGCCGGTGGAGGTGTCCGACAATGTGTTGGTCGCATACGCCGCCGCAGCCGGCACCATCGCACGGGACGGGAGAGGCCGAAACAGCCCCTATTCGGGATCGCTCTTGCGCCACGTGGAAACGCCTGCGCTCGAAATCAATTACTTGTTTCGTCTTGTCCGTGACGATGTGGTCCAAGAAACTAAATACCAGGAACCGGCGGTATACGGCACGCTGTCGAAGAAAGAAATCTACTTTAAGCAGGGAGACTCTGCTGCTGGGTCGAGCGCCGACGATGAACCCGAAGTCGATCCCGAGGCCTTGGCATGGCAATTCGTCCGCGTCACAAATGACATAGCGACACTGCGCCGGTTCTTAACCCAGTTTCCGGCGAGTTCCCACGAGACAGAGGTCCGCGAACGAATTGCACAGCTGGAAAGTGCAGAAAATCTAGCCTGGACGATTGTTGAGCGACAAAAATCGATCTCAGCGTTTCGTGCGTATCTGGATCTCTACCCTTATGGTGAGCGCGGCGATCAGGCGCGGGCTACCTTGGCGTCGTTGGAAACTTCGGCATCCTCCAAACGGGTGGAGGCAATCGATCTCCCCCGACCTCCCGCTTCAAAATATCAATTAACTTCGGCATTGGACGGCTCGGCCCGGAAAAATTCAGAGGCGGTAGAGAAGGCGTGGGAGGTCTTGAAGTTGTCTCAAGATCGACGTTTGGTCGTTGGATTTTCTGAAATGTACCCCAGCCTGCGGTCTCGTCGGCTGCCGCCCGGAAGTGATTACTCATTACTGCCGGTAAGCTCCACGGACTGGATGATCGGCACGGCTCAGGACGAAGATGTGAATCAATGCTTTGCCGGCCATTCGGCTGCCTGCCTCAAGGCCGCCGAGAAATACCCTGACTATGTGCAGCTCAGTTTCCAGCTCTGCAAGGCGAAAGGAAATCCTAAGGGCTGTATGACCAGAGCGGTCGAAGACGCTCGTAAGAGAGGATTGCTCGTTTCCAGGTTTACCCGGTCAGAGCTGGAAAAGGCTCGCAACAAGGAATATCGTCGCATCGCGTCGCGCGTCCAGGAAAACGTTGGGAATATTGTCTCGAACGTTGTTAGCAATGCCGTCAGCACATCAGTAAGTAATGCCGTCAGCGCAGCCGTGGCTGCAGCAGCGAGCAGGGCGGCGGCTGCAGCGGCGGCTGGTGCCGCATCGACTGCGGCTTCAACCGCAGCAGCCAGGGCCGCATCAACCGCCGCATCGAGCGCAGCGGGCAGGGCTGCCTCAACCGCAGCATCAGGCGCAGCAGGCAGGGCTGCCTCAACCGCAGCATCAGGCGCAGCAGGCAGGGCTGCCTCAACCGCAGCATCAGGCGCAGCAGGCAGGGCTGCCTCAATCGCAGCATCAGGCGCAGCAGGCAGGGCTGCCTCAACCGCAGCATCAGGCGCAGCAGGCAGGGCTGCCTCAAACGCCGCATCAGGCGCAGCAGGCAGGGCTGCCTCAAACGCCGCATCGAACGCAGCAGCCAGGGCCGCATCAAAAGCTGCAGCCAAGGCTGCGGCAGACGCGGCAGCAAGAGCAGTCAGGATCCCGTCGGATTTCCGATTGAAGCGAGACGTCGTTCAACTGAACATCGTCCACGACGGTCTGCAGCTCTATCGATATAGATACATTGAGGACGATACTTACTACGTGGGAGTGATGGCGCAGGATGTTGCAAAACAGGCTCCAGCTGCCGTCGGCCCTGGGCCGGGCGGCTATTTGTGGGTCAACTATGGCATGCTTGGTCTAGAATTCCTGACCTTTGCGGAATGGACTAAGAGACACCCCACCACCGCGAATGAGAACGTCCACACGCGGTCATCTTATCATCGCCGTGAATTGTCCAATGCAGCAAGCCGATCAAATTAGTTCTCGCTCCAAACTCTTCGAGGGGAACGCTTTGCATCGAAGCGGCCATTTTGAAGTCAAAACACACCCAAATACGCGCTCCTCCAGGCTCCGATTTATGCTGTTCCCAATCTTGGCTTTCACGTTTGTTGCTTTTTGTACCTTAGCCGCCGCTGCCGAAAATCGGATCGCCCTCGTCATTGGGAATTCCAATTACAAGCACGCTGCGCCCCTACGCACTCCAACTAACGATGCGAAAGATATTGCGGCTGTACTGACAGGCCTCGGCTACGACGTCATCTTACGGAGGGACACTAACAGCGAGGATTTACAACTGGCGCTGCGCGATTTGGGTGACAAATCCGCAAAGGCGGACATTTCAATCATCTACTACGCCGGATATGCGGTCACCGCTAGAGGAGAAACCTATCTAATTCCAGTAGATGCAGAATTTACGGCGCGGAATTCCTCACGGAGAGAAGCAATTGCGCTGCGTGAGGCAACGAATGCCGTCGCTGGAGCGCGTTCTCATGGGCTGGTCATCTTTGATGGGATGCACGGAAATTCATTCGAAGAGAAGCTCGAACAGCTCGAAGACAAGCTTGAATTCATTGTGGCATCGGAACCAACTAAAGCGGTGCGAAGCGCGTCGATTTTTTTTGCCACCGAGCCTGGCAAGACGGCGGAAGAGAGTAGTGGACGCAACAGCCCGTTTGCAGCGGCTATCCTGAAGTATCTTCTTCAGCCGAACCTTGAGGTCAGCTTTTTCTTCCGCAACGTTCGCGATGACGTAAGAAAAGCCACAGCCCAAAAACAAACACCCTACATGTATGGCCAGCTCTCAGGCGCAAAGATCTTTCTCAATTCCGGATCACAAGCCAATCTCCGCGACGCGAGGTTCGATCCGCCGAAGGTCCACCCCTGTGACGAGCTCGCGGCGGCCCCTGAGGATGCGACGAGAGATCCTTCTGTCTACGGCGTCAAAATTGAAAATATTAGAACCAGTAATGCGGTGATTGCTTGCTCGGAGGCCGTTAAGCAATTTCCCGAAGTTGACCGCTTCCACTATCAACTCGGACGAGCATTGTTTGCCACCGGGAACTTTCGTTCTGTCCTCATGAGCTATAAGAGGGCATTTGAGCTTGGTAATATGCACGCTCTCTATGCTCTCGGCGAAATGTATGAAAAAGGAACAGGGGTCGAGAAGGATCCAGCACGGGCCCGCTTCTACTACGAGACTGCAGCCGAAATGAACTTTGCTCCGGCAATACTACGTCTAGGAATTCAGTATGAGCAAGGCATCGGCGTCGCCAAGAACCCGACGATGGCCTATAGTTTATATAGGCGTGCAGCCGATCTCGGCAATCCGCGGGCCCTCAACATGATGGGGGTGCTTACCGAAAAGGGCCTGGGAACGGCGCGAAACGTCACTCAAGCGCGCGATCTCTATGAGAGAAGCGCGGACTTGGGTGATAGTGCGGCGATGTTAAACTTGGCCCGATGCTTCGCCAATGGCATCGGCGGCCGCAAGGACATTGTCGAAGCACGACGATGGCTTGAGAAGGCATCGCTGGGCGAAAGCATGGAGGCCAAAGAATTGCTTGCAAAGCTAGCGAAGTCCAAAAGGAAGTAAATCAGCATCGGACTTGAAGCTACTTTCGATAGGAAAGATCCCCTGTGGTCTGCAGCCGGTCAGGCTTGCGGGGGGCTCAGACACCGCCTTGCGAAGCCGGCTGTTCTCGAGCTCAAACTCCCTAAGCCGCCTGACCTGCTCAATCTTCAGCCCGCCGTATTCCTGTCGCCAGCGATAAAAAGTCACTTCGCTGACCCCGATCTGGCGGATCGCATCCGTCATGCTCGTCCCTTGCGAGACCAGACATCGACCTGTCTCGGCTTGGCAACGATCTCCTCAGGCTCATAGCGCTTCCTTGGCATCGCGGTCCTCCTTCATGCCTCTCGAACATAACATACTTCAGGTCGGACCACTTCAACGAGGGCGGATCAGCAGGGCTTTAGTTTCCATGCGACCGATTTGCGATCAAACCATAAGGTGACCATATCGCTGCCGTTAGGAAAGAGCTTCACGAGCAGCCCAACGTCCTCGATTACTTTGAATATATCCAAATGGTGCCCTCTGGGATTTTTATATTCTCGGCGTTTTGCAACATACTGCTTTTTTCGATCTGGATGTTTTGTGTCCCTTCAGATTATCAATAGTTCTCGTTGCTGCGACCGCCCTTTCCGGCGGAGGAATTCATTACCAGCCCCCAAACTTCCGAGATTGTCCAGGCAGGCAATCCCGCGGCCCTCAACGATCCGGATGTCAACCATATAAAACCGAAGCCCCGGCTTCTGCACCGGGGCTTCGGGGATCAGGCGTCAGATTGAGTTAGAGCGTAAAACGGAGCCCGCCCATAACTCCGCTGCTGATGGTGTTATCAATCCCGCTGACATGACCTTCGATGAAGCTCGAAAATTTATCAGTCCACAAGAAGTTCGCTTTGACGGACCCTCGTCCGCCAACATGTCCTTCAGCGCCCGCGCCGCCCGCGAAGCCCGGGAGGCCGCCCGGGAGGCCCGCGCCCGCGGCGCCGCCATCCTGTCTCACAGGACTGAACGCAAGACCCGTTGCCGACGGTTGCACGCGGATCCCGTTCCACACCGCCTCGGTTCCGATCCGGGCGCCACCGTGTACCTCCACACTTCTAAAGGTCCCACCACCACCCGTACCCGGCACAAAAACCCCATTGACGAAGGTCGCCCCTATCCCTTCAAGACGTGCCTCTGACACTGTCACCCCGACCGTGGGCTCGATAAACCAAGCGTTTGCCAAATCAAACCTGTATTGAACGTTGCCGGCGTAACTCCAAACGCGGGAATCTCCGCCCACCGCGTTTGAGTTGATCCACAGGCCAGAAAACGTGTGGTCGGTCGAGAAGTTACCGTTGATGTAGGCAAGCGTGCCCGCGACGGTACTCGCGTTAGCGTGCACTCCCTCGCGTAGCCAGGTTTCCGCTCCTGTGAGGATGAACGTGAGGGCATCTGAAGAGGTGAAAATTCCGATCTTGGTGATGTCACCAGCACCGGCGAGGGTGAATGCTCTGGTCCTCGTGCCGTCCGCCCGCGAGACGTCGTAAGAACCGATCACGTTCACTCCATAAATCCACAGCACTGGCGGCGGCCTGGACAGCGGACGAGCCTTGGTTGGCATCCCGTTGTATGCCAGGGCAGCAAAAGCCTCGTCATAGATTGCCGTAGACCCGGACCCTTCAGCCGAAAAACGAAACGGGGGGGCGGGCGAGCGGCCGATTGCGCGGCGCCGAACATCGTCACGGACATTCTCAACGATGTTTCTGATAACGTTATTGACGACTTCCTGCGCGTCTGCCTTTGCCAAGCCGGTGCCAAAACTGGGCACGAAGGCCGCGCCCAAAATGACCGCCAACACGCCCTTATTCACAGCCGACCAATGGCCAATCAAACTACCCTTATTCATAGACGTCCCCCTTGTTATGCAGCCCAATGCTACGAGTTAAAATGATCGCTTCTAGCCTGACTAGTGCAGGAAAAGCACAGTGGAAGACCTTTGCACAACCCTGAGTAATAAGTCGGATTAGAGCTCCATGCCTGTTAAAATCTCAGCGCACTGCCCGCCAAGAGCTACGGGCGTGGCATTTTCGATGCCAATAAATGTTCCGCCGGTCATGGAACCCACAGCCCTTCATGCGAGAAGGCGATGGCCGGTCAACGGAAGCGTGGCGCAGATGGCGTCGGACGTCGTCTCTAACTGATTGAATAATCGAATGGATCACCGCATTTACCGGGTTGCTCACAGCTTGGCCGGCATCCGCTCTGCCCGGTTGTGTTGCAAGACAAGCCAGGCAAAACAGGAAGACGCTATTCAATCTCACCAAATTGCTCATCTGCGTTGCGATTCTCTGCCGACCGCGATTGAAAGGGGAATGGGACCGAAGTCCCAGAGCCGGACCATTATGGGCTCGCGCCTTTGTACCTGCCCGCTTCGATTCCCTGTTTCCGACTATCCATGTCAAGAACAACCGAGCGGTGCGCAAGGTTCCGGTGAAGAACTTTTCAGCCGCCCGGCCAAATGGGACAAGCAGCAAAGACTGCCCGATGGCGGGCGGCCGTTGGTCGACAATGACTCCGTAATCGCGTCTGCGTACCCAAGCTGGTGGGCTCACGCCCGACCGCCGTCCGAGAGGGACCGGACGCGCTGGCCGCTTTCGAGCTGACCTATACGGCCCAGATTACCTAGGCCGAATGCACCGCTTAAACAGCGCAGCTTATGCGCAAGAGGTCGCCGCCTGTCGCCCTAGGCAGTCTTACGGGCCGCAATGCTGACCGCGAAATCACCACGGCCCGCCGGCCGCACCTCGCCGCGGCAACCCGGCCGTACGTTAATGCAGCCGTTCATGCCACAGACCACCTCGGCGCCGCCGCTGGCGGACGACGAGATTTTGACCGTTGTGCAGCCGTCGCCTCACGCCGATCGCGGCGCGATTGCGCCGTGTCGACGGCTTTCTTGGCGTCGGGATTCTTGGCGGTGGCGGGGCCAGGGCGATAGTGGCACCGCGCGGATGCAACGGAAACTTTCGGAATTAGAAAATAGCAAGTGCTGCCTACATTACATCGCTACGGATAAAGACGCATGCCACGGAAAAGCTTCACGAACTGGCATGCGACGAGGTGCATCCAATCGGCCGGGGTGGATGCACAGCGTCGCCAAGACATTTCATAATCTGTCATTATGCGAATGGCCCCTGCTTGGCGCGCTAATACCGCAAGACAGGCGGCCAAGTATCCTAATCAGCTCAGTCGGGTACACGCCCGTGAAGGCAACAGATTTTGAGATTGATGTTCGCCAGAGGCGCTCGCCGTGCGAATTCCGTGCAAGTTGGCCGAAACTCACACGGCGCGCCCCAGCGAGTTTTTTTTGTAGGCTTGATTCTCTAGTGAGGCCCGGTGTTTAGTGGTGGGCGCACCAGGACTCGAACCTGGGACCCGCTGATTAAGAGTCAGCTGCTCTACCAACTGAGCTATGCGCCCGGCCCGTGGCGGAGACCCGCGCACGCAGGCGTCGTGTAGCAAAGCACGGCCACGCTGTCCAGCAAGCGGACCGCTGCGCGCGTCCGGCCGCGCAAACGAAAGCCGCCGGGCGAGCCCGGCGGCTTCGGGGGCGCGATCGTCGGGGAGAGAACGATCGCCGCCGCCGTGTTGTTGCGCGTCAGCGGCCAGCGTCGGCGCGGCGCTGCCAGAAGCCGGGACCGCCCGGGCCCGATCGGCCCATGCGCATGAGCACGCCGAAGCGGCGCTTCTGTCCGTCGTCGAGGCTCTGGTAGAGCGGCTCGGCGGCGTCGGCGAGCTTCTTGAGCGAGGTCGACATCGCGTTCATCGCATCGGCGCCACGGCGCAGGCGGCCAATCGCATCGGGGGCGTCCGCGGCGTTGCCGGCGCCCTGCGCATCGCGGCGGGCCGCCCGGCGGTCGGCGAATTCGTTCATCCGGTCGGCGCGCTGCTTGGCCAGGTCGCGGATCGCGGTTTCGAGTGCCGGCCAATGCCTCTCCTGCTCGGCGGAGAGCCGGAGCCCGGTCTTGAGCGCGGCGACGCGCGCGTCGGTGAGGGCCTGGACATCCTCGGCGCTCGGCCGCCAGCGCGGCGCGTCGCGCGGCGGGGTCGGTTGCGCGAGCGCGAGACCGGCGCCGGCAATCGTAAGTGCAACCGTTGCGGCAACAATTGTCTTGATCATGGGCCACCTCCGGATGGCGTGGTTGGATGACGCAGTAGAAAACCGCGCGGCCGCGGCGGCAAGTTAAAGTTTGGTCATGACAAAAGCGTAATCCGCACTAGTGTCGCGATTTGGAAGTTCGCCCGAGTTCTCGGCGCGCTCCTGAGCGAACTTCCAAATCAAAGCGACACTAGCAACATTATGATTTTGGTGTCCCTTTGAGCCCGAAACTCGCAAAAAAGCTCGCCGCGCAATCGTGCGAACTTCGGGTTCGGGACACGAGCACGCCGCAAAGCACAGCGCCGGGATGCCTGCCGCGAATCCCTAAACAAAAATGCCGCGCCCTGCCCGCGGGCCCGGCATCCTCGTTCGGCCGGGCCGGCCTGCTCAGCCGACGTCGGTCGAATGCAGGCGGCGTTCGGAGACCAGCACGCCCTTTTGGCGCTTGACCATCAGCTTGTTGAGCGCGCCGAGATAGGCCTTGGCGGAGGCCACCAGCGTGTCGGGATCGGCGCCGCGGGCGGTGACGGCACGGCCGTCGCTCGCAAGCCGCACCGACACCTCGGCCTGCGCGTCGGTGCCCTCGGTCACGGCATGGACCTGGTAGAGCTCGAGCGTGGCCTCGTGCGGGATCAGCGCCTTGATGCAGTTGAAGGTCGCATCGACCGGCCCGTTGCCCTCGCATTCCTCGAGCACGGTGCGGCCCTCGATGTCGAGCTTCATGGTGGCGCGCTGCGGGCCGCGCGTGCCCGCGATCACCGACAGCGAAACCAGCTTCACGCGATCCTGCGCGTGCGCGATCTCCTCGTCGACCAGCGCCTCGATGTCCTCGTCATAGATCTGCTTCTTGCGGTCGGCCAGCGTCTTGAAGCGCACGAACGCGTCCTCGAGCTGGTTGGCGGACACCTTGTAGCCGAGCTCCTCGAGCTTGTGCTCGAAGGCATGGCGGCCGGAGTGCTTGCCCATGACCAGCGAGGTCTGTTTTACGCCGACGCTCTCCGGCATCATGATCTCGTAGGTCTGGGTGTGCTTGAGCATGCCGTCCTGGTGGATGCCGGATTCGTGCGCGAACGCGTTCCGGCCGACGATCGCCTTGTTATATTGCACCGGGAACGAGGTCGCGGCCGACACCAGCTTGGACGCGCGCGTCAGCATGGTGGCGTCGATGCCGATCCAGTACGGCAGCACGTCGTTGCGGGTGCGGATCGCCATCACGACCTCTTCGAGCGCGGCGTTGCCGGCCCGCTCGCCGATGCCGTTGATGGTGCATTCGATCTGGCGGGCGCCGGCGTTCACGCCGGCGAGCGAATTGGCCACCGCCATGCCGAGGTCGTTGTGGCAATGCACCGAGAACCGCGCCTGGTCGGAGTTCGACACCGCTTCGCGCAGCCGGGTCAGGAGCCTGAAGTATTCCTCCGGCACGGTGTAGCCGACCGTGTCCGGAATGTTGATGGTGGTGGCGCCGGCCTTGATCGCGGCCTCGACGCAGCGGCACAAGAAGTCGAACTCGGTGCGGGTGCCGTCCTCGGCCGACCACTCGACGTCGTCGGTGTGGCTGCGGGCGCGCGTGACCTGCCCGATCACCATCTCATAGACCTCGTGCGGCTCCTTCTGGAGCTTGTATTTCATGTGCACCGGCGAGGTCGACAGGAAGGTGTGGATGCGCTTGCGCTTGGCCGGCTTGATCGCCTCGGCGCAGCGGTCGATGTCCTTCGGCGAGGCGCGCGACAGCCCGCAGATCACGGCATTCTTGGCGCGTTGCGCGATCTCCTGGACGGCGGCGAAATCGCCGTCCGAGGCGATCGGAAAGCCGGCTTCGATGATGTCGACGCCCATGTCGTCGAGCAGCTCGGCGACCTCGAGCTTCTCCTCGTGCGTCATGGTGGCGCCGGGACACTGCTCGCCGTCGCGCAACGTCGTGTCGAAGATCACGACGCGGTCCTTGTCGGACTTCGTCTGCGTAGTCATGAAAGTGGTCCTTCTTCGCTTTGCGCCCGGCCGAGCCTCGGTCCTTGGGGCGCTCTGGGTTCCTGGCTATCCGGTGAAACCCCCTGAGTGCCCAGGCGCAAACGCCCAGCCGGCCCTCAGGGGCAGATAAGCAGCAGGAGCCCGCCGAGAATGAGGGCGGCATCCGGCCGGGCCATAGGCGCGCGAAGCGACGCCGTCCTTCGGACGGCTATGGCGGCCCCCGGGGCGATCGCGCAGATGCTGCGGCGCGTCGGCATTGCCAGAAATTCCTCGCTATCGGCCGTCAGAGGGTCGCGGATTTGGGTAAACCGCGCGTTAACCCTGGCGCCGACCGGGTCCTATGTAGCGGATCGGACGGGCTGCCCGCAAGGGTGCCCCAACCTGCACTAGAGCGGCTTGCGGCCAAGCGCCTTCAATGTGATGCCGCGGCCCAGGCGGAGCATCGGGTAAGCCAGCGCGGCGACCCATTCGAAACGCAGCGGCCCAGTCGTCTTCGACAGCCTCGACAGGAGCGAAACCGCGCGAGCGCCGTGGTGCACCTGGCCATCGAGATCGACGATCATTCCTTCATTGAGGTCGAGGCCGTATTCCGCCGCCGCTGCGCGCTCCTTGCGGGCGTCCACCAGCTGGACGTCATAGCGTTCACGCAAGCGCAGTAGGGCGACATAGCTTCGGCAGAACGGACAGTCGCCATCATAGATGATGCGAAGCGTCGACATGACCCTGTATCCGATCGAGGAAGCGATGGACGGCGTCCGGATCGAGCAACGAGAGATAGAGCACCAGCACCGTGGCTGAATACGTGTTGACTGGCAACAGCACGTAGAACGCCGCATGCAGGGCGATTCCGATCGGCAGAACGAAGGCCTGCCAGCGGCGCACGAAGATGGCGAACGCCAGGAAGTACTCCACGACGACCACGGTGATGGCCAGCATGGCCAACAGCGGGCCAAGTGAGAGCAGCGGCTCGAGCGCACGCCCGGTGAACGGCCAGATGAACGCCTGCTCGAGGCGCTCGCCCGAAAGGAAAACCCAGTTGGTCTTGTCGACCGCTGCCCAGAAGTACAGCGCGCCAAGCTGCAGCGCGATAAGGCGCTGGGGCCAGAGCGGCCCGTATTCAGGCGGGATATCGCGCGCGTGACGCGCCTTCGCGACCGCGCGATAGCGGTCCCAGGAGAACGAGCGCCCGCACGGCGACAGCGCCAAAAGGCTGGTGGACACGACCAGGAGATAGATGTGATGCGACGACCAGCCCGGATAGCCGTCAATTTGGCCCAAGTAGAAATGCATCAGCATGAGCAGGAGAGCGACGCCCGCGCAGGACACTTCAGCCATGAAGCCCACGAGCATCATGGATGTAAGGCCGAAGAACAGGACTCCGAGGATCAGGAACGCCAGCGTGTCGCCTTGATAGAGCGAGACCTCGTTGCCGAACCGCACGAACAAGATCACAGCGATCGCAATGCGCATCAGGCCAAGCGGGCGCGTCGAGCCCTGCGCCTCAGCGCCCCAGCGGATGAAGTCCGCCCATCCGACCCTCGCTGCTGACACCAGGTTCATGGGCGACCGTTTCTGGTTTGCGCTGAGACATCGCAGACATCGTCGACAGTCAGCGCGCGCCAACCATCGAACGTGCCGATGCTGCCCTCGAACGAGAGGCGCGCCTTCTCCCGGCTGTCATCGCAGATGCGCCCGGCAAAGGCCTTGAGGTCGGTCGCCTGATAGATGCGCCGCTTCAGGGGCAGCGCGAGATAGCTCGGCAATCCCAACACCTCCAGCGGAGTCATGGTCACCGCCCCATCCGCACGATGAAGCGTGAAGTGCCCCTTCGGAAGCCCCACGCCGGCGGCGGAAAACATGATCCATTCACGAAACAGCGGCGAATGAAGGCCGAGCAACTGGCCCGGCGCCGGGCCGAGCAGAATGAACAGCGCAAGCGCAATAAAAGCGCCACGCCGCGACGCAGGCGCAGACGTCTGTTGCGCGGTCGCTTCGGTCGATGACGGGTAGCCGACGGTCACTGTGAACGCTCTGCCGTAGTGCGAGAGATCTCCGGTACAAGCTAGGACGCGGAGGCTTAATCCCGCGTGAAACGGGCGTTTCTCAGCGCGAAACGCGCCGGAACCGGCGCATAACAAGTTCTGGAGTTGGTAAGCGTTTGGTTAGTGGAGCAGCGCGGAAGTGCACCAAAACCAAGCAACCGGACCCCTGGCGCGGCCCCGAAGGCTCAGGCCGAGCCCCTCAGTGCGCGTTTCGCAAGGCCGGCATGACCTCGCCAGCGAACAGCTCGATCGAGCGCATGGTCTCCGGCCGCTTCATGCTGCCGAACACGAACTGTCCGACGAAATAATCCGCCCCGGCGTCGGCCATCTGCCTGCGGATGACGTCCGTCACCGTCCGCGGCGAGCCGCGCGATGCCGCGGCCGTCGGCCACGATCTCGGCATAGCTCGGCGGCCGCGGATGCTGACGGCATCCGGCCGTAGACCTTGAACAGGTGATTGAAGCTCGCGTGCCACATCGGATAGGCGCGCTCGGCGATTTGCAGCGCCTCGGCGTCGGTGTCGGCCACCACCACAAAGCGGCCAAGCCCGAACTTCGGCTTGGCGCCGGCGCGGCCGCTGTCGCGCCAGGCGGCGTTGTAGGAATCGCTGAAACCGCGGGTCGCCGCGACGCTGTCGAGGCTGACCACATTGATGCCCGCGCGCGCGCAGCGCGCGGCGCTGTCGTTGGCATGCACGCCGTACCAGAGCGGCGGATGCGGCTTTTGCACCGGCGCAAGCTCCATCGGCACCTGATCGTAGCTGTAATGCTTGCCCTTGAAGCTGACCGTGCGGCCGCTCAGGCCCTGGATCACGATCGCCAGCGCCTCGTCGTAGATGGCGCGGTTGTCCTCCGGATTGGTGCCGAACAGATCGAGCTCGATCGGCGACGCGCCGCGGCCGAAACCGACGTCGAGGCGGCCGCCGCTCATCTGATCGAGCATGCAGATTTCCTCGATCATCCGCAGCGGGTGATAGAGCGGCAGCGCGTAGATCATCGGCCCGAAGCGCAGCCGCTTGGTGCGCTGCGCGACCGCGGCCAGAAACACGCTCGGCGACGGCGCCATGCCGAGCGGCGTCGAATGGTGCTCGGCGACGTGATAGGAGTGGAATCCGGCGCGATCGAACAGCTCGACGATCGCGAGCCGCTCCTCGTAATAATCCGCAAGCGGCAAATGGCTGCGGTCGACGTGGTCGAAGATGCCGAATTCCATCGCCGCTCACGCTATACCAACGAGGCGGCGGCGCAACCGGCAAAATGCGGCGCGCTCATGCCCCAGATCGGAGACTTTCAATTGTCACCCGATCTGTTTGAGCATGATCTTTTCCGAAAACCGGTTCCCACTTTTCGGGATCATGCTCTAAGGCTGGCCACAGTGCAGCAAGGCCACGACGAACGGCGGCATCATCGGGTCGAGATCGGCCGGGCCGCGCACGATGCGGATGTCGCTCAGCTCGGGCTCATGCTGGCGCGCCAGAACGCCGAGGATCCGGTCGCGCAGCGTAGACGCCTGCTCGCGCAGACGCAGCACCTTCATATGCGCGATGTGCGGCCCCTGGAGCACCGTGATCCAGCCGGGATCGGCGGCATAGTCGGAGGGCGTCAGCCCGGTCTCCTCGGCCACCTCGCGCCGGACGCTGCCGTCGAGATCGACGGTCGCGCCGATCACGTCGTTCAGATCGGGCGTGCCGCAGGGAAAGTAGATACGGCCGGCGTTCGCGGTCGCAGTCGACATGACGCCGAGCAGGAACGCGCCGTCGGCGGCGCGCAAGACGCCGGCCGCAAACGAATCCCTGACGCCGGTTTCGGGGTGGCCGCGGTCGTGCCAAGCCAGAAAGCTCGCGTAATCAACCGGTATGAACGATCCGCGGAACACCGACCCGGCAATCTCATGGCGGGCCAACATCAGCACGCGGCCGTTCCAGAGCGCCGGGTTTTGTCGTTGCCTATCCGCGAACCAGGCATCGATCTCGGCAGCGGTGCCGTTCGGCAAACGGCCAGGGCGCGGGCTGGTAGTCGAGTTGCAAACGCTCGATTGGCACGATCGAGGCATGGGCTGCGATCGAAGACGGCATGGTCAGGCTTCGATCACGCCTTCGCCGACGATCACTGCATCGCCGCCGACGCTGGCGCCTGCAAGCGCGCCGGCCGCCATGGTCAAGCCGAGATGAAGCAGGCTTGGCCGGCCCATCTCGTAGCCCTGCTCGATCGCGATGGCATGTCGGCCGTCGGCCAGCCCGGATGCTGCGACCACGCCGGCGAAGGCCGCCACCGCCGAACCGGTCGCCGGGTCCTCGACGATGCCCATCGCCGGCGCAAACATGCGGGCATGGAAGGCATGCGCTGAGTCGGCCACCTCGCGGCAGAACAGGAAGGCGCCGGGCGGATCGTTGGGCCCGAACGCATCGCTCCACCGGGTCATGTCCGGGCGCGCCCGGCGGATGGCGTCGAGCCCGCGCAACGGCACGAAGGTGAAGGGGTTTCCGGCGGTCCAGTTCTCGGCCCGGAAATCGCCCAAGCCAAAATCGGACGGCTTGAGGCTGAGGGCTGCGGCCAGCGCCGCGGCGTCGCGCACCGGCCCGAGCCGCTCGGGCTGGCGTGGAATGTCGAAGGTGGCGCGCCCGCCGTCGCGGCCGGGCTCGACCTGGCAACGCACCGGCCCGACCTGCTGCTCCAGCGTGATGTCGCGTGCGCCGCCGTCGAGCTGGGACAGCAGCACCGCCGTGCCGACCGTGGGATGGCCGGCAAACGGCAATTCCCGCGCCGGCGTGAAGATCCGGACCCGCGCCCGGTGCCTGGCGTCATCGGCCGGATGCACGAACACCGTCTCCGGCAGGTTGAATTCGCGCGCGATCGCCTGCATGGCGGCGCTGTCGAGGCCGTCCGGATCGAGCACCACCGCGAGCGGGTTGCCCGCAAAACGCTGCGCGGTGAACACGTCCAACGTGAAATAACGGCGGCGCATGGGGCCCTCACAGCGGTTCGGTGCGAAACATGGTACTCGGTTTCACCAGCTCGTCCTGCGCTTCGACCAGCAGCATTTCCTGCGCGCCGGCTTGCGCCGTGCGTTTGAGCACGCCGAACACCGACGACGTCGAAAGCGACAACGCCTCGGCGGCGGAGCGCGAGCGCAGATAATGCGCCAGGAACAAGGCGGCGATGGCGTCGCCTGCGCCATGCGCCGCGATCGGTAGACGCGGCGTCCGCAGCCGATGACGGCCGGCGGCGTCGCAGGCCACTAGATCGATTGTGTCGCGCGGAGTCTCGTCGGTCGCGAGCGAAGTGATCAGCACGACACGGCAGCCGCGACGGCGCAACTCGTCGACCGCTTTGAGTGCCGCCGGCAAGCTGTTGATCGGCGCGCCCGCGAGCTGTTCCAGCTCGAAATGGTTCGGCGTCACCACGTCCGCGGCCGGCACGGCGCGCTCGCGGATGAATTCGGCGACCTCTGCCGCCACATAGACACCGCGCCCGACGTCGCCGATCACCGGATCGCAGCCATAGAGCGCGTCGGGCTTGGCGCGCTTGACCGCGGCGACCGCCTCGAGCGTCGCCTGGCCCAGATCCACGGAGCCGAGATAGCCCGACAGCACGGCGTCGCAGCGCGCCAGCGCGCCGCGTTCGCCGAGACCGCGCACCAGCTCCCGCACCATGTCGGGGTCGGACATCCGCCCGCGCGCGGTGTCGTAGCCGCGATGATTGGAAAGCTGCACCGTATGGATCGGCCAGACCTCGACACCGAGCCGTTGCATGGCGAACACCGCGGCGGAATTGCCGACGTGGCCGTAGGCGACGTGCGATTGGATCGACAGGATGTTCAAGCGCGCCCCGCAAAAAGATGCGGCGGAGACAATGTTCCCGCCGCGTCGAAACTTCCAGTCGAATGTTGTGATGCGACCGATCGGCCGCCCTGATGATCACATGCCGGCGGCCGCCTTCTGGACGAAGCGGCCATCGAAGGTCTTTTTCAGGTCGACCTTGGCATCGGCGACCTCCTTGTCGAACAGAACCAGCATTTCATTTGCGTTCTGCATGCCCTTTTCGGGGATGACACCGGTCTTGGAATACATCGGACGCGATGCATTGAAGGCGCTGATGTAGAGCGCCCGGTCGCCGATGTAATAGGCCTCCGGCACCGTCTTGGCGACGTCCTCGGCCGAGGCTTTCTCCAGCCACTTCAGCGCCTTGTACATCGCGTTGACGATGCGCTGGGTGGTGATCGGATTTTTCTCGACGAAATCGTTTTTCAGATAGATCACGCCGGCCGGATTGTTGCCCCCGAACAGCTTCATATTGCCTTCTTCGGTGCGGCTGTCAGCCTGAACCACGATGTCACCGTCCTGTTGCAGCTTGGTGATCACCGGATCGAGGTTGGAGACCGCGTCAATCTCGCCGCGCTTCATCGCTGCCACCGCCGTGGCACCTGCGCCAACGCGAATGAACGAGGCGTCGTCCGCCTTCAGCCCGTTCTTCACCATCAGATACATGACGAAGAAGTTGGTCGAGGAACCGGGCGCGGTGACGCCGATCTTCATACCTTTGAGGTCGGCGAAGCCTTTGAAGGTCGCCGCCTTGTCCTTTTTCGTGCCGACCACGATGCCTGGAAAGCGGCCGAGCTCGATGACGGCCTTGATATCCTGTCCCTTGGCCTGCATCCGGATGGTGTGCTCGTAGGCGCCAGCAACCACGTCGATCGAACCGCCGACCAGCGCCTGCAACGATTGCGCCCCGCCGGCGAAATCGTTGATCGTGACGTTGAGGCCCTGTTCCTTGAAGTAGCCGAGCTGCTCGGCCAGCGTCAGCGGCAGGTAGTACAGCAAACCCTTGCCGCCAACGCCCAGCGTGAGGTCCGGTTTCTCCGGCGCCTGGGCCTTGACCGCCCCGCTGAGCATCACACAAAGCGCCAGCGCGCTGAAACCAATTTTGAATAGCTTCATGAGCATTCTCCGGACGTTTTCATGGCGGGCCCACGGCTCGTCCGGTTCTTATAGAGCCCACGGCGGCCGCCGCAAAGCCGCTCAGGTTCGGGTCTCGGCTGCGACCGGCCGCCACACCAGCAGGCGGTTCTCGATCGCGCTCACCAAGGTGTCGATCAGGATCACAAAGGCGGCCAGCACGAACATGCCGGCAAATACGCCAGCCACGTCGAACGTGCCTTCGGCCTGCTGAATAATATAGCCGAGGCCGGCTGCGGAGCCGAGATATTCCCCCACCACCGCGCCGACCACGGCAAAGCCGACCGACGTGTGCAACGATGAGAACATCCAGGACAGCGCCGATGGCCAATAGACGTGTCGCATGAGCTGCCGCTCATTCATGCCGAGCATGCGGGCGTTGGCGAGCACGGTGGGGCTCACCTCCTTGACGCCTTGATAGACGTTGAAGAACACGATGAAGAACACCAGCGTCACGCCGAGCGCCACCTTCGACCAGATGCCGAGCCCCAGCCAGAGCGCGAAGATGGGCGCCAGCACGACGCGCGGCAACGCGTTGATCATCTTCACATACGGATCGAAGATTGCATTGATAAGCGGTCGCTGCGCGAACCAGAAGCCAATCAGCACTCCGGCGACCGAGCCGATCACGAAAGCGAGGATGGCTTCGACCAGCGTGATCCAGAGATGCTTCCAGATCGTCCCCTCGACGAACCATTTGACGACGCGGCTCGCGACATCGAGCGGCGTCGAGAAGAAGAACGGCGGCAGGAGCTTGACGCCCAGGATCGGGATGGTGGTGAAGACGTGCCACAGCGCGATCGCCACCACGGCGACGAGGAGTTGCAGGGCGATGAGAATCGGGCGCGACGGCACTATCCACCTCCCGTCTGAGCGTAACCCTTGAGCACTTCATCCTTCAGCATCTGCCAAATCTCGCGGTGAAGCTTGTGGAACGCCGGGTCCAGCTTGACCTCGGCGATGTCGCGCGGGCGCGCCAGCCCGACCCGCCAGTCGCCGATGATGCGCGCCGATGGCCCGGCCGACATGATCACCACGCGGTCGGACAGCGCGATCGCCTCTTCGAGATCGTGGGTGACGAACAGCACGGCCTTGCGGTCGGCGCTCCAGAGGTCGAGCAGCAGGTTGCCCATGATCTGCCGGGTCTGGGCGTCGAGCGGCCCGAACGGTTCATCCATCAACAGGATTTTCGGATCGCGGATCAGCACCTGCGCCAGCCCGACGCGCTTGCGCTGACCGCCGGACAGCATGTGCGGATAGCGCGCACCGAACGTCGCAAGCCCGACGCGGGCGAGCCAGTCCTGCGCACGCCCACGCGCATCGGCGCGCGGCGTGCCCGCGGTTTCGAGGCCGATCGCCACGTTTTCCAGCGCGGTCTTCCAGGGAAACAGCGCGTCCGATTGAAACAGATAACCGGACTGGCGGTTGAGCCCGGCCAGCGGCTCGCCAAAAATCGCGACGTGACCGGTCGACGGCGGAAACAGCCCGGCGGTGACGTTGAGCAGCGTTGATTTGCCGCAGCCGGTCGGCCCGACGATCGCGACGAATTCGCCGTCCGCGACGCTGAGCGAGGCGCGCTCGACCGCCTCATAGCTGCCGCCGCCAGCCAGCCGAAAGGCGATGGTCGCGTCGGCAAGCGTCACCGCCGCGCCGCGCGCCGTGGTTCCGCCATTGGCGCCTGCAGTCATTGCCGCCCCGACTGTCCCACACCGCTGTCAGCAGCGGCGGAGGCAGGCTAGCGGGTCAGCATTGCCTGGATCAACCTCAAGCGATGCTTAGAGCCGCTTGATCAATCCGGCGTCGATCAGCAGACGGTTGAAGCGCCGCGCCTCGGCGCCGCCCGAGCAGGCGTAGAACAGGCCCTTGCAGCGCTGGAAGATCCTTTTCTGCTCGGCAAATGATGGATCGAGCGGCAGCGCCAGCCGCCTCCTGCACCACCAGCGGCAGATAGGGCGCATCGAGAAGATCGGCCGCCGAGGACAGGTCGGCCGGTTTGAAATTGACGGCATCGATCGCGTAATAGGTGGTGAAATAGCGCGGATCGAAGTTGATCAAGCGCTGTGCGATCTCGGCCTCGCTCAAGCTCGGATCGACGAAGTTGGCGGCAAAGTCCGGCTGGTGGTCGCCGAAGCGCACGATCAGGAACTGCTCACCCGGAAAGTCGCGCTTGAGGCTTGCGACAAAATTCGCGTAGTCGCCGAAGCTCATGACCTGGCGGCGCAGATACTCGTCGACATTGGGCGCGTTGCCGGGGTCGCGCCAGTCCGGCAGCAGATCGGGACGATAGCGGAATGTCCATGGAAAATGATTGGCGGCGAGATAGGTGAAAATGAACAGCGGGCCATTGCCGCGTTCGCGCGCGATGATCTGGCTCGCCGAGTTGTAGAAGAACGAGTCGGGCTCGAGATCGCGCGTGCCGAGGTCGGTAATGTCGCGGAAGCGCTGCACGCCGACCGAGGCCTGGAAGCTGCGCGCGTTCATGAACGCGCCGAGCCACGGATAGAGCGAGTAGGTGCGATAGCCGCAGTGGCGCAGCGAATTCGGCAGGCCGCGCTTGACCCGGCCGGCGGCGATGCGGGTCACGAAATAGGCGAAGCGCCCGAACGAGCGCGACGACAGCCCGGCAAACACGTTGAATTCGGTGTACCAGCTCGGCCCGCCGGAGCCCTCCACCAGCAGGCGCCGCTCCTTGCCGTCGATAGGACCGGAAATGCGCGCCATAGCCGTCCGGCACCTTGATGCCCGCCAGCATCCGGATGTCGAAGCTCGAATTCATCGTGCACCATGATGATGTGCGGCGGCTTGCGCGCCGGCTTGCAGGTCTCCTCGTCCATCGCCTTGAGGCGATCGGATACCGTCGGATCGGACTCCATGTAGCCGTGGGTCGCCAGTTCGATAACCGCGTCGACGCCGGAGCGGGCGAAGGTCGACAAGAAGTTGCCGCTGTAAAACGCCTCGCTCGGCTCCAGCGGCTGCCAAGTGCCGAGGGCGCCGAGGCCTGCAATGCAGGTCGCGCATCCGGCCAGCGAAATCCGGCGCGGCAGCCGCAACGTGTCGAGCCACCAGAACCCGACCAGCAGCAGCGCCACGACGGGCGCGACCACCGCGACGATCTGCGTCAGCGACGGATAGATCGCGAACAGGAACCGGATGGTGTTGCCGTCGATGATCATCACATCGACGAAGCTCACGGTCTGAAACAGCGCCTGATACTTGAGCTGCGACAGCAGCACCAGGACGATCAGCAGCAGCAGCGAGGCCGCGGCCGCCACGATCGGGCGGCGCAGGACTCAGCAGGATGATGAAATTCCAAAGCCCCCAGGCCAGCACAAAGGCGAGCCGGGCAATCGTGTCGCCCTCCGACCAGAGCAAAATGCCCGCCGCCACCAGATGCAGGGCGAGCAGCACGCCCCAAGCGGCGCACCGCCGGTCACCAAGGGCGATGGCGGGAAGCCGGGCGAGAGACGTAAAGGCAGGCGGCATGACACCGGTGCCGCGCCCCTTTTCTCAGCTCACAGCGGGCGCCGGACCGATGTCATAATTCTGTAATAACTCTGTCGTGGCAAGCGGTTCCTGCATGAACCGCCAGCTAGGGTTAGCGGCCGAGAGGTCGTCAATCGGGCCTTGGCTTAGTTCCGGCTGCGGATCGCACCGAGCGACGCGTTGCTTGATCCCATCAGGGCTCGCGGCAGCGAGCCCGTCGATCGCGCGGCGCCGTCGGATCAGTCTCGGCTGCGATCCGCCAGCGCGCGGGCGTGATCCCATAGGGCTCGCGGCTGCGAGCCCGTCAACGCAAAGGCGCCGTGCGATCAATTCCGGCTCCGGTCGCACCAGCGCCCGCTGCTTGATCCCATAGGGCTCGCGGCAGCGAGCCCGTCAACGCAAGGCGCCGTGGATCAATTCCGGCTGCGATCCACCAGCGCCCGCTGCTTGATCCACGGCATCATCTCGCGCAGCTTGGCGCCGACCTGCTCGATCGGATGCGCCGCGATCTTGCCGCGCATGGCCTTGAACGAGGTCTGGTTGACCCGGTTCTCCAGCATCCAGTCGCGGGTGAACGTGCCGGACTGGATGTCGGCCAGGATGCGCTTCATCTCGGCCTTGGTCTCGGCGTCACCACGCGCGGGCCGGAGACGTACTCGCCGTATTCGGCGGTGTTCGACACCGAATAGTTCATGTTGGCGATGCCGCCCTCGTAGATCAGGTCGACGATCAGCTTCACCTCGTGCACGCACTCGAAATAGGCCATCTCGGGCGCATAGCCGGCCTCGACCAGCGTCTCGTAGCCGGCCTTCATCAGTTCGACCAGGCCGCCGCACAGCACCGACTGCTCGCCGAACAGGTCGGTCTCGCATTCCTCCTTGAAGGTGGTCTCGATGATGCCGGCGCGGCCGCCGCCGATCGCCGACGCGTAGGACAGGCCGAGGTCGTGGGCGTTGCCGGATGCGTCCTTGTGGATCGCGACCAGGCACGGCACGCCGGCGCCGCGCTGATACTCCGAGCGCACGGTGTGGCCGGGGCCCTTGGGCGCGATCATCAGCACGTCGAGGTCCGAGCGCGGCTCGATCAGGTTGAAGTGCACGTTGAGCCCGTGCGCGAACATCAGCGCCGCGCCGTTCTTCATGTTGGCTTGACGAGATGATCGTTGTAGATGTCGGCCTGCAATTCGTCGGGCGTCAGCATCATCATGACGTCGGCCCATTTGGCGGCCTCGGCGACCTCCATGACCTTGAGCTTCTCGCCCTCGGCCTTCTTGACGCCCTGCGAGCCCTTGCGCAGCGCCACCGCGACGTCCTTGACGCCGCTGTCGCGCAGGTTGAGCGCGTGGGCATGGCCCTGGCTGCCGTAGCCGATGACGGCGACCTTCTTGCCCTTGATCAGGTTCAGGTCGGCGTCGCGATCGTAGTAAACACGCATGTCACTTGTCCTCCGTTGTCCGGCGTGCTGTCGGCGCGGAATTGTGGTGCTCTAGGAACGAGGCATTCCGAGCAAGGCCACAAGCGATTGCCGTAGACCCGGTCGAGCGATGTCGGCGTCAGCACCGCTCGGTGCGGCGTGTCGAATCGCAGCGATCCGGTCGATCGAACGCACTTGGCCACGATCACCGCGCCCTGGACCCGGGTGCCCTTGACGAATTTCAACCTTGAACGCGCCATGCGTCGATCATTGCGCGTGATCGGACAGACCACGATCGCGATGATCGCTCGTTATAGCGCGGCAGAGATGACGACCAGTGCCGGTCGACGGCCCGCCTGCTCGCTGGCCGAACCGGCCGGTCGAGATCGACCCATAGCGATGTCACCGCCTCAGCGCGTCGTCGACCCGCATCGGCACGCTTGCGTCTCGGCATGTCCGCTGCGGCGTCAAGGCTGCATGCTTCGTCCAATGCCGTCCATACGGCATCGCTGCGACGCGATGTCACTCGCAATGCGTCATCGGACCATTCGGCCTCCGACATGCCCCAGTCCTCGTAGGCTGCGGCTTCAGTCCCGGTTCGATCTGCAGCCAGCAGATCCTCCAGCCGGTACACGGGAATGCTGCGGCATGCGCCGCTCGATCGCGAGTCGCGTAGCCGTCACTCTGACGTCGACGTCAGAGCCGGGCTTCAGACCGCAGCATCCGCAGCTGGCTTCGGCACGCCGAACAGCGCATGCTGTTGCCCCATTTGCGCAACCTTGGCCTTCATCGCTGACTGCTCCGGATATACAATGTATATCCGAACGTCTCGTCCGTCTCACATCCCCTCGGCGCCGCGGGCGATCGCCACGATGCCGGTGCGCGACACCTCGACCAGGCCGAGCGGCAGCATCAGGTTGATGAAGCTGTCGATCTTGTCGCTCGCGCCGGTGATCTCGAACATGAAGCTCTCGGTGCCGGCGTCGATGACGCGGGCGCGGAACGCGTCCGCCAGCCGCAGCGCCTCGACCCGCGGCTCGCCCTTGCCGGCGACCTTGATCATGGCGAGCTCGCGCTCGATGTGCGGGCCGGCCACCGTCATGTCGACCACGCGGTGCACCGGCACCAGGCGGTCGAGCTGGTTCTTGATCTGCTCGATCACCATCGGCGTGCCGCGCGTCACGATGGTGATGCGCGACAGGTGCTTCTCGTGCTCGGTCTCCGACACGGTGAGCGAGTCGATGTTGTAGCCGCGGCCGGAGAACAGGCCGATGACGCGCGCCAGCACGCCCGGCTCGTTGTCGACGATCACCGACAGCGTATGGGTTTCGATGCTCTGGGCCGCAGGGGCGGCGGGATAATGGGTGGTGGAACTCATCGCTGGTCCTTAGTGACGTAACAACACATTCGATCCTCATCCTGAGGAGCGCCCGGAGGGCGCGTCTCGAAGGATGGAGCATGGCACCATGGTTCGAGACGCGCCTTCGGGGCTCCTCACCATGAGGCAGAGAGCATCACACCATCACCTTGCCTTCTTCGGTGATGGCATCGTCGACGCTTTCGCCGGTGTCGCCCAGGATCATCTCGTTGTGGGCGCGGCCGGACGGGATCATCGGGAAGCAATTCTCGTTCTGATCGACCACGCAGTCGAACAGCACCGGCTTGTCGACGTCGATCATCTCCTTGATCGCGCCGTCGAGATCGCCCGGCCGCTCGCAGCGGATGCCGACCGCGTGATAGGCCTCGGCGAGCTTGACGAAGTCGGGCAGCGAATGGGTGTAGCTCTCGGCGTAGCGGCCGCCATGCAGCAGCTCCTGCCACTGCCGCACCATCCCCATGTACTGGTTGTTGATGATGAAGATCTTCACCGGCAGCCGGTACTGCACCGCGGTCGACATCTCCTGCATGGTCATCAGCACCGAGGCCTCGCCGGCGATGTCGATGACCAGCGATTTCGGATGCGCGAGCTGCACGCCGATCGACGACGGCAGGCCATAGCCCATGGTGCCGAGCCCGCCGGAGGTCATCCAGCGGTTCGGCTCCTCGAACTTGTAGAACTGCGCCGCCCACATCTGGTGCTGGCCGACTTCGGTGGTGATGTAGGTGTCGCGGCCCTTGGTCAGCTCGTACAGCCGCTGGATGGCGTATTGCGGCTTGATGATCGTGTTCGAATTCTTGTAGCCGAGCGATTTGCGCGCCCGCCATTTTTCGATCTGCGCCCACCAGTCCTTCAGCGCCTTCTTGTCGGCTTGCGCCGAGCCGGAACGCCACAGCCGGACCATATCCTCCAGCACATGGGCGCAGTCGCCGATGATCGGCAGATCGACCTTGACGTTCTTGTTGATCGACGACGGGTCGATGTCGACGTGGATCTTCCGCGAGCCGGGCGAGAAGGCGTCGAGCCGGCCGGTGATGCGATCGTCGAAGCGCGCGCCGATGCAGATCATCAGGTCGCAATCGTGCATCGCCCAGTTGGCCTCCCAGGTGCCGTGCATGCCGAGCATGCCGAGCCATTGCGGATCGGAGGCCTGGTAGGCGCCGAGCCCCATCAAGGTCGAGGTGATCGGAAAGCCGGTGAGCTTGACCAGCTCGCGCAGCAGCACGCTGGCGTTCGGCCCGGAGTTGATGATGCCGCCGCCGGTGTAGAACAGCGGGCGCTTGGCGCGCGCCATCATTTCGATGGCGTCCTTGATCTTGTTCAGGTCGCCCTTGAGCTTCGGCCGGTAGCCCTGGTGCGCGAAGTCCTTCGGCCTCGAATAGGCGCCCTTGGCGAACTGGATGTCCTTCGGGATGTCGACCACCACCGGGCCGGGTCGGCCGCTCGAGGCGATGTGGAACGCCTCGTGCAGCACGCGCGGCAGGTCGGCGATGCTCTTCACCAGGTAATTGTGCTTGGTGCACGGCCGGGTGATGCCGACCGTGTCGCATTCCTGGAAGGCGTCGTTGCCGATCAGATGGGTCGGCACCTGGCCGGTGATGACCACGATCGGGATCGAGTCGCACAGCGCGTCGGTCAGCCCGGTGACCGCGTTGGTCGCGCCCGGGCCGGAGGTCACCAGCACGGCAGCCGACCTTGCCGGTCGAGCGCGCGTAGCCCTCGGCGGCATGCACCGCGCCCTGCTCGTGGCGCACCAGAATGTGCCGGACCTTCTCCTGCTGGAACAGCGCGTCATAGATCGGCAGCACCGCGCCGCCCGGATAGCCGAAAATGTGCTGCACGCCTTGGTCGGCAAGCGCCTGGATCACCATTTCGGCGCCGGTCATTTCTTTGCTCATCATCCGCTCCAGTCACTCGTGTCGTTGGTCCGGGAATCAAAAAGGGGCCGAAAGCCCCCTGTGCGCACCGCCGCATCGCGGGTGGCTTCAGCCACCCCCGGCGGTGCGCCCTCCTACGATTACCGACACCCGCGTAATAAAGTTGCGCATTGAACTCGCCTTTCGGCATTTCCTTGCGCGGTTCTATACGGATCTTGTGCGCTGCGGTCAAGCTATTTTGCTGCAATGGCGGCCAAAACCGCATTTTCCGCGCTCTCAGGCGCGATCCAGGTCCAACCCGGCATCTGGTGGCGAAACCAGGTCACCTGACGCTTGGTGTAACGCTTGGTGTCGCGCTTGCCGCCTTCGGCCGCCGCCGCAAGCGTGATCTCGCCGGCAAGGTGTCGGCGCAACCAGGGCACGCCGTGGGCCTTCATCGCCGGCAGCATCGGGTCGAGCCCCCGGGCCGCCAGCGCCCGCACCTCCTCCAGCGCGCCGGCCGCCAGCATGGCGTCAAAGCGGGTGTCGATGCGACGGCCAAGCTCGGCCCGGTCCACGGCCAGGAACATCTTCACTGCCGCCTCCGGGTCGAGCACCGCCGGCATGCCGCCACGGTGCCAATCCGCAAGCGAACGCCCGGTCGCCTCCAGCACTTCGAGCGCGCGCGCGATCCGCATGCGATCGCCGGGGCGGAGCCGTGCCGCCACCGCCGGATCGCGGCGGTTGAGCTCAGCGTGCAGCGCCGCGACCCCCTCGGCGTCGCCGCGGGCACGAACCGCAGCGCGAATCTCTGGCGGCGTCGGCGGAACCGCCGACAGGCCCTGGGTCAGCGCCTTGAAATAAAGCCCGGTTCCGCCGACCAGGATCGGACAGCAACGATCCCGTGCGGCGGCGTCCAACACCGCGGCGGCGTCCCGACACCAGCGCCCGACCGAATAATTGTCCGCCGCATCGACATGGCCATAGAGCCGGTGCGGCGCGCGCGCCTCATCCTGCGGGCTCGGCCGCGCGGTGATGAGGCGCAGATCGCGATAGACCTGCATGGCATCGGCGTTGATGACCACCCCGCCGAGCCGCTCGGCCAAGGCCAGCGCCAGCGCGGACTTGCCGCTCGCGGTCGGGCCTGCGATCAGGATGGCGCGGGGGTTGGGCATGTTGAACCTGTCGGTGCCGCCGACTAAACCATGAGGCTAGTGTCCCTTTGAACCCGAAGTTCGCAAACGAGCTTGCCGCATAATCATGCGAACTTCGGGTTCCGGACACTAGCCGCTCGCACCACGTCAGAGAGAACCCGCGTGTCCTTGATCAAGCCGTTTCGTTCGCTTCGCCCCGCGCCCGGCCGCGCCGCCGAGGTTCTGGCACCGCCCTATGACGTGCTGTCGAGCGCCGAAGCGCGCGCGCGCGCCGACGGCAAGCCTTGGAGCTTCCTGCATATTTCCAAGCCCGAGATCGATCTCGACCCCAAGATCGACCCGTACGACCGCGCCGTCTACGCCAAAGCCGCCGACAACCTGCAGCGCATGGTCAAGGCCGGGGTGCTGATGCGCGACGCCACCGCGTTCTACTACGTCTACCGCCTGACCCGGGGCCGGCAGGTGCAGACCGGGCTCGCCGCGGTCGCCGCCATCGCCCACTACAAGACCAACCGGGTCCGCAAGCATGAATTGACCACGCCGCTCAAGGAGGACGACCGCGTTCGCCAGATCGAGGCAGTCAACGCTCAGACCGGCCCGGTGATGGCGGCTTATCCGGCGGCGCCGGCGATCGACGCCATGCTGGACGAGGCGACGCTCGGCGCCGCCCATGTCGATGTGACGGCCGATGACGGCGTGCGCCACCAGATGTGGGTGGTCGACGACGAGCCGACCATCGGCGCGTTGACGCGGGCCTTCGATGCGCTGCCGGCGGTCTACATTGCCGACGGCCACCACCGCTCGGCCGCGGCCGCGCGCGTTGCCGAGTTGCGGGGCGGCAACACCGGCTCGCACGGCTATTTCCTCACCGTGCTGTTCCCGCATCACCAGATGACCATACTCGACTACAACCGCGTGGTCCGCGACCTGAACCAGCGCACGCCCGACCAGCTGCTCGCCGCATTGGGCGAACGCTTCACCGTGACGCCGGCCGACCGGCCGGTCCGGCCGGCTGGCGCCGGCGAGTTCGGAATGATTCTCGGCGGCCGCTGGTACCGGCTGGCGCTCGATGCCAAATTCATCCCGCGCGACGATCCGATCGGGCGATTGCCGGTAACGTTGCTGGCGCGCCACGTGCTCGAGCCGCTGTTCGGCATCATGGATCAGCGCACCGACAAGCGCATCGACTTCGTCGGCGGCGGACGCGGGCTCGAAGGCCTGCAACAGCGTGTCGTCTCCGGCGAGATGCAGGCTGGCTTTGCGCTCCATCCGACGCAGATGACCGACCTGATGGCGGTGGCCGACGCCGGCGGCATCATGCCGCCGAAATCGACCTGGTTCGAGCCCAAGCTCGCCGACGGCATGGTCAGCCACGTGCTGGACTGACCAAAAAAGTAGGGCGGCCTTTCGGCCGCCCCTGACTATCACGATGCTCTGCGATCAGTTGATCGGCAGCGCCACGAACAGCATGTCGCCTTCGGCGGTCGCGACCAGCAGCAACGCGGTTTTCTTGCCGGCCTTCTTGAGCGCGTCGACCCGCCGCACCACGTCGGCCGGCGCCGCGACCTGCTCCTGCTCGACCGCCACGATCACGCTGCCCGGAACCACGCGCTTGTCGGCGGCGGCCGAGCTGGTGTCGACCTCGGTGATCACCACGCCTTTGACCGTGTCCTTGATGCTGTACTTCTTGCGCAGATCGTCGGTGATGCCGGCAAGCCCAAGGCCCAGCGTCTTCTGCACCACCGACTTGTCCTCCGGCGGCGACGACTTGACAGACGCCGGCTGCGGCTTCTCATCGTCGAGCCGGCCGAGCTTGACAGTCTTCTTCTCTTCCTTGCCTTTCCGGACGATGGTGACCTCGACATCCTTGCCGACCGGCGTGTCGGCGACGATGCGCGGCAGATCGCGCATCTCCTTGATGTCCTTGCCGTCGAACTTGACGATGACGTCGCCGGCCTCGATGCCGGCCGGCTTGGCCGGGCCCTTGTCGTCGACCCCGGCGACCAGAGCGCCGCGCACCGGCTTGAGATTCAGGCTTTCGGCGATCTCGTCGGTGACCTGCTGAATCTTCACGCCAAGCCAGCCACGGCGGATTTCGCCGAACTGCTGGAGCTGGCCGGTGACCGCTTGCACCACCTTCGATGGCACCGCAAAGCCAATGCCGATCGAGCCGCCCGAGGGCGAGATGATCGCGGTGTTGACGCCGATTACGTCGCCGTCGAGATTGAACAGCGGCCCGCCCGAGTTGCCGCGGTTGATGGCGGCGTCAGTCTGGATGTAGTTGTCGTAGGGGCCGGATTGAATGTCGCGATTGCGCGCCGACACGATGCCGGCGGTGACCGAACCGCCCAGGCTGAACGGGTTGCCGATCGCGATCACCCACTCGCCGAGCCTGATCTTGTCGGAGTCGCCGAACTTCACCGCCTTCAGCGGCTTGCTCGGCTTCACCCGCAGCAGGGCGAGATCGGTCTTCTGGTCGCGGCCGATCACCTCGGCCTTCAACCGCGAGCCGTCAGTGAAGATGACGTTGATCTCGTCGGAATCCGCGATCACGTGACTGTTGGTGACCACGATGCCGGACGGATCGATGACAAAGCCGGAGCCGAGCGAGCTCACCCGGCGCGGCGGACGATTGGGCGCGTTGTCGCCGCCCTGGCCGCGGCGGTTTTTGAAGAACTCCTCGAAGAACTCCTCGAACGGCGAGCCGGGCGGCAGGTTCGGCATCGGCGTGTTGCGCGCCTCGACCTTCTGCGAGGTGGAGATGTTGACCACCGCGTCGATCACCTTTTCGGCGACGTCGGCGATATTTTCCGGCCCGCGCGCAAAGCTCGGCGTGGCAAGAGTGGGCAGCGCAAGCGCGGCGGCCGTGAGCGCGGTCAGCGCCGGTTGCCGGACGGTGCGCACAAGAGCGGTGAGCAATCGGGCCATAGACGTCGATTCTCCTGAAAGAAAGTGTTGCCTGACAGTGCCTCCGGGCCGAAACGGAAGCAAGCGAACTGTAGCGCGGCCGGGACTGAACCGTCGGATTAGGGCGGAAAAGCGGCCCGCCGCGCCCGCCGATGCAATTGAATCTGCTGATGGCGAAACGATTTAGTCAGCCCCGCACCAGCCAGATCACAAGTACGCCAACAACCGCCGAACCGATGCCGATCGCGCGCAGCGCGCCGTCCGGCGTTTCCATCACATGCGCCATGGCCCGCTTCACCATGGCGGGGAAGGCCGCGAATAAGATTCCCTCGATAGCGAACACCAGACCGATCGCGACCAGAAAGTCCGACATTCGCCAGCCGCCCCCCGCCGTCGCCCCGCAGGGTTGCTACCTCGGGGTGACCGGCGGTGAAGGTGGTGAGAGCGGCCGACTGCCCTCGCGCTGTTTGCCCGACGGATCGACGAAATAGCGGAAAAACTCCGAATCCGGCTGCAACACCATGCGCGTGTCGTTGTGGCGCATGCCCGCCTCATAGGCCTGCATCGAGCGATAGAACCCGAAGAAGTCGGGGTCCCTGCCGAAGGCCTCGGCGAAGATCCGGTTGCGTTCGCCGTCGCCCTCGCCGCGGACCTGCTCGGACGTCGAGGTTGCCTCGGCGACCAGGACGGTCACGTCGCGGTCCGCCTTGCCGCGAATCTCCTGCGATCGCTGGCTGCCTTGGGCGCGGAACTCGGCGGCCTCGCGCTGACGCTCGGTTTGCATGCGTTGATACACCGCCTGGCTGTTCTGCTCCGGCAGATCGGCGCGCCGGATACGCACGTCGACGACCGTTATGCCGTAGCCGCGCGCCTCGCGGTCGAGTTGCTCGCGCACCCGCGCCATCAGCGCGGCGCGATCGTCACGCACCACATGGGTCAGCGTCGCTTCGCCGAGCACGCGCCGGATCGAGGCGTTGAGCAGGATCGAAAGCTGCGAGTTCGCGCCCTGGATGGTCTGGACCGACTGATAGAAGCGCAGCGGATCCACGATGCGATAGCGCGCGAAGGCGTCCACCACCAGGCGCTTCTGATCGGAGGCAATCACCTCCTGTGCCGGGTTCTCCAGGTCGAGGATGCGCTTGTCGATGGCGATCACCGAGTCGATCAGCGGCACCTTGAAGTGCAGGCCGGGCTGGGTCACCACCCTGACCGGATCACCGAGCCGCACCACCAGCGCCTGCTGCGTCTGGTAGACCGTGAATAGCGACGAATAGCCGAGAATGATCGCCGCCAGACCCAGGACGAGAACGATGCCTCCTGCGATGCCCAGTCTCATCGTGCGGCTCCCGTCTGCGCTGCGGCTGCGGCGGCCGCCGGGTCAGCTCATTGAGCGGCAGATAGGGCACCACGCCCGAGCCTGCCTGGCTCGAGTCGAGGATGATCTTGTCGGTGCCGCCAAGGATGCGCTCCATCGTCTCCAGATACATGCGCTTGCGCGTCACGTCGGGGGCCTTCTTGTACTCCTCGTAGATTTTCGAGAAGCGCGAGGTTTGGCCGACCGCCTCGGCGACGGTCTGCGACTTGTAGGCGTCGGCGCCCTGCAAGATTTGCGCGGCACGCCCGCGCGCCTCCGGCACCACCCGGTTGGCGTAGGTCTGGGCTTCGTTCTGCGCGCGCTCGAGGTCGGCGCGGGCCGCCTGCACGTCGCGGAACGCATCGATCACCTGTTGCGGCGGATCGACCTTCTGCATCTGCACCTGCTGGATCAGCACGCCGGCGCCGTATTGGTCGAGTGTCTTCTGCATCAGCTCCTGCACCGCGACCTCGATGGTCTGCCGCGCGCCGGTCAGAATCGGCTGGATGTCGGAATGGCCGATCACCTCGCGCATGGCGCTCTCGGCCACCGCCTTCACCGTGCCTTCGGGATTCTGGATGTTGAACAGATATTCGCCGACACCGGCCGGCTTGATCCGCCACAGCACCGAGAAATCGACGTCGACGATGTTCTCGTCGCCGGTCAGCATCAAGCTTTCCTCCGGCACGTCGCGCACCGTGGTGCCGCGGCGCAGATCGTCGACGATCCGCATGCCGACGTCGATCTTGCGCACCTGCAGCGCCTTGGGCGTCAGCACGGTCTCGACCGGATAGGGCAAATGATAGTTCAAGCCGGGCCCGACCTCGCGCGCATGGGCGCCGAAGCGCATGATGACGCCGAGCTCGTCCGGCTCGACGCGGAAGAAGCCCGACAGGCCCCACAGGAAGATCGCGCCGAGCGTCAGCAGCGCGAAGCCGCGGCCGCCGAGATTGCCGCCTGGCAGCACGCGCCGCAGCCGATCCTGACTGCGCCGCAGCAACTCCTCGAGGTCGGGCGGGGTCGGGCCGGACGATTGCGGTCCGGAGCCCCAAGGGCCCTTGCCGCCGCCCGATCCCCAGGGCCCGCCGCCCTGATTGCTCCATGGCATGAAAGCTCTCCTCGGCGACCGGCCTCTGCCGGAGCCTTTTGGACGGTGAGTTATAGGGGAGCCGTACCCCCCTTACAACGACGCTCCGGTCACAGTTCAACGTGTTGGACGCGCTGGTCTTTCCGCGTCGCGACCATCAAACACGCTGGTACGTGACGCAGCTGAACGCAGCATCGTCGCGCGGTCCCGCCGCATGTTCGCTGCGCGCCACCGCGCGCCACAACCTTGCATCGATCGGCGGGAAATAGGTGTCGCCCGCCGGCCGCGCATGCACATGGGTGATCTCCAGGCGGTCGGCAAGGGGCATGGCCTGCTCGAAAATGTCGGTGCCGCCGATCACCATGATGGCATCGACACCGCGCGCCCGCGCATCGTCGCGGGCGGCGTCGAGCGCCGCGCCCATGCTGTTTGCCACCACGACGCCGTCGGCGCTGAAATTGCGATCGCGCGTCACCACGATGTTGGTGCGATCCGGCAGCGGCCTGCCGATCGACAAAAACGTCTTGCGGCCCATCACCACCGGCTTGCCGACGGTGAGCGCCTTGAAACGCTTGAGGTCGGAGGACAGCCGCCAAGGCAAGGCATTGTCCCGTCCGATCACGCCGTTCTCGGCGACGGCCGCGACCAGAACGATGGCCGGCGCAGGCGGCGGCGCCGCGCTCACACCGCGACCTCGGCCTTGATGTGCGGATGCGGCTGGTAGCCTTCGAGCGCAAAATCTTCGAATCGGAAGGCGAAAATATCCTTGACCGCCGGATTGAGCCGCATGGTCGGCAGCGGCCGCGGCGCGCGCGACAATTGCAGCCGCGCCTGCTCGATGTGATTGAGATAAAGATGCGCGTCGCCGAAGGTGTGAACGAACTCGCCGGGCGCAAGCCCGGTCACCTGCGCGACCATCATGGTGAGCAGCGCGTAGGAGGCGATGTTGAACGGCACGCCGAGAAAGATGTCGGCCGAGCGCTGGTAGAGCTGGCACGACAGCCGGCCGTTGGCGACATAGAACTGGAACAGGCAGTGGCACGGCGGCAGCGCCATCCGGTCGACCTCGGCGGGATTCCAGGCGGTGACGATCAGCCGGCGCGAATCCGGGTTGCGGCGGATCATCTCGACCACGTTGCCGATCTGGTCGATGGTCTTGCCGTCCTGCGCCGGCCAGGAGCGCCATTGCTGTCCGTAGACTGGGCCGAGATCACCGCGCTCGTCGGCCCATTGGTCCCAGATCCGCACGCCATGGTCGTTGAGGTATTTGATGTTGGTGTCGCCGGCGAGGAACCAGAGCAATTCATGGACGATCGATTTCAGATGCAGCTTCTTGGTGGTGAGCAGCGGAAAGCCATCACCGAGATCGAACCGCAGCTGATCGCCGAACACCGAAATCGTACCCACGCCGGTGCGGTCGCGCTTTTCCACGCCGTCGGCCAGCACGTGTTCCATCAGCTCCAGGTATTGCCGCATCAATCTTCTCGTTTGAGCATGATCTTGTCCGAAAACCGGTTCCCACTTTTCGGGATCATGCTCCGCGACTTAGTGCCGGGCGCAGGAAGATTAACGCCGGCTCGCCGCGGGGCGAAGCCGACCCTGCGAACTCTACATAGGCTCGTATACAGGCTCGGAAATGGCAGGGCGGCCGAGCCGTCCCTGCCATGACCCCGCTTTACACAATCTCGGGTGTCAATTGGTGACCGCCTTGAGGATCGGCGACCAGCGGGCGATCTCGCTCTTGACCAGCGCGGCGAGCGCCTGTTGGCCCGCGACGGTCCTTGCCGGGAATGTCGCTGCCGAGTTCCAGCAGCCGCTTGCGTGTGGGCTCGTCGTCGAGCGCCTTGTCGAGGGCGGCCGACAACTTGTCGAGAATCGGCTTGGGCGTGCCCTTCGGCGCAAATAGCGCGTTCCAGGCCGACACCTGGAAGTCGGGCAACCCGCCTTCCTTTGAGGTCGGCACGTTCGGCAGCGCCGGATTGCGCTCCGCAGTGCCGATCGCATAGGCCTTGATGGTGCCGCCCAGGACCTGCGGCACGGCATTGACGATCTGGTCGGTCATGTAATCGACCTGGCCGCCGACCAGAGCGTTCATGGCGGGGCCGGTGCCTTGATAGGGGATCAAGGTGGGCTTCACGCTGAGCAGGTGGTTGAGCAACTCGCCGGTGACATGCGACACCGAAGCGACACCGGCGTGCGCCTGGTTCAGCTTGGCCTCATTCGCCTTCACGTAGGTGACGAATTCCTTCAAATCCTTGGGCGGAAAATCCTTCTTCGCCAGGATCAAGATCGGCGTGCCGGCGGCCATGCCGATCGGCTCGAAATCGACATCTGGCTTGTAGGCGAGCTTGGGATAGAGCGCGACCGAGGCGGCGTGCGTCCCCATATGGCCCATCTCGATGGTGTAGCCATCGGGCGCCGAACGCGCGGCGCGGGTCGTGGCGGTGGTGCCGCCGGCGCCGAGCATGTTTTCGATCACTATCGTCTGTCCGAGCGTCCTCGACATGTGGTCGCCGACGATGCGGGCGACCACATCGGTCGGCCCGCCGGCCGCAAACGGCACGATGACGGTGATCGGCCGGGTCGGATAATCCTGGGCGGTCGTCGGGGTAATCGCCAGCGTCAACAAACCTGCTGCCACCGCGAGCCGGGCACCTAGCAATTTCATGGGTCGCCTCCTCAATCGTCCTTCCGGACCGAAGTCTACGCCGCTAGAGCATGATCCCGAAAAAGCCTGCCCCGGACCTGATCCGGGGTGTGCAGCGGTTTTCGGAAAAGATCATGCTCAAACAAGAAGCTAGATCGGGATGACGATCGAAGAAAAGTCATCCCGATCTAGTCACGCCACTGCGTCAAAGAAAACCCCGAGGGAGCGGAAAGGCTCCCTCGGGGCTTGCGATTTTTCAATGCAATGGCGGGCTATTCGGTGAACACCTCTTCGCGCTTGCCGCGGATCGACGGCAGCACCGCCAGGATCAGCATCAGCAGCGCGATGGCGAGCAACGTGGCCGAGATCGGCCGGGTCAGGAACACCGTGGCATCGCCGCGGGCGATCAGCATGGCGCGCCGGAGGTTCTCCTCCATCAACGGGCCGAGCACGAAGCCCAGGATCATCGGCGCCGGCTCGAAGTCATGCTTGACCAGCCAGTAGCCGACGATGCCGAAGATTGCCGTCATCGTCACGTCGAACGGCGCGTTGTTGAGCGAATAGACGCCGATGCAGCAGAAGATGACGATCATCGGGAACAGATGGCGGTAGGGCACCCGCAGCAGGCGCACCCACATCCCGACCAACGGCAGGTTGATGACGATCAGCATCAGGTTGCCGAGCCACATCGAGGCGATCATGCCCCAGAACAGCTCCGGCTGCTTGGTCATGACCTGCGGGCCCGGCACGATGCCGTGGATGGTCATGGCGCCGACCATCAGCGCCATCACGGGGTTTGGCGGGATGCCGAGCGTCAGCAGCGGAATGAACGAGGTCTGCGCCGCCGCGTTGTTGGCGCTCTCCGGCGCAGCGACGCCTTCGATGGCGCCGCGACCGAACCGCTCCGGATGCTTGGAAACCCTCTTTTCGAGGGTGTAGGCGGCAAACGACGCGATGATCGCGCCGCCGCCCGGTAGAATGCCAAGGCACGAGCCGATGACGGTGCCGCGGCCGATGGCGCCGGCCGAAGCCTTCAGGTCCGGCAATGTCGGCATCAAGCCGGTCACCTTGGTCTGCACGATCTCGCGGGTGCCGGGATTCTCCAAGTTGCGGAGGATTTCGCCGAAGCCGAACACGCCCATGCCGACCACGACGAAGCCGATGCCGTCGGACAGTTCCGGGATGCCCCAGGTCATGCGCTCGGCGCCGGTCTCGAGGTCGGAGCCGACCATCGACAGCAGCAAGCCAGTCAAGATCATGGTCAGCGCCTTGAGCACCGAGCCCTTGGCGAGCACGACCGCGAAGATCAGGCCGAGCACCATCAGCGAGAAATATTCGGCCGGGCCGAACAGCAGCGCGACGCTGGTGAGCGGCGCACCGAGCGCCGCGACCAGTACGGTGGCGACGCAGCCGGCGAAGAACGAGCCGATGGCGGCGATGGCGAGCGCCGGACCGGCACGGCCCTGTTTGGCCATCTGGTGACCGTCGAGGCACGTGACCACCGACGACGATTCGCCTGGAATGTTGACCAGGATCGACGTGGTCGAGCCGCCGTATTGCGCGCCGTAGTAGATGCCGGCGAGCATGATGAGCGCGCCCACCGGCGGCAGGCCGAAAGTGATCGGCAGCAGCATGGCGATGGTCGCGAGCGAGCCGATGCCGGGCAGCACGCCGATCAGCGTACCGACGAGGGCGCCGATCAGGCAGAGAAAGACGTTGGTCGGCGTGATCGCCACGCCCATGCCGAGCCAGAGATTTGCAATCAGGTCATACATGGTCGTTCTCGCCGATCACCAAAAACGGGGCCAAAGCTGGAACGGCAGGTTCAGGCCATACGGGAACAATACTGCGCAGAAGGCTGTCACCACGGCCGCGATCACGAGCGTTTCACGCCACTTGATGTCCTCGGCGGCCGCCGCACAGCACACCATGCATGAGAAGCTAGCGATGACGAGGCCGAGCGGCCGGATGGTCGCAGCGAACACCAGGATCGCGCCGATGATGAAGATGACGCCGCGTATCTTGTAAGGGGTGATGTGCGGCCCAGCGCTCAGCAGGCTGCCCACCACCACGCCGAGCGACAATATGGCGAGTGTGAAGGCGAACAGCCGTGGCGCGGTGCCGGGCCCGAAGGCAAAGCCGCGCATTCCGGGCAGATCGTTGGATGCGACGAAGGCGATCAGCGCCAGCAGGATCAGCGCCATGCCGCCATAGAAATCCTGCGGATTGAGCACGCGCAGGAGGCGGGTGGCCACCGCGATTCCGACCGCGATGAAGATGATGATGGAGCCGCGAACGGTCAGCGGGACCGGGTTCTGCAACATGAATGATGCGGCGAATAAGACCAGCCCGACAGCCGCCAGGGCCAGCCCGCCGAAGAGATCGTATCGGCGTGCCCCCTCCAGCGAACGCGACCATGCCTGATCAGACATACGCCACTCCCCTCATCCTACTTTGACGACGCGCATTCCCCTTTGGTAACAGACAGCTTTCCGTGACAAAAAGCAACCTCGACGTGGTTTTTGCGGACCTCAAACCAGTCCGGCAAATCCGAGCAACCCGCCGATTCCAATCAACCAAAGCGGATTCCAGCGGGTCCCATAGGCCGTTATCGCGGTGGCGGCGGTGATTATGCCGGCGACCCAATTGTGGTCCGAGGCTCGGGTCAGGACGATGGCGCTGGCGCCGACGAGGCCGACCGAAATCGGCACCAGCCCGTCCTGCACCACCACCCGCCAATGCGCATCTTTGAACCGGTCCCAGGTGCGGCCCAGAAAATGAGCAAGAATGGCGGTCGGACCGCACATCGCGAAGGTTGTAACCAATGCGCCCGCCACTCCGGCCACGTGATAGCCGATCAAGGTCACCAGCATCACGTTCGGCCCGGGCGCGGCCTGCGAGATGGCGAACATGTCGGTGAACTCACGTTCGTTCATCCAGCCGCGCAGCTCGACCGCCTGGCGATGGATCTCCGGCACGACGGCGTTGGCGCCGCCGAACGCCAGCAGGGACAGCAGCGCAAACTGCAGCCCGAGCGTGAGCAGGATATCGGAATCGCCTTTCATCGCCGCATCCACCACCAGACCAGGCCGATGCTGATCGGCGCGAGCACGGCCAACACCGTAAACAGCGGCCAACGCATCAGCCCGATCGCCAGCATGGTCGCAACCAGGATGAACGGCGCCGGCGCGAGGCTGCGAAACATCGGCGCCGCCATCTTCGCTGCGGTCGCAATGAGCAGACCCGCGGCGGCCGGCGCGATGCCCGAAAGAACGCGGCGTACGGCGTCGACATCGCTATAGCGTTCGTAGAGCATCGCGGCGATCAGCATCACGCAGAACGGAACGACCAGGAATCCCAGCCAGGCCGCGATCGCGCCGGTCGGACCGCGCATGCGCGAGCCGAACACCGCGGTCAGATTCACGATGTTGGGGCCGGGCAGGAACTGACAGAGCGCGTAAGCCTCGTTGAACTCCTCGGCCGTCATCCAGCGCTTTCGCTCGACGAACATTCGTCGGGTCCACGGCAGTGTGCCGCCGAAGCCGGACAGCGTGATCCGAAAGAACGCGAGGAACAGATCGGCGTGGGTGGGAACCGGAGCGCCCGTGGAGGGTGAAGCGGCACGTTGAGGCATGGATGCGAAATCTAGCGCTAGTGTCGCGATTTGGAAGTTCGCCCGAGTTCTCAGCACGCTCCTGAGCGAACGTCCGAATCAAAGCGACACTAGCAACATTATGATTCTAGTGTCCCTTTGAACCCGAAGTTCGCAAAAGAGCTCGCCGCGCAATCGTGCGAACTTCGGGTTCGGGACACCAGCCGGCTTGTTAACCAAAGCGCTGGACGATCAAGGCCGCTCCAGGCCCCGTCCCCAGCCGCCTTTTCACCGCTCTTTTTTTAGCAACCTTCTGCACCTATATTCGGGAGGCCGGCGCAAGCCGGCTATGGCGATAAATGGCCGTCGTAATAAGCCTTTCGGACCCGGGGGCAGTACCCGGCGGCTCCACCCAAGCCCGGCGCGGACGGGCTTGGGCGGGGCCGAACCAGGATCGACGAGGGTGTAAAGGGCGCGCTTTTGCTCGGGATGGTTCCGTCGTTATCGGGCCAAATCCATAGTTGCAAACGACAACTATGCTCCGGTTGCTCAAGCCGCGTAATGCGGCTCGAAAGACCGATCTGAAGCCCTGACGGGTTAAGCTCCGGCAGGCGGGGTTCGGAGGCACCTGGCAACAGAAGCCTCCACTTCATTTCACCGCATTCGATTGGCTTGATTCATCCCCATATCGGAGGGCGGATTCCCGGCCGTGCCCGGACGGGATACCATTCCGAAGAGGTCCCCAGCGCCATGCCCGCCGACACCATCCGCTACGATCTCCGGGTCCAAGACGCACTGCGCGGCATGGTTCGCGACCTGCTGGCCGACGCCGCCAAGAAAGGTCTGCCGGGCGACCACCACTTCTTCATCACCTTCGACACCACGGCCGAGGGCGTTCGGCTATCGGAGCGGCTGCGCGCGCAATACCCCGAAGAGATGACCGTGGTGCTGCAATACCAGTTTCGCGATCTGAAGGTGACCGACGCGGCGTTCGAGGTGGTGCTGTCGTTCGGCGGCGCGCCGGAGCGCCTGCATATCCCGTTCGACGCCATCAAAGGCTTTGCCGATCCGTCGGTGCAGTTCGCGCTGCAATTCGAGGCGCTGATGCTTCCGGGCGACGAGGCTGACGCCGAAGATCCCGCCGCGCAGAAACCCAAGCCGCCGTTGCAAGACAAGAGCTCAGAAAAGAACCAAGAAAAAAATCGCGACAAAGCGTCCAGCGGCCGCACCAGCGTGCCGTCGACGCGGCCGTCGAATCCACCGGCCGACGCCGAGCGGTCCGGCGAGACGCCGCAGCCGCCGGACGACAAGCCCGGTGCCGAGGTCGTGCGGCTCGACCGCTTCCGCAAGAAGTGATGGCCAAGCCCAGCACCAAGGTCAGGACCGGAACCGGCAGTCGGATCGAGACCGACACATTCGGCCCGATCGCCGTGCCCGCCGATCGTTATTGGGGCGCGCAGACCCAGCGCTCGATCGAGAATTTCCGTATCGGCACCGAACGCATGCCGCGCCCGCTGATCCACGCGCTCGGCATCGTCAAGCGCGCCGCCGCCGAGGTTAACCGGTCGCTCGGGCTGCTCGACGCGCGGCGCACCAACGCGATCGTCAAGGCCGCGCAGGAGGTGATCGACGGCAAGCTCGACGATCACTTTCCATTGGTGGTCTGGCAGACCGGCTCCGGCACCCAGACCAACATGAACGCCAACGAGGTGATCGCCAACCGCGCGAACGAACTGCTCGGCGGCAAGCTCGGCACGAAATCCCCGGTGCATCCCAACGATCACGTCAACATGAGTCAGTCGTCGAACGACTGCTTCCCGACCGCGATGCACATCGCGGCGGCCGAGGAGATCGCGCGCCGGCTCGATCCGGCGCTGGCGCATCTTCAGGACGCCTTGCAGAAAAAGACCCGGGAGTTCTCGCGGATCGTCAAGATCGGCCGCACCCACACCCAGGACGCCACCCCGCTCACGCTCGGCCAGGAATTCTCCGGCTACGCGGCGCAGGTCAAAAGCGGCATTGTCCGCAACCGCTTGGCGCTCAAGCAGCTCTATCCGCTGGCGCAGGGCGGCACCGCGGTCGGCACCGGCCTGAACGCGCATCCGCGCTTCGCCAAGATGTTTGCGCGCCGCGTGGCCGCCATCACCCGGCTGCCGTTCGTCAGCGCCGCCAACAAGTTCGAGGCGCTCGCCTCACACGGCGCCTATGCCTTCGCCCATGGCGCGCTCAATGCGCTGGCAACCGACCTGTTCAAGATCGCCAACGACATCCGCCTGCTGGGATCCGGGCCGCGCTCGGGGCTCGGCGAGCTGATCCTGCCGGAAAACGAGCCGGGCTCCTCGATCATGCCGGGCAAGGTCAATCCCACCCAGGCCGAGGCGCTGACCATGGTGTGCTGCCAGGTGTTCGGCAACCAGACGGCGATCACCGTTGGCGCGAGCCAGGGCCATTTCGAGCTCAACGTCTACAAGCCGCTGCTGGCATACGACATGCTGCAATCGATCCGGTTGCTCGCCGACGCCGCGCGCTCGTTCACCGACCATTGCGTGACCGGCATTCGCGCCGATAAGAAGCGCATCCGCGAGCTGATGGAGCGCTCGCTCATGCTGGTGACTGCGCTCGCGCCCACGATCGGCTACGACAAGGCCGCCACGATTGCCAAAACCGCGCACGCCAACGGCACGACCTTGCGCGAGGAGGCGATCCGGCTCGGTTACCTCACCGGCACCGAGTTCGACCGGTTGGTGCGGCCGGAGCGGATGACGCGGCCGGGGTAGGCGTCCTTCAAATTGGATAAAAAAACACCATTCATTCACTGAACCGTGTGTTGGCTGACCTCCGGCCCGCCACATTCTCGCAGGGGTGAGATGCGCGCCGCGTCGGTCGTCGCCACCGTGTCGGCACAATTGGCGCGTTTGTGATGGGCTATCAGGCATTCGGCCCGGGCGAGCTTTGTAATGGCTGACGTCGTCAATCTGCGGATCGCGCGCAAGCGCATTGCACGCAAGCAAGCCGAAGATCGCGCCGCCGAACGGCGGCTGGCCCATGGCGCATCCAAGGCGGAGTGCGACCGGGCCGAGGCGGACCGCGAAAAGGCCCGCCGGGCTCTCGACCAGCATCAGATCGAAACAGGAGACCGTCGATGAAATCGCCGGTTGTCAAACGCTCCATCGTCGTCGCAGGCCACAAGACCAGCGTCAGTCTCGAAGATGCATTCTGGAAAGGCCTGAAGGAGATTGCCGACGGGCGCCACCTGACGCTTGCCGATCTGGTCTCGACCATCGACACCGAGCGGCGCCAGGGCAACCTTTCGTCGGCGATCCGGCTGTTCGTGCTTGAGCATTTCCGCAATCACGGAGCGCCCGCCCGGGAGGCCGCCATGCGGCCCGACGTGATCGCGATGCGGAGCGCGCCGTCAGTGTTGCGTGCCGACTAGCCCGGACGGCTGACCCCCTGCATTCGGCGGCGCTGCGCTTTGCGACCGCGGCGCGGCGCGCGGCCGGGGCGCCGCCGGCACCTCGACCGGCGGCGGCAGTGTCGGCGCCTGAACCCCGGTGGATGGCTCCGCCGCCGGCATGGTCGCAGCCGCGGGCTTGCTCTCGTCCTTGTTCAACTCCCTATTCGGCGGCGGCGGCGATGATGGCCGGCCGGGGTCTCGGGCCGCCTTCTCCATGGCGTCGATCTGCCTGGACTGCTGCTCGAACGTCAGCAGCGTCAGCCAGCTGATCAGCGGCCTGGTGTCGATCGACCGCTTGGGAGCCATCGCCGGGCCTTTCAACGCGATCGCCAGCGTTGGTCGGGCCTTGCCGTCCGCCGCCGGCTTGCCGGTGAGCGTGACCAAGGCATCGAGCGCCCCGTCGGTCAGGTTGACGCCGGCGGTGGCCTTGAGATCCACGCCCGGCATCGGCATGGCGAACTCGTCAAAGCGCGCATGGCCGGCATTGATGCGAACGCCAACGGTGGCGGCCTGGACCGGCACTTGGGCGGTGTCAAGCACGCCGGTGACGAACTGCCGGATGCGGTCGCCTTCGGTCGGGATACCGAGCTCGACCGCCCGGCTGACGACGTCGAACACGCCGGGATTGAGCCCGGCGATCTGGCCGCGCTCGAGCGTGATGGCGCCGAACCCGGCCAGCGAGCCGATGAACGCTGAAGGGCTGCGGCCGACGCCTTCGAGCTCGGCCTGTACCGACAGCCGGCCACGGACCGCGGCCCCGCCGTCGCCGGCGAACATCGCGCCGGCGTCGGCATCGCGCAGCCCGATCCGCACGCTCGCCGACACGCCATCCTCGCCGTTGGCAAAGGCGAGCCGGCCTTCGAACCGGCCGCGCCCGAGCTCGCCGGTGACGTCCTCGAACCCAAGCTTCGAGCGGCCGAAACGCGCCACGCCGCGCAATTGCTGCACCATCAAGCCGGGCGCGAACTCCGCACGCTGCGCCTTGAATGCAACCTGCCCGGTCAGGTCCGGTGCGCTCCACGCCAGCGGCTCGGTCGACCATCCGGTGGCCGCGCCGCGCTGCGGCCGCAGGCCGATCGCCGCCGCAATCGTCGCCGTCGCATTCATCGTCTCGGCCTCGAACGATCCGTCGGCGCGGGTCGTGTCTTCGAAGCGGAGCGTCAAACGACCTTGCACCTTGCGGCCGCCGACCGTGCCGGTGATGGCATCGAGCTCCAGTGCCGTCGGCTGATCGGGGGCAAACCGCAGCACGCCCTTGCCGCTGGCGTCGAACGGGCCGGCGTCGAGCCTGCCCTCGAAGCTGAAGTCGCGGCTGGGCGGTCCGTGGGCGGTGAGCTTGAGCCGCGCGGTCTTGCGTTCCGCCGCGGCGACGCGGCCGAGGCCGATCACCGCAAGCAACGCCGCCGGCTCGTCGGCCTCGATCTGGCCGTCGAGCCGGATGTCGGTTTCGGCCAGCGCCCGCGGATTGGTCACCGTGAAGGCGTCGCGCTTGCCGGTGGCGCTCGCGGTGGCAGTGACACGAAGCGCGCCGATCCGGCCCTTGAGGTCGAGCTTGCCGCTTGCGGCATCGGTGCCGACATTGGCGACGCTGATGTCGGCGTGCAGCGCCGCGGTCTTCTGCGGGCCGGCCAGCCGCCGCAGCGGCTGGGCCAGCACCGGCGCGACCTTTTCGGCGAGCGCAACGACGCCGTCGATGTCGCGGGCGTCGAGGTCGAGCGCGATGTTGCCGCCGGGCGAGCCCTTGGTTTCGATCCGGCCCTTGGCCTCGATCCCGGCGTTACCGAGGTCGGCGATCGACAGCCGCTCGATGGCAATGCCGTTGGCATCGAACGTCACGCGCGCGGCGACCTTTCGCGCCTCGACCGCCGCGATCCGAGCGCGGTCGATCTCGATCGCCAGCGCGACCTCGCGCGGCGCCTCCAGCCCAACCCCCGACAGCGCCGAAATGCCGAAGCCGATCGCTTCATCGATGTCGAGCTCGGCAGCGCGCAGGTTGGCGTCGAGGCGCGCCGGACGATTGCCGGCCGGCCAGGTGTAGGACACGCTGCCCTCGACCGCGCCGCGCCCGAACTCGGTTTGCAGCCGCTCGACGGCGATGCGATCCGCCCCGAGCGTGAGATCGCCCGCGGCGTGCCACGGCTTGTTCTGCCCGATCGTGGCAGGACGGCCGGCGAGCCAGGCCGCCAGATTCTTGGGGTCGTTGGAGTTCGACCACGGCGGCGCCGGCGAAGCCCAGCCCTTTGCCGAGCGGATACAGGCCGCCCCGCACCTTGATCTGGGTGAACCCGGGGGCGCGGAACTCCAGCCGTTCGACCGACCAACTCGCGCCGTCGGATTGCACGTCGCAGCCGACCGCCTGCAACGCCGCGCCACCCACCGTGACGCCATCGACGTTGATCGCGATACGCATCGGCCACGACGGCCGCAGCGCGCCGCCAAGCAGTTCGCCGAATGCCTGCACCGCCGCCAACGGCACGCGACGCGGCGTCTCGGGCGTCGCCAACAGCCGGTCGAGATCGATCTGCCGCGCCGAGAGCTTGGCCAGCAGTTGCGGCTTCGCTCCGAACTTGAACTCCGCCGTCCCGGTAAGCGCCGCCGCGCGCTCGTCCGGTCCGTACTGGAACAGCACGTTCTCCATGTCGGCGGACGCGGCATTCGCCTGGACCTTGGCGCTCAGCCGCCAGGGCTCGTAGGCGACCGCCCGGCCGCTCGCCGTGACCGCGCCGGCCGGCCGCGCCAAGGTGATCACACCGTCGAAGCCCGGCGCGCCCCGGTCGAACGCCAGCAGGCCTTCGGCCTCGATGTTGAGCGGCCGCGCGTCGGTCTTGAGCGCAAGCTTGACCCGCGTGCCGTCGGCACCATAGCGGCCGGCGGCCAGGTCATAGCCGTACCGCCCGTCGCCGGTGACGAATTCGCCATTGCCGCGGAACGGCCCGGTGAATGAACGCACCTCGCCGGAGAACCAGAGCTGATCGAGCACCAACTGCGACTGACTGACGGCGTCGGTGAGCGTGACGCGGCCATTCTCGATGCTCAGGCGATCGATCGACAGGGTTTCGGCCGAAAGCGCGAGCGCTGGCCAGTCGAGCTGGCCCGCCCGATCAAGGCCGATGGCGAGTTGCGGCCCGACCAGCTTCAGCTCGACGGCGCGCACCTCGCCGCGCATCAGCGGGCCCAAGCCGAGCTCGATGCGCAGCGACTTGGCGCGCAGGCGGCTGGCCTGGCGCTCCGGGCCAATCGCGATGTCGCTGAGCGTGACCTTCGGGAACGGCAGGATGCCGGCGTCGATGTTGCCGCCGACGCGCACCGGCACGCCGATCAGCCGGCTGGCCTCGGCTTCGAAGAAGGCGCGGTGGTTGTTCCAATCGACGAAATGCGGCCCCACCAGCGCCGCCAGCAGCGCCAGGATCAATCCAATCGCAAAGCCCAACAGCGTGGTCTGCACGATGGCTCCGGGGCAGGTCCCGCGCGCCGTTGCGCCGCCAGAACGAGCCGTTCCAAGACTTCAAAGGCTACAACAGGACTGGCGGGTCCGACCCCCTGCCGATCGACCCGCGGCTCTCCCAATCGCCCGGTTTGGCGGCGAATTTGTGTCCGCCAGCTTAGAGCAAGGCCGACCAAATGCCTCGCACCGGGGGAGCGGCCCTGCCCGTCCGGACACGATGAGGAAAAGCCTAGAAATGAGGAAAAACCTAGAAAATCTTGCCGGGGTTCATGATGTCGAGCGGGTCGAGCGCGCGCTTGATGGCGCGCATCGCATCGAGCGCCGGCACGCCGTGCTCGGTCGGTAGATATTTCATCTTGCCCTGGCCGACGCCATGCTCGCCGGTGCAGGTGCCGTCCATGGCAAGCGCCCGCTCCACCAGCCGCTCGTTGAACGCCTTGGCGAGCGTGACCTCGTCGGAGTTCGCCCGGTCGATCAGCAGCGTCAGATGGAAGTTGCCGTCGCCGACGTGACCGACGATCGGCGCGATCAATTTGCTTTCGGCGATATCGCGCTGGGTTTCGGTGACGCATTCGGCGAGCCGCGAGATCGGCACGCAGACGTCGGTCGGAATCATTTGCGCGCCCGGCCGCAGCGTGAAGGTCGACAGCGCCGCGTTGTGGCGCGCCTCCCACAGCCGGGTGCGCTCCTCCGGCCGCGTGGTCCATTCGAACGGGCCGCCGCCGAACTCCGTGGCGATCTCGCCAAAGCGCTCGGACTGCTCGGCGACGCTCGCCTCGGTGCCGTGGAATTCCAAGAACAGCATCGGTGTCTCGCGCAGGGCGAGCTTGGAATAGAGATTGACCGCGCGCACCTGCAGCGCATCGAGCAGTTCGATGCGAGCCACCGGAATGCCGGACTGGATGGTCATGATGGTGGCGTTGCAGCAGGCCTCGACCGATGGAAACGGGCAGATACCGCCGGAGATCGCCTCGGGAATGCCGGACAGCTTGAGCGTCAGTTCGGTGATGACGCCGAGCGTTCCTTCCGAGCCGACCAGCAGCCGGGTCAGGTCGTAGCCGGCGGAGGATTTCTTCGCCCGTCGCCCGGTGGTCATCAGCTCGCCGGTCGCGGTCACCACTTTGAGCGCCAGCACGTTGTCCTTCATGGTGCCGTAGCGCACCGCATTGGTGCCCGAGCAGCGCGTCGCCGCCATGCCGCCGAGCGAAGCGTCGGCACCCGGATCGATCGGGAAGAACACGCCCTGGTCGCGCAGGTGCTCGTTCAACGCCTTGCGGGTGATGCCGGGCTGGACCACGCAGTCGAGGTCTTCGGCGTGCACCGCCAGCACCTGATTCAGGTCGCGCACGTCGATCGACACGCCGCCGAACGGCGCGTTGACGTGGCCCTCGAGCGAGGTGCCGGTGCCGAAGGCGATCACCGGCACGCGGCGCTCGGCGCAGATGCGCACGATCTCCTGCACCTCCTCGGTGGATTGCGGATAGATCACCGCATCGGGCGGCTGGTTCTCGATCCAGGTGATGGTGTTGCCGTGCTGCTCGCGCACCGCCTGCGAGGTCACCAGGCGGTTGCCGAAGCGCGCCGCCAGCGCGCGCACCGTCGCCTCGATCGCCTTGGGGTCGCGCCGCGTCGGTGCCGCCGTCTGTGTATTCATGCGCGCAAGGTATCAGAACGGGTGCGGGGCCGGCAAAGCGCCGGCCCCGCAGGTTCCGCAGCCGCCGTTCAGGCCGACTTGCGCCAGGGCAGGATCATCGCGACCTGCTGGCGATAGCGTCGGTACTGATCGCCGAACAGGCCGATCATGTCGTGCTCCTCGAGCAGGATGCCGACGAAGATATAGGCCGTGGTCACCGCGGCGAACAGCAGATGACCCTGTGTCATCACCGGCGTCGCCCAGAACGCGATGATGAAGCCGAGATAGAGCGGGTGACGCACGAACTTGTACAGAAACGGCGTCTTGAACGTCGGCGTCGGCACGCCGCGTCCGGTGAGGTTGTTGAACACCTGGCGCAGCCCGAACAGCTCGAAGTGGTTGATCAGGAACGTGCTGAGCAACGCCAGAAACCAGCCGAAGACGCTCAGCACCACCAGCGCGGTCGCGAACGTCGGGCTGGCGGCCTGCCAGACCACCGTCGGCATCGGGCGCCACTGCCAGAACAGCAGGATCAGCGCGAGGCCGGTCAACAGCACATAGGTGCTGCGCTCCACCGGAGGCGGCACGAATTGCGTCCACCATCGCTTGAACTGCGGACGCGCCATCACGCTGTGCTGGATGGCGAAGATGGACAGCAGCACGAGATTGACGATCAGCGCTTGCAGCGCCGGTCCGGCCGCGCCGGTGTCGATGGCTTTCGGCACCACCACGCCTTCCACAAAGCCGATGGCGTAGAGGAAGGCGACCAGGGACACGGTGTAAGCTGCAAGTCCGTAAAGCAATGAAGTGAAGCGGCCCATGGCGGCCTCCTGTCGGCTCGCGGGCCTGCATCCGCTGCCCGCTCCATTGCCGCCGCGGTACGCCTCCCGACACTTCGCCACGCTATGCTCGAATGACCCGGGCGCCGAGTGCGATAATGCACAGTTGCGGAACATCCAACGTCGGCCGCACGCTGGAATTTGCTGCAACGTCACGAATATCTGGCACAATGCCGGCATGCTCGATCGCGTCGAATTCGAACCGCACTTTTTCGCTCCTTTCGTCTCCTCGGTGATGACGGTCGAGCCCGGCTGGATCGACTACAACGGCCATCTCAACATGGCCTACTACAACGTGCTGTTCGACCGCGCGGTCGACGAAGTGTTCGAGCAGCTCGGCTGCGGCGCCGATTATCTGAAGAAGGGCTTTTCCACCTTCACCGCCGAGGTGCACGTGCGCTATCTGCGCGAATTGCACGCTGGCGACCCGGTGCGCGTGACGTTCCAACTGCTCGATTACGACGCCAAGCGCATGCATTACTTCGAGCAGCTGTTTCACGCCGAGCAAGGCTGGGTCTCGGCCACCTCAGAGAACATGTCGCTGCATGTCGCCATGGCAACCAAGAAGGTCGTGCCGTTCGCGCCGGAGGTGACGCGGCGGCTGCTGCAAATGAAAGCCGCGCACGGCCAACTGCCGCGGCCGGAAGCGGCCGGCCGCAGCATTGCGATGCCGGGATCAGGGGTCAGTAATCAGTAATCAGAAACGCTAACCAAAAGACCAGATGCCGACGCTCTGATTACTGATCACTGATTACCGACTCCTGGATCTCAGTCCATCTTGATGCCCGCGGCCTTGATCACCTTGGCCCACTTGTCGGTTTCGTCGGCGACGTGCTTGGCGAAGCCCGCCGCGTCCAGCGCCATCGGCTCGACGCCGAGCTGATCGAGGCGCTTTTGCGCCGTCGGATCGGCGACGGCGGCGAGCATCGCCTGTTCGAGCTTGCTGATGACCTCCTTGGGCGTGCCCTTGGGCCCGCCGAGGCCATACCAGCCGAACGCCTCATATCCCTGGATGAACTCCCCAATCGCCGGGACATCCGGCAGCGCCGCCGAGCGCTTGGGCATGGTCACCGCCAGCGCCCGCAACTGCCCGTTCTTGATCATCTCGATCGCTTGCGCGATCGGACTGAACGCGGTCTGCACCTGCCCGGAAAGAACGTCAGGCATGTATTGCCCGCGATACGGCACGTGGACCAGCTTGATGCCGGTCATGATCTGCAACAGCTCGCCGCATACGTGCGGTGTGCTGCCGATGCCGCCGGAAGCCATGTTGATCTTGCCGGGATTGGCCTTGGCGTAGTCGATGAACTCCTGAAATGTCTTGGCCGGGAACGATGACGCCACCACCAGGACGAACGGAGTCTTGGCGATGCCGGCGATCGGCACGATGTCGCGGACGAAGTTGAAGCTGAGATTGCTGTAGAGCGAGGCGTTGACCGCGTTGGTCGAGACCGGCATCAGGATGGTGTAGCCGTCCGGGTCGGCCTTCGCGACAAATTCGGTGGCGATGTTGCCGCCGGCGCCCGGCTTGTTCTCGACGACGAATTGCTGGCCGAGCCGGTCCGACAGCCATTGACCGGTAAGCCGGCCGATGATGTCGGGCGCGCTGCCTGGTGGAAACATGATGATCAGGCGCACCGGCCGCGCCGGATAGGCCTGGGCGCTTGCGGCGCGCGAGAACGGCGGCAACGCCGCAGCCCCCGCTGCCAGCTGCAGGAATTGTCTACGGGCAATTTTCATGGCGTGCCCTCCAATGACGCGAACCATCGGCATGCATTTACGGGCAGTTCCCCCAATCCTATAGCGACGACCGAGTTGTGCGAAGGGGACTTAAAGCCGCGGCCCTAGTAAACCGTCCACAATCCGGGCGTGGCCAGTTCCAGCAAATGTCCGTCGGGATCGCGGAAATAGATGCTGCGGCCGCCGCGCGACCACGAGGTCGTGCCCTCGATGGCGACGCCGCGCGCCGCCAGATGCTGCTCCCATTGCGCCAGCTCATCCTTGCCGATGGCGAAGGCGACATGCAGCGGACCTGAGCCGTCGTGACCCGGAATGGTGCCGCCCGGCATAGTGACGGTCTGCGTCGCGCTGCCGCGCTTGAAGATCAGCAGCACGCTGCGCGGCGCGACGCCATAGGCGGTCAGCCGGCTGTCGCCGAAGATCGATTTCAGCTCCAGCACGCCTTCGTAGAACGCTCGCGCGCGTTCCATATCGTCGGTGTAGAGCGCCGTTTCGAGAATGCCGTCGAGCTTCGGCATAGCCCTGACTCCTCCAATTGACACCCGGTGCGAACGGCTCTGGAGCAGAGTTGTTTCAAATTGAATGGCCCGTTCGTCCCCGCGGACTCAGCTTGGCCAAGTCCTCCCGCTTCCGCGGGAGCGAACGGAGTTCGCTTCAACGCAATGGTATCTTGCGCTAGCATCCTGGCATGTCCGTCGCCCAGACTCCAGAACTCCAGGCTTCGCGCGCCGACCATCCGCGAGCACCGCATCCCGACCGAGGGCTCGAAGCCCTATATCGCGGTCGAAGGCCGCGACCGCTGCCTGTGGTTCTGCGAAAGCGGAGCTTCCAAGATCGGCCGGCTCGATCCCAACTCCTACGCGTTCCAGGAGTTCACGCTGCCGACGCCGAACGCCACGCCGATCGGCATCATCCTCGGTCCGGACGGCGCGCTCTGGTTCGCCGAGAAGAGCGCGAACAAGATCGGCCGCATCACGCCGCACGGCGAGATCACCGAATTTCCGCTGCCGACGCCGAACGCCGGGCCGGACGCCATGCAGCTTGGCCCCGACGGCAATGTCTGGTTCTCCGAGACTGAAGCGAGCCAGATCGGCCGGATCACCACGGATGGCAAGATCACCGAGTTCAAGGACGGCATCACGCCGGGCTCAAAGCCGCTGTCGATCGTGGTGCGCGACGGCGCGCTGTGGTTCAGCGAGGCCGCCGGCAATCGCATCGGCCGCATTACGCTCGACGGCACGGTGACCGAATTTCCGATCCCGAGCCACGACAGCCAGCCGCGCGCCATGGTGACGCATCCGGACGGCTCGATCTGGTTCGTCGAGACCGGCGCGAATGCGCTCGGCCGCGTCGACCGCGACGGCCGCATCACCGAGCACAAGGTGCCGACGCCGGACGCCTCGCTGCGCGGCGTCACCGTCGGCGCCGGCGGCGACCTCTGGTACACCGCAAACGCCGCCAACAAGATCGGCCGCATGGCGCCGGACGGCAACGTGCTCGGCGAGTACGACATCCCGACGCCGAACAGCGGCGCGCGCTGCATCGCGCCGATGTCGGACGGCCGGCTGTTCTTCACGCAATGGGATGCCGGCCTGATCGGCGAGGTTATTCCGTGACCCGCGAGCGCGTCGGACGGCGCGCGTTCCTCGCGCTACTCGGCGGGGCGGCGGCGTTTCCGCTGTCGGCGGGCGCGCAGCAGCCCGGCCGATTGCCGGTGGTCGGGTTCCTTGGAGCCATCTCGGCGACCGGCTTTGCCAACGAGGTCGCTGGGTTCCGGCAGGGATTGCGCGACCTCGGCTACGCCGAAGACCGGAACATCAAGATCGAATTTCGCTGGGCCGAGGGCAATTATGCGCGCCTGCCGGAACTGGCGACCGAGCTGGTCCGATCCAACGCGGCGCGTGATCGTCACCCACGGCACGCCGGGGACAATCGCCGCCAAGCGCGCGACCGCGACGATCCCGATCGTAGTCGCGCTGATCGGCGATCCTGTGGCAACCGGCATCGTAACCAACATTGCGCGGCCGGATGGCAACGTCACCGGACAGAGCTTCTTCAATCCAGAGCTGAGGGCCAAGCGCGTCGAACTGGTCAAGGAGGTGATGCCCCGTCTCACCCATGTCGCGATCCAGCTCAATCCGGACAGCCCAGCGATCGGACCGGAGAAGCAGGCGATCGAGGCCATTGCACGCTCGCTCAACGTGCAACTGCAGCAATATCCCACGCGCCATCCAAGCGAGTTCGAGAGTGCCTTCGAGAAAATGCAACAGGCTGGCGCCAACGCGGTCGAGATCGGTGATGACGCACTAATGAATGCCAATCTCGCCATGATCGCCGCGTTGGCGGCCAAGCGTCGGCTGCTGGCGATTGGACCCAAGGAATTCGCGCAGGCCGGTGGGCTGATCGGCTTTGGGATCGACCGACCCGCCACCTATCGCCGCGCCGCAGTGTTCGTGGACAAGATTCTCAAGGGCGCCAAGCCGGCCGATATACCGTTCGAGCAGGCGACGAAATTCGAATTCGTCATCAATCTCAAGACCGCCAAGGCGCTTGGCGTTGACGTGCCGGCCGCGACGCTGCTGCGCGCCGACCAGGTCATCGAATAGCACCGCGGCCGGTTGACTTCGATCCGTCGAGTTCGGAACCTAAAGCTCACGCTTTCAATACGGGAGGCCAACGTGGCAGTCGAAAAAGTCCAGTATCAGGCGGGCAGCGTCACCGGGCACGGCGCGCTGGTGTGGAACGACAAGGTCAGCGGCAAGCGCCCGCTGCTGCTGGTGATGCCGAACTGGCTCGGCGTCACCGACGTCGCGATCAACCGCGCCGCCAAGATGGCGGGCGACAAGTACGTCGCCTTGGTCGCCGACATGTACGGCGGCGGCAAGACCAGCAAGGGCCCGCCGAAGTCGCAGGATCTGATGATGGCGGTGCGCAAGGATCGCGTGGAAGGACGCAAGCGCGTCAACGCCGCGCTGGCCGCGCTGGTGGCCGAGGCCGACAAGCGCGGCATCGGCGATGCATCGAAGAAGGCCGCGGTCGGCTTCTGCTTCGGCGGCGGCAACGTGCTCGAGCTCGCTCGCAGCGGCGCCGACCTCACCGCGGTGGTCAGCCTGCATGGCGATCTCGGCACCACCATGCCGGCCAAGAAGGGCGACATCAAAGCCGCGGTGTTCGTGATCCACGGCTCGAAGGACCCGGTGGCGCCCAAGGCCGAGCGCGACGCGCTGGAAGCCGAGCTCGACGGCGTCGAGGCCAATTGGCAGATGCTCGACTTCGGCGGCCGGCTGCACTCCTTCGCCGAGGAGGAGACCATGATGAAGGGCGTCGCCGAATACCACGCCGGCGCCGCGCACCAGACCTATCCGGATGCTCGACGACTTCATCCAGGACGCGTTCAACAAGAAACTCTGAAAATCGACTTGGGTTTGCCGCGCGGCACGACCTGTTCCGCCGTCATGCCCGCGCTTGTCGCGGGCCTTTATCACCGGGCCGGCGCTATTAACGCCGGCCCGGTCGCGTTATGCTTGACCCCGGCGTTGCAAAACGCAACCGACCCGGGGGCACTGAATGAGGCGGCGCGAGTTCATCGCGCTTCTCGGCGGCGCGGCAACGACATCGCTCGCTTGGCCGCGGGTGACGCGCGCGCAGCAGCGCGGCAAAAAAATCCCGCGCATCGGCATCATCGACGACGCGCCGATCTGGCAGCATTTCCGCGAGGCGCTGCGCCAAGGCGGCTTCATCGACGGCCAGACCATCGCCTATGAGTACCGCGCCGCCGCCGGCGACCCGGCGCGGCTGGCCAGCCGCCGCCGCCGAGCTCGCCGCGACTGCCGGTCGACCTGATCGCGACCTTCGGCACGCCGGCGAGCCGCGCCGCCAAGGCGGCGACCTCGACCATCCCGATCGTCGCGATCTCGGTCGGCGATCCGGTCCGCGCCGGGCCTGGTGCAGAGCTCCCGCGCGGCCCGGCGGCAACGTCACCGGCAACACCATTCTCGCCCCCGACCTCAGCCCGAAGCGGCTGCAGCTTGATCAAGGAGATCATGCCGACGGTCGCGCGCGTCGGCTTCCTGTGGAATCCCGACAACGTTTCGAATGCGGCGATGCTCGAACGAATTGCGGCCGCGGCGCGCGCACTCGGGCTGGCGCTGACCGACGTCGACGGCGCGCAGCGCCGGCGATTTCGATCCGGCGCTTTGCGGCCATCCTGAACGCGAGCGCCTCGACGCCATGCTGATGACCAACGACCCGTTCCAGCAGCAGCACGTCCGGCAAGGTCATCGACTTTGCGATCGCGCACCGGCTGCCGGGCATGTTCCAGACCCGGGAAAACGTCGTCGCCGGCGGGCTGATGTCCTATGGCGCGAGCTTCAGCGAGCTGTTCCGCAATGGCGCCGCCTATGCGCTGAAAATCTTGCAAGGCGCCAAGCCGGAAGACCTGCCGGTGCTGCAGCCGGTCGCGCTTCGAGCTGGCGATCAATCTGAAGACCGCCAAGGCGATCGGGCTGACAGATCACCGAGGCGTTCCTGCTGCGCTGCGATGAAGTGATCGAATGATACAGCGCCGCGCCTTTATCTCGCTCCTTGGGGCAACAGCCGCCGCCACGGCCTTGCCGCCTCCCGCAGCGGCGCAGAAAAAACGCGAGCGGATCCGCGTGATCGGCGCGATGATCGGCGGCGGCAACGAGCGCGACTCCCAAACCGGCCCATGGAACTCCGCGCTGCGCCGCGGCCTTCAGGATTTGGGCTGGGTCGAAGGCCGCAACCTTCGCCTCGACGTGCGCTGGCCGGCCGGCGACATGGCGCGCATTCAAACCGCGGCCCAGGAGCTGGTGGCGCTCAAGCCCGACGTGCTGTTTGCGGGCAGCACGCCGTCGGTGTCGGCGCTGTTGCGCGAGACCCGCACCATCCCGATCGTGTTTGCCAACCTGTCCGATCCGGTCGGCTCCGGCCTGGTCGCCAGCCTGGCGCGGCCCGGCGGCAACGCCACCGGCTTTGCGGCCTTTGAACCTTCGCTCGGCGGCAAATGGCTGGAGATCCTGAAGGAGCTTGTTCCCGCCACCCAGCGGACCATGCTGCTGTTCAACCCGGACACCGCCCCCTTTGCGCCGTTGTACGTCAGCGCGCTGGAAGCGGCGGCGCCGACCTTCGGGGTCCGCCTGATCGCGGGGCCGGTCCGGACGGTCGATGACATCACCCAGGCGATGACGGTCGAAAGCCGAGAGCCCGGCGGCAGCATGATCGTGCTGCCGGACAGCTACACCAATGCCAATCGCGCGCCGATCATTGCGCTGGCGGCGCGGTTGCGCCTGCCGGCGGTTTATTTCATACGCGCTCAGGCCGTGGACGGCGGCCTGGTGTCCTATGGACCCGAAACCTCCGACCTGTACCGGCGCGCCGCCGCTTACATCGACCAAATTTTGCGCGGCGCCAAGCCGGCCGAGATGCCGGTGCAACACCCGGCCAAGTACGAGCTGGTCGTCAACCTCAAGACCGCGAAGGAGCTCGGCCTCGACGTGCCCTCGTCGTTCCAGCAGCGCGCCGACGAAGTGATCGAATGATGCATAAGCGTGAGAGAAGCCATGCCGCAAGACACGCAGGCCTATGACTACATCATCGTCGGCGCCGGCAGCGCCGGCTGCGTGCTGGCGAACCGGCTGTCGGAGTCCGGCCGCCATCGCGTGCTGCTGCTCGAGGCCGGGCCGCGCAACCGGCATCCCTGGCTGCACATTCCGCTCGGCTACGGCAAGCTGTTCACCAACCAGCGCTACAACTGGTGTTACACGACCGAACCGCAGGCCGAATGCCACGGCCGCAACGTGATCGCGCCGCGCGGCAAGACGCTCGGCGGATCGAGCTCGATCAACGGCCTGATCTACATCCGCGGCCAGGCCGAGGACTTCGACCATTGGCGCCAGCTCGGCAACACCGGCTGGAGCCATGAGGATGTGCTGCCGTACTTCCGCATGGCCGAGAACAACGAGCGCGGCGCCGACACCCACCACGGCGCGGGCGGGCCGCTTGGCGTCTCCGACGTGCGCGACCGGCATCCCCTCGCCGCGGCCTTCATCGAGGCCGCGCAGCAATGCGGCTATCCGCGCAACGACGATTTCAACGGCGCGACCCAGGAGGGCGCGGGCTTCTACCAGAACACCATGCGCAACGGCGTTCGCGCCTCGACCGCGGCGGCCTATCTCAAGCCGGCGCGCAGGCGCGCCAACCTGCATGTGGTGTCGGAGGCGCTGGCGTCGCGCATCCTGTTCGACGGGCGCAAGGCGACCGGCGTCGAATATCTCGCCGACGGCGCGACCCAGACGGCGCGCGCCAACGCCGAGGTCCTGGTCGCCGGCGGCGCATTCAACTCGCCGCAGCTTCTGCAATTGTCCGGGATCGGGCCGGCCGAGCATCTGCGCTCGCTCGGCATCCCGGTGATCGCCGACCTGCCGGGCGTCGGCAACGATCTCAACGATCATTACTTCGCCCGCATCATCCTAAAATGCCGCGAGCCGATCACCCTCAACGACGCGGTGCGCAGCTGGCGCCAAGGCGCCTTCACCGTGCTGCGCTACGCGCTGTTCCGCCGCGGCTATTTCGCCATGCCGGCGATCGCGGCCGGCTGCTTCCTGCGCGCGCTGCCGTCGGCCGCGACGCCCGACGTGCAATGCTCGCTCGCGCCATATTCGGCGCACGACATCGGCGGCAACCTTGATGATTTTTCCGGCTTCATGGTCACCTGCTGCCTGCTGCGGCCGGAGAGCCGCGGCCACGTGCGCGTCAAATCGGCCGATCCGCGGCAGGCGCCGGCGATCCATCCGAACTATCTGGCGACCCGCAAGGACCGCGATACGCTGGTCGCCGGCGTCAAGGTGCTGCGCCGCCTGGCGCAGGCGCCGGCGCTGGCGCGCTACATCGCCGAGGAGTTCGAGCCGGGGCCCGGCTGCGCCGACGACGACGCCCTGCTCGACTTCATCCGCCGCCGCGGCTCGACCGTCTATCACCCGGTCTCGACCTGCCGCATGGGGCCGGACGCCAAGGCCGTGGTCGACGAGCGGCTCAAGGTGCGCGGCTTCGAGCGGCTGCGGGTGATCGACGCCTCGATCATGCCGGCGGTGGTGTCCGGCAACACCAATGCCGCGACCATCATGATCGCCGAGAAGGGCGCTGACATGATCATGACCGACACGCGGCGCGCCGCCTGAGGCATTAACCGTCGTCATTAATTGTGACGGAAATGTCCATTTTTTTGCTGCGTCCCAAGGGATGCACGCCCGGCCCGCGCGTGCTACGAGTGATGCTGGGACGATCGTTGGGAGATGGTGGAATGACGAGTAGGATTCTGTTTGCGGCCGCATTGGCCGCCGCCCTCGTTTCTGCTGGCTCTGCATTCGCCAAAGGCCCCGCGCCGTTGGTCCCCAGCGCGCTGGTCGAGGACATCAAGAGCACCAGCACCGACGTCGAGTTCATGGACTACGTCGGCGCCGGCCAGGTCATCAAGCTGCAGCCGCGCGACGTGCTGGTGCTGAGCTATCTCAAGTCCTGCGAGCACGAGACCATCACCGGCGGCACCGTCCGGGTCGGTTCGGACAAGAGCGAGGTCGAGGGCGGCAAGATTGCCCGCGCCAAGGTGCCCTGCAACGGCGGCAAGATGCAGCTGTCGTCGGCCGAGACCAGTGCCAGCGCCGCCAGCGCGTTCCGCCTGCAAAGCGCGGCGATCCAGCCGGTGCTCTACGGCGTCAGCCCGGTGATCCAGCTGCCCAAGGTTCTGCCTGACGGTGCCCGCGCGCTGGTGGTCGAGCGCACCGACCGCAAGGTCGAGCGTCACACCATCACGCTCGGCGACAATGTCGCCGGCGGATCGTTCGTCGATCTGCAGAAGCTGCAGGTCACGCCGCTGGCTCGCGGTGGCGTCTACAGCGTCAGCGTCGGCAGCCGCACGATGCTGGTCAAGATCGACGCCAAGGCCAAGACCGGCAAGACCCCGGTGGTCAGCCGTTTGGTGCGTTTCCCGCCAGGCTAGAGCATGATGAGTTGACTTTAAATCGCGGTAGCGCCTCCAACTCCGCTCATTCCCGCGAAAGCGAACGGGAGGCAACAGCGATTTGCCCGCTTCAATCTAAACGCATCAACCCCTAGGTTCACCACGGCGCGCTCATGGTCCGCTGGCGCGCCGCGCTCGTCCCGCTTCTGATCGCTGCCATCGTTGCCGGCCTCGCCGCCTCGCCGGCGCTCGACCCGCTGCGTGGCCTGTCGATCGACATCCTGACTGCGCTGCGCTGGCGCGCCTTCGGCAATGCGCCGGGCCCCTCCCCCACCGCCGTGGTGGCGATCGACGAGGAAACCTTCCGCACCCCGCCGTTCGACGGCACGCCGAGCGTCACCTGGACCCGCGAGATCGGCCAGGTGCTGACCGCGGTCATCGACGGCGGCGCCAAGGTGGTGGGCTTCGACGTGGTGTTCCCGACCTCGATCGAGCAATCGGCCGTGCCGTTCGGCGATGAGACCCTGGGCGCGCGGGTGCGCGGCTTTGACCGCGACTATCTTCGCGCGCTGGCGCTCGGCGCGCGCGCCGGCAAGGTCGTGCTCGGTCAGGTGCAGCACCAGGACCATCCGGTGCAGCCGTCGCCGGGCCAGCGCGCCGCCGTTGGCCATGGCCGCAACATCCGCGCGCTCAACGCCCACAGCGATCCCGACGATGTGATCCGCCGCATGCCGCTGCGCTTCACCGTCGACAACGAACCGGTGCCGTCGATGGCAGCCGAGCTTGCCGCCCGCGCCGCCGCGGGTGCGCCGGCGATCCGCGCGGGCGCCATCCCGAACACCATCACGCTCAATTTCCAGGGCGGCAGCGACGACATTCCGACCTATTCGCTCGCCGACCTGCGGGCCTGCGCCGAGAAGGACGACAAGGACTTCTTCCGCCGCGAGTTCAACGGCAAGGTCGTGCTGTTCGGCACCTTGCTCGACGTCGAGGACCGCAAGATCACGTCCAAGCGATGGGCGACCGCGCCGGAGGGCGCGCGGGCAACCCGTTGCGCGCTGCCGCCGGCCGCGGCCGGATCGAAATTCACCCGCGACACGATTGCCGGTGTCTATGTCCACGCCACCGCGGTCAACAACCTGCTGCGCGGCGACGCGCTGGTTGAATTCGGCCGCGTCGCCACCGGGCTGTTCGCGTTCGTGCTGGCGGGGCTGGCGTCGATGGCCACGCTCGCGCTCGGTCCCGCCTTGGCGGCGGTGGCGACACTTGGATTGGGGGCGGCCTGGACCGCGGGCGCGACCATGGCCTTCCGCGAGGCATTGGCGCTCCCGCTGATCGAGCCTTGGCTCGCTGCGCTGGCCGCGCTCGGCGCCACCATCGGCTATCGCTTCGTCGTCGCCGACAAGGGCAAGCGCTTGTTGCGCCAGAGCTTCGGGCTCTATCTCGCGCCGGCTTTGATCGAGAAGATGATCGCGTCGAACAAGCCGCCGGCGCTCGGCGGCGAGATCCGCAACGTCACGGTGTATTTCTCCGACATCGCGGATTTCGCGTCGATGGCGGAGCGGATCGCGCCCGAACCGCTGGTGGCGGCGATGAACGAATATCTGTCGGCGATGACCGAGATCATCGAGGCGCACGGCGGCTTTGTCGACAAATACATCGGCGACGCCATCGTCGCGGTGTTCGGAGCGCCGCTCGACGATCCCCGGCACGCCGACAACGCGGTTGCCGCCGCGCTCGCCTGCTCGGCGCGGCTCGGCCGAGCTCGACAGCGTGCGCGCGGCGTTCGACGGCCGCGCGCTGCGCCAGCGCATCGGGCTGAACACCGGCGAGGCGCTGGTCGGCAACATCGGCTCGCGCCGGCGCTTCAACTACACGGTGATGGGCGACATCGTGAACCTCGCCTCGCGGCTCGAAGGCGCCAACCGGTTCTTTGGCACCGCCATCCTGGTTGCGGAGGCGACCAAGGCCGCGACCGGCGATGCCTTCGCCTGGCGCGAAATCGACGCCATCCGGGTCAAGGGCCGCGACGGCGCGGTCAAGGTGTTCGAGCCGCTCGCCGCCGCCGGGCGAGACCACGCCGGAGCAGGAGGCCCGCGCCAAGGCCTATGCCGAGGGCCTCGAGCGCTTCCGGGCGCGCGACTTTGCCGGCGCCGCCGGCCATTTCGCGCGCGCCGGCGACCCGCCGTCGATGATGTTCCACGAGCGCGCCAAGGCGCTGGCGCAAAGCCCGCCCGGCGCGGACTGGGAACCGATCAACGCCCTGGACGAGAAGTAGCGCCGACGCGCTGCAGAAGCCACGTTGTCATTCCGGGACCGCGCGCAGCGCGGGACCCGGAATCCAGAGCCGCTGGCTCGGTGCGTACCGCTCTGGATTCCGGGTTCGCGCCTTCGGCGCGCCCCGGAATGACGTCCTGTGGACGCGCGGCCCTCGCAAATCCAGGCCGCGAGTGCCATTTTCTATCCATGATTCTCAACGAAAAGCCCGGCCTTGGCTGATCCCGCGGAAAAGCCGTTCGAGCCCGATCAACGCGCCGGCGCCCGCGCCGGGCGGCATCGCTGCGCGCGCGCATGGCGGCGCGCGCCGGCGCCGGCAGCTATCTCGCCGACCTCAACCCCGAGCAGCGCGAGGCGGTCGAGACGCTCGACGGCCCGGTGCTGGTGCTGGCCGGCGCCGGCACCGGCAAGACCCGGGTGCTGACCACCCGCATCGCCCACATCCTCGCCACCGGCCGGGCGCGGCCGTCCGAAATCCTCGCCGTCACCTTCACCAACAAGGCGGCGCGCGAGATGAAGGACCGCGTCGGCCTGATGGTCGGCCAGGTGGTCGAGGGCATGCCCTGGCTCGGCACCTTCCACGCCATCGGCGTGAAAATCCTGCGCCGCCACGCCGAGCTGGTCGGCCTGAAGAGCGACTTCACCATCCTCGACGTCGACGACCAGATCCGGCTGCTCAAGCAGCTGCTCGAGGCCGAGCGCATCGACGAGAAGCGCTGGCCCGCGCGGGTGCTGGCCGGGCTGATCGACCACTGGAAGAACCGCGGGCTGACGCCCGACCAGGTGCCGGCCGGCGAGGCCGCGGCCTTCGCCAACGGCCGCGGCAAGAAGCTCTACGCCGGCGTTCCAGGAGCGGCTGAAGATTCTGAACGCCGCCGACTTCGGCGATCTGCTGCTGGAGTGCATCCGGCTGTTCCGCGAGAACCCGGAGGTGCTGGCGCAGTACCAGCAGCGCTTCAAGTTCATCCTGGTGGACGAGTACCAGGACACCAACGTCGCGCAGTATCTCTGGCTGCGGCTGCTCGCGCAGCGGCCAGTCGCCATCCGCGCGCCGTCACCTCTCCGCGCGCGCCGCGGAGAGGTCGAGCGCCGAAAGCGCAGTCGGGTGAGGGCGGCGCAACGACAGCTGACCTCTGGATTCCGGGCTCGCGCCTGACGGCGCGCCCCGGAATGACGGGGAGAGGGCAGCAGCGCCGACGCCCGCGCCACCCAAGAACATCTGCTGCGTCGGCGACGACGACCAGTCGATCTACGGCTGGCGCGGCGCCGAGGTCGACAACATCCTGCGCTTCGAGCACGACTTCCCGGGCGCCAAGGTGATCCGCCTGGAGCGGAACTACCGCAGCACCGGCCACATCCTCGCCGCCGCCTCGCACCTGATCGCGCACAACGAGGGCCGGCTCGGCAAGACGCTGCGCACCGAGGACGTGCCGGGCGAGAAGGTCACCGTCACCGGCTCCTGGGACTGCGAGGAGGAGGCGCGCTCGGTCGGCGAGGAGATCGAGGAGCTGCAGCGCGGCCAGCCATTCGCTCGACGAGATCGCCATCCTGGTGCGCGCCTCGTACCAGATGCGCGAGTTCGAGGACCGCTTCGTCACGCTCGGCCTGCCCTATCGCGTGATCGGCGGCCCGCGCTTCTACGAGCGCGCCGAAATCCGCGACGCGCTGGCCTATCTGCGCGTGATCCATTCGCCGGCCGACGATCTCGCCTTCGAGCGCATCGTCAACGTGCCCAAGCGCGGCCTCGGCGACGCCACCGTCCAGCTGCTGCACGACCACGCCCGCAAGCGCCGCATCCCGCTGACCGAGGCCGCGCGCGCCGTGGTCGCGACCGACGAGCTGAAGCCCAAGCCGCGCGGCGCGCTGCGCGGCGTGATCGAGAGCTTCGACCGCTGGCGCGCGCAGAAGGACACGCTGCCGCACACCGAGCTGGCCGAGATCGTGCTCGACGAGAGCGGCTACACCGAGATGTGGCAGAAGGACCGGAGCGCCGACGCCGCCGGCCGGCTGGAGAACCTGAAGGAGCTCGTCCGCTCCATGGAGGAGTTCGAGAACCTCGCCGGCTTCCTCGAGCACATCTCGCTGGTGATGGACACCGACCGCGGCGAGGGCGAGGACGCGGTCAACATCATGACCCTGCACTCCGCCAAGGGGCTGGAGTTCGACACCGTGTTCCTGCCGGGCTGGGAGGAAGGCCTGTTCCCGAGCCAGCGCACGCTCGACGAGCAGGGCCGCGCCGGCCTCGAGGAGGAGCGCCGCCTCGCCCATGTCGGGCTGACGCGGGCGCGCAAGCCGCGCCAAGATCTACTTCGCCACCAACCGCCGCACCCACGGCATGTGGCAGACCAACATCCCGTCGCGCTTCCTCGACGAACTGCCGGAGGCCAATGTCGAGGTGACCGAGAGCAAGGGCGGCTTCGGCGCGGCGGCGAGCTACGGCGCGTCGCGCTTCGACGAGATGACGGCGTTCGGCTCGAACTACGGCACGCCGGGCTGGCAGCGCGCCCAGGCCAACAAGGGCCGCGGCGGATTTTCGGAGACCGGCCAGGCCGCGCTACGGCGCGACGAGCGATCAGGCGACGACGCACATCGAGGACGACGACGTCGCCTCCGGCGATGCCACATCGTCCCCTCCCCCCTTGAGGGGGAGGGACAGGGAGGGGGGTAGCTTCGGTGGCCGCGCGCCGAAGCGCCGCACGCCGCTCACCATCGAGGGCGAGCTGGTGGCGAAATCGACCGGCACGGTGTCGGACTTTTCGGTCGGCGACCGCGTGTTTCACCAGAAGTTCGGCAACGGCAACGTGGTCGCGGTCGACGGCAACAAGCTCACCATCGCGTTCGACAAGGCCGGCGAGAAGCGCGTGGTGGATAGTTTTGTGGAGCGGGTGAGTTCAAGTAAGATTCAGAACTCAGAATTATTGTCACTTCCTAACATCATGAAACTATCGCACTGGGAACCAGATTTACGCACCCTCACGCGCACCGGCAAGAATTCCTCGCCCTTCTCATCCAGCGCCCGCGCCTGTGCGCTTCTCCTCAGAAAACTCGAAGCCCCAAGGTAACCTTAGTCGGGGCAATACCAGTAGTGTCGCGGTCAGCATAATGTAGCGATGCGTCACATCCGTCATGGGCGGTTGGGCGCTAATGCTCTACCGATTAATTCGCGCAAGTTCTTTTTCTTTCGCTGCAGTAATCTTATAAAATGGATAACTTTTGGCGATCGTTTCGGTCGAAACGTAAATTGGCTGACCATTAGTATCTGTACCTTTTTGATAAATGCTTTTATCGCCCCAAGCACCGCCTTGGTGCGCAGAAATATGACAGGCACGACAAACGACCACACAATTGTCGACGTCCGCTGTACCCCCTGCACCCACAGGCCTCACATGATGGGCCTCGGCAGATTCGCCGAACTTATGCCACAAGGCGCCATCCTTTCCCATTTTCCAAATGCGAATGCCACAACTGGCGCAGTAGCCGGCTTGTCGCACAAACGCATCTTCGATTGTTTTTTTTGTAAATTCCTTGTCGCCCCGGCTACCCATTGCGCTTCCCCCGGCTGAGTATTGCCATTCGCAAACATAGCACGTGTACCATGGTTTACCCGAATGGTACCGCTTCGCACAGCGCTGCTGAAGCACCATCGATCAGGACCGCTGCGCGGCGCGCGTCTATCAAGTCGATGATCGAAGCTTAAGCTTTCCGAACGCGCCAGCAAGCCTGAATGGGTCTCCTCTGGCCCCGCCGGCTTTCGCAGGATCGCACGAACTCGCGCGGCGGGCTTCGCGGATTGCTGCCGACCCGCGAATGCTGCGAGAAACTATTTCATAACCTCTTGGTACAGGTCCCCTAGCAAGTTACGCAAGTCGGATACCGCCGCTTGCTCGTCTTGGAGGAGTTTTACCAAGGCCTCGCGATATGTTGCTCTGTCGGCTATTTTCATGGCGCACAACGCGATCGAAGGCGGGGCTTCCTCGTAGGGATAACCTAGCAATCGCGCACCGCTGATGCCCCGTCCCTAGTCAACCGCTGCTCGCAACACCGTGCTACGCTCCTTCGACCACCGAGGAGCCCGCCATGATCCGCCCGCTCGCCACACTGCTTACGGCCACCGTATTTGCCACCGCGCTGACCGCCGCGCCCGCCTCCGCGCAGCAACTCGTCCAGCGCCGCGACCTGTCCTACGCGATGGCGCTGGCGATCGCGACCGGCGCGATCGATGCCTGCAAGGCGCTGGGGCTGAGCACTTCGGCCGCGGTGGTGGTCGACCGCGCCGGTGAGACCATCGTCGCTGCGAGAGACGACAACGCCCGGCCGCACGCCCTGGAGGCGGCCCGCCGCAAGGCCTACACCGCGCGCACCTTCGGCGTTACCACCACGGCGTTCTCGAACGAAATTGCGACGCGGCCGTCGCGGCGCGAGCAGACCATGCTGCCGCACGTCACCGCGCTCAACGGCGGCGTGCCGATCAAGCTCGGCAACGAGGTGATCGGCGGCGTCGGCGTCGCCGGCTCGCCCGGCAAGGACGAGGAATGCGCCAGCGCCGGACTCGCGAAGGTGCAGCAGGCGCTGCAGTAGGACGCGGCGGGAGCCCGATGCCCCTCCCCCGCCATCATCTCGGCTGGATCGGCCTCGGCCGCATGGGCCAGGCCATGGCTGCGCGGCTGGCGCGCGCCGGGGCGAGCGTCAGCGGCTTCAACCGCACGCGCGAAAAGGCTGCGCCGCTCGCGGCCGACGGCGTCGCATTGGTGAATTGCCCGGCTGATCTTGCTGGCTGCGACATCGTATTTACGTCTGTATCGACCGCGGCCGACGTGAAATCCGTGCTCACCGACAATGGCGGGCTGCTCACCGATCCGGCGTGCGCGCCGAAAATCCTGGTCGATCTCTCCACCATCTCGCCGCAGGCATCGGCGGAGGTGCGCGCGCTCGCGGCCGCGCGCGGCACCGACATACTGGTGGTCGCGGTCAGCGGCAACGACGTGGTGGCGCGCGCCGGCAAGCTCGGCATGATGGTGTCGGGGCCGCGCACCGTGTTCGACACGGTGGCGCCGTTCCTGCCGGTGTTCGGACCGAACGTCACCTACGTCGGCGACGGCGACGCGGCGCGCATCGTCAAGATCTGCCACAACCTGTTCCTCGGCATCACCTTCGAGGGCCTGGCCGAGACCGCGCTGCTCGCCGAGCGGCACGGCGTGCCGCGCCACGTGTTCCTCGATGTGATCAACAAGAGCGTGCTCGGATCCACCTTCTCGCGCTACAAGACGCCGGTGATCGCCAACCTCGACCACACCGTCACCTTCACCAACACGCTGATGATGAAGGACCTCGACCTCGGGCTCGCCGCCGCCAAGGACAAGGGCGTGGCGCTGCCGGCGACCGGGCTGGTGCGCGAGCTGGTGCAGGCGCTGATCGGCGACGGGCGCGCCGAGCAGGACTACACGCTGATCCTCGACAAGCTCGCGCAGCGCGCGGGAATGACGCTCGTGTCCGAGAATGCCAAGGTGGGCGACGGGCTATGACAGCGGAGCTCTGACATGGCGGACGCGGCGCGGCCGACGCAGCTCTTCGCCGACGACCTGCCCGCGGGCTTTCGCTTTCGCGGCGAGGAAAAGGCGCTGACCGAGGAGCGCTTCCGCCAGTTCGCCGCCATGACCGGCGACGCGCATCCGATCCACTACGACCCGGCCTATGCGGCCAACACACGGTTCGGCAAGCCGATCGCGCATGGCCTGCTGCTGACCTCGCTGACCGCGCTCGGCTCGACCGCGCTGTCGCCGCAGCTCGAGGAGTTGATGATCGCGATGATCGAGCAGCGCTGGCAGTTCAAGAACCCGGCGTTCGTCGGCGACACCGTCACGGCGGAATACGAGGTGAAATCCAACGCCCCGACCAGCAACGGCCGCTCGGCCCGGGTCGAGATCGGCGTCACGCTGAAGAACCAGGCCGGCGCGGCGCTGATCGAGGGCGCGCACATCTATCTGATCCGCCGGCGCGCAGGTTAGGCGCAGTCGCGAATTCTCTTCACCTTCCGTAACGGCGGCGATCAGCTAGGGCGGTGTCGGAATGGCAGCGCTGCTGGTGCTGGCGGGCCCGGCGATCTCGGCCGACATGCGGGCTCCAGTCCACAAGGCGTTGCCGCCGGTCGCCCCGGCTTGGAGCTGGACCGCCTGCCACGCGGGCGGTCATGTCGGCGGCCTGTGGGCTTCTGCGAACGACTGGACCGTGCGTACGCCCGGCGGCGACTTCTTCGGCCAGTCGCTTGGCGGCCATGGTGCGGGTGGCTTCGTCGGCGGCCTGCAGGCCGGTTGCGACTATCAGTTTGCCGGCCGTGTCGTGATCGGCATCCAGGGCGCCTATGGCTGGACGAATGCCGAGGGCAGCCACGACAGCACGCGCGAGACGGGCGTTGCCTATCACAGCAAGGTCACGTCGGTGGCGTCCGTGACCGGTCGTGTCGGCTACGCCTGGGATCGCTTCCTCGGCTACGTACGGGGCGGCGGCGCCTGGCAGCGCGGGGACTATTGGGCGACAACGATTATTCTCGGGACCGCCTATACGGCGCGCGTGACGCGGCCGGGATGGACCATCGGTGTCGGCGGCGAATATGCCTTCAGCAACGTCCTGTCGGGCTTCATCGAGTACAGCTACTACGATTTCGGCACCCGCGAGCTTGCTCTCACGCCGCAAGTGGCGGGGTTGCGCCAGGCATTCGTCGATATCACGGAGAACACGAACGTCGTGCGCGTCGGTCTCAACGTCCGTTTCGGCGGCAACGCAGCACCGGCCGCCGCGACGCGCTGAGCCGTGGAGAACGGCACGAAGCCGACATGCCGGCATGTCCACTCCGATGTCCGCTTGCCGGGGTAGAGCCGACATGCGCCGAATGCCCGAAAATGTCGGCTAATGACCTATTCTAGGCAAAGAATCCACGGAGGCTTAAAGTGGAAACGCGGCCGCGCCGCGAACCGGGGACAGCTCATGATAGAACTCAATCGTCGCAACATAATGACCGGCGCGGGTGTGGCCACGGCCGCGACCGCGTTGATCACCTCGCAAGCCGTCGCGGCGCAGCCGCCAATTGGCAGGCAGGCGCCGGGCTGGTACCGCTACAAGGTCGGTACGCACGAAGTCACAGTTGTCACCGACGGAGCGAACCGGTTCCGCTTCCCCGACAATTTCGTCGCCAACAAAAACCGCGACGAGGTGAATACCGCCTGGGCCGCGTTATATGGCGAAAAGGATCAGATGGTGATTTGTACTCGCCGATAGCGGTGAACAGCAGTTCGAAGCTGGTCGTGATCGATACTGGCACAGGCGAGGCGAACTTCGCGCGTAGTAAGGGCGCCGCCGGCCAATTCCATTCGAACTTGAAAGCTGCCGGGATCAATCCCGATCAAGTCGATGTCGTCATCATTTCGCATTTCCATGAAGACCACATTAACGGTCTGCTCCGCACCGACAACCAGCCGGCGTTCCGCAATGCCGAAGTACTAGTCCCAGCGCCGGAGTGGAAGTACTTCATGGACGACGCCGAGATGGCCAAGCAAACTACGGACCGCATGAAAGGCGTGTTCGCGGGATCGCGCCTGGTGTTCGACGCGCTTGGCCGCAAAGTCACACAATACGAAGCCAATAAAGAAGTAGCGCCCGGCATAACCTCGGTCGCGACCTACGGCCATACACCTGGTCATATGTCGTTCGTGATCAGCTCGGGCAACACCCAGGTATTCGTGCAATCCGACGTTACCAATCTTCCATTATTCGTACGCAACCCAGGTTTCCACCTGATCTTCGACCAGGACGCTCAGGCTGCCGAGGCTACGCGTCGTAAGGTCTACGACATGCTGGCGGCGGAGAGGATGATGGTTCAGGGCTTCCACTATCCGTTCCCGGCGCTTGCCCATATCGAAAAGGCCGGGGAAGGCTATCGGGAAATCCCGGTGCCTTGTAATCCGGTGATCTAGCGCGGCTGACGGACATGCGGGGGATTCAATCCGAAGGGCGGCGTGGCGTCGTATGGCCGTATTCGATCCCTCGATTTATCCACCTCTTTTCGTTTGCTTGGCTTGTTTGCTATGTATGGATAGTAAGCCTGCAAAGCGCGAAGGCCGCTGAGGCGATTAAGATCGGTGCGGTCTTGCCGTTCTCCGGCGGCGTCGAGCTTTACGGAAGACAGGCGAAGCTCGGACTTGATTTTGCCGCTAAGGAAATAAACGCGCGCGGTGGAATCCTTGGCAGACTGATCGAAGTGGTCTACGAGGACGACAAGACCGATCCGGTCGCGGCGGTGGAAGCCACGCGCAAGTTAGTCCAGCGCGACGGCGCGCTGGCGGTTGTCGGGCCGATTACCTCAAGAAATTTAGATGCGATCACACCCGCGATTGAGAACCTGAAGACGCCTTTGCTCTATGCCACCAATTACGAAGGAGGGAAATGCAGCCGGTACATTTTCTCGTTCAGCACCGTTCCCAATCAAGAACTGGCTCCGCTGCTGCCCTACATGACGCGTACTTTTGGCAAAACGTATTTCCTGCGGGGGCCGACCGCCTGTGGCCTCATAAGATGTTTGAGGTTGCAGAGCCTATTATCAAGAAGCTCGGTGGCCGCATTGTCGGCAAGGAATTTGCCACCGGTAGGGAAACGGATTTTGCCCCCATGGTTGCGCGAATCGCTGCGACAAAGGCAAAGGTTCTGCTCTTCGCGCCGAAAGGCGACGGGCTGAACTTTATCTCTCAAGCCGACGATCTCGGATTGTTGAAGGACACCACCATTGCGTTTCTCGGCCTGTCTGAGACCGACCTCGGAATTTTCGGTGGCAGGGCCTAAATATGTTTGTTGTGGTGCCGTTTGTAGCTACGAGCAACTCGCCACCTGTTAGGGCATTTGTTGCCCGTATCAAGGAGGAAGCCGGCACCGACCCCGGTATCGAACTACGTGATTACCGATTATAATGCTCTGATTGCGCTTCAGGCGGCTATCGAAAAAGCAGACAAGGAGAAAAGGATTTCATTATCGAGGCGGCTGGAAGGCTTGGTGATAAAATCTCCGACAGGACCCCAAACCATAAACAAATATCACTCGACAATGAACATGTTCGTGGCGAAGACGAGCGGACGCGAAATGGATTGTACGTACGCTGAAAAAATAAAACCGGATCCCAGATGCAAAGAGATGCGATGACATCAAGGATATTGGATTGATGGAAATCGTTCGCGGGTCGCAGGAGCGATACTACGCGATCTATCGCTCTGCAGTTGACGCCGCCACAGGCTCGCAACCTCGAAGCTAAGCGGGACTATCGATCTTTGGACGTCGATTTAAAACAATCGCCAGAATGCAATGACCAGCATGAGGTAGAGCGCGCTCACAAGAGCTATTCCGAGGATGTCGATCTTCGTCCGATGGGACTGGGTGCCAGGTTCGAGCCACCATGCGAAGCCGGCCGCTGGTCCAAGGAACAAGATAGTTCAGAATGATGATACTCACGACATTACCCACGAACAGCGCGACTGCGAAAGGCAAGCCCATCCCTTGGACAGCAGCGGTGTCTGCACGAAGGCGCCAAACAGGAACACGACCGGATAGAGCAGCAGCAGGACGATCATGTTTTGCTTCCACACGGGCGGCGCTCAGACCGGCCCGCCGCTCTGGACCATTGCTCGAAGCCGGTGCGGGCGACGCGGGCGTGAAATTCCTCGGTGAACGGCTTGGCCTCTTCGAGGAGTTGTTGTCGTTCCGGCGACGCGAGCCACTCTTAAGATTGGCCTCGCTGTCGAAGCGCAGCACTGACAGCCAGTCTTCTTGCACGCCGGGGATCGGCGGCTCGAAGCGATAGCCCTGAAATCCTGGCGCTTTGGTCTGAGCGGCAGCGATGCGCAGCTCCCACGCCCGGTAAGCCGCTTCGCAGTCAGGTTTGATCCTCGTCGAGATCACCGCCGAAACCGGCGCGGCTGCGCGCCGGATTTGCCATCCCGAACGAGGTGAACATCGTCCTGGCCGATCAGCATCGGCCGCGCGCCGGCGACTCGCTCCAGCCGTTCAATCGAATTGAGCCAAGCGGTTGCCGAGTCGATATGGGCGAACCGCTGCAGGATGACCCAGTCGACCTGCGCCGGCGGACTGGGCGGCATCACGGTCTGATTAAGGAACCCGGGAAATCGCGCAATCGCGCCACTGGTCCCCTCCTGCCATTGCGCGAACGCCTTCTCGCTTTCGGGACGCACGCGCGTCTGCGTGACGATCGTGATCGGGCCACCGCCAGCCCCGGCCCGATCCTTGTCTTCGCCGCTCATGGCTGCGCGGAGAGATTGGCGAAGATGCGGTCGGGCGTGAACGGCAAGTGGGCGAAGCGCACGCCGGTCGCGTCCTTAAGCGCGTTCGAGATCGCGGGCGAGATGGGATTGATGGCGCATTCACCCTGCGCCTTGGCGCCAAGCGGGCCGATCGTGTCATAGGTGTCGGCAAAGAAGACCTCGGTGCGCGGCACGTCGGCGAACGCCGGGATGCGGTAGTTGCGCAAAGCCGGGTTCACCATGTTGCCCTGCGCGTCATAGACCATCCTCTCGGTCAACGCCCAGCCGAAGCCCATGCCAATAGCGCCATCGATCTGTCCGCGGCACTGCATGGGGTTGATCAGCCGTCCGATGTCGGCGGCATGGACGCTCTGGAGGATGCGAATTTCGCCGGTGATGCGATGGACGGCGAGCCGGACCCCATGCACATTGAAGGCGATGGTGCGGGGCGAGAGATAGGCCTTGCGCTTGGCCTCGAAGCGGTGGCCGGCGGGAGAGCCCGCAGCGTGCAGCTCGGGAAGTGGGATGCGCTCGTTGCCCGAGACAACGCTGTCTCCCTCCAGACGCCACTGGGAGGGCTTATTGCCGCTCTTGAGCGCCGCGTATTCGAGGATGTTGTCGCGCAGCGCAGCGGCGGTAAGGTTCACGGCTTGCCCGGCAACCACAGTGCCCGTGCTGGCGAACGTGCCCGTGTCGTAAGGCGCAAGGTCGGTGTCGGCGTTGATGATGTCCACTTGACTGGCGCTGCAGCCCAGGACCTCGGCGGCGATCTGGCTTGTGCGAGGTGATCGAGCCGTTACCCATCTCGGTCGAGCCGACCGCAAGATGATAAGTGCCATCCGGCAGGAGCTGCATCACGCCGCCGGACCGGTGCTCTGTGGGCGGGCCTGACTCCAGCACCGCGAGCGCGCATCCGGTTCCGACCGCCCAATCGGGTCCGGCTGGCACCGGAAGACCGCCGCCGTTCGTCAGCGCCCTCTCAACCATATCGAGACATTGGTCGAGGCCGTAGCTGCCAAATGCGACATCGGACGGGTCTTTCCAGACCAACTCGACCCAATCGGTGGGGCGGATCATGTTCTTGCGACGTAACGCCCCCGCATCCATACCCAGAAGGCGCGCGAGGTCGTCGATCGCGCATTCGATCGCGAATGTCGTCTGCGAGGAGCCGTAGCCGCGGAAACCGCCGGCGGGAACGATATTGGTATAGACGGCGTAGCCGTCCGCCTTCTTGTTCTCGCAGCGATATGCGGTCATCGGGCTGCCAAGCGCGGCACCGAGTGTCTCGCCCGCATGCCCACCGTATGCGCCGGTGTTGGAAACAACATAAATCTGGATTGCCGTCAGCGTGCCGTCGCGCTTGGCGCCGATCTTGACGTGGGTTGTCATCGGATGACGGGTGGTCGCGCCGACGAACTGTTCCTCCCTGGTGAATTCCCACTTGACCGGCCGGCCAGTTTTTAATGTTGCCAACACGCAGAGGTCTTCCGAGATCATCTCCTGCTTGCCGCCGAAGCCGCCGCCAACCCGCTCGGTGAAGACATGGACGCGGTGCGGATAGAGTCCGAACAGCAAGCAGAGCTTTTGCTGGACGATGAATGGTGCCTGCGAACTGGTGCGGACATGAATCCTGCCGTCATCGCTGCGCCAGGCGATCGAGCCGTGCGTCTCCAGATGCACGTGCTGCACCCGGGAGGTCGAATAGGTCATCTCGTGGACGGCGTCGGCGTCCGCAAAACCGGCTGAGACGCTGCCAACCTCGCCATGGATTTCGGCGTAGACGTTGCCACGTGCCTCGCCGCCCTTCTGGTGCAGGATCGGGGCTTCCGGCTCCATTGCGGCAACCGGATCGAACACGGCGGGCAGCACCTCGTAATCGATCACGATCGCCCGACAGCCGGCTTCAGCCGCAGCTTCGCTCTCGGCAACAACCGCGGCGATGCGCTGGCCGACGAATCGCACCACATCGTCAAGCATGTAGGTGTCGTCAGGATCGACGAGGTGGTCCTCGTGCGTCGCGGTGCTATACAGCCGCCGCGGCACGTCCTCCCAGGTGAAGATTCGACCACGCCGTCAACGGCCCGCGCCTTGCTAAGGTCGATGGCCGTGATGCGGGCGTGCGCGTGCGGAGAGCGCAGCACCTTGAGATGGAGCATGTTCTCGACTGCCACGTCCATCGTGTAGCGCGCTTGCCCTGTAACGATGCCTTCGCTGAACGGATTGCGCAGATTCGAGCCGCAGGCGTGGCCCGCCACGTCGTCCTCGGCGGAGCTGACGCCATGGAGGGCGTCGTCGATCGAGCGGTAGCCGGTACAGCGGCAGAGATTTCCCTTGAGCGAGCGCGGCAGGTCCGCGCGTTGCTCTTCGCTGAGCGCGGCGGCGGTCATGATCATGCCGGCTGTGCAGAATCCACACTGGAAGGCCTGCGCATCGACGAAGGCGCGCTGCATCGGATGCATCTCGCCCTCAGAAGAGAGGCCCTGGATGGTGGTGATCTTCCGGCCGGCGGCGCGGAAGGCGGGCATCAGACAGGAATCAATCGGCCTTCCGTCGAGCCATACTGTGCATGCGCCACAATCGCCGGCGTCGCAGCCCTTCTTGACGCCGAAGACGCCGTGCTCGCGAAGGAAAGTGCGCAGACACTGACCGATCCGGGGCTCGGCCGAGAAATTCTTGGAGTTGACGGCATAGTTCATGCGCGCGGCCCCTGAGCGAGTTCGGCGCGAATTTGCTCGGAAAAATGATTGGTCAGATGACGTTTGTAGGCTGCCGATCCGTGGACGTCTTCGAAATAGCCACCTGTTGGAATGCGCTCATCGATGGCTCGGCGCAGCGCTTCCGCCGTCGGCACGGCGGCGAAGTGTATCTGGATCGGCCGTGGAGTGGCTGCGGTGATGGTGAGCCGCATGTCGCGCCGACCCGCCGTCCTGCGTCCCTATGATGAGCGCCGCGGAGCGGCCCAGGCGGGTCAGCGAGGCCCGGCGGAGTGCGAATCGCTTCGATAGCGCCGACGCCGGGATATGGATCGAGCGCAGCAATTCGCCCGGAGCCAGTATGTTTTTGTTGTTGCCGGATACGAAGTCGATCGCCGGCACTTTGCGGGGCGCAGCAGCGCGCGGCCAGAGTGTGTACACCGCTTCGAGCGCGGTGGTCAGCGAAATCATCGCGCCCGCGGGCAGCGACATGCAGATGTTGCCGCCGACAGTGGCTTCGTGCGCGACCTTGAACGACATCAGCAGGGAGTGACTGCACTCAGGAAGCAGCGGCGCCGCGGTCCACTCCGGCGCTCCCTTGAACCGCTCGATCTCCTCGATCCGGCAGGTCGCGGCGATCTCAAGCCCGGCTGACGAGACCTCGAGGGAGGGCCAGTTCAGGCCTTCCAGATCGATGAGCGTGTCGAGCTTTGGCTGTGGCTCCGAGTACAGCCAGGTGCCGCCGGCCAGCCAGGCATAGCCCTCGCGCCAACGCGAGATGGCCTCTGCTGAATCGGCCGCTCCAGGGTCTTGATCGTGTTCAAATCCATCGCCGTCTTCCCAACGCGGTTCTACGAAGAGGCGATGGGCTTATCCGCGCGGTCCTGCCTTGTCGCTTGAATGCCTGCATGAACACGCAGGCAGCCAGCAAAACTTGCAAGTCAGCGCAATTCTAACAGCGTGCTCGGCCCAACTCCGGCGTTATCAGTGTCGGCCACTGCTTGGAGCCAAACGAGACAAGCGGCGCAGAAACGGCGTCACGCCAAGCTTGGCCGATCCCGCCGACAATGGCGTCGCGGGCGCTGCTACCCATCAGCTCGTAGTCCATCATGTATAGGTTGCCGAAGAACAACTGTCCGACGACGCGGTCGGACAGGATGCGCGTCAGCGAATCAAGCATGTCCTCGGTCGTCGTGGTGAACGAGACTGTCTCGATCATGATCAGGCGCTGGTTGATCGCGTCGGCACCGAAGAACTGAGCGAGCACGCTGAACAGAACGTTGTTCTGGCGCGCGACATAAATGGTGTTGCTCGCGCCGTACGTTTTTCTCCCAATCGGGGCCGAGCAGTCGCTTCCACTCGCCGACCACCCGCATCCAGTGCGCGACTTGAGTTTGCGCGGCCCAGGCGACGATTTTCTTCAGCTTCGGCCCCTGCTTGCCGGTGAACTCTCTGACAGAGTCGAAGGTTATCACACCGCGGCTCAAGCTCGCGTCGGCGAAGGCGATGTTGTCCTGAAGGATGCCACGGACCTCGGCGCGCCATTCCGGCGGCATATCCGTGAGGTCGACCCCGTCAAGCGCTGCCTTGAGTTGGGTGCGAAAGCCCTGCATCGGGCCCTGCCAGGACTGGCTCGCCGGCTTGTCGATAAATGGCCCCACCATCACCGGCAGAACCATCGAGCTGTGTCCGACCGACTTGAGAAGTTGATAGGCTATCGGAACGGAGGGCGCTTCGAGCGGTTGCTGTCCGGGCCGATAGAGGACGAAGCGTCCGCCGGCACCGCTGAACAGTGCAAGGATGATGGGGTGTTGGTTCAGGATGTTCCGCTGGAACACCTTGCCGGAATTGCCGTAGAGACCGAACATCGCCGTATTCAGCGCCAGTACGTCTTCCTTCGCGGTTTCTGCCGGAGGCGGACTCCCGACGATGATGTTCATATAGGGCGGCATTTGTGACGCCCCTTGGGGCTGCAACTGGGCCTGAGCCGCCTGCGGCAGGGAGGCAGCCATCCCCGCTGCCACCAACAAGGCGCAGCCGAGGCGTGATAGGAAGTATGTCGTCGTCATGAAGCTTCCTCCGCGTCCGCCGATGTGGCCGCGGAGCGCCCCGCAGTTTCTTGATGCTACGATACGGGCGTCCGCCCATGAAGCGAATTTGGACAACCAAGCTTCCCGCTGGCTCTGGAATGTCGCGCTTGCAGCGGACCTTAGGTCGAACGCGTCAATGCACATGGGCAACGCCGTGGACCAGGAAGACTGACTCACGAGTGTCCAGACCAATTGTCGTGCCTGCATGGGTAGCCTCACCGCATGTTTGACGGGCGAAGAGAGGACTGTTCCCTGCGCGTATGATGGTCGCTAGGCCAAAGCGAGCGTCGCGGAGCGCGGGTTCTGTCAGCGGGTGATGGAACCGTTATAGGTAACGATCAGTCGTACCAGGTCGCCCAACTCCTCGCATGGAATGAGACATATGCGCTCCAGCGCTGCGAGATGTTCTTCCGCTTTGGCTGGTTCGTTGAATACCAGATAGAGTTCACCGAGATGTTGGTGTGCGCTGCGATGGCGAGGATTGAACATCAGTGCCCGCTGATAGTGCCCCATCGCCGGACCAAATTGGCGCAGCCGCCGATAGGAGTAACCGATGTAGTTCTGAATGTCCGCATTGCGCGGATCGCGCAATGCGGCGAGCCTGAGTGCGGCGATGGCGCCGCTCCAGTCCTCGGCGGCCAGCGCTTTCTTGCCCGCGGCAAAATCTGGATCGAGATCCGCCGTGTCCGTTTCCAAACCAATCGCGCCCATGGTGGTGCAAATCGGCCAGCTCTCGGTCGCGGCTTTGCCTGCGTTACCGATGTGGAGGATCGCACCGCAACCTGGTTACGCCAGTCCGACGAACCGAGCGCGTAAAAGCCGCCAGCCGCGACCAGCGCGCCAAGGATTGCTGTCACTGCGACCGAGCGGATCATGGCTTCGTCGGAAAGCGGTCGGCTGCAGGGCGGCGAGCCCCACAGCGAGCTGTCGTTCGCTTTGCGTCATTGCCTCCTGCTGAGAAATGTCTTTGCTTCCTGGGTTTCGAGGCGTTCGCTGTCGGCGCTCTTCGCCAGCGCCACGAGCTTTCCGTAATGCTCGGCTGCCTTCGGGCGGTCACCAGTCGCGTTGGCGGCACGAGCCACCCCCAGCAGCGCCCGGTAACGGTTGGGGGTCTGCTTGAGCGCAGTCTCGAACTCGCGCAGCGCCGCGTCCGCCTGGCCCATCTCCAGCAGCAGCTCGCCCAGCAGCTCGCGGAACGGATAGAGCCGGTTCTCCATGGCGACGTGCTTGACGCTGCCGTCCTCGCTATCGGCCGCCGCGCGCATCAACTTCAAGGCTTGATCACGGGCGCCGTCCTTGAGCGCGATCCACGCGGAGATCGTCAGGATCTGTTCTTCCGAGCGGTCCGCCCAGTACGACTGGTTGGACTTTTCGAGCGCTGCACGAAGTCCCTTGATGATCTCGATCTCGCCTTCGCGCCTGCAAGATTGCCGGTGCGTGCCATTCCGAGCCCGCGGGTGAAATGCGTAAGGGAATCGGCCTGAGGGTACTGGCTCGGCTTTGGCGGAAGTGCCGCGGCGCCCGCCCAGTCGGCACGCTCGAGCACATTGCGCGCCGGCATGGCGCTTTTCGCTGTGAAATTGACGAATGTGATGGGCCGGTCACCACGATCGGCGGTGGCGAGCGATTTTTCGGTCAGCGCAACCGCCTTGGCGTCCTGCGCAAGCTGCAGGTGCGCATAAACCGAGAAATCCGCGGCATGATAATAGTCGGGCTGGATCTCGATCGCTGAAGCGTTCGATGCGATCGATTCCTCCCATAGTCCGACCATGGAGTAGATGTGCGACGGCATGTGGCGGGCGTGTGGCACCGCTGGTGCAATGCCCGCGTAGCGGCGGGCGGCGGGAACCCCTTTTTCCGCGATCGGCGCAAAGTCATAACCATGGATGATGAAGTGCGTCACGCCCGGATGCGCCGGGTTGCGGTCGTAGAGCTTCTCCAGGATGGCCACCGACTTGAGCTGATCGGCGTAGGTCGTGTCGTTTTGGGATGCCGCCGCCTGCAAGGCGAGCGCATAGAACACCTGGGCCTCATAATCGTCCGGATAGCGCTGCGCCAGCCGTTCCAGGGCAGTCTTGTAATTTGCCAGTCGAGCGTTGACGGGCGTCTTGTCGTGATCGCGGTAATAGGCACTCAAGGCCTCGATCCAGTCGCGTTCGCGGTCTGTCTTGGCACCGATCGCGCGCGCCTTTTCCAGCGCCGCCCAGGCAGCCTCGGCATCGGCACGGGGCGGCGTCGCCGCCAGCGTGTTGCCAAGGATAGTCTAGAGCAATGCCCCAATAGGCCATCGCGCAATTGGGGTCTTGGCGCAGCACGCCTTCGAATGTCCGGCGTGCGATGATGAACCAGTACGAATGAATCATCGCAACGCCGCGCTCAAACTCCGCCTGCACCTTGGGATCGCAGGAGGTCGGGAAGCTAAGCTTGCCGAGTTTGTCGTCCTGCTGACCAAATGCACTGCAGCTCAGCGCGGCAGTTACCAGGCCTGATAGCAAAATCGCACGTCCTGATCGCATGGCGTCCCTCCAGTTCACTAGGTGGGCCGAGCATGCCCGCTGTGCGGGGTCGACGTCGTCGAATGTGAAACAGAAGCATCTGTTGAGAGCTCAAGGCCTGCAGGGTTTTGCAAGGCGCGTGCTAGCTCTGCGGTTAGACTATCGCATCTGGGCATCCGCGCGAAGGTCTGATGTCCGGTCCGGGCACGAACCGGGCACCCGGCGGCGCGCCCATCAAGGCGGCGGACGACAAGTAGCAGCGCGACGCCGCTTCGCGCTTCTGTCCGGGGTCGGCGCTGAAGGCCGAGCGGATCGGCTTGTGGATAAAAATTGTATCTCTGGATAACGCACACCAAACGAAGCATCCGCTGCGCTCGGCGCTTGATATGACGATATTCCTTGGGTATGCGTTCCTACAACCCCGCTCATTCGAGGGCGTCTCCGGAGGCATCCATGGCGGAGCGGGGTGCGGCGCCCGCGCCCCGTGCCTTGCAAGCACGGGGCCCGAGCGGCTCGGGGATCCGCCCTGGGGCAAAACGACCCCACGCGATTCAGTTCGCTACCGATGCCGGCCACGCCCAGCGCCAATGCTGGAACCGCGCCGTCAAAGGGAGAGCCCCCCGCAGGCCGTCAAACGCCGCGCGGAGCGCCGATGGGCGCAGCGTCCCTTCGCCAAGGGGACGCGCACGCCCGCCAAGGCGTGCACACTTTACTGGGGCGCCAATCGGCGCTCCGCCCCTCGATCTTCGAGGGCAACACCCGCCGTGCCACGGCGGGGGACACGAGACGGCCACCCGCGGGGCCGACCGACGCCGCGGCGGATTTCGCTTGGCTGTTTGACAAAGTGAATCGGACGAGAGCGCGCCGAGCCGGCGGTGACGCACGGCGCGTCAACACACTCCGCCGTCATCACCGGGCCGCGCGAAGCGCGTGACCCGGTGATCCACGTCTTTCTTTGTCGCCAAGCACGACGTGGATGGACGGCTCATAGCCGTTCGAAGAACGGCGTCGCTTCGCTCGCCTATGTCCGGCCATGACGTGGAGAGGTTGAATGTGAATTCAAACGCCAACGAGCGTAGCCCGGATGAGCGGCCGCCAGGCCGCGACATCCGGGAACGATTGTCCCGGATATCGCTGCGCTCATCCGGGCTACAGCGCTTCCCTCTTCCCAACGGGGAGAGGGGGCGCGCTCAGCGCGTGGCAGCGCTTCCACCTCAACATCGATCGCGCACTACGCTGCGACATGACGGGCCTCGACCAAACCCACTTACGCGCAGGCGTGCGCCGCGTTCGACTGGCAGGTCGCGCTCGACGACCTCGGCTGGTCGGGGCAAACGCACGTCGCGCTGGCCGAGACCATCGCCGACCGCCACGCCCGCGGCACGGGCGAAGGCCGCACCGCGATTCACTGGGTCGGCGCCGACGGCGCCGAGCGCCGCGTCACGTTCGGCGAGCTGGCGCGGCAAAGCGCGCGCGTCGGCAACCGGCTGCGCCGCCTCGGCGTCAACCAGGGCGACCGCGTCGCGACCGTGCTGCCGCGGATTCCCGAAGCCATGCCGGCGATCATTGGCGCGCTGCGCGTCGGCGCCATCCTGGTGCCGGTGTTCACCGGCTTTGCGCCCGAGGCGGTCGCTTACCGGCTGCGGCACAGCGGCGCCAAGGTCGCCTGCGTGGCGGCGCGTACTCGCCATCTGGTGCCGGCGATCGAGGGCTTGTCGGTGGTCGACGGTCGACGACGATGGCGCGCTGGCGGGCGAAAGCGAACACTGCGAGCCGGCGCGCACCACCCGCGACGATCCGGCCGCGATCATCTACACCTCGGGCTCCACCGGCCCGCCGAAGGGCGGCGTCATCGCGGCCAACATCCTGCTGGCGATGTGGCCCTATGTGCATTACGGCCTCGCTCTGCGCGCCGACGACGTGTTCTGGCCCACCGGCGATCCGAGCTGGGGCTACGGCCTGTGCTGTTACCTGCCGGCGCTGGCCGCCGGCGCGTCGGTGCTGTGCGTCGAGGGCAACGCCACGCCGGAATTGTGCCGCGACATCATCGGCCGCTGCCGGGTCAGCAACCTCGCCACCACGCCGACGGTGCTGCGCAGCCTGATGGCGCAGGGCGACGCGATCCGGGCGTTCGGCGCGTCGGTGCGGGCGATCTCGAGTTGCGGCGAGCCGTTGAACGGCGAGGTGGTCGGATTTTTCCAGCGCGTCTGGGGCGTGACGCCGATGGATCATTTCGGCGCCACCGAGTTCGGCCTGCCGATCGGCAACCACAACGCCGTCGCCATGGCGGTGAAGCCGGGCTCGATGGGATTGCCGGCGCCGGGTCAGGACATGGCGGTGGTGGACGAGGCCGGCGAGGCGCTCCTTGCGAATGAGGTGGGGTTGATCGCGCAGCGCACCGACGCCAACAGCCGCTATTTCCTGCGCTACTGGAACGACGCGGCGGCGACCGCGGCGCTGCAGCGCGGCCGCTGGACCTGCACCGGCGATCTCGGCCGCCGCGACGCCGACGGCTATTTCTGGTTCGAGGGCCGCGCCGACGACATCATCAAAAGCTCCGGCTATCGCATCGGACCGTTCGAGATCGAAAGCGCCATCCTCCGCGCACGGCGCGGTGGCGGAGGCGGCGGCCGTCGGCGTGCCCGATCCGCTGCGCGGCCAGGCGATCAAGGCGTTCGTCGTGCTGCGGCCCGGCGCGGCCCGGACGCCGCAGCTGGCCGACGAGATCGTCGAGCTGGTCAGGACCACCTGCGGCCGCCACCAGGCGCCGCGCGAGGTCGCGATCGTCGACGCACTGCCCAAGACGCAAACCGGCAAGATCCAGCGCTTCCTGCTGCGGCAGAGCTAGCGCTTCCGCTCATTCCAGGGCGCGCCGCGAGGTGCGCTAAGACAGAGTCGTTTCAGATTGATATCAGCCGTTCGTCCCCGCGGAAGCGGAGACCCAGCGCTTGGCCAAGTACTGGGCTCCCGCTTCCGCGGGAGCGAACGGAGTTTCGCTGCAACGTAAAATAATCTTGCTCTAACCGCCAAGAACGGGGATCCCCATGGCCATCTATCAACCCATCGTACCCAATCCGGCGTGGCCGAAGTCCTTCACCTTCTCGCCGGCGGTGCGGGTCGGCAATCTCGTGTTCCTGTCTGGCACCACCGCGACCGACGACCGGGGCCGGATCGTCGGTGTCGGCGACATCGCCGAGCAGACGCGGCAGATCTTCCGCAAGTTCGCGGTCGTGCTGGACAGCGTCGGCGGCAGCCTGGCGAACATCGTCGAGACCACCGACTACGTCCTGTCGCTCGACGATTATGCAAAAACCGCCGACGTTCGCCGCGAGCTGTTCAAGGGACCGCCGTGGCCGGCCGCCACCGGCGTCGTGGTCAGCGGGCTGGTTCGCAAGGACGCGCTGATCGAGATCAAGGCGACGGCGGTGCTGGCCTGAACCGCCGACGCGCGTCCCGGGAACGAAACGCCCGCTCGCCTCTTGAGCCGATAGAGCGACGCACCCCGACAGGAGCCCGCCATGATCCGCAAGCTGCCCTCCGGCCGGTACCGGCTGTACTCGCGCAAGAAGAATCCGCGCACCGGCCGGCGCCGCAACCTCGGCACCTTTCCATCGCGCGCCGCGGCCGAGAAGCACGAGCGCGCGGTGCAATATTTCAAGCGCCATTAAGGCTATGCCGAAGACCTGGCACGATCCGGCCGGTCGGCGTGATAAACCTGCGGCGCGGCATTCGAGGTCGGTTGGTTTCATCATGCGTTTGCTTCGCGCCTTGCTCGCGCCGTCATGGGTGGCACTGATTGCCGCGCTGCTCGCTTGCCCTGCGCAGGCGCGGCTGCTGATCGAGATCGACAAGGCGACCCAGACCATGACGGTGTCGCAGGACGGCGCCACGCTGCACCGCTGGCCGGTGTCGACCGGGCTGCGCGCCTACGAGACGCCATCGGGCCAGTACACGCCGTTCCGCCTGGAGAAGGATCACTTCAGCCGCGAGTGGGACGACGCGCCGATGCCGCATTCGATCTTTTTCACCAAGCAGGGCCACGCCATCCATGGCACCACCCATCTGCGCGCCATCGGCCGGCCGGCGTCGCATGGCTGCGTCCGGCTCGAACCCGGCCATGCCAGCGTGCTGTTCGACATGGTCCGGCGCGAGGGCCTGGCCAACACCCGCGTGGTGCTGGCCGGCGTGACGCCGGATGCGCGCTCGCCCGCGCTGGCGCGGCCGCGCCCCGACGAGCGCCCGATCTATCAATATGACGAGCGGCCGAGCGTGCGGCCGTCGTACTCCGGTCGGATACTATGGCGACCGGCGCGCCGACGACGATGGCTATCCGCCCGCGGCTGGCCCCTACGCCGCGCCGCGCTCCGGCTATTGGGTGCAATACCCGGACGGCAGCCGGGTGTTCGTCGACCGCGAGCGCGATCCGCGCGCTCTGCCGCCGCGCCCGCCGCAAGGCTACGACTCGCCCTACGGCTGGCGCTGACGCCGTCATTCCGGGGCGCCGCGCCCAGCGCGCGCAAGCGGCGAAACCCGGTCAAGCGGCGCGTCCTGCGCGCGCTCGGGTAGCTCGCACGAGAGCGGCGGCGAGTGGCGCGGCGGGCGGGCGCGGGTGCGCGCTCCCGGCGCGTCGGGGCGCTCTCAGTTGCGCGCCGCCGTCACGTTGCGGTCGCTGCTGCCTGTGTCGCCGCGGCCTTCGGCGGCCGGTTTCTTCCGGGTCCGTCCGGCGGCGCCCGTGGCCCCGCTGCGGCCGGCTGTGGGGCGGTCCGGGCTCGGCGTCTCCCCCGGGCGGCTCTGCCCCGGCCGCGGTGTGTGCTGTTTCGGCCCTGCGCTGGCTGTCCGCCCGCCGCCGCTCGCGTTCTTCGCGCCGGCCGGCTGCCGCCGGCGTCGGTCGGCGTGGCGGGTTGCCGCGCTGCCGGCGGCCTCCGCTGCTGCGCCGCCGGGCTTGTCGGCGGCGCGCCGCGCCCGGGTAGCGTTCACGTCGGCTGCGCGGTCACGCCACCGGTAGCCGCCAACGCTTTGCCGCGCCGGTTCGATGCCGTATTCGCGCTCGCATCCGCCGCGCGTCAGATGGCACCGCCAGGTGTCGGTTTCGGGCGTTCGCTGTGGCGCCGCCCGGCCGTGTTCTCGCGGCTGAGGCCGTCCAGCGCGTCGCGAACGCTTGCGCGAAGGGTCATCAGGCTTCCATGCTTCGCCGTCCGAACGACCGCAGCGCACCCCGGGCTCAGCTTCGAGCGCTCGCGTTTCATGCAGGCGACGACGCGCTCGACGTTGGGGATGTCGCTGCTGCAAAGCCGCGAAACATCCGGTGTGCAAGCGACGCGCTCTTCGGGAGTTGCGGCCGCGCTCGGGGTGACATAGCTCGCCACGACGATGGCAATGCAGGCCGACGCGACTCGGCTGCGCAGCGAGAAGCGGTTGAAAAACAGGCCGTTGGCGGTAGTGATCATGGCTCTGCCCCATCGATTTAGCGCCGTCGGGTGGCGGCCTCTCATCGATGTACGGGTCGTACCGGCAGATCGTTAACAGAGCCCCTCCATATGGGTTGCATGCTACCGATCACCTTGACCAGCTCGCTGGCGCCGCGTCATGCTAGCGTTCCCTGAGGCTCGGCAGGCACCATCGCGATCGGGGCAACCTTTGGAGTTGCCCAATGCCTCGCTACGCGGCGCTGGCCGCGTAGCAGGACAACGGTTAGACAAACGACAGCGGCCCTCCGGGTTCGCTTTTCATTTTCGACATTCACACAGCCGTTTCTAACCTGTGCTTGCTGACATGCCGCATTGGCCGATGTGGAAATGAAAAGTCCAGGGGCGCGCGATGGCGACGTGGGGGGTGAAAGAATGGTGGTTCTAATATGCTTGCTTTACTCCGTTATTCGCTCGGGGTTTTTTGGGCCATCGCATATGCCCAATCCCAGGCTCAAAGGCGGCAAAACAAGTTCGACCAGGCTAAATCGAAACAAGAATTTGTAGACAATCCTAGCGCCGTGCTTGAAAACGCCGCGAAGCTGGTGATGCGTTTACCAAGGCTGGCCCTGCAATTGCTTCGCTCGGCGCATCAATCGCTGCCCTTGGTTTCGCAGCCTACATCGTCGCGCAGCCTCCCAAGGACGATGACAAAACCAAAACCCCCACCCAGAACACGCCACAGCGCACAACGACACCACCTGGAAACACAATTAGCGCGTCCGCGGAAATGGAAATACAGTAACCCTGGATTCCGGGCCGGCCATAGCGCGTTGAAGACGCGCCTACGCGCTTTGCGCGACGTTCCGGAATGACCGCGGAGAGTCAGGCGTACGTCACGCTTGCTTGATCGCCGGGACAGGGGCGCGGCCACGCGATATGTTTTTCGGCACGGCCGCCACAGCTCACAAACAGCGGCCGACCGGGAGGATTTGGTCATGAATCTCGCTCGCTTTGCTCTCGCCGCCGCGGCGGCCGGCGTTTTCGGCGCGCTCGTTACGCCCGCCGAGGCGCAGATGCTCCAGCGCAAGGACCTGTCGATGGAAGGCGCGCTCGCCATCGCCACCACCGCGATCGCCGACTGCAAGGCCAAGGGCTGGGCGGTCTCGGTCACCGTGGTCGGACGCAACGGCGAGGTGCTGGCGCAGTTGCGCGGCGACGGCACCGGCCCGCACACCACGGAGAACAGCTTCAAGAAGGCGTTCACCTCGCGCACCTTCCGCATCCCGTCCGGCGAGATGGAGGAGCGGCTGAAGAAGAACCCGCAGATGGGCGCGCAATATCTCACCGGCTTCACCACCGGTCGGGGCGCGCTGCCAATCAAGATCGGTGAGGAAACCATCGCCGCGGCCGGCGCTTCGGGCGCACCGGGCGGCGAGAAGGACGAGGCCTGCGTGCAGGCCGGCATCGACAAGGTCAAGGCGCAGTTGAATTAGCGCCTGTTCGTTGCAGATTGATAAGACGCGCGGCGCACGCGCTTCACTCTCCCCTGGCGGGGGAGGGTGCGACGCCGAGGCGTCAGCGAGCGAGCGCGGGTGGGGGTGCGCTCGGATTTCCGAGGCGGCACCCCACCCCGGCTCGCGACTTAGTCGCTCGCGCTCCTCGCTTCGCGCTGCGAGCTAAGCGAGCACCCTCCGCGACAACGTGTGAGAAGTGGCGCGCCGGGCCTGTTCGCCGCGGCGCGGCCGCGGGAATGACAGTTGCGGACAGCCGCAGCTCACGCGCCCTTGAGCCATTCCGCGTAGCGCGTCTTGAGCGCCTCGGTCTCGGGCCGGCGGTCGTAATGCACCGGCTCGGCCAGGGCGCGGCCGGCGGCGTGCACCCGGTAGGCCATGTAGCGATAGGGCGCCGGATATTTCGCCGCATCGGCCTTGGCCATCAGCGCGGCGAAGGCGGCCGACGGCTCGACCGGATCGAGTCGATCCTTCTCGTAGACGGTGGCGCGCTCGACCATGCGCCAATCGCCGCCGCGCTGCTCGATCCGGTCGAGGAAGCGGCCGTACGAGGTCAGGTCGGTCGCCACGCCCTCGATGGTCTGGCGCACCAGGATCGCCACATTGGTCTCCGCCAGCGCGCGGGCGCCGTTGAGCGTGACGCGCGCCGGCCAGAGCACGTGCTTGGCCTCGCTGCCGCGGCCGAAGTTTCGCTCACAATGCGCGACGAACTCGCTGTACGGCCCGCGAAACCAGGACACCGCGATCTCGCCGCCGGAATGAAAAATCGCCCGCAGGTCGTCCCAGCGCCCCTGGTCGCGGGCGAAGCCCCAGGCTTGCACCAGTTCGGCGCAGGCGATCTTGTCGTCGGTCATGGTCGTTCTCGGCTCCGGGGATAGCGGGCAAGTCGTTTGAGATGCAGCACGACGGCGCCGCCAAAGGACGGACAAGTCTGGGTATATCGTGTTGATAATTTTGGTGGAAGATCGCACCCGGCCTGTGCATAAGACCCTGTGAGCAAATCCCGACAATCGAGCGGCGGCGCGGGCAGCCATGTCGCGCGCCTGACCACCGACGAGCGATCGGCCCGGCGCGTCGCCAATTTTTTGGTGGAAAGTCTCGACCCGGCCGAGACCGCGTGCGGGGCGTTCGAACGGCCGGACGGCGCCTGGCAGGTCGACATCCATTTCCACGCACGGCCCGATCTGTCCGGGCTGCGCGCGCTGGTGGCGCTGGCGGGCGGCAAGGCGCTGGCGGATCGTTTGTCGGTGCAGCGCGTGCCGCCGCGCGACTGGGTCAAGGACAGCCTGATCGGACTGCGGCCGGTCACCGCCGGCCGCTTTGTCGTGCACGGCGCGCACGACCGCGATCGCGTGCCCGGCCATTGCGTCGGCATCGAAATCGAAGCCGGCGTGGCGTTCGGCACCGGCCATCACGGCACCACCCGCGGCTGCCTGCTGGCGCTCGACGCGCTCGCCCGCCGCCACCGCCCGCGCCACATCCTCGATCTCGGCACCGGCTCCGGCGTGCTGGCGATCGCCGCGGCGAAAATCTTTCGCGCGCCGGTGCTGGCGATCGACATCGACGCTCAGTCGGTGCACGCCGCGCGCGCCAACGCGGCGCGCAACGGCGTCGGCGCGCTGGTGACGGTGGTGCATGCCGCAGGCCTCAACGCGCGCGAGGTTGCGGCCCGCGCGCCGTTCGATCTGGTGCTGTCGAATATCCTGCTCGGGCCGTTGCAGCGGCTGGCCGCGCCAATGGCGCGGCAGCTGATGCCGAACGCGCGCGTGGTGCTGTCGGGCGTGCTGGCCGCCCAGGCCAATGCGGCGCTCGCCGCCTACCGGTCGCAGGGGTTGATGCTGGAACGCTCGTTCGCGCTCGACGGCTGGGTGACGCCGGTGATGGTGGCGCTGCGCGGCTGATTGCGGCTGATCAGGCAATAGGAATGGCGCATCTGCCAGGCCGCCAGCGTGTCCAGCCAGCGCAGCAGCATGCCGCGGGAGTCGGAAGGCTCCGGCGCTTCGGCGCCGCTAAAGGTCAACGTAGCCATGGTGCCAATCTCCTTGCGCGGACACCGTGCACCCACGCCCTCTCGCCCTGAAGCCATTCAATGCGCCATCGGGTCCAATCAACCAGCGCGCTCGCTGCAAGGCTCCATTGCGGGTTGGACATGAATGCCGGCTCCGGAAATTCTGCCCGCCGCCCTGTCACGAGGACGGGGCGGCGGCCTCGTTCGTTACAAATTTCAGGGCCTATCGCCGAAACGGCAGCGAATCCTCGCTCCGCTCGGTGATCTTCCAGCCGGCCTGCTCCAGCTCATGCGGCAGCAAGACGGTGTGGCGGCGGATTTCGTTCATGACCTGGCGCTGGCGGGCTTCGATCAGACGGTTGAACAAGCGCGCGAACAGCCCTGGACGCTTGCTGGGCCGGGCCGCGGCAGGCGTCGCTCCGCATTCGGCGGGCATTCGGTCATAGGTGACAATGGACATGGGGGACTCCTTTGCCTTTGAAGCCGGGCAAATCCCCTCGATTGCCGGTCTCTTCTGCAGTGCAACATAGGCCTCGGCAGGCCCCAGGAGTAGCCCTCGCGCCGCATGGCTCCCTTGCTAAGGCGCTATAATCAAATAATTAATTTAGTTTCTTGATTACATCCATCATCACGGTCGATGGTCGCCTGGAGTTCTTGATATTGCAACGCAAACGACGATTGCGAGCGCAAGGCCGGCAATTTGCCGGCCCCTGCCCCGCCTCCTAGATTGGCCGCGTCATGTTCGAGGCCCGATTCCAGTCATTCGACGACCCGCAACCGGCCAAAACCGGCCCGCGCGTACAGGCGCTGCGGGCCGAGCTGTCCCGCCGCGGGCTGTCCGGCTTCGTCGTGCCGCGCGCCGACCGCCACCAGAACGAATACGGCACCCCCTCCGAGGAGCGGCTGGCCTGGCTGACCGGCTTCACTGGCTCGGCCGGCCTTTGCATCGTGCTGGGCGACCGCGCCGCCCTGTTCGTCGACGGCCGCTACACTTTGCAGGCTGCAGCCCAGGTCGATCCGGCGATCTTTTCGGTGGTGCACCTGACCGAGACGCCGCCCGAGCGCTGGCTGGAGGCCAACCTGCCAGCCGACGCCAAGCTCGGTTACGACCCGTGGCTGCACACCAGCGACGGCGCCGAGCGGCTGGCGCGCGCCTGCGGCAACGCAGGCGCAAGCCTCGAGCCGGTGGAGAGCAACCCGATCGACGCGATCTGGAGCGACCGGCCGGCGCCGCCGCTCGGCCCGGTGGCGCTGCACGATCAGAGCTTCGCCGGCGAGACGGCGAGCGCCAAGCTCGCGCGCATCCAGACGGAGATCGCGACCCTGCGCGCCGATGCGCTGGTGATTTCCGACCCGCATGCCGTCGCCTGGACGTTCAACATCCGCGGCGCTGACCTGGCGCACACGCCGGTCGCGCTGGCCTTCGCCATCGTGCCGCGGCAAGGACGGCCGACGCTCTATGTCGAGGGCGCCAAGCTCGACAATGCGGTGCGCCACAAGCTCGAAGAGGTGACCGACGTGCGCGAGCCGGCCGCCTTCACCGGCGATCTGGCAGCGCTTGGCCAGGCGCAGCGCAGCGTGCGGCTCGACCAGGCGACCGCCGCGGACGCGCTGTCGCGCATCGTGACCGCAGCCGGCGGCAAGGTGACGCGCGGCCTCGATCCGATCGCCATGATGAAGGCGGTCAAGAATCCGGTCGAGATCGAGGGCGCGCGGCAGGCGCAACGCCGCGACGGCGCCGCGGTGACGCGCTTCCTGGCTTGGTTCGACCGCGAGGCGCCGCGCGGGCAGTTGACCGAGATCGGCGCCGCCGAGGCGCTGGAAAGCTTCCGCCGCGACACCGGCAAGCTCAAGGACGTGTCGTTCCCGACCATCGCCGGCGCTGGCCCCAATGGCGCGATCGTGCATTACCGCGTGACGCGCTCGAGCAACCGCACCATCGCGTCCGGCCGAGTTGTTCCTGATCGACTCCGGCGGCCAATACCAGGACGGCACCACCGACATTACCCGCACGGTGGCGGTCGGCGATCCCAGCACCGAAATGCGCGAGCGCTTCACGCGCGTGCTGAAGGGCCATATCGCGATCGCCCGCGCGGTGTTTCCCGACGGCACCACCGGCGCGCAGCTCGATCCGTTCGCCCGGGCAGGCGCTGTGGCAGGCCGGCCTCGATTTCGACCACGGCACCGGCCACGGCGTCGGCAGCTATCTATCGGTGCACGAGGGCCCGGCGCGCATCTCCAAGCTCGGCAACACTGCGCTCAAGCACGGCATGATCCTGTCGAACGAGCCCGGCTATTACAAAACCGGCGCCTACGGCATCCGGATCGAGAGCCTGGTGCTGGTGGTGGCGGCGCCGGCGGCGGCCGGCGGCGAGAAGCCGCTCAATGCATTTGAAACACTGACATTGGCGCCGATCGACCGGCGGCTGATCGAGGGCACGCTGCTCACCGCCGACGAGATCGCCTGGCTCGACGCCTACCACGCGCGCGTCGCGGCCGAGCTGACGCCGCTGGTCGATGCCGAGACGCTGCCCTGGCTCGCCGCCGCGACCCGCCCGCTCGGCCAAGGCTGAGGCGTCCGCGAGGTGGACGACATCAGCGCCAAGCGACTGCACGACCAACCGCGCGCCGAAGCGCCGCCGTGGGGACTCCTGCTGCTGCTGATGGCGGTGACGGCGATCGGCCCGACCACGCTCAATGTGGTGGTGCCGGCGCTGCCGGAAATGGCCAACCGGCTCGCCTCCGACGTCGCCACCGTCCAGCTCACCGTTTCGGTCTATCTGCTGGCGCTGGCGGCCGGCCAGCTCGTGACGGGGCCGCTGTCGGACCGCTTCGGCCGGCGGCCGGTGCTGCTGGCGGGGCTGACGCTGACCGCGGCGGCCAGCGTGCTGGCGATCAGCGTCGGCACGGTCGGCAGCCTGATCGCGGCGCGGGTGTTGCAAGCGCTCGGCGCTTCGGCCGGCATCGTGGTCAGCCGCGCCATCATCCGCGATCTGTTCGACCGCAACCGCGCCGCCGCCATGATCGGGCTGGTGGCCACCGTCATGGTGGTGGTGCCGACCTTGGGCCCGCTGATCGGCGGCGTGCTCGACACCGCCTTCGGCTGGGAATCGATCTTCCTGTTCACGGCGATCACCAGCGCCATGGTCGTGGTCTGGACCGCGCTGGCGCTGCCGGAGACCCGCGGCTTGAACGCGCCGCCCGGCGCGCGCGAAGGTTTTCTCGCGCGATTTCAAGCGGCTCTCGGCCAGCGCCAGGTTCGCCGGCTATGTGCTGGCCGCCACGTTCGGCTCCGCCACGTTCTTTGCCTTCCTCGGCGGCGGGCCGCACGTGATCATCACGCTGATGGAGCGCTCGTCGGCGGAATTCGGCGTGTGGTTTGCGATCTCCTCGATCGGCTACATGGCCGGCAACTTCGCCGCCTCGCGGCTCTCGATGGTCTATGGCATCGACCGGCTGATCTGGTGGGGCATTGCCTTCGAGGTGCTCGGGCGTCGCCATGGCGGTCGCCCTGGCGGCGATGCTGCATTGGGGACCGGTGATCCTGTTCCTGCCGCAATCGATCATTTCGTTCGGCAACGGACTGCTGCTGCCCGGCGCGATCTCGGGCGCGGTCAGCGTGCGGCCGCAGGCGGCCGGCACCGCCGCCGGCATCACCGGCTTCACCCAGATGGCGATCGCCGCCGCCGTCACCCAATACGCCGGCACGCTGATGGCGGATTCCGACTCGGCGATGCCGCTGGCGGTGCTGATGGTCGAGTTGGTGGTGGTGCTGGTGGTCGGCTTCGGGCTGCTGGTGCGCCGCACCTGAGGGGTCTATCGTTTCCTCAACAAAGGGGAACGCCCATGCTCAAGACGATTACGTTCGCGGTCGCGGCCCTGCTGTCTGCAAGCGGCGCGCGCGCCGAAACGCTCGACCAGCTCTACCAGAAGGCCAAGGCCGAGGGTGAGGTCGTGTTCTATTCCGGCGGCCCGGCGCTGCCGCACGAGAACCGCGCCAAGCTGTTCATGCAGCAATTTCCCGGCATCGAGGTGAAGGTCACCGGCGGCTTCAGCAACGTGCTGAACGAGCGGATCGAAAAGCAGATGGCCGAGGGCAAGCTCGCGGTCGACATGGCGTTCTTCCAGACCGTGCAGGATTTCGTGAACTGGAAGAAGCAGGGCAAGCTGCTGGCCTTCAAGCCGGACGGCTTCGACCAGATCTATCCGAACTTCAAGGACCCCGACGGCGCCTACATGTCGCTCAGCGCCAACGCGCTGACCTACGCCTACAACAAGGACAAGGTGAGCGCCGAGGATGCGCCGAAGTCGGCGCTCGATTTTCTCAAACCCATGTTCATGGGCAAGATGATCAGCGTCTATCCGGCCGACGACGATGCCGCGCTCTATCTGTTCCACCTGATCGTGCAGAAGTACGGCTGGGACTGGATGGAAAAATACACCGCGAACAAGGCGAACTACGTGCAGGGCCATCTGCCGGTGGCGCGCAGCGTGGCCTCCGGCGAGAACATCGTCACCCTCGACGCCTCGTCGTCGGTGTGGGAGTTCCGGCGCCAGGGCAAGGTCGAGGTGGTGTGGTCGCCGGTCGACGACACGCCGGTGTTCACGCTGACCGGCGGCATCTTCAAGGACGCGCCGCATCCGAACGCGGCCAAGCTCTATCTCACCTGGTTCCTGGCCAAGGAGCAGCAGAGCCGGGTCGGTTCGTTCTCGTCGCGCGCCGACGTGCCGCCGCCCGAGGGCTTCAAGCCGCTGACCTCGTACAAGATCGCCAACAACTACCGCGAGTTCATGGTCGACGAGAAGCTGGTCGCGGACCTGCGCAAGCGCTTCGAGGCGTTCACCGGCCCGCCGGTCAACAAGGGCGGGGTGCGATAGCGCGTTGCAGGAGGACGTGGATGCCCGCCGTCGCGGGCATGACAGCTCACGCTCGCCCCACCAGCTTGAACCAGTCGTCCTCGGTCAGCACCGCGACGCCGTGCTTCTTGGCCTCGGCGAGCTTGGAGCCGGCGCCGGGACCGGCGACCACGTAGTCGGTCTTCTTCGACACCGAGCCCGAGACCTTGGCGCCCAGCCGCTCGGCCATCGCCTTGGCCTCGTCGCGGGTCATCTGCTCCAGCGAGCCGGTGAACACCACGGTCTTGCCGGCGACGGCGGTGTCGGTCTTCGGCTTTTCGGCGTCGAGGATCGTGACCTGCTCGACCAGCCGCTCCACCAGCTTGCGGTTGTGCTCCTCGCCGAAGTAGTCGGCGATCGCCATCGATCACCGTGTCGCCGATCTGGTCGAGCGCGTCCATCTCCTGCTTGGTCTCCTCGTCGCCCTTGACGACCGCAAGGCTCGCGTCGTGGAACGCCTGCCATGAGCCGTAGCCGCGGGCCAGCGCCACCGCCGTGGTCTCGCCGACGTGGCGGATGCCGAGCGCGTAGATGAAGCGCTCGAGCGAGATCTCGCGGCGCGCCTCGATCGACTGGTAGAGGTTGCGCACCGACGTTTCGCCATAGCCTTCGACCTCGCGCAGGTTGATCGCCTTGTCGCGCTTCGCCAGCGTGAAGATGTCGGCCGGCTCCTTGACCCAGCCCTGCTGGTAGAACAGCTCGATCTGCTTCTCGCCCAGGCCCTCGATGTCGAAGGCGCGGCGCGACACGAAATGCATCAGGTGCTGGGTGCGCTGGAACGGGCAGGCGAACTCGCCGGTGCAGTGGGCGCGCGCGCCCTGCTCGCCGCCGGCGATCACCTCGCGCACCACCTCGGTCTTGAGCGGGCACGGGCATTTCTTCGGGAAATGGTAGCTCTTGGCGCCGCGCGGCTTGTCCTGCACGACCTCGACCACCTGCGGGATCACGTCGCCGGCGCGCTGGATCGTCACGGTGTCGCCGATCCGCACGTCAAGCCGCTCGATCTCGTCTTGATTGTGCAAGGTGGCGTTCTGCACCACGACGCCGCCGACCGTGACCGGCTCGAGCTTGGCCACCGGCGTCAGCGCGCCGGTGCGGCCGACCTGGATCTCGATGTCGCGCACGACGGTCGCCGCCCGCTCGGCCGCGAACTTGTGCGCGATCGCCCAGCGCGGGCTGCGCGACACGAAGCCCAGGCGGCTCTGCCAGTCGAGGCGATCGACCTTGTAGACGACGCCGTCGATGTCGTAGTCGAGCTTGGCGCGCTTCGGTGCCGATCTCGCGATGGTAGTCGAGCAGCTCCTCCGCCGAGCGGCAGAGCTGCCACAACGGATTGGTCTGGAAGCCCGCGGCCTTCAGCCATTTCAGCATGCCGGACTGGGTTCGCGCCGGCAGCTCGCTCATCTCGCCCCAGGAATAGGCGAAGAAGTGCAGCGACCGTGACGCGGTGATGCTGGCGTCCTTCTGGCGGAGCGAACCGGCCGCCGAGTTGCGCGGATTGGCGAAGACCTGACCGCCGGCTTCGGCCTGGCGCTTGTTGAGCGCCAGGAACTCCGGCTTGGTCATGTAGACCTCGCCGCGCACCTCGCAGACCTCCGGGACGACCTTGCCCTTGAGCTGGTTCGGCACCTCCTTGAGCGTGCGGATGTTGGCGGTGACGTCCTCGCCCTCGGCGCCGTCGCCGCGGGTCGCGGCCCGAACCAGCACGCCGCGTTCATAGCGGAGCGACATCGACAGCCCGTCGATCTTGGGCTCGGCGGTGAACGCCAGCGCCTCGTCGTCCTTCAGGTTCAGGAACCGCCGGATGCGGGCGACGAAATCGGTCACGTCCTCGGGGCTGAACGCGTTGTTCAGCGACAGCATCGGCACCGCGTGCCGGACCTTGGCAAAGCCGCGCGACGGCGCCGCGCCGACCTTGCGCGACAGGCTTTCCAGCGTGCGCAGGTCCGGAAAGCGCGCCTCGATCTGCGTTGTAGCGCCGCCGCAGCGCGTCGTAGTCGGCGTCGGATACGGTCGGCGCGTCCTTCTGGTAATAGGCGCTCGTCGTGCTGGCTGATTTCGGCCTCGAGCCGCGCGTGCTCGCGCGCCGCCTGGCGCGGCGTCATCTCGTCGACGGCAAGCTTGGCGTCGCGGGGCGGTTTGGGGGCCTTCATAAGCTCCTGTATATTGCGTGATGCGACGGCCGCAACCCGATTGATGGCGGCCCTCGGGACAATTCCGGTTCTCAAGCCTCCGCCTCGCCGAGATAGGCGCGGATGACCTCGCGGTCGGCCAGCACGGCGGCCGGCGGTCCGTCGGCGATCTTGAGGCCGGCATTCATGACAATGCAGCGGTCGCACAGCGAGCGGATCGCGTGCATGACATGCTCGACCAGCACGATCGTCAATCCGGCGCTGCGCAGCGAGCGGATCAGCTCCATGCCTTGCAGCAGCTCGGTCTGGTTGAGGCCGGCGAGCCACTCGTCGAGCAGCAGCAGTCGCGGGTCGAGCGCCAGCGCGCGCGCGAGCTCGAGCCGCTTCTGGTCGATGTAGGTGAGCTGCCCGGGCCGCTGCCCGGACTTCTCGGCCAGGCCGACGCGGGCGAGCAGGCCGAGCGCCACCGCCTCGGCCGCCGCGCCGGCCAGCCGCTCGCCGCTGAAGGCGAGCCCGACCGCGACGTTCTCGACCGCGCTCATCGAGTTCGAGCACGCGCACCAGCTGGAACGTGCGCGCGACCCCGAGCCGGGCGATGCGATGGGCGCCGAGGCCGACGATCGGGCGCCCACCGCAGCGGATCGTGCCGGCATCGGGCAAGAGCGCGCCGGAAATCAGGTTGAGCACGGTGGTCTTGCCCGACCCGTTCGGGCCGATCAGCCCGACGATCTCGCCGCTCGCGACGCTGAATGAAAGACCGTCGACTGCGACCAGACCGCCGAAGCTCTTGCGCAGCGCCGCCACTTCGAGCTGCGTGCCGGTCGATTGCGGCGCGGGCGGCCGCGGCGCGATCTGCGGCGGGGCTGCGCGCGGCAGACGGTCGGCGAGCAGGCCGGCCACGCCTTGCGGCAGCGCATAGACGATGGCCAGGAACACCAGGCCGAGCAGAATGCTGAAATAGTTCGGAAAGTTTGCCGTCAGCAATTCGAACAGCAGCACAAACGGGATCACCCCCAGGATCGGCCCGAACAATGCGCCGGCGCCGCCGAACAGCGCCATGATGACGACTTCAAACGACAGCATCGGGTTGAACGCGATCGCCGGGTCGATGTAGGTCCAGCGCGGCGCCATCACCGCGCCGGTCAGCGTCATGAACAGCGCGCTGACCGCGAACATCACGAGCTTGGCCGCGGTGGTGTTGATGCCGGCGTGGCGCGCCACCAGCTCGTCCTCGCCGATCACCCGCAGCGCCAGCCCAAGCCGCGAGCGGCCGATCAGGAAGCCGGTCAGCAGCACCAGCACCGTGAGCGCGAGCAACTGCCAGTAGATTTGCGCCTGCGTGATGTCGATGAAGATGTAGCGGCCGACGCTCTTGTGGATGTTCACCTCATACCAGGTGACCAGTTGCCGGATCAGCTCGGAAAGGCCGAAGCTGAAGATGACGAAATAGATGCCGGACAGGCGCAGCGTGGAAAGCCCGACCACGAGCGCGAGCGCCACGCCAATCGCTCGCGGCGGCCAGCAGCACCAGCGGCCACGGCAACACCTCGCCCAGCACGCCGACCGTGTAGGCGCCGACGCCGAAGAACGCCACCGTGGCGAGCGAGATGTAGCGCGTCGGCCCCGAGAACAGCGCCCAGGCGGTGGCGAGCACGGCGAAGTACAGCACGCTGATGCCGAGCGCGAGATGATAGCTGCTGCCGAACAGCGGCAAGCAGGCCAGCGCCGCCAGCAGGATCGCGCCTGCGCCGAGCGAGAGGACACGGTTCAACGCGCCGGCCTCCCGAACAGCCCGGTCGGCCGGATCAGCAGGACGGCAAGGAACAACGCATAGGTCGCCGCCAAGGTCAGGCCGGGGTCGACCAGCCGCGCGACCGCGGTCTCGCCGATGCCGAGCAGAAGGCCGGCGATCAGCGCGCCGAGCATGTTGCCGACGCCGCCCATGATCACCACGATCAGCGCCTTCATGGTGAAGCCGACGCCCATTGCCGCGTCGAACGTGAGGAACATGCTGACCAGCACGCCGGCGGCGGCCACCAGCGCGCCGCCCAGCGCGAACGCGAACGCCGACGCCCGCCGCACATCGATGCCGACGAGCTCGGCCGACGCCGGCGCCACCGCCACGGCGCGAATCGCGGTGCCGGCGCGTGTGCGCGTCAGCGCGAGATAGATCGCTCCGCCGATCACGGCGGCAAAGCCAAGCGCGATGAGACGATTGACCGCGAGCGCGCTGCCAAACACCGAGAGCGGGATCGACAGATACGAATAGCTGAAATAGTGCCCGCCGAACACGACCAGCGCGACGCCCTGCATGACAAACAGCAGGCCGAAGGTCGCGAGAATGCTGTCGACCTCCAGCATGCCCTCGTTCTTCGCCCGCCGCACCAGCGGCTGCAGGACGATCTGGTACATCAGCCAGCTGAGCGCGAAGGCCAGCGGCACGATGACAATGAGCCCGACCAGCGGGCTCACCGCTTGCACGGTATAGAGCCAGTGCGTGGTGAGCGCGGCGCCGACCACGAACTCGCCGTACGACAGGTTCATGATGCGCGCCACGCCGTACTGGAGCGTAAGCCCCAGCGCGGTGAGCGCGTAGATGCCGCCAATGATCAGGCCGGTCAGGACGATGTCGACGGCCAGCATGACGGCATCGTCGCGGTCAGCTCACTGCTTCCAGGCCGGCTTGGGAAAGACCGGCGCCCGCGCACCGGTGAGCCTCGCCGGCCCGATGCCGTAATATTCGCCGCCCTGCCACTGCCCAGTCTGGAACACGTCCAGGAAGCGGTTCTCGACGAGCTTCACCTTGCCGTAGACGGTATCGAAGGTGCCGCTGGACAGCTCCTTGATCACCGCGGCGCGGTCGACCTTGCCGACCCGCTCGATCGCCTGTTGCAGCATCTGCAGGCTGGAATAGGTGACCGGGCTCGCCCAGCGATCCGGCTCCGACTTGAACTCCTCGGTGTGGCGCTTGAGGTAGTCCTTGAGCGAGGGCGAATCCGCGTTCCAACCGCCGGTGCCCATGATGCCTTCGGCGTTGGCGCCGAAGCGTTGCCGGACCACCGGGAAAGCGGTGCCGACCGACGTGAAGAACACCTTCGGATTGTAGTTGAGCACCTTGGCCTGATCGATGATCGCAAAGGTGTCGGGCGGATAGCTCGCCGCCATGAACACGTCGGCGTTGCTGCGCATCGCCTCGGTCAGGATCGGCTGCATATCCTGGGTGCCGAGCGGATACGACTTGTCGTAGACGATCTTGAAGTTGGCCTTGCCGAGCGCCGCGCGCGCCGCGGTCGACAGTTCGATGCCGAACTGATCGGCGACGCCGATCAGGGCGATGGTATCGCCGATCTTGCCCTCGGAGCGGAGCTTGGCAAATGTCGCGACGGCTGAGTCCGCCATCTCGGTCGCGGTGCCCAGCAGCCAGAAGCTGTTCGGCCAACGCTTGGCGAATTCCGGCGAGCGGTCGGTGGTCGCGGTGACCAGGATTTGCGGATAGCCGGCACGCGCAAAAATCGGCGCCGACGCCAGGCTGAAGGCCGTGCCCCAGGGCGGAAACAGGAAGTCCACCTGATCCTGGTTGATCAGCCGCTCCAGCGCCTTGATCATCTCGTCGGAATTGCTGCGGTCGTCGTATTCGATGACCTCGATCGGCACCTTCCTGCCGCCGAGACTGATGCCGCCGGCGGCGTTCACGTCCTTGACCCAGAGCTTGTACGGGTTGAGCAGTGTGATGGTCGCGCCCCCGACATAGGGCCCGGTTTTGGAGATCGCCCAGCCGATCTTGATCGAGCTGGGCTGCTGGGCTCCGGACGGGATCGCCGCGATCCCAAGCCCAATCGCGCCCGCCAGCGCTGCCGCAATCCATGCCGTTCCAAACTTGCGCATCGTCGCCTCCCCTGGGTCGCTCAGCAACGGGCGGCGATGTCCGGCCTGCTCGCGCTGTCGGGACCACGCCCAATTTCTAGCACGCCACAGCGCCCTCACCACAGCCTGCCTCTCGCGTTGGGGAGATTTGCGGCCCGCAAGGCCTGCCGTTGCAGGACGGGCAAAGCCGTAACCCGATTGCTGGAGAGCCGTCTGAACGCGTAGGCTGGCGGACAGATTCCCGCTCCCGAAGGAGCCGCCCATGACCTCGCATGCTCTGAAATTCGCCCTGTTCGCGTTGGCGTTGAGCCCGTTCGCTGCCGCACAAGCCGAGACCGTGCGCGTCTATGTCACCAACAGCGCCGGCGACAACGTCCATGTGGTCGACCCCGCCACCAACCAGGTCGTGCAGGTGTTCAAGGGCCCGGAGGCCGCGCATGGCGTCGCGTTCTCGCCCGACGGCGCGCGGGTCTATGTCAGCAACGAGGCCGAAAGCACGCTCGACGTGTTCGAGCGCGGCAGCGGCAAGCTCACTCATCAGGTGCCGCTCAGCGACCGCCCCAACAACATCGCCGTCGCCAAGGACGGCCGCATCGTGGTCGGCATCGCCCGCGGCAAGGGCGCGCTCGACATCATCGACCCGGTGGAGCTGCGCATCCGCAAGAGCGTCCCGGTCAACGGCCGCCTGCACAACGTCTATGTCACGCCCGACAGCAAGTTCGTCATCACCGGCTCGCTCCGCACCGGCATCATCTCGGTGATCGACCTGGCCAGCGAGGCGGTGACCTGGGAGATCGACCTCGGCAAGGGCATCCGGCCGATGACCATCGAGGCCAATCCCGACGGCTCGACCAAGCGGCTGTTCGTGCAACTCTCCGACCTGAACGGCTTCGCGGTGGTGGATTTCGCAGCCCGCAAGGAGGTGGCGCGCATCACGCTGCCGCCGACCACGACCGAATTCGACACCGACGCCGGCCGCGCCACCGCGCCCTCGCATGGGCTCGGCGTCGCGCCCAACGGCAAGACACTGTGGGTCACCAGCATCCCCAACAACGCGGTGTTCGTCTATTCGCTCGACGACCTGAAGCTCGTCGGCGAGGTCGCGCTGCCGGCGCTCAAGCTGCCCGGCCGCAATGCGATCGCGTCGGTGCCGAACTGGGTGACGTTCACGCCCGACAGCAAGACGATCTACGTCTCCAACGCGGCGATCAAATCGGTCACCGCGATCGACGTCGAGACGAAGGCGGTGAAGGCGGTGATCCCGGTCGGCGAGGTGCCCAAGCGGATCGGCACGCTGGTGATGAACTAGCGCTTCGCCGGGCCGACGCGCGCTACTTCGCGCCGTTGACGAACTGCACCAGGATGTTCCAGTCCGGGTCATCCTTGGAGGCGAACTGCCGGCCGCCGGAATGGTAGGCATGGCCGCCGGCCTCGGGCGCGAGCGGATGCTTGGTCAGAAGGCTCGTCTCGGCATCGCCCGGATTGACCAGCTTGGACACCATCTCGAAGTTTTTCCGCGACTGCTCCTCGGTCCAGCGGCCGCCGGAAGAAAGCTTCTCCAGGCGGAAGTTGTTGTTGGCTTCGGCGTGGCAGACCACGCAGCGGGTATGGCCCTCCTTTTTGGCAAGGAAGACCGGCTCGACGCGGCTGCGGTAGAAATCGAAATCGAGTGCAGGCTTCTGTTGGGCGGCCACCGGCGCGGCGATCGCCAAAAGCCCCGCAAGCAGGATCGACATTCGCCCGATCATCACGTCCTCCCCAGCGGCTTATCGTTTTGGCCATGCTAGAGCATGATCCCGAAAAGTGTGAAGCGGTTTTCGGAAAAGATCATGCTCAAACAAGAAGCGGGCACGCTTGCGCATTCGGTCAAACGGCCCGATGCTTGTCGACAAACAGGAGGCCCGCATGCAGGCACGAATGGATTTTCGAAAGGCATCGCCGCCGGCCGACAAGGCCATGATGGCTCTGCACATGTTCGTCCGCAACTGCGGCCTCGACCACAGTCTGCTGGAGCTTATCAAGCTGCGGGCCTCGCAGCTCAACGCCTGCGCTCATTGCATCGACATGCATAGCAAGGAGTTGCGCGCCGACGGCGAGAGCGAGCAACGGCTGTATTTGCTCGACGCCTGGCGCGAGGCGCCGCTCTACAGCGAGCGCGAGCGCGCCGCGCTGGCCTGGACCGAGGCGGTGACGCTGGTCACCGACGGCCACGTGCCGGACGCGGTCTATGCGGAGGCGCGGGCGCAGTTCGGCGAGGAGGAACTCGTCAACCTGACCATGGCGGTAGTGGCGATCAACGGCGCCAACCGCCTCAACATCGCGTTTCGCACCGTGCCGGGGAGCTATCAGGTGCGCCGTCGCGCCGCCGAATGATTTTTTCGGCTGTGCACCGCGTGTAACATTGCAGGTAAAGCCGCCCGGTAAGTCGGCGCATCTGCACCACGGGGAGGTCCGCTCATGTCGTCTGAACAGATCATCGCGTCCAGTCGCCGGAAATTCCTGCAATTCCTGGCCGGCAGCCCGGTGCTCGCCGCCACCGGCGGCGTGTCGGCTTTCGCCGAAACGCTGATGCCGAAAGGCATGGTGCCCGACCCGCTGATGTGGGGTCCGCGACAGTCGGAAGTCCTGATCAAGCATCCCAAGGAAGCGATCAACGTGTTCGACTTCGAGCCGGTGATGCGCCAGAACGTGCCGCCGGCGCACTTCGGCTACATGGCGTCCGGCATCGACGACGAGGTGACGCTGCGGCGCAACCGCGAGGATTTTCTGAAGTTCCAGCTGCGCCCGCGCCGGCTGGTCGACGTCAGCAAGGTCGACATGAGCGTCGATATCCTCGGCACCAGATACGATTCGCCGATCGTTCTGGCGCCGATCGGCGGCCAGCGTTCGTTCCACGACGACGGCGAACTCGCCGCCGCGCGCGGCGCAAAGTCCGGCAATCACCTGCAGATCATGTCGACCATGACATCCCACGGCGTCGAGGACGTGATCAAGGCGCGAGGCGCGCCGATCTGGCTGCAGCTTTACGCCACCAACAAATTCGAGGTGGCGAAGGCGATCACCCAGCGTCGGAGAACGCCGGCTGCACCGCCGTCGCGGTGACCGTCGACCGCAGCGGCGGGCGCAACCAGGAAACCCTGTTCCGGCTGCGGCCCTCCGACACGCGCGACTGCAACGCCTGCCACGACCGCACCAACCTGCAGACCAACCTGAAGGGCCGCGCCATGTTCCAGGGCCTCGACATCAGCGGGCTGCGCAACACCCAGTCATCGGCGATGAGCTGGGACTACATCAAGCGGCTGCGCGACGTGACCAAGATGAAGATGCTGCTCAAGGGTATCCTCGCTTGGGAGGACGCGGTGCTGGCGGCCGACGCCGGCCTCGACGGCATCATCGTCTCCAACCACGGCGCGCGCTCGGAGGATTCCGGCCGCTCGACCATCGATGCACTGCCGGAGATCGTCGACGCGGTGAAAGGCCGTATCCCAGTGCTGGTCGATTCTGGCTTCCGCCGCGGCTCCGACGTGGTCAAGGCGTTGTGCATCGGCGCCACCGCGGTCTGCGTCGGCCGGCCCTACATCTGGGGCCTGGGTGCCTTCGGCCAACCCGGCGTCGAGCGCGCGCTGGAATTGCTGCGCATCGAGACCTACGCCATGATCCAGCAGATGGGCGCGCAGAACGTCAAACAGCTGGTTCCCGCGATGGTGCGGCGGGCCTGAGTGAGGCCACACGGGCCTGCATCCGGAGGGCTCCCGGAAACGGGAGCCCTCGCCTTTTCACACCGCAGCCGACGTGACCGTTCCGGTTGCCGGCGTCGGATCAGATCCGCTCGACGATATGGAAACCGCGGATGCGGTCGATGACGTAGACCAGACCCCGATGATCGCGGAACACGTCGTTGCTGCACACGCGGTCCGCGCCCGCGGCAACGTCCGGCATGTAACTCGCGACCTCGCGCGGGGCATGCGGGTTGGCGATGTCGACGAAGCGCAGCCCCTGCGCAAACCAGGCAAACGGCACTTCCGTGTCTTTGATGTCTTCGATCGGCTGATGGCAGCCGGTCATCCAGGTATTGGCCTTGCCGTCGACGCCTTCGACCTGAAAGCTGCCGACCGGCAGCGGCCGCGTTTCGTCGGTGATGTCCATCATCCACATGAACGCCGGCATTTCGGACGTTAGTTTTGGATCGAGCGGCAGCACGTCCTCGTCCGCCACCAGCATCCAGCGCCGCCCGGCGATTGCGAACGGCACTGGAACGCAGGAGTGGGTCGGCCACGGGAACGGCGGGCTGGTGTCGATCGCCCCGACGCATTTCGGCTTTGTCATGTCGGAGATGTCGAGGATCACGGCGCCGCCGTGCCAGTAGCTGGTGTAGAGCCGGTCGCCCAGGCGGATCGGATGATGACAGCGATGCGCGCGGCCCTTCCAGGTCGGCGTCTCGCCGCCGGCCTTCCATTGGCCGGGCATCCACCAGCGCCCGACCTCTTCCGGCCGGTTCGGGTCCTTGAAGTCGAGGATCATCACGATATTGCCGATGTAGCCCTCGATCTCCGGCGAGATATAGGCGTAGCGCCCATCGAACGTGAAACGGTGCACGCCGTTGCCGGCGCAGCGCCACAGCCCGATCTCCCTCGGCCGCTTCGGATCCGACACGTCATAGATGCCGAGGCCGACCGGTTGCGCCATCTCCTCGGCCGTAAGCGGCGGACCCTTGACGCGCGGCGGATGCTCGCGGTTCATCAGCATCAGGCCGTTGGCAACTCGGACCTTGTGGGCATGGATGCCGGGCGCGGTCGGCACATTCGCGACCTGGCGCGGCTTTTTCGGATCGCTGACGTCGACGATCGTGGTGCCGGTCGTCTTGTCGACATGGCCGATGTAGGCGTAGTTGCCGTCAACGACGATCTGCCCGCCGCCCTCGCAATCGAAGTATCCGACCTCACGAACGCCAATTGCTTTGCCCATGTCTTCGTTACTCCTTCCCATGTCGATGCGTTGCGCCCAGCCGTTTCAGTGACAGCCGATGCCATGCGTTTACGTCTGGCGATGATGCTCACTCCGGCCTGACGCCGGCGAATTTGACCACCTTGGCCCACTTTTCCACGTCTTCGCGCACGTATCTGCCGAAGTCGGCGGGCGTGCCGGCAAACACGGTGCTGCCCAAACCGGCAAGCTGCGCCCGCGAGGTGGGATCGGCAAGGATGGCCGTGATCTCCTTGTTGAGCCTGTCGATGATTTCGGCTGGCGTGTTCTTGGGTGCGCCGACGCCCAGAACGCCGTTCACTTCGTAGCCCGGGACGAATTCGCTGACCGTCGGGATACCCGGCAAGATCTCCACCCGCCCCACACTCGTCACCGCCAGCGCGCGCAGCCGGCCTGACTGGATGTGCGGCAGCGCCGAGGTCATGGCGTCGAACATGACATGCACCTCGCCGGCAACCACCCCCGTGAGCGCCGCCACCGTGCCTTTGTAGGGCACGTGAACCACGTCGATGCCGGTCATCATCCGGAACAGCTCGCCGGACAGGTGGCTCAGATTTCCGCTTCCGCTCGATGTGATGTTGATCTTGCCGGGGTTGGCCTTCGCGTAGGCCAAGAACTCCGGCAGCGTCTTGGCGGGGAACGATGGATTGACCACCATGACGAAGGGGTCGCCGGTGATGCCAGCGACCGGAGCGATGTCGCGGACGACAGTGACTTGTTCGTGGAGCGTCGCGTTGACGGCATGCGGCGTAGCGACGAGCAGGAGCGTGTAGCCGTCGGCAGTCGCGCGTGCGACCGCCTGCAGGGCGAGATGGCCGCCAACGCCGGGGCGGTTGTCGATGACGACCGGTTGGCCGAGCCGTTGCGACAGCAATTGACCGAGTATCCGCGCCTTGATGTCGGGAGCGCCGCCTGGGCCGACAAAGACGATCAGCGTCACGGGTCGCGACGGATAGGTTTGAGCTTGAGCGAGCCGCGATGTCGCTGGCAGCGCGGCGGCGCCCGCCGCGAGCTGCAAGAATTTCCGACGCGGGAGATTTGGCATGTCCCCGCCCCTCAGGTGAACGGGTCGGAGGGCGGCCCGCCCAGCATGACCTGCCCGTAGCTGTAGGCCGGCATGTCCCAGCCTGCGACGATATGGCCTTGCAGAGCGTGCACGTCGGCGAAGGCGCGCTGGACGCGGTTGCCCTCATAGATGCCCCGGCCGGCTTGCGCGGCGAACAGCTTCTCGGCGGCGAGCCGCGCCGTCATCACCGACCAGCCCTGGTCGCGCCGGCTGCGGGCGCGGTGTTCGACACTCAGCGCCTCGCCCGCCATGATCTTGTCGATCGTCTCGGTGAACGAGCGCCGGTACAGCAGTTCGGCGGCGTCGATCATGGCGCTCGCCTCGGCCACGACCAGGTGCATGCCCGGCTTCTTCGACAGCGGCGAATGATCGTAGGAGCCTTCGCGCACCTTCATGTCCTCGAGGAAGGCGTCGAGCCCGCCGCGCGCCATGCCGTTGGCCGGCGACGAGATCGTGAACGGGATGATGCCCCAGACCGAGGCCTTGTAGAGCGGCGAGTCATGCACCTTGGAGCCTGGCGTGGTGCCCTGGATCATTTCGCCCAGCCCGCAGATGCGGTGGTTCGGCACGAACACGTCCTCGACCAGGACGCCCTTGCTGCCGCTGCCGCGCAGGCCGAACACGAACCAGTCGTCGATCACCTTGTAGTCGCCCTTCGGCAGCATGACGTAGCGGATGTCGGGGATCGGTGAGCCGCCGCTCGGCGGCCCGAAGAACACGCCGAGTAGCAGCCAGTCGGCGTTGTCGATGCCGCTGGAGAAGGTCCACTTGCCGGAGATCTTGTAGCCGCCATTCGCCGGCGCGGCCTTGCCGGTCGGCGCGAAGCTCGAGGCGCTGAGCGTGTTCTTGGCCCAGTATTCCTTCTGGAATTCCTCCGGCCACAGCGCCACCAGCAGATCGTGGATGGTCATCACCGCCCAGACCCAGCCGGCCGAGCCGTCGGCGCGGGCCAACTCGTTGGCGACCGACAGCGCGACGTCGGGCCGCAGTTCGGGCCCGCCGAATTTCTTCGGCTTCAGCAGATACCAAAGCCCGGCGTTCCAGAAATCCTGGATGGTCTCGTCCGGGATGCGTCGGGCCTTGCCAGTGGCGTCCGCCCGCTCACGCAGCTTGGGTGCGAGCGCCCGTGCCTTCTGCAGCAGGGCTTCGGCCGTCCGCGCATCGGCCGCCGCGTCGCGGGTCGCCGCCATGATGGTCCTCCCTTGGCTTTGCCCAAGGTTCCCACCTTTTGCGGCGACGCTCTAGCCCTTCCCCCACCTCTCGGTCCACGCCGGCAGCACCGCGGGATTGACCACGTAGCGCGGCGGCTGTCCGGCGAAGATGCGGTCGAGGTTTTCGCGCGTCGCCACTTCGAGCGAATGATGGGCCTCCCGGGTATGACCGATCATGTGCGGCGTCAGAATGACGTTCCGCAGCCCGCGCAGCGGGCTGTCCGGCGGCAGCGGCTCGGTCGCGAAACAGTCGAGCGCCGCGCCCGCGATCACGCCGCGGCGAAGCGCGTCGGCGAGCGCGACCTCGTCCACGATCGGGCCGCGCGCGGTGTTGACCAGGATCGCGGTGTTCTTCATCAGCGCCAGCTTTTGCGCATTGATCAGCCCGCGCGTGCTGTCGTTCAGGTTTGCCAGCACGACCACCACGTCGCTGGTGCGCAGCAAGGCTTCCAGATCAACCCGCGGCATGGCCGGCAGGCCGGCCAGATCGGCGTCGCGGCGCGCGCTGTATTGCAAATTCGCGCCCCAGGATGCCAACAGCCGCGCGGTCTCGCGCCCGATCTTGCCAAGCCCGATGAGGCCTATGGTCTTGCCGCGAAGCTGGCTGGCCTTGAGTTGCGGCGGACGCCACAGATGTTGCCGGACCCGGTCCTGCGCGCCCTCGAGGTCGTAGAGCGCAGCGAGCATCATCAGCACCGTCGCCTCGGCCATGCCGGTGACGTTTTCCTCGGTCTGCGCATTGGCAACCACCACCGCGCGTTCGGTGGCCGCCGCCAGATCGACGCCGTCGACGCCGGTCACGGCGGAGACGATGGCGCGCAGCCGCGGCGCCGCCGTCAACACCGGGCGGGTCAGCGGAAACATTGCGGCGCACAGCAGAAGATCGATGCCGGCCAGCGGATCGGCCGCGGCCGAGAACGCGGCGCGATCGGCGTGGCGCACGATCCGGTGCCCGGCTTGGCGCAGGTCGGCGCTGATCTCGTCGAACATCTCGTTGTGGGAATGCCAGCCGACGACGGCGATATCGAGCGGGGTTTTGGCGTTCATGGCACCGGGAGATTGCACGTTTGAGCGCGGCGGTGCCACAGGGAGCCCGCCCGTCGTATGGCCAAGCTGTGGTGGACGGCAGCGCCCTATCCCGCCGCCCGGATCAGCTTTTCGGCGGCGGCCCGCGCCTCCTCGGTGATCTCGGCGCCGGCCAGCATGCGCGCAATCTCCTCGCGTCGCCGCGCGGCGGCAAGCTCGACCACGCGAGTCGCGACCCGGCGGCCCTTGTCGAGCGCCTCCTTGGTGATCAGGTAATGCCGCTCGGCGCGGGCGGCGACCTGCGGCGCGTGGGTGACGGTGACGACCTGCACGCGCTCGCCGAGTCGCGCCAGCCGCACGCCGATGGCGTCGGCCACCGCGCCGCCAACCCCGGTGTCGATTTCGTCGAACACCAGCGTCGGCGCCGAGCCGCGATCGGCCAGCACCACCTTGAGGGCCAGCAGGAAGCGCGCCAGTTCGCCGCCGGAGGCGACCTTCATCAGCGGGCCCGGCCGCGTGCCCGGGTTGGTCTGCACCCAGAACTCGACACGGTCGATACCATGCGGCCCCGCCGTCGCGGCGTCGCTCTCGATCCGAGTCGAGAATTTGGCGCGTTCGAGCTTGAGCGGCTTGAGTTCGGCGTTGACCGCCTTGTCGAGCTTTTCCGCAGCCTTAGCACGGGCTGCGGACAGCTTGGCGGCGGCGGCGGCAAAGCGCCGGTCGGCCTCTGCCGCAGCCTTTTCCAACGCCGCGAGCCGTTCGGCGCCGGCGTCGATCAAGGCGAGCTCGGCGGCATGACGGTCGGCGACGGCGCTGAGCGCATCGACCGGCGAGTTGTATTTGCGGCCGGCAGCGCGCAGCGCGAACAGCCGCTCTTCGATCCGCTCGAGCTCGCGCGGGTCGTGATCGGCCACGGCGAGCGCGTGTTCGAGATGGCTGCGCGCCTCTTCCAGCGCGTTGAGCGCGCTATCGAGCGCCTTGACGGCCGGCTCGACCAGCGCGGGCGCCTGCACGCCGCGCCGCTCCAGTCGCCGCACTGCGGCCGACAGCGCCGGCACCGGGGAGGCCGCGCCTGCGAGCGTGTCGTGGGCGTCGCGCAGGTCGCCGGCGATCTTTTCCGCCTGCATCATGGTCGCGCGCCGGTCGGCCAACGCGGTTTCCTCGCCGGCTTCCGGCTTGAGCTTGCCGAGCTCTTCTACGGCGTGCCGCAGATATTCGGCCTCGCGCGCGACGCGCTCGACCTCGGCGCGATGGCTTGCGACCGCGGCCTCTGCCTCGCGCCGGGCGTTCCACAGCGCCGTAACCGCGGCAGCGGTCTCCTCCAAGCCGCCGAAGGCGTCGAGCAGCCGGCGGTGGGTTGCGGCGTCGACCAGCGCGCGTGCGTCATGCTGGCCGTGGATTTCGACCAAAGCCGCGCCGAGGCTTTGCAGCGCCTGCGCACCGACCGGCTGGTCGTTGACGAAGGCGCGGGTGCGACCGTCGGCGAATTGTACGCGGCGCAGGATCAGGGCTTCGTCGGCGGCGATGTCGCACTCGCTCAGCAGCGCGCGCGCCGGATGGCGCGCCGGCAATTCGAACATTGCCGTGACTTGGCCTTGCTCGGCACCCTGGCGGACCAAGGTGGCGTCGCCGCGCGCGCCGAGCGCCAGCGCAAAGGCGTCGAGCAGGATCGACTTGCCGGCGCCGGTCTCGCCGGTCAACACCGCAAGGCCCGACGCGAAATCGAGATCGAGCCGGTCGATCAGAACGATGTCGCGGATCGAAAGCCGCGCCAGCATGGCCAATCCTTCACGCTCACTGTCATCATCCGCGAAAACGGATAATCCCGTATGCGAATCCAACCAGGATCTGCAGATTAACGAATGCCCCGAGGTCGCGGGGCATGACAACAGCGATTGTGGATGGCGTCAGCCGAGACCGACGCCCTTGAACGCCCGGGTGATCCAGGACGCTGGGTTTGCGGCCGGCTGCAGGCCGTTCGATTGCACCAGTCGATAGGCGTCCGGTACCAGCGGCTGTCGGGGAAATTATGTCCGAGCACGGCGGCCGCGGTCTGCGCCTCGTTGACGATGCCGAGCGCCATGTAGGATTTGGTCAGGCGCATCAGCGCCTCCTCGACGTGGCGGGTGGTCTGGTATTGCGTGACCACGACCTTGAAGCGGTTGATCGCGCCGGCGAAATCCTTGCGCGACTGATAGTACCGGCCGACCATCATTTCCTTGCCGGCAAGCTGGTCACGCGCCATCTCGATCTTGTTCTTGGCGCTCGCCGCGTATTCGGTGTCCGGATACTTGCGGGTCACCTCTTCGAGCGCGGCGATCGCCTTTTCGGTGCGGCCTTGGTCGCGGGAGATGTCGGCAATCTGGTCGTAATACGAGGTGCCGATCAGGAATTGCGCGTATGCGGCATCTGGGCTGCCGGGGTGCAGCGTGACGTAGCGCCGAGCCGCCGAGATCGCCTCGTCATATTCGCGCGCCTCGTATTTGGCGTAGGCGCTCATGATCAGCGATTTGCGCGCCCATTCCGAATAGGGATGCTGGCGCTCGACCTCTTCGAATTTCTTGGCGGCGTTCTTGTATTCCGACCGGCGGTTCAGCAGGAAGACGCCCTCGTTGTACAGCTTGTCGGCCGGCTGGTCGGGCGCGAACGCGTCCTGCTTGTCGAACAGGTTGAGCCCGCTGCAGGCGCCGAGCGGAACCACCAGCAGAGCCAAACACAAAAGCTGAGCCAGCGGCGGACGCCGACAACCCATCATCGAAGTGATGCTACGCCAAACCATGCGATGCGAAGGGCCCCCGCGCGCGTCCCAATCGCGCCCTATCTATTTGAAAAACAATGGTTGACCAACCGTTTACGAGGACAATCGGCCAGGAATAAGGCGATCGGCTCAGGACAGGTCCGGGCCGAAAGCCGGCGCCACCAGGCCAGTCGCCAGGTCGGCGTGGCCGCGGATCGCTCGGCGCCCGGTCTCGGGGCGGATTTCCGGGCGAAGCTCCGGGCTGTCGACCAGCACCCAGGCCGAAGGATCGGCCATCAGGGCGGACAGCACGGCATGGTTGAGCTTGTGGCCGCCGCGAACCGAGCGGTAGACGCCGAGCAGCGGGGCGCCGGCCAACGCCAGATCGCCGATCGCGTCGAGCGCCTTGTGGCGGGCGAATTCGTCGGGATAACGCAGCCCCTCCGGATTGAGCAGGCGGTTCTCGTTGATGACCAGCGTGTTCTCGAACGAGGCGCCGAGCGCATAGCCCGCGCTCCAGAGCTTGGCGACGTCGCGCATGAAGCCGAAGGTGCGCGCGCGCGCGAGCTCCTGGCGGAAGGTCGCAGGCTCGATGTCGAGCGCCACGCCTTGCCGGCCGATCAGCGGATGATCGAAGTCGATGTCGAGTTCGATCCGGAAGCCATGCGAATAGGGCCGCAATTCGCCATAGGCGCCGCCGTCTGCGGCGACCCGCACCGGCTTCAAAATCCGGATGTAGCGCCGCGGCACCGGCAGCGTGAACACGCCGGCCTCGTCGATGGCCGCGACGAACGCCGCCGCGCTGCCATCCATGATCGGAGCCTCCGCGCCGTCGATTTCGATCACTGCATTGTCGATGCCAAGACCGGACAAGCGCCGCCAGCACATGTTCGGCGGTGGAGCAAAGCGGGCCCTCGGCGTCGCCCAGCACGGTGGCGAATTCGGTGGCGGTGACGGCGCGGAAATCGGCGCGAACCTCGCGGTCGGGCTCGCCGAGCTCGCCGCAGCGCACGAACACGATGCCGGTGTCGGCTTCGGCCGGTAGGATGGTGAGCGTGGCGGGCAATCCGGAATGGACGCCGATGCCGCTGGCAGAAGCTGGATTTCGGAGCGTGGTCTGCTTGCCCGCTTTCATCTGCTACTTAGCACCCTCAGACCCGATGCACGCGACGCGTGCTGCCCCTCGGGATCCCCGCCGACAGTCCCTATTTTGCCTCAGTTGTCGGAAGAAAAGCCCCGCGGCTTAAGCCGCATACCCCCGCCACCACCGGCAAAATCCCCTTTACCGAGAAAGACTTTAACCTGCAGGTGAATCACCGCCAACTCACGCTTTCTTACCGACTGTTACCTCCAAAACGCCGCAATGCTGCCGAAAACGCGGCCCGCTAGGCCGGTGACCGACCCCAGCGGCTCTCGCTCACCACCGCGACCCTAGCCTCCTCGCCGAGCCTCCTCGCCGATCGAAGCCGCGTCCGGGACCTAAAACGCCATGATAAATCATATGCTTGGTGAATGACCCAAGAATTCTACGGTCAGGATGCTGGCAACAATGATCCCGGCATTTCAGCCGGGATCATACATTTCGGCGCTGGCACTAGTTGGCTTGGCGGCGGAGGAACGCCGGAATTTCCAACTGATCGTCGTCCACAGTCTTATGCACAGGCGGCGCCTGCCGCCCGTGAATGTCGAGCCCCTGTGGTGCCGGCGCGGCCGGACGCTTGGCGTAGTCCGACACCGGCTCCGGGGGGCGCGCGGCCGGCCGTGGCGGCGGCACCGGCCGCGGCGCGGACTGCGCGGGCGCCGGTTCACCGTCTCGACGGCCGAGGCCGACCTGCGCCAACCGCTGTAACAGCGACATGCGCCGCTTCTCCGGATTTTCCTCGCTCACCTCGCCGCGCTGAGCCCGGATTTCGTTCTGGGCCGGGATCGGCAGCTCTTCGATCCGCGGCATTCGCGGCGCGCGGCTCGAGGCGCGCTCGGGCTGCGGCGGGATGAACGTCTTCGGCACCTCTTCGAGGGCGGGCTCCGCAAGCACCGGCTCGACGAACAACGACGGCTTGGGCGTGATCGGCCGGATGGTGACGTCCTCCGCGGTCGTCTCCTGCTGCAGGACGGCGGCGGCAACGGCCGCAGTCGCGGCCTGCTCGATGCCGGCCCGCGGTTGCGGCGGCGCCACCGGCGTCGCCCGCATCTGCTCGGCACGTTCGGCGATGCGCTGAGCATCGGCGCGCACCCGATGGGTGATTTCGGCGATCCGGGTCTCCGGCGGCCGAACCGTCGTGGTCGCGACATAATCGATGCCGGTCGCCACCACCGAGACGCGGATGATGCCTTCGAGGCTTTCGTCGAAGGTCGCGCCGACGATGATGTTGGCGTCCTGGTCGACCTCTTCGCGGATGCGGGTGGCGGATTCATCGACCTCGTACAATGTGAGGTCCTTGCCACCGGTGATCGAAATCAATAGCCCGCGGGCGCCCTTCATCGACACGTCGTCGATCAAGGGGTTGGCGATGGCAGCCTCGGCGGCGCGCAACGCGCGCTTCTCGCCGGATGCCTCGCCGGTGCCCATCATCGCCTTGCCCATCTCGCGCATGATCGCGCGCACGTCGGCGAAGTCGAGGTTGATCAGGCCCTCCTTCACCATCAGGTCGGTGATGCAGGCAACGCCGGAATAGAGCACCTGGTCGGCCATCGCGAAGGCGTCAGCAAATGTGGTCTTCTCGTTCGCCACCCGGAACAGGTTCTGGTTCGGGATGATGATCTGGGTGTCGACGCATTTCTGCAATTCGACGATGCCGGATTTGGCGAAGCGCATGCGGCGCTGGCCCTCGAAGTGGAACGGCTTGGTGACCACGCCGACGGTCAGGATGCCGAGTTCCTTGGCGATTTGCGCCACCACCGGGGCTGCGCCGGTGCCGGTACCGCCGCCCATGCCGGCGGTGACGAACACCATGTGCGCGCCGGTCAGATGGTCGCGGATCTCGTCCATCACCTCCTCGGCGGCGGCCCGTCCGACGTCGGGCTGCGAACCCGCGCCGAGACCTTCGGTGACCTGCACGCCCATTTGGATGATGCGCTCGGCCTTCGACAAGGCCAGCGCCTGGGCATCAGTGTTGGCGACGACGAAGTCGACCCCCTGAAGCCCGGCCGTGATCATGTTGTTGACGGCGTTTCCGCCGGCTCCGCCAACGCCGAATACGGTCAGCCGCGGCTTGAGCTCGCGGATATCGGGGATCTTCAGGTTGATGCTCATGGTTGCCTCTTGCTTGGGCGCGCGCCTGCAGACGCCGCCGGGTCGGACCGAACTGTCATCGGCCGATTGGTGAATTTCTGGGTGAATGGTGTGTGGGTCATCAGAAGCTCTCCCGTAGCCATCGTCCGACCCGAGCGATGTAGCCCGTCCCTGTCATCAGGTGCCGCGTTCGCCGCGGTTCGAAGTGTTCAAAATGCGCGGCTTGCGGATAGACCAGCAGGCCGGTCGCCACGGCGAAGGCCGGGCCCTTGGCCGATTCCGGAAGCCCTGAGATGCCGAGCGGGCGGCCGATGCGGACCGGGCGGTTGAGGATGCGCGCGGCAAGCTCGGAGAGGCCGGTGAGCTGACTTGCGCCGCCGGTGAGAATAGCGCGAGCGCGCGGCTCATTGGCGAACGGCGAGGCCGCCAGGCGGTCACGGACCATTTCGAGAATCTCCTCGACTCTCGGTTTGATGATGCGCACCAAACTTGCACGCGACACGAACTGCGGCGGCTCCCGCTCATCGTCATGGACCGCCGGTATCGTGATCATGTCGCGCTCGTCCGAACTTCCCGCGAGCACGCTGCCGTAAAGCGTTTTGATTCGTTCTGCGTCAGAGATACGGGCGTTCAGGCCGCGCGCCAAGTCGACGGTGACGTGATGGCCGCCGAGCGCAAAGCCGTCGCCGTGCACGAAGCGGCCGCCGCCGAACACCGCGATCGTCGTAGTCCCGGCGCCCATGTCGATCAGAGCGGCGCCGGTGTCGGCCTCGTCGTCGGCGATCACGCTCAGCCCCGCGACATAGGGCGCCGCCACCATGGCTTCGACCGCGAGATGGCAGCGCTCGACCGCGAGCATCAGGTTACGCGCCGCGGTCACGTCGGCGGTCACCACATGCATGTCGACGCTGAACTCCCGCGCCAGCATGCCGCGCGGCTCGCCCACCCCCCGCACCCCGTCGAGCGCATAGCCGATCGGCAACGAATGCAGCAGGACGCGGCCGGATCGCACCGAATGCTGGCAGCCGGCGGTGAACGCGCGGGCGATGTCGCCGTCGGTGACGCTGGAGCCCGCGATGTTGACGTTGATCGCATAGAATTCGCTGGCGGGACGGCCGGACGACACCGACAGCACGACCGATTCAAGCTGCACCGCGGCTTCGCGCTCGGCGAGATCGACGGCGCGCCGCACTGCCGCCTCGGCCACCTCCAGATCGGCCACCGCGCCGCCCTTGATGCCGGCGGACTCGGTGTGACCAAGCCCCAGAATCTCGATGCCGTGACTGCGCCGCCGCAGCACCTCCTGTGGGCTTTGCGGCGTCAGCCGTGCGATCAGGCAAGCGATCTTGCTGGTGCCGATGTCGAGCACCGCGACGATCGCCGATCGGCGCGGCGACACCGGTTTCATCTTGGGGGTAAATCCGTCGTGCAGCCTCATGCCGCGCCCGCCTTCTTCTTGGTCTTTTGGCCCCGCAACGCCTCCTGGCGCGCTGCATGGGCCTCGTCGGACAGCCGCACCGTCAGCCGGTCTGGCAGGCGCAAGTCGATGGCCGTGATGTCGCGGGTGAGCAGCTTCTTGTCGCGGTCAAGCTGCATCAGCCGGTCGAGCGCGCGGCCGACGTCGTCCTCGGGTAGCCGCACGTCGATGCCGCTGGTCAGCACGATGTTCCAGCGCCGCTCGGCAACCAGCACGGCGGCGTGCATCTGCTTGCGGATCAGCGGATATTTGTCGAGGACTGCGAGAATTTCCTTGGCGCGCGCTCCGGCGCCCGCACCGACCACCAGCGGCAGCTTGGCAAACGGCGTGCTGACCTGCTGCTCGACCACGGTGCCGTCGTCGGCGATGACCGAAATCTTGCCGCGCTGCTGCCAGAGCGCAAACGCGTCGCGCTCGGTCACCGCGATATGCAGGCGGCCCGGATAGAGCTTGAGCACCGTCGCTTCGGCAATCCAGGGATTGGCCTTCAGCCGCGTGCGAGCGCTGGCGGCGTCGAGGAACAACAACGAGGTGCGGCCGGTGATACCGGCCGAGGCGAGAATGTCCTCGCGCGTGAGCTGGCGCTGGCCGGACAGCGCGAGCGACGTGATCCGGAAGCCGGCCGCGTTGGCGGCGCTGTCGGCAATGCCGGCAAGCTCGTCCGTGACCGCCGGCAGATGGCCGCCGCGCACCACGCCAAAGCTGATGCTGACCAGCAGCAGCGCGGCCGCGGCCGCGACGCCCGCGCCGCGCGGGATGGGCCAAGACAACAGCGGTCCGAACCAACGGTGCAGCCATCGATCGAAGGCGCCGCGGGCGACATCCATGCGCGCGCGGCGAAGCGAGGTCCCGACCGCGCTCCGCGCGACGGCGTGCCCCGGCCCTGCGCCGGCCGCCGGGCGCCTGGATGCGCCATCGGTCACCGGTTCAGCGAGGCGTCGTCGACCATCCATCGCACCAGCTCATCGAATGTCAGGCCCGCGTGGACCGCGAGTTCGGGCACAAGTGAGGTTTCGGTCATCCCCGGCTGGGTATTGACCTCAAGACAGACCAGGCCTTGCGTCCCCGATTCCCGGTCGTCGTAGCGAAAGTCGGCGCGAGTCACGCCCCGACAGCCGAGGGCGTGATGCGCCTTGAGCGCTAGTCTTCGGACCTCTTGGTAAACAAATGGTGAAATTGGCGCCGGCAGGAGATGCTTAGATCCCCCGGGGGCGTATTTGGCCTCGTAGTCGTAGAACCGGGTCGCCGCCACAATCTCGATGACGTCCAGGGCCCGGTCGCCCATGACGGCGCAGGTCAGCTCCTTGCCGGGGATGTAGCGCTCGACCAGGAGGCGGTCGCCAAAACCCCAGTCCGGGCGGGTGAGCTCCTGGGGCGGATGAGGGTGCTCCTCGGTCACGATGAAGACCCCGACGCTCGAGCCCTCCGCGATTGGCTTGATGACGTAGGGCCGCGGCATCGGATGACCGGCGGCGGCCTCCTCCCGGGTCACCACCAGGCCCGCCGGTACCGGGATGCCGCCGGCCTGCATCAGCACCTTGGCGACGTCCTTCTGCATCGCCACCGCCGAGGCCATGACGCCGGAGTGGGTGTAGGGAATTCCGAGAATCTCCAGAACGCCCTGCAGGGTGCCGTCCTCGCCGGGCCGGCCATGCAGCACGTTGAAGGCAACGTCCGGCTTGAGCGTGCGCAACACGGTCGCGATGTCACGTCCGACGTCGACCCGGGTAACGCGATGGCCGGTGCGCTCGAGCGCGTCGGCGCAGGCCTTGCCGGAGCGCAGCGACACCGCGCGCTCGGCCGACCAGCCTCCCATCAGGACGGCGACGTGCCTGCTCATGCCGCCTCCCGCCTTGGCGGCAAGGCGAAGCCGTCATAGAGCCAGGCCAGGCAATCAAACATCTCGTCTTCGCCGCGGCTCGACCAGATTTCGCGCGCGACTTCGCGCTCGACGCCGCCGACGTGATAAAAATTGTCCCAGTGATAGCGGGATTCGAATTGCACGCGCGCGGTCCGCAGATAGCGGGCGTTCTCATAGCGCCGGAATGCGCCGGCAAAGTCGCCGTTGGCTTGCTCGATCAGTTCGGCGAGGCAGACCGCGTCCTCGATCGCCATGCAGGCGCCCTGCGCCAGCGTCTGCAGTGTCGGATGGGCGGCGTCGCCCACAAGCGTCACGCGGCCGCGGCTCCAATGCCGGATCGGATCGCGGTCCGAAATCACCCAGCGCCGCGACAGATCCATCATCGCGAGCAGCGCCTTCATCGACGGATGCGAATGGCGATAGGTGCGGTCGAGATCGGCGCGATAGCTCGCGAGATCGCCGCGCTCGAGGTAGGTCGAGGTCTTGAACACCGCGACGATGTTGAACAGCGTGTTGGCGCGCAGTGGATAGTGCACGATGTGAAAGCCCGGGCCCGACCACAGCACGACCTCGTCACGATAGACGTCGGCTTTGACGTCTTGCATCGGCACGATGGTGCGATGCGCGACGAAGCCGACCATGCGCGGCTCGCCTTCGGCCAGCATTTGCTGACGGATGGTGGAATGCAGGCCGTCGGCGCCGATCAGCGCCGCACCCTCGATGGTGCGATTGTCCTGTGTGCGCAGCCGGATCCGATCGCCCAGGTCCTCGTAGTGCTCGGCGCCGGTCAGCGGCATCAGTTCGACATTGGTCTCGGCCTCGCAGGCGTCGAGCAGGATGCGGTGCAGATCGACCCGGTGAATGACAATATAGGGGCGCTTGAACCGCGCGGTGAACGACGCGCCGGTTGGGATGCGCGCGATCACGCCGGCATCGACCGAGTTGATCATCAGCACGGCTTTGGGTGCGATCGATTTCCGCAGCACGGCGTTGCTGACGCCGAGCTTATCGAACATGGCGAACGCATTGGGGCCGAGCTGGATGCCGTAGCCGATCACGCCGAACTCGGGCGCCTGTTCGAGCAGGCGCACCGCGAAGCCCTTGCGCGCCAGCGCCAGCGCGACCGACGCGCCACCGAGCCCGCCGCCGACCACCAGGATTGGATCGCCCTTGCCCGCCAAATTGTCCCGCCGGTTCGCTGCCGCGAATCAGTGGATTCAAGCTAACCGGCTGATCGCCAAACGTGAATCCTTCGCGCAGAAAGTCTGCGTCGAACCGCGCGTGCCGTGATTCAAATGTCACAGCAGCAGGGCGCGCGCGGCCGTGCGCAGATCCGGAATCAAAATCTCCGGAGTCGTGCGCAACGGATTCAAATGACTCGAATATTTCGCCAGTGGGATGCTAGGCGGCCACGCCGATCCGCTTGATCTCCCATTCGAGATCAACGCCGGAGGTTTCCTTGACTCGCCGCCGCACGGTTTCGCCCAGGGTCTCGATATCGTTGGCGGTGGCGCCGCCGAGATTGATCAGAAAGTTGCAATGCAGCTCCGAGACCTGCGCGGCGCCAATGGTCAGGCCGCGGCAGCCGGCCGCGTCGATCAATTGCCAGGCCTTGCCGCCCGGTGGATTCTTGAAGGTCGAGCCGCAGGTTTTGTTCGGTGGCTGACTGGCCTTGCGCTTTTCGGCGATGGCGTTCATGGCCGCGCCGATCTCGGCGGGATCGCCGGCACGGCCCTGAAACACCGCTTCGGTGAAAATGACATCCTCGGGCGCGGTCGAATGCCGATAGGTGTAGCCCATGTCGGCATTACCGAACGTGCGGGCATTGCCCTGCCGATCAACGCCACGCGCCTCGACCAGGACGTCCTTGGTTTCGCCGCCATAGGCGCCGGCGTTCATGCGCAGCGCACCGCCAATCCCGCCCGGGATACCGCTCAGGAATTCGAGCCCGGCGACGCCGGCATCGCGCGCCGCACGCGACACGCGCACGTCGAGGATGCCGGTGCCGGCGCGCACGCGCTGACCGTCCTCGATCTTGACCTCACCGAAGCGCGTGCCGAGCCGCACCACCACGCCGGGAATGCCGCCATCGCGGATGATGACGTTGGAGGCGGCGCCCAGCACCATCAGCGGCACGTCGGCCGGCACGCGAGCGAGAAAGTAGCCAAGGTCCTGCTCGTCCTCCGGCATGAACAGCGCCTGCGCCGGCCCACCGACGCGAAACCAGGCACTCTCGGCGAGCGACACGTTCGCCATCAGCCGCCCGCGCAGCTCGGGGGCGCGTGACTTCAATTCGGGGGTGATGTCTGGGAAGGCCATTACCTCGCTCGGCCTTCCAGGTGCTCCGGGGCACGTCGAGTATCAAGACATGCAACCACGATGACCTCGCTATCAGAGGCGGTATACAGCAATGCATACGGGTACCGTCTCAACACGGCCCGACGCGTATTGCGATAGACGATTTGATATTGGCTAGGATTTTCGCGAATGAATGCCAGGGCTCGATCCACCGCTTGCAAGAACCCGACACGAACCGACGGGTTTCTCATGTCGTACCAAGCCGCCGCTCTGGCTATTTCCGCTTCTGCTTCCGGCTCGACAACAAGCGTTCGATTCATTTATCGAAGCGTGCCCACAAGCGGGCACGAACCTCTTCCCAGGGTCGTGCCCTGGTAGGATCGCGTTCGTGCTCCGCGAGTCGCCGGTCAATCTCTGCCTTCTGGTCGTCCGTCAACGGCGGCCAATCATCCGAATTGGGCGGAATGCTGTCCCACAGGTCCATGGCCAACTCAATCCGCTCGGCTGGCGTGAGCTTCATCAGTTCTTCGCGCAGAACCTTGTTCATCGAATGGCCTTTCATCGGCCCTCAAGAATAGTGATCGAGAGGGGCTATCACAACGCCCGAGACTGTCACCCTTGCGCGTTCAATTCGCCCGCGAGCGAATAGGCCCATTGGGTGATCGAGCCGGCGCCGAGGCAGACCACGTAATCGCCGGGCCGGGCGAGGCCTTTCACCAGGCCGGCGAGCTGCGGCTGGTCCGGCAGCGGAATCACCTGGCGGTGCCCGCGGGCACGCACGGCGGCGACCAGATGATCGCGGTCGATGCCGTCGATCGGCGCCTCACCGGCCGAATAGACCTCGGCGATGATCACCGCGTCGGCGTCGTTGAAGCAGGTCGAGAATGGCTCGAACAGCGATTGCAGCCGCGTGAAGCGATGCGGCTGCACCACGGCGATCACCTGGCCGTTGGTCGATTCGCGCGCGGCTCTGAGCACGGCCGCAATCTCGACCGGATGGTGGCCGTAATCGTCGATGATGATGATGCCGTTCCATTCGCCGGCGCGCGTGAAACGCCGCCGCACGCCGCCGAAGCCAGCGAGCGCCTTGCGGATCGCCTCGTCCGGGATTTTCAGCTCGCGCGCCACGGCGATCGCCGAGGTGGCGTTGAGCGCGTTGTGGCGGCCCGGCATCGGCAGCGTCAGGTCCTTGATGGCGTGCACGAGCTGGCCTTCGCGATCCCGGAACTGCACGGTGAACCGCGAGCGGCCGTCGACGTGAGCGACATCGACCAGCCGCACGTCGGCCTGCGGGTTCTCGCCGTAGGTGATGATGCGACGATCCTCGATGCGGCCAACCAGGCGCTGCACGATCGGATGGTCGGTGCACATCACGGCAAAGCCGTAGAACGGCACGTTCTCGATGAAGGCGCGGAACGCGTCCTGCACCGCCACGAAGGTCTTGAAGTGGTCGAGGTGCTCGGCGTCGATGTTGGTGACGATGGCGACGTCGGCCGGCAACTTCAGGAAAGTGCCGTCGGATTCATCGGCCTCCACCACCATCCAGTTGCCCAAGCCGAGCCGGGCGTTGGTGCCGTAGGCGTTGATGATGCCGCCGTTGATCACGGTCGGATCGAGATTGCCGGCGTCGAGCAGCGCCGCCACCATCGAGGTGGTCGTGGTCTTGCCATGGGTGCCGGCGATGGCGACGCAGCTCTTCAACCGCATCAGTTCGGCCAGCATCTCGGCGCGCCGCACCACCGGCAGCCGCCTTTCGCGCGCCAGCACGAGCTCCGGGTTGTCGCGCTTGATCGCCGACGACACCACCAGCACCTCGGCGCCCTCGACATGCTCGGCCTTGTGGCCGACAAACACCTTTGCACCCTTGTCACGTAGGCGTTTGACGTTGGCGTTGTCGCTCGCGTCGGTGCCCTGAACCGTATAGCCGAGGTTCATCAGCACTTCGGCAATGCCGCTCATGCCGATGCCGCCGATGCCGACGAAGTGGATCGGTCCGATTTTGGGCGGCAGTTTCATGGCGGCGGCATCCCTCTGCTGTCGTCATCGGTCAAGGCAGATGACTCGGTCTTCGCCAGCATGGTTTCGCGCAACGACATGCCAGACTCGAATCGCCGATGTCTACCGGATGCTCCGCCTGCGACGGCCATGACAAGACTAGGACCTTGCAATATTCGCTACCCGCAGCACCAGATCGGCGAGCCGGTCGGCGGCGTCGATCGAACCGATCGACTTCGCCGCCCTGGCCATGCCGACAAGCCGCGCCGGCTCGGCCGCGAGCGCTGCGATCTCCGCCGCCAGACGCTGCGGGGTGAATTCGGCCTGATCGAGGCGGATCGCGCCGCCCGCCTCCATCAGCACACCGGCGTTGGCGCGCTGGTCCTGATCGAGCGCGTGCGGCAGCGGCACCAGAATGGCGGGCCGGCCGATCGCCGAAAGCTCGGCAACGGTGGAGGCGCCTGAGCGCGCCACCACCAGATGGCTTGCGGCCATGCGCGCCGGCAGATCGGCGAAGAACGGCGACACCTCGGCCGCGACCTGAAGCTTCTGATAGGCCTCGCGAACCCGCGGCAGATCCTCATCGCGCGCCTGCTGCACCACCCGTAGCCGCATCTGCAAGCGCGGCTCAAGCTGCGCAACGGCGGCAGGCGCGATGTCGGCCATGACGCGCGCGCCCTGGCTGCCGCCGAACACCAGAATATTCAGCGGACCCGTGGCATCGAGCGCCGGATAGCCCGCCGCCGCGGCCGCGATCACCGCCGGGCGCACCGGATTGCCGGTGTGCGTGGCCTTAGCGGCTAGCGCCGGTTCACGATTGAGAATGCCGGGAAAGCCGGTCGCGATCGCACGCACCCGCGGCGCCAACATGCGGTTGGCGCGGCCCATCACCGCGTTTTGCTCGTGGATGATGCTCGGAATGCCGCGCGCCGTGGCGGCGAGCAGCGGCGGGATGGTCGGATAGCCGCCGAAGCCGATCACCACGGCGGGGTTGATCCGCGGCAGCTTCCAATAGGCCTTGAGCAAGCCATAGCCCAGGACGCTGCCGGTCCGAGCCAGCGAAAACGGATTGCGGCCGCGGATGGTGGCGCTCGGAATGACATGGATGCCGGTGGCCTGAAAGGTGCCGGCGTGGCGCGCGGCACGCGAATCTGTCGCAAGCTCGACCGCAACGCCGCGTTTGCCGAGCGCCGCCGCCAGCGCTTCGGCCGGAAACAGATGGCCACCGGTGCCCCCGGCGGCGACCAGCACGCGGCGATTTTCGCTGTCTTCCTGCGCAGACATTTTACGAGTGTGACCCGCTCCCGATGGCCGCGCAATCGGCCTTCCGGGGACAGCGGAAGCGAGGTTCAGGCCGGGCTGCCGGCGTAGCCGAAGTCGCGCTTGGCCAGCGCTTCGGCGCGGGGACGCTCACGCGTCAGGGCGAGCAGCATGCCCATGCCGTAGGCAAGCGAGATCATGGACGAGCCGCCGTAGGAAATGAACGGCAGCGTCATGCCCTTGGCCGGCATCAGGTGCAGGTTGACCGCCATGTTGATCGCCGACTGCACGCCGAACAGGATCGCCAGGCCCGCAGTGGCAAACCGGATGAACGGGTCCTCGCTGCGTGACGCATGGCGCAAGGCGCGGATCACGATGAAGGCGAACAGCGCCAGCAGCATCAGGCAGAGCACGATGCCGAACTCCTCCGCCGCCACCGCGAACACGAAGTCGGTGTGGCTCTCCGGCAGGATGCGTTTGACGGTGCCTTCGCCCGGGCCGCGGCCGAACCAGCCGCCGCGCGCGAACGAACTCGAGCGCGATGTCGATATTGAAGGTGTCGCCGGAGCCGGGATCGAGAAAGCGCTGGATGCGTCGCGCCACGTGCGGCACGGTGAAATAGGCGCCGACCAGGCCGACCGCGGCGACGCCGGCCAGCCCGCCGACCCAGATCAGCCGCATGCCGGCCATGAAGAACAGCGCGCCCCACACCAGCGCGATCAGCATGGTCTGGCCGAAGTCGGGTTGCAGGACCAGCAGCGAAACGACCAGAAGCAGCAGCGCCAGCGCCGCGGTGTTGGCCGGCATCTCCGGCCGGCGCGTCGATTCTCCGAACAGCCAGGCGATCAGGATCACGAACGCCGGCTTGACGAACTCGGACGGCTGGATGTTGACACCGAGGATCACCAGCCAGCGCCGCGCGCCCTTGATTTCGGCGCCGAAAAACGGCGTCGCCGCGACCAGCACCAGGCTGATCAGAAAGATGATAAGCGCGACGCGCCGGACCTGCCGCGGTGACAGCAACGAGGTCGCGAGCAGCACCACGATGGTCGGCGCAAGGAACAGGACGTGGCGGTTGACGAAATGGAAGGCGTCGAGGTTGAGCCTGGCCGCGACCGGCGGGCTCGCCGCGAGCGATAGGATGAGGCCGCCGAGCATGAGGCCAAGCAGCGCTGCCAGCGCCGGCCGATCGACCGTCAACCACCAATCGCCGAACGGCGTGCGTACCGTGCGCGAAGCCATGCCTTATCCTGTCCCGCGCCCAAGTCCTGACGCGGCATGGTTACAAGGCGGTTAACGGGCGCGCTTTATTTGACTGGAGCGATGCCTGGAACGGCCAGCACGAGCTTGCGGAAATGGTCGCCCCTGATCTCGAAGTTCCGGTACTGATCGAACGAGGCGCAGGCCGGCGACAGCAGCACCACCGGCTCTTTCAGCCCCGACGATTCGGCGTCGCGCGCCGCGGCCACGACCGCGCGCTCGAGCGTTCCGTCCATTTCGAAGGCGACATGGCCGTCGAGCGTGCGGGCAAACTCGGAAGCGGCCTCGCCGATCAGGTACGACTTGCGGATACGTGGAAAGAACCCGGACAACGTGGTGATGCCGCCGGTCTTGGCCTTGCCACCGGCGATCCAGAAAATATCGGAGAAGCAGGCCAATGCCTGCGCCGCGGAATCGGCGTTGGTCGCCTTCGAATCGTTGACGAACAGCACCGCGCCCTTGCGCCCGACCTGCTCCATGCGGTGCGCCAAGCCGGGAAACGAGCGCAGGCCGGTCGCGATCTCCGCCGGCGAAAGCCCGCAATGCCAGGCGGCGCCGCAGGCAAAAGCTGCGTTCTGTGCATTATGGCGCCCTCGCAGGGTCGAAACGCCGGCGAGATCGGCGAGCACCTCGGCCTGCTCCGGGGCTTGGTTGTTGCCTTTCGAGACGATCTGCGTGCCGCGCACGAAGTAGCCCCACTGTAACGCGCGCGCAGCGGAAACCGGGATGACATAGCGATCCTTACGCTGCGACAGGCGGCGCCCAATCGCGTCGGAGATGTCGTCGTCCACGCCGACAAGCGAAATCCTGGCGTTGGCAACCAGCTGCTCCTTCACGGCGGCGTAGTTTTCCATGGTCCCGTGCCGATCCAGATGATCGGGCGAGAGGTTGATCAGAATGCCGACCGAGGGATCGATCGTGGGCGCAAGATTGATCTGGTACGACGAGCATTCGATGACGTGAAAACGATCTTCGGCCGGCGGTTCGAGCGAGAGGATCGCGGTGCCGATATTGCCGCCCATCTGCACGTCCTTGCCGGTGGCCCGCAGGATGTGTGCGATCAGCGCGGTGGTGGTCGATTTGCCGTTGGTGCCGGTGATGGCGACGAACGGCGAGTGCGGCGCCAGCGCACGGCGCTCGCGGCAGAACAGCTCGATGTCGCCGATCACCTCGACTCCGGCATTTTTCGCCAGCACCACCGACCAGTGCGGCTCCGGATGGGTGAGTGGCACGCCAGGCGCCAGGACCAGCGCCGCAAGCCTGGACCAGTCGAGCGTCCACAGGTCGGCGGTGGCGATGCCGGCCTCTTTCGCCTTGGCGATACTGGCGGCGCTGTCATCGGAGGCAACCACGTCGGCGCCGCCCGCGACCAGCGCCTGGGCGCTCACCAGGCCGGAGCCGCCGAGCCCGAACACGGCGACCCGTTTGCCGGCGAAGCTCCTGACCGGAATCATCGCAGCTTAAGGGTCGCGAGGCCCGCAAGCGCCAGCACGATCGAGATGATCCAGAATCGGATCACAATCTGCGACTCGGTCCAGCCGAGCTGCTCGAAATGATGATGGATCGGCGCCATCTTGAACACGCGCTTGCCGGTGAGCTTGAACGACACCACCTGCACGATCACCGACACCGCCTCCAGCACGAACAGCCCGCCGATGATGGCGAGCGCGATCTCGTGCTTGGTCGCGACCGCGACCGAGCCGATCAGCCCGCCAAGCGCCAGCGAGCCGGTGTCGCCCATGAAAATCGAGGCTGGCGGCGCATTGAACCAGAGAAATCCAAGACCGGCACCGATGACTGCCCCGCACAGCACTGCAAGCTCGCCGGTGCCCGGCACGAAATGGATCTGCAGGTAGTCGGCGAACACCGCGTTGCCGACCAGATACGAAATGCCGAGGAAGCTCGCCGCCGCGATCATCACTGGGCCGATGGCGAGCCCGTCGAGACCGTCGGTCAGGTTCACCGCATTGCCGGCCCCGACGATGATGAACATGCCGAAGATCGGAAAGAAGTAGCCGAGGTTGATGATCATCTCCTTGAACACCGGCAGCGCCAGCGAAGTGGCGAAATTCGGACGGCCGAGGCTCGAGATCGCGATGCAAGCGGCGATCGCGATCACCGCTTCGAGGGCGAGCCGGAGCGTGCCGGCAAAACCGGAAGAGGTTTGGCGCGTGACCTTCAGATAATCGTCATAGAAGCCGACCAGGCCGAAGCCGAGCGTCACCGCAAGCACGATCCAGACGTAGGGGTTGCGCGGATTGGCCCACAGCACCGTCGACACCACGATCCCGCAAAGGATCATCAGCCCGCCCATGGTCGGCGTGCCGGCCTTGCTGATGAGATGCGACTTTGGCCCGTCGCTGCGGATCGGCTGGCCCTTACCCTGCCGCAGCCGCAGATGATCGATGATCCACGGGCCGAACAGGAACACGAAGATCAGCGCCGTCAGCAGCGCGCCGCCGGTTCGCACCGTGAGATAACGGAAGACGTTGAAGATCGTGAGCGTGCTGGACAGATCGGCCAACCAATAAAGCATCGGATCAACCTTCGGCGGACGCCGCTGCGCGCGCGCCTTGCAAAGAATATTGCCGTGTCAGCGCTTTGACGATCGGCCCCATTTTCGAGCCAAGCGAACCCTTGACCATGACCGCGTCGCCGGCTTGCAGCACGCGCAACACCTCGGGTTCGAGCGCCGCGGCCGTTACGGCATAGCCGCCCCGGCGCTCGGAGGGAAGGGCTTCCCAGAGTCCTTGGAACAACGGGCCGGCACAGAACACCAGATCGATCGCGCTGCCGATGATCGCATCGGCCAAGCCGCGGTGCAGATCGGCGCCTTGCGAACCGAGCTCGAGCATCTCGCCCAGCACCGCGATGCGGCGGCCGTGGGCGCCGAGCGGCGCCTGGCCGAGCAGCGCCAGCGCCGCGCGCATCGACGCCGGATTGGCGTTATAGCTCTCGTCGATCAACAGCGCTGCGCCGCCGGGCAGTTGCAGCGAAAGCCTGGCGCCGCGCCCGACCGGCGGCGTCACATTAGCGAGTGCGAGCGCCGCAAGCGCGAGATCGGCACCGGCGATTTGCGCCGCCGCCAGCACGGCCAGCGAGTTGAGCACGACGTGCCGGCCGGGGGCGCCCAGCTTGTAGGTGACGTCGGCGCCGAGGATGTTGGCTGCGACGGTCGATAAATCGGCTTGCAGCGCGAACTTGACCAGCCGGGCGTCGGCGTCCGTGTGCTCGCCGAACGACACGACGCGATCGACGCCGGCGGCGTTGGCCGCCCGCTGCAGCCGCGCGAAATGCGGATTGTCGCGGTTGATCACGGCAACGCCGCCCGGCTCGACGCCCAGAAAGATCTCCGCCTTGGCGTCGGCGATCGCCTCGACCGAGGCAAAGAACTCCAAATGGACCGGCTCGACCGCGGTCACGATGGCGATATGCGGGCGAACCAGCCTGGCGAGCGGCGCGATCTCGCCGGCATGGTTCATACCGATTTCGAGGATGGCGTAGCGCGCGCTCTGCGGGCAACGCGCGAGCGAGAGCGGCACGCCCCAATGGTTGTTGTAGGACGCGGTCGAGGCGTGGGTTTCGCCGTTGGCGGTGAGTGCCAGCCGTAATGCCTCCTTGGTGCCGGTCTTGCCGACCGAGCCGGTGACGGCGATGAACCTGGCTTGGCTTCGCATCCGCGCAGCACGGCCGAGCGCGTGCAATGCTTCCAGCACGTCAGGCACCGCCAAAAGCGGCGCGCCCTTTGGCATCGACGAAAGCTTGTCCTGCGCGACCACGGCCAGCCCCGCACCGGCTTGCAATGCGGCCGCGACGAAATCATGGCCGTCGCGCGCATCGCCCTTGATGGCGAAGAATGCTTCGCGCAGGCCGATCGTGCGGGTGTCGATGGAAAGTCCGATGACGGCAGTTGGCAGCGCGCCGTGGAGCTGCGCGCCCATCGCCTGCGCCATCGCATCCAGGGTCCAGATCGGCGTGCTCATGCCACCTTCTCCCGCAACGCCGCCGCGACCTCGTCATGGTCGCTGAAATCGAAAGTCTGCCTGCCGACGATCTGGCCGGTCTCGTGACCCTTGCCGGCGATCAGCAGTACGTCGCCGGGAGCGAGCGCGGCGATGGCGCTGCGGATCGCCTCGCGCCGATCGCCGATTTCGGTCGCACCGGGAGCGGCTTTGAGGATGGCGGCGCGGATCGTCGCCGGCGCCTCGTCGCGCGGGTTGTCGTCGGTGACGATGACACGATCGGCGCCTTGCGCTGCGATCGCGCCCATCAGCGGCCGCTTGCCGGCGTCGCGGTTGCCGCCGGCGCCGAACACCACCACCAGCCGCCGCTTCACGTACGGCCGTAACGCCGCCAGCGCCTTTTCCAGCGCGTCGGGCTTGTGCGCGTAGTCGACAAAGATCGGCGCGCCATTGTTCTCGCCGACCAGATCGAGCCGGCCTTTCGCGCCTTGCAGTGACGCCAGCGTGGCGAACACCGCCGCCGGCTCGCCACCGGTCGCGATCGCAAGGCCGGCCGCGACCAGCGCGTTCTCGACCTGAAAGCCGCCGACCAGAGGCAGGCGCACGTTGAAGTCCCGGCCGCCGTGCACAAGCGTGAGCCGTTGTGCGAAGCCGTCGATGGCGGATTCGATCAACCGGATGCCGTTGCCGTTGCGGCCGACCGCGATGAGCTTGAGCCCGCGCGTCTGCGCCGCCTGGACCATCGTGTCCGAATGCTCGTGATCGACGTCGATCACCGCGCTGCCGCCGTCGGCGACCAAATCCGTGAACAGCCGACGCTTGGCGGCAAGATAAGCCTCGACGCTCGGGTGATAATCGAGATGGTCGCGGCTCAAGTTGGTGAACCCGCCGGCGGCCACTCGCACGCCGTCAAGGCGATGCTGGTCAAGCCCATGCGAGGACGCCTCGAGCGCCAGATGGGTGATGCCTTCGCCGGCCAGCTCCGACAACGTGCGGTGCAGCGCGATCGGATCGGGCGTGGTGAGCGAGCCGTATACCTCGCGCTCCGGCGTCACCAGGCCGACGGTGCCGATACTGGCGGCGCGATGGCCGAGCGCCGACCAGACCTGGCGGGTGAAGGCCGCGACCGAGGTCTTGCCGCTGGTACCGGTGACGGCCGCGATCAAGCCCGGTTGGCGCGGATAGAGCCGCGCCACCGCAAGCGCCAGCGCCCGCCGCACGTTGGGCACCGTGATGAAGGAACTGCCGGCCGGCATCTGCTGCGGGACGCGCTCGCCGATCACGGCCGCGGCGCCGGCGGCGAACGCCTGACCCGAAAACACCGTGCCGTCGACCTTGCTGCCAGGCACGGCGAAGAACACGTCACCGGGCTTGACCCTGCGGCTGTCGGCGGTGACGTTGCCGACCTCCATTGCACCCTGACGCGCGTCGAGCGCAGCGGAGTCCTGCAGGAGGGCGGAAAGCTTCATCGTCGCCGTGTATTTAGCGCCGGCCCCCGGCCGGCGCTACGCCATGTCCACTATTGTCTGACCTTGGCCAAAATAAGCTGGTCGGCCGGCGGCAGGTCGAAGCGCGGCTCGACGCCGAGCATGGGCGCGATGCGGGCGATCACTCGGCCGGCGGTCGGGGCGGCATTCCAGCCGGAGGTCGCAAAGCCGTGGGTTTCCGGCAACGGCTGCGGCTCGTCGAGCATGATCAGCAATTGATAGCGCGGCTTGTCGGCCGGCAGCACGGCGGTGAAGGTGTTGAGCAGCTTGGTCTTGGAATAGCGGCCACCGACCACCTTTTCGGAGGTCCCGGTCTTGCCGCCGACGTAATAGCCGGCGACGTTGGCTTTGCTGGCGGTGCCCTTCTCGGCGTTGAGGCGGAGCAGGTAGCGCATTTTCTCGCTGGTTTCGGGCTTGACGACGACCTTGGCCAAGGTCATTGCCTCTTCCTTGCTGCGCTTCATGAAGGTCGGCGGGATCAGATAGCCGCCATTGACCAGGGCGTTGATCGCCGCGACCGCCTGCAATGGCGCCACCGACAAGCCGTGACCGAACGCGATGGTGACGGTGTTGAGCTCGCCCCAGCGCTTGGGCACCAGGGGCTCGGCGCTTTCCGGCAGTTCGGTGCGCAGCCGGTCGAGTTGGCCCATCTTGCGAAGAAACCACTTGTGGTGCTCGACGCCGAGCGACAGCGCGAGCCGCGCCGTGCCGATGTTCGACGAATAGGTGAAAATTTCCGGCACCGTCAGCACGCGGTTCTGCGCGTGATAGTCGTGGATGCTGAACTTGCCGTAGCGCAGCGGCATGCGCGCATCGAAAGACGAATTGAGCGTGATCTTGCCGGAGTCGAGCGCCATTGCAACGGTCAGCGCCTTGAATGTCGAGCCGAGCTCGAACACGCCGGTGGTCAATCGATTGATGCGCAGCGGATCGTTAGCCTGCTTCGGGCTGTTGGGATCGTAATCCGGCAGCGAAACCATCGCGACGATCTCGCCGGTTTCGACGTCGACCACGAGACCGGCGGCGGCCTTCACCTTGTACTTGTTGGCCGCGAAGATCAGCTCGTCGCGCAACGCGTGCTGCACCCGCAGATCAGCCGCGAGCGCGATCGGCTGCTGCAAGCGATCGGTGGCCAGCCCCGCCATGTGCAGGGCGGCGAGCCCACGGCCGTCGAGCCAGCGCTCGATGCCGGCGATGCCTTGGTTGTCGATGTTGACATGACCGATCAGGTGCGAGACCTCGGCGCTGTTCGGATAGACGCGCTTGTTTTCCGAAAGAAAGCCCACGCCGGGCAGGCCGAGCCGGTGGATCTCCTGGCGCTGCTGCGGCGTGATCTCGCGCTTGAGCCAGGCAAACCCGCGGCGCGAATTCAGGCGGTCGCGAAGCTCGGTGGCGTCGAGATCGGGCAGCACCGCGGTGAGCAACTCGGTCGCCTCGTCGATGTCGATGATTTTCCGCGGCTCCGCGAACAGCGATGGCGCGCGCACGTCGGTTGCGAGAATCATGCCGCGGCGATCGATGATGTCGGGCCGCGCCGTCGCGACGGCGTCCCGCGCGGCGCCGCGCCGCACGAAATGGCTTTCCGGCACCACCGCGAACATCACAAGGCGCACGGCAATCACCAGATAAACCGCGGCGAATGCCAACATGGCGAGGCCGACGCGAGCGCGCGCCTTGGCACTGCGGTCGACGTTTTGGCCGTACAGCAGCGTGCGCAGCACCCGGCGGCGCCACGGCTCGCTCCGCGGCGCGGCGGACGATTGCGGCACGGACAGCGGAAGCGGCTCCATCGGCTACCTCTGCTCGGTCCGGCTGAGGAGGCTGCCGGTCGCGGCTGTGGGATCCTGGCCCTCGGTCCCCTTGGCGACCGCATCGTCGGCCGGCGCCACCAGCGGCGCCCGCTCCGGCAGATTGTCGAGCGGATCGTATTGCGCGGCGTCGGCCGGCCGCAGCGGCAGGTGGCGCGCGGACAGGCCCTGGATGCGCGCGGGATTTTCCAGCGTCGCCCATTCGGCGCGCAGCGCCGCGATGGCGTCGCGCTCGCGCAGCAGGTCGCCGCGCATCTTGGCGACGCGCTCGGCGCGCAGCGTCGATTCAAACTTGATCTCGTAGACATAGGCCGCGGCGGCAACCAGCAGCACCAGCACGCAAAAATTGAGGAGGCGCATGCTCACCTGCCCTTCACGACGTCGTCGAGCGACGGCAGGCGCGGCAGCAACGCGGCGGCGTCGAGCGGGCGCGGCGGAGCGTCGAGCCGCTCGCCGGCGCGCAACTTGGCCGAGCGCGAGCGCGGGTTGGCGGCGACCTCGGCCTCGTCGGCCACGATCGGGCGCTTGGTGAGAATGCGGAAGCTCGGCGGCTGCATCGCAGCCTCGGGGCGGTGGCGTGACACGCCTGCGACGCGGCCCCGTTCGGCAAGGAACGTCTTGACGATGCGGTCTTCGAGCGAGTGGAAGCTCACCACCACCAGCCGCCCACCCGGCTTGAGCACGCGTTCGGCCGCCGCCAGTCCGGCGACGAGCTCGTCGAGCTCCTGGTTGACGAATATGCGCAGCGCCTGAAAGGTCCGCGTGGCCGGATGGATGGCACCCGGGCGGGCGCGCACGACATGCCCGACCAGTCCGGCCAACGCCTGCGTGGTTTCGATCGGCGAAGAGCTACGAGCAGCGACGATCGCACGGGCGATGGCGCGCGAATGGCGCTCCTCGCCGAGCTGGAAGATGATGTTGGCGAGGTCGCGCTCCGAGGCGCACGCCACCACGTCCGCAGCGCTTGGGCCGTCACCGCCCATGCGCATATCGAGCGGCCCATCGAGCCGGAACGAAAATCCGCGCGCCGCCTCATCGAGCTGCATCGAGGACACGCCGAGATCGAGCACCACGCCGTCGACGCCGTCGACGCCGAACCGCTGGGCGATGCGCTCGAGCTCGGAGAACCGCGCCTCGACCAGCGTGAGCCGTCCGGCCGCCGCCTGCACCAGATCGGCGCCGAGCGCGACCGCGCTCTGATCGCGATCGAGCGCGATCACGCGCGTCGCTGCTGCGTCCAGGATCGCCCGGCTGTAACCGCCGGCGCCGAAGGTGCCGTCGATAGTGCAACCGCCGTCGCGCGGCTGCAGCCACTGAAGCGCCGGGCGCACGAGCACGGGAACGTGGCGGGCCAGTCCGCCAGCGACAGTCGAGCCGCCGCGGCCCGTCACGGTTCCCGTGCCCCGAGCGCGCCTTCCGCCGCTCGCTCGGAACCCGGACCATTGCCGCGCGCTCGCCGGATGTCCCCCGAATGCTGCGCGCGGAACCGCCCGGGCTCCCAGATGGCTGATCGGCCTGCCGCGTCGCGTTGGACGCGCAGCCGCCATGTCCCATTGTCCGTTAGGCCCACGATCGGTCGCCCGAAGCCGGGCGTTGGGCCGTTTCCCCTTTGTCTGCAATTCGTTACGCCCATTTTGCAAGATTGTTCCGGTCATTGGCGAAAGGGCGTGAAAAACCTGCATGGGCGCGGCGCGGCGCCCCGTCGGGAGCCGAACCGCACCCACGGTATTAACGGGGCTTAAGCTTAAGGAATCGTTTGCAATCCGCCGTTCCCATGGTCCCGTTCCCGATGGAACCGGCGATCAATTCACAAAAACCATTGTTTCACCGGCGGAACATCGTGCCGCCCGACGCATTGGTCCCTTTGAAGCGAGGGGAGTCTGCTTTTCCTGACGGACGAAGGAGGCTCTGCATGTTGAAGAAACTCTTGGTCACGACCGCGATCACCACGCTGATGATCGGCGCGGCGGCCGCGGAAGGAAATCCGCCGGCATCGCGTTCCAATGAAGCGCCGGCGGCCACCGACACCCGCGCCGCCGCCTGCGGCGTCATCCACCGAAATGAGCAAGCCGCCTGCGGCGACGTCCACCGAAATGAGCAAGCCGTCGACCGAGGCGAGCAAGCCGGCCGCGACCACAAGCTCGGCGAAGTTCATCAACTCACAACGGTCCGATCAATTCCTGGCGTCGAAGTTTAAGGGCACCGACGTGCTCGGCACCGACGACCAGAAGATCGGCGACGTCAGCGACATCCTGTTCGACAAGGACGGCAAGATCCTGGCCTATGTCGTGGGCGTCGGCGGCTTCCTCGGCATTGGCTCGAAGGAAGTTGCGCTCGAGCCGACCGCGTTCCAGATCGTCGCCGGCGACAAGTCGAAGAACGAGTCCGACAAGCTCAAGATCGCCATGTCCAAGGATGAGCTGAAACAGGCGGCGGCGTTCGAGCCTTACAAGGCGCCGTCCTCGACCGTCGGCATGGGCTCGCCCGGCACGACCCGTCCGGCGGGCACGCCGCCGTCGCCGCGGTAGGCGTCGTTGCGTAGCAGTTGAGTTTACAGCGTTCAGGTTGACGGCCAGGCCCCCGGGAAACCGGGGGCCTGGACGCCGTTGGAGGGTCGTATTGCTTTCGCCATTCTTTCGTTAATATCGTTGTTCTCAACGTTGGCGGCATGGCGAAATTCAATCCCAATTCCAGTGTTGTCGAGCGTGTCGAGCCCTCGCCCAATTTCGACGAGCGGCCCGGCTTGGCGCGTCCCGACATGATCATTCTGCATTACACCGGCATGATGTCGACCAACGAGGCATTGCAGCGGTTGCGCGACCCGGTCGCGCGCGTCTCCTCGCACTATCTCGTGGTCGAAAGCGGCTCGATCATCCAGATGGTGCCGGAGGCGAACCGCGCCTGGCATGCCGGGGTGTCGTGTTGGGGCAAGGACATCGACATCAATGGACGCTCGATCGGCATCGAGATCGGCAATCCCGGCCACGACTACGGCTACCCGGACTTTCCCAAGCGGCAGATCGCGGCGGTCATCACGCTGTGCCGGGCGATCCTGATCCGCCATATTGTGCGGCGTGAGCACGTGCTGGCGCATTCCGACGTGGCGCCGAGCCGCAAGCAGGACCCGGGCGAAAAATTCCCCTGGAAGCAATTGGCACAATCCGGCGTCGGCGTATGGGTCGATTCGGCCAAGCCGGGCGACAAGGTCCTGGCACTCGGCGATTCCGGCGACAAGGTCCGCGATCTGCAAAGGGACCTGATTGATTACGGTTACGGCCTCGACGAGACCAGCCGCTACGATTCCGCCACGCGGGAGGTTGTCACCGCCTTCCAGCGCCATTTCCGGCCGGCGCGGGTCGACGGCGTGGTCGACGAATCGACCTGGGAGGCGCTGCGTAAGCTGCTCCATCTGCGCAAGGAGCCGGCACCATCATCCAAGGACTCGCCCCTTGACCTGGTGCTGCGCCGGCCCCATCCCTAGGAGGTCAGTCGGCCGGACGGCCGCTCCGGCCAATGCCGAAAGGCGGCCGGGGAGGAAAGTCCGGGCTCCACGGACAAACGGTGCCGGATAACATCCGGCGGGGAATGCGAAAGCAGGCCCCAGGGACAGTGCCACAGAGAACAGACCGCCGCGGCGCGTAGCGTATTGACCGCGGCAAGGGTGAAACGGTGCGGTAAGAGCGCACCGCGTCTCCGGCAACGGCGACGGCACGGCAAACCCCACCGGGAGCAAGACCGAATAGGGACGGCACCGGGGCGAAAGCCTCGAACCCTTGTCCGGGTCGCCGTCCGGGTAGGTTGCTTCAGGCGCCGAGCAACCGGCGTCGCAGAGGAATGGTCGTCACCGCGGGTGGTTCGCCGCCCCCGGACAGAACCCGGCTTACAGGTCGGCTGATGCGTAGGGGGCCCGGCGGAAACACCCGCCGGGCCCCGCCAATTTTGCGCCGTCGGTGCTAGTGTCCCTTTCGAACCCGAAGTTCGCAAAAGAGTTCGCCGCGCAATCGTGCGAACTTCAGGTTGGGACACTAGGCTCCGCGGTGAACGGAGAACACAATGTCAAAGGTCAGTTCGCTCACGGGCATGACGCTCGCCACCTGCGCAGTGCTCGCCCTTGCGTCATCGGCAAGCAGTCAGACGCTCAAGAGCGGCACGCTGACAATGGTGGTGCCGTTCGCAGCCGGCGGACCGAGCGACGTCGCCGGACGTATCGTGGCGCAGGGCTTGAGCGAGGTGCTCGGCCAAAATGTGGTGGTGGAGAATCCGATCGGCGCTGGTGGCACCGTCGGATCGCTGCGGGTTTCCAAAGGCACTCCCGACGGCTCGCAGTTCGTTATCGGCAACAGCGGCACCCACGCCTGGAGCCAGTCGCTCTACAAGAATCCGCCGTACAACACGCTCGCCGATTTCACCATGCTCGGGCTTCTGGTCGAGGCGCCGCGCGTCATCATCACGCCGAAGAATTTTCCGGCCAACACGTTTCAGGAATTTACCGCCTACGTGAAGGCGAACCAGTCGACCGTGAAATACGGCCATGCCGGTCCCGGATCGGCGTCGCACGTGAGCTGCATCCTGCTGAACGCTGCGCTCGGCGTAGACATCGTGGCCGTGCCCTATCGAGGCCTCGCGGTTGCCATGCAGGATCTGATTGCGGGCCGCATCGATTACATGTGCGATTCGCCTTCCACCTCGAAGCCGCAGATGGACGGCAACTTCGTGAAAGCAATTGCCAGCACCGGCAAGCAACGCTCGCCGATCCTGCCGCAGCTCCCGACGGTGATCGAGCAAGGCCTCAATTTCGATGTCAGCACCTGGCAGGGACTGTTCCTCGCCAAGGACACGCCCGAACCGATCGTGCGCCAGCTCAACGCCGCGCTGAGCAAGACGCTCGACCTGCCTTGGCTGCGGGAACGATTCCAGATCGTGGGCGAAGAGGTCGCGACGCCCGAGCGCAGGAGCCCGGAATACTTCCGCAAATTCGTGGCGGACGAGATCGCGCGCTGGAGCGGGCCGATCAAGGCCAGCGGCGTCACGGTGGAGTGACGGCCGCCGGCATGACAGCGATCTCCTTCGACGGCGTGTCCAAGACCTACGGCGGCGTCCGCGTGCTCGATGGCGTGTCGCTCGACGTCGCCGAGCGCGAGTTCCTGGTCGTCGTCGGACCGTCAGGCTCCGGCAAGACCACGCTGCTTCGCCTGATCAACCGGTTGATCGATCCCTCCGCGGGCGTCGTCCGGGTCGAGGGCGAGGACGTGCAGCACGTCGATGCCGTCACGCTGCGGCGGCGGATCGGCTACGTGTTCCAGGGCACCGGCCTGTTTCCGCACATGACGGTCGCCGAGAACATCGCGATCACCCCGAAGCTTCTCGGCTGGGACGAGTCCCGCCGCGCCGCCCGCGTCGACGAGCTGATCGGGCTTGTCCGCCTCGACCGCGGCAAACACCGTAACCGCTTTCCGGCGCAGCTGTCCGGCGGCGAGGGTCAGCGCGTCGGCGTCGCCCGCGCGCTCGCGGCCGCGCCCAAGATCGTGCTGATGGACGAGCCGTTCGGCGCGCTCGATCCGCTGACCCGCGACGCGCTCGGCGCCGACTATCGCAGGCTGCACGACGAGCTCGGCCTCACCAGCGTGATGATCACCCACGACACGCTCGAGGCCGTGTTGCTCGCCGACCGCATCGCAGTCATCCGCAGCGGCCGCATTGTCGCTTGCGACAGCCCGCGCGCGCTGATGAACGATGCGACCGACGACTACGTGCGCGAATTGATGGCAACCCCGCGCCGGCAGGCGGAGCGTCTCTCCGGCCTGGTTGGCCGCGGCTGAGCGGAGACCGTCGTGCACCCGCAGATCGCCGAAGCGTTCGAGCGGCTGCCGGCCTACCTCGGCGGCCATGTTGCGGTCAGTGTCGCGGCGCTGGCGCTCGGGCTGGCGATCAGCCTGCCGCTCGCGCTGGCCGCAACCCGCCGCCCGGCGCTGCGCCAGCTGCTGCTGGGCGCTGCCGGCCTGGTTCAAACCATTCCGAGCCTGGCGCTGCTCGCGCTGTTCTACCCGCTGCTGCTCGGCATGGCGGCGCTGTGCGAGCGCGCCTTTGGGGTAGGGTTCTCCGCGCTTGGATTTCTGCCGTCGGTGCTAGCGCTGACGCTCTACAGCATGTTGCCGGTGCTGCGGAACACGATCACCGGCCTGCAAGGCGTCGATCCCGCGATCAACGAGGCGGCGCTCGGCGTCGGCATGACGCGGCGGCAATCGCTGTTCATGGTCGAGCTGCCGCTGGCGCTGCCGGTGATCATGGCCGGCATTCGTACCGCAGCGGTCTGGGTGATCGGCACCGCGACGCTGTCGACGCCGATCGGCCAGACCAGCCTCGGCAACTACATTTTCACCGGCCTGCAGACGCAGAACTGGGTGTTCGTGCTGTTCGGCTGCGTCGCGGCGGCGGCGTTCGCGCTGCTGGTCGATCAGCTGCTGGCGCTGGTCGAAACCGGGTTGGCGCGGCGCAAGCGCGGGCGGGTCGCGACCGGCACGCTCGGACTGCTGTTGCTGCTGGTGGCCGCGTTGGCGCCAAGCTTGGCGCAGCCCCGCGCCACCGTGGTGATCGGGACCAAGCCGTTCGCCGAGCAATATGTGTTGGCCGCCCTGATCGAGCAGCGCCTGCGCGCGGCGGGGCTCACCGCGGCCACGCGCGAGGGTCTCGGCTCGAACGTGATCTTCAACGCGCTCGCCGCGGGCGAGATCGACGTCTATGTCGACTACACCGGCACGGTCTGGGCGACGCAGATGAAGCGCTCGGATACCAAGCCGCGCGCCGCTGTGCTGGCCGAGGTGAAGGCCTGGCTTGGCGAACGCAAGATCGCCCTGCTGGGCGACCTGGGCTTTGAGAATGCCTACGTGCTGGCGATGTCGAAGGCGCGCGCCGCGGCGCTCGGCGTCCGCACGCTGGCCGAGCTCGCGGGCCGCGCCCGCGAATTGTCAATCGCCGGTGACTACGAGTTCTTCGCGCGGCCGGAGTGGGCGAGCTTGCGCTCGGCCTATGGCCTGAACTTTCGCGAGCAGCGGCAGATGCAGCCCGAGTTCATGTACCAGGCCGCGGCGCATGGCGAGGTCGACGTCATCGCGGGCTACACCAGCGACGGCCGCCTCGCGCAATTCGATCTGGCGACGCTCGACGATCCCAAGGCCGCGATCCCGCCCTATGACGCGATTCTGCTGCTGGCCCCGCGCCGGGCCGAGGACGGCGCGCTGCGCGAGGCGTTGCAGCCGCTGATCGGCCGGATCGATGTCGCGCTGATGCGCGCCGCCAACCTGCGCGCCGCGCGCGGCGAATCGCCCCGCGCGGCGGCGGACTGGCTGTGGAACGAGATCAGGAAAAAATAGCCGCCGTTGCGATTAACGGCTGGGTGCTTCGCGCAGCGTCAGCGCGTGGACGCTGAACTTGCCGCCGGCGTCGGTCCACACCGCGGCCGGCGTCCAGCCGGCGCCGCGCGCCATCGCGCCGAACGACTCGATCGAATACTTGTAGCTGTTCTCGGTGTGGATGGTCTCACCGGCGCGCAGCTCGATGCATTCGCCCAGAAGCTTGACGCGTTGCCGCCTCAGGCTGGCGAGATGCATCTCGATGCGCGAACGCTCGCGGTTGAAGAAGGCGTGATGCTCGAAACAGGCCAGGTCGAACTTGGCGCCGAGCTCGCGGTTGATGCGCGCCAGCAGATTGAGATTGAACTGCGCGGTCACGCCCTCGGCATCGTTGTAGGCGCGCTGCAGTACGTGCGGATCTTTCACCAGGTCGACACCGACGATGAAGCTCGCTCCCGGTCCGAGGATGCGGCCGGCGTGACGCAGGAACGCCGCCGCCTCGTGCGGCTCGAAATTGCCGATGGTCGAGCCCGGGAAAAAACCCGCGCGCGGCATTTTGGCGACCGCCGGCGGCAGATCGAACGGCTTGCTGAAATCGGCCGCGACCGGCAGCATGGAAATTGCCGGATACTCCCGCCGCAGCGCCGCCGCCTGCTCGCGCAGGAACTCGGCCGAGATGTCGACCGGCACATAAGCATTCAGCGATTTGGCGGCCGAGAGAATGATGCGCGTCTTGGTGCTGGAGCCGCTGCCGAACTCGATCAGCGCCGCGCCTGCCGGAATGAGCGCCGCAATGTCCTGCGCCCGTTCGCGCAGGATGCCGATCTCGGTGCGCGTCGGATAATATTCGGGCAAACGCGGTGATGCGCTCGAACAGCGCGGAGCCGGCGCTATCGTAGAAATACTTCGGCGGCAACCGCTTGGGCGAAGCGGTCAGGCCCGCCAGCACGTCAACGGCGAATTCACTCGCTGCGGGGCGCTCGACGACCTTGCGTGCCAGAACGTTCATCGCTGCCTCACTACCCACGCTACCGGTAATCCACCAGCCGAACGCCGCTGAATTGCCAGCGCGCCGGCGGATGGAAGAAATTGCGATAGCTCGCGCGCGCGTGCCCGGCCGGGGTCGCGAGCGAAGACCCGCGCAGAACCATCTGGTTGATCATGAACTTGCCGTTGTATTCGCCGATCGCGCCATCGGGCGCGCGATAGGCCGGATAGGGTAGATAGGCGCTTCGTGTCCATTGCCAAGCCACGCCGAACGCATCGGTGAGCAGGCCTGCGCGGGCGGCGACCTCCCATTCGGCCTCGCTCGGCAGGTGCTTGCCGGCCCAGCGGGCGAAGGCGTCGGCCTCGTAGTAGCTGACATGCAGCACCGGCGCCGCCGGATCGACCGGCTTGAGGCCGGCGAGCGTCAGCGAAAACCAGGCGCCGTCGATATTGCGCCAATAGCCCGGCGCCTGCCAGCCTTCAGCCTCCAACTCGGCCCAGCCGTCCGACAACCAGAGGTCATGCGCGCGATAACCGCCGTCGGCGATGAACTCCAGCCACTCGCGATTGGTGACGAGGCGGCGCGCGATGACGGCCTTCTGCAACAGCACCTGATGGGCCGGCTGTTCATTGTCGAAGCAGAAGCCGTCGCCATCGAATCCGATCGAACGGATGCCGGATGGGATCCTGGCATCGTCATCGCCGCCTGCGGACGCCGGCGCCTGCCACGACGGATCATAGGCCGGGTGCGTCGGATTCTGCGCAAAGGCGTGCAGGATATCGGTCCAGAGCAATTCCTGGTGCTGCTGCTCGTGGTGCAGGCCGAGTTCGATCAGCGGAATGATGGTCGCGAGCTTGGTCTCGTCGGCGCTTTGCAACAGCCGTTCGACGGCTTGATCGACATGGGCGCGATAGGCCGCAACCTCCGCGCTGCTCGGCCGCGTGATCATGCCGCGCTCCGGCCGCGCGTGGCGCGGACCGGCGGCGACGTAATAGGAGTTGAACAGAAACGCGAAGCGCTGGTCGAATTCGCGATAGTCGGGAGCGTGCGGCTTGAGCAGGAACTGCTCGAAGAACCAGGTGGTGTGGGCGCGATGCCATTTGGTCGGGCTGGCGTCAGCCATCGACTGCACCTGCTGATCCTCGTCCGACAGCGGCGCGGCGCGGCGCTCGGTCTCGCCGCGAACAATGCGGAACGCCTCGGCGCAGGCGCGCCGATTGTTGGCGGCCGGCCTGGCGGACAGCCGCTCAAGCAGCGACGCGGCAGCCATGCGCCATCATCTCCGAAATCCGGGGCTGGAGCATTCGATCAACACCGATTCGTCAATTGCAATCGGGCCGGATTGTTCCCATGCGCCGCCGCATGGCGCAACCACGGCCCGCCGCTGCTGGCGGAAAATTGAACGCCCCTGCCCGATTCATAGCGAAAAGGCCCACCGACGGCAGCCGTTTGGCGTGGGTTGTTCGTGCGATAGACTGACGCGGTAGACCGCTTGCGACCCTCTGTCAGGCATCGAACGCACGCACGTTATAGCCCTTGGGCTGGCTACGCTCATAGGCCGCCGCAGCCCGCACCACGTCGGTGTCGCCCATGGCGCGACCGACGATCTGCAAGCCGACCGGCATGCCGTCCGATGCGATCCCGGCGCAGACCGTCGCCGCCGGCTGGCCGGTCACGTTGAACGGATAGGTGTAGTAGACCCACGACACCAGGTTACGGTCGGCGTGATGGTCGGGCACGTTCTTGCCGACGTCGAGCGCGGTCACCGGCAGCACCGGCGACAGCAAAATATCGTAGCGCTCGAAGAACGGCCGCAGCTTGTCGCGCAGCGCGTAGCGCTCGAACACCTTGCCGTAATAGTCGCGCAACTCCTGCCGCAGCGCCTGCTCCAGAATGTCGGCGACCGCCGGGTCGATCAGCTCGCGCTTGCTCTTCGAGGAACGGCCGCAGCCTGGTGCCGGCGCCGGCATAGAACTCCGCCGACCAGATATCGACCGGGTCGCGCTCGAACACGCGCTCGACCAAATCGACCGTGCAGCCGAAATCCTCAAAGCGCTTCGCCGCCGCCTCGACGACGCGCAGCACCTCGGCGTCCGGCCGCGCGTAGCCGAGCGTGGGGCTGTAGGCGATGCGCAGACCCTTGACGTCCTGCCGGCACGCCGCCAGCAGATCGGGCACCGGACCTGAAATCGAATAAGGATCGCGCTCGTCGTAGCCGGCGCTCGCCATGAACAGCAGCGCCGCGTCCTCGATGGTGCGTGCCATCGGCCCAACGTGGGCGAGCGTGGTGGTGGCCGATACCGGCCAGACCGGGATGCGGCCGAACTGGCCCTTGATCGCGGCCAATCCGGTAAGACAGCCCGGGATGCGCACCGAGCCGCCGCCGTCGGTGCCGAATGCGATCGGCGTGATGCCGCCGGCGACGGACGCCGCCGCGCCCGCGCTCGAGCCGCCCGGAGTCTTGGCGAGATTCCAGGGATTGCGGGTGATGCCGGTGAGCGGCGAATCGCCGACGGCCTTGCAGCCGAACTCGCTGGTGGTGGTCTTGCCGATCAGGATGCCGCCGGCCTTCCTGGCGCGTTCGACCGGCGGCGCGTCGGCAGCCGCGACATTGTCGGCCATGCAGCGCGAGCCGAAGGCGAAGCGCTCGCCTTTGACCGCCATCAGGTCCTTGGCCGAGAACGGCACGCCGTGCAGCAAGCCCAGCGCATCGCCACGCATCACCGCGGCCTCGGCCTGTTTCGCCGCGGCCATCGCCTGTTCGGGCATCAGCAGAAAGAATGCATTGAGCGACGATTGCGTCGCTTGCGCCTTGTCCAACGCGCGCTTGGTCACCTCGACCGGCGAAATCTCGCGCCGCGCGATGCGAGAGCGCAACTCCGTCGCCGTCATCAAATCGAATTCGGATGGCCGCATTGCCGGTCCAGGGATTGAAGGCCTCTCAGGATAGGAGTGTAATTCGCCGAAATCGACTGGGGAGGACGCCGCCCGCATGTCCGACATCAAAGTGCTCAGCAGCACGGCCATGAAGACCTCGATGGACGTGCTGATGCCGCAGTTCGAGCAGGCGAGCGGCCACAAGGTTTCGTTCTCCTATGGCCCCTCCCCGCGCATCGCCAAGCAGGTGGCGGACGGCGATGCGAACGATGTCGCGATCGTTACCAACCAGGCCGTCGACGATCTGATCAAGCAAGGGCGGATCGTACCGGGCACGCGCGCGGACATCGCACACTCGGCGATGGCGCTCGCGGTCCAGCAGGGCGCACCGAAGCCTGACATTTCCACGCCGGAGAAATTCAAGCAGACGATGCTGGCGGCCCAATCGCTCGGCATGAGCAATCCGGTCGGCGGCGGGGTGAGCGGCGGCATCCTGATCGGCATTTTCGAACAGCTTGGCATTGCCGAGCAGATGAAGCCCAAGCTCACCTTCGGCGCGGGCGGCCCGGCCGGGCTGATCGGCTTCCTTCTCGTCCGCAAGGAGGTCGAGGTCGGCATCCAGCAGATGCCGGAGCTGATGGCGGTGCCGGGCATCGACATCATCGGCAAGCTGCCGTTCGGCATGCGGACCGTGTCGGTGTTCTCGGCCGGCCTTTCCACCGCCGCGAGCGACGCCACCGCCGCCCGCGCGCTGATCGACTTCCTCACCACACCGCAGGCCAAGACGGCGATCCGCTCGATGGGCATGGAGGTGCCGCAATGATCCGAGTCCACGCGGCAGCCGCACCCTGTTGCTTGCGGCCGTTCCGGCGCAGGCGGCGGACATCGATGCCATGATGACCACCGCCATGAAGGAAGCATTCGACGAGTTGCTGCCGCAGTTCGAGCGCGCCAATGGCCACGCGGTCCGCGTGACCTATGGCCCGTCCGGCGCGCTGATCCGCCGCTTCAATGGCGGCGAGCCGGCCGACCTGTTCGTGACCGACATTCCGGCGCTTGATCAGCTCGTCCAGCAAGGCAAGGTCGCGCCTGACCGCATCGAGCTTGCGCGCACCGGCATCGGCATCTGCGTCAAGAAGGGCGCGCCCAAGCCCGACGTTTCGACGCCCGAGGCGCTCAAGCGCGCGCTGCTGGCGGCGAGGAGCGTGGGCCACGCCTCACCGGCCGGCGGCAGCATCACCGCCGGACCTGTCATGCGAATGTTCGAGAAACTCGGCATCGCCGCCGAGGTCGCGGCCAAGGCCAAGCTCTCCATGGGCGGCCCGAACAGCCGCGTCAGCGTGCTGGTGTCGAGCGGCGAGGCCGAGATCGGCTTGCAGCAGGCGTCCGAGCTTTATTCGAATCCCGACGTCGAGGTGATCGGCATGCTGCCGCCGGAATTTCAGCAAACCACGATCTATGCGGCCAGCGTCACGACCAATGCCAAGCAGCCGGAGCCGGCGAAGGCGCTGATCCAGCATCTCGCGACACCGGCAGCGATGACGATCTACAAGGCGAAGGGGCTGCAATGACTTGGGGCATCATACGCGCATTCGCGGTGGCCGCAGCGCTGCTGCTGACGGCCGGATTGGTGCAGGCGGCCGAGATCGACGCCATGGTCACCACTGCCATGAAGGCTGCGCTCGACGAGATCGTGCCGTCCTTCGAGCGGACGAACGGACACGTTGTGCGCGTAGTCTACGGCCCCTCCGGTGGCCTCGCCCGCCGTTTCAACGCCGGCGAGCCGGCCGATCTCATTGTCGTCGGCAGCGAGGTGCTCGACGAACTGATCAAGCAAGGCAAAGTCGCGCCCGAACGCACCGACATCGCGCGCACCGGCATCGGCATCGCCGTCCGCAAGGGCGCGCCGCGACCCGACGTGTCGACCCCGGAGGCGCTCAAACGCGCGCTGCTGGCCGCCCAATCGGTCGGGCACACTGCGCCCGCGGGCGGCGGCGTCACCGCCGTGCATCTGCTCAAGATGTTCGAGACGCTCGGCATCGCCGCCGAGGTCGCGGCCAAGACCAAGCTCGCCGCCGGCGGCCCGAGCGGCCGCGTCAGCGTTTTGGTGTCGAGCGGCGAGGCCGAGATCGGCATGCAGCTCGTGTCCGAGCTGATGTCGAACCCCGAGGTCGAGGTGATCGGCATGCTGCCCGATGAATTGCAATTGATGATCGTCACCTCCGGCGGCATCACAATGGGCGCCAAGCAGCCGGACGCGGCCAGGGCGCTGATCCGCCATCTCGCCGCGCCGGCCGCGGCCGCGATCTACAAGACCAAAGGCTTGGGACTGTAAGGTTTGGACTCTGATGTCGACCATCAAACTGATCTGCACGACCGCGCTGAAGACCACGCTGGACGAGTTGCTGCCGCAGTTCGAGCGCACGACCGGCCACAAGGTCGAGGCGACCTACGGGCCATCCGCGCAGCTCACCAAGCGGCTGGCGGACGGCGAGCCGGCCGACGCCGTCGTGCTGACCGGCCCGGGGCTCGAGGAGATGAGCAAGTTCGGCAAGGTCGCCGCCGGCAGCCGCCTGGAGATCGCGTCGTCCGAAACCATGGTCGGCGTCAAAAAAGGCACGCCCCGGCCGAACATTTCCACGGTCGAGAAATTCAAGCAGGCCCTGCTGGCGGCGAAGTCGATCGCCTACAGCGGCCCGGGCAGCGGCGCGAGCGGCGCGCACATCGCCAAGGTGATCGAGCAGCTCGGCATCGCCGACACGGTCAAATCGAAGACCGTGCTCGGGCCGGGCGGCCCGGCTGGGTTGATCGGCAACTATCTGGTGCGCGGCGAGGCCGAGATCGGCATGCAGCAGGACGCCGAACTGATGGCGGTGCCCGGCGTCGACATCGTCGGCCCCCTGCCCCCCGGCATCGAGCTGACCACCACGTTCGCGTTCGGCACCCACACCGGCGCCAAGGACGGCGGCGCCAGCAAGGCGCTGGGCGAGCTCCTGCGCACGCCTGCGGCGCGCACGGTGATGAAGGCCAAGGGCCTGACGCCGGCCTAGATCGGGATGACTTTTCTTCGAATCGTCATCCTGATCCAGTTTCTTGTTTGAGCATGATCCCTCGGGTCAAGCCCGAGGGCATGCTTTTCCGAAAACCGCTACACACCCCGGATCACGTCCGGGGCAGGCTTTTTCGGGATCATGCTCGAGCCTCCGTCAATTGGTCTTGAACGCGCCCTTCTTGGCGAGTCCGTCCCATTTCGCGATCTCGGCCTTCAGGAACGAGCCGAGCTTCTCCGACGAGCCGCCGAAGTAGCGGTAACCCAGCGCCACTTCGCGCTCGCGCATGTCCGGCATGTCGATGACGGTCTGCACGTCCTTGTTGATCTTCTCGATGATCGCCTTCGGCGTGCCCTTCGGCGCGAAGAAGCCATACCAGCTCGATTCCTCCGACATCTTGACGCCGACTTCGGTCAACGTCGGGATCTCGGGCAGGAGCTTGGCGCGGTCGAGCCCTGAAATCGCCAGCGCCCGCATCTTGCCGGAGCGGATGTTGGGCACCGAGCTGCCCATCGGGCCAAACGAGATTTCGGTGCGGCCGGAGATCAGGTCGTTCATGCCCTGAGACATCTGACTGTAGGGCACATGCTGCATCTGGGTGCCGGTGACATCCATGAACAGCACGGTCGACAGATGCGACGTCGAGCCGATGCCGACCGAGTAGTAGTTGAGCTTGCCCGGATTGGCCTTGGCGTGAGCAATCACCTCCTGGACCGACTTGAACGGCGTCACGGCCGAGACCTGGAACACCTCCCGGGAGCTCGCGACCAGGATGATCGGATCGAAGCTCGTGACCGGATCGAACGCCGTGGTCGGCGATAGCGTCACGTTCACGGCCAGCGTCTGCGCGCCAAAGTGCAGCGTGTAGCCGTCGGCCAAGGCGGTTGCTGCAGCAGCCGCGCCGATGTTGCCGCTACCGCCGGGACGGTTCTCCACAAAGACGCTCTGACCCCACATCTGCGAGAGCTTGTCGGCGATGAAGCGGCCCAGAATGTCGATGGCTCCCGACGGCGAGAAGGCGATGACGACCTTCACCGGCCGCGTCGGATAATCTTCCGCCGTCGCAGGCGCGTTCAACGACAGCAGCACGATCAGCGCGGCGACGAACGGGCGGACTTTCATCGCGGCCCTCCTCAATTGGTCTGGAACGAGCCTTTCTTGGCGAGGTCGTCCCATTTCGCGATCTCGGTCTTGAGATGCTCCGCGAGCGTCGCAGGCGGGCCGCCGATGAAACGGTAGCCGAGCGCCAGCTCCTTCTCCCGCATGTCGGGCAAATCGATAATTGTCTGGAGATCGTGGTTGATCTTGTCGATGATCGCTTTCGGCGTGCCCTTGGGCGCGAAGAAGCCATACCAGCTCGATTCGTCCTTCATGTTGATGCCGAGCTCGATCATGGTCGGCAGCTCCGGCAAGAGCTTGGAGCGCGTCGGACCGTTGACCGCGAGCGCGCGCACCTTGCCCGATTTCACGTGCGGCAACGAGCCGCCCGCGGTGGTGAACCACACTTCGGTGCGGCCGGAGAAGATGTCGGAATAGGACTGCGACATCTGGCTGTAGGGAATGTGCTGCATCTTGATGCCGACGACGTCCATGAACAGGACGGTGGCGAGGTGAGCGCTGGTGCCGATGCCGACCGAGGCATAGTTCAGCTTGCCGGGGTTGGCCTTGGCGTAGTCGATCACGTCCTTGACCGAATGGAACGGCGTCGCGTTGGCCACCATGAAGATTTCGAGCGCCGTGCTCACCAGCATGATCGGCTCGAAACTCGTAACCGGATGAAATGCCGTGGTCGGCGAGAGCGTGACGTTGGTGCCGAGCGTCTGGGCGCCGAAATGCAGGGTATAGCCGTCGGCCGGCGCCGTCGCCGCGGCGGCCGCGCCGATGTTGCCGCCGCCGCCGGGCCGGTTCTCGACCACCACCTGCTGCCCCCACATCTGGCTGAGCTTGTCGGCGATCAAGCGCCCCAGGATGTCGATGGCGCCCGCGGGCGAGAACGCGATGACGATTTTCACCGGCCGGTTCGGATAATCCTGCTGCGCCTGTGCATTCGGGGCCAGCAATGCTGCCGCCGCCACCGCCAACGCGGCAAGCCATTTCAACTTCATACCGCCCTCCCCGACCCTTGCGCCGATGCCGATGTTGCACGCCAGCATGGCGGCAGCACCGGCTTAAATCAATGTGGCTGCCATGCGCTCTACCGGTTGCTGAGGCGGAGCACCTCCGGTATTTTCCGAGTCATCCCACGTTTGGAGCATGGCATGGCCGAGTGGTTCGTTGCGAAGGGTTCCGAGATGAAGGATGGCGATCGCCGGATCGTCAACGCCGGCCGGCGCGAGATCGGCGTGTTCCACAAGGACGGCGCCTATTACGCCTACAGCAACACCTGCCTGCACCAGGGCGGACCGGCGTGCGAAGGCATGATGATCAACAACGTGGTCGACGTGATCGAGAAGGACCGCACCTATCACGGCCAGACCTACGGCGACGAGATGCACTTCGTCTGTCCGTGGCACGGCTATGAGTATGATTTGAAGACCGGCGAGTGCATCGGCGACCGCAAGCAGAAGCTTCGCAAATACGAAGTCGTCACGCGCGGCGACGACATCTACGTCGTCGCCTGATTTGGATTCTGGGAGATCGCTCCATGGATATGCCACGCAACGATGTTCGCCCCGTCGAGCTCGATCTGTTTTCGACGCCCAAGCATCTCGAGCACGCCGCCGAGCAGGCGCGGGCGCGCAACTATCAGGACTTTCTGATCGTCGACGTCGACTCGCATCATTACGAGAACGAGCACTATCACGAGGTGTTTCAGTACATCGAAAGCCCGGTGATCCGCGCTGAAGCGATGGAAGGCGCCGGCCGCCGCACCGGCATTCTCAACACCCAGGTCGGCTATCAGAACACCGGCGGCCGCATCCACCGTGCGCGGCACCGCGGCAAGGAAAAGGCCAAGCCAGGCCGGCACGCCGACATCATGCTCACGCTCGACTGGATGGATGCGATGGGCGTGGACTATTCCTGCATGTTCCCGACGCCGATGCTGTTTCTCGGCCTGCATCCGCAGGTCGAGATCGAGACCGCGATGTGCCGCGCCTACAACGCCTGGCTTTGCGAGAAGGTTCTGGCGGAGGAGCCGCGCATCGTGTCGATGCTCTATCTGCCGTTCAACGACCCGGAGGCCGCCTATCGTACGGTGCGCGACTTTGGCGGCAAGAAAGGCTGCGTCGGCTTCATGGTGACCTCGCCGCGCTACCGGCCGGTGCACGACAACGCCTACATGAAGACCTATGCGCTGCTCGAGGAGATGGGCAAGCCGATCTCGTTCCACGCCGCCTATAGCTGGGAAGATCGCGCGCTGCAGATGACCAACCGCTTCATCTCGGTGCACGCGCTCGGCTTCATGTGGTTCAACATGATCCACATGACCAACTGGGTCATCAACGGCCTGCCGGTGCGCTTCCCCAAGCTCAAGGTGATGTGGATCGAGAGCGGGCTCACCTGGGCTTCCGGCCTGATGCAGCGGCTCGACCACTCCTACATGATGCGCACCTCGGACGCGCCGCTCTTGAAGGAGAAGCCCAGCCACTACATGCAGCAGATGTACTACTCGTCGCAGCCGATGGAGATTCCGGACGACAAGTCGGTGATGGAAGCGACGTTCAAGATGATCAACGCCAAGACGCAGCTCGTCTATTCGTCCGACTACCCGCACTGGGACTTCGATCTGCCGTCGACGATCTACGACCTGCCGTTCCTGGACGAGACGTCGAAGCGCAATATTCTCGGCGCCAACGCGGCACGGCTGTTCGGCCTCGACCTCAAGCCGGTGAAGAAGCTCGTCTAGTCAATCCGACCACCGGTCGCACCCGCGAGGGTTCCGAAAGCGGAAACCCACCATAACAATCAGGGCCGAGCAATCGGCCCTGATTTCGTTTGCGGGAATGGGCGGAGTTCGGGACTAACGCGGCGCGACCTCAAGTCGCGCAACCGATCCCCGACACCCCTTGCGGGCGGCGTGGTTCGGGCCGAAGCTATGATTGGCGCGCCCCGATCGCGGCGGGAACCAGCGGTCCGCTCGCGCCAAACAAGGGGGATGCCATGAGGACCTGCTCGGGTCTCGCTCGTCTGTTCGCGCTCTGCCTCGCCGTGCTCGCGCTCGCTTGCGCTGGCGCTTCGGCCAACGATTATCCGAACAAGCCGATCCGCTTCGTCGTCTGCTTCGCGGCCGGCGGCCCGAACGACATCACCGCGCGGCTGTTCAGCCAATTTCTGTCGGAGCATTTCAACCAGCAATTCGTGGTCGAGAACCGCCCCGGCGCCGGCGGCAACATCGGCATGCAGGCCGCTTTGACCTCGCCGCCCGACGGCTACACCATCGTGTTCGTCGGCCCGAACAACTTCATCAACCCGTCGATCTACGCCAACATGCCGTTCGACTTCATCCGCGACAGCGCGCCGGTCGCCGGCACGATGAAGATGACCAACATCCTGGTGGTGAACCCGGAGTTCCACATCAAGACCCTGCAGGAGTACATCGCCTACGCCAAAGCCAATCCGGGCAAGCTCAACTTCGGCTCCGGCGGCGTCGGCACGTCGCCGCACATGTCGGGCGAATTGCTCAAGTCCATGACCGGCATCGACATCGTCCATGTGCCGTACCGCGGCACCGCGCCCGCGCTGGTCGACGTGCTGGGCGGCCAATTGCATTCGGCATTCGACAACCTTCCGGGACCGATCGGACACGTCAAATCCGGCAAGCTGCGCGCGCTCGGCGTCGCCGACACCAAGCGCGTTCACCAGCTGCCGGACGTGCCGGCGATCGCCGAGACCGTGCCGGGCTACGAGGCGAACGTGGTCTACGGGATCGCGATGCCGAAGGGCACGCCGGCCGACGTCGTCGCCAAGTTCAACGCCGCGGTCAACACCGTGCTCAAGGATCCCAAGCTGCAGGCGCGCATCGACGAGCTTGGCGCCATACCGATGCCGATGAGCCCGGCCGAATTCAGCAAGCTGGTGGCCGACCAGACCGACAAATGGGCCAAGGTGATCAAGACCGCCGGCATCAAGCCGATCCAGTGATTGGACCGGATATTGGCCATTCCGGGGCGCGGAGCGCATAAGCCTCGGAATGCGGCTTGCGGTCCGGGCAGGCCCGTGCAGAGATATCGCCAGATCAGTCCAATCGAAGGAGGACCAGCGTGCAAAAGAATTGGCTCATTGCCGGCGCGATCGCCTGCGCCGTTTCGCTGCCCGCCGCCGACGCCAAAGCGCAGTTGGTCTTGAACGCCAATGCCTGGGTGCCGCCGTCGCATCACATGGTGTCCGAGATCATGATGGCGATTCTGCCGGGACGCCGAAGCCGCGACCCAGGGCCGCGTGAAGTGCAACCTGCTGCCGAAAGCCGTGGTCGGCCCGCCGCAGACGTTCGACGCGGTCCGCGACGGCCTGGCCGACATCAGCTTCATCGTTCCGGGCTACACCCCCGGCCGGTTCGTGCTGACCGATGCGATCGAGTTCCCGTTCCTGGGCGAAACCTCCGAGGCGACGTCGGTCGCCTACCAGCGCGTCCATGACCGGATGCTCGCCAAGTTCGACGAGCACAAAGGCGTGAAGGTGCTGGCGGTGTTCACCCACGGCCCCGGCCAGATTTTCAACACCAAGCGCGCGATCGCTTCGCTCAAGGACCTCGAAGGCATGAAGATCCGCGTCGGCGGCGGCATGGTCAACGACGTCGCCAAGGTGCTCGGCACCGTGCCGATGCTCAAGCCCGCGCCGGAGAGCTACGAGCTTCTCAGCCAAGGGCGTGGCCGACGGCGTGTTCTTCCCCAAGGAGGCGCCGGTCGCCTTCAAGCTCGTGCCGCTGATCAAGCACGCCACCTACATTCCGGGCGGGCTGTTCTGCACGCAGCTTCACGCTGATCATGAACGAGGCCAAGTGGAAGCAGATTTCCGCGGCCGACCAGGCCGCGATCGAGAAGCTCATCGGGCGAGCCGCTGGCGCGCCGCGCCGGCAAGGCCTGGGATGCGGCCGACGCGCGCGGCGAGAAGGCGGTCCGCGACGCCAACATCCCGATCGTGACCGCGAGCCCGCAGTTCGTCGCCGAGATCAAGTCGCGCACCGGCGGCCTCGAGCAGGCCTGGATCGACAAGGCCAAGGCCAAGGGCGCCGACGGCGCCGCCATCCGCAACGCTGTCCGCGCCGAGCTCGGCGGTCCGCCGGTGCGCTAGTTCGGCAAGCACATCGCGGTATCCCTGTCGGGACGCCGCGATGCGCCGCTCCGGGGGGAGCATGGGCGAACGGTGCTGTTGCAGCTGTTCGACCGCGCCGTGGCGCCGACGCTCGGCGTGTTCGCGGCCGCTTGTGCTGTTCGCGATGATGGTGCTGACCTGCGTCGACGTGGTCGGCCGCTATTTCCTGTCGCGCCCGATCTTCGGCGCCTTCGAGATCACCGAGATGCTGCTGGCGGCGCTGATCTTCGCCGGCCTGCCGCTGGTGACGCTGCGCAACGAGCACGTCACGGTGGACGTGCTCGATCCGATCACGCCGGACTGGCTGTTCCGCATCCAGCACGTGGTCGCCTGCGCGCTCGGCATTGCTGTCGACCGGCTATCTGGCGTGGCGGCTCTGGCTCCGGGCAGTGAGCATGGACAGCGCCGGCGAGACCACGGCGCAGCTCAAGTTCAAGCTCGCCTATCTCACCTACGCCATGAGCATCCTGATGGCGCTGACCGCGCTGGCGCTGCTGGTGCTGGTGTTCCGGCGAGCCGCGGCGCAGCATCCCCGGGAGAGGCCGTCGGCCCGTGACCGAAACGCTGGTCGGATTTGCGGCTTTCCTCATCCTCGCGTTCCTGCGCGTGCCGATGGCCTTCGCCATGGGCATCGTCGGCTTCGCCGGCGTCGCCTACAAGCTCAACTTCAACGTCGCCGCGGCGATGATCGCGCAGGTGACCTACGAGACCGGGCTGTCCTACACGCTGTCGGTCATCCCGCTGTTCATCCTGATGGGCAACTTCGTGGTGCGCGCGCGGATGTCCGACGAGCTCTATCACGCCGCCTACTGCTTCCTCGGCCACCGGCGCGGCGGGCTTGCCATGTCCACCATCGTCGCCTGCGCCGGCTTCGGCGCGATCTGCGGCTCCTCGATCGCGACCGCCGCGACCTTCACCAAGGTGTCCTATCCGTCGATGCGCAAGTACGGCTACAGCGACGCGCTCGCCGCCGGCTCGATCGCGGCCGGCGGCACGCTCGGCATCCTGATCCCGCCGTCGGTCATCATGGTGATCTACGGCATCATGACCGAGACCAGCATCGGCAAGCTGTTCATCGCCGGCATCATTCCCGGCATCGTCGCGACCGTGCTGCTCTGCCTCGCCGTGGCATGGATCACCTGGCGCGATCCCGAAGGCCGGCCCGCCGGCCGAGCCGCATCCGTGGTCGGAGCGCATCGAGGCGCTCAAATACGTCTGGCCGGTGATGGCGCTGTTCGTGCTGGTGATCGGCGGCATCTATGTCGGCGCGTTCACCGCGACCGAAGGCGCCGGCATCGGCGCGGGCGGCGCGTTCCTGTTCGCGCTGGCGCGCCGCGCCCTGACCTGGCGCGTGCTGTTCGAGGTCCTGGTCGAAAGCGCGCGCACCACGTCGATGCTGTTCATGATCCTGATCGGCGCGCTGCTGTTCGCCAACTTCGTCAACTACACGACCATGCCGGCCGACCTGAGAAGCTTCGTCAACCTGTTCGAGGCGACGCCGTGGCTGGTCGTGGTCGCGATCTGCGTGATCTACGTCGTGCTCGGCACCGCGATGGAGGAGCTGTCGATGATCCTCCTGACCGTGCCGCTGTTTTTCCCGGTGGTCACGGCGCTCGGCTACGACCCGATCTGGTTCGGCATCGTCATCGTGATCGTGGTGCAGATCGGCCTGATCAGCCCGCCGGTCGGCATGAACATCTTCGTCGTGAAGAACCTGCTGGGGCACCTCTCGATCGGCACGGTGTTCCGCGGCGTGACGCCGTTCACGGTCGCGCTGGTCGTGTTGCTGGCGGTGATCGTGGCGTTCCCGGGTCTTGCGACCTGGCTGCCGAGCTTCATGAAATAACGCCTTTGCGCGTCATCGCGGACGCGCGCGGTGCAATCCAGCATCAGGGGCGAAAATCTACTGGCTGTGCAGGATGCCGGCCTTCTGCACCAGCTCGCCCCAGCGCACGATCTCGGCATCGACGAAACGCTTGAACTCCTCCGGCGATGGCGAAATCTGCGGAATCGCGCCGTCGTCGCTCAACAGCTTCTGCACCTCTGGCTCGCTCATGATGGCGCGGACTTCGGCAGCGAGCTTGGCGACGATCTCCTTCGGCACGCCGGCGGCGGTCGAGATCGAGTGCCACGACGCGGTGTTGTAGTTCGGGATGCCGACCTCGGCGAGCGGCGGCACCTCGGCCAGCGCCGGCACCCGCTCCGCGGTGGTGACGCCGAGCGCGCGCACCTTGCCGGACTGCAATCAGCGGCCGCGCCGGCGGCACGTCGCTGAACATGAACTGGACGTGGCCGCCGACCACGTCCTGCAGCGCCGGCGCGGTGCCCTTGTAGGGCACGTGCACGACGTCGACGCCGAAGATGCTCTTGAACAGCTCGGCGTTGAGGTGATGGATGGTGCCGGGGCCGACCGACGCGAACGACAGTTGCCCGGGCTTGTCCTTGGCGAGCTTGACCAGGTCGGCGACCGACTTCACCGGCAGGTCGGCGTTGACCACCAGCACGTAGGGCATGCGCGCGATCAGCGCGATCGGCGTGATGTCCTTGCGCGGATCATAAGGCAATTGCTTGCGGACATTGACGTTGATCGCGAGCGCCGTCGCTCGACGCCATCATGATGGTGTAGCCGTCGGCCACCCCATGCGCGACCTGGCTCACCGCGATCATGCCGCCGCCGCCCGGACGGTTCTCGACCACAAACGGCTTGCCGAGCCGCTGCTCGAGCTTCTGCGACAGGATGCGCGCGATGATGCTGGTCGAGCCGCCGGGCGCGAACGGCACCACGAAGGTGACCGGCCGGTTGGGATAATCGTCGGCCGCGCGGGCCGGTAAGACCAGCAGGCATCCGACCAGCGCCGCCGCAACAATTCGCATCGCTACACCTTGTGTCCAGCGTGGACTACCTAGCGCAGCGGTCCGCCCCGCACAATTGCGGGACGGAGGCGGCGTTGAGGTGCAGAGCGCGAACCGGCTACTCGGCCGGAACGAAGGCCTGGTCCGCGGCCAGCGCGGGCGCCGCCGCCCGCGATTTGCTGCCGCGGCAGATGTAATAGGCGTCGAACAGGTACTGCCGCATTTCGAAATCGTTGGTGACCCGCTCGAGATGCTGCCACGGCTGGATTAGCGGGTTGCCGAGCATCGTGTGCCGCATCAGCCAGAGGCTGAATGGCAGAATGCGCTCGCCGAAGCGCCCGGAGGGCAGCTTGGCATCCATGATCACGATGCGGCCACCGGGGCGCAGCTGCGATAGCGCATGCAGCAGAACCGAGCGATGATGCGGCATGGTGTTGTAGGACAGGCTGAACAGCACGCCATCGAGAAGTTCCGGCGCGGAGTAGACCAGCGCGTCGCCGCGCGTCAGCGTCACGTTGGCCCAATTGTTGCGTTCGCGCAGCTCGCGCGCCTTGTCCAGCATACCGGCGGACAGATCGACGCCATAGACCTTGCCCGTTGGCCCGACGGCGTCGCGCAGGAAGCGAAGATTGCGGCCGGTGCCGCAGCCGATTTCCAGCACGCGGTCGCCGTGGCCGAGATCGAGCGCCGCGACGGCGCTGCGCCGCAACCCAGTCGGGATCCAGAGCAGCCACTCGAATAGCTTGATGTACGGTGCCAGCCGATCGTAGCGACGCGCGACGAGATCGCGGTCGCAATCCACCCATTGATACGTCACGGTCGTCCCCCCCACTCGACTTTTATTTTTAGTTAAGGCCAGTGGTACACCGGTTTGACCGGTCAATGGTGGCGGCGGACTGCGGCCAAGCGTCGCTTTGCGCCTCACTTCGTTGCACGTGACGCACTACGACTGCGGCGCGATGTAGGTCGCGAAAATGCCGCGGACGTTGCGGTTGCCACGATTGCCGCCGCGGCCGCGAACCACGGCCTGGCAGCCGGCGGTCGAGCTCGGCCGTTCCGCCAAGCATGCGGCCTTGACCTTGGCGAGCATGTCGAGCGGCACGCCGACGACATCGACGAACAGCGGCGGCTGGTCCGATGTCGCCGCGACGTTGAGAAACACGCCGGTGCCCGAGACCCACAGATAACCTTCAGTCTCGAGCACCGGTCCATCGGCACGCCGCCGGCCAAGATATCGTTGGCAGCAACCTTGCGGTGCGCGTTCGTCTGCCCTCGCGTCGTCAGCGGCCATGACGCGGCAGCACCTGTAAGGATGATGATGAAACTTCTCCGCCCCATATGGGTCATCTCGCGGCTCCACTCCATGCTACGGAGCAATATCATAGTGACCATTCAAAAAAGTCCACAACGCATCCATGGCAGCGTAATAAGTGCCAGAGAGGTGGCTGAGGTTTCAAACCACGTGGTCCAAAGCGGTCCAAATTCACGTGGCATCAAATCTACAATGACGTTCAATAGCAATGTTCTCACATCTGTCGTGTTAAACCCACACCAAGTTGGTTTGCACAACATCCAATGCGGCTATCGCTGACCTCCAATACTCCGGAGACCGAGAGATAGCGAGATCACCGGTGCAGGCGACCTGCACGTCAAAAGTGTCGCTGATTTTTGTCAGGCCGCTCGTATCGCGCGCAACGCCATCTCCAGCGAACAGACAATCTGCAATATTGCAAAATCCGTTTTTTTGAAAAAACCTATCGCAGATTTTTGTCAGGCCGCTCGATCACGCGCAACGTCATCTGCAGTGAACAAATAATTTGCAATATTTAAAATCCATTTTTTGAAAAAAAACCTATCGCAGATTTTTGTCAGACCGATCGATCACGCGCAACGCTGCTCAAGCGACAAGAATCTACAATATTGATTGGTACAGCAAATCGGACGTAGCGTATTTGACGCGAATCATCAAGGAGCGTCGACCATGCTCAGAATGCTACCACGTCCGGGAGAGAACCTTTCGTCACCGAGTGAGCAAGTTATTGCGCGAGCACCAACTCGCGGTCGACAAGGTGCGGCTCGACTTCTCCGACCTTCAGGGCAGTCTGCAGTGAAGGCGAGCATGCCGGTCCGCCGGCCTCGCTGCAAGGTGTGCCGCAGTCCCAATGAACATGACGTGAACGTTGCGTTGGTGTCTGGCGAAGCTGTCCGATCGATCGCCGCGCGCTTCGGGCATTCCAAGTCATCGCTGCTCCGGCACTATCATGACTGCCTACCGCGATCTTTAATTATCGCGCAGCAAACCAAAAAGCTGACTGAATCCGAATTCATCCTTGCAGAGATCTGTCGCATGGTCGGGGATGCCAAACGTATCTTGGCGCTCGCAGAAAAAGCCGGCGACCTACGCACGGCACTTAGCGCAGTGCGGGAATTGCGCGGTCTTTACGAAGTTATGAGCCGATCCGCAGTCCCCCAATCGAACCCGAGTGCCCAGGTGAATGTCTTGGTTGCGCCGGACATCCTGGCGTTACGCCAGACGCTGCTTCAGGCGCTTGACCCGTTTCCCGAAGCGCGGACGGTTGTCGCACAAGCGCTGGTAACGGCTGCAAACACGAGAGCACAAACGGCAAAACCCTCTGTATCGTTTGATGCAAATTAGCTTGCGAATCGTTTTGGCCGGCTCTATTCGTCGAGTGTCTTTTAATCGCTGATGATCGATAATCGCTGCTAATCGATAATCGCTGCTAATCGATAATCGCTGCTAATCTCTAAGCCCTAATTTCGATCCTAATGAACCGGCCGTAAAGGCGGGCGTCCTGCGTCATTGCTGGCTTTGGCTGACATCCGTCGGCATGGGCCGAGATGCCGATTGGGATGATCAGATGGCTTTCAAGATGCGTCCGCGGCCTGATACAGCAAGGCCGGCGCCATCGCCCGCATGGCAGCCGTTCATGCGTGATCTCGCGGCAGCGCTGGATCCCGTCCTACTTATGAAAACTGCCGGACTTGACCCGCCCGAAGATTGGCAGCGGGACGTCCTGCGTTCCTCGGCGAAACGATTGGCCGTTTTATGTCCGCGACAAGTCGGGAAGAGCACGATCACGGCAGCAGCGGTGCTGAACCACGCGATGTATCGACCAGGGTTTCACTGTTCTACTTGTTTCACGAGCACAGCGGCAGAGCGATTTGCTATTTGAAAAAGTGACCAGCATTTTTCATTCAATACCGGAGAGACCGGCAGCGCGCGAGATTCATGGCCGCCTGGAACTTCACAACGGCAGCCGGATCATCAGCCTGCCGGGCAACGAGCACACCATTCGCGGGCTCAGTGCCGATTTGATTGTCATCGATGAAGCTGCCCAAGTTTCTGATGCGTTTTCACGGCTGTCGTTCCGATGATCGGCGCTCGCAACGGGCGGATCATCTTGCTCTCGACGCCGTTTGGTCAAAGGGGATTTTTTTACCAGGCTTGCACGGATCGAAAATTAGGCTGGCAGCTGATCACGATCAAAGCTGAGCAATCGGCAAGGTTAAGCCCGGAGGCGCTGGAGTTGGCGCGGCAGACGATGGATCCGATCGCGTTCCGGCAAGAATACCTGTGCGAGTTTTTGGGCGATTTATTGCGGTATTTCCCTGCGGAATTAATCGAAGCGGCGATCGATCCCACCATCGAACCGTTCTAACAATAGGAGAGCAGAATGACCTATACCGAGCGAGCAACGACGCACCGGCGGAACGTTGTGCGACCTGGATCGGAGCAAGAACTTGACCACGTCATCGCAGTCGATCTCGGGCATGTTCGCGATTTCACGGCTCTGGTGCTCCTCAAACGCGTTAATGATCCTACTCGGGACCGGGCAATTTATCATGTTGGTCATCTCAAGCGGTTTCCTCTGGGGACACAGACGCCAGAGATTATCGATTATTTGTCCTGAACGCTGGCGCGCAAGACGCTGGCAGATCGTACACGGCTGATCGTTGACGCCACGGGCGCCGGAACACCAATCGTTCAGGAGATGCGGCGATCCGAGCTACCCGCTTTGCCGATTTCAATTACCGGCGGTCAGAAAGCCAATGGAAACAACGTGCCAAAGCAGCAGTTGCTTTCGCGGCTATTGTTGCTGTTGCAAGAACAGCGATTAAAGATCCCACAGGAAGTAAAGCTTTGCGCCGAATTGGTCGAGGAATTCAATAATTTTATGGCGAGGCAGAGTGCCAACGGCTACTTAACGGGTTCGGCGGCGGCAGGCGCGCACGACGATCTCATCATGGCACTGGCTCTAGCGTGTTATTTTTTTGAATGCCGAAGAAGACGGACAACTGTCCGTGCGACTTTCGTCTCGGCGGCGAAAGCCGTGGATCGATGGACCGAGGAGACCTTTTGGAATGGTTTCGACAAAGGGAGATGGATCGGATGCTAAGTTCGTGGTGGGACGTGATTTGCCCGTGAACTCACGCCGTAAAACAGAAGTCACTTTGGGCTTGTCCGGCGCGGTCGATTTCATTTTGATGGAGGCGGCTGTTCCAAGACTTTCTGGAAAGCGCCGTAATCGCATGAGAACTCTTGAACCAGTTTGGCTTCGTTTCTGAAAAAAGCTTTGCCTTTGCTGGTTCCGAGCAGACGTAATAGCGAGCTGTTCAGTCCGCGATCCCCGGCGGACCAGCGTGGTCAAGTAGCAGCATTCCTGTTGCAACTGTTTTGCCTTGCCTTGCGACGGCTGGCGATGCGGCGCCACACCTCAACCGGCATTGGTTTGAACGCAACACCGGCAAGATGGTGACGGACATCCAGCGGCGGATCCAGCATCCAGTGGGTCCGATACCTCGGTGCGACGCTGGACGGCCTGGTGCATGGGACCGGGGCGGTTTTCGAAGCGAAATTCATGTTGCCTTGGACGTTCTCCGAGGAGGGGGCGGCTGGAAATACATGCCGCAGCTGCAGCACAACATGTGGGTCGCGAACGCGGCAACAGCGGTGCTGTCGATCATCACCGGCGGCGGTAAGTGGGTAGAGATCAATCTACCGACCGATCCGCTCTATCAGCACCTGCTGCTCACCGTAGAGAAGAAATTCTGGCGCTGTGTCGAGACCGGCGAGACCCCGCGGTTGTTCGGGATTGAGCCGCCGCGGCCTCGGATCGAAGCCGTCCGGGTCGTGGACATGAGCGCGTCCAACGCATGGGCGGAATTCGCCAACGTGTTCCGCCGAACTCGCGAGGCCTTCCACGAGCATGAAAGGTCCAAGGCCGACCTCAAAGGCTTAATCCCGGAGGATGCCAAGGAAGCGATTGGTCATGGCATCCGGGCCAAGCGCTCGAGGTCGGGCGCCGTCAGCTTTGATCTTGTCGAAGCGGAGGGCCGTCATGCAGCGGTGCAGTGACACGATCGGCGCCATTGCTGCTGCCTTGGCCAAGGCCCAAGCCGAGCTCACCAATCCGGAGAAGTCACTGACCGCCACGATTCAAGCGGTGTTTCCGAGGGAGGCGAGCCGCACGTTTCGTTATGCGCCGCTCTCCGGCGGCTTGGACATTGTACGCAAATGTCTTGGTCGACATGAGATCGCAACGGTTCAAAGCACGGCGATCGACCGGGAGGCCGGTCTTATCCATCTCACCACCACGCTCGCGCACGCTTCGGGCGAATGGATCGCCTCGGAGTGGCCAGTCTGCCCGGCGGCCGACATGGCATCACCGCGCCGCATGGGTGCTGCTCTCACTTATGCCCGCCGCTATGCCCTCTTCACTCTGGTTGGCATTGCCGGCGAAGATGACCTGGACGCACCAGACCTTCCTGTTCAGTCAGGCACTTCGGATCAGGGACTTGTACTGATGGCGCCGTCCCGCAGCAGCCAAAATGGCAAGATGCAGCCGGTGCGGCAGTTCAAAGCCCTCAGCTCTGACAACTCAGCCAAGCAGCGAGAGGAGCTTTTGACCGAGCTTGCATCCATCGGTTCGATTGATCAGGCGGCGGCGTGGGCCAAGCGAACATTGCCAACTAAGAACACACTCGCTCGGGAGCATGCCTGTGAGGTCGAAGCCGCTTTCGAAAAGGCGATTGCCCGATTTGGCGGCGATGTGCAGCCGATCCATGCCGGCACACAATCAGGTTTCGGCGGAAACAATCCCGTCAAGCATGACAACAATGAAGAGGACATTCCTTCAGCGCTCGCGAAGCCAGTCGACGAACGTCCGGCACCACTTCCTGGTCGCCGCCGGCGAGACAAAGCACATCTCAAGTTTGTCGCTTCGCAGCCATGCTTGCTTTGCGGCCGCCAGCCCTCGGACGCCCATCATCTGCGGTTCGCGCAACCCAGAGCGCTCGGAGCCAAGGTCAGCGACGAGTTTACGGTGCCGCTGTGCCGTACGCACCATCGCCAACTGCACCGTACTGGCAATGAAGCGCAGTGGTGGAATGCAATCGACCGCGATATCGATCCCCTTGATATCGCAAGGGGGCTATGGCTGCGGTCGCATGGAACGTCAGCCTCCTCCGCGATTGTCTAGCGGCGCCGCGACAAACATTCGTGGCGCAGCCGCTGGCTGCCTGGGCCAACAGCCTTCTGGAGAAGCGCGTATCGCTCTACAACAACATCTTCATCGTCGGTGACGGCGACGCCGTTACAGGGTACGAGAAGAGACAGAAAACGCTATGATAGGCGGACAATAGCGCCGGCCTGCCTTTCGACAACCCGTTCATCGATCGGTGCGGCCGGCGGGAAAGGACTCACGTTGTCGACCGAAGACGGCGTGGAAGCCGTGGCCGGTGTCGGCGGAATGCGATGAATGAAGTCGGGCAGCCCCTGCCCCATCGAATGCTCGTAACGGAGCGCCGTGGCCCCGGGGTTGAACGGAATTCGCAGCGTGGCGCGTACGTCGCGTTCGACCGCATCGCGCAACCGCACGATGTCTTCGGCGTTCAGGTGGTCGGTGAACACGAACGAACGATAGCCGCCGTTCGGGTCGCCTTTGTAATAGTCGGCGCAGATCGTGTAGTCGACCTCGTGGCTGTGCAGCCGGTCGCCGGTTTTGGGGCAGGTGTAGGTCCAAACATTCGCCTGCTCCGGATGCGGCAGCGCGAGGTCGTAATATGGCGTGCCCGGATAGGCGGTAATGATCGTGCAGTCGAAATCGTCGACGGCGTTGCGGACGAGCCAGTGGCGGATGTCCTCGATGGTCGCTTCGGATTCACCCGGGTGGCCGATCGACATCAGCGCCTTGATCTTGAGGCCGTACCGCTTGGCGAGCTCGACGCAGCGGTCGTTGTCGGCGAGCTTGGCGCGCTTGTTGATGTTGACGAGAATGCGCTCGTTAGCGGCTTCGAAGCCGCACAGTAGCCAGCGAAAGCCCGCGCGATGCATCACCTGCGCCTGCTCGGCGGTGAACAGTTCGGATTTTACGAAGCCGCGCAGCCGGAATTCGGTGCCCAGTTGTGATTGCAGATCGCTGAGGCCGTTCATCAGCTCGACAAAGGTTTTGCTGACGTTGAGCTCGTCGTCGTAGAACATGAATCCGGTGTAGCCGTGGTCGCGATGCAATGCCTCGAGCTCGCCAAGGATCGAAGCCACCGAGCGGTTGCGGATCAGCCGCAGGCTCTTGCTGTTGCGCCCGCCACAAAAGCCGCAGCCGAACGGACAGCCGAGCTGCGCGATCAGGCTGGTCGCGGCAAAACCCTCGATGCTGTAGTGGTAGGACTTCAGATCGACCAGGTGCCGCGCCGGCAATGGGCTGTCGCTGAACATCTGGTCGGTGAGGAACAGGCCGCCCTTCGGATCGTCGCCGTCGACAACCTTGGGCGCGTCGTCTTTTAAGCGCCTCGAAGATCGCAAGCTCGCCGTCGCCGCTGCACAGCACGTCGAACGCGCCCTCGAGCTGCGCCGCCGAGCGGTGGCCGCGGCCCAGGGTGCCGCGCTTTCGCTCGAGCTTCTGCGCTGAGTAGACGAGCGTGACATGCGGTCCGCCAAGGATGAGCTTCAAGTCCGGCCGCAGCCGGCGGATGGTCGCAGCGATCTGCATCACCGCGGGCAGCTGCGGCGTGGTGGTGGTGATGCCGATCGCCGCATCCTGGCTTGTGGCCAGATAATCTTTGCAGCGGCGCGAGATAGTTCTCGACGCCGGATAGATCGAGGAAATTGACCCGGATATGGCGCGCTTCAAGGCTGGCGGCGACCTTGAGCACGCCCAGGCTAACGAACACCCGTTCATCCAGCAGAAAGGCCGACGGCGGCGTGATCAAGCAGACCGGACGGGCCGACCAGTCGCGCAGGATGTCGCGTACTGCCTGCTCGTTCCATTGCAGCGCCGCGCCAGGGGTCACTCTCACCGCCTGTCAAATGGGGCGAGGACGCCCAGCCGAATAGGACAGCTATTCATTGCTTTGGTTAAATTTTGCTTAAATCCGCTACAATTCGCGGTCAAACCGTCGCGGCGGCGGCGTCATACAGCCAGTCGTAACGTGCCAGACCTTATCCCCTGCCATGGGGCGTTCATGGATCACTATGAGGTTTCTTAAGGACTCGAACCTGATGGCCCGGAGACCGGAAGTGCCAAACAAACTCGAACCAGTTGAGCTATAACGCGGTAACGTTCGGCTGACCTTCGTTTCTGCCACCAAACAAGTAGCCGCCGCTTGCGAAGGGAATATGCCGGCCCCGACCGACATGCGGGATGGCCCACCTGCAGGCGCGCGAGGATGAGTTCGAGCTCATGCGGTATGCCTTCCGTCATCTGCAGGCGAGCTGATGCCTAGATCGCGAGAGCCGACCCGGCGACGTATCCTCGACGCCGCATACAAGCTGTTTCGCGCCAGAGGTTACGCGCGTGTCAGCATTGACGACATTGTTGCCGCCGCAACCGTCACCAAGCGCACGCTTTACCGCCATTTCGAAAGTAAGGACGTCATAGTCGGAGAGGTTCTGGAGGCTCAAAGCCATCTTGCGTTGGCTGCCTCTCGGACGTTCACTCATCGCCCCGACTTATCAGACGATCTCGTCGACGGGCTGTTTGCAGACATTGTCACGTGGTCTGGTACGCCTCGGTGGTCGGGTTCTGGCTTTACCCGCCTGGTCATCGAGCTCGCCGACTTCCCAGGCCATCCGGCGCGGGTCATCGCCCGAAAGCACAAGGCTATGCTCGAAATGCACGTCGCAAATCAGCTGAAACGGCTGAATGTTGCATCACCCGTTGAGCGAGCGCGGCAGATCTGGTTGCTGGCCGAAGGAGCGATGGTGTCCATGCTCATCCATCAAGACCCGACTTACGTCGAAATCGCAGCGGGCGCAGCCAAAGAGCTTCTGTACCGCGGACACAAGAAGCAGAAGGCGCCGTGACTTGTCCTTCGAGGCAAATGCCGAGGACTTCGATCGATAAAGGACACCCATTCGACCCCGTACCGGTCGTCGTCTTGAAACCTCCGCAATCGAACCGCGCGCTGATCTGGTACAACCGCATACCAATTCTGGTGGCCACCGCGACGAGACGTGGTTGATCAATGCTTTGCTCGAATCCCGATGAATTGCGGTGCCTTGTCTTACCGAGAGTATCGAATTCTTAACACGAAATTGTTTTCTTCATGGGGCTTGCCCCCACTCGTGCCGCAGCCTGCTGCGATCCTCGACGGACTTCGTTTTGACAACGCTGAGAACCGAAAACGAGTTCTAAGACACGATAAACAGCGCCGCGATGCAAACGATCCCAAAGCACTGGCCCTTCCAAGATCCGCCGAACATGGCCGTCATCACGACGCGACAGGTCACAGAACGCAGCGCCCCGATACTGGTGTCACACGACGCCGACGACGGAGGCTGGCAATTCCTGCCAGGGACATCGGCGCTCGAGGACGATGCACGCGTGGTGGCGATACGCGAGCCGCGCAGCCGGATCGTATCGCCCGAACAGAAGTTTGCGAGACATTTTCACAGCGGTCTCCGGCTACGAACCTTGCGCCTGATACCCTGACTGAAGGGCGAACAGCGGCCTACGCATGGGGTGGCTGGATCAAACTTAAGGTGCGGAGCTTCATCTCAATGGAATAGCGATAAATGGACGGGGGTCACAAGAGGCCTCGCATCATTCAGAATTCCGTACAACGACCAAGCCATTTGAAAACTTTAGCAATTTTGGGTTCGTTCTGCCAAAATCGCCTCCGTGGTTCTCGTTCTGGTTGTTTTGTTGCACAGAACTACTGCGGCTAATGGAGCTGGATCGGCATCGCGCGAGGGGCGGCAAGTGACGTCCCCTTTGTCCTTTTGTCGATCATCTGGACCCGAAGCACTAAGCGCGAAAAGCCGTTTGTTTGTAGTCGATCTTGTGCGCCTTTATTCACGGTGTCGTGTCTGCAACACTGCGCAGGCAAGAGAGCTCAACGGTACTCCTGAAATGGAGCGCGGCTTAGATACTTGGCGGATCAGCTGGGGGGTTAGCGCTGTTAGGTGAGTTGATTACCTCCGTCGGGCGGGTTCCCGACACATCATTATTTGCGCGGTCTCTCTTTCCGTAATTTTGCCAGGCGAACTCCCGGTCCGCCGCCATTCTCGTCGATGAATTCGATGCCGGCGAGCTCGAGCGCCCGACGCTCGGAACGCTCTAACCAAGCTTTCTCTTTGTGGCTCTGTGCGGTTTACGTAGCCGTAGCCCTGGACCGCCTCCATTCTCCTCGATGAATTCGATGCCGGCACCCTCCAACGTACTCCGGAGTACTGCCGCGGCTGCTGCGGAAACTGATCGCCGTTCTCTTTCAAAATCAACAACAGTCGAAAGCCCCAGTTTTGCTGCGTTCGCGAGCTGCGACTGGGTCATGTCCAATAACGATCGAGCCGCTCGACACTGTGCCGGCGTCATTTTGATCAACAATTATTATTGACAACCCAGGAAATGGCATTTATCAACATTTTTTGTTGAGACATGACTTATCCCAGGAGCCAGCTATGGACATGTCGAACACGAGAATAGCCGAATTCTCCACACTAGGCGGGGCTTCATCGGCGGATCAGATGCTCGGATCATCATGGGTTCCGATGAAAAAGCCCTCCTGCGGCTGTGGCGGGAGAAACGCGGCGACGTCGAACCCGAGGACCTGTCGGGCAACCTCATCGTCCAGCTCGGCAACGTGACCGAGCAGCTCAATCGTCATTGGTTTGAACGCAACACCGGGAGGGTGGTGACCGACGTCCAGCGGCGGATCCAGCACCCGGTGGTCCGATATTTGGCAGCGACCCTCGACGGCATCGTGGCAGGCACTGGGGCGGTGTTTGAGGCGAAGTTCATGTTGCCTTGGACGTTTTCCGAGGAAGCGGCGGCCGAGAAATACCTACCGCAGCTGCAGCACAACATGGGGGTCGCGAACGCGGCGACGGCGGTGCTCTCGATCATCACCGGCGGCGGCAAATGGGTCGAAATCAATCTTTCGGCCGATCCGCTCTACCAACACCTATTGCTGACCGCGGAGAAGAAGTTTTGGCGCTGTGTCGACAACGGCGAGGCCCCGCGGCTGTTCGGGATTGAGCCCCCGCTGCCTCGGATCGAGGCTGTCCGTAGCGTGGACATGAGCGCGTCCAATGCCTGGGCCGAGTTCGCCAACGTGTTTCGCAACACGCGTGAGGCCTTCCTCGAGCATGAGAAGTCCAAGGCCGAACTGAAAGGCTTGATGCCGGAGGATGCCAAAGAAGCAATCGGCCATGGCATCCGAGCCAAACGGTCGAGATCCGGCGCTGTTAGCTTCGACCTGTTGGAGGAGGAGGGAGGCTATGCAGCGGCACAGTGAAACGATTGGCGCGATAGCTGGAGCATTGGCCAAGGCACAAGCCGAGCTCACCAATCCGGAGAAGTCGCTGACGGCGACGATCCAGGCGGTCTTTCCGCGGGAGGCCAGTCGGACGTTTCGATATGCGGCGCTGTCCAGTGGATTGGACATCGTTCGAAAGTGCCTTGGTCGGCATGAGATCGCGACCGTGCAGGCCACCGGAATCGATCGGGAGGCGGGTTTTATCAACCTGACGACCACGCTCGCGCATTCGTCGGGAGAGTGGATGTCGTCGGATTGGCCAGTATGCCCCGTGAGCGAGACGGGCGCGCCGCACCGCATGGGGGCGGCGCTAACTTACGCACGCCGCTATGCGCTGTTCACGCTCGTTGGCATTGCCGGAGAGGATGATCTCGACGCACCGGACATGCCGAAGCTGAACGGTGGAGAGCCACCGAAGCCTGCACAATTCGGGCCGGGACAAACCAATGGTAACGCTCCGACCTCCGGATCAACCCATGACAACAATGGGGTCAGGTAAGCGGTATGTCATCCCAGCCAAGCCGATACTTGCCGCAGACGCCTCGCGCGCGCTTTGCGAACAGCTGTTGGCCGAGATCGCGGGACTTGCCTCGGCCGATCAGGTCGATCGTTGGGTTGGGCGCGGCCTGCCAGCCAAGAACTCGCTGACCGCAGCCGATGCCTCACGGGTCGAGGACGTGTTCCGCACGAAATCGTTGGCATTGTCGGGTCTCCTGACCAATGACCGTGGTGCCACCTCAGAACCAACCTCTATCGGAGCGGAACCGCTCGCCGCCACTTCGACTGCGGGCATTCGAGGTCAATTCGACGTGGGAGGCAGAGCCTGCATCATACGCCTCGGCGGTTAAGCCGCGACGGCGTCGCGACAAGGTTCATCGTCGGTTCGTCTCCGCGCAGGCCTGTCTGGTCTGTGGCCGTCAGCCATCAGACACGCATCATCTGCGCTTCGCCCAGTCTAAAGCACTTGGCAGCAAGGTCAGCGATGAGTTCACGGTGCCGCTTTGTCGCTCACATCATCGCGAGCTGCATCGCACCGGCAATGAAGTCGCCTGGTGGGCGCGATTGAGCATCGACCCAATGGCCATGGCCTGCAAGCTTTGGACCCAAACGCACCCGGTTCCTGCACACGAAAGCCCTGGAATTGCTGAGACCGGAATGTCGCCGCAGAGGTAAAAGACCAACCTGCCGTAGATCCCGCCATCAGCAATTTACGAAACGAACCCAATCCGGCGTTGAGCAGCCATGACGTCGCTCAAGCAGATCGAAGCCAACCGACGCAATGCACTCAGGAGCACCGGCCCGCGCAGCAAAGAAGGCAAAGAGCGCGCTTCCCGAAACGCCCTTCGGCACGGTTTGACCGCCGAAACCGTACTCGAACCGCTCGAGGATCCGGAAGACTACAAGCTGTTCGAAGAGGCCATCGCGGCCGAATACGATGCCGAGTCGGCTGTCGAGCGAGAGCTCGTTCTCCGGCTGGCAAGTCTGTTATGGCGATTGCGGCGCGCCAGCTCGATTGAGTGACTTTGTTTGAGCTCGCCGCCGAATTGCCCTCCGAGCGCCAAGAGCCGAAGCCAACCGAAACTCGCCCGGGACCTGCTTCGTTTCCGTCGTTGTTTCGGCTTTCCCCAAAAACGACACGCGTTCCATCGAATCAGCCGCCCTGTACCGCGGGTTCGGCCCCCCCTCATGCCAGAACGATACTTCGGAAGGATCGCGCGATACGCAAAGGGAGATCGCCAGGCGATTCTTGCGCCTGGCAAAGCTAGTCTAGGCGGCACGCTCAGCCCAAAAGATATTGCCCAGATTGATCAGCGCCGTCGGAAAGATGCATTAAAAATTGCGTCATCCGACGACCCGGGGCGGGCACAACGCGCCCACGTGTGTTCAACCGCGACAGTGATCAAACAAGACCGCTTACCGTTCGCTGCCGACCCGCGCCGTCACCTCGCGTAGCGGCGAAAGGATGTAGTCGATGACCCGGCGCTGACCGGTCTTGATCTCAACCGTCACCATCATGCCCGGCATCAATGGAATGTCCCTGCCGTCGATGCTCATTCTGCTTTGCTTGAGCGCAACAATGGTCGGGAACACGAGATTTTGCTGATTGCCGCGGACCGGTGAGGTCCCCTTGCTTTGTGCGACCGCCTGCGTGTCGGCCTGGCTGGTCGCTTCGCGGTCGTCGACCGCCTCGCGGACCACCTTGACGACTGTGCCGTCGATCGTGCCGTAGCGGGTGAACGGAAAGGCGTCTAGCTTGACTGTGGCGAGCTGGCCGATTTCGATGAAGCCTATGTCGTGGTTGAGAACGTGCGCCTCAATTTCGATGATGCCATCGAGCGGCACGATCGTCATCAGCGGCTGGCCGCCGGAGACCACCTGTCCCAGGGTCGTGATGTTCAACTGCTGCACCGTGCCAGCGATCGGCGCGCGCAGCCGCGTGCGCTCGGCCTTCGACTTGGCCTTGATGAGATCCTGCGCCAGCCGGTCGGCCTTGCGTTCGGCCTCCGCGGCCTTCTTGAGTCTGGTCGGCGACGAATTGCGCCGTCAGCTCGACCAGCTTGTGCTTGAGAGTCTCGAGTGCGAATTCGGTCTCGGCCAGCTGGCCCTGCTCGGCCGTCAGCGTCGTCCGCTCGGCTTCGAGCTGCTGCAGCGCGTCGATCACCAGCGCGCGAGAACCGGCGCCGCGGTCCTTGACCTCCTGGCGCATTTCGACACGCTCGGTGGTGAGCTCGATCAGTTTCTTGCGGACCGCCGTACTATCCATTAGCCGCCGCCGCGTCGCCTGGCGCTCATCGCGCTGCGACTTCACCGATTGTCGCATCGCGACGAGCTGCGCCAACTCGGCAGTGAGATTGGCCTGTTCACGCGTTTGAATGGCTTTCGAGATTTCCGGCGGAAACGCGATGGTCGGCGGCGTGATCTCCTCGGCGTTGGCGGCGGCAACGGCGGTGCGCCGGCGGATCGCTTCGGCGGCGGCGCTTTCGAAGTCGCGCGTCAGTGCCTCGGCATCGGCGGAGGACTCAGTCGGGTCGAGCTCCACCAGTACATCATCCATATTGACGCGGCTGCCGTTTTCGACAAAGACGGCGAAAACCTTTCCAGGCTCGAAGGGCTGTACGACTTTCGACCGCCCGGTCGGCTGGATGCGGCCTTGCGCCACCGCATAAATGTCGAATTTGCCGAAATAGGCCCAGATCAGCGACAGCGCGGTAACGATGCAGATGAACCATAGAATGGCGACGCGGACGGGGGACGGCGGGGTTTCGAGAATTTCCAGCGCGGCCGGGAGAAATTCGCGATCGACCGCGATCAATCGGCGCCGCTGGGCCGGCGTCACCACTGCCGGCACGGACGCCGGCTTGTCCGGCTGACCCGAATTGTCGTTGTTCTTGTGGCCGTCGGTATTGGTCATGAGGCTCGGCTCGTCAGCCCACAGCGTTATCGGTCTGGATGCGCCACAGCTTGGCATAGAAGCCGTTCGGCTTCATTATCAGTTCGCGGTGAGTGCCGTCCTCGATGATGTGGCCATCGTCGATGCAGACGATGCGGTGGCAATTGCGTACTGCCGCCAGGCGGTGTGCAATAATGATCACAGTCCGCCCGCGCACGATCTGCGCCATGTTCTCTTGGATGATGCGCTCGCTTTCGTAGTCGAGGGCGCTGGTCGCCTCGTCGAGAATAAGGATGCGGGGCGAGGTGGCGAGCGCGCGGGCAATCGCGATACGCTGACGCTGGCCGCCAGACAGGTTGGTGCCGCGCTCCTCGATCATCGTGTCGTAGCCCAGTGGTAGCTTGGCGATGAATTCGTCGGCTCCCGCAAGCCGCGACACCGCGATGACCTGCACGCGCGGCATGCTGGGCACCCCGAGCGCGATGTTCTCGTGGATCGTGCGGTTGAACAGCACGTTTTCCTGGAGCACGACGCCGATTTGCCGGCGCAGCCACGCGGTGTCGGCCTGTCCGATGTCGATCCCATCAACCAGGATCTGGCCGCGCTCCGGCCGATAGAGCCGCTGGATCAGCTTGGTCAAAGTCGATTTGCCGGACCCCGACGGCCCGACGATGCCGATCACCTGCCTGCCGGGATCACGAGATCGATCCCGCGCAGGATCTCGGCTTGGTCCGGTCGATAGCGGAACACCACGTTGGACAATGTGATGGCGCCGCGGGCGCGGCGGTAGCGCGGCACCCATGGCGCGGCTTTCCGGAGCGGCGTTGAGAATGTCGCCGAGCCGTTCCACGGACACCTGCACCTGCTGAAAGTCCTGCCAGAGCTGCGACAGCCGCAGGATCGGTGGAAATCACTTGGCCGACGATCATGTTGAAGGCGACCAGCCCCCCGACGGTCATTTCACCGTTGATCACCGCCAGCGCGCCGAAGCACAGCACCAATGCGGTTGTCACCTTGCTGAGATACTGGATCGCGTTCTGGCCGATCGCGCGCGAGGCTGACGGCGTCGAACGAGGTGCGCACATAGGCAGCTAGTCGCTCTTCCCAATGCGCCTGCAGGATCGGCTCTACGGCAGCGGCCTTCAGCGTCTGAACGCCGACGATCGCCTCCACCAGAAACTGCTGGCTTTCGGCGCCGCGTGTCGAAACGTTCGTTGATCTTCTCGCGCAGCAGCGGACGAATCACGTGCCGCGACCAGGATATAGAATGGGATCGTTGCCAGCACGATCAGCGCCAGGACCGTGAATACATGAACAGCACCGCGACGAAGATGAACGCGAACAGTAGATCGATGCCGGACGACAGTCCTTGGCCGGTGAGGAAGCCGCGGATCGTTTCCAGTTCGCGCACGCGCGCCACGGTCTGGCCGGCCGCGCGCTGTCTCGAAATAGGCGAGCGGCAGTCGAGCAGATGTGCGAACAAACGCGCGCCCGAGCTCGACGTCGATGCGGTTGGTGGTGTGATTGAGCGCGTAGGTCCGCAGATATTGCAGGATGACATCGAAAAGGCCGATCGCCACGAGGCCGATCACGATTACGATTAGACGTCGACAGCGATTTGTGCAGCAGCACCTTGTCGATCACGATCTGGAAGAACAGCGGCGTCACCAGCGCGAACATTTGGATGAACAGCGAGGCCACCAGCACGTGGGCCAGCGAATTGCGGTAGCGCCAGATCGATGGCACGAACCAGCGAAAGCCGAAGGTCTTAGGATCGAGGCCCGGCCCCCCAGCGCGGCGCGTCACCAGCACGATCTCGCGCAACCAGACGGCGTCCAAGGCCTCGACGGTCTGTTCGTAGGGCACCTGCTTGACCGGGTCGAGCAGGCGCACGATGCCCTTATTCGAATGGGCTATCAGGATGGCGTAGCCACCGCCCTTGAGGACCAGGATTGCCGGCGTCGGGACAGTGGCGAGCCGAGCTAGATTCTTGGTTCGGGTCAGCCTCGACTTCAGACCGCAGCGCACCGCAGCGCGCACCACCTCGGCCGGGGTGGCTAGGCGCGCGCCCAGGCCCAACTCATGGGACATCCGGTAGGGGTCGGCGGTGATGCGGAAATGCGCTGCAATCAGGGCCACGGCAGCGAGACCAGGGTCCACGATCGGGCCCTTCGGCATCGCCGCGTCAGTGCCGTGCATAGAATGCCCTTCGTACCAGCCGGTTTTGGGTAGCGTCCGCCGCGTGGAAGGATCCGCGAGTGCCAACTTTGCACAATTCGGCGTTGCGCGTCGAAATTAGTATAACCGTCTGGCAAAGCCAATCTATTTGCACTTGTCAGATTTGCGAGGGATGGACGGGGCGGAAATCAATCCTATTTTTCGAGCGGGGGGAACTCGCTCCGGAAAGACTTGAAACGTCAACGGCATCTAGTCCGGTATGCCGGCGACGAAGTCCCCATCCGTTGGTACCCGACCAACCCGGCAGGCTGTTTTGCAGCTCAGATGACGGAGTGCGCGGGTTTGAACTCTGGAAATCAATGGCACCGCCGACGGGATCTCAATGGTCCAGGCGGCGAGAATCACTCCACATGCCGCGGGCGCGCCGCCGCCCAATCCGGCGAGACGCTACGGCAATCCGGACAAGCTCGGCGCCTATCGCACGTTCCTGGCTCGGCCCGTCACAGAACCCTTCATCGACAACGGCGGCTATCCCGGCGCGTTGTGACCACAGATCAAGGAAAGCGAAAGCCCGCCGAGATGGCCCGGCGGGCTTTGCAGTGTGACGTTTCGGCGGTGATCAGCCGATCGATACCACGTTCGAACCGGCGCCGCCGATCGCAACCGAACTGCCGAATTTTCCGTTTGCGGTGAGCCAGGCCGAAACGCCGCTGGTGATGGTGTCGCGCAGCAGCACATCGGCAAAGCCATCGCCGTTATAATCGCCGACCTTTGCGACTTGGATGTTGCTCCCAACTCCGCCAAGCTGGGTCGAACCGGCGAACGCATTGTTGTTGATCGCCCAGTACGAGACGTCGCCCGTCGTGTTGTCGCGCAGCAGGACGTCCGAGTAGCCGTCGAAGTTGAAATCACCGACGCCGGCAACCTGGATGTTGGAACCGATACCGCCGAGCGCGTGCGAGCCGGTGAAGGCGTGGTTCGAGATTGTCCACTCGGTGACGGCGCCGGTGGTGGTGTCTCGGAACAACACGTCGTCGGTGCCGTCGCCGTTGAAGTCGCCGACGCCGGCGATCTGGACGTTCGAGCTAATGCCGCCGAGCGCATGCGAAGCAACGAAGGCATTGTTCAGGACGCCCCATTCGGTTACGGCGCCCGTGGTGTTGTCGCGCAACAGGATGTCGGAGGTGCCATCGTTGTTAAAGTCGCCGGCGCCGGCGACCTGGATATTGCCGCCGATGCCGCCGATCTGATGCGAGCTGACGAACGCGTTGTTGGCGATGCGCCACTCCGTCACGGCGCCGGTGGTCGTGTCGCGCAGCAAGATGTCGGAGGTGCCGTCGGCGTTGAAATCTCCGGTACCCGGGGTCTGAATGTTGGAACCGATGCCGCCGAGCGCGTTTGCCTGAACGAATTGACCGCTCCCGAACTGCAGCTTCCAGTTGGAAACCGCTCCAGTGGTGGTGTCGCGGAACAACAAGTCGGTCGCCGCGTCGCCGTTAAAGTCGCAGTTTGGCGCAACCAGGAACGACGTCGACAGCAAGGTGAAGTTGGTGGGGCTCGACCCCTCGCCAGAAAGAACGTCCGTGACGCGCACGGTTCCGCCGATGGTGACGCCGTCGGTCATCCACAATTCAACTCCATTGGTCCCGTCATTGGCCTGGAACAGCACTTTGTTGTTCGCCAAGCGCTTCATATTGGACGGGCTTGAGCCTTGAGTGGCGGCGGGATTGATGTCCAAGACCAAGTGCGTTCCGGCGGTGGTGCCATCGCTGAACCAAAGCTCCTGGCCATGAGTGCCATCGTCGGCGACGAAGAAAACGTTGTTGCCGACCGCAAAGAAGTTCGAGGGATTGGAACCCTGGTTCGCGGTTGGGTTGATGTCCTTGACCATGAAAGTATGGCCAGCCCCGGCCAGGCCATCGCTGACCCAGAGTTCCTGACCATGGGTGATGGTGTCGGTCGCCGAGAAGAAGATCTTGTTCCCGGTAGCGGTCAGATTTTGCGGGTTCGATCCGACCCCCGCGCCGCCTGCGAGATCGAGTAGCGTGGGCGAACCGACGCCGTTGCTGACATAGAGTTCAAAGCCGGCCGCCGCGGTAAATCCGGTGAAGAACACGTTGTTGCCGGCCGCGACCAGGTTTTGGGGTTGGAAATTGGCCGAGCTGGTCAGGGCCACGGTTCCGAAGTCGGTCCCGTCGCTGACCCAGACCTGATTGTTGGATCCCCCGTTGCCGCCGTCATTGGCGATGAAGAACAGTTTGCTGTTCGCCACCACCAGACTTTGCGGGGACGAGCCCGTACCGGCGGTGGTGTTGATGTTCTTGAGCATTTGGGTGCCGGGGCCGGTCCCGTCGCTGAACCAAACCTCAGAATCCAGGGTGGTACCGACGTCGTCGGCCGTGAAGTAGAGCTTGCCGTTGAATACGACCATATTGTTGATGCTGGAGCCATTCTGGACGCCGCCAGAGCTTCCGGGCGCGATGTCTTTGACGATATGCGTGCCGGCGCCGGTGCCGTCCGTGACGAACAGTTCGTTGCCCAGCGTCGAGTTCGAAACGAAAAATGCCTGGCTGCCGACGTTCACAAAATTTAACGGGAAGCCGCTGTTGGGCGTTCCCATGGTGCTGCCCGGCCAGAGATCGGAGACAAACACGGTCCCGACCGTGGTGCCGTCCGTGATCCAAAGTTCGGTGCCGAGATTGCCGTTGTCCGCGACAAACAGCAGCTTGTTATTGAGGACGTCGGTAAACTGGAGCGTATTCCAGTTGTTGAACAGCGCGTCTCCCGACGGATTGATGTCGAGCAGCATCTGGGTGTGGGCGGCTGTGCCGTCACTGACCCACAGCTCCTTGCCGTGCACGCCGTCATTGGCGGCGAAGAACAGCGTCGAGCCGATCACGGCAAACGGGCCGGCGAGCGAATTGTAGAAGCCCGGGTTAATATCCTTGACGAGCTGCGTGCCGGCAACGGTGCCGTCGGTCTTCCAAAGCTCGTAGCCGTGTTCCAAATCGAAACCAGTGAAATAGGACGTCGAACCAACCACCCCCGTACTAAACACGCCGCTGCCGTCATAACTGGCATTGCCGGGGGTATTGGTGTTGATATTGCGCACCATCACGGTGCCGCCGGTGGTGCCGTCGCTGCGCCACAGCTCCACACCCGTGCCGTTTGTATCGGCGGTAAAATACAAAAGTCCGTTCTGCTCCGTCATGTTGGCGAGCAGCGTCGCCGGCGAGATCCCGGAATACGACGGATTGCCCGACGCGATGTGCTTGACCAGAACGGTGCCGTTGGCGGTGCCGTCGGTCTTCCACAGATCGACGCCGGACTTGCCGTCGCTCGCCTGGAAGAACAAGGCGCCGCCGACCCTGACGAAGGTCTGCGGGTTGCCGCTGTTGACGATGCCGTTGGTGCTCCCGGTGACTAGGTCCTTGAGCAGCACCGTGCCGATGCTGGTGCCGTCGGACCTCCAAAGCTCGGTGCCATTGGCGCTGGTATTGGCAAAGATCAACGCGCTGCCGAGCGCCGCCATGCTGATCGGGCTGCTGCCGGAATTGTTGAGATTTCAACCCGGTCTTAAATTGCGTGAAAGTGGCCCCTGAGATCAGGCTGGAATAAAGCGAGTTCGCATTTAGATCGGTGAAAAACAACGTGCCATTGACGTTGACGAAGCCAGTCGCAGCGCCGATATTGGCCATCCCATTCATCACCGTCGTCACGGTCGTGCCGACGACCTTGCGCAGCGCAAAACTCGTCGCGTAATAGGCGACGCCGCCACCGGCATCGAACAGCCCGGTACCATTGGCGGCAGTCGAAATCTGGGTGGGCGTGCCGCCGTCCGATGTCCACAGACCAGAGGAGGCCAGACCGTTGTCGAGCGCCCAGTAAGACTCGGTTTCCGGTGGATATGAAATAGGTCATGCCGTTGTGGGTCGGGTCGACGTCGACGGCAACGGTGCCGGCATTCGTGCCGTCGCTCTTGTAGACGCCGCCGCCCGCCGCGCCGTTGCCAACGAAGAACAGCAAGCCGTTTGCCACCACGATGTTGGTAGGCGAGGTCCCGCCCGCGAAGGTGGTCACCTGCGTGGTTCCGGCCGTGGTGCCGTTGGAGCGCCAGAGCTGGGCCACGCCGCCAACCGTGGCGGAGAAATAGGCAAAGCCGTTGAGCACCGCGAATGGCAGCTGGGCGCCCGACCCAAAGGCGGCGTTGGATGGGAAGCTGCCGGTTGAACCAGCCTGGATTTCCTTCAGCAAATTGGTGCCGACAGCGGTGCCGTTGGTGCGCCACAGCTCAACGTTACCCGAGTTGTTCGTGGCGGCAAAAATGGTAGAGGGCATGGTAACCACCTCCCGTGTTGGCCGGCGTTCACGCTCAGTCGCCTGGTACGACCCCTTGCAGTCTTAAAAAAGCCCGGCGAAAATGCGGCACCGCGTGTTGGCCCGCATACCCGCACAAATAGTCAAAGAGGCATGTCTGCTAAACGGCGTTTGCATCAAAGCCTAGCTCAAATCACTTACTATGCTGCGGCTTGACCAGTCAATGCGCGGGTCACACCTCAACTCGTGACTTGGTCGCTCGATGAACAAGTTCGGTTCAACGACATGGTGGGATGAATTACACTGTCTTTCCAACGATATGGATTACGGCCGGCTGCTACGAGGACCTGTCGCAGTGAAAAACTATGTGGAACTCGGTTCACCCGAATATGCGGCCCGCGAGGCACGTGAACCCCGAGATTCCAGCCTCAAACACACTGTCTCTTGCAATCAATACTTGGCGCGGCCGCCCACCTCACCGGCTTCACCCTACCGCCCGAATTGAATGTTCGACCCGACGCCGCCGAGCGCCACGTATTGCTGGAACCCGCCGTTGACCACCGTAAACGCGCCCACCGCGCCGGTCGTCGTGTCGCGCAGCAGCACATCAGCAAAGCCGTCGCCGTTAACATCGCGCGCGCCGCCGATCTGAAAGTTCGAGCCGACGCCGCCGATCTGCGTCGAGCCCGCGAAGGCGTTGTTGACCACGGCCCAGTAGCTCACCGCCCCGGTGGTGCGATCGCGCAGCAGCACGTCCGACGTGCCGTCGCCGTTGAAGTCGCCGGTTCCGACCACGTCGATGTTCGAGCCGATGCCGCCCAGCACATGCGCGCTGTTGAAGGTGTTGTTCGAGTTGATCTGCCACTCGCTGACTGCGCCGGTGGTGCGGTCGCGCAGCAGCACGTCGGAGACGCCATCGCCGTTGAAGTCGCCGGCGCCGACCACGTCGATGTTGGAGCCGATGCCGCCGAGCGCATGCGACGAGTTGAACGAGTTGTTCGCGTTGATCTGCCAGTCGCTGACGCCGCCCGTGGTGCGATCGCGCAACAGCACGTCCGACACCCCGTCACCGTTGAAGTCGCCGGCCCCGACCACGTCGATATTTGAACCAACGCCGCCCAGCGTGAACGAGGCGACGAACAGTCCGTTCGATACTGTCCAGTTGGTCACACTGCCGGTGGTGAGATCACGCAGCAGCACGTCGGAGACGCCATCGCCGTTGAAGTCGCCGTTGCCGGCGATCTGGATGTTGGAGCCGATGCCACCGAGCACGCTGTTCGCATTGAAGGCTCCGCCAAGTAATTTCCAGATGCTGACCTGGCCGGTGGTGGTGTCGCGCCACAGAATGTCGGATGTGATATCGCCGCTGTATTCATGGACGGGCACGCTGGGTTGGACGATGGCCCAAGTCTCCAGATTGCGACCATCGGTGTAGATATCGGGCGCAAGTGAGGTGGAGAACGTCGTGCCGTTATATCTGACCAGGGTCGGATTGGTCAGGCCGGTGATGGTGGCGGCGAAGTACAGATTGTTGTTGAAGATCTTGAATTCGCCGGGATATGAGCCCGCACCCACTACGTTCTCAGATCGGCAACCATCAACTCAACGTCGGTCTTAACTTCTACTCTCCACAATTCGACGCCGTGGTTGGCAGCACCATCGCTCCCGGGAAAGTACAGGGCGTTATTGAACACGATCATCTCGCCGTTCGGATCGCCGAGGCCAGACCCGGTCCCGGGATTGATGTTTCCGACGATGTGCGTGTTTGCCGCGGTACCGTCCGTCTCCCACAATTCAAAGCCGTGGGTATTGTCGTTGGCAATGAAATAGACCTTGTTGTTGAACGCCACGAACCCGAACGGAGACGAGCTTCGAGCCACGTCTGGAAATCCCGGGTTGGGGTCGCTACCGGGATTGACGTCCGCCACGAACGTCGCCGTGTTACCGTCGGACTTCCACACTTCCGCGCCGTGAATATCGTCGGCTTGCTGGAAGTAGAGGGTGCCATTGATGTCGGTCAGATTGGTCGGCCCCGGATTGGCGAACGGCGTGCCGCCGGGATCGACGATCGGAAGCGCGGATGCGCCCGCCGCCGAGCCGTCGAGGGCGAACAGCGCAGCGCCGGAGCCGTTGAAATAGCTGAAGAACAAGTGGCTGCCTGAAGCCGTGAGACTGAGCAACAAGGGCGCTGGATCCGCCGGTGAGATGCGTCACCTGGACGGTGCCCGCGCTGGTCCCGTCGGTCTTCCAGACTTGTCCGCCTGTCGTGCCGTTGTTGGCGACGAAATAGACCGTATTGTTGAAGATGGTGAATTGCTGCGGATAGAAGCCAATACTGCCCGCAGTCGGATTGGGCCCGTTCGCGCCGCCGGTCGTATTGATGTTGGCGAGCATATGGGTGCCGGCACCGCTGGTCCCGTCGCTCACCCACGGCTCGACGCCGTGCACGCCATCGTTGGCCGCGAAATAGATCAGGCCGTTATATACCAGCGGCGCGTAGGGCGTGACTTGAGCAGGAACGAAGGGTGGATTTGCGGGATCGGGGATGTCGAACGCGTTGCCCGCTCCGGGATTGATATTCGTGATGACGTGCGTGCCGGCAACGGTGCCGTCACTGATCCACAGCTCACGGCCGTTTGTCCCATCTGTCGCTTCGAAAATAATCTTGTTGCCGAATTTGAGTGAAATACTTCGGGAGCGAATGGTTGTTCGCACCTGCATAGAGATCGAGGTTAGAGTGATTTCCGGTTCCGTCGGCGAACCCAAGCTCGAAGTTGTTGTTCATCCCGTCAAAAAACATCGTCGGATATAGGATTCTCACTGGCATGATCGCGATCCCCAGATTGGTGCCTCCCAGTTATCGTCCCGACGCGCGAAGCAAACCATTCGCGGACTGTGGAGGATCAGTCAGCACCGCCCCGCGTAGGATTTCGACCAAACTAATTCAAATCCTGGCAATTGTCATCGGAGCTCAGAACTGCGCCTTGGATCATATCGAAGTGGCTTACGAGCGCCGCGATAGTATGAAGCATCGAGCTATCAGGCGGCTTAGGTGCTATGATCGCATGGGGTATCAATGAAGTCAGTATTGTTCCTCTGCACCGGCAACTACTACCGAAGCCGATTTGCCGAAGAACTGTTCAACCACCTGGCTCGGCAGACCGGTATACCTTGGAAGGCTGTGTCCCGCGGGCTTGCGCTGGAGCGCGGTGCAGACAATGTGGGCTCTGTTTCTCAGCACACGCTTGATGGTCTTAGGCGATTAGGAATTCCGAGCAGAATCGATCGAGGCCCACTCTCATGCGCGGAAGACGACTTCAGGTCCGCGGAGCTCATAGTTGCGCTAGAGGAAGCAGAGCATGGTCCTCTCATCCTCGAGCGCTTTCCCGCATGGCAGGGCCGTGTTTCCTATTGGCATATTCAGGACGTGGAGTTCCGTTCTCCGAAAGAGGCTCTCATTGCTATCGAAGGTGAGGTGGAGGCGCTAGTTGAGCGGTTAGCTGCGAAGGAGCGGTAGGAAGCGCCCGCAACGCGAATGATCGCCACCGCCTCGCACTGCGCCGAGCTCCTCGTCGTTATCCGCGCCGCGTTGCCTAACTCGGCATCACACACGAGATGGGGGATGCGGCGCGGCCGATCGGAAAGCCATCACATCGGCGAGATCGTGGGAGACGAACTGCGTCAGCGCGACAGACGTCTGGCTGTCGATCGATAGCGGCAATGAGGCCTCGCTCAACTCCTCCCGGAGCGACGGCGCTCGCTCACGCTCAAATCTATCCCCGCCGCGCTAGCCAACAAACTGAATGTTCGACCCGACGCCGCCGAGCGCCACGTATTGCTGGAACCCGCCGTTGACCACCGTAAACGCGCCCACCGCGCCGGTCGTCGTGTCGCGCAGCAGCACATCAGCAAAGCCGTCGCCGTTAACATCGCGCGCGCCGCCGATCTGAAAGTTCGAGCCGACGCCGCCGATCTGCGTCGAGCCCGCGAAGGCGTTGTTGACCACGGCCCAGTAGCTCACCGCCCCGGTGGTGCGATCGCGCAGCAGCACGTCCGACGTGCCGTCGCCGTTGAAGTCGCCGGTTCCGACTACGTCGATGTTCGAGCCGATGCCGCCCAGCACATGCGCGCTGTTGAAGGTGTTGTTCGAGTTGATCTGCCACTCGCTGACTGCGCCGGTGGTGCGGTCGCGCAGCAGCACGTCGGAGACGCCATCGCCGTTGAAGTCGCCGGCGCCGACCACGTCGATGTTGGAGCCGATGCCGCCGAGCGCATGCGACGAGTTGAACAAGTCGTTCGCGTTGATCTGCCAGTCGCTGACGCCGCCCGTGGTGCGATCGCGCAACAGCACGTCCGACACCCCGTCACCGTTGAAGTCGCCGGCCCCGATCACGTCGATATTGGAACCAACGCCGCCGAGCGTGAAGGAGGCGACGAATTGCCCATTCGATACCGTCCAATCGGTCACCCTGCCGGTCAGGCGGTCGCGCAGCAACACATCGGAGATGCCGTTGCCGTTGAAGTCGCCGTTGCCGGCGACCTGGATGTTCGAGCCGATGCCGCCGAGCGTCGTGGACTGGCTGAACTGGCCGCCGGACAAATTCCACACCGTTAAGGCGTTAGTGGAGGCATCGCGCCACAGCAGGTCCGCGTTGAAATCACCGGTGTAGTCGCCGATCGGCACCGTTGGGATCAACGTGTTCGAGAACCGCAGGCGTTCGACGCCATTGAGCACGTCGGTGCCGTCGGGCGACCCATTGCGATTGTCCAGAACCGTGATGCTGCCGTCGCCATTGCGCGTGATGGCATAGCTGGCGCGCGGCCCGGAATAGACCGCCATGTCGCGGCCGATGCCGGCGTTGAGCGTATCGTTGCCGCCGGCGCCAGTCAGGGTGTCGTTGCCATCGGCGCCGTAAAGTGTGTTGGGGCCACTGGTGCCGGTGACCTGGACGTCGGGAATCTCCGAGGACAGTATCGTCGTGGTGTTATTGCCGAAGAGTTGACCGCTGCGCGGATCACTCGGCGCCAGATCTCCGGTGCCGACCGCGATGCGATCGCGCAGATCGGGCAGCGCGAACGTGGTCCGGCCGTCGCCGCCGTACATGGTGCCGAGCAACGAAAATAGCGGCTGGTTCTGAGCGATCGACAGCAGTTGGCCGTTGGCCAAGGCCCAGCCCTTCGGCGCGAAGTTTCCGGCAAATGGCACGATCTCGCCGAGATACTGGTTCTCCAAATCGGCCGCACCGCTGCCCTCATGAGAGGGGAAAATTCCCGTCAGCGAGATCAGGTAGTTCATCGCCAGCGACGGCGCGCGGTTTTCGACCAACGCGCCGCTGCCGCCGACCGACACCGGGAGATTGGCGTTGGAGAGCACCACTTCTTCCTGCCCAAGAACGGTGCCGATCAGGGTTTGCGACGATGCGCCGATGATGTCGCGGCCGCGCAGATCCGGCAGCGCGAACGTGGTCGCGCCGTCGCCGCCGTAGGTCGTTCCGATGACGGAGAATAGATCGGGAAAAGCTGCGATTGACAGGATTTGCCCCGCGGCCTCCAAAAAGCCGTCGGGAACGAAATTTCCCGCAAACTGCACCATCTGACCGATGAAACTGATGCTGCCGGCATTGGCCGAGGGCACAGTGCCCGCGGTGCGGATCAGATAGGTGATCGGCAGCGACGGCTGAATATTGTTGATCGGCTGGCTGCTGCCGCCGAGGCTCGCCGGAAGCTGTAGGTTGGTCAGCGTATAAGTATCCGAACCGATCGCCTCACCCAGAACGTGGTCGCTCAATCCGGGCCCTTGTCCCACCCCAATCATGGTGGCGCCGACCAAATCCGGAAGCGCGAACGTGGTCCGGCCGTCGCCGCCGTAGTTCGTACCGAGCAGCGAGAACAATGCTATATTTTGACTGATCGATAGCAGTTGGCCCTCGGCCAACGGCGAATTGTTGACGCCGAAATTGCCGCCGAAGGTGCGGATCGCGCCGAGCGGGATTCCCAAGGTCGGGCTGCCAGGACCGCTGTCGCGCCCGGGAAAGATTCCAGATTTCGAGACGAATTGCGTCAGGGCGAGAGAGGTCTGGCGGTTGTCGATCGATAGCGGCATGAGGCTTCCGTCGACTCCTCCGGAGCGCGCTGCTTGATCAAATCTAGCCTCGCCGCGCTATCCTGCAAACTGAATATTCGACCCGACGCCGCCGAGAGCCACGTATTGCTGGAACGCGCCGTTGACCACTGTAAACGCGCCGACCGCGCCGGTCGTGGTGTCGCGCAGCAGCACGTCGGCAAAGCCGTCGCCGTTAACGTCGCGGGCGCCGCCAATCTGAAAGTTGCCGCCGACGCCGCCGATCTGCGTCGAGCCCGCGAAGGCGTTGTTGACCACGGCCCAATAGCTCACCGCCCCGGTGGTGCGATCGCGCAGCAGCACATCCGACGTGCCGTCGCCGTCGAAGTCGCCGGCGCCGGCGATGTCGATATTGCCGCCGATGCCGCCGATGGCCTGCGAGCCCCCGAAGACATTGCTCGAATTGACCGTCCATATGCTGACGGCGCCGCCGTTGCGGTCGCGCAGCAGCACGTCGGAGGTGCCATCGCCGTTGAAATTGCCAACGCCCGCAACGTCGATGGACGAGCCGACATTGCCAAGCGAATGCGAGCCGGTGAATAGGTTGTTGGACACCGTCCAGTTGGTGACGGCGCCGGTGATGCGGTCGCGCAGCAGGATATCTGCGTTGCCGTCGGCGTTGAAGTCGCCGGTCCCGGCAACATCGATATTGGCGCCGACACCGCCGACCGCATGGGCGCCGACGAACTGGCCGTTGTTCAATGTCCAGTCGGTGACCGCGCCGGAGCTGAGGTCGCGCAACAGCACGTCGGACGTGCCGTCGGCATTGAGGTCGCCATTGCCGGCAATCTGCATACTGGCGCCAACCCCGCCGAGCTGGGTCGAGGCGCTGAATTGCCCGGCTACGAGCTTCCACACGGTGACCGCGCCGGTGCCCGCCTCGCGCCACAGGATATCGCCGCCGAGATCGCCGGTATAATCGTTGGCGGCGAGCGTCGAGACCGTGGCGTTGGCGAATTGCAACCGCTCAATTCCGGTAAGCTGGTCGGTGCCGTCGGGTGAACCACCGCGGATATCGGCGATCGTGATGGTGCCGCTGGCATTGCGCGCGATGACGTAGCTCGTGCGGACGCCGGAATAGACCGCGGTGTCGCGGCCTGCGCCGCCATAGACCGCATCGTTGCCGCCGCCCGCCGTGATGGCATCGTTGCCGTCGAACGAGGTCCCGAGGAAATCGAGCCGGAATACCTCACCGTCGAGATCGGTGATGTAAAGATTGGCGCGCGCGTCCTCGCCGAAGCCCGACGGATTAGTGAGCGTGCCGCCGGCGGTGAACTGGAAGGTGCGGTTGGTGGAGACCCATTGGCTACCGTCGAAGCGCAGCGTGGCGACGAAGTTGTTGACTTCGTCGGCGTAGAAATACTGGCCTTGCAGGAAATCGCTGCGGCCGCGGTAGACGTAGCCGCCAATCACCGCGTGGCCGATGTTGTGGCCGTAGGAGAAGATCGGCATGGTCAGGCCGTTGGCCGACGCGCCAGGCGTGAAGGCCTCCGGTCCCTCGTACAGGTTCCAGCCGTAGTTGGCGCCGAGCTGGCCTATGTCGATCTCTTCCCACTTATCCTGCCCGACGTCGGCGATGAACAGGGTGTCGGTGACGCGGTCAAAGCTGTTGCGAAACGGGTTACGCAGTCCATAGGCGTAGATCTCGTCGGCGCCGGCCTGATTGACGAACGGGTTATCGCCGGGGATGTGGTAATTGCGGTTGGGATCGGCGGGGAAGTCGTCACTGCTGATGTCGAGCCGCAGCATCTTGCCGAGCAGGCTGTCCTTGTTTTGTCCACTGCCGAACGGATCACCGGCGCCGCCGCCGTCGCCCAGCGCGACGTAAAGATCGTTGTCCTGGCCAAAGCCGATCCAGCCGGCCTTGTGGTTGGTGCTGCCGTCGGGCTGGTCGATGCGGATGATCAACTGCCCGCTGGAGGGATCGGCAACGTCCGGATTGGCCGAGACATGGTAGCGGCGCACCTCGGTGTCGCCCGCTGCGTTGGTCAGGTCGACGTAGAAATAGCCGTTCTGGGCGAACAGCGGATCGAAGGCGAGGCCAAGCAAGCCGCCCTCGCCCGCGGTGCTGACCTCCCGCGATAGATCAACTGTTGCTGCTGGTCTACTTCGTTCGTCGTCTTGTCTACACCCCTGGCCAACTGCACCGCGGACGGCGGTACCGCCGCCACCGGGATGCTGTACCAGGAGCCCTTGTCGGCGCACCCGATCAGTGGTGCATCGCCGCAGACCGCGACGACGAACAACACGACCGTCGCGATCACGAGCGATACGACCGTCTTCTGGCGGGTGACCTATGTCTCCACGAACCCCGCGCAGCGAAACAGCGCGAGTGTGTGCGTGGAGAGCACGCAGGTCGACTTCGCGGGAGACGATGGGGCGATCAGCGTCCCGTAGGAACGGAGGAGCGTTCCGGAACGCGAGAGGCCCCCGGCGCGAGCCGGGGGCCTCTTCACATCCGGACGACGTGACCTAGGCGTACACGTGGAAGCTCGTGGTCGCCTGCGTCGTGTCACGCCCGTTGCGTGCGGTGACGACTAGGTTGGCTGTGCAGTCAGCCTCCCCGCTGTTCCATGAGTTCGTCGGTCCCAGCGTGAAGACCCGGCCCCATGCCGAGCCGTCGTAGAAGCCGCCCCAGGCGGTGAGCACCTCGCGGCCGCCCACCGAGCAGCTGAGCCAGACGCCGGGCTGCGACGCGCTCGTTTGCACGTCGAACGTCACGCGTTGCCCGTAGTACGCCCGGCCATCCGTCGAGTCCAGCGGCCGCACCGTGATGCTGGCGCCGCCGCCGCCTCCCTTGGTGCCGCCGTTCCCGCCGCGCGCGCCCAGCGCCGGGATCGTGACGATCATCAGCCCCGCGAGCACCCAGAACACGATGTGCCCGCGGTACCAGACCGTTCCTCGATTCTCCATCCTCTCATCCTCCTGTCGAACCCGTTCAGGTATCGGTTCGTCGTTCGGCGCAACTTGACGACGCGGCGGCGGCACGGGGGGTGAACTCTGTGCACGCCAACGGGTCGACAGCGTGGGTCACCGAACGACCTAGGTCCGGGGCCGTGGAGGGTCGCCTCGGCACGGGCCGCCGGCGGTGACGTGCGGCCCCGAGGGGGTGCGGTGAGGCAGGTGGGGGGAAGTGCCGTAACGCTTCGGGGGGAAGCTTCCTGACGTAGCGGTCGAAGGACCGCGAGAGCTTTCCGAAGTCGCCAGGGGTGGGGACATGCTCAGACGGGGCATGAGGTCGTCCTTTCTCCTGTCGCGGAGCTGCGGTTGGCTCTTTCCGGGTGATCCCCCTTTCGTCGGGCAAACGGAAAGCCCATCCGATGACCGGCTGGGCTCCGCTTCACCCTAGCGGAGGAGCGCTCGGTGTCAAAACCCTCGGCTCACGGAACATGGCGCGTGACTAGGATGGCCGGCGGATGAGGCGCGCTGGACCGCTCGCGGGGCGCCGGTGGATCCCGTGGGCGATCCTCGGGCTCGCGCTCGCGATCGCGCAGCTCCTGCTCACCGATCCTCGTCGCGGTCCGTCGTGGGATGAGGCGATCTACCTGTCGCAGCTGCGAGGACCGGCGCTCCTGTTCGCGCCGCAGCGCGCGCGAGGATCGTGGCGCTGGTCGCGCCGTTGATGTGGACGGGGATGCCGCTCGTGTGGGTCCGCGTGGTGTTGGCGTTCGGATCGTCCGCCGCGCTGGTCGCCGCGGCGGCGGCCTGGGCACCGATGGTGGGCACCCGGGTCGCGGCCGCCGCCGCGGTGGTGAGCGGCGGGTCGTGGCTCGTGCTGTTCTACGGCTCGGAGGTGATGCCGAACCTCTGGTCGGCGATCGCGCTGCTCGGTGCGTGCGGGCTGGCGGCGCGAGGGCTCGCCCGCGGCGACCCGCGACCAGGATGGGGTCCGCTCGTGCTCCTCGTCGTGGCGGGCCTGTTCCGGCCGATCGACGCGTCGGCGGCCGGGCTCGCCCTGATCGCGGTGAGCACCCTCAGGACGCGCTCGTGGCGGTGGCCCGCGTGGATCACCGCCGCGGTGGGCGTCGGCATCGCACCGTGGCTCGTCGAGATGAGCGTCCGATTCGGCGGTCCGCTGGGTGCGCTCCGCGACGCCGCTGCGGTGGGCAGGATGGGGGAGAACGGACCTCTCGCCGGGTTCCGCCTGCACCTGGCGCTCGCCGACGGTCCGTTGATCGGCGCGGATGCCAGGCCGGTTCCCTGGGGTGCGGCGCTCTGGTGGATCACCGTGCTCGGGCTGGGCATCCTCGGGGCCGTCCGCACGGCCGGCGATGCCCGGCCGGCCGCGCACCTCGCCCTGGCGGTGGGCGGCGCACTTCTCGTCACCTACGTCGCCCTCGTGGGCGGGGAGGCCCCCCGCTACCTGCTCCCCGCGATCCTCCTGCTCGCGATGGCGGCCGCGGCGGGGGCCGTGACGCTCCCGAGCGCCGCCGTGGTCCCGCTGGTGATCGCCGCCGCCGTGTGGGTGGGGTGGCAGGTCTCCGTGCTCCGCGAAGTCGACGCCGGTGCCGTGGGGCAGCGGGCGAACGCCCGCGCGGCCGGCGAGTTCGTCCGGACGCTCGTGGACGACGGTCCGTGCCTCGTGCTCGCGACCCACGACTACCCGCAGATCGCGTACGCATCCGGCTGCACGGGCCGCTGGCTCCGCGAGGGCGGCCCCCCGGTGGCGATCACGACGGGGACCGCCGAGCCCGGGTTCCTGGTGACGTCGGACGACGGTTCCCCTCCGCATGACCTCGAGTTCGTGGGAGCGTCGGGGGGGTACGAGATCTATCGGCTCGGGCCTGAGCGCAGCACCCCGTAGCGGCGCCGGGAAGCGACGGCTAACCCCGCGGCCAGCGCGACGACGGCTGCGGCCGCCGGACCACCGCGACCGTCGAACCACCCCGGCGGCCGCGGCCGGCACAGCTCGTCGAGCAGCGCGGCCAAGTCGTCGTGCTCGGCCGAGGTCCCGGCGACGTTGCGCAGCTCGAACGGGTCGGCACGGAGGTCGAACAGCTCCTCCTCGCCCGTCGCGTACCGAACGAGCTTCGCTTCGGCGGTTCGCACGCCGCAGTAGGTGGGAACCGGGTTCGTCCCCTCCATGTGCTCCAACAGGATGACGTCGCGGCCGGGGTCCGCCGGCTCGGCCAGGAGCGGCACCAGGCTCCGGCCGTCCGCGGCGGGCCCGTCCACCCCCGTGGCCGCCAGGATCGTCGGCGCGACGTCGGTGTTCAGCACCATCGCGTCCGACGCTCCGCCGGACGCCGCCCGACCGTCGAACCGCATCACGAGGGGCACCCGGATCGCCTCCTCGTACGGCACCTCCTTCTTCGTCCACCGGTGCTCGCCCCAGAGCAGACCGTTGTCGGAGGTGAAGACGATCAGGGTGTCGTGCAGACGCCCCGTGTCCTTCAGCGCGCGAACGAGCGAGGCCAGCTCGCGGTCGACCGCGCGCAGCGACGCCATCTGGTCGCGACGGAACGTCTGGATCGCGGCGTCGTCCACCGACGGCAGGTCGCGCATGTGCCCGGGTGCTCCGTCGATCGGCACGTCGAACGAGGGCGGTCGCACGGGCCCGAGGTCGTCGAACGCGCCGTCGTCACGCGCCGCTGGCACCGCGGGCTCGTGCGGCGCCGGCGGTGCGTAGAGGACGAACAGCGGGCCGTCGGTCCCTCGGATGAACGCCTCGGCCTCCGCCCCCAGCGCGTCGGTGGCGTAGTCATCAGGTCCTGCCTCCACCACGTCGCCGTCGACGGTCAGCTTGTAGTCCTGGTACTGGGAGTGCACCATCGCGACCCACCGGTCCCATCCCGGCGGCACGTACCCGCGCACGGCCGCGCCTTGATAGGCGTCGAGGTACTTCCCGAACAGACCCGTCGTGTAGCCGGCGGCGTCCAGGCGTGTCGCGAGCGTGTCCTCGTCGCGGAACGACACGAACCCTCCGTACGGCGGATCGACCCGGTAGACGCCGGTCGTGTGGGAGAGGTCGCCGGTGAGGATCGTCGCGCGCGACGGACAGCACAGCGGGTTTGAGACGAACGCCTCGTCGAAGCGGACGCCGCGTTGCATCAACAGCCGCTGCACCCGCGGCATCGCCTCGAGCGTGTCCCACCGTTGGTCGTCCGTGACGACGAGGACCACGCTCACCGTCGGCCGGAGCCGGTCCACGGTGATGTCCCGCTCTGGCATCCCCACGGAGGCGGCCGCCCCCAGGATGACCACGGCCGCGACCAACGACCACCCCGGGCGCCGACGCATGCGGCGAGGCTAGCGGTTGAGCGACCAGCGGAAGACCCAGTACAGGAGTCCGAGCGAGGCGGTCATCCCGATCGCCGCCTTCACCTCGGCAGGGCCCTCGACGAACGCCAGGATCGGCGCCGACGGCGCCGAGCCAGACGGCGATCCGGAACACGACGTGCGCCGGCGCGCTCGGCACCGGCACGGGACGGGGTCGTTCCGGGGGCATCGGGAGCTCCGGCTCGTCGGGGACGATCCACCCCTTCTGCCAGACCGAGGACAGGAAGAACCAACCGAACACCGGGGCCCAGACGATGTAGAGGATCATGCCGAAGGACCACGCGGTCGGGATGCTCACGAGGAAGCCGAGCGTGAACGCCATCCGACCCACCGGTCCGAAGGTGGTGGCGCTCTTCTCCCACCTCGACCAATGGGGGAGGTTGCGCCCTCGGTGGCGCGGTGCGTCGACGAAGTCCCCGTGATGCAGCGGGGCCCGCGGGCTGTATTCCCAGGCCGGGGTGTAGCAGAGCCCGCACCAGCGGACGTCGCCTCGCAGCGGCTCCCCGCAGGCTCGGCAGGTCCGTCCGGCAGGCATGACCGAGGTATCGGCCTGCGGATGGTTCAGGTCGAGCATTCAAGCGGCGCAACCCTCCTGCCGATACCCGGTATCGGGTATGGGCGCCGGCGCCCCTCCGTGGCGCCGGGACGAAGGGGGATGGAACGATGAAGCGAGCGATCGCGATCAACGTCGCGGTGCTGCTGGTCCTGGCGCTACCGTTCGTCGCGGGCGCAGGGAGGAAGCCGGGCCGTGGCAACGGCAACGCGGACGTCGCGGCGACCGGCTGCTGGGCCGACCCGGGCACCGTGGGCATCGGCGGCGGCTACACGCTGCACGCCCAGGGTCTGCCGACGGACAAGGCTCTGAACATCCGGATCTCGAACGATGCGGGGTCGCTGACCTTCCCGTTCGGGATGTCGATGACCGGCACGGAGGCGTTCTCGGAGACCGCCGGCGTCCTCGGTGCGACCACCTACACGTTCATGGGCGAGATGAACGGCAACCCGAAGGTCTACGCCGCCTGCTCGGTGCAGGTCGTCTAGCGGGACCTCGGCGTACGGAAGGGGGCGGGCCTTCGGCCCGCCCCCTTCGAGTGGTTCCTTCCCGGTCAGCTCAGACCGGGATGTTCACGTTCCCGGGGTGGTTCCCGGTGTGCTTGCCGGAGTAGGAAGCCCCACCCAGAGCGCACAGCTGTGCGTCCGTGATGGTGCCGCCGCCGCCGGTCGCCAGCGACGTCTTGTCCGCGCCATCGACCGTCACGGTGCTCGGGTAGAGCGTGTTGTTGCTCTCCTTGCACACCAGGACGATGATCGTGAACTTCCGGACGTCGACGAACGTGAGCTCGACCGCGGCGTCCTGATCGCCCGCGGCGGGCGTGATCAGCTGGTCGGCAGCGGTCTCGTGCCCGGCCGGGGTGATCGACTCGTGCACGATGTACTGCACGCCTGGCAACACGTTCGTGAACGACACCCTGCCGTTCGCCCCCGTGGGCCCCTGCGTGTCGACCAGCGTGTCGGTCGCGTCGAGCACGTTCGGCGTGCCGCCGTTGTCCCGGTACAGCTCGAACGTGGCTCCCACGAGCGGCTGCGCCTGGATCATCGTCGTCCACCTTGAGGACGTCGATCTTCGCACGCTTGGTGTTCGTGAACGTGCACGTGACCGTCTCGCCGGCCTTCAGCTCGATGCTGCTGACCTTGAGGTTGGCGAGCGACGCCGTGCCACGGGTCCCCGTTCCCCCGGCGGTGACCGTACAGGCGGCCGCCGTCAGGTCCCAGCCGGTCTCGGCGGCCTCAGACACCTCGTAATCGGTGCCGGGGGCCAGGTTCGACACGGTCGTGGTCTGCCCGTTCGACAGGGTCGAGTCCGGCAGCGTGAGCGTGGTCGCGCCCTTCTTGGCTGCGAACGTGAACTCCTTGTCGGGGTCCGTCGGGTCCGGATCGGGGACCGTCACCTTCTTCACGACCAGCGTCGCCCTCGCCGTGTTGGTGAACGTGCAGACGACGTCGTCACCGGGTGCGATGCCGACGGAGGCCGTCTGGGTGGCGAGGCCCTCCGCCGCGTCGTACGCCTCGCCGTTCTTCGTGCACTGCAGGTCGGTCAGGTCCCACCCGGCGGGCACGGGGGTCTCCGTCACCGTGTAGTTGCCGGCCTGCAGTTCGGCGAAGAGCTGGCTGCCGTCGTCCTTGAGCGTGAAGGGCTCGCCACGTCCGGGTTGGAGTTCGTCCCGACCGTGTGCGTGAACGAGAAGTCCGTCGTGTTCGGGTCCTCGTCGGGCACGGTCTCCTTCTTGATCGTGAGGCTGCCGCAGTTCGCGATGTTCACCGGGATCGGCGCGATGAAGTCCTTGACCGCGGCGGTGAACGAGTCGGAGGACCGGCTCTTCAGGTACGCGCGGCCGAACCCCTCGCAGGTGCCCGGCGGGAGGATGCCCGGAACCCGTGAGGTTGATCGCGGCCTCACCGAACGTCCGGACGCTCAGGCTCCTGGGCGCTCCCGGCTGGATCGGATCGGTCACGACGACCGTGTTGATCGGCTGCCTCGAAGTTCGCGCCGGAGATCGGCTGCACCTTGCCCCAGCAGGGGACGCGTGTTCGAGGCCTCGCACACCGTTGCGGGGTTCCCGGTGGTCACCCACCGGTGGAAGCCCAGCACCGGGTTCACGCCGCCCTGTGACAGGTCGTACTTGATCAGGACGTCGCCGGCCGTCCGCACGGGCGTGATGCCGTGTTGCTCGACGTCGCGGTCGACTGGTTGAACTCGAAGTCCATGTTCGTCGTGCCGTTCGGCTCCTGGACGCGCTCCCACGCCAGGTAGAGGAACTCCTGGTCGTCTGACGCGCTCGTTGTCCACGTACAGGCGCGTGAGGTCGGACTTGTTGTTCGGGATGGACCCGTTCACCACCGTGGGAACCGCGGTGTCTTCCTTGGTCCCCTGGCCGAACGAGTCGTCGGTCTGTCCGGTCGGCTTATCGAGGCCACACCCGAAGCGCTCGTCGACCTGAGGGCCGGGGTTCTCCGCGTTGTCGACACAATCGACTGCGAGTTCGCCCAATCCTTCACGTCGACGCCGCCGCCCGGGTCGACCAGGACCAGGTTCCCGTCACCGGCATCGAACTGACTGGGCGTCAGCGTCGCCCAGCTGGGGATCGCGATGGCGAACATCACCGTCAACGCGATCGGGATCGCAAGCAGCCGTCGGCGGCTGCCAGAAGGTACGTTCATCGAACTTCACCCTCCCGTTCAGCGCGGCCTCGTGCCGCGAGTCCGCGAAGGGTTACGCCGATCGGCCTACAGCGCAATAGGTGAGGGGAGTACTTTCACGGATCCTCACGCAACCGGGTCCCCGCTACGCATGCGTCTTCACATCTCGTTCACGGCGGCGGTGGAGAAACGGTGCAAAACGGGTGAGTCGCCAGGGGTCGCAACACCTCTCCGCTAGGATGGCCTCCACGCCAGCGGCCGCACCCAGCGACCGGGAAGAGAGGAGCACCTGCATGACCGACCTGATGGACGACCTCACGTCCCTCGCGAAACGCCGAGGGATCGCGTTCCCCTCATCCGAGATCTACGGGGGGCTCCGCAGCAGCTGGGACTACGGGCCCCTCGGTGTGGAGCTTCGGCGCAACGTCCGCGACGCGTGGTGGCGTTCGATGGTCCAGGAGCGCGAGCGACGTCGTCGGGCTCGAGGCGGCGGTGATCATGAGCCCGCGCGTCTGGGAGGCCTCCGGCCACCTCGAGGTCTTCACCGATCCGCTCGTCGAGTGCCTGGCGTGTCACCAACGCTTCCGCGAGGACCACCTCGAAGGTGACCCGCACGTCTGCCCGAACTGCGGGAACAAGGCGTTCACGGACCCGCGCAACTTCAACCTGATGTTCCGAACGCACATGGGGCCGATCCCCGAGGACGACAACGCCGTCTACCTTCGGCCCGAGACGGCGCAGGGGATGTTCGTGGACTTCGCGCAGGTCCAGACGACGTCGCGGAAGAAGATCCCGTTCGGGATCGCGCAGATCGGCAAGTCGTTCCGCAACGAGATCACGCCGGGGAACTTCATCTTCCGCACGCGGGAGTTCGAGCAGATGGAGATGGAGTTCTTCGTCGAGCCCGGGACCGACGAGGACCTGGCACGACTACTGGATCGAGCAGCGCGTCGCACTGGTACGTCGGTCTCGGCATCGACCGCGAGCACCTGCGGGTGCGCGAACACGACGCCGACGAGCTCAGCCACTACGCGAAGCGAACGGTGGACATCGAGTACACGTTCCCGTTCGCGCGGACGGTGGGGAGAGCTCGAGGGGATCGCGAACCGGACGGACTACGACCTCAAGGCCCACGAGAAGGCCTCGGGCGAGGACCTGTCCTACTTCGACCAGGAGCAGGAGCGGCGATACCACCCCTACGTGATCGAACCTGCCGGCGGGGTGGACCGGTCGGCCCTCGCCTTCCTCCTCGATGCCTATCGCGTCCAGGAGGCTCCCACCGCCAAGGGCGGGACCGAGAAGCGGACGTACCTGGCGCTGCACCACGACCTGGCCCCGATCAAGGTCGCGGTGCTCCCGCTGTCGCGCAACGAGCAGCTCGTCCCGGACGGCGCGCGCAGGTCTTCGACCTGTTGAAGGGCGACTGGATGTGCGACTACGACGACGCGGGATCGATCGGTCGCCGCTACCGCCGCCAGGACGAGGTCGGGACGCCGCTCTGCGTGACGGTGGACTTCGACACGCTCCAGGACCGCGCGGTCACCGTCCGGGAGCGCGACTCGATGGCGCAGGAGCGGATCTCCATCGACCAGCTCCCCGTGTACCTGCGGGAGCATCTGTGAGCACGGGGCGGCCCTGGATGTTCTGGGTCGCGCTTCGGCGCGCGATCGCTCCGTCGCCGGCGCGGCCATCGCGTTGCTCGGTCCGGTCGTTCCTCGACTCGCTGACCCCGCTGTGGATCTCGATGGGGCTCTCCGTCGCGGCGATCGTGCTGGGGGTGCTGGCGGTCACCCTTCCGCGCGAGGGCGACCGGATGACGGCTCGCGTCGAGCGCCGCGATCGCGCTCGGTCGTCGCTCGCCGCGTGCACGCCGGGATCCCAGCGGTCGGACGAACCCGCCGGGATCGCCGGTCGCCGATCCCGTCGGTCGGTGCCGGCGGCGCGGCCGACCGCGCAGGAAGGCGATCGCCGACCTCTGCGTGCCGCCGGACATCGCGAGCCCGAGCCGGTGCACGGCCGGGCGCGCTGCCCCGCGAGATCCAGGAGCTGATCGTCGAGGTGGAGGCGGCGCGCGGGCTCGCGTTCTCGACACCGCCGGCCGCCGAGGCGATCAGCGATGACGGAGATGGACCGCCGCTCGGAGGAGTCCTTCGACACCTACTACCCACGCGATCTCTACGACCGGCGACGGTCGCGTGGCGCACGATCGGCGTGATCCGCGCCGACGCGACCTGCACGAGGCCTACCGCACCTACCTCACGGGCCAGGTGATCGGCTTCTACGACCCGCAGACCGGGGAGCTCGTCTACCTCGGCTCGGGGCGACGAGCTCGGCGTCGACGAGCGACTGGTGCTGGCGCACGAGCTGACGCACGCGCTCGACGACCAGCACTTCGACCTGCAGCGGCTCGACGAGCTCGCGGCGCGGTGCGCCGACGAGCGCTTCACCGCCGCGCTCGGCCTGGTGGAGGGCAGCGCGCAGCACTTCGCGACCGCGGTGATCCTGGCCGACCCGACGCTCGACCTCAGCGGCCTCGCCGACGCGATGGACGCGGCGGCGGAGGCGCAGGCCGCGCTGCGCGACGTGCCGCCGTTCGTCCAGGCGCTGCAGTCGTGGCCCTACGTCGACCGGGCAGGCGTTCGTGGACGCGATCGCTCGGCGACGGCGGCACCGAGGCCGTGGACGCGGCGATGCGCCGACCGCCCGGTCTCGACGGAGCAGGTGATCCACCCCGAGCTTTCCCGGACGACGCCGACACGCCGGTGACGTGCCCGACCTCACCGCCGCGCTCGGGCGAGGGGTGGGGCGATCTGGACGCGATGGACGTCGGGGAGGCGTGGCTGCGCGAGATGCTCGACCTGCGCCTCCTCCCGATCGCCTCTGCGAACGCCGCCGCGGGCTGGGACGGCGGCGTCTACCGCGCCTGGACCGACGGCGACGACGTCGTCGTCGTCCTGCGACGGCGTGGGACTCCGACGCCGAGGGCAGGAGTTCGCGGCGGCGATGCGCCGAGTGGACCGAGTCGGCGCCGGGGAGCCACGCCGATGTCCGCTTCGCGGAGCGGCGGGGTCCGACGGTCGTGTTCGCGACCAGCGACGGCCTCCTGGAGGCGGGCCACGGCTAGCGCTGACCCTCGGTCGCCGCGATGGCCGCCGAGACGGCGTTCGCGAACCGCGATAGAGGCGGAGGCATGCAGTGACCAAGTACGTCTACGACTTCTCCGAAGGCAACAAGGACATGAAGGACCTCCTCGGCGGCAAGGGCGCCAACCTCGCCGAGATGACGCAACATGGGCCTGCCCGTCCCGCACGGGTTCACGATCACGACCGAGGCCTGCCTCACGTTCCTCGGCGAGGGCGGCGCCCCGGCGGAGATGCTCGACGAGGCCGGCGAGCACCTGCGGACGCTCGAGGCCTCGATGGGCAAGACGCTCGGCGACGCCGACGACCCGCTGCTGGTCTGCGTGCGGTCGCGGCGCGAAGTTCTCGATGCCCGGGCATGATGGACACGGTCCTGAACCTCGGGCTCAACGACGACTCGGTCGATGGGCTCGCGGAGCAGACCGGCGGCGACGTGCGGTTCGCGCGCGACGCCTACCGGCGCTTCATCCAGATGTTCGGCAAGATCGTGATGGACGTGCCCGCCGACGCGTTCGAGCACGCGCTGGACGAAGCCAAGGCCGCGAAGGGCCGAAGCGCGCAGGACACCGATCTGGACGCCGACGACCTGGCGGCGCTGATCGAGCGGTTCCTCGGCGATCTACCGGGAGCACACCGGCGAGGACTTCCCGCAGGACCCGAAGGAGCAGCTCCGCCTGTCGATCGACGCGGTCTTCGAGAGCTGGAACGGCAAGCGCGCCATCGACTACCGGCGCCAGAACAAGATCAGCGACGACCTCGGGACGGCGGTGAACGTCGTCGCGATGGTGTTCGGCAACCGCGGCGACGACTCCGGCACCGGCGTCGCGTTCACGCGCGACCCCTCGACCGGCGAGAAGGTGCCCTACGGCGACTACCTCGCGAACGCCCAGGGCGAGGACGTCGTCGCCGGCATCCGCAACACGCTGCCGCTCGCGAAGCTCGAGGAGCTCGACCCCGACGTCCTACGCGGGGCTCCGCGACGTGATGGACACCCTCGAGGGCCACTACCGCGACATGTGCGACATCGAGTTCACGATCGAGAAGGGCCGCCTGTGGATCCTGCAGACGCGCATCGGCAAGCGGACCGCGTTCGGCGAGTGGGTGATGGCCCACGACATGCTCGCCGAGGGGCTGATCGACGAGGACGCCGCGCTGCTGCGGGTCGACGCCAACCGGCTGGAGGAGCTGTTCAAGCGCCGCGTCGAGGCCGCCGGCGCCGACGCCGATCGCCGCGGGCTTGAACGCCTCGCCCGGGCGCCGCGACGGGCGCCGTCGTGTTCAGCGCCGACGAGGCCGAGGCCCGCGGGCGAGGACGGGCGAGCCAGGTCATCCTGGTCCGGCGGGAGACGACGCCCGACGACTACCACGGCATGATCGCCGCGCAGGGCATCCTGACGAGCGCCGGCGGCACCAACTCGCACGCGGCCGTGGTGGCCCGCGGCGAGGGGATCCCGGCGGTGTGCGGCGCCGACGCGATCAAGATCGACCTCGGCCGCCGGGCGCGTTCAACGCCAACGGCGCCACGGTCGCTGCCGAGGGCGACACGATCACGATCGACGGTTTCACCGGCAACGTCTACGTCGGCGAGCTGCCGCTCGAGGAGTCGGTGCTGGAGAAGGCGCGGCAGGGCGACCGGGAGGCCCGCGAGCAGCCGATCTGGCGGCCTTCGAGCGGCTCATGGAGGTCGCCGACGCGCGGCGCCGGCTCCGGGTCCGCGCGAACGCCGACACGCCGGACCAGTCCTCGAACGCGCGCGAGCGCGGCGCCGAGGGCATCGGCCTGTGCCGGACCGAGCACATGTTCCTCGGGGCCGAGCGGGTCGCACGCCGTGCAGCAGATGATCTTCGCCGAGACCGACGAGGAGGAGCAGGCGGCGTACGACGCGCTGCTGCCGCTGCAGCGGGGCGACTTCGTCGGGATCTTCCGCGCGATGGACGGGCTGCCCGTGACGGTGCGGCTCCTCGACCCGCCGCTGCACGAGTTCCTGCCCGACCTCACGGCGCTCTCGGTCGAGGTCGCGCTCGGGCGCGAGCGCGGCGAGGACGTCACCGAGCAGCGAGCAGGTGCTCGCGAAGGTCCGCCAGCTCCACGAGGCCAACCCGATGCTCGGCCTGCGCGGCGTGCGGCTCGGGATCGTGAAGCCCGGCCTCTACGCGATGCAGGTGCGGGCGATCGTCGAGGCGGCGTGCGAGGTCCGCAGACGGACGGCGGCGACCCGAAGGTCGAGATCATGATCCCGCTCGTCGCGACCCGCGGCGAGCTCCAGCAGATGCGCGAGGAGCTGGAGCCGGTCGCTCGCGAGATCCTCGAGCGCGAAGGGCGTGCGAGCTGTCCCACCTGGAATGGGGGACGATGATCGAGCTGCCGCGGGCCGCCGTGACGGCCGGGCGAGATCGCCGAGTCCGCCGACTTCTTCTCGTTCGGGACGAACGACCTCACGCAGACGGCGTTCGGGTTCAGCCGCGACGACATCGGCAAGTTCGTGGCGACTGTACGAGGAGCGCAAGCTCGTCCCGGCGAACCCCTTCGTCACCATCGACCGGCCCGGGGTCGGCCGGCTGATGCAGATCGCGTGCGACGAGGGCCGCGCGGCCAACCCCGAGCTCCACCTCGGGATCTGCGGCGAGCACGGCGGGCGACCCGGCGAGCGTCGTGTTCTGTCACGAGCTCGGGCTGGACTACGTGAGCTGCTCGCCGTTCCGGGTGGAGACCGCGCGTCTGGCCGCCGGCCAAGCGGCGGTGGGGGAGTTCGCCTCGGCGAGCGCGTAGGGCCGTGGGACTCGTCACGACCGCGCTCCTGCTGGTCGCGCTGAACGAAGCCCGGACCGAGAAGGCCACACGAGGTCTCCACGCGGCCGAGCGCGCCGGCGTCTACGAGCGGCTGGATCGACGGGCGGCGCTGGGGGCCTCGCGGTCGCGGTGGTTGCACGAGCACGGGGCGACCTCGTCCTTCCCGTGCGGCGTCGTGCGGCCCGCCGAGGAGGGGGAGGACGATCCGGCGCTGGCGATGCTGCGTGGCATGGACCTGGAGCTCCCGGTCACCGCGGCGATGCTGGCCGACGATGTGGCGTTCCTGGCCGAGCCGCCGGAGGCCTCGGGCGTGCGCGAGGTGATCGAGGTCGGCAGGATTCCACGGGCGTCGCTGGGCGTGGACGACGTGGTCGACGCGAACGGCACACACGTCCCCGAGCCGCTCCGGGAGGGGTTCGAGCCCGAGACCGACGTGTGGCTCGTGCTCCGCTGGGGCGAGGGAGCCGCGGCCGACGAGGAGCGGTTCCTGTTCCGCTCACCGTGGCTGGCGTGGGAGGCGGCCCGGCGGCTCCGGGGAGCCGCCGGGCCGCCGGTCACCGCATAGCGAAGGGGGCGGGCCTTCGGCCCGCCCCCTTCATGGAGTGCCTGGTCGGTCGAGGTTACGCTTCCACGAACACGACTTCGCAGTCGAACGCCACCACATCGGTGCCACCTGCGTCGTACTCGTCGCCACCCTCGTCGGGGTTCGGCTTTCCGCAGTACAGGTAGTCGACCGCACCCGCGTCGCTCGTGGCGATGAGGAGGTCGATCTGGTCGTTCCCGTACTCACGGTCGGCCCCGAGGCCCCCGTCAACGACGTCAGCGCCGTCGTTGCCGTAGACGTAGTCGTTGCCGTCGCCGCCGCTGACGGTGTCCGCGCCGGCCGCACCCTTGAGCTTGTTCGCCCCGGTGTTGCCGGTCAGGGTGTCGTCCCCGTCGCCGCCGGTGATGTTCTCGACATCGACCGCGATGTTGTCCGTCTCGGCGCCCACGCCGTCGTTGGCCACGCCGTCGTTCGAGGCGTCGACGTCGTCCGTCTCGCCGACGTAGGACGCGGTGTCGAAGGCGCCGTGGCCGTTGAGGACGTCGTTCCCGCCGTCGGTGGCGATCAGCGTGTCGGCGTCGTTGCCGCCGTTGAGCGTGTCCACGCCATCGTCGCCGTTGAGGCGGTCGCTGCCCGAGAGGCCGTTCAGCGTGTCGTTGTCGTCGCCGCCGTTCAGCGCGTCGTTGCCCGAGTTGCCGTTCACCGTGTCGTTCCCGGCGCCCCCGTTGATGGTGTCGATGCCGGTTCCACCGTTGATGGTGTCGCCGTCGGCACCACCGTTGAGGGTGTTCGTGCCCGCCGTGTCGGAGATGATGTCGGCGCCCGCGCCGCCCGAGACGGTGTCGTTGCCCGAGGTGCTGTTGAGGGTCTCGACGCCTGTGCTCCCGGTGAGTGTGTCGGCACCGCCGCCGCTGTTGACCGTCAGCGACGTCCAGCCGAGCGCACCGGTCACCGTCACGGTGTCTGAAAGGTCAGCCGTGGAGATGGAGACCGCCGCCGGGGAGAGGCCCCCACCGGGGGTGCAGGTGATGGTGGTCCCGCCGTCCGCGCACTGCACGTCGCTCGTGGACGCGCCCAGCGTGTCGGTGATCGTGATGGTGGTCGCGGTGCCGGTCACGGTGACCACGTCGGCGCCGCCCGTCCCGGCCGTGGCCGTGACGTTCCTCGTCACAGGGTCGTAGTCGACGACGATCCCGACCGTCCCGGCGGATGCGGTGGTGGGGATGAGGCCGATGAAGGTAAGCCCCGTCACCGCGCTCGCCGCGAGTAGACGGCGGATCGTGCCGCGTCGGCTCGCATCATGCGAACTGCTCATGATTCCTCCTCGCTGTTCCGTGCTCGGCCACGCCGAGCGTCCAGACCCCAGGCGGGGGTGCCTGAGGCTATACCCAGAGTCATCGGAACTTGGGAGGCTCCGAGTGCATACCCGGTATCGGGTGGATGAGGGTTCGATGCCCTACAGCGTGACGGCCGTCACGTCCGCCGCGCTCGCCCTCCGCTAGCGTCGCGACATCCTTCCTCTGCCTCCCCACCGTCCTACAGGAGGTGGTGCGATGGAACCCTCCACGAGAGGCTTGCCGCGCAGGCGATGGATCGCCGCCGGGTTGACGGCCGGGGCGCTCCTGGGCGCGGTCGTCGGCGCGGGCGTCCTCACGCGGGCCGCGCCGGAGGAGGCGGGGACCGTGCCTCGTCCGGCGGTGCTCCACGCCGCGCCGGCGTTCGTCCAGGCCGGTGCCCCCCTCGACCTCACGGTGACGACGTACTGCCAGCGGGCCGGGGCACCGTCCTGCCGTGTCGTCCGGGCCGACGTCCTCGTCCGCCCCTCGGGGTTGCCGGGCGCCGTGCCCATCCAGGGCCGCAGCACCGACGGCGTCATCCGCTTCCACGTGCCCGCGGATCTCGTCCCGGATGCCGGGCTCTCCTACGCGTTCCGCCTCGAGACCGCCGACGGCGCCACCACCGACTACCCACCCGGCGGAGAGGACTCGCCCATCCGGGTGCTCACCACCAGAGGCCTGCCTCGCGTGGACCTGCCCGGTATCCGGTGGGATCGCGTCGTCGAGCCGAGCGAGACCATGCTTCGGCTCCGGGCTGGCTCGGGCCCCACGGACGTGGGGGTCGCCGGCGTCGGGGACGAAGGTGGTCAGTCGGGGCCCTCGAGCTTCGACGTCGCGACCGATGGCTCGATCGTCGTCGCCGACTGGGTGCACGCCCGCGCCCTGCGGTTCGGGCCCGACGGCTCGGCCCACGGCAGCGTTGCCCTGCCACCGGGCCGCCCGTTGGACATCGCGATCGACGGACGCGGGTTGCTGGCGACGACCCTCGGCACCGAGGCCCAGACCTTCGAGGTGACCGAGGACGGTGAGGTGGCCGGGAGGTACCCCGTCGGCTACGGCGTGGTCTCGCGCGTGATCGGCGGGCCTGTCCCCCGAGTGCGGGTGGGGAGCGCCCAGTGGGTCCCCGTGAGGGGTCCGTCGGGAGCCGCGTTGCCGCCCGGCGCGCAAGCCGCCGCCCAGACCTCCAGCGTCCCGCTCGTCGACGGCTCCGTCGCGGCGACCGCGGTCGTGGACGACCGGCTCGCGGTGGTGTGGACGCGCCCGGACGGGTCACGAGCCGGCGCAGCCGTTCGGCTCCCGGAGGGGGTGCAGCCCGGCGCTGACTACTTCGTTCGGTCGCTGGCCGACGGAGGTGCGCTCGCGGTCCAGGGCGTCTGGGACGCGACGCACTTCGCCGTCGCGGCCATCCGGTTCGACGCCCGAGGGAGCATCGCCTCCCTCACGCTGCTCCCTGAGCCGACCGCGCGGATGGCGGCGCCGTTCTCCACGGTTCGCTCCGCCGGGCCGCGCGCGGTCCTGATGGCCAGGGACCTCGGCGACGGCATCCGTATCGATCGATTCGAGGTGAGGTGAGCATGACGTCTGTGATCGGGAAGCGAGCGACGGTCGCCCTCCTGGCGATCGCGGCAGCCAGCGGGCTCCTCACGACCGCGAGCGGCTCCGCCCACGCCGATGCGTGGGCGGACAGGTACTGCAACGGCGGCGCCTCCTCGCCGGTGTTCTGGAAGCGCTCCGACGCCATCTCGTACGCGCAGCCTCCGCTCAAGGAGGGCTACTTCCTCGGGGGTGGTTGCTACCGGCTCAACGACCGGGACGACACGCCGACGCTCCCCGCGGACGGGGGCGGCGAGGGGACCGACTGTTCGGGGTTCGTGTTCCGCGTGTGGGCGCTCAAGTCCGACGGCACGAACGGGTACCGCCGCTACGACTACGGCAAGTTCATCCACGGACCATGGGCGACGTTCCACTACAAGGACCCGGAGCAGGGTGATCCGTTCCGCACGATCCCCAAGGACATCATGACCACGTCGAGGATGGACGCGATCGTCTGGTATAGCGACGGGGGGAACGACAAGCATATCGCGCTCTTCTGGCAGGAGGGGGCGACCTCGGACTACTTCATCCACGCGCATACGAACACGGCGGGGGTCGAGATCTCCGAGGAGATCTACCGGCAGCGGTCGGACACGGTCGCCGTCGAGCGGAAGAACTGGTCGCTCGAGTGCGAGCCGAAGTGCCCCGGCCCGGGGACGCTCGAGCGTCGCGGGTAGAGCGCGCGCGCATCGGCGCCGGGCTCCCGCGGGGGTAGCCTGGCGCCGATGCGGTGGGCCCGCAGGCATCCCGTCGTCGTCCTCGTGGGCGCCCTCACGCTGTCCCTGGCCCTCGTCGTGTCCGTCTCCGGTCTCATCGTGTGGCGGGCGGCGCACCACGACGACGCGGCCGAGCTCGATCGTGCGGACGCGATCGTCGTGCTGGGCGCGGCGCAGTACGACGGCGATCCCTCGCCGGTGTTCGCCGGCCGCCTCGACCATGCCGTGCTGTTGTGGGAGCAGGGACGTGCCGACGTGGTGCTCACGCTCGGCAGCAACCAGCCCGGCGACCGGACGACGGAGGCGGACGCAGGCCGCGACTACCTGATCTCGAGGGGGGTGCCCCCCGACGCCGTCGTCGCGCTCCCCGTCGGCCACACCACCTGGGAGAGCATGGAGGCCGCCGGCGCCTGGCTGCTGGAGCACGGGAGCGCGAGCGCGTTCCTGGTGTCCGATCCGTGGCACAACGCGCGGATGGAGGCGATGGCCGCCGACCTGGGGATCGACGGGCACGCCTCCGCGACATGGACCTCGGCCGCGACCAGCGAGCAGGAACGGGGGCGGGGCTACCTCCGGGAGACGTTCGCCTACCTCGGGTACCGCCTCTTCGGGGGAGCCTGAACGACCGACCCCCGAGCGCTCAGGGCCGACGCCCTCCATGCCGATGATGGTCGGGTCATGTGGGACTGGGTGCAGGAGCTCTTCACCACCTTCGAGGCGCAGCTGCAGATCGCGCTGACACTCCTCATCGCCCTGATGGGGTGGATGATCTTCCGCGCCCACCGCCAGATCACGAAGCTCGCGGGCACGTCGGCCCTGATGGCCGACTCCCTGGGCAAGCTGGAGCGGACCACCGAGGTCGTCGGCAGGATCGGCGGAGTCCTCCGAGCGCATGCAGGGATCCCTGGAGAAGCTCGAGGAGACGGGCGATCTGATCGAACGGCTCACGGCGATGGCGGCCACGATGCAGACCCAGCTGGGCGGGCTGGAGCAGGCCACGAACGAGATCACGCGGAAGACCGAGGAGACCGGCGAGACCCTCCGCTCGAACCTGGAGGAGTACCGGATGGCGCTGGGCTCCACGAACGCCTACCGCGAGTACCTGCAGCGGATGGGCATGGCGCCGGCCTCCGACGTAGAGCCGATCCTGGAGGCCCTCGGAGAGGGAGCCTCGGCCGTGAGCGCCGAGGGCAAGGTCCTCTACACGAACCGCGCCTACGCCGACATGACCTCGGTCCACCCGGGCGCGACCCTCGAGGAGATCGTGCGCCGGTGCCAGGTGCGGGCGTTCGACGGCTCGGAGAAGGCGATCGAGGCCCTGCCCGAGTCGCGCGTCCTCGCGGGCGAGACCGTGGAGGGGGAGCTGATCCGGATGCGTCCACCGACGCTCGATCGCGATCTCATCCTCTCGGTGAACGGGCGCCCCGCGCGCGACGGCGCCGGCAGGGTCGTGGCGGCCGTGATGCTCGCTCGGGAAGTGTCCGAGGAGATCGCGATGGCAATCGAGGTCCGCCGCTCCTCCAGCGAGCACGGCCGCTCGACACCGGTGTCCTGGGCCGTCTGAGCGGGCTCGGGACCTGCGCCGCTGTCGGCGGTCGCGGCTAGCATCACCTCGTGGAGACCCCCCGCGCGCGCACCGAGGCCATCGAGGCACAGACGCTCTCGCCGCACGCCGTGCTCGCGGCGCGGAGCAAGGGCCGTGAGCGCCCGGAGCCCGAGGACGATCTGCGGACCTGTTTCCAACGCGACCGCGATCGCATCCAGCACTCGAAGGCGTTCCGTCGCTTGAAGCACAAGACCCAGGTGTTCCTGGCTCCGGAGGGCGACCACTACCGGGTGCGCCTCACGCACACCCTCGACGTCTCCCAGATCGCGCGGACCGCCGCGCGGGCGCTCCGGTTGAACGAGGACCTGACCGAAGCGATCGCGTTCGGCCACGACCTGGGGCACACGCCCTTCGGTCATCTCGGCGAGCAGGCGTTGACGCCGTTCCTGGGCCGGCCGTTCCGCCACTCCGAGCAATCGCTGCGCGTCGTGGAGCACCTGGAGAACGATGGCGCCGGGCTCAACCTCACGTGGGAGGTCCGCGACGGGATCGTGCACCATCCTTGGTCGATGCCACCCCCGTCCACGATGGAAGCGCAGGTCGTCCGGTTCGCCGATCGCATCGCCTACATCAACCACGACATCGACGACGCCATCCGGGCCGGGGTGCTCGCCACCGAGGAGCTCCCCGCGGACGCCCTCCAGGTCCTGGGCGCCACGCATACGGAGCGCATCGGGACGCTCGTGCGGGACCTGGTGGCGGCCAGCGCCGACGCTCCCGAGGTGCGCCTGTCCGAGCCGGTCTTCCGCGCGATGGACGAGCTCCGCGACTTCATGTTCGCCGAGGTCTACCTTCGCGCCGGCGCACGCCAGGAGCACGACAAGGCCATGCACCTGCTGCGCGAGCTCTGCCAGCACTTCCTGGAGCACCCCGACCAGATGCCGCCCGAGTACGCCGAGGCCTCAGGGGACCTCCCCACCCGGGTCGCCGATTTCGTGGCGGGCATGACCGACAGGTACGCTCTGCGCACCTACGAGCAGCTCCTCCTTCCCCGGGGCTGGCTCCTGTAGCGACCCCCGGGGAGCGCCGTGGCACGGATCCGGCAGGACGACATCGAGGCCGTCAAGGAGCGGACGAACATCGTCGCGCTCGTGGGCCAGTTCCTCACCCTCAAGAAGAGCGGGCACGACTCCATGACGGGGATCTGTCCGTTCCACCAGGAGAAGACCCCGTCGTTCAGCGTCTCGCCCTCGAAGGGCGTCTTCTACTGCTTCGGCTGCGGCAAGGGCGGGGACGCCATCACGTTCCTGCGCGAGCTCGAATCGCTCTCCTACGTGGAGGCCATCGAACGGCTCGCCGCCGAGGCGCACGTCCAGCTCCGCTACGAGGGGGACTCCGCCGCCGAGCGCCGGGCCGCCGAGCACCGCAAGGCGCTGTTCCGGGCGAACGAGGAGGCCTCCTCGCTCTACCAGCGGATGCTCGCGGAGGGGAAGGAGGGCGAGGACGCTCGCGCGTACGCGGCCGAGCGAGGTCTCACCGCCGATGCGATCGAGGCGTTCCAGATCGGCTACGCACCCGGCTACCCGGATTTCATGCTCCGGCGGCTGGCCGGCCGGCGCGACCTCTCGTCGGAGGTCCTGTTGGAGGCCGGCGTCGCCACGCGCGGTGAGGACGGCGTCGTCCGCGATCGGTTCCGCGGGCGGCTGACGTTCCCGATCCACGACCTGCAGGGCCGCCACATCGGCTTCGGGGCCCGGATCCTCCCGGGTGATGCGCGCGCCGGGGAGCAGGCGAAGTACCTGAACACGGCGGAGACCCCGATCTACCGGAAACAGGAGGTCCTCTACAACCTGCATCGCGCCCGTCAGGCGATCGCGCGCAGCGGCGAGGTCTTCGTGGTCGAGGGCTACACCGACGTCATCGGCCTGGTGCAGGCCGGGATCGCGAACACCGTCGCCACGTGCGGGACGGCGCTCGGGGAGAAGCACTTCGAGCTGCTCGCACGGTTCGCACGCCGCGCCGTGCTCGCGTTCGACTCCGACGAGGCGGGCGCGCGGGCCGCCGAGCGGGCCTTCGGCTTCCAGGAGCAGTTCCCCGTCCAGGCCGTCGTGATGATCATGCCGGAGGGGCTCGACCCGGCCGAGTTCGTGGCCAAGCACGGGGTGGAGGCGGTGCGGCACGCCGCCGCCGGCGCCCGTCCGATCGTCGAATACATGCTGCGGCGCACGGTCGCCCGCCACGATCTCACCTCGGTCGAGGACCGGTCGGCGGCGGTCGCGGAGGCGCTGCCCATCCTCGGCCGGTTGCGCCGATCCGGTCCGCCGCTCCGAGTACGTCGGGCTCCTGGCGGACGAGGCCGGCGTGGCGGAGTCGGCGATCCTGGAGCTGCTGCGCCAGCGGCCGGGGGAGTCCGCCGCTCCCGTCGCGGCGCCGGTGAGCCGCGGCACCGCGGCCGAACGCGTCGAGCGCGAGATGCTGAGGCTCCTGGCCCGCGGCGTTGACGTGCCGGCCGAGGGGGAGGGGGCCCTGACGGAGGACCACTTCCGCGCCGCCGCGCACCGGCGGGTCTTCGTGGCCCTGCGTGACGCCGGCGGCGACGTCGGCCGGATCGCGGCGGGGGCGGACGTACAGCTGGCCGCCAAGGTCTCCCAACTCGCCGTCGAGCCCCTCGAGGGCGAGCTGACGCCCGAGTACGCGCACGCGGTGTGGGCGCGGTTGGAGGAGTTCCACCTGCGTGCCCGGAGCGACACCATGCGCATCCAGCTGCAGAAGATGAACCCGCTCGCCGACCCCGGCTACGACCAGCTGTTCAAGGAGCTGGTCCGGGTCGACGGCGACCTCCGCCGCCTCCGCGGCCAGGGGTCGGCGTAGGGGTCCGTTCCGTACACTGACCCGTCGTGCCTCAACTCAACCGGAACCCCCGATGAGCGACGCCGCCGCCACGCGTGAGGTCGTCGGCGTCGACGACGCAAAGGAGCAGATCGTCGCCCGGGGGCGCGAGCGCGGGTTCGTGACCTCCGAGGACCTCCTGGAAGCCGTTCCGGTCGACGATTTCACCCCCGAGCAGATCGAGGAGTTCCTCACCCAGATCCAGGAGCACCTCACCACCGAGGGGATCGAGGTCATCGAGGTCCCGGGCGACGACACCGATGCCGCCACGCAGGTCCGCATCGAGGTCGACCTGCTGCGTGCGCCCACGAACGACCCCGTCAGGATGTACCTGAAGGAGATCGGCAAGGTCCCGCTGCTCAACGCGGCGCAGGAGGTGGACCTGGCGCGACGGATCCAGGCCGGCGAGCTCTCCTCCGCGCTCCAGATCCAGACCAACGCGGACGGCAAGCCCGAGCCGAAGGCGCTCCGGTTCATGGTGGAGAAGGTCTGGGAGGTCCGCGATCATCAGCTGACCGCCTTCGGCCGGGTCGAGGGGATCGGTCGCGACAAGATCGCGAAGTCGTACCGGCCGAAGACCGAGGACGAGCTCAAGGACCTGTGCCGGCGCGTCGAGCGCGACGGACAGCTCGCCAAGCGCAAGCTGATCGAGGCGAACCTCCGCCTGGTCGTCTCGATCGCGAAGCGCTACGTGGGGCGCGGCATGCTCTTCCTCGACCTGATCCAGGAGGGCAACCTGGGTCTGATCCGCGCCGTCGAGAAGTTCGACTACGACAAGGGGTTCAAGTTCTCGACGTACGCGACGTGGTGGATCCGTCAGGCGATCACCCGCGCGATCGCCGACCAAGCACGCACGATCCGCATCCCCGTGCACATGGTGGAGACGATCAACAAGCTGGTGCGGATCCAGCGCCAGCTCCTCCAGGACCTGGGCCGCGAGCCCACGCCCGACGAGATCGGCAAGCAGATGGGGATCGGCGCCGAGAAGGTGCGCGAGATCCAGAAGGTCTCCCAGGAGCCCGTCTCGCTCCACACGCCGATCGGTGAGGAGGAGGACTCCCAGCTCGGCGATTTCATCGAGGACGCCGAGGCCGTCGTCCCCGTGGACGCGGCGTCGTTCATCCTGTTGCAGGAGCAACTCGAGGGCGTGCTCGAGACCCTCTCCGAGCGCGAGAAGAAGGTCGTGCAGCTCCGGTTCGGGTTGGTGGACGGCCACCCCCGCACCCTCGAGGAGGTCGGCCGGGAGTTCGGGGTCACCCGCGAGCGGATCCGCCAGATCGAGTCGAAGACGCTCTCGAAGCTGCGGCACCCCTCCCGGAGCCAGAAGCTCCGCGATTACCTGGAGTAGCGGCACTCCGTTGCGCCACAAAGGGTCTCACGCCGATCCAGGCTCCTGCGTCGCCCGAACCCGGCCACACGATCCCTCGCTCGAAGGGTCAAGGCTCCGCGGCGCCTTGCCGACACCAACACCGGAGGACGGGACGTGATGATGGGAACCGGAGCGATGCGCCGCAGGCTGCGCGAGGAACACGGGTTCACGCTCGTGGAGCTCATGGTGGTCGTCCTCAACCTGGCGATCTTGATCGCCATCGCGCTCCCGACGATGACCGGCGCCCTGGAACGGGTCCGCGACGCCGCGGCGAAGGCCTCGCTCCGCACCGCCCTCACGGCGGGCCGGGTGTACTGGACCGTCAACGGGAGCAGCGACTACTCCGGCGCCGCGCTCACCGATCTGACGGAGCTCGCCCCCACGCTGCTGTGGGTCAGCGAGGCCACCGTGAGCTTGGAGTCCACGACCGTCAGCCGTGACGTCTCCGGTGGGGTCCTGACCCTCGCGAGCTTCTCGAAGGGCGGGACGTGCTTCTTCCTCCGAGACGACCCGCCGAACACCATGACGTACGGCAGGATCAACGATGCCGCGGAGACCGACTGTTACGCCGCGAACTTCGCTGCATCCGACCAGGGCACGTCCTGGTGATCTAGGACCACTGGGCGTCGCCGAGCTCGTCCTCTCCGAGCCGCTCCTGGATCCTCCCGCGCGCGCGGCGGATCACCTCCAAGCTCACGATCCCCGCTCGATCGGCGAGTCGCTGCGCGCCCGTGCCCACCGCGCGGAGCGCCGGGTTCGACGTCGACTGCGCCGAGGGACCGTGCAGGATCGTCGGATCGTCCTGGGTCATCCTTCGCGACAGCGCCATGCCGACGGTGACGCCGGCGCCGAACACGACGAGCGAACGGAGCTTCATCGGGCGACCTCCCGTGTCGATGCAGGTCGGGGGAGCATACCGAGCGGCCCGGAGAAGGTCGCTTGCTAGACTCCCGTGGCTCCGGTCCGGGGTAGCTCAACTGGCAGAGCGGCGGACTGTTAATCCGTAGGTTGTGGGTTCGAGTCCCACCCCCGGAGCTTCTACCTCGGAGCGGATTTCGGCTCCTTCGTTGATCGCCTACCGAAGAGTCCGCGAAGAGTCCGCGAAGAGTCCGCGAAGAGTCCGCGAAGAGTCCTCGCGAGCTCTGACCGTTGCACCTCCGCTGCGTCCCGCACGTCCCTTGAGTGATCCCGTCCCGCGCCGGCGAAGGAGGAGCTTCGTCCGCGCGGGACCCGTGGGCGGGGGGGCGACCCCGGGGTCGGTAAGGGTGCGCCACACGTGTACATATCTAAGGCGATTGGCAGTTCCTGCAGTCACGGATCGGTCGTGCTCATCCGTCACGAAACGACCTTGACGAACAAGCAGCTCCAGTGGCACAGCGGTCCCGAAACCGCCGCCGTAGCGGGTTAGCGCGTCTGGCTGGGGGTTATCAGGGGTCAAACGCCGTGCCCACCTGCGGGAACGCTGCTCTGGTGCGAGCAGAAGGGCAAGGGGATGCGCTGACACCATCCGGCCAGCTCGGAGTTCTCGTATCGAGTAACTGATGACGCTGAACCTCGTAGCTGCGAACGACGATTTGGTCGCGATGGCCAGCGATCAGCGGGTTGTCGAGGTTCGAGGTAAGAGGCGGAACGTGGCGGACGACACGCGGATCAAGATCGTCGTCCTCGAAACGATGGCCGGTGCCCGCCTCGGATGGACCTTCAACGGTCTCGCAGAGATCGAAGGGCGTCCTATGGCCGAATGGCTCGCGCTGGCGCTCAACGAGATTGAGGCCTGGCGGCTGGATCCCGTGGAGATGTGCCGGCGGCTGGCGGTGCGCGCATCGGCTACTCACGCTTTCAGACGGCTGTCGCCTCAGGCCCATACGTTCGTCGTCGCTGGATGCTTGGGTGATCGCACGGTCGTGGGAACAGTCCACAACGACGACGGAAGCGGCCGAGCGCTGAATACATTCCGCCATGACCTGAAGTATCGATCGCCGGTGTCCCTGATCTCCGGGATGGACACGTGTGTCACGGAAGAGGAGATGCAGGACTTGCTGACGTTCGCGGGGTCGGACCCCGCCCTTGTCGCCCTCCAGGGGCGATTCGAGTACCTCATCAGGACGGGTGCCCGCCGGGTAGAAAAGCCGCGATTATGTCGGTGAGGGTGTGATTTCAATCTACATCCCGAGGGATCGCACTCCTTTCCAGGTCCGCTCGTCCTATCCTGACTGGACGACATCTCGCCTTGACTTCCCGATACATGTGAGTCGGCTTGGCATCCTCGGTGTGCAAGTCGACTTCGATAGGCCCCTGCGATTCATGACTCCGGTTGACGCGAGGCGATGGAAGAACCGTCAGTCTAATTGACGGATGCCGCGAGAAGCCCCCGATGAGCGCGGAGCGGGGGCCGCCACACCCCCGCGGTGAGATGCCGAGCCTAGGCTACGTCTGGGCGGCGGCCTCGACCCCCGCGATGAGCCGCACCACGCGCCGGCGTTCCTCGTTGTTCAGTGTGAGCCTGTCGATGAGGTCGGCGAGCTTGAGCCCCGGAGGTCGCGGTAGCGCAGGAGCTCCTGGGCCACCTCGTCGCGGCCGGCCTGGTGCTGCTAGGCATGGAGACCCACGACGGGTAGCGTCGCTTCGTCGTGCGGCCGTTCACTCGCATCGGCTGGTTCAGCCTCTTCGCCGCGGGCAGCGCTGTGGCCGCATCGTTCCTCACCGGATTCGTCGGCCTCTCCTGGGGTGCCTCGGTCCCCTGGATCTGGTTGTTCGCGATCGGCGGCGGCATCGTCGGTGCGTACTTCCTACCCCGCCGCATGGAACCGCGCGAGCGATCCGACGCGGTCTACAACGTGTTCGCAGTGATCGGGATCCTCGTCGGTCTCATCCTGTTCGTCGTTCCCGGCCTGTACGCTATCTACGTCTGGGATGGATGGCAGCGCGGACGCATCCGCTACCCAGGTCTCTGCTGGTTCCTCGCGTGGATGGGGATCGGGGGCTTCGCCTTCGCCATGGTCTCGGGACCGCTTGGCCTCGCGGCGGGAACAGACGTGTCGAAATCGATCGCACTTGTTGCATCCCTGGCCTGTGGAGCGCTCGGGACCTTGGGACTCGCCCGTCACTACAGGTTGCACGCCGAGCGGGAACCACAAGCCCGAGAGCAGCAGTCCGACGAGGGTTCGGATGCTGGCCCTTGAGGTCACGCCGCGGGGAGAGTGCATCGACCGACGCACCTCGCTCACGAACGACTGCGGCCACCCGAACACCTCGCAGATCGCCTCCGAGGTCTCGTAGGACCTGATCGGCGCGCCGGCGATGAGCTCCCGGTACTCACGCGGGGAGATGCCGAGCCGCCACGACATCTGGCCGACCGTCGATCTGAGTCGCTGTCGGTCGGCCTCGAGGTGTTGCGGAGCATGGTCACCGTCCCGGAGCGTAGTGCGCCAGCGAGACAACGGGTCGGCAGCGCGGGAGAGTCTTGAGGGGTGTAGGCGGAGGCCCCCGTCGGCAAACGCTCGAGGCCAAGCCCGCCCTGGTCTCGAAGGCCAGAAAGCACCCGCTGGACCCTGTTAGGTCGGCCGAGGTGCAACCGCGCAGAACCCCCGCCGATGGCGTTCTACCCTCCTCGAGAGCCTTTCACCGGGCGGGCGGTGCGAAACCCTGCGAATCTCTCTCTACCGGCCTGACACCAGACCCTAAGGATGCCGACTGCTATAGCCTCCGAGGATGGCCGAAGACTTCTCGACCGAGGTCAACTCAACGGACGAGGCGACGGTCATCCACGTCCGCGGCGAGATCGACATGGCGACCGCGGAACGGCTGCGAGACGTCATCGAACCCCATATGGGTCCCGAGCAGACGATCATCTTGGACCTCTCCGAGGTCGAGTTCATGGACTCGTCGTGCCTGAACGTGCTCGTCCAAGCGCGAGGTCGACTGACCGAGAACGGCGGATCACTGATCCTCCGCAACCCGTCGAGCGCCGCGCACCGGGTGCTCACCGTCGCCGGCGCCACCTACCTCCTCGAGACAGACGCCCGGGATCATCCCTCAGATTCAAACTGACCCACTGCCAGGCGGCGGGAGGCGTTGCCGGACCGCCGGTACTCCTGCGGTGTGATTCCGAGCCGCCTTCGGTCGGCTACGAGGTGGTCGGCCAACGTCGTCATTGTCGTGGTTGGACTCTCTGCTCGGCTCACGAGGATGCCGCCCCCACCGGGGGCACCGAGATGCAACGGTTACTCGGATGGGGCATGATCCCTCACGAGGAGGGCAGATGGTCGTCGAGCCGATTGTGACCGAGATGCAGATCCCCGCGGGGATGTTCGGGCCGGATTCCGTCTCGATCGACACGAGGTGCTTCCTCGTCCCGCACGCCGGGGGTGTCATCCTCGTCGACGCCGGACCACCCGGTTCGGTGCAGGCGATCGAGGAAGGACTCGAGCGTGTTGGCGCGGCGTGGTCGGACGTGAGCGACATCGTCCTCACGCACTCGCATATCGATCACACGGGAGGTCTCGCTCAGGTCGTCGAGCGGGCGCCGGCAGCAGCCATCCACGCCGGGGCGCAGGAGATCGGCAAGATCCAGGTCGAGGGCGACGGTGGACCCGTCACGCCCCTCCGGGAGGGTGACCGTGTCCATGATCTCGAGGTCGTCGAGACGCCGGGGCACACGGAGGGGCACATCTCCCTGGTGGACCGGAACGGCTCGCTGCTCCTGGCGGGCGACGTTGTCGGCAACGACCGTGGCTCGCTCTCGTTCGGACCGCCCGCGTTCACGACCAACCCCGAACGGGCTCGTGCCTCGCTCGAGCTCGTCGAGCGCCTGACGTTGGATCGCGTGCTGTTCGCCCACGGTCCCGAGGTCGACGATCCGAACGCCGACATCCGACTCCTCCTCGAGGGTCGCTAGCAGCGCTCGACCCTACCCGCCGGTCGCAACCGGAGCCGAGTCAGCCCCACTCGGAAGACGTGTCCTGACTGTGCGGAGGAAGTGCGGGCGGCCGGTCGCACGTGCCGCTTCTGCAACTTCATCTTCGAGGAGTGGCCGGCTTGGACGGAGCAGCGAACGACTGCGGCCACCCGAACACCTCGCAGATCGACTCCCACGTCGCGTAGGACCGGATCGGCCGCCGGCGATCATCCGCGGTACTCCTGCGGTGAGATGCCGAGCCGGTAGGCGACCTGCCCGACCGAGGGGCCGGAAGCTGCCGCTCTCAGGCCTCGTGCCGCACCGTGCTGTCGGAGTCGGGGAGCCTCGTGACCGTCTCGGTCGCCAGGATCGGAGATGGCCTGAACCCCTTGACGATGCAATAGATGCTGAGCGACAGCTCCCAGAAGAACTCGGGGATCGTCGCGATGACTTGAACGGTCCCACCTCGCTCGATCGCGTTGAACATGATGGCGATCCCGCTGACCATGACGAGCGGACCTCCGACGAGGCCCAGCATCGCCATCCCTCGCGGCACCAAGCCGGTCCGGTACATCAGGTACCCCAGGATCACTCCGTTCGCGAGACCCGCCATGAAGCCGGGTCCGACGAGGAACGCTCGGTAGTAGATCGCGTCGAACACCCCGCCGAGCGCGGGATCTGCCGCCGTAGCCTCCTGCCGCATCAGGATGAACGCGAGGGCGCTGACGAGCCCGATCGCGATGAAGATGCCCTCAACGAGACGGGCTGATACGTAGCCCATCGCTCCGATCTCGCTCTCGCGCTTGAGGATCGGGTACGCGATCACGGCGGTGCCGACGTTGAAGACGATGAGGAAGACCTCGAGCGCGGCGGCGGTCGCCACGCCCGTGGTGGGATCAGCGCCGGTCCCGGTGATGAGGGCGGGGTTCTCCAGCATCTCGGCGTACCCGATGAAGTAGGCCGGGATCGAGGTGAGGAACGTGGCCAGGAAGAACCAGCCGAACACTCGTCCGATCGTCTGAAGTCGATAGGTGTGCCGTCCGTCGATGATGGTGGCCTCAGCCATCCCATCCCCCTCTCTCTTCCTGGATCACGGCGGTCTTCTTCCTATGTCCGCAGGTGTTGCTGCCTACTTGCTCGGGCTGATCGTGCCGAGGAACGGAGGCCCGCCGAGGAGTAGGACGACGAGCCTTGCGTCCATGGCTGACTCGATCGGTTCGACCGAGGTCAGCGGCTGCCCGTTGACTGTCCTCGCGAGTGGAAGCGTGGCGCCGGCGTAGGTGATGATCGTCGCCTCGCAAGTGCCGCTCGTGATCCCTTCGGCGCTGCACAAGACGAGGTAGCCGTTGAGGTACGGGCTGTAGCCGGATTCACCCGGTCGTGCAGCCACCACGTGGTCGTGTGCGAAGGGAAGCGTCGCCTGCGGCGTCTCCGTCTGCGGGTAGACGACATAGAAGTTCATGGCATCCGTGCTCCGGTCGCCTTGCCCGCCTCCGACTGGATCGCCGGCATGGGGGAACGTCATCGTTACCTCGACCCCGTCCACCCAGATCGGCTCGTGGCAGGCCCCTCGGTGGGTCTGTTGCACGCAGTGGACAGGTATCGCGAGCGCGGCAGGGGCCGCCAGCCCGACGAAGATCGCTGCTGCGAAAGCGATGATGGCGATCCGGCGCAGGTTCCCTCCCCATGGTCGCGCGGACTCGACAGGTCCCTCCCTCGTAACCTCGCCCGTCCGAGCGCAAACGTCGGAACTTCGACCTACGGCGTCAGCGTCGCCGACCGCACGGCGAAGGCGACCCTGAGAGGTTCGGAGGGTCGTGACGGCCGCTCCACCCGAGGGGGCGACCGCTACGAGGAGATCTGGGCGTTGTTGTCGATGATGTTCCACGCGTACGCCGGCGCTCCTTGCTGATGTGGAGGAAAGCGCTTCACGCACACGATCGTGTCGCTGTTCAGATCCCATCCGAGCCAGCCACCGACGACGAGGGCGTAGAACTCGTCGAGCCCGGGAAGGCCCTCGAGCTCGACGAAGTCTTCGACCGTGAGCCCTTCCTCTGCGGCGCCCTCCTTGAGGAGGTCCCACAGCGGGTCCTCTCCGGGCGCGGGCGCGGGGTCGCCCGGCGAGCCGACGATCGGGTACATGACGAAGCCACTCGTCGACCTGGGGCATGCCCCGGGCGCCGCGGACGCGGGCGCCACGAGAGCTACGACCGCGATCAAGGCCATCGCGGAAGCGACGATCGCGCCGAGCCAGCGCGACGGAGCTTGCGACCTCCGAGAGGTGGTGTGCAGCGACATCACGGATCAACTCCTTATGAGTGCTCCGTGCGTGACCCGGTGACGGGCAACGGTCCCACACTTGTCTGTATCCACCGACCCTAGCCGCGTATCCCTGCGAAACGCAACCTCCCGGAGCTGGTGGTAGTGCCTCAGTTTGGATCGGGACGGTTCCGGCGCTCTCGGATCAGCCAAACGACGCCCACGGCGATCGCCATGACGGCTATCCAGATCGCGAGGATGACCAGCCACTCCACCTAGGCGATCTCCGAAGGCATCGTGCCCGTACTTTCCACGGGCGGTGCCCTGGGTTCAACTGTTCCCCTTGAGCGAGTCGGGGTGCTGCGCCTCGACGTGTTCCAAGCCGGCATCCTTAGCTTCAGCGGGCGTGAGGTACCAGCGGCGACCGCGCTTGCCGCACTCCGAGCAGGCCCAGCGGTACAGGGAGCCCCTCTGTTCGACGGTGATCATCGTGCGGAGGGTCGGGGCATTTCTCGGTACTTTCCACGACGCCCCAGACGTGTTCAAGACGGATTGCCGTGCAGATCGCGTGAAGGATCACGGTGATTCGGGGGCTATCCCCTCAACCGTTCACTTCACTCAAATGGACGCGATTTAGTACGGACCCTTCCAGGCGTGCGCCATACCCAGATAGCCTCGCCAGGCGTATGGCAGACGCCCAGATTTACTTGGCTGGGAGCATCGACCAAACGATGGTTCCCAGGCTCATCCACGAGGTATCTGACCGCGTCGGCAAGGGTGCGCGGTCCGTCCTCATCGCGCTCTCTTCACCTGGAGGAAACGTCTACTGGGGCGTCACCGCTTACAACTTCCTGCGAGGCTTGGGCGTGGAACTCATCACTCACAACGCTGGTCAGGTGGACTCGATCGCGGGCGTCGTGTTCTGTGCCGGAGATTCGCGGTTCGCGGTCACGCAGTCCCGCTTCCTCATCCATGGCGTGTCATGGACCCTGCAGGTTCAGCAGGCGTTCTCGGAGAAGGATCTAACGACCACGACGGATGCTCTAACGCGTGATCGCGACACCATCGCGGCGATCGCTTTCTCAGCGGACCGGGAAGCCCGTCGCCAACGTAGCGGCCGACATGTTGGAGGAGACGGTCATGACTGCCGAGGAAGGTGTGAAGTACGGGTTCGCCTCCGAGATTAGGGACGACATCTTCGATCCGGCTCAGGAGATCGTTCGGATCGCTCCCTTAGTCCAGCAGACCGGCGATCTCCTCCAGCGTCCAGACGTGATCGGCCACGCCTGCCGCCATCGCAGGGGTCCTCGGGTACGGCTTGGAGAGCGTCTTGTGGACCCGCGCGAAGTTGTAGTGGAGGAAGTGCAGCTCCCGAAACACATCCATTTGCCGTATCGACCCTGCGCGAGGGTCTCGAATAGGGTCGAGGGATGGGTCGGCGAACGAGTGTCGTCGCGATGGCGGTTGCGGCTGCCGTGTGCGCGCTTTTCCTGCCGCGCGGGGGGACGAGCGCGAGCGCCGGTGCGCCGACCGGCATCGGCAAACTCAACCACCTCGTCTTCATCGTGCAGGAGAATCGTTCGTTCGATCACTACTTCGGCACGTACCCTGGCGCGAAAGGGTTCCCCCGCGACGCGGAGGGCAAGATCGACGTCTGCGTCCCGAACAAGTTCCTCGGCGGGTGCTCCAGGCCGTACAAGAGCACGTCACAGCGGTATCTCGGGGGCCTGCACGACGACGATGCCTCCGACATCGACGTCGCGGGCGGGAAGATGAACGGGTTCATCAAGTCCCTCGAGCCGTGGATGAGCGATTGCTTCGAGCAGCCGTCGGGGCCCGGGTGCGATGAGGTCCTGGGGCCCAAGCGCCAGCCCGACGTGATGAGCTACGTGGGTCCGCAGACGATCCCGAACTACTGGACTTACGCGGACAACTTCGTGCTCCAGGATCGGATGTTCGCCCCCACGGATTCGTGGACCCTGCCGGCCCATCTGTTCCTGATGTCGGGGTGGTCGGCGTACTGTTCCGATCCCACCGACGTGATGACGTGTCGCTCCAACGTGGACATGGAGAACGAACGGTCCATCTGGAGGTACGGGGAGGAGCCGATCTACGGCTGGACCGACATCACGCGGCTGCTGGACGACGGCGGCGTGTCGTGGGGCTTCTACATCGGGAAGGGGACCTGCTGGGATCCTCCCTGCGCCCCCGACCTGACCGGGCCCTACACGGCTCCGATCCGCAACGTGATCCCGGGGTTCGTGAAGAGCAGCGACACCGACCTTACCGACAACATCCTCGGCTACGGCTCGTTCCTGCAGGCGGCGGAGGACGGAAGCCTGCCCGCGGTCTCGTGGATCATGCCGGCCGCCGGGAACGGCGAGCACCCCGCCTCCCGACGCTCGACGATCGAGAAGGGTCAAGCGCACGTGACCGAGATGATCAACGCCGTGATGCAGGGTCCGGACTGGGACTCCTCCGCGGTCTTCCTCACCTGGGACGACTGGGGTGGGTTCTACGACCACGTCAAGCCCCCGGTCGTGGACGTCAACGGCTTCGGCCTCAGGGTGCCGGGCCTCGTGATCTCGCCGTACGCGAAGGAGGGGTTCATCGACCATCAGGTGCTCACCTTCGACGCCTACCTGAAGTTCCTCGAGGACCGCTTCCTGGGCGGCGAGCGCCTGCCGGGCAAGCCGATCGAGCCTCGACCCACCGTGCGCGAGGACCTCGACATCCTGGGGGACCTCCGTCGGTCCTTCGATTTCACGCAGGAACCCCGGGACCCCCTCGTCCTCGATCCCACCCCGACCTGAGCCCGCTGTAGGGCTGACGGCGCCGGACGGACCCGAGCGCGACGTGGCACGATAGCCCAGGTGACCAGCCGCCCCGCCGAAGCACAGCATCTGCGAGACCTCGCGCAGCTGCGTCGCGTTCGCGACCGGATCGACCGGGAGTACGCGCAGCCGCTGGACGTCGAGGCGCTCGCCCGCGGCGCCCACATGTCGGCCGGGCACCTCAGCCGCCGGTTCCGGCTCGCCTATGGCGAGTCGCCGTACTCCTACCTGATGACGCGGCGCATCGAGCGCGCGATGGCGCTGCTGCGTCGTGGTGACCTCAGCGTCACGGAGGTCTGCTTCGAGGTCGGCTGCTCGTCGCTGGGCACCTTCAGCACCCGCTTCACCGAGTTGGTCGGCGTGCCCCCCAGCACCTATCGGCGCCAGGAGACGGACGCGATGGCGGGGATGCCGCCGTGCGTGGCGAAACAGGTGACCCGACCGGTCAGGAATCGAGAAGCGCAGGTCACCCAGCCGTCGCTAGTGTGACGCCATGGACATCACCATCCACCAGGCCATGCTCCCGCACGACGACCCGGACGCATCCTTGGCCTTCTATCGCGACATCCTCGGCTTCGAGGTCCGGGGCGACGTGGAGTACGGCGGGATGCACTGGATCACGGTCGGCCCCCCTGGCCAGCCCGGCACGTCGATCGTCCTGTACCCACCGGCTGCGAGCCCGGGCATCACCGACGACGAGCGTCACGCGATCGCAGAGATGATGGCCAAAGGCACGTTCGCCAGCATCAACCTGGCCACCAGCGACGTGGACGGTACCTTCGAGCGGCTCCAAGCCGGCGACGTCGAGGTCGTCCAGGAGCCGACCGACCAACCGTACGGGATCCGCGACTGCGCCTTCCGCGATCCCGCAGGCAACCTGATCCGCATCCAGGAGGTGGGTTAGATGGTTGAGAAGAAGACCGCTCAGAAGCGCACCACGACGTCCGCGAAGCGCACCTCGACCTCATCGAAGGGGTTCACGGCCGAGGAACGGGCCGCGATGAAGGAGCGCGCCCAGGAGCTCAAGGCGGAGACGGCCAAGGCGGACGGGGAGAAGATCCTGCTCGCGAAGGTCGCCGAGATGAAGGGGAACGACAAGGCCATAGCCACGCGGCTCCACTCGATCATCACGGCCGCCGCGCCGTCCCTCGCGCCGAAGACCTGGTACGGGATGCCCGCGTACGCGAAGGACGGCAAGATCCTCTGCTTCTTCCAGCCCGCCGACAAGTTCGACGCGCGGTACGCCACGTTCGGGTTCAGCGACGAGGCGATCATCGACCAGGGCGCCATGTGGCCGACGTCCTGGGCGCTCAAGGAGCTCACGGCTGCCGAGGAGAAGAAGATCGTCGCGCTCGTGAAGAAAGCGGCGCGCTGAGCAAGGAGGGGGTAGGGACCATGGCGATGCAGGCACGGATCAGCACGATCCAAGGCGACGCCGGCAAGATCGACGACGCGGTCAAGGTCATCAACGAGAAGATCGTCCCCGCGCTGAAGGGGCTGGAGGGGTTCACCGCGATCAACTTCCTGGCAGACAGGTCCGCCGGGAAACTCGTCGCGGTCGCCTTCTGGGCCGACGAGGCGGCGCTCGAGGGAAGTGCCGGAGCCGTGAACGCGATGCGGAGCGAGGTCGCCGGCGCGATGGGTGGCAGCGTCGTTGCCGCCGACGAGTACGAGCTCGTCGCACAGAGCTGGTAGACGCCGCGTCGAACACCCATGCCGCACGACGCTGACAGCCACGATCTGATCCGCGTGCACGGGGCGCGCGTGAACAACCTCAAGGATGTCAACGTCGAGATCCCCAAGCGCCGGCTGACGGTGTTCACCGGCGTCTCCGGCTCGGGGAAGAGCTCGCTGGTGTTCGGCACGATCGCCGCGGAGTCGCAGCGGCTGATCAACGAGACCTACAGCGCGTTCGTGCAGGGGTTCATGCCGACGCTGGCCAGGCCCGAGGTCGACGTCCTGGACGGCCTGACGACGGCGATCATCGTCGACCAGGAGCGGATGGGCGCGAACCCGCGCTCGACCGTCGGCACCGCCACCGACGCCAACGCCATGCTGCGGATCCTCTTCAGCAGGCTCGGGCAGCCGCACATCGGCCCGCCCAACGCGTACTCGTTCAACGTCCCCTCGGTGAAGGCCAGCGGCGCGATCACCGTCGATCGCGGCGAAGGCAAGACGAAGACCGAGAAGGCGACCTTCACCCGTCTCGGCGGCATGTGCCCGCGCTGCGAGGGGATGGGCTCCGTCACCGACTTCGACCTGTCCGCGCTCTTCGACGAGAGCAGGTCGCTCAACGAGGGCGCGCTCACGATCCCCGGCTACAGCATGGACGGCTGGTACGGCCGCATCTTCCGCGGCTCCGGCTTCTTCGACCCGGACAAGCCGATCCGCAGGTACACCAAGAAGGAGCTGCACGACCTGCTCTACAAGGAGCCGACCAAGATCAAGGTCGACGGGATCAACCTGACCTACGAGGGCCTGATCCCGAAGATCCAGAAGTCGATGCTGTCCAAGGACGTCGACTCCCTGCAGCCGCACATCCGGGCCTTCGTGGAGCGGACGGTGACGTTCACGACCTGTCCCGCGTGCGACGGCACACGGCTCAGCACGGAAGCCCGTTCGTCGACGATCGAAGGGAAGAACATCGCCGACGTCTGCTCGATGCAGATCAGCGACCTGGCCGACTGGGTCCGCGGCCTCGCCGAGCCGTCCGTGGCCCCGCTGCTCACCGGGTTGCAACACCTCCTCGACTCGTTCACGGAGATCGGGTTGGGCTACCTCTCGCTCGACCGGACGTCGGGCACCCTGTCGGGAGGGGAGTCCCAGCGCACGAAGATGATCCGCCACCTCGGCTCGTCGCTCACCGACGTCACCTACGTCTTCGACGAACCGACCGTCGGGCTGCACCCCCACGACATCCAGCGGATGAACGACCTCTTGCTCCGGCTGCGTGACAAGGGCAACACCATGCTCGTGGTCGAGCACAAGCCGGAGACGATCGCGATCGCCGAGCACGTCGTCGACCTCGGCCCCGGCGCCGGGACGGCGGGCGGCGAGGTGGTGTTCGAGGGCACCGTCGACGGGCTGCGGGGGAGCGGCACGCTGACCGGGCGGCACCTGGACGACCGGGCCTCCCTGAAGGAGACGGTGCGGACGCCGACGGGTGCGCTGGAGGTCCGCGGCGCCAGCACGAACAACCTGCAGGAGGTCGACGTCGACATCCCGCTCGGCGTGCTGGTGGTGGTCACCGGCGTGGCCGGGTCGGGGAAGAGCTCCCTGATCCACGGCTCGGTCGCGGGCCGGGACGGGGTGGTGTCGGTCGACCAGGCGGCGATCAAGGGCTCGCGCCGCAGCAACCCCGCGACGTACACCGGTCTGCTGGAGCCGATCCGCAAGGCGTTCGCGAAGGCCAACGGCGTGAAGCCCGCCCTGTTCAGTGCCAACTCCGAGGGCGCCTGCCCGACCTGCAACGGCGCCGGGGTCATCTACACCGACCTGGCGATGATGGCCGGTGTGACCACCGTCTGCGAGGAGTGCGAGGGGAAGCGGTTCCAGGCGTCGGTGCTGGAGTACCGCTTCGGCGGCCGCGATATCAGCGAGGTGCTCGCGATGTCGGTGACCGAGGCCGAGGAGTTCTTCGGCGCCGGTGAGGCGCGCACGCCGCCCGCGCACACCATCCTCGGCCGGCTCGACGACGTCGGGCTCGGCTACCTCAGCCTCGGCCAGCCGCTCACGACGTTGTCCGGCGGCGAGCGGCAACGGCTCAAGCTGGCCACCCACATGGCGGAGAAGGGCGACGTCTACGTCCTCGACGAGCCGACCACCGGCCTCCACCTCGCCGACGTCGAGCAGCTGCTCGGCCTGCTGCACCGGCTCGTCGACTCCGGCAGGTCGGTCATCGTCATCGCGCACCACCAGGCGGTGATGGCGCACGCCGACTGGATCATCGACCTCGGTCCCGGCGCCGGCCACGACGGCGGCCGGGTCGTCTTCGAGGGCACGCCCGCCGACCTCGTCGCCGCCCGCTCCACCCTCACCGGCGAGCACCTCGCCGCCTACGTCGACGGCTGAGCGATGGACGCAGCCGACGTGCCCCGCCCGCCGCCCGACGACGGCATGGTCTGGATCCCCGGGGGGGAGTTCCTCATGGGGTCGGACGACCACTACGAGGAGGAGGCGCCGGCGCATCGGGTCCGCGTCGGCGGATTCTGGATCGACCGCGTGACCGTGACGAACGCGCGGTTCAAGGAGTTCGTCAAGGCGACCGGGCACGTCACGGTGGCCGAGCGGGGAACGCGCGCCGAGGACTACCCCGGTGCGAAGCCGGAGATGCTCGTCCCGGCGTCGATCCGTGTTCCGCCAGCCCTCGCACCGGGTCGACCTGCGGAACCCGTACGAGTGGTGGATCTACGTGCCGGGCGCCGACTGGCGTCACCCCGACGGCCCCGGCAGCACGATCCGCGGGCTGTCGAGCCACCCGGTCGTCCACGTCGCGTGGGCCGACGTGGAGGCGTACGCGCGGTGGGCCGGCAAGGACCTCCCCACGGAGGCGGAGTGGGAGTTCGCGGCGCGCGGCGGTCTGGACGGAGCGGAGTTCGTGTGGGGGGACGAGTTCATGCCCGGAGGGGTTCCCATGGCGAACACGTGGCAGGGCGAGTTCCCCGTGGTGAACGAGATGCTCGACGGCTACGAGCGCACCGCTCCGGTCGGGTCCTTCCCCGCGAACGGGTTCGGGCTGCACGACATGGCAGGCAACGTCTGGGAGTGGACGGTCGACTGGTTCCAGGACCACGCGCGGATCCAGGATGCCTGCTGCACGATCGACGATCCGCGGGGTGCGACGGCCGAGGAGAGCACCGACCCCCGCGACCCCGCGTCGATCCCGCGCAAGGTCATGAAGGGCGGCTCGCACCTCTGCGCGCCGAACTACTGCCGTCGCTACCGGCCCGCTGCCCGGATGTCCCAGCCGATCGACACCTCGACATCGCACCTGGGGTTCCGGTGCATCGTGCGCCCCGGCGCCGGGGGCGGCTGAGCCGTTAGCGGAAGCGGCCCATCATCGAGCCGAGGGCTGCCGGGCGCAGCAGGTCGTGCGCCGGCGCGTAGAGCTCGACGCGCCGGCCGATCCGTCGCTTGAACCCGTAGACGCCCCAGAGCCCGTCGCGTCGATCGGGCGCGGCGATCTCCCGCCCGGCGGCCGCGGCTTCGCCGACCTCGTCCGGCACGCCCCAGAGATCGAACGCCGCGCAGCCCCGCGACTCGGCCCACCGCATCGCCTCCCACATGAGGTATTCGTTCGGGTTCAGGGCGCGGCGGACGTCGGCGCTGGCGCCGTGCAGGTACGCCCCGACGTCCCCGAACGTGGCCGAGACGTTCATCGCCAGGTCGTGGCCCTCGTGCGAGGCGATGAACAGACGGAGGGAACCGGTCGGCGCGAACGTCTCCCATTGGGCCCGGTAGTACGCCAGGTCCCTGACGCGGAACCCGGCGCGTTCGCCGGTGGTGCGCATCATGCGATGGAAGGCGGGCAGGTCACCGACGTCCCCGGTACGGATGACCATCCCCTGGCGTTCGGCGCGCCGGATGTTGTAGCGCGCCTTGTGATGCATCCGCTCGAGCGCGCGATCGGAGCCGTCGGCCATGTCGACGACGATCGTCGCCCTCGGCTGGTTCATGCTCCGCGCGACGCGGAACCCCTGCTCGCGCAGCGTCGCCCGCACGGCGTCGCCATCGATCGCGGACGGTTCGATCCGGAGGACCATGGCGCGGCGCGCCCAGGCTGCTCGTCGTACGGCGTCCAGGAGCGGCGCCGCGACGTCGTCGTCCAACCAGGTTCCGACCGGCCCGCGCGGGACGTAGGCGGCCGACACCGGCCCGAGCCGCCGGAGCAGGATCTGGGCACCGGCCACCAGGTCGCCGCCCCGTTCGGCACCCAGCCGCACGGCCCTCCAGCCGGTCCGTTCCTTGAACGACCCCCAGTCCCACGACTGCAGCAGCGCGAACGAGCGCTCGGAGGCCACCATGGCGTCCCACGCGTCGCGTCGTTCGGCGCCGACCTGGACGATCCGCGTTGATCGCTCGGTCGTCACCATCGACCGCGTCCCCCGGACACGGCTCGCCGCGCCGACCGCGCGAAGTCCCACAGGAACGGACCGGGGTCGCGCCAGGAGAAGAGCGCGTCGCGCTTGCGGCCGCGGATCGATCGGACGTAGCCCCCGACGGTGAGATCGCCGGAACGCATCGCCCCGAGCGCGGACTGCAGATCGCGGCGGAAGTAGATCCACTTCACCCCTCGGTACCGCTGCTCGAGGTTGGCGGGACGGGGGAGCCCGAGCGCGTCGGCGTACATCGCGTAGTGCAGGTCGACGCCGCCGGCCTCCGCGATCGCCGAGCGGCCCGTCGGGCGGCCCACGTTCGGCTCCACGATGACGTGCTCGCCGGTCCGTTCGTCGCGTTTGACCTCGAGGTAGGCGAGCCCGCGGAACCCCAGCTCGCCGAAGAGCCGGACCGTCAGCGCCAGGACCTCGTCGTTGCGGACCTCCTCGCCCAGGCAGGAGTCGCCGGTCTCCGGCGGCCACTGGCGGATCTTGCGCGCCACGAACGTCGCGACCGGCTCGCCGCCCTCGGCGAAGTACGCGTTGCACGAGAAGAGGTTGGTGCTCGGCCCGGCGATCCACTCCTGCGCGATGAGCTGTTCCGCGTACCGCCCGTAGCGGTCGTATGTGTCGAGGAACGCCTCGGCGGAGTCGAGCATGAACGCCTTGCGCGGGCCGTGCGCATCCCATGCCAACGCGGCGCTCGTCGGTGGCTTGAGGACGCACGGGAACCGGAGCGTCGCCGCGGCACGCGCGGCGTCCTCGCGGTCCCGGAGGAAGGTGGTCCGCGCCACCGGGAACCCGTGCTCGGCGGCGTAGGGATAGAACCGGCTCTTGTCCATGAGCAGCTCGACCACGTCGATGGTCGGGCAGGACCACGTGGAGAACGGCTCGAGCCTGCGGCGATGCTCCGAGATGAGGCGGACCTGCCGGTCGGCCGCCGGGAAGAGGACCGCGCGCGTGCCGAGCGAGCGTCCGAGGACCTCCAGCGCGTCGATGAGCGCCGGGGTCCCCGTGTCCGCGACCACCGTCCGCTCCGCGAGCCTCGTCCGGGAGCACACGTGCTTCGGGTTCCGCGCGACGCCGATCACCGGGACGCCGTGCCCCTCCAGGATCCGCAGCACCTGGAGCCCGTTGACGTGGTCGGAGCCCGCGACCACGGCGCGGGGGACGCCGGCCGGCGCGGACGGGCCACGCCTCGACACGGGGTCCCGGCGCACGAGGTCGGTCAGCACCATGGTCGGTCGAGGGTCCTTTCCGCGGTCGATCTGCGAACGGGTCGGAGGCTACGCGCTGGGACCTGGTGCCTGAAGATGTGCGGAGCGTACGGCCGCTACGTCGAACGGGCCACCTCGCGGGGGACCTCCTGCCCCGGAGCACTTCGGAACGCGTCCGAAGGGTAGGCTTCGGATCGGTGCGGCTCGTCACCTGGAACGTGAACTCGATCCGGCAGCGGCTGCCGCGCCTGCTCGCGCATGCTGGACCGCCACGACCCCGACGTGGTGTGCCTGCAGGAGACGAAGGTCGAGGACGAGGTCTTCCCCACGATGGAGCTCCAGGCGGCCGGGTACGAGGTCGCGACGTTCGGACAGAGGGCGTACAACGGCGTCGCGATCCTGTCTCGCGGAAGGGGCTCGAGGACGTCCAGCTCGGGCTTCGCCGGCGACCCCGTGCCCGAGCAGTCCCGCGTCGTCTCGGCGCGCGGGTGGGCGATCTGCGACGTCGTGTGCGTCTACGTCGTCAACGGCAAGGCCGTGGGCGACCCCGCCTACGAGACCAAGCTCGCGTGGCTCGATGCGCTCGCGAGCGTGGCTCGACGTCGACCCGGACCCGGACCGACCCCTCGTGGTCGCGCGGCGACTTCAACGTCGCGCCCGACGACCGCGACGTCTGGGATCGCGGAGCTCTGGCGCGGGAAGAACCTGGCGAGCGAACCCGAGCGCGAGCGCGTCCGCGCGTCTGCTCGCGTGGGGGCTCACCGACCTCGGCCGCGCCGCGGCCGGCGACGTGCACCGGCCCGTTCTCCTACTGGGACTACACGGCGGGCGCCTTCCACGAGGGTGGGGCCTGCGGATCGACCTCGCGCTGGCGACGGCGCCCGTGGCCGAGCGGCTCGAGGTCGGTGATGGTGGAGCGCGACGAGCGCAAGCCCACGTTCGGTGAGGGCAAGCCGTCAGCGACCACGCGCCGGTCGTGGTGACGCTGCGATGAAGACGCCCGGGATGCTCGTGTCGCCCGCGTGGCTGTCCGGGCACCTGAAGCATCCCGGCCGTGCGCGATCGTGGACGTCCGGTGGTCGCCCAAGGGCGGCATCACCGCCGCCGCGCCGCGACGTTCGAGGACGGCCACATCCCCGGCGCCGGGTTCCTCGACGTCGACCGCGACCTCTCCGGGACGCCCTTCGTGGGCGGGCCGGGACGGCATCCGCTGCCCGACCCGCGAGGTCTTCGCGCAGAAGATCGCGGCGCTGCGGCATCGACGACGAGATGTTCGTGGTCGCCTACGACGACCAGCGGGGCTCGCTCGCGGCGCGGCTGTGGTGGATGCTCTGGGTCACCGGGCACCAGGCGTCGCTGCTGGACGGCGGGCTCGAGGCGTGGAGCGCGAGGGCGGCGAGCTCGAACGGGGGCCGCCGAGCCGCGCGAGCCGCCGCTGTCTCGCGGCGGTCCCGTGGCCGGCCGACCGGATCGTCGACGGCGGGCGCCGTCGAGTCGACGGTGCGATCGGGCACCGCGCCGGTCCTCGACGCGCGCGCCGGCGAGCGGTACCGCGGCGAGACCGAGCCGCATCGATCCGGTCGCCGGCCACATCCCCGGCGCCCGTTCGGCGCCGTGGACCGACAACCTGGATGCCGACGGGCACGTTCCTGGCCCCCGACATGCTCGCGCGAACGCTACGAGGCGCTCGGGGTCACGAACGACGCCGCGATCGTGCTACTGCGGCTCGGGCGTGACCGCCTGCCACGACCTGTTCGCGCTGCGGCTCGCGGGCTTCGGCGACGCGCGCCTGTACGAGGGCTCGTGGTCGGACTGGGTGCACGATCGGGACCGCCCGGTGGCCACCGGGCCCGACTTCGTCTAGGACCATGATGCCTCGGGCACGACCCACGCGTCGTACTCGGCCTCGGTCAGGTAGCCGAGCGCGAGCGCCGCCTCCTTCAGGGTCGTGCCCTCGTGGTGGGCCTTCTTCGCGATCTCGGCCGCCTTGTCGTAGCCGATCCTGGGGCGCGAGCGCCGTCACGAGCATCAGCGAGCGGTGGACGAGGTCCTCGATCCGCTGCGCGGTCGGCGCTCCAGCCCCTCGACGCAGAACTCCGCGGAACGTGCCGCACGCGTCGGCGAGCAGACCGTGCGAGTGCAGGAGGTTCCGGATCATCACCGGCTTGAAGACGTTGAGCTCGAAGTTGCCCTGGCTGACCGGCGATCTTGACGGCCGTGTCGTTGCCGAACACCTGCACGCGACCATCGTCATCGCCTCGGACTGGGTGGGGTTCACCTTGCCGGGCATGATCGAGCGAGCCGGGCTCGTTCTCGGGCAGCACGAGCTCGCCGATCCCGGCGCGCGGTCCCGACCCGAGCCAGCGGATGTCGTTCGCGATCTTCATCAGCGATCGCGGCGAGCGTCGCGAGCGCCCCGCTCATGAACACGACCGCGTCGTGCGCGGCGAGCGCCGCGAACGCGGTTCGGCGCCGCGACGAACGGCAGGCCGGTGAGCTCGGCGATCTTCGCCGCGCAGGCCTCGCCGAACCCATCGGGCGCGTTGAGTCCGGTCCCCACGGCGGTGCCGCCGATCGCGAGCTCGTACAGCCCCGGCAGCGCGTGGTCGATCCGCTCGAGGTCGGCGTCGAGCTGCGCGACGTAGCCGCCGAACTCCTGCCCGAGCGTGAGCGGGACCGCGTCCTGCAGGTGCGTGCGCCCGATCTTCGACGATGTCGGCGAAGCGCCCGCGCGCGCTCCGCGAGCGCGTCGCGGAGCGCCCGGACGCTCGGGACGAGGCGTTCCACGATCGCGATCGCGCGCCGGCGACGTGCATCGCCGTCGGGAACGTGTCGTTCGAGGACTGCGACATGTTGACGTGGTCGTTCGGATGGACCGGCGTCTTCGAGCCCAGCTCGCCCCCCGCCATCTCGATCGCGCGGTTCGCGATCACCTCGTTCGCGTTCATGTTGGTCTGCGTGCCCGAGCCCGTCTGCCAGACGAACAACGGGAAGTGGTCGTCGAGGGTCCCGTCGATCACCTCCTCGGCCGCGTCCTGGATCAGGCGTCCGAGCTCCGGATCGAGGTCACCGCTGCTCGACGTTGGCCATCGCGGCCGCCTTCTTCAGGATGCCCATCGCGCGGATCGACCTCGATCGGCATCCGGTCGGCCTCGGGCCACCCGATCGAGAAATGATGGATCGAGCGCTCCGTCTGCGCCCCCCAGTACCGGGTCGCGTCGACCTCGACGGCCCCCATCGAGTCGGTCTCGGTGCGGGTCGCGGCCATGGGCTCTCCGTGGATCTCCTCTGCGGTGGACCGCCATCGTAGCCAGTGCACGGAGCCGCCCACCGACACGGGGAGGAGCACACCGGTGGGAGAATGACGTGGCCACGGGGGCGGTAGCTCAATAGGTCAGAGCGGCAGACTCATAATCTGTTGGTTCCAGGTTCAAGTCCTGGCCGCCCCACCGGATGCATCTCGCTCGTTCGGCGAGCGAGGGCGATCGTGGACCCCCATGGTGTGGCAGAGGGGTACCCGCGAGGGATACCGATCGTCCGGGCGGTCTACCTCAGTGGGATACCAACGGGTCGATCGTTCGACCCCCGTGCTCGCGCTCAGTTCGAGCGGCGGAACCAGCGTGCGCGCCGGGTCGGGGGCTGTCCCTGTGCGGTCCACACGTCGTGCTCCGCCGCGGCCGGGGCAGGCGATGCAGCGGGGAACCGGTCCTCGGGGCGTGGGTTGACCGACTCGAGCGCCCGGAGCGCGACCCGGAGGTCCTGGATCCGGTCGGCTCGTTCGTTCGCCAGGGTCTCGGCGAAGGCCGCGCGTTGCGCGAGCGCGGCGACCTCGTTCCTGAGGGTATCCGCCTCCGCCTCCAGGATCTTGACGGCGTCGTACGCCTCGCGCAACAGGTGCACATCGGCGGGCCCCGCCTCGGGGATCACCACGACGGGCTCGGCGGGCGCGTTCGAGCCGAAGCGGTTCGGCCGGAGACCCGCCGCCTCCAGATCGACCACGGGGATCCGCCAGGTGCCGGTCGCGTCGCGGTACGCGTTGGGGAACTCGCCGCCCTTGAGGCGCCGCCGAACGGTGTTCGCATGCACGGCGCATGCTTTCGCGGCCTCCCGCACCGTGAAGGTAACCCCGGGTACCCCCACCGCGGGGGACTGGGTATCCTCGCTGGTCAGGCCATCGGGCGTGTTCAGGTCGGCATCCATATCGATCAACGGGGTGACGCTACCCCGATCGCGCCACACCGCACCACCCTCCATTGGTCGGGATCTTCGTGGTGAGCGTCGGTCCGACGCGATCGATCGAGGTGTACCCGTGGTGGGGCCCCGCGGGATGACCGGTGCTACCCGGTGGGTACCCCGGTGGTCAGGGGCTCGCGACGCACCCCGTCGCGCCTCCGAGCTCGGCGGCGCGCCAATCCTCGAGGAGCGGAGCGAGCAGATCGGCCATGAGGTGCTCGTTGCCGGGAGCCGGGTGCACACCGTCGGAGCTGAGCTGATCCTCGCGCACGAACCGCCCCCAGTCGGCGATGACGCCCTGTGGGACGCGACCGACGGCGTCGCGGATCGCGTCGTTGATGCCCTCCGCGTCGGTGTCGGGCGTGCGGACGGTGACCCAGATCGACGAGGTCCGCGGCTTCGAGGGCCGCGAGGATCCGATCGGCGTTCTCGGCGAACCCTGCGGGGTCGTGGTCGTTGGTGCCGATCTGGATCACCACCGCATCCGGGCCGGGTGCCGGGAGCGCCTCCGCGATGTCGGCGGCGGTGAACGAACCTCGGCCCACCTCGGCATCGATCGCCGTTTCCCACTTGGGGAGGGCCTCGATGACCGCTTGCGTCGCTCCGTCCAGGATGGAGTCACCGATCATGTCCACGCTGGGAGGTGACCCCAGTCCTCCGGGTGCGGCCAGGGCGAGCCAGCGCTCCCATCGACCGGAGGACTCCACGAAGACGCGCCTGGGGTCCGACGGGCTCCGCCAGATGCGGCCCACCGTGGACACGCCGACCTCCAGCAGGCCCGCAGGAGGCCGCACGACCACGGCGAAGGGGCCGCCCAGGAAGGTCCGGGGTGCGGCCGTCCCGCCCAGCACGATCGCGGGTGGGCTGGCCGGATCGCAGCGGACCACCATCGCCGCCTCCGGCGGGACGCAGCCTCCGTCGGCGTCACGGAGGATCTCCCCACGCCAGGCGGGTCGACGTCGCTCACCGTGCAGGGATCGGCCGGCGGTGCGGGCGCGGGCGTCAGCTGCGGGGTCGGACGAGGCGTGTTCCCGGGATCGGCCGCGACTGCGTACTGGTCGCACGCGGCGAGGACGACGAGCGTCGCCACCGCGGCGAGGCGAGCGAGAGCGGACCGGCAGGGCATGGGTCTGGCATCGTAGCCAGGAACACGGAACCGGGGTCGCGTCAGAAGTCCGTATCCACGCCGCCGGGCTCGTTGAGGTTGCCGCCGGCGCACGCGTTGCCCGCGCGGTCGGTCGCGGCGGTGCTGGTGCTCCATCGCAAGGTGGCGGTCCCCGCGGCGGTCCCGGTGGCACCGCTGGGCGTGCCGAGGACGATCTGGATCGTCGCGCCGCTCTGGGTCATGGTCGAGCCCGTGAAGCTGACCGTGGTGGTGACGAAGTCGGTCCGGTTCAGGCGGATCTGGCCCAGCGCGAGCAGCGTCGTCCCCGCGGCGTCGAAGACCTCGAGATGGTCGCTCCCGCCCGCCTGCTGCACCTGGACCGTCACGGAGGTCGCGGCGCCGGACCATCCGGCCATGATCGATGCCGGGTCCATCGTCTCGGTGTAGGTGAACGCGACGACGTCGCCCGTCTCGGGTTTGCCCACCGTGCTCCCGCCGTTGGAGATCTGGACGTCCGAGGAGTCCGGGGCAGTGTTGTCGACCGTGACCGAGAACCCCGTCGCCGTGCCCGCGTTGCCCGCCACGTCGCTCGCACCGATGGAGAAGGCCTTCGCGCCGGGCGCGAGGGTCCCGATCGCGGTGAGGAGGCCCGAGCGATGCGTGTACGTGACGCCGCCCACGGTCCACGAGCCAGCGCTGAGCGGCGTGGCCGTGAGACCGGTGGTGACCGTGCTCACGTTGGCGGTGACCGAGGCGACCCCGGTCGTGGCGTCGGAAACGTTCGCGTAGACGTAGTACGTGCCGCCCTGCACCAGGAAACCGGGGAGACCGCCGGCGGACTTCACGATCGCCGCCGCGGACACAGCGGGGGCCACCGTGTCGACCGTCAGCTGAGCGGAGGTCTGGGAGCCCAGCGAGCCGACCGCGTAGATCGTGTGCAGGCCCTGGGCGGTCCCCGCGGGCAGCGTGGTGGACGTCGTGGCCGTGCCGCCGGCGCCGATGGCGGAGTGACCGCCGGTGAGCACCGTCCCGGTGGGGGAATCCAGATGGAAGGTCACCGACTCGCCCGTCGCGAACTGCGCCAGCGTCCCGGTCCGGGGCGCGGGCAGGGACGTCACCGTCGCGGCGGAGTCGAACGAGAACGAGGGCGCGGCCATCGTGATGGCCGTGCTCCGCGTCCCTTCCGGGCCGTCCCAGGTGCTCCCCTGGACCGGCGTCACCCCGTACCGCCACGTTCCCGCGGGGACCGCGTGCTCCGTGCACGTCAGCCCCGCGATGGTCCCGGTGCAGGCGTCGAGGATCGTCTGGACCGCTCCCGCGTTCGTGTAGCGCCGGATCACGTAGCCGTCCGCGGGGCTGCCGTCGTGGAACGTCGTGCCCGTCCATGACACCTGGACGTTGCGGCCGGTCACCGACGTGGTCGGGGTGGCGCCCGCGCCCAAGGCATCCGCCTTCGCCCGGGCGTTCCCGCTCCCTCCGGCGAGCCAGTGCGCGACCGCCTCCCCGGGGAGCGCCAGCAGGAGCACGGTGACCCATGCCACGACCCGTATCCGTCGCCTCACGCGCGGACCGCCGTTCCCCGGTATCGGATCGGGAAGCGCGCCCCTTGGCACGCGTCCGGCGCTCGCCGCTTCATCTTCACCTTGACGCGGAGCGTCCGCCCGCGATGGGGCCGGATACGGAGGTGCCCCCGCCACCGGCGGATCTTGAGCGCCTTCGCCGGGCAGCCTCGATGGGGGCGACGCACGCGCGCACGGATCGTCCGCACCCGGATCGGGCGATCGAGCGGGTTGCGGATCCGCAGCCGCAGCTTCCTCACGCGCCCCGGGTACATGCCCTTCACCGCGCCTCGGATCCGGAACGTCGGGGTGGAGGTCCGGCTCGAGGGGGTTCGCTCGACACGCCCACGCCGGCGATCGCCATCGAGCTCAGCGCGATCGTCGCGGCGATGATGGGCGCGGTCACGCGGGTGCGTCGTCCTCGCATCGGGTGCGTCCTCGGCTCAGGAACGCCCGAGGGCGGGGGGGCGCTCGGCCACCCCGCCCTCGCGGCGCGTCGCGTTCGGTCAGGGGGTCTGGTCGTTCGTACCGCTCACGTCCACGGGGATCGTGAACGTCGCGCCCTGGCAGGCGTCGTCGGAGTCCAGCCCCATCGTCACGATGTTCGGGACGGACGTGGTCGTCGAGCCGCCGGCCGCGATGTCGATCGACACCGCGGTGGATGCGTCCAAGGTCACCTCGCTGCCGCCCGTGTCACACGCGGCGCTGTCCGAGGTGACCGAGCCGGCACCGGCGTCGACCTGGGTGACGGTCACGCGGTAGGGGTTCGGGTTGTTGATCTTCAGGAACAGGTCGCCGTTGGCGAACCCGGGGTAGAGGTCCCCGGCCCCGGCCGAAGCCACCTCGACCGTGAGGTCGGAGGCGGTGATCGCCTTGGCGGCGCCGTCGCCGGTACCGTTCGCGAGCCAGGCGGCCGTTGCCAGGCTGGCGGCGAGCATGGCGCCGGTCAGCAGCGTCGCGACGGACGCCTTCCTCGAGATGGTGCGCAGCGACATCGTGCAACCTCCAGATCGTCTCGCGGCGCACCCCCGCGGTGCGCGCGTCCAGGCATGAATCGGAGGGTTGCGTCGGCAACTAGATACCCGGATCGGGGGATCGAGCCGTCGGGCAGGGGGATGACGGCATCCCCCACGCGGGCGACGCCCGGTTGTTCCACGGTCGCGTACATCCCGAAGGGGATTCCTCTGCCCTCCGCCATGAGCGGTCGATACGAAGCGATCGCCTTCAGCGTCGGGAAGTCCCGCTCGGCGGTGTCCGGGTCATACGTCGTCACCCGGCAGCGCGGGACCTGTCCGCCGATCCGCAGGACGGCGTCGCCCAGCCGCACGCGAGCGCCGTGCCAGGTGTCCTCCTCGTAGGGCTCCGCGTCGTCCAGCTCGAGGTTCATGCGGAACCGGCGGGCGTCGAGGTCCCCGCGCCGGCCGCCGCGGAGCGCGAGGTCACGAACCGATGCGTTCGAGACGAGCGTGACGGGCTCGACGTCGTTGCCGTCCACGTCGCGGTCGGCCCGGATCAGACGAACCTCGCGGCCGAGGAACGATGAGAACGAGGCCGCGAAGGCACCTCGGACGACACGCCCCGGGGTCGAGTGATCGTCCATCTCGGTGACCACGGGCTCGCCGAGATCGTCCTGGTGGCCCTCCACGGTGGTCGCGTCCGGGAATCCGCATCGCAGCACCCCGCTCGACAAATCGAGCACGCACCGCACCTGGACGAGGCGCGCGACGTCGAACGCCCCGACGTGGTGACCGTTGGCGTCGGCCAGGTGGAACCGCCGGTTCCCGGGTATCCCCTCCGAGGTGAGCTCGACGACCGTGGGGTGGGCGAGCGCCGTCCCCTTCACGGAGGTCGTGTTGATCCGCGCGAGCCTGGCCACGCCTGGGACCGTACACGCGCACGCCTCGACCTTGCGCGCCTCCGGGTCTATGCTCAGGGGTGACGCGCTCCGGTGACATCCGTAGGGGCGCAGGAGGGCACGTGGAACGGTCCGAGTGGTCCGGACATCGAGGGGTGCTGGCCGACCTGCTCGCCATCCAGGCGCGGTTGCGCCGTGAGCCCGCGACCTTCCATCCGGCCCGCCTCGACCTCGCATGGGTCGCTCGACCGGGCCCCGCGTCGTGGCCGGCGCCCGGCGAGGTCCCGGCCATGCAGCGGCGGATCGGACGCCGCCCGGCACCGGGGGAGCTGCCCGCGCTACAGGCGCGGATCGGCAAGCGCCTCGGCCCGCGCCTCGCGTCCTGAGCGCGGACGATCCGGTGGTACGTTCGGCCGGTGGACGACGTGCCCCTGCATGACGACCTCGGGGCGCTGGCGTTCCTCCTCGGCACGTGGCGCGGCAGCGGCGCCGGGTCGTTCCCCACGATCGATGATTTCGCCTACGACGAAGAGATCGAGATCGGCGCACGTCGGCGACACGTACCTGACGTACGCGCAGCGCTCCTGGTCCGCGGACGACGGCGCCGCGATCCATCTGGAGCGAGGCTTCGTCCGGCCCGGCGCCGACGGCGAGGTGGAGCTCGCGCTGGCACACCCGATCGGCGTCACGGAGATCGCCCACGGTCTCGTTCGCGGCACCGCCGTGTCGTTCGTGACCGACGGGGCATCGGTCGGCCGCACGCGAACGGGTCTCGGCGTCACGGGGCTCCGTCGCAGGTACCAGGTCGACGGCGACGTCCTGACCTACGAGCTGGACATGGCCACGGACCGAACGCCGATGACCCGGCACCTGGCGGCGACGTTGCGGAGGGTCCGCCGATGATCGCCGCCGCTTCGATCTGGACCGGTCGATGGTGGTGGGCTCGGTCCTGGGCATCGCGCTCGGTGGATGGCTGGCCATCGCGGGGCGTGAGGACGCGGCCGACCTCGTGTGGGCGATCACGACGGTCATCGGCGGGGTGCCGCTGCTCCTCGCCGTGGTCCGGGGCATCGTCCGCCGCGAACCCGGCGTCGACGTGATCGCCCTGCTCGCCATCGTGGGGTCCCTCGCGCTCGGCCAGTACCTCGCCGGCGCCGTGGTCGCCCTGATGCTCTCGACCGGCCAGGCGCTCGAGTCCTTCGCCGAGCGGCGCGCCCACCGGGAGCTCTCGGCGCTGCTCGAACGCGCGCCCCAGCAGGTGCACCGCTACGAGGACGGCGAGCTCCGCACGCGTCCCATCGAGGACGTGGTGCTGGGCGATCTCCTCTTCGTCATGACCGGTGAGGTGGTCCCCGTCGACGGGGTCGTCGAACTCGACGCGGTCCTGGACGAGTCGGCGCTCACCGGGGAGTCGCGGCCCGTCGAGCGACCGCGCGGCGACCGCGTGCGATCGGGAGCCGTGAACGCGGGTCCGGCGTTCGATCTGCGCGCCACCTCGACGGCATCGGACTCCACCTACGCCGGCATCGTCCGCCTGGTGGAGGAGGCCGAGGAGCACCGGGCACCGTTCGTGCGCCTGGCCGATCGCTACGCCTTGATCTTCATCCCCGTGACGCTCGTGGTCGCGGGTCTGGCGTGGGCGCTGTCCGGCGATCCGGTCCGCGCGCTGTCGGTGCTGGTCGTCGCCACGCCGTGCCCGTTGATCCTCGCCGTGCCGATCGCCGTCGTCGCCGGCATCTCCCGCGCCGCGAAGCGAGGCATCATCGTGAAGGGCGGTGGGGCCCTCGAGACGCTCGCCCGTGCGGACACGCTGCTGTTCGACAAGACCGGGACGCTGACCTCGGGCATCCCTGCGGTGGCCGAGGTGGAGGCCTTCGGGGACGAGGGGCCCGACGAGCTCCTGCGGCTGGCGGCCTCGCTCGACCAGGTCTCGCCGCACGTGCTCGCCGGGTCGATCGTGCGGGAGGCGGGGCAGCGCGACCTGGACCTGGCGTTCCCCGTCGACGTCGACGAGCGCTACGGCGCCGGGGATCGCGGGGTCGGTGGGGGGCCGGAAGGTCGCGCTCGGCAAAGCGGACTACGTCGCGGCCGGCGCCCCGCTCCCGCGCCGGGCGCGCGACGTCCGGCGCCGGACGATGATCGACGGCTCCTCGTGCGTGTTCGTGGCGGTCGACGGGCAGGTCGCCGGCGCGATCGTGGTCGACGATCCGATCCGGCCCGACACGCCGCGCGTGATCAGCTCGCTCCGTCGCGCCGGGATCGGCCGGGTCGTGATGGTGACCGGCGACCACCCCGACGTCGCCGAGAGCGTCGGCGCCGCGCTCGGCGTGGACCGGATCCTGAGCGAGCGGTGCTCCCGAGGAGAAGGTCGAGGCCGTCACGACCGAGCGCGAGCACGGCGTCGTGGTGATGGTCGGCGACGGGCTGAACGACGCGCCGGCGCTCGCCGCCGCCGACGTCGGCGTCGCGATGGGCGCGCGCGGCGCCACGGCCTCCTCCGAGGCGGCCGACGTCGTGCTCGTGGTCGACCGGCTCGACCGGCTCGTGGACGCGATCACGATCGCGGCGCGGACGCGCGCGATCGCCGTGCAGAGCGTCCTGCGTCGGGATGGGGCTCGCGTTCGGGTTCGATGGGCTTCGGCGCCTTCGGACTGTTCACGCCCGGTGGCGGGCGCGGTGATCCAGGAGGCGATCGACGTCGCCTCGATCGTGAACGCGCTCCGCGCGCTCGGGGGCGCACCGCGTCCGGGAGCGGGCCGGCGGCACCGACGTGGCCGAGCGGTTCCGGCGCGAGCACGCCGCCTTCGCGCCCGAGCTGCAGCGGATGCGCACGACCGCCGACCGCCTGGACGTCCTCGACGGCCCGCGGCCGCGTCGCGAGCTGGAGGCCGTGCGCCGGTTCCTGGCCGAGAAGCTCCCCGAGCACGAGGAGGAGGAGGAGACCGTCGTCTACCCCCTCGTCGCGCGGCTCGTCGGCGGCGAGGACCCGATGTCGTCGATGGCCCGCGCGCACGTGGAGATCTCGCACCTGACGCGCGTCTTACCTGCGGCTCCTGGACGACCTGCCCGCCGAGGGCCCCGCGCCCGAGGACATGCTCGACCTCCGCCGCGTGCTCTACGGGCTGCACGCGATCCTCCGGCTGCACTTCGCGCAGGAGGAAGAGGCCTACGCCTGGCTCTCAGCGCGAGGAGCCCGCGTCGGCCGGCTGAGCGGTCCCGGCGGTCGGGCGCTCGAGGGTCCCAGGCCAGCAGGACGCGGAACGACGCACCGCCTCCGGGCCGCTCCTGCACCCACGCCCTGCCGCCGTGCAGCTCAGCGAACCGGGCCACGAGCGCGAGCCCCACGCCCGACCCGGGCCCCGAGCCGGCCCCCTGGCGGAACGCCTCGAAGATCGTCTCCCGCTCGTCCTCGGGGACCCCGGGGCCGTCGTCCTCGACCACCAGGAGCACGCCCTCGTCGGTCCGCTCGAGCCGCACCCAGATCCGCGAGTCGCCGGGCGTGTGCTTGACGGTGTTGCCGAGCAGGTTCTCGACGATCCGCTCCACCATCCCCTGGTCGGCCGGGACCGAGAGCGGACCGACGTCGAGCGCGAGCCGCCGCCCGGCGACGAGGTCGGAGTTCGCCGACGAGCTCGCGCACGAGCGCCCCGACGTCCACCGGCGCGAGCTCGGGGTGCGCCAGCCCTCGTTCGAGACGCTCGAGGTCGAGGAAGTCCGCGACCATACCGTCGAGCTTCCTCGCGTTCTGCGCGATCCGCGTCGGCCAGGTCGGTCCGCTCCTCGGTCGCCGAGCTCGAGCATCCTCGCGCCCGAGCGTGAGGGAGAGGCCCAGGATCGCGGCGAGCGGCGTGCGCAGGTCGTGGGAGACGGCGCGCAGGAACGTGGTGCGCATCTCGTCCTCCAGACGGAGCCGCTCCGCCTCGGCGCGCTCGCGGTCCAGCTCGCGCTCCAGCTCCGCGCGCTCGTGCTCGCGCGTGACGTCGACGAGCACGCCCTGCCAGTAGCGCGGGCGGCCCTCCTCGTCCGCGATCAGGCTCGAGGTGTCGTGGACCCAGACCTCGCGGCCGTCCTTCGCGATGATCCGGTAGGCCGTGGCGGTCGGCGCGTCGATCTCGGGCTGGGCGTCCAACCGAGCCTGGTCGTCGGGGTGGACGATCGTTGCGCCAGAGCTCGGGTCGTCGTACCAGGCCTGCGGCGGCGTAGCCGAAGATCCGCTCGGCCTGCGGGCTGATGTACACGGTGGCGCCGGGGCCGACCGGGTCGATGTAGACGACCACGGGGATCTGCTCGACGAGCGCGCGGTAGCGCTCCTCGGCCTCCTCGGCGCGCGCCTCGCTCGTGTGCTCGCGCGGTGACGTCGAACATGATGCCCTGCCAGAACAGCGGGCCGTCGAGCGTCGTCGCGCACGAGCGAGGCGGTGTCGCGGATCCAGCGCACGCTCGCCGTAGCGGGTGAGCATCCGGTACTCGGCGTGGAACTCGCCGCCCTCCCGTTCGATCCGGTCGTACTCGGCGCGGATCCGCTCGCGGTCCGCCGGGTGGAACTGGCGCGCCCATGCGACCGGGTCGGCGCATCCACTCCTCGGCGGTGAAGCCGAGGATCGTCCTCCACCTGCGGGCTGACGTAGAGCATCCGGTTCGGCTGGCCGGGCTCGTGGTCGACCGACTCCAGGTAGACGATCGCCGGCAGGTCCTCCACCACGCGGCGGAACCGGTCCTCGGCGGTGGCCCGCTCTGCCTCGAGGGTCTTGCGGGCCGTGATCTCCACCATCAGCCCGCGCAGCAGCGCGGGCGTGCCTCGCCTCGTCCTTCACGGCGTGGCCGATGTCCCGGACCCAGACGTCGATCGCCCGTCGCCGCTCGCATGCGGTACTCCTCGTCGAAGCGACCGCCGGCGGAGGCCACCCGCGCGTACCGGCCCACCACGCGGGCGCGGTCGGCCGGGTGGATCCGGTCGGCCCAGGACGCGGGCTCGGCCGATCCACGTCTCGGGCGCGCTCCCCGAGGATGCGGCGCACGCCCTCGGAGACGTAGGTGAGCGCATCGTCGACGACGTCGGCCTCCCAGACGATGCCGTCCAGCTCGGCCAGCAGGTCGTGGGCGCGGCGAGCGTCCGGGTCGAACGGGCACGTCGGGGGGGTGCGGCATGGTCGTCGCCGCACAGTCTCGCAGCCGCCGCCGCGGCGGCGACACCGTCGCCCGACGTAGGCCGGGTGCCCTCAGCCCGCGAGCGCGCCCCCGTGGGCTCGCGGGTCGGAACCCGCCACGAACCCGTCGACGACCGGCGAGGATCACCTGGGCGTGGCCGACCGTGTCGTCCAGGTCGTGCGTCCGCTGCACCGCGAACCCCGCGGCCTCGATCGCCTCGGCGATCGCGCGGGCGCCCGACGCCCGCCTCGAGCGACCACCTCCGGCGGCGCGTCGCCCTCGGGCAGGTCGTCCACGATCCAGCGCGGCGCGCGCGACCGCCCCGCCCGCCGAACGATCGAGCGCGAACACGCCGGCCAGCACCTGGGCGTCGATCTGCGGCTGCTGGTAGCCGCCCATCGTGCCGGCGACGGCCGCCAGCCCGCGCTCGTCGTGGACCAGCGCGGGCAGCAGCGTGTGCGGCGGCAGCGTCCCCGGCGCGAACGTCCCGGGATGGTCGGGCTCCAGCGTGAAGCACGCGCCGCGGTCACTGGCGATGATGCCGGTCGTCGGCTCCAAGATCCCGGCGCCGTAGCCGTGGAAGAGCGACTGGATCAGGCTGACGGCGCGTCCCTGCCCGTCCGCGGTGACGAGCGCGATCGTGTCGCCGCCCGGCTTGGGCGGCCCGGCGGCCGGAAGCAGGTCGGCCTCGACCTCATCGCAGAAGCCGGCCAGGTGCCCGTCGGACAGCAGGGTCGCGGGGTGCACGTGCATCCGGTCGGGGTCGGCGAGGTGCCGTCGGACGTCGCGTGCGGCCGCCAGGAAGACCCGGGCCCAGACGCCGGCGTCGGCGCCGCTCGGGTCGGGATCGAGCCCGAGCCGCTCCGCGGCGGCCAGGATCTGCAGCAGCGAGTACCCCTGCGACGTGGGCGGGGCGACGCGCACGTGCGAGGCCGCGCCAGGGTCCGATCGAGCGGCGGGAGCACGATGGCCTCGTGGGCGGCGAGGTCCTCCTCCTCGATGGAGGAGCCCGACGGCGCGCAGGCCCGCGACGTAGGCGGCGCCGACCGGCCCCGTGTACAGGGCCTCCGCGCCGCCGGCGGCGAGCGCCTCGAGGGTCCGGGCGAGCGCGGGCTGGCGCACGAGCGCGCCCGGGCCGAGCGGGACCCCGCCGGGGTAGAACAGCGCGGCCATCCCCGGGTCGGCGCCGAACGCCGCCTGGGTGGCGGGCATGCGGTGCCATTCGCCGATCGAGTCCGGGAGCGGGAACCCGTCGTCCGCGGCCGCGATCGCGGTCTCGAAGGCGTCGCGCCACGGCAGCGCGGCCCCGAACCGATGCACCGCCTCCCAGCCGGCGACGGCGCCGGGGACGGTGATGGGACCCGGACCGCGCAGCGGCATCGTGGTGCCGTGCTCGGCGCGGAGCGCCTCGGGGTCGGCGCCTCGCGGCGACCGTCCCGACGACCGGACCGTCAGGATCTCCCCGCCGTCGTCGGGGGCCGACTGAACGACCGCGAAGAGGTCCCCGCCGACCCCGCAGTTGTGCGGGTAGACCACCGCCAGCGTCACCGCGGCCGCGAGGGCGGCGTCGACGGCGTTCCCCCCGCGCTCGAACGCCTGCGCTCCCGCCTCGGTCGCCGCGGCGTGCGGCGTCGCGATCGCCCAGTTCCGTCCGGTCGCCTCGAGGCCCATCGAACGCTCAGTCTGGCAGCCGGGCCTACCCTCGGAACGTCAGGCCCCGGTAACCGTCGGTGAAGCCCGCGGCACGGAGCGCCTCCACGGCGGGGTGCTCGCCGGCCGGCGCGCCGTCGATCGTCCGCAGCTCGATGCGCCGGAGCCGCCCGTCCTTCACCAGGCTCGCGAGGGCGTCGGCCCACACGTCGGGCCGCGCGCCCCCCTCGAAGGTCATCGCCGTCTTCGCCCCGCGTTCCAGGAAGACCGCCGGCGCGCCGTCGGCCAGCACGACGTACGCGCCCGCGCCCCGCGCTGGGACGTCCGGCGGACGGCGGCCACGGGAGCGAGGCCCCGTAGGGCTGCGCCGGGTCGGCCGCCGCGAGCGAGAGCGCCTCCTCGACGCCCGCCGGCGCCTCGCGCGTGGCCGCGGAGGCGATCCACCGCGCCCGGCAGCGCGAACTGCGCCGCGCCGAGGCCGGCCACGAAGTAGCCGCGGCGCACGGCGCCGGACTCCTCCATCGCGCGGAGCACCGGGTAGACCGCGGCGAACCCGCCCGGGACCTCCTCGGCGAGCGCCGCCTCGCGCGTCAGCACGCCGTGGCGGTCGAGGAGCTGCAGCGACGTCGCGTGCGCCCGCTGCGGTGGGGCTCGGCGCGTCGTGCTCGTCGACGAGCGACCACCTCCCGGCGCCGGCCGGCGGGCCGCTCACCCGGAGGGCGCCCGGCCGTGGCCGCGACATCGTGCGCCCGCGCCGGGCGCCGGTCCCGCGCAGGAACGAGCGGAGCGGCGACGCGGTGTCGTTCGTGACCTCGCCGCTCCAGACCAGGTCCCAGATCGCCCCCAGGACCGCCGCCTCGTCCGCGGTCCCGGCGGCGCCGACGAGGTCGGGCCAGAACGACGCGCCGCGGTCGCGGAGCTGGTGGCGGAGCCGGTCGTGGATCTCCCCGGCGGGTCGGTCCTCCTGGGGGAGGGGAGCGGGCCCGAGGAGGCCGGCCCGGTCGCGGAACAGCAGCGACACCCGCCCGTCGTTCGCACCGATCGGGCCGCGCCCGACCCAGACGAGCTCGCCCGAGGCGACGAGCGCATCGAGGTCGGCGGGCGCGGTAGCCGCGGACGCGCGCGGGGAGCACGTCGGTCTCCAGGATCGACGCCGGGACCGAGGCGCCCTGGAGCCGCGGCGATGGCCTCGGTGAGCGCGTCGACGCCGCCCCGCGGCCGGTCGGCGCCCTGCCACGCGGGGAGGAACCGCGCGAACGCCGGCGCGTCCACCGGCTCCACCTCGCGGCGGAGCGCGGCGAGCGAGCGGCGGCGGATCCTCCGAAGGACGTCGGGGTCGCACCACTCCCGGTCGCGCCCGCCGGGGCGGAACTCGCCGAGGAGCACGCGCCCCGACGGCCTCGAGCGACGCGAGCGAGGCCCGGATCGCGATCCGCGCCGACGCCCAGCCGCGCCGCGACGTCGCGCGCCTCGAACGGGCCGTGGGTCCGCGCGTACCGGGCCGACGAGGTCATCGAGGGGCGCGTCCGCGGGCTCGGTGAAGGCGGCCGGCACGCCGACCGGGAGCGTGACGCCGAGCGCGTCGCGCAGCCGGCCGGCGTCCTCCACGGCGGCCAGGTGGGGCTCGCCCCCGATCCGGACGTCGATCGCGCGCCCGTCGTCGAGGAGCGCGGCGACGAACGCCGCCGCGTCGCCGTCGGTCCTCGCCGCCGATCTCGTCCGCGCGGAGCGGGCCCGAGGTCGCGGAGCAGGTCGTGGACGCCGTCGGGGTTCCGCGGCCCGCCGCCCCTCGGCGAGCCGCTGCAGCTCGAGCTCCACGTCGTCGAGCGCCGCCGGGTCGAGCAGCTCCCGGAGGTCCTCGGCGCCCAGCAGCTCGCGGAGCAGGTCGCGATCGAGCGAGAGCGCCGCCGCGCGCCGCTCGGCGAGCGGCGTCTCGCCCTCGTACATCGACACGGCGAGCCACTTGAAGAGCAGCGACTGCGCGAAGGGCGACGCGTGGTCGGTCTCGACGGCCGCCACCCGGATCCGCCGGGACCGGACCCCCGCCATCAGCTCACGGAGCGCCGGCACGTCGAAGTGGTCGCGGAGGCACTCGCGGGTCGCCTCGAGCAGGATCGGGAAGTCGGGGTGGGCGCTCGCCGCGGACAGGAGGTCGGCGCTGCGCTGCCGCTGCTGCCACAGCGGCGTCCGCGACCCCGGCCGCCGCCGGGGGAGCAGGAGCGCCCGCGCCGCGGCCTCGCGGAAGACCGAGGCGAACAGCGTGGTCCCGGGCAGGACCTCGACCACCGCCTCCTCGATCTCGTCCGGCTCGAAGAACAGGGCGTCGGCCTCGATCGCCTCCACCGCCTCGGGGAGCCGCAGCACGATCCCGTCGTCGGTCCACATCACCTGGGCGCCCGGTCCGAAGCGATCGCGGAGGCGCGCGTCGAGCGCGAGCCCCCAGGGAGCGTGGACCCGCGAGCCCCACGGTGTGAGGACGCACACGCGCCAGTCGCCGAGCTCGTCGCGGAACCGCTCCACGACGACCGTGCGATCGTCGGGCACCGCGGCCGCCTCCGCCTGTTCGTCAACGTAGTTGACCAGGTTCCGGGCGGCGAGCTCGTCGAGACCGACGTCGCGCCGCAGCTGCTCCAGGGCGACCTCGCGTCGCGTCGACCGGAGCTCGCGGGTGAACCGGCCGATCCTGCGGCCGAGCTCGGCGGGCCGTCCGGGTCCGGGCGCCTTCCAGAACGGCAGCTTGCCGTCCTCGCCCGGCGCGGGCGTCACGACCACCCGGTCGCGCGTGATCTCCTCGATGCGCCACGAGCTGGCGCCGAGCAGGAAGACCTCGCCGCGGCGCGACTCGTAGACGCACTCCTCGTCCAGCTCGCCGACGCGCGAGCCGTCGACCGTGAACACGCCGAACAGCCCCCGGTCCGGGATCGTGCCCCCCGACGTGACCGCGATGCGCCCGGCGCCCTCGCGCGCGCGCACGGTCCCTCCCGCGCGGTCCCACACGACGCGAGGGCGGAGGTCCGCGAAGGCGTCGGAGGGGTAGCGCCCCGCCAGCAGGTCGAGCACCGCGGTGAACACGTCCTCGGAGAGCTCCGCGAAGTTCGCCGCGCACCGCACCGCCCCGAGCAGGTCGTCCACGCCCCACTCGTCGACCGCGGTCATCGCCACGATCTGCTGGGCCAGCACGTCGAGCGGGTTCCGCGGATAGCGGGTCGTCTCGATGTCGGCGGCGAGCATGCCCTCGGCGACCACCGCCGTCTGCAGGAGGTCGCCGCGGTACTTCGGCACGAGCTTGCCGACGCTCGGGGCTCCGACCTGGTGACCCGCGCGGCCGATCCGTTGCAACCCGCTCGCCACCGAGTCCGGCGACTCCACCTGGATCACGAGGTCGACCGCCCCCATGTCGATCCCGAGCTCGAGCGAGGACGTGGCGACGATCGCGCGGAGCCCGCCCCGCTTGAGCGCGTCCTCCACCTCGACCCGCTGCTCGCGGGCGAGCGACCCGTGGTGCGCCCGCGCCAGGTCCTCCTCCGCCAGCTCGTTCAGCCGGGCGGCCAGCCGTTCGGCGGATCGCCGGTTGTTGACGAACACGATCGTCGAGCGATGGGCGCGGATCAGCTCCAGGAGGGTGGGGTGGATCGACCGGCCAGATGGAGAGCCGGTCGGCGCCCAGCGCGGCGTTGCCCATCGGGGTGGCCGTCTCGTCGGGCGGGGTGCCGATCGGCGCCCATGTCCTCGACCGGGACGATCACCTCCAGGTCCAGCGTCTTGCGGACGCCGGCGTCGACCACCGTGACGGCGCGTGGCCGCCCCGGCGACGCGAACCCTCCCAGGAACCGCGCGATCTCCTCGAGCGGCCGCTGGGTGGCGGACAGGCCGATCCGCTGCGGCGGCGCCTCGGCGATCGCTTCCAGCCGTTCGAGCGAGAGCATCAGGTGCGCGCCTCGCTTCGTGGCGGCCACCGAGTGGATCTCGTCGACGATCACGGTCTGGACGCCTCGGAGCGTCTCGCGCGCTCTCGACGTGAGGAGCAGGTAGAGCGACTCGGGCGTGGTGATGAGGATGTCGGGCGGGTCCGTGAGCATGCGTCGCCGCTCGCGCGCGTCGGTGTCGCCCGGTGCGCACACCGACCGTCGGGACGTGGCGCGAGCGTCACCCCGTCGCGCTCGGCGGCGTGGACGATCCCGGCCAGCGGCGCGCGGAGGTTCTTCTCGATGTCGACGGCGAGCGCCCGGAGCGGCGAGAGTAGAGCACGCGGGTCCGGCGCTCGCGCGCGGGCGGCGGCGAGGACGAGAGCCGGTCGATGGCCCACAGGAACGCCGCGAGCGTCTTCCCCGACCCCGTGGGCGCCAGCACCAGGGTGTGCTCGCCGCGCTGGATGGCGGGCCATGCCTTCGATCTGGGCGTCCGTGGGCGCCGCGAACGAGGCCTCGAACCAGGCCTGTGACGGCGGGGGAGAACGCCGGTCGGCGACACGGCACTCCCACGCTACCGGCAACCGCCGACACGGACGCGGGGGAGGACCGCCCGCCGTAGGATGCCCCGGATCATGCGCCGAACCCTGCTCGTCGTGCTGGTCGCCGGCGCGGTCTGGTGGCCCGCCGCCGCGCTCGCGCAGGACTCGCGGCGGCGACGGTCGCGCGAGCAGGTGGTGCTCTCCGGCGACGTCGTGGTGCCGAAGGGGGTCGCCGCCGGCCAGATCGTCGTCGTCCACGGGTCCGCGTCGGTGCGCGGCGTCGCCTCGGGCGACGTCGTCGTGTTCGACGGGCCGATCCTCGTCGGTGGTCAGGTCCGAGGGAGCGTGGTCGCGCTCGACGGCGACGTGCGGCTCCTCGCCACGGCCCAGGTCGCCGGCGACGTGATCACCGGCGGCGACCTGGTGCAGGAGGAGGGCGCGTTCGTCGGGGGTGAGGTTCGGACGGGGCTGCGGGTGACCTTGTCGGGACCGGCGGCCGCCCTCGGGTCCCTCCTGGTCTCGCTGGCGATGGCGGTCTCCACGCTGCTCGCGGGGCTCCTGCTCCTGCTGCTGGCTCCGCGGGGCGCCGAGCGGGTCGCGCGGGCGGCGCGGTCGGCGCCGTTCGCGGCGGTCGCGTGGGGCGTCCTCCTCGCGTTCGCGATCCCGTCGTGGCGATCGCAGCTGCAGCCACGGTGCTGGGCATCCCGCTCGGTCTGTCGTTGCTGCTCGGCATGGCGCTGCTGTGGATCGTGGGGCATCGCCTGGGCGCACCTGGATCGTGGGCCGGTTCCTCGTGCGCGAGCCCGGCTCGCGGATCGGGGCGCTCCTCGCCGGGTGGGCCGTCGTCGCGTGCGTCGGCCTGGTCCCGATCCTCAACGTCGCCTGGTGGTCGCTCGGGGCCGTGTTCGGCCTGGGGGCCATGACCGTCGCGGCCTGGCGCGCGCGGGGGAGCGGGAGGCATCGCGTCGGCGCCGCCCCGCCTCGCCGAGGCCCAGATCTGAGCGTGGCGTCCTTCCTCCTTCTGGGCTCGGGTGAGTTCGAGCCGTGGACGCACGACGTGGAGGCGGCCGTGTTCGCGGGCGCGTCGGGCGACGGCTCGGTGGTCGTCCTGCCGACGGCGAGCTCGACCGAGGGCGACGCCGTCTTCGACCGATGGGGCGCGATGGGGCTGGCGCACTTCGCGGAGGCCGGTATCCCCGCCGAGTTCCTGCCGGTCAAGCGGCGCGAGGACGCGCTCGACCCTGGCATCGTCGCGCGGGTCGGGCGCGCATCGGTCGTCTACTTCTCCGGCGGCAAGCCCTCGCATCTGGCCGAGGTGCTCCACGACACGCCACTGCTGGCGGCGATCGCACGAGCGATGGAACGCGGCGCCGTGTGGACGGGCTGCAGCGCGGGGGCGATGGTCGTGAGCAGCGCGCGAACGGGCGGGACGACCGGGCGCTCGTGGCGGTCCGGCCTGGGGCTGGTGCCGAACGTCGCCTTCGGTGTGCATTGGGACCGCGTCGCGAAGGTGCCCGGCGCCGCGTGGTGGATGTCCTCGCGCCTTCCCGACGGGACGTGGTTCGTCGGGATCGACGAACGCACGGCGATCGCCGGCGACGGGACGTCGTGGGAGGTGTGGGGGTCGGGCGCCGCGCACGTCCGTCGCGGTGACGATCGCGACACCTTCGCGGCCGGCCGGCGGTTCGCCACGCCGTGAGCGACTAGGCCAGCAGGTAGCGACGCGACATCGGGACCGAGGCGACCGGGTCGCTCCGCACCGCCGTCCCGCCGATCGTGACCGTGCCGTCCCCGGTCGCGACCTCGACCGGCGGGAGCCGCGGTGTTCGCGACGAGGTCCTCGCGCGTGAGGCCCCGCGTGCCGCGGACCGGCTCCATCCGTCGCCTCGTCCCGCAGCGTCCGGGCGATCCCGGCCGTCGATCGCGCGCCGCGGACGTTACGTCGTCGCGAGTCCGGCCGGTGCGTCCCCCATCGCGCCCCAGTCGGGGCCGTACCGGGTGGGCTCGGCGCCGTGGACGCTCGCGTTGCCCTCGCCCATCGCCGACCAGGCGACCACGCCGCCCTTGAACACGAGGAGCGGCTTCACGCCGACGTGCGTGACGTGCCAGAGCACCAGGTCCGCCATGTGCCCCGGCGCGAGCGAGCCGAGGTCGTGGGCGATGCCGTGGACGATCGCGCGGGCTCGACCGTGCACTTCGCCAGGTAGCGGAGCACGCGCTCGTTGTCGTCCACGAGCCCGTCGTGAGGCCGGCACGGCGCGGCGGAGCCGACGGACCGCCGGCGCGGCGGGCAGGCCCGCGGCGAGGTCGCTCGCGCGCCAGCGTCTTCATCGCGTCGGCGAGCTGCAGCGTCCGGCGGAGGGTCTCGCCGATCCGGCCCATGCCCTGCGAGTCGCTGTTCACGATCTGGATCGCGCCGAGGTCGTGCAGCGGGCCCCTCGGCCGCCATCGTCGGCGGATGGACGAGCTCGCGGGCCGCGGCGACGTCCTCGGGCAGCGCCGGGGTTCCCCTCGTGGACGATCAGCTTCATGTCGAGCTGTTCGAGCGCGGTCGCCGGCCCGTACGGGATCGTGGGGGTGGTCGAGGAGCAGATGACGTTGCGGCACCGCGGTCAGCCCGAGCGCGTCGGGGATGTGGCCGCCGCCCGAGCCCTCCACGTGGTACGCGTGGACGGTCCGGCCCGCGATCGCCTCGATCGTGCCGGCCGAGCGCGGTCGACTCGTTGAGGCTAGTCGGTGTGCAGGCACACCGCGATGTCGTGCGCCTCGGCCGCGTCGCAGCGTCGCGTCGATGATCTCCGGGTAGGCGCCCCAGTCCTCGTGGATCTTCAGCCCCACCGCGCCCGCCTCGATGACGCGTGTCGACCCGCCGGGCACGTCGGTGCGCGCGCTCGGCTGCAGGCCCGATGTTCACGGGCAGGCGCTCGAACGCCTGCAAGCGTGGCGAGCATCCGCGACGACGGGCTCCTCGAACCCCGCCGTGATGAGCGTGGTGACGCCGGCGGAGAGGGCGACCGGGACGAGTCGCGGCGAGAGCAGATGCACGTGTGAGTCGATCACGGCCGGCGTCGCGATCAGCCCGTGGCTGGGGATCGGCCACGTGTTGCGGGCCGATCGTGAGGTCCACGCCGCTCGTGATGTCCGGGTTCCCGGCGCGACCGATGCCGGCGATGCGGCCGTCCTTGATGCCGAGGTCGCACTTCATCGACGCCGAGCAGCGGGTCCACGACGATCACGCTTCCGATCACCGTGTCGAGCTCCGACGCGGTCGTCGCGCGGTCCTGCTGGGTCATCCGCGAACGCCAGTTCTTCGCGTAGCCCCAGAGCGCCTGATCGCCGGGCTCGGTCAGGTCCTCCTCGATCCGGATCCAGCAGGTCGGTGTCGGCCAGGCGGATCGCGGTCGCCCGCCGTCGGACCGTGGCGGAGCGCGTGCTCCGCGCGGGAGATCCGACTCAGGCATCGGGCGTTCGCCCGCCGCGTACGCCACGAGCCTCGACCTCGCGCGTCTCGCCGGGAGCCCAGCGGATCGAGTCGCCCGCCGGGAGATCGAGCCGGAACCCGTCGCGCCGCGTCGCGGTCGAACGCGAGCGCGGGGTTCGTCTGCCAGAACGGGAAGTGCGACGACACGCCGCACCGGGACGTCGCCGGTGTTCGTCACGACGACCGTGCGGCGCTCGCGCCCGGGCAGCGAGCGGCACGTCGCCGCTCGCCGAAGCGGACGCCCCCGGGCCCCTCCGCGTCGCCTGGCCGAACGGCTCGCGGAGCACCGATCAGGCGCGTGCCCTCGTCGAGCAGCACCTCGAGGCGGATCTCCGGCACCAGGTTCGCGACGCCCTCGAGACCTGCGTCGAGGCGCGCGCGCCTCCTTCCCGGCCCCGACGACCTCGTCCCAGGTCTGCTCCCGCCCGCGCGGCCAGGTGCATCTCGTCGCACACGAGGGCGACCGCCTCCGGGCGCGTTCAGCGCGAGCCCGCGGGCGAGCGTCTCCCGCGCGAGCTGCGCGGCCGTGAACACCCGGAGCCGGTCCTCCTCGGTGGGGTTCAGCTGCATCGCGCGGAGCATAGGGCAGGGTGATAGCGTCCGCGGCCGTGGGCGGGCGCCGACCTCATCCTGACGGGTGACGTCTTCACCGCGACGCCGCGCGGCCCTGGGCGAAGGCCGTCGCGGTGCGCGGCGACCGGATCGTCGCGGTGGGCACGGAAGCGCGACGTCCGCGAGCACGTCGGGCCCGGCGGCGAGGTGATCGCCGGCGCGCTGCATCGTCCCCGGGTTCCAGGACTCCCACATCCACGCGCGCGTTCGCGGGGCGGAACCTGTCGCCACGTGAACCTCGACGACCTGCACGACGCCGAGGCGCTACCTCGACGCGGATCCGCACGTACGCCGAGCAGCACCCCGACTGCCGTGGATCGTGGGCGGCGGCTGGTACAACCCGGTCTTCGGCGACCGACGGACCCGCACCGCGCGACCTCGACGCCGTCGTGCCGGACCGTCCGGTCTTCCTGATGAACACCGACACCCACGCGGCGTGGGTCAACTCGCGCGCGCTCGAGCTCGGGCGGCATCACCGCGGCGACGCCCGATCCGTGGCGACGGCTACTACGTGCGCGACGCGGACGGCACGCCGACGGGATGCCTGCAGGAGGGAACCGCCTACTCGTTCTGGTCCGACGTCGTGCCCCGCGGACACCGTCGACGGATGGCGGCGCTTCGATCGAGGTCGCCCAGCGCGCACCTGCACGCGCTCGGGATCACCGGCTAGCAGGACGCGTGGGTCGAGGAGGACCTGCTGCGCGCCTACCGCGCGCTCGACGACGCGGGCGAGCTGACGATGCGCGTCGTCACGTCGCTGTGGTGGGACCGGCACCGCGGACTCGAGCAGATCGACGAGCTCGTCGAGCGCCGCGGGTGGGGGCGGCGGCGGCAACGTCGACGCGAACACGGTGAAGATCATGCTCGACGGCTGTCCGGAGAGCTGCACCGGCTCGATGCTCGAGCCGTACGAGGGCGCGTTCGGCGCAGGAGCACGGCACCGGCATCCAGTTCGTCGACGACGAGGCGCTCCGCGAGGCCGTCGTCCGGCTCGACGCGCTCGGGTTCCAGGTGCACCAGCACGCGCTGGGGGACCGCGCCGATCCGAAGCGCCCTCGACGCGGTCGCAGGCGGCGCGCGACGCGAACGGTCCGAACGACGCACGGCACCACCTCGCGCACATCCAGCTCCCCGACCCCGCCGACGTGCCTCGCCTTCGGCCGCTCGGCGTCGTCGCGAACATGCAGCCCTTCTGGGCCGCGCCCGACCCGATGATCGAGAGCGATGACGCGCCCGCGCGTCGGGGGAGCGGGCCGCGCACCTGTACCCGATCGCCGACGCTCCGCGCTCCGGCGCCGTCCTGCGCTTCGGCAGCGACTGGCCGGTCTCCACGCCGAACCCGTGGCAGGAGATGGAGGTCGCGGTCACACGCCAGGTGCCGGGCGAGCCCGATGGCGAGCGTGCTCGACGCGGCGCAGCGGATCGACCTGCGACACCGCGATCGCGGCGTTCACGCGAGGCAGCGCCTACGTGAACCACGACGACGACGCGGGTTCGATCGAGGTCGGCAAGCGCGCCGATCTCGTGGTCCACGATCGCAACCCGTTCGACGGGCCCGCGCACCGAGATCGAGACGCACGGCCGCCACGGTCGACGATCGCGGCGGGCCGCGTCGTCCACGGCGACGACGCCTCGGCATAGCGGAAGGGGCCGGCGTTCGCCGGACGCGCCCTCAACGCTCGTGTGCGGCTTCGAACTCAGGCGACGGGGCCTGACGTTCGCGGCCTGCGGGCCCTTCTGGCCCTGGGTCACGTCGTACTCGACCTTCTGGTTCTCCTCGAGGTTGCGGTAGCCCTCGCCCGCGATCGCGCTGAAATGCACGAAGACGTCCGGCCGTGCCGTCGTCTGGAGTGATGAAGCCGAACCCCTTCTCGGGGTTGAACCACTTCACGGTTCCTGTTGCCATGTGCGTTCCCTCCTTCCTTCGCCGTCGGGGCCTTGGAGCTGCCCGTCGGGCGCCGGCGTGACAACCGCCGGTGTGGAGGGAACTGCTCGTAGCAGCTGCGATACGAACCCTCGGCCGAGAACGCTACCAGGGAAAGGCGCCCGTTCGCTCATCCTATCCTCGGCGACGTGGAGCGGTCCGAGCGCAGCCGAGCGAGCGGCCGGCCTGCGTCCTCTGTGGCCGCCCCACGTTCGACCCCGACAAGCGATCGACGCCCTGGGCACGAGCCGTGGAGGGCAGGGGCGCCAGGTTCTGGTGTGCCCCGACTGCCAGGTCGAGCGCCCTGATTGGGCCGACGGCCTGGACCGGTGCGCGGCCTGCGGCGCACCCGCCTGTCGGTCCAGGTCGGGGACGTCGTGTGCCGCGCGTGCGGTTCCACGGCCCGTGAATCAGCCCGCCGCCCGCTCGGGCCCACCGTCGTCGCGTTGGGCATCCCGGCGGCGTGACACGGGGGTCGCGAGCGGGCAGCATGGGAGCGCGGGCGCTTAGCTCAGCTGGAAGAGCGTCTCCCTTACAAGGCGAAGGTCGGGGGTTCGAGCCCCTCAGCGCCCACCGGAGCTACCTGCGGTTTCCCGACTTCTCGGTATCCTGCAGGGGGCGCTTGCTGCCACTCTTGCTGCCACTCGGCTAGTCCAACGCTCCGCGGAACCCCGCAATACCCGCTCCCGCCCGGTGAGGTTTTCCTCGATGTCGGCCCCCCATGTCAGGGCCAGGCGACCACGACGACGTCCGGATCGTCCCGGTCGATCCGGACGTCGACCACTGAGCCCGGCCGGATCTCGCCCTCCCGGCCCTCCGGCACGATCACGGGGACCATGAAGATCCGTCGCGGCTCGGCCGATCCCTGCTCATGGACCTCCAGGTCCAACAGCTTGACATCGGGGCCGAATTCGGGGATCGGGTCGTTGGACGCGAGGACGCGGGCTCGGGCTGGGTGGCCACCGGCGAGGACCGCCGCCTGGTCGATCTCGCGACCGTTCCACGTGATCGCGGTCGTGGGGCGCGTCGGTTCCTCGCCCGAGTACGTGGTCGTGACCGAGCGCTCGGTCACCTCACCTCCCTCGCGCATCGCGCGCTGCACAGTCTCCTCGCTCACCTCCACCCCATGCTCGTGCAGCAGGCGGCGTACCTCCGCGGGATCGGTGACGGCGCCCTCGGTGGGGTTCCGGACCGTCCGGCCCAGGGTGGGCGTCGCGATGTCGAGAGATGGGTCGTGCGCATCGCCACCGAGCGTCTTGCGGAACGTGACCTTGGAAGGGAGAGATCAGATGACCCCCGCCACGATGAGCCCGATCCCCACGAGGTTGCCGATCCCGTCGGCATCGCCGCCGTCGATGCCCACGACCACGACACCGATTAGGGCGATCACGGCGGCGGCGGCGAGCTTCCAGCGCGGCCGCCCGCGGGTCTCGTCGTCGGATGGGCGAAAGGGTTCCCATCGCCGATACGCTACGTCGAGCACGGCCCCGCCGCCAGTTCGGTCGTTCGGTGCATCCCGGCCTCACCCCGGCGGGTCATCCTCAAGCCGGTACACAGGCATCCGGCGTCGATGACCAGCCGCCAGAGGTCTTGGAGCCGGCGTCGGTCGTCCACCGTGGCTCCCTCGATTTTCGCGGGGAGGTGGACGCTCCTGGTCTCGGCCGTGACCTGCTGCGTTATCCCTCGCAGCACATCCGACACGGATGGCATGGGCAGGCTGAGATGCACGTAAACGGTGTGCTCGTCCGCCTCGATACTCCACGGCATCACGCGGTACTTCCGCAAGCCGCGGTCCTGGTTCAAGATTCGTTCTAGTGCAAGCTGGCAGTCACGTTTGATCTAGAGAACGTGGCGTCGACGCCGAAAGGGCGAACGATCGCGGCCACCCGAACACCTCGCAGATGGCCTCCCAGGTGCGTAGCTCCTCAGGGTGCCGCCGGCGATCAGCTCGCGGTACTCCCGCGGTGAGGGTCCCCGAGCCGCCAGGCCGCCTGACCGACCGTGAGTCCGAGCCGCCGGCGGTCCGCCTCGAGGTGCTCGGCGAGCATGGTCACACGCCAAGGATAGGATCGCGGGGTGACTCGGTTCAAGGGCGTCAGGGTGGGCTACCTGGTCGTGGCGGCCTGGGTTGTCGTTAGCGCCTTCGGGACGGTCTGGTTGCTCTCCCGCGGGCACGGCCAAAGCATCGTCGCTTATGCGATAGCCGGGGTTCCTGTCGGAGTCGTCGTTGCGGTGCTGGTTGCGCGTTCCAGACCCGGGTGGTCGGACGAAGACGCCGATGCGATGAGGGCGAGGCTGAGCCACCTCCTCACGTGGCTGGCGATCGCCGCTGTCGGGCTCATGGTTGTCTTGGTCGTCTGGCTCATGGCGTCCAACAACATGTGAGCTGGCCGGGTCGCGGTGTCATCTCAGGCCCTCCCAGCGCCACTCCGGAGGCGGCTTGAGCTCAGCCCTCCGCCGTGAATCCGAAATTGGCTCCAATCGGTCTGGGTGCCTTACACCGCTTCGAGCCATCGCCGAAGTCCCGCTTCGGTGCACAGAGAGCTATCGCCTGACGCAGGTTCTCCGTGTACTCCTCCCCATCCACCGTGTAGGAAGACCCGGAAGCCCCGAACGGAACTCACACCCTCAGCATCCGTCTGAACCCCCACGGAGAGTTGGTACGCCTCCGGACCGACTGCAGCCTCCGGTTCCATGACGAACCCCGCTAGGTCCTGCAGGTCGTAGGGGTACCGTGGCGGGAACGTGGCGTCACCCGTGGGCGGCCCGTCCTTGTCTTCGGACGGCGTCCCAACCATCGCGCCAACAAGATCGACGCCTTCCGCCACGACGGGCTCGATCGCCTCCAGCGTGAGGGGTTCATCGCCGCTGTTGCGGAGGAAGATGTAGGAGTAAGTGGCTGGTTGCCCGACGTCCACGCGGAATCCCGATGCCGAAGGCTGTTCCAGGCTCTTGGGCGACCAGAGTTCCCTCGCCCGGAGCAGAGGTAGAGCTAGAGCCGCTGTCGCAGCTGGCAGCTAGGGGCGGCCATCGAGACGATGGCCGCCCCTAGCTGCCACCAAGGCGCGTCACGTTTCGGCGAGCTACTGCGAGACGCCCGCGTAAACGACCCCCGCATTAGCCGGCGGCGCCCCGCCACCACACAGCTTCCGTTGACCGTTGAAGAAGAACGTGGACTTCACGTCCGTCGACCACCCAGATCGGCCCCTCACCTGGATGGGGCCGAGCTCGAGGGCCGCGCTCGATCCATCTGGCCTGCGCCTGGTACTTGGTCCACGATTCCTGGTCTTGGTTGAAGGTCACTCGGTAGCCATCGAAGATGGGCCAATCGCAATCGCCATCGTAGTTGAGGTTGATCCTGTCCCCGTAGCGAGCGTGGTACCCGTCCCAACCGGTGGCACGGCGTCGCTTCTTGTCGTTCGACTCACCGATGCAGTCCTGCTCTTCCTCGATCCTGTGCACCTGGAGCTCCACGTACTTGGCCTCATCGCCGTCCCCACCATCGAGGTGCCGCAAGGTCGTGTCAGTGCCGGAGGCGGCTTGCCCCCCCAAGAGGAAGGTTGCGCCGATACCCCAGGATCGGACCCGATCTTGAGTCCGGACTCGAAGACCGTGTCCATCCCTTCTTGTAGGTGAAGTTGCTCTCGATCGCCGCCCACCAGTGATGACCCTCGCCCGCCTCGGCGAAGATGTCATCGAGGTCTTGCGTCTTGTGCCAGCCCGCGCATGGCGGTGGTGCGCCCGCACGACCGTGCCGGACCTTCACAGCGAGCGGGTTGTCGGACGACAGTTCGAACCGGTTACCCTTCATCGGGGAGAGCCTGGTCACCGGCGACTTGAGGTTTTCGACCGGCGAGAAGTGCTCAGTATTCAGGCGGCGTCGACACGCACCCATACAATCGGCGGATAAGGGTGAGAGCACCGAGCCTGATAACAAGCCGTCGACCTAGCGCAAGGGCTAGGCGTGGAACTCACAGGTCGCTACTTCAGGTGCGTTCGACGCCGTTCGTGCCGTGTACAAGATGAGCCACGCGACCCGTCCTCCACGACGATGTCGAAAACGCCGCCCGTACCACCCCATTCGTTCCGACTCAGTCGCGCACATGCCCGACTGATGTGAGAGGCAATGTCCATCGTGGTCTCAGTCGGAGCCAGGTTCGACGGGTCGACCGGGTCGGTCGACAGGTGGCCTTGATGCCATCTGGTTGTGGATACCCAGCGCCTGCGTGGCGGGTCCGCCTGTGAGGGAACGTCTGTGTCGCGGCCCCGGCAAGGGCTCGGCTCTCCGGACGTTCCTTGCCCGGCGCTTGCCCGTTCCAATCCCAGGAGCCTCTACCTGCAGAACCGCGCGACCGCCTCCCACGATGGGAGAAGGTCGAGCGCGACCCGCCGGCACTCGAGCGGATGCCATGAGGAGCGATTAGCTTGTCAGTCGTAATCGGGAACTGCCAGCTGCAGCCGAGGCCGCCGAGAGCCATGAGCAGGAAGTAGACCGCCTTGCCGCAGAGGAGCCAGAGTCGGATCTTCGGCGGCGATGTGTGAAGCCCAGACTCAGTACCGACGCAACGATGGCCACGGGGAACACCAGGACGCAGACTTGCGCGAGCAGGATGATGAGGCGCATGCCTCAGGCCGGGGTTCGAGTCCCTGAGTGCGCACCACACCCTCTAAGGGTTCTCGCGCACGATCCGAACCACTACCTCCGCGGTGGGTTGCCCGTTCGAGCGCTTCGACCCCAGCTTCCGGATGAGGAACGCAGCGAAGACCGTGCTTCCCACGATGAGCCCGGCCACGCTTTTCGCGGACCGAAGCGGTGCGGGAAGCCGGGCCTCCAACTCTCGAAGGTCGTCCTCGAGCTGTCGCCGGGTCCCCTCGATCTCGGTCAGCTTGAGATCTGCTGCCGCGCCCATCGCGCATCCTCCTTCAGGGTCTCGCGGGTTCGCTCGCTCGGCGGCGGAGCCGTCCGCAGCGTGCGGCGACCGATCAGCACGAGCATGCCGGCGACGATCAGGAGCACCACGGTCACGATCAGGATCGCCGCCCACACCGGTAGGATCACCGCCAGCCCGGCCGCGGCGGTCGCGGCGGCGAAGCCGATCGCGTACATCCCCACGACGCCCGCGGCTGCGAACATCCCGGCACCCCGGCCGCGGACGGACACGGCCTCGGACGCCTCGATCCTGGCGAGCTCCACCCGTTGGCGGGCGAGCGTGCGGAGCCCATCCACGGCCGACGCCAACACGGTGCCGAGGGGCCGCTGCCCTCCGCCCATCGACGGAGCCGAGTTCGCCTCCGGCACCGGGCTTCCCCCGTTCTCACTTCGAGCGCTCACGAGTCAGACCCTCCCTCCTCGACGATGCTCGCCAGACTATGCCGCGTGGCTAGCCGCGTGCTGTGACCAGTCCCACCTGCTGGAACCCCACGAGCCTGCACGAACCAGCGCCGGCCGGACGCACGGATCGCTCCTACGTGGCCAACGGTCGGTGCCGGCGAAGTCGACCAGGTGCTCAGGTCGGCGGGGATGACGAACGCGTCGAGGTGACCGCAGCCCGCCGCGACGTCGGACCATGCCTCCACGTCGAGATCGATCGTCGCGAGCCCGGCGGTCGGGTACTTGGACCGGAGCCGGTGGAGGTCCTCGCCATCGGCGGCCAGGCGCGTCGCCAGCCCCTCGATCGCGGGATTGTGCCCGACCAGGAGCACCGAGCCGACCTCGTCCTCGACGCGACGGAGCCGGTCGAGGAGTGCCCTCGCCTCGAACGTGTAGAGCTCATCCTCGACCGAGACGCGCAGGGCCGAGCCGAGGCCGGGGAGCACGGCGGCCAGGGTCTCCCGGGCGCGGACCGCCGAGGAACACAGGACCAGCTCGGGTCGCACGCCCGTCCGGTCGCAGTGGGACGCCATCGCGGCGCCGGCACGGCGGCCGCGATCGGACAGCGGTCGGTCGTGGTCGTCGACGCCGGGATCGTCCCAGGAGGACTTCGCGTGTCGGAGCAGCCAGAGGCGACGCACGGGCACGAGCGTACCGGCGCGACTCCCGTGTGCGTGGCGGCCGTAGACTCCCGCGCCGTGGAACCCGCCGCCGTATACGAGGCAGTCGGCGGTCAGCCGTTCTTCGACGAGCTGGTCGACCGCTTCTATGGGACGGTCGAGAGCCGATCCGGTGCTGCTGCGGCTCTACCCCGACCGCGATGACCTGCAGGGTGCGCGCCGGCGTCTGGCGATGTTCCTTGCCCAGTACTGGGGCGGTCCCACCACCTACAGCGAGGAGCGCGGACACCCGCGCCTGCGGATGCGGCACGCGCCGTTCGCGATCGGACCCGAGGAGCGCGATCACTGGCTCGCGGCGATGCACGGCGCGCTCGACGCGATGGATCCGGCGCCGGAGGTCAGGGAGGCGCTCGACGCGTACCTGGCGATGGCGGCCGAGTCGATGCGCAACCGGGACTGACGGGCGTGGCCGCCGACCTGGTCGATCGATGCACGGCGAGGTCCGCACGATGGATGTCCGCCGTCCCCGCGCGCGAAGCGCTGGCGATCGAGGGCGACCGCATCACCTGGATCGGTGACGACGAGGACGCGCGCGAGCACATCGCGGCCGCCACCGAGGTGATCGACGCTCGGGGTGCGACGGTCCTGCCGGGGTTCATCGACGCGCACAACCACGTGCGGCTCGGTGCGAACCCCGCGGCGGTGGCGCTGGCGGGTGCCTCGTCGCTCGAGGAGATCCACGAGCGGATCCGCGATCATCTCGACGCCCATCCGGAGACCACCTGGGTCGAGGGCGAGGGGTGGAACTACGCGGCGATCCCCGGCGGTTCGCCGACGGCGTCGATGCTCGAGGGCGTCACCGGCGGCCGGCCGGCCTTCCTGTTCTCCTACGACGTCCACACGGTCTGGCTGAATCGCGAGGCGATGGCCGCGTTCGGCATCGCGCGCGGGATGGACCCGCACCTGCCGTGGGGGACGGTCGAGATCGACGGCTCCTCCGGCGAACCCACCGGGTACGTCCATGACTTCGCGGTCCTGGGGATCAGCGAGGAGGGGCAGCGCGCGCTGCTCCCGCGCGTGCCCGGGTACGGGCCCGACGCGCAGTACGCGCGGCTCGTGGAGAGCCTCGACATGGCCACCTCGTTCGGGATCACGACGATCGTCGAGCCGCAGAACGGGCTGGACGACCTGGCGCTGTTCGCGAGGGCGCGCGAGGACGGCACGCTCCGCTCGCGACTGATCGCCGCGATGCTCTGCCTTCCCGGCACCACGTCCGAGCGGCTCGACGCGCTGGAGGAGGCCCGGGCCCGGTTCGCCGACGACCGCTTCCGGGTGTCGGCGATCAAGCTCTACATCGACGACGTCGTCGAACCGCACACGGCGGCGATGCTCGCGCCGTACGCGAACCGGCCCGAGACGTCGGGCTCGACGTTCTGGGATCCGGAGGAGTTCGGCGCGTTCGTGGTCGAGCTCGAACGCCGCGGATGGCAGACCTTCACGCACGCGACCGGGGACCGGGGGGTTCGCACCGTCCTCGACGCCGTCGCTCGCGCGCGGGCGGAGAACGGCCCCGCGGACGCGCGGCACCAGATCGTGCACGTCGAGTGCGTGCACCCCGACGACCTCCCGCGCTTCGGCGAGCTCGGGGTGGTCGCCTGCATGCAGCCCCGGCATTGCGCGCCGGACATCGTGGCCGAATGGCGCGCGAACGTCGGCCCGGAACGGGAGCGCTCCGCCTGGCCGTTCCGGTCGATCGCGGCGCACGGCGGGGTGTTGGCGTTCTCCAGCGATTGGAACGTGGCCGAGATGGACCCGATGTACTGGCTCTACACGGCGATCACGCGCGCGGCCCCCGATGGGTCGGGCGCCTGGAACCTGCATGAGGCGGTCGACCTGGAGACCGCGATCCGCGCCTCGACGTGGGGGAGCGCGTACGCGAACCGGGTGGAGGACCGGCGGGGGTTCCTCGCGCCGGGCGCCGACGCCGACGTCGTGGTCCTGTCGCGCGACCTGGAGACGCTGGCGGACCCGCGGGAGCTGCTCGGCATCGAGGCGGTCGCGACGGTGGTCGCGGGCCACGTGGCGCACCGACGCGACGGCTGAGCGACGACCGATCGCGGCGACCGGCGTAGGATCGACGCATGCGACCCCGAGGTGGTGCCGGGTGGATCGTCGCGGCGGCCCTCGTGCTCGTGGCGTGCACGACACCCGAGCGGACCGTCACGTCGCGCCCGCCCGTGACCCAGGGCGGGTCGAGCAGCGCGCCCGCGAGCGCCGTCGAGCCCTCGCCGCTACCCGAGCCGCCCGCGTCGGCGGCCGACCTCCCAGGCGAGCTGCTGGTGCGGACCGTCGTCGGCGGGCTCGACGTGTACCAGCCCGGACGGTGCGCGCGACCGGGAGATCGTGCGCGGGCGAGCCCGGGCAGGTCGAGGTCGTGACCGCCGTGTGGGCGCCGGACGGATCGAGGATCGCCTGGTCCCAGCTGGACGCCGAGGGAGGGGTCCCCCAGAGCCGTGTGCTGTGGAGCGATCCGGCCGGCGGGCGCCGGGAGGAAACGCGGTTGCCGTGGGCAGCGTTCTACCTGTCCTGGGACCCCACCTCATCCAGGGTGGCGTTCCTCGGGGGGAACGCCCCGCTCATCCTCGGCGTCATGGAGCGGGACCACGGTGAGGTCGCCGGCCGCCCCCTCGCCGAGGGGCAGCCTTTCTACTTCTCGTGGTCGCCGGAGGGCGACCGGCTCGTCACGCACCGCGGGGACCCGGACCTCGACACGCTGTCGATCGGTGGCCAGGTCCATCCCTTGGAGGAGGAGACCGGGCCCTTCCAGGCGCCGGTCTGGACCGCGGACGGCCGGACGCTGCTGTACGCGGCCCTCGATGAGGGGCTCGTCGCGCGGGACCTGCGGACCGGTCAGGTCCGGTCGCTCGCGCCGCTCGATGGCGTGGGGTACCTCGTGACCTCGCCGGACGGTCTTCGCGTCGCCTTCCACGCGCGCCCCGAGGCGACCGACTTCTACGATCGCGATCTGCCCGACACCGCCACCGAGCTGGGCGTCCGGGTCATCGACGTGCGCGGCGGCCCCGAGACCGTCGTCACGGACGCGCCGGCGATGGCCTGGTCGTGGAGCCCTGACGGAACGCGGTCTCGCGATCCTCGAGCCCGTCTACGACGAGGACGCGATCAGGTTCCGCTGGGTCGTCTGGGACGGCCGGCGGTCGTTCGTCGACGGAGCCGTTCATCGCCACGGTCGGGCTGCAGCAGGAGGCGCCGTTCTTCTCCCAGTTCGCGCAGAGCGCCTCGATGTGGTCGCCCGACGGGACGGCCTTCGCCTACGCCGCCGAGCTCCCCGACGGGACGCCCACGATCTGGATGCAACCGGTCCGCTCCGGCGCCGCCCCGTTCCCCGTGAGCGCCGGCGTCTCGGTGCTCGTGGTCGCCGGCCGGCTGAACGCCGACGATCGTCACCGCCGGGATTGGGCCGCGCCGCCCAGGAGCCCGAGGTCGATCGCGACGCCCACCGCGATGACCACCACGCCGCCGGCCTCGATCGCGCCCGGTCGCGGACGAGAGGTCGTTCTTCGCCACCGCGTACGCGATCGTCGTGGTCGGCATCACGAAGAAGCCGATCGTGGGCCAGAACCAGCTGCCGAACGCCATCGCGAGGTAGTCGGAGAACAGCCACAGCATCGACGATCACGAACCGCGGCGTGATCAACGAGAACAACGCGAACAGGCACCCCATCAGCGCTCGGCCCCCTCCGGTCCTGCGTCGACGGCCCGGCGGTCGCGACGCGCCAGCAGAACGTACCCGAGCAGCGTGATGGCGGCGAACGAGAACCACTGCACGGCGTAGGACAGGTGCGGGCCCTCGTCCCGGGGCGGCAGCGGCGCCGGCGCGGGGAGCCCCTGCGGCTGCGCGGGGACCTGCGCCGTCATCGCCAGGGAGACGGGCGCGAGCTCGAGACCCGTCACGTCGGCGATGGCCGCGGGGTCGAGCGCCCGGACGATCGTCCCCGGCGCCCTCCGGGAACGCCTCGCCCTCCTCGGCGGGGAGCAGCACGCCCTCGAGGGTGGCGGTCCCCGCCGGCGGGGCGGCTTCGGCGGGGGGCCGCCCCGTCGGCGCGGAACGGCACCCAGCCCGCGGTCGACCAGGACGATCGTCCCGTCGTCCACGCGGAACGGCGTGAGCACGTGATCGCCGGGCTCGCCGTCCAGCGGCCGCCCGTACGGGATCAGCTCGTGGTCCCGCACGAAGGACCCCTCAGCGGTACACGCGGCGGAAGGCCTGGTCGGCGGGCGGGCCGGCGAGGACCTCGCGGACGTCCGTGACCGGTCGCGACAGACCGGCCTCGATCCGCGCGTTCGCCGAACGGCGTTCCTCGCAACCGCGACAGCTGCCAGAACCCGAGGCGGACGCATACGGCGGCGAGACCGATCGCCGCGAGCAGGAGGAGGACGCCGTCCGGATCGGCGCGGCGCGCTCACCCCGGGCGCCGCGAGACCTTCGCCTCCTGGATCGTGTTCCCCCCGTCGACGACGATCGACCGCGCCCGGTCACGTAGGAGGCGCGCTCGCCGGCCAGGAACGCGATCGACCTCGGCCACCTCAGACGGGGTGCCGCTCCGACCGAGCGGCGTGTGCGATCCCCGCCGTCGCCTCCGTCCGGGAGCTGGGAGCCGGTCGCGATCCAGCCCGGCGCCACGGAGTTCGCGGTCACGCCGAAGCGTCCGCTCTCGATCGCGATCGCCCGCATCAGCCCGTCCATCGCCGCCTTCGCCGCCCCGTACCCGGCGGCGCCGGGGTTCGAGACCGTCGGCCCGGTCACCGAGGACACCATCACGATGCCTGCCCCATCCGCGCTCGAGCATGCCCGGGAGCACGCGCGCGCGTGACGAGGTAGGCGGTCCGAGGTTCATCGCCATCTCGAGGTCCCAGTCCTCGTCGGACAGGTCGCGCGAACGCACCGCCCGACGGTGCGCCCGCGCCCACGCTCACCATGCCCGCGTTGTTGACGAGGATGTCGACCGGACCCGACCGTGGCCAGCGACGGCCTCGCGACCATCGCGCGAGCCTGCGCGCGGTCGGTCAGGTCCGCGACGAAGCCCACCGCACGGTGCCCGGCGCGCACGAGCTCCTCGGCTCGTTCGTGGATGCGGTCGGTCGTGGAGCAGATCGGCGAGCGAGGCGCCCTCGCGTCCGAGCGCGACCGCGGTGGCGAACCCGATCCCCTGCGGCGAGCCCGCGCCCGTGACGAGCGCCACGCGACCGAGGCGCCTCACCCTGCATCGGGCCAGCCTAGTCGGCCTCAAGGTTCGCGCGAGCGGATGCCGATGCCCTAGGGTAAGAACGGCGCGGCGGGGCCGGCCTCCGAGCGATGGCGGCCCGCCACGACGGACGGACACCGGAGGGGTGATCCAGGTGACGGAGCTGTACGTGCGTATCCGGTCCTGGCTCGGAGACCGGCTGCGCCCGCAGGACGGCGCGACCGCGGTCGAGTACGCGCATGATGGTGGCCCTGATCGCGATCGTGATCGTCGCCGCGGTGGCGCTGCTCGGCACCACGACCAGCAGCAAGTTCGAAGACCCCGGTGCTGATCGACGCGCTCAGCTGAGCCACGCGAGCTCGGTGGCCGCGGTCGCCCCGCGCCTGCGAGGCGCCGCGTGGGCCGGCGACGGCATCGGCTAGGCTCGGCCCCGATGTCCGGCCCCCGCGCGCTCCTTGACCTGCAGCAGCTGGACCTCGCGATCGACCGGCTCGTCGCGCGCGCCCGAACGCTCGAGACCGGCGATGACCTCGCCGCCGCGCGCGGCGGAAGCCGACGCGGAGGAGCGGGCAGCTCGGGGAGCTCGGGCTCGCGCCGCGACGCGCTCGATCGCGACGCCGGCAAGCTGGAGCACGAGATCGACTCGCTCTCGCAGAAGTCGGCGGCCGAGCAGCAGCGGATGCGCGACGGCTCGGTCGCGAACGCGCGCGAGCTCGAGGCGATGGGCCGCGAGGTCGAGAACCTCCGCAGCCGCATCACCGACCGCGAGGACCAGCTCCTGGCGCTGATGGAGCAGCGCGAGGACGTGGAGCGCCGAGCCACGGGACACAGGCGCGACCGCCGCGGAGCTCCGGACGAAGCGTGGAGGAGGTCGCGAGCGACGCCGACGGCCGAGCTCGACGGCCGTCCGGGCAGAGCTCGCCGAGCAGCGCGCCGCGCGCGACGCGACTCGCCGGCGTCGATCGACGCCGAGGTCCTCGAGCTCTACGAGGACCTCCGCGCGCACAAGAAGGGCGTCGGCGCGGCCGCGCTCGTCGACGGCGTCTGCCAGGGCTGCCACGAGACCCTCTCGTCGGTGGAGCTCGACCGCGTCAAGCGCGCCGAGGGCGTCGCTCGGTGCGAGCACTGCCGCCGGATCCTGGTGCTCTGAGCTCGCCGTGGTCGACGGCATCGTGATCAACTGCGACGGGGCCGCCCGCGGCAACCCCGGACCGGCGGGCGCCGGCGCCTCGCCTGGCCACGCCCGACGGCGAGGTGCTCGCCGAGATCGCCGAGGGCCTGGGGGAGACGACGAACAACGTCGCGGAGTACACCGCAGCGATCCTCGGGCTCGAGCGGGCGCGCGAGCTGGGCGGCGCGCGAGGTCGTGCTCCGCTCGGACTCCCTGCTCCTGGTCAACCAGCTGACCGGGCCGCTACCGCGTCAAGACGCGCGCACCTGCAGCCGCTGCATCGCGCGTGCGGGAGCTGGCCGACCAGCGTTCGAGCGGGTCGACGTACGAGCACGTCCCGCGGGAGCGCAACGTGGAGGCGGACGCGCTGGCGAACCTGGGCGTGGACACCTGGCTGGCGAGCGACGCGGCCGCTGAGGGGTACCGTGGCCGCGGAGGAGCCGGCCGGGCGGCCGCGGTCCGGGCCTTCGCGCCCGGGTCGAGGAAAGTCCGGACTCCGCAGGGCAGGACGCTGGCGAGAGCCAGGCGGGGGCGACCTCGCGAAGGGGCAACAGAGAGGAGACCGCCTCCCGCTCGCGGGCGGTAAGGGTGCAACGGTGGGGTAAGAGCCCACCAGCGCGGCGGGCGACCGTCGCGGCTCGGCAACCCCCGTCCGGAGCAAGGCCGAGCAGGGAGCGTTCGAGGGCGGCCCGTCCGAGCTCCCGGGTAGGCCGCACGGCGCGGGCGAACCGCGACGCGGCCGGGCGCGACGTCCGGCCGAGAGAGATGGTCGCCGGCGGGGCGCGAGCCCCGCGCACAGGATCCGGCTTACAGGCCGGCTCCTCCGACTCCCGGTCAGCCGACCGATGGCGGCGCGATCGACGCGCCCGCCGGAGCTGCGTGCCCGGCGTGGTAGGAGGACCGCACCAGCGGGCCGGCCTCGACGTGCGCGATCCCCATCGCCTCGCCCGCCGCGGCGTGCTCCGCGAACTCCTCGGGGGCTCACCCACCGGTCCACCGGCAGGTGGTACGGCGTGGGCTGCAGGTACTGGCCCATCGTGAGGATCTCGATCCCGGCGTCGCGCAGGTCCGCGCATCGCGCCGCGCGACCTCCTCGGGCCGCTCGCCCATCCCGAGGATCAGGTTCGACTTCGTGACCTGGCCGGCCGGTGCCGCTTCGCGAAGCGCAGGACCTCGAGCGATCGGTCGTAGCCGAACGCGGGCCGGATCCGGTCGTGCAGCCGGGCGACCGTCTCGAGGTTGTGGGCGAAGACGTCGGGCTCGGCGTCCAGCACCGTCGCGATGTCGGGCTCGCCGCCCTTGAAGTCGCTCGGGAGCACCTCGACGCCGATGCCCGGCGACCGCGTCGCTGCACGCCCGGACCGCCGCCGCCCAGATGCGCGCGCCGCCGTCGGGCAGGTCGTCGCGCGCGACGCCCGGTGAGCACGACGAACCGCAGGCCCATCGCGCGCACCGTCTCCGCGATGCGCGCGGGTTCATCCTCGTCGACGGGATCGGGCTTCGCGCGTCATCACGTCGCAGAACCCGCATCGGCGGGTGCACTTGGCGCCGAGGAGGAGGAACGTCGCCTCGCGCTCCTCCCAGCACTCGCCGATGTTCGGGCACGACGCCTCCTCGCACACCGTGTGGAGGTCACTGCTCCCGCATCAGCGCCTTGAGCTCGGCTGTGGTTCGGGCCGCTCGCGCAGCCGCACCTTCAGCCAGGGCGGCTTGCGCGTCGCCGGGCGACGTTCACGCCGGGGCCGTTCGTGACCCCCACGATCGGCAGGTGGAGGCGGCGCTTCGCGGGGTTGTGGTCGCGCTCGGCCATCGTAGCCGAGTGTACGCTCGGCCGATGCGAGACGCCGGCTGCTGGTGCTCGCGTGCCTCGTCCTCGCGTCGTGCCGCGCCGACGCGACCGACCGTGCGCGCGGACTCTGTGCGGCGACCTCGGGCACCTGGCCGCCACGGTCGACGCGCTCGCCGCCTCCGGGCCCGGCACGCGGATCGGCGGTCGTCCGCGGCGCCCTGGAGAAGATGGACCCGACCTTCGGCAACCTCAGCCGGAGCGGCCTGGCCGACCCGGGCGTCCTCGACCGCCTGCTCCGCGCCCACGTCGGGTACCGCAAGCTGCTGATCGGCGTGGGCGACGACGAGACCTTCGCGGCCCTGGGTCCGACGGCGCCCCCGCGCCGCGGCGGAGTTCCGCGCCGCGTTCCGGGCGACGGTCGAGGACCTCGGATGCCCGGGGTGAGCCTGCGCTCGAGCCAGAGTCGCGGACGCGGTCAGCGTGGCGAGTCGGGACCGCGCGCGTCGCTCGGCGATCTCGGTGTGCCCGGGCAGGAAGACGTGGAACGACGGCGCCGCCCCCTGCTCGGTCCTCGATCCAGACGCGGCCCGCCGTGCAGCTCGGTGAACCTCGCGACGAGCGACAGCCCGATCCCCGTCCCGGGGGAGTGCGGTGAGGCCGTCGGGCCCTGCCGGAACGGCTCGAAGATCGCTTCCCGGAGCTCGGCCGGAACGCCCGGGCCGTCGTCCTCCACCACGATCGCCGACCCCGTCCTCGGAGCGGTCGACCGTGAGCCAGATCCGGCGGTCCGACTCCGTGTGCCGGGCGGCGTTCAGGACCAGGTTCTCGATGATCCGCTCCACCTTCGGCGGGTCGACCGCCAGCACCACGCGTCTCGGTCTCGACGACCATCGAGTCGCGTCCGGCCAGCTGATCGAGGTGTTCGATCGTCCGGCGCGCGAGCGCGCCGACGTCGGTGGTGCGGTACTGCGGTTCCACGATCCCCGGTTGAGACCGGTCGATGTCGAGCAGATCCTTGAGCAGCCGGTCGAGCTTGCGCGCGTTGGCGGCGAGCCGGACGAGGAGGTCGTCGCGGTCCTCCTCCCGATGTCTGGCCGCGCTCCAGCGTGAGGGCGAGCCCGAGGATCGACGTGAGCGGGCTCCGGAGCTCGTGGGAGACCGCGGCCAGGAACGTGTTCTTCATCTCGTCGAGCGCCCGCAGGCGCTCGGCCGCCTCGCGCTCGCGCTGCTCGGACTCCCGCAGCGCCTGCTCCGCCAGCTTGCGCTCGGTGATGTCGTAGAGCACGCCCTGCACCAGGTCCGGCTCACCGTCCACGCCGCGGATGAAGGCGATCTCGTCGTGGAGCCAGATGACCCGGCCGTCGGCCCGGCGCATCCGGTAGTCGCCCGTCCACGGCCCGCGCGGTCCGGACCGCCTCCAGGTACGGGACCGACGATCCGCTCGCGATCCTCGGCGTCCAGCAGCTCCACCCAGAGCCCCGGACGATCGATCCAGGTCCTCGAGCGGGTAGCCCGTCGAGCGCCTCGATCTGCGGGCTGACGAAGACGGTCTGCATGTCGTCGTCCGCCCGGTCGAGGTAGATCGCCGCGGGGACGTGCTCGACGATCCCACGGTAGCGCGCCTCGGCCTCGTGCAGGCGCGATCTCCGCGACCTTGCGTTCCGTGACGTCCAGCCAGATGCCGTTGCTCCACCGTCGGCTCGCCCGAGTCGTCCCGGACGATCACGGCCTGGTCGCGGATCCAGCGCTACGATCCGTCGCGCGCCTTCACGCGGATCTCGACGTCCACCGGCTCGCCCCGAGTCGTAGTGGCGGGCGTCGGCCTCGGCCGCGCGCGTCCAGGTCGTCGGGATGGATCATGTCGTCCCACGTCTCGGGACCGCTCACCCATTCCTCGGGCGTGTAGCCCAGGATCGTCTCGACCTGGGGGCTGACGTAGATGCACGGCCACGTTCGGCCCTCGGCATCGTCGCTCCGCTCGTCGACGTACGCGATCGCGGGGAGCTCCTCCACGACCAGGCGGTACTTCTCCTCCGCCGCGCGCAGCTGCAGCTCAACCTCCTTCTCTGCCGTGACGTCGAAGCGCACACCCTGCCAATGCCGATCTGGCCCGGTCTCGTCCCGGACCGGCGCCGCTTCCTCTCGGATCCAGACGGTCCGGCCGTCCTTCGCGATGAACCGGTACTCGGCATGGGATACGTCGCCCTCGCGTTCGGCGCGCGCGTCCTCCTCGATCACACCGATCGCGGTCCTCGGGGTGGACGGCGAGCTCCCAACCGTCCCGAGCTCGACCCATTCCTCCGGCGTGTACCCGAACATGCTCTCCACCTGCGGGCTCACGTACGACTCCATCTCGGTCACCGCGTCCTCGATGTAGGTCATCGCGGGGATCTGCTCGACGAGGGTCTGGAACCGCTGGGTGGCCTCGGCGAGGGCCTGCTCGGCACGACGTCGTTCCGTCACGTCCTCCAGGATCCCCTGCCACACGAGTTCCCCAGCCGCACCTGTCACCAGACGCGCCTGGTCGTGGACCCAGACCGTCCGCCCGTCCGCCGCGACGATCCGGTACTCGATGTCGAAGGGCTCCCCGCTGACGTTGGTCCGCTCGGACTCGGTGAGGACCCGGTCGCGGTCGTCGGGGTGGAGGATCCGGGACCAGAGCGCCGGGTCGGCCAGCCGCTGCTCGGCCGGGTAGCCGGTGATGCGTTCGTACCCCGGTGACACGTAGAGGGCGGTGCTCAGCTCGTCGACCGCGTCCGTGTACACGACGACCGGGATCTCCTCCACGAGCGAGCGGTACCGCTCCTCGGCGTCGCAGCCAGCCGCTCCTCCGCACCCTCTGCGTTCGGTGACGTCGAACAGCGAGCCCTTGCCAGAACCGGGGCGCCCCGTCCTCGTCGCGCACGAGCTCGGCGTGGTTGTAGAGCCAGATCACGCGGCCGTCGCGGGCGATCGAGCGGTACTCCGCCGACCACGTGTCGCCGGTGTCCTCCGCGTCGTGCGCGAGCATCCGCTCCCGGTCGTCGGGGTGCAGGCAGCGCATCCACATGTCCTCCCCGGCGGCGAGCCATTCCTCGGGCGTGTAGCCGTAGACCGCTTCGAGTGGCTGCTGCACGTACGTCAACCGGCCGGTCACCGCGTCCTCGAGATAGACGATCGCGGGCAGCTGCTCCACGAGGAGGCGGAACCGCATCTCCGCCTCCGACCTCGCGGCCTCGGCCTCCTTGCGCTCGGTGATATCCGCGAAGATCCCGTCGGCTCGCATCCGCGTCCCGTCGACGACCGCCCGCGCCTCCTCGTGGACCCAGACGATCCGGCCGTCGCGCGTGCAGCATCCGGTATTCGTCCACGAAGGGCCGGTTCTCTTCGACCGAGCGCTCCCACTCGCCGCACCACCCGGTCGCGGTCGTCAGGATGGATGTGGTCGACCCAGGGGTCCGTCCTCCGTCAGCCACTCCTCCTGGGTCACGCCCAGGAGCGCGGCGATGCCCGGTCCGATCCACCGGTCGTACACGGTGAACGGCGGCACGGTCTCGTAGTCGGCCATATACGCGGTGACGGGGAGGTTCTCCAGCAGCGAGCGGGAGCGCTCCTCCGCCTCGCGCACCGCGTCCTCCGCCGCGCGACGCGCCGTGACGTCGAACATCACCCCCTGGTAGACGGGCGCGCCGCGCTCGCCGATCGAGACGGGCTGTGCCTCGTCGCGAACGACGATCCACCGGGCGTCGGCGCTGCGGATGCGGTACTCCGCGGAGAACACGCCGCGAGCCAGGACGGCGCGGCTCCACGCCTCGAGCACGCCCGCCAGATCGCTCGGGATGGACGTAGGCGCCCCAGGCGTCGGGGTGTTCCAGCCAGTCCTGTGCCGAGTACCCCAGCAGCGTCTCGATCTGCGGGCTGATGTAGGTCGCCGCGGCGCTGCCCGGAGCGTTCGACGAGTCCCAGACGTAGGAGACCGCGGGCACGCGTTCGACGATCGCGCGGAACCGCTCCTCGGCCTCGATCGCGCGTGACTCCGCCTCGCGGACGGGCGTGATGTCCGTGATCACGCCCATCGCGAGCGGTCGCCGTCCCCTCGGCATCCCAGGCGACGTTGCGTCGCCTCGTCGTGCACCCAACGCATCCGCGCCGTCCTTCGTGACGACGCGGTACTCGCTGAAGAACTGGGGCCGGGCCCCGCGTCCGAGGTCGGATGCCTCGGCGGCTTCGAGCACGTCGTCCCGATCGTCCGGGTGGATGGCTGCGAGCCACACCCCTGCGCGCTCCATTCCTGCGGCGAGTAGCCGAGGAGGGCGCTCGATCTGCGGGCTGACGTACCGGAAGCGATGGGCCGGCGCGTCCCACGTGTAGGTGACCGCGGGCGATCCCTCGATGAGCGCGCGGAACCGCGCCTCCACCTCCTCGCGGAGCCGATGCTCCCGCGCGCCGCTGCCGCCACCGGCGTACGGCGAACGCGGCACCGCCAGCAGGGCGATGCCGCCCAACCCGGCGACCTCGTCGACGTGCTCGCTCCGAGCGCAGGACGTCTCGAACCGGTCGTAGGCACGACGGCCAGGCCCAGCGACGAACAGGACAGCGGCCGCGAGCGCCGCGACGAGCAGGTCGAGGAGCCCGCTCGGACCGCTCGGGCCGGACCGCCGGGGTCGCGGTTGGTCTTCACATCCCCTGGGATATCGGGCCGTTCGGCCACCCCCTGTACCCGCCCGACCGGGGGTCCGGGCACGCCCGGGCGGGGGATGGCCGGGTCGGCCGCTCGGCCCGTCCTCAGACGCCGGCCAGGTCGCGCATCGCCCGGTAGATGTGGTCGGGGGAGGGCTCCATGAACGAGTGCTCGAGGGCGGTCGCGAAGGGCATCGCGGGGATGTCCGGGCCGCCTATGCGGACGACGGGAGCATCCAGGTCGAAGAAGGCCTCCTCGGCGATCGTGGCCGCGATCTCGGCGCCCGCGCCGTAGGTGCGGTTGTCCTCGTACACGACCATCGCCTTCGAGGTGCGCCGCACCGAGCGGAGGATCGTCTCGGTGTCGAGCGGCGCCAGCGTCCGGACGTCGACCACCTCCGCCTCGATCCCCTCGTCGGCGGCGAGCCGATCCGCCGCCTCCAGGCACCGGTGCACCTCGTAGCCGTACGTGATCACCGACAGGTCGGTGCCGGCGCGCCGGACCTCCGCGAGCCCCGATCGCGGCGTGACGTGCGGCTCGTCGGGGACCTCGCCCTAGACCAGGCGGTAGCACTTCTTGTGCTCGAGGAACAGCACCGGGTCGGGATCGGCGATCGCGGCGCGCAGCAGCCCGGCGGCGTCGGCCGGGGTGGACGGCATCACGACCTTGAGCCCCGGGACGTGGGCGTAGAACGCCTCGATCGACTGCGAGTGGTAGAGCGCGCCGTGGATCCCACCGCCGCACGGCGCGCGGATCACCATCGGGCACCCCGATCTCCCCGTTCGTCCGGTAGCGCATCCGGGCGGCCTCCGACACGATCTGATCGAACGCGGGGTGGATGAAGTCCGCGAACTCGATCTCGGCCACGGGCAGCAGTCCGTGGAGCGCCATCCCGATCGCGACGCCCGACGATCGCCGACTCCGCCAGCGGCGTGTCCACCACGCGGGCCTCACCGAACTCGTCCAGGAACCCCTCCGAGATCTTCGAAGACGCCCCCGCGCCGGCCCACGTCCTCGCCGAGCAGCATCGACCCGGTCGTCGTCGGCCATCGCGTCGTGCAGCGGCGTCGCGGATCGCGGCGACGAGGTTCTTCTCGGTCACGGGCCCTCCGCGAACACGTGCCGCATCGCGGTCGCCGGGTCGGGGTCCGGCGCCTCCCACGCCGGCGGCGATCGCCGCCTCGACCTCGGCCAGGAGCTCGTCCGCGAGATCGCCTCGAGCGCCGGCGTCGTCCAGGTAGCCCGCGTTCGAGCAGCCACCGACGCGAAGCGGTCGATGGGGTCGCGGTGCCGGTGCTCCTCCACCTCCTCGCGCGAGCGGTAGGACTTGTCGTCGTCGTCGGAGGTGTGCGGGCAGGTAGCGGTACGTCTTGCACTCGATGAGCGTCGGGCCCTCGCCCGCTCGCGCCCGGTCGTGCGCCTCGCGCATCGCCTCGTAGCACGCGAGGACGTCGCTCCCGTCCACGACGACGCCGGGGATGCCGTAGCCCGGCGCGCGGTCGGCGACGTCGGCGACGACCATCTGCTTGGACTGCGGCACGCTGATCGCGTACTCGTTGTTCTCGCAGACGAACACGACGGGGAGGCGGTGGATCGCGGCGAAGTTGACGCCCTCGTGCCAGTCGCCCGCGCTCGTCGCGCCCTCGCCGAACCAGCACCCCACGACCACGTCCTCGCCCCGGTAGCGCGCCGCGTACGCGATCCCCGCCGCGTGGGGGACCTGGGTGGCGATGGGGGAGGAGTGGCTCACGATCTGGAGCCGCGCCGAGCCCCAGTGCGCGGGCATCTGCCGCCCACCCGAGGTCGGGTCCTCCGCCTTCGAGAAGACCCCGAGGAACACCTCGTACGGGGTCATGCCGGCGCGCAGGACCACGCCGAGGTCGCGGTAGTAGGGGACCCAGACGTCGACGCCGGGCCGCATCGCCCATCGCCGTGCCGACCTGGCAGCCCTCGTGTCCCGACGCCGGCACCACGAACGGAGCGCGGCCCATCCGGTTCTGACGCAGCGCCGCCTCGTCCATCAGGCGCGCCAGGAGCATCGTGCGATGGATCGCGAGGAGATCGTCGACCGAGAGGCCCGAGCGCGTCGTGCGACGTCGCCGTCACCTCCGGTGGCCACGTCGCCGAGTCGTACCCCCGGACCCCGAACCGGGCGGCCGGCTGATACCCTAGGGGGGTACACGTGATCGAGCGAGGGAGGATCGATCGATGATCGATCCGGTGTGCGGCATGCGCGTGGACGGCGCGACGGCGGCGGCCGCGTGGGACCACGAGGGCACCACGTACTACTTCTGCTCGGTCGGCTGCTTCGAGCGGTTCCGGACCGACCCGGAGGCGTTCATGCCGATGGACCCCGTCCGAACGGGGGATGTGAGCGATGGTCGGGTACACGATGGAGAAGGAGGCGCTCCTGCGCTCGCCTGCGCCGGATCGAGGGGCAGGTCCGAGGGCTGCAGCGCATGGTGGACCAGGACGACAGTACTGCATCGACGTCCTCACGCAGGTCAACTCGGCGGTCGCCGCCCTGCGCGCCGTCGGGCTTGGGCCTCCTCGACGACCACGTCCGTCACTGCGTTCGCGAGAGCCTCGAGGCCGACGGGGGCGACGACAAGGTCGACGAGCTCCTGGCGGCCGTCGCCCGGTTCGCGAAGTAGGCGTGGCGATGGCGGTCGAGCGAGCGCGCGCGGGAGGTGGTCCTCGACATCGAGGGCATGACCTGCGCCTCGTGCGTCAGAAGGTCGAGCGCGCCCTTGGCGAGGTCGACGGCGTGCAGGCCGCCGCGGTCAACCTCGCCACCCGCACGGCGACGGTGCGGTCGTCGGGCGCGGCGATGGACGGTCTCGTCGAGGCCGTCGCGAGCGTCGGGCTACGGGGCGCGACCCCACGATCGGAGCCGCTCGGCGGACGACGAGGAGCGGGCGTACCGGCGCCGCGTCGCTGCTGGCGACCCCCGCTCACCGTCGCGATGCTCGTCATGACCTTCGCGTTCCGGACCGCGGGCCGTGGGCGATGCTGGGCGCCTGGGTGCTCGCGACGCCGGTCCAGTTCGTGGCGGGCTGGCCGTTCCTGCGGCAGGCGGCCCGCGCGGCCCGGCACGGGTCGACGACGATGGACACGCTCGTGGCCATCGGGTCGCTCGCGGCCTACGCGGTCAGCGCGTGGGCGGTGCTGGAGGCCGCCGGCTCGACCTGCGCGGGACCGGCAGCGCGGAGCACTACTTCGACACGGGCGCGGTGATCATCACGCTGATCCTCATCGGCAAGATGCTGGAGGCTCGGTGCGTGCGAGCGCGAGCGACGCGACCCGCGCGCCCTCCTCGAGCGGGGCGCGACGCGTGCTCGCGTGCTGGACGCGGACGGGACCGAGCGCGATGTCTCCGTCGACGACCTGCACCCGGGGCGGTCGTCGTCGTGCGCGCCGGCGAGAAGGTGCCCGCGGACGGGGTCGTCCGTGAGGGGACCTCGTGGGTGGATCTGTCGATGCTCACGGGCGAGTCGGTGCCGGTGGACGTCGGGCCCGGCGACGAGGTGGTGGGCGCGTCGATCAACGGCCACGGCCGGCTCGTCGTGTTCGTCACGAAGGTCGGAGCCAACACGCGGCTCGCCGAGATCGTCCGGCTGCTGGAGGCGGCGCAGGGTGTCGAAGGCGCCGATCCAACGGCTCGCCGACCGGATCTCGGCGGTGTTCGTCCCGGTCGTCCTCGTCGTGGCGGCGCTGACCTGGGTCGGGTGGATCGCCGTCGGGGCGCGACGCGCGGGGGGCGGCGCTGCTGCACGCGGCCGCGGTGGTCCTGATCGCGTGTCCGTGCGCGCTCGGCCTGGCGACGCCCGCCGCGATCATGGCGGGGTCGGGCCGGGCGGCCGAGCTCGGCATCCTGTTCAAGGGCGCGGCGGTCTACGAGGCCGACGCGGGCCGCCGACACCGTCCTGCTGGACAAGACGGGCACCGTCACGGCCGGGACCATGGTCCTGACCGACGGCTGGGCCGCGGGGGATGCCGACCCGGACGAGGTCGCTCGGGCTCGGCGGCCGCCGCCGAGCAGGGCTCCGAGCACCCGATCGCGCGAGCGGTCGTGCGGGGCGCTCGCCGATCGCGGCGTCGTGGTCCCCGCGTCCACCGCGCATCGGTCGACGCCCGGCGCGGGCGCATCGGCGCTCGTGGACGGGCGGCCCGTCCGGGTGGGACGACCCGAGCAGCTGCCGCCCGACATGGCCCAGAGGGTCGGAGTCGATCGCAGGCGGGCGGCCGGACGCCCCTTCGCGGTCTGGCGCGACGACGTGCCGGTCGGGCGTGCTCGGCGTCGCCGACGTGGTCCGGCCCGACGCCGCCGAGGCGATCGGCGAGCTCCGCGGGTCCGGGCTCGACGTGGCGATCCTCACCGGCGACCGCTCGGTCACGGCCGAGGCGGTCGCGCGAGCAGGTCGGCATCGACCGCGTCCTGGCGGAGGTGATGCCGGGCGGCAAGGTCGAGGAGGTCGAGCGCCTGCAGGCCGAGGGCCGCGGGTGGTCTTCGTCGGCGACGGCGTCAACGACGCGCCGGCGCTGGCGGCCGCGTGGGTGGGCGTCGCGATGGGGGGAGGGACCGACGTGGCCCTCGCCGCGGCCGACGTGAACCTGCTCGGCGGGTCGCTCGGTCGCCTCGCCGACGCGCTGGCGCTGGCCCGGCGCACGTACCGGATCATCCAGCAGAACCTGTTCTGGGCGTTCGGCTATAACATCGTGATGATCCCGCTCGCGGTCGTCGGGGTGCTCGACCCCATGTTCGCGGCCGCCGCCGATGGCGCTCTCGAGCGTGAGCGTCGTGCTGAACGCGCTGCGTCTGCGCCGGTTCGGGAAGGATCGAGCGCCGGCAGCGTTGGACACCGGTGGCGCCGCCGCCGCCTGAGCCCTGAGGAAGGAACCCCTAGGATGGACGCGACCATGGAGCACGTCGTCGAGGTGACGGACGAGACCTTCGAGCAGGTGGTGATCGAGGGCTCGAAGGAGCGGCCCGTCGTCGTCGACCTGTGGGCCGCCTGGTGCGGGCCGTGCCGTGTGATCGGTCCGATCCTGGAGAAGGTCGGCGGCCGAGCGCGACGGGGCGTTCACGCTCGCGAAGGTCGACGTGGACGCGAACGGCGTCGGGCAGGCGCTCCTGCAGGCGGTGCAGCTCGCAGGGGATCCCCACCGTCGTCGGCGTTCCGCGACGGCCAGCCGGTCAGCATGTTCATCGGCGCGTACCCGGAGGACGAGGTCAACCGGTTCGTCGACGCGCTCCTGCCGATCCGAGGCGGAGATCGAGGCGGAGGAGGCCGAGGCGGTGCTGGAGGCCGGCGACTCCGGAGGCCGCGGAGGCAGGGCTTCCGCGACGCGCTCGCCAAGGAACCCGAGAACCGCGAGGCGGCGATCGGCCTCGCGGGGCTCCTGATCGCCCGCGGTGCCAGCGATGAGGCGCGGCCGCTCGTGGCCAAGCACCTGCCCGACCCGGACGCCGAGGCCCTGCACGCGCGGATCGAGGTCGCGGGATGGGCCGACGGACTCGGAGCCCGGGCACGCTCGCCTCCGCGAAGCGCTTGGCGGCCAAGGGTCGCTGGCGCGAGGCGCTCGACGCGATGGCGGGTGCGCTCGGCGATGACCGCGACGACGCCCGCCAGGCGATGGTCACGGTCTTCGCCGTGCTCGGAGATGACGATCCGCTGGTCGTCGAGTACCGCCGCCGGCTGGCCGCCGCGCTCTACTGAGGTCGGCGTGGCGAGCGAGGCGCAGCCGATCCAGGACGCGCTCCGAGCGTGGTGGGACGCCGACGCGCCCACCTACGACGATGCCGCCAACCATGCGCTGACCGATCCGGCGGAGGCCGTCGCGTGGGATAGGGCGCTCGAGGCGCTGCTCCCGGCGGCCCCCGCCGTGGTCCTCGACGTGGGCGCGGGCACCGGATCGATGTCGCTCGCGGCGGCGGGACTCGGGCACCGGGTCACCGGGCTGGACCTGTCTCCGCGCATGCTCGAGGTTGCCGAGCGGAAGGCCGCGGCGCGCGGCGCGGACGTGACGTTCGTCCAAGGCCCCGCCCAGACGCCGCCGCCAGGCGCCCTTCGACGCCGTGATGGAACGCCACGTGGTGTGGACCCTGCCCGATCCGGTCGCGACCCTCGCGGCGTGGCGGGCTGTGACGGAACCGGGCGGGCGGTTGGTGTGCTTCGAGGGATCGTGGGGAGGCGACGGGCCGTGGGTGCCCCTCACCGATGCGATCGCCGGTGCCCTCCGCCGGCTGCAGGGTGCCGACCGCGCCCGACCACCACGCCGCGTACCCGGCCGCGATCCTCCGCGCCGCGCCGCTCAGCGGGCTGCGGTCGCCCGCGCCCCTTCGTCGATGCCGTGCGCGATGCCGGCTGGCGTTCGCCTCGGTGCTACCGGCTGCGCGTCGGTGGAGGGCGCGATCGCGGCCCGGGCCCCATGGCCGCTCGGATGGCTGGAACGCAGGACGCGGTTCGCGATCGTGGCCGACGCCTGACTCTACGGGCGCTCGCTCACCCAGACATCCGTCCGATATGGGAAGTCCACCTCCTCGCCCGGAGGCAGCAGCGATCGAACCCCCTCGGCAACCTCGGCGCGCCCGTGCGCGTCGAGCGCCGCCACGAAGCTGATCGACAGGACCCGGTCGACGGCCGCCTCGCGGGTCGTGCGATGGACGTAGGGGAACGACGTGCATCGCTGGGGCCGACCACGGCGTCGCTGCCGTGAAGGCATCGGGCCATCGATCGACACGGTGGCTCGGTGTGTCGCCGCGGTGGGGTTCCAGCAGCTCGGTGAGCGCCGCGACCCACGGAGCGGACTCGTCGCGGACGTTCCAGACGAGCGCCGAGCCGTGCGGGATGCGGCAGGACGCGGTCGAGTTCGGCGAGCGCGCCGGGGCCCGTCGAACCAGTGGAACGCCTGGGCGGCGACCGCGGCGTCGACGCGTCCCGGTCGAAGCGGGAGGCGCTCGGCCGTGGCCTCGATCACCTGCGACGCCGGCGACAGCCGGCGCGGAGCACCTCGTGCATCGCCGCGACGGGCTCGACGGCGAGCACCCCGACGCCGGTCGGTCGCAGCAGGCGTGCGAGCTTGCCCGTCCCCGCGCCGAGGTCCAGGACGGTCCGGCCCTCGCGGAGGTCCAGCGCCGAGCGGAGGTGATCGATCGCGGCGGCGGGGAAGCTCGGGCCGACCACGCTCGTAGGCTGTCCGCCGCGCGGGCGAACCCGACGGAGGCCGCGGGGTGGACCTCAGGCGACATCCGCGGCGACGCCGAGGAGGTCGCGGCGATCGCCGGCGGTGCCGGCCGCAGGTCCAGGTCGAGGACCTCACCGAGCCGTCGCTCGAGGAACGGCCGCGTGCGCGCGACGTCGATCGGACGTCCCGCGAGTCGCGAGAGCGAGGTGGCGCCGTGGTCGGGCAAGCCGCACGCGACGATGCCGTCGAACCAGGTGAGGTCCGGGTCGCAGTTCAACGCCAAGCCGTGCAGCGTGACGCGAGCGCGCAGCAGCCGCACGCCGATCGCGGCGACCTTGTCGTCACCGCCCACACGCCGGTCTGGACGTCGGCCCGGCGGCCGACCATCACGCCGAGGTCGGCGCACGCCTGGATCACGGCCTCCTCGAGCGCCGCGCAGGTAGCCGCCGGCGTCCGGCCGGGCGCCGAGGTCGACGATCGGATAGCCCACGAGCTGGCCCGGCCCGTGGAACGTGAACGATCCACCGCGGTCGATCCGTCGGACGAGCCCTCCGCGCGCCTCGATCCGTCGCCTCGTCCCACAGGAGCTCCTCGGGCTTCGCGCGGCGGCCCGCCGTGAAGACGGGCGGGTGCTCCAGAGGATGAGCAGCGTGTCCGGGATGCTCCCCGGCGAGGCGGCGTTCGGCGAGCTCGTGCATCGCGGCGTTCGCGGCGTCGTAGGCGACCGGCGCCGGCGGTCGCACGAGCCATGCGGGGCGCGAGGTCATGGCGTGGCGAGCCCCAGGTCCTCGGCGAAGTCCCAGGTCTCGAGGTTCTGCTTCACGCGGGCGAGGAACCGCGTGGCGATCTCCCCGTCGATCAGCCGGTGATCCCACGACATCGAGACGTTCACGATCGAGCGGATCGCGATCGCGTCGTCGATCACCACCGGCCGCCGCACGATCGCGTCGAGCGAGAGGATCCCGGCGTTCGGCAGGTTGATGATCGGCACGCTCGCGACCGACCCGTACGGACCGGGGTTCGTGATCGTGAACGTCGCGCCCTGCACCTCGTCGGGCTGGAGCTTGTGAGCGCGCGCCCTGGCGGCGAGGTCGGCGATCGCCGCGCGCGATCCCCGACCGTGCTCATCGCCTCGGCGTGCGTTGATCACCGGGACGATGAGCCCCAGGTCGTAGCTGACCGCGATGCCCATGTGCACGGCCGCGGGCGTCACGATGTCGTCCTCCGCGATCCGGGCGTTCACCGTGCGGGTACGCCGAGCAGCGCGTCGACCGTGGCGCGCACGACGAACGGCAGGTAGGTGAGCTTCACGCCGTGGCGCTCGGCGAACGCCTCCTTCGACGCGTCGCGCAGCCGCACGAGATGCTCGACGTTGACCTCCACCATCGTCCACGCGCGCGCCGTCGTCTGGATCGAGGCGACCATGTGCTGCGCGATCGCCTTGCGGATGTGCGACATGGGCTCGACGGTGTCGCCCTCGGCCGGACCCGCGACCGGGGCGCCGGCGCGCGCAGCTGCGTCACCGACGCGAGCCCCGGTCCCGACGGCACCGGTCCGCTCGCAGGCTGCCCGACCGCCGCGGCCCCGCCCGCCTCCGCCGCCGCCAGCACGTCCTTCTTCGTGATCCGCCCCCCGCTCCCGTGCCCTCGACCGAGGCGAGGTCGACGCCGTGCTCCTCGGCGAGGCGCCGGACCAGCGGCGAGAGCACCTGCGACCGCGGGCCCCGATCGGGCAGCCCCCGTCGCCGGCGCACCGGCGCCGACGGTGAGCGCGCGCCCGGGGAGGTATCCGCACTCCGACGGCGCCGTTGCCTCGCCCGACGGCGTCCGCTACCGACCTCAGGCGCCGCGGCCCCCGCCTCGGCGGCGCCCCGCCTAGCAGCTTCCTCGGTCGGCCCGGGCCTCCGCGAGCTTCGGGACCCCGCTCGCCGCCGACCCGTCGATCGATCTCCATCACCACGGTGTTCGACCGGCACCGTCGAGCCCTCGGCGACGAGGATCTTGCTCACCGTCCCGGCCACCGGCGACGGCACCTCGGTGTCGACCTTGTCCGTGGAGATCTCGAACAGCGGCTCGTCACGGGCGACGGTGTCGCCCTCCTTCTTGAGCCACTGCAGGATCGTGCCCTCGATGATGGTCTCGCCGAGCTGCGGCATCTTGATCTCGGTCATCGTTCGCTCCTGCTCCTACCAGGCGGCCAGCCGGTCGACCGCGGCCTCGATGTCGGCGACCTGGGGGAGGAAGGCGTCCTCCAGCGTCGGGGAGAACGGCACCGGCAGGTTCGGAGGCGACAGCCGCTCCACCGGCGCGTCGCAGGTGCTCGAACGCCTTCTCGGCGATCGTGGCGGCGACCTCGGCCCCGATCCCCGCGTACCGGTAGGACTCCGACAGCACGAGCGCGCGCGAGGTCTTCTCGATCGACGCGAGCACCGCCTCCTCGTCGAGCGGGTAGACCGTGCGAAGGTCGACCACCTCGACCGAGACGCCCTTCCCCGCGAGCGTCTCGGCGGCCTCGAGCGCCTTGTGCACCATCGCGCCGTACGTGATCACGCTCACGTCGGTGCCCTCGCGCCGCGTGTTCGCCTTCCCGATCGGGACCAGGAAGTCGGGGTCGCTCCGGCACCTGCTCCTTGATCCGCCGGTAGATCCACTTGTGCTCGAGGAACAGCACAGGGTTGTCGTCCCGCACCGCGGACTTCAGCAAACCCTTCGCGTCGGCGGGGAACGCCGGGCAGATCGACCTTGATCCCGCCCGCGTGCGCGAACCACGGCTCCGGGTTGATCGAGTGGAAGGACGAGGCGCGGACGCCGCCGCCGCTCGGCCCGCGCAGCACGACCGGCAGCGGCACGCCGCTGCGGTAGTGGTAGCGGGACAGGACGGTCGTGATCTCGTCGAACCCGCTCGACATGAAGTCGGCGTACTGGAACTCGGCGACCGGGCGGAACCCCTCCATCGCCGAGCCGACCGCCCAGCCGACGATCGTCTCCTCGGCGATCGGCGTGTCCACCACCCGGTCGGCGCCGAACCGGTCGAGGAAGCCCTCGGTCACCTTGAAGGCGCCCCCGTACCCGCCGATGTCCTCGCCGAGCATGTAGACGCGCTCGTCGCGCTCCATCTCCTCCCACAGCGCCTCCGCGATCGCGATCAGGTACGTGGCCTGACCGTCGTCGGTCCGCTTGCCGCGAGGTTCGGCGCCGTGGCCGGCCGCACCCGCCTCGACCTTGGTCGACGCCATCTAGGAGGCCTCCGTCCCGCCGCCGCGTCCCGGCTCGCCCGTCCAGTAGCCGTCCTCGGTCCAGTTGCCCTTGACCGCGTCGCCGGGTTCGGGGAACGGTGAGGCCAGGGCGTACTCGTGACCCCTCCTCGAACTCGCGCTCGATCCGTTCGGTGAGGGCGGCGATCGCGTCGTCGTCCACGAGACCCCGCTCGCGCATCCACGCCTCGAAGTTCTTCACCGGGTCGTGGTTGGCCATCGCGTCCTCGAGCATCTCGGGCGGCATGTACTTCGCGGGGTCGTGGCCGGCGTGTCCTCGCCATCGCAGCGACACGGCCTCGATCAGCGTGGGGCCGCCGCCCTCGCGTGCGCGGTCCACCGCCTCCTTCGCGGCGGCGTACACCTCCAAGACCTCCCCGCCGTCGACCCGCACGCCGGGGATGGCGTACGCCGACGCGCGCTCGGCGATCGTAGGGGTCGGGAACTCGAGCTCGTTCGGCGTGCGGAGTAGGCGAACCGGTTGTTGTTCACGACCCAGACCACGGGGAGGCGGTGGATCGCGGAGGTGTTGATCGCCTCGTGCCAGCGGCCGTTCGACGTCGACGCCGTCGCCGCAGATCGCCATCGCGACGCGGCGGTCGCCCAGCCGCTTGTACGCCCAGCGCCGCGCCGACGGCCACCGGGTAGGCGATCGGGCAGGTGCGACATCACGGTGAAGGTCCGGTTGCCGAACCAGTCGCCGATGTGGCTGTTGCCGTCGCGCCCCCGCGTGTAGCCGTCGATCCGTCCCCAGAACTGCGCCATCACGCGCTTCAGCTCCAGCCCCTTCGCCAGCTGCGCGGTCAGGTCGCGGTGCGTGGGGAACAGCGAGTCGGTCGGCTCGAGCGCCGAGACGACGCCGATGTGGGTGCCCTCCTGGCCACGTCCGGAGTAGATCGCCCCGGGCAGCCGGCCCTGGCGGTACAGGGCCTCCATCCGCTCGTCGAAGTACCGCGCGAGCTTGAGCAGGTAGAGGATGTGGTGCAGGCGTTCGTCGGGCAGCGGTCGGCCCTGGGCCTCGCCGGTCTCGATCTTCGTCGCCACGATCCTCCTCAGGCCGGAATGCAGCGCCTTGCCGGCGAGCGCGAGCATCGCTTCGCCGAACCCCTCGGACAAGGACGGGTGGGGGTGGATCAAGGGTCGCCACGTCGCGCGGCGGTCGCCTCCCACGCCGTCACGAGCATCGCCTCGGCGATCAGGTCGGTCACGTGCGGGCCGATCATGTGGACGCCGAGCACGGTCCCGCCGTCGGCCTCGGCGACGACCTTCACCGATCCCGCCCTCGGCCAGGATGTTCGCCTTCCCGATCGCACGGAGGTCGAGCCGCTGACGCCACGACGTCGTGACCCGCGCTCCCGCGCCTGCGCCTCGGTGAGCCCCACGCTCGCGATCTCCGGGCGTGCAGTAGGTGACCCGCGGAATCTGCGCGTAGTCGATGGTCGGGACCGTCGAGCCCGGCGATCCGCTCCGCGACCGCGATCCCCTCCGCGAACGCGACGTGGGCGAGCTGCAGCGGCGTCGCCGCGACGTCGCCCACCGCCCACACGCCCTCGACGGAGGTTCGGAGCTCGTCGTCCACGACGACGAAGCCTCGCTCGTCGAGCGTCACGCCCGCCTCGGCGAGCCCGGCGCTATCGGAGACCGGTCCGCGGCCGGTCGCCACCAGGCAGATCTCCGCGCCCACCGCGTTCGGTGTCCCGTCGACGTCGTAGGTGACCTCGACGCCGGCGTCGGTCTCCTTCATCGCCGAGACGGAGGCGCCGGCGGCGGTGACGATGCCGCGCTTGCGGAACGCACGGGCGACCTCCTTCGAGATGTCCTCGTCCTCGAGCGGCGCGAGGCGAGGCAGCGCCTCCAGCACCGTCACGTCCGCACCGAAGGACCGGTAGATCGAGGCGAACTCCAGACCCACGGCGCCCGCGCCGATCACGATCGCCGAGCCCGGGATGCGGTCCAGGTACAGCGCCTCGTCGCTCGTGAGGATCCGCGAGGACCGCTCCACGCCCGGCAGGAGCTTCGGTCGCGAGCCGGTGGCGAGCACGACCGCCGCTGGTCCCGACCGGCCGTGCCGTCGACCTCGAGCGCCGGGCCCGGCAGCAGCCGAGCCCGCCCGTGGATCACGTCGACGCCGCGCGCCGCGAGCGATGCCCGTCACGCCCTTGACGAGCTTGTCCACGATCGAGCGCTCGAACTCGAGCACCTTCGACCAGTCGGGCTCGCCGGCGGCCTTGATGCCCCAGGTGCTCGCGCGCTCGACGGTGTCCATCACCGCGGCCGACTGCAGCAGCGCCTTCGTGGGGATGCACCCGCGCAACAGGCAGGTGCCGCCCAGCCGCTCGTCGGCCTCGATCGAGGGCGACGCGGAGTCCGAGCTGCGAGGCCCGGAAGGCGGCCGAATAGCCCCCCGTGCCCGCGCCGACCACGGCTACGTCGTACGCGTCACCCATCCGGCGCGCCAGTCTACCGCCGCCGGCGCGCACGCCCGAGGGGCATCGGTAGGATGCGGCGCGATGCAGGCGGCACCGGCTCAAGGACACGCCGCTGCGCGGCCGAGCACGAGGCCGCGGGCGCGAAGCTCGGGCCGTTCGCCGGCTGGCGCATGCCCATCGAGTACGGCGGCACGCTCGCCGAGCACCGCGCGGTCCGCGAGCGCGTGGGGCTGTTCGACCTCACGCACCTGGGGAAGGTCGAGGCCGTCGGGCCGGGCGCCCTCGGCCTGCTCCAGGGCGTCGTCACGAACGACGTCGCCGACGGTCGCGGTGGGGGAGGCGCAGTACAACCTGGTCCTCAACGAGGGCGGCGGCGTGATCGAGGACCTGATCGTCTACCGCCTGGGCGACGAGCGGTACTTCGTGGTGCCGAACGCGTCCAACACCCAGCGCGTGCTGCAGATCCTGGGCGACGCGCGAGGCGCCCGACCGCGTGCACCTGCTGTACCACCAGGACTGGTGCTTCATGGCGGTCCAGGGCCCCGACGCGCCGCAGGTGGTCCGCGCGCTCTTCCCCGAGGCCGACGCCTCGGGTTCATGCAGTGCGTCGAGGCCGACTACCGCCGCCGCCCGGTGATCGTGACGCGCTCGGGCTACACGGGCGAGGTCGGGTTCGAGCTGTTCACCTACCAGGACATCGCCGTCGAGCTCTGGCGCGACCTCGTCGCGGCCGCCGAGCCGTTCGACGGGCTGCCCGTGCGGCCTCGCGGCCCGCGACGTGCTCCGCCTGGAGATGGGCTATCCGCTCTACGGCCAGGACCTGTTCGAGACCTCGACCGCCTTCGAGGCGGGGCTCTCCTGGGCGGTCGCGATGGACAAGGGCCCGTTCCGGGCGCGGAGCGGTCTCGAGCGCCAGCGCGCCGAAGGGCTCCCGAGCCGGCTGCGGGGCCTGCGGATGCACGAACGGCGGTCGATCCCGCGCGCCGGCTACCCCGTGTTCGACGGCGACCGCGTGATCGGCGAGGTCACGAGCGGGACGTTCTCGCCGATCCTGCGAGACGGGGATCGCGCTCGCCTACCTGTGGCCGGCCGACGTCGCCGGACTCGAGGACGAGGTCGAGGTGGACATCCGCGGACGGCGCGCGCGCGGCGACCGTCGTCCGACCGCCGTTCGTCGACCGCGATCCGCGCGGCTGACGGCCGTCGGCTCAGGCGCGCGACGGCGCGCGACGAGGTCGCCGATGCCCGATCCCGCCGAACCGCACGTGGCCGAGCAGCCGGTGCAGGCGGCCCGAGGCGTCGGGGCTCGCGCGCGTCACGGCGGCGGCGACGTACAGGCCCGAGCGCGCGATCCCGACGCTGCCGGACGGGTCCGAACCCGGGCGCCGCGACGAAGTACGACCAGCGGTGCCGCACGCCGACCGCGGTGTGCACGTGCCCGTCGCCCGTCGCCACGAAGTCGCCCGGCGAGTCCGGCCGGCCGGCCAGGTAGGCCGGCTCACGGTCCACGAACACGTCCGTGGCGCGACCCGGCACCGGTCGGCGGTCGAAGAGCTCGGCCAGCAGCGGTCCGGACGCCGCCAGGTAGAAGAAGTCGATGGGCACGCCGACCTCGCGTGGCGTCGACCCACGTCGCGGTGAGCCCGGCCTGGGCCCTCCCCTGGAACGGGTCGGGGTGCGGCGAGGCGACGAACCCGTGCCGAGCGCCGTCCGGGTCGATCGCGGCGCGCGTCCCATCCCTCGGGCACGAGACCCGTGACCTCGCCGGCGGTCACCTGGACGAGCGGGGACCCGGTCGACGCGGACCATGACGTCGTCCCCGGCCGCCGGGCCGACGGCGCGCCGGGTGCGGCCGGCGCATCCGGCGGCGACGACCACGAGGAACCCGAAGATGACCGCGCGCACGTTCTCGGTCCCTGCGGCGAGGATACGCCCGCGGGACCCGGCGCTGGCGCCTAGCCGTCGGGCTCAGGCGGCGCCGAGCGGGCGGCGGGACCTCGAGCCGCTCGCCCTCGTGCGCGGGGATGCAGAAGGACACGCGGGTGCCGCCGCCCGGGCAGCGGGTCGCTCCACAGCATCCCGCCGTGCTGGAGCACGATCTGCCGCGCCAGGTGCAGGCCGACCCCGACGCCGGCCTTCTCCTTGCGAAGCGTTCCCTCGCCCGTGGAGAACGGCTGTTGGAACGAGCGCGCCGCGACGTCGCGGTCCAGTCCCTCCCCTTGGTCCGTCACCGCCACGACGACCCCTTCGTCGAGGGTGCGCGCCGTGAGCTCGACGACGTGCTCCCGGCGGGCGAGTAGCGGCACGCGTTGTCCAGGAGCTCGCTCGACGACGCCCCCGATCCTGCCGCCGTCGGCCACGGCGACCAGCGCGTCGGGCACGGTCGCGGCGACCGCACGTCGGGGTAGCGCCGGATGCGCTTCGTCCACCGCGTTGCGGATCAGCGGGCCCAGATCGACCGGCGAGAGCTCCAGCGAGAACGTGCCGCGTTCGAGCTCCGACGAGGGCGATCACCTCGTCTACGAGGCCCATCAGCTTGTCGAGCGAGGCCTGGAGCTGCCCGAGGAACTCGTCGCGCTCGGCCTCGGGGACGTTCGGGTTGCGCAGCACGTACGCGATCCCCTTCGCCACCGTGACCGGGGTCCGGAGCTCGTGGGAGACGTTGGCCAGGAAGTCACCCTTGGCCGACGTCCCTTGCGCCACGTCGCTCTTGACGCGTTCCAGCTCGTCCTCAAGCTCGCGGACGCGCAGGACGGTCGCGGCCAGGTGCTCCCCGAGCCCGTCCGCCGCTCCCGGGGACAACGCCATCCCGCCGTCGAGCACGGTCCGCATCGCCGCCAGGACCGCCGAGCTCCCCTCGAACGACAGCAGGTAGGCGTCGGCGCCTGCCGCGAGCACCTCGGCGACCTGCGCGCCGTCGGCGCGCCGGCTCCGCACCAGGACCCGGCTCGAGGGCGGAGGCGGCGCGGAACCGCCGTGATCAGCTCCGGGCGCGGGCACGCCGGAGAGGTCCACCTCGACGACGATCACGTCGGGACGTGACCGGGCGGCGGCGTCCACCGCCTGCAGCGCGTCCGTCGTCACCTCGACGAGCAGGTCCGGCGCCTCGCGGAGCAGGTGGTACTGCAGGCGCGCGACCTCGTCTGGCCCGTCGCAGAGCAGCACGTTCGTGGGCATCTGATGGGGATATCGACCGACGACGGGGCCGGTTGAGGGGGAGGCCGAACGGCCCAGGAGGGGCCGGATCAGTGCACGATGCCGGTGCGGATCGCGATCGCGACCGCCTGGGCGCGGTCGTTCGCCCCGAGCTTCTCGAAGATGCGCTCGAGGTGGGTCTTGACGGTGTGCGGCGAGATGCCCAGATCGCTCGCGACCTGCCGGGTGGTGGCGCCGTCGGCCACCTTCTGGAGGATCTCCCGCTCGCGTTTGGACAGCGGCGTGGTCCGGGGCTCGTCGCCCGCGGCCTGGGCCTCCTCGATGAAGGTCTTCGTGAGCTGGGGTGGATCACGGCGTTGCCCTCGACGGCGTTGCGGGCGGCGTCGACGAGGGCGTCGGGCGAGGCGTCCTTCAGGAGGTAGCCGGAGACGCCGGCGGCGATGGCCTCGGAGACCGCGCCGCGTGACTCGTCGATCGTGATGAGGATGACCTTCGTCTCCGGCGAGGCCTCCCGGATGCGGCGGGTCGCCTCGATCCCGTCCATCCCGGGCATCCGGACGTCCATGAACACCACGTCCGGCACGAGCTCGCGGGCGCGCTCGACGGCCTCCTCGCCGGTGCCGGCCTCGCCCACGACGACGCACGGCGTCCTCCGACATCTCCAGCGCGGTGCGCAGCCCCTCGCGCGTGACCGGGTGGTCATCGACGATCAGGCTCGGATGGTGGGCATGGCGTTCTCCTCGGTTCGCGGCGCGGGGAAGTATCGTGGAGATCAAGCATAGGCCCCGGAGCAGGGGAAGGACGCATGGACGAGCAGGACACGATCGCGCAGGAGACCTCGGACGCAACCCCGGCGTCGACCGGGGACGCCGGAGCCGACGCGAAGACCGGGTCCGCGAGGCCCTCAAGCAGGTCTACGACCCCGAGCTCGGGCTCAACATCGTCGACCTCGGCCTCGTCTACGAGATCGAGGTCGACGAGCAGCGGCGACGTCGACATCCGCTACACGCTCACCACCATGGGGTGCCCGATCGGGCCGATGATCGAGGACCAGATGCGCGCGTTCCTCGCACCGATCGAGGAGCTCGGCGAGGTCCGGCCCGAGCTGGTGTTCCGCCCGGCCTGGAGCCCCGAGATGATGTCCGAGGAAGCCAAGGCCGCGCTCGGCATCTTCTGAGCCCGGGCTTGACGTCGGCGCATCGAACTGCAGTAGTCGTTGCACCTGCAACGGCCCAACCGGATGGCCTGCGAGAGGGAGCACCTCGATGAGCGAGTACGCCAACCCCGACGCGCTGGTCGAGCACCGACTGGCTCGAGGAGCACATCGACGACCCGGACATCCGGATCGATCGAGGTCGACGAGGACACGACCGCCTACGAGAAGGGCCACATCCGCGGGGCCGTCGGCTGGAACTGGACCACCGACCTGCACACGTCGGTCGGGCGGGACTACCTCGACCAGGCGGGTTCGCCGAGTTGCTGCGGCGCCGCGGGCGTCGGCTCCGACACGACCGTCGTGCTCTACGGCGGGAACAACAACTGGTTCGCCGCGTACGCGTACTGGCTGCTGAAGCTCCGCGGCTTCGATCAGCGTGAAGCTCCTGAACGGCGGCCGCAAGAAGTGGGAGCTCGAGAGCCGCGAGCTGACGCAGGACGCGCCCACGCACGCACCGTCCGAGCACGTGTTCCTCGGAGGCCGAGCGGCCGGAGATCCGGGCGCTCCGCGACGAGGTCCTCGCCAAGGTCGGCACGGGCATCGGGCTCGTGGACGTCCGCTCGCCCGAGGAGTTCCGCGGCGAGAAGCTCGCCCCCGACCACCTCCCGCAGGAGCAGGCGCAGGTCCCGGGGCACATCGCCGGCGCCGCGAACATCCCGTGGGCGAAGGCCGCGAACGACGACGGCACGTTCAAGAGCGCCGACGAGCTCCGCGCCCTCTACGAGGCCGAGGGCATCACGGCGGACACGCCGGTGATCGCCTACTGCCGGATCGGCGAGCGCTCGAGCCACACGTGGTTCGCGCTGCAGGAGCTGCTCGGCTACTCCGAACGTCAAGAACTACGACGGCTCGTGGACCGAGTACGGCTCGCTCGTGGGAGCGCCGGTCGAGCTCGGGTAGCGACCACCTCCCCGGCGCCTCGGCCGAAGGGCCGATGTCCTATCTCCGGAGCGTCGATAGCATCGGGCTGCCGGTGATCCCGGCTGGACGTCCATGATGCCTCGGCGACCCCGGGGCCCCGAAAGGGGAGGGAACGCATGAAGCGACGCATCCTCGCGATGCTGGCTCTGTCCGCGCTGCTCGCCGCCACGTTCGCCATCGCCGTTCCAGCCGGTGGACAGGCCCGGCCGCGCGTCGACCTGTCCAAGCTGCGGCCGATCAGCGGCACTCCGATCATGCGCGATGCCGCGATCCCGAAGCAGCCCTCGCCCGCGCGCGCCGATCGTATCGCCGCCGCCGCCGAGACGACCGAGTCGCAGTGCATCGACTAGCACTGAGACGTTGGTGCTGACGATCCCGAGCATCGATGACGAGTTCCCGCTCACGCAGGACGTCGTCTTCCACCTCGAGACGCCGGCCGGATGCCCCCGGGCGCGCTCGGATCTGGGTGGCGTGGGACTTCCTCGCGACCGATTGGAGCCCGCCCGACCCCATCGAGTGCGACGCAGGTGGCGGAGTTCCAAGCGATCGGCCGACGAGATCATCGACACGGACGTGCACTACTTCGGTGACTACCTGCCGCGAGGTGACGGCGGCCAGAACATCGACATCCTCACCTACAACGTCGTCGACGAATTCTTCTTCAACCCCGACGCCGAGCAGTTCACGATCGGGTTCTTCTCGTCCTCGTTCCAGGACGAGTTCGACCGGAACATCTTCTTCCTCGACTCGCTCGCCTGGTCGTTCGGGCTTGGGAGCCGACGTCCAGCCCTCCCTACACGATCGAGGGAACGTTCGCGCACGAGCTCGAGCACCTGATCATGAACGACCACGATGCGGACGAGGTGTCGTGGATCGACGAGGGTCTCGCCGAGCTCGCGATCTACCTCAACGGGTTCGGGCATGACGGCGGCGCCGTGGTGTCCTACCTCCAGTTCCACCGCGACTCGCTCACCGGATGGGAGAGCCTCCTGGCGGACTACGGCTCCTCGTACCTGTTCCAGCTCTACCTCCTGGAGAACTTCGGGGAGCGATCGGGCAGGCGTCTGGGACAACGCCTGGACCCGCGGGATGGTCGATGAGCAGGCGAACGGCATCGCCGGCGTCAGGACCCGAACGGGCGCGAGACTTCAAGGATCTCTACGACTCCTGGATCATGGCGAACCTGCAGGATCGTCCCGACGTCGAGGCTCGCGGTGGGTTCCCGATGGGCTACGACGAGATCGACCTGCGGCCGTTCGTCGATCCGGACTACGGCACGTGGTCGATCCGACGGGCGATCAAGGAGATCTACGGAGCCGACGCCAACGGGAACCTGCCGCTAAGCAGGTACTTCGGCGGCGCCACCTCCGGGACGGTCGAGTTCCCCCTCGGGACCGCCGAGCCCTATTCGCCGATCTACAAGAGCTACGGAGGCGCCAGGCCCCGGACTGTTCGATCAACTTCCGGGGCGAATCGGAGTCGGGCGTGCTGCCCCCTGACGGTGCGCGCGAAGTGCACAGCGGTGGCGGCGCCCTGCTGGAGGACAGGATCCTCTCGCTCGACACGCCGGTCGGCGGCACGCTGACGTTCCAGACCTGGTACCAGATCGAGGAGGAGTGGGACTTCGGGTTCGTCGAGGCCTCCACCGACGGCGGCGCCACCTGGACGAAGCTGCACCGGCTCGATCACCACGACGAGCTCGAACCCGAACGGATCGACGGCCTGGGCCAACGCGCTCGGCGACGCCGCGACCAGCGATGCCGTGATCACGGGCGACAGCGGCGGTTGGGTCGAGGCGACCTTCGATCTCCCGGCCGCCACCGGCGTCCTCGTCCGGTTCAACTACTACACGGACGAGTTCGTGGAGGAGCGTGGCTGGTTCATCGACCAGGTCGAGGTCGACGGCGTGAGCGAGAGCTTCGAGGGCGGTGCACCCGGCTGGGAGATCGACGGCTGGAGCATCACCACGGGGCTCTTCCGGAACGACTGGGTGTTGGCCTTCGTCAACCCGAAGAAGGCCCGGCCCGACGCGACCGGCTACGTCGACCCCGTGAACGCGGGCGACGGCTTCCAGCGGTCGTTGACCCGCCTCGACACCACCAAGCTCAACAACGACCGGGTGATCGTCGTGTTCGCGAACCGTCCCGCTGAGGAGGCGTTCGAGGCCGGCTACCTGCTCCTCGTCCGGAAGAAGGGCTGACGACCGGGGACGCGAAATCCGATCCCGCAGGTGTGAATTGGCCACCGGGTGGCTAGACTGAACGTGAGCCCGGGTAGCTGGCGGGAGGATGGGGGCAACCACGTGGTCATCAGCCAAGAAGAGCACCTGAAGGAGCTCGACAAGGGCTACCGGTTCGACTGGAAGGACGAGTCGCATTCGGTCTTCGAGCCCAAGCGTGGGCTGTCCAAGGCCGTCGTCGAGGAGATCTCCGCGCTCAAGGACGAGCCCGCCTGGATGACGAAGTATCGGCTCAAGGCGCTCGCGCACTTCGAGGCGCGGCCGATGCCCTGGTGGGGCGCCGACCTGTCCGGGATCGACTTCGACAACATCTACTACTTCATCCGGTCCACGGAGCAGCAGGCCAAGGAGTGGGAGGACCTGCCCGAGGACATCAAGGGGACGTGGGACAAGCTCGGGATCCCCGAGGCCGAGAAGAAGTACCTCGGCGGGGTCTCCGCGCAGTACGAGTCCGAGGTCGTGTACCACAAGATCAAGAAGGAACTCGACGACATCGGCGTGATCTTCACCGACATGGACACGGCGGTCCGCGAGTACCCCGACCTGGTCCGCGAGCACTTCGGCACGGTCATCCCGGCGAACGACAACAAGTTCGCGTCGCTCAACACGGCCGTGTGGTCGGGCGGCTCGTTCATCTACGTGCCGCCGGGCGTGCAGGTGGACATCCCGCTGCAGGCCTACTTCCGCATCAACCAGGAGAACATGGGCCAGTTCGAGCGGACGCTGATCATCGCCGACGAAGGCTCCTACGTGCACTACGTGGAGGGCTGCTCCGCGCCGATCTACTCCAGCGACTCGCTGCACTCCGCGGTGGTCGAGATCAAGTCGATGAAGGGCGCGCGGGTCCGGTACACGACGATCCAGAACTGGTCCACGAACGTCTACAACCTGGTGACGAAGCGCGCCGCCGCCTACGAGGACGCCGTGATGGAGTGGGTCGACGGCAACATCGGCTCGAAGGTCACGATGAAGTACCCGTCGATCTACCTGCTCGGCAAGGGCGCGCGCGGCGAGGTCCTGTCCGTGGCGTACGCCGGCAAGGGGATGCACACCGACGCGGGCGGCAAGGCGATCCACGCCGCGCCGTACACGACGAGCGTGATCACCTCGAAGTCCGTCTCGAAGGACGGCGGCCGCACCGGCTACCGCGGCCTTGTCCGCGTCGAGCCGGACGCTCACCACGCGAAGAGCAACGTGCGATGTGACGCGCTGATCCTGGACGACATCTCGCGCTCGGACACCTACCCCTACATCGAGGTCGAGGACGAGACCGCGGCGCTCGGTCACGAGGCGACAGTCTCGAAGGTGGGCGAGGACCAGCTCTTCTACCTGATGAGCCGCGGCCTCTCCGAGGTCGAGGCGACCGCGATGATCGTGAACGGCTTCATCGAGCCGATCACCCGCGAGCTCCCGATGGAGTACGCGGTCGAGCTGAACCGGCTGGTCGAGCTCCAGATGGAGGGCTCGGTCGGCTGATGGATCGGGCCGCGGCGGGAGCCGCGGTCCCACGGAGACGGACGTGACCACCTTCGACGACGACGCCCTCGCCGCGCTCCCCGCGGCCCCCGGGTTCACCGCCGGGCTCCGGGCGCGTGCGTTCGAGGAGTTCCAGGCGCTCCCCACGCCGTCGCACGAGACCGAGGAGTGGCGCTACACCGACTTGTCCGAGTTCGAGCTGGACTTCGTGCCGCACACGCCGGGCCACGGCGGCGGCGCGCCGGACCAGGACCAGGGCGCGCTCGCGGCCACGCTGCTCCAGCACAACTCGAGCGTCGTGATGACCACGTCGGGGCAGGACCTGGAGTCGCGCGGCGTGATCTTCTGCGACCTGGACCTAGCCGCCGAGAAGTACCCGGAGCTCGTGGAGCCGCACCTGCACCGACTGGTGCCCCCCGGCCGCACGCGGTTCACGGCGCTGCACGGCGCCTTCCGGACCGGCGGCACGTTCCTGTACGTGCCGGCCGACGTGGCCGTCGAGATGCCGCTGCAGACGCTGACGTACCTGGACGCCGACGGCGCCGCGGTCTTCCCGCACACGCTGTTGGTGGCCGAGCGGGGGGCGGAGGTCACCTTCATCGACCGCTTCGCCTCACCGGCGCTGGAGCGCGGCCTGTCCGACGCGATCGCCGAGATCGTCGTGGGCGACGGCGCGCACGTCCGCTACGTGTCGATCCAGGAGTGGGGGAGCGGCGTCACCCACCTGGGGATCCAGCGGACCGAGCTGGGCCGTGACGCCGAGTTCCGCTCGCTCTCCATCGGGCTGGGCGCATCGCTCGCGCGCGCCGAGACCGAGACGATCCTGGCCGCCCCCGGCGGGTTCTCCGAGATGCTCGGGATCTTCTTCGCCGACGAGACCCAGCACTTCGACCATCGTTCGATCCAGGATCACGTCGCGCCGAACTGCACCAGCGACCTGCTCTACAAGGGGGCGCTCCGCGACGAGAGCCGCGCCGTCTACAGCGGGTGGGTCCACGTGCGACCCGAAGCGCAGAAGACGATCGCGATGCAAACCTCGCGCAACATCGTCCTGTCCGAGCACGCGAAGGCCGACGCGATCCCGAACCTGGAGATCGAGGCGAACGACGTCCGCTGCGGCCACGCCGCGAGCGTGGGCCCGGTGGACGACGAGGCCGTCTTCTACCTCCAGTCGCGCGGGATCCCGCACGACGAGGCGGAACGGCTCATCGTGACCGGCTTCTTCCAGGAGGTCCTGGACCGCGTCACGATCGACGAGGTTCGCCGCGGCGGCGAGCTCGCGATCCAGGAAGAGCTGGAGCGTGCGTCGTGAGCGGCGTGCGCGTGTGCGCGGTGGAGGACGTGCCGGCCGGCGAGGCCCGGCGGTTCGCCGTGGACGGGCACCACGTGGCGCTCGTGAACCTCGGCGACGAGGGCTTCCACGCGATCGACGCGGTGTGCTCGCACGAGCACTCCTGGCTTGACGAGGGCGACGTGGACCTGGAGATGGGGACGATCGAGTGCCCGAAGCATGGGTCCCTGTTCGATGTGGAGACGGGCAAGCCCAGGGGGCTGCCCGCGATCACCCCGGTGGCCTCCTTCGCGGTCACCGTGGACGGCGACGACATCCTGATCGAGGTGGGCTGATGAGCGGAACGAACGGCGATACACGAGCGATCCTTGAGGTCAGGGGTCTCACGGCGGACGTGGAGGGCAAGCAGATCCTTCGGGGGATCGACCTGACCGTGCGGCAGGGGGAGATCCACGCGCTGATGGGTCCCAACGGCTCGGGCAAGTCCACCCTGTCGAACGTGATCATGGGACGACCCGGCTACACGGTCACGGGCGGCCAGGTCCTCTACAACGGTGAGGACATCACCCGGCTCACGCCCGACGAGCGCGCCAAGCGCGGGCTCTTCCTGGCGCTGCAGTACCCCACGGAGATCCCCGGGGTCTCGGTGGTGAACTTCCTGCGCACCGCGTACCAGTCGATCAAGAGCGAGCAGATCTCCGCGCTCGCCTTCCGCAAGCACATGAAGACGCAGATGGACCGCCTCGGGATCGAGGAGGCCATGGTCCAGCGCTACGTGAACCAGGGGTTCTCCGGCGGGGAGAAGAAACGGAACGAGGTCCTGCAGCTTGCCGTCCTGGAGCCGCAGATCGCGCTGCTCGACGAGACCGACTCTGGCCTCGACATCGACTCGCTGAAGCTCGTGGCGGAGTCCGTGAACGAGCTCGTCGGCCCGGAGCTCGGAGTCCTGATCATCACGCACTACCAGCGGATGCTGAACCACATCACGCCGCAGCGCGTGCACGTGATGATGCTGGGGCGGATCGTGAAGTCCGGCGGTCCCGAGCTGGCGCACGAGCTCGAGGACAAGGGGTACGAGGGCATCCGCAAGGAGCTGGGCCTGGAGGAGGGCCCGGCCGACGAGGCGGGGTGAGCCGATGACGCTCGACGTCGAACGGATCCGGGCGGACTTCCCGATCTTCGAGCGCACGTTCGAGGGGAAGCCCTTCGTCTACCTGGACAGCGCGAACACGTCGCAGAAGCCGCGGCAGGTGATCGACGCCGTGCGCGACTTCTACGAACAGCACAACGCGAACCTCTACCGCGGGATCTACCAGATCGCGGAAGAGGCGACCGCCATGTACGAGGGCGCGCGATCGAAGCTCGCGTCGTTCCTGGGCGCCCCGGATCCGGCCACGATCGTGTCCACCCGCGGCACGACCGAGTCGGTGAACCTGGTCGCCCACGGTTGGGGTCGGAAGTTCCTGCGCCCCGGCGACGAGATCGTCCTCACCGAGATGGAGCACCACTCGAACATCGTCCCTTGGCAGCTCACGGCCGCGGTCACCGGCGCGACGCTCCGGTACATCCCCCTGACGGACGAGGGCACGCTCGACCTCTCCGATCTGGGCTCGCTCCTCACCGAGCGCACGAAGATCCTGGCCGTGACCGGGATGTCGAACGCGCTCGGCACGCTCACCCCCGCCCGCGAGCTGGCCGACGCGGCCCACGCCGTCGGCGCGGTCATCCTGCTGGACGGCGCTCAGCTCGTCCCGCACCAGGCGGTGGACGTGGTGGCGCTCGACTGCGACTTCCTCACGTTCTCGGGGCACAAGATGCTGGGCCCGACGGCCTCGGGAGGCCTCTACGGCCGCGCGGAGCTCCTGGACGCGATGGATCCGTTCCTGGGCGGCGGCGAGATGATCATGGAGGTCTTCCCCGATCACTCCACGTTCAAGGAGCCGCCGCTCAAGTTCGAGGCAGGCACGATGAACATCGCGCAGCAGGTCGGGCTCGCCGCCGCGGTGGACTACCTCGAGGCGATCGGGATGGACGCGATCCGCGCGCACGAGGAGCAGCTGACCGCGTACGCGCTCGACGGCCTGCTGGAGTCCGGTGCCAGGATCATCGGCCCGAAGGACCCCTCGGGGCGCGGTGGCGAGATCTCGTTCTGGTACCGCGACATCCATCCGCACGACATCGCCACGGTGCTGTCCGAGGAGGCGGTGGCGGTGCGCGCCGGCCACCATTGCGCCCAGCTGGTGATGCGGCGCTTCGGCGTCCCGGCCACCACGCGGGCGTCGCTGTACGTCTACAACACGAAGAACGACATCGACCGGCTGCTCGACGGGCTCGAGAAGGCGGGCGCCCTCTTCGGCGTCTAGGCTGAGCGGCGAGACACGCCGGGAAGGGACGGGAACCACCGTGGCGCTCGACGAGATCTACAAGGAAGTCATCCTCGACCATTACAAGGCTCCCCGGAACAAGCGCGAGCTCGCGGGCGCGCAGCACACCTGTTCACGGAACAACCCACTGTGCGGCGACGAGATCGCCGTCTCGCTGAACACCGCCGACGGCCAGGTCAGCGAGATCACCTTCCAGGGCGCGGGCTGCTCGATCAGCCAGTCCTCAGCGTCGATGATGACCGAGGCGGTGACCGGGAGGAAGGTCGATGACGCCCTCGCGCTCGCCGCCGACTTCCGCGGCATGATGGCCGGCGAAGTGGAGCCCGACGAAGCGCGCTTCGGCGATCTGGTGGCCCTCAAGGGCGTCGTGCAGTACCCGATCAGGATCAAGTGCGCGGTCCTGGCCTGGGACGTGTTGCAGGAGGCCTTGACCGGCGACGGTGCCGCGGCGGGTGCTGCCGCGCACTGAGCCTCCCGCTGTGGCGTCGTCTCCGTTCTAGGCTTCGCTCGTGACTACGCGGCGATCCTCTCGTCGTTCTCATCGGCCTTAGCTTCGTGCTCTTGTTCGCCGCCAACGCCTCGGCGGCGGATCGGATCCAGTCGTTCAACATCGTGATCCGGGTGGAGCCGAGCGGGTCGATGACGGTCACGGAGACGATCGTGTACGACTTCGGGCCCGAAGAGCGCCACGGGATCTTCCGGGACATCGTGACGCGGGCTCACTACGACGACACCTACGACCGGGTCACGCCGGTGAGCGACGTGAGCGTGGACTCCGACGCTCCGGCCGACGTCGAGGTGTCCGAGGAGGCGGGCGGGATCGACGAGGATCCGGATCGGCGACCCCGATCGCGTCGTGTCCGGCGGCCACGCGTACAGGATCACGTATCGGGTCGACGGTGCGATGAACGGGTTCAAGGATCACGACGAGCTGTACTGGAACGCCACGGGCGACGACTGGCCGGGGGTGATGCAGCAGGTCACGGTCCGGGTCGAGATGCCTGGGCCGATCCAGCGGGTCGGGTGTTTCGAGGGATGGGAGGGGTCCACGGAGCGGTGCGGCGACCAGGAACGCCGCGGCAAGGTCGCTCGGTTCGTGGCCGCACGGCCGCTGTTCCCAGGGGAGGGGCTCACGTTCGTCGTCTCGGTGGACAAGGGCGTGGTGGCCGAGCCGCAGCCGATCCTGGAGGAGCGGTGGTCGTTCGACCGCGCGTTCGAGGTGTCGGGACCGTCGCTCGCGGCGACCGCCGGCGTGCTCGCCCTCGCGGGGCTCGGGATCTTCGGCGCCTACCTGAGGATCGGCCGCGACCGGCGGTTCCGAGGCTCGCAGGTGGACCAGGTGATGGGTTCACCCTCGGGCGAGGACGAGGCCGTGTCGGTCGGGGAGGGCGATGCCAGCGCGCCGGTGGAGTTCGAGCCGCCGGAGCATCTGCGGCCGGGGTACATGGGGCTGCTCCTGGACGAGCGCGTCCACACGCTGCACGTGACGGCGACGCTCGTGGACCTGGCGGTGCGCGGGCACCTGAAGATCATCGAGCTCGACGGCGGGTTCCTGCGGCGCCACGACTGGGAGCTGGTCGAGGGGAAGCCGCCGGACGAGCACATGCCTCGCTACGAGCGAGCCCTGCTGGCGGGGCTGTTCGCGGGGCGGAGGTCGGTCACGGTGTCCGAGCTCAAGAACACGTTCGCGCCGCGTCTCGCCGAGGTGAAGGAGGCCCTGGCGGCCGACGGCAAGAGCCAGCGCTGGTTCGTCGAGGACCCCAGCAAGGTGCGGACGCGGTGGACCGGGCGGGCGATGCTCCTGGTCCTGGCCGGCGCCGGCCTGACCTACGTCCTGGCTCGGTACACGCACTTCGGACTGGTCGGCCTGGCGGTCGTCGTGGCGGGCGTGATCCTCCTGTTCATGGCCGGGCGGATGCCCGCCCGCTCCGCGAAGGGCACGGCGCTCACGCGCCGGATCCGTGGCTTCCGCACCGTGATCGAGACGGCCGACAAGTACATGGCGCGGTGGGCCGAACAGGAGAAGGTCTTCACGAAGTACCTCGCGTACGCGGTGCTGTTCGGGGTGACCGAGCGCTGGGCGAAGGCGTTCGCGGACATCGGGATCGAGCAGGAGGTCGCGAGCTTCTACACGGGGACGGGGCCGTTCGTGATCGCGAACTTCTCCGACTCGATCAACGGGTTCGCCGTGACCGCCGGCGGGACGCTGTCCTCTACGCCGGGCTCGTCGGGCGGGAGCGGGTTCTCCGGCGGCGGCGGGTTCAGCGGCGGCGGCGGCGGCGGAGGCGGCGGCGGTTCGTGGTAAGTGCCCGTAGCATGGGCCGCCCATGCGGGTCACCTTCAGCGAGGACGGGCGCGATTTCGTGCGTCGCGACTGGACCGACCTGGTCCTGAACGATCCGGCGGGCACGTTCTTCCACCAGCCTCGGTACCTGAAGCTCTACTGGGAAGAGTTCGGGGCCACGCCGGATGCATCTGCTGCTGGCGTTCGGCGAGGAGGGCGACGAGCAGGTCGGCGCTGTGGCGTTCGAGCGGGACGATCGCACGCTCCGGTTCCTGGGCGGGGTCGAGGTCACCGACTACATGGGCCCGGTCGCGGTGCCTCGGGCGCGGCGCGCGTTCGCGGGCGCGCTGTGGGACGCGTTGCTCGGGCGCGACGACTGGGCCGAGGCGGATCTGTGGGGTCTCGCCGAGGACGCCGGGTGGTACGCGCTGCTGGGGGAGGAGGCCGCCGCGCGCGGGCTCGCGGTTCGGGAGGAGTCCGATCACGACGGGGTCGCGCCGTTCCTGTCGCTCGCGCCGTCGTGGGACGGCTACCTGGAGGGGCTCCCCTCGAAGCTCCGGCACGAGATCCGCCGCAAGGCGAAGAAACTGGAGACCGAGGCCGGGCCGTTCAAGATCGTGACCGCCGACGCCGCGACGCTGGTGCCGATGCTCGACCGGTTCGTGGACCTGCATCGCATGAGCGAGGGCCCGAAGGGCGTGTTCCTGGTCCCGGGCATGGAGATCTTCTTCCGCAGGCTGGGCGAGGCGTTCGGGCGCGAGGGCGGGTTCCGGCTCACGATGATCGAGGTGGACGGCGTGCTCGCGGCGGGCACGATCGGCTTCGTGTTCGACCGGACGACGTCGCTGTACAACTCGGCGTTCGACCGCTCGTGGGGTGCGCTCGCGCCCGGGATGGTCTTGGTGGCCGAGGACATCCGGCTCGCGATCGAGGAGGGCAGCACGGCGTTCGACCTGTTGAAGGGCGACTACCCCTACAAGTACCGGTTCGGCGCGGTCCCGCGGGCGGTGCGGCGGCTCGTCGCGACGCGCTGAACGCTACGGGTAGGCGCGGATCGTGCGGACGATCACGTCGGCGAGCCCTACGTCGCCCCCGAGGACGACGGTGCCGGCGTCCAACGCCTCGTCGGCGGACAGGCGCCGACCGGCCACCAACGCGAACTGCGGCGCCCGCCCGACGATCGTGGCGTCCGGACTCCGGTCGGGCGCGGGCACCTCACCGGTGGCGAGCCCCCAGTGCCAGGATCCGCCCCCCGCCCCTTCCAGGTCGACCTGCAGCGACCGCCCGGAGAAGTGATGGCCCGCCTGGGCGAGCGCCCACGGGAGCATCCGCACGCCGAGGTCCACCGTCAGGTGCACCGGCCAGTGCTGCCACAACTGCTGCCAGCCGTCGGCCACCCCGTTCGTCGCGCGCATGTCCTCGCCGTGCAGGAACCACTCGACCACGCGCGACTGCACGAGGTAGCGGGCAGCGATGTCGCCGGCCAGCCACGGGAACCGGCGGTCGCGCCAGTCCTGGTCGTTGAGCGCGGACGCGAACTCCAGGAACGCGTCCGCCGCCCGTCCCCACGTCTCGAGGACCTCCCGCGTCTGCGAGCCCGGATCGACGGTCGACGACCCAGGTGTTGAACGCGTCCACGGAGAACGGCTCGTCGCCGAGGGTCTCGCGGAACGCATCGATCTCCTCGGCGGGCTCGCCGGCCAGGAGCTGTGAGGCGGCGGTGTCCTGCGCGGCCAGGTGCGCCATCACGTCGCGGTTCCACCAGCCCGGCGCGGCGCTCGGCTTCTCCCAGGAGCTCGGGTCCGCGAACTGGATCATGCGGCCGAGCCGCTGACGTTCGGCGCCCGCGACGCCGATGAGTTCGCCTCGTCCGAGGGTCATACGGGGCGGGATCGTACCATCGCGCGATGCGCGTCCTGCTGTGTCCGGACAAGTTCCGCGGGACCGCGACCGCCGCCCAGGTGAGCGCCGCGATCGCGACCGGATGGCGCCGCGTGCGATCCGATGACACGTTCGACGTCGTGCCGATGGCCGACGGCGGTGAGGGGACGTTGGGCGCGCTCGCCGACGGTGACGCGCGGAGATCGTCGAAGGTCACCGGACCGCTCGGCGACCGGGTCGACGCGGCGTGGGGCCTCCGCGCGGACGGCACCGCCGTGATCGAGATGGCGACGGCGTCGGGGCTGGCGTTGCTCGACCCCTCGCGGCGCGACCCCCGCCGGACCACCACCCGCGGCGTGGGGGAGCTGATGCTCGCCGCGCTGGACGAGGGGGCGCGCCGGATCCTGGTGTGCCTGGGTGGCTCGGCGACGAACGACGGCGGAACCGGGATGGCCGCGGCGCTCGGGGCGCGTTTCCTCGACGCTCAGGGGCACGAGCTCCGCGACGGCGGCGCCGCGCTGGCAGATCTCGCGAGGGTCGACCTCGCCGGGTCGGATCGGCGCCTCGCGACGGCGGAGGTGGTCGGCCTCTGTGACGTCGACAACCCGCTCACCGGCTCGGCCGGCGCGAGCGCCGTCTACGGCCCGCAGAAGGGGGCCGACGACGACACGGTCTGGGAGCTGGACCGGGCGCTCGGCCATCTGGCGGCGAGGGTCCACCGTGACCTCGGCACGGACCCCTCGAAGGAACCGGGCGCGGGCGCGGCGGGCGGTCTGGGGTTCGGCCTGCTCGCCTTCGCCGGCGCCCGGCTCCGTCCGGGGGTGGAGGCGGTCGCCGAGGCCGTCGGGCTCGAGGCGGCCCTCGAGACGGCCGACCTGGTCATCACCGGCGAGGGCGCCTTCGACGAAACCTCCCTGCGAGGGAAGGTCGTCGGTGGGGTCCTGGGGGCGGCCGAGGTCGCGCAGCGCCGCGCGGCGATCGTGTGCGGACGCGCCGGCGCCGAGGCCCCCGACGGCGTCACGCTCGTCTCGCTCGTCGACCTGGTGGGGGAGCGGGACGCGCTCGAGGCGACGCGGCGGTCGCTCGAGAGCGCGGGTGAGCTCCTGGCGAGGAGGGAGATCCCTATCTGAGGGGTAGGGTTCGGCCTCCACGCGGGGTACCATGGGTGCTGAACCCCGATCGAACTCGCCCGGAGGAACCGATGCTGAACCTGACCGAATCCGCAGCCGGCAAGGTGAAGGAGTTGCTCGTCGAGGAAGGCCGCGAGGACATCGCGCTCCGCGTGGCCGTCTCGCCCGGCGGGTGCTCAGGACTGCGCTACGCGATGTACCTGGACGACCAGGTCTCCGAGAAGGACCAGACCGCCGAGCAGCACGGCGTGCGGATCGTGGTCGACAAGATGTCCGTGCCCTACCTGTCGCAGGCCACCGTGGACTTCGTCGACTCGCTCGAGCAGAGCGGCTTCACGATCGACAACCCGGCGGCGACCGGCGGCTGCGCCTGCGGCAACTCGTTCCACTAGGACGGAGCCCCGCGCGAACCTCAGCAGCGCGTCGCCTTCGTTCCCGCCATCCTGATCTCCACGCCCGTCTGGAGATCCGAGTGGCGCGTGATGCCCAGCAGCCGGTACGTGATCGGGACGGTCGACCAACTCGAGTAGCCACCGATGTCGGCGCAATACTCGTTCGTCACGTTGACCTCAGCGGTGATCGCCGCCTCGTGACCGGCCGACAGCGTGAACGGGGCGAAGGGTTCGAAGCCCTTCGACACGTTGGCCTCCTCGGTCCCGAAGAGTTCCGGACGGACCTCGACCGCCTCGATATGGATCGGTCCGTCGACACGTCCCAGCGCGAGGATCGTCACGGGCAGCGGGCCGTCGTTGCGGATCGAGAAGCGATACGTGAACTCCTGCTCCCGCGCCGCCTCGACCTCGATGACGGTGCCGGACACCCCGAAGGCGTCGACGTGATGCTGGCTCGCTTCGACGCGGTGATCCTCCATCCCGTAGCCCACGGACCCGCGACGGAGTGGCTCGACGTTCGTCAGCCACACGATGGCTGCGAGGACGAGGAGATCGAACACCGCCACGAGGATCCACGGCCAGCGCCGCGGGCGACGCGCGACGCCGGTGAAGATCGGACCCGTTCGGGACGGACGAACGATCGTCTCCACGGATCGACCCTAGGCGCGGTCGTCCGAGCGGTCAACGCGGCCGCTACTTCGTGTCGTAGGCGAGGTTCGGGCGGAGCCAGCGCTCGGCCTCGTTGATGCTCTCGCCCAGGCGCCGCGCGTACTCCTCGACCTGATCCTTCCCGAGGCGGCCGACGTTGAAGTAGCGGGCCTCCGGATGGGCGAAGTACAGGCCCGAGACGCTCGCCGCCGGGGTCATCGCGCCGTGCTCGGTGAGGTCCATCCCGATCTCGCGCGCGCCGAGCAGGTCGAAGAGCCGGCGCTTGAGCGAGTGATCGGGGCACGCGGGGTAGCCGAACGCGGGCCGGATGCCCCGGTAGCGCTCGCCGAGCAGGTCGTCGTTCGGGAGCGCCTCCGCCTGGATACCCCCACGCCAGCCGCGCCTCCTGGTGGAGGTGCTCGGCGAGCGCTTCGGCCAGGCGGTCGGCCAGCGCCTTCACGATGATCGCCCGGTAGTCGTCGTGCTCGGCCTCGTACCGCTTCACCAGGTCGTCGGCTCCCAGGCCGCCGGTCACCGCGAAGGCGCCCAGATGGTCGACCAGGCCGGTCTCCACCGGCGCGACGAAGTCGGCCAGCGACGTCGTGGGCTCGCCTTCCCCGCGGTCGCGCTGCTGTCGGAGCATCGGGAAGACGGTGCCGTCGCCCAGCACGACGTCGTCGCCCTCCGCGTGCGCTCGCCAGAACCCGTAGACGCCGCGGGCCTGCGAGCGAGCCCTCCGCCTCGATCTCGTCGAGCAGCCCCTGGGCGTCGTCGAAGAGCTCGCGGGCCTGCGCCCCGTAGATGGTGTGGTCCAGGATCTGCGGGGAACGAGCCCTTGAGCTCCCATGCGGTGAAGAAGAACGTCCAGTCGATGAACGGGCGGAGCGTCCCGATCGCCGGCTCGACGACCTGTGTCCCGAGGAACGGCGGCGCCGGGATGTCCTCGGCGCGCCACTCGATCGGGATCCGGCGTTCGACGGCGATCCGGTAGGGGAGCAGCGGCTCGCGCTCCCGCTCGGCGTGCTGGGCGCGGAGCCGCTCCTGCAGCACCCGGTTCTCCTCGTCGAGGGTCACCCGGCGGTCGGGGTCGAGCAGCGAGGACACGACGCCGACGACGCGGGAGGCGTCGACGACGTGGACGACCGGCTGCTCGTAGCCCGGCGCGATCCGCACGGCGGTGTGCTGCCGTGAGGTGGTGGCGCCGCCGATCAGCAGCGGCAGGTCGAGCTCGCGCCGCGCCATCTCCTTGGCCACGTGCGACCATCTCGTCGAGCGAGGGCGTGATGAGCCCCGAGCACCCGACGATGTCGCAGCCTTCCTCGACGGCGCGGTCCAGCAGGACGTCGGCCGGGACCATCACGCCCAGGTCGATCACCTCGTAGTTGTTGCAGCCGAGGACCACGCCCACGATGTTCTTCCCGATGTCGTGGACGTCGCCCTTCACGGTGCAGAGGATCACCTTGCCCTGGGCGCGGGCGCTCCCGCCGGCGGCGATCAGCGCCTCCTTCTCGTCCTCCATGAACGGCTCCAGGTGCGCGACCGCCTTCTTCATCGCCCGGGCGCTCTTCACGACCTGCGGCAGGAACATCTTCCCCGCGCCGAACAGGTCGCCGACGATCTGCATCCCGGCCATCAGCGGTCCCTCGATCACGTCGAGCGGGCGCTCGTAGCCCTGCCGGGCCTCCTCGGCGTCCTCCACGATGAACCGATCGATCCCGTGCACCAGCGCGTGGGACAGGCGCTCCTCCACGGTGCCCTCGCGCCAGGAGAGGTCCTCCTCCTTCGCGAGCGCCTCGCCGGTGACCGTCTCCGCGAACCGCACGAGCCGCTCGGTCGCGTCGGGGCGGCGGTTGAAGATGACGTCCTCGACGTGCTCGAGGAGGTCCTTCGGGATGTCCTCGTAGACGTCGAGCTGGCCGGCGTTCACGATCGCCATGTCCAGGCCGGCGGCGATCGCGTGGTACAGGAACGCCGAGTGCATCGCGCGGCGGACCGGCTCGTTCCCACGGAACGAGAACGACAGGTTCGACACGCCGCCGGAGACCTTCGCGCCGGGGCAGTGGCGCTTGATCTCGCGCGCCGACTCGATGAAGGCCTTCGCGAACTCGTCGTGCTCCTCGATCCCGGTGCCGATCGCCAGGATGTTCGGGTCGATGATCACGTCCTCGGGCGCGAACCCGGCGCGCTCGGTGAGGAGCCGGAAGGACCGCTCGGCGATCTCGACCTTGCGCTCGACCGTGCCGGCCTGGCCCTCCTCGTCGAAGCACATCACGACGACGGCGGCGCCGTAGCGGTGGCAGGTCGCGGCCTTGCGGAGGAAGTCCTCCTCGCCCTCCTTGAGGCTGATCGAGTTGACGACGGCCTTGCCCTGGACGCACTTGAGTCCGGCCTCGCAGGACCTCCCACTTCGAGGAGTCGATCATGATCGGGACCTTCGCGATCTCCGGCTCGGTCGCGATCAGGTTGAGGAACCTCGTCATCGCCGCGGCGCCGTCGATCAGGTCGGCGTCCATGTTCACGTCGATCAGGTTCGCGCCGTTCTCGACCTGGTCGCGCGCGATGTCCACGCCCGCCTGGAAGTCGCCGGACTCGATCAGCCGCGCGAACCGCTTCGAGCCCGTGATGTTCGTGCGCTCGCCGATCATCACGAACCCGGCGTCGGGGGTGATCCGGAACGGCTCGAGGCCGCTGAAGGTGGTCACCGAGCGCGCCGACGGGAGCTGGCGCGGCGCGACGCCCTCGACCGCGGCGGCGATCTGGCGGATGTGCTCGGGCGTGGTGCCGCAGCATCCCCCGACGAGGTTCACGAGCCCGGCCTGCGCGAACTCGCCCAGCAGCGAGCTCGTGATCTCCGGGGTCTCGTCGAACCCGCCGAACGCGTTCGGGAGGCCCGCGTTCGGGTAGGCGGCGACCGGGAGGGGCGCGACGGCGGCGAGCGCCTCGACCGAGGGCCGCATCTCCCGGGCGCCGAGCGAGCAGTTGACGCCCACCAGGACCGGGTCGGCGTGCGCCACGCTCGTCCAGAACGCCTCCACGGTCTGCCCGGAGAGCGTGCGTCCGCTCTTGTCGACGATCGTGACCGAGATCCAGATCGGGAGCTCGGGGGCCACGTCCATGGCGGCCGCGAGGGCCGCCTTCGCGTTCAGGGTGTCGAAGATCGTCTCGATCAAGAGGAGGTCGACGCCGCCGTCACGCAGGGCGCCGATCTGCTCGGCGTAGGACGCGTAGACGTCGTCGAACGAGACCGTCCGGAAGGAGGGATCGTCGACCTTGGGGGAGAGCGAGAGGGTCACGTTGAGCGGGCCCACCGAGCCGGCCACGAGTCCGTCGCCGTGGGCGTCGGCGGCCTCGCGGGCGAGCCGGGCGCCCTGGACGTTCATGTCGCGGACCGCGTCCTGCAGCCCGTAGTCGGCCTGGCCGATCGACGTGGCCGTGAAGGTGTTCGTGGTCGTGATATCGGCCCCGGCCTCGAGGTAGGCCCGGTGGATCTCGCCGACGATGTCGGGCCGGGTGATGTTCAGCAGGTCCGGGTCACCCTTCACGTCGCGCTCGTGGCCCGCGAAGCGCTCGCCACGGAAATCCTCCTCGGACAGCCCCCGGCCCTGCAGGAGCACGCCCCAGGAGCCGTCGAGCACGACGATGCGCTCGGCGAGCAGGCTCTCCAGGCGTGCACGGGTGTCCATCCGGCCATCTAGCGTACCGGCCGCCCTCGCGCATCCCGACCATTCGCGGTTCGGGGCGTCCCCGGGTACGATCGCGCCATGTCGCAGCACGGAGCCGAGTCCTTGTTCCGGAGCGCCGACGGGAAGAGCCTGACCTCGCGGCAGCCCGAGACGGGCCGCCGACGCACCCGCCGGCAGACCGTGACCGCGCTCCAGGTGATCCCCTCGTTCTCGGGGTTCTCGCGCCGCCACCTCGAGCGCCTGGCGAAGGAGACCGACGAGATGACCTTCGCCCCCGGCGACGTGATCGTGCAGGAGGGCATGCTCGGGGAGACCCTGTTCATCATCCTGGAGGGCCGCGCGAAGGTGCTCCGGGGCGGCCGCAAGGTGGCGGAGGATCCTGCCGGGGGAGTTCTTCGGCGAGCTCTCGACCCTGGACGGCGGTCCGCGGACGGCCTCGGTGGTCGCCATCACGCCGGTGCGGGTCGATCAGGCTGTTCCGCCGGACGCTGCTGGGCCTGCTCAAGGACGAGCCCAGGCTGGCGATGGACCTCCTCGTCACGATCGCGCGACGGATCCGCGAGGTGGACCGGGCGATCCGGTAGCCGGCTGTACCGGCGGATGCGCGACGCCGCGCTACGCTGGGTGGGATGACCAAGACCGTCGAGCAGCGCGACCGCGTCGTGATCCGGTTCGCGGGCGACTCCGGCGACGGGATGCAGCTCACGGGCGACCGGTTCACGAACGCCACGGCGGTCGTGGGCAACGACCTGGCGACCCTGCCCGACTTCCCGGCCGAGATCCGCGCTCCGGCGGGGACCGTCCACGGCGTCTCGGCGTTCCAGATCCAGTTCGCATCGGGCGACGTGGCCACGCCCGGGGACCACGCCGACGTCCTGGTGGCGATGAACCCGGCGGCGCTCAAGGCGGACCTCGACCAGGTCCGCCGGGGCGGCACGCTGATCCTCAACCAGGACGCGTTCACGCAGCGGAACCTGGACAAGGCGGGCTACGCCGCCGATCCCACCACCGACGGGTCGCTCGACGGCTACCAGGTCTTCCAGGTGCCGATGACCTCGATCACCGTGCGGGCGGTGGAACCCGTCGGGGTGTCGAAGAAGGAGGCGGAGCGCGCGAAGAACATGTTCGCCCTGGGGCTCCTGTCCTGGATGTACGACCGCCCGGTGGAGACCACGAAGGGCTGGCTGGAGAAGAAGTTCGGAGGCAAGCACGAGATCCTGGACGCGAACCTGGCGGCCTTCGACGCCGGCTACGCCTTCGGGGAGACGACCGAGCTGTTCGCGCACCAGGTCCACGTCGAGGCGGCGCCCGTGCAGCCCGGCGTCTATCGCAACGTCGCCGGGGCGCAGGCGCTGGCCTGGGGGCTCATCGCGGCCGCCGACCGCGCCGGTCTGCAGCTGTTCTACGCCTCGTACCCGATCACGCCCGCCTCGGACCTGCTGCACGAGCTCTCGAAGCACAAGCACTTCGGGGTCCTCACGATCCAGGCCGAGGACGAGATCGCCGCGGCGAACATGGCGCTCGGCGCCGCGTTCACCGGCTCGCTCGCCGTCACCGGGACGAGCGGGCCGGGCCTCGACCTGAAATCCGAGACGATCGGGCTGGCGGTGATCACCGAGCTCCCCATGCTCGTGGTCGACGTGCAGCGGGCCGGGCCGTCGACCGGCATGCCCACGAAGACCGAGCAGGGCGACCTGCTGCAGGCGATGTTCGGACGGCACGGGGAGTCGCCGCTGCCGATCGTGGCGCCGGCGTCGCCGTCGGACTGCTTCGACGTCGCGCTCGAGGCGGCGCGGGTCGCCATCACCTACCGCACGCCCGTGATCGTGCTGTCCGACTCCTTCCTGCAGAACTCCTCCGAGCCCTGGCTGCTCCCCGACGTCGACACGCTGCCCAGGATCGACCCGGCCTTCGCCGCCGCCGGGGAGGACGCCTTCATGCCGTACGAACGCGACGACCGGCTGGCGCGCCCGTGGGCGATCGCCGGGACCCCCGGGCTCGAGCACCGGATCGGGGGCCTCGAGCGCGAGGACCGGACCGGCGACATCTCCTACGACGGGGTGAACCACGAGCGCATGACCCACCTCCGCGCGGAGAAGGTCGCGGGCATCGCGGCCGAGGTGCCGCCGATCGCGGTCGACGACCCGGACGGCGACGCCGAGGTGCTCGTCCTGGGCTGGGGCTCCAGCGCCGGCGCGATCCGCGCGGCGGCCGACCGCGTGCGCGGCGGCGGGGGCCGGGTGGCGACCGCCCATATCCGCTGGCTCAACCCGTTCCCCGGCAACACCGGGGAGATCGTCAAGCGCTACCGGGCCGTGCTCGTTCCCGAGATGAACACCGGACAGCTCGCGATGCTGCTGCGGGCGCGCTTCCTGGTCGACGTCATCACCTTCTCCCGGATTCCAGGGCCGGCCCCTGTGGGCCGAGGAGCTGGCGGACGCGATCGAGGAGCTGCTGTGAGCGAGCCGCTCGCGCTCACGAAGAAGGACTTCACGTCCTCCCAGGAGCCGCGGTGGTGCCCGGGCTGCGGGGACTACGCGATCCTCGCCGCGATGCAGGGGTTCATGCCCGAGCTGGGGATCGAGCCGAAGAACACGGTGTTCGTCTCGGGGATCGGCTGCAGCGGCCGGTTCACCTATTACATGGACACGTACGGGTTCCACGGGATCCACGGCCGGGCGCCGGCGATCGCCACGGGGGTCGCGACGGCGCGGCCCGACCTGTCCGTGTGGGTGGTCACCGGTGACGGCGACGCGCTGTCGATCGGCGGCAACCATCTGATCCACGCCCTCCGTCGCAACGTCGATCTCAAGATCCTGATGTTCAACAACCAGATCTACGGCCTCACGAAGGGCCAGTACTCGCCCACGTCGGAGCAGGGCAAGGTCACGAAGTCCACGCCGTTCGGATCGGTGGACCGCCCGTTCAACCCGGTGGCGCTCGCCCTCGGTGCCTCCGCCACGTTCGTCGCGCGGACGATCGACACCGACCGCCAGCACCTCACCGAGATCGTCCGGCAGGCGGCGGCGCACCCGGGCTCAGCGTTCGTCGAGATCTACCAGAACTGCAACGTCTTCAACGACGGGGCGTTCGAGCTGCTGCGCGACAAGGCGAAGGGCGCGCACCACGCGATCCGCCTGGTGGACGGCGAACCGATCGTGTTCGACGAGGGCACGCGCTGCATCCGGGTGGGGGAGAACGGCCGCGTGGAGATCGCCGCCGTGGCCGAGACCGACCCCGCGTCGATCGTCACCCACGACGTGGCCGGGCGCCCCTCGCTCGCGTTCGGGCTCGCGCATATCTCGGACGGGCCGTGGGAGGAATCCTGTATCGGGGTCTTCCGCGAGGTGGAGCGTGCGACGTACGGCCGGGCGGTCCACGACCAGGTCGCGAAGGCGCGGGAGCGATCGGGCACCGGCGACCTCGCGGCGCTCCTGGGCGCGGGCGACACCTGGACGGTCGGCTAGGCCCGGGGTCGCCGGTTCACGAGCGCGGCGAAGGCCGCGCCGACGCCGGCGCCGAGCGCCGCGCCGATCAGCCCGCCGGCGGCCTCGGCGGCTCCGGACCCGATCGCGCCGCCCACCGCCGCGCCCACCACGATCCAGACCGCCGGTGCGAACGGGCCTCGACGCTGCTCCTCGGTCATCGCGGGCTCCCCGGCGGGACGAACCGGTCCAGCGCCTCCGCGGCGGCGCGTTCGACCTGACGGAGTTCGCCCACCAGGTCGGCGAAGGTCCGGAGGAACGCTTCCACGTTCGGCGCCGTGGTGTCGTGGCCGAGCCCGATGCGGAAGGCGGACGTGCCGGGCTGGCCGATCCGCTCGAGCACCGGCGAGGGGTCCTCGGGTCGCCCGGTCGAGGGTGCGCCAACCCCCAGGTGGAAGCCGCGATCGTCGAGCGCCATCGCCAGGTTCATCGGATCGACGCCCTCGACGCTGCAGCACACGAGGTGCGGGGTGCGGTGCGTCGGATGGCCGTGCACGGTCGCTCCCTCGACGTCGCGCTCGATCGCCTCCCGGAGGCGGGCGGAGAGCGACCACAGCCGCGCGGCCTCGTCGGCCATCGTCGAGCTGGAGGTCGTCAGGGCGGCGGCCATGGCGGCGATCCCCGGGAGGTTCTCGGCACCGGCCCGGCGCTTGCGCTCGCGGTCGTCGCCCGGCGTCTGCGCCGTGAGCGCGACCCCGCGGCGAACGAAGAGGGCGCCCGCACCGGGCGGGCCGCCGAACTTGTGGGCCGACAGCGACAGGAGATCGACGCCGAGCCCCGTCACGTCGACCGGCAGCCTCCCGGCGGTCTGGCACGCATCGGCGTGGAACCGGACGCCGGCCACGCGCGCCGCGCGCGCCGCCTCGGCCACCTGCTGCATCGTGCCGAGCTCGTGGTTCGCGTGCTGGAGGCTGGCCAGCACGGTCCCGGGCACGCGGACCTCGGCCACGTACCGGTCCATGTCGACCCGCCCGTCGGTGTCGACCGGGACCGTCACCACCTCGACGCCGTCGCTCGCGAGCGCGCCGCAGGCCCCGCCGACCGCCGGGTGCTCCACGGCCGAGACGACGACCCGGTCGCCGGCGTCGCGTCGCGACCGAACGCCGCCCACGATCGCGAGACCCACCGACTCCGTGCCGCCCGAGGTGAAGACGATCTCGTCGGCCTGGGCGCCGATCGCCTCGGCGACGGTCGCGCGGGCCTCCTCGAGGATCGCGCGCGCCGCGCGCCCCTCCGCGTGGATGTGGAGCGGATCGCCGAACGCGTCCATCGCGGCGTCCATCGCCGCGCGCGCGGCCGGGAGCAGGGGCGTCGCGGAGGAGGTGTCGAGGTACACCGGCATGTCGGGTCAGCCTATCCCTCGCCGTGGGGCCGGCCGGGCCGCTACGGCGTGGCCGTCTCCGAGTCCTTCAGGTACAGGTACCAGTAGGCGACCGCGGCGATGATGCCGCCGGCGATGGGGCCGACGATCCAGACCCACCAGTTCGCCCATTCGCCGGACGCGAGCGCGGGGCCGAACCAGCGCGCCGGGTTCATCGCCGCACCCGTGAGCCAGCCCGTGGCGAAGATGTCCAGCGTGATCGTGAGGCCGATCGTGAGCCCGGCGATCTTCGCGAAGGGGCCGCGCTCGTCCACCACGGTGGCGAAGACCGCCCACACGAGGAAGAACGTGGTGAGCGCCTCGACGAGGACCGCCTTCCCGGCCGCGAGCCCGGGCGCGACCTGGGGCGTGCCGCCCGCCACCCCCTCGTAGAACGACGCGGGCGCGAAGTACTTGAGCGCGTACGCGGCGGCTACGCCACCGGCGAGCTGCGCGGCGATGTAGACGGCCGAGCGCGTGGTGGGCATCTTGCCCGTGACCCACAGGCCGATCTGGATCGCAGGGTTGAAGACCCCCCCGGACAGGTGGGCCATCATCGAGACCATGATCGCGATCGTGAGCCCGTGCGCCAGCGCGATGGCGACCAGGTCGCCGCCCTGGGTCGCGATGATCGCGCCCGCACCGAAGAAGATCAGCGCGAACGTGCCGATGAACTCCGCGACGGCGGCCTTGCCGATGTTCTGCACGTTGCCCTCCTGCGTCGGGATCCGTCGATCGGCTGCGCCGACCGGCGCCCGGGGTCCGGGACGATTCCGGAGCCTACTCCGGAAGCCCTCGCGCGGGCAAAGGGCGCCGAGAGGTGCGTGATAGCCTCCGGCCGATGGAGGTCCTGCTCGTGTCCCCCGACCCGGCCACGCGCGATCTGATGGCTCTCGCCGTGCGGAGCATCGAGCGGCGGACGGGGACGACGCTGCGGTTCCGGGCGGCGCGCGACGGCGATCGGGGCCTCCGCGCGGCGCTCCGCGATCGGCCCGACGTCGTGGTGGCGGACGAGCTGGCCTCGCGCGCGGGCGCGTTCGCGCTGGCGAGGTCGCTCCGCGACGACGAGCACCCGTACACGGGCGTGATCTTGATCGTCCTCGAACGGCGCCACGACGCGTGGCTCGCGCGCTGGTCGGGCGCGGACGCGTGGTTCGTGAAGCCGGTGGATCCGTTCGAGGTCGCCGACCAGCTGCTGGAGGCCGTCGAGGAGCGGGGGCTCGTGCCCCAGGAGGAACCGGTGTGAGGATCGAGGGGACGTGCCGCGTCTGCGGCCGCGAGGTGACCGGTGACCAGATGATCCGGGGTGGTGGCGAGTGCCCCTGGTGCGGCACCCCCTTCAGTTCCGACTACGCGGTCACGTTCGTGAACGCGGTGCGGGAGGCGCAGGAGGCCGGCACGCAGCTGGAGCGGTCCCTCGAGGCGCTCGCCGACCTGGCCCCCGAGGTCCGCATCGACGAGGGATCGGTCCTGGGCCAGGTCCGCCGGAGCCTGGCCAGGCTCGAGCGTCCCGCGATCCGGCAGGGCTGAGGCGGCGTCGTGGGCTTCAACGCGATGCAGCCGGGACGGATCAAGAAGGCCGATCTGCTCATCCTCGGCGCCGCCGTGGTCGTCATCGCGGCGCTGCTCGCCTGGGTCCTGTGGGGCTGAGCGACGACGACCCGGCCGGTCTGCCCTTCTGCTACCTGACGACCACCGGGCGGCGGACCGGGTCGCCACATCTGATCGAGATCTGGTTCGCGCTGCACGAGGGCGACCGTGTACCTCCTGAGCGGAGGGCGCGACCGGTCGGACTGGGTGCGCAACCTCATGGTGTCGCCCGACGTGGTGCTCCGGATCGGAGATCGCACGCGGACCACCCGGGCCCGGGTCCTCGAGCCGGGGACCGAGGAGGATGCGCTGGCACGGCGCCTCCTGGTGGAGAAGTACCGCTCGCACGACGAGGACCTCACCGGCTGGGGCCGCTCGAGCCTGCCCGTGGCGATCGCCTGGCCCTGAGCCGGTGCCCGCCGCTATCCCGCCGCTATCCCTCCGCGAACCCGATCGAGAAGAGCCGTTCGAGGTCGTGGCGCGAGAAGACCTGGAACGCGATGAGGGTCTCGGTCCGCTCGACGCCCTCGACCTTCGCGATCCCCGACGGGATGACGCGGGCCAGGTCGTCGTGGGTCGCCACCCGCACGATCGCGACCAGATCGACCCCGCCGGCGACGGAGTAGACCTCCGACACCCCGTCGATGGCCGCGATCGCCTCCGCGGCCTCGGCGATCTCGTCGATGTCGCACTCGATCAGGACGACCGCGCTCTCGCTCATGGCCGGTCCCTCCTTCACGCTCGCTCGAGCACGACCGCGAGCCCCTGGCCGCCGCTGATGCACAGCGTGGCCAGGCCCAGGCTCGTCCCCGTGCGACGGAGCTCGTAGGCGAGCGCCAGGATGATCCGCGCGCCGCTCATCCCGATGGGATGGCCGACGCTGATCCCGCCGCCCTTGACGTTGAGCCGGTCGCGGTCGAACTTCAGCTCGCGCTCGCACGCGATCACCTGCGCGGCGAACGCCTCGTTGATCTCGATCAGGTCGAAGTCCGCCATCTGCAGACCGGTCTTCTCCAGGACCTTCTTCGTGGCGGGGACCGGACCGATCCCCATGATCTCGGGCGCGACCCCCGCCCAGGACCATCCGAGGATCCGCGCCAGGGGCTCGCGGCCCTCGGCAGCCGCCCTCGACCCGCTCATCAGGACCATCGCCGCCGCGCCGTCGGTGAGGCCGCTCGAGTTGCCGGCGGTGACCGAGCCGCCCTCCCGGAAGACCGGCCGGAGCCTCGCGAGGGACTCCATCGTCGTGTCGGGTCGCACGTGCTCGTCCTCGGCGACGCTGAGGGGTTTGCCGCGGAGCGTGGTGTCCACCGGGACCATCTCGGCCGCGCGGTGCTCGCGCCGTGGCCGCCGCCAGATGCTGCGACCGCAGCGCGAAGGCGTCCTGCTCCTCGCGCGTGATGTCGTAGCGGTCGACGAGGTTCTCCGCCGTCTCACCCATGATCAGCCCGCACAAGGGGTCCAACAGACCGTCGCGGTACATGGCGTCGATGACCTCGACGTCGCCGAGCCGGTGGCCCATGCGCATGTCGGGCAGGAGGTAGGGGACCCGGGTCATGTTCTCCATCCCACCGGCCAGCACGACCTCCGAATCACCGAGGACGATCTGCTGCGCGCCCGAGCTGCACGGCCTTCATCCCGGAGCCGCACGCGATGTTCACGTTGTAGGCAGAGACCTCCTGGGGGACGCCGGCGCGGAAGGAGACCTGCCGCCCGGTGTTGGGTCCGTTGCCCGCCTGCCGGGCGTGGCCCATGATCGTCTGGTCGACCTGGTCGGGTGCGACGCCGGCGCGGAGCATCGCCTCCACCGCGGCCGCGGTCCCGAGCTCGACGGCGGTGGTATCGGCGAACGAGCCGAGGAACCTGCCCGACGGGCGTGCGGGCGCCCTCGAGGATGACGGCCTGCTCCATCGAGCCAGTCTAGCCCGAGGGGCCGTCGTGCTCAGGCCGCGTCGCGTTCGCCGAACGCGCCGAGCGTCGCGCGGCGGCCGGCCCGCCTCGGACGAGCGCCCGGCGCAGCCGCTGCGAGCGCCGCGCCACCGTCCACGTACTCGCGAGGGGCGGGATCGGCGGCGACGACGGTGACCGCGGGCGCACGACACGACGATCGCAGCGCCGCCGAGCTCCGCGGCGCGCTCCCGGGGCACCGGCCACCCGATCGGCCCCGGGTCCGCGTGCCGACGCCCTACAGTGATCCCCGTCCAGCTCGACCCGCTCGCCGTCCGGGTCCTGCAGGACCAGCCGTCCGGCCACGAGCCAGCCGTCGACGCGGGCGCGCCACACGGCCTCGGCGAGCGCGCCGGATCCGCTCGCGCGCCAGGCCCGCCTCCTCGAACCGCTCGGCGTTGGCGAGGCCAGCGCATCCGCGCCTGGAGGACCTGCCGAGCGCGGCGCTCGGCGCGACCGATCGCCTCGACGAGGCGCCCGACCGTTTCGCCGCGTACCGCTCGGCCGTCGTCCGCCCGTCGCACGGGGCCAGGCATCGGCCCATGTCGGCCAGCGCGCACGGCGCGAAGCGCGTCGAGCGGCCCATCGATCGCGTGCATCGCCGGACGTCGAAGGCCTCCTCCAGCGCCTCCTTCGCCAGGCGGGCCCGGGCGCTCCCCGGGAACGGGCCGAGGTAGTGGCATCCGTCGTCAGGCCTCGAGCCGTGCGCCACCTTCAGCCGGGGCCATGCCTCCGAGGGTCGAGCTTGAGGTAGGCCGAGGCTCGCCAGCGTTTGCCGTGCCGGTTGTACGGCGGCTCGTGGGCCGCGATGAGTCGCGCCTCCGCCACGAGTGCCTCGCGCTCGCCCGAGCGGGGTCGCGCACCGCGTCCACCGACGCCACCTCGTCCAACAGGTCCTGGATCTTCTTGCGCTCGTCCCCGTAGAAGTAGGACGTCACGCGCGCCCGCACGTCCTTGGACTTGCCGACGTAGAGGACGCGCCCGTCGCGCGCGCGGAACAGGTAGACGCCCGGTGGCCGTGGGCAGCGTCGTCGGCGAGGACGATCTTGCCGAAGTTCGGCCGGCCCCGGGCCGAGCACGCGAGGAACGAGCTCGCCCAGCGGTGTCGATCCCGAGCCGTCCCGCCAGGTCGAGCAGGCCGTCGAGCACCTCGGCCGTGGCCTCGGCGTCGGCGAGCGCGCGGTGGGAAGGCTGGTCTCGCGTGCGGAAGTACCGCGCGAGGGTGCCCAGCCGCACGTTCGGGACGTCGGGCCACACCACGCGCCGGGCGAGCTTCGCCGTGCAGACGATCGGCGCCGGAACGCGGGGGTGCTCGAGGCGGTCGAGGCTCGCGTTCAGGAACGAGCGTCGAACGTGGCGTTGTGCGCCACGAACACGGTCGCCGCGGATGAACTCCACGAACGAGGGCAGCATCGCCTCGATCGGCGGCGCGCCGCGACCAGCCGGTCGTCGATCCCGGTGAGGTGGGCGACGTACGGCGGGATCGGTTGATGCGGGTCGACGAGCGTCTGGAACGTTCCGAGGCGCTCGCCGCCGCGGACCTTGACCGCGCCGATCTCCGTGATGGCCCCCTCGGTCGGGGGAGCCGCCCGGTGGTCTCGAGGTCGACGACCGCGAACGTGACGTCACTGGAGCCCGACCGCCGTGCTCGAGCGAGGTCTGGACCGGCTCGGCGCCACATGGGCTCCTGAGCGTATCGAACAGGTGTTCGAGAAGCAAGCAAGGACGGGCGGCTACGCATCGCCCCGATGGTGGGCCTCAGCGCCGACACGGCGCCGCACCGCGGCGGAGCAGGCTCAGGCGACCTGGCGGGTGATGCGGCGGCGTTGCTGCTCGGTGAGGCCGCCCCACACGCCGTAGCGCTCGCCGTTCTTCAGGGCCCAGGCCAGGCAGTCCTCGCGGATCCGGCACGCCCCGCAGTAGGTGAGCGCCGGGCCCCGCCTCCTCCTCGGAGATCGGGAAGAACACGTCGGGGTCGATGCCGAAACACGCCGCGCGGTCCTGCCAGTAGTCGGGCGGCATCGGGTTGGCCGGGCAACATGCCTCAGGTCGACATCGGGGTACCGTTCGATCCGCACCGCGCCGACCCCCTCGTCTCCCGGTCCCCACCCGGGAACCGATTCATAACAGAGCCGCGTCGCGCCAGCGGAAGGGGTCAGATGTGCCTGATCCGCGCATCCCCAGGCCGCCCGACCCGGATGGCCCGAACGGGCTAGATCGGCACGCGTTCGCACCGCGGCCCACATCGTTGCGTCTCTCGGTGACCCTGGCAGGATGGTCGGCGTGCGGCCCTCGCCGATCGACGTGCCTCGCACGCTGCTCGTCACGAACGACTTCCCGCCGCGGGTGGGCGGTATCCAGACGTTCATGGAGGGCCTCTGGCGCGTCTACCCACCCGAGCGGTCGCGGTCCTCGCGCCGGCCTGGGAGCGTGCGGCCGACTACGACGCAGGCGAGCGGTTCCGCATCGTCCGAGACCGCGAGCGGTTCATGTGGCCGGGCCCGAACCTGCGACGCAAGGTGTTCGACCTGGTCGATCGCTTCGGGGCAGAGGTCGTGCTGTTCGGCGACGCGTTCCCGCTCGCGGCGCTCGGCCCGGAGCCTGGCCGGCGCGGGGCATCCCCTACCTGGTGATGGCGCACGGCTTCGACTACTGGATGTCCGGCGACGCCCCGGCGCACACGCGTGGTTCCGGCGCGCGACCGTGCGCGCGAGCCGCGTCCCGGTCTGCAGCGCGTTCATCGGCAGGACCGTGCGGACCGCCGTCCCGATCGCGACGTCCCGGTGAGCGTCCTCACCCCGGGGGTCGACGTGGACGCGGTTCCGGCCGGGCTTGCCCGACCGCCGACATCCGCGGTCGCGCTCGGCATCGGCGAGCGCCCGCTCGTCGTGTGCGTGAGCCGGCTCGTCGCGCGCAAGGGTCAGGACGTCCTGATCAGGGCGATGCGCCGGATCAGGCGCCACGTGCCCGACGCCGCCTTGCTCGATCGTGGGCGGGGGACCGGCGGAGGCGCGGCTCCGCCGCCTGGCGCGGAGCGCGCCGCCCCGGTCGGTGTTCTTCGCGGGCGAGGTGCCCTCCGGCGGAGCTGCCGCGCTACCACGCGGTCGGCGACGTCTTCGCGATGCCGTGCCGCGACCGGCTCGGCGGGTTCGAGGTCGAGGGGTGGGGCATCGTGTTCCTGGAGGCGGCGGCATGCGGACGACCGGTCGTCGTCGGGGACTCGGGCGGCGCGCGCGAGACGCTCGTGGACGGCGAGACGGGCTTCCTGGTCGACGGGGCCGACGTCGCCGAGGTGGGCGATGCCGTCGGACGGATCCTCGGCGACCCCGCACCTCGCGCGACCGGATGGGCAAGGCCGGGCGTGCCTGGGTGGAGGAGGAGCACACGTGGGAGCGGAGCGCCGAGCAGCTCGCCGTCGTGGCTCCGCGAGGCGGTCGACTGACCGCTCCGGCTCGTCGGAGCGGCGCCGATCGCGGGGTACGCTCGCCGCATGCCCGGTGACGGAGCGGCGCTGTCCGTCCTGCAACGCGCTGGCGTGCCCCGACGCGGAGTGGTGCGGCCAATGCTTCACCCGTCGTTGCGAGCCGCGCGCCGAGCCGCCGGCCTCCCGGCTCCCGCCCGAGCCCGGCGCGGTCGCCCGCCGCGAAGCCCGGCCGCGGAGGCCGGGCTGGCCGTGCCAGGTCTGCGGCGGCCCGCAACCCGATGGCCTCGAGACGCCTGCGCGCACCTGCGGCTCGCCGTTCGCGGCGTCGATGCGCGCGAGCGAGGAACGGCCGAACGTCGGCCCGCGCGACGCCGTCGATGTGGTCGCTGGTCTTCCCTGGTCTCGGTCACCGTCTCGCCGGGCGCGCCGCTCGACGGCCTCGCGCGCGGCGTGCTGTTCTCGATGTCGCCTCGGGATGGCCATGCTCCTGCTCTTCTCGGGGCCGAGCGCCGCCGCGGCGACCACCGGCGTCCTGCTCCTCTTCGTCGCGGCCGGCGATGGGCGTCTACGTCCTGTCGGCGATGGAGGCCGCGCGGCTCGCGAAGGCGGCGACGTCATCGTCGGCTCCCGGCTGCTGCTGTGGATCCTCGTCGGCATGACGCTTCGCGTCGGTGGGCGCGCTCGCCCTCGCCGTGCTGGGCGCGAGCCGCGGGTAGGATGCCGCGGTGGAGCAGGCCGAGGGCTCGATCCTGATCGAGGCGCCGCTCGAGGACGTCGTCGAGGTCATCGAGGACTTCGAGGCCTACCCGGAGTGGGCCGACGTCCGCGCGTGCGAGGTGAAGACGCGAGGCGAGGGCGGGCGCGGCGTCGAGGTCGCCTACGAGGTCGACGTGCCGGTGCTCGGCAGCGCCTCCTACACGCTGCGCTACGCGTTCGCCGCGGGCGACACGGCGATCTCGTGGGTCTCGACCGAAGCCCACGGCGCGGTCCGCGACGTCCGTGGCGAGTACCTGCTCGACGACCTCGGCGAGTCGACGAAGGTGACGTACCGGCTCGCCGTCGAGCTCGGTCGCTCGTCCCGGGCTTCATCCGCACCGAGGGCGCCAAACGCGTGATCGAGAACGCGCTCGAACGGCTGAAGCGCCGCGTCGAGATGGGATGAGCGCTCGCCCGGACGCCGACCTCGTCCAGCCGCCGCCCCGACCGGACCCGGCGAGCACGACGTTGGCCGCTCGCGACGTGGGCGTTGCACGAGACGCTCGCCGTTACGATGGCCCCTCTCGGCGTCGCGCTGTCCCCAGCATCGCGCTGTTCGCGTTCGGCGCCGATCGCCGGCGGGCTGGGTCTTCCTGCTCACGCTCATCCAGCAGCTGGCGCTCGGCCTCGGGATCTGGTGGTGGGTCCGCGCCCAAACCGGGACCTCGGCAGGACTCGGCCTGCGCCGCGGTCCTCGGTGGGCGCCGACGTCGGGGCGGCGGCCGCCGCCGCGCTGGCGTCGCGTCGTCGTCATCGGGCGCCTCTCGTCCTGGTCCTCACCCTGCAGTCAGCGGACGCGGCACCGCCGAGCTGCCCGACCCCCTGACGGTCGCGGGCGCCGCGTGGGTGGTGCCGACGCCCTGCTCGCGCTCGTCCTGTCCGCGCCGTCTGCGAGGAGATCGCCTTCCGCGGGCTTCCTGTTCGGGGGCTTGCGGCGACGGTTCCGGTTCGGGGTCTCGGCGGCGGCATCGGCGGCGGTGTTCGCCGTGATCCACGGGCAGCCCGTTCAGATGCCGGCCCTGTTCGCGCCGGGCGTGATCCACGCGGCGGTCTACGAGCGGCGCCGCTCCCTCGTCGCGCCGGATGGTGTCGCACGCGTTCGTGAACCTCGTCGTCGGTCGTCGCGCTCCTTCGCTGACCGCTGACCCCTCCCCCTCCGAGGAGGGCCCCGGGTAGGCTGGCCGCCATGCGGGTGCGTGCTGTTCACCGGGAAGGGCGGGGTCGGGAAGACCACCGTGGCCGCGGCGACCGCCGTGCGGTCCGCAGCGGCCGGGCGACGGACGATGATCATGTCGACCGACCCCGCCCACTCGCTGGCGGACTCGTTCGAGACGCCGATCGGCGCACGGCCGACGCAGGTGGTCCCGAACCTCTGGGCCCAGCAGATCGACGCGCAGGAGCGGCTGGAGGACAACTGGCGCGAGATCCAGGAGTACGCCATCTCGCTGATGAACTGGGCGGGCACCGAGACGGTCCAGGCCGAAGAGCTGACGGTGATCCCCGGGCTCGACGAGATCTTCGCGCTGATCGACGTGAAGACGCACGTGGAGAGCGGCGACTACGACGTCCTGATCGTGGACTGCGCCCCCACCGCCGAGACGCTCCGGTTGCTCTCCCTGCCCGAGATCATGAACTGGTACATCGAGCGCATCTGGCCCGTGGAGCGCAAGGTCGTGAAGGCCGTGCGTCCGATCGTGTCCCGGGTGACGTCGATGCCGATCGCGGGCGACAACGTCTTCGCGGCGGTGGAGCGGCTGCACGCGAACCTTGACGCGGTCAAGCAGATCCTCACCGACGAGGAGGTGGCGTCGGTGCGTCTCGTGGTGAACCTCGAGAAGATGGTGATCAGCGAGGCGCGGCGGACGTACACGTACCTGGGGTTGTTCGGCTACCGCGTGGACGCCGTGGTCGTGAACCGCGTGCTGCCCCCCGAAGATCACCGACCCCTACTTCGGCAAGTGGAAGGACATCCAGGCCGAGCATCTCGCCACCGTGCACGAATCGTTCGAGCCGGTGCCGATCCTCGAGTCGCGGCTGTTCGACCGGGAGATGGTCGGCGTCGGCCTGCTGTCGGACATGGCCGACGAGGTCTACGGCGACCGCGACGCCACGTCGGTGCTGTTCCACGACGACCCGATCCGGGTCCGGCGGATGGGCGCTCGCTACGTCCTCACGATGCGGCTGCCGTTCGTCTCCCGCGACGACATGGACGTGCACCGTCGCGGCGACGAGCTCCTCGTACGTGTGGGATCGTACAAGCGGAACCTGGTCCTGCCCCAGACCCTGCAGCGGATGGCGGTGCGCGAGGCGAACTTCGCCGGCGAGCACCTCGAGATCACGTTCGCGCGGGACGAGCCCGCGGACGCGGGAGGTTGAACATGGTCGCACCCGGAGCACGACCCGAGGCCAACGCCGAGGAGCACGTCGTCGAGGAGCCCCGACGCGAGACGATCGAGGTCGAGACGATCGAGGTCGAGACGATCGAACCCGAGACGCTCGAGCCCGAGACGCTCGAGCCCGAGAGGGCCCGAGGGCAGGAGCTCGGCGGCGACGAACCCGAGCCCGAGGCCGAGGCGTCCCACGCCGGGGGCGCGCACGACACGTGCCCGGTGGCCTGGTGCCCGCTCTGCCTGGCGGTCTCGATGACGCAACCGCTGCACCCCGAGGCGATGGATCACCTGCTGAAGGCGGGGACCGAGCTGTTGCTCGCGGTCCGCGCGGTGGTGAACACCCGGGCGGCCGAGGTGAGCGACAAGGACGGGTCCGTGGACCCGACGCGGCTGCAGAAGATCGACCTCGGATGAGCGGGGCGGCCCTCGCCGTCGGCGTGGATGTGGGGGGGACGAAGGCGGCGGCGGCGCTCGTGGGCGCCGACGGCCGGGTGCATGCTCGGGAGACCGCCCCGACGCCGGTCGAGGATCAGGAGGCGGCGATCGCGGTGCTCCTGGAGCTCATCGCTCGCGTGCGGTCCGGCGACGAACCCGTGGGGGTGGGCGCGCCCGGGCTGGTCGACGCAGGCGGTGTCCTGCGTTCTGGGGCCAACGTGGCGTGGAGCGACGTCGCCCTCGGCCCGCGGCTCTCGGCCGAGCTCGACACGACGGTGACCGTCGACAACGACTGCACCGCGGGTGCGGTCGGGGAGTGGCGGGTCGGGGCGGCCCGCGAGTTCGACGACGTCCTCTACGTGGGGGTCGGCACCGGGATCGGGGGCGGGCTCGATCCTGGACGGTCGTCCGTACCGCGGGGCCATGGGGTTCGCCGGGGAGATCGGCCACATCGTCGTCGAACCGGAAGGGGAGCGCTGTGGCTGCGGCAACGTCGGCTGCTGGGAGACGGTCGCCAGCGGGAGCGCGATCGAGCGGGCCGGGAGGCGGGCCGTCACGCGCCATCCGCACTCGATGCTCGCCGAGACCGCCGACGGCCGGGAGGACGCCGTGACGGGCGGGTCCGTGACCGTCGCGGCGGACGCGGGCGACCCCGTGGCGCGCGGGATCCTCGCCGAGGTGGGGACGCGGCTCGGCGAGGGGATCGCGGGGCTCGTGAACGTCCTGGATCCCGCCGTCGTCGTGATCGGCGGGGGAGTGGTGGCCGCCGGCGAGCACCTGCTCGGACCTGCACGGGTGCGATTCGCTCGGTGCGTGCAGGACGGTGGGGGTCGCGCGAAGCTCCCGCTCATGCCGGCGGCGCTCGGCGCCGACAGCGCGCTCATCGGGGCGGCGTTGCTCGCTCTGGAGGCGACGGGATGAAGCTCGGGCTGGTCCTGCCCGTGTTCACCGCCGACGTCGCGCGACCCCTCGGCGTCGCAGCGCGGGCCCAGGGCTTCGACGCCGTCTTCGCGGCCGATCACGTCTTCCCGCCCGGCGAACCCGACCGCCCCGCGGTCGAGGGGTTCTCGCTCCTGGCGGCGGTGGCCGCCGCGCATCCGGGGCTGGGGATCGGCGTGCTCGTCACGCGGGCGCCGATGCGCCCGGCGGGGATCCTCGCGAAGCTCGCCGCGGGTCTGGACCACGTGAGCGGCGGCCGGGCGATCCTGGGGTTGGGGCTGGGCGACGCGTCGGGGCGGCTCGAGCACGAGGCGCTCGGCGTGCCGTACCCGCCGATCCGGGAGCGCGCCGAGTTGCTGGAGGAGACGTGCCTGGCGGTGCGGGCGCTCTTCGCGGGGGAGGCGTGGGCCGGCGGGGATCGGGTGCCGCCGGTCCGGGGGCCGATCCTGCCGCCGGCCTCGCCCCCGGTGTGGGTCGGAGGGACCTCCGACCGGGTGCTGGGGATCGCGGCGCGCGCGGCCGACGGATGGAACGGGTGGGGTCTGACGGCCGAGTCGTTCGCCTCGCGCAGCGCCGACCTGACGCGGCTGGTGGCGGAGGCGGGTCGCGACGGGACCGTGGTCGAGCCCACCTGGGGCGGGATCGTGCTCGTCGGCGAGGACCCCGCTGATCTGGCGAGGCTCGAGTCGGAGCGTCGCGAGCGCGGGGCCTCCATGGACATCTGGCGGGGGACCGCCGAGGACCTGCTGACGTTCCGTGAGGCCCTCGCGGCCGCGGGCGCGACCTGGCTGATCGCGAGCGCGGTCGGTCCGGCCGACCGTCCGGCGCTCATCGCGGAGACGCTCGGGGCGTGACGTCGGCCGAGCTGAAGAAGGCGAAGCGCACCGTCCGGCGCGAGGTGCTGGCCGCGCGTGACGCGGTGTCCCCGGCCGAGCGAACGGCGAAGGCCGCCGCGATCGTCGCCCACCTGGTGGCGATGGACGAGGTGCGCTCGGCCCGCACCGTCATGGCGTTCTGGTCGTTCGGGTCGGAGGTGCCGACGCAGGGGCTCCTGGCCGCGTTGCACGCGACGGGGGCAACGGTGGCCCTGCCGATGGTCGTCGGGACGGAGCTGGAGGTGCGCTCCTACGCGCCCGGCGACGCGGTCGAAGCCACGGCGTTCGGGGCCATGGAGCCCGTCGCGGGGACCCGCCTGGACCCCGGCGACCTCGACGTCGTGCTGACGCCCGCCGTGGCCTTCGACACGGAAGGCAGGCGCGTCGGCTACGGCGGTGGCTTCTACGATCGGTTGTTCCCCCGCGCCCCGCGCGCGGTCCGGATCGGGGTCGCGTTCGACCTGCAGGTCCGCGCCGAGCCGCTGCCCGCCGGCGCCTTCGACCTGCGGGTCCGCGCCATCGTGACCGAGTCCGGCGTCCGGCTGTGCCCTCCCCCGACTTGAACAGTCGTTCGATCGTGCGGTACAACCCCGGACACCGCCTACCGCTCCGCCGGGGAGCGAAGGTACGGTGGCGCCCGCGAACGACGAGGAGGAACGACGATGACCGAGGACGTGCACCGCTCACCGCTGGCCGACTGGCACGAGGCGCACGACGCCGAGGTGCTGATCGAGGACGGCTGGCCCTGGTACATGCACGAGGGCAGCCGATCCGCTGGTGGAGTACGAGGCGATCCGCACGGGCGCCGGGATCTGGGACCTGTTCTCCACGAGCAAGTACGAGGTGACCGGTCCCGACGCCGCCCGGCTGATCCAGCGCCGGTTCACGAACTCCCTGGCCGGCGTGCCCGACGGCGCCGTCCGCTACGGCGCGTTCGTCAACGCCGACGGCCTGATGATCGACGACGGGCAAGTGTACAAGTTCGACGACCAGCGCTTCTGGGTGATGATCAACACGGCCGGCATCGAGGACTGGTTCCGCGAGACGGCCGACGGCCTGGACGCCACGATCACGCACCGCACCGAGGACCTCGCGATGATCTCGGTCCAGGGTCCGAAGGCGCAGGCGACTCTTCCAGCCCCTCGTGGACCGCGACCTCGACGACCTCCGATACTTCCGGTTCTGGCCCGAGCCCGTGCAGGTGGCGGGCGTGTCCGCCCACGTCCTTCGGACCGGGTTCAGCGGCGAGAAGGGCTACGAGATCGTGATGGCGCCTGGCGACGCGCGCGCCGATCTGGGACGCGCTGCTCGCCGCGGGCGCCACGCCGTTCGGTCTCGACCGCCGTGGACCTCGCGCGCACCGAGGTCGGCCTCATCATCATCGAGGTGGACTACAACGCCGGCCAGACCAGCCCGTGGGACCTCTCGATGGACCGTTTCATCAAGACGGACACCGAGTGCGTCGGCCGCCGAGGCGCTCGCCTCGCGGCGGCGCGAACCCGCCGAAGCGATTCAAGATGCCTCCGCATCGAGGGCGAGGCCGCGCCCGACTACGGCGCCGTCGTCACGAAGGACGGGCGCGAGGTCGGCGTCGTGACCTCGCCGGCGTCGAGCCCGCGGCTGGGGACGATCGGGCTCGCGATCCTCGACGCGGACGTCGCGAACGGACGGCGAGAAGGTGGAGGTGGCCGTGGAGGGAGGCACCGCCTCGGCCACCGTCGACGTCCTCTCGGCGCTCGACCCGAAGAAGGAGCGCCCGCGCGCCTGAAACGTCGAGGACGGTCCCTACGGGGCCGCCCTGCGTATGCTCCGGCGGTGCTCGGTGAGCCGTTGTTCGCGGTCGTGCCGAACTTCTCGGAGGGACGGCGTCGCCGATGTGATCGATGCGATCTGCGCGGCGCTGGAGGTGCCGGGCGCGCGCGCTGGTCTACCGGCAGGCCGACCCCGACCACCATCGTCTGGACACGACCGTGCTCGGCGATCGCCGATGCGGTGGCGCGCAGCGCCATGGCGGGCGCCCGCGTGGCCGTCGCGCTGATCGACATGGACCGACCACGAAGGTGGGCATCCGCGCATGGGCGCTGCCGACGTCATCCCCTTCGTGCCGCTCCGCGGCGCATCGATGGACGACGCGATCGCGCTGGCGCGGGCGTTCGGACGCGACCTCGCCGAGGGCCTCGACCTCCCCGTCTACCTCTACGACCGCGCGGCGCTGCTCCCGGAGCGGGCCTCGCTCGCGGACGTGCGCAAGGGCGAGTACGAGGGGCTGCGCGACGCGGTGGCGCGCGGTGAGCGGCTCCCCGACCTCGGCCCGCACGCGATCGGACCGGCGGGCGCCACGGCCGTCGGGGCGCGCATCCCGCTGATCGCGTTCAACATGTACCTCTCGGGCCGCGACGAGGCCGCGGCGAAGGCGATCGCCGTCTCGGTCCGCGAGTCCTCGGGGGGCATGCCCGCGCTCCGCGCGATCGGGTTCGCCGTCCCCGAGCGCGCCTGCGTCACGGTCTCGATGAACCTCGTCGACCACGAGGTGACCGGGCCTGCGCGCGGCGTATCGACGCGGTGGCCGCCGGGGCTTCCGCCGCGGGGATGGATGTGGTGGACTCCGAGATCGTGGGGCTCGTGCCCGAGGCGGCGCTCGGACCCGGGGTGGTCGAGCACGTCCGGCTCGCGGGGTTCGATCCCGCGCGACAGGTGCTGGAGCGGCTGGCCGAGGAGGATCCGTGGAGCGCGTCCGCCCCCATGGGACAGCAGCGGATCGACGTGTGGCTCGACGCGCTCGCCTCGAGCGATGCCACCCCGGGAGGGGGTGCGTTCGCCGCGTTCTCGGCCGCCGCCGGCGCGGCGCTCGTGTCCATGGTCGGGCGGCTCACGATCGGCAAACCCCGCTACGCGGAGGCCGAGCGCCGGATGCAGGAGATCGTGGAGGAGGCCGACCGGGAGCGCGCCGACCTCCTCATGTTCGCCGACCGCGACGCGGCGGCGTTCGATGCCGTCATGGCGGCGTATCGGATGCCCAAAGAGTCCGAGGACGAGCAGGCGCAGCGGCTCCAGGCGCTGCAGGCGGCGCTGGAGGGCGCGGCGGAGGTGCCGCTCATGGTGGCTCGCCGCGCGGTGTACGTGATGGGGTTGGCGGAGGAGGCGACCGCGATCGGCAACCCGAACGCGGCCTCCGACGGGATGTGCGCGGCGGCCGGGTTGCACGCCGCGACGTGGCGGCGCTCGCGAACGTGCAGATCAACGTCTTCGCGTTCGTGGACGCGACCAAGCGGGAGGAGCTCCTCGACGACTGCCGCCACCTGCGCGAGCGCGCCGACCAGGTCCTGGCCGACGCGCAGGCGGTGTTCGAAGAGCGTCTCGGCGGGACCTGAGGTCTTGCATGGCCGGGTCGCGCGGGGCACCCTAGCCGCATGCGGATCGACGCGATCGTCTTCGATTGCCGCGACGCCGCGCCGCTGGCGCGGTTCTGGGCCCCGCGCTCGGGTGGAACGTGGCGCCCTACGACGACGAGGAGGTCGCGCGGCTGGCCGCCGTGGGGATCGACGACATCGAGGACGATCCCTCCGTGATGGTCGAACCGCCGGAGGAGGACGCGGGGCTGCCTCGGTCTGTTCTTCACCGAGGTCCCGGAGCCCAAGCTGGCGAAGAACCGGGTCCACGTCGACGTGATCGCCGACGCCGACCTGGAGGGCGAGGTGGCGCGGCTGGAGGACCTCGGCGCGACGCGTCCGCAACTGGGCCGAGCAGGACGGCGGCATGTGGTGCGTGATGCTCGATCCCGGAGGGCAACGAGTTCTGCGTGATGCCGCCCGAGGACGCGGCCTGAGCGTCGGCGCCGATCAGAACAGACCGACGGTCCTGCCGTTCGCGTCGATGTCGACGCCCGTGAAGTTCGGGGTCCTGCCCGAGGCCGGGCATCCGCTGCATGTCGCCGCAGAGCACGACGACGAAGCCGGCGCCGGCGCTCGGCACGACCCCGCGGACCGGGAGCCGGAACCCGCGGGGACGGTTCAGCAGCAGGGGGTCGTGGCTGAGCGAGAGATGGGTCTTCGCCATGCACACGGGGACGGTGCCGAAGCCGAGCTCGTCCATCCGCGCGAGGTCCTTCTCGGCCTGCGGCAGGTAGTCGACCCCGTCGGCGCCGTAGAGCCGCGTCGCGATCGCCTCGATCTGGCCGCGCAAGGGCGTGCCGTCGGGCGTGAGCTGGTGGAAGTCGTTCGGCGTTCCGCGCACGTCGCGACGACGGCCTCGGCGAGCTCGATCGCGCCCTCGCCGCCGTCGGCGAACCCGCGGTTCACCACGACGGTCTTCGCGCCCGCGCCTCGACCGCCAGCTCGCCGATCAGCTCGATCTCGGCGTGCCGTGTCGGTGGGGAACGTCGTTGATCGAGACCACGCAGGGCAGGCCGTAGGCGCGCGATGATCTCGACGTGGGCGGCCAGGTTGTCGATCCCGCGCCGCAGCGCGTCGAGGTCCTCGGTCGCCGAGGTCGTCGAACGGCATGCCCCCGTGGGACTTCGTCGCGCGGACCGTGGTGACGAGCACGCCGGCGCTGGGCGCGAAGCCGCCGAGCCGGCACACGATGTCGCAGAACTTCTGGAACCCGAGGTCGCTCGCGAAGCCCGCCTCGGTGACGACGTAGTCGGCGAGCTTCAGCGCGATGCGGTCCTCGACGATCGAGTTGTTCGCGTGGGCGATGTTGCCGAACGGACCGGCGTGCAGCAGGACCGGCTGTCCCTCGAGCGTCTGGACGAGGTTCGGCTCGATCGCGTCGCGCATGATCACCGTCATCGCGCCGGCGACGCTGCAGGTCCTCCGCGGTGACCGGGCGCGCCCTCGATGGTCGAGGCGACGATGATGCGACCCAGCCGCGCCCGCAGGTCCTGCAGGTCGCTCGCGAGCGCGAGGATCGCCATGATCTCCGATGCCGCGGTGATCACGAAGCCGTCCTGCCGCGGCACGCCGTGGAGCCTTGCCGCCCAGGCCGATCACCGTGTTGCGGAGCTCGCGGTCGTTCACGTCGAGCGTCCGCGGCCACGTGATCGTGCCGGGGATCGATCCCGAGCGGGTTGCCGTGGAAGAGCGAGGCGTCCAGGGCCGCGGACAGCAGGTTGTGCGCGGCCGTGACCGCGTGGAAGTCGCCGTTGAAGTGGAGGTTGATCTCCTCCATCGGGACGACCTGCGCGTAGCCGCCGCCGGTGCCGCCGCCCTTGATCCCGAAGACCGGCCCCATGCTGAGGCTCGCGGAGGGCGAGGACGACGCGCTTGCCGATCCTCCCGAGCCCCTGGGTGAGCGAGACCGACGTCGTCGTCTTGCCCTCGCCCGCCTTCGTCGGGGTGATCGCCGTCGTGATGATCGAGCTTGCCGTCGGGGCGGTCGCGCCAGACGGTCCAGGATCGAGAGCGTCGATCTTCGCGCGGTTCGTGCCGAAGGGCTTGAGCTCGTCGGGCGGCGATCCCGGCGTCGGCGGCGATCTCGGTGATCGGGCGCAGCTCGGCCTCCTGGGCGATCTCGAGGCCGGACTTCATCGGGCGTGCTGCTCCCTCCGGCGCGTTCGGAGCGTCGGGCGAGGTCCCGGAGCGGACCGACGACACCCGACCCCGACGCGCGGCCCAAAGTCGAGCGGGGCGCCGCGACGGTGACCGGGGGTCCGCGCGGCGGTGGCGTGACCTCCCGCCCGCAGCCGCCGATACTGGAGGCATGACGCGCCACCGAGCCGCTCCGACGCAACGTGACCCCGGTACGGATCGACGGCCGTGCACGACGGGGTCCGCGCGCGAGCGCCCCGACACGCTCGCCACCGAGGAGCCGCTCGAGATCCGGGTCGAGGGGCCCGACGGCGAGGCACACCAGGTCGCGGTGACGATGCGCACGCCCGGGGGCGACTTCGAGCTGGCCGCGGGCTTCCTCTTCACCGAGGGGTTGATCGCGCCGGCGGACGTGGGCCGCGTCGCCTACTGCGACGACGTCGCGGACGAGGACCAGCGCTACAACGTCGTGACGGTCACGACGACGCCGCCCGTTCGATCCCGCGAGCTCCTGCGCCGGAACTTCTACGCCACGTCGTCCTGCGGCGTGTGCGGCAAGGCGGCCCTCGACGACGTCGAGGTCCGCTGCGCGCCGGTCGCCGAGGGCACGACGGTCGCGCATCGACGTGCTGCTCGGGCCTCCCCGACGCGCTTGCGCAGCCGCGCAGACGGTGTTCGACCGCACCGGGGGTCTGCACGCCGCGGGCCTGTTCGACGCCCGACGGGACCGCTCGTGAGCCTCCGCGAGGACGTCGGGCGCCACAACGCGGTGGACAAGGTGGTGGGGGAGCAGGCTCCTCGCCGGGGACCTGCCGCTGTCGGAGCGCGTCCTGCAGGTCAGCGGGCGCCTCTCGTTCGAGATCGTCCAGAAGGCCGCGGTCGCCGGCATCCCGGTGGTGAGCGCCGTGAGCGCCCCGTCCTCGCTCGCGGTCGAGGCCGCGCGAGCGGTTCGGCATGACGCTGGTCGGGTTCGTCCGTGACGGCCGGTGCAACCTCTACACGCGGCCCGACCGCGTCGTTTGAACCGCGGTTCAGCCGGGCGCGGCGCGCGGCTACGGCACGGCAGCGCCACCGGGGTACGAATCGACGGCGACCGGCCGATCGGCCGGAGGAAGGAGCACATCGATGGCGGCAACGATGACCCGGCTCACCGAGCCGATGGTTCGCGAGCACGGCGTGCTGCGCACCGCCACCTGGGACGAGGCCCTCGACCGGGCCGCCCAGGGGCTCCGCCGCGCGATGGATCGCAACCCGGGCTGGGGAGCGGGGATCTTCAGCTGCTCGAAGGCGACGAACGAGATGAACTTCGCCGCGGGCAAGTTCGCTCGTCAGGTCCTTCGAACCAACAACATCGATAGCTGTAACCGCACCTGACACGCACCTTCGGTCGTCGGTCTGGCGACCGTCTTCGGTGCCGGTGGCGGTACCAGCTCGTACGAGGAGGTCGAGCAGACCGACCTCATCGTGCTGTGGGGGTCGAACGCGCGCAACGCGCATCCGATCTTCTTCCACCATGTCCTGAAGGCGCTCGAGCGCGGCGCGAAGCTGATCGTCGTCGACCCGCGGCGGAGCGAGTCGGCGGAGTTCGCCGACCTCTGGCTCGGGATCGACGTCGGCACCGACATCGCGCTGTCGAACACGATGGCGCGCGAGATCATCCACGCCGGGCTCGCGCACGAGCGCGTTCATCGCGGGCGGGACCAGCGGCTTCGAGGAGTACGCCGCGAGCGTCGAGGACTGGACGCTCGAGCGCGGCGAGGCAGGTGACCGGGGTCCCGGCCGACGTGATCCGCGAGGTCGCCCACGCGTACGCGACGGCCGAGACGCGCGCAGATCTGCTGGACGCTCGGCATCACCGAGCACCACAACGCCGTCGACAACGTCCTCGTCGCTGATCAACCTCGGGCTGCTGACCGGCCACGTCGGGCGCTACGGCAGCGGGCTGAACCCGCTGCGCGGCCAGAACAACGTGCAGGGCGGCGGCGACATGGGCGCCATCCCGAACAAGCTCGCCGGGTTCCAGGACATCGAGAAGGACGACGAGGCGCGTGCGCGGTTCGAGGCGCGCGTGGGGCGTGCCGATCATGCCCGACGTACGGCTGGCACCTCACCCACATGTTCGAGGCGATGGAGCGCGGCGAGCTGACCGCCGTGCTACGTGCATCGGCGAGAACCCGGCGACGTCCGAGGCGGACATGGACCACGCCGTGCACCTGCTCGAGGGCCTCGACACGCTGATCGTGCAGGACCTGGTGATGACGAAGACGGCCGAGCTCGCCGACGTGGTGTTCCCGGCGTCGCACGCCTCGTTCGAGTCCGAGGGGACGGTGACGAACTCCGAGCGGCGGGTGCAGCGCGTGCGCAAGGCGCTCGACCCGCCCGGCGAGGCGCGGGACGACATCTGGATCATCGCGCAGCTCGCGAAGCGGCTCGGCGTGCCGTGGGGCGACCCGACGCCCGGAGGAGCTCTGGGACGAGATGCGCTCGCTCTCGCCGATGCACACGCTGATGTCGTGGGAGCGGATCGAGGAGCTCGGCGGGATCCAGTGGCCGTGCAACGAGGAGTACCCCGACGGGGCGCAGTTCCTGCACGAGCGGCTGTGGCGGTTCGACGATCCGGAGCGGCAGGGGCGCAAGGCGCCGTTCTGCGTCGTGATCGACGAGCCGCCGGTGGACGAGCTCACCGAGGAGTTCCCGATGCGGCTGACCACCGGGCGCCGGCTCGAGTCCTACAACACCGGCGTGCAGTCGGGCCTGTTCTCCTCGCCGTTGCACCGCGGGCGAGACCCTCGACCTCTCGCCCGAGGACGCGGCGGAGCTCGGCGTGGCGGCGGGAGAGGTCGGGTGCGGATCGTCTCGCGTCGCGGTGCGATCGAGGCGCCGGTCCACGTCACGACCGGCGCTCCGCCCCGGGCTCGCGTTCATGACCTTCCACTTCCCCGACCAGGTCGAGACGAACCAGATCACGATCGAGGCCTACGACCCGAAGTCGGGCACCTCGGAGTTCAAGGCCACGGCGATCCGCGTGGAGAAGCTCGACGGCCGCGGTGACGGGGTAGCCTCCGAGCGTGGACCTGCAGCTCATGGCGGCGGAGCCCTCCGCCGAGGAACGCGCGGCGGTCGACGAGGTGCTCGGCCCGCCCGAGACCGGCTGGGACGGCGGCGAGCGGCACCGCGCGCGACCTCCGCGTCTCGCGCGCGCCCGGAGGACCAGCGCACGCTGCTCCTCCCGTGCTCCACGCGCTGCAGGCGCGCGTCGGATGGATCAGCGAGGGCGGCCTCAACTACGCGTGCGAGCGCCTGCAGGTGCCGCCCGCCGAGGCCTACGGCGTCGCGACCTTCTACGCGATGTTCAGCGTGCGAGGAGCGGCCGAAGACGGTCGTCCACGTCTGCGACGACCTCGCGTGCCGGGTGAACGGCGGCGCGAGGAGCTGATGGCCGCGCTCGCGGCCGACGCGAGGCTCCGGCGGCGAGGCGACCGGGTGATCGGCCAGCCCGTGCCTCGGTCTCTGCGAGCGCGCGCCCGCGGTCCTCGTCCAGGCGGCGGGCGACCGAGCGGACCATCGACGCTCGAGCGGTGACCGTCGCGGACGGCGTCCATGCTCGCGCGGCGGCGTCCGCGACGAGTCGCATCGAGGACACCCTCCGGCGTGACGCGCGAGCACCGCAGGACGACCGCCGACGGCGCTCCTCGGGCTAGCGCTTGCTCGACGCGCGGTCGGAGCCGTACGGACCCCTCGCTCGACGCCTACCGCGCGCACGGCGGCTACGGGGCGCTCGCGACGGGCCATCGAGCTGGGTCCCGACGCCGTGATCCAGCAGGTCACCGATGCGAAGCTCCTCGGTCGCGGCGGCGCGGCGTTCCCGACCGGTGTGAAGTGGCGGGCCGTCGCCGATCAGGCCGTCGACGCCGAAGTACGTGATCTGCAACGCCGACGAGTCCGAGCCCGGGACGTTCAAGGACCGCGTCGTCATGGAGCAGGACCCGTTCGCCGTGATCGAGGCGCTCACGATCGCCGGGTTCGCGACCGGCGCCGAGCACGGCTTCCTCTACATCCGCGGCGAGTACCCGACTCGCGACGCGACGCCTCGGCGCACGCGATCGACGAGGCGCGCGCGGCGCGGGCTCCTCGGCCCGGACGTGATGGGCGCCGGGTTCGCGTTCGACATCGAGCTGCGGCGGGGCGCCGGCGCCTACATCTGCGGCGAGGAGACGGCGCTCTTCAACTCGATCGAGGGCAAGCGCGGCGAGCCGCGGAACAAGCCGCCGTTCCCGGTCACGCACGGCGTGTTCGGCAAGCCCACCGCGATCAACAACGTCGAGACCCTGATCAACGTGCTCCAGGTCCTCACGATGGGACCGGAGGCGTACGCGGCGCTCGGGACGGACGGGCTCGACCGGCACGCGGCTGTTCTGCCTGCTCGGGCCACGTCGAGCGACCCGGCGTCTACGAGCACGAGCACGGCATCACGCTCGGCGAGGCGATCGACGCGGCGGGCGGCGTTCGCGGCGGGAAGCCGCTGAAGGCGGTCCTGCTCGGCGGCGCGGCCGGTGGCTTCGTCGGGCCCGACCGGCTCGACGTCCGGCTGACGTTCGAGGACGCGCGCGCCGGCGGCTACACGCTCGGCTCCGGCGTCGATCATGGTCTTCGACGACTCGACCGACCTCGTCGACCTCTGCCTGCGGATCGCGCGGTTCTTCCGCGACGAGTCGCTGCGGGCAGTGCGTGCCGTGCCGGGTCGGGACGGTCCGGCAGGAGGAGGCGCTGCATCGGCTCGTCGCGGGCCGCACCCTCGGCACCCGCGCCGACGAGCTGGCGCTGCTCGAGCGACGTCGCGACCGTGATGCGCGACGCGTCGATCTGCGGCCTCGGCCAGACGGCCGCGAGCGCCGTCCAGTCGGCGATCGCCACGTTCGGCCTGTTCGACGGGGAGGCGACCGCATGAGCGCGGTCCCGGTCGCCATGCCGCGGAAGCTGATCGACATCGAGATCGACGGCGAGACGGTGCGGGTGCCCGGAGGGCGCGACGATCCTCGACGCCTGCCGCGCCACCGGCGTCGACACGCCCACGATGTGCTACGCGGACAACCTCACGCCCATCAACGCGTGCCGCGTGTGCGTCGTGGAGCTCGAAGGCGCGCGCGTGCTCGCCCCGGCGTGCTCGCGGAAGGTCGAGCCCGACATGAAGGTGAAGACCGACACCGAGCGGGTGCGCACGTCCCGCAGGCTCGTGATGGAGTTCCTCGGGTCCAGCGTCGACACCTCGCTGGCGGAGCCGACTGGCATCGGTGGCAGGCGCGAGTACGAGGCCGACCCCGACCGGTTCGGCGCCCGCGATGGAGCCGATGCCGGCGGGGGAGCGGGACGCGCGCGAGCCGGGGCACCACCACGACCCCGACCCCGCCGTCGCGGAGACCGTCGCGCAGCCGGTCAAGGTCGACAACGAGCTCTACGTCCGCGACTACGAGCGGTGCGTGCTCTGCTACAAGTGCGTCGAGGCATGCGGGACCGACGCGCAGCACACGTTCGCGATCGCCGTGGCGGGCCGGGGGTTCGACGCGACGGATCTCCACGGAGTACGCGGTGCCGCTCGATGCCAGCGCCTGCGTGTACTGCGGCAACTGCATCGGGGTCTGTCCCACGGGCGCGCTGATGTTCAAGAGCGAGCACGACATGCGCGCCGCCGGCACCTGGGACGAGGAGCAGCAGGCGGTCACGAACACGATCTGCCCGTACTGCGGCGTGGGCTGCGAGCTCGAGCTCCACGTGCAGGACAACACGATCGTGAAGGTCACGTCGCCGTCCGACCACTCGGTCACGAACGGCCACCTGTGCATCAAGGGCCGGTTCGGCTTCCAGTTCGTCCAACGCCGGAAGCGCGAGAGCGACGCTGAGCGACGTCACCGGGATCGTGCTGGCCGGCGGCCGGTCCTCACGGTTCGGCTCCGACAAGCTGGCGGTGGTCGTGGACGGTCTTCCCATCCTGCGCCACGCGATCGACGCCGTCGCCCTGGTCGCCGACGACGTGATCGTCGTGCTCGCGCCCGAGGGTGATCGGGACCTGCCGCCCGGCGTTCGCGTCGTGCGTGACACCGAGCGGTACGAGGGTCCGCTCGTGGCCACCGTTCGAGGCCTGGGAGCTGTGACCACCGAGTGGGCGCTGGTCGCCGCCGGGGACATGCCCGACCTGCACCCCGCGGTGCTCCGCGAGATCGTCAGGGTGGCTCACGACGCGCCCGTCGACGCTGTCGCCCTCGCCGACGGCGACCGGTTCCGTCCCGTGCCGAGCGCCCTGCGAGCCGCGCCGGCTCGGGGGAACGGCCACGCGCTGCTCGCCGGCGGCGAGCGTCGGCTCCGCGCCCTGCTGGACTCGCTGCGCATCGCCGTGATCGACGAGGCGACGTGGACCTCGCTCGATCCGGACGGGCAGACCCTCCGCGACGTCGACGTCCCCGAGGACCTCGACCGACGCTCGGATCCGTGAGCCGGGCGCGTGGGATAGAGTGCTCTCGAAGAGCGGACCCGCGGCGCGGGCCCGGGTGCCTTCCGCGCATCAGAACCCCCTGAGGGAAGGATCCGACCCATGCCACGCCGAGTCCTGATCATGGGAGCCGCGGGACGCGACTTCCACAACTTCAACACGGTGTACCGCGACGATCCCGGCACGCGAGGTCGTGGCGTTCACCGCGACGCAGATCCCGTACATCGACGATCGGCGCTACCCGCCGTCGCTCGCCGGCGCACGCTACCCCGACGGCATCCAGATCTACGACGAGTCCGAGCTCGTGCGGCTGATCGGCGAGCTCCGGGTGGACGACGTCGTGTTCTCCTACTCAGACGTGAGCCACGACCTACGTGATGCACGAGGCGTCCACCGTGGCGGCGGCCGGCGCGAACTTCGTCCTCCTCGGCCCCGACGCCACGATGTTGCAGCCGTCGGTCCCGACGGTCGCGATCACCGCCGTGCGCACGGGCGTGGGCAAGTCCCAGACGACCCGGGCGGTCGCGGCAGCGCTGAAGGAGGCCGGCAAGCGTGTGGTCGCCGTCCGCCATCCGATGCCGTACGGCGACCTCGCCGCCCAAGCGGTCCAGCGCTACGCGGAGCTCGCCGACCTCGATCGCTACCGGTGCACGATCGAGGAGCGCGAGGAGTACGAGCCGCACATCACGAGCGGCACCGTGATCTACGCCGGCGTCGACTACGGCGCGATCCTGGAGCAGGCGCAGGCCGAGTGCGACGTCCTGCTGTGGGACGGCGGGAACAACGACCTGCCGTTCTACCGGCCCGACGTGTGGATCGCGCTCGTCGATCCCCTGCGCGTCGGCCACGAGCTGGCGTACCATCCGGGCGAGACGAACCTGCGCGGGGCCGGACGTCGTCGTGATCAACAAGATGGACTCCGCGACGCCCGAGCAGATCGGGCAGCTGGAGCGGACGATCGCGCGAGGTGAACCCGGGCGCGACCGTCGTGAAGGCGAACTCGCGGGTCACGGCGGACGATCCGGACGCCATCGCCGGCAAGCGGGTCCTGGTGGTCGAGGACGGCCCCACGCTGACCCACGGCGAGATGAAGATCGGCGCCGGCGTCGTGGCGGCCCAGCGCATGGGCGCGGCGGAGATCGTCGACCCGCGCCCGTGGGCGATCGGGACGATCGCCGAGACCTTCGAGAAGTACGACGTCGGCGGCGTGCTGCCCGGCGATGGGCTACAGCGAGGGCCAGCTCGACGAGATGGCGAAGATCATCGAGGCCGTCGACGCCGACGTGGTCGTCGATCGGCACGCCGATCGACCTGCGCAAGCGTGATCGACATCGCCAAGCCCGCGGTCCGGGTCCGCTACGACCTCGAGGTGCTCCCGGACTCGCCGCAGCTCGCGCGACATCCTGGCGCCGGTCCTGTAGGGGAGGACCCGGCCGATGCAGCGGGTCGTCGTCGCCCTCGGCGGCAACGCCCTGCTCCGTCGCGGCGCCGAGGACACCTACGAGGAGATGTACGCGGCGGCGCGTCGGCGCCGCCGAGATCGTCGCCGACATCGCCGTCGGCCGGGTGGGAGGTCGTCGTCACCCACGGCAACGGCCCGCAGGTCGGCCGGATCCTGATGCAGCAGGAGGCGGCGGCGAAGCAGGTGCATCCGATGCCGCTGGACGTGTGCGGCGCCGAGAGCCAGGGCCAGATCGGCTACCTGCTGCAGGTCACGATCGGCGACGTCTTCTTCGAACGGGGCATGGAGCGCCCGGTCGTCACGATCTTGACCCTCACGCGCGTGCGCCCGCAGGACCCGGCGTTCCGCAACCCGACGAAGTTCGTTGGCCCGTTCTTCACCGAGGCCCAGGCCCATCGTCGCGAGGAGCAGCGGGGCTGGGTGATGAAGGCCGATCCGCACGGGGGTGGCGCCGCGTCGTCCCGAGCCCCAAGCCGTACTCGATCGTCGAGACGCCGGTGATCCGCGAACCTGATCGCCGACGGGGTGATCGTGATCGCGGGCGGCGGCGGCGGGGTCCCGTGATCGAGAAGGGCCCACGGCTGATCGGCAAGGAGGGCGTCGTCGACAAGGACCTGGCGGCGGCGATCCTCGCGCACGAGGTCGAGGCCGCCCGTCCTGCTGATCCTCACCGACGTCCCGAAGGTGCAGCGCGGGCTACGGCTCGCTGCTGCCCGAGGACATCGACCGGATGACCGTGGCCGAGGCGAAGGCGCCTGCGCAAGCGCGGAGAGTTCGGGCGCGGCTCGATGGGCCCGAAGATCGAGGCCGCCGTGCGGTTCGTCGCCGACGGCGGCGAGCGAGCGGTGATCGCGGAGCTGGCCGAGCGCGGTCGCGGCGCTCGCCGGCGATGCCGGGACGGCGAGGTCGTGCCGGGCTAGGACGCGGCCGGCCCGGGTTGCGGAACTGCTGGACGATCACGTACAGCGCGAAGTGCCCCGACGACCCCCGTCGCGCCCGTGAGCGCCACGAAGAAGATGCACGGCGAGCAGCCCGTCGAGCTCGGGCAGCAAGGCCGCGAGCAGGTCCATCGAGCCATCCTACCGGCCCCCTGCACGCGACCAGGCTCAAGCCGACCGCGAGGCCGACCGAAGCAACGACCATGCGTAAGCGCCCCCGCCGCCCCCGCCCCGGCCAGGAAGAGATGTGGCTGACCGTGCCGGTCTCGGGCCAGGACGCCCGAGGAGTCCCCCGCTCCGGCGTCGAAACGGTCCGAGGAGCCCACCTACGAGGACCCCTGGTACCAGGTGCTCCGGCAAGCGCCTGGGCGATCGGTCGCGCCGCCGAGTAGTCCTCGGCGGTTCCCGTTCCGGCCTCCGGTAAGGTGCCGCGCATGCGGCTCGGCATCCTCACGGGCGGTGGCGACTGCCCGGGCCTGAACGCCGTGATCCGCGCGGCCGTCCGCATCGGGACGAGGCGGCACGGGCACACCTTCGTCGGGTTCCGGGACGGGTGGCGGGGCGTGCTCGAGGACGACGCCCGGCGAGCTGGACGCCGCGGCGGTCCGCGGCATCCTGCCCCGCGGCGGCACGATCCTCGGTTCATCCGGCGCGAACCCCATGCACGTCACCGGGCGGGCCGAGGCTGGTCGCGGGCCACGTTCGGAGCGCCACGGCATCGACGGCGTGATCGCGATCGGGGGCGAGGGGACGCTCGGCGCGGCCGCCGACCTCTTCGGCGAGGGCGTGCCGTCGTCGGCGTGCCGAAGACGATCGACAACGACCTGCCGGGGACCGACGTGACGGTCGGGTTCCGCACCGCGGCGCAGGTGGCGACCGACGCCGTCGACCGGCTCCACTCGACCGCGGAGAGCCACGACCGCGTGATGGTGGTCGAGGTGATGGGTCGCCACGCCGGCTGGATCGGGCTGGAGGCGGCGCTGGGCGGCGGCGCCGACATGCTCCTGATCCCCGAGGTCCCCTTCGACATCGAGGAGGTCTGCCGGCACCTTCGGCATCGCCACCTGCATACGGCGTCGTTCTCGATCGTGGTGGTCGCCGAGGGCGCCACCCCGGTGCCGGGGACGATGGAGATCCCCGAGTACCCGCTCGACGCGAACGGCTTCCCTCGCCTCGGCGGCATCTCCAACGCGCTCGCCCCCGAGATCGACAAGCGGACCGGCTTCGAGACGCGGGTGACGATCCTCGGGCACGTCCAGCGGGGCGGCTCCCCGGTCGCGTTCGACCGGGTCCTCGGCACCCGCTTCGGTCTGACCGCGGTCGAGCTCGCCAGCGCCGGCGCCTGGGGTCGGATGGTCTCGCGGGCAGGGCCGGAGGTCGTCGACGTCGACCTCCGCGAAGCGCGAGGCGCTCGGCGCGCGGTCCCGATCGAGCACTACCGCGAGGCCGAGGTCTTCTTCGGGTGAGCGGGATGGACGCCGGGCGTCGATAGACTCCGCAGCATGCCCCGGTTCCGCGTGGATCTGCGCTCTGACACCGTGACGATCGCCGTCCCCGGCGATGCGCGGGGCGATGGCGCAGGCCGAGGTGGGCGACGCGTGGTACGGCGATGACCCCAGCGTGAACCGGCTGCAGGACCGCGCGGCCGAGCTCATGGGGATGGAGGCGGCCCTCTACGTCGCGACCGGGACGATGGGCAACCAGATCGGCGTGCGCCTGCATGCCACCGGGGCGGGGCACCTGGTCGCCTGCGAGACCCGCGCGCATGTCGCCACGACCGAGGTGATGACCGCTGCGGCGATCGCGGGCCTCGCGTACCGCACCGGGACCGATCACCAGCGTGGCTACGTCACCGAGGTGCTCGCGCGTCGCCTGCTGGAGCCCGACGACTACTTCGACGTCGAGGTGGTCGACCTGCTCGCCGTGGAGAACACCGTGGGGGGCTGCGGCGGCACGGTGATGCCCGCAGCCGAGCTCGCGCGGTCGGAGCCGTGGCCGCGGCCGCGGGCGTCCCGATCCACCTCGACGGCGCGCGCATCTGGAACGCGGTCGCCGCCTCGGGTGAGGACGTGACCGCGTGGACGTCGCACGTCTACACGACGATGTTCTGCCTTTCGAAGGGCCTCGGCGCCCCGATCGGATCGATGCTCTGCGGTCCCGCCGAAGCTGATCCGGGAGGCCCGGCGGATCTGGATCCTCTACGGCGGCGCCTGGCGGCAGGCGGGCATCATGGCCGCGGCGGGACTCGTCGCCCTCGACGAGGGCCGCGAGCGGCTGCCCGAGGACCACGACCGGGCCCGACGGCTCGGCGATGCGCTCGGCGACATCGCCCCGGGGTCGGTCGATCCGGGGCAGGTCGCAACGAACATGGTCTTCGTGGACACGGGAACGGTGGGCGTGGCGCCCGCCGACGCGATCGCGCGGCTCGCCGCGCTCGGCGTGGGCGCCGTGCCGGTGTCCGGGTGCGGTCCGGTGCGTGACCCACGTGGACGTGGACGATGCCGGGCTCGCCTACGCGATCGACGCGTGGCGGTCCGCCCTGAACGAGGAGACGTGATGGGTCTGTTCTCGAAGGAGTACCCGCCGGAGGTCGCCGCCCGCGTGCCGCCCGGCAACCGTCTGGTGAAGAGCTGGCCGGTGCTGCACTACGGACCGATCCCGCAGGTTCGACGGCGGCGACCTGGGACCTGGACGTCCGCGGCGCCGTGGCGAACCCGTTCCGCCTCGCGTACGCGGAACTCCGGGCCATGCCGACGGTGACCGTCGACGCCGACATGCACTGCGTCACCGGTTGGACGACGCTCGACAACACGTGGGAAGGGCGTGCCGTTCCGCGACGATCCGCGAGATGGCCCAGCCGCTGCCCGAGGCGGCGTGGGTGATCGCGCACGGCGCCAACGGCTACACGTCGAACCTGTCGCTGGCCGCGATGGACGAGGACGACGTCCTGCTCGCGTGGCGCAACCACGGCGAAGACCTGACGCCCGAGCACGGCTGGCCGCTGCGGCTGGTGGTCCCGAAGCGCTACGCGTGGAAGAGCGCGAAATGGCTCACCGCCCTCGAGTTCGCCGAGCGGAACCGCCGGGGGTTCTGGGAGGAGCGGGGCTACCACGTGCACGCGGAGCCGTTCGCCGAGGAGCGGTACTCCTACCAGGAGGGCCCGCGGGCCGAGATGGAGCCGTAGGGCGCCCGTGACGAGCGTCGTGATCACGATGCCCGCCTACAAGGCCGCCCAGACGCTGGCGCGCACGGTGGAGGACATCCCCGAAGGCATCGCGAGCCACCTCGTCCTGGTCGATGACGCGAGCCCGGACGAGACGGTGGCCATCGCCCGGTCGCTCGGGCTGCACGTCCGCGTGCATCCCGAGAACCGGGGGTACGGAGGGAACCAGAAGACCTGCTACCGGGAGGCGCTGGAGCTGGACGGCGACATCGTCGTCCTGCTGCACCCGGACTACCAGTACGACCCGAAGGCCGTCCCCCTGCTGATCGCGCCGATCTTGGCGGGCTCGGCGGACATGACGTTCGGCTCCCGCTTCGCCGGCCTGGGCGACCCCCGCGCCGGCGGGATGCCGATGTATCGCTACCTGGGGAACCGCCTCACGACCGTGCTGGAGAACCTCGCGCTCGGCTCGCACTTCACCGAGACGCACAGCGGGATGCGCGCGTACACGCGGGAGTGCCTGCTGCGGATGCCGTTCCTGGCGTACTCCGATGACTTCTGGTTCGACACGCAGTTCCTGGTCGACGCCGTCACCGGCGGGATGCGCGTGATCGAGGTCCCGATCCCGACGCGGTACACGCAGGAGTCGTCCTCGATCGCGATCGGCAGTTCGGTCAGGTACGTCGCGGCGTCGCTCATCTACGCCGCACGACGGTCGCTCGAACGCGGTCGCAAGGGCAGGCGGAACCCGGTCGCGCGCCGCGTGCGAGCCTCCGGGGGCGCGGAGGTGGCGCTCGCAGTGCCGACGGACCACGACCGCGCCGCCGTCGCCGAGGTCGCGGGGGCGTTCGTCGGTGGCGACGACGTCGTCCTGCTCGGCGGCGCGACGGATGCCTCGCCGGGGCCCGAAGGGCTCGCGGCGCTCGTGCTCGAGCGCTCCGCCGACGTGCACGCGGCGAGGCGGGTGCACGCGTTCCTAGGGGTCCGCGGCCTGCGGATGGTGGCCTGGCAGCACGAGGGGTCGCGGATCGTGGTGCTCGCCCGGGCCGGACGAGCACCAGGGTAGCCCCCCTTCTCAGGCGACGAAGAGCAGGATCGTGTCGCCGGCGTGCACGATCGCGCCGACGTCGGGGTCCTGGCTGATCACCACGGTCGCCGGGGTGTGGGGGACCTCGTAGATCGAGACCACGAGCCCGAGGTCCTCGGCGCGCGCCGTCGCCGCCGCCGGGGTCGATCCGCGGAAGTCGGGGACGGGGAACCGCTCGGGGCCTTGGGAGACCGTCGATCGTGACCGAGTCCTCGTACGCGATCTCCTTGCCTTCCGCCGGGACGACGTCGATCACGTCGCCTCGCTCGACGTGGTTCGAGAACGCCGTCCTGACCACGACCCGGAACCCGGCGGCTCGCAAGGCCTCGGCCGCGTTCTCCTGCGTCGCGCCCACCACCTCGGGGACCGCGACCGGCGCGTGGCCGCGGCTCACCGTGAGGACCACCTCGGAGCCTTCGGGGACCTTCCCATCCTCCGGCGACTGCTCGATGACCTCGCCCTCGGGCACGGTGTCGTGGTAGGTCCGGCGGATCCGGGGTTCCAGCGACGCGGACCGGATCCGCGCGACCGCCTCAGTGAGCGCGAGCCCGGCGACCCGCGGCACCTTCACGGGCGGCGGGCCGAGCGACGGCACGAGCGTGACCGTGGCGGTCTCCTCGAGCTCCGTGCCGGCCGGAGGATCGATCGCCAGGACGCTGCCCGCGGCGATCGTCGGATCGTGGGCACCGTCGGCCAGGAGCACCCGGAAGCCGAGCTCCGTGAGCTGCCCGGTCGCGTCCTCGACGGGAACGCCTCGCAGCGTGGGCACGGGCTGCGTGTGCGGGATCACGTACTCCCACAGGCCCCAGGCGGCGGCTGCGATCGCGGCCACCAGCACCGCGATGCCGGCCGCCCGGCGCCCCGGTCCACGGCGCGACGGCGCCGCGAGCGGGATCGCCTGGGTGACGGACGGGACGATCGGGGCGGTCCGGTCGCCGACGCCGGCGTCCGCGGTCGGGAGGTCCCGCACGAGCGAGGAGAGCGCGCGGGCGCGCGGCAGCCGTGGCGCGATCGCCTCGAGATCCTGCCGCATCACGCGCGCGGACTCCGGGCGCATCTCGCGCTCCTTGTCCACCGCGGCCGCTACGAACGCGTCCAGATCGGGGTCGACGTCGGCGACGCTCGAGGGCGGCG
>CAVYUU010000002.1:0-287984 GCA_963771745.1 uncultured Alphaproteobacteria bacterium | reverse complement strand
GCGCATGGGCTCACCGAGCTGCTCGGCGACGACCACGACCTCGCCGTGCTGGCCGCGCGCCTCGCCGACGACACACGCCCGCTTCCAGCGGTGGTCGACGCCGAGCGCGCCGCGCTGCTCACGCTCATCGATCGCCGCAGCCACGAGCTGCGCGCCGCCGCCACGCAGCTCGGCGACCGCGTCTACGCCGAGGCGCCGAAGGCCTTCACCCGCCGCCTCGCCCGCTACGTTCACCTCGCAGTGGCGCAGCAACGCACGGACCTCCACGGATGAGACCCGTCTGGCTCGCCGCCGCGGCGCTGCTGCTGGCGTACGTGATCTGGCGCCGTCGCCGGCTGGAGCCGACGCTGCTCGTGGGCGGTGCGCTGGCGGCGATCGCCGCCGCGGCCTACGGCTTCGGCCTGTTCGAGCTGCCGAACCTCGACCAGCTGCTGCAAGACGTCGGCTCGACCCTCGGCGCCTGGACCTACCTGCTCGTCGGCGTTCTCTGCTTCCTCGAGAGCGGCGCGTTCGTCGGCCTGCTGATCCCGGGGGAGACGGCGATCGTGATCGGCGGCTTCGTCGCCGGCCAGGGCGAGATCGACGTGATCCTGCTGATCGCGATCGCGTGGTCCACCGCCGTCGCCGGCGATCTCGTCAGCTTCGCGCTCGGGCGCCGGCTCGGGCGCGAGTTCCTCGTCAAGCACGGGCCGCGCGTGCAGATCACCGAGCAGCGGATCGAGCACGTCGAGCACTTCTACGACCGTCACGGCGGCAAAGCGGTCTTCCTCGGCCGCTGGGTCGGGCTCGTGCGCGCCGTCTCGCCGTTCCTCGCCGCTTCCTCCGGCATGCCGCTGCGGCGCTTCCTGCCGTACGACATCCTCGCCGCCGGCGGGATGGTGACGGTCTTCGCGCTGCTCGGCTACATCTTCTGGCACTCGCTCGACAAGGTGCTGGAGATCGCCAGAAAGGGCCTGCTGGCGCTGGGGATCACGATCGCGCTGGTCGTCGCGATCGTCGCGGCGGTGCAGTGGCTGCGCAAGCAGGAGAATCGCCGCAAGCTGGAGGCATGGCTCGCCGCGCACGAGCGCACGCCGGTGCTCGGGCTGGGGATCCGCGGCGGTCGCATCGTCGGCCACCGCCTCGCGCGGCCGGTGCGCTTCGTGTGGAACCGTCTGACCCCCGGCCAGCTCGGGCTGGAGCTGACGACGCTGCTGTCGGTCGTGGCCGTCGGCAGCTTCGTCTTCTTCGGCTACCTGATCGCGATCGAGCCCGTCACCGAGCTGACGACCGGCGACCGCCGCGGCGTGCGCTGGTCCAACGCGCTGCAGACGCCATGGCTGACGGACCTCGCGAAGGCGCTCACGCACCTCGGCGCGCTGCCGATCGCCGGCGGCGCCCTGCTGATCACGGCGCTCGTGCTGATCTGGAGACGCCACGGGCTGGAAGGGCTCGCGCTGCTCGGCGGCCTCGCGCTCACGTATGTGGGGGTGCACGTCACGAAGGCGGCGTTCGAGCGCCCGCGCCCGCTCGACCCGCTGGTCGACGCGACGGGCTTCGCCTACCCGTCCGGCCACGCCGCCTACGCCGTCTGCTGGGTGGCGGTCGCCGTCGCGCTGCGCCACGCGTTCCCGCGCTTGGCGGTGCGGGCGGGCCTGCTGATCGTGGGGATCGCCATAGCCGTCGCCGTCGGGCTCACGCGCATCTACCTGCGCGTGCACTGGTTCTCGGACGTCGCCGGCGGCTGGGGGCTCGCGGCGACCTGCTTCGCGCTGGCCGGGATGATCGCGCTCGTCGCCGGCTACCTGCGCGGCGGCGACGACGCCCGCACCGGCGAGGCGCTCAGCGCGCGCTGAGCGTGCGGCGCAGCAGCAGGCCGCAGACGACCGCGAGCACCACCGCGAGGAAGGGGATGAAGCCGCCGACCACACCGGCGATCGCGAGCACGATGCCGACGACGGCGATCACGCCGAGGCCGCCGGTCGCGATCACGAGGCGGTATGCGCGCTGCTCGCGCTGACGGCGTGAGAGGCGGGCGGGGGGACGACGATCGATCTCGCTCATGCGGACATCATCGCAGGCCGCCCGCTGGCCGCGGTTGCCGGCGCAAGGCGCGTCGCCGCGCCAACCGCTACGAATACCGCGATGACGTACGCGATCGAGGTCGACGGCCTCACGAAGCGCTTCGGCGCCCACACGGCGGTAGAGAACCTCTCGTTCTCCGTCTCGGCGGGGCGCGTCGTCGGCTTTCTCGGCCCCAACGGAGCCGGCAAGACGACGACGCTGCGGGCACTGCTCGGGCTGATCAACCCGAGCGAGGGCACGGCGACGATCGACGGCCGCCGCTACGTCGAGCTGGAGGACCCCACCAGCACGGTCGGCGCGCTGCTCGACGGCGGGATGCTCCACCCCGGCCGCAACGGCCGCAACCACCTGCGCACGCTCGCGCGGGCAGCGGGGATCGCGGACGCGCGCGTCGACGAGCTGCTGCAGCTGGTCGAGCTGAGCGCCGACGGCCGGCGCCGCACGAAGGGCTACTCGCTCGGCATGCGCCAGCGGCTCGGGCTCGCCGCCGCGCTGCTCGGCGACCCGCGCGTGCTCGTGCTCGACGAGCCGGCGAACGGCCTCGACCCGCAGGGGATCCGCTGGCTGCGCGACTTCCTGCGCTCGCTCGCGGCCGAGGGCCGCGCGGTGCTCGTCTCGAGCCACGTGCTGAGCGAGGTCGCGCAGACCGCCGACGAGGTCGTCGTGATCCATCGCGGGCGCTCGGTCGCGCAGGCGCCGCTGAGCGAGCTGATGGCGCAGCGCAGCGGGGGCGTCCGCGTCGCCGGACCCGACGTCGCCCGCCTCGGCGAGCTGCTGCGGGCTGACGGCGCGAGCGTGCAGGCCGCCGCCGACGGCGACGGGTCGATCCTCGTGGGCGACCGCAGCGGCGAGCAGATCGGTCGCGCGATCGCGGCCAACGGGATCGTCATCTCGGAGCTGTCGCCGCTGGTCCAGTCGCTCGAGGAGGTCTTCTTCGAACTGACCGACGGTGCGGGGGAGGGGCAGTCGTGAGGAACGCGCTCTCGAGCGAGCTGCTGAAGCTGCGCACCACGCGGACGTTCTTCGCGCTGACGGTCAGCGCGGTCCTGCTGATCGGCGGCGTCTCGGCGCTGGGGGCTGCGCTGGGGAACTGGGAGGACGGCGTCTTGCCCGGGTACGACCTCGTCGGGGTCGCGACGTTCGTGGAGCTGTTCACGCTCGTGCTCGGGGTGCTCGCCGTCAGCACGGAGTTCCGCCACGGGACGATCACGCCGACGCTGCTGACGGTCCCGAGCCGTGGTCGCGTCGTCACCGCCAAGCTGCTGGCGCACATGCTCGCCGGACTGGCGCTCGGCCTGCTCGTCGTGCTGCTGAACATCGTGCTCGTCGAGGCGATCCTGTCGATTCGCGGGATCGAGAGCGGCACCTCGCTCGGCGACGCGCTCGGGTGGGCCGCCGGGTATGGAGCCGCGGGCGCGCTGTTCGCGGGGATCGGCGTCGGCGTCGGGACGCTCGTGCGCAATCAGGTCGGCGCGCTCGTCGGCGCGCTCACGTGGCTGTTCGTCGCCGAGAGCCTGCTGGCGCTGGTGCCCGGGGTCCGCGACGTCGTCGCGACCTACGGGCTCGCTGCCCTCTCGACCGGCTCACGGCGCCGGCGGACGGCGACGCCGACGCACTCGCGCAGCTTCCGGCGGCGCTCGTGCTGGTCGGCTACGGCGTGCTGCTCTCGGCCGCGGGAGCGGCGCTGTTGCGGCGCCGCGACGTGGCGAGCTGAGCGGGCGCATCGTGCGCGCCGAATGCGGCGCAATCGTGTGAGCGCACTATTAGACTCCGGCAGGTGAGCTGGTTTGCCGTTCCACGCGGCTGGGTCGAGAGCTTCGGCGACATCGCCCGCTTCACCGCGCAGTGCTTTCGCGAGGTGTACGGCGGCCGCGTCTTCCGCTTCTTCGGCGAGGCGCTGCGGCAGTCCGGGCTGCTGATCCTCTCCTCGACGATCGTCATCTGGGGCCTGGTGTTCATCATCGGCCTGCAGTGCGGGATCGAGGGTGCGTACTTCACGCGCGCGGCCGGCACGCCCGCCTACTCCGGCGTCTTCACGGCCTGGTGCGACCTGCGTGAGCTCGTCCCCTACGCCTTCGGCTACATGATGGCCGCGAAGGTCGGGACGGGCATCGTCGCCGAGATCGGCTCGATGCGGATCACCGAGGAGATCGACGCGCTCGAGGTGATGGGCATCAGCTCGATGACGTTCCTCTGCGGGACGCGCCTGCTGGCCTCCTGGATGGTGCTGCCGTTCGTCTACATCGGCGGCGTCGGAGCGGCGTTCATCGCGTCGTACCTCGCGGTGGTGATCCAGATCCACGAGGTGTCGCCGGGCGGCTACGACCTGATCTTCTGGGCGTTCCAGAACCCGACGGACCTGCTCTACAGCATGCTGAAGGGCGCCTTCATGGCGACGGGGATCGTCGTCGTCGGCTGCTACTACGGCTACACCGCGGGCGGTGGCCCGGTCGGGGTGGGAACCGCCACCGCGAAGTCGATGGTGCTGAACATCGTCTACGTGCACCTCATCGGCATGCTCGGCACCCAGCTGTTCTGGGGCGCCAACCCGCGCGCACCGATCGGCGGTTGACCGACGCGGCTGGGAGGCCGAACCACATGCCCAGACCTCGCATCGCCATCGCCGCTACGACGCTTGCGGCCCTCGCCATCGCTGCTGTCGCGCCGGCCGCCGACGCGCCGGCGCCCAGACCGGTCGTGACGATCTCCGCTCAGGTCTCGCCGAGTCAGCGGCCGATTCCGAAGAACGCCTCGCTGACGCTGAGACTGAACACGACGTTCGAGAGCGTGCCGGCGGGCGGCAACTTCGTCCTGCAGCACGCCGACTACCGCTTCGGCAAGGGCGCGCGCTTCAACGGCAGGCTGTTCCCGTCGTGCAGCGCAGCAAAGATCCGCGCCGCGCACGGACGGCTCTCCGTCTGTCCGAAGGGGTCGAAGATCGGCACCGGCGTGGCGACAGGACGGGCGGTCTCGGTCGGCATCACCTCCAGCGGCAAGATGACGATCTTCAACGGGCCGGGCGGCAGAAGCATCGTCCTGAACTTCCTCGTCATCAACCCCGCGCTGATCAACGCGACGTTCCAGGCGCCGATCGTCCGGCTGCACGGTGGCAGATACGCCTTCAAGCTCTCGACCAGCGTCCCGCCCGAGCTTCAGAGAGTCCTCGACGGCGACGTGGTCGTGAAGAGAATCGACATCACGACGGGAGCCACACGCATGATCGACGGGCGCAGACGCGGCTACTACGAGGCCGCCTCCTGTCCCGCGCACGGCGGCTCGGCGATTCACGGTTCGTTCGAGTTCAACCAAGGTGCGAGCGCGACGGCGGACGCGTCGGTGGTCTGCTGAGCGCTGTCGGCAGCTGCTGGCGCGAGCGGATCCCGAGCTTGTCGTAGGCGGCGGCCAGGTGCGTCTCGATCGTCTTGACGGTGAGGAAGAGCGACTGCGCGACCTGGCGGTTCGTCATGCCGGTCGCGGCCAGCTCCGCCACGCGTCGCTCGCTCGGCGTGAGCGACTCGACGCCGATCGGCGTGTAGCGGCGCACCTTCTCGCCGGTGGCCGCCAGCTCGTCGTAGCGCGCGCTTGGCGAGCCCGGCGGCACCGCAGCGGCGCGCCAGCTCGAGCGCCTCGCGCAGCGGCGGGCGCGCGTCGGCGCGGCGCCCGGTGCGGCGCAGCGCGGCGCCGAGCTCGGCGAGCGCCTCCGCCCGCGCGAGCCGCGCCGGCGAGCCGTCGAGCACGGCGACCGCCTCCTCCAGCGCCGCGAGCGCGCTCGGCGCCGTCGACCGCCATCGCCAGCGTGCGCAGCGCATGCGAGATGAGCGTGGGGGCGCCCCAGTGCCGCGCGTGGGCGAGCGCCGCCTCCGCCATCGCGCGTGCACGCTCACGCTCCCCGAGCGCGGCGACGGCGCGCGCCGCGCAGATGCTCGCCGGCGGCGCGGGCATCCCGAACACCCCCCAGCGGATCGCGCGCCGCTCCAGCTCCAGCAGGTCCACGGCGGCCTGTCGAAGCGTCCCTGCGCGAAGCGCAGCACCCCGCGCGCGAACAGCGAGAGCGTCGAGCCAGACGACGTCCGGGATCTCGCCGCTGTCGCCGCTCGCCTCGATCTCGGCCTCGGCGGCGTCGAGCTCCCCGCGCGAGACGAGCACGCCGACGAGCACCGCCTGCAGCGGCAGCTCGGCGAGCCGCAGCCTGCCGAGGCGGGCGACGCCGAGCGCCTGCCGGATGTCCGCCTCGGCGGCGACGAGGTCGCCGCGCGCCCACGCGACCCCGCCGTTCATCCACCAGGCGGCGACGATCTCGGGCGTCGCGCCGCGCTCTCGCGCGATCGCGAGCGCCCGCTCGGCGCTGCGCTGGGCCGCGTCCAGCTCGTCCGCGAGGATCAGCGCGAGCAGCGGCCGGCCCGGCGCGAAGAACTCCGGCTGCTCGGCGAAGATGCGGCCGTCGTGGGCGAGCGCGCGCCGCGCCGCCTCGGTCGCCTCGGCCGCGGTGCCGTCGAACGCGTGCCACTCCGCGGCGAAGGCCGCCGCGAGGCGCCCGCTCGACGCTGTCCGGGCTCGATGCGGTCGCAGTACGCGCGAGCCGCGCTCGCAGCTCGGTGAGCGGGCTGCCGCACGAGCAGGCTCCGCTGCGCCTCCAGGCGAAGGCGCCCTCGACGTCGCCCCGCTCCGTCGGCGACCTCGATCGCGTGCTCCAGCAGCGACGGCGTCGGCGGCGCGACCGTTGAAGATCATCCAGGTGCTCACCTTGACGCCCAGCGGGCGCGCAGGCCGTTCGCGCTCCAGCTCCGTCGAGCACCTCGGGCAGGACGCCGCGAACAGCTGCCGGTCGGGCACGCGGATGCCGGCCGTGACGAGCGAGGCGAGGATCGCGGCACGCAGGTCGGCCGGCGCCGGCTCGCGCAGCGCGCGGTGAGGTAGGCGATCGCGGAGCGCGGAGCGCCGCTCGCGAGCGCCGCGCCGCCCGCCTCCAGCAGCGTCTCGACGGTCGCGCGGTCGCCGCGCGCCTCGGTCGCGACCAGGTGGGCGGCGAGCTGCTGGGCGCTCGCGCCGCGTGCGCGCAGCAGCTCCACCGCGCGCGCGTGGCCGCCGCGCGCTCGCCGGCCGGCAGCTCGGCGTCGAACGCCGTGCGCACGAGCGGGTGGACGAAGCGGAGCGTCGCGTCCGGGTCGAGGATCGCGGCGGCGCGCAGCTCGTCGGCGGCGCGCGCGACGAGCGACTCGTCGAGCCCGGCGAGCTCGGCCGCGAGCCGCGTGTCGCCCTCCTCGCCGAGGACGACGACGGCCCGCGCAACCGACTGCGCCTCGGGGGAGAGCCGTGCGAGGCGCACCAGCACCGTGCGCGTGACGCGCTCTGGAGCGAGCTCGCGCACACGCGGCGCCTGCGCGGCGGCGGGATCGATCTGCTCGGCCGCGACTGTGCGCGCCAGCTCGCACAGCAGAAAGGGGTTGCCGCCGCTGACCTCGTGGCAGGTCGCCGCGAACGCCTGCTCCGGCTCGTGCTCCAGTGCGTCGGCCAGCAGTGCGGCTGCTCCCTGCGGGCTGAGCGCGCCCGGGGTCAGCCGCTGCGCCAGCGAGTCGGTCGCGATCCGCGCGAGGCTGCCCTCGGCGCCTGCCTCGTCCGGGCGGCAGGCGAGCACGAGCAGCAGCGGCAGCTCCTCCAGCCGCGGCAGGAGGAAGCCGAGGAAGTCGAGCGAGGCCGCATCGGACCAGTGCGCGTCGTCGACCGCGAGCAGCAGCGGCTGCTGCTCGGCGAGCGTCGCGGTCGGCCAGTCGAGCCCGTGCAGGACCGCGAACGCGTCCGTGTGCCGGCGCGCTGGAGCATTCTGGGCGTTCCGGTCAGGCCGAGCGCGCCGCGCGCCGCTCCGGTCGCGCCTTCGAGCAGCGCCTCGCGCTCCGCTGCACGCCGAGCGTCGCGAGCTGCGGTCGAACAGCTGACGCACGAGCGCGAACGGGAAGTCGCGCTCCAGCTCCGTCGCACGCGCGGCCAGCACCCGCATGCCGGCTGCGCCCCCGCCTCGCGGGCTACCTGAACGAGCCGCGTCTTGCCGAGGCCGGCCGGCGCCTCGATCGCCGCGAAGCACCCGCCCCCGCCGCGCGCGGCGGCGACCAGCGCCTCCAGCCGCGCGAGCTCGTGCTCGCGCTCGAGCAGCGGGGTCATGCGTCTCTCAGCGCCCACGACGCAAAGCGTGCCATGGAGCGGGTCCTTCGAGGCGCACGATCGTCGCGAAGCCGGGAACGGGGAAATCGAACCCGTGACCTCCGGGCTTTACAAGAGCGGCGCTCTGCCAGCTGAGCTACCCCGGCGTGGACCAGGCCCAGCGTAGTGGATCGGCCTGGCTCAGCCTGTGGGTGCCGAACCGCCGGCCGCGGTGCCGCGGCTGTGCCCAGTCGCTCCTCGTAGACGCGAACGACCTCGGACAGCGGCACATCCAGGCCGCGGGCGATGCCGATGAGCCGGCGGCGAACGACGGGCACGATCTCGCCGCGCTCCGATCTGGCCGACGTACTTGCGGCCCGACGCCTCCGATCGCGGCGGACCCGCTCCTGCGACAGGCTGCTAGGCGGGCGCGAATCTCGCGGACCGCGGCGGCGAGTACACTGCAGCTCGGCGTCGATGGTTGGAGGCACCCGCGGGAACTCTTGTGCGGTGTTCCGGGTTGCTTTTCCACCCGCTGAAAGGTTCAAAATGTTGCGCGCAGGGGGTATTTGACCCTGTCGAAGGGGGTTCCAGGGAGCGTCCCCGTCTCACCTCGGCGCGTCGCCCGCGGATCCCGGCTTGACGAGCCCGCCACCCCCACGGGCTCGGCGCGAGAGAGCGCCCCGGCTTCCGGAGCCGGGGCGCTACGCGCGCTTCACGCAGCTGGGATCGGCACGCGGGCGGCTCGTGGTCGAGCCGCCGCTTCGAGCTCTGCCAGCACGATGCCGAAGAGCAGGTGCCGCCACGTCGCCTGTACCAGGGCGCGGCGGTTCTGCCGGTTCAAGCCAAGGCAGGTCGTCGACGTGCGAGGGATGGATAAGCGGGTCGCTCAAGCGTCCGAGCGGCCATGCTCCGAAGTTCTCCACCAGCGCGACGAGCGGCGCGCCGAGCGCCCGCGGGACGCCGCCGCGCGCAAGCGCCGGCCCCAGCACAGCGGCGTGGGCCGCGCCGAACAGCGCTCCGTTCTGCACGTGCAGCAGGAGCCCCAGCCGGTGCCGAGCGAGCACGATCGGCGCGCAGCAGCAGGGCCCGCCCGAGCAGCTCGACGTCGTCGTAGCGGCAGCGAAGCACCCGCTTGTCGAGCGGCTGCTGGAGTGCCCACACACCCGCCGCGATCCGCCCGCCAGTGCGCCTCGCAGCATCCGTCTCGGGTCGAGCGCCATCGCCGCGACTGTAACGCGATCGCCGGCCGAGGGTACGTAACCCGGAATGGATCTCGAGCGACTGCATCGGCGTGCACGCGAGCGCGGCGTGAAGCCGATCGCCTACTGGCTGGTCCGGGGGTTCCTGCAACCGTTCTTCCATCTCTAGCCTGGACCTACATTGCCGTCCGGCAGCGCGTCGCCACCGAGGTGACTGATGCGGCCGCGCGCCTGGCGCAGGCCGAGACCACCCGCGCCATCTGGCAGAAGACCGTCGTCGACCCTCTAGCGCTACAGCAGATCGCCGCGCAGCGCGCGTTCGAGGCTGGCGACACATCCTACCTGTTCGTGCTGGAGACGACCCGTCGCCTCAACGAGGCACGGCTGCGCGCGCGCGAGATCGACGCCGATTCGCCCGCACTACCACGGCGGTCGAGCGTGCGATCGGACGGGCCTGCGCCCCGGCCCCCAAGGAGAGCACCCGTGATTTCCAGTAGACAGAGATGGATGGTCGCATCGATCTTCGCGCTGACTGCGTGCGGTCGACAGGAGCCGCCGGCGAGTACAGGCAAGGCGGCGACGGTCACCGCACCGGTCAAGGAAGCGGCACTGACGACGATCAAGCTGACGCCGGAGGCGGAGAAGCGGCTCGGCATCACGACCGCCGCCGTCGAGCGCAAGCCGTTCGCCGACACGCGCGATCGGCGGAGAAATCGTCCCGCCGTCCGGGCAGTCGTCGCCTCACCGCGCCGGTCGCCGGCATGCTGCAGGCCGCCTCGGGACTGCCAGAGCCCGGGCGGCCGAGTGTCGCAAGGGCCAGCTGCTGTTCCGTCTGGTCCCGATTCCCGACGAGCCGACCGCGAATCGCCGGTCATCGCGCAGCAGGCGATCGACACCGCGACCGCGAGGCGCGACGCGGCCGCGCGCAAGACGCAGCGGGCCGAGCAGCTGCTCAAGGACGGCGCCGGCAGCCGGCGGCAGCTCGAAGAGGCGCAGGCGGAGCTCGCGGTGGCGGAAGCCGAGCTGAAGGCCGCGCTCGATCGCCGCGCGCTCGCCGCACGCAGTCGCCGGCGCCGAAGCCGGCGTCCGCTCGATGCGCCGCAAGAGGGCGTCGTCCAGGCCGTCCACGTCAAGCCGGGCCAGACGGTCGCCGCCTCCGCGCCGCTCATCGACCTCGTGCAGGTGACCAGCGTCTGGGTGCGCGTGCCGATCTACGCCGGCGAGTCCGGGAAATCGATCCGGCGGCGCCGGCCGAGTGCTCACGCTTGGCGAGGCACGCCGATGCCGACGGCGTCGCTGGCGCAACCCATCCCCGCGCCGCCGTCCGCCAATCGCGGCCGACGGCAGGCGTCGACCTCTACTACGCGATGACCAACCCGGGCCGCGCTTCCGGCCGGGCGAACGCGTCGCGGTCCGGCTGACGCGCCGCGGCTGCGGCCGGAGCCTGGTCGTGCCGAAGGCCGCGCTGCTGCACGACGCCTACGGCGGCACGTGGGTCTACGTCGCGCGAGTCTCCGCAGGTCTACGCCCGCGTCCGCGTGACTGTCACCGACATCATCGGCGCATCTCGCGCTGCTCTCTGAGGGCCCGCCGCCAGACGCACGCGTCGTGACCGACGGCGCGGCGGAGCTGTTCGGCGTCGAGTTCGGGGCCGGAAAGTAGGCGACCATGCGCTGGATTGTCGATACCGCCCTCCGGCTCCGCTTCGTCGTCGTCGCGCTGGCGTTCGTGCTGATGGTCGCCGGCTCGCGCGCGCCGTCCGCGACACGCCGCTCGACGTCTTCCCCGAGTTCGCGCCGCCGCTCGTCGAGATGCAGACCGAAGCGCCGGGCCTCTCGACCGTCGAAGTCGAGAGCGCTGGTCACCGTGCCGCTCGAAACCGCGATCAACGGCGTCGCCGGACTCAAGACGCTGCGCTCGAAGTCCGTCCTCGGCCTGTCGTCGGTCGTGCTGATCTTCGAGGACGGCACCGACCTGATGGCGCGCGCGGCAACTGGTCCAGGAACGGCTGCTGCGCATCGCGGCACCGCGCTGCCGGCCGTCGCGCATCCGCCGGTGATCCTGTCGCCGCTGTCGTCGCTCAGCCGCGTGATGAAGATCGGCATGACGTCGGAGAAGCTGTCGCAGATCGAGCTGACGACGCTGGCGAAGTGGACGATCCGGCCGCGGCTGATGTCGATCCCCGGCGTCGCCAACGTCGCGATCTGGGGGCAGCGCGACCGGCAGTTCCAGGTGCTCGTCGATCCGGAGCGGCTGCGCGCCAGCAGCGTGACGCTGGCCGACGTGATCACCGCGGCGCGCGAGGGGACCTCGACCGACCGCGGGCGGCTTCCTCGACACGCCGCAGCAGCGCCTCGCCGTCGCGCATGCGCCGGCGGTCTCCAGCGATCGACGATCTCGGCAGATCCTGATCCGCAGGCCGGCTGCCGCGCCTCGCCGGCCGGCCGCCCCGCGTCTCGACACAATGCGTCCGCATCGGCGACGTCGCGGACGTCGTCGAAGGGTTCCCGCCGCCGATCGGCGACGCGATCATCAACGACGTCCCCGGGCTGCTGCTGATCGTCGAGAAGCAGCCCGACGGCAACACGCTGGAGGTCACGCGCGACGTCGAGGCGGCGCTCGAGGCGCTCAAGCCCGGGCTGCCCGACGTCGCGGTCGACTCGACGATCTTCCGGCCGGCGACGTTCATCGAGCTGTCGCTGCAGAATCTGAACCAGGCGCTGCTCGTCGGCTGCGTCCTGGTCATCATCGTGCTCGCGGTGTTCCTCTACGACTGGCGCACGGCGCTCATCAGCAGCGTCGCGATCCCGCTGTCGCTCGATCGCCGCCGCGCTGTGCTCCGCTACAAGGGCGGCACGCTCGACACGATGGTCATCGCCGGGCTTGTCATCGCGCTCGGCGAAGTCGTGGACGATGCGATCATCGACGTCGAGAACATCGTCCGGCGCCTGCGGCTGAACGCGCGCGGACGCCGAACGCCGCAGCCGGCGCTTGACGGTCGTGCTCGACGCGTCGCTCGAAGTGCGCAGCGCGGTCGTCTACGCCAGCCTGATCGTCGTCCTGGTGTTCGTCCCGGTGTTCTTGCTCGAGGGGCTGGCCGGCTCGTTCTTCCGGCCGCTGGCGCTGTCGTACGTGCTCGCGATCGTGGCGTCGCTGCTCGTCGCGCTGACCGTCACGCCGGCGCTGTCGCTGATGCTGCTGCCGAAGCACGCGGCATGCGCGCGAAGCGCCGGTCGTCGCGCTGGCTGAAGAGCGCGCTACCGCCGGATCCTGCCGGGCCTGATCGACGCGCCGCGCGCGTGCGATCGCGATCGTCGCCGTCGCGCTGGTGCGCGACGGCGGCCGCGTTCCCGTTCCTCGGGCGAGGAGTTCCTGCCGCACTTCAAGGAGTACGACTTCCTGATGCACTGGGTCGAGAAGCCGGGCACGTCGCTCGACGCGATGCGGCGGATCACGGTCCGCGCGAGCAAGGAACTGCGGGCGATTCCCGGGCGTGCGCAACTTCGGCTCGCACATCGGCCGCGCCGAAGTCGCCGACGAAGTCGTCGGCGCGAACTTCACCGAGCTCTGGATCAGCCTCGACCGCGACGTCGACTACGAGGCGACGGTGGCGAAGATCCAGGCGGTCGTCGACGGCTATCCGGGCCTGACGCGCGATCTGCTGACGTATCTGCGCGAGCGCATCAAGGAAGTGCTGACCGGGGCGAGCGCGACGATCGTCGTCCGCATCTTCGGTCCCGATCTCGACCGAGCTCGGCGTCGAAGGCCGGCGAAGTGCGGAAGGCGATCGCCGGACATCGACGGCGTCGCCGACCTCACGCAGCAGCAGTTGACGCTCGTGCCGCAGGTACACGTGCGCATGCGGCCCGAGCGCGCGCAGATCGCCGGGCGTGACGCCGCAGCGAGTCCGCGACACCGTCGCGACGCTCCTCCAGGGCCGCAAGGTCGGCGAAATCTACGAGGAGCAGAAGATCTTCGACGTCGTCGTCTGGGGCGCGCCGCGGCGCGCGCGCCGACCTGTTCGCGATCAAGCGCCTGCCGATCGACACCGCGGGCCGGCGGCTACGTGCCGCTCGAGGCCGTCGCCGACGTCGCGCTCGCGCCGACGCCGAACGAGATCACGCGCGAAGGCGGCTCGCGGCGCATCGACGTCACCACCAACGTGCGCGGGCGCGATCTCGGCGCGGTGGCGCGCGACATCAAGAGCGGCGCTCGCGGGCGTGCCGTTCCAGGCGGGCTATCACGCCGAGTTGCTCGGCGAGTACGCCGCGCGCGAAGCGTCGCAGCGGCGGCTGCTGACCCTCGGCCTGCTGTCGCTGCTCGGCATCCTGCTGGTCCTGCACGTCGACTTCGGATCGGCGCGGCTGGTCGCGCTGGTCGCGCTGACCCTGCCGTTCGCGCTGATCGGCGGCGTGGCGGCGGCGTTCCTCTCGGGCGGCGTGCTGTCGCTCGGATCGCTCGTCGGCTTCGTCACGGTGCTCGGCATCGCCGCGCGCAACGGCATCATGCTCGTCAGCCACTACCGGCATCTGCAGGAGATCGGAAGGCGTGCCGTTCGGGCGCGAGCTCGTGCTGCGCGGCGCCGAGGAGCGGCTCGCGCCGATCCTGATGACCGCGCTGGCCACCGGCCTCGCGCTCGTGCCGATCGTCGATCGGCGGCAGCCGATCCGGGCAGGAAGTCGAACATCCGATGGCCGTCGTCATCCTCGGCGGGCTGTTCACGTCGACGGTGCTGAACCTGTTCCTGCTGCCGGCGCTCTTCCTGCGATTCGGTGGGAAGGTCGTCACGGTGAAATAGCCCACGGCCCGAGGTGGGTCAGGCTTCGCCGCTCAGTCGACCCACGAAATGAACTGACCGCCGCTCTGGCGCCGATAGTCTACGACCAGGCCAGGACCGCGCCGTTCGAGTTGATCCAGAGACACCGCGATCATCTCCGGATCGAACTCCGTGTCGTCGAGGAACGTCAGCTCGCCGAGCCAACGGAATTCGCCTTGATGACGGGCATAGCGGCGCGCGAGCCAATACGGTACAGCGATACGCACAAGCCGCTCGCCGCCCCGAGTGTCGAAGATCACTGTGTGAAAGGTTCGCAACGGATGCGGGGCAGCCGTCGTCTTCGCCGAATCGTTCAGTTGCCGCTTCGTCATGTCGATGAGCGGCACTTGATTCGAGAACCGAGACCGGATCCGAGCAAACTCCGCGTCAGCGGCCGACGCTGAAACCGCGGCGCTCTGGCGGTGCTGTCCGACGAACCGGACCGCCGCTCCAAACCCTATTACCGCAATCGCGGCGAGGCAGAGGACTTACCCGCGAAGTCGTTTCGTTCGCAGCATCGCGTAGCCTCCAACCGTGTTAGGCCTAGCGGTAAGTATCCCACGTGGACCGTCAGTCCTACAACGCGCCATATGACGGCCAGATAACAGGCGAACCTCACCAGAGATGGCAGTAGAAGGAGAGGTCATGCGCGGTTCGGGTGGCTACCGCAGGGACGGTAATCCCGTGGTCATCTGCGACGTGTCATGATTGGCGCATACTGAAGCGGATGTGGCGAATGGCGATGCTGAGCGCGTTCCTGCCCGCGTGGCAATGCGTTCAAGACCGTGTTGACCCCGCAGGAAATCGAGAACCTCTCCGACGATCCATTGGAGATGGCACAGCAGCCCAGGATCTCGCCGGTGACAACGCCACGATTCGAGTGGACAGCTTCGCCGGCGCGCCGCTCCCGCCAAAGGCGCTGATCACGGCGAATCTCTCGTATTGGATGGCATTTGGCGCGGCACCCTCGTCTCGCGCCATCCAGGAGCGCGGCGCGATCGCAACAGTCCCGCAGGCGGCAAGTACAGGCCGGTGTTCACGCTCAGTGTGAACAACCTGGCCAACCGGGCGAACTTCACGGGCTTCAGTGGAGTCCAGACGTCACCCTTCTTCCTGAAGCCAACGGCTGTTCAGAATCCTCGCCGGGTGGACGTTGGGGTGGGGCTGCGGTTCTAATGTCAGTAGAGGGGCGGTGGCGGGGTGATTCCCGCTACCACCGTCCCGGGGCCTACTTCTTCAGGGCCTTGCCGTTCGCATCGAGCTCCATCGTGACGTTCTTGCGGGTCTTCGTCTTCACCTGTCCTTCGTAGGTGGTCTTGCCGTTCTCCACGACCGTTTCGAGCGTGACGATCGTTCCCTGGGCTTGGAGCGCATGCGAGGAGACGGTCGTCAGCCCGAGGGTTTGTCGCCGTTGAATCTGCGCCGGCGACATACACCGTCGAGGGACAGTGAGTACGCTCGTGTTGTTCGTGACAACGCGGGAGTGGGCGCGCAGTGGTCCCGAATGTCCGACACCGGCGGTGGTGTGGGGACGCTGCGGCGTCAACGTCCGAGCTTTGGGATATTACGGCGTCGCCAGAGCATGCCCGTTGCGCTGGCGATCAGCAACGCCAAGGTCGTAGGCTCCGGAACGCTGGCCGTCACCGGCCCGATCGCAAAATCGTTCGCCGTCGGCGAGGTCGTCGGACCGCGGACTACGAGCGACGTGATGCTGTCCGCCCCGGTCGCCCGGGCGCCCAGGAAACTCGGAAGGCCGGTGGCGCCCTGGCTGAATGTGCCGAGCGTGGCCGAGCCGTTGAAGACCGTGAAAAAGAACGGACCGAGGAAGAACTCGTCGCTGAACTGCGCCAGCAGACCGAACTCCAGGACCGGCGTGGCAAAATTGATCGTGATCGGCCCGAACCAGTTCGGATCGCTGCCGTTGCCGGTGTAGAGCAGGCGCGTCCCAGGCGCGAAGGTGCCGAACCATCCTCCGGCGGTGGGCACTGATGGCTCCTGATCCATCCGGATAAAAGCACCGCCCAATTCGGTGAACGTCAGCACATTCCCCACGCCGGCGACGACTAATGGGGACGGCACCACCGGCTGCGTGCCGGCTGTCGTGCGAGCCGGATAATTGTAAGTGACATCGCCGACGGCCAGCGCCGAGGGGGAGAGCAGCTGGATCACCCCGGCCTGCGCCGGCAGTGCGGACGCGCAACAAGGCGGCCAGCGTCGTCACGACTGCGATCGAAGATCGATGGATAGGCTTCATCTCGGGTCTCCTCGTCGGATCCTTCAAGGGCTATCGCCACGTGGCTGACGTCGATCGATCGTGCCAGACGAACGGCGAGGTCGGCGGCTGTCGGTGTGCTCGCCGGTGGAACAGCAGGGACGCCAGCGTGGCGCCGGGCCGCTGCGCAAGCCATGTCGCGAATGCCGGCTCGACCGGCGACCGGCGCTTCGGCGGTGCTCGTCGCGCACTGCGCGGTGCCGGCACCGCACACGGCGGGCGAGATCAGCAGCGACCAGCAGTTAAGGACGCCGCCATCGGGGGTGAAGTCGTCGATGATCCGAAGCCGCCACGAGCCGTTCACGCTTGGCCCGGACTTGGTATTGAACGTCGCCAGCGATTGATCCGGTGTGAAGGTTCCGAGGAACGGCGGCGATCCGGCGGCGATGGGCGTCGTCGCATCGTCGTCGAACGTCGTCCGCGTCGCGGCGGAGCTGCATGATGTGCCATAGTTCTGGCCCGCGCCGCCTCGGTTGAGCGCGAGGAATACGACCGTGCCGTCCGGGGCCACTAGAGCGAGGCGCAGGTCAAAGTCGAAGGTATGGTTCAACTGCAGCGACACCCGCACTTTGGCCACGACACCGGCAAATCCTGAGACGGTGATCGGCGACTCGACGATCCCTGTCTCAGGAATCGCGATAGGGGTGTTGTTGTCTAGCAGCAGCGTGGTGGCAGCCGGCGAGCCGGTACGCAGGACAAGGGAAAGGTGTAGGTGGCATCGGTTGTCGTGACGGTCAGGGTGAGGTTCACGTTGATGCCGCAGGTGAACGACGTCGCCGAACTGATCTGGAAGGGAGTGAGATTTTCCGCGGCCCCTCCGCTCGGGATGTCGGGATACGCGGCGGTCGCCTTCGTGATCGTGATGCCGGGCGTCGTCGTGGCGAGAGTGGCCGTAATGCCGCTTGCAATGCCCGCCCCGAAATTCTGGAGCCGGACAGTGAAGTCGTTGCATTCGTTTGGATCGATCGCCCCGTTGCCGTTTCCGCCCGTCACGGCGCTCGCGAACGAAGTAACAGGGCCAGATCCTGTAAGGCTCCTGACGACAGGCGAGCGATACTAGTCGTTCTCGAACAGAAAGCCAAGTCGCTCGCCGCGCATTGTGACTTCTTAGTATTGCCGGCGATCGCCAGGAGCTGCACCGCGAGGACAGCAGCATCCTTGTACAGAGATAGGCCGGGTAAGCCACTCGCGATAGTAAGCAGACAACATCGTAGGCGGCATCGTTACGTCGGGTGGCTGGCTGGTCCTACGAGGGCGTAGCCTGATCGACTTGCTACGCCCGGCACACACCCGTCGTGCACAGCATGCCATCATCCAGCGCACGAGATGACAGGCAGTGACAGCGTTCGGCAGGGGAGTGCCATCATCTTGACGCTGGCGGGCATGCGGGCTCTACGCGCATGCGCGGCGACCCACCACTCGAATCGTGGCGACGGCCTTGCCGAAAGTCCGCCAGTTGCGCTTGTCAGTCAGCCATTCTTTATATAGTCTGTCTTTATATGGAGCCCCTCTACGGCGTGCTCGACATGCTCGTCCTCCGCACGCTGCTGTTCGGACCGCTCCACGGCTACGCCATCGCCGGCGCCATCCGCGACAATTCGGGCGAGGCCCTGAACATCGAGTTCGGCTCGCTGTATCCGGCCTTGAAGCGGCTCGAGCTCAAAGGCTGGATCGCCGCCAAGTGGGAGACGTCCGAGCACAACCGGCGCGCCAAGGTCTACCGGCTCACGCCGGCCGGCCGCCGGCAGCTGCGGCAGGAGAAGTCCGAGTGGGCGGAGTTCGTGAGCGCGGTCGCGCGGATCATGAAGCCGGCCGCCGGGGAGGCCGACTCATGATGCTCTGGAGACGGCTCGGCGTACCTGCTGCCGTGGCGGCGGCGCGCCGCGGAGCGCGACATGCAGGACGAGCTCCGGTCGATCGCCGAGATGGCCCGTCCCGGCGAGCTCGGCAACCTGACGCTGGCGGCGGAAGACGCGCGCGCCGAGTGGGGCTGGACGCGGCTCGAGCAGACCGTGCAGGACCTGCGCTACGCGCTGCGGACGCTCGGCAAGAGCCCGGGCTTCACCGCCACCGCCGTGCTCTCGCTCGCGCTCGGCATCGGCGCCAACACCGCGCTCTTCACGCTCATCAACGCCGTCACCTGGCGCATGCTGCCGATCCGCGATCCGGAGACGCTTCTTCTGCTGGGACAGCGGCAGGGCCCCGCGATCGCCAATGGGTTCACCTACCAGCAGTACGAAGTGATTCGCGATCACAACCGCGTCGCTGGATCTGGCCGCGTACGCGCGGGCCCGCCTGAACGTCAGCATCGACGGCCGATCGGAGCCGACGGCCGAGGGCCAGCTCGTCTCCGGCCACTATTTCCCGCTGCTCGGCGTGGCGCCGGCCGCGGGCCGCGCGCTCGGTCCGGACGATGACCGCGTGCCGGGCGGCCATCCGGTGGCGATGATCAGCTATGGCTACTGGAAGCGCCGGTTCGTGCTCGATCCGGCCGTCGTCGGGCGCTCGATCTCGCTCTCCGGCGTGCCCTTCACGATCGTCGGCGTCACGCCGCCGGAGTTCTTCGGCGTCGAGGTCGGCACCTCACCGGATCTCTTCGTGCCGGTCATGATGCAGCCGGTCGTGATGCCGGTCTCCGAGAACCTGCTCGTCAATCCGATCAATGGCGTGTCGTGGATCCGGGTCGTCGCGCGTCTGAAGCCGGGCGTGCTCCGCGCCGCAGGCGGACGCCGCGCTCCGGTCGCTGGCGCCCGATGCCGAATGGCGGCCGCGCAACAAGAACGGCGAGCGTGGACACGGATGTCACGCTCGCGCTCACGTCCGCCGCCACCGGGCTGTCCGATCTGCGGAATCAGTTCTCGAGCCCGCTGCGCATCCTCGTGGGCGTCGTCGGCATCGTCCTCCTCATCGCGTGCGCGAACACCGGCAACCTGGTGCTGGCGCGAGCGGCCGCGCGCCGGGCCGAGTTCGCCGTGCGGCTCGCGCTGGGCGCCAGCCGGTCCAGGCTGATTCGCCAGGTGCTGGTCGAGGGTCTCGTGCTCGCGAGTCTGGCCGGCGCCTGCGGCATCGGGCTGGCGTACCTGGCGACGCAGGTGCTCGTCACCTACGTCTCCGCCGGCCGCAGCCCCGTGACGCTCGACCTGACGCCGGACGCGCGGCTCCTGGCGTTCACGGCCGCGGTCTCGCTGCTCACCGGGCTGCTGTTCGCCAGCGTGCCGGCGTTCCGCGCGTCGCGCCTCGATATGGCGGCCACGGGACGGAAGGACCTGGCCGGCACGCGACACGGCGTCGGCGGCCTGCAGCCGGGGCGGTGGCTCGTCGTGTGCCAGGTGGCGCTCTCGCTGCTGCTGCTCATCACGGCGGGACTGTTCGTGCGCAGCCTGCAGAACCTGCAGCGGCAGGACGCCGGCGCGGATCGAAACCAGATCCTGATCGTGCGCGTGGAGCCGCGCGGCAGCGACCAGCGCAACGTCCCGGGCGTGACGGCGCGGCTCGACGGCATCTACCGCGACCTGCTCGACCGCGTCGAGCGGCTGCCCGGCGTGCAGGCCGCGAGCCTCGCGCGCACGGCGCCGCTCGCGCCGATCGGTTTCGCCAGCCGCGTGACGGGCCCATCGGGCGGCCAGGTCAACACCCAGATCCTGATGATCTACCCGAAGTACTTCGCCACGATGGGCCTGTCGATTGCCCGCGGCCGCGACTTCAACGAGGCGGATCTGCGTCCGGGCGCGCCGTTCGTGGCGCTCGCGAACGAAACGTTCGTCCGCCAGGTGCTCGAGGGGCGGCAGGACGATCGGCCCGGGGACGACGGTCACGGTCGGGCCCGACACGGTCGAGATCATCGGCGTCGTCAAGGACTCCCACTATCCCGACCTTCGCAGCACGACGCCGCCGATGCTGTATCAGACGTTCCTTCAGACGCGGACCGGCCGCGGACAGATGGTGCTCCACGTCCGTGTCGCCGGCAGTATCGGGCGCCTCATCCCGCAGCTTCGCGAGGCGGTGCAGGCCATCGACAGGGATGTCCCGATCTTCGAGATTCACAGCCTGGCCGAGGAGATGAACGCCGTCTTCGTCCGCGAGCGCCTGGTCGCGACGCTGTCGGGGTTCTTCGGCGTCGTGGCGCTGACGCTCGTCTGCGTCGGCCTCTACGGGCTCATGTCGTTCACCGTGGCACGGCGGACGGCCGAGATTGGCGTCCGCGTGGCGCTCGGCGCCGCGCGTGGCAACGTGGCTCTGGATGATCGCGCGCCAGACGCTGACGCTGGCCGTCGCGGGCATTGCGGTCGGGTTGCCGATCGCCTGGCTGGCGCGGTCTCGCGTCGCGCCAGCTGTCGGCGCTGCTGTTCGAGCTCACTCCCGCCGATCCGGTCACGATCGGCAGCCGCCACGGGCCTGCTGATCCTCGTCGCGATGGCCGCCGGCGCGCTGCCCGGCGCGGCGCGCCGCCCGGATCGACCCGATCGTCGCGCTGCGGAACGACTAACGAGCGATCGATCACGTTGTTGAAGACTTCGCGCTCGGCGTGAAACTGGTCGCTTTCGAGGCGGTGCGGAGGGGCCGGGCGCGCTGACTGGACGGACGCAGTTGGTCCTGCCAGGCTCAATGGGCGGGCAGGTCGAAGAGGACGATATCCGACTCTTCGCGTATCCGATCAAAGACGATCTCACGACCGTCCGGGGAGATGTCGAAGTCACCAATCGTAAAACCGCGATCGAGATTCGTCAGTTGGCGCTCTTGACCGGTCTTGAGATCGAGAGACCAGAAGTCCTTCTGCGAGACGTTTCCCTTCATGACGATCAACGCGTCCTCGCCAACGAAAGGCCAGACGCCTTGCGCCGCGGGTGAGAATCAGGTTGCGCAGCGGGAAGGGCGTCCCGTCGGCGCTCACCGCCTTGACCGGGAACGTCGTGCCGACGTCCGCGCTCGAATAGATGAGGAATCTTCCGCTCGGATCCCATATGGGATCGGTTGAGTACTCCGTCACGAGCGACACCGGCGTTTCCGCCGCCGACCGGGATTTTGAACAGGTGCGGCTCCCCATCCGGATTGGCCACCGCGACGGCCAGCCACCGACCATCGGGCGACCATGCCGGCGCTCCTCGGACGTCGAGCTCTTCTGCGACGCGGCGCGTCCCGCTTCCGTCGGCGTTCATCAAGTACAGCTCGGTCCGGCCTCGTCGTTGCACCAGGAACGCCAGGCGACCGTCGCGGGCAATCGCAGGTCCGGCGACGACGCGACCGTTGACGCCATTCCACAGCTCCGTGCCGACTCCGTCGGTGCGAGCTTCCAGAGGCCGTCCCTTCCGGCTTTCTGACCACGATAGATGATGATCCCGGGCCGGACGCGCGGCGAGAGACCGCCGGCCGTCGGCAATGGAAGCGGAGTGGCATCGGATTCGTTCATCACCCGGTCGGCAATCGGCACGCGCCACAGACGCGGCGTCGAACGCGAAACGGTCGCAACCAGTCGCCGGCCGTCCGCACTGGCCGCCAGCGACGTGAGCGGGTCGATGCCCGTGAAGATGCGGTGGGGCAGGCGGCGTTCGACGTCCATGGCATGCAGCCAGGGCCCGTATCCCTCGTCATCGGTCGCGAGGTAGAGCAGCGTCCGGTCGTTCAGCAAGGTTGGAAACGTCACGACGGCTTCGTGGAATGTCAGCCGTTCGAGCTGGTCGCCGGTGGCGCGAATGCGCCAGACGTCGCTCTTCTCGAGCGGCAAGCCATGGACGAAGTAGATGAACGCACCGTCGTGCGACCAGATGGGAAAGTGGTTATGGAAGCCTTTTCGCGCCTGATAGATCTTGCGCCGTCCGAGCCTTCTCGTCAGGGGCCGTGACGAAGAGGGGATCGCCGTCCGCCGGGTGGGTGGTAGCACGATGAGGCGTCCGTCGGGTGACCAGTCGAGCTCCGAGATATCCGAGATGTCCTTCAAATAGGGGCGAAGCGGACCGCCCAGCGTTGGAACGGCCCACCCGGCATTGACCAGGCCGCCCCTGGCGGAATCCGGCACGCGACGCCAGAGCGTGACCAAGGTTCCGTCCGGAGTGAAGCCAAGCGTACGGGTGGCGGGATTCCGCAATTCCGGCACGCTGCCGTTGGTGAGGTTGTAGATATCGCCGGTCCCGACCTGGCTCACCCAGGCGTCCCACGCTCCCATCGTGGTCGGAGAGAAATGCCACGAATTTTCCGTCGCGGGAAATTGCCGCGTGGTGTCCCGTCGAAATCCGTCAGCTTGGTGACCGTCGCGCCCTCCAGCGGATTGCGCCAGAAGTACTCCGTCCGTTGCAGGTACCACGCACGCCGCGGCGGCAGCGATAATCAGCAAGCCCGCCCCGCGGCGGCCCACCAGATGCGCGGCGGACGTCTTCGACGACTTCGCGCGTCGGTGAACCTGCCGAAAGATGCGTCGAGCGCTTCCTCGATTTCGAGGCGTGCGTCGCCGATGTCGCGCAAGCGGCGCTTCGGATCCTTCTCGAGACAGCGCTGGAGCAGTCGCCGAATGCCCGCCGGCGTGTGCGCAGGCAGACCGCTCCAGTCGGGCTCGCGCTCGAGGACCGCCGCGATGGTGTCGGAGGCGGTCTCGCCCGCGAACGCCGGGCGGGCCGTCACCATCTCGTACAGCACGCAGCCGAACGCCCAGATGTCCGTCCGTTTGTCGACCGCCTTCCCGCGTGCCTGCTCGGGACTCATGTAGGCGGCCGTCCCCGCAATCACCCCCTCGCGTGACGGCTCGACGGACATCGGCAGCGTCTGCGACGCCTCGTTTCCCGATTCCTCCGTCGCAAACACCTTCGCCAGCCCGAAGTCGAGCACCTTCACCGTGCCATCGGCCGTGATCTTGATGTTCGCCGGTTTCAGATCGCGGTGGATGATGCCCTTCTCGTGCGCGGCTTCGAGCGCGTCCGCGATCTGACGCGCGACCGCGAGCGCTTCCGGAATCGGCAGCGGACCGAGCGCCAGACGCTCGGCCAGCGTCGCCCCCTCGACCAGCTCGAGGACCAGGCCGCGGACCCCGTCGATGTCCTCGAGGCCATAGATCGCGCCGATGTGCGGATGATTCAGCGTTGCCAGGATCCGCGCCTCGAGCTCGAAGCGGGCCAGCCGCTCCGGGGCCGACTGGCCGGCGATCGGACACGACCTTGATCGCGACGTCGCGGCCCAGCCTGGTATCGCGCGCACGATAGACCTCGCCCATCCCGCCTGCGCCGAGCAGAGAAAGGATCGTGTACGCGCCGATCTGCCGGCCGACGAGTGATCCTCTGGGCTCGCCACCCAGGATCCGCGCTGCGACCTCGCCTATGGGCGTGGCGAGAAACCGCTCCGCATTCGGCGCGTGCGCCAGCAGCGCCTCCACTTCCTGTCGCAACGCCTCGTCGTCTCCGCATGCTGCCGCCACGAACGCGGCGCGCTCGTCTGCGTGGCGTTCGAGCGCAGCGTCACAGACGTCCTCGATACGCTGCCGGCGCTCGAGATCTGTCACGCGCTCGTCTCCTTCGAGCTCGCGTAGCAGCCAGAGCTTCGCCAGGCGCCAGTCGCGTTTGACGGTGTCGGGCGAAACGTGGAGCACTTCCGCCGTCTCCTCCACGCTCAGGCCGCCGAAGAATCGCAGCTCGACCACCTTGCTCTTGCGATCGTCGACGTTCGCCAATGCCTCTAATGCGCGATCCAGGGCCAGAACGTCCAATCCCGCGTCTGGCGACGCGACGAGCCCTTCGTCCAGCGTCACCCGTTGCGCGCCTCCCCCGCGTTTGCGGTACCCGCGCGCGCGAGCGTGATCGACGAGCACGCGCCGCATCAAGCGGGCCGAGATGCCCAGAAAGTGCGCGCGATCCTGCCAGCGGAGGCGCCGGGCGTTCGTCAGTCGCAGAAACGCCTCGTTGACCAGCGCCGTGGTCTGCAAGGTGTGGCCGCGCCGCTCGCGGCGCATGTACCCGCGAGCCAGTCGGCGCAGCTCCGCCTCGACGAGCGGCATCAGCCGATCGAGCGCGCTCTCATCGCCGTCGCTCCAGGCCCGAAGCAGCTCGGTGACTGTCCCGGGTGTCGGTGTAGGCAAGGTGTTTCGGGGCAGTATCCCTCAAATCGATCTGACGGGTCACCATCGAACCCGGTCAGATTTCGGCCATCTTTCAAGGGTCTTCACCCTCTAGCCGGCGATTCCCGCATTCCATCGTGGGCAGCCTACTCGCTGTCCTCGGAGGAAACGCATCATGAGAATTCGCCTTTCAAAGAACCGTCGTCGTTGGTGTCGTCGCGGCCACCGTGGCCGGTCTCGTGTGGACGCCGCTCTGCTCAGGAGGGGACGACAATCCCGACCAGGTGCTGGAGTGGAATCAGATCTTCATCGACACGCTCATCGCCACGGCTACCCCGAACTCCTCGAGTCAGCGACTCGGCGCGATTGTTCACACCGCAATCTTCGATGCGTACAACGGCATCGAACAACGCTACGCGCCGCTCTTCGTCGACGACAGCGCGCCTCATGGCGCGTCGCGCCGAGCGGCGGTCATCGCCGCGGCGCACACGGCGCTGGTCGGATTATTCCCGTCGCGACAGGCGGCACTCGACGCCAGCTATGAGACGTCGCTGTCAGCGCTGAGCGCCGATGGCGAGGATCGCGGCCACTCGCGTGAGCGGGGCATCTCCTGGGGAACCGAGGTCGCGGAGGCGGTTCTCGCGTGGCGTGCGAACGATGGGTTCAATGGCGCCTACCCGGCGTTCAGCGGCGGAACAGCGGTTGGCCAATGGCGGCCGACCCCGCGGCTGGTGCCGCCGCCGCCGACGTGCGGACCATGAGCGCCCAGGGGCTGGCCTTCACTGCGCCGTTCGTCGTCGTCCACGAACGCAGTTTCGAGCCGATGCCGCCGCGCGGGCTGATGAGCGCACTTACACGGACGATTTCAACACGGTCAAGGCGCTCGGCCGCAAGACCGGATCGGCCCGAACGGCCGAACAGACGGCCGCTCGCGCCGTTCTGGGACGGCAATGCCAGCGTCCACTGGAACCAGGCCGCCAACCAGATCGCGCGCGCCAGTCATTTCTCGATGTCCGCATGCAACCGGCTTCTCGCCGTCCTGAACATCGCGATGGCCGAGACCGCGATCACCATCTGGAGCGGCAAGCGATTCTACGGTTCGGTTCCAACCGAAGTGACCTGGCGGCCGGTCGACCTCGATTCCGCTCGCGGACACCGACGGCAATCCGGACACCGCTGCCGGATCCTAGCCTGGCTGCCGCTCATCGTCACGCCTGCCACCCGGAATATCCAGCCGGACACCCCAGTCAGAACGGCGCGGCGGCCACGGTGCTCCTCCGGCACTTCGACGACCGACAGGCGTTCACGTTGACGACCATTGGACAGCCGAGCCGCACGTATGACAGCATCGCGCAGGCGCGCGCCGACGGCAACAACGCGCGGGTGTGGGGTGGCATGCACTTCCGAGCACCGTCGCGGCCAGCGATGCCGAGGGCCAGGCGATCGCGGCCTACGTCGATCGCACTTCCATGCAGCGGCTCCGGCGACCGCCAGGCAAGAAAGACAAGCCACGCGGGCACGAGCCGGAGTAACGCCCACCAGCCGTGCTCGACATCGAAGTGCAGCGTGGCTCGACGTATCCCGAGGAACGCATGCCACGGCCTGTATTGGTTCTCTCGCCCAGTGCGCCGGCATCAAGTGCCGGCGCACGCTGAAGCGTGTCGACAGGACAGCGGCGCGGGTACCGTCCCGCACTCAATGTCCTGCTGGTTCGGACGCCATGATGCGGTCGAGCGGGGTGTGACAATCGGTCGAGTCGCTTGCGGGCGGTGGGCGTCCGTCGGCAGTCCGTCCGACTCGCCATAGGACAAGCGTAGGCGAACCGCATACCATGTGGCCTGCCGTGAGAGCGCAGATTTACCCTTGGATCCGCGATTTCACCTGTATCTCGGGCTGTTCGCCAGTCCCTTCGTGCTGCTCTTTGCCGTCAGTGTCTTCGTGTTGAACCATGGCACGGTAAGACCGCCAGAGTGGTCCTCGCGCGAGACCGTTGCTGATCTCCGTGTGCCGGACGGGATCGATCAGCTGCAGGGCCGTCAAGCCGTGGACCGCGTTCGAGAGTTGCTTCCGCAACTGAATCTGAACGGGGAAATCGGCTTCCTGCGTCTGCTTCGGAACGAGCGGCATCTGATATTTCCGGTGTCCAAGCCAGGTTTCGAAGCGACAGTGGACGTGGATCTGTTGTCGCGATCGGCGTTGGTTTCCCGTCGCCAGACGGGCTGGCGCGAGACGCTGGTCTACCTGCACAAGTCGCCCGGCCCGCACAACGTGGCCATCCGTGGGAACTGGGTCTGGACCCGTGCGTGGCGGTGGCTGGCGGATACGACCATCTACCTGATCTTGTTCGTCTCGATCAGCGGCCTGTACCTCTGGTATGCCATCAAGGCTGAGCGGCGGATCGGGCTCTGGCTGCTCGGTGCGGGTGCGATGTCGTTCTCGGGAATCATCTATGCCGTTGTCCGCTAGGGCACGTCTCGAGCTCTGGAATCGTCGCCTGCACTTCTACCTCGGACTCGTGTTCCTGCTGTTCCTGTGGCTGTTTTCACTGACCGGCCTGCTGCTGAACCACGGAACCTGGCGGATCGCTCAGGCGGCGAATCAACGTCACGAAACGCGCTTTGAACAGAGCGTGCGACAGCCGGTCGGCGCCACGGCACTCGCACGGGCGCAGGACGTGATGCAACAACTGCATCTGGTCGGCGAGATCGACTGGCCATCAGAGCCTCCGGTCCCGGGCAGGCTGGACTTTGCGTCAGCCGCCCGAGCGACGCCAGCCAGGTCCACGTGGACCTGACGCGGAACCGCGCGTCCGTCCAGCACTTCGAGAACAGCGGTCTGGCAACCTTTCGGATCTTTCACACGTTCAGCGGCTCGCGCGTCACCGTGCCGGAGGGCCGGCGGGATTGGATGCTGACGTCCGTGTGGGTCCTGTCGATGGACGCGCTCGCGGCCGCGCTCATCGTCATGGTCCTCGGCAGCTATTACATGTGGTACCGGCTGAAGGCGAAGAGGAGGCTCGGCTTCGTGGCGCTCATCCTCGGCGTCGTCTCCTGCGGCGCGTTCCTGGCCGGCTGGCTGTAGAGAAGGCACAAGGGGTCCATCGACCAGCTCACCCCGCTCGAGCGCGCCATGGTTGGTGTAGGATGCGACCGATCAACGGCGTCAAATCGGAAATGTCGGCTAGAATGTCGCTCGTCGACAGAGCATAGGTCCCAATCTCTTTCAAATGAGCGGCCGAACGCTGGCCAGAAAGGGAAAGGAGCGCGTGTTGGCGGCGACCCGGGATCACGAGGAGCGCGCAACTGGAGGTTGCGGCTGCGGCGGCGCCGTCGGCTCGTGGGCCATGCCGAGGCTCGTCAGCTACTCGCTTGCGGGCGACGAGCGCGCGCCGCGACGAGCACGCCTATCAGTTCGAGCTCAGCGTCTCGTCATTGCGGGCGTCGAACACGCGCATTCCGGTCGTGCTCTTCTCCCACGGGCCGCTGGCCCCCGAGATCGCCGCCCTGTGCAACCGGTTCGGCGTGATGGTGGCCGAGCAGGGCCCGTACCGCGACCGGCTTGCCGCGCTGTCGCCGCGCAGCGTCGATGCCATGGCGCTGTACCCCGTGCTTCACAAGAACCTCAACTTCGCCGAGTTGGCCGCCGCCGGCGTCGGACAGGTGCTGTGCTGTGATCTCGACACGATTTTCTTCACCGATGTCGAGGCCCTTTTCGATCGCTATGCCGGTCCCGACGTCGTCGCTCGTGAAGAGGTTTACAGCGGTCGCAGCATCCACGGAGCCGACCACGCGTTCATCGACGAGCCGCTGCTCGACACGCCTGGCCGCCCACCTGGGCCGGGCCGTCGTCCCGCCGTTCAACCTCGGTGTCGTGCTCTACAACCACGGCGTCGTCGGGCGGCTCGCCGGGATCATGGCGACCTTCCTCGACGACGTGTGGCGTCTCATGAGCGGCCTGACCGTGCGCGGGTTTCCCAACTCGGACGTGGCCGGCGGTGCCTCGTTCCCGTGGATGGCCGACGTGAGACGGCAGTGCATCCGACGCCGACCGGCAACGAGCCCTCCCGTTTCCGTCGAACAACGGTTGGATCGTCGAAGAGGTCGCGTGGTGGCTCGCCCTCGGCTCGGTTCCCGGCCTGACACGAGCCGACTTCGCTCCGCGCGACGTCGCGCAGAACGGCGAGGTGCTCGGCACGCCGCGCGACCAGATCCACGTGGGCGCTCTGCCACTACTACTCTCACAACCTCACGCGTGTCGTCGAGTGGCTGCAGCACCGGCCCTCGCGCGCGCAGCGCCGGCTCCCCCATCACCCTACCCACGACCAACGCCGTGGCGGCAACACCGCCTGGCCGACATCTGCGAGGTGAAACAAGCCATGGCAACAGCCAAGAAGCGCAGCAAGAAGGCAGCGTCCGGTCGGCACGCCGGCGCGAAAAGCCGCTCGCCTGAGAGGCACCAAGACCCGCAAGGACTCGGCCGGCTTCCCCGATCGGATCTTCGCGGTGGCGTCACCGCACTCGGTGGGCGGTGTCTCGATGTTCACGCCCGGGCTGACGATCGACGCCGCCAACGTCGGGGCGTTCGAGTCCGACGAGGAGCTCGTCCGGCGGTCGATAGCCCGTCTTCAAGACGCCGGCTTCGAGGTGCTGTACGCCACGACGCGAACGATCAACATCGCCGGATCCCGAGCGACGTTCGAGCGGGCGTTCTCCACTCGGCTCGTGTCGGTCGAGCGCCCGGCGGTCAAGAGCGGGGGCAAGGTCGGGACGACGACGTGCTTCGACTCTCCCGACACGCCGGTGTTCGGCCTCATCGATACGGCGAACTCGGCTTTCGCCGACGTTCTGGAGGGCGTCGCCATCGAGCAGCCGTACGCGCTGCAGGCGCCCACCGCGTTCCCGCCACCGGTCGCGCTACTGGCATCTCGACGTCCCGGCGGACGTCTCGCTCGGCTGCAACGCCGACCGTGCCCACCGGTCCGGGGTCACCGGCCTTGGGATTCGCATCGCCATGGTCGACACCGGGCAGGCCGCTCATCCGTTCTTCACGGACCGGGGCTACCGCGTCGAGCCGACCGTGCTCGGCCCGGGGACCGTCGACGCGCACATCGACTCGGTTGGCCATGGCACAGGTGAATCCGCCAATATCTTCTCCACCGCGCCGGACATCACGCTGCTTCCGGTGAAATGTGCGAACGCCTCCGGCAGCCTCGTCAACACGACTGCGGCGTTTGCGGCTGCCGCGGCGCTGAACCCCACGATCATCTCGTGCAGCTGGTCCCGCAGCATCATGAACGGTCCGCTCGACGCGGCGGCCAACGCGCTCGCGACCGAGGTTGCCAGCGCCGTGAACGCCGGCATCATCGTGTGCTTCTCGGCCAGCAACGGCGGCTGGGGCTTCCCGGCCCAGATGCCCGAAGTCATCGCGGTCGGCGGCGTCTTCATGGAACGCGACGGGTCGATGCGCGCATCCGACTACGCCAGCGGCTTCATGTCGAACGTCTACGCGGGGCGCCGGGTGCCCGACGTCAGCGGACTTGTCGGCATGCGGCCGAAGGCCATCTACATCATGCTGCCGCTCTCGGAGGGCGCCGCGATCGACGTCGGCAACGCCGGCGGCACGCACCCGAACGGCGACGAAACGGCGAACAACGACGGCTGGGCGGCGTTCTCGGGCACTTCGGCATCGTGCCCGCAAGTCGCCGGCGTGTGCGCACTCATCAAGCAGGCCTGTCCACGGCTGACCCCGGCGGAAGTGAAGGACATCCTGATGAGGACGGCTCGCGACGTGACGGTCGGAACGAGCTCGCCGCTTCCAGGAGCGGCCCGGGCACGACGGTGCCGGGCAGTCCGGCCGGACCTGGCCCCGACAACGCCACCGGAGCCGGCATGGTCGATGCCCACCGGGCCGTGCTTCTGGCCAAGCTGCGGTGCACGGTCGTCCCGTTGTTCCGTTCAGTGCCGCCGCTGACTACCGTTCATCATGCCGCTGACACCGTTCGTCACGCCGCTGACACCGCTCACGCCGCTGATACCTTTTGTCCGCCGCGCTGCCGATGCGCCGCTGCATCCCGTTCCTGCCACGCCGACGCCGTTGATCCCAGTCCAGCCGCTGGTGCCGTTCGTCGTGCCGAGACTCCCGATCCGCCCCTGCTGCCGTTCGGCCCCGGTCCGGGACCGGAGCCCGGTCCGCTCAGTGGCCGGGCAGGGTATGGCCATTACGGCCGAGGATGTCGCCGCCCTCGAGCAGATGCTGCTCGACTCGGGAGAATCACTGCTCTGATGGACGAGCCGCCGATGGTTGTCGCGCGGGTCCTGCTGCGGTCGGCCGAGGGCAACCGGCCCGGCATCGACGTGCCGATCTCGGCCGGTACCCTCGGGCGCCTGACCCCGGCGCCGGAAACCGTCGCGGCCGTCGCCGATCACTTCGCCCGCGCCGGTTTCGTGCTCCTCGGCCGGCCCGGGATCACCATCGGGATCTCGGGTCCCAGGGAGCTGTTCGAACGGCACTTCGGCATCGAGCTCACGCTCGGTGCCGACCACGCCTACACAGTCGGCCAGGCGCACAGATCCGGTCGGGAGGGGGCCACCACCGACCGCGCGGCCGATCCAACGAACATCCCGGAAGACCACCTGCCACCGGCCATCCGGCGCGCCGTCTCGCAGATTGCGCTCGAAACGGCGGTGTCCATCGATCAGAAGGGATTTGATCCATGACACGCGCACTGATGGGCCGGCCAACCGGCGTCACCGGGCCGCCACCCCTCGAGGCGCCGTGGCTTCGCCAAGGTCCGCTGTTCCGCGCCGGCGGTGTTGCCGTGTACGACGGGCTCATCGGCGGGCAGATTCTCGCCGCGTTGTGCGCCGAGGCACAGGCCAACTACGCCTCCGCCGACCGCCAAGTGTGCGATGTTCTCACGAGCGACAACTGCGACTGGCGTGGTGGGGTGCCGCCGCGCCAGCTGTCGACCGCCGGCGGTGGGCCCGTACAGGACGAGCTCTACCGGTCGCCGCACCTGCGCTCGTTTCTGAGCGAGGTGTGCGGCGGGCCGGTCAGGCCAAGCGGGTCGCGTGGCAGCTACAGCTACTACGTGGCGCCCGCAGATCACCTCGGCCTGCACCTCGACATCCTCACGTGCGATGTCACCGTGATCAACGTGCTCACCGACTCCGCCCCCGACAACGGCGGCTCACTCGCCGTCCAGCGTGGCAGCGTGGGCGTGCCCCTGTCGGTCCTCCGCCGGTCGGCGCATCTCGACGAGCAGGTTGTCAAAGCACCTGCCGGGTCCACCATCGTCATCCTTGGAGGTCTTGTCCCTCACCGCGTGCTGCCGATTACCACAGGGCAGCGGGTCATCTCCGCCCTGTGCTTCGAAGCGATCTGATCGAACGAACCCTGGGAGCGCTCCGGGGGTCACCCTGCAATTTCGTCTGCCAGGCTTCGGACGACGCTCGCGTCGGCAACGCCGGTGACGGGCAGGCCGGTGCTGCGCTGGTGGTCGGCGATGCAGTTGGCCGAGGCGCGCCCGAAAACACCGTCCGCCCGGATGTCGGCTCCCCGCTCGGACAGCGCCAACTGGACGAGCCGCACGTCGAGCCCGCGGCAGAGCGGCGCCGCCGTATCGAAGGCGAGCGGACGCGTGCCCGGCTGCGGTCCGTCATAGCTTCCCGCTGGTGTGCCCGCCAGCGTCGTCGCCGACACCTCGGACCCGCGCACGACCAGCGGTAGCTCGAGACCCCAGGCCCCGAGCTCGATCAGCCTGCCGAGCGCGTCCATGCGGTAAACCGTGTCGCGCAAGTCGGCGCGCGGATTAGTCGCCAGCCAGTTCCGGCGCTGCGCGACGTAAGCGGTCACCCACGGCCGCTCGCCGGAGGCTCTCGGGGGTGCCCGTGACGCGGTCGCGATCTTGGTCCACGAACCTTGGACGAACGAGTCGTACACCACGGCGCGGCCGAGCGGCTCGGTGATGGCCATGCGATCAGGCGGCCGTCATCGCTGGACGAAAGTACGTGAGGTCGAAAAACTCGTCCTGCGTGTCGCGCACTCACGCGGTCGTCGGCGCTGGCGCGCAGCACGTTGTGCAGCTTGAGGTCGCGATCGAGCACCGGATTCCGGGCCGCGGTCTGAGGCAGGACCGCCGGCCAGGCGCCGGCCGAACCGGGCGCCAGCGTTGGCGCAGTAGCGCTCGAGCAGCTTGTGCAAGTTGCCCAAGCCAAGTGTCGTCTGCGTAATCAGGCTGTACGATGCAGATGTCCCGTGTCCCCGGCAATGATCGTGACCTGGCCGTAGTCTCCGAGGACGCGGCCGGTCTCGAAACACGTTGATGATTGATTCGGATCGTGCTTTTCTGTGTGACAGTCAGGCTTCATCGTCGGGCACTTTCAGAGAGGGGAGCAGTGGAGAAGATGGTCGTTGCGCCTCAGGAGGAGGACTGATGGTAGATCCACGCTCACACGCGAAGCAACAGGGCGTGCGTGGCGGACTGCTCAGCGCGCGACCCGACTATGGTTCATTGGTACAGCGTCATCGTCCTCTCACCGAGTGCCGCCATCGCGGCATCGTCACGAGAGTGAGTCAGGTACGCGAGGCCCAGGGCGAGCGCCCACCCCCTGGCGCGCATTGTCAGCGCATCGACATCCGCACCCGCCGGTGCCCTGAACGTGTCCGGATCGCTCGTTGGAAGCATCCAGAGGAGGGCGAAGTCTGTCGCCGGGTCGCCGCTGGTAAGGTCACCGAAGTCAAGCAATCCAGACAGCTGGCCATCGCTCACGAGAAGGTTGCCTGGATGGAGGTCGCCGTGCAGCCAAAGGGCAGGTCCAGGCCACGGCGCTGTCGACAGTGCCCGGTTCCAGAGACTGAGCACTGCGCGTCGATCGACGATGCCAGCAAGCTGTTCGAGATGTTTGTGCAACGCGTCTGTGCGCGCCTGCAAGGGTACGCCGCGCCACGGGTTCCGTGGCGCGTTGACCGGCGCCGGCTGATGAAGTGCGAGAAGCAGCTGTTCCAGGCTGGCGGCGATCGCGACAGTGTTCAGCAAGGACGCATGCAGCAGATTGTCGCCCGGTAGCCAACGAACGACGGACCACGACCACCCGAACAGGTGACTGGGCACGCCGACACGAAGGGGCACCGGGGTCGCCACGGGCAACCGCGCGGCGATCTCAGGCAGCCAACGCTGCTCGTGTTCGATCAGGGTCGCCGATGCCGCCCGACGCGGCAGACGAACGGCCAGTCCGTCTCCCAGCCGAAACACCGTGTTGTCCCAGCCTTCCGCGACTCTCACCGCCGGCAGATGCGCAAGGTCTGGATGCTGTTCCTGCAGCAAGGCTTGAACAAGCGACGGGCTCACGGTGACTTCGGCCGGTGGCTTCGTCCACATGATCGTCATCGGCTCAGGCTCATCCGCCGCCGCCAGCGTGAGGGTCCCAGTGCTGAAGCAGGACGTGTCGTTCTTCGCGCAACGCGACGAGCTCCTCGATGTGGCATTCGAGACTCCTCGCTGGTTTCCGGATAGGATTTGCGAGCCGGAATCATATGACGACTCCATCTACACCGTCCCGCGAGCCGGACGCGCCGCTTCGCGGTGTCCTGCCGATTGCCCCCACGCCCTTCACCGACAGGGGTGACGTCGATTTCGACGGGCAGCGCCGCGTGCTCGACTGCATGGTCGATCAAGGCGTCGACGCGATTTGTATCCTTGCGAACTTCTCCGAGCAGTTCCTGCTCACCGACGCCGAACGCGATCGGTTGACCGAGTTGTGCCTGACGCACGTCGACGATCGCGTGCCGGTGATCGTCACGTGCAGCCACTTCAGCACGCGTATCGCCTGCGAGCGGGGGAAACGGGCCGCGTCGCTGGGCGCCGCGATGCTGATGCTGATGCCCCCGTATCACGGCGTCAGCCTGCGCGCCGACGAAGAGGGCATGCTGGCCCACTTCGCCGCGGTCGCCGAGGCTGCGCGCATCCCGCTGATGGTGCAGGACGCACCTCTTTCGGGCGTCCAGTTGTCGGTGCCGTTTCTGGTTCGCCTCGCGAGGAGCGTGCCGCTCGCGCGCCACTTCAAGATCGAAGTCGCCGGCGCAGCCGCCAAGTTGCGCGCGCTCATCGCGGCCGGCGGCGACGCCATTGCCGGCCCCTTCGACGGCGAAGAGTCGATCACCCTGATGGCCGACCTCGATGCCGGCGCACTGGGCACCATGGCGAGCGCCCTGCTGCCGGACTTGATCAAGGCCGTGCTGACGCACTACTTCGCGGGACGCCGCGCCGAGGCGGCTGCCGCCTATGCGCGCATCCTTCCGCTCGATCAATTTCGAGAATCGGCAATGCGGCCTGCGAGCGGCCAAGACCGTGATGCAGGCCGGTGGTGTCATCAAGAGCGACAGCGTCCGGCATCCGCTCGAGCCGCTGCATCCAGCAACGCGCGCCGGCCTCCTCGAACTCGCCGGCGGAAGTCAATCCGCTGGCCCTTCGCTGGGGACGGTAGGGCCCATCAGACAACCCGCGGCGAGAGGATGCCAGCCGCATTCTCATCGCCGCGCGCCATCCACTCATTTCCCGGGCAGCGTGTAGGCCACCCATCCCAGCGGCGCAGACGGTGAGGCCTGGGGCCCAGGTGCCGGCACCGTGGCCCGACCTGCGCCCGCTCCACGGCCCCCAGCAGGCGCGTACTCGCGGCAGGCACGAGCAGATACTGCTTGCCGTCCATCTGATACATCGCCGGCGAGCCGGTGAAGTTGCCTCCGAACCGCGACGACCACAGCTGCTTGCCGGTGTCGCTGTCCCACGCTCGTATGAGGTTGTCCCGGCCCGCGCCGAACACCAGGCCCGACTCGGTCACGATGATGCTGTTCTGAATGCCTGGCACGCTGGTGCCGGTGACACCCTTCGCGGCCAGCTCGGGATCGTCGCCGTAGGGAATGCGCCACTTGATGCCCGGTTGATTGAGGTCGTACTTCACGATCACGGTGAAGGGCGGCTTGATGCGGTTTCCCACCGTGTTGTACTCGTTGATGGTGTAGCGCGTGTAGTCGGGTAGACCCGCTGGATAGGCCATCACCTCGCCACGCCCCCGACCGCCGCCCGGTGCTTCCGGTCTCACCGACGCGGATCCTGAACCGGCAATGAGCTCGGGCGGGGCGCCCGAACCGGCGGGAGCCGCGCCGCGCCCGCCGAAGCCCGGACCTCCGAGCCTTCCGCGCCCGCCCGCCGGGGTGGTGAGGAAGCTGACGATGTTGTCGATGTCCGTCGCCGTCAGGTGCGGAAGCGCGGGCATCCGTCCTTTGCCCGTCGCGATGACGGTGCGGATGGCTTCGCCAGTGAACCGCGGCGCGCCTGCCACGATGTTGTTGACCGGATCCGCGGTCAGCTGCACGAGCGCCGGGCCGCTCTCCGCCACTCCTTCGCGGTTGGCACCGTGGCAGGCCTGGCAGTTCTGCTGATAGACCCCCTGGCCGGGCGGCATCTGCGGCGGCCCGCCGCCGCGGCCCTCGCCCGGTTTGAGGAGCCGGAGAATGCCCGGATTCTCGTGCGCGACGAGGTAGATGGCGCCGGTACGTGGTTCGGCGGCCGACCCGCCCATGAGCGTTCCGCCGTTGCTGGTCGGAACGTGCACCGTGTCCTTCAGGCTGATCGGCGTGAAGATGCCCTTGTTGGTCGGCCTCGAGCAGACGCTTGGTGAACGCCGCCTTCTCGTCGGCCGGCAGGTCGGGATTGATGTCGTCGACCGTGAAGGTGTGCCTCACGTAGGGTTCCGGCTTGGTCGGGTGCGGCTGCGTCGGCCAGCTTTCCTCACCCGGCATCTCCGACTTCGGCACCGGCCGTTCCTCGATCGGCCAGATCGGCTCGCCGGTGACGCGGTCGAACACGTAGAGCCATCCGGTCTTGTTCGTGGCGACGACCACGTCGCGGTTGCGGCCGTTGTGACGGATGGTGGTCAGCTGCGGCGCCGCGCTCCGATCGAGGTCCCAGAGATCGTGGTGCACGAACTGGAAGTGCCAGAGCCGCTTGCCGGTGCGCGCGTCGAGCGCGACGATCGACGCGCCGAAGAGATTCGCGCCGATGCGGTCGGCGCCGTAGAAGTCGTAGGTGGGCGAGCCCAGCGGGATGAAGGCGATGCCGCGCTGGGTGTCGATGGTCATCTCCCCCCAGTTGTTGACGCCGCCGATGTACTTGTAGGCGTCCTTCGGCCAGGTGTCGTAGCCGAACTCACCCGGACGCGGCACGGTGTGGAACGTCCACACCAGCCGGCCGGTGAGGATGTCGTACGCGCGGATATCTCCGGGCGGCGACATGTACCCCTCGCCGGTCGCGCTGCCCAGAATGATCAGGTTCTCGAAGGTCTCGCCCGGATTGTTCGACTGGATGTTGCCGATCGTCGCCGGGTCGCGGCCGTCGAGGCCGACCCGCAGGTCGACGACGCCGTTTGTGCCGAAGGTCATGATCGACTTGCCGGTCTTCGCGTCCACCTGCTGCAGCAGGCTGTTCATCGCGAAGATCAGCCGCTGATCGCGGCCGTCGGCAGTCTCCCAGTAGTTGAAGCCGCGGCTGGTCATGCCGTTCATGTTTTCGCGGACCCACAGCTCCTTGCCGGTCTTCGCGTCGACCGCGACCAGCGACCCGTTGCGGCCCCGCCCATAGACCACGCCCCGGACGACAATCGGATGGCTTCCGGTATCGCCGAACGGATACGTCCACGCCACCTGGAGCTGGGTGACGTTGGACTTGTTGATCTGCCGCGACTGGAAGAAGCGCGAGTTGTCCGGCCCGCCGCTGTATCCGGGCCACCACTTGTCGGTGGAGGACTGCGCCATGCCTGTCGCCACCACGGCGACGGTCGCCGCGAGGCCGAGACCCACCGTGGACGATCGCCGAGACCACCATCGACTCTGAGCCATGCAGCAGCTCCTACGATCAGCAGAAACCACGATGCCCGTCCTGTGCGGCGGCGCGACGCGGGCGTGCGGACAGTTTCAACGCGTTCGACATGGATCGACCTGTGAGACGTGACGGAAGCCGTACACGGCTGCGGCCGATTCGGCGAGAGAGGCTATCACTTGCGCTGCGACTTGCGCCATCCGCCGTCACGCCTCGCTTCGGACCGTCCGGCAAGCGGATGCTGTCGTGCTTGCTTTCGGCGGCCGCCACAGTGCATCGTCACTCGCGTGAAGCGGAGCGGGCGCTCTGTATCCGATTGCCCAACTGCCAGCCGTGCCCTATCCTGTCTGCCATGCGAACACTCGCCGTCGTCGCTCTGCTCGCGGGCGCTCACCTCGTCAGCCAGCCGGCCATTCCCCGCTACGAAGTCAAGCGGGCGTCGTCACCGCCCACGATCGACGGCAAGCTCGATGAAGCGGCGTGGACCCAGGCGTCGGCGCCGATCACCCTCCAGTTCCTGTGGGACTCGCAGACCGGCGCCAAGCAGAAGACCGCGGCCCGCCTGCTCTGGGACGCGCAGGCGCTCTACGTCGGCTTCGACGCCGACGATGCGGATGTCACGCGCCCGGTTCCTCCAGCGCGACGATCCGACCTATCGTGATGACGCGGTGGAGATCTTCATCAATCCGGATCCCAAGCAGGAAGCCGTGTACTACGGGTTCGAGATGAACGCGCGCGGCGTGCTCTACGATTACCTGAATTACAACAGCCGCACGCTCTTCAAGCGCTTCGACGCCACCGGCGTGACGATCGCCACCGTCGCTGCGAGGCACGCTGAACGAACGCGGAAGACATCGACAGCGGATGGAGCCTCGAGGCGGCGATTCCCTGGGCGAACTTCGAGGAGCTGTCGCGCCGCCCGCCCGGTCGCGGGGACGGTGTGGAAGGCGAACGTCAACCGGTGGGACGGCGTCGAGCCGAACCGCCGCATGAGCATCTGGTCCGATCCCCAGAACACCACCTCGTGGCCGCACGTGCCGTCGCGATTCGGCGAGATCGTGTTCGTTGAATAAGCCGACTGTGCGCAGTGAGTCCGCCAGCGCACTGCGCCACGGTGCGACATGGGTCGCACCAGCGGATTGCGAGAAACGCGAACCATGACCTTCGTGAAGACTCTTGCTCGATCGAACTGCATGTGGGCGGTTCCCGCCCTGCTGCTGGCCGCGGCCGGTTGCTCAGACCGCGGTCCGGAGTGGGCGGCCCGCAACCAGCAGGTCATCGACAAGGCCAAAGTCACCGGACGCACCCGCGAGCTGCCGGACGTGACCGTGCCGATGATCCTCGCGCCGGGCGTGCCGGTCGAAGGCGCCAAGATGCCGACCGCCACGATCGCGCCAGGCGTGTCGGCCACCCTCGGCTGGGGCCGCGGCGCGCTGCTCGAACGGCTCGACATGCAGCCAGGCGTCCGTCTATCCGGAGCAGACGCTCGGCGAGGAGCTGATCGTCATCGGGCGCGACGGGTCCGCGACCGTCGAGTTCGACGGCAAGACGGCGGAGCTCGTCAAGGATCAGGTGCTGTATCTCCAGCCCGGGACCCGGCGGACCGTCAAGGCCGGTCAACAGGGATGGAAGGCGTTCGAGGTCTATTCGCCGGTGCGGCTGGACCATCTCGCGCTGGCCGGGCAGAACACGTCCGGCGTGAAGCCGGCGTTTCGCCGATCAGGGCGCGACGCCCTCACTCCAGCCCGGCGTCGTCGTGAATCTCAACGAGATTCAGTGGACGCCGATCACCGATCCCGACACGACGAAGTCCTACCGCCGCAGCACGGCCCAGTCGCGGCTGATCTGGGGACGTAACGCGCAGATCAGCCTCGTGCGGATGGATCCGGGCTCCGAGATTCCGCTGCACATCCATCCCGAGGATCAGCTCACGCACACGATCAGAGGGTACGCTGGACCAGGGGGTGATGGACGGGCACGTTCCCCTCGTCGGGCGACGCGAACAACATCGTGTTCCTGCCCGGCGGCATGGTGCATTCGGCACATCTCGGCGACGTCGGCGCCGACCAGCTGGATGTGTTCTGGCCGGTGCGGCCCGACTACGTCGAGCGCGCGGACAAGCAGCGCGCGCTCTACGAACAGGTCATCGCGCCCGGTGTGGCGCCTCGGAAGCTCGCCGACGGGTTCACGTTCACCGAAGGTCCGACGTGGCTCAAGGGCACGCTCTATTTCTCGGACATGTTCTTCCAGAATCCGGCAGCCGGCGATTGGACCGGCAGCCCGGCGCGCAGCCGGCTGATCGCCATGACGCCCGACGGCAAGTCGCGGGTGCTCGCCCGCGGCATGCAGACCAACGGGACGATTGCCGCGGCCAACGGCAACCTGCTGGTCTGCGACATGTTCGGCCACCGCGTCATCGAGGTCGATCCGGCGACCGGGCGCGTGGTGCGGGTCGTGCTCGACAAGGTCGACGGCAAGCGCATCGACGGCCCGAACGACCTCGTGATGGACGCCAAGGGCGGCCTCTACGTCACCGATCCGCAGTTCACGCCCGACGCCCAGAAGAGCCAGCCCGGCAAGCAGGTCTACTACGTCGCGCCGGATGGCACGGCGAAGGTCGTGATCGGCCCGGGCGAGTTTGCGATGCCGAACGGCGTCGAGCTGTCCCCGGACGGCAAGACGCTGTATGTGGACAACACCTGGGCGCAGCCAGGCGAGAACTTCGTGTGGGCCTACGACGTCGCCGCGGACGGCTCGCTGTCGAACAAGCGGCAGTTTGCGATGCTGAGCCTCACGCCCGAGGTGCTGGGCGCCGCGAAGCCGGTCGATCGGTTCGATTCGGGCGCCGACGGCACGGCCGTGGACACCGACGGCCGGCTCTATGTCGCGACCCGCAGCGGCGTCCAGATCTTCCTGCCGGACGGCACGCAGGCGGGCACGATCGGGCTGCCCCAGTATCCGGTCAGCTTGACCTTTGGCGGGCCGGACAACGACGTGCTCTACATGGTGGGCGGAGTCGTCGGCCTGGTCGATTCAGACCAAGGTCCGCGGATTCCGCCATCCTGGCGGGTTGGACTGACCACGGAACCAAGGAGACGTCATGCGAACGACCCTTACGATCGTCGCCTTCGCGGCGGCACTGGGCTGCCAGGTGAGTTGGGCGCAGTCTGCCGACGAATGCAAACCTTCCGTCACCAATATTCCGGAGGCGAAGTATCCCTGCGTGTATCCGGACCGGCGGGTGCTCTTCCGCGCCGTCGCCCCTGACGCGCAGAAGGTGCGGCTCCGGATGGGGCCCGGGTATGACATGGAAAAGGGCCCCGACGGCGTGTGGAGCGTGACCACGCCGCCGCTGGTCATCGGCTTCCACTACTACAGCCTGCAGATCGACGGCGCGGTGGTCGCCGATCCGTCCACCATGACCTACTTCGGATCCGGCTGGCAGAACAGCGCGATCGAAGTGCCCGATCCCGACGGCGACTACTACGCTGCCAAGGCGGTCCCGCACGGCCGCGTCAGTCAGCAGTGGTACCTGTCAAAGGTCACCGGCAAGTGGCGCCGCAGCTTCGTCTACACGCCGCCCGACTACGACACCAACACGCGCGCGCGCTACCCGGTGCTGTATCTGCTGCACGGGTGGGGCGAAGACGAGACCGGATGGGCGCAGCAGGGCCACGTGGACCTGATCCTCGACAACCTGATTGCCGCCGGGCGCGCCAAGCCGATGATCGTCGTGATGGACAATCTCAATGCCGTGAAGCCGGGCGAGAGCGGTGCGCTGTTTGCCGCGCGCGGCCTCGTGCCGGCGCCGGGCGCCGCGCCGCCGGCCCCGCCGGCCGGACCAGGTCGCGGCGCCCCACCCGCCGGCGGCCGCGGTGCGGCACCTCCGGGAGGCCGCGGCGCCGGCGGACGGACCGGCGGTCTGGGCCAGGCCACCTACAGCGAGATGATGTTCACGGACCTCGTGCCGATGATCGAGCGCAGCTACCGCGTGCAGCCCGGCCGGGAGAATCGCGCCATGGCGGGCCTGTCGATGGGCGGCGCCCAGACGTTCGAGACCGTGCTGTCCAACCAGGACAAGTTCGCGTACATGGGCGGGTTCAGCGGCAGCTGCGGCGGCTTCGGACGGGGCGGCGGCCCGATCGATCTCAAGACGGCCTGCGGCGGCGCGTTCGCCGACGCCGCGGCCTTCAACAAGAACATCAAGCTGCTCTACCTGAGCATCGGCTCAGAAGAAGGACCGGGCGCAAAGACGTTCAGCGACGCACTCAACACGGCAGGCATCAAGGCCGTGTACTTCGAGTCGCCCGGCACCGCGCACGAGTGGCTGACCTGGCGGCGCAGCCTGCACGACTTCGCGCCGCGGCTGTTCCGATAGAGGCGCATCGGCGCGATTCCCGAGGTAGGAAACGGACGCCAAGCTGACGAGCCAGATGTGGCTTTCTGTGTGTCCTGGATGGTGTGATTTTGGCCCGTCTAGACGCACTGGAGAGCGTGTTCGCGCGCAAATGGGCGTCAGCAGCGCTGCCTGGTCCTGCAGCTGAAGTGGTAAGACCAGGCGGCGCAGCCCTCACGCCGCATGATATGTGGGCATTTCGGCTTGTTATTGTACAGCCAGGAAGTTCGCAATAGAGGTGTTGACTCTGTTGCTGATGCGCGCCTTACCATCCCGCCGACAATCGATAAACGTTTAGACGGCGCTCCCGGTGGCGCCCTCACTATCGCTGTCTCTGTCGGCAAAGATGAGGTGAGCGCCATGCGGAAACGTGTCTGGATCGCCTGGATGCTGCTGATGTGGCTCGCGGCCATCCCTGTCAGCGCCCAGGAGACGCGCGGCAACGATTTCGGGAACGGTGCGCGACAAGGACGGCGTGCTGCCTGGCGCCAACGTGAAGATCACCAACACCGGCACCAACGTCTCGCAACAGCTGGTGACGAACGAGAGCGGCTACTTCGAGGCTCCCCTCCTCATCGCTGGCGACTACGAAGTCTCGGTCGAGCTCGCGAACTTCAAGAGCTTCCGGCAGACCGGCATTCAGCTCGCGGTCGGCCAGTCCGTTCCGCTCATCATCACCCTCGAGGTCGGCAACGTGAGCGAACGCGTGGACGTGGTCGCGGCCGCGGTGCTCCTCGACACGAATGCCGTCACGTCCGGTCTCACCTTCGAGAACCGCCTGCTGACCGAGCTGCCGACGTTCTCGAGCATGCCGCTGCTCCTGGTTCGCAGCGTCTCGGGTGTGGCGGCGAGCGCGGCGCCACAGTTTGCGACCCAGGGCTTCGTCGGCGGCCCGTCGGCGCAGGCGGGCCCGGTCGGCGGCGTCGGCGCCACGGAGTACACCATCGATGGCGCCACGAATGCCGGCAACGCCCGCAACGTCGCCACCTCGCCCAATTCCGACATGTTGCAGGAGATGCGGATCGAAACGTCGAACTTCGATGCGTCGGTGGGACACGGCACGGGGCTCGGCGTCGCGATGATGACCAAGGCGGGCACCAACCGATTGAGCGGCCTGGCCGGTTACCAGGCGTGGACGAGTCGCCTGAACGGAGCGAACCACTTTCAGAAGCCCATTCTCGACGCGCGACCCGGAGTTGAAGAAGGTGTTCCAATCCGGCAAGTCGACCAACATGTCGTACACCCTCGGCGGTCCCATCGTGATCCCGAAACTGGTGGACGGGCGGAACAAGCTGTTCTTCTTCGCCAACTATTCGTTCGTCGCCGATCTCATCCCGGGCAACATCCAGACCGGCGCCATCACGATTCCGACCGAAGCCCACCTGAGAGGCGACTTCTCCGATCTCCTGCTGCTGCCCAATCCGCAGCAGTACCGCATCTACGACCCGCTCACGGCACGGCCCGACCCGAACCGGCCCGGCCGGATCATCCGCGATCCGTTCCCGAACAACATCATCCCGCAGAACCGGATCGTGAACCCGGCCTACCGGCGAGTACATCAAGTTCCTGCCGGCGCCCAACCAGAACCCGGCGCCGGGCCAGGCGCCGACCGACAATTACCTCGGCGCGGCCGAGCCCGATCAGACGCACAGCCACCTCTGGGGCGGACGCGTCGATTTCAACCCCTCGCCAGTCGAACCGCTTCTTCTTCCGCGCCGCGGGCAGTTACTTCACCGAAGAAGACGACGACTGGACCTACGAGAATCCGCTGTCGCGAGGGCCTGCACTCGGCCTGGCGTCAACGGAAGAGCTGGTCGTACACGGGCAACTGGACGCGGATCTTCGGCAAGGGCACGGTCCTCGACCTGCAGGCGGCGTCGAACTGGTTTCTGCGACGCCGAGCGGCGCCTCGGGATGAAGCGCTACAAGCCGACGCGAGTTCGGGATGCCGCAGTACGTCGACGACTTCTGCTCGGCACGCCAGGGCGGCTGCCAGATGCCCGCGGTGAACATTGCCGGCTATCAGGGGTTCGGCGGCAACGTCGGCCTGTATCCGGAGGTGCTCAACATCCAGGGCCAGGTCAACGTCACCCACGTCAAGGGCGCGCACACGCTGCGCGTCGGCTCGGACAACCGCCGCCACGGCCGCAAGATCTCGAACCTCGGCAACACGTCTGGCGTGGTGAACTACACCAACCTCTACACGCGCGCCGCCGACGACACGACGGTGTTCCCGGCCGGCAACCTCGGGCTCTCGTGGGCCGCGTTCATGCTCGGCGTGCCGCAGTCGTTTTCGATCGACGATTTCGTCGCGCCCGAGCTCCACTCGTCGTATTTCTCGGCCTACGGCCAGGACACGTGGCGGGCCTCCCGGAACCTGACGCTGAACTTCGGCCTTCGCTACGAGTACGAGAGCGGTATCGTCGAAACCGGGCGCCGCGACATCATCGGTTGGGACCCGGACGCGGTCACGGCCATCACGCGCGCTGGCCGAAGCGGCCTACGCGGCGAACCCGAATCCGAACCGCCCGGCGAGCACGTTCAAGGTTCGCGGCGGGCCGATTTTCGCCAGCGATTCACGAACGAACGGACGCTCCTGGAAGGGGGAGTCGCTGTGGATGCCGCGTCTGTCGGGCGCCTACCGGCTCGGCAGCCGGACGGTGCTCAAGGCCGGCTACGGCATGTTCTACGACACCCTGAACGCGGCCAATTACACGCCGCTCACGACCGGCTACAGCGCCACGACCACGCGCGTGACGAGCAACGACTTCGGCCAGACCTGGGCGCTCGGGAACCCCGCCCGCGGGATCCTGCCGCAGACCGATCCGTTCCCGCTGCGCGCCGACGGCACGCGCTACGACCCGATCGTTGGCGACAGCCTCGGCGTCGACTCGTTGCTCGGCAATGCCGTGACGATCGGCAACCCGGATCGCAAGCACCCGCGCGTGCAGCGGTATCGGGCGAGCGTCCAGCGCGAGCTGTGGGGCACGACGGCCATCGAGGTCGCCTACAACTACCAGGTCGGCGATCGGCTGCCGATGACACTCCGCATGGACTACCTGCCGGAGGAGTACTGGAACGGGAACAACGTCAGGGACGTCACGCAGCAGAATTTCCTGCAGACGAACGTGCCCAACCCCTTCCTGCTCTCGAACTTCTCCTCGCTCCAGGCGACCGACCCCGCCCTCTACGCGCGGATGGCGGGCAACGCCTTCTTCACGAACACCACCGTGCAGTTGCAGCGTCTCCTCCGCGGTCCGTACCCGCAGTATTCGTCGGTCAACTTCGCGAACCTGCCGCTCGGCAAACAGACGACGCACGGCGTGGAGGTCAACTTCACGCGCCGGTTCAACAAGGGCTACGCCCTGAGCGCGGCCTACTCGGGCAACCGGATCCGCAATCTGGAGTTCCTGAACGAGTACGACCGCGAGCCGACGCTCTGGCAGCCGAACGCCAACGGCCGCCCGCACCGCATCACCGCCAGCGGCCTGGCCGAGATTCCGTTCGGCCCGGGCCGGAAGTTCGCGAGCACGCGGCGTTCTTGGCGCGATTCTCGGCGGCTGGCAGGTCGCCGGCACGCTCGAATACCAGCCCGGACCGCTCCTCACGTGGGGCAACGTCTTCTTCTACGGCGATTTCGACGACATCCCGAGCGACGACCCGACGCTCGAGCGCTGGTTCAACGTCGACGCCGGGTTCGAACGCGATCCGGCGAAGGGGCCTGCCAACTTCCAGAAGCGCGTCTTCCCGTTCCGGATCGATGGCGTCAGGGGGCCGAACCTGATGCAGGTGAACATGAACTTCATGCGAACGGTGATGCTGCGCGGGCGCCGTTCGCTGAGCTTCCGGGTGGACATCCTCAACCTCCCGAATCGGACGACGTTCGCCAACCCGAATCTCAACCCGACGTCCACCGACTTCGGGCGCATCACCAGCGCGACCGCCGCGTCACCGCGGTTCGTCCAGTTCGTGACGAGGTTCAATTTCTAAGACCGACTGCGACAGAGCCACGAGCTGAGACCGCTCCAGGATTCAGATCGACCGTCGGGCGTCTGGCCTCTACAGGGAGCACACCTATGAACGTCGATCGCAGAACATTCACGAAGTCGCTGCGGCGGGGCGCTCGGATCGCTGGTCCGCCGGTCGTCGTGGATCTCTGGGCGCCGATGCCCGGGCGCGGACGCACGCCAGCGCGCTGGCGCAGGCTGCCAGTCGCGGCTGTCGCCGACCAAAGTGACGAAGATCCGGATCTTCTACCCGCCCAACTACGACCCGAACGGTCCGCAGGCGTTCCCGCAGAGCAACATGGTGGTGCTCGTCGACACCGAGGCCGGGATCACCGGCATCGGCCAGGGTGGCTCCCCGGACACCATCCGCAACGTCGCCAGAAGCGTCATCGGCAGGAACGCCTTCGACACCGAGGCGATCTGGCAGGCCGCCTTCATGGACGGGTTCTACTCGCCCGGCAAGGAGCGGCTGCACGCGATGGGCGCGATCGACCTGGCGCTGTGGGACATCAAGGGCAAGGCGCTCGACGTGCCCTTGTATCAACTGTTCGGTGGCAAGGCGCGTGAGCACATCGAGCTGTACGCGACGTCCGGTCTCCCGCAGGGCGTCGTCCCGCCCGCCGACAGCCAGGGCATGGGGCTGAAGGAACGCGCCGCCGCGACGATGGCCGCCGGATACCGCGTGTATCGCGTGGACGGCGGCATTCTGCCCAGCACGGGCCGTGGCCAGGGCGCTGGGCGCACCGGCGGCGGCGGCGCCGGGCGCGGCTGGGCCGCTGGGCGGGCCGGTGGACGCGGCGCTGGTCCGGCCGGCGGGCCGGGCGTGGCGGCGGCGGCGGCCGAGGCCCGACCGAATTCAACTCCCGGGCGCGCATTCCTCAGATCATCCGCGCGCTCGAGCAGATCCGCGAGGGTGCCGCGGCATCTGGAAGCGGATTTTCGACACGCTGGCATCCAAATCGCGCGACAGTCTGTATCTGATCGACAGCACGATCGTGAAAGCCCATCGCGCGGCCAGCGGCGCAAAAGGGGGGAGCAAAATCAGGCGATCGGCATCAGTCGCGGCGGTCGCTCCACGAAAATCCACGCCATCGTCGATAGCAAGGGCCGCCCGCTGAACTTCGCTGTCACGGGTGGCCAGGTCCATGACAGCCAGGTCGTCGGCGACGTGCTCGACACTCCCAAGCCGCCACTCGCCGTTACGGCCGACAAGGCCTACGACAGCCAGAAAGTGCGTCAGCAGATCAAGGATGAAGGCGCCTTGCCAGTCATCCCCAGCCGCAGCAATGCCACCAAGAAAGCCTATTGTCCCAAGCGCTTTTACCGACGACGGCACAAGATCGAAAACTACTTCTGCCGCATCAAGGACTGGCGGCGCATCGCCACGCGCTACGACAAACTCGCCCGAAACTTCCTTGCCGCCGCAGCCCTCGTCGGGGCACTCTACTGGATCAAGTTGTGAGTCCAGACCCTAGCATTGCCGAGTTGTGTCGGCGTGAAGGCATTGCCGAGGGCCTCTTTTACGCTTGGTCCAAGGCAAGCGCCGCTTGGCGGGTGACACCGTGCGGGCGGCGACCAGTGGTGAGGTCAAGGATCTGCGGCGTCAGGCGCAGGAGCTCAAGGCGGTCGTGGCTGAGCAGGCGCTAGAACTGCGGCTGCTCAAAAAAAGCATGATCGCGGATGGGGGGAGACGATGAGTATGAGATACTCCCGCCTCCGAGAGAGCTGGAGATCATTCGCCGGTCGAGCAATCCCATCTGCCGGTACGCCGGATGCACAGAACATGGGGCACGTTCGCGGCGCGCCCTACCATCCGCAGACACAGGGCAAGATCGAACGCTGGCATCAGACGCTCAAGAACCGCATCCTGCTGGAAAACTACTACCTGCCAGGCGATCTTGAAGCCAACATCGAAAAGTTCGTCGATCACTACAACCACCGGCGCTATCACGAGAGCTTGAGCAATCTAACGCCGGCCGACGTCTACTTCGGACGCGGCCAAACCATCCTGCTGGAAAGAGAAAGGATCAAACGGAACACAATCCGAAAACGTCGCTTGCTGCATCAAAAGAAAGCCGCATAAACTAAAACCAGATGAGCCAGTCACTCCTGTAGTTCACACCGCCATCTGTCTCAAAGCATTCGATGACGGACAGTCGGTTTCGACCACGATGTCGTCGAGCGGAGCACCACTTTTAAAGCGAATGTTTTTTACCTGAAACGGAAGGCAGTCCAAGCTGTCCGTCACCCTGCAGATTCGGGTAAGCATCTGGACAGCGAAGACGGCTCCGACAGATGCCTGAAAGGAGCACGCCCGCAGCGGTGGCATGTCCGCCGCCTTTCGCGTGGAGCGTCGACGTGGCCCTTTGACTTTTCCCGTGCTCCTTTGGACGGCGCTTCCTGTTTTCTTTTTCTTGAGCGGCGTCACGGGCTTATTGCGATGTAGCGCCCGCCCGACAAGCACGACTAAGCCCGCGCCGACGATAGTCAGCATGGCGACGCGACCGGAGATGAGCGCCTGAAAGCGGCCCCGCCGGATCAGGATTGCGTCCTTCGAAATGGCTCGGGTCTCATGGGTACTCCGCTGCTCTACGCAGGCAAGGCCGGGTCGGGCTACACCGAAAAGATGGCGCGCGAGCTGCGCAAGCTGATGGACCCGATCACGGTCGCGAAGTCGCCACTGTCGAAGAAGGGGGGGAAGAAGATCGACCGCTGGGTGGAGCCGAAGTACTGGGCCGAGGTCGACTACCGCGACATCACGTCCGATGGGCTGCTGCGGCACGTTACATTCCGGGGCCTCTCGCACGGCGCACGGCCACGCCGCCACCGCGCACCCAAAACTCCGAGAAATTGTCGCCGTTTCATGCCCGCCCCAGGCTCGGAAGGCTACATCGTATCGGCTCAAACGAGCGCTTTGATAGGGGCTGAAAGCGGCTTCGCTGCTGCAACATGAGGTGTGCCGATGTCGCCGATAGTACCATTGGCGACATCCAGCTCCTTCTCAATGTCTGCTTTTCCCCTGCGACGTCCCCACGGGTCGGGGCCGCGCGGCATCTCCAACACGCAATCCTCGCTAAAATAGCTCATGATCCGATCAAGATCGTGGGCATTGAAGGCGTCGAACACGGATTTAGAACTTCCGAGATGGATAGCGAACTCATTGAACAAAACCGTCACTCGATGGCTATTGTCCGGCAATCGTTGGTCTCGGTCATAACCTCGGCTCTCGCCCCAACTGAGGCCGGGCGGCCAAATTCGAGTTGATCACTCCGCTGAGCGCAGCAAAGCTCTAGACGCTTTTCAAGTCCAGAGACTCACAGCATCTGCCCGGCCTTGAACTGACCAGCAGGGAACACGTGTAGCGACTCGAACCCGGTCTTCGTCACCCGCACGCACTCTCCAAACTGCACGCCCGCCTTCTCGTCCTTTGTAATCACGTTCGGCTGCACGACCATGCACATGTTCTCCTGCAGGACGAGCGTCGGGGGGTGCCCCGCAGGCCGCGACTTGGAGCCTAGGATCGGCTGGAAATAACCACCTCCGAAGCCATGAACTAGGTCGTCGTAGGTCGTGAAACCATTTTTCTCGATAATTGCCGATGCCTCGATCAATTCCCGGCTGTGCAGGCCGGGCTTGATAGTCTTGGTGATGTCGTTGAAGGCCTGCTCGGCAGTGGCATGAAGGTCTTTGTAGAGCTGCGTGGGCTCGGCCTCGACGGTAAAGCCGCGCAACACTTGGCCTGAGTAGTCCCACCACGTCGAGGTCAACTCGCAGAATACGAAGTCACCAGGCTTGACCGTGCGGCGCGTGTGATACTGGCGCGGCACGCAGCAGTCAGGCGCCGACATCGGTGTGGAGCCTATGAAGTGGATGCCGATCGTGCCGCCTATGCCGACATAAGAGCGCTCGATCATGTTACCGAGTTCATGCTCGCTCATGCCGACCTTGGTACCCGCAATAAGGGTACGCATGCCAAGATCGGAAAGCGCGCCGCCGATGCGCATCCATTGGATCTCCTCCTCGGACTTTACGAGGCGAAGCTCTATGTACTCACGCCCGAACGACACCAGCGGCACCTTTGTCTCGATGCCCTTCCACGCCGCGCCGTTGAGGGGGCCAATCACGCCGACCTTCTTGGCACCGCGCTTTGCGAGCTCCTCCGCGACGAGTTGCGCGCCTTTCTCTTGGCCCCAACGCACGTCGACGCCTTTCGCGACCTCGCGGCATTGCGGCAGGTGATTGTAGTACTCGATCCACATCACCATCTGCTCGCCCGGCTTGAAGAGTGTGAGGCACTCCGCCGTGCCGCGCCAACCCGTCATCCACACGTTGGCATTGCCGACCCAAACGTTGGTGACCATCAGCACGTGATCGAGGCCCGCCGCTGCCATTTTGGCGGCCATTGCATCTTGGCGGCGTTTATACTCCCCGTCGGAAAAACGCGGGTAGCTCTGCTCGAAAATCTTGCGGTACTCTTCTGGCAGACGCAGCAGCTCGAAACCTGAGGAGCCGGTAGCAGCAGGAGCGCCTTGTGCGACAGCCTCGTCGGCCTGCGTTCCAGTAGCGGCGACAGCGCCACCAGCCAGCAGGATTGAATTGAAATGACGGCGGTCCATGTTTCTGCCTCCAACCCTAGAACTTCTTTCTGTCAGCATCTATTTGAGATTAGTGCAGCGTACATGCTGTCAGCAAGTTCACTGCCTGTGTTTCTGCTCTGCCGGAACAGTCTTCCAGACTTGGCCGCCACGATGGCAAACTAAGGCCCGCGCCGCCTTTCGACTTGGTGATCGAATTGTCGAGCTGTTGAAATTCCTAGAATAACCTAGCTTGGTCAGCGGGCGGATTCCTGGTCCGCTTCCACGGAAAAGCTTAAGGGAACCGTTCGCAGAGCCGACTTCTATTGTAACTCCGCCCACATCAGTGAACTTAATCGCGTTACCCACGAGGGTTGAGTCACACCTGGGTTAAGCGGCGTGCGTCTTGCTGAAGGTTGCGGGATGGTCTGTTTTGACCACCATTTGTTTTAACACTCTACACTCGAAACTAGGTCTGCGGATGCACATATAAGGCGCATCACCGGCAGCGGCTTCGCGCCAGGCGTCGGTGGCTGAGAGATGGTTGCGCTCCCGCCTGTAAGAGGAGGAACGTATGCAATCTCAATGGCAGGCCACGCTAAGCGCAGCTTTAGTGCCCGGAATGCCAGCCCGAACAAGACCGGTCGTGCAGTTCAGATAACCGGTGGAAGCAAACCTAATTCTAGTCTCAGGAGGTTTTATGACGAATGCTAATCAGCTAAAACTCCACTGAAGCTTGCCCGAGGCCGCCTCAGTTGGTGCGGGGTTAGTCGTCTTGGTCGTGAGCAAAATTGTCGCGTGTGCGATGACCTATTTGGGCGTTGTGAAGCTCTAATTGCTCTATTCGCTCCGGTTGGTTCAGCGGCTTTTGCTAATGTGAAGGGCCCCGTGTTGCCGCATGGACAATCTCAAAAACCAAATCGCAAAAGTCCAATCGAAAATCACCTTTGCGAAAAGGCTTAAGGACAAACAGAGGCGTCGGGTGAAAATCGTGCGCTCCTATAAGGGCGACGCAAGCAACGGCGAAGCTCTGATCAAGAACACGAAGCGCCGAATACAGGATTTAGAAGCCCATCGAGAAATACTCGTTACAGAGCTGCGTGCTCAAGAAGACGCCCGTCGCCTTTTCCCCCCATAAAGTGCCGCTCGCTCCCAATCATCACGCCGGGTAACAATTTGGAACATCTATGACGCGGATGGAGTGCCTATCATCATGCCCAAATCTCCCACCTGTGCGAACTGCGGTCGATCTATGATCGAGACGCCCCGAAGCATGCGACAGGACGGTGAGTGGGAACTCAGCGTATTCGAATGCAAAGCTTGTGGCATCGACTTCTTTACCGAAGACCATGTTCCCCTCACGAGGTTGCCCGAACCGGGCAGCATTAGTGCGCGATTTATTGCCGCGATGAGACGCATGGTTCACCACACCATCGGGGCGACCCGACACTGAGTGTGGACACCCAAACGTGGTCGGTTTAGCTCAGAACTCGCTTTCCGTGTCGGAGCAGGCTCCCTTGACGGAGCGAATCATGCCCGAAACTCGCAAGCGCCTCGACCCCGCCCACTGCTTGTCGAAAGAGGCCGAGTGCAGAATTTCGGCTGATGGAGAGTTGATACCAGGGCGCCGCACTGATTTTTTGCGCATGGCAGAAACCTGGGCTGGCTTGGCAAGAGAGAGCGATCCCGAGCGAAGCGACCACTAACCCGGGCTCATGACCGCGCGGTGGTCGCACGCCATGCCGCGTATGCCGAGCAAGAGCGGTAGTTCGGAGGATGCGGCCTGGTCACTAGCGACTTGCCAGTCGAGGCCGCAACTGCCTTGGAGACCGTGGTCAATCGCGGACTGCTCGTCAGATCGGCCTCAAGATCCCGCCACATTGCTCGCTCGAGCCGGCCGCAAGTTATTACAATTATAAGGATCAATGGGTGGACGTACCAATCCTTCGGCATTGGTAACGTAGAGAGGAAAAAATATGGCAGAACTTTCGATGCGCGGCTGGCTCACAACGCTGGGCGTGTTGACCTCGCACCCATGCGCGACTGCCGTAGCGCATCGCAATGCAACACATATCGCGGAACCTTCGGACTATCGAGGGGTTCACTCACTTGGGGCAGGCGGGAGACATAATGAAAATCGCGCAGATTGCACCTCTGATCGAGAGCGTGCCGCCCCGGCTTTATGGCGGCACCGAGCGGATCGTCTCCTACCTGACTGAAGAACTGGTGGCGCTCGGCCATGACGTTACCCTGTTCGCCAGCGGCGATTCGATCACGGCGGCCAATCTCGTGCCCTGCGTGCCGAAGGCGTTGCGACTTGACGCCAGCGTCGTCGATACCATCCCCTATTACATGCTGATGCTCGACCGCGTGCGCCAACGCGCCGACGACTTCGACGTTCTGCACTTTCATATCGACCAGTTTCAATTCCCGCTGTTTCACGCGATCGCGGACCGCACGGTCACCACTCTGCATGGCCGCCAAGACCTGCCGGACCTCATTCCGCTCTATCTCGGCTTCGATGATATGCCACTGGTTTCGATCTCCAACGATCAGCGCCGCCCGGTGCCGAATGCCAACTTCGCCGCAACCGTTTATCACGGTCTTCCGGTCGGTCTGCATCGCCCGCCCACGGGGCCGTGCGGCGACTACGTTGCCTTTCTGGGCCGCATCTCGCCGGAGAAGCGGCCGGACCGCGCCATCGCGATTGCGCGTAAGCTCGGCATTCCGCTGAAGATCGCGGCCAAGGTCGACCACGCCGACGAGGCCTATTTCCGGAAGACCATCGAGCCGCTTCTGGACGGGCCCGGCGTCGAATTCATCGGCGAGATCAACGAACACCAGAAGACGCAATTCCTGGGCAAAGCGCAGGCGCTGCTGTTTCCCGTCGACTGGCCGGAGCCTTTTGGCCTCTCCATGATCGAGGCCATGGCCTGCGGCACGCCAGTTCTGGCGTTCCGCTGCGGTTCGGTGCCGGAAATCATTGACGAAGGCGTCACTGGCACGATCGTCGAAACAGATGGAGCAGGCAATTGCGGCGCTGCCGCATGTCATCGCGCTCGACCGTAAAAAGGTGCGTCAACGTTTCGAGCAACGCTTTTCCGCAACACGGATGGCAAAGGATTATGTCGACGTCTATCGTTCGCTGCTCGCGTCGTTGAAACCCGTCGACACCGCGAAGCTGCATCCCAAGATTCACTTGGGAAACGGCAAGGGCACGATCATTCTGAGGCCCTCTATTGCTTAGGCAGGACTTGACCACGGCACTGGTCGAAGAGATTCCGGAAACCCCGTTCTACATTCCGGCGACCGGCTCCTCGACGCGGCCGCGCCGCACTCTCAAGCACGGTGATTGCTTCGCCGTGCTCGATAGCTATGCGGACATCGGGGCATCGCCCGGCGGACCAGACGGCATCTTCTTTTGCGATACGCGCCATCTCTCGCACTTGGAGTTGCTGCTCAACGGCAAGCAGCCGCTGCTACTGGGCTCAAGCGTCCGCGACGACAACTCCATCCTCACCGTCGATTTGACCAATCCCGATATCTACGTCGACCAACAGCTGGTGATGCCAAAAGACGTGCTGCACGTCGTACGAACGCTTTTTCTCTGGCGCGGCACGGTTTACCAGCGCCTGCGTATTCAGAACCACGGCGAGCGCCCATTCGACGTGCGGTTGACGCTCGCCTTCGCCAGCGACTTCGCGGATCTGTTCGAAGTGCGCGGGATGCGCCGTGCCCGCCGCGGCACCGCCACCGTGCAGATTCCCCGCGAAGCCGGCGTCACGCTGAACTACCTAGGCCTCGATGGCAATCGACGTCGCACGATGCTGATGTTCGAGCCTGCGCCGGAGCGCCTCGCCAAAAGCGCTGCCTCCTATGCGTTCGAGCTGCAGCCCAACGAATTCCGGTCGATCTACGTAACGGTGAAGTGCGACCGCGGCTTCGAGGAAAGCCGCTCGCTGCCGTTTCGCAAAGGCCTGCGCGCGGCGTTCGATGAGCATCGAACCGTAGGCCGTGGCATGGCCACCATTGCCACATCAAACCCGATCTTCAACGAGGTGGTATGCCGCTCGATGGCAGACCTTGCGATGCTGACAACCGCAACGCCGGAAGGACCTTATCCTTACGCCGGCATTCCCTGGTATTCGACCACGTTTGGCCGCGACGGGATCATCACCGCGATGCAGGTGCTGTGGTGCAATACCGGTGTCGCCAAAGGCGTGTTGCGACGGCTTGCGGCTTATCAAGCCAAAGATTTCGATCCGCTCGCCGACGCCGAGCCTGGAAAAATCCTGCATGAGATGCGTGGCGGTGAAATGGCAGCGCTGCGGGAGGTGCCGTTCAAGCTGTATTACGGCAGTGTGGATGCGACGCCGTTGTTCGTAATGCTGGCCGGGCTCTATACCGAGCACACGGGCGACATCGAGACGCTGCGGGAGCTATGGCCCAACATTGAAGCGGCTTTGGCCTGGATCGACGGACCGGGTGATCTCGATCGAGATGGCTTCGTCGAATATCATCGCGCCGACGAGCATGGATTGGTCAACCAGGGCTGGAAGGACTCCTACGACGCTATCTTTCATGCCGATGGCTCGATTGCAGTCGGCCCGACCGCCCTTTGCGTGAGCAGCCCACATCGAGTGGTCCAGGTTGAACGTTAGTGCAAGGCTGGCCTGGGTGGTAGCGTGGCCGGCGGAGCATTCACAGTTTGCGCAGCCGGCCGCGCAGCGAAGGCCGGCACGAACACCTCCGGTGCCGGTGGTTTGTATCCAAGCGATGCGTGTGGCCGGACGGCATTGTAGTGCCGACGCCAGCTCTCGATGACGATTTGAGCCTCCCGCAATGTGTAGAAGATCTCTCCGTTGAGCAGTTCGTCACGCAGACGAGCATTGAAGCTCTCGATGTATCCGTTCTCCCAGGGGCTGCCTGGCTCGATGTAGGCGGTCTTGGCACCGACAGCTGTGATCCACTCCTGCACCGCCTTGGCCACGAACTCGGGACCATTATCGGAGCGGATGTGACCAGGGACGCCACGCAAGATGAACAGGTCGGACAGCACGTCGATCACGTCGATAGCCTTGAGCTTGCGGTTGATACGGATCGCCAGGCATTCGTGGGTGAACTCGTCGATGACATTGAGCATGCGGAACCTGCGGCCGTCATGGGTGCGATCCTCGACGAAGTCATAGGACCACACATGATTGGGATGCTCCGGCCGTAGCCGGATGCATGACCCATCGGTGAGCCAAAGACGGCCACGCTTGGGCTGTTTGTGGGGGACCTTCAGGCCCTCCCGTTTCCAGATCCGTTCGACCCGCCCGTCGCTGACCGACCAGCCGGCCTGGCGCAACAAGGCGGCGATCTTGCGATAGCCGTAACGGCCATACTGGCGGGCCAGTTCGATCACATCAGACGTCAGCCGTTCGGCATCCTCTCGGCCCCGCGGGACCTTGCGCTGCGTCGAGCGATGCTGCCCGAGCGCCGCACAGGCGCGGCGCTCGGAGACATGCAAATGCTCTCGAACATGCTCGATGCAGGCGCGACGACGCGCGGGGCTTAGTAGTTTCCCCGGGCGGCCTCCTGCAGAATCAGCTTATCGAGGGTGAGATCGGAGACCGCCTTGCGCAGCCGATTGTTCTCGAGCTCAAGCTCCTTCAGACGCTTGATCTGCTCGGTCTTCAGCCCGCCGAACTCCTGGCGCCACCGATAATAGGTGACCTCACTCACGCCAATCTGGCGGATCGCATCGGCCAGGTTCTGGCCTTGCGAGACCAGCACATCGACCTGCCTCAGCTTGGCAACAATCTCTTCAGGCTTGTATCGCTTCCTCGGCATACCGGTCCTCCTTGATGCCAAATGACATACTTCAGGTGGACCACTTCAACGAGGGCGACTCAGGCGGATTGTTCAAGTCACCTCCCTGTGCGAAGGGCAAACGGTGACCGTGTTGCAATTGCCAGTCTCCCGGGGCGACGCAAGCGTGGCAGCAGAACAAAAGTCCGGCTACTGCCCGGTCGTCTGATCAAGCAGAACTCGCGATCAGCGCGGTCACAAGGGGTTCAAAGCTACCGGCGTGGGCGATAGCCCTGATGCTATTTGTTCGCGTTTTCGTGAATTGCGCGGATGGATTGCAGTCGCCGACTGACCTGACCCTTCGTCGGCGTTCGCTCGGCGGAGGCTCACGAGCCGCCGTGCCGAGCACGTACCAGCGAGAACTGCCGTCCGGAGCTGGACAAGATTGTGAAAAATCGCGGCCGTTCTGGTTCCGCGAGCCGCGCCGCACCCGCCATCGATCCGCTTCGCGTGTAACGCTGCGATCTGATCGACCGAGATCATTGGCGGCATCGTGAGTTTCACGTTTGGATGACGGCGGCCAGATGACGGACAAAAGCATGATTGAATCGCCCTTTAATGGCTATGAAGTCCAAGCCTAAAAAACGCGGTCCGGCCCGTACCATTGGCCCCGGCACCCTAGTCGGCCTGCGCTGCCATGCCCCGTTCTTGCACGCCGTGGACGGCTGGCGCGATCGGGAGGACGACAAGCTGTCCCGGCCCGCCGCTATTGTTCGGCTCGCAGAGCTTGGCCTGGCAATGTCCGGATCGAGAGGCCGCGGTATCAGCACAGGCGAGTTGGCCGCACACTCCGCCCAAGCATTCATTCTTCCGTCCGACCACCAGCTAGCACGGTATCACCGTCAACCACCGCAAGCTGGCTGCCCTCTTCCCGATACTTTCCTGCGGTTCGGTCGGAACTTGGCTTTTATTTCGCGGTCGATTTGCTCAAGCTCGGCTTCGAAGTCGGCGCACCTTCCATCGTGAAGCCGACCTTCAACGTCACCTGGAAGTGGCTGACCTTGCCATCGCTAATGTGTCCGCTGGTTCGTGCAACTTCAAACCATCTCAAATGTCTGATGGTTTGATGAGCGCGCTCGATTGCCGAATTGATTGCTTCGTCGATACTTCTGTCCGAGGTGCCCACAAGTTCAATTACTCGATAGGTGTGTGCGTCCGTTTGCGAGGCCGGCGCCAGATGTAGCAGTTCGATGTTTGCTGACACATCGACGCCGCCATCGCGCCCGGTCATTTTGGTAACTTTTCGGGGGGCTTCTTTGACGTTTCCTGCGCTGATTGTTTTCATACGTTCCTCGCCAATTTGATGAACATCACTTTCGGGGCTCGGTACGCTCTTTGGGTGCAGGGCTATTCTTGGGCTTACCATTTCCCATCGGAATATCCTTGGTGGCCTTTGTGCGCAGCTCCGGCCGGACTGATTGATGCCCCGCCAATTGGAGGCGCTTCCCTAATCGATCCTGTGCTTGGAGCAGATGGGCTGGCCTTGTCAGGTGCAGGTTGCGCAAATGCTCCAGACGCAGCCAGAACCAAAACGGCGATGGCAAACAACTGTGTCATCTCAACTAACGACGCGGTAGTTGGCGTTGTTCCGACTCTCGGTCGGTCGTTGCAGAAACGTTGGAACTTCCCGAAATCAGCGTGCGTCGGTCGAATGAAAAGGAACGGAATGGGGTCTGGGCCGTTGTTAAGTCGCGCCCCGTGCACTCGGCACCAGCGAGGATGCAATGGCGCTGTCAAATCATTTGCCTAAATTGAGGATCGCGCTGCTGTTTGGGGCCGCGCTGATGCCGGCGCGTTCGCTTGCGCAATCCGCAGAAGTTTCGCCGTTGCCCAAGGCGCCGCCCGAAATAATGTTAAAGGAAGCGAGCGATCCGAAAGCCTGCGCGCCGCAGCAGGGCCTCACCCTGGGACAGGACAAGAAACTGCAAAGCGCCGACACCACTGGCAAGCCGTTGAGCGAGCAACTGGCGCGTTCCGATGGCGTTATTTGCCCGCCGCGCGGCGTCGATCCGGACATCAGTGCGCCGACGCCGCAGGGCGGCCGCATGCCGGTGATCTCACCGCCCGGTAGCCCGGGCGGCGATCCCAACATGCGTCCGAAGTGATTGTTTCGGCTGAATAGGACGCTGCACGCTTGGGCTTAATAGACTGCAGGTGGGACTTCAAAAGCGGGATGCTCTACAATTCCGCTGTCACTCTCCAGCAAGCGGATATCGGCGGTTGAACATGGCCAAGAAACGAAAGCTGAAGAAGGTGACGAAAAAGAAGAAGGCGACCAAACGGAAGAAATCTAGAGGCGTTGTTGAAGCTGTCGTGGGCGCCGTCACCGAGACTGTCGGGTTGCGCAAGCGAATGAACAAAGGGCGGTTTGAGGGAAGCTGAGGACAGAGGTCTGGCTGAACACCATGCCGCAGATTGAAATCTATAAGAGTTCAAATGGTGACAGCTGGTCGCTGTGTCGGAATGAAGCCGGCAATTTATACGTGGTGCATGAGCCAAATCAGGCCTCCGGCGGCAAAGCTTCCACGATCGAAGTGGGCGCATTTCTTTCTCAGGGGCACGGTCCACAACATCAAGCGCTGTTGAAGTTGATCGCAACTCTCGTTGATAAACCGCGGGACTAAACCGACAGCACGCTAAGGTCCTTCGGAACACGCGGACGACTTCCTTGTTGGTGTATTGGCAACCAGCCAAAGGAGGCGCTAATCGAACACTCCCAAGACTGCGTTAAATCTAGCGGCTCGTGCCGCACATCAGCGCCGTGAAAACGGCGAAGGGCATTGCCCAATCGGAATGAGCCCGACCCCTCGTGGTCGGGCTTCCGTTTTGAGCTGCGGGGTCAAAGCCCACGGGCAGGCCGACACTTTCGTCGCGCACCGGTACTAAACAGATAGACTTGTCCGACTGACCAACTCGGACAAAGATCGTTTTGCCAGAGCGACCTGGGTAGGCATGCTTGGCGGCGTTCAACACGAGTGCCGAAGGCGAAGGCGTCAAGGGCCTGCACGGCCGGCAGCCGGCCGGCACGTCAAGATATATGATCTACGAACTAGCAAAAGAGCTCTACGACGCCGGGTTTCCGCAAGGCGGCAAAGGCTCCTGGACATTTCCTCCCGATAAGCTTGTGACGCGTCACGCAGACCGCGTTTACATTCCCACGCTGTCCGAACTCATAGAGGCGAGTGGCGACGCGTTTTACAGTTTAGAAAATCATCTGCAAAAAACTTGGATAGCGCACTTCCGTTACCGTACCTCGGGCATGAGAGGCTCCAGCCCTGAAGAAGCAGTCGCTTGTGGCTCGCATCAAACAAAAAGGTATGAGCCGTCTCTCAAAAGAGCGCCTCGCGTTTTACCTGAAGCGTTGCTAGGTGCGCTCGCACGCCGATCTGGCCGGCAATCGTCTTGAGAAGTTCTGCGTAGGTGTAGATGCGTGGCCCGGCACATTCCAGGATGTGTTTACCCTGCGCTGACGTTAAGTGATTTCGTCAGCTAATCAATGCGGATGAGGTTTTCGGTACACACAGGCACGCGTCACCGCTGTAGCAGTCGTATCCCGGCACGGCGCTGCTTCTCTGCTGCCGGCACGAAATACACCGCGTAGCGGGGGCTCCGGCTGTCCCTCGCGATCTCGCGGGTTGTCTGTCGATGGCCGCGATGGAGGACGATGACCCGATCCTAGTGCGAGCGCTGGACCACGGCCCCAAACATGCTGGTGGTATCCGCCTTCTTGCGCTCATCCGCGAAGGCATGACCCTCGACCATGTAGTAGACCGCCTCGGCAATGTTGGTGACGTGATCGCCAATACGTTCGATGTTCTTGGCGCAAAACAACAGATGAACGCCGGCGGTGACAGTCCCGGAATCCTCCATCATATAGGTCAGCAGCTCGCGAAACAGCGAGGTGTACATGAGGTCGATTTCCTCGTCGCGGTGCCGTACGGCGGTCGCTTTCGCGCTGTCCGAACTGACAAAACTGTCGAGTGCCTCGGTCAGCAGGTCAATGGCCAGGCCCATCATGTGATTCAGGCCGCCACCCGCCTGGCGCGGCAGGTCGCCGTTGCTCAGCATTGGGACGCGTTTGGCGATGTTTTTGGCCAGATCACCGATGCGTTCGAGCTCGTTGACGATCCGCAGGATAGCAACCACCTCGCGCAGATCGACGGCCATCGGCTGCCGCGTGGCAATGGTGGCAATCGCCTTCAGCTCGATGTCACGTTGCAGCGCGTCGAGCATGACGTCTGCCAGCACCACCCTCTGGCCCTTGTCGCAATCGTGTCGGATCAGAGCCTCGATGGCGCCGCGAAGCTGTCGGTCGACGCCCCCGCCCATCGCGGCGACCATGCGGGTAAGTTCCTGCAGGTCGACGTCAAAGGCCTTGGTAGTGTGCTCGTTGGTTTCCAACGACATGATCTATTCCTCGCCGTAATCGTGACTGGCTCGGCGCATGTAAGAAGCGATTCGTCTACATGATTGGTGAAACGCGATTGCAGTACGAAGCCTCGCAAGCCGTCATACTCTTCGCTTTGTAACGAACACTCGGCGTCATCGCGTCACCAGCCTTGATTAATATGATGATTTGATGACGCTGCCATGACAGCCGCCGGGGAAGCCCTACTGATGCCGAAGGAACGTACCTTTGTCGATCACGGCCGAGGTCGATTCGAACCGAGCCACATGGGGCGGCGCGTCGCGAGCGAATCCTCGATAGCAAGCTTATCGCATCAAAACACTTCGACAGCCAGGCCGCAACGAGCCGCACGCATATTGCCGGATACGTCTTTGTCAGAACGGAATATCAAAGCCAGAGCCAGAGGAGTAAGCCGCAGGCAACAATGGAAATAATCCAAATTGCTACGATGACCGGATCTCGCATTCTCGGCTGTTTTGGTTCGAACATCTCAGCTCGCGTCGGCATCGAGAAATTCCACGTCGACCTCGTGCCCGGTACCGGGCAACCACCCGACATCGGCGTCCCACATCGGTGCTGAGCGCGAGAAAAAGATCAAACGTGTCCGGCAATGCACCCGGGCTGCTAATGATTGCGCCTCGACTGGAAACGTCAAAGAGGTTGCATTGCCGCAGGGTCTTGGAACCAGGCAATTGGATCCAGCAGGTCCGCGTTTGCGGACCAACCTGCCGTGACGCTGGTTCTGGCATGACACCGTGTCCACGGAAATCGCGGGCGTGAGAATAGCCCGGTTCTGTTACACCGTGATGAAAATGTGAAAGCGCCTCAGCCCTGTCATATATGACAGTTTTATGACATGACGCTGAAACACGATTTCCAAATTGCCACTGCTTGAGGCTTGCGCTCCTATTGGGCGCCGAACGGCGCCCCCAGCCGTTCTTCGACCCTTCTATCTTATTCAGCGTCGAAACCCTCGTTGCACTGCGTCATGGATGATCATTCCAAAGAATTTGAATTGAAGCTTCGCGTCGATCCTGAGGATGTCGCATCGATTCAGCGCCATCCGGATTTGACCGGTATACTTCGCGATCCCACCAAGGAAACGTTGGTGTCGGTCTACTTTGACACTGACGACATGTTCATGCGCGACCACGGTTTGACATTGCGCGTGCGGCACGCCGGACCGCGCCGGCTGCAAACCATCAAAACCACCAACCCCGGATCGGGGATTTTTGAGCGCTCGGAATGGGAGAAAGCCATTGACGGCGACCAGCCGCAATTGACGACGTCGCCGATCCGCAACTGGCCGCCCTCCTCAACGACGAGGTTCGTCAGGCCCTGAAACCGGTCTTTGAGACCCGGGTCGAGCGAACCTCCTACCACGTGAACGGCAACGGCTCCCATGTCGTCGTGGCTTTCGACAAAGGCGACATCGTCGTGCCCGGGGCGTCTTGTCCGATTTCCGAGGTCGAGCTTGAGCTCAAGCAAGGTAACGCCGCTGAGCTGTTCAAGCTTGCCCGCAGCATCGGCGACATCGTTCCGATGTGGCTCGACGTCAAGAGCAAATCGGAGCGTGGCTACGACCTGGCCGAAAGCAAGGTGAATGCCCCCGAGAAGGCCTTCGATGCGGAGCTGCGCGCAGACATGAGCGCGGCCCGGGCCTTCACCTTGATTGGCCGAGCCTGTCTACGCCAGCTGTTGGTGAACGAGCCTGCGACCCGACAGCGTGACGCCGAGGCGCTGCATCAGATGCGCATCGCCTTGCGCCGGCTGCGCGCGGCGATCTCGCTGTTTTCCGGATCGTGCCGGATCAGCGGGCCGAGGTGATCAAGGCCGAATTGAAATGGCTGGGGGCCGAACTTGCGCCGGCGCGCGACCTGGATTTGTTCCTGATCGAGGCGTTGCGGCCGCTTCGAAAGCAGCAGGCCGGCGAGCCCGGCCTCGCCAGCGTCAGCAGGATGTTCGCGCGCGCCCGTCTCAAAAGCTATCAGCGGGCGCGCGCGGCCGTCGAGTCGGCGCGATTTCGCGCGCTGGTGCTCGACACCGCCGAATGGATCGAGGCCGGTCCGTGGTTGACGTCCGACGATCCGCTCCGCAGCGGCCGTCGCGCGGCCCCGATCGGAGCGCTCGTGATCGAGCAGCTGTCCAGCCGCCGCAAGAAGATCAGGCGGCGCGGCGCCAGGATCGGCGAGCTCGATCCCGAGCAGCTGCACCGGCTGCGCATCCAAATCAAGAAGACGCGCTATGCAACCGAATTCTTCGCCATCCTGTTCCAGGGCAAGAAGGCGTCCAGGCGACATCAGAAGTTTCATGCCGCATTGAAGGAACTGCAGAATGGCCTTGGTGGCTTCAACGACATCATGACGCGCAAAGCGCTTTGCGCCGAGATTTTGGAGCGTCCGGGGCGCGGCCTCACGGAGGAGCAAAAGCGCCATCGCGCCTTTGCGGCCGGTCTGATCATCGGCGATCAGCAGGCGCAGATCGCGCGATTGCTGAATCAGGCGCGCAAGGCGCATGCGCGCTTCGATGAGGCCAAAGCATTTTGGAAGTAGCGTGCACACCGCGCTTCGGGCCGCGCGAGCGGCGGGCGACTTGAAGGTATTAGACCAGAATATTCCGTAACCTGTCATTATGCGATTCCGAGCGCGCTACCCTGCACGACAATCCGAGTCCTTCCGCCGGCAAATTCTTTCTTTTTTGCTCGCGAAAATGTTATCGCCCAAAACTCCTGGATCTGTCTCGCTTTTTCGGATGGCCCGGCCTGCTGCGAAAAATTCCGTGGCACGCTTTTGCATATTTTGCTACCGTCGTTCCGTCGCGACGCGGAATCCGCTCGCGACCAGGCTATGCGGGCAATGCCCGCCGCAAGTAACGTGGCAATGCCCGTCTCTTATGCCAGATGGCATCCCTTGCTGCCAATGGCAGCGATTGCGTGCCTGAACTCTCAAAAAACCAGATCTAACCGCCGCCCCGCGGCCGTGCGCCCCTGCGCCCAGTCTGCGCGCCGGCATGGAGCCGTTCATGCATTTCTCAATGCTGCCAACAACCGCCCTGCGGACAAACCCAACCAATGCGCGCTCGCATCCTAAGAAGCAGGTGAAGCTTCTGGCGAAGAGCATCAAAGAACTTCGATATTTCAATCCAATCGTGATCGACGAGGACAACGTAATCCTCGCCGGCCATGGGCGATACGACGCCGCGAGAATTCTAGGCTTGAAGGAGGTCCCAGTCATTCAGCTCCACGGTCTGCCGGCCGCGCGAAAGCGGGCCTTGATGCTCGCAGACAATAAAATCTCGGACGGAGCCGGCTGGGATCGAAAACGCCTGGCAATCGAAATTCCAGAACTGTCCCAATTGCTGATTGCTGAGGGACTGGATATCGACATCACCGGGTTCACCGCGCCCGAGATTGACCAACTCGCCATCGATCTTGAAGACAGGACCAGCGACCCCGCCGACGAGCTCGACCCTAAATGGTGCACAGAACGGTCGATCAGCGCATCCGGTGATCATTGGATTCTGGGCGATCATGCGATCCTTTGCGGTGATGCCCGCAACCGGAACGAACTCGCCCGCCTCCTCGGCGATTGCCGGGCCGACGTGGCATTTACGGATCCACCATTCAATATGGTGATCCGCTCGGTCGTAGGCCGCGGCAGCATCAAACATGCCGAGTTCGTCATGGCGAGTGGCGAAATGTCCCGCGAGGAGTATCGCGGATTTCTGCATTCGGCACTCACCGCTGCCGCTGACGCCTCAAGGCCCGGCGCATTGCACTACGTATTTCAGGATTGGCGCCACGTCGCCGACCTGATCGAAGTCGGACGCCAAGTCTATTCGGAAATGATCAACCTGGTGGTTTGGGAGAAGTCGACCGCTGGCCAAGGTTCGTTCTATCGCAGCCAACATGAGCTCATCGGTGTTTTTCGGGTCGGCGACGAGCAACAATTAAACAACGTCGAGCTGGGCAAGCATGGACGTTCGCGTTCCAATATCTGGCGTTACGCCGGCGCCAACACCTTTCGCAAAGGACGAATGGAAGATCTGAAAGACCATCCGACGGTCAAACCGGTCGCGATGGTGGTCGATGCGCTGCGTGACTGCACTCGCCGGGGTGATGTCGTGTTGGACCCGTTTTTGGGATCTGGCACCACTATCATGGCCGCCGAGCGGATCGGCCGCCGCGCCTTCGCGCTGGAAATCGAGCCTCGTTATGTGGACGTTGCCATCCGTCGCTGGCAGACCTTCACGCGACGCGATGCCGTACATGCCACCAACGGCGTGATTTTCGACGAGGTTGCTACAGCGCGCGAGGCTGAGCAGAGGCTCGAGCCGTCACCGAGCAACGCCGAGAAGCCCCAATGACGAAGCGTGGAAAGCGCCCGCCCAAGCGCCCGCCCGCCTCGGCTACCGACGACTACGAGGTCGGTTACAAGCGTCCCCCAAAGCACAGCCAATTCAAGCCTGGGCAGTCGGGATTTCCAAGCGGTCGGCCGCGTGGGAGAAAGAACCTGACCACGTTGGTTCGCGATTATGCCCAAGGGCGTATGCGCGTGACCGAGGGTGGCCGCGACAAGACGCTGCCGCGGTTCGATGCGCTCCTGCGCACGATGTGGGGCTTGGCATTCCAAGCCAATCCCAAGGCGCTAGCATTCGTGCTTCACGCTTTGCGCGACTCTGGCCTTCTGAAAGAGCAGCCGTCAGCAGCGGAACCGCCTCCGACAACACGAGAAGACCAAAGCATTGTTGAAGATTACTTGCGTCGTCGTGGCGTCGAGGTGCCGAACAAACGCCTGCTGAAGGAAAGCGAACAGCGCCTATCCACAACGAAACCTGGAAAAAAATCATGAAACACAAGAACAAACAGGAACTAATTTCGGACCGCGACCTGTTGAATGCGATCTGCCGCACGGACTTGTACTCCTTCGTTCGCGCGGTGTTTCCGGTCGTCTCAACCAGCGGGCCGTTTCTGCCGAACTGGCACGTCGAAGCGATGACCCATGCGTTGGAACAGGTGCGACAAGGCAGGATCTCGCGTTTGATTATCACCGTACCGCCGCGCTACCTGAAATCGATCTGCGCGTCGGTTGCGTTCCCGGCCTACGTCTTGGGGCACGACCCAACCGCCAGGATTATTTGCGTGTCGTACTCGGACACCCTCGCTCGATCCCACGCCAATGACTTTCGAGCGCTGCTTCACTCGGATCGCTACCGCTTGCTTTTCCCGGGTGCCCAGGTCAGCCCCAGCAAGGACACTGAGACCGAGATCAAAACCACAGCTCGTGGATTTCGGTACGCCACTTCAGTCGGCGGAACCTTGACTGGGCGCGGCGGAAACTTCCTGATCATCGACGATCCGCAGAAGCCGCAGGACGCCCATTCGGAAACTGCACTCGCCAACACGCAGCAGTGGTTTTTCAACACTCTATATCCGCGGCTCGATAGCAAGCGGGATGATGCGATTGTTGTTGTTATGCAGCGATTGCATGTCGACGATCTTGCAGGCCGACTGCTCGAGCAACACGGATGGCATGTCTTGAACTTGCCTGCCATCGCCATGAGCGCCGAGCGAATTCCCCTCGGCCATGATCGCGTTCACGTGAGACGGCCTGGCGATGTCTTGCATGCCGAGCGCGAGCCATTGACATCTCTGGAGCAGACCAGGCTTGGCATGGGATCGCTTGATTTCGCGGCGCAGTATCAGCAGGCACCCGTTCCGCCTGAGGGCAATCTGATCAAGTGGTCATGGTTTAAGTTTTTTGACGATTTCCCGGCGAAGGAGCCAAACGACCGAATTATTGTCAGTTGGGACACGGCGATGAGCTCGAAAGAACTCAGCAGCTATTCGGTCGGCGTCGTCATGCAGGTCCGAAAGGAGACCGTTTTTGTAATCGATATCATTCGCAAACAACTCGAGTATCCGGACTTGCGGCGTATGGTCCTACAAACTCATCACCGCTGGAAAAATATCAGCACGGGCTACGCACTCCTGATCGAGAACAAAGGCTCTGGCATGAGCCTCATTCAGGACCTTAAGCGCGAAAGCCACATCCACCCGATTGCAATCGATCCGACGACCGACAAAGTCATGCGCATGTCGGCGCAGTCCGCCAAGATTGAGTTCGGTTCGGTTTTCCTACCCCGAATGGCTCCTTGGCTTGGCGAATTTCAGAAGGAGCTTATGAGCTTTCCAAGAGGCCACTCGGACGATCAGGTCGATGCCCTATCCCAAGGGTTGCAATACATTTCCGATTCGGACGCCCGGAGAGCCTACTGGGGATCGATCGTCGGGTTCTATTGACAGAACAGTGGCATTCCGTGCCAGAACGTTGAGCAACGGCTCGGTCTCTTACCGCCCTTCCGGGCAGCTGCTAAGACCGTGCTTGGGCCAGGACAGCCAAATCAAGAATGCTGTCAGTATGGATGCAGGTTGTTGTCGCTTGGTCACATTCCGTCGGCGGATTTCCCTCCTTCTGGAGCCGCACTGCGGCCGGAGGAACAGTCATTTGAACCAGAAAAGGAGGTTGATCTTCAACTCTATAATAGCTTAGTTGAGTTCTCGTGGGATCGATTACTGCCCGCTTGTTATGCGCGTATGCGCCTCGCTCATTTTGAAGCACGTGAGTTGGGGCTTCATGTCCAGAATGGCCTGCCACTCATCTGAGAATCTCGCCCGGTTTCAGGCGGTTCGATGTATGCCCCGCCAACACAAACGCAAACTCAGTTGTGTGGTTATCGTCAATATATGCCTTGAGTATAGATGCATGTGGCTCAAGCATGAATTCCTTCATCGGCAAGCGCTGCTCGCAGCTCGTTTACCAGTCGGTTTTCAACGATCCAATCGACGAGGGCATCAAGGTTTAGGAATTCCACTGTGCGCCCCATTTGTTCACGCTGATGTTTCAGCCATCCTTCGATGACAGGTTCAGTGTACGGAATTGCGTGCCCATTCGTGATGAGAATGCCTTCTCTACGATCGACGTTGCGACGTAGCTGAAACGATTCCAGAGGAACCTGGAACATCTCCTCCATTTCATCCTTGCTTTGACGCCATTTTGCTCGATCGATATTGCCGCATTTTACCTGATACATCCGAAGCACGTTCACACCTTCTATCTCGACAAGGGCAACATCCTTGCCGTATTCAAGTGCACCATGTCGGATTTGGGCGTATATCGGGAGTTCACTCTGTAACAAACGAAGCAAAATGCGCTGAAGTTGTGCCTCGTCCTTTATGGCTTCCAATGACTTATGCATCCATGTCCGATAAGGTCCCAGAATGCCACTAACAGCCTTTTTCCCGATCTCTGGGCGCAGAACGTCAGCAACCTCGGGGCCTATACCCGGGATTCTTTCAAGAGCGCGAAGAGCACCCTGCAATCTGTTCTTCGTCACCTCGGCGAAGGGATCATGCATAAAACCTGCTAGACCGTCGGCTGCCTCCGCAATGAACGTGAGTGCCGATTGATCTTCTTTCGTTTCACCCATCGTCTGGATTTGACGTTGATACTCTAGGAGCGCTTCCTCCTTATTAATTGACGTGGATTCCGAAACTATTTGCTTCAGTACATTGATCACGACTTGGAATTTGGAGACTTCAGTACTAACCCAACCCGCGTCCGTTCCCCTCAAAATATGGGAAGCGTCCTCTAGCAAGGTCCTTACGTTTCCGGGCTTCTCTATCGATTCGATCACTCGCGCACGTGCGCGATAATATTTCGCCCATAGATCTTGATTTGCACTTGACCAATGGCCACCGCGCCTAAGCAAATCCTCATGGTCGCCGTTCCACTTATCGTCCTCAAACGCGTCCGCAGCTTGGTCGAAGCTCCTAACCGCTTCCTTTGGAAGCGCGTTGCCGATTGTAACGAATCGCCACCCCCTCAACCCCGGAGTCGTGAATGCGTGTTGACGCGACTGAACGATTTCATTTGCAGTTATCCACTCGCCATTAGAAACAAATAAACGGAACGCCGACGGGATGTTTAGCAAAAGCTCGGTGCCTGGCTCCTCTACGCCAAGTGGAACTTCGTAATTTGGATACCGTGTTTCCCAGTGTCCGTCTCGGTCGGTAACAAGCACAATACCACGCACAAGATAATTGTCCGCCCTTTCCGTATCTTTGAAATTCACGAACAGTCGCTGAGCTAGTTCGGTCCCGATTTCGCGAACCCGAATCGCCGCTGAAGCCCTGTCCACATCGAAATAAGAAGAAGTATCCCACACGGCTTGACGCAATTTGTACAACGCCGCAATCGACGCGGGTTCATCTTCAGGTCTTTCGGCAACCACGCGTTCTAGGTCCGCAACTGCAGTACGTAACGCCGCCAACATACGCTCTGGTTTCCCCCACGCTAAACGGCATGCATCCATCATGCAGGCGCCGGCACTGAAAAGCTGGCCAGCGTTCCGCCAAAGCTCGGCAGCGCGACAGAGTTTGTCGAAATCTTCGTCGCTGCCTGGAATAGCCAACCGATTGACGCTTCCCCACAGGTCCCTAGCTTCGCTCATGGCGGCTTATCCATTTTTGGCCTTAAAGTCGGTTACACGTGCCGTATCATCGCTGTGCACGTCGGGCGCCCTTACTTTTTGGTGGTAAAGCGGCAGGGGATTTACCAGTCCTCAGACCAGAAGGTCTTTCAGGAGGAGGCAGAGCGGGCGGACGCTCTATACGTGGTAGTTCGTTCCATCGACGACGTGCAAACACTCGGCTTATGAAGCAACTACCGACCCCGCATCCGAGCAGCAGCGTAAGCAAAATAGCGATACTGCCGCCCAGCTCTAGACGGATGTAAAAGTCGAACAAAGATCGCATGAGGCACACCTCGCCATTGACGAATCAATCGAGGTGTCCGGGATTGAGGGGGGCGACCTTTTCCAAATCCTGTCAACGCACCGGCATCGAAAAGCCGGGCATAAGTGTTGCTAACACTCTGGATAAGCGTCAAAAATCATCGAATGCGTTTCCAAGAGCACATTTGGGGTTTTCAGACGCCTCGTATGCATAATGCGACCAAGTCTTTGTCAGACCGAACGAATTTGTGCCCAAAAACACAGGGTAACCCCCTCCTGAAAGATCCGTGTATTCCCCCACCAAGTCATCCTGCCGTCGGCCTGGTACTCGGGAGCGAACTACCGGCGGGGTAACTGTGCATGAGCGCCCGCCCTAAGCCTCATCCGCTCGCCCACGGCGGACCCTACAGCGGGCACTACTCGTTCTCGATGTCAATTTCTTCATTGACGACGGCGCGCTCTCGACGAAATTCCCAAGCGACTGCACCATGGAATTGTAAATCTCCGGATCGCCGTCCGGGCTCCAAAAGGTCAGCACGAAGGCGACATCTTGGAGACCAGCTTGGCTGGCTGAGCCTGGGGTAATAGGATTCGAACTGCGATATTCCCAAATCGGCGCGGCTAGTATGGCCGAACTGAGCAATAATATTATCCAGAAATGACTGGCATCTGGCGGCCAACAGAGCGGTACTGTTGCCAGTTCCGAGCGCCAGGCGCTCTGGGATCCTGCCCCGCCGGCTTGATGGCCGAGGTGGGGCTTCGGTGGTGGCGGCGCGACGCCGCCGCTGAACCGAACGGAGGATCTCCATGTCAAAGCCTGCGAAGAAGCAATCAGCTGCATCATCGGCAACGCCTGCTCCTGCACGCAACAGCCTCTCAAACGAACCGCCGGCGATGCCAAGACTAAGAACGCCGACCGCGGTCTCGAAGCAATCGCGCGTCGTCGCGATGCTGCAATCGCCAGCGGGCGCAACGATTGCCGGGATGATGAAGGCAACAGGCTGGCAGAAACATTCGGTGCGCGGCTTCCTCGCCGGCGTGGTGCGCAAGCGTCTGAAGCTGAAGCTTCGTTCGAAGAAGGTGGACGGCAACCGCGTCTACCAAATCGCGAGTGGCGGCAACGGCAATGTCCGGTCCCGCGCGAGCCAAGCCCCGGTCGCACTAAACGCCCATGGCGCGCGTCAGGATCGGTCCGGCATCGCCGGACCGGAAGACACTCGACGTCGAGCTCGCGCGCTTGCGTGATCTCGACGTCGGTGAGCTTCGAGCCCGTTGGCACACGCTGTTCAGGCAGAAGCCGCCCCCTCACCTGCCCCGCCATCTTCTGTATCGGATCTTGGCGTATCGGCTTCAGGCCGATCAGTTGGGCGACCTGGATGCCGAGAGCAAGCGGCTGCTCGACCGAGCAGACTCTCCCGAACAGGTCGGGCAGCGCGCCGTCGACCAGGGCCGGCGGGTCGCGGAGACTCAAGCCGGGCACCGTGCTGGGCCGCGAATGGAACGGGCAGATGCAACGGGTGGCAGTGCTCGCCGACGGGTTTGCCTGGAACGGCAAGACCTATCCAAGCCTCTCCAAGGCCGCCTTCGCCATCACCGGCACACGCTGGAACGGACCGAAGTTCTTCGGCCTGCGCGACAAACCAGCGAAGGAGGCACCGTCATGAAAGCCGGCTCAGCGAAACCGGTTCGCTGCGCGATCTACACCCGCGTATCGACCGACCAGGGGCTCGATCAGGACTTCAACTCGCTCGACGCCCAATACGATGCTTCTCAGGCCTATATCCGAAGCCAGGCCCATGCCGGCTGGACGATGCTTCGATCCAAATACGACGACGGGGGCTTCTCGGGCGGCAACACCGACCGCCCCGCGCTGCAGCGGCTGCTCGACGACGTGACGCGCCGGCAAGATCGACATCATCGTCGTCTACAAGGTCGACCGCCTCACCCGTTCGCTGGCCGACTTCGCCAAGCTGGTCGAGCTGTTCGACAAGCACAATGTCTCCTTTGTCTCGGTCACCCAGCAGTTCAACACCACCACCTCGATGGGCCGGCTGACGCTGAACGTGCTGCTGTCGTTCGCCCAGTTCGAGCGCGAGGTCACCTCCGAGCGCATCCGGGACAAGATCGCCGCCTCAAAGCGCAAGGGCTTTGGGTCGGAGGCATGGCGCCGCTTGGCTACGACACAAAGGATCGGAAGATCACGGTCAACGAGGCGAGGCGGAGCGGGTCCGAACCATCTTCCGCAGCTACCTCAAGCTCGGCAGTCTCAATCTGTTGATGGCCGATCTGCGCAAGCGGGGCATCGCCTCCAAGGTCCGCACGCTGAAGACCGGAGAGACCGTCGGCGGCATCCCATTCACGCGCGGCCCGCTCGCCCACCTGCTCCGCAACCGATTTTACATTGGCGAGGTGGCCTTCAAGGGCGAGATTCTGAAGGGCGAGCAGACCGCCATCGTCGATCGCGCGCTGTTCGATGCCGTCCAAGCCAAACTGAACGAGCAGAACAACAATCACAAGACGACCAGGATGAAGTCGGAGGCGCTGCTGGCCGGCCGCATCTTCGACGACCGCGGCAACCGCATGAGCCCGAGCCATGCACGCAAGCGCGGCATCAAGTACCGGTACTATCTGTCATCCGCCCTGCTCGATGGGCGGCCCACGAAAGCCGGATCGATACCCCGGGTGCCGGCCGTCGAGATCGAGACGCTGGTGGTCAAAGCCGTCCGGGAGCATCTCAAACTGACTGAGCCGACTGATGACGACGCGCATCATCAAGCGCCATGTGGTCCGCGTCGAGGTCCAGGCGGATCAACTCGTCATCACACTTGCCTCGACACAAACATCAAACGGCGCAGAGCGGGCTCCAACAAAGTCCTTCATGTCCCTGGCAAAAGCCACCTTCGGTCAGGCGACGTGAGATTCTGCTGCCGGCCAAGCGTCTTCACACAGCCGGAGCGTTCGTCCCATCCGATCCGAAACCCGCGCAACACTGGTGGCTTCGATCGCGCGCGGGCGGGCTTGGCTCGACGAACTGATCGCAGATCGCCAATGCCACGACAGAAAGCATCGCCAAGAGAGAGCGATTGCAGCCCGCGCAAAATCAACAAAATGATCTCGCTCGCATTCCTGGCACCCGACCTCGTCAAAGCGGCCATCGAAGGCAAGCTCCCGCATGGCATGGGCGTCATGCGCCTGTTCGACCTTCCCGCCGAATGGTCACGCCAGCGCGAGATGCTCGGCCTCGCCGCGCTAGCCACCTTTATTTGAACCTGTCGGCAGTTGTTCGGGCTCGATTTCCGGGAATCCGAATTTCGAGGCCGGAGAATTCTGAGCAGAGATCACCCCTCGAATTCTATTAGCGGTCTCTGGAGACTTGCCGTCCGCGACGTATCCCGCCAAATCGCGTGAATTTGCGTCGTCTCCGGAATTCTCCATTAACGCGCGAGTGCGTGGTGGGGCTGAGAGGATCTCGAACTGCCTGCCAGGCACGTAGTTTGTCGAACTTACCGTCGGCCCGTATTGAGCATCGCTTGTATCCGAGCACTCCGCCGCCCTTTAAGCCCCGGGCTTGCCGCTCATTTTGTGCTCAATTGTTCCGGAATTGCGCCACATCCTTGCTCAGAACGGACTGGCATTCGGGCGCGATTGGAGCGGTACTATCAGCAATGCCCGGGCGCGCAGCGTCCCGAGATCCTGCCCCGCCGGCCTGTTGGCTGAGACGGGGCTTCGGTGGTGCGGCGATGCCGCACAAACCGAACGGAGGATCTCTATGTCAAAGTCTGCAAAGAAGCTGCCAGCCAAGCAACCGACAACCAGCGGAGAAGCGTCTGCGGGCAACAGCAAAAAACAAAGAAACAGTTCTGGCTCCAAACAATCTCGCGTCATCTCGATGTTGCAATCTCCCAATGGGACCACGATTGCGGCGATGATGAAGGCCACGGACTGGCAACAACACTCCGTGCGCGGTTTTCTGGCGGGGGTGGTGCGCAAGCGCCTGAAGCTGAATCTCGGCTCGAAGAAGGTGGCCGGCGAGCGGATTTACCAAATCCTGCCAGCAGGGACGACAAAGCCTCGTCAGGCGAAGCAGAAATCGTCCTAATCGCCATGGCGCGCGTCAAGATCGGTCTAGTCAATTCGGACCGGAAGGCAGTCGACGTCGAGATCGCGCGTTTGCGTGATCTCGACGCCGTTGCACTCCGGACTCGTTGGCACAAAGTATATGGGCGGCCACCTCCCCCTCACCTGCCCCGACATCTGCTATTTCGCGTTTTGGCGTATCGGCTCCAGGCTGACCATTTTGGTGATCTGGACGCCGACAGCCGGCGCCTACTCGACCACTCGGAATCTCCCGACCAAGCTGGCCAACAAGCCATTGCCCTTGGAAGGACCATTGCGACCGTGAAGCCCGGCACAGTTCTCGGGCGCGAATGGAACGGGCACATGCAGCGAGTGGCGGTGCTTTCGAACGGCTTTGCCTGGAACGGCAAAACCTACTCAAGCCTGTCGCAAGTAGCCTTCGCAATCACTGGCACCCGCTGGAGCGGGCCCAAGTTCTTCGGCTTGCGCGATAAATCATCATCGAAAAGGCGCTCACCATGAAGACCCGCTCGTCGAAAGTAGTTCGTTGCGCGATCTATACCCGCGTCTCCACCGACCAGGGGCTCGAACAGGAGTTCAACTCGCTCGATGCCCAGTACGATTCTTCATTGGCTTATATCCGCAGCCAAGCCCATGCCGGATGGACCTTACTGCGAAGCAAATATGACGATGGGGGATTTTCGGGCGCTGACACCGACAGACCCGCCCTGCAGCGACTTCTAAACGAGGTGCGAGCCGGCAGGATTGACGTAATTGTTGTCTACAAGGTCGATCGTCTTACACGCTCGTTGGCTGATTTCGCTAAGTTGGTTGAACTATTTGACAAGCACAATGTGTCATTTGTTTCAGTCACCCAACAATTCAACACCACGACCTCGATGGGCCGGCTGACCCTGAATGTACTGCTGTCATTCGCCCAATTTGAGCGCGAGGTCACCTCAGAGCGAATTCGAGACAAGATTGCGGCATCCAAGCGCAAGGGCTTGTGGGTCGGCGGCATGGTTCCTCTCGGCTACGACACAAAGGACCGCAAGATAACCGTCAATAAGACCGAGGCTGAATTGGTGCGAACAATCTTCAGGCGCTATCGCGACCTTGGAAGCATCAAACTGCTTTATGGCAGATCTGACAAAAAGTGGTCTGGTCACGCGGGTGCGCAATCTAAGCACTGGACGGACGATAGGGGGCATCCCGTTCGGCCGCGGGATGTTGGGATACCTGCTTCGCAACCGTTTCTATGTAGGAGAGGTTGCTTTCAAGGGAGAGATACTGCCGGGGGAGCAACCGGCCATTGTCGATCGGACCTTATTCGATGACGTTCAGGCCAAACTCACGGACCAACTGAACAATCATACAACTCGACGGATGAAATCCGAAGCTTTGTTGGTGGGCAGGATCTTCGATGATCGGGGCAATCGCATGGGTCCCGAGCCATGCAAGAAAAAGCGGCATCAAGTATCGGTACTATCTGTCATCCACCCTTCTTCAAGGCGCCCCCGAGCGCTCCGGAGCTATATCTCGTGTCCCGGCAGTCGAAATCGAGGAAGTCGTCGTTCGTTCGGTGAGGGAGTATTTGAAACTTTCGGAGCAGACGGATGAACGAAACCTTATCAATGCGCATGTTGCTCGCGTTGAGGTCCAGGCCAATCAGTTGTTGGTGAAATTGATTCCTCGCCAGGATACAGAGGGGAAGAGTACTGGAAAGATGGTTCCCCTTCGCATCTCTTGGAAGAAGATCGCGCCGACCCGACGCCGTGAGATTCTCTTGCCGACAGGCAGCGAGACCCAACACGCTCGACCCATCCGGTCAGAAACGCGCGCAACTCTAGTTGCGTCGATTGCGCGAGGGCGCAGATGGCTCGATGAGCTTACACGTGATCCGCAAGCATCTGCTGACAGCATCGCCAAGCGGGAGGGATGCAGCCCCCGAAAGGTCAACATGACGGTATCGCTCGCCTTCCTCGCGCCCGATCTGGTCAAGGCCGCCATTGAGGGACGACTTCCCCATGGCATGGGAGTGGCTCGGCTTTGTGACATGTCCGCCGAGTGGTCACGGCAGCATCAAATGCTCGGACTTCTTGACATCAGCTCACGAACACAATCTGCTGCGGAACCGGACCTCAACGGGGAGAAAAGATCTATGGTCCTCTTACCGTCATCGCACGGCCGCCGGGAAACGGAATTTTGGCGCCAGAGACAGGCGCCCCGAAATGCCGCTAATAGCGCCCAATCGCCCCTTACAGAGACAGGACTGTGACGGAATTCCTGCCATAACCCTTTGAAATTACGCGGGCCGTAGCGAGCGCCATAAGAGAACTACAACGCTGTACGAGTACGTGGTGGGCCCGGGAGGACTCGAACCTCCAACCAGACCGTTATGAGCGGTCGGCTCTAACCATTGAGCTACAGGCCCGACGCGGAATCGCAAACGACGCCGGCGGCAAACTATCCCAACCAGCGGCACCAGCCAAACGCCATGCCGGAAAAACGGACCCGCCGCCCGCGGGCGACGCTAGAGTTTCAGCAGCCGCTTGGCGTTGCCGCTCAGGATCTTGGCCTTGTCCTCGTCGCTGAGCGGCACGGTTTTCATCCATTCCACGCCGGGCGGATTGACCACGAACGGCCAGTCGATCGCAAACAGGATGCGGTCGACGCCCATCTCCTGCACGCAGCACATCAGCGCCGGCGTGGAGAAATTGCCGCTGGTGGTGATCCAGAAGTTGCCGCAGAAGATGTCGCGGAAGCTGATTGTCCTGGCGGCGCCCGGGCGCGCGATCGCATGATCGACGCGCCAGACCAGGAACGGCAGCGTTTCGCCAAGATGGCCGAGGATCACCTTCAGCTTCGGATGCTTGTCGAACACCCCCGACAGCACCAGGCGGATCGCCGTGGTCGCGGTCTCGACCGTGTAACCCCAGGCCGCGCGCACCACCATCGGGAAGTCCTTGGCGTAGTCGTTGTAATACACCTCGCCCACGCGCGCGTCCGGCGTGGCGGGGTGGAAATAGACCGGCACATCGAGCCGCTCGGCGCGCTCGTAGATCGGCCAGAACCGCTTGTCGTCCAGGAACACGCCGCCGGACAGGCCGTGCATCATCGCGCCGGTCATGCCGTGTTTGGTTACGCAGCGTTCGAGCTCGTCGGCCGCGGCCTTCGGATCGTTCGACGGCAGCGCCGCGAACGCTGCGAACCGCTTGGGATGGGCGGCGCAGGCCGTGGCCAGCCGATCGTTGACGCCGCGCACCAGGGCTGCTGCGGCCTCGCCCGGCAGCTTCTGCGCCGACGGCGCACCATGCGAGATCACCTGCATGTCGATGCCGGCCTCGTCCATCTCCTTGATCCGAAGCGCGCCGAGGTCGTGCAGCCGCTCCATCTGCGGACCCGGGCGGCCGGCCTCGAGACCGGTGTAGGTCTTGGCCATCTCGGCGTCCCAGTAATGCTCCTCGACCGCAATGACCGGGCAATTCGGCTTGCTGAACATGGACCCTCCCTGCCTTTTTCTGCAGTTTCGTACCAGGGGCACCACGCGCTGTCACTCTGGAGCCATCCCCACCAGCACGGCATAATGCGAGACGTCCGGTTTCGCGGATCGGGAGGACAACATGCACGTGTTCGACATCAACAAAGAGCAGCAATGGGACCCAACGAAGCACGTCGAGAAAATACTGGCGGAGCTCGATGTCGGCGGCGGCCAGTCGGGTGACTACACGGTGGCCTGCTGGGAGCCGGGCCAGATCAGCCCGCACCACTGCCACCCCTACTGCACCGAGATCTATTTCTGCTTCTCCGGCGGCGGCAAGATGCGCACCCCCAAGGAAACCATTGATGTCGTGCCGGGCTCGTTCTGCGTTCATCCGCCGGGCGAGGTGCACGAATACATCAACGGCCCGCAACGCACCCTGCTGTTCCGGGTCCGCCACGGCACCGACATGCTGTCCCGACATATCGAATGGCGCGGCCATCCGGAGTTCAAGCAGAGCGCCGAGGACGCGGACTACTACCGGCAAAACCCGCCGCGCTGACATTTACGGCGCTGTATCAGGCTATCGGCCCGCGACCGCGGAGCCGAGGCCGAATGTCCTAACAAGCCGCAACCCGGCGCATCGCGGCGGGTCAACAGGTCCTTAATGACTTGCGGCTAATTTGCCGGCATGGCTGTCCAACCTCAGCAGCTGAGCGCCGAGCGCCGCAAAGTGTCGCGGCAGAAGAGCTTTTTGCGCGGCTCCATCAATTTCAACAACCGCCAGAGCGTGCTCGACTGCCTGATCCGCGACATCTCCCCTCATGGCGCGCGCCTGATCTTTTCGGGCGCGGCGGCGGTGCCCGATGTGCTTGAACTGCACATCCCGCAGAAAGACCAGACGCTACGGGCCCATGTGATCTCGCGGCACGGCCGCGAGATCCGCGTCGCCTTCGCCCAGCGCCTGGCCATGGATGGCCTGACCGAAGAGGGTGACCTCGGCGAACGCGTGCAGCGCCTGGAGGCCGAGGTCGCGGCCCTGAAGCGCCTGCTGCGCCAGATCAAGGCCGGAGCGCTGCACGAGCTCGCGACGGAGTGAGGGCGCCTGCGGCCGTCCCCGAAAAGCGGCGAAACCCTCAACAAAGCATTGTTCTCTTTTTGTTCCCGTGCTATGGTCCGGGCGTTCAGGCAGTCCGCCCCGCCCTATGGCCGTCTTTACCCCGCACCAGGAAAACGCGCTCAAGGCCGCCGAGGACTGGCTGAAAGCCACGCCCGGCCAGGGCGGCACGCCGGCGATCTTCCGGCTGTTCGGCTACGCCGGAACCGGCAAGACCACGCTCGCCCGGCACATCGCTGAACGCGCGCCCGGCAAGGTGCTGTTTGCCGCCTTCACCGGCAAGGCCGCGCTGGTGATGCGCAGCAAAGGCTGTGAGCGCGCCTCGACCATTCACAGCCTGATCTACCGGCCGCGCGAGAGCGGCGAGGAGATCCCGAGCTTCGATCTATGGGATGACGCGCCGGCTTCGAAAGCGGCGCTGATCGTTATCGACGAATGCTCCATGGTCGATGCCGAGCTCGGACGCGATCTGATGTCGTTTGGCGTGCCGGTGCTGGTGCTGGGCGATCCGGCGCAACTGCCGCCGATCCAGGGCGGCGGCTTTTTCACGCAGGCCGAGCCGGACGCCATGCTGACCGAGGTGCACCGGCAGGCGCAGGACAATCCGATCATCCGGCTGTCGATGGACATTCGCGAGGGCCGTAGCCTGGAGCCGGGCGCCTATGGCGAAACCCAGATCGTCACGCGCGAGGAGCTCGACCGCGAACGCGTCGTCAATGCCGATCAGGTGCTGGTCGGGCGCAACGCCACGCGGCGCGCCTACAACGCCCGGATTCGCCAGCGCCGTGGCCTCGCCGACGCATTGCCCGCTGCCGGCGACAAGCTGGTCTGCCTGCGCAACAACAAGCGCAAGGGACTGTTCAACGGCTCGCTCTGGTCGGTGAAGGAGCGCCCGACCGCGCGGCGCGACATCATCAAGATGCGGCTTCTGCCGGATGCCGGCTTTGCCGGCCGCGGCATCAAGGTCTCGGTCCGACCGGAATGCTTCGCCGGCGGCATCGAGGCGGTGGAATGGCCGCTGCGCAAGCGCTTCGACGAGTTCGATTACGGCTACGTGCTCACCGTGCACAAGGCGCAAGGCTCGCAGTGGGACGACGTCGTGCTGTTCGACGAGTCGGCGGCGTTCGCCGAGACCCGGCAGCGCTGGCTCTACACCGGCGTCACCCGGGCCGCAAAGCGGTTGACTTTGGTGGTGTGACCGCACGAGCCTGCTGACTGCAACGTCCGCAGGAGAGCATCATGGCCAGCACCGCCGCTTCCAGCCGCAGCGTCGAGGATCGCATCCGGGCGATCGAGGACCGGCTGGATATCCTCAATCTGATCGCCAGCCATCCGCCGAGCGCCGACACCGGCGCCGACTACTACACCCGCGCCGCCTATCTGCCCGATGGCGAGCTCGACCTCGGCCGCGGTAAAGCCACCGCCGGCAACGAAACCATTGCGGCGGTGACCCGGACGCCCGCGCACCAGGCGGCGATCGCCGGCGGCCTCGCCCATATCGCCGGGCTGCCGCGCATCGAGCTCGACGGCGACCGGGCGGTGGTCGTGTCCTATCTGCAGATTCTCACGCCGCATCCGACCGCGCCGCCGCACGAGGTTCCCAACCACGGCGTCTCGCAGGGTTTCCGCATCCACCGCGTCGCCGCCAACCGCTGGGAGCTGGAGCGCACCGCCGACGGCTGGAAAATCCGGCGCCGCACCGTGCGCACGCTCGACGGCACCGAGCCCGCCCGCGAAATCCTGCGCGGCGCGCTGCAATCCTACGCGCCGAAGAGCTAGCGCTGCGCGTCGGCCTTGGCCTGCTTGCGGGGCTTGCGCGCATCCGGCTTCGGCTCGGGCGCAACCAGCTTCTTCAAGGCCGAAATCAGATCGCCCGACGGCTTGGCTTCGGCTTCGACCTTGTCGCGGACGCGCTTCTGTTTGACACGCACCGCGCGCGGCTCGGCGGTCGAACGTTCGACGCGGGCCTTCCGCTTTTTCGAGGGCTGCGGATCGGCCTTCTTGGCCGGCCGGGCCACCATCGGTTCGGGCTCGAGGCTCGCGCGCGCGGCGATCGGGGCCGCCACCCCGGCCAGGTCGGCACGCGCCGCAAACGTGTCCAGCTTGGGCGCATCCGGATTGGCGGTATCCGGCTTTGCGGTATCCGCCTTGGCCGCTTCCGGACGATGGGTCGCAGTACCTTGCTTCAACGGTGGCGCGGCCTGCAGCGAGGCATGTGAGTCGCGGCCCTGGATTGAAAGCGTTTGCACCACCTTGGCCTTGAGCGTGTCGGTTGGCGCCGAAGGCTGCTCGGCCTGCGGATTGGCGACCGATGGCGCGAACAGAACCTCGCGCTCGGCCTTGGTCGCCAGCCGGTCGGCGGGCTTGGCCTCGGACTTTGCTTCGGACTTGGTCTCGGACTTCACTGCGGACTTGGTCTCGGACTTTATTTCGGACTTCGTCTCGGGCTTGGCCTCAGTCCTGACCTCGGACCGCGCGCCGGCCAGCTGCATGGTCGCCGCGCACTTGGCCTTGGCCGCGCCCGCATAGCCGTGCTGGTAATACGAGATGGCGAGTTCGGGATCGCAGCCCGCCGCGCGATAAGCGCCGGCGAGATACTTCACCGCGTAGGTCATGTTGGTGTCGGCGTCGAGCAAGCCCGCGGGATGGCCCTGGTAGCCCATGGCGCGCGCGGTGCCGAGCCGGATCTGCATCAGCCCGTAGTTGTCGCCATTGATGACGCTCGGATTGCCGCGGCTCTCGATGGTGATGACCCGGCGGATCAGCTGTTCCGGCACGCCATGCGCGGTCGCGTGCTTGGCGACGAGATCGTCATGAGCCCTTAGGGCCGCTTCGACCCTTTGGCGCCCCGGGACGCCCTGCGCGTTCGCGTCGGATGCGAACGCGATCAGCGCGACGGCCAGAGCCGACACTTCCCAGCGCATCAATTCCCCCAGACGATGCTGCAGCACCGCCTCTTCCGCAGAAGCCGAAATGCATGCCCGACCTGCCGAAAGACGCCCCCGGCAAGCCGTTGCTTTGCCTAGCGCAAATCGGTCTAGCGGGGAAATGAGGAAAATTCCGGGCACGGCGCTCGGCTGGACGGCCTGTCCCGGCAATGGCAAGAATTGCCCCTGGGCAAGGACAATCAGGGGCGCGGCAATGGCCGAAACGTCGAATGCGAAGGAAAACGTTAAGCGCGTGTTCTACGTACGTACCCTCAACCACCCCTGCTATCTGGATATTATCGGCCAACGGCCGGAAATCCGCCTCGACAAGCTGGAGAACGACACGCCCGATACGGCCTCGGGTCCGATCATTGCTGCAGCGCACGCCTATCAGTGCAGCTCGGCGCGCGACGAGCTGCCGGCCCGCTACCACGTCGACAAGAACCTCATCGAGCGGGCGCCCAACCTGCTGATCATCTCGACCGGCGGCGCCGGCTACGACACCGTCAACGTCAAGGATTGCACCGACGCCGGCGTGCTGGTGGTCAACCAGAGCGGCGGCAATGCCGACGCGGTGGCCTCGCATGTGCTGGCGATGGTGCTGATGCTGTCGAAGCAGATCATCCAGACCAACCACGCGCTGCGCAAAGGCACGATGAAGGACCGCAACGCCTTCACCGGCAGCGACATCCACGGCAAGACCATCGGCATCTGCGGCCTCGGCAACGTCGGCCGCCGCGTCGCCGGGCTGTGCCGCACGCTGTTCAACATGCAGGTGCTGGCCTACGATCCCTATCTCGACGACAAGACCGTGGCTGAGCGCGGCGCAACCAAGGTCGAGCTCGACGAATTGCTCCGCCGTTCCGACTTCGTCTCGATCAACTGCCCGCTCGACGACGGTTCGCGCGGCATGATCGGCGCGCGGCAATTCGGCCTGATGCAGAAGCACGCCTACTTCATCACCACGGCGCGCGGCCACATCCACGACGAGAACGCGCTGGAAGAGGCGTTGCGCAGCAAGGCGATCGCGGGCGCCGGCCTCGACGTCTGGTCGAAGGAGCCGCCGGAGATGGATCATCCGCTGCTGAAATACGACAACGTGATCGCAAGCCCCCACACCGCCGGCGTCACCCGCGAGGCGCGCGCCAACATGGGCAAATACGCAGCCGAGCAGCTGGTCATGATCCTCGACGGCAAGCGGCCGCCCCGCATCATCAATCCGGACGTCTGGCCGGCCTATGCCAAGCGGTTCGAGCGCACCTTTGGCACGCGGCCGGCCTGACGCGCGGGGACCAAAGAAAAAGCGGCATCGCGTCTGGTTCCTGGAATGCGCCACCGTGGAGAAATTTGAACAACCATGATCAAGAAATTCCACGTCCTCTATGTCGGCCAGATCGAGCTCGACAACATCGGCCTCAAAGGCACGCCGGCGAACGACCGCCGCTATAGCGACGAGCAGCTGCGGGAGGCGTTCTTCACCTGCCGCGAGGTCGCGCAGACCATGGACGAGCTCGGCTTCGACGTGTTGTGGACCGCCGAGCATCATTTCCAGCGCGAAGGCTATGAGGTGTTTCCGAACCTGGTGCAGCTCGGCCTGTGGCTCGCCACCCAGACCAAGCGGCTGAAGTTCGGCTGCGCGTTCAACGTCCTGCCGATGTGGCACCCGATCCGCCTGGCGGAGGATTACGCCATGGCGGACATCGTCACCAACGGCCGCGTCATCATGGGGGTGGGCCGCGGCTACCACACCCGCGAGGTCGAAAGCTTCGGCATGCCGCTGCTCGACGCCGACAAGAACCGCGATCTGTTCGAGGAGCAGCTTCAGCTCATGCTGAAATGCTTCAACGAGCAGCAGTTCCACCACAAGGGCAAGTTCTACGAGGCGCCGCCGCCGGTCGAGTACCGCGGCTACACGCTCAAGGACATCACCATGGTGCCGCGGCCGAAGAACCTGCCGGTCGAGATCTGGATGCCGATCGCGAGCGGCAAGACCATCGACATGATGGCGAAATACGGTCTCAAGGCGATGGTCACGCTCAACGGCGAGAAAATTCTCGACGACGTGGTGCGCGCCTATCACGCCGCCTGCCTCAAGCATGGCCGGCAGAAGCAGCTCGGCGAGGACATGATCTGGGGCGCCGGCGTGTATCTCGCCGACAGCAAGGCCGAGGCGATGCGCCGGCTCGAGCCGGCCCACGACGAGCGCTTCAAATGGTTCGCGCCGTTCGGCTTCGTGCGTTACGCCGACGAGCATGGCCGAACCTGGGGCTCGCCAGGCGCGCCGGCGAGCGTTCCGACGCTAACCGAGGGCGTCAAGCAGAAGGCCTGGTTCTGCGGCCCGCCCGGCGAGGTGATCGACGGCATCAAGTCGATCGAGGCGAAATACCCGGGCCTCGAGCACTTCATGATCCACTGGGCCGAAGGGCTCGGCCCCAAGGAGTTCCAGGATCAGCTGCGCCGCTTCGCCAAGGACGTGATGCCGGCGCTGAAAAACCGATAAGCTCTCTCACCTAACCCAACCAACGGAGACTTGAGATGGCGAAGAAGGGTTACCTCGTTTCAGCGTATCGTTCGATCAAGGATCCGGACAAGCTTGCGGCCTATGCCAAGGTCGCGGGCCCGGCGTTCGCCAAATACGGCGCGCGCTACATCGCCCGCGGCGACGCGGCGGCGGCCTACGAGTTCGGCATCAAGCAGCGCATCGTGATCGTCGAGTTCGAGAGCCTCGCCAAGGCGATCGAAGCGCACGACGGGCCGGAATACCAGGCGGCGCTGAAGGTGTTCGACAATTGCGCCGAGCGCGACCTGCGCATCGTCGAGGGGCTGGAGTAGAGCGATTCAATCCGCAACGATCGCGATCAGCCCGGCGCGGCGCGGAACACGCCATCCTTGAAGAACATCCGGAACGGCGTCGTGCCGGAGCTCTTGCCGTCGAACGACGTCCAGCGGCCGTTCTGACAGAGCGTGCCGCCCTGCGCCGGCACCGCGTCGTATTCGACCGTGTTGAAATAGACCTCGTCGGGCGGCACCTGCGCCATGAAGGTGGTCAGGCACTTGCCCTTCACGATCACCGGATCGTAGCCCTTGATCATCACGCCACCGCCGCCGGTCGAGGGGAACGTGCTTTTCAGCATCGGCCAGGTCTCGTAACGCTCGTCCTGCGCGCCGGCGCGCGGCAGCGCGAGCGCAATCACCGCAGCCACTGCGACAGCCCAATTCGCCCATCGTCCGATCATGGCAAGCCTCCCGTGACGCCGCCCGGCGTCTGCCCGGTCTACCGCGGGCACGCCCGGTTGGATGCAGGCCTCACGGCCTCGTGAGCCTCGCGGTCGGTTCGAACGGCGCGCTATAGTGCGCGCCAGCCACCACCAGGGAGTTGCGCCATGCCCAAGGGCTATTGGGTGACGATCTATCGCTCGATCTCCGACCCGAACAAGCTTGCCAGCTATGCCGAGCTCGCGCCGAGGGCGACCGCGCCGTTCGGCTGCAAGTATCTCGCCCGCGGCACCGCCGCCAAGGCCTATGAGGCGGGGCTGGTCGACCGCATCGTGATCTCGGAATTCCCCAGCGTCGAGAAGGCGCGCGAGGCCTACAACAGCCCGGGCTATCAGGCGGCGCTCAAGGCGCTCGGCGACGGCGCGGTGCGCGACCTGCGCATCGTCGAGGGCTTGGAGTAGCGCCCGTTCGTCCCCGCGAAAGCGGGGACCCAGGGCCGCACACTCCGAGCAAGCGGCCCCTGGATTCCCGCTTTCGCGGGAATGAACGGATAGGGCCTCGTTTCGGCATCACGAAAGGACCACACCCATGCCCGACATCAAGCTTCTCAACCCCGCGAACCTGGGCAAGCCGCTCGGGCCGTACTCGCACGTCGCCCGCGTCAAGGCGTCGGAATTCCTGTTCATCGCCGGCCAGGTCGGCGCCGGCCCCGACGGCAAGGCCGAGGCCGACTTCGACGCACAATGCAGCCGCACCTTCGCGAGCCTCGGCGCGGCGCTCACGTCGCAGGGCGCGAGCTTTGCCAACGTCGTCGAGTTCACCACATACCTGGTGCACTCCCAGGACATACCGAAATTCATGGCCTGGCGGGCGCGCGAATTTCCCCAGCTGTTTCCCTCCGGCGCCTATCCGCCCAACACGCTGCTGATCATCGACCGCCTGGTGCGCGAGGAGTTCCTGATCGAGGTCAGCGCGATCGCGGCCTTGTAGAGCATGATCCCGAAAAGTGGGAACCGGTTTTCGGAAAAGATCATGCTCAAACAAAAACTATTGCCAAATCGTTTGTGTTTTGGCCGGATTTGGGCCACACCCTGCGGCAACGCGGGGCGGCGCACGATCGAAGGAACAACAACATGGCTCGCAAACCAGGCACTCGCATCGTCGGCGAATTCGTGCTGTTCGACGTCATCTACGAGGACGGCACGCAACGCTCCAACCGCAAGGTGCCGAGCTCGGCGCTCGGCGGCCCCGATGGCGACGAACCCGCCCGCGCGATCATCGCCGAGCAGGATAGAGAGATTGCCGAAAAATCCGGGATGCCGCGCGGCCCGATCAAGAGCATCCGCCGCGCCGGCACCAAGGAGCTGACCGGCTCGTTCAAGGCGCAACGCGCCCAGGCGCGCTCGGCCTGAGCGCTCGCCTCTCCCCGCTTGCGGGGAGAGGGCATAGGCGGCCTTCGACCGCCGTTCTTTACGTCAAGAACGCCGATTCGAAGCATCCCGCTATGGCGAGGGGGCGTTTCCATATGCTTAGACTCGCGGATGACGCCCCCTCACCCGACGCGCTGTCGCGCGTCGACCTCGTCCCCGCAAGCGGGGAGAGGTGAAACGCGTGCGGTGCTGGCGTTGCCGCACGATGCGTCACCGCTCCCATCCAATTCACTTGTCAAACAGCCATGCGAAATCCGCCGCGGCCTTTGGTCGGCGCCGCGGTGGCCGTCGTGTTTCCCGCCTTGGCAAGGCGGGCCTTTGTCCCCTCGCAAAGCCGAGGGGCGGAGCGCCGATTGGCGCCGCGGAAGTATTGCACGCCTTGGCGGGCGTGCGCGCCCCTTTGGCGAAGGGACGCTGCGCCCATCGGCGCTCCGCGCGGCGGTTTACGGTCTCCGGGGCCGCGCTTCCGCTGACCGCGCGTTTCCAGCATTGGCGCTGAGCGTGGCTATCATCACGGTAGCGAACGAATCGCGTGAGGGTCGTAGTGCCCCCGGGGCGATCCCCGTGCCGCCCGGGGCGCCGTGCTTGCGAGGCACGGGGGCGCGGGCGCCGCACCCCGCTCCGCCTTCGTTCGCGCTCCGGCGGCGCCCTCGAATGAGCGGGGTTATAGGAACGTATACCTTGGGAAAATAGTCAGGTCAAACGCCAGCCGACGCTTTATCCACCAGCGCGAACCAATATCCACAAGCGCAAACCGGCGCGCGAATGACGCAAAAGGGATTGCCTCATCGTGGCCCGTTACAGAAGGGAAGCGCCGCGCGTCATCAATTCAATCTGCAACGACCATGCATGAGGATACGGTAGCCTCCATCAGCTCGGGCGATTGCATCTGCGTCTCAAACGGGCGCGGCGCTCATCCCTACTCTCCGGTTAAGGCTACCGCGCAGATTCCGGCACCCGCCAGCGGGCCGCCTTAACGGCTCGCAGTCATGATCCGGAGCGGAAACCGCGCCGAGCCAGCCATGAGCCTCGTGGTCAAAGCCATTGCCGCGTTCTGCCTGGGCCTTGCCATGCTGGCGGGCCTGCAGACGGCCGGGCTGATGTCGCTGCAGAAGTATCTCAAGTCCGAACGCGCCAACGCCGGCCTGCCGCGCATGGGCAAGACCCCCGACTTCGCCGCCAATTTCAACGCCAGCGGATTGAAAAATGCGCTGCTGCCGCAACACGGCATGATCGACACCCGCGAAGGCCAGCGCCTCGCGGTCGAGGGCGCGGCGCGGCGAGTCGACCTGATGAACCGCGCCGCGGCGAACGCCGTGCCGCTGCCGCCGCGGATCTACGGGCGGCGGTAAGCCGGCTTTCTCTGGCGCGCGAGGACGCGCCGCGGTCGCCCCCGCACGGTGCGCGCCTCGAGCCCGCGAAAGAAAAACGGCGGGCGAAAAGCCCGCCGCCTTGATGCCGATCGATGAGTGGACTCGGCGCGCTCAGTTATCCAAGAATGACCGCAGCTTCCGTGACCGGCTCGGATGCTTGAGCTTGCGCAGCGCCTTGGCCTCGATCTGGCGGATGCGCTCGCGGGTCACCGAGAACTGCTGGCCGACCTCCTCGAGGGTGTGGTCGGTGTTCATGCCGATGCCGAAGCGCATGCGCAGCACGCGCTCTTCGCGTGGCGTGAGGGACGCCAGCACGCGCGTCGTGGTTTCGCGCAGGTTCGACTGGATCGCGGCGTCGATCGGCAGGATCGCGTTCTTGTCTTCGATGAAATCGCCGAGGTGTGAGTCCTCCTCATCACCGATGGGCGTCTCCAGCGACAGCGGCTCCTTGGCGATCTTGAGCACCTTGCGCACCTTCTCGAGCGGCATGCCGAGCTTCTCGGCAAGCTCCTCGGGGGTGGGCTCGCGCCCAATCTCGTTCAGCATCTGGCGGGACGTGCGCACGATCTTGTTGATGGTCTCGATCATGTGCACCGGGATGCGGATGGTGCGCGCCTGATCGGCGATGCTGCGGGTGATCGCCTGGCGGATCCACCACGTCGCATAGGTCGAGAACTTGTAGCCGCGGCGGTACTCGAACTTGTCGACCGCCTTCATCAGGCCGATGTTGCCCTCCTGGATCAGGTCGAGGAACTGCAGGCCGCGGTTGGTGTATTTCTTGGCGATCGAGATGACGAGGCGCAGGTTCGCCTCCACCATCTCCTTCTTGGCCTGGCGCGCCTCGCGCTCGCCCTTCTGCACCATATGCACGATCTTGCGGAACTCGCCGATCTCGAGCCCGGTCTCGCCCGCAAGCACGTGAATCTGGGAGCGGATCTCCTTGACCTTGTCCTTGTCCTTGGCGACCAGGTTCTTCCAGCCCTTGGCCGACAGCTTGGAGACGCGGTTGAGCCAGCGCGGGTCGAGCTCGCTGCCCTGATAGTTCTTCAGGAAGTCCTCGCGCACGACGCCATAGCTCTCGGAGAGCCGCATCAGCCGGCCCTCGTAGCCGACCAGGCGCTTGTTGATGTCGTAGAGCTGCTCGACCAGCGCGTCGATGCGGCCCTGGTTGAGGCGCAGCGACTTCACCTCGCTGATGATCTCGTCCTTGAGCTTCTTGTACTTGCGCTCCTGCGCAGGCGACAGCGTCTGGCTCTTGAGCTGGAACGCGATGTCCTGGTCCTGCAGGCGGCGCAGCCGCTTGTAGGTGTCGGCGATGTTGTCGAAGGTCTCGACCACCTTGGGCTTGAGCTCGGCCTCGATCGCGGCGAGCGACAGCGAATTCTCCATGTCGTCGTCGTCGAACTCGCCCTCGCCGGCGGGCTGCTCGCCGGATTCGCCCTCCTGGCCGTCGCCGCCGTCCGCCTTGGCGGCGGGCTTGGGCTGCGGCGGGGCTGCGGCGGGCTGCGCCGGCGGCGCGTTCTGCACCACGGTCAGCACCGGCGGACCGCCGGCGGCGGGCGCGGCCGGCTGGCCGTCGGGGCCGGGCGCCCCGCCGTTGCCCATGTTGTTGCCCATATTGTTCTTGGCGTCGGGGCCGGCGTAGGTCGCTTCCAGGTCGATGATGTCGCGCAGGAACACCTTGGCGCTGTTCAGCTCATCGCGCCAGATGATGATGGCCTGGAAGGTCAGCGGGCTTTCGCACAGTCCCGCGATCATCGCCTCGCGGCCGGCCTCGATGCGCTTGGCGATCGCGATCTCGCCCTCGCGCGACAGCAGCTCGACCGAGCCCATCTCGCGCAGATACATGCGCACCGGATCATCGGTGCGCTCGGACGGCTCCTTGGCCTCCTTGGTGGTCAGCGCCTTGGGCTTGGCCTCGACCAGCTCGCCGTCGCTGTCGTCCTCCTCCTCGGGCTCCTCGGGGGCGGCCTTGGTCTCCTCGTCGTCGGCGCCCTCCTCCTGCTCGACCACGTTGATGCCCATCTCGTTGAGCATCGCGTAGACGTCCTCGATCTGATCGGACGAGACCTCCTCGGACGGCAGCACGGCGTTGAGCTGCTCGTGGGTGACGTAGCCGCGCTTCTTGGCCTGCTTGATCATCCGCTTGACGGCGGCATCCGACAGATCGAGCAGCGGCAGCGGGCTGTCCGGCGTCTCCGGCGCAGCCTCCTTGGCCTCGGGCTCCTGCTCCTTGACCTTGGCCTTGGCCGCCGCGGCAGACTTCACCATTCCCTTCTCCTCGACCTTCTTGCGCGCAGCCGGGGGCCGGGCGGGTCCCGGGCGGGCGGCCGCTGGCTTGCGCTTGCTTGCTGTCTGACCCTTGCTCATCGAGGGTCCTCCTACCTATAGGGGAAGCGGCGCGGTCTGCGGCCGAGGGGCTTAAACTCGGGCGGCCCCCGTGGAACCGCCCCGAATCGGGCCCGAAGTGTCGGCCGGACCCCCTTAAGCCCGGCTTAACCCTGATCGAACGTCGGGAACTCTCTCCTTCACCGGTTGAAACACGCCATCGCCGCAACGCGCTAGAGGCTGCGGGCCAGACGGCCGGAGGACGTGCCAAAGCCCTCGATCAGGGCCTCGGCGCCATCCAACGCGGACAATCTCCCTTGTACGTCGCGAAGCCAAGCCAGGTTGGCGTCGGTTGGTTCCTCGCCCAGGGCGCGCTCGGCGTCCTTCAGCTCTCTATTTAACGTGCGTTGCTTGCGATGCAAGGTAACAACGTGGCTCCACCACTGGGCCACGTCCTCAGGACTGGCGCCGGTTCGCGCCGGCCAGTCCGAAGTGTGGGTGATCGCCGCCTCAACTCGCGCCAGCACGCCGGCAAGCCCGCGCGCGGCGATCGCCAGCCGCAGCGTCTCGGGATTGGCCGGGCCGGTGTCGGTGGTGGCCTCCAGAATCGTGCGGCGGAGCTGATCGGCGTCCGGATTGAGGAATTCCAGCTCGGCGAACTGCTCGGCGTGCTGCTCCAGGAGCCAGGGGTGGTTGACCGCCGCCATCAGAATCAGCGCCTCGCGCGGCGGCAGCGCGCTGCGAAAGCCGCGCACGATCGGGCTGCCGGAGAGCCGTGCGCTCGACTGCGGCGTGGGCTCGCGCGCGCGCGGGTCGCGGCCGCGCTGCCAGGGCCCCGATCCGCCGCGGCCGGCGTCGCGGAACGCGCCTTGCCCGCGGAACGCGCCTTGCCGCGCCTGGCCTGCGAACGGCGGGCGGCCGTTGCGCTCGGGCGCCGCCGGCGCAAACAATTGGCGAAGCCGTGCGTTGAAGTCCTGCGCGTAGTAGCGGCGCACCGCGTCGTCGCCGATCGAGCGCACCACCTCATTGATGCGCGCCTCCAGCGCCGCGCGCCGCTCCGGCGTGTCGAACGCGGCGCTCTCGGTCTCGCGCACCCACAGCATGCCGCCAAGCGGGCGCGCGCTCTTGAGCACCTCCAGCACCGCCTCGCGGCCGCCCGAGCGCACCAGATCGTCCGGGTCCTGGCCTTCGGGCAACAGCGCGAATTGCAGGCTCTTGCCGGGCTTGAGCCGCGGCAGCGCCAGATCGACCGCGCGATACGCCGCGCGCTGGCCGGCCTTGTCGCCGTCAAAGCACAGGATCGGCTCGTCCGCCATTTTCCAGAGCAGGCCGAGCTGGTCCTCGGTCAGCGCGGTGCCGAGCGGCGCGACCGTCGCGGGGAAGCCCGCGGTCACCATGGCGATGACGTCGACATAGCCCTCGACCGCGATCAGTGTCGCACCGTCGTGCACCGCCTGGCGCGCGGCGGCGCCGTTGTACAGATTGCTGCCCTTGTGAAACAGCGTGGTCTCCGGCGAATTCAGGTATTTCGCCTGGGCATCGGCGGCGAGCGCGCGGCCGCCAAAGGCGATGATGCGGCCGCGGAAATCGCTGATCGGAAACATCACGCGGTCGCGGAAGCGGTCGTAGGGCACCGGGATGTCATCGCCCGCGATCAAAAGCCCGGCCTCGACCATGTCGGGCACCGGCACGCCCTGCTCGCCCAAGTGCTCCTTGAGCGCGAAGCGCTCGGCCGACGCGTAGCCGATCCGGAACTTGAGCTGGGTCGCGGCGTCGAGACCGCGGTCGGCGAGATAGCCACGCGCCTTGGCGCCGCCGCGCGCGGCGAGCGTCGCCTCGAAGAACTTGGCCGCGAGCTCCATCACGTCATGGAGCGTCTTGCGCTTTTCCTCGCGCGCCTCCTCGTCCTTGGAGACCTTCGGCATCGCCACGCCGGCCATGGCGGCGAGTCGCTCCACCGCCTCCGGGAACGAGACGCCCTCGGTTTCCATCACAAAATCGAAAATGCTGCCGTTCTTGCCGGACGAGAAGTCGAACCACGCCTGCTTCTGGTCGTTGACGAAAAACGACGCCGTCTTCTCCTTGTTGAACGGCGACAGCCCCTTCCACTCGCGCCCGGACTTTTGCAGCTTGACGCGCCGGCCGACCACCTCCGACACCGGCAGGCGGGCGCGCAGCTCGTCGAGAAACTGGGGTGGAACTCGCATGGTTTTCGCCGAATCGCTTTGCGCGATCATAGCCGCCAAATCGGCGCCGATTCGGGGCGCGCGCGAGCCGCCGAAATTAGCGCCGAAAAATCCAGTTTTTTCCTAGTTTTCCACAGCGCATTCACAGCCCCGGCAGACCGGCTCAATCAAAACCGTAGAACTTGCAGAACTCGCTGAGCTCCGCCCGCTTGGTCCGGAAGCTGTTGACCGGATGGCTGCGGTCGCCGTAGCCCACGCCCATGCCGCAAAACAGGATCTGCTCGGGCGGGAATTGCAAGAACGCCCGCACGACCCGGTGCTGCCGGCTCCACAGAATCTGCGGACAGGTGTCGAGCCCGTAGCCGCGCGCCAGAAACGCCAACGCGTTGATATAGCCGCCGAGGTCGGCCCATTGGGCGTGGCCGAGATTGCGGTCGATGGTGATGAACAGCCCGACCGGGGCGTTGAAGAAGCGGTAATTGCGTTTGATCTGCTCGAGCCGCTCGGCGCGGTTGTCGCGGCTGATACCCATGGCGCCGTAGAGCTGCGCGCCGAACCCGGAGGTCCGGCTGGCATAGGGCTCCCACGGCTTGTCCGGCAGGTCGGGAAATTCGGCTTCGTGGGTGCGCCAGTCGCTTTGCGCGATCGCCTCGGCGACCCGCCGCTTGATCTCCTGCAGCGGCTCGCCGGTCACGGCATAGACGTTCCAGGGCTGCACGTTGCTGTTGGAGGCCGCGCGCGCCGCGCCCTCGATCAGCTTGCGGACGACGGCGAGATCGACCGGCTTGTCAAGAAAGTGTCGGCAGGCAATGCGCGAGTTGACCGCTTCGAAAACATCCATGGGCCACCCCGAACGCTATGTCGATGCCGTTCATTAAAGGTGATGTCGGTCGAACACTTCAATCGGTAAACTGGTTTCCTGGCAGCTCGCTGAAGGCCAGGCTGATGGATTGCGCAATCGGGAGACCTGAATGGCAAAAACCTTCGTCCTTGTGCACGGCGCCTGGCACGGCGGCTGGTGCTGGCGGCGCGTCTCCGACCTGCTGGAGCGGCAGGGCCACAAGGTGTTCACGCCGACCTTGACCGGGCTTGGCGAGCGCAGCCATCTGATGGGGCCTGACGTCAATCTCTCCACCCACGTCACCGACGTGGTCAACCTGATCCGGTGGGAGGAGCTTTCCGGCATCGTGCTGTGCGGCCATTCCTACGGCGGCATGGTGATCTCGGGCGTGGCCGAAAAGCTCGCGGCCGCGATCGCCTCGATCGTGTTCCTCGACGCCTTCGTGCCGGAGAACGGCGACGCCGTGCTGAACCTGACCGGGCCGTTCGTGCAGAAGGCGTTGCAGGGCGCCAAGGAGAAGGGCGACCTCGGCGTGCCGCCGCGCCCGGCCGAGGCGTTCGGCGTCAACCCGGCCGACCGCGCCTGGGTGGACGCCAAATGCGTGCCGCAGCCGACCGCGACCTTCACCGAAACCATGGCGATCACCGGCGCGCGCGAGCGGATCGCCAAGAAGGCCTACATCCGCGCCGCGAACTACGCCAATCCGGGCTTCGACCAGGCGCTGGAGCGGCTGAAGACCGACGCGTCGTGGCGGATCTACGGTGTGCCCTGCGGCCACGACGTCATGGTCGACATGCCGGAGCGGCTGACGGAGATTCTGCTGGAGGTGGCGTAGCGTCCGGCGACGAACTCGGCGCGTCGTTGGCTCCGTTGCGGTGCAGCACACTCGGCCACCGTCCCCTGGAGGGGGAGGGTCGACGCCGAGCGAAGCGAGGCGAGCCGGGGTGGGGTGACTTTCCATCCTCAGTTCACGTCACCCCGCTCGCCCGGCTCGCTCGCGCTCGCCGACCTCTCCCCCTGCAGGGGAGGGTGAAGCGAGTGCGCGGTTCCCGAGGCGGGCCCGTCCTACTGCGGCTCGAAGCCGGCGTCCTTGACCACCTGTTCGGCGACCACGCGCTCGCGCTTCATGTCGTCGGCGAACTGCGCGGGCGTGTTGAGCGCCGGCACCAGGCTGCGCGCCGTCAGGTGCCGCGCCACGAACTCGGGATTGGACAGGACCGCCGTGACATCCTTGTGGATGCGGTCGAGGATCGGCTGCGGCGCGCCGGCCGGCGCGAACAGCCCGTACCAGCTCCGCGACGGCGGGCCGTTGTAGCCGGTCTCGACCAGCAGCGGCACCTGCGGGAAATTCGGCGAGCGGATGTTGTTCATCATCACCAGCGGCGTCATGGTGCCGGCACGGACGTTGCCGATGACGTTGCCCTCGCCGAACAGCGCGATCGGCGTGGTGCCGCTCATGATGGCGTTGACCGCCTCGCCGCCGCCGCGGAACGGCACCCGCACCCAGTCGGCGCCCTGCTCCTTCTTCAGCGTCTCCATGTACAGCACCAGCGGCGCGCCGGGCGCGAGGTAGCTCAGCGTGCCGGCCTTCTGCTTCGACAGCGCGACCAGCTCGTCGACGGTCTTGACGCCGAGCTGCGCGTTCACCACCAGCATGTGGATCAGGTGGAACGCATTGGTGATCGGAACCAGGCTGGTTTCGGGATCGAACGGCAGCTTCTTGAACAGGAACTGGTTGTAGAGCATCGCATCGGCGTTGGTGATGCAGATGGTATAGCCGTCGGGCGTGGCCTCGGCGCAGGCGCGGGTGCCGAGGTTCATCGCGCCGCCCGGCCGGTTCTCGATGATCAGCGGCTGGCCCCATTTCCTGTGCAGCTCCTCGCCGAGCGCGCGCATGAAAATGTCGCTCAAGCCGCCGGCGCTGGTGGTGGTGATGGCGCGCACCGGCCGCGTCGGCCAGTTGTCCTGGGCGAATGCGGGCGTCGTCGCAAGCAGCGCGATCAGCAACACGACAAACTTCATGGCCTGTCCTTTTACGATATCGCTGGTTTCGCGGTCGTTCCCGGGGTTGCCGGCAGCGGCCGCTACTGCGGCTGCAAGCCCGCAGCGTCGACCACCCTCTTGGCGGTGCTGCGATCCTGCGCGAGGAATGCGGCGAAATCATCCGGCGCGTTGAACACCGGCTCGAGCCCACGCTCGAGCAGATTGCGGGACCGAAACGCCGGATCGTTTGCGATCTCGCGCATTGTGTCGGCGATCTTGCTCATCTGGGCCTTCGACATGCCGACCGGCGCATAGAGGCCGAAATATGAGCGCGTCAGGGGTTCCCGATAGCCGATCTCGGTGATCGCGGGCACGTCGGGCAACAGCGGCGTGCGCTTGTCGCCGTCGACGATCAGCCCGTTGATGGTGCCGGCGCGGATGTGCGGCATGAAATTGCCGATGCCGAGGAACGTGATCGGCGACACGCCCGACAGCACGCCGTTGACGCTTTCGCCGCCGCTGCGGAACGGCACCCGCACCATGTCGAGGCCGTGCTGGCGGTTGAGGGTTTCGATAAACAACACCAGCGCCGCAGCCGGCGCGGTATAGTTCAACGACTTCGGATGGGCCTTGGCGTGCGCGACCAGCTCGTCGACGCTCTTCACATTGAGCTTGGAATTGATCACCAGCGCCTGGGTCATGAAGAACAGGTTGGTGACCGGGGCGATCTGCGTATCCGGGTCGTAGGCCATGTTCTTGAACAGGTGCTTGTTATAGGTCATCGGCTCGTTCGGCAGGATGCAGATGGTGTAGCCGTCAGGCGCGGCCTCGGCGCAGGCGCGGCCGGCGATGTTGAAGGCGCCGCCGGCGCGGTTCTCCACGATCAGGGGCTGACCCCAGCGTTTGGCCAGCTCGTCGCCCATGACGCGGATGAAGATGTCGCTGATGCCGCCCGGGCCGGAGCCTGCGATCACCCGGATCGGCTTGTTCGGATAATCCTGCTGGGCGACCGCCGGCGCGCCGAGCAACGCCATGGCAGCGCCGAACATCCAAGGCGCAAATCGCATGGCCGCCCGCATGTCGTGGAGGCTCATTTGACGTCCGGGTAGAGGCCGGAGGCTTTGATCGCATCGAGCGCGTCGATGCGTTCCTGCGCCATGTCCTTGGCGAATTCCTGGGGCGTATTGAGCACGGCGGTCAGTGCGCGCGATTCCATGTGGCGCTTCTGAAATTCCGGGTTGGAGGCGATCTTGGCGACCCCTGCCTGGAACTTGTCGATGATCGGCTGCGGCGTTCCGGTTGGCGCGTAGATGCCGAAGAACGTCGGCCCGAGGTGTTTGGTGTAGCCGGTTTCGCGGAACGTCGGGATCTCGGGAGCGAGTGGCGAACGCTTGTCGCCGTCAACCGCGAGTCCGCCGATCTTGCCGGCGCGGATGAGCTGGATCAGGTTGCCGATGCCGAAGATTGCGATCTGCGTGGTGTTGGTCATCATGCTGTTGACCGCGTCGCCACCGCCCTTGAACGGCACGCGCACCAGATCGATGCCGTGCTGCCTGTTGAAGCCTTCGACGAACGCCGTCTTGGTCAGCGACGCGGACATGTAGTTGAGCGTCTTCGGCTTGGCCTTGGCGAGGGCTGCGAGCTCGTCGAACGATTTGACCTTGATCTGCTCGGTGACCGCGAAGACCTGCTGGAGATAAAACGCCTTGGTGACCGGAGCCAGCGCCTTCATCGGGTCGAATCCGGCGACCGGGTTGATCACGGGATTGATGACCATTGCCTCGGTGGAAATGATGCAGAACGTGTAGCCGTCGGGCGCGGACTCGGCACAAGCGCGCGCGCCGATCGTGCCCGCCGCGCCGGCGCGGTCCTCGATCACGATGGTTCCCCCAAGGATGGGGCCGAGCTCGTCGGCGACCGCGCGCATCCAGACGTCGCTCAAGCCGCCGGCGCCCTGCGAGGCAATCACCCGGATCGGCCGGGTCGGATAATCCTGCGCGGCGGCCGGGCTGGCGGCGGCGATCAGCGAAATCAGCGCAAACGCGGACCGATGCATGATGCGTCCTCCGGACCTTTCGTTGGCCGCAACAATGGCGCAGCGGTGTGGAAGCGGCAAGGCTCGGCCTGCCGCACGGCCTGCGTCATTTTACGTCGGGATAGAGCCCCGAGGCCTTCACCACGTCACGGCCCAGTTCGATGTCCGTTTCGATCTCCTTGGCAAATTCCTCGGGCGAATTGAGCACCGCCGAGAGCCCCCGCGCGATCATGTGACGCTTCTGGAATTCAGGGTCGGAGGCGACCTTGACGATCGCGTCATGCAGCTTGTCGGCGATCGGCTTCGGCGTGCCGAGCGGCATGTGCATGCCGAACGACGATGCCCAGACGTGGACGGTGTAGCCAACCTCCTTGAAGGTTGGAATATTCGGTGCCAGCGGCGAACGCTTGTCGCCGTCGACGGCAAAGCCCAGCACGTTGCCGTTGCGGATGAGCTGGACCAGGTTGCCGATGCCGAAGATCGCGACCGGCGTGGTGCCGGTCATCATGCTGTTGACCGCGTCGCCGCCGCCCTTGAACGGCACGCGCACGAAATCCACGCCGTGCTTCTTGTTGAACGCCTCCATGAACGCCACCTTCGACAGCGACGGCGTGATGTAGTTCATGGTCTTTGGATGGGCCTTGGTGTGGGCCGCCAGTTCGTCGAAATTCTTCACCCCGAGCGAGGCGTTCACCGCGAAGACGTGCTGCAGGTAGAACAGCCGCATGACGTGGGTGAGGCGCGTTTTCGGGTCAAAGTTCGTGCTCTGGATGAATGGATTGATCACCATCGCCTCGTTGTTGAGGATGCAGATGGTGTAGCCATCCGGCTCGGATTCGGCGCAGGCGCGCGCGCCGATCGAGCCCGCCGCGCCGACCCGGTTCTCCACCACCACGCTCTGGCCGAGCAGCGGGCCGATGCCCTCGGCGAGCGCGCGCATGAACACGTCGCTCAAGCCGCCCGGTCCCTGCGAGGCGATCGCCCGGATCGGCTTGCTCGGGTAGTCGTCGGCGGCGGCCGGCCACAACGACACAAGCAGCGACAAGACCGCGAGACATGATCGCAGCAGCATGGCCTTCCTCCCGCGTGTTTTTGGTTTTGATCGGACAAGGATGCCCCAGCCTGTTCACACCGACAACACGGGTCTGGGCCCCTGCGTCGTCATGGCTGCCTCGTACCGATGTGATAGGTTTTCCGCCCGCGCGAGGATGCTTCGAGGTTGGCGGCGAGGGCGTGGCGACGAAACGGCGCGAAGACGACGAGGTCATCGAATGAATGCATCGAACCACGCCATGAAGGTCGAGAAGGGCGTCACCGTGCGCATGCGCGACGGCGTCAAGATTTCGCTGTGCGTCTACCGGCCCGACGCGCCGGGCCAGTTCCCGACCTTGTTTGCCGCCTCGCCTTATCAGTACGAGATGGACGAGGTGCCGGCCTATCCGCTGTTTCTGTGGCGCGAGACCGGGCCGGTCGAGTGGTACGTGCAGCAGGGCTACGCCTATGTGCACGCCGACGTGCGCGGCGCGGGCCGGTCCGAGGGCGAGTTCAGCTTCATGGGGCCGGACGAGCAGCAGGATTATCTCGAGCTGATCGCCTGGATGATCAAGCAGCCCTGGAGCAACGGCCGGGTCGGCGGCATCGGCCAATCGTACTACGCCATGGCGCAATGGCTGATGGCGACCTACAACCCGCCGGGGCTTGCCTGCATCGTGCCCTACGACGGGCTGGTCGATCAGTACCGCGGCTCGAACTACCACGGCGGCATCTACTGCTCGTACCGCTCGGTCTGGTACACGACCTTGCGCGCCGACAACCAGCACCGCCTCGCCGGCCAGCACGGCCGGCCGCCGATGAAATTCGATCTGGTCGGCGAGATCATCAACCACCCGCTCGACGACGAGTTCTGGCGGGTGCGCTCGCCGTACTGGCGGCTCGACAAGATCAAATGCCCGGTGCTGTCGATCGGCCACTGGGGCAAGCAGGGCCTGCACCTGCGCGGCAACATCCTGGGCTACGAGGAGGTGAAGGCGCCGAAAAAGCTCGTGGTCACCGGCGCGCGCAACACCTTCGAGGCGCACAAGATGTTCGACCAGGTCGACTTCCACGAAAAGGAATGCCTGCCGTTCTACGACCTGCATCTCAAGGGCAAGAACAACGGCTTCATGGAAGCCGAGCCGGTGAAGCTTTTCGTGCGCGGCGCCAATGTCTGGCGCGCGGAAGAACAATGGCCGCCGCAGCGCGCGCAGGTCACGCCCTATTACCTGCGCAAAGGCCCGTCCGGCAGCGTGACCTCGCTCAACGACGGCGGGCTTTCGGCCGACAAGCCGCCGGCGGGCGAAGCGGCGACCAGCTACAGCTATCCGGACTGGGAGTGGGTCAACGGCGTCGCGGTCATCGGCCCGGACGGTCGGGTCGACCCGGTCAAGCGCGTGCTCACCTTCGTCAGCGCGCCGCTTGCCGCCGATCTCGAAGTGACCGGCCCGATCGTGCTGAAGCTGTTCGCCTCATCGACCGCGATCGACACCCAGTTCATCGTCAAGCTGACCGACCAGCATCCGCAGGACGAGGCGGCGCGCCAGCGCGACGAGCAGCCGGGTTACACACCAGTGGCCAAGGGCTGGCTCAAGGCCTCGCACCGCGAGAAGGACGCCAAGCGCTCGACGCCGACCCGGCCGTTCTACACCCACAGCAACCCGCAGCCGCTCACGCCCGGCGAAATCTATGAGTTCGACATCGAGGTGCTGCCGGTGTCCTACGTGTTCAAGAAAGGTCACCGGCTGCGGCTCGAGCTCGCCAATGGCGACTTGCCCGCGACCGACGGCGTGTTCTCGCATCCCTATCATCCGAGCCAGATGGGCACCGACACGATCCATCACGACGCCGTGCATGCGTCGTGCCTGCTGCTGCCGGTGATCCGCTGACATGCGGGCTACCCTGCTCCTGATATTGCTCGCGGCCGCGCTGGCCGGCCCGGCGCATGCGCAAGCCACCATCGACAAGCCGGTGACGATCTATGTCGCCGGCACCGCCGGCGGCGGCATCGATCTCTACGCACGGCTGCTGGCGCGGCATCTCGGCCGCCACATCGCCGGCCAGCCCAATGTCACGGTGCAGGTCATGCCGGGCGCCGGCGGCATCCGCGCCGCGGCGTATCTCGCGACGCAGGCGCCGCGCGACGGCACCGCGATCACCACCTTCGCCGGTGGGCCGGTGCTGGAGCCGCTGATCGGCGGCCGCAATCCGGGCTACAGCATGAACGACTTCACCTGGATCGGCGCCATCACCAAGGACGTCGCGCTCTGCCTTGCGTGGGGCGCCTCGCCGTTCAAGACCATCGACGACGTCCGCCGGCGCGAGATGGTGGTCGCCGGCACCGGCGCGGGCTCGGAGACCGACACCTGGCCGATCATCCTCAACGACGTGCTGGGCACCCGCTTCAAGGTCGTCACCGGCTATCTCGGCAGCCAGGAAACCATCATGGCGGTCGAGCGCGGCGAGGCGCACGGGCGTTGCGTGTTCAGCCTGTCGGCACTGAAGACCGCCAAGCCCGACTGGCTGCGCGACCGCAAGATCAACCTGCTGCTGCAGATCGCGCTCCGGAAAAGCGCCGAGCTGCCCGATGTGCCGCTGCTTTCCGACCTGCTCACAAACGACGACGACCGGGCGATGATCGCGCTGCTGGCCGGGCCGACCGGCATGGCGCGATCGTTCGCCGCCCCGCCCGGATTGCCGGCCGACAAGGCCACGCTGCTGCGCCGCGCCTTCGACGCCACCATGAAGGACGACGCCTTCCTCGCCGAAGCCGGCAAGATGCAGGCCGACGTCGCGCCCACCACCGGCGAGGAGGTCCAGCAAATCGTTAAGCGCATGTACGACACGCCGCGCCCGGTGGTTGAACGGCTGAAGAAATATTTCGCGCGCTGAGCGGCTATGCTGAAACTTGCTGTCGCGTCTGGGCGCGGCGCCTGCTAAGAAGCGCCCTGGCCACGGGGCCGAAACCAGCCGCGGGGGCCGCAACCAAAGGCGTGACATGTCCAAGCAAGCGATGCGTGAAGAGGCCGATCGCCTGATCAAGGAGGCGATGGAGCGCAAGGCCGTCACCATCAAGCAGGGCGACACGCGCATTGAGACCAAGTGCGGCAAGTGCGGCGCACCCAATCGCGTCAACGCGGCGCAAGGCCAGACCCGCGTGCCGTTCACCTGCAAGGAATGCGGCCACAAGCAGAAGACGCTGTAACCGCCGCTGCTTCATCATGGTTCCGCCTCCGGCGTGCGCCGGGAGCTCGAACTTGTCCGAGTATGATCGGCCTTCCTTCGAAAACGGGCGCTACACACTCTTCAGGATGAGGTCATGCTCACGCCGGAATAGCCTGTCATTCCAGCGCGACGAAGCCCGAGGCCTTCACCACCGCGGCCCAGCGCTGGACGTCGGCCTTCACTGTCTCGGCGAATTGCGCCGGCGTCTGGTGATGAGGCTCGGCGCCGATCTTGGCCCAGGCTTCGGCCATCTCCTTGGAGCGGGAAATCTCGAGGAGCTGCGCGTTCAATGCCTGCACGATCTCGGGCGGGGTCCTGGCCGGCGCGAACAAGCCGAACCAGGTGTCCAGCACCACGTTGTAGCCGGCTTCGCGCATGGTCGGAACGTCGGGCAGGAACGGCGAGCGCTTCGAGCCGGTCACCGCCAGCATTCGGATCGCGCCCTTGGCTTGCGACATGATTTCGCTCACCGGATTGACGCTTGCGGCGATGTGGCCGCCGACCAGGTCCTGCAGCGCCGGCGCGCCGCCGCGATAGTGCACGGCGTTGATCGCGGTCTTGGCTTCGTTGGCCAGCATGACGCCGATGAAGTGTGGCGTGCCGCCGGCTGACGTGGTCGCAAAGTTCGCCTGGGTCGGGTTGGCTTTGCACCACTGCACGAAATCGGACAGCGTCCTGACGCTGTCCGGGACCATCGGCCCGATATTGAAGCACAGCATCGACCGATAGACCGGCGCGATCGGGGCGAAGTCGCGCACCGGGTCGTAGCTCAGCGACTTGAAGCTCGACGGATAGAGCGTGATCACGAACTCGGGCGTCGACAGGATGGTGGCGCCGTCCGGCTCGGCGTTCTTGACGGACTCGGCGGCAAGCCGGGAACCGGCGCCCGGCTTGTTTTCAACCAGGATGGTCGCGGCATAGGGACCGCGCAGGCGTTCGGCGAGAATGCGCGTGGCGATGTCGGTGCCGCCGCCGGCCGGAAAGCCGACGATGATGTGAACCGGCTTCTTGACCGTTTGCGCCCGCGCCGACGGCAGGAGCCCTGCCCCGGCGGCGACCAGGCCGGTCGCAGACGCGGCGATCAGATCACGACGGCTGAGCATGGCGGACCTCCCTCGGTGTTGTCATGACCCTGACGACAGACGGCTCACTTCGGCTCCTCGCCGGATTCGCGCACGATCCGTTCGGAAATCTTGCGCTCGGCGCGGATGAAACGGTGGAAGTCATCGAGCGTCTCGTGCGCCGGCTCGACCGCACGCTCCACAAACATGCGCTGGCGGAAGCCCGGCTCGCTGACGATGCGCGTGACCTCGGCGGCGATCTTCGCGGCCACCGGCTTCGGCACGCCGGACGGTGTGAACAGGCCGAACCAGGTCGGCGGATAGGCCTCGCCGGGACGAGCCTCGGTCAGCGTCGGCACGTCGGGGAACAGCGGCGTGCGCGACTTCGAGTTCACCGCGAGCAGATTGATACGCCCGCTCTGGAGCTGCGGCATCATGTTGGACAGCGCCAGCAGCGCGATCGGCGTGCTGCCGGCGAGCACGGCGTTGACCAGCTCGCCACCGCCGCGAAACGGCACCCGCACGATGTCGATATCTTCGGTCTTGTTCAGCTTGGTCATGAAATGCGCCAGCGGGAACGAGAACGTGCCATAGCTCAGCGTGCCGGGCTTGGCCTTGGCGAGCGCGATCAGGTCGGCGATCGACTTGACCTTGGTGTCGCTGTTGATCTCAAGGCCGAGCACGTTGAAGAACAGATTGATGATCGGTTGCAGGTCCTTGTCGGGATCGTAGGGAATGGTCTTGTAGATGAACTGGTTGTAGGTCAGCGGCTCGCTCGACAGCACGCACAGGGTGGTGCCGTCCGGTACCGCTTCGGCGCACGCCCGGGTGCCGATGTTGAGGCCGCCGCCCGGCCGGTTCTCCACCACGAATGGCTGGCCGAGCGTCTTCTGCAAGCCGTCGGCGAGCGCCCGGGTGAATATGTCGCCGCCACCGCCGGGTGCGAGCGGGATGATGATCCGCACCGGCCGCGACGGCCAGTCCTGCGCCGCCGCCGGCGCGGGCGCGGCGAGCCCGAGCGCCGCAGCGATCAACGCCAGTCGGATGCGGCGGGATGTCATGTCACTGCGGCTGCTGGCCGGATTCGCGCACGATGCGCTCGGCGATCTTGCGCTCGCGCGCGATGAACTCGGCGAATTGCTCCGGCGTGTTGACCGCGGGCACGATCGCACGGTCGACGAAATTCTTCTGCCGCCAGGCCGGCTCGCCGGTGATGCGGACGATCTCGGCGTGCAGCCTGGCCATGATCGGCTTCGGCGCGCCACGCGGCGCGAACAGGCCGAACCAGGCCGGCGGGAAATCCTCGGCGCCGGCCTCGGTCAGCGTCGGCAGGTCGGGGAACAGCGGCGAGCGGGCGTGGGCGTTGAGCGCGATGCCGGTGATCAGCCCGGACCGGAGCTGGCCCAGCATGTTGGCGAGCCCGAGGAACGCGATCGGGGTTGCGCCGGTGACCACCGCGTTGACCACCTCGTTGCCGCTGCGATACGGCACGTAGACCCAGTCGGCGCCGGCGGTCTTCTTCAGGCCATCCATGAAGTGGATGGCCGGGAACGAGAACGAGGCGTAGCTCAGCGTGCCGGGCCTCGCCTTCGACAGCGCCACCAGCTCCGCAATGGTCTTGACGCCAAGCGTGTTGTTGGTGACCAGCGCGATCGGATTGAAGAACAGCAGCGTGATGGCTTCGAAGTCGGTCTCGGCGTTGAACGGCATGCTCTTGTAGAGGAACTGGTTGGTGACGATCGGCTCGCTTGAAGTGAGGCACAGCGTGTAGCCGTCCGGCGGCGATTCCGCGCACGCCCGCATGCCGATGTTGAGCGCGCCGCCCGGCCGGTTCTCCACCACGAACGGCTGGCCGAAGCGCCTGGCAAGCTCCTCGCCGAGCAGCCGCGCGAACACGTCGCCGCCGCCGCCGGGCGCCAGCGGCACGATGATCCGCACCGGCCGCGCCGGCCATTCCTGCGCGAACGCGGGCGCGGGGGCGACTGCGCCAAGCCACGCCGCCCCGACCGCAAGGCCTATGAACAGGCGGACCATTGCTTCCTCCCCGGCCTGTTGTGGCATCCTAGCCTATCGCTCAGGAGAACGCGCGATGATCATTCGGCTTCTGTTGGTGGTCGTGGCCACCGCCGCCATGGCGTTCGGCGCGGCGGCGCAAAGCTATCCCGACAAGCCAATCCGCATCATCACCGGCACCCAGACCGGCACCAGCGGCGACCTCGCCGGCCGGCTGCTTGCGCAGAAGCTGACCGCGCAGATCGGCCAGCCGGTGGTGTTCGAAAGCCGGCCCGGCGCCAACGGCCAGATCGCGGCGAACTACGTCAAGACGTTGCCGCCCGACGGCTACAGCATCCTCTACGTCGCCTCCAGCACGGTCATCACCGGCCCGCTGATGAGCAGGAGCGTGGGTTTCGACACGTTCAAGGACTTCACACCGATCAGCAACGGCGTCGGCTCGCCGCTTCATCTCGTGGTGAACTCCGAGCTCGGCATCGACACCATCGCCGGACTGATCGAGCACGCCAAGCGCCATCCCGGCCAGCTCAATTACGGCAGCGTCGGCCGCGGCTCGGTGTTCCACTTCCAGGGCGAGGCGATGAAGGTGGCGGCAGGCATCGACATGCTGCACGTGCCCTACACCGGCGCCAACAACGCCAACATCATCGGCGACCTGCTCTCAAACCGCGTGCAGATCTACTTCCCGGCCTATCCCGCGACGCTCTCGATGCTGCCGGGCGGCAAGGTCAAGCTGCTCGGCGTGTTCTACGACCGGCGCGTCAAGCATCGGCCCGATCTTCCGATCGTGAAGGAGGCGTTGCCCGGCCTCATCACCGTGCCGTCGTGGTTCGGCTTCATGGGACCGGCCGGCCTGCCGGCGCCGATCGTGGTTCGTCTGCAGGCGGAAATCTCCAAGGCGCTCGCCGATCCGGAGGTGTCGGGCAAGCTCGAAGAGGTCGGCATCGTGCCGATCGGCGACCCGACGGCGGAGTTTGCCGCTTCGATGCGGCGGCAGACTGACGAATTGGCGCGGCTCGCCAAGCAGATCGGGATCGAGCCGAACTGACAACGTCGAACGCGTTCAGGCCGATGTCGGAGCGCAGCGGCATTGTCAGCCGCGGGCCATGGCCCACCGCACATTCGCGTCTCGGCGCGCGTAAGACCGCCGCTATACTGGGCGCAACCAAAAAGGGGGAGGCTGCAATGGCGAACCATGAGACGATCACGCGGCGCGCAGCACTGGCCGCAACGGCGGCGGGCGTTGCCGCGTTCGGCGGCAGCGAGGCGTCGGCGCAAGCACAGACGCGCAAGACCTTTGTGCTGATCCACGGCGGCTATCATGGCGGCTGGTGCTGGCGGAAGGTCACCGACATTCTGGAAAAGCGCGGCCACAAGGTCTATGCGCCGTCGCTCACCGGGCTCGCCGACCGCTCGCACCTCCTCAGCAAGGACACGAGCCTCGACACCCACATCGCCGACATCGTCAACCTGTTCAAATGGGAGGAAATCACGAACGCCTGCCTGGTGCCGCATTCCTATGGCGGCTGGCCGTGTTCGGGCGCGCTTGAACAGATCGGTGACCGGGTGTCGTCGATCGTCTGGCTTGACGCCTTCATGCCGAAGGACGGCGAGCGCGCCCTCGACACCATGTCCGAGGCGACCCGCAAAACGCTGGCCGAAGCGATGGCCAGGGGCGAGGCCACGCGTAATCCACCGAAGGCAAACGCATACTCAATCAGCGAGAAGGATTACGACTGGATCAACTCCAAGCTGACGGCGCAACCGAACGCGATCCAGTACCAAACGATCAAGCTCACGGGCGCGTTGCAGAAGGTGGCGAAGAAGACCTATATCCGCGCGCCGAAATATCAGAATGCCGGCTTCGACAAGGCGCTGGCGGAGTGCAAAGCCGATCCGAGCTGGACGACCTACGTCGTGGACAACTCGCACCACGACGTGATGATCGATCAGCCGGAATGGCTGGTGGAGGTCTATTGCGGGCATCGTGAACCAAGGAGGGCGACGATGACGACCAAGATTGAAACCACGCGCCGGAGCGTGCTCGGAGCGATGGCCGTGGGCGCATTGGCGACAACCGCTGCCGCCCCGGCAGCGGCGCAGGGCGGCGGCAAGACCTTCGTACTCGTGCACGGCGGCTGGCATGGCGCCTGGTGCTGGCGGCGCGTGTCCGACGTCCTGGAGCAAAAAGGGCACAAGGTGTTCGCACCGACGATGACGGGGCTCGGCGCCTGTTCGCACATGCTGAGCAAGGACATCAATCTTGCGACGCACATCACCGATATCGTCAACCTCATCAAGTGGGAGGACTTGTCAGGCATCGTCCTGGTCGGGCACTCCTACGGTGGCACCATCATCAGCGGCGTGGCCGAACAGGTTGGCGACAAGATCGCGTCGATCGTGTTCCTCGATGCCTTCGTGCCGGAGAACGGCGAGAGTATCGCCGCGGGCGCATCGCAGCCGGTCCAGGACGCGATTGCTGCCGCGCTGAATCGGGGTGAGCATTCGCTCAAGCCGGTGCCGGCCGCCGTGTTCCGCGTCAACGAGAAGGATCGCGCCTGGGTTGACGCCAAGTGCACGCCACACCCAATTCTCACGCTGACCGACAAGATTTCGCTCACGGGCGCGCGCGACAAGATCGCCAAGAAGAGCTACATCCGCGCCAAGGGCTATCCGAGCATTCCTTTCGACGCGATGCTCGCGAAATACAAAGCCAGCGAGGCTTGGAAAACGTTCGAGATGACGGCCGGCCACGACGCCATGGTCGACCAGCCGCAAGAGCTGACCGGCCTCCTGCTTCAGGTGGCGTGAGGCACGACGGCGCTCCCAGGAAAGACGCCGCGTGCCCCGGGGGCTGACCTCAGGCCGCCAGAGCATGATCCCGAAAAGTGGAAACCGGTTTCGAAAAGATCATGCTCAACAAAAACCTAAGTCTGATCCAATCAATTGAATCGATCCTAGGTTTGACCCGACCCGACCGCGGTCCGACAGAGGAATGAACGCGCGAGCTATTTCTTCACGCTCAGCAGTTCCTTGATCTTGGCGCTGGCCTTGCTGAAATCCATGGTGCCGGCGAAGCGCTCCTTCAGCGCCGCCATGGCGCGGCCCATGTCCTTCATGCCCTCGGCGTTGAGCTCGTGCAGGATCGCCGAGATCGCGGCGCCGGCCTCGACGTCCGACATCTGCTTGGGCAGATAGGCCTGGATGATCTCGATCTCGGCGCGCTCGGCCGCCGCCAGATCGCCGCGGCCGCCCTTGTCATAAAGCTCGGCCGATTCCTGGCGCTGCTTGATCATCTTCTGGAACAGCGAGAGCAGCTCGGCCTCGTTGAGCGCCGGCTTGCCGTGGCCGCCCGCTTCCAGGTCGGCGTTCTGGATCGTGGCGTTCATCAGCCGCAGCGTCGAGACCCGCCGCTCGTCGCGGCTTTTCATCGCTTCCTTCAGCGAATTGTTGATGGAATCGCGCAGCACGGAGGCCTCTTTTCGACGCAAAACCGGCTGTTCATAGCGCGCCCGCCGGCCTTTGACGGCGGCGAGCCAGCGGCCTATCTAAGCCCCTGATGAGCCCCAAACAAGACGATTCCGGCTGGACCGAGCCCAAGGCCACGGCGCTGCTGGTGCTGGCCGACGGAACCGTGCTGGAGGGCATGGGGCTCGGCGCCACCGGCCACGCGGTCGGCGAGGTCTGTTTCAACACCGCCATGACCGGCTATGAGGAGATCCTGACCGATCCGTCCTACGCCGGCCAGCTCATCACCTTCACCTTCCCGCACATCGGCAACGTCGGCACCAACGAAGACGACATCGAGACCGTCAACATGGCGGCGACGCCGGGAGCGCGCGGCGTGATCCTGCGCACGCCGATCACCGAGCCGTCGAACTTCCGCGCCAGCCGCCATCTCGACGCCTGGCTCAAGGCGCGCGGCATCATCGGGCTGGCCGGCATCGACACCCGCGCGCTGACCGCGCTGATCCGCGTCAACGGCATGCCCAACGCGGTGATCGCCCACCAGGCGAACGGCAAGTTCGATCTCGCCGCGCTGAAGCAGGAGGCGCGCGAGTGGCCGGGCCTCGTTGGCATGGATCTCGTTCCGCTGGTGACCAGCGGACAACGCTTTTCCTGGGACGAGACGCCTTGGCTTTGGGGCAAGGGCTTCGGCCGCCAGACCGCGCCCGAATTCCACGTGGTCGCGATCGACTATGGCGTCAAGCGCAACATCCTGCGCCTGCTCGCAAGCGTCGGCTGCAAGGTCACGGTGGTGCCGGCCAAGACCGGCGCCGAGGACATTCTCGCGCTCAACCCGGACGGCGTGTTTCTCTCCAACGGTCCCGGCGATCCCGCCGCCACCGGCCAGTATGCGGTGCCGGTAATCAAGAAGCTGATCGACTCAGGCACCCCGACGTTCGGCATCTGCCTCGGCCACCAGATGCTGGGCATCGCGGTCGGCGGCCGGACGCAAAAGATGCACCAGGGCCACCACGGCGCCAATCATCCGGTCAAGGACCTCAGCACCGGCAAGGTCGAGATCACCTCGATGAACCACGGCTTCGCGGTCGATCAGCACAGCCTGCCGAACAACGTCGAGCAGACCCATGTGTCGCTGTTCGACGGCTCGAACTGCGGCATCGCGCTCAAGGACCGGCCGGTGTTTTCGGTGCAATATCATCCCGAGGCCTCGCCCGGTCCGCGCGACAGCCATTACCTGTTCATGCGGTTTGTCGAATTGATGCGGGCGCGGCGGCAGGCCGCCAAGGCGGCGCGCCGCCAGGCCGGCTAGTGACGCGTTGTCGGAGAATCGCTCTTGTCCGCTGGTTTCGCGCGATGACCACCACCAAGCCGACCGAGCCGCAACGGTTGCTGTTTTCCGACGACGGCTCGGTGCCCAACAACGCGCGGCTGCCGTTCCTGATCTATCGCGGCGCCATCGTCCTGGTCGGCACGCCCGATCCGGAAGCCGTGATCGAGCGGGTGTTCCGCGGCAACGGCTGGGGCGACATGTGGCGTAACGGCATCTACCCCTACGTCCATTACCACTCGATGATTCACGAGGGCATGGGCGTGGCGCGCGGCCGCGCCAAGGTCCGCTTCGGCGGCAACAAGGGCAAGGAGATCGAGATCAGCCAGGGCGACGTCGCGGTGCTGCCGGCCGGCACCGGCCATCAATGCCTGTGGGCGAGCCCCGATCTCATCGTGATCGGCGCCTATCCCGCGCAGCGGCCGCTACGATCTGTGCCGGGGCAGCAAGCACGAGCACAGCAAGGCGCTCGAGACCATCCCGCAGGTGCCGCTGCCGGACGCCGATCCGGTGTTCGGCAAGAACGGACCGTTGACGCGGCTTTGGCGCGATTGAACAGGCGATCGTTTCATGGCCTCGCCCGAATGGATTTCGTTCTACGATTCCAAACACTGGATCTACGTCAACGCGCGTCACCAATCCGCGCATTGCCAGCGGCTGGCGGAAGCCTTCCTGCGCTTCGCGCCGGCCGGCGGGGTGATGCTCGATTTCGGCTGCGGTGAATTGCTGTTCGCCGACCGGGTCGCCGAGCCGACTGCGCGACTGATCCTGTGCGAGGCTGCGCCGAACGTGCGCGCCGCGCTCGCCGGCCGCTTCGCCGGCAACAGCAAGATCGTGGTGCGCAAGCCGGAGGATATCGCGGTGATGACGCCGCAGAGCATCGACGTCATCATCATGCATTCGGTGGCGCAATATCTGAGCCCGCACGACCTCGACCGGCAGCTCGGCGTGTTCCGCCGGCTGCTGCGACCCGGCGGCCTGCTGGTGCTCAGCGATATCCTGCCGCGGCGGTTGTCGGCCCTGACCGATGCGTTCGACCTGCTCGAATTCGGTGCCCAGGAGGGCTTCTTCTGGGCGGCGATGTTCGGGCTGTTTCGCACCTACCTATCGGGATACCGCCGGCTGCGGAAATCCCTGGGGCTGGCGCGCTACAACGAGGACGAGGTGGTCGCAAAGCTCGCTGCGGCGGGCTTTTCGGCCGAGCGGGCCCGGACAAACATCGGCCACAGTACCAAGCGAATGACATTCCTGGCGCATGTGCGTTGAGGCGGTGAAGGGGTCAGTGGCGCGTTCACCGCCCGTTAGGCTTAAGTCATTGTTAAGCGCACTTTGCGACTAAGACGACGTGCCAGGTCCATGGCATGGGGGAGGTCAGACGCTTGCTCAGTCGAAAAGCCAGCCGTTTTCTCGTCCATTTTGTCGTTCTGGGTGCCGCCGCCGGCACCCTTGGAAGCTATGCCAGCTACGCCATGCGGTCCCATTCGGAGGCCCCGGCGCAAGTGGCGGCCGCTGTTGAAGAGCAGGTGCCCAATCGGACCGTGAAGGCCGACCGGCTGGTTCCGCCCCCGACCAGGATGGCGGCGCTGCAAGGCGCGACCTATTCGCTGGCCTCCGCCACCAGCACCACCGAATTCGACCGCGCGGGCGGCCCCGCCACCACCGCGCTGTCCTACGCCGACCCGAAGGCGGAGCCGCCGAAGGCCGCGCCGAAGCCCGCCGCGCTGCCTCCGACCCACGCGACCGCGAAGAGACTGCCGCCGCCACCGCCGGCGCCGGCCACGTTCCTCGACGACGGCCAGATCGCCGGCATCAAGTCGCGGCTGCGGCTCACCGCCGAACAGGTGGAGTATTGGCCGGCGGTCGAGGCCGCGCTGCGCGACGTGGTGCGCACCCAACTGCACGAAGGCCGCCTCAAGCACGTCCACGGCAAGGCCAGCATCGACGTCAACACGCCGGAAGTGCAGAAGCTGGTGTGGGCCGCGATGCCGCTGCTGATGCGGCTGCGCGAGGACCAGAAGCACGAGGTCCGCAAGCTCGCCCGCGTCATGGGCCTGGAATCGGTCGCCTCGCAGATCTGATCTGAAGCGGCCGGGTTCCCGGCACGGAACTGATCCCGCCATCAAGCGTTTTCGTTGCAGCTCAACGAGACGCTGTCATGCATAATTCCCTGTTCAAGCCGGGTTGGTGGTCCTCCGATACGGTCTGGCTCAGTGCCATGTCCGTGGTCGCGATCAGCATGTTTGTCGGCTATTGGGTGATCGGCCCGGCGATTTCCACCGACAGCGCGCCGCGCGAGGCGTTGCGCTCGGCGCAGTTCGAGCGCCTGGCGCTCGACGAGGCACGGGCGCGGCCCGATCCGTCGCCCTATCGCACGCCGACGCCGGCATTCGAGACGCCGAAAAGCACGAATTATGCGCAGATCGCCAAGCAGAACGCCCAGGCGTCGTCCGACGACGGCATCCCCGAAGCATTCAGCGAGGCGCCGCGGGAGACGCGGCAATATTCGCGCGGGCGCTCCGGCGACCGCCACACCGGCATTCGCTACTAGACCTGGCCGCCGCTCGATCACGGCATCGATCTGCGCGCCAGCCAGCACCACGATCGCCGACAGCCACATCCACATCATCAGACCGATGGCGGCGCCGAGCGAGCCGTAGGTCGCGTTGTAGTCGGCGAAGTTCGACAGATAGAACGACAGCGCGGCCGAGCCCGCGAGCCAGGCGAGCGAGGCGATCATCACGCCGGGCGTGAGCCACCGCCGCCGCAGCGCCCGCCGGCTCGGCCCGAAGCGATAAAACACCGTCAACGCCGCCACGATCATGACCAGCAGCAGCGGCCAGCGGATCAGCCAGGTCGCGGCATCGGCGACATCCTTCAATCCGAACGCCGACATGATCAGCGGGAACGCCACGACGGCGCCGACCGCCGCCAGCAGAAAGCCGATCGCGCCGAGCGTCAGCGTGAGCGACAGCAGATTGAGCCACACGAAGGTCCGGCGTTCGTCGTGGCCTTCGATCACGTTGAGCGCGTCGATCATCGCCTTGACGCCGGCGTTCGCGCTCCAGAGTGCAATCAGAAGGCCCGCGGCAAAGCCAACGCTCAGCCCGCCGGGCTTCTCCGCGATGCGAGTGATCTGCTCCTGCACGATCTGCAGGCCGCCTTGCGGCAGCACGTTCGACAGCAGTGCGAGATGATTCTGGATCGTGCCGGAATCGGCGAACAGGCCGTAGAGCGACACGAAGGCGGTGATGGTCGGGAAAGATCGCGAGCAAGGCATAGAACACCACGCCGGCGGCGACCGCGACCAGCCGGTCGGCGCTCATCGCCCGGTAGCTCTCCAGCATCACCGACCGCCACCAGGCCCAATGCTGGCGCAGCCGCATGGCCTGCGGCCGGACCTCGGCGGCATCGACGGCCCAGCCCGAGGGATAGGTCTCGATCGTCGGCGCCGGCGGCCCGCGCCGGCGCTCCAATGCCCAGGCCGCCGCAATGGCGCCGAGCAACAGCGCGCCGTTGACCAGCCGCCGGGCGTCAAGCTTGTCGCGCAGACTCATGCCTCGAACCCATGATCGCCAGACATAACGATCAAGGCCGGCAAATGGTTCGAGGGAGCCCTCCCCGTTCGTCCCCGCGAAAGCGGGGACCCAGCGCCCGCGCTCTGTCCAGCAGCCCTGGATTCCTGCTTGCGCGGGAATGAACGGAGTGCGTGGATCATCCCGCGCGGGCCGGCAGCTCGACGAAGGACTCTGCGGCTGTTGACGGTCTCGACGTCGAAGCCAGCGGCCTTCTTGAAGCTTTCGGCGGTGTGCTCGAGCTCCTGCTGCGACAGCACGTCGTGGATGTGCTTGAAGCCGCCGGGCGCGCGCTCTTCAGCGGTCTGCAGCACTGATTCCAGGCCGAAATTTCGGTTGCGGATGATCATATCGTTCATCGCGGCAATCCGCTGATCCTGGTAGCGGGTCAGCGCCGTGACCGGATCGCGCTCGGCCATCAGCGATGCCGCCAACACGCGGCCATCAACCACCGCCTGCGAGCCGGCCTGCGCGCCAACCGGCTGCATCGGATGCGCCGCATCGCCAATCAGCGTGACGCGGCCGAAACTCCAGCGCGGGATCGGATCGCGGTCGACGTTGGGCAATTGCAGCACGTCGGCGTCGGGCGTCGCCGCCAACAGTTCATGCACGTCGAGCCAGGGATAGCTCCAGCCTTGGAACTGATCGACGCAAGCCTGCTTGTCGGCGGCGGTGTCCCAGGCCTCGAGCGGCGGCGCACCCGGTGGAATCTTGGTGTAGGCGAGCCAGTTGATCATCACCTTGCCGCCAGGCCGATGCTGGATCGGATAGAGGATCGCCCGGTGATACCGGTGGCCAACCACCGCCATCGACGCGCCGGTGAGATACGGCTGCGGCCTCGACGACGCCGCGGTAGTGCAGATAGCCGTCGAACACCGCCTTCTCATTCGGATAGAAGTGCCGACGCACCGCCGAATGGATGCCATCGGCGCCGATCAGGATGTCGCCTTCGGCCTCGCCGATGGGCCGGCCTGACGGATCGGCAAAGCGCGCGATCACCGTGTCGCCGCGCTGTTCGAACGACGAAAGGCGATGGCCGGTGGCGACCGCCCCGGCACCGAGGCGCTCGCGGATCGCACCGAGCAGCACCTTGTGCAGTTCGCCGCGCGAGATCGAAATCTGCGGCCAGCGGTAGCCGGCGGCGCGGCCGCGCGGCTCGGTCCAGATCAACTGGCCGTGCTTGTTGTAGAAGGCGAGCTCCTGCGTCAGAACGCCGACGGCGGCGAGGCGCTCGCCGAGGCCAAGCGCGGTCAGCTCGCGCACCGCGTTGGGTTGCAGGTTGATGCCGTAGCCGAGCGGGCTGAGCGTCGGCACCGCGTCATAGACCCGGCAGGCGATGCCGACCTGGTGCAGGCTCAGCGCCTGCGCCAACCCGGAAATGCCGCCGCCGATGATGATGACTTGCATTCGAGCTTCCATCGCGTCGACGCGCCGCCGTCGATCGCCCCGACGGGCGATCGACGGCGACATTGCATTCGACTTCAGTCCGTCACTCGGCCTTCAAGCCAGCCGCCTTCACGATCGGCTGCCATTTGGCCGCATCGGCCGACACGAAGGCCGCGAACTCCTGCGGCGTGACAAGCTTGGAGCCCCAGCCAAGCTTGGTCAGCGCGGCGCTGGGTCTCGGCGGACTTCACCGCTTCGTTGATCGCAGCATTCAGCTTTTGGATGACGGCGGGCGGCGTTCCCGCCGGCGCGAGCAGGCCGGTCCAGTCGCTCGGATTGACCGTCATCTTGGGCAATCCGGCCTCGGCCATCGTGGGCACGTTGGGAAGATGCGCATCGCGCGACGCGCCGGTGACGGCATAGGCCTTGATCTTGCCCTCGCGGATCATCGTCGCCATAGGCTCGCCGGCGTTGAAATAGACCTGCACCCGGCCCGCGAGAAAATCCGTCACAAGCTGCGGCGTTTGCCGATAGGGAACGCTGTTGAAGTCCGCGCCGGTTTCCATCCGCAGCATCTCCGACAGGATATGCGGAGGGCTGCCGAGCGGGAATCCGATGTTCAGCTTGCCCGGATTGGCCTTCGCGGATGCGATCAGCTCCTCCACATTGTTGGCGGCGACGCTGGAATGCGCGGTCAGCACATGCGTCCAGGTCGCCAGCACCGCGACAGGCGCGAAGCTCTTGACCGGGTCATAGCCGGGATTGGGATACATGCATCGGCGCGTAGGTCAGCGCGGCGTTGACCTGAACCAGCGTGTAGCCGTCGGGATCGGCCATGGCACCGGCCTTGGTGCCGATGGTGGTGCCGGCGCCGGGCCGGTTCTCGACCACGACGCTTTGGCCGAGACTGGCCGAAAGCTGTTGCGCAATCAGTCGGCCGAACGCATCGGGCGGCGAGCCGGCGCTGAACGGCGAGATGATCTTGATCGGCTTGGTCGGATAGGTGTCGGCGTCGGCTGAGCCTGCGGCCGCAAACCCAAGACCGGCAGCAAGAGCGGCGGCGGATCCGAGCAACCGCAACGACGGGATCGCTGACGACAGCATTCTGATCGGCATGTTCATGGCTGCATCCCCTCAGGATTGTGAACCAGAGACCCGGGCGATGGTGCCACGCAACTATAGAAATAAAAGTTCTACTTTATTATGATACCATAACTTTTCCTCATATAGGGAATGTCCATGGATCTGATCGACCGCGTCGCCCATCGGCTGAAGTTTCGCGATCTCAGGCTGTTCGACACCGTGGTGCGGATGGGGAGCATGGCGAAAGCGGCCAACCAGCTTCACCTCTCGCAGCCAGCCGTCTCGAAAGCCGTTTCCGAAATGGAGCAGACACTGGGCGTTCGCCTGATCGACCGCGGGCGGCAGGGCGTCGAGCCGACGCCGCATGGTCGTGCGCTGCTCAAGAGCAGCGCAGCGATCTTCGACCAGTTGCGGCACGGCGTGATGGAAATCGAATTCCTGTCCGATCCCACCGCGGGCGAAGTGCGAATTGCCACCTCGGAGCCGTACGCCGCGGGCCTCGTGCCGACACTGATTGCGAATTTCTCACGGCAATATCCGAAGGTCTCGGTCTACGTCATCCAGGCACCCATCAGCTCGCTGCCGTTTCGCGTGCAGCGCTACCGCGATCTGCATGAGCGCAATGTCGACCTGGTCCTGGGCCCGATCGTCGAGCCCATCGCGGAGGCCGGACTGCAAGCCGAGCCACTGTTCAGAGAACGCACCATTGTCGTGGCCGGAACTCAGACCCGCCTGCCGCGCCGCCGCCGCCTCGCACTCGCCGACCTGATCGACGAGCCCTGGTGCCTGCCGCCGCCGGACACCGTGGTTGGAACGCACATCGTCGAAGCCTTCCGCGCCAGCGGTATGGCCGTCCCGCGCAAGACGGTGGTGTCGGTATCCATTCAGCTGCAAACCGGACTGCTTGCGACCCAGCGCTATTTCTCGATGCTTCCCGAATCGCTGGTCGAGTTCAGCGCCAAGCGATTTTCGCTCAAGGCGTTGCCGATCGAGATGCCGATCCCGCTGGTCTCGGTCGGGGTCATCACCATGAAGAACCGCACCATCAATCCGGTGGCGCGGCTGTTCATCGAGGCGGCGCGCGAGGTAACCAAGCCGCTCAGCAAGCTCAACTGACGGTCACTGCGGCACGATGCCGGCGTCGCGGATGATCTTGCCGAAGCGCTCGTGGTCGTCGCGGATCAGCGCGCGGAACCTGTCGCTGTCGAGATAGGTCGGGATCAATCCGGCGCGCGTGATCCGCTCCTGCACATCGGGCAGCTTGGAAATCTCGGCGAGTTCGCCGGCAAGCCGCGCGACCAGATCGGGCGGCGTCTTGGCGGGCGCGGCGACGCCGAAGAACACCTCGATGGCAAAGCCTGGCACGCCGCTCTCGCCGACGGTGGGCACCTGCGGCAGCGACGGCAGCCGCCGTGCCGACGCGACGCCGAGAATCTTGGCCTTGCCGGCCGCGACATGCGGCATCACCGCGGTGGGCGCGGCCCAGATCATTGGAATTTGTCCGGCCAGCAGATCGTTGAGCGACAGTGCCGCGCCACGATAAGGCACCGGCACGATCTCCACCTTGGCGAGCGCGTTCATCATCATCAGCGCGAGATGATGCGGCGTGCCGACGCCCGGCGTGCCGGCCGAGAGCTTGCCCGGCTGCTCCTTGGCGAGCGCAATCAACTCCTTGATGTCGTTCGGCGCAAACGAGGGCGCGGCAAACAGCATCAACGGCGAGGTTGCAACCTGGGCGACCGGCGCGAAATCGGCGACCACGTCGTAGGGCACGTCCTTGCGGAACCACTTGTGCAGGGCGGCGGAGCTTTCGATCACCAGCAGCGTATGGCCGTCGGGCGCGGCCTTGGCGACCGAGTCGGTGCCGACCATGCCGCCGCCGGCCGGCCGGTTCTCGACCACCACCGGCTGCTTCAGCCGCTCCTGCAGCTTCTCGGCCATCAGCCGACCGGTGGCATCGACGCCGCCGCCGGCGCCGATCGGCACCACCATGGTGATCGGCCGCGCCGGATTGAGCTGCGCCTGCGCCGGCCCTGCGCCCGCCAGGATTGGGAACAGGATCGGCAGCAAAAGCCAAAGTCTGCAACGCATGACGCCCTCCCCGGCTCAGGCCCCGCGATGGTAGCCCTGCGGCCGCGCCACCGGCAAACATGGCCTTTGTTCGCTCCGGCCAAAAGTTGCACACTCAAGGCCATGAGCGGGAGAGCACGATGAACAAGCCAGTCGGAACGCTGCGCAACGAGAGCCGGGCCTGGGTCGAAGTCCCGGCCGAGGACAACGGTGACGCCATGGTCGCCGCCATGGCCGAGGCCGGCGTCGACTATGTGTTCTTCACCTCGGGCTCGGAGATCGGCTTCTACCAGGAGGCGATCGCCAAGGCCCACGCCCAGGGCCGCCGCGCCCCCAAGCTGATCACGGTGACCCATGAGCACGCGTCGCTGAACGCAGCGCTGGGCTACGCCGCGGTCGCCGGCAAGCCCGCGGTCACCGCCGCCCATGTCGATTGCGGCACCCAGCATTACGGCGGCGCGGTGCACACCGCGCTGCATTGCGGCCTGCCGGTGATGATCACCGCCGGCGGCTCGCCATCCGCCTATCCCGGCTCGATCCGCGGCGCGCGCGACGGCGGCGGGCACATCTGGATGCAGCAGGGCTACGACCAGAACGGCATCGTGCGGCAGTACACCAAGTGGGACCACCGCATGGAGTTGCAGGACAACGTCGGCCTGATGGTGTCGCGCGCGCTGCAGGTGGCGCGCACCGAGCCATGCGGGCCGGTCTATCTGCAATTGCCGCGCGAGGTGTCGGTCGCCCAGGTCAACGGCGCCAAATTTCCGACCATGGCGCAGCTCGGCGTGGCGCTGCCGGCGGCGCCCGATCCGGACGGCATCCGCGACATCGCGCGGCGGCTTGGTCAAGGCCGAGAACCCGTTCGTGATCGTGGCGCGCTCCGGCCGCAACCCGGCGACCGTGCCGGCGCTGGTGCGACTGTGCGAGCTGATGGCGCTGCCGGTCGCGCAATCGGCGATCCGCGCCTACCACTGCTTCCCGCTCAACCACCCGCTCTACATGAGCGCGGCGTCGCTGAAGGACGCCGACATGCTGCTCTGCCTCGACGTCGACATCCCATGGATGCCCGACACCAACCCGCCGCCGGACAGCGCCTTCGTCGCGATCACCGACGTCGAGCCGGCCAAGCGCCGCATCCCGACCATGGAGTTCACCGCCGACCTGCGGCTCACCGCCGACGCGCTGTCGGTGATCGAGGCGCTGGAGGCCGAGGCGCGCCGCATCATCACGCCGGAGGACCAGCGGCGGTTCGCGGCACGCGCGGCGAAACGCGCCGAGGCGTCAGCCAAGCGGCGACGCGACCTCGCCGAGGACGCCAAGTCGCGCGTCCGGCAAGACCCCGGTCGACTCCGAAATGGCTGTCGCACTGCATCGGCCAGGTGCTGGACGACAATTGCATCGTGTTCGACGAGACCATCGCGCTGAACCAGCTGCACGATCACCTCGCGATCGCGCGGCCCGGCGCCTATTTCCACAATCCGGCGTCGAGCGGCGGCTGGGCCCAGGGCGCGGCCTTCGGCGCCAAGATCGCGGCGCCCGACCGCGACGTGATCGCGGTCTCGGGCGACGGCTTCTACATGTTCGGCACGCCGATCCACGCGCTGTGGTCGGCGGCGCACTACAAGGCGCCGTTCATGGCGGTGGTCTATCAGAACCGCAGCTATTCGACCGGCACGCTGCGCATCAATAACGTCTACGGCAAGGACAGCTACACCGCCAAGGCCAACTACGACGGCGGCTATTTCGATCCGCCGATCGACTTCGCCAAGGAGGCGGAAGCCGCCGGCGCCTATGGCGAGAACGTCACGCGACCCGGCGCAGGTCGATGCCGGCGCTGAAGCGCGGCCTCGACCGCATCCGCAACGGCCAGCCGGCGGTGATCTCGGTGTGGCTCGCCGCGGCTGTTGCAGAACGACTGAGCGAAAGAACCAGGTCCATCCGTTGAAAGGAAATGCCATGACATCCCTGCGTCGCCCGTTCCGTCACCTGGCAGCAGGCGCTGCCCTCCTCGGCATCCTGTCGCGTCGCGCCGGCGCTCCATGAGGCGCAGGCGCAGTCCGGCCGCACGGTCCGGGCGATCGTTCCGACGCCGCCGGCCGGCGTCAACGACCTGATGGCGCGCCTGATGGGCGGACTATCTCGGCAAGACGCACGGGCTGTCGATGGTGGTCGAGAACCGCGCGGGCGCGGCCGAGGTGATCGGCACCGAGGCCGTGGCGCGCGCCGCGCCCGACGGCAACACGATTCTGTTCGGGTCGTCGCAGGTCGTCATCAATCCGCAACTGCGGAAGGTGAACTACCATCCGCTGGAAAGCTTCGAGCCGATCTGCCTGATGGTGGTGGCGCCGCTCGTCATCTCGGTCCAAAGCTCGTCGCCCTACCGCACGCTCAACGATCTGCTCGACGCCGCGCGCGCGAAGCCCGGCAGCGTGACGATGGGGAGCCTCGGTCCCGGAACGCCCTTCGACATCGGGCTTGCGATGCTCAAGAACGCGGCCAAGGTCGACATCACCTTCGTGCCGTTCAACGGCAATGGTCCGTCGATCAACGCGCTTTTGGGCGGACACGTGACTTCGACGTTCAACAGCTACTCCAGCGTTTCCAGCCAGCTCAAAGCGGGCTTGGCCGCGCCCGCTTGCCGTCGCCGAGCAAGACGCGGATTCCGCCGCTGCCGGACGTGCCGACCGTGATCGAGTCGGGGGTGCAAGGACTACGAGGTCGCGCCCTGGTTCGGCGTCTACGCGCCGGCGAAGACGCCTAAGGAGATCGTCACGCAGTATCGCAGATTGGCTCTCGGCGGCGCTGAAGGCGCCGGAGGTCAAGGACAAACTGGCGGTGCAGGAGCTTTATCCGATGGGCCTCTGCGAGGCGGACTTCACCGCGTTCCTGCGCAAGCAGAACGAGGACTACGCACGCGTCATCAAGGAGGCAAACTTCAAGCTGGAGTGAGGCGGCAGTTTACTCCCGCGCCGGGCGGCATCAGCGACACCTACGCCCGACTGACCAAACATCAAGGCCGAATAGTCGTTAGACGCGCCAACCAAACAGGATGATCATGACCCTGCCACGCCGACGATTTCTGCAACTGACCGCCGGCGCGTTCGCTGCGCCCGCGGTCTCGCGCACAGCCTTCGCGCAGGCCTATCCGGCGCAGCCGATCCGCATCATCGTCGGTTTCGCTGCCGGCAGCGGCTCCGACATCTTCGCCCGCCTGATGGCGCAGTGGCTGTCGGACCGGATCGGCCAGACCGTGCTGGTCGAGAACCGGCCGGGCGGCGGCGGCAATATCGGCACCGAGGCGGTGGTGAAGGCTGCGCCCGACGGCTACACGCTGCTGCAATGGGTGCCGGCGAACGCGGTCAACAACACGCTCTACCAGAATTTGAACTTCAATTTCCTGCGCGACATCGCGCCGGTCGCCGGCACTGCACGCACGCCCTACGTCCTGGTGGTCAACAACGACCTGCCGGTCAAGAGCGTTCCCGAATTCATCGCCCACGCCAAGGCCAATCCCGGCAAGCTCAACTTTGCCTCGGCCGGCGTTGGCACCGGCATCCACATGGCCGGCGAGCAGTTCAAGATGATGACCGGGGTGGACATGGTGCACGTGCCCTACCGCGGCGCCGGTGGCGCGATGACCGACCTGATCGGCGGCCAGGTCCAGCTCATGTTCGACACCATGGCGGCGTCGATCCCGCACATCAGGGGCGGCAAGATCCGCGCGCTGGCGGTGACCACGGCGGCGCGCTCGGCGCTGCTGCCCGATCTGCCGATCGTGGCCGATTTCGTGCCGGGCTACGAGGCGAGCGGCCCGTTCGGTCTCGGCGCACCGAAAGACACGCCGCCGGCCGATCATCGAGAAGCTCAACCGCGAGATCAACGCGGTGCTGGCCGATCCCAAGGCCAAGGAGCGGCTGACCGACCTCGGCAGCGAGCCGCTGACCGGCTCCCCCGCCGAGATCGGCCGAATGCTGGCCGCCGAGACCGAGAAGTGGGCCAAGGTGATCCGGACCGCCAACATCAAAGTGGAGTGAGGCATCGCATGGGGCATGCCATGAACCCTGCACGTCGTCGATTTCTGCAGCTGGCCGCGAGCGCAGCCGCGCTGCCCATCGCGTCCCGGATCGCGGCTGCGCAATCCTATCCGACGCGGCCGGTTCGTATCGTGTCGGGTTTTCCGCCGGGCGGCATCAGCGACACCTACGCCCGCCTGACCGCGCAATGGCTGTCGGAGCATATGGGCCAGCAATTCATCGTCGAGAACCGGCCGGGCGCCGGCGGCAATATCGCGGCCGAGTTGGTCGCGCGCACCGAGCCTGACGGTTACACGCTGCTGCTCACCACGTCGGCTGACGCGTGGAATTCGACGCTCTATGTCAACAACAAGTTCAATCTGGTTCGCGACCTCGTGCCGGTCGCGCCGGTGTCGCGCGGCCCAGGCGTGCTCGTGGTCCATCCCTCGCTTACGGCAAAAACCGTTCCTGAGCTGATCGCGCACGTCAAGGACAACCCGGGCAAGGTCACCATGGCGTCGGCCGGCATTGGCAGCGCGCCGCACATGTTCTGGGAGCTGTTCCGGAGCCGGACCGGCGTCAACATGGTGCACGTGCCCTATCGCGGCGGCGGCCCGGCGATCACCGACCTGCTCGCCGGCCAGGTCCTTACGTATTTTGGCACCATGGCTTCGGCGGTCGCGCACATCAAGGCCGGCACGCTGCGGGCGCTGGCGGTGACCGCAGCCAACCGCTTGGCCGTCCTGCCCGACGTTCCGGCCATGGCCGAAATCCTGCCGGGCTACGAGGCCAGCATCTTCGTCGGCATCTCGGCGCCGCGCGGCACGCCCCGCGAAATCGTCGAGCGGCTCAATCGCGAAATCAATGCCGGCGTTGCCGATGCCAAGATGCGGCAACGCATCGCCGACCTTGGCGATCTTCCGCTCACCATGTCGGTCACGGAATTCGGCAAGCTTGCCTCCGACGAATCCGAGAAATGGGCCACGGTGATCCGGACCGCGAACATCAAGGCAGAGTAAGGACACCACAGCACTTTCACATCGAGGGGGACCACGATGAAACTTCTGCGCCGTCGCTTCCTGCAACTGGCCGCGAGCGCTGTGGCGCTGCCGGCCATGCCGCACATCGCTTCCGCCCAGTCGCCCTATCCGTCGAAGCCCATCACCATGGTGGTCCCGTATGCAGCAGGCGGGCCGACCGACACGATTGCGCGCATCCTCGCCGAGCGCATGCGTGTCTCGCTCGGGCAGACCGTCATCATCGAGAACACCACCGGTGCGGGCGGCACCATCGCGGTCGGTCGGGTCGCTCGCGCGGCGCCCGACGGCTACACCATCGGCATCGGCCAGAATGGCTCGCATGTCGTCACCGGCGCCACCTATCAGAACTTGCCGTACGACCTGTTGAAGGATTTCGAGCCGCTGACGCTGTTGACCGATGCGCCGTTCTTCCTCGCCGGCAAGAAAACCTTCCCGCCCGACGACCTCAAAAGCCTGATCGCCTGGATGAAGGCCAACCCCGGCAAGGCCACGTTCGGCAACGGCGGCAATGGAAGCATCAGCCATATCAGCGGCCTGCTGTTCATGCGCATCACCGGGACCACCGCCCAGGTCGTGCCCTATCGCGGCAATGCGCCGGCGATGCAGGACCTGGTGGCGGGCCAGATCGACATGATGATCGCCGATCCGGTTACCGGCGTGCCGCAGGTGCGTGGCCACAACATCAAGCCCTATGCGGTCACCGCCAAGACCAGGCTGTCCACCGCGGCCGAGATCCCGACCGTCGATGAGGCGGGCTTGCCTGGCTACCACGTCTCGCTCTGGCATGGGCTTTGGCTGCCTAAGGGCGTGCCCGCGCCGATCGCCGAAAAGCTCAACGCCGTGGTGGTTGAAGTCCTCGCCGATCCGACGGCGCAGGCCAAGCTTGCGGCGCTCGGGCAGGAAATTTTCCCCCGCGAGCGCCAGAACCCCCGGTCCCTGGACGCCCACCAAAAAGCCGAGATCGAGCGATGGTGGCCGGTCATCAAGGAAGCCGGGATCAAGGTGGAGTGAGCGCGATGCACCGCCGGCGCTGGTCTGCGATCGCATCGCTCTGTCTCGTGCCGATGCTCGGCATCGCGCCGGCGCAGACGGAGGACTATCCGACGCGGCCGGTGCGCATCATCACCGACTCGGCGCCCGGCAGCGCGATCGACGCGACGCTGCGGATCATCGCCGACGCGCTGTCGCGTGTGTGGGGCCAGCAGGCGGTGCCGATCAACCAGCCGGGCGCCGGCGGCGCCATTGCGGCCCGCGCCGCCGCGGCCGCGGCGCCCGACGGCTATACGCTCGGCATGCCGGCAGTGTCCGCGTTCGTGGCGCTGCCCGGCTCGGCCACCAACCTGCCGATCCAGGTGCCGCGGGATTTCACGGTGATCGGATACCTCGGCGGCGCGCCGATGTTCATCAGCGCCGCGCCGCGGCTCGGCGTCAAGACGCTGCCGGAACTGATCGCGCTTGCGAAGCAGCAGCCGGGCGAGCTCGCTTACGGCACCAACGGGCCCGGCCGGCTCACCCACCTGACCGGCGAACTGCTGCAAAGCCGGACCGGCATCAAGCTCCTGATGGTGCCTTATTCGGGCGGCACGGCGCAGGTGCTCACTGACGTGATGGGCGGACGCATTCCGCTGGTGATCGAGGCCTATTCCGGCATTGCCGGCGCGATCGAGGCCAAGACCATCGTGCCGCTGGCGGTCGCCGCGCCCAAGCGGCTGGCCGATCTTCCCGATCTGCCGACCGTGGCCGAGACGCTTCCGGGCTTTGAAGCCGGCGGCTGGCAGGTGCTGGTCGCTCCGGTCGGCACGCCGGACGCGATCGTGCAGAAGGTCAACCGCGATCTGATCAAGGCGCTGAGCGAGCCGGAAACCCGGGCGCGGCTGGCCAAGCTCGGTCGCGACGAGCGTCCGCTGTCGGCCGCGGCAACCTTAGCGTTCATTCAGAACGAACAGCGGACCTGGGCGCCGATCTTGCAGCAGATCGCCGCGACGCGATGAAACCGGAACCGGCTTGCAAAAGGCCTGATGACAACTAGCTCTCGGAAGCTTTCCGGGGTTGGCGGGGGCCTGATTCTGGTCTAAGCCCTGGCGCGCGCGGGGCCATCCCCGCTGCCGGGGCGAAGGACGCGCGACAGCGCGCCCTTTTTTTGTGTGCCCGGTCATTCCGGGAAGTCGAGCCGAGATGCCGAAGCGAACCGACATATCCTCGATCCTGATCATCGGCGCCGGGCCGATCGTGATCGGCCAGGCCTGCGAGTTCGACTATTCCGGCACCCAGGCCTGCAAGGCGCTGAAGGCCGAGGGCTACCGGGTGGTGCTGGTCAATTCCAACCCGGCCACCATCATGACCGACCCGGATCTGGCGGACGCCACCTACATCGAGCCGATCACCCCGGAGATCGTCGCAAAGATCATCGAGAAGGAGCGCCACGTCCTTCCTGGAGGAATTCGCGCTGCTGCCCACCATGGGCGGACAGACCGCGCTCAACACCGCGCTGTCGCTGCGCAAGGCGGGCGTGCTGGAGAAATTCGGCGTCACGATGATCGGCGCCACCGCCGACGCCATCGACAAGGCCGAAGACCGCGAGCTGTTCCGCGACGCGATGAAGCGGATCGGGCTGGAAACGCCGCGCTCGCACCAGATCAAGACCTTGCCTGAGGCGCTGATCGCGCTGGAGGACATCGGCCTGCCCGCCATCATCCGGCCGTCGTTCACGCTCGGCGGCACCGGCGGCGGCATCGCCTACAACAAGGCGGAGTTCATCGACATCGTCGAGCGCGGCATCGACGCCTCGCCGACCAATGAGGTGCTGGTCGAGGAATTGGTGCTCGGCTGGAAAGAGTTCGAGATGGAGGTGGTGCGCGACAAGAACGACAATTGCATCATCATCTGCTCGATCGAGAACCTCGATCCGATGGGCGTGCACACCGGCGATTCCATCACCATCGCGCCGGCGCTGACGCTGACCGACAAGGAATACCAGATCATGCGCGACGCCTCGATCGCGGTGCTGCGCGAAATCGGGGTGGAGACCGGTGGCTCGAACGTGCAGTTCGCGGTCAATCCGGCGGACGGCCGGCTGGTGGTGATCGAGATGAACCCGCGGGTGTCGCGCTCGTCGGCGCTGGCGTCGAAGGCGACCGGCTTCCCGATCGCCAAGGTCGCGGCCAAGCTCGCCGTCGGCTACACGCTCGACGAGATCGCCAACGACATCACCGGCGGCGCGACGCCGGCGTGCTTCGAGCCGACCATCGATTATGTGGTAACCAAGATCCCGCGCTTTGCGTTCGAGAAATTCCCCGGCGCCGACGCCACCCTGACCACCTCGATGAAATCGGTCGGCGAGGCGATGGCGATCGGCCGCACCTTCCAGGAAAGCCTGCAAAAGGCGCTGCGTTCGCTGGAAACCGGCCTCACCGGATTGGACGAGATCACCATCGAGGGTCTCGGCCAGGGCGACGACAAGAATGTCGTGCGCGCGGCGCTCGGCAGCCCGTCGCAGGACGGCATTCTCAAGATCGCCCAGGCGATGCGGCTTGGCTTTAGCGATGACGACATTCACACCGCCTGCAAGGTCGATCCCTGGTTCCTGGCGCAGGTGCGTGGCCTGGTCGAGGCCGAGGCCGCGGTGCGCGCCAAAGGCCTGCCGGCGACCGCCGGCGCGTTCCGCCGGCTAAAGGCGCTGGGTTTCTCCGACGCCCGGCTCGGCAAGCTCGCCGGCGTTGCGGCCGAGACGGTCACCCAAAAACGCCGCGCGCTCGGCGTGCGGCCGGTGTTCAAGCGCATCGACACCTGTGCGGCCGAGTTCGCCTCGCCCACCGCCTACATGTATTCGACCTACGAGGCGCCGTTCGCGGGCGCGCCCGCCAACGAGGCGGCGCCGTCCGATCGCAAGAAGGTCGTGATCCTCGGCGGCGGGCCGAACCGCATCGGCCAGGGCATCGAGTTCGACTATTGCTGCTGCCACGCCGCCTTCTCGCTGAAGGAGGCGGGCTATGAGACGATCATGATCAACTGCAACCCGGAGACAGTGTCGACCGACTACGACACCTCCGACCGGCTGTATTTCGAGCCGCTGACCGCTGAGGACGTGATTGAGATCATCGACACCGAACGCTCGAACGGCACGCTGCATGGCGTGATCGTGCAGTTCGGCGGCCAGACGCCGCTCAAGCTGGCCGAGCCGCTGGAGAAGGCCAACGTGCCGATCCTCGGCACCTCGCCCGACGCCATCGACCTGGCCGAGGACCGCGACCGCTTCAAGGCGCTGATCGAGCGGCTCAAGCTCAAGCAGCCGCAGAGCGGCATCGCCACCAGCCCGAAGGAGGCGAGCAAGATCGCCGAAGGCATCGGCTATCCGATCGTGATCCGGCCCTCGTATGTGCTCGGCGGCCGCGCCATGGAGATCGTGCACGACAGCGCGCAGCTCGACCGCTATCTGGTGCGGCTGTCGGCTGATCTCGACCGGCCGTCGGAGCTGGCGGTGTCGAAGAAGCGCCCGCTGCTGATCGACCGCTACCTGACCGACGCGATCGAAGTTGACGTCGACTGCCTCGCCGACGGCAAGGACACCTACATCGCCGGCGTCATGGAGCACATCGAGGAGGCCGGCATCCATTCCGGCGATTCGGCCTGCTCGCTGCCGCCCTATTCTCTCAGCGCCAAGCTGATCGCCGAGCTCGAGCGGCAGACCCGCGCGCTGGCGCTCACGCTCAACGTCGGCGGGCTGATGAACGTGCAATACGCCATCAAGGACGGCGAGGTTTACGTGCTCGAGGTCAATCCGCGCGCCTCGCGGACGGTGCCGTTCGTCGCCAAGGTGATCGGCCTGCCGGTCGCCAAGATCGCGGCGCGCGTCATGGCCGGCGAGACGCTCGCCTCCTTCAAGCTGCCGGCACTGTCGTTCGACCTCAAGCGTTTCAGCCACGTCGGGGTCAAGGAGGCGGTGTTCCCGTTCGCCCGCTTCGGCGACAAGGTCGACACCGTGCTCGGCCCGGAGATGAAGTCGACCGGCGAGGTGATGGGCCTCGACCGCGACTACAGCGTCGCCTTCGCCAAGAGCCAGCTCGGCGGCGGCACGCGCCTGCCCAAGAACGGCACGGTGTTCGTCTCGGTGCGCGACAGCGACAAGCCACGGATCCTGGAGGCGATGCGGACGCTGCGCACGCTCGGTTTCGAAGTGATCGCAACGTCGGGCACCCAACGTTTCCTGGCCGAGCACGGCATCGAGGCGGCCAAGATCAACAAGGTGGCGGAGGGCCGGCCGCACATCGTCGATGCCATCAAAAACGGCCGGGTTCAGCTGGTTTTCAACACCACCGAGGGGGCCACGGCGCTGGCCGACAGCCGGCCGCTGCGGCGGGCAGCCCTCTTGCATAAAGTGCCGTACTACACCACTCTTTCTGGAGCCGTCGCTGCGGCGCAGGGCATAAAAGCCTACCTGGGGGACGACCTCGAGGTGCGTGCGCTGCAAAGCTATTTCGGTGGACCGGCCTGACGGGTCGGCGACAACGTTAAGGCGCGTCGAGGTCTACGTTCGTGATGCGGGCAGAAGGGAACTTCGGCCCGCGTTTGGATTTATGCCTCTCGCTCGCTGGAGGATCGAGAAGTGGTTGAAAAGATACCAATGACCGCGGCGGGTCATACCGTGCTTGAGACCGAGCTTAAGCACCGCCAGCAGGTCGAACGGCCGCGCATCATCCAGCAGATCACCGACGCGCGCACGCACGGTGACCTGTCGGAGAACGCTGAGTACCACGCCGCCAAGGAGCAGCAGTCGCTCAACGAGGGCGCGATCGCCGAGCTCGAGGACAAGCTCGCGCGCGCCGAGGTGATCGACGTCTCGAAGCTTTCCGGCGATACCATCAAGTTCGGCGCGACCGTGACGCTGATCGACGAGGACACCGACAAGAAGCAGGTCTGGCAGATCGTCGGCGAGCCCGAGGCCGATGCCAAGCATGGCCGCATCTCGATCACCTCGCCGCTGGCGCGCGCGCTGATCAACAAGAAGAAGGGCGAATCGGTCGAGGTCGTCACGCCCGGCGGCGCCAAGGCCTACGAGATCACCAAGATCGAGTGGAAGTAGGCGTTCCTCCGCTTTCCCGGGTTGAAAATCAGCGCAGAACCGTCATGGCCGGGCTGAACACTTGCCCCGGCCATCCACGTCTTGCTTTGATGCAAGAGACGTGGATGCCCGGCATAAAGCCGGGCATGACGCTGTGAGGGCGGTGCAAGCCAATGAAATTCGGCATCTTCGATCACATCGACGACGCGGGCGTGCCGCTCGGCCAGCTCTACGCCGAGCGGCTGGCGATCGCGGAGGCCTATGACCGCGCCGGCTTTCACGGCTATCACGTCGCCGAGCACCACATCACGCCGCTCGGCGCCGCGGCCTCGCCTTCGCTGATGTTCTCGGCGATGGCCTATCGCACCAAAAGCCTCCGCTTCGGGCCGATGGTCTATCTGCTGCCGTTCTACCATCCGCTGCGCCTGATCGAAGAGGTCTGCATGCTCGACCAGATGAGCGGCGGGCGCTTTCAGCTCGGCGTCGGCCGCGGCGTCTCGATGTACGAGACGGAAGCCTACGGCCTCGACTTCGCCAAGACGCAGGCGATGTATCACGAGGCGTTCCAGGTGCTGCTCAAGGGACTCGGCTCGGACGAGCTGACGTTTCATGGCGAGTTCTACAATTTCGACAAGCTGCCGATGGTGCTGAAGCCGGTGCAGCGCCCGCATCCCCCCCTGTGGTACGGCGCCAATCTGCCGCCCAACGCCGCCTGGCCGGCCGAGAACCACGTCAACATCATCGTGCTCGGCCTGCGCGACAGCACCACCGCCGTGTTCAAGGCATATCGCGAGGCGCGCGCCCGGAAAGGCTACGACCAGAACGGCACCCTGATGGGGCTGAGCCGCCACATCGTAGTGGCCGACACTGACGAGGCGGCGCTGGCGATTGCGCGCCGCGCCTATCCGCGCTGGCGGGAAAGCTTCCGCTGGCTGTTCGCCCGCCACGGCACCGAGCCGCGCGTGATCGGCATCTATCCGCCGACGTTCGACGAATTGCTCAAGCTCAACAACGGCTGCGCCGGCTCGCCTGCGACGGTTCGCCGCTTCATCGCCGACGAGATCGCCGCCAACAACTGCAATTATTTCGTGCCGCAGATGGTGTTCGGCTCGATGACACTGCCCGAGGCGCTGCGCGCGATCGAGCTGTTCGGCAAGGAGATCATGCCGGCGTTCGCGCACTAACCGGCATCAATCTGCACCGGCAGGTCCAGCAGCACGAACGACAGCGACTTGCCGTGGCCGTCGAGGCCGAGGCTTGCGTTGACGCCGCCTTCGAGCACGTCGTCGAGCACGAAGTTGAAGGCGGCGAGCTTCGGCAGGTCGTAGCGCACGACGCGGCTGGGCTTGCGATGCGCGAACGCAGCCGCCGCGACCTCCGCAGTGACCTGGCGCGCGATCGCCGCGTAATGCGCCGGGTCGCGGCACACCAGCGCGATGTTGAGCCGATTGCCCTTGTCGCCGGAGCGGGCGTTGGCGATCTCGTGCAGCTTGACGGTGCGGGCCGTCATGCGCCGTTCCCCAGCATGGTGACGGTCGGACGCGCGTATCCGCGTTCGATCAGGCAGGAGGCGCTGGCGAGCCGCGGCGTGACGTGGCGGCGCACGCCGGCGCCGCCGGCGGGACCTGCGCAATAAAGCGCTTCGACCTCATCGAGCAGGCACTCGACGGCGGCACGGTCCTTGGATTGCGCGGCAAAGCGCAGCCGCACGTCGGCCGCCTCATCGTTGCGCTGCCGCGCGAAGGCGCCTGCGTCATCGCCCAGCACGCTGAGAAGGCCGATGGCGTCGACGCGGACTTTCAGGTCCGGCACCCGCCGGCGCACCCGTTCCGTCACCGTCTCGGCCGCAAGCCTTGCACGCGCCGCGGCGTTCGGCCCGGCGTAGGAGATTTCGGCCTCGCCGAGCACGCCGCCATCGATGCAGACCGTGGCCTTCAGCGTCGCAGGCGCAGGCTTGCCGCGCGCGCCGCGCAGCCGCACGCGGTCGCGCGCAGTGTCTTCGACCGTGACGCCGGTGAGATCGAGCACCACGTCGGGTGCGAGATAGGCCGCCGGGTCGTGGATCTCGTACAGCACCTGCTCGATCACGGTGAGCCGGTCGACGCGGCCGCCGGTGCCGGGAGGCTTGGTGACGACGATGCCGCCGCCTTGGTCCACCTCAGCGATCGGATAGCCAATGTCGGCCATCCCGGGCACGCTTTTGCCCGGCGGGTCGGCGAAATAGCCGCCGGTGACCTGCGCGCCGCATTCCAGCAGATGGCCGACCAGGGTGCCGGCGGCGAGCGCGTCCCAGTCGTCGGCGCGCCAGCGGAAGGCATGCATCAGCGGGCCGAGCGCCAGCGCGGAATCGGCGACGCGGCCGGTCACCACCACGTCGGCACCCTGATCGAGCGCCTGCGCGATCGGGACGCCGCCGAGATAGAGGTTGGCGGCGACGATCTCGGTGGCGCCGGCCAGGATCGCGCCGCTGGTTTCGCGCGCGGCAAGCTCGCGCGCCGTGAGCAACGCGCTCAGATCGTCGCCCTCGACCACCGCGACCCGCGGCGGCGGCAGCCCCTGCTCGCACGCCAGCGCGACGATCCGCTCACCCGCGCCGCGCGGATTGGCGGCGCCAAAGTTGCCGACGATCCTGATCTTGTCGCGCAGGCAGCGCTCAAGGATCGGGCCGATGAATTGCTCGAGCTTCGGATTATAGCCGCGCGCGGGGTGGCTCCTGCGCTCGAGCTGCGACAGCGCCAGCGTGCGCTCGGCCAAGGTCTCGAACATGATGAAGCGCGGGCCATCGCAGCGCGCCAGCGCCTCGACCACGGGCCCCGCCGCGTCGGTGCGGTCGCCGGCAAAGCCCGCGCCCGCTCCGATATAGGTTGTCTGGCGGCATCTAGAGCATGATCCCGAAAAAGCCTGCCCCGGACTTGATCCGGGGTGTGCAGCGGTTTTCGGACAAGATCATGCTCAAACAATCTACGTCTTCTTCAGCTCCATCGGCACCATGGCGGCGTCCTTGGAGTTGCGCAGCGTCAGCGAGGTCTTGACGTTCCGCACATGCGGCGCGCCGGTGAGCTCGGCGACGAAGGCCTGGAAGGTCTTGAGATCCGGCGCCACGCATTTGAGCACGAAGTCGATCTCGCCGGACAGCATCCAGCATTCGCGCACCAGCGGCTCCTTGCGCACAAAGTTCTCGAACGCCTTGAGGTCGGCCTCGGCCTGGCTCGACAGGTGGACCATGGCGAACACGGTGACCTCGTAGCCAAGCAGCTTCTCGTCGAGCAGCGCCCGATAGCCGCGGATGAAGCCCGCCTCCTCGAGCGCCCGCACCCGGCGCAGGCAGGGCGGCGCCGAAATGCCGACCCGCCGCGCCAGCTCCACATTGGTGATGCGGCCGTCGTCCTGGAGCTCTTTCAGGATCTTCCAGTCGATGGCGTCGAGACGGGCGGTCACAGGGGCTCCCAAGGGGTTGTCGCCCTTGATTAACCCGAAGCCGGGCGACCTGCGAAACATTATTGCGCGGAGTCGGCAATTTCCCGGGATCGGTCTGTGGGTTTAAGGGTTGCGTATCTTGCATGGCTCCGGCGATGCCCTACATTGATGCGGGGGATGCACCGGCCGGGCCTCTCGCGTCCGCCGATCGCCCTCTCCGCGCGCCGATCTGCGATTTCGCCCCGACCGAGGGATCGATGCCCAAGACCACCCACGCCAAGCTTGTCATCATCGGCTCGGGACCGGCCGGCTATACCGCTGCCATCTATGCGGCGCGCGCGATGCTGGAGCCGATCCTGATCCAAGGCATCCAGCCCGGCGGCCAGCTCACCATCACCACCGACGTGGAGAACTACCCAGGCTTCGCCGACGTCATCCAGGGCCCCTGGCTGATGGAGCAGATGCAGAAGCAGGCCGAGCACGTCGGCACCCGGATCGTCACCGACCATGTCAACGATCTCGACCTCACGCGGCCGGCCGTTCCGGCTGACCTGCGATTCCGGCGACGTCTATTCAGCCGAGACGGTGGTGCTGGCGACCGGCGCCCAGGCGCGCTGGCTCGACCTGCCGTCGGAGCAGAAGTTCAAGGGCTACGGCGTCTCGGCCTGCGCCACCTGCGACGGGTTCTTCTACAAGAACAAGGAGGTGCTGGTGATCGGCGGCGGCAACACCGCGGTCGAAGAAGCACTGTTTCTCACCAACTTCGCCTCCAAGGTCACCGTCGTGCACCGCCGCGACGCGTTCCGCGCCGAGAAGATCCTGCAGGACCGCCTGTTCAAGAACCCGAAGATCAGCGTGATCTGGGACAGCGTGCTGGAGGACGTGATCGGCAACGACAACCCGCTCAAGGTCCGCGGCGTCGTGCTGAAGAACGTCAAGACCGGCGCCATGCGAGAGATGGCCGCCGACGGCGTGTTCATCGCGATCGGCCACACGCCCTCGACCGAGCTGGTCGCGGGCAAGATCAAGATGAAGCCGAACGGCTATGTCTGGACCGCGCCGTATTCGACCGCGACCTCGCTGCCGGGCCTGTTCGCCGCCGGCGACGTCACCGACGACGTCTATCGCCAGGCGGTGACCGCCGCGGGCCTCGGCTGCATGGCGGCGCTGGAGGCCGAGCGCTTCCTCGCCCATCACAACGTCGAGCGGCACGCCGCTGAATAGGAATTAGGCGGGCATGGCTGGTAGCAACGGGATGGACTGGGACAAGCTCAAGGTGTTTCACGCTGCCGCCGAGGCCGGCAGCTTCACCCATGCCGGCGAGCAGCTCGGGCTGTCGCAATCGGCGGTGTCGCGCCAGGTCAGCGCGCTCGAGCAGGAGCTGTCGGTCTCGCTGTTTCACCGCCACGCGCGCGGGCTGATCCTCACCGAGCAGGGCGAATTGCTCTATCGCACCGCCCATGACGTGTTCATGAAACTGGAGGCCGCGCGCGCCAAGCTGACCGACAGCCGCGAAAAGCCGCACGGCGAGCTGAAAGTCACCACCACGCCCGGCATGGGCATCCATTGGCTCACGCCGCGGCTCGGCGAATTCCTCGACCTGTTCCCCGCATCCGCATCACGCTGATCACCACCGACGAGGAGCTCGACCTCGCCATGCGCGAGGCCGACGTGGCAATCCGGCTGCGCCAGCCGACCCAGCCCGACCTGATCCAGCGCAAGCTGTTCTCGGTGCATTTCCACGCCTATGCGTCGCCCGAATACCTCAAACGCTTCGGCACGCCGCGCACGCTCGACGAATTCGACAACCACCGGATCGTGGCGCTGGGCGGCACCACGGTGCCGGTCTACCTGCAAAACCGCAATTGGCTGACTCGAGGTCGCCCGCAACGGCAAGGGTCCGCGCACCGCCGTGCCTGGTGATCAACAACATCATGGGCATGTGCGCGCCTGCCAGAAGGGCCTCGGCATCTCCCTGCTGCCCGACTACCTGGTCGAGGAGAACGTCGGCCTGGTGCAGTTGTTCGGCGAAGAGGAAGGCCCGGCGCTCGACGCGTTCTTCGTCTATCCGGAGGAGCTCGAAGTCGGTGGCGCGCGTGCAGGTGTTCCGCGATTTCCTGGTGAGCAACGCGCAGCGCTGGAGCTTCTGAACTGCCGCTCCAATTGCAGGTGCCGCATGGCAGACATGCTGCCGTCTTTCTTGCGGAGGTCGCATGGCTGGCATGCGGCGCTTTGCGTTGCGCGGCAGGCAACTCCCGCCGCATTATTTCAACGCGCTGATGGCGTTCGGTTGTCGCATCCCCCCAGATTTAGCAACCGGTGCCATCAGTCTGTTCCCCTCTGGAAGGTGATTGTCGGCCGTCCCGCGCCGACATGACTGAGCCGGGCCCGCAAGGACCCGGCTTCTTCATTTCCTGCCTGCCCGCAGATGGAAAAGGAATTCTCCAGGAAACAAGCGGCAGTGGAATTTTCAGCCCTTGTAGCCGAACGCCCACGGCAACCACGAGCGTGATCGCCGGGAAACAGGATCAGCAGCAACAGCACGATCGTCAGCGGCAGGCAGAACTGCCAGATCTCGCGGTTGATCTCGCGCATCGGCACGCCGGTCAGCGCCGACAGCACGAACAGAATGAGCCCGTAAGGCGGCGTGATCTGCGCGATCATGAAATTGAGGATGACGACCAGGCCGAAGTGGACCAGATCGATGCCGAGGCTTTTCGCCGCCGGCAGCAGCACCGGCACGAACACCAGCAGCATGACCGCGCCGTCCAGCACCGTGCCGAGCACCAGAAACATGGCGTTGACCGCGAGCTGGAAAGCCGAGCGGCGATAGCGCCAGACCCGCGATCCATTGTGCGAGCCCCTGCGCCACGCCTTCGCGCTCCAGCGCGAAATTGACGATGAATGACGACACGATCAGCATCATCACCACGGTCGATTGCCGCGCCGACAACGCGAATACCGCGTAGAGCGCCTTCAGCCCGAGATTGCGGTAGATCGCGACACCGATCACGATCGCCCAGAACGCCGCGACTGCGGCGGCCTCGGTCGGCGTGAAGACGCCGCCCCAGATGCCGCCCAGCAGCACGACCGGCAGCGAGAACGGCACGATCGCCCGGCCGAACACGCGCTGGCAGTTCGCCAAGCGGCACGGCATTGCCGAACGGCAGCCCGCGCCGCCGGCCGATCCACGCGATCGTGATCATCAGGCTCACCGCCATCAGCAGGCCCGGCATCGACGCCCGCCAGAAACAGCGCGCCGACCGAAACGCCGCTCAGGATCGCGTAGATCACCATCGGGATCGACGGCGGAATGATCGGGCCGAGACACGATGCAGCGGCCGTGATCGCGACCGCGAGCCCGGCCGGATAATGGCCGACCTTCCGCATCATCTGGATCGCAACCATGCCGGCGCCGGCGGCATCGCTCACGGCGCTGCCCGACATGCTCGAAATCACGACATTCATCAGCACGGTGACGTGGCCAAGACCGGCGCGCAGCCGGCCGACCACGGCATCGGCGGCGGCCCAAATGCGTTCCGAGATGGTGGCGGCATTCATCACATTGCCGGCCAGGATGAACATCGGGATCGCCAGCAGCACGTTGAGCTGGAAACTGGAATTGAGCGTCTGATCGACGATCAGGCCGATGTCCTGCCGGCTCGCCCACAGGTAGACCAGGCCGCAACCGAGCATCATCAGCGCGATCGAAAAGCGCAGCATCGCGAACACGACGAACGCCGCGCACATCACAAGGATCGGATCAACCGGCACGGCTTAATTCAGCCCAGCACGCTGGCGCGCTCGTCGGCGCGCGCGACCGCGACCTCTTGCCGCCAGTTGCGGCCGGCGAGCCGGATCAGCTTGATCGCCGCGCGGACGATCACAGCGACCCAGAACACGACAAAGCAGAAGTAGACGAAGTCGAGGCGCCATTGCAGCGCGTTGGTGCGCTCGCGCCACAGGAACCGCACGTAATCGAACACCGTCGGCAGCGCGATCAGAAACATCGCCGCGACCGCAAGCGCCGCTGCGGCCTGGAGCGCGCGCCGGCCGCGCTCGCCCAGCAGGTCATAAACGCCGTCGAAGGTGACCTGCTCGCGCTCGGTGATGACCAGGGCCTCGGTCATGAACACCACCCACAGGAAGATGATCATGATCAGTTCGTCCGACCACACCAGCGGCTTGCCGAGCGCATAGCGGGCGAAAACTCCGGCGAGGAACAAAAGGAACATCGCGGCGAAGGCCGCGGCCGATGCGGCCTCCGCGGCTTTGGCGAGGATGCGAAGAACGCGCGCCATCGGTCAGCCCGGCAAATCGGCCCGCCGCGCGGCGACGGCGCCAAAATGCCAGGCGCCGCGCGCCTGGTTCGCTCACCTGGTCGCCGCGGTCTGCGCCAGCAGATCCTTGTTCCAGGCCTTGGCGAAATCGGACGCGCCGTAGACCTTGTCGGCATTGTCGTGGAACGGCTTCATCTCGACCGTCGTGACGGTCAAGCCCTGGGTCTTGAGCCGGTCGGCCACCTGCTTCTCGTCGGCCAGCCGCTGCGCGTTGTTCTGCGCGGTCGCGGCGTTGGCCGCGGCCTGGATGACCTGCTTCTGGCCGGCCGAAAGCGCATCCCAGGTTTCCTTGCGCAGCGCGTAGAACACCGGCTGCACCAGATGGGCGGTCAGCACCACCTGTTCGGTCACCTCGTAATATTTGGCGGCGTTCATGATGGTGAGCGGATTTTCCTGGCCGTCAATCGAGCCGGTCTTGAGCGCGAGATAGACCTCGGGCATCGCCATCGGCGTTGGCGTTGCGCCAAGCGCCTCGCCGAGCAGGAGCCATTCCGGCCCGCCGGCCATGCGCAGCTTGACGCCTTTGAGATCGGCCGGGCCCTTGACCTCGCGCTTGGTGCGCAAATTGACCTGCCGCGTGCCGAGATAGGTCGGCGCCAGGATGACGATGCCCATCTTCTCGGCGACGTCCTTCCGGTAGCGCTCGCCGATCGGACCGTTCATGACCTTGGTGGCATGATCCCAATCGCGGAACAGGAACGCGCGGTTGAAGAATCCCCATTCGGCGATCTGCTGCGCCACCTCGAAGGTGGTCATGGTGCTCAGTTCAAGATTGCCGCGCTGGATCGCCGGCACCTCCGTGCCTTGGCGAAACAGGCTCGACCCGGCATGAACACGGACCTCGAACTGATTGGGCGCGGCCTTGTCGACCTCCTCCTTGAAGCGCTCGAGCGACTTGGAGAGAAAGTCCGGCGGCGGCGCCGCGGTTGAGAACCGCAGCAAGATCTTGTCTTGCGCACTGGCCGAGCTGATCCAGCCAAGCGCGACCACGAACGCGAGTGCGGCAACACGAAGCATGTCCATGATGATACTCCCCGCCCGATCTTAGGACCCGAGCCTGCCGCGATCCAGGGCAATCATGCTCCAAAGCAACATGCCCGGCGCGGAGGCCGGGCATGCAGACGGCGGACCACCGCTAACTTGCGATCAGGCCCAGAGCCGTTCGCTCTCCAGGCCCTTGTAGAGATGGGCGACCTGCTCGCCGTAGCCGTTGAACAGCAGGGTCGGGCGGCGCTCGCCGGTGCCGATCAATTCCTCGGTCGCCTGGCTCCAGCGCGGATGCGGCACCTCCGGATTGACGTTGGCCCAGAAGCCGTATTCGGAGGCCTGCAAATCCTCCCAATAGCTCTTCGGCCGCTTGTCGGTGAACGACACGCGCACGATCGACTTGATGTGCTTGAAGCCGTACTTCCACGGCACCGCCAAGCGAATCGGCGCGCCGTGCTGCTTGGCGATCGGCTTGCCATAGGCGCCGGTGGCGAGGAAGGCGAGCTCGTTGAGTGGCCTCCGCCATGGTGAGGCCTTCGACGTAGGGCCACGGCATGTAGGATTGCTTCTGGCCGGGAGCGATCGACTTATCGAGGAACGTCTCCATCCGCACATAGGTTGCCGACGACAACGGCTTCGCGAGCTCGACCAGCTTCGCCATCGGGAAGCCGGACCACGGCACCGCCATGCTCCAGGCCTCGACGCAGCGGTGGCGGTAGAGCCGCTCCTCAAGCGAAAACTTGCGCACCAGATCGTCGATGCCGACCTCGAACGGCTTTTCCACCATGCCGTCGATTTTGATGGTCCAAGGCCTGATCTTCAGGGCCTGCGCTTGGCGCGCGACGTTCTTGGTCGAGTTGAACTCGTAGAAATTGTTGTAGTTGCCGTTGATCTTCTCGTCGGTGATCGGGCGGTCGAGCGTGAACGCCTCGTTGCGCTTGGCGGGATAAAGATCGATCGACGGATCGGGCTGGTCGGTGATGCGCTGGGCCAATGCGATCTGCGGCGACAACCCGGCCGCCACCGCGCCCGCGGCCGTGCCGAGGAACGCCCGGCGGTTGAAGAACAGATGCTCTGGCGTGGCGCGGCTTTCGGACATCTCCCAGCCGCGACGAAGAATGACGTTCATGGCCGATCCCTCCGGATTGGGCGCTGCATGACTACGGCCCGCGCGGATCACGGGCAAGTCACGGAGTTGGGAACGCTTCGATAGCGGCGAGGCATGAGGCCGTGCCTGCTACTCCGCGGCGTGCCCTTGGCGGCGGGCCGCGACGATCTGGTCGGCGGTCTTGCCGGTGAGCTCGGCCATGTGGTCGAACTTGAACGTGAAGCTGCCGACGCCGGCGGTCGCCGAGCGGACCTCGATGATCAGATCGCCGATCTCGGTTTCCGGCATCTTGGCGCGCACCGTGTCCCAGCCATCCCAGCCCTCGCGGGTGTCGAAGCCGAGGATCTGGCCGCGCCGGCCGGACAGGATGGCGTTGATCTTGGCGGTCGCATCGGTCGGGCAGACGATCTCGACCAGATAGATCGGCTCGAGCAGCACCGGCGCGCATTGCGGCAGGCCCTCGCTGATGCCGATGCGGCCGGCCGTCTGGAACGCCATGTCGGATGAATCGACGGTGTGGTAGGAGCCGTCGATCAGCGCCACCGACAGGTCGACCACCTGGAAGCCCAGCGGCCCGTGCTTGAGCGCGTTGATCACGCCCTCCTCGACCGAGGGGATGTAGTTGCGCGGCACCACGCCGCCGGTGATCTTGTCCTCGAACTTGAAGCCCGAGCCGCGCGGCAGCGGCTTGATGTCGAGCACCACGTCGCCGAACTGGCCGTGGCCGCCGGACTGCTTCTTGTGCCGGCCGCGCTGCTGGATCGATTTCTTGATGGTTTCGTTGTAGCCGACGCTCGGCTTGTGCGTGGTGATGGCGACGCCGAAGCGGTCGGCCAGCCGCTCGGCCGCGACCCGCAGGTGCATCTCGCCCTGGCCCCACATCACCACCTCGTGGGTTTCGGGGTTGTGCACGACGGTGACCGAGGGGTCCTCGTCGACCAGCTTATGGATGGCCTGGCCGAGCTTGACGTCGTCCTTGCGCTCCTTGGCGGTCACCGCGATCGCCAGCACCGGCGCCAGCGGCGGGACCTGCTTCAGGGCCGCGTGCGCCTGCTTGCCGGCGGAGAGCGTGTCGCCGGTCTTGGCGTGTTCGAGCTTGGCCAGCGCCACGGTCTCGCCCGCCACGGCGGAGCCGCGCTTTTCGAAATTCTGGCCGAGCATCTTGAACGTGCCGGCGACACGGCCGGCCTCGCGCTCGGTCGATTGCAGGGTCACGCCGTCGCCGATCTGGCCCGCCAGCACGCGCGCGACCGACATCTTGCCGGCATGCGCGGTGTTGAGCGTCTTGAGCACGTAGGCGACGGCTTCGCCGGACTTGACGCCAAGCCGCTTGGCGGCCGCCTCGACGTTCGCGGTCTCATGGCGCAGCGCCTTGAGCAGGCGGAGCACGCCGTTGGTGCGGGAGGCCACCCCCATCAGCACCGGCACCACCAGCCCCTCGCGCAAATCCTTGGCGAGGTCGTCGAACACCTTGTCGCGCGGCGGCGGAATGTCGGCGAGCAATTGCTCCATCAGCTCGTCGTCGTGGTCGGCGAGCTTCTCCAGCATGGCGAAGCGCGCGTCCTTGCTGCGATCGAGGTCTTCGCCTTCGAGTGGCACGACCTCGGACGCGGCGTGCTCTTTGTAGATATGGACGCGCTCGAGCGCGAGATCGATGAAGCCGGTGACGATCTCGTTTTTCCAGGTCGGCAACTGGCGCATCACCAGCGGCTTGCGCGAGGCCGGCTGGAGGATCTGCAAGGCCTCCATCACCTTGGTCTCGGCCTTGTCGATCTTGTTGAGGAACAGAAAGCGCGGAATGTTGAGGTCTTCGAGCTCGCGCAGGATCAACTGCAACTGCGGGACCTTCTTCTCGTCGGCCTCGCACACCACCACGGCGGCATCGACCGCCGGCAGCACGGCGCGCATGTCATGGATGAATTCGACGGAACCCGGGCAATCGATGAAGGTGTAACTGTCGCCCATGAAATTGGTGGTGGCGACGGCGAGCTCGACGCTCATCTTGTGATGGCGCGCCTCCTTCGAGGCATCGCCGACCGAGGAGCCGGCGTCGACGGTGCCCTGGCGCGGGATCGCGCCGGTGCGCGCCAGGATCGCCTCAAGCAGCGTGGTCTTGCCGCTCTGGAACGGGCCCACCAGCGCGATGCACCGGGGACCCGCGGCTCTTGTGCCGCCATTGCCGTTTGCAGCAGCCATCGACGCCTCCATATGGCGCCCTTACGGCCGGTGCCCGCGGCCGCGATTCACGACGCCGGAATATCATCGTCTCAGGGGAACGCGGCGCTGGCAAGAGGCGCGATCCCTGCCAAATCGCCTCAAGCTGGAGCGGTTTCGCTTGCGCTGCCTAAGCCGTGGCGCGCCCGCGTGCCGGCGAAGGTCGGCATGATGTCACGGGCGAAGCGGCGCAGTTGCTCCTTGCCGCCGATCACCGCCGTCAACAGCAGATACTCGGCGCCAGCCCGGCCGAGCTCATCGAGCTTGCGATGGAGTTCGTCGGGCGTGCCATAGAGCGCATGGGCTTCGGTGCCGCCCGCCCCGTCGGCGTAGGACAGCACATGCGAGCCGGTGTTAGCGCCGGGCGCGCGCGACACCTCGACCGTGCGCTGGGTGTAAAGCGCGGCGCGCTCACGTGCCGCCTCCGCCTCGGCCCTGTCCTTGGCAACATAAAGCTGGCGGGCGACCGCGATCTGCATCGGCGCCGGCGAGTGTCCGTTCGCCGCGCGCTCGGCGCGGTACAGCGCGATCCGCTCGCCAAGCTGCTGCGGCGAGGCGTATTGGTCGAGGATCAGGTTGAAGCCGCGCTTGGCTGCGCGGCGGATCGAGGCCTCGCTGCCGGCCGCGACCCAGAGCGGCGGATGCGGTTGCTGGGCCGGTGGCGGCTCGACCACGATGTCGTCGAACTGCCAGAACCGGCCGCGATGGGAGAAGCGCTGCCGCGACACGAACGACTTGAGGATGACTTCGACCGCCTCCTCGAAGCGCGGCTCGGCCTCTTGCGGCGGGATGCGGAAGCCCTTGAACTCGCTGTGGCGGTAGCCCTTGCCGATGCCGAAATCGAGCCGTCCGCCGGAGATCAGGTCGAGGGTCGCGGCCTGCTCGGCGAGCAGCACCGGATTGTGCCATGGCAGCACGATCACCGCGGTGCCGAGGCGGAGCGCCGTGGTGCGCATGGCGAGCGCGGTCTGCAGCATCAGCGTGGCCGAGACCTGGTTCCAGCCGGTGAAATGATGCTCGACCAGGAAGCTGGAATGAAAACCGAGCGCCTCGGCCTCGATCGCGTAATCGAGATAGTCACGGAAGCCCTGGCCGGTTTCCGGACCGAGGTCGTTGCTATGGGCCTGCGCCGAACCGAAAATGCCGAATTGCATCCGGGCAATAGTATCGCAAATGGCGCTTGCCGCGCTTGCCCTATTTCTCGCACAGCCTACGCGGCGCGCGGCGATGCGGCTGATAGGTGCAGGTCGCGCTGTCGAACGAGCGGTAGGCCCTGCGGCAGGCCTCGCGATCGCAGGCCGCCGCCTGGGCGGCTGCCGCCGGCGCGGCGAGCGGGCTGTCGCGCGCCGCCCGGGCGTCGGGCGCGGACGGTTGCGCCGCTGGCCGTGCCGGTTCGCCCGCGGGACCGCCAGTGGTCACAGTGTCGGATCCCGCTGGCTTTTCGATCGGGATGGTCCGGACCGAGCGCGGCGACAAAACGGTTGCGTTGTCGGGGGTTGCAGGCGCGGTCACGGCGGGAGCGAACGGGGCCACGGTGGGAGCCGGCGGCGGCGCCTGGGGTTGAACGGCTTGGGGTTGAATGGCTTGGGGTTGAACCTCCGGCGGGTGCTCGACGGGCCGCGACAGGAAAAAGCCCGCAACCACGACGCCGGCGCCGAACGCCGCCATGAATTTCACGGTCGATCGAAAGTCGAGCACTGCCGCTTCCTTCGCGGTTCGCTGCCGGCTTGTTAACCGCGGCGCCTGACTTCGGGTTCCGGTGTGCTTGAAAGGCTTGCGCTGCAAAGCCGCGCACTTTGTGCCTTTTGCGGGGCCGATTTCGCGATCACCCTCAAAACCTAGGTATATCGGGAAACGCCACCTTGCCGGCGTGCACGTGCAGGCGGCCGAGCTCGGCGCAGCGGTGCAGCTTCGGAAACACCTTGCCGGGGTTGAGCAGGCCCTGGGCGTCGAACGCGCATTTCAGGCGCTGCTGCTGGTTGAGGTCGACCTCCGAGAACATCACCGGCATCAGGTCGCGCTTCTCGACACCGACGCCGTGCTCGCCGGTGAGTACGCCGCCGACCTCGACGCAGAGCTTGAGGATCTCGGCGCCAAACTCTTCGGTTTTCTCCAGCTCGCCCGGCACGTTGGCGTCGTAGAGGATCAGCGGATGCAGATTGCCGTCGCCGGCATGAAACACGTTGGCGACCCGCAGCCCATAATGTTCGGACAATTCGCGGATCCGCTTGAGCACCAGCGGCAGCTTTGAGCGCGGGATGGTGCCGTCCATGCAGTAATAGTCGGGCGAGATGCGGCCGACCGCCGGGAACGCGGCCTTGCGGCCGGCCCAGAACAAGAGCCGCTCCTGCTCCGAGGTCGACGCCTTGCAGCTCACCGCGCTGCAGCCGCGCGCGATGTCCTCCACCCGCGCGATCAGATGATCGACCTCGGCGGCCGGGCCGTCGAGCTCGACGATCAGCAGCGCCTCGACGTCGAGCGGATAGCCGGCGTGGACGAATTCCTCGGTGGCATGGATCGCCGGCTTGTCCATCATCTCCATGCCGCCGGGGATGATGCCGGCGCCGATGATGCGCGAGACGCATTCGCCGGCGTCCTCCGCGCTCGGGAAGCCGACCAGCAGGGCGCGCGCGGTCTCGGGCTTCTTCAGGATGCGGACCGTCACCTCGGTGACGACGCCGAGCAGGCCCTCCGAGCCGGCGATGATGCCGATCAGATCGTAGCCGCCGGCGTCGAGATGCTTGCCGCCAAGCTGCAGCACCTCGCCGCTCATCAGCACCATTTCAAGGCCGAGGATGTTGTTGGTGGTCATGCCGTATTTCAGGCAATGCACGCCGCCGGAGTTCTCCGCGACGTTGCCGCCGATAGTGCAGGCGATCTGCGACGAGGGGTCGGGCGCGTAATAAAAGCCCGCGTCCTTGACCGCCTCGGAGATGGCGAGATTGGTGACACCCGGCTCGGCCACCACCACGCGGTTCTCGAAATCGATATCGCGGATGCGGTTGAATTTGCCCATGCCGAGCAGCACGCCGTCGGTGAGCGGCAGTGCGCCGCCGGACAGCGAGGTGCCGGCGCCGCGCGGCACCACCTTGATGCCGTTGCGCTGGCAATAGCGCAGCACCGCCGACACCTGGTCGGTGGTCTCCGGCAGCACCACCACCATAGGCAATTGCCGGTAGGCGGTGAGTCCGTCGGATTCGTAGGGCCGCATCGCGCGCTCGGCCGCGATCACCCCCTCGCCCGGCACGATCTCGCGCAGATCGGCGACGATCTGCTCGCGGCGCGCGAGCACCGCTTGATCGGCGGCCGGCATGATGACGGACATGGCGATCCCAAAATTTCCCGCGATAGTCCTGCAATCCAAACCGAAGTTTGGACGTTGAATTGTCGGCGAGGGTGATTGTACAACCCCCCGATCTGTGCCGAAATTGGTTTTCGGGGCGCCAACGGAGATAAACGCATTATGAAAGTACTGGCCCGAATCGTCTTGGCCCAACTGGCGCTCGCCGCCACCATCGGCATGGCGCGGGCGCAGGACCTCGCCGCGGGCGAGCAGTCGTTCCGCAAATGTCTGCCGTGCCATTCGGTCGGCGAGGACGCGCGCAACAAGGTCGGGCCGGTGCTCAACGGCCTCGAAGGACGCAAGTCCGGCACCATCCCGGAGTACAGCTACAGCGAAGCCAACAAGAAAGCCGAGATCACCTGGAGCGAGGCGAGCTTCAAGGACTATATCCAGAACCCGATGGCCAAGGTGCCCGGCACCAAGATGGCCTTCGCCGGCATCAAGAACGACGCCGAGATTGCCGCGCTTTGGGGCTATCTCGCCCAGTTCAAGGCCGACGGCAGCAAGAAATAAGCGAAATAACAGGGTTTCGGCCCGGCCGCGCGCCCCGGCGCGCGGAACCTTTTTGCGCTTCGCGCGTCATAGCGGGCGATTGGGCATTGCCGTGTGTGGACACAAAGGAATCACAGAATGGCCCGGTTCCGCGACATGATGGCTTTGTTCGCGATGAACTGGATCGCGGCGGAGGGGATTTCGTCGTTCCCGGGCGGGGCGGCGAAGCGGTGGGGCGTTTCCAACATTCCCATTTCTGCCATTCGTACTGCGTGCTGACGCTGACACATCGGCCCAACCGAGGTGCTTCATGACGGACGCATATCGCATCGGCATTGAGGAAGAATATTTTCTGGTCGACGCCAAGACCCGCATGGTGACGCGCGCCATGCCGAAGGAGTTCCTGGCCGCGGCCAAGGCCGCCAGCAACGACCAGGTGGTGGGCGAGTTTCTGCAATCGCAGATCGAGGTCAAGACGCTGCCGCACACCGACATTCGCACCGCGCGCGAGGAGCTTCGCCACCTGCGCCAGGTGGTGGCCAAGATCGCGGCCGACCACGGGCTCGCGATCCTTGCCGCCGGCACCCATCCGACCGCCGATTGGGGCAAGTCGCAGCAGACCGCGGGCGATCGCTACGACGCGGTGATGGACGACCTGCAGATGATCGGCCAGCGCAACATGCTGTGCGGACTGCACGTGCATGTCGAGTTGCCCGACCCGGATGACCGCGTCGACGTCATGACGCGCATGCTGCCGTATCTGCCGCTGTTCATCGCGCTCGGCACCTCGTCACCGTTCTGGCGCTCGCGCCCGACCGGCCTCAAGGGCTATCGCCTCGCCGCCTACGACGAGCTGCCGCGCACCGGCGTGCCCGAGCTGTTCCGCAGCAAGGAAGAGTTCGACGCCTACGTGTCGGCGCTGGTGAAGGCCGGCGTGATGGAGGATTCGAGCTACGTGTGGTGGTCGATGCGGCCGTCGCTGAAGCACCCGACGCTGGAGCTGCGCGCGCCCGACTGCCCGACCCTGGCGGACGATTCGATCGCGATCGCCGCGCTCTACCGCTCGCTGGCGCGGCGGCTCACTCGCAACCCGGAGCTCAACCGCGACATCAACGCGGTCACCCGCGCCATCGTGGTCGAGAACAAATGGCGCGCGCAGCGCTACGGCGTGCGCGGCACCTTCGTCGGCGAGCACGGGGCGATCACCGTCGCCGGCATGATGGAGCAGGTGCTGGAGGAGGCCGCCGGCGACGCCATCGCGCTCGGCTGCTTCGACGAGATCGGCCGCTGCCGCACCATCGTCGGCGCCGGCACCTCGGCCGACGCCCAGATGGCGGTGTTCGAGGCGCACGGCAAGACCGAGAGCCGCGCCAGCGCGCTCGATGCGGTCACCGACTGGATCGCGGTGGCGACGTTGCAATAACCACGTCGTGGCTCGCGGCTACTCGCCGTCCGGCAGCGCGGTCTGCACCACCAGGCCGCGGGCATGGGCGTCGACCACGCCGAGGCCGCGCAGCGCGGACGAGCGTCAGCGTTTGCACCGCCTCGCGGCCGCGCACCGGATCATCGAGGCCCGCCGGCGCGAGCGGGCCGACCAACCCTTCCAGCAGCGCGCCAAGAATGCGCCGGCGCCGCCAGGCGCCGCGTCCTGCTCGGGCAGATGGCCGCCGCCGATCGCCGCGCGGATGCGCGCCTCGATCTCGGACACCAGGGCCTTGCGATAGCTCTGCCGTACCGCATCGGTGTCGGCATCGACCGGCTCGGCGATCACCGCCCAGGTGAGCTTGCGGCTGCGCAGCGCGCGGGCGGCGAAGGTGGCGATCGCTGCGGCCAGCGCCGAAAGCGGCCCCGGCGCCACGTCGGCGGCGCGCCGCAGCTCCTCGATCTCGCGCCCCGACACGCTTTCGATCAGCGCGCCGACCAGCTCAATCTTGCCGGGGAAATAGCGGTAGACCGTGCCGGCGGCGACGCCGGCGCGCTCGGCGATCGGCGCGATCTGGATCGCCGCCATGCCGCCGGAGCCCGCGGCCGCCCGCGCCGCGTCGACGATGGCGTCGTGGCGGGCGGCGAGCCGGCGAAGCACGTTTTCGGTGCGGCGATAGGCCATCGGGCAAGAATTGTTTGAAAGACTGAACTATGATTTACCGCAAAACGCAAATTCACCGATAGCCGGCGTGGCGGCGCTGCCGGTCCGTTGCGAGCTATCGCCCCTGCCCGGCCAATGACTTGGCGCGGATGGCGTCGAGCGTGGTCATCGGCGTGATCGCGTTGGCATCGACCTTGACGTGGATGATCGCGGGCTTGCCGGATTTCTCCGCGGCCTCGAAGGCCGCAGCGAAATCCGCCGTCTTCTCGACCGTCGCGCCGAAGCCGCCGAACGCCTTGCGCATAAGCGGCGAAGTCCGGATTGCTTCAATGTCGGTGCCGACCACGCGATTGGGATACTCGCGCTCCTGGTGCATGCGGATGGTGCCGTAAGCTGCCGTTGTCCATGATCACCACCATGATCGGCAGGTCGTATTGCACGGCGGTCGCGAACTCCTGGCCGTGCATCATGAAATCGCCGTCGCCGGCGATGCAGAGCACGGTGCGGTCCGGATAGAGCCGCTTGATGCCGACCGCTGCCGGCAACCCGTAGCCCATCGAGCCCGAGATCGGCGCGTAGTGCTGGCCGAAATGGCGCAACCGGAAGAAGCGCTGCGCCCAGGTGGTGAAGTTGCCGGCGCCGTTGCACAGGATCGCGTCGGGCACGCGCTCGCGCAGCCAGACGATGATCTCGCCGAAATTGACCGCGCCGGGCTGCGGCGTCGCCTTCTCGGTCCAGTCGACATAGTCGGCGTGGGCCGGCCTTGGTCTGCTCGCGCCAAGCAATCTCGTTCGGCGGCTGCAAGCCTTCCAGCGCGGCGGCAAAGCCGGTCGGCGCCGCGTTGATCGCGAGATGCGGGCGATAGACCCGGCCGAGCTCCTCGGAGCCGGGATGCACGTGCACGAAGGTCTGCCGCGGCCCCGGAATGTCGAGCAGCGTGTAGCTCTGCGACGGCATCTCGCCGAGCCGGCCGCCGATCAGCACGATCAGGTCGGCGGCCTTGACGCGCGCCAGCAGCTTCGGGATTCGGGCCGATGCCGAGATCGCCGGCGTAGCTCTGGTGCCGCCAGTCCATCAGATTGCCGCGGCGGAAGGTGGTGGCGACCGGGATGTCGAAGCGCTCGGCAAAGCGCGCCAGGCTGGCGCGCGCGCTCTCCGACCAGCGGCTGCCGCCGGCCAGCACGATCGGCTGCTTGGCGGCCCACAGCAGCTTCTGCAGCTTCGCCATGTCGGCCAGGCCCGGCCAGATCTCGACCGGCTCGAACGCCGGCGCGTCCGGCACCGCCACGCGCTCGATCAGCATGTCCTCGGGCAGCGCCACCACCACCGGGCCGGGCCGGCCGCTGGTCGCGGCATAGAACGCGCGCGACACCAGCTCCGGGATGCGCGCCGGATCGTCGATCTCGGCCGCCCATTTGGCAGATCGAGCCGAACACCGCGCGGTAGTCCAGCTCCTGGAAGGCGTCGCGCTCGCGCATCTCGCGTCCGACCTGGCCGACGAACACGATCAGCGGCGTCGAATCCTGCTGCGCGATGTGGATGCCGGCCGACGCATTGGTGGCGCCCGGCCCGCGCGTCACGAACACGATGCCCGGCCGGCCGGTGGCCTTGCCATGCGCCTCGGCCATCATGGTGGCGCCGCCCTCCTGGCGGCAGACCGTGAGCTTGATCGGCCGGTCGTAGAACGCGTCGAGCGCCGCGAGATAGCTTTCGCCCGGCACGCAGAACGCGTGCTGCACGCCGTGCACGACCAGCTGGTCGATCAGGATTTCGCCGCCGGTGCGGGTGCCGTCGTTCGCGCGCAGCATGATCTCGCTCCATCTGTCCGCAGTCATAGCACCGTGCCATCGCCGGGCATGACCACGGCGTCATGACGCCGGGCCATGACCATGGCAAGCCCGTGCAATGACGTCGAGTCAAGCCCGGGCATGACGCGCTGTGTAACGAGCGCTACTACTACCGTTTGATCGGGGCGAACTTCGCCGGCAGCATGATCGAGGTCTTCTGCTCGATCAGCAGGTTGGAATCGAGCATCTCCTTCACATAGACCTGCCATTCCGGATCGGCCGCCATGGCGGCGCGGCGCTTGGCGCGGTCGGCGGCGTCTTCATACGCCCACTGATGGACCACCGTGTTGACGTCGCCGGTCTCGGCAAACAAATAGGCGAACGGCTGGCCGAGGTGGCGCGTCTGCGCGGCATAGCCGTATTTCTCGTAGATCTTCGAGATGCGTCTGCGTGTGGCCGGCTTTGATGCGATAGGTCCGGTGGTCGATGATCACGATGTCCTCCCTTGGGCGCCAGGCTGGCGTGGTATCAAATTGTTTCGGTTGCGGCGTGGCCGGGTCAATAGGAATGTAGCGCAGCCATGCGCATCGACCCGCGCCGCGTCGCCGTCGCCTTCGCCGCCGTCGGCGCGTTCCTGCATCTCTACGCGCCGCAGGCGGTGCTGCCGATGATGGCGCAGGAGTACGGCGTCGGCGCCGCCGACGCGAGCCTGATCATCACCGCCGGCACGCTCGCGGTCGCGGCGACCGCGCCGTTCACCGGCGCGCTGTCCGACGTGCTCGGGCGCAAGCGCGTGATCGTCGCCGCCATGGCGCTGCTGTTGATCCCCGCCACCATGACGGCGCTGGCGCCGAGCCTCGATCAGCTGATCTTCTGGCGCTTTATGTCACGGCCTGCTGCTGCCGCCGATCTTCGCGGTGACCATCGCCTACATCAGCGACGAGTTTCCGCCGGCCGAGGCCAACGGCGTGTTCGGCATCTATGCCGCGGCCTCGGCGGTCGGCGGGTTCCTCGGCCGGTTCGTGCCCGGCATGCTGACCGACTATGTCGGCTGGCGCGGCGGCTTTCTCGCACTCGCCATAGGCTCACTGATCTGCCTCGTGATGGTGATGCTGCTGCTCACGCCGGAGCGGAAATTCGTCGGCGCCGGCAATCTCGGCACGTCGCTCCGCCAGATGCTGGCGCACCTGCGCAATCCGCGGCTGCTCGCGACCTATGCGGTCGGCTTCGGCGTGCTGTTCAACTTCATCGCCACCTTCACCTATCTCAGCTTCCACCTGGCGGCGCCGCCGTTCAACCGCTCGCCGGCGTTCCTCGGCTCGGTGTTCGTGGTCTATCTGGTGGGCTCGGCTCGCCTCGCTGTGGCTCGGCCGCGCGATTGCGCTGCTCGGCCGGCGCAACTTCGTGCTCTGCGTGCTGGCGGTGTGGGCGGCCGGCATGCTGGCGAGCCTGCTGCCGTCGGTGACCGCGATCGTGTTCACCCTGGTAATCGCCTCGACCTGCGGCATCCTCACGCAAGCCTCCTCGACCAGCTTTGTCGCCATCACCGCCAAGACCGGCACCTCGGCTGCGGTCGGGCTCTATGTCATGTTGTTCTATATCGGCGGCACGTTCGGCGGCTGGCTGCCGGGCCTGGCCTACGAGGCCGGCGGCTGGCCCTATTCGCTGGCGCTCGTGCTAGGCATGCTGTCGATTCAGGCGATCATCGTCGCGAAATTCTGGAAATGAGTTCCGCCATGCGGGCAAGGCAGCAAGACCGGCTGAAGACCAACCCGGCGTTCAGCACGCGGCGGCTCAAGCTCGGCACCTTCCAGACCAATCTCGACAGCGGCTGCGTGATGTCGGACCTCGACGGCCGGCTCGACATCACCTGGCCCAACACCGTGGCGCTGGCGAAGCTCGCCGACGAGATGGAGTTCGAGGCGATGGTGCCGGTGGCGCGCTGGCAGGGCTGGGGCGGCAAGACCAACCCGCAGGGCCCGGGTTTCGAAGCCTACACCTGGGCCGCCGGCATCGCCGCTTCGACCGCGAAGCCGGGCGTGATCTCGACCTCGCATATCACCATCAACCACCCGATCATCGCCGCCAAGCAGTCGGCGGCGATCGATCACATTTCGAACGGCCGCTTCACGCTCAACATCGTCACCGGCTGGGTGCAGCCCGAGATCGAGATGTTCAACCAGCCGATGCTGAGCCACGAGGACCGCTACGCCTGCGCCGAGGAATGGCTCGCCATCGTCAAGCGGCTGTGGACCGAGGACGGCTCGTTCGACCACGAGGGCCGGTTCTACAAGATCGTCAAAGGCTATCTCGAGCCGAAGCCGATCCAGCACCCCTACCCCGCGATCATGAACGCCGGCGCCTCGGAGCGCGGTCGCCATTTCGCGGCCAAGCATTGCGACCTGGTCTACACCGTGATCCGCACCGGCGGGCTCGACGAATGCCGCGCCCATGTGCAGGCCTATCACCGGCTGGCGCGCGAGAACTACGACCGCGAGATCAAGGTCTGGACGCTGGTCAATGTCGTGCTGGGCGAGACCGAGAAGGAGGCGCGCGACTTCTACAATTACTACGTCCACCAGCGCGGCGACTGGGAGGCGGCCAAGTACATGGTCGAGACCTTCTCGCTCGAGGTGAACCAACGCAACGTGCCGCCGGAACGGATCAAGCCGTTGCAGGAGGCGTTCATCCAGGGCTGGGGCGGCCTGCCGGTGGTCGGCACCAAGGAGCAGGTGGTCGATACGCTGATCACGCTATCGCGCGCCGGGCTCGACGGCCTGCTGGTCGCGTGCCCACGCTACATCGAGGGCCTGCGCGAATTCCGCGACACGATCTATCCGCTGCTCCAGCAGGCGGGGCTAAGGGATTTCGCCTAGATCGGGATGACATTTCTTCGAATCGTCATCCCGATCTAGTTTCCTGTTTGAGCATGATCCCTCGGGTCAAGCTCGAGGGCATGCCTTTCCGAAAACCGGTTCCCACTTTTCGGGATCATGCTTTAGCGAAAAGCTGTTTCATCGCGCGCCCGGTTCAATTCGCCTTGATGTTCGCGAACTTGATCACCTTTGCCCACCGTTCGGTTTCCTCGACGATAAGCTTGTGGAATTCCGCTGGCGACATCACCAAGATCGGGTTGCCCAAGGTCTCAAGCCGCGCCTTGACCGTCGGGTCGGCGAGCGCTGCGTTCACCTCGCGATTGAGCAGAGTGATGATCTCAGCCGGCGTGTTCGCAGGGGCGCCGATTCCGGTCCAACCGCCGCCGATATAGCCCGGCACCGTCTCGCCGACGGTCGGGACGTCCGGTAGCGCCGGCGACCGCGTCGCGGGCGTCACCGCAAGCGCACGAATTCGGCCGGCCCTGATGTGCTCGATCGAGGAAGGCAGGTTGTCGAACATCACCTGGACCTGCCCGCTCATCAGGTCGGTCAAGCCTGCGACCGAGCCGCGGTATGGCACGTGCTGCATGTTCACGCCGGTCATCATCTTGAACATCTCGCCGGCGATGTGGCCGGCGCTACCAACGCCCGGCGACGCCATGTTCAGCTTGCCGGGCTCGGCCTTGGCAAGCGCGATGAGCTCAGCGACCGTCTTCACCGGCAGCGAACTGGTGACATTCAGGACCTGATAGCCGCGGCCGAACGTGGCAATCGGCGCGATTTCGCGGGCGAAATCGACCGTACCGTAGAGCGTGGTGTTGATCACGTTGTTCGACGAAACGATTAGCAGCGTGTAACCATCGGCCGGAGAGCGTGCGACCATCTCGGTTGCGATATTGGCAGCGGCGCCCGGTCGGTTCTCGACGACGAACGGCTGCCCGAGCCGCTGTTGAAGCCAGTCGGCGATCAGGCGCCCGACGATGTCAATCGCCTGCCCCGGTGGAAAGCCAACAATGATCCGAACCGTCCGGCTCGGATAGGCTTGCGCGCTCGCAATGCGCGACAAGGTGGGTAGCGCCGTGGCGACTGCGGCCAGTCGGAAGAACAAACGCCGGGACCGATTCATGGCCATGGTCTCACGCGGTTGCGCAACGGGCAGGCCAAGCTAGCCCAACGCTACCGCGATGCCGAGGGCATTTCTTGTCCCGCGTGTCTATCGACTATCCAAATAGGACACTTCCTTCAGCATCGGCTTGGTCTCGGCGCTTTGCAGCACGAAGCCGCCGGCGGAGCGCGCCGCAGTCTGCATCGGGCTGAGCCCGGACACCTTCACCTCGTCATCATCGTGGTCGTACACGTCGTCGCGGAAGTGCACGATGTCGTCCTTGGTCACCCAGCCGGTGAAATAAACCCAGGCGACCGGCACCTTGTGGGCAAGGTTGATGGTCTTGCGATCGCCCGTGGTGATCGCCGCATCGATCTCCTTGCGGCCCCAGCCTGGGTTGTCGGCGAGCAGCCACACCGCGAGATCGCGCACCTCGGCGACGCGGGCACAACCGGAGGATTGAAACCGATAGTCCTGGGAGAAATGTTCCTTGTGGTTGGTGTCGTGCATATAAACCGAATATTTGTTCGGCATATCGATGCGCACCGCGCCGAGCGCATTGCCTGCGCCGGAATCCTGCCGGACGCTGAAGTTCGGCGAGCGATCGGATTTCCAGTCCACCGACTTTGGATCGATCTCCTTGCCATTGGCATCGAGCACTCGCATGCGCATTCGACTGACGTAGCTCGGATCGCGCCGCATCCGCGGCCTGACATCCGCCTTGAAAATCCCGAGCGGCACCGTCCAGGTCGGGTTTAGGTTGACGGCGTTGATGGTGGTGGTCAACGTCGGCGACGCACGGCCGACCTTGCCGACCACCACGACGTAGCGCTTTTGCACCGTGTCGCCATCGACGGCCTCCGCCACCGCGGCCGGGATATTCACCACCACGTAGCGTTGGCCGAACGAGAAATTCAGTTCGCTGATGCGGTCGAGCGTGGCGCGCAGTTGCCGCAGGCGCTCCTTGACCGGCACGTTGAGGGCAGCGAGCGTCTTCGGGCCGATGCTGCCGGTCTCGGTCAGTCCGTGGCGGGACTGGAAGCGCTTCACGGCCTCCTCGACCTTTTCATCGAACAATTCACCCTTGTCCTGATCGGGCGCGAGATCGTCGGTCACGATCAGCCGCTGGCGCAGCGTCACGACATCGGGCCCGCTCGCGCCAGGAGCCAGCTGCGCGGTCTTCGGCAGCGTCGGCCAGCCGCCACGAAGATCGATTGTGGTGTAGCTCAACATCGCCGCGGCGATGCGCTGGTACGTGTTGCCGTAGAAGGTCGGCAGCGGCGACTTGGAGACCGGAGCGATACCCTCAGGCTTCACCGCGGGCTTGGCGGGTACGGCCGCAATGCGGGCACCTGCGAGCTTGGCAGCGGGACGATTCGGGCTTTGCGGGGGTGCCGTCTGGGCATCGGCGGAAGCAAAGCAAGCAATTGAAAACACGAGCGAAAATAGAGATTTTCGCATCGAATTCCTCCCAGCCGCCGTCCGCCACGCGCATCAGACCGCGCCGATATGGCAGTATTGGGACCAGCCGCCGGCCGCTACGCCGGCGCAATCTTTTGGGGGAAAGCCGTGACCGTGACGCCAGCCCAGTTCGAATTCCTGCGCTCGATCGACACGCCGACCGTATGCAACCTGCTCGAAGTGGTCGCGCCCGAGCGCCGCGGCTTCGGCTACACGGTGCGGCACCTGCACTGCCCGTTCCCCGACCTGCCGCCGATGGTCGGCTTCGCCAAGACCGTCACCATGCGCGCGCAGGACCGCGTGCCGCTCGGCGAGGCCGGCTACATGAACAAGCGCCTCGACTATCTCGACTACGTGGCCTCCGAGCCGCAGCCGTCGATCGCGGTGATCCAGGACCTCGACGACATCGTCGGCTTCGGCGCGTTCTGGGGCGAGGTGCAGACCAACATCCACAAGGCGCTGGGCTGCCTCGGCACCATCACCAACGGCTCGATCCGCGACATCCCGGCGGTGGCGCCGGGCTTCCAGATGCTGGCCGGCTCGATCGCGCCCTCGCACGCCTTCGTGCATGTGGTCGACTTCGGCGGCAACGTGAACATCCACGGCATGGCGGTGAGAAGTGGCGAGCTCATTCACGCCGACCGCCACGGCGCCGTGGTGGTGCCGCTCAACACCATCGACGGCATGAAGGCCGCCGCCGACAAGCTCGCCGCGACCGAGGCGCGCATCATCAACGCGGCGAAGTCCGGCGGTGGCGTGGCGGCGATCAAGGCGGCGATGAAGGGCTAATCTCCTGCCGAGGCATGCCAGCGCGGCTGGTAGCCGGCCGCGAGCACGGCAACGATCGCGGGTGGAGTGAGCACATCGACGGACATTCCGCGCGGCCGGCGCCTGCGGCCGTCATAGCCCCGGGGCGTCCAGCGCAAGAGTGAGGTTCCGCGCACCGCGAAGGCGCCCTTCTCCAACGCAATGAACAGCGCCGTCCGGCAGGCCGTCGATCCTGCGCCGGTGCAGCCGCTTGGCGCGGCCGTCCAGGCGCTGCGCGTGCAGCACCTCGTCCATCTCCGGGGCGTAGGGCGGAGTGCGAAGCTTGAATGCGGCCTGCCACCGCGCGGCGAAATCCTCCGCATCCTTGCGCCGGCATTCGAAGCAGGGCCGGTGGCCGGCGGCGAGCGCGGTCACTTCGTCGAGGAAGAACAGCTCGGTGTAATAGCGGCCCCAGACGTCACGCTGGCGGCCCTTGAAATCGAGCACGCAGCAGATCCATTGCCGCGACGCCCAGCGCCGCCGCGTCAGCGTTTGATCATCGGTGTGAAACCGCCCGCCGCGATTGCCGAACAGCGTGCCGCGCGCCGGTGTGGCGAACAGATCGGCAAACGGATCGACGCGGTTTTGCAGCGGCATTGCCACCACTCTCGGTGTCCAGCAACGATGCCGAATACTGGATCGCCCGCTTGCGCGGGCGATGACAGCATCATTTGGCGGTGAGACAGCCCGAAATTCAAGCCTGCGGCTGCGGCTCCATTGGGCCGGTGCCGGGCTCGGGCCGCGGACGGCCCTTGCCGGCCGGCGGCACCGCCGAGGTGCGCGGCGCCTGTGGCTCGATCACCGACTCGCGGGTCGGCTTCTTGCCGAGCAGCAAATCCTTGATCTCGTCGCCCGACAGCGTCTCGAACTCGAGCAGGCCCTTGGCCAGCACTTCGAGATCGGCGCGCTTGGCTTCGAGAATCTGGCGCGCCTCGGCGTGCCCCTCCTCGACCAGCCGCTTGACCTCGATGTCGATCTTCTGCGCGGTCGCCTCCGAGACGTTCTGCTGGCGGGCGACCGACATGCCGAGGAACACCTCGTCCTGGTTCTCGCCGTAGGACACCGCGCCAAGCTCGGGCGAGAAGCCCCAGCGCGTCACCATCATGCGCGCCAGGCGCGTGGCCTGCTCGATGTCGGACTGCGCGCCGGAGGTGACCTTGTCCTTGCCGAAGATCATCTCCTCGGCGACCCGCCCGCCCATCATGATGGCGAGCCGCGAGGTCATCTGCTCGTAGGTCATCGACAGCTTGTCGCGCTCCGGCAGCTGCATGACCATGCCCAGCGCGCGGCCGCGCGGGATGATGGTCGCCTTGTGCACCGGGTCGGTAGCCTTGACGTTGAGCGCCAGGATGGCGTGGCCGCCTTCGTGATAGGCGGTCAGCATCTTCTCTTCCTCGGTCATGACCAGCGACTTGCGCTCGGCGCCCATCATGACCTTGTCCTTGGCGTCCTCGAACTCGGCCTGGGTGACCATGCGCTTGTTGCGGCGCGCGGCCATCAAGGCGGCCTCGTTGACCAGGTTGGCGAGGTCGGCGCCGGAGAAGCCCGGCGTGCCGCGCGCGGTGGTCTTGAGGTTGACGTCGGGCGCCAGCGGCACCTTGCGCACGTGCACCTTCAGGATCTGCTCGCGGCCGACCACGTCCGGGTTCGGCACGATCACCTGGCGGTCGAAGCGGCCCGGGCGCAGCAGCGCCGGGTCGAGCACGTCGGGCCGGTTGGTGGCGGCGATCAGGATGATGCCTTCGTTGGATTCGAAGCCGTCCATCTCGACCAGCAGCTGGTTGAGTGTCTGCTCGCGCTCGTCGTTGCCGCCGCCGAGGCCGGCGCCGCGATGGCGGCCGACCGCGTCGATTTCGTCGATGAAGATGATGCAGGGCGCGTTCTTCTTGGCCTGCTCGAACATGTCGCGCACGCGGCTGGCGCCGACGCCGACGAACATTTCGACGAAGTCGGAGCCCGAAATGGTGAAGAACGGCACGTTGGCTTCGCCGGCGATGGCGCGCGCGAGCAGCGTCTTGCCGGTGCCGGGCGGGCCGACCAGCAGCACGCCGCGCGGGATGCGGCCGCCGAGCCGCTGGAACTTGCCGGGATCGCGCAGGAATTCGACGATTTCCTGCAGGTCGGACTTGGCCTCGTCGACGCCCGCCACGTCCTCGAAGGTGACGCGGCCGTGCGCCTCGGTCAGCAGCTTGGCGCGGCTCTTGCCGAAGCCCAGCGCCTTGCCACCCGCGCCTTGCATCTGCCGCGATAGGAAAATCCATACGCCGATCAATGCGATGAACGGCAGCCAGGACACCAGCAGCGACACGAACCACGGCACGCTATCGCCCTGCGGTCGCGCGGTGATCGCCACGCCCTTGCCGTACAGCCGCTGCACCAAGGTCGGATCGCTCGGCGCATAGGTCTGGAAGGTGCGGCCGTCCGTGAAGGTGCCGTGGATGTCAGGGCCCTGGATCAGGACGTCGCGGACCTTGCCGGCGTCGACCTCGGTCAGGAGCTGCGAGAACGAGATGTCCTGCGATGAGGCGCGCTGGCCCGGATTCTGGAACAGCGTGAACAGCGCGAGCAGCAGCAGAACGATGATGACCCAGAGAGCAAAGTTGCGGAGATTTGCGTTCATCCCGGTTCTTTCATGGCACGTCGGACACCGACGGCGCGTTCTGCATTGGGCTCGCTGGCGACAGGCCCCGGTTGGTTAATGTAGGTTCGCGGGTGCCCCCTGCCAAGGGAAGCGGCTCTGCCGGTAGCCCCGAGAATCCATTGCATTCTACCCTGTCCAGGCCCGGCAAGGCCAACATACGCCCATCACTTGTGCGCTTGGTTAAGGCCGTTTCGAGGCGGGGCGCCGCCGCGCCGGTGCGCGCTCAACCCGTAATTGACCATCATCCAGGGTGATCAGCGCGCCAGCGAGCGTGCGGCGGAAGCGGCCGACAATGCCATTGGCGACGAGCCGATCTTCGAGGGCGTCTTGCAGGGCGTCGCACAGCGTTTCGAGCTTGCCGAGCTCGACCGGCCCTTCGTCGCCAGTCCAGTTGATGATGCGCTCCAGCACCCGCACCTTGAGTTCGCCCGCCACGCTGTAGAAATCGCCGGCATCGATCGTGACCGGACCCTGGTCCGGCCACGGACCTGGCGCGAGCTTGGGCAGGACGGCTTGCAATGCTTCATAGAGTGCAATCTCGACCCGCAGCGCTCGCGCGGCGAGCTTCGCCAGCCGTTCCGCGGTCAGCCCTTCGGCCGCGAGCAGCGGCATCAGCTTGCGAAGCCTCGGCCGGGCGAACCGCGGATCGCGATTGGACGGATCGTCGGCGTAGGCGATTTTCGCAGCCTTGAGCGTCGCGATCAGCCGCGACTTCGGAACGTCCAACAGCGGGTGAAACAACTCGATCTTGGCGCTCTCGGTACCGGGCATCAGCGTGCCATGCCGCATGCCGGCCAATCCGCTGATCCCGCTGCCGCGCATCATCCGAAACAGCACGGTTTCCGCCTGGTCGTCGCGGGTGTGCGCGGTGAGCACGGGAGCACCGCCGGCTTGCTGCGAAGCCTGGGCCAGCAGCCGGTAGCGCGCGGTGCGGGCGGCTTCCTGAAGGCCGGTTTTCGGCTTGGGCCCGGTCCAACGCAACGTGCGGTGCTCGATGCCAAGCGTGCGCGCCAGCGCCTTGACGGCGGCGGCCTCTTTCCTGGCCTCCGGCCGAAGGCCGTGATCGATGGTCACGGCGATGAGCTTCGGCCCGCGCCGCAGTGTCTTGCGCCAGCGCGCCGCCAACACCATCAGCGCGGTCGAATCCGGCCCGCCGGAGACGGCGAGGATCAGCGCCGGGTACTGATTGAGAAAAGCAAGATGAGCGAATAGCAGGCGAACTTCGGCAACCTTCAGCGGCGCGGCGTCGTCAGCAGTGGGCACGCTTCTGCTCGCGCTCGACACCCTGCTTCACGCTGCTGGGCGCGCGCGGATACTTGCGGCTGATCTCGGCGAGCGTGGCGCAGGCCATTTCCTTCTGCTTCATCGCCGCCAGCGACTGGCCGAGCCGCAGCAGTGCCTCCGGCGCCTTGCCGTGGCTCGAATGCTTGGTGGACAGGTCGAGGAAGGCGGAGGCCGCCGCGTCATAGCGCTGGCGCTGGTACAGGCTCTCGCCCAGCCAGAATTGCGCGTCGGGAGCGCGGCGATCGGTGGGATACATCTTCAGGAACGACTGGAAGGCGTCCTCGGCCAGCGCGTAGTCCTTACGCAACACATAACCGTAGGCGAGGTCGTAGGTATCCCTAGGTGAATCCGAGGGCGCCGCGATCGCCGCGACCGCGCCGGTGGCATTGGGATTGCGCGCCGGCGGCGCCGGCAGCAGGCCGTCACCGCTCGGCGGCGCCGGCGGGGGCCGCTCGACCGCGCCCATGCGGTCGGGATTGGACGACAGCGTCGACAGATCGAGCGGGTCGCCGGCGCCGCGGCCGCCCGGCGCTCCAAGCGGCGGCTCAGGCGCGACGATCGGCGGCGGCTGGGCGGCCATCGTGCCGAGCGGCCGCGGCGCGCCCGGCGCGTTCGGGTTCTGCGTCGGATCGAACACGTCCGAGCGGCGCCCCGGGATGCTGGCGGGCGGCAATGGTGCGGGCGGCACCGGCGCGACCTGCGCCGACGGCCGCGTCGGTTGCGGCGGCACGGCAGGCCCCGAAGCCCCCGACGGCACGCCCGGGATCGCGCCCAGGCTGCGGATTTGCGACTTCGAGCTGCCGGTTGCGGAATTGCAATTGCTCGACGGTGCCGGTCAGCTCGCGATTTTGCTGCTCGAGGCGCTCGATGCGCAGCACCAGCTCGGCCGACGAGCCTTGCGCCACGTCCTGAGCGGCGGTCGGCGGATTGTTGCCGAACACGCGGTCGAGCACCGAGCGCTCCTGCGCGAGCGCCGCGCTGGCCACGCAGAAGCCCGCGGCCAATGCCGCTGCCGTAAGCCCACGGAAAATGAGGCAGTTCATGGCGAAGATTTGTGTTTTCGGCGGCTGTCTAGCATACCCGGCCGATCAAGACCAAAGTGTGACTTCAGGTCGCGGCCGCAAACGCAAACCGGCGCCGTGGGGCGCCGGGATGCAGGATCAAGACCGCAAGATCGGCGTCACGAGGTGGCGCCGAGCACGGTGACCGCGCGGCGGTTCTGCGACCAGCACGAGATGTCGTTGCAGACCGCGACCGGCCGCTCCTTGCCGTAGGAGATGGTGCGCATGCGCGAGATCTGGATGCCCTGGGCGGCCAGATAGTCGCGCACGGTCTGGGCGCGGCGGGCGCCGAGCGCGATGTTGTACTCGCGCGTGCCGCGCTCGTCGGCGTGGCCCTCGACCGTGAACATGTAGTTGCCGTACTGCTGCAACCACTGCGCCTGCTTGTCGAGGGTGGCGCGCGACTGCGGCGTGAGCTCCGTGGAATCGGTCTCGAAGAATACGCGATCGCCGACGTTGACGACGAAATCCTGCTGGCTGCCGGGCACGGCAACGCCGGCCGATGCCATGGAATCGGTCGCCTTTTTGCTGCTGCAGGCGGATAGCGCGAAGCCCGCGATCAGGGCGAGAGCCAAACCCGCACCGCGGACGAGACGCAACTGACTGATCATTCCGGTGCCTCCATTCCCGAGTCTTCGCCGGACCTGCTCCCGGTCTAGCAGGAGGTTCGTTAAGCGAACGTTCCATCAACCTTGATGAGGCGTTGTCCCGTCAGCGAAAAATATCGCCGTGAGCGAAACCTAACTGCATGGTTAATGAGGCGTGAACGTGTCGCCGTTGTGGCGCTGGGCGATCGTGGCCGGCGCCGTTCACGACAGCAGCGGCGACCAGGCCGGGTCGGACGCGAAGCCGGGCGTTGGAACCCGCTGCTCGTTCCGGCCGGTGATGTCCACGGTGAACAGCGACGGGCCGGCGTTGCCACCCGGATCGCGGAAAAACATGATGACGCGGCCATTCGGCGCGAAGGTCGGGCCCTCGTTGTGGAAGCCCGAGGTCAGGATGCGCTCGCCCGAGCCGTCCGGCTTCATGATGCCGATGGCGAAGGCGCCCTGGGTCTGCTTGGTGAAGGCGATGTTGTCGCCGCGCGGCGACCAGACCGGCGTCGAATAGGAGCCCTCGCCGAAGCTGATGCGCTGCGCGGCGCCGCCGCTCGCGCTCATGACGTAGATCTGCTGCCGACCGCCGCGGTCGCTCTCAAAGCAGATGCGCGTGCCGTCCGGCGAATAGGTCGGCGCGGTGTCGATCGCGGCGCTGTCGGTCAGCCGGGTCGTTGCCTTGGAGCGCAGGTCGAGCACGTAGAGGTTGGAGTTGCTGCCCTGCTGCAGGCTCATGATGACGCGCTGGCCGTCGGGCGAGAACCGCGGCGCGAACGTCATGTTGGGGAAATTGCCGACGATCTCGCGCTGCCCGGTTTCGATGTTGAGCAGGAACACCCGCGGCTCGCGCTGGCCGAAGGCCATGTAGGTGATCTCCTGGGTCGACGGCGAGAACCGCGGCGTGATCACCAGATCGTCGCCGCGCGTGAGGTAGCGCACGTTGGCGCCGTCCTGGTCCATGATCGCGAGCCGCTTGACCCGGCGGTCCTTCGGGCCGGACTCGTCGACGAACACCACGCGGCTGTCGAAATAGCCGGTCTCGCCGGTCAAGCGCTGATAGATCGCATCCGAAATGATGTGGGCGATGCGGCGCCAGTTGTCGGGCGCGGTGAAATATTGCTGGCCGGTGAGCTGCTGGCCGACGACCACGTCCCACAGCCGGAACTCGGTCTTCAGGCGGCCGTCGGACTGGCGCGTCATGCGGCCGGTGACCAGCGCCTGCGTGTTGATGGTTCGCCAGTCGGCGAAGCGCGGCACCGTATCGATGTCCGAAATGCGCTCGATGAAGGCGGCCGGCTCGATCGGCGCGAACAGTCCGGAGCGCCTGAGGTTTGCGGTGATGACCTGCGTCACGTTGCGCGCGACGTCGCCGTCGCCGGAACTGCCGCCGACGAAGTCCGGCAGCGCGATCGGCATCGGCTTCACGGTGCCCTGGGTGACGTCGATGCTGACCGCGGCGCTGGCTGTGCCGGGACGCAGCAGGGCGGCGGCGCCAGCGGCAGCGCCCGCGAGCAGCGTCCGCCGCGTGATCAAAAGCCCACGCGCCGAAACGGCAGCATGCTTGGTCGAAACCGGCGAACGCATGAGATGTCCTGAAGGGCTGGTCAGCCGCCGTTCATGTCACGGGGGTCGAAGGTGATATCGAGTTCTTTCCAGAGGTCGTAGTGCTCGGGCCGCAGCATGTCGAACGGCTGGCCCATGAACAACGCGCGCATGGCGTTGTCGCGCGCCGCCCGGAATAACGCGCTGTTGCCGCTGGTGAGCACGCGCGGCGGCGCCGAAAGCTTGCGGTCGCGGCCGAGCTGAATCACCACCCTGACCTTCACCTCATCCGGGTTTTGCACGCCGGCCGGCACGTTCCAGAGCTCCATCAGCCGCCTTTGCAGGGCGGCGATTTCGCTTTGCGACAGCTTGGGCGCGCTGCCGGTGGGCGTGCCGAGGCCGGGCAGCGGCACAAGCACCTCGCCGGCGGCGGCCTGCCGTTGCGGCTCGCGCTTGTCGAGCAGCGCCGCGATCTGGGTCGGGTCGAACTTCGGCTGCGGCTTCTGCTGCTCGAGCTTCTTTCGCTGCTCTTCCTTCTTCAGCGTCTCGGCGATCGGGTCGGGCTTCGGCTGCGGCTTCTTTTCCGGCTTGCTCTCCGGCGCCTTCTGCTCCTGTGGCACCGGCGGTGAATTCGATCTTGGCTGATTTCAGCTCTTTCTTGTCCGACACCTTCGGACCGGAATCCTCGATCGTGTTCGGCGTGTCGATCTTTTCGACCAGCGGAGCAGGCGGCTGCTCCTTGGGCGCGTTCTTCACGCCCTTGGTCATTTCGGAGAACTCCTTGTCCGAGACGATATCGACCGGCAGGCCTTCGGTCGGCTTGGCCTCCAGCGGCCGCGCGGCAAACGAGATCAGCCCCCACAGCAGCAGGGCTGCGTGGACCAACGCCGAAATCGTCAGGCCGGTTTTCATCTCAGGCAATTTCACGAGCCTTGCTCCACCTCCGTGACCAGCGCGATGCGGCGATAGCCGGCGGCGGAGAGCCGTCCCATGACCTTCATCACCGTACCATAATCCACGGCCTTATCGCCGCGAACATAGATGCGCTCTTCGGTCCCGCCGCGCGCCTCGGTGATGGCCTTGAGCTTGGGCACCAGCTCTTCGAGCTTGATCTCGGTATTCTGCAGGAAAACCTGACCCTTGGTGTTGACCGAGACGGCCAGCGGTTCCTTGTCGGCCTGGTCGAGGCTCGCCGCCTTGGTCTGCGGCAGGTCGATCGGCACGCCGACCGTGAGCAGCGGCGCCGACACCATGAAGATGATCAGCAGCACCAGCATGACGTCGACCATCGGCGTCACGTTGATCTCGGCCATCACCGGACTGCGCCGGTGCCGCCGTCGGCCGAACACCCCGGAATGCGCGCCGCCGCTCATACCCATGGTCAACCCCTGGCGATCCCGTTACTCACCACGCTCGTCGATCTGGCGCGACAGGATCGCGGAGAACTCGTCTGCAAAGCCCTCCAGCCGTTGGGCTTGCCGGTTCACCTCGGTGATGAACTTGTTATAGAAAATGGTCGCCGGTATGGCCGCGATGAGGCCGATCGCGGTCGCAAACAGCGCCTCCGCGATGCCCGGCGCCACCACCGCGAGCGACGTATTCTTCGACGCCGCGATCGACTGGAAGCTGGTCATGATGCCCCAGACGGTGCCGAACAGGCCGACGAACGGCCCGGCCGAGCCGACCGTCGCCAGCACCAGCAGCCGGCGCTCGAGCCGCTCGATCTCGCGTGCGATCGTGACGTCCATGACCTTCTCGATGCGCGTCTGCAGCCCGGCGAACGAACGGACCTGGCCCTCGAAGCTGCGCTTCCACTCGCGCATGGCGGCGACGAACAGCCCGGCCATCGAGTATGCCGGCCGCGCCGACAGCGCCTTGTAGAGTTCCTCCAGCGACTGGCCCGACCAGAACGCCTGCTCGAAGCGATCCATCGCGCGCCGCGTGCGGGTGTAGAGCATGAACTTGTCGATCACGATCGCCCACACCCACACCGACGCGAACAGCAGGCCGAGCATGACGGTCTTGACCAGCCAATGCGCCTGCCAGAACAGCGCAAACAGCGAGAGGTCGGAGGAGGTCAGCGGCAGCACCGACTGCGCCACGTCGCCAGGATTCATTACGTCCTCCGAGCCAAGACCCCGCAAGCCAAGCCTTGCGAGCCGAGATCCTGCCGAGCGAGCTCGGCCAGGTCCGTCGAATGGCAGCGGTCGAGAACCGAACAGACGCCTGTCTGGATCAAAAGGGACAGCGCGGCTTCGCATTGTGCGATCCGCCGCAGACCCGACATTTCACGATAACGTCCCGCCGTCCACCATCGGCGACGGCAGAAAATCCCGCGAAACTTGACCAAACTAGGGCACCCGACCATGCGTCCCGGGATAGCCAGCGTTATTTGGGTTAATGCCGGGTTACCATCGGCGCACGGCGACAAGTTCCGCAAACAAAGAAGCCGCTCGCCGCGGGGTGCGCGACGAGCGGCTTCGCTGCAGCACCGCTATCAGGACGCTTGGGGACGCGGCTCCTGGTTGGTGCGGTTGCGCCGCTCAGCCATGAATTGATCGAACTCAGACTTGTCCTTGGCCATGCGCAGACGAGCCAGGAAGTCGTGGAACTCGCGCTGCTCCTCTTCGAGCCGCTGCAGCGTCTCGGTGCGATACTCGTCGAAGGCACGATTTCCGCTCGACGGCTGCCACCACGTCCCGGCGGGACGCATCGGGCCGGCACCTTCGTGCCAGCGGCTCATTCCACGACCTTTCCAGCAAGCCATTCGTCCGCTCCATATGACAAACGCGAGGACGGCCAAGCCGAGCGGCCAATACACCATGAAGGCTAGAACCATCAGCGCGATCCAAGCAGGCTTTCCCAGTTCATCGAGCTTGGCGACGATCGGCATGACACACCTCGCGTGTGAATGTAAATAACATTTACATAGCTAAATCAGGGGCGGCGGCCTGTCAAGGGGAAGTCTCATCCCATTGTGGAACGGGGCCGACAAGATGCCGCAGCGCCGGCCGAGCCTCAGGATTTCGACCGCCATCCGGACGGCGCGTCCTCCAAACCCAAGCCGCGGAGATATAGGAGCACCGCCGCCTCCAGCAATTCCTCCGGCGTCATCGGCAGCCGGCGGCGAGCCGCATCGCCGCGCGCGAACAGCGACGCGATGCCATGCGACAGCGCCCAGATGTGCAGCGCCATCATCAGCACGGGTGGACGGTTCGCTGCCGGCATCGTGGCGATCAGCGCTTCGACCGCCGACCGCAACACGCCGAAGGCGCGCTCGCCGGCGGCGCGCAGGTTCGGATCGCTGTCGACCGGGATGCCAGCCTCGAACATGGCGGAATAATAGGCGGGCTCGGTGCGCGCGAACTCGAGATAGCCCTTGCCGAGGCGATCGAACGCGGTCGATGGATCAGGCCTTCCGTCGTCCCAGGCGCGCTTGAGTACCGCCTCGAATTGGTCGAAGCCGCGACGCGGCGACGTCGGAGAGGAGTTCGTCGCGATCCCGATAGTGCCGATAGGGCGCGGCCGGGCTGACGCCCGCCCAGCGCGCCGCCTCCGCGAAGGTGAAGCCAGCCGGGCCTTTCTTGGCGATCAGATCGAGGGCGGCGCGGATCAGCGCCTCCTTCAGATTGCCGTGGTGGTAGCCGCGTTGTCCGCCACCATGCTTCGACCAGCTCATGTGAATGGCATTTACATCAGGACGGGTACCGCGTCGAGGACGTTCATCGGCGCTGGTGATGTCCTGGTCGGCGCGCATCATGATCCGCAGGGCCTTCGGGATCGGCCGCGCCCGTCCACCCGTGACGAAGGCGACCTGCACGGTCGCCTCCACCAGCATCTCGCCATCGCGGTCGACGCGCTGGTGCAGGACGATCGAAGCGCCCTTCACCTCGACCGGCGTGGTGACCACCTCAAGAATGTCGTCCATGCGCGCGGGCTTGCGAAAGTCGATCTGCATCGCGCGCACTACGAACGAAAAGCCAGGCGCCTCGGCCGCGGCCTCCTCGAACAGCGCGCGCTGATCGGCGCCGAGCAGCCGCAGATAATTGGTCCGGCCACGCTCCATGAAGCGCAGATAATTGGCGTGATAAACGATGCCGGAGAAATCGGTGTCCTCGTAATAGACCCGCACCGGCTGGACGATGCCGGCCGTCGCGGATCGCGCCGTCGAGGGTGGCGTCGCTCATCGCCGGTTCATCGCCAGGGGACGTGCTGCTGCATGGCGTCCTCCCAATGCTTGCCGTCGAACGTCTTGACCGCAAGCGACGCGATGTCGACGCCGTCAAGACAGCGCGCGTTGACGTCGATCTTGTCGGGATCGGAGCGCGGCACGTAGAACGGATGCACGCCGCACACCTTGCAGAACGTGTGCTTGGCGACCTTGGTGTTGAACTGGTAGGTCGTCGAGATCGTCCTTGCCGCTGAGCAGCTCGAACTGCTCGGGCGCACGATCAGATGCAGGAAGCCCTTCTTGCTGCACATCGAGCAATTGCATTCGGTGACGCGGTCGAGATCGGCGGTGACGCGGAAGCGCACCCGCCCGCAATGACAACCGCCTTCCATCACCCGCGGCATCGCCCGCTCCTCCGCGATCACGCCTTGACCGCCGCGCCGCCCGAGCCCGACCAGCACGATCTCCGGCGGGACGCCAAGGCGGAACGGCACGATGCTGCAACCCAGCCCGCCCGAGACGATCATATCGCATTGCTCGCGCACGTGGCCGTAGGCAAATCGGTTGCCGTAGCGCGACGGCACGACCGGCGACCAGCCGAACAGCCGCAGCTGGCCGCCGTGGGTATGACCGCTGAGCTGAAGCGCGACCCGGTCGGGCACGCGCACCGCGATGTCGGGCTCGTGCGCCATCAGGATGACGGGCGCGTCGTCGGTGACCTTGGCAGCGTGCCGGCGAGGTCGTCGACGCCGATGCGCCGGCCCGGGCCGCAACCGCCGCGACGGCCAATAGGCCAGCTGATCGCCGAGGCCGACCAGCCAGAACGCCTGGCCCGCCTTGTCGAGCCGCACCGCCTGGTTTTCGTAGACCGGAATCCCGGCCGCCTCCAACGCGCGCCGGGCGACCGGAACGCCGTGTCCCGCCCGCTGCACCGCACGGTCGTCCCACCACTCGTGATTGCCAAGGATGGCGTGAACGCCGAGCGGCGCGCGCAATCCGGCGAGCGCTTTCGACCATTCGCTGGAATGCACCTGGTTCGGCCGCGTGGTGCATGCTGCCGACGTAATCGCCGAGCAGCAGCACGATGTCGGCGCCGAGCGCGTTGGTCTGCTCGACGATCGACTCGATGCGCTCGACGTCCATCCAGGGCCGGCAGGCGTGCAAGTCGGCGAGCGCGGCAATGGTGAGCTTGAACCCGGACGGCCAGGCCTTCGGCTGTAGGTCGTAGCGCGCGATCTTGAGCCGCAGCAGCGGCTCGAACAGGGCACGCCGTAGCCGGCCGCGGCGGCGCCGGCCGCGCCCAGGTCGCGGCCCATCTCAGGAATTGCCGGCGGGAGATCATCGATGACGGCTAACAGAAGCAAAAGGTGCTGGCGATGGATTAAGCGTTGCACCGTTAATCGAGCAAAAATGCGATCAGGTGGTCCTCGTCGTCGCCGCCAAAAAGCCCGAACTGCGCCGGATCGCGCGCGGGCTCGGCCAGGCCGAGGTGCTTGAAGGCGTGCGACGGTGATCAGCCGGCCGCGCGGCGTGCGCTGGAGCAGGCCCTTCTGGATCAGGAACGGCTCGATGATCTCCTCGATGGCGTCGCGCGGCTCCGACAGCGCGGCGGCGAGCGTCTCGACCCCGACCGGTCCGCCGCCGTAGTTCTCGGCGATCGTCGAGCAGATAGCGCCGGTCCATGGCGTCGAGGCCGGCGGCGTCGACCTCGAGCTCGACCAGCGCGCTGTCGGCAAGCTTGCGCTCGATCTTGCTCGGCCTTGGCGACATGGGCGAAGTCGCGCACGCGGCGCAGCAGCCGGCCCGGCGATGCGCGGCGTGCCGCGCGAGCGGCGCGCGATCTCGTTGGCGCCGTCCGGCCGTGATGCCGATGCCGAGCACGCGCGCGCCGCGGTTGACGATCTGCTCGAGCTCGGCCTCGGAATAGAAGTTCAGCCGCACCGGAATGCCGAAGCGGTCGCGCAGCGGATTGGTGAGCAGGCCGGCCCGCGTGGTGGCGCCGACCAGGGTGAACTTCGCGAGATCGATCTTCACCGAGCGCGCCGCCGGGCCCTCGCCGATGATCAGGTCGAGCTGGAAGTCCTCCATCGCCGGATAGAGGATTTCCTCCACCGCCGGATTGAGCCGGTGGATCTCGTCGATGAACAGCACGTCGCGCTCTTCGAGATTGGTGAGCAGCGCCGCGAGATCGCCGGCCTTGGCGATCACCGGCCCGGAGGTGGCGCGGAAGTTGACGCCGAGTTCGCGCGAGACGATCTGCGCCAGCGTGGTCTTGCCGAGCCCCGGCGGGCCGACGAGCAGCACATGATCGAGCGCCTCGTTGCGCGCGCGCGCCGCCTCGATGAACACCGAGAGGTTGGCGCGCGCCTGCTGCTGGCCGATGAACTCCGACAAGCCGCTGCGGCCGCAGCGAGGTCTCGGCCGCGTCGTCCTCGCGGCGCTCGGCGGTGACGAGGCGGCGGGGCGTGGTGCTCACTTAGGTCGCTCGCTCGCGGCTGTACTTGTTCGGGCAGAAGCTCGCCGATGCTGACGGACTGCGGCCCGCCCGGCCCTGGCACGATGACGCGTGCATTGCGATCGTAGTCCCAGATGCAATTCGCGGCAAGCGCCGCATGGCGACACCACGACGATGTCGCCGGCTCTTTTCGTCAGGCGCCGGATGGCGCACCGCGACGATGGTGTCGATGCCGGCTTCGCCCTGGGTCACAGCCTGGCCGAGCGCCACGGCCTCGGCGCAAACCGCCATGCGGCCGAGATAGGCGTCGAGGCTCACGCCGGTGAAAACCTTGCCGGAGCGCAGCCGCAGCGCCGCGCCGACCTCCTGCCAGTCCTGGCGATAGCGCAGGCGGATCGCCTCGGACGCCGCCTCGATCAGCTTGCGGTCGGCGTCGCTCAGCATAATGATCTGGCCCTCACTTCGCTCAGCTCCTTCAGCCCCAGCCGGATCAGCTGCGCGGTCGCCGGCGCCCTCGCCCGCGTCGCGGCTCGCCGCGGCGATCGCGGCCGCGGCCTGCGGCTGGCCGTAGCCGAGATTGACCAGCGCCGAGACCGCATCGAGCACCGGCTGCGGCGCGCGCTTCTCCGACACGTCGCCGCGACAGCCGGATCACCGCCGGGTCGAGCGCCGCATAGGCCGGCGCCTTGTCCTTCAACTCGGTGACGATGCGCTCGGCGACCTTCGGGCCGACGCCGGGCGCGCGCTTGATCGTCGGCCTTGTCGCCCATGGCGATCGCCGAGGCGAGATCGCCCGGCTTGAACGCGCCGAGCACCGAGAGCGCGACCTTGGCGCCGACGCCCTGCACGGTCTGCAGCAGGCGAAACCATTCGCGCTCGACGTCGGACTGAAAGCCGAACAGCCGGATCTGGTCCTCGCGCACATGCGTCTCGATCGACAAGCGTCGCGGCCTCGCCCGGCCGCCGGCAGCGCCTGCAAGGTGCGCGCCGAGCAATGCACCAGATAGCCGACGCCCTGCACGTCGAGGACGATGAAGTCCTCGCCGTAGCTGTCGATGATGCCCTTGAGCTTGCCGATCATGGCGCTTGTTACCACGAGTTCGGCCGCGATCTTGAGGGCCGCGAGGGATCGAATTCCCAGGCGAAGCGTTAGGTCCGGGCCGATTTGGATCCGAGCAATTTGCAAAGGCATTGCAGTGGTTACCAAATCAAAGGATTTGCGCACCGGCCGTTCGGTCTGGCAGCAGCATCGCGCGCCGCCGGTCCCGCATCGGCCGCTGACGCGCGACCTCGAGACCGACGTGCTGGTGATCGGCGCCGGCATCACCGGCGCGATGGTGGCCGATGCGCTTTGCCGGCAGCGGCATGAACGTCGTGGTGGTGGACCGCCGCGGCCCGGCCAAGGGCTCGACCACGGCCAGCACCGCCCTGGTGCAATACGAAATCGACACGCCGCTGATCCAATTGTCGCGCAAGATCGGCAAGCGCGATGCTGCGCGCGCCTGGCGGCGCTCGCGGCTCGCGGTCGATGCGCTGGCGGCGCGGCTTGGCGAGCTCGGCGTGCCCGACGTGGCGACCCGCGACACGCTCTACCTCGCGGGCGATGTGCTCGATCGCGACGGGCTGATGCGCGAGCATCGCGCGCGGCGCGCCGCTGGCCTGCCGAGCCGCTTTCTCGACCGCGCGAGCTTGCGCGAGCGCTTTGGCATCGCGCGATCGGCGGCGCTGCTCGGCTACGGCAATCTCGCCATCGATCCGCGCAAGCGCGACGCTCGCCTTGCTCAAGGCCGCCGCGGCGCACGGCGCGAAAATCTTCGCCCCGGTCGATATCGTCGAACGTCGATCCGCGCAGAAGCGGCGTCATCGCCACGGCGGCAAGCGGCCAGACGCATCCGCATGCCGCCATCGTCGTCTTCGCCACCGGCTACGAACTGCCGAAGGCGATGCGCGCAGCAAGGGACACAAGATCGTTTCGACCTGGGCGATCGCGACGGTGCGGCAACCGCGCAATCTGTGGCCGGAGCAATGCCTGATCTGGGAGGCGTCGGACCCCTACCTCTACCTGCGCACCACGCCGGACGGCCGCATCATCTGCGGCGGCGAGGACGAGGATTTCTCCGACGAGGCGGCGCGCGACGCGCTGCTCGCGCGCAAGACCGCGACGCTGCAGCGCAAGCTCGCGCGCCTGATCCGCGGCGCCGACACCAGAGTGGATTTCGCCTGGACCGGATCGTTCGGCACCGAGCGCGACCGGCCTGCCGACCATCGGGCGGATTCCGCAGCTGCCGCATTGCTGGGTGGCGCTCGGCTATGGCGGCAACGGCACGACCTATTCGCGGATCGCGGCCGACGTGATCGCCGGCGCGCTCACCGGCCGGCCGGACGTCGACGCCGATCTCTACGATTTTTCGCGGTAGCAAGTGCTTTCAATCGAAACGTCTGCGCCACGCACGTGCCGATCAGCCCGCCGCCGACCGCAGCCGGGCGGCCAGCACCGCGCTCTGGCGGTGGTGCGCGTGGCGTCACCGCGATCGCCAGCGCATCGGCGGCGTCGTGGCTCGGCGGATCGGCCTTCGGCAGCAGCACGCGGAGCATCAGCCTGATCTGCTCCTTCTCGCAATGGCCGGCGCCGACGATGGTCTTCTTCACCAGATTGGGCGCGTATTCGGCGACCGCAATCCCGGCGCGCGCCGGAATCAGCAGCGCCACCCCGCGCGCCTGGCCGAGCTTGAGCGTCGCGCTGGCGTCCTTGTTGACGAAGGTCGCCTCGACCGCCGCCTCGTCGGGCGACGAATTGCTCGACCACCTCCGCGAGCCCGTCGTGGATCGTCACCAGCCGCTCGGCGAGCGCGCCCTTGTCGCTGGTGGCGACCGAGCCGCAGGCCATGAAGATCAGCCGGTTGCCGGCAACGTCGATCACGCCCCAGCCGGTGCGGCGGAGCCCGGGATCGATGCCGAGAATGCGAATCGGACGGCCAGCCATCGCAGCGGTGATAACCCTCGTTGCCGCCGCATGCAAAGCCGGCACGCGGCGTCCCGCATCGGCGCAGCGCAATCGCCATCGCCGCTATCCACTGCTAAGACAGGGCTTAGCCGTGATCGACCTTCCCGACAGCGCGACCTTTGCCGCAGCCCTCGCCGAGCGGCGCATCATCCCGGCGATGGCGGTGGCGGCGCTGGCCGGGCTGGTGCGCGGCTTTTCGGGCTTTGGCGGGGCGATGATCTTCATGCCGCTCGCGGCCGCGATCTACGACCCGCGGATCGCCGCGGTCAGCATCCTGCTGGTCGACTTCGTGTCCACCATGCCGTTCGCCATTCCGGAAACCCGCCGCTGCAACTGGCGCGAGGTGCTGCCGCTGTCGGTCGCCATGGCGGTCGGGGTGCCGTTCGGCACCTGGGCGCTGCTCGTGCTCGACCCGATCGTGCTGCGCTGGTGCATCGCGATCGTGGTGTTGAGCCTGCTGCCGCCGCTGGCGCTCGGGCTGGCGCTACCACGGCGAGCCCGGCCTGCCGATCACCGCCGGCGTCGGCTTGTTCTCGGGGGTGAGCGCCGGCGCCGTGCAGATCGCAGGCCCGCCGGTGATTCTGTACTGGCTCAGCCGCGGCGGCAGCGCCCTCAGCGTGCGCGCCAACATCATGGTGTTTTTCATGATCTGCGGCGTCGTGCTGGTGCTGGTCTACGCCTACGAGGGCCTGTTCACCGCGCAGCCGCTCGCGCTGTCGCTGCTGCTCGGCGTGTTCTACCTGCTCGGCGTCTGGCTCGGCTCGCGCATCTTCCGCGGCAGCTCGGACCTGCTGTACCGCCGCGTCGCCTATCTGATCATCGCGGTCGCAGCATTGCTGAGCCTGCCGGTGCTCGATCCGGTGCTGCGCTGGTCATCGACGCCGTGATTTCCGTATTGCGCATGGTCCTTTCCGAAAACCGGTTCCCACTTTCACAATCATGCTCTAGTCTCTTCGCGCAATGCCGGGACCATCCAAGCGCCGGGCCGTCATCATCGGCGGCTCGATGTCGGGCCTGTTCACCGCCGCGTTCCTGCGCCAGATCGGCTGGGACTGCGACGTCTACGAGCGTTCCAGCGTCGAGCTGGTCGGCCGCGGCGCCGGCATCACCACCCATCCCGAGCTGCTGCATGCGCTGACCGCAAGCGGCGCCGGCACGCGCGAGCTCGGCATCGAGGTCGAGAAGCGGATCGCGCTCGACCGCGCACGGCCGCGTCACCGCCGAGAAGCCGCTGCGGCAGATCCTGACGTCCTGGGACCGCCTGCAAGGCCTGCTGCGCGCCACCATCGACCCGGCACGCTACCATCTCGGCTGGAATTTCGAGCGCGTCGAGCAGGACGGCCGCGGCGTGCGCGTGCACTTCAACGGCGGCCGGGTCGAGCACGCCGACATTCTGGTCGGCGGCGACGGCATCCGCTCGAGCGTGCGCGGACAGGTCGCGCCGGAGCTGCAACCGATCTACGCCGGCTATTACATCTGGCGCGGCACAATCGAACGAGGCCGAGCTCGCGCCGAAGACGCTGAAGGAGATTTTCCCGTACTTCGTGTTCTACCTGCCGCCGCAGCAGGAGATCATCACCTACCCGATCGCGGGCTTCAACGACGACCTGCGGCCCGGCCACCGCCGCTACAACTTCATCTGGTATCGGGTGGCGGACGCCGCCAGGCTGCGCGAGATGAACGTCGATCAGAACGGCGTCCAGCACGAATACTCGGTGCCGCCGCCGCTGATCCGCAAGGACCTGATCGCGCAGATGCACGCCGACGCGCGCGACGATCATGCCCGAGGTCATGCTCGACTGCGTGATGAAGATCCCGCAGCCGTTCGTCACGCCGATCTACGACTTCACCGCGCCGCGCATCGTGTTCGGCCGCGTCGCCATGGTCGGCGACGCCGCCGCCAACCCGCGCCCGCACATGGGGTTCGGTGTCGCCAAGGCCGGCAACGACGCCGAGGCGCTGGCGAACGCGCTGCGCGACCACGACGACATCGACGCGGCGCTTACGGCCTACAACGCCGAGCGCCAGCCGGTCGGCAACACCATCGTGATGCATAGCCGCAGGCTCGGCACGCACATGGGCGTCAACCTGAAGACCGACGCCGACCGCCGGATGCACGCGCTATTGCAGAGCGACCAGGCAATGATGGACTGGATCGCGGTGCCGAATTTCCTGGATGAATACAAATGAGCGACCTGCCGAAGCCCGACTTCGCGCGCAATATGCGCATCGTCGGCCATTCCGACCAGGGCGGCCGGCCCGACGGCGTGCAGGTCATGGTGCATCGCGGCCACGCCACGATCGGCCACATGTTCTCCAAGGGCTTCTCGATCGTCGACGTGCACGATCCGAAGAACCCGCGCCCGGCCGGCTTCGTCGCAGCGCCGCCCGGCACCTGGAACATACACCTGCAGACCCACGACGACCTGCTGCTGGTGATCAACGCCAAGGACATGTTCGCGGCCGCCGAGTTCGCCGACGAGAAGGCCTATTACAAGGGCCAGCTCGGCCGGGTGGTCGGCACCGCCGAAGCCAGGCCAACGACAGCCCGCGACTGGACCGCAGGCCTCGCGGTCTATGACATCTCGCAGCCCGCGGAGCCGCGGCGCATCGGCTTCATGCCGGTGCAAGGCGGCGGCATCCATCGCGTTTGGTACAGCGGCGGACGTTGGGCTTATGCCTCGGCGCTGATCGATGGCTTCACCGACTACATCTTCATCACCATCGACATGGCCGATCCCACCCGGCCGTGCGAGGCCGGCCGCTGGTGGATTCCCGGCATGAACCAGGCCGCCGGCGAGGCGCCAAGCTGGCCCGCCACCAGCCGCTTCGGCCTGCATCACGCCATCATCCATGGCGACACCGCTTACGCCGCCTGGCGCGACGCCGGCATGGTGGTGATCGACGTCGCCGACCGCGCCAAGCCGAAGCTGATCGCGCATCGCGACGGCGCGCCGCCGTTCGGCGGCGGCACGCACAACTGCCTGCCGCTGCCGGAGCGCGACCTGCTGATCGTGCTGGACGAGGCGGTGCTCGATCATCAGGAGGACGGGGTCAAGAACATCTGGGTGTTCGACAATCGCGACAAAGCCGAACACGCAATTCTCGCGACGTTTCCGCAGCCGTCGGAGGCCGACTACAAGAGCAAGGGCGGCCATTTCGGCCCGCACAACATCCACGAGAACCGCCCGGGCAGTTTCGTCAGCTCGGAGCTGATCTTCGCCACCTATCAGAACGCCGGCGTGCGCGTATTCGACATCCGCGATGCCAGGCGGCCCGTCGAGGTCGGCGCCCTGGTGCCGCCCGCGCCGGCGCGCATGATGGACCACCGGCCAAACCGCGCCCGCGTCATCCAGTCGGCCGACGTGTTCGTCGACGCCGCGGGCCTAATCTATGCGACCGACTACAACGCCGGTCTGTTCATCCTGGAATACGACGGGTGAGTGCGGGTCATTCCGGCGCCACGAACCCTCCCGCGGATCACGCGCTCATCTTGGCCAGCACCGCGTCCGAGACTTCGAAATTGGCGTAGACGTTCTGCACGTCGTCGTGCTCGTTGAGCGCTTCGAGCAGCTCGATCAGTTGCGCGCCCCTCTGGTCGTCGAGCGCCACCGTGTTCTTCGGCTTCCACACCAGCGCGGCCTTGCGCGGCTCGCCGAACTTGCTCTCCAGCGCCTTCGCCACCTCGTTGAGCTGGTCCGCACTGGTGTAGATCTCGTGGCCGCTTTCGCTCGACACCACGTCCTCGGCGCCGGCTTCGATCGCCGCTTCCAGCATCTGGTCGGCATTGCCCTTGGCCGCGTCGTACTCGACCGCGCCGACATGGTCGAACATGAACGACACCGCGCCGGTCTCGGCCAGGTTGCCGCCGCTCTTGGTGAAGGTGGCGCGCACGTCGCCGGCGGTGCGGTTACGGTTGTCGGTCAGCACCTCGACGATGATGGCGACGCCGCCCGGCCCGTAGCCCTCATAGCGCATCTCGTCGTAGTGCTCGGCGTCGCCGCCGGCGGCCTTCTTGATGGCGCGCTCGATGCCGTCCTTCGGCATGTTCTCGGCGCGCGCCGCCAGCACCGCCGCGCGCAGCCGCGCGTTCATCGCCGGATCGGGCAGGCCGAGCTTGGCCGACACGGTGATTTCACGCGCAAGTTTGCCGAACAGCTTGGAGCGCACCTTATCCTGGCGCCCCTTGCGATGCATGATGTTCTTGAATTGGGAATGGCCGGCCATGCGCTGTCGCCTACTTTAACCCGCCGATACCAAGGCCGGCGCGCACGATCAACCCCAGAACGCAGGCCGCGTTTCTTCCAGCCTGCCGCCGAGCCGGACGGCGCCGACCCGCAGCGCAAGCCCGCTGGCGTCGTCGGTTTCGACCGCAAGCCCGCACAGCGTACCGGGGCCGTTCGCGGGCTCGAACTTACCTTGCGGAATTTTCCGCAGGAACCGGCCGAGCGGCTCGTCCTTGCCCATGCCGATGATCGAGTCGTAGTCGCCGCTCATGCCGACGTCGGACACGAAGGCCGTGCCGCCGGGCAGGATGCGATGGTCGGCGGTCGGCGCGTGAGTGTGGGTGCCGACCACCAGGCTGGCGCGGCCGTCGGCGAAATAGCCCATGGCCTGCTTTTCGCTGGTCGCCTCGCAGTGGATGTCGATGACGATGGCGTCGGCGCCGCTTTTCAGCGGGCAGGCCGCTAGCTCGCGCTCGATCGCGGCAAACGGATCGTCGAGCGCATCCATGAAGATGCGGCCCATGGCGTTGATCACCAGCGCGCGCGCGCCGTTCTTGCCGTCGATCAGCGCCGCGCCGCGCCCGGGCGTGCCGGGCGGATAATTCACCGGGCGGATCAGCCGCGGCGCGCGCTCGATGAACACCAGCGCCTCGCGCTGGTCCCAGGCGTGATTGCCGAGCGTGATCGCGTCGGCGCCGGCTTCGATGAGATCGTTGTAGATCGCCTCGGTGATGCCGAAGCCGCCGGCGGCGTTCTCGCCGTTGATCACCACCAGGTCGAGCGTCCAGTCGGCGATCAGGCGCGGCAGCCGTTCCAGCACGATGTTGCGCCCGCTGCGCCCGACGATATCGCCGATGAACAGAATCCGCATTTCAGCTCCCGCGGCAGTCGATCGCCTCGCGCTCGGTTAGCACAAGATCGAGCCGCGCGTCGCGGGGCGTGGCCGGCACTTCGGCGATCTCCTGCGCCGCATAGCCGATGCCGACCGCGGTCACGGGCTTGCGGCTGCGCAGGGCGTTGATGGTCAGGTCGTAATAGCCGGCGCCGTAGCCGATGCGGTGGCCACGGCGGTCGAAGGCCGCGAGCGGCACGATCAGGATGTCGGGCTCGACCGCGGGCGCGTCCGCCATGGGCTCGCGGATCCCCCACACGCCGGCGGCCAGGGCGTCGCCGAAGGCGTAGGCGCGCATGATCAGCGGCTGGCCGCGGCCCGCGACCAGCGGCAGCGCCAGCCACGCGCCGGCGGCGGCGAGCTTCCGCATCAGCGGCAGCGGATTGATCTCGCTCTTGAGCGGCGAGAAGCCCGAGACGATAACGCCGGGCGTGATCGCCAGCGGCAAGCCACGCGCAGCGATGGTCTCGGCCGCGGCCTGCCGCTCGGCCGCGGGGATGGCGTCGCGCCGCGCCAGCGCCTCGCGGCGCAGCACGTCCTTCGAGCTTGCGGTGGAGGCCATGGAATAGATCAAGTGCGGAGCCGCGATGGCCGTCGGAGTTATGATCCCGGGAACCTACATAAGTAGGTGGGCGCCATATGACCGGGCCCAGGGGTCCAGCCAGGGACAGCTCCCTTCAGGATCGTAAGGCCCCGGGGAATGTACTCCAAACGCACCCCGCAGCCCCGCCACGGCAATGTAGTGCTTCGCGCCGGCCAATACCACCGGCGCGGCAATCGCGCATTACTTTCGGAGCATGATCTTTTCCGAAAACCGGTCCCACTTTTCGGATCATGCTCTACTCGGGCGCAGCGCTCTTCGCGGTATCGGCGCCGGACTGGTTGAGCTTTCGCGCCAGTCCCTCGATCCGCTCGGCCGCGGTGTTGAAGGCCGCGACCAGCGACGCCTGGCTGGCGCTGGTGCGGTCGGCGGCGAGCACACGAGCGTCATGGAGGGTGGCGAGCTCCTCCTCGAGCTTGCGAACCTTCTTGCCGGCCTCGGCCAGCTCGTCGGCCACCATCAACGCCGCCATCACGGTCAGCCGGGCGTCGCCGATCTCGCCGAACTGGCCGCGCAGCGCCACGATCCGTTCGTCCAGGTCCTTGGCGAGCTGCTGAAGATGGCCCTCCTGGCCGTCTTCGCAGGCCATGCGGAACTGGCGGCCGTTGATAGTGACGTTCACCTGCGACACGTGATCCTCATGAGGTGACGGCGAGCGACATCGCTCATTGGTCCTTCGCGTCGAGCACGAGCTTGATGTTGTCCATCGCGGCATCGAGCCTACGCGCGACGTCGCGGTTGGCGGTTTCCAGACGCCGCGAGCGCGCCAGCTGGCTGTCGAGGTCGGCCGCGAGCTTGGCGCGATCGATGTCGAGGGCATGGACCTGTTCGGTCAGGATCGCCCGGCTGCGATCGATCTCGAGCCTGCGATCGACCGCCGCCTCGAGCAGATCCAGCGCCTGGATCAGGCGTCGGGTCGCACTGTCGATGGCGGTCGAATTGGTCATGACTCGCCTTGCTTGCACGCCGGGCCAACAGCGCAAAGGACGATGGAAAAAGACTGAGTCCGCAAAGAATTAGAAGGGAAACTTTACGTGCGGCGGGATGATGGCGTCAACGCTTGCCGGTTTCGTTATCCCAGTGTTTTCGAAGGCCTGTGCATGGCTCAACCGCGCCGATGCCGCTGCCCTTTACTCCCGGGCCAAGCGTGCTATCCCACGGCCATTCGGACAGGACCCAATGAATACAAAAGCTTCGACTGCCGCCGTCGCGCCCTCCTCGCGTCGCGGTGATGAGGTGCCCATGACCCGTGCCCATCACGACCGCATGGCGAATGCGATCCGCGCGCTCGCCATGGACGCGGTGGAGCAGGCGAAAGCCGGCCATCCCGGCCTGCCGATGGGCGCGGCCGACATCGCGACCGTGCTGTTCACCCAGGTGTTGAAACTCGATCCGGCCGATCCGGCGTGGCCGGACCGCGACCGCTTCGTGCTGTCGGCCGGCCACGGCTCGATGCTGATCTACGCGGTGCTGCATCTGCTCGGCAGCGAGACCATGACCATCGAGCAGATCAAGCGATTCCGCCAGCTCGGCTCGCTCACGCCAGGCCATCCGGAGAATTTCGTCACGCCCGGCGTCGAGACCACCACCGGCCCACTCGGCCAGGGGCTGGGCAATGCGGTCGGCATGGCGATCGCGGAGCGGCATCTGGCCGCCGAATTCGGCAACGACGTCGTCGATCACGCGACCTTCGTGCTCGCCTCCGACGGCGACCTGATGGAAGGCATCAGCCAAGAGGCGATCGCGCTCGCCGGTCACCTGCGGCTCAGCAAGCTGATCGTGCTGTTCGACGACAACGGCATCTCGATCGATGGCCCGCTCACGCTCGCCGACTCAGTCGATCAGGTGAAGCGCTTCGAGGCCGCCGGCTGGAACGCGACCCGGATCGACGGCCACGATCCGGACGCCATCGCCACCGCCATCGCGCAGGCGCGCACGTCCGACCGGCCGAGCATGATCGCCTGCAAGACCGTGATCGGCTACGGCGCGCCGACCAAGGCCGGCAAGGCCAGCGCGCACGGCTCGCCGCTCGGCGCCGACGAGATCAAGGGCGCGAGAGAAAAGCTCGGCTGGACCGATGCGCCGTTCCAGATTCCCCCCGACGTGCTGACGCAATGGCGCGCCGCCGGCCAGCGCTCAAAGGCCGCACGCAAGGAATGGGACAAGCGCCTCGCCGCCCTGCCCGCCGACAAGCGGAGCGAGTTTGAGCGCCGCCAGCGCGGCGAGCTGCCCGGCGCGCTCAACGCCGCCGTGCGCGCGGTGAAACAGAAGCTCGCGCAGGAGCCGCAGGAGATCGGCACCCGGTTCGCCTGCGAGCGCGCGTTGGACAGCTTGATCCCGGCGGTGCCGGAAATGATCGGCGGCTCGGCCGATCTCACCGGCTCCAACAACACCCGCGCCAAGGTAATGACCACGCTGACGGCGCAGGATTACGCCGGCCGCTTCATCCACTACGGCGTGCGGGAGCACGGCATGGCCGCCGCCATGAACGGCATGGCGCTGCATCGTGGCATCATTCCCTACTCCGGCACGTTCCTGGTGTTCTCCGATTACTGCCGCCCGGCGCTGCGGCTTGCCGCGCTGATGGGCGAGCGGGTCATTCATGTGATGACCCACGACTCGATCGGGCTTGGCGAGGACGGGCCGACGCACCAGCCGGTCGAGCATCTGGCGGCGTTGCGCGCGATCCCGAACCTCAACGTGTTCCGGCCGTGCGATGCGGTAGAGACCATCGAGTGCTGGCAGCTCGCGCTCGAAGCGCGCGCGACGCCGAGCGTGCTGGCGCTGACCCGGCAGGCCGTGCCGCAGTTGCGACGCTCGCTTGACGAGCGCAACAAGTGCGTCAACGGCGCCTATGAGATTTCGCCGGCACAGGGCGACGCCCAGGTGTCGCTGTTCGCCACCGGGTCGGAGGTGTCGATTGCGGTCGAGGCGCAGAAGCTCCTCGCCGCGCAGGGCGTTGCGGCGCGCGTCGTGTCGGTGCCGTGCTTCGAGTTGTTGTTCGCGGCCTCCGACGCGGCCCGCCGCGCGGTGATCGGCGATGCCAAGGTCAAGGTCGCGGTCGAGGCCGCGGTGCGGCAAGGCTGGGACGCCATCATCGGCAGCGACGGCGGCTTTGTCGGCATGAGCGGTTTCGGCGCCAGCGCTCCCTATAAGGACCTGTACAAGCACTTCGGCATCACGCCCGAGCGGGTGGCCGAGGCGGCGTTGAGCAAGCTGGGCAAGAGGTGATAACAAGCCCGGTGACAACAAGGCCAACAGCCTGAGGCCTTGCTCCGTCACGGCCGGGACCCAAAAGGCGCAAGGTGCCGTCTTAAGTTCCGGCCATTCGCGTCTTATCTGTAGGATCGCGGATGCCCCAGCCGGGCGTGACCACATCACAGGTGGGAGCGAACATGACTGTCCGGATTGCCATCAACGGGTTCGGCCGCATCGGCCGCAACGTGCTGCGCGCCATCGCCGAAGCGGGCCGCCACGACATCGAGGTGGTCGGCATCAACGATCTCGGCCCGGTGGAGACCAACGCGCATCTGCTGCGCTACGATTCGGTGCATGGCCGCTTCCCCGGCCAGGTGACGGTGAAGGGCGACACCATCAGCGTCGGCAATGGCGCGATCAAGGTCATCGCCGAGAAGGACCCTGCCAAACTGCCGTGGAAGGACCTCGGCGTCGACATCGCGCTGGAATGCACCGGCATTTTCACCGCCAAGGACAAGGCGTCGCTGCACCTGACCGCCGGCGCCAAGCGCGTGCTGGTGTCGGCGCCGGCCGACGGCGCCGACCTGACCGTGGTCTATGGCGTCAATCACGACAAGCTGACCAAGGACCACAAAATCGTTTCCAACGCGTCGTGCACGACCAACTGCCTCGCCCCGGTGGCCAAGGTGCTGAACGACGCCGTCGGCATCGACAAGGGGTTCATGACCACGATCCATTCCTACACCGGCGACCAGCCGACGCTCGACACCATGCACAAGGACCTGTATCGCGCGCGCGCCGCGGCGCTGAACATGATCCCGACCTCGACCGGCGCCGCCAAGGCGGTCGGCCTGGTGCTGCCCGAGCTCAACGGCAAGCTCGACGGCGTCGCGATCCGCGTACCCACGCCGAACGTGTCGGTGGTCGACTTCAAGTTCGTGGCCAAGCGGGCGACCAGCAAGGACGAGATCAACGGCGCGATCAAGCGCGCCGCCGACCAGCAGCTCAAGGGCATCCTCGGCTACACCAACGATCCCAACGTCTCCAGCGACTTCAACCACGACCCGCACAGCTCGGTGTTCCACATGGACCAGACCAAGGTGATGGACGGCACGCTGGTGCGGGTGATGTCCTGGTACGACAACGAGTGGGGCTTCTCCAACCGCATGGCCGACACCGCCGTGGCGATGGGCAAGCTGATCTGAGGCGATGCCCGCCTTCGCGGACTTCACCCTGGCGCAATGGATCGGGCTCATCGGCCTGATCGTGTTCGGCAGCGTGTTGATGGTCACGATCGTGATCCGCCAGGGTCCGCCGGACGACCGCCGCAAATGACCGCCGCGTTCCGCACGCTCGATGACGTCGACGTCAAGGACAAGCGCGTGCTGCTGCGCGTCGACCTCAACGTGCCGATGGAGAACGGCAAGGTCACCGACGCAACCCGCATCGAGCGCGTCGCGCCGACCATCGTCGAACTGGCCGACAAGGGCGGCAAGATCATCCTGCTGGCGCATTTCGGCCGTCCCAAGGGGCCCGACCCGAAGCAATCGCTGAAACCGGTCGCCGTCGAGGTTGCCAAGGCGATCGGCCGCAAGGTGGGCTTCGCCGAGGATTGCATCGGGCGCAAGGCCGAGGCTGCGGTTGCCGCGATGCAGCCCGGCGACGTGCTTTGCCTTGAGAACACCCGCTTCCACCAGGGCGAAGAGAACAACGATCCGGAGTTCGTCGCGGCGCTGGCGAAGCTCGGCGACCTCTGGGTCAACGACGCGTTCTCCGCCGCGCACCGCGCGCACGCCTCGACCGAAGGCCTGGGCCACAAGCTTCCGGCCTATGCCGGCCGCACCATGCAGGCCGAGCTCGAAGCGCTGTCGAAGGCGCTCGACGCGCCGCAGCGACCGGTCGCCGCCATCGTCGGCGGCGCCAAGGTCTCCACCAAGCTCGACCTGCTCGGCAACCTGGTGAGCAAGGTCAACGTGCTGATGATCGGCGGCGGCATGGCCAACACCTTCCTGCTGGCGCTTGGCAAACCTGTCGGCAAAAGCCTTGCCGAGCGCGACCTCGCCGGCACCGCGCGCGACATCCTGGCCAAGGCCAAAGCGGCGCATTGCGAGATCGTGCTGCCGGTGGATGCCATTGTGGCGCAGAAATTCGAGGCCAACGCGCCCTCGCGCGCGGTCGGCGTCGACGTGGTCGGCGAAGCCGACATGATCCTGGACATCGGGCCGCGCAGCATCGAGCACGCCGTCTCGGTGCTCGGCCGGGTAAAGACGCTGGTCTGGAACGGCCCGTTCGGGGCCTTCGAGATGGAACCGTTCGACACCGGCACCGTCGAGGTGGCCGAGGCGGCCGCGGAACTGACGGCGGCCGGCCGCCTGGTCTCGGTCGCGGGCGGCGGCGACACGGTCGCTGCGCTCAATGCCGCGGGCGTAGCCGACCGGTTGAGCTATGTGTCCACAGCCGGCGGCGCCTTCCTGGAATGGATGGAGGGCAAGCCGTTGCCAGGGGTCGAGGTTTTGCGGATAAAATGACGCCAAATCGCCCGGCCGCGCGCAGCGCGTCGGGATCCAGACATCGATGGAGAGCGCGATGAATCTCGCAGAGCTGAACAAGGTGGCCGAGGCCATGACCGCGTCCGGCAAGGGCATCCTTGCGGCCGACGAGTCGACCGGCACGATCAAGAAGCGCTTCGACGCCATCAACGTCGAATGCACCGAGGACAACCGCCGCGACTATCGCGAGATGCTGTTCCGCTCAGCCGAAGGCATGCGGAACATTTCCGGCGTGATCCTTTACGACGAAACCATCTGGCAGAAGGCCAAGGACGGCACGCCGCTGGTCGAGATCATCAAGAAGTCCGGCGCGCTGCCGGGCATCAAGGTCGACGAAGGCACCAAGCCGCTGCCGAACTGCCCCGGCGAGCTGATCACCGCGGGCCTCGACAAGCTGCCGGAACGGCTGCCGAAGTATTACGAGCAGGGCGCGCGGTTCGCCAAATGGCGCGCGGTGATCGACATCGGCCCGGGCGGCATCCCGAGCTATACCTGCATCCGCACCAACACCCATGCGCTGGCGCGCTACGCGGCGCTGTGCCAGCAGGCCAACATCGTGCCGATCGTCGAGCCCGAAGTGCTGATGGACGGCGACCACGATATCGACCGCTGCGTGCAGGTGACCGAACTGGTGCTCAAGCTGCAATTCGAGGAGCTGTTCTTCCAGCGGGTGGCGCTCGAAGGCATCGTGCTTAAGCCCAACATGGCGATATCCGGCAAGAAGGCGGCAAAGCGCGCCGGCGTCGAAGAGGTCGCCGAGAAGACCGTCAAGATGCTGCGCAACTGCGTGCCCGGCGCGGTGCCGGGCATCGCGTTCCTGTCCGGCGGCCAGTCGGACGAGGAAGCGACCGCGCATCTCGACACCATGAACAAGATCGGCAACCTGCCCTGGCGGCTCACCTTCTCCTATGGCCGCGCGCTGCAGCACGCGCCCCAGAAAGCCTGGTCGGGCAAGCCGGAGAACGTCGCCGCCGCGCAACGGGTGTTCTCGCACCGCGCCCGGATGAACGGCCTGGCCTCGATGGGTCAGTGGAAGCAGGACCTGGAGAAGAAGGCGGCTTGACCGGCAGGCCCGCGGTGTCGGCGCTGCCGAGGCAAGGCGCCGCTGCTCGCTGCTTTCGCTTCGGCGCTCGCGTTTGCACTGGCGTCGCCGGCCCATGCCGACAGCTATCCGTCGCGCCAGATCACCATCATGCCGCTGCTCGCGCCGGGCACCGGGCTCGACGTCACCGTGCGGCTGTACGCCGACCAGATGGCGCAGAGCTTCGGCAAGCCGGTGGTGGTCGAGAACCGTCCGGGCAGCGCGGGGCTGATCGGCATCGCCGCGCTGAAGGCGGCGCCGGCCGACGGCTACACCTTGATCGTCGCAACCAGCGCCGTGATGGCGATCCGCCCGGCGCTGATGAAGCAGGTGCCCTATGACGCCGAAAAGGATTTCGTTCCGATCGCGCTCTATGTGAAGTCGCCGTTCATCCTGGTCGTCGATCCGAAGCTGCCGATCCATTCGGTTCCGGAGCTGATCCAATACGTCAAGGCCCGACCCGGGCAGATCAGCTTCAGCTCGTCGGGCGTCGGCGGCGCGCCGCACCTGTCGCTCGAATTCATGAAGCAGCGCTTCGGCTTCGAGGCCGCGCACGTGCCCTATCGCAACAGCCCGCAGTCGATCGCCGACGTCGCGGCCGGCCACGTCGCCATGTCGTTCGCCGAAGCCGGCGCGTCGCTGCCGTTGATCCGCGACGGCAAGCTGCGGGCGCTGGCGGTGACGTCGGCGACACGGCTGCCCACCGTGCCCGAGCTGCCGCCGATCGGCGAAGCGGTCGGCTCGCCCGATTTCGAGGCGGTGTCGTGGCACGTGCTGCTGGCGCATGCCGCCACGCCGCCCGACGTAGTGGCCAGGCTGCGCGGCGAGATGGTCCGCATCTGGGCGCTGCCCGGCATGCGCGACAAGGTCGCAGCGATCGGGCTCATTCCGATCGACATCGCCTCGCTCGATGGCATGCGCGACTACATCCGGTCCGAGAATGAAAAATGGGGCGCGCTGGTGCGCCAGCTCGGCCTGCAAGGTTCGCAATGAGGCTCGCAGTGAAGTAACGCGTGGTTGACCGCGGGGCGGCGAATCGCCCCCATTTCCGCCCCATTGGAATCGCATGCGATCGCCATGGCCAAGCCGCAACGAACGGAACTGAGACGCGCCGAGCCACGGCTCTATCTGGTCACGCCGCCGGTCGGCGAGGCCGATAGCGTTGCGGCCGCGCTCGACAGCGCAGTGGGCTCAGCCGACATCGCCGCCGTGCTGCTCAAGCTCAAGCCCGACGGCGAGCGCGCGCTGATCAACCGCGTCAAGACGCTGGCGCGCTTTGGTGCAGCCGCACGGCGCGGCCTTGCTGCTCGACGGTCACGCCGGGATCGCCGCGCGCGGCGGCGCCGACGGCGCGCACCTGACCGGCATCGACGCGTTCACCGCCGAAAGCCAGGGTCTCCGGCCGGCGCGCATCGCCGGCTGCGGCGGCCTGCACACCCGACACGACGCCATGCTGGCCGCCGAACGCGGCGCCGACTATGTGATGTTCGGCGAGCCCGACACCGCCGGGCAGCGGCCGTCGTTCGAGGCGATCCTGGAGCGAATCGAATGGTGGGCGGAAGTGTTCGAAATTCCCTGCGTGGCTTTTGCCGCAACGCCCGACGAGGTCGGCCCGCTGGTCAAGGCCGGCGCCGATTTCGTCGCGATCGGCGGCGCGCTGTGGGACGACCCGCGCGGTCCCGCGGCGGCCATCGCCGACATCGCCGCGCGGCTGATGCCGCGGGAGCTGGTGCCATGATGGCGCGCCTTATCCTTGCGCTGGCGATGACGCTCACAGCGTTGCCGTGCGCGGCGCAGCCCAAGCCCGCCACGACGCCGCCTCGGCCGGCGCCGTCTGCCACCGCGCCCGCCGAGGACATCGATCTCGCCTATGCCGCATATCAACGCGGCCACTATGTCACGGCGTTCCGCGAGGCGACGCGCCAGATCGAGGAGAAGAGCGATCCCAAGGCCATGACCTTGCTCGGCGAGCTCTACGCCGATGGCCTTGGCGTCCCAAACGACGACAACAAGGCGGCCGAATGGTACCGGCTTGCGATCGCGCGCGGCGACCGCGAAGCCATGTTTGCGCTCGCGATGTTTCGCATGACGGGCCGCGCCGGTCCGGCCGATCGCCAGGAGGCGGCGCGGCTTCTGACCGCCGCCGCCCGGCTCGGCCACAACGTCGCGGCCTACGACCTGGCGCTGCTTTATCTCGAAGGCCAGGTGTTGCCGCGCGACTTCGTGCGCGCCGCCGACTTGTTCCGCATGGCCGCCGATGCCGGCAACCCGCAGGCGCAATACGCGCTGGCGACCATGTACAAGGAAGGCAACGGCGTGGCCAAGGACCTCAGCGCGGCGGCCCAATTGCTCGGCGCGGCGGCGAGCGCGGGCTACACCGACGCCGAGATCGAATACGGCATTGCGCTGTTCAACGGCACCGGCGTGCCAAAGGACGAGAGCGCCGCCGTCGGCTATTTCGTCAAGGCCTCGCGCAAGGGCAGCCCGATCGCCCAGCGGCGGCTGGCGCTGCTGTACGCCACCGGCCGCGGCATCAAGGCCGATCCGGTCGAGGCCGCGCGCTGGCATCTGATTGCGCGCGCCGGCGGCGACAATGACCAGTTCCTGGAAGACTTCATGCGCAAGATGACGCCGGCCGATCGCGCCATCGCCGAAGACAAGGCCAAGCCCTGGATCGCCCGCATGCAGGCGATCGGGCCGACCCCGTTCCCGGAAACGCCCCGCAACGCCAAGCCGCTGGCCGACAAGCCCTGAACACCGAGCCTTGACGGACGTTGCGGCCTTTGGGCATCTGCCCGCCATGGCCAAGATCAGCGGCGGCGATATCAGGCCCGGCATGGTGATCGAGCACGACGGCTCGCTCTGGGCCGCGGTCAAGACCATGGCGGTCAAGCCGGGCAAGGGACCGGCCTACAACCAGGTCGAGCTGAAAAACCTGCTTGACGGCCGCAAGCTCAACCAACGCTTCGGCTCCGACTCGCGCGTCGAGGAAACCCACGTCGAGCGCCGGGCGTTTCAGTTTCTCTACCGGCAGGGCGAACAGTTGGTGTTCATGGATTCATCGACCTACGACCAGATCGAGCTCCATGAGGACTTCGTCGGCGAACGCGCATCGTTCCTGCAGGACGGCATGACGGTGCAGGTGCAATTGCACCAGGACCGTCCAATCGGGATCAAGCTGCCGGAGACCGTGGTGCTGGCGGTGGTCGAAGCCGACGCCCACATCAAGGGCCAGACCGCGGCGTCGTCCTACAAGAACGCCAAGCTTGAGAACGGGCTGAAGCTCCTGGTGCCGCCGTTCATCACCACCGGCGAGCGGGTCGTGGTCTCGACCGACGACGTCAGCTACGTGCGGCGGGCGGAGTGATGCTGCGCTCCGCCATCCTCAATGTCATGATCGGCGCCGCCCGCAAGGCGTCGCGCACGCTCAAGCGCGACTTCGGCGAGGTCGAGAACCTTCAGGTCTCGCTCAAGGGGCCGGCGAATTTCGTCAGTGCCGCCGACCGCCGCGCCGAAGAGACGCTGTTTGCCGAATTGACCAGGGTGCGCCCCAATTACGGCTTTCTCGGCGAGGAGAGCGGCCGGCGCGCGGGCAGCGATACGAGCCACACCTGGATCGTCGATCCGCTCGACGGCACCACCAACTTCCTGCACGGCATCCCGCACTTCGCGATTTCGATCGGCCTGGAGCGCGACCGCACCATCGTCGCCGCGGTGATCTACAACCCGATCACTGATGAGCTGTTCACCGCCGAGCGCGGCAAGGGCGCCTTCCTCAATGACCGTCGGTTGCGCGTGGCGGCGCGCAAGCTGCTGGCCGATGCGGTGATCGCCTGCGGGCTGCCGCACCTCGGACGCGGCGACCTGGAGCTCGGCCAGCGCGAGCTTGCCGCAATTCAGCCCCAGGTTGCCGGCCTGCGACGGTTCGGCGCCGCGGCTCTCGACCTCGCCTTTGTCGCGGCCGGGCGGCTCGACGGCTATTGGGAGCGCAACCTGTCGCCCTGGGACATGGCGGCGGGCCTCCTGCTGGTGCGCGAGGCCGGCGGCTTTGTCACCGCCATCGAGGGCGGCGACGCCATGTTCACGCAGCGGAACATTGTTGCCGGCAACGAAACCATCCACGGGCAATTGCAGACGCTGCTGCAGGCCGCCGGCAAGGCATAACGGCGCCGGACGCACCGGCAATCGGCCGACGAATTTGCTTCATTGCATTCGGCGCGCCTGTGCCATATTCAGGCCGGTGTTCCGGTGACCGGACCGCGCCCATGGCTCAAGACGCAGATCCCTTCAAGGTTTCCTCGCCGCGCATCTTTCTGGTGCGCATGCTGGTGTTCCTGATTCTGTGCGGCCTGATCGTCGTCGTCATCCACCCGCAGATCTGGACCGCGTTCAAGGCCAATCCGCCGCTCAACGCGCTGATCATCGGCGTGCTGTTGATCGGGATCGCGCTGTCGTTCCGGCAGGTGATCCGGCTGTTCCCCGAGGTCGCCTGGGTCAACGGCTTCCGGCTCGCCGATCCGGGCATTGCGGTCAAGCGGGCGCCGGTGCTGCTGGCGCCGATGGCCGCGATCCTGGGCGACCGCATCGGCCGCATGTCGATGTCGTCGCAGACCATGCGCAGCATCCTCGATTCGATCGCGATGCGGCTCGACGAGGCGCGCGACATCTCGCGTTACATGACCGGCCTGCTGATTTTCCTCGGCCTGCTCGGCACGTTCTGGGGCCTGATCGAAACCGTCACCTCGGTCGGCAGCGTGATCAATAATTTGAAGGTCGGCGGCGACGCCAGCGCGGTGTTCGATTCGCTGCGCGAGGGCCTCGCCGCGCCGCTCACCGGCATGGGCATTTCGTTCTCGTCCTCCCTGTTCGGGCTGGCCGGCTCGCTGGTGCTGGGCTTCCTCGATTTGCAGATGAGCCAGGCGCAGAACCGCTTCCACACCGAGCTCGAGGACTGGCTCGCGACCACGGTCCACGACCTCGGCGCCGTTCCCGCGCCGGGCGAGGCTGGCCTGCATGTCGGCGGCGAAATGGGCGCCGCGATCGAGCGGCTGCGCGCAGTGATGGAGGGCTCGGGATCGACCAAGGCCGCGACCAACGCCATGGCCAACCTGGCCGAGGCGATCCAGGGGCTGGTTCATCACATGCGGACCGAGCAGCAGATGATCCGTGACTGGGTCGAGTCGCAATCCGAGCAGCACCGCGATATCCGGCGGCTGCTTGAAATCCTGGCGCGCGAGCGGGTCGACAAGTAGCGAGCAGCAGGTGGCATCATGGCATTAGCGCGCGGCCGCCGTGAACGCGGCATCGATTATTGGCCGGGCTTCGTCGACGCGCTGTCGACCTTGATCCTCGGCATCATTTTTCTGCTCTCGATCTTCGTCGTCGTGCAGTTCTACCTGTCGCAGGAGGTCACCGGCAAAGACACCGCGCTGTCGCGGCTGTCGGCCCGGATCGCGCAATTGACCGAGATGCTCTCGCTTGAGCAGACCGGCAAAGTTTCGCTGGAGGAGCAAATCGCGCAATTGCGCGCGAGCCTCGCCGCAAGCGAAGGCGAGCGCGACCGCTACAAGGGCCTTTATGACGAGCAAAGCGGCGGCAGCGCCGCGGCGCAGGGCCGGGTCTCGGAGCTGACCGGCAGGCTCGACGCCGAGAAGCAGATCTCGGTGCGCGCGCTTGCCCAGGTGGAAATCCTCAACCAACAGCTCGCGGCGCTGCGCCGCCAGCTCAGTGCGCTCGAGCAAGCGCTCGACGTGTCGGAGAAGAAGGACAAGGAAACCCAGGCGCGGCTTAGCGAGATGGGGCAGCGGCTCAATCTCGCGCTCGCCCAGCGCGTGCAGGAGCTGTCGCGCTATCGCTCCGACTTCTTCGGCCGGCTGCGCAGCATTCTGGGCAACCGCCCCGACATCCGCATCGTCGGCGATCGCTTCGTGCTGCAATCGGAGGTGTTTTTCGACACCGGGCAGTCCGTGCTCAAGCCCGAGGGGCGCGCCGAGCTCGACAAGATCGCCGCGGCCCTGCTCGAGCTCAGCAGGCAGATCCCGGACGACATCGCCTGGGTGCTGCGGGTCGACGGCCACACCGACGTCCGTCCGATCGGCGGCGGCCGGACCAACTGGGACCTGTCGGCGGCCCGCGCCATCGCGGTGGTGCAGTATCTCATCAGCAAGGGCATGCCGCCGCAGCGCCTGGTCGCGGCGGGCTTCGGCGAATTCCAGCCGATCGATCCCGGCATCACCGAAGATGCCTACAGCCGCAACCGCCGCATCGAGCTGAAGCTGACGGAGCGGTGAGCGCACCGGCCGTCACGCTGCGCCGCTACGCCGCCGCCGACGAGGACGCGGCGATCGAGCTGTGGCGGCGATCGTGGCAGCGCACCTTCCCCGACATCGATTTTACGGCGCGCGTGCCGTGGTGGCGCGAGCGCTGGCGGCGCGAGCTGGTGCCGGCGACGAGCATTGTGGTCGCGGAGATGGACGGCGCCTTGCAAGGTTTCGCGACGCTCGATCCCAAGACCGGTTACATGGATCAGATCGTGGTGGCGCCGGAATTGTGGGGCGGCACGGTCGCGGCGCTTCTGCTTGACGAAGCCAAGCGGCTTGCGCCGGGACGGATCGATCTTCTGGTCAACAAGGACAATGCCCGCGCCATCGGCTTCTATCGAAAGCACGGCTTTGCGCTCGCCGGCGACGACGTCAATCCGGTGTCCGGCCGCCCGGTCCATCGGATGCGCTGGCCGGGGTAGACTTTACAACTGCATTGTGAGTTCGATCCAGCATACGTGGAGAGGTCGCGGTGCAAGTCGAAACTTCGATCCGCGTCCGACGCCGTTACTCGCCCTTGTCCTCGGGTTTGCCGCCGAGCTGCTTGAGCTTGGCGAACACCGCATCGACCTCGTCGCGTTCCTTCTCCTTGGCCGCGGCCGGCGATTGCGGCTCGACCGGCTCCGGTGGCGCGGTGGTGACCGCGGCAGGCAGCAGCGTCGTGCCGGTCTCAACCGGCGCGGGCTTCTCCTTCGAAGCGCGTTGTACCTCGAAGTCGAGGTCGATCTGCGAGCACAGCCCGAGCGTCACCGGATCGAGCGGGCTCAAGCTCGCGGCGTTCCAATGGGTGCGGTCGCGAATGCCCTGGATCGTCGACTTGGTGGTGCCGACCAGCCGCATGATCTGGGCGTCCTTCAGCTCCGGATGATTACGGATCAGCCAGAGAATGGCGTTCGGCCGGTCCTGACGCCGCGACACCGGCGTATAGCGCGGGCCCTTTTTCTTGCTGGCACCTTTGGTGTCCGGCAGGTCGACCTTGGGCTTGGACAGCGCCAGCTTGTGACTGGGATCGGCCACCGCCTTCTCGATCTCCTCACGGGTGAGCTGACCGGTCTGGATTGGGTCGAGACCCTTGATGCCCTGGGCGGCATCGCCGTCGGCGATGGCTTTGACCTCGAGCGGGTGCAGCTTGCAGAAGTCGGCGACCTGATCGAATGACAGCGCGGTGTTCTCAACGAGCCATACGGCGGTCGCTTTTGGCATCAGCGGCGCTTCCTGCATGGTAAAAATCTCCTCTGCGCCCCGCCCGTCGTTCGGACGAGGCCTTGTCATCGATGGATGACTGGAAAGTGGCCTGAATATAGGCGTTTACCCCCCAAAAGCGCAAGGATCGGCGCTCGGCTTGACAGATTAGGGGTCGAAACATCATGTCTCGGCCATGACGACACAAGATCCCGGCGGTTCCAACAAGCCGCAGCTCAAGGTGTTGCTCTGCTCGCCGCGCGGCTTCTGCGCCGGCGTGGTGCGCGCCATCGATTCGGTCGAGCAGGCGCTCAAGCGCTATGGCGCGCCGGTCTATGTCCGGCACGAGATCGTGCACAACCGCTATGTGGTGGAGAGCCTGAAGGCCAAGGGCGCGATCTTCGTCGAGGAGCTTGACGAAATCCCCGAGACCAATGCGCCGGTGATCTTTTCGGCCCACGGCGTGCCGAAATCGATCCCGGCGGAATCGCAGCGCCGCAACTTCTTCGCGCTCGACGCCACCTGCCCGCTGGTCACCAAGGTTCACCGCGAGGCCGAGATCCACTTCAAGCGCGGCCGCGAAATCGTGCTGATCGGGCATGCCGGCCATCCCGAGGTCGTCGGCACGCTCGGGCAATTGCCAGACGGTGCGATCACGCTGGTGCAGACCGTCGAAGAAGCCGAAGCGCTGACCCCGAAAAATCCCGACAACCTCGCCTATGTGACGCAGACCACGCTGTCGCTCGACGACACCGCCGGCATCGTTGCGGTCCTCAAGCGCCGGTTCCCCAACATCGTCGCGCCGCATAAGGAGGACATCTGCTACGCCACCACCAACCGCCAGGAGGCGGTCAAGCGCGTGGCACCGCAGGTCGATGCGCTGGTGGTCGTCGGCGCGCCGAACTCCTCCAACTCCCGGCGCCTGCAGGAGGTCGCCGAGCGCGCCGGCTGCCGCTATTCGGTGCTGGTGCAGCGCGCGGCCGATATCGATTGGACGCGCTTTAGCGGCGTCAAGACGCTCGGCGTCACCGCCGGCGCCTCGGCGCCCGAGGTGCTGGTCGAGGAAATCCTCGACGCCTTCGCCACGCGCTACACGCTCAGCGTCGAAACCGTGTCCGGCGCCGATGAATCCGGCATGTTCTTCCCGTTGCCGCGCCAGCTTCGCGGCAACGCCGCGGCCTGACGCTCTCGCCACACCTCCGCAGTCATTCCGGGGCGCGACCCATAAGCGCGTTTTGCGCGCGTCTTCGACGCGCTATGGCGAGCGAGCCCGGAATCCAGGGCGGCAGGCACGGAGCAGACAGCCCTGGATTCCGGGCCCGGCGCTACGCGCCCTCCCGGAATGACGGTCGAGGGACTTGACGGAGCGGGCCAACGCAGGGCCGTACTAGCGCATGGCCGTCTACACCGACGTTTCCGCCGAAGACCTGGGCGAATTCCTTGCGAGCTACCAGCTCGGCGAGCTCAAGTCCTACAAGGGTATCGCCGAGGGCGTCGAGAACTCGAACTTCCTGGTTCATGCGGGCGACAGCCATTACATCCTCACGCTCTACGAGAAGCGCGTGGCGGCCGGCGACGTGCCGTTTTTCCTGGCGCTGATGGAGCACCTGCACGCCCGCGGCATCACCTGCCCGCAGCCGGTGAAGAACCGCAACGGCGAAACGCTCGGCCGGCTGTGCGGCCGGCCGGCCGCCATCGTGACGTTCCTCGACGGCCTGTGGATGCGCCGGCCGGACCCGCCGCATTGCGCCGCGGTCGGCGACGCGCTCGCCCGCATGCACCTTGCCGGTGCCGATTTTGCCGGCAAGCGCAACAACGCGCTGTCGGTCGCGGACTGGCGGGCGCTCTACCAACAGGCGGCGCCGCATGCCGACAAGGTGCAGGCCGGGCTCGCTGCCGCGATCGAGCAGGAATTGTCGCATCTGGAGAAGGCGTGGCCGCGCGACCTGCCGCAGGGCGTGATCCATGCCGATCTGTTTCCCGACAACGTGTTCTTTCTGGGCAACCGGCTGTCCGGGCTGATCGACTTCTATTTCGCCTGCACCGACACCTTGGCCTACGACGTCGCGATCTGCCTCAACGCCTGGTGCTTCGAGCCCGACCACTCCTACAACGTGACCAAGGGCCGCAACCTGCTGTCGTCGTACATCGCGGCGCGACCGCTGTCGGCCGCCGAGCTTGACGCGCTGCCGCTGCTGGCGCGCGGCGCGGCCACCCGCTTCCTGCTGACCCGACTGGTGGACTGGCTGAACGTGCCGCCGGGCGCGCTGGTGCGGCCGAAGAACCCGCTGGAGTATTTCCGCAAGCTGCGCTTTCACCAGAAGGCCGCAAGCGTGCGCGACTACGGCCTGCCGGCCGAGCGGGCGCGCGCGTGACCACCGGACCACATGTGATCGTGCACACCGACGGCGCCTGCTCGGGCAACCCCGGTCCCGGCGGCTGGGGCGCGATCCTGAGCTACGGCGAGCACGAGAAGGAGCTGAGCGGCGGCGAGCCTCACACCACCAACAACCGCATGGAGCTGATGGCCGCGATCGCCGCGCTCGAGGCGCTGAAAAAGCCCTCCACGGTCGAGCTGCACACCGACAGCCAATATGTCCATCACGGCATCTCGCAATGGATCCATGGCTGGAAGCGCAACGGCTGGAAAACCGCCGACAGAAAGCCGGTGAAAAACGTCGATCTCTGGAAGCGGCTCGATGCCGCGCTCGCCAACCACGACGTGCGGTGGCATTGGGTGAAAGGCCACGCCGGTCACGAATTGAACGAACGCGCCGACCGGCTCGCGGTCGAAGCCATCGCCGCGATGCGCGCGGCGCAGAAGTGAGCCGAAGTCGGCCTCCCGAAACGAGATCACCGGGTCGCGCGCTTGTGCACCGGCCCGGTGATGACGACCTCGGATGTTGGTGATGCGCTCTACAGGCTCTTCAGCAGATTGTCGGCGCCGGAAATGTCGGCCTTGCCCGGTGCGTCCTCGACATTGAGCGTCTTGACCACGCCGTCGTCGACCACCATGGCGTAGCGGCCGGAGCGCAGGCCCAGGCCGCGCTCGCTCAGGTCGGCGGTGATGCCCACCGCCTTGGCCCAGTTAGCACTGCCGTCGGCCAGGAATTCGATCGCATCGGCGCCGGCCGATTTCTTCCAGGCGTTCATCACGAACACGTCGTTGACGCCGGTGACCGCGATGGTGTCGACGCCCTTGGCCTTGATGGCGGCGGCGTTCTTCACAAAGCCCGGCAGGTGATTGTTGTTGCAGGTCGGCGTGAACGCGCCCGGCACCGCGAACAGCACCACCTTCTTGCCCTTGAAGAGCTCATCGGTCGTTTTCGGCTTCGGGCCCTCCGCCGTCATGACGGTGAATGTCCCATTGGGCACGCGATCGCCAACCTTGATAGCCATGACTCGTATCCTCTCCGCGGGTTATGAACTCGATATCGGCGCCAAACGTAGCGCCTTCGGCGAATTAGTCGAGCCGAAATGCGACCTCGATCGCGCTGTCGGCGGCCACCGCCGTCAGCCGCAAGGTGGCCCCGGATACCGCGGCGTCGGGCGGCACGCCATCAAGCGCGAAGGCGAAACGTTGCGATCCCGCGCCGGCGCCCGAACCCGTGACAGCGACCGGCTCCGGCAGCGGCAGCGCCCAGTGCGCGGTGGGGCCTTCGGCGAACAGTGTCACCGCCTGGCCGGCAGGCGCGGTCACGTCCACCACGATCCGCGGCTTGCCCGCGACCTGCTCGCGGCGCACCGCGCTGATCGAAAGTGCCCCGCGCGCGCCGAGCTCGGCGCGCTTGGGCACGCGCGCCTCGGCCGCGCCGAGCGCGGCATCTTTTGCGCTGGTGGCACCGTTCAGCGCCAGCTCGAGATTGGCCTTGGCCGGGACGCAAAGCTTCTCGCACACCGCATAGTCCATCTTGAGGCGCAGCGTGACCGGCGCCCCGGCGCGCTCCGCGACCACGCGCAGCGGGAAAATGACGTCGCCCATGTAGCCGATCGAGCTGCCGCCGGCGCCGTCGGGAAATCGCTGCGGCGCCGGGTAAAGCATCGTCACCGTCTTGAGGTTTTGCGAGCCGGAAAAATCGAGCGATGGCGGCACGCCGGAATTGCCGGGATACCGCCAGTAGGTTTTCCAGCCGGGCTTGAGCTTGATTTCCACGCCGGCGCGGAACGTGCGGCCGCCTGCTTCGTTGTTGGCCTGCGCGGCAATCAGACGCGCTGCCGACTGCAGGTCGTCGTCCCAGGGCGATACATCGGCCGCAATTGTGGCGGATGTCATCAAGCCGACGAACGCGGCAACGGCGGCGACACGGGACGTCAGGGCGCTGCGGCGGTGCAAATTCATGACGCTCGTCTAGATGACAAAGCGCACAGATGCCACTGAAATGGTCGTGAAGAGGTCACGGTTCTGCACCAAGTTTTGTTTCCCAACAGGGTACGTTCAGAGTAATCTTGCGGTATGCGAATGACTCGAAAGTCCATGAGAAAAGGCGCCGATACAGCGCCCGGGCGCGGCTTCCTCGACGGCCAGATGCTGATCGCGAGCCCGGCCATGCAGGACGAGCGGTTCGCGCGCAGCGTGGTCTACATGTGCGCGCACTCCTCCGAAGGCGCGATGGGCATCGTGGTCAACCGCCCGGCGGGCAACATCAGCTTTCCGGATCTGCTGGTGAAGCTTGACATCATTCCGCGGGCCGAGGTGATCCGGCTGCCGTCGCGTGCCGGCGACGTGACCGTGCTCAAGGGCGGTCCGGTCGAGACCGAGCGCGGCTTCGTGCTGCACAGCGCCGACTTCTTCATCGAGAATTCAACCTTGCCGATCGACGAAGGCATCTGCTTGACCGCGACGCTGGACATCCTCAAGGCGATCGCGCGCGGCGACGGGCCTGCGAGCGCCATCCTCGCGCTCGGCTACGCCGGCTGGGCGCCGGGCCAGCTTGAAAACGAGATGCAGCAGAACGGCTGGCTGCATTGCAGCGCCGACCGCGAGCTGATCTTCGGCACCGCGATCGACGCCAAATACGAGCGCGCGATGCAGAAGATCGGCATTCGCCCCGGCATGCTCTCCAACGAAGTCGGCCACGCCTAACCCATGATCGCCATTCGTGCCGCGATGGCCCTGACGGCAATGGCGATTGCGACCTCTGCCCTCCATGCTTCGGAGCTCAACGTCATCTCGGCCGGCGCCGTGCGCGGCGTGGTTGGCGGCATGATCGAGGACTATTCGCGCCAGACCGGCATCAAGTTCAATTTCACGACCGGCCCGACCGGCCTGCTGCGGGACACCATCGCCGCCGGCAAGCCGGCCGATCTCATCATCGCCTCGGCGCCGCTGATGGGCGAGTTGGAGAACACCGGCAAGATGACGCCCGGCAGCCGTGTCGATATCGGCCGGCTCGGATTGGGTGTCGTGGTGCGCGATGGCGCGCCGGTGCCGGACATCGCGACGCCGGAAGCGGTGAAGCAGGCCCTGATCGATGCCAAGTCGATCGCCTACACCGATCCCAAGCTCGGCGGCACCTCGGTCCTGCACCTGATGAAGTTTGCCGAGACCATGGGCATCAAGGACGAGGTGGCGCGCAAAGGCGTTCCTGCCACCGGCGGCAACGATGCCGTCGAAAAGGTCGCCGAGGGCAAAGCCGACATCGCCGTGGTGCTGATGAGCGAAGTCCACGCCAAAGCGGCAAGACTCGTCGGTCCCTTGCCCGAGGCGATCCAGCTCTGGACGGTTTATTCCGCCGCGATCCCGATCAACAGCGCCGAGCCCGCCGCAGCGCGTGCCTTTGTGGCCGCGCTGACCGCGCCGCAGATGCGCGAGCACTGGCTCAAGGCCGGCTGGCAGCCGGTGAAATAAGAGTGCTTGCTTTAGGTTAAACTGCAGCGGCGCGTCACCGCGCGAGCTCGAGCTGCTCGCTCAGCAGGAGCTTGCGCGCGGCGTCGGCCGACATCGGCTCACCGAACACGAAGCCCTGGGCGTATTCGCAGCCGAGCTGGTACAGCTCGACCGCGTCCGAGTCGGTCTCCGCGCCCTCCGCCACCACGTCCATGCCGAGGTCGTGCGCCAGCGCAATGATCGAACGCAGGATCACCGGCCTGGTGCCCTTATTATTAGTGCGCACGAACGACTTATCGATCTTGATGGTGTCGAACGGAAAGCGCTGAAGGTACGACAACGACGAATGGCCGGTGCCGAAATCGTCGAGCGCCAATCCCGCGCCGAGCTCGCGGATGCGCGAGAGCAGTTGCGCGGCGTGCTCGGGATTCTCCATCACCAGCGACTCGGTCAGTTCGAGCTTCAGCGTGCCGCGGGCCAGCCCGGTACGCGACAGCACGGTGCGCAGATCATGGATCAGGTCGTGGCGCAGCAGCTGGCGCGACGACACGTTGACGCTGGCAAACACCGGCTCGCGCAGCCGGACGCTGCGCTGCCAGGCGGCAAGCTGACGGGCCGTGTGCTCCAGCACGAACAGGCCGAGATCGACGATCAGCCCGATTTCCTCGGCAATGCCGATAAATTCCTGCGGCGACATCCGGCCCATCTTGGGATGATCCCAGCGCGCCAGCGCTTCGAAGCCAGCGACCGAGCGATCCTCGAGGCGCACGATCGGCTGATAGAGGATGGTGATTTCCTCGCGGTCGAGCGCGCGGCGGAGCTCGGATTCCAGCGTCAAGCGGTCGGTCTTGCGCGCCCGCATCGCCGGCTTGAACAATTCGATGCGGTCGCCGCCGATCCGCTTGGCGTGATACATCGCAAGCTCGGCGTCCTTCAGCACCTCTTCGGTGCGATTGGGTTGGCCGTCACCGAGCGCAAGCCCGATCGAGGCGGTCAGGAATATCTCGCGGTCGTTGAAGGTGATCGGCGCCCGCAGGGTGCGGCGGATGGTTTCGGCAAACGCGATCAGCCGCGTCGGGTCGCGCTCGGATAAAACGATCATGGCGAACTGGTCGCCCGCGAGCCGCGCCAAGGTGTCCTGCGGCTTGAGCAGCCGCCCGAGCCGGCGCGCCAAGGTGAGCAGGATCGAGTCGCCCACCGCGATGCCGACCGAGTCGTTAACCTGCTTGAAGCGGTCGAGGTCGACCACCACGACGGTCGCCCGGAACGCCGGGTCGGACTTGGCGAAGCCCAGCACGGCTTCGAGCCGGTCGAGGAACAGCTGCCGGTTCGGCAGCCCGGTCAGATTGTCATGCACGGCGTCGTGCAGCAGCCGCTCCTCGGCGGTCTTGAACTCGGTCACGTCGGTGAGCGTGCCGACCAGCCGCACCACCTCACCGTCGGAGCCGACCACCGGCCGTGCCTTGAGCGCGAACCACAGGTAACGGTCGTCGGCGGCGCGCAGCCGGAAGTCCTGCATCAGGCGGCCACGGCGCTGCTCCAGCACGCTGTCGAGCGCCGCGCGGAAGCGGTCGCGGTCAAGCGTGTGCAGCACGTCGAGCCAGCGCGACGCCGGGCCATCGAGCCCGCCGCGCTTGATGCCGAGCAGAAGCTCGGTCTCCGGGCTGGTGTAGACGCGGTCCGACGACACGTCCCAATCCCAGATCATGTCGCCGGCGCCGGTCAGCGCCAATGCGCGGCGTTCAACGTCAGTGACGATGTTGTGGGTGATGCCGCCGGCGAAGGCGTGCTGCATCACGGTGAAGCCGATCAGCATGACGATCAGCACCAGGCCGCCGAGCAGAGCCGGGCCGATGATGTCGTTGGTCACGAACCCGGTCACCGTCAGCACCAGGGCGACGGTCCAGACCACCAGCAGGAACCAGGTCGGGATCAGCAGCACGGCACGGTCGTAGCCGTGCATCGAAAGGTAGATCACTAGGCAGAGCCCCAGCGCCGCAATGCCGATCAGCGACAGCCGCGCGATGCCCGAGGCGATCGAGGCGTCGATCAAGGCGATCGCGACCAGTGCGGCCAGCCCCGCGAGCCAGGTCACCGTGATGTGCATGTAGCGCACGTTCCAGCGGCCGAGATTGAGATAGGCGAACAGGAAAACCAGCAGCGTGCCGGCAAGGATCGCTTCGCCCGACGCGCGCCAGATCCGCTCGGGGCCGGACGACATGTCGAACACCTTGCCCCAGAAGCCGAAGTCGATGCCGATATAGACCAGCACCGCCCAGCCGAGCGCCGCCGCCGCCGGAAACATCACGCTACCCTTGACCACGAACAGGATGGTCAGAAACAGCGCCAGCAATCCGGCGATGCCGATGACGATGCCGTGATAGAGCGTGAAGCTGTTGACCTTGTCCTTGTAGGCGTCCGGCTCCCACAGATAGAGCTGCGGCATCCGATCGGTACGCAGCTCCGCGATGTAGGTCACCACGGTGCCGGGGTCGAGCGTGATGCGGTAGATGTCGGAGGTGGCGCTGTACTGCTGCTCGGGACGCTCGCCCGAGCTCGGCGTGATGGTGACGATGCGCGACAAGTCCGAGATCGGGCATTAGCAGACCGGAGCCGACCATGCGGTAGTGCGGCACCACGATCAGCCGGTCGATCTGCTCGTCGCCGGAATTGGACAGCGCGAACACCGCCCAGTTGGTCGAGCCCTCGCGCGCCGATTGCTGCATGCGGCGGACGATGCCGTCGGCGCCCGGCGCCGCCGACACCTGGATGGTGTCGGTCTCGGTCTTGATCAGCTCGATGACGCCGGTGAGGTCGATGGCGGTGACATCGGTGCGGACGTTCACGGCCTCGACGGCGTGGACGGACGATGCGCCGGTGGCGGCGACCAAGAGTGCCGCAAACGATGCGGCGCGTAGCCAGCCCAAACCACGTCCTCCGCCTAGCTGTTCCAGGCCCAGTCCAGGCCCAAGGCACGAGTTAAGCCCTTAACATTACGACGATTTCGCGGCCCGCGGCGCGGGCATCGGCCAAGCCATTGGCGTCAAAGTCCCGCCCTGCCCGCGCCGATGAGTAGCCGTCACCGCGCCAAAGAGCAAGGATTTCCAACGGCTTCGCTGCGCCGCGCCGAGGCGCGCGAGGAGCCACGGATCCCGTCCGAAGGGTGCCTGGAGGGCGCGGTCAGAGCATCAGCACGATCTTGCCGATGTGCTGGCTGGTTTCCATCCGCGCATGGGCTTCGCCGACCTTGGCCAGCGGATAGGTCGAGTTGATCACCGGCCGGATACGGCCGGCCGCGACCATCGGCCAGACCTTGGCTTCGAAGCCCTGCACGATCGCGGCCTTCTCCGCGACGCTGCGCGGCCGCAAGGTCGAGCCGGTGTGGTGCAGGCGCTTGCGCATCAGGTTGGCGAAATTCGCCACAGCCTTTGGGTTGCCGGTGAACGACACCTGGGCGATCTGGCCGTCGATCGCCGCGGCATCGTAATTGCGGTCGACATAGTCGCCGCCGACGATGTCGACGATCAGGTTGGCGCCGGTGCCGCCGGTCGCCTCCTTGGTCGCGGCGACAAAATCCTCGGTCTTGTAGTTCACCGCCACGTCGGCGCCGAGCTTTCTCGCCGCCGCGCATTTCTCGGCCGAGCCCGCGGTGGTGATGACTTTGGCGCCAAACGCCTTGGCGAGCATGATCGCGCTGGTGCCGATGCCCGACGTGCCGCCGTGCACCAGCACCCAATCGCCAGCCTTGAACTCGGCGCGCATGAACATGTTCTGCCAGCAGGTGAAGAACGTCTCCGGAATCGCGGCGGCTTCGACCATCGAGAGCCCCGGCGGTACCGGCAGCGCGTGGTTCTCATAGGCCAGGCAATATTGCGCATAGCCGCCGCCGACCACCAGCGCGCAGACCTTGTCGCCGAGCTTCCAGCGCTTGACGCCGGCGCCGAGCGCCACCACCTCGCCGGCGATCTCGAGACCGGGAATGTCGGTCGCGCCCTTGGGCGGCGGATAGTTGCCCTGGCGCTGCCGCACGTCGGGGCGGTTGACGCCGGCGGCGACGACCTTGACCAGGATCTCGCCCGCGCCGGGAGCCGGCACCGGCCGCTGCTCGGGCACCAGCATCTCGGGCCCGCCCGGGGCGCGGATGGCGATCGCGGTCATGCGTTCGGGCAGCGACATCGTGATCCTCGATGATGGGAAATACCGGTCATGGTCTAATCGCCCTGCCCCGGTGTGACAATGGTTTCGCACGCCGCTATTTTTGGATGATCGCGGGAGCACGACCATGCCAGCCATCGACGAAGACGACCGGCCGAAAAAGAAGATCGTCCACGAGATCGGGCAGGACCTCACGCTACTCTCGGTCGGCGAGCTCACCGAGCGTGTCGCCTTGCTCAAGGAGGAGATCGCGCGGCTCGAGGCCAACATGGCGGCCAAGCAGGTTTCGAAATCCGCGGCCGATCAGTTTTTCAAGAAGTGATGCGACGCTGTGCCGCGCTCGGCCGCCGTTGCATCGGCTTTAACCGGGCGTTAACCATACCGGCGATCCCGCCGGATCTTAGGACCTCGTTAAGCTTTCTCGTTCATTACTGGAAACCGTCCAACTTCTTGGACATTGAGTGGCTCCTGTCCACTCTGTTTGACGCCTCCCTGTTATCACCTTCGAGCCGCCGGCAACGGCGGCTCCTTTTTTTGTGCCGTTTCGGGGCAAATCCGGTTCCGACGGTTACCATTCCGTAAACATTGCGGCACCGACCCTGGACAGGGCTGCGCTTCCCCGCTCTTATCGGCCTTCGGTTGGGGATCAGCGTGTGAGATGAACGAGCGTACCGCCGACCAAGCGGGACCGGTGTCGTTTGGCGAGAAGCTGGCAAGCTCGCAAGCGTTTGCGATGCTGTTCCGCGACGGCATGGCGCTGGTCGAGGAAACCGCGGCCTATCTCGACGGGCCGGGCCGCCAGGAATCCAAAAAACTCGAACGTGGCGCGGCGCTGGGTTATGCGACCGAGAGCATGCGCCTGACCACCCGCCTGATGCAGCTCGCCTCATGGCTGTTGCTGCACCGCGCGGTCAAGGAAGGCGAAATGTCGCTCGCGCAAGCCAACAAGGAAAAGACCAAGGTCAAGCTCGCGGCCGGCGAGCCCGGCGATCCCGACACCATCAAGCTTCTGCCGGAACGGTTGCGTGGGCTGATCGATCGCTCCAAGAAGCTCAACGATCAGGTGCGCCGCCTCGACGCCAACATCTACGCTCCATCGATTGCCCCGGACCGTCCCGGCATCGGCAATCCGGTCGAGCGCCAGCTCGGCTTGCTGAAGGCGGCGTTCGAGCAGGACGGCCGGTAGACTCCGGAATGAAGGCATGGCCGCGGCCTGCGCAAAACACGCGCGCGGCCTCTCGAAGCCACGTGAAAAGTGTCCACTATGTCCCCGAACACCTGTCCACCATGTCCCCGGTCCGTATAACAAGGGGAGGGTGAAGAGAGTTCGTGGCTGCGGCCGGCGCAAGTCCGCGACGACCACGCCGCTCCTCCACAAAAGCAAAAGCCCCCGCGACGGGCGGGGGCTTGCATGGACGGACTGGTTCGGCGAACGGCGGCGCTACTTAGTCGTCCTTCTTGGCGTCGTCCTTCTTGGCGTCGTCCTTCTTCGTATCGTCCTTCTTGTTGCCGTCCCTGGTGCTGATGCCCAGGCCGGCGAACTTCTTCTGGAAGCGCGACAGCCGGCCGCCGCGGTCGAGCAGCTGCTGATGACCGCCGGTCCAGGCCGGGTGCGACTTGGGGTCGATGTCGAGATGCAGCACATCGCCCTTCTTGCCCCAGGTGGTGCGGGTCTGAAATTCGGTGCCGTCGGTCATCTTGACCGTGATGGTGTGATAGTTCGGGTGGGTGTCGGGCTTCATCGCTCAAGTCCTGCGCGGCCGCGGCCGATGTTGCAATAACCGTGGATTTGCGCGGTTCTATACAGGACGAGTGGCGCAGCGACAAGCCTGGTTGCATTTGCGCCATGGCAGATGCAGAGCATGGCCTATGCGCTTCGAGCTGAAGGACAGCGGGGGATGAACGACACGTCCGGGAGCCCGACGCCCGCCCCGCCGCAGGTCGCGGAACCCGCCGCCACCGGCTCCCGCAAGCCCAAGCTCAAGCCGCTCAAGCTGCTGGTGCCTTATGTGCTGCGCTGCCGGGGCCGCGCAGCGGCCGCGCTGATCGCGCTGCTGATCGCCTCGTTCGCCACCTTGGTGGTGCCGGTCGCGGTCCGCCGCATGATCGACTTCGGCTTCACCGCCGAACATGCCGGACTGATCGACCAGTATTTCGGCGTGATGATCGCGGTGGTGGCCGTGCTCGCGACCGCCAGCGCCGCGCGCTACTATCTCGTCACCACGCTCGGCGAGCGCGTAGTGGCGGACCTGCGGTCGGCGGTGTTCAGCCATCTGACCTTGCTGTCGTCGCCGTTCTTCGATGCCGCCAAGACCGGCGAACTGACCTCGCGGCTCACCGCCGACACCACCCAGATCAAGTCCGCGGTCGGCGCCTCGCTGTCGATCGCGCTGCGCAATCTCGTGCTGTTTCTCGGCTCCGCCACCATGATGGTGGTGACCAGCCCGAAGCTGTCGTTCTATGTGCTGATCGCCATTCCGGTGATCGTGCTGCCGCTGGTCGGCTTCGGCCGCTCGGTCCGCCGCCGATCGCGCGCGGCGCAGGACACCCTGGCCGAGGCCTCCGCTTACGCGGCCGAGCTCCTGGGCGCGGTGCGCACGCTGCAAGCCTTCACCAACGAGCGGCTCGCGGCGGCGCGCTTTGCCGGCGCGGTCGAGCGCGCCTATAGCGCTGCGATCCAGTCCACCAAGGCGCGCGCGGTCCTGACCGCGATCATCATCTTTCTCGCCTCGGCGAGCGTTGTCGCCGTGCTGTGGGTCGGCGCGCAGGACGTGCTGGCGGGCGACATCACGCCCGGCCGGCTCAGCCAATTCGTGCTGTTCGCGGTGTTCGCCGCCAGCGGGCTTGGCCAGTTGAGCGAGGTCTGGGGCGAGCTGTCGCAGGCCGCGGGCTCCGCCGAACGGCTCGCCGAACTGCTCGCGGTCGAGCCGCAAATCCGCGCCCCGGCGCATCCGGTGCCGCTGCCGGCGCGACCGCGCGCCGAGGTGGCGTTTGCGGCGGTGCGCTTCGCCTATCCGTTGCGACCGGAGACGAATGTGCTCGATGGCGTGTCGTTTCACGTCAAACCGGGCGAGAAGGTTGCGATCGTCGGCCCCTCCGGCGCGGGCAAAAGCACGATCTTCCACCTGATCCTGCGGTTCTATGATCCGACCGCGGGCGCGGTGACGTTCGACGGCGTTCGGCTGACCGACGCCAATCCCACGGAATTGCGCTCGCACATTGCGCTGGTGCCGCAGGAGGCCGCGATCTTCGCCATGAGCGTGCGCGACAACATCCGGTTCGGCCGGCCGGATGCATCCGACGACGAAATCGAAAGCGCGGCCGAGGCGGCGGCCGCGGCGTCGTTCATCCGCGCGTTGCCGCAAGGCTATGACACGCCGGTCGGCGAGCGCGGCGTCACGCTGTCCGGCGGTCAGCGGCAACGCATCGCGATCGCACGCGCGATCCTGCGGTCGGCGCCGCTGCTGCTGCTGGACGAGGCCACCTCTTCGCTCGACGCCGAGAGCGAGACCCAGGTCCAGACCGCGCTTAAGCGGCTGATGGTCGGGCGCACCACGCTGGTGATCGCGCACCGGCTTGCGACGGTGCTGTCATGCGACCGCATCCTGGTGCTCGATCACGGCCGGATCGTCGAGCAAGGCAGCCACGACGCGCTGGTGGCGCGCGATGGGCTCTACGCGCGACTGGCCAAGCTGCAGTTCGAGACGGCTTGAGCGGCTAGATCGGGATGACTTTTCTTCGAATCGTCATCCCGATCTATTTTCTTGTTTGAGCATGATCTTTTCCGAAAACCGCTACACACTTTTCGGGATCATGCTCTAGTCGCGCCGCGGCGCGTCGAGGCCGGTGATTTTCGAGGTCAGCAGCGCGTAGATGCGGCTCAGCTCAGCCAGCAATTTGCTGTTATCTGTTCGCAATTCGTACGAATTAACGCAGGGATTTCAGGGCAATAGTCACGACCGCGCCGGCGCGCTCAGGAGCGGCCGGAAAGCCCCGCCGCTGCCAGATCGCTGCGCGCGATCCACCCTCGCCTTGCGGGGAGGGATGGAGAGTGTGCAGCGCTGCCTAGAGCTCCTTGCCGAGCTTGCGGTCCAGCGAATAGGGCCCGCCGCCGCGCAGCGATATGGCAAAGCAGATCAAACCCCACATCAGTGTGTATTCGTAGCCGCGGTTGAGCCAGGAGAATCCGTTCTTCAGATAGATGTAAGAGATGATCGCCATTTCGATCGCGGCCGCCGCCGCCCAGAAGCGCGTGAACAGGCCGAACATCAACGCGATGCCGCCGACGAATTCGATCAGCAGCCCGCCCCACACCCAGAGGATCGCGGGCTCGAAGCCGAGATCGGAAAACGGCTTCACAAACGCCGCAGGCCCTCGGCTGACCTTGCCCCAGCCGTGGATCATCAGGTTCAGCCCAATTGCGATCCGAACGATCGGCCAGGCCAGCGGGATGACGGAATCGTAGAACGATTGCAGTTGAGGCAGCAGCAGTTTCGGTTCGGTTTGCGTGTCCGGCATGACGTTCCTCCCCCGTTCGATAATGGCCGCAACGCTACCATATCGGCGGGCGATCAGGTCACCTGCTTGCGACCGAGCGCCGCGCGCGGCTAACGTGCCGCATGCGGGCGCGGGCGACGATCCTGGAAATCCAGATTTTGCGGGCCGTCGCGGCGCTGGCCGTGGTGGTGATGCACATCGGCATCGAGCTGCGGTACTGGGCCAAGGCCACCATCACCTGGACCGAAGCGGGCAACGCCGGCGTCGACCTGTTCTTCGTCATTTCCGGCTTCATCATGGTGTTCATCGCCTGGGACCGGTTCGGCAGCCGCGGCGCGCCGGTGGACTTTTTCGTCCGCCGGCTGATCCGCATCGTGCCGCTCTATTGGCTGGTGACCACCGGCTACGTTCTGGCGAACTCGTACCCGACGAGCCGCATCATCACGTCCTATCTGTTCGTCCCGGATTTCAGCGCCAACGCCGCGCCATTGCCGGTGGTGTTGCAGGGCTGGACCCTGAACTACGAGATGTTCTTCTATCTCGTGCTCGCCTTGGCGCTGTTCCTGCCGCGGCTGATCGCGATCTCATGCGTGTCCGCGCTGTTGGCTGCGCTGGTTCTGCTCAAGGTGCCGACCTACGGCAATTCGGTGATCCTCGAATTCGTGCTCGGGCTTTGGATCGGCTGGGCGTTTCAGCGCGCCATGACGCTGCCGCTGCCGGTGCGGCTTGCCGCAATCGCGGCCGGCACCGCCGCGATCGTTGCAACGATATTCCTCCCATCGCAGGACCGATTGATATTTTTCGGCATCCCTGCCGCGTTGATCGTCGCCGGCGCGACGCTCGGCGCGCCGATCGGCAACGGCCGCGTGGTACGCGCCCTGGTGCTGCTGGGCGACGCCTCCTACGCGCTCTATCTGACGCATCCGCTGATGACCCGGCTGTTCGCGACCACGGTCCGTCACGTCGCCGGGCTCGACAGCCTGGCGTCGCAAGCGCTGTATTTCGTGATCGCACTGGCCGCCTCGATAGGCTTCGCGATCCTCGTGCACCTTGTCATCGAGCGGCCGATCACCACGACCTTGCAGCGCTGGTGGGCGCGCCGCGACGGCGCCACGGCGCCGGCACCGAAGCCGAGCGGCGGCTGAAGGCACAACCCGCGCCGAACGCCGCACGGTTGTTTGGTGCTTGCAAAACCGCAAGCAGGGGCGCACAAGGTCGCCTGCGCCCCGACGGCGCCCCCGGCACATCACCACACCGAACCCGACGCGACCTTCAGAACGCGGCGGTTCGCTCTGACGCCCGCCTGGCGCATGTGTCATCGCGCCGGGCGGCCCACGCCGCATCGCCGCGACGATCAACTCAAAGGAGATCCGAAATGGCTTCGCGACCCGAGATCAAAGTCAAACCATCCGCGCCCGATGAGGCGCTACCGGCGCCGACTCAGAAAATGCCGAAAGAGACCGGCCCGTTTCGGCTGCAAGTCGATCGGCAAACCAAGGCCTCGTACCTGACCCAGGAGGCCGCCGAGACCGCGGGATTGCTGATCAAGAAGGAGCATCCCATCGTGCAGGTGTCGATCTACAACTCCACCGCCGGCGTGAACAAGATCATCGAGCTGCCGACCGCCTGATCGGCCGGACGCAGCCGCGCCCGCAGGCACATCTGCTGGGCGCTCAATCCTCGTCGATCTCTTCCAGCAGCGGGACGCCGGCCTCGGCTTCCTTTTCGCCATCGGCTGCCTTTTCGGCATCGGCGTTCTGTTCGCCATCGGCGTTCACCAACGCGACCGTTGCGTCGTCGCCCGCGGGCGCGTTTTCGGGCGCGGCCGCGATCGGCACCGCCACCGGCCGGGGCTCGACGGCGCGGCGCGGCCGCTCGGGCACCGGCTTTGGCACGGCGAACACCGCTTCGCACTTCGGGCAGATGATTTCGGTCTTGTGCAGGTCGTAGAACTTCGCGTTGCAGCCGGCGCAGATGCGCTTGGTGCCGAGTTCGGGTTTTGTCACGGGGTTTCCTAAGCCGGGGACGGCGGGACGCCGCGGCGATCATCCGGCGTGCGAGGCATACAGGGTTCGGCGGGAAATGACCAATGGTCCGACAACTTGAGCGGTCGAAACGGGAATAGACAACCAGGATAATTTATGCTTATATTCCTAGATCATGAGCTCGAAATCAGCAAACACCGCCACTTTGCGCGCCCTGCCCACAAAGCCCCTGCCCGCCGGCCGCCACGGTACGATCGAGGAGATCGACTGGCTGACCACCGAACTGCCGACGCCACGGCGCAAGGGACACATCACGCTGCGGATTGACGCCGAGGTGCTCGACTGGTTCCGCGCCCAGGGCAAGGGCTATCAGACCCGGATCAACGCCATCCTGCGGCGCTACTACGAGCAGCACACACGGTGATCGCGACCGGCCGCGTGATCCGCTGGCATCGTCGGGTGGGCTAAGCGAAACGTGCCCATCAGCTTTTTTCAACGACGGCGACGATGACTGCGTGGGCTCGGCGCGGAGCCTGCACTCGGACGGCGCGAAGCGCCGATCCGGGTGCACTTTAGCCCACCCACTGTTTGCTAATCGGGTGGCTGGCCGCACACCGCGCGATCCGGCAAACTGACGCCAGCACGGCTGTCGCCAGCGGAGGAAATGCATGCGCCTCGTCACGTCGCCCTTGCTTGCCGCGATCGCCATCCTCACCGCACACACGCTCGCGCACAGCCAGGGCTTTCCGGACCAGCCGATCCGCATCATCGTACCGACGCCGGCCGGCGCCTCGGCGGACACCCTTGCCCGGGTGTTCGCGCAGCGAGCAAAAGGCGCGACCATCGTGGTCGAGAACAAGACCGGCGCCAACGGCGTGATCGGGGCCGACTTCGTCGCCAAGTCGCCGCCGAACGGCGCCACGCTACTGATCGGACACCAGGGCACCAATGCGGTGCTGCCGCATCTCGATCCGAAGCTGCCGTACAAGCCGCTGACGGATTTCACGCCGGTGGTGCTGGTCTCGTCGGTACCATGCGTTCTCGCGGTGCACCCGTCGTTCCCGGCAAAGACCGTCAAGGAATTCATCGAGGTCGTGAAGCAGAAGCCCGGCGGATACAGCTACGCCTCTGCCGGCTTCGGCACCACGCACCATCTGGCGGCGGAGTTGTTCAAGCTCGCCGCCGGCGTCGACATCGCCGGCGTCACCTATCGCGGCGCCGCGCCCGCCAACCAGGACGTCATCGCGGGACATGTCCCGATCGTGTTCGACAATCTCGGCAACGCGATGAATAACATCCGCGCCGGCAACATCCGCGCGCTTGCTGTCACCATGACCGAGCGCTCCCCGCTGCTGCCGGACGTGCCGACCATGGCCGAGGCCGGCGTCCCCAACGTGGTGGTGGCGGCGTGGTTTGCGTTGTTTGCACCGGCCGGGACGCCGCCGGAAGCGATCGCGTGGCTGAACAAGCAGGCCAACGAGGTCTACTCGGCGCCCGAGGTGCGTGACCAGTTCGCGCGGCAGGGCGTGAGCCTTCCGGTCGGCACGCCGCAGGCGCTCGGCGCTCACGTCGCCGCCGAATATGCCAAGTGGGGCGATGTGGTGCGCAAGGCCAACATCACGCTGCCGCAGTAACCTTGCATCCTGAGCGACGGCAGCTTTCAGGTCCTAGGATTTGGGTAGTTCCGAGCAGCAGCAGGCTAGGACGCTAGCCGCCCACGCCCTTGGCCTTCATCGCCGCGCCGATCTCGTCGAGCACCGCCGGGTCGTCGATGGTCGCCGGCATCGTCCACGGCTCCTTGTCGGCGATTTTCTTGATGGTGCCGCGCAGGATCTTGCCGGAGCGCGTCTTCGGCAGCCGGTTGACCGTGATGGCGAGCTTGAACGCCGCCACCGGGCCGATCTTGTCGCGCACCAGCTGAACGCACTCGTTCTCGATCTCCTCATGCGGGCGGTTGACGCCGGCCTTCAGCACGATGAAGCCGCACGGCACCTCGCCCTTCAGCTCGTCATGGATGCCGAGCACGGCGCATTCGGCGACGTCGCGGTGCGAGGCCAGCACCTCCTCCATGCCGCCGGTCGAAAGCCGGTGGCCGGCGACGTTGATGATGTCGTCGGTGCGGCCCATCACGTAGACGTAGCCGTCGTCGTCGATGTAGCCGGCGTCGGCGGTCTTGTAATGGCCGGGGAATTCCGTGAGGTAGCTTTCGCGCATGCGGTCGTCGGCCTGCCACAGCGTCGGCAGGCACGACGGCGGCAGCGGCAGCTTGACCACGATCGAGCCCATCTTGCCGCGCGGCAGCTCCTTGCAGCGGTCGTCGACGATGCGCAGGTCGTAGCCCGGCATCGCCACGGTCGGCGAGCCGCGCTTGACCGGCAGTTGGCCTAGGCCCACCGGATTGCCGGCGATCGCCCAGCCGGTCTCGGTCTGCCACCAATGGTCGATGACCGGCTTCTTCAGCAGGTTCTCGGCCCACACGATGGTGTCGGGATCGGCGCGCTCGCCGGCCAGGAACAGCGTGCGGAATTTCGAAAGATCGTATTGCGCGAACAGCTTGCCCTGCGGGTCTTCCTTCTTGATGGCGCGGAACGCGGTCGGCGCGGTGAACATGGCGACGCATTGGTGCTCGGCGATCACCCGCCAGAACGCGCCGGCGTCGGGCGTGCCGACCGGCTTGCCCTCGTAGAGGATCGTGGTGCAGCCGTGCAGCAGCGGCGCATAGACGATGTAGCTGTGGCCGACCACCCAGCCGATGTCGGAGGCGGCCCAGAAGCACTCGCCCGGCTCGACGCCGTAGTGGTTCTTCATGGTCCACTTCAGCGCGACCATGTGGCCGCCGTTGTCGCGCACCACGCCCTTCGGAATGCCGGTCGTGCCCGAGGTGTAGAGGATGTAGAGCGGATCGGTGGCCTTGAGCGGCACCGGCTTGAGCACGTTCTTGGCCCAGACCAGCGCCTCGTCCCATTTCGCCTGCCAGTCGTGGTCGCGGCCGGCGACCAGGGTGGCCGTGGCCTGCGGGCGCTGCAGGATCAGGCAGGCTAAAGGCTTGTGCCGGGCGAGGTTGATCGCCTCGTCGAGCAGCGGCTTGTAGGCGATGACGCGGTTGACCTCGATGCCGCAGCTCGCGCGACAGGATCACCTTGGGCTTGGCGTCGTCGATGCGGGTGGCGAGCTCCTTCGGCGCGAAGCCGCCGAACACCACCGAATGGATCGCGCCGATGCGCGCGCAGGCGAGCATCGCCACCACCGCCTCCGGCACCATCGGCATGTAGAGGATGACGCGGTCGCCTTTGACCACGCCGAAGTCCTTTTCCAGGATGCCGGCGAGCGATCTCGGTCTTGGTCTGCAGCGCGGCGTAAGTGATGGTCTGCTTGGTGTTGGTGACCGGCGAGTCGTAGATGATCGCGGCCTGCGCGCCGCGGCCGTTCTCGACATGGCGGTCGACCGCGTTCCAGCAGGTGTTGCAGACGCCGTCGGGGAACCAGCGGCCGTAAACGCCGGCCTTGGGATCGAACACCGTCTTCGGCCGCTCGATCCAGTCGATGTCGGCCGCGGCCTCGCCCCAGAAGCCCTGCGGGTCGCGCTGCCAGCGCGCATAGACCTCGTGATAGCGGCTCGTCTTGGCGTCCATCGGTTCCTCCGTGCGCGATTGTCGTCTGATGCGCGGCTTTTGCAAGCCGCGCCGCATGCGCTGGTCTTGACCCTCCCCTGGAGGCGGCGAGGGTGGGCGTCGAACCTCAGGCGCAGACACAGCGAGTTTGCGGCAACGCCGTCATTCCCAAGATAGTGCTGGTGCACCGACAGGGCGCTGCGCTCTCATGCGCGCCCGCTCCTCCTGCGCGCCGGGTGCCCGTGGACCTGCTCACCGATCCCGCCTTCATGGCCGTCTCGGTCATCGGCGTCTGCCTGCTCGGCATGTCGAAGGGCGGCTTCCTCGGCCTCGGCGTGATGGCGCTGCCGCTGATGTCGCTGTCCGTGCCGCCGCTGCAGGCCGCCGCCATCATCCTGCCGACCGCGCTGGCCCAGGACATGCTGACGCTGTGGGCCTACTGGCGGCACTGGAGCGTCTGGAACCTGAAGCTCATGCTGCCCAGCATGACGGTCGGCATGGCGCTGGCCTGGCTGATGGCGGCGTCGCTGTCGGCGGCGCATATCCGGCTCGCCATCGGACTGATCGCCGCGGCCTTCGTGCTGCGCCACTGGCTCGCGGCGCGGTTCGAGCAACTCAGGTGCCGCAGCCCAACACCGTCACCGCCGTCGTCTTCGGACGTGATCGGCGGCGTCACCACCATGCTGGCCAACGCCGGCGGACCGGCCTGGCAGATGCACCTGCTGCCGCAGCGGCTCGACAAGCTCAGCTATGTCGGCACCGTCTCGGTGCTGTTTGCCGCCAGCAACCTGATCAAGGTGCCGGCGCTTCGCCACGCTCGGCTTCGTCACGGTCGAGAACATACTGATCGGGCTGCGCGCTGGTCCCGATCGCGGTGATCTCCAATTACGCCGGCATCTGGGCGGTGCGGCGCACCTCGAACGAGATGTTCTTCCGCATCGCCTATGTGCTGATGTTCCTGATCGCGGTCGAATTGATCCGCAGCTCGGTGCTGGAGTTGTGGTGGAGCTAGTTCGCTGCCGTCACCGCGATCGCACCGGCCATCTGCGCAAACCGGGTGGTGCGCCGGGGCGTTCTCGGCTTTAACCAACCGCCCCCATGACGCTCATCACCGATCCGCTGTTCTATGTGTTCGCCGTGCCGGCAGTGGTCGTCCTTGGCATTTCCAAGGGCGGCTTCTCCGGCATCGGCATGGTGGCGACGCCGCTGCTCGCGCTGGTCATGCCGCCGTTGCAGGCGGCCGCGATCCTGCTGCCGATCATCCTGCTGCAGGACGTGCTGTCGTGCTGGATCTACCGGCGCGAGTGGGACGCCTGGAACCTGAAGGTGATGCTGCCCGGCGCGGTGGTCGGCGTCGGCGCGGCCTGGCTGTTCGCGGCCTATGTGTCGGACGGGGCGATCCGCCTGGTGGTCGGGCTGATCGCGCTCGGCTTGGCCGGTCACGCCTGGTGGTTCCGCCACCTCCGGCCGGAGGACCTGCCACGGCCGCGTGCAGCCCTCGGCACCGCCTGCGGCGGGCTCGCCGCCTTCACCTCGACGCTGATCCAGATCGGCGCCCCGCCCTACTACGTGTTCGTGCTGCCGCAGCGGCTGCCGAAAATGATCTACGTCGGCACCACGGTGTGGTTCTTCGCCCTGGTGAACGTCATGAAGGTCGCGCCGTATGTCGCGCTCGGCCAGTTCTCGACCGCCGGGCTTGCGACCTCGGCCGCGCTGTTCCCGCTCGCGATCGCCGCCAACGTCGCTCGGCGTCTGGCTGGTGCGCGTGACGCCGGAACGGCTGTTCTACCGGATCACCAATGTCATTGTGCTGGTGATCGGATGCGAACTGTCGCGACAGGGGCTCACGCAGCTCTTGGCCTCGCACTAAGTGCGCACGCAAAGCAGCGGACGAAGCGCAACGCGGCTGCGACGAAATTGTTCCTGATTTTACGCGCCCGACCGAACCAACGCGCGAGTTCCGCGTTGTTTAGTGGGAGGGTCAACGACCCCGAGAATCAAACCAGAAATCAGACCAGGAGACAGTTCTATGACCACCATGAAAACCTTCGCGGCCGCCTTGATGGCCTCGACGCTGCTGGCGGCGCCCGCCTTGGCGCAATCGAACCCGCCGCCGGCCGCCAAGCCCGCGACGCCTTCGACCACGATGCAGCAACCGGCTGCAGCCCCGGCAGCCCCGGCAGCCACCGTGCAGTCGGCCGACCAGTGGCGGGCCGCCAAGTTGATTGGCGTCAATGTCTACAACAACAACAACGAGAAGGTCGGCGACATCAAGGAGCTGATCACCGGCAAGGACGGCCAAGTCGACCTGATCGTGATCGGCGTCGGTGGCTTCCTCGGCATGGGCGAGCACAACGTCGCCTTCAAGTGGAACCAGGTGAAGTTCGTCGACCAGCCGGTGCAGGCGAGCACGACCACCACCACGCCGCGCCCGAACACCACGGGCACCGGTGCGACCACCACCACGACCACCCGCACCACCGTGCGCGATTATCCGGACCACGCCATGGTCAACATGACCAAGGACCAGCTCAAGGCGTTGCCGGCATTCAAATACGCCAGCGACAGCTCGAAGAGCGAACTCGCACCGACACCACCAAGAAGTAAGGGCGGCGTCCTTCGTCCGTCGAAAACCCGCCGGTCATCGCCGGCGGGTTTTCCTTTGAGCGCTGGCGGGGCGGTGTCCGGGTGATAAGGTTGGCCGGTCATGAGCAGGACGGCCTACGACACCGATCTCGACCGCAACCCGGCGAATTTCCAGCCGCTCACGCCGCTGACGCTGCTGGAGCGGGCGGCGTCGGTGTTTCCCGACCAGCACCGCGATCGTGCACGGCCCGCTGCGACGGAGCTACGCCGAGTTCTACGCGCGGGCGCGCCAGCTCGCCTCGACGCTCAGCCGCCGCGGCATCAAGCGCGGCGACACGGTTTCGGCCGTGCTCGCCAACACGCCGGCCATGCTCGAAGCGCACTACGGCGTGCCGATGGCGGGTGCCGTGCTCAACACCATCAACACCCGACTCGACGCCGCCACCATCGCGTTCCAGTTCGACCACGGCGAAGCCAAGGTGGTGATCACCGACCGCGAGTTCTCCAAGGTGGTCAAGGAGGCGCTGGCGCTCGCCAAGGTCAAGCCGCTGGTGATCGACTACGACGATCCGGAATATTCCGGCGCGGGCGAGCGCCTGGGCTCGATCGAATACGAGGACTTCATCAAGGACGGCGATCCGAACTTCGCCTGGGCCATGCCGGGCGACGAATGGGACGCGATCGCGCTCAATTACACCTCGGGCACCACCGGCGATCCCAAGGGCGTGGTCTACCATCACCGTGGCGCCTACCTGCTCGCGATTGGCAACGTGCTGACCGGCAGCATGCCCAAGCACTGCGTCTATCTCTGGACGCTGCCGATGTTTCACTGCAACGGCTGGTGCTTCCCCTGGACCATCTCGGTGGTGGCGGGCACCCACGTGTGCCTGCGCGCGGTGCGGGCGCGCGCCATGTATGAGCTGATCGCCAGGGAGAAGGTGACGCATCTCTGCGGCGCGCCGATCGTGATGGCCACGCTGCTCAACGCGCCGGCCGAGGAGAAGCAGCCGCTGCCGCACCGGGTCGAGTTCTTCACCGCGGCGGCGCCGCCGCCCGAGGCGGTGCTGGCGGCGATGAAAGACGCGGGCTTCAACGTCACCCATGTCTACGGCCTGACCGAAACCTACGGTCCGGCCACCACCAACGAATGGCATGGCGCGTGGGATGCGCTGCCGGGCGCCGAGCAGGCCGCGAAGAAGGCCCGCCAGGGCGTGCGCTACGTGCCGCTCGAGGCGCTCAATGTGCTCGACCCCGACACCATGGCAGTGGTGCCGCGGGACGGCGAGACGCTCGGCGAGGTGATGTTCCGCGGCAATGTGGTGATGAAGGGCTATCTGAAGAACCGCGCGGCGAGCGACCGGGCGTTCGCCGGCGGCTGGTTTCACTCCGGCGACCTCGGCGTGATGCACCCCGACGGCTACATCCAGCTCAAGGACCGCTCGAAGGACATCATCATCTCCGGCGGCGAGAACATCTCCTCGATCGAGGTCGAGGACGCGCTCTACAAGCACCCGGCGGTGCAGGCCGCCGCGGTGGTGGCCAAGCCCGACGACAAGTGGGGCGAGACGCCCTGCGCCTTCGTCGAATTGAAGCCCGGCAAGACCGCCAGCAGCGAGGAGCTGGTGGCGTGGTGCCGCAAGAATCTCGCCGGCTACAAGGTGCCGCGCACCATCGTGTTCGCGGAATTGCCGAAAACCTCGACCGGCAAGATCCAGAAATTCAAGCTGCGCGAGATGGCGAAGGCGGTGTGAGCGAACGCGCCGGCCGGTCGCCTAGCGCAGGTTCTCCGGCGTCACCACCCGCTCGAAATGGCTGCGATAGTTCTGCGCCGAGCCGAACGTCGAGCCGGAGGACGAGCTGAACGGCGACGTGCCGAAGTACAAGGTACCGGTGCCGAGCGGCGTGCTGAAATCGGTCTTGCCGAGCGCCGGCGCCAGCGAATTGGCGTCGTCCTTGCGGAACTGCCTGGACTGCTCCTCGAGATTGAATTTGGGCACAGTGTAGGGCCCGTCGGCGTCCTTGTTTTCCACGGTGAAGGCCAGCGCCGCGGGCAATGCCAGCGCGAAGGCGGCGAAAGCTGCCAGGAAAGCGACCAGGGCAGCGTGGATGGGGCGAATACGCATGGGCGCGCCTCGTTCAGCCGACATTCCCCCATACGACCCGCCGCCGCCGCCGTCAATCGAAGGCGCTTAAATCCCCGGGAATGACGGCGTTTCCGCTGCTGTGGCGGCGCGATTGTGGCAGCGCGGCGCTTGACCTAACCTCGCCCAGCTCCGATCGACCGGGAGACCCCGATGCCCGCAAAATCCACCGCCGCAGCCTCCGTCGGCCTTGCCGCCGCGGCGCTAATGGCCTTCGCAGCGCCTGCTTGCGGCGCCGACTATTACGCCGGCAAGACTATGGAGATGATCGTCGGCGGCGGCCCAGGCGGCGGCTACGACATTTACGCGCGCACGGTCGCGCGGCATCTCGGCCGCCACATTCCGGGCGAGCCTGCAATCGTGGTCAAGAACATGCCAGGCGCCGGCTCCGCCAAGGCCGCACAGTACATCAGCAACATTGCGCCCAAGGACGGCACCTCGCTCGCCGGCATCATGCCGGGCGCGATCATGAGTCCCCTGCTCGACGAGCGCAGCGTCAACGCCCCGCTGTTCGATCCGACCAAGGTCAAATTCATCGGCACCGCCAACAACGGCACCCGCGTATGCGTCACCCTCAAGGGCACCAAGATCGCCAGCATGGACGACGCCAAGCGGGTGAAGGCCAAGTTCGGCGGCAGCGGTCCGAACGATTCGACCTTCGAATACGGCTATCTGCACCGCCGCACCTCCGGCGCGCTGTGGGACATCGTGCCCGGCTATCGCGGCACGCCCGACATGGCGCTGGCGATGGAGCGCGGCGAGATCGACGGGGTCTGCGGCTGGGACTGGTCGAGCTTCAAGTCGCAGAAGCCGGACTGGCTGCGCGACGGCAAGGTCAACGTGTTGATGCAGGTCGCCATGTATCAGCACCCGGAGCTCGATAAGTTGGGCGTGCCGATGGTGTTCAAGACCGTCCAGAACGACGAGGACCGCCAAGTGGTCGAGTTGGTGATCAGCCAGACCATTTTCCACCGCTCCTACATTGCGCCGCCGGAGACGCCGCCGGCCCAGCTCGAAATCCTGCGCACCGCGTTCGACCGCACGGTGGCCGATCCGCAGTTCCTGGCCGACGCCGAGAAGATGCGCATCGATATCGACCCGCTGCCCGGCGCCAAGGTGCAGGAGGTGGTGGCGAAGCTGTTCAAGACGCCGGAGGCGATCGTGGAGCGCGCCCGCAAGGCGATCCGGCCGGATTGAGCTTCCCGACGTAGCCGCACGCTCTGGTCATTCCCGCGAAAGCGGGGGCCAGGCGAAACAGCCGTGCGTGTGCGGACCCATCAACCATTCCTCTTTTGATTACAGTTGCTTACGGATATGAAAGATATATCTTGCGCTATATCTCAATTCGATCTATCTTTAGATATATCTCAACCAAGGAGTTTTCGATGTTTGGGATGCGACACTTCAATACCGATTGTGAGACCCGCTGGAGCGTCGGGCGCCACGGCCGCTGGCGGCATCGCCACGGCTTCGGCGGCGGCCGCCACGGGCGGCGCGGCGATTCCGACGGCGACGACATGATGCGCGCCGGGCGGATGCTGGCACAGGGCGACCTGCGGCTGCTGGCGCTGGCGCTGATCGCCGAGCAACCGCGCCACGGCTACGAGATCATCAAGGTGCTGGAGGATAAGACCGGGGGCTGGTACGCGCCGAGCCCGGGCATCGTCTATCCGACGCTGACCTATCTCGAGGAGGCCGGCTACGTCACGGTCGAGGCCTCCGGTGCCAAGAAGCTCTACACCGTCACCGCCGACGGCCGCGCCTATCTGGAAAGCAACCGCGACTTCGTCAATGCGCTGCTGGAGCGGCTCGCCAGTGTCGGCGAACGCGCCGACCGCATGCGCCGCGGCCGCGACGACGAAGAACGCCGCGACGGCCCGCGCGGGTCGCGGCTGGTGCGCGCCGCGTTCGAGGATCTGCGCGAGCTTGCCGCCGAACGGCTGCGGGCCGACGCCGCGGCCGAGACCAAGGTGGTCGAGGTGCTGGCGCGCGCCGCCGCGGAATTGCGGAAGGGCTGAAGGGCTAGAGCATGATCCCGAAAAGTGTGAAGTGGTTTTCGGACGAGATCATGCTCCAATAAAAGGTTAGGACACCGTGATCCTCAGTCACGCGATCCACGCCTGGCGCGTCTGGCGGCGCTACCGCGACTGCCTGCGGCAATTGTCGGCGTTGAGCGACATGGAGCTCGCCGACATCGGGCTGTCGCGCTCGGGCATCCATTGGGTGGCCTGGCGGGTGAGCCAGGACGGCGGCGCAACGTCGCGCCCCTCGCGCCTCGACGATCGCTAGCCGGACGCCACCCCAAAATGCGGCCGCCGGCTCCCTGTCGGGAGCCGGCGGTGCAAACTCCCTCGATCTTGAAGGACCTAGTGCAGAATGGCGGTGACTCCGACGCGGAGCCGCTCGATCTCGTCCTTCACCTGCAACTTGCGACGCTTCAACTCGGCAATTATCAGACCGTCGGTCGAAGGATGGGTCATCGCCTCGGCGATTTCATCCTCCAGCGCGCGGTGCTTTCGTTCCAGTTCCGCAAGATGCGCTTGGATGGTCATGTGGGATGGCTCCTAGAAATTTCAGACAACACCCCTCACGCGATTCACTTTGCCATGTGCGTCCCGACATGTCGATTATCGACAATTGTGCGCTGCGGTAAATCCCCCATTTTCGTAAAACACAACGGATTTGGTCGGTTGAAGAGGTCTTGAGAAACGCCGCATAATTCCCTACGTGTGCTGGCGCGCTGGCGAAGGCGTTGGGGCTGGCGTGTGCTGCATTTTCATTGCGGGCCGCGAAAGCCATGGGTGTTCAAGAGTTTGTTGTGGTGCCAGGATCCGCGCCGGCGGCCGGGAATTCCGTCAAGGTGGCGCTTGACGCCCTGCGTGCAGCGGCAGCGATGAAGCAGGACGAGGAAAGCGAACTACGGGCGCAATTGGCGCAGCTGCGCCAGGAACACCGCGATCTCGACGTCGCTATCGAGGCCTTGCACAACACGCCAGGCGCCGACCTGCTGCAGGTGCAGCGGCTGAAGAAGCGCAAGCTGCATTTGCGCGATCGAATCATCCAGATCGAAGATCAGCTGACGCCCGACATCATCGCCTAGCGGCTTCGACCGGGACGCGTCGGCCGCCCCGCTCTACGAACTCCCGAAATCCCGCGCCGCTGATGGACTTTTGACCCCCGATCTGCTACCGACGCGCGACGCGGCGGGCGTTGCATGGCCTGCCGCGCATCCAACATCGAGGTTTTCAGAAGGAACGAAGGCGTGCAGGTTCTCGTTCGCGACAACAATGTCGACCAGGCCCTCAAGGCGCTCAAGAAAAAGATGCAGCGCGAGGGCATCTTCCGCGAGATGAAGCTTCGCGGCCATTACGAAAAGCCATCCGAAAAGCGGGCTCGGGAGAAGGCGGAAGCGGTGCGCCGCGCCCGCAAGCTCGCCCGCAAGCGCGCGCAACGCGAAGGCCTGATCCCGATGAAGCCCAAGCTCGCGCCCGGCGCGGCCGGCGGCCGCGACGGTGGCCGTGGCGGACCGGGCCGCGGCGGACCGGGGCGCAGCGGCGGCTATGGCGGCGGGGGCGGCTTCGGTGGTGGTGGCGGCTTCGGCGGTGGCGGAGGCTTCGGCCGCTAGAGCATGATCCCGAAAAAGCCTGCCCCGGACTTGATCCGGAGCGCGCAGCGGTTTTCGGAAAAGGCATGCCCTTGGGCTTGACCCGGGGGATCATGCTCCAATAGGTCCAGACTGTCGGGTTTGTGGGTTGAGTTGCTTGGCGCGGGACCGTTTGCGACGGCGTCCCGCGCTTCGGCTATGGAGAGATCGGTTCGTCGAACCTTCGCCGCATTCCTTGGGTGAACAACCCTGCCTTGGGTGAACGGCCTTGAAGCGAAGCCGAGGATCATGACGGAGCATGTCGGCAACCCGGGTTTCGGCCGGCGCAGCGAGGCCGCCGCCCGCGCGCTGCTGCTGATCGCCGCGATCGCGCTCGGCGGCTGCCAGACCGTCGGCGGCTCGCAGACCACCGAGATCGAAGACAATCAATATGCGGCGTCACCCGACAACATCGCTTCGCTCAGCGCGGTGATCCAACGCAACGCCGGCGATCCGCAGGCCTACAACATGCGCGGCTCGGTGCTCGGCCAGGCCGGGCGCAACGACGAGGCGCTCGCTGACTTCAACAAGGCCATCGGCCTCGATGCCAATTACGCCCAGGCCTATGCCAATCGCGGGCTGATCTACCGCAAGACCGGCCGGCTCGATCAGGCGCTGGCCGACTACGACAAGGCGTTGACCCTCGACTCCAATTATGCGGTGGCCTATCTCGGGCGCGGCATCGTCCACCGCCAGAAGAAGCAAGCGCTCGACGCCTTCAACGACTTCAACAAGGCGATCGCCATCCGTCCCGACAACGCGCAAGCCTATTACAACCGCGGCCTGCTCTATCAGAGCCAGCGCCAGCACAAATACGCGATCGACGATTTCTCCACCGCCATCGGCCTGGCGCAGAACGAGGCCGACCCGTTCATCGCCCGCGGCCTGAGCTACATGGCGGTCAACGACCTCAAGGCGGCCACCGGTGATCTCGACAACGCCGTATCGGTCGAGCCGCAAAACCTGCAGGCCTGGACGACGCGCGCCTACGCCTATGAGAAGGCGGGCGACCGTGAGAAGGCGGCCGGCTCGTACGCCCGCGCGCTTAACATCAACAAGAACCACGAGGCCGCCAAGCAAGGCTTCGCCCGCGTCGGCGGCAAGGCCGGTCAAACCTATCAGACGTTCTGATTCAGCTAGAGCGGAGGCGGTTCAGCACCGCGGCCGCCATCGGCCAGCGCTCGGACAACGGCACCGCGGCCGGCGGCTGCCGCCGCTTGGCGACCTCGTCGTCATTGGCGAAGCCGGACACCACCTGGCTTGCCAGCAGCGCCAGCAGGCAGAACAGCACGAGCTCCAGCAGATCGAGCGGGTTTGCGATCTGGAAGCTGAAGCGCGGCGCGTACAGGAAATAGGCGGCGGCGATGCTGCTCGCGATCGTCACGCCCATCGCCGAAATGCTGCCATAGCGGATGGCAATGAGCGAGGTCGGCACCAGATAGATGAAGATCAGATGGTGCTGGTTGAGCGGCGCGTCGAGCCGCCATAGCAGCGCGGTCGTGAGCGCAACCAGCAGCAGCGACACCGTGATCGGCGTCAACCATTTCTGCCGAAACGATCTGGACGTTTCGGCGGCCCCGCGATCGACGTCCGATACCATGTCCGCGCTCGCATCCCCGGCATTTCAAGCAGCGCAGTACCATAAGCTTAACCCCGGCGCGGGTGCGATGCCAATGCGCCGCGCCGTACCGATCTTTATGGACCGGCCGGCGGCTTGGCGAGGAACGCCCGGAACGCGGCCAGCGCGCCATGCTCGTCGAGGTCGGCGTGGGTCCCCTGGGCAAAGCGCGCAAACTGCTTCGGCTCGTTGGCGAGGGCGAACAGCTTCTCGCCGAGATCGATCGGCACCACCCGGTCGAACGCGCCATGCAGGATCAGCAGCGGAGCGGTGACCTTGGCGATGCGCTGGTCCGAGCGGAATGGATCCTTTATCAGGCTCCGCACCGGCAGGTACCAATAAACCCGTGCGCCGACGTCGGCCGCCGAGGTGAACGGCGATTCCAGCACGACGCGGCCAACGCGATGGCGCGAGGCGACCGCAACGGCGACGCCGGTGCCAAGCGACTCGCCCCAGACCACGATCCGTTCCGGCGCGTGGCGGCTGGAGACAAAGCCGTAGGCGGCCTCGCCGTCGGCGATCAACCCGTCCTCGGTCGGGCGGCCGGTCGAGCCGCCGTAGCCGCGGTAGCTCAGCGCCAGGAGGCCCAGGCCATCGCCGGCAAACGCCCGGAAGCGGTCGACCCGATAGGCCAGCGAGCCGGCGTTGCCGTGGAAATAGAGCACGATCGGTCGCTCGCCCTGTGGCGGCCGATACCACGCGACCAGCGTCTCGCCGTCGGCGCTGCGCAGCTCAACCTCGTCGGTGCCCGGCAGGCCGGCGACGAGCGGCGGGGTGCGCACGCGGTCCGGGAAATACATTAGCGAACGCTGCGCCACATACATCAGCGCGACAAAGCCGCCGAAGCATGCAGCTGCGATGATCAGCCATTTGAGCAGCGTCATGACGACTTGATACCACAGCCGTGGCGCGGCGGGCGGGCGGCGCAAGCTCGTGTCACATCGCCTTGACGATGCTCTCGCTCATCTTCTTGGCGTCGCCGAGCAGCATCATGGTGTTGTCGCGGTAGAACAGCGGGTTGTCGATGCCGGCATAGCCCGAAGCGAGCGAGCGCTTGATGAACATCACAGTGCCGGCCTTCCACACCTGCAGCACCGGCATGCCGTAGATCGGCGAGGTCTTGTCGTCTTCGGCGGCGGGATTGGTGACGTCGTTGGCGCCGATCACGAAGGCGATGTCGGCCTGGGCGAACTCGGAGTTGATGTCCTCCAGCTCGAACACCTCGTCGTAGGGCACGTTGGCCTCGGCCAGCAGCACGTTCATGTGGCCGGGCATGCGGCCGGCGACCGGGTGGATGGCGTATTTGACCTCGACGCCCTCCTTCTTGAGATGGTCAGCCATCTCGCGCAGCGCGTGCTGGGCCTGCGCCACCGCCATGCCATAGCCCGGCACGATGATCACCTTCGAGGCGTTCTTCATGATGTAGGCGGCGTCGTCGGCCGAGCCGATCTTGACCGGCCGCTGCTCCTGCCCGCCGCCCGGGCCCGCGACCTCGCCGCCGAAGCCGCCGAGGATGACCGAGATGAAGCTGCGGTTCATGCCCTTGCACATGATGTAGGACAGGATCGCGCCGGACGAGCCGACCAGCGCGCCGGTGATGATCAGCGCCGAATTGCCGAGCGTGAAGCCGATGCCGGCCGCGGCCCAGCCGGAATATGAATTCAGCATCGAAATCACCACCGGCATGTCGGCACCGCCGATCGGGATGATGATCAGCACGCCGAACGCAAAGGCGATCAGCGCGACCAGCCAGAAATCGATCGGGCTCTGCGACACCACCAGGCCGTAGATGAAGAACAGCAGGGCGGCTGCGAGCGCGATGTTGATGACATGGCGGCCCGGCAACAAGATCGGCGCGCCGCTCATGCGGCCGCTGAGCTTGAGGAAGGCGATCACCGAGCCGGTGAAGGTGATGGCGCCGATCGCCACCCCGATCGACATCTCGACCAGGCTCTGGGTGTGGATGTGGCCGACCGTGCCGATGCCGAAGGCCGTCGGCGCATAGAACGCGGCCGCGGCAACCAGCACGGCGGCCATGCCGACCAGCGAGTGGAAGGCCGCGACCAGCTCCGGCATCGAGGTCATTGGCACGCGGCGCGCGATCACGGCGCCGATGCCGCCGCCGAGCACCAGGCCCGCCACCACCAGCACCCAGGCGCTGGTGCCGTGCGGCGGCTGGGCGGCGAGCGTGGTGGCGATCGCAATCGCCATGCCGACGATGCCGAGCATGTTGCCACGGCGGCTCGATTCCGGGCTCGACAGCCCGCGCAGCGCCAGGATGAACAGCACGCCGGCGATCAGATAGAGCAGCGCCGCCAGATTGGCGTTCATGGTCATGGCGCGCGCCTCATTTCTTCTTCTTGTACATCGACAGCATGCGCTGAGTGACCAGGAAGCCGCCGAAGATGTTGATCGAGGCAAACACCAGCGCGATGAAGCCGAGCGCCCGCGCCCAGATCGGGCCTTGATCGTTGGCGACCAGCGGAACGCCGACCGCCAGCAGCGCGCCGACCACGATCACCGAGGAGATCGCGTTGGTCACCGACATCAGCGGGGTGTGCAGCGCCGGCGTCACCGACCAGACGACGTAATAGCCGACGAACACCGCCAGCACGAAGATCGACAGCCGGAACACGAAGGGATCGACGGCGTCGAGCGCGGTACCGGTCATGGCAGAACTCCTAACGGTTATTTGTGCGCATCACTAGGCCGCGCTTTTCGGCATGAAACTCGGATGCACCACGGCGCCGTCGCGGGTCAGCGCCGTCGACTTGACGATCTCGTCGTCCCAGTTGACGGCGAGCTTTTTCTCGTTCTTGTCGATCAGGATTTCCAGGAACGTCAGCAGGTTCTTGGCATACAGGCCGGAGGCCGAGGCCGCCAGCCGCCCCGCCACGTTGGTGTGACCGACGATCTTGACGCCGTTGACTTCGGTGACGCGGCCGGCCTGCACGCCCTCGACGTTGCCGCCGCGCTCGACCGCGAGATCGATCAGCACCGAGCCGGGCTTCATCGATTTCACCATCTCGGCCGAGACCAGCCGCGGCGCCGGGCGGCCGGGGATCAGCGCGGTGGTGATGACGACGTCCTGCTTCTTGATGTGCTCGGCGACCAGCGCGGCCTGCTTGGCCTGGTACTCCTTCGACATTTCCTTGGCGTAGCCGCCCGCGGTCTGGGCGTTCTTGAACTCCTCGTCCTCGACCGCGAGGAATTTCGCGCCGAGGCTCTCGACCTGCTCCTTGGTGGCGGGGCGCACGTCGGTCGCGGTGACGACGGCGCCGAGGCGGCGCGCGGTCGCGATCGCCTGCAGGCCGGCGACGCCGACGCCCATGATGAACACGCGCGCGGCGGGCACGGTGCCGGCCGCCGTCATCATCATCGGAAAGGCGCGGCCGTATTCGGCGGACGCATCGATCACCGCGCGATAACCGGCGAGATTGGCCTGGCTCGACAGCACGTCCATGGACTGCGCGCGGGTGATGCGCGGCATCAGCTCCATGGCGAAGGCGGTGACACCGGCGTCAGCCATCGCCTTGAGTGCAGCGTCGTTGCCGAACGGGTCCATGATGGCGACGACCAGCGCGCCACGCTGGTAAGCCTTCAACTCGTCGGCCGACGGGCGCTTGACCTTGAGCACCACGTCGGCGCCCTGCGCGGCGCCTGCGGCGACATTTGCGCCGGCCGCCGCATAGTCGGCGTCGGGAATGCCCGACTTGACGCCGGCGCCCGGCTCCACCGCCACCTCAGCGCCGAGCGCGATGAATTTCTTGACGGTTTCTGGCGTCGCGGCGACGCGCGGCTCGGCCTGATCGACTTCGGCAGCAATCGCAATTTTCATAATGCCTCCAACGGCCGCCCGCGTCTGCCGCGGGTCGTGGAGCCCCGGCGAGCCCAACCGTCACGTCAGGAAATAAGCCATTCCGAACAGGATGATCACGATCGTGGCCAGGGTCCATTTCACTAGCGACAGGAACGTCGCATAGGTCTGTTCGTGCGCCGGATAGTCGTTGCCGGTCGCGACCGAATATTCGGGGGTGTCATGCGCGGCCATCGCGCCATCCTTTCAGTGCGTTATGCGGAGCCGAGGGATGAGTCGTTCAGCCCGGAGATCAACCGAGGTGGCTAGGCTTTAGCGGAATCGGAAACCGCGGGCAATGCCGGGCCATCGTTCCCGAGCTCCGAGCAAGCGGCCCTGGATTCCCGCTTGCTCGGGAACGGAGACTGCGCATGCAAATGGCATAGCCTAGCGGCACTCGGAGCGGGCCGAGGAGCGGCGCGCTAGCGCCAGATCGCCCTCGTGGCCACGCACGATATCGGCGATCATGCCACCCATTTCCGGGTCCTTGACGCAGCCGGACTGCTTGAGCGCGGCGAGCTGGCTTTCCAGCCGCGGCCTGAGCTGACGCGCGATGCGACATTCCTCGGCGAGCAGCCGCGGGCTTGCGCCTTGCGACTGGATTTTCTTTGTGATGCGGTTGAAACGCGTGGTCAGCTTCTCGGTGTCCCGGGACATCAGCTGGCTGATCTCCTTGGCGCAATCGGCGCGGGCGTTGTGCGGCGCCAGCACCGCGATCGCCAAGGCCAGTGAGCAGCCGAGCCGGACCAGCATCGAACCTCCTGCAATGGGGAATGCAACGTAACGGCAAGCCGAGCGGAATGGCGGCAGCCGCGGATTCGGACGCGAACCGGGCCGAACCCACGGCCCGTTTAACCGCCCGACGGCCGAAGTGCAACCGGAACAGGCCGCAACCCACCTGGAAAAGCGTTAGCCGGCCGGCGCAAGACCGGCGCGCTTCAGCGCTGCGGCCTGCCGCCCGGCCACGCGCTTGACCGAGAAATCCTCCATCGCAGTCTCGAACAGGCGATGGAAGTTGAGCTCGGCGCGCAGATGCAGGAATACGCCGCCCAGCCCGATGGCGGCGCGATCCATCAGCACGAACTCGCGCGGCACCATGACCGGGCCCTTTTGCCGCAACGCGCGCTGCACTTCGAACGCCTGGCGGCGGCCGTACTCGCCAGGCTTCACGCCGTCCGCGATGGTGCGCACGCGGTCCTCCATCAGCGGGCCGTAAATGAAGCGCGCCCAGATGTTGAGGATGTCGATCAATTCGCGGGACAGGTTGCGGAAGCCCCAGGTCTCGTAGGCATGGACCACGAGGCTGTCGTCGCCGCGGCGCAGTCCGTTGTAGAGGTCGACCACGCCGCCGACGAACGTGGGCGGGAACACGCGGATGCAGCCATAGTCGAGCAGGTTGATGCCGGCCGGCCGGCGCTTGCTCTCGAACACCGAATAATTGCCGAGATGCGGGTCGCCGTGGATGACGCCGACGCGGCTGAACGGGAACCACCAGGCGGTGAACATCGCCTTGGCCAGGCGGTTGCGGACCGCGAGCGTGGCGTCCTTGTGCTCCAGCATCGGCGTGCCCTCGAGCCAGTCGAGCGTGAGCAGCCGGCCGGTCGAAAGCTCGGGCCACACCCGCGGCACCTGGATCTCGTCCTCGCCGGCCAGGACGTCACGATAGAGCGCGACGTTCCTGGCCTCGTGCCGGTAGTCGAGCTCTTCGCGGATCCGCGCGCTGATCTCCTTGATGATCTCGGTTGTGTCGATCGCCGGGTCGAACCGGCGGCGGATCGCGAACAGCAGATTGAGTTGTTTGAGGTCGGCCTCGACCGCCGACTGCATGTCGGCGTACTGCAGCTTGCAGGCCAGCGCGTCGCCGCCCAGCGAGCGCGCGCGATGCACCTGGCCGAGCGAGGCCGCTGCCGCCGGATGATGCTCGAAGCTTGCGAATTTGGTTTGCCAATCGGCACCGAGCTCGGCCTGCATGCGGCGGCGCACGAACGCCCAGCCCATCGGCGGCGCCTGGCTCTGCAATTTGGTGAGCTCGGTGATGTATTCCGGCGGCAGCGCCTCCGGGATGGTGGCGAGCAGCTGCGCCACCTTCATGATCGGGCCCTTCAGCCCGCCGAGCGCCGCGGCGAGCTCGGCGGCGTTCCGGGCGCGGTCGAGATCGAAGCCGAACAGCCGCGCGCCGGCGATGCGCGCCGCCACGCCGCCGACATTGGTGCCGACGCGCGCATAGCGGCGGGCGCGGGCGGCGAAGCGGTTGGCCTCGTGGTCGTGGTCAGGTCGCCGAGCCATTGCTGTCACAGTTTAACGACTTAGAGCATGGTCAACGGAGGGATTTGCGGCGCTCGGCAAGACCACGCTTGAAATCCTCGTGGCTGACGTAATCACCGCGCTCGATCTCCGACTCCAATCATCCCAAGTTTTCCAGTTCGCTGATCATGCCCTCGATAACGCTCAGGCCGCCCTGCCAGAACTTCGGGTCGCGGGCGTCAAGGCCGAACGGGGCGAGCAGCTCGGAATGGTGCTTGGTGCCGCCGGCGGCGAGCATTTGCAGATAGCGCTCCGCGAAGCCTTCGCTGGCGCGCTCATAGACCGCGTAAAGCGAGTTCACCAGGCAATCGCCGAACGCATAGGCATAGACATAGAACGGCGAATGGATGAAGTGCGGGATGTAGCTCCAGAACGTCTCGTAGCCGGGACGCAGCTCGATCGCCGGCCCCAGGCTCTCGCCCTGCACCTCGAGCCAGATCGCGCTGATCTGATCGGCAGTGAGCTCGCCGTTCCGTCGCTCGCTGTGGATGCGGCGCTCGAAGGTGTAGAACGCGATCTGGCGCACCACGGTGTTGATCATGTCTTCGACCTTGGCGGCGAGCATGGCCTTGCGCTGCTGCTTGTCCTTGGTTTGCGCCAGCAGCCGCTTGAAGGTCAGCATCTCGCCGAACACGCTCGCGGTCTCGGCCAACGTCAGCGGCGTCGGCGCCATTAGCGCGCCGTTCGGCGCCGCCAGCACCTGGTGCACGCCGTGGCCCAACTCGTGGGCCAGCGTCATCACGTCGCGCGGCTTGCCCTGGTAGTTGAGCAGCACATAGGGGTGCGCCGACGGCACGGTCGGGTGCGAGAACGCGCCCGGCGACTTGCCGGGCCGCGCCGGCGCATCGATCCAGCGATCCTTGAAGAACCGCTCGGCGATCGACGCCATGCGCGGCGAGAACGCGCCATAGGCGGTGAGCACGGTCGACTGGGCTTCGTTCCAGCCGATGGTGCGCATGGCGACCTGCGGCAATGGCGCGTTGCGGTCCCAATGCGGCAGCGTCCTCTTGCCGAACCAGCGCGCCTTGAGCGCGTAATAGCGGTGCGACAGCCGCGGATAGGCGGCCCGCACCGATGACACCAGCGCCTCCACCACCTCGGGCTCGACGCGATTGGCGAGATGGCGGGAGTCGGCGACGTCCTTGAAGCCGCGCCAGCGGTCGGAAATCTCCTTGTCCTTGGACAGCGTATTGGTGATCAAGGCAAACAGCCGAAGGTTTTCCCGAAACGTCCTGGCCATTGCCCCGGCGGCCTGCTTGCGCACGGCGGGCTTGGGATCGACCAGCAGATTGAGCACCTGCTCCTGGGTCAGCAGTTTCTTGCCGACCTTGAAGCGCAGGCCCACCATGGTCTCGTCGAACAGCCGGTTGAAGGCCGAATAGCCGGTCACCGACTTCTCGTGGAACAATTGCTCGATGCGGTCTTCGAGCTGGTACGGCTTGTCCTTGCGGATGTCCTCCAGCCACGGCCGGTAATGACCGAGCGCCGGATCGGCCATGGCCTTGTCGAGCTCGGCGTCGTCGATGCGATTGAGCTCAAGCGTGAAGAACAGAAGATGCAGCGATGCCGCGGTGATGCGCTCCTGCATGTCGCCATAGAACTTGCCGATCGCCGGATCGGTGGTGTTGCCGCTGTACAGCAGCCCTGCGTAGGAGATCAGCCGCCCCAGCACCTCCTCGATCGCCTCGTAGCGCCGCACCGCCTCCGCCAGCACCTTGCCGGCGTCGGCGCCGGCTGCGATCGCGGCAAGCCGGCCCTTGTAGGCCTTCTCGAACTCGATGCATTCGTTCTCGCCGCGGTCGAGGTCCTGCTTGACCGCCGGCGACTCCATCGCCGGATAGAGATCGGCCAGGTTCCACTCGGGCAGGGCACCGAGCGATTTTGATGCGGCCGACTTCAGCGCGGTCTTGGGGGCGGCGCTGCGCGCCGGCGCATTCGTGACGACAGGCTTCATAGGAGACAGGCCATGGCTTGCGTTGCGGGGCGTCCTCAAGATAAGGCAGCCCCCGCCCGCGGCAACCATGCGTTTTCGCGGTGCTGACCGGCCTTGCGAAGTGACGGCCCGTCAGGCCAGCGCTGCGAGGTGCGTCAGCACCTCCATCGACTCGGCGCCGAGTGCCTCGGTCTTCTCCTCGAACGCCTCGCGCACCGCGTGCCAGACCACCGCCACCCGTGCGAGCAGCGCGGCCTTGCGCCGGCGCAGCGCAGCCAGCGCCTGCTCGGCCAGCAGCAGGGTGTCGTCGTGCTCCAGCAGCACCCGACCGTAGCCGTCCTCGATCACATAGCGGGTGCCGATGCGCGAGATGCACAGGATGCAGTTGTAGTCCGGCGGTGGGCCGATCAGATAGACCTGCGGCTCGCCGTGCTCGGTGACGCCGACGTCCCAACCGCTCGCCTCACCGGTTGCGACCGAGCCGGAACAGGCAGCCACGATCTGCTGCAATTCGTCCTGCTGCCAGCCGGCCGGCACGACCTGCGACCGTGCGGGAAATTTCACCACCGTCATTTCTTCACCTCGAACAACAGCCGATGCCACTCGGGCTCGTAGTAGGACAGAAGCTCCCGCGTGAAGGCCTTGGGCTCGACGCCGAGCGCGCGCGCCCAGGGTTCCAGGCTTTCGGTCGGCACCCGTCCGAAGCCGTTCTCCACCTGTGAAATGAACGTGTAGTATTTGAAGCCCAACATTTCAGCGAGCTGGATCTGCGACAAACCAGCCCGCCCTCGCAGTTCCTTCAGCCAAGCACCGGCCTGTTTTCGCAGCTGTTTGGCCTGCGGCTCTGTCCTTGCGATCTGCACGGCGCCCCCGGAACCAGCTTGCCTTCCCAGACGTTTCATGTTTACTAAACTATCTACTTCAAGATGCTGTGGCACTTGATGGCATATATCACAATTCAAGCGGATAAAAAGGCCCCATGGGGTCGCGCCCGGGGGCGGAAAGGAGCGCCATGACCATCTTCAACCCCATCGAAACGGTGCAAAGGGCGTCGTTGCAGCCGACCTCCGGCCCACAGCTGGTGCTCGCCGGGTCGATCACCGCGGTGGTCGTGTTCGCCGCGCTGGTCCAGCACGCCTTGCCGCAGGCGGCGCTGCTGCCCGCGACCTGCACTGCGCTGTTCGTGCCTAGCTGCCGCCGTGGCGCTGCTCGCCTGGTGGCGGCCAGTGCCGCGCGCGGCAATTCACCTACTGGGACGCCTCGGGTGTGCTGACCGTGATCGGCGTGTTCGCCTGCGCCATGATCGAGCCTGGCGACCTGGTGCGCCTGCTCGGCGACGAACGCTAGAGCATGATCCGGCGCGGCACCTCCTCGATCGCCTCGTAGCGCCGCACGGCCTCCGCCAGCACGGCACCGGCGTCGGGTCCGGCCGCGATCGAGGCGAGCCGGCCCTTGCCGCACCCGTAACAACTCAACGAAAGCGTACCGAAACCGAAAACACCAACACACAACCAGGCCGGGCCCCTCTGGCAGCACCCGCTGCGATGTCGGACTGGAACAAAGGAGTGGCCCCCATGAATGTACAGACCAATCCGTCGTCGCTTGAGCTTGACCGCGCCCGTCCGGTGCCGGCGTCCAGCTCCGATCCGCATGCGCTTCCTGCCGAGACGGTCGTCTCCTCGCTTGGCTCGCACGCCGCGCGCGGCCTGAGCCGCGACGAGGCGAAGCGCCGTCTCGAGCAATACGGCCTCAACCAGCTCAAGGCCGCACCGGAAACACCGTGGTGGCGGCGGCTGCTCGAGCAGTTCGAGAACATCCTCGTCATCATCCTGCTGGCCGCCATCGCGATATCGGTGGTGGAATGGCTGCTGCAGGATCCGCGCGAGCACGCCCTGCCTTACGAGGCGATCGTCATCAGCGTGATCGTCATCCTCAACGCACTGCTGGGCTTCTTCCAGGAGGCGCGGGCAGAACGCTCGGTGCGCGCACTGATGGCGCTGGCTGCGCCGGAATCCACCGTGATCCGCGATGGCGAGCGCCGGCGCATCCCGGCCCATGACATCGTCCCGGGCGACATCGTGCTGGTCGAGGCCGGCGACAAGATTCCGGCGGACAGCCGCATCATCGAGGACGCCAACCTCCACACCGACGAAGCGCCGCTGACCGGCGAAAGCCTCCCGGTCACCAAGAATCCGCGTCCGCTCAGCGGCGACATCGGCCTGGGCGACCGCGTGAACATGCTGTTCGCCGGTACGGTCGCCACCTACGGCCGCGGCCGTGCGGTGGTTGTCGCCACCGGCATGCAGACCGAGGTCGGCAAGATCGCCGGTCTGCTGGAGGCCGTCGAGAAAGAGCCGACGCCGCTGCAACAGGAGCTTGACCGCACCGGCAAGCGCCTGACCGTCATCATGCTCGGCATCTGCGCCGTCGTGTTTGCCGCCGGTCTGTTCAGCGCCAAGGCGTTCACCCTCAACATCATCCTGAGCATGTTTCTGTTCGCGGTCGCGCTCGCGGTCGCGGCCATTCCGGAAGCTCTGCCGGCCATCGTGACCATCGGGCTGAGCCTCGGCGTGCGGCGGATGGCGGCCGCCAACGCCATCGTCCGCAAGCTGCCGGCTATCGAAACGCTTGGGGCCGCGACCGTCATCTGCTCCGACAAGACCGGAACGCTCACCCGCAACGAGATGACCGTGCGGGCGATCTATTGCTCCGGCTCGGTCATCGACGTAAGCGGCAGCGGCTACATCCCGGACGGCGACTTCACCCGCCACGGCAAACCGCTGCCGACCGACGAATGCGTCCGCACGACGCTCCAGCACACGCTGCTGGCCGCGGCGCTGGTGAACGACGCCGCGTTGACCAAGAACGACGACGGACGCTGGAGTGTGCAGGGCGATCCGACCGAAGGCGCGCTGGTGGTCACCGCGCGCAAGCTCGGCATCTCGGAGCAGTCGCTCGCGCCGCATCGGCGCGTGGCGGAAATCCCATTCACCTCCGAGCGCAAGCGCCATACCACCGTCCACGCCGACCCGGAAAAGCCGGACAATCTGCGTGTCATGGTGAAAGGCGCGCCGGAAATCCTGCTGCCGCGCTGCCGCCAGGTCATGGATCAGGGTCGGCCAGTGCCGCTCGACGACGCCGGACGCGCTGCCATCACCAAGCAGAACGATGCGCTCGCAAGCCAGGCTTTGCGCGTGCTCGCCATCGCGACCCGCAACGTGCCGGCCAAGTCGCTCGGGTTCGATCGGGCGAACCCGCTGGACGTCGAGCTGCCGGAGTTGGTGGAAGAGGATCTCGTCCTGCTCGGCCTCGTCGGCATGATCGATCCGCCGCGCGCGGAGGTGAAGGAGGCGGTGCGCGTCGCCCGCAAGGCGCACATCCGCACCGTCATGATCACCGGTGACCACCCGGCGACCGCCGCTGCGATCGCCAAGGAGCTGCGGATCCTCGATGACGGCTCACGGGTCGTGACCGGCGCCGACCTGCGCGGCATGGACGACGCCAAGCTCGACGCCATCGTCGAGGACGTACGCGTGTTCGCCCGCGTCGACCCGGACCACAAGCTGCGGATCGTGCAGGCGCTCCAGCGCAAGGGCCACATCGTCGCCATGACCGGCGACGGCATCAACGACGCTCCGGCGCTCAAGACCGCGAACGTCGGTATTGCGATGGGCATCACCGGCACCGACGTTTCCAAGGAGGCGGCCGACATCGTGCTGACCGACGACAACTTCGCCAGCATCGTGAAGGCGATCGAAGAGGGCCGCGCCGTCTACGACAATATCCAGAAGTACCTGTTGTATCTGCTGTCGACCAACTCCGGCGAGCTGATGACCATGTTCGCCGGCGTGATGTTCGCGTCGTGGCTCGGGCTGATCTCGGCCGACGTCGGTCTGTTCCTGCCGTTGCTTGCTGCGCAACTGTTGTGGATCAACCTGGTCACCGACGGACCGCCCGCCCTGGCCCTTGGCGTCGACCCCAAGGATCGCGACGTCATGCTCCGCGCCCCGCGGCGGCATGGTGCAGGGATCCTGCTGAACGAAGACTGGGTGCGCCTCGCCTGCGTCGGCCTCTTGATGATGGTCGGTACGGTGCTGGTGCTCGACGCCTACTACCCGGGCGGCATGTTCACGCTGTTCGCGACCGGTACCGGCCCGAACGCGTTCGACGAGGCGCACGCGCGCACGATGGCGTTCACGACGTTGATGATGTACCAGCTCTTCGACGTCTATAACTGCCGCTCGCGCCGCCGCAGCGCGTTCGTCGGCCTCTTCGACAACAAGTGGCTGTTCGTGGCGATAGCCTTCGCGCTCGGCACCCACGTGCTCGTGGTCTACGCGCCGTTCCTGCAGACCGCGTTCCACACGGTTCCGCTCACCGGGACCGACTGGGCAGTCGCAGCGGCGGTGTCGGCCTCGCTGCTGGTCTGCATGGAGTTCGCCAAGATTGTGCTCCGCCAGGTGCGGCCGGTGCCGGCTTAACCGTCGGTCGGACAAGCCTTACGCAATACCGGGCGCCCCGCGATGCGGAGCGCCCGTTTCGTTTCACGAACGCGCGAGACCAATGCAGCGCCGAGAGTTGCTTCGAGGACGCAGCTGTCGCGCCGCGATTGAGCGCGCGCGAACCGGCTGGTCGGCGCGGCCAGGGCATGGTGATATCGGGCCGCAGATCCTCAAACCCCGCCCGGTTTCGCCATGCGCATCGCCGTCGTGCTGTCCCTCGTTCTCACCGTATCCGCCGCGTCCGCCGAGACGCCGGAGCAATGGGTCGCGCTCGGCACGCGCGTGCACGGCGGCTTCGGCTCGTTCATTCCGGTCGGAATCCGCATCGGCGAGGACGCGATGCAGCGGCTGAACGCCCGGCCGCGCGAGCTTGCGGTGGTGTTCTATCAGGGCGACGGCGTGCCCTGCCCCTGCCCGCTCGATGGCGTCATGCTGGCGATCGGCGCCAGCCCCGGCCAGGGCACCGCGCAGGTCGCAGCCGAGAAGTCGCCGCCCGGCACGTTTGCGGTAGCGGTGATCCGACGGCGCACCGGCGGCGACGCCCTGCGCTACACCGTGCCGATGGTGCTGATGGCCAAGCTCGGCGAGATCAACCGCACGATCACCGATCCGCTGGCGCGCCATCACGCGGTGATGGCGATCCCCGACCTGTTCAGCGTCGAGCCGGTGAAGCAGCCATAACGTTCGCTTAACCGCGTTTCCTCACCCCCTCTTAACGCAAGCCGCGCAAAGTGCCTCGAAACGGCACAGTTGCGTTGCGTTGCGTTTGGAGTGTGGTGATGGCCGCTCGCGTTCTCATCGTCGATGACGATCCTGTCCAACGGCGACTGCTCGACAACATGGTGCGCCGGTTCGGCCACGAGCCGGTCACGGCCGAGAGCGGCGACCAGGTGGCGCGGCTGATCGCGTCGGGCGAGCGGTTCGACTGCATCGTGCTCGACCTGGTGATGCCCGATCTCGACGGCCTCGGTGTGCTGGCGCACCTGCGCGAGACCGGCAACCCCGTGCCGGTGATCGTGCAGACCGCCCACGGCGGCATCGACAATGTGGTGTCGGCGATGCGCGCCGGCGCGGTCGATTTCGTGGTCAAGCCGGTCGGCGTCGAGCGGCTGCAAGTCTCGCTCCGCAATGCGCTGGAAAAGAGCGCACTCGAGGATGAGCTCAACCGCATCAAGCGCAGCCAGTCCGGCACCCTGACGCTCAAGGACATCGTCACCCGCAGCCCCCGGATGCAGCACGTGCTGCGCACCGCCGAGAAGGCCGCGGCCTCCATCATTCCGGTGCTGATCGAAGGCGAATCCGGCGTCGGCAAGGAATTGATCGCGCGCGCCATTCATGGCCAGGGCGAGCGGCGGGCGAAGCCGTTCGTCGCGGTCAACTGCGGCGCCATCCCCGACAATCTCGTGGAATCGATCCTGTTCGGCCACGAGAAGGGCGCCTTCACCGGCGCGACCGAGCGGCACACCGGCAAATTCGTTGAGGCGTCGGGCGGCACCTTGTTCCTCGACGAGGTCGGCGAATTGCCGCCGGCGGCCCAGGTCAAGCTCCTGCGCGCCATCCAGGAGGGCGAGGTCGAGCCGGTCGGCGCGCGCAAGCCCGTGAAGGTCGACGTGCGGCTGATTTCGGCCACCAACCGCAACCTGATCGCCGACGTCAAAAACGGCCGCTTCCGCGAAGACCTGTTCTATCGCCTGCACGTGTTTCCGATCGCGGTGCCGCCGCTGCGCGAGCGCTCCGAAGACATCCCCGACTTGGTTCGGCATTTCCTCGCCCGGTTCGCGGCCGAGGAGGGCAAGCGCGTCCGCTCCGTCAGCGGCGAGGCGTTGGCACTGCTCGGACGCCACCGCTGGCCCGGCAACGTGCGCCAGCTCGAGAACGCGGTGTTCCGCGCCGTGGTGCTGGCCGAAGGCGACGGCATCGGCCTCGACGAATTTCCGCAGATCGCAGCGCAAATTGCAGCGCGTGACGGCCAGCCGCCGGTGTTTGCGGAATCGTCGGACACGACGGCCGCGCCGCACGTGGGCGAGATGCCGTCGCTGCTCGACGTCGGCCCAGGCGCCGCGGCCGACGTGCCGATGCCGCACGGCACGCTGACTATGCTCGACGTCCACGGCGACGTGCGTCCGCTGGAGGAGATCGAGGCCGAAACCATCCGCTTTGCCATCGCGCATTACCGCGGCCAGATGTCGGAGGTCGCGCGCCGATTGCAGATCGGGCGCTCGACGCTCTACCGCAAGCTCGAGCACCTCGGACTCGCCGACCGGCACGCGCAAGATGAGCCCGCCGAGGCGAATTGACGGCTAGTGTCGCTTTGAACCCGCAAGTTCGCAAAAGAGCTCGCCGCGCAATCGTGCGAACTTCGGGTTCGGGACACTAGCTCGCGCGCCGCAAATGGCGCCGTGAGACATGAGGCGGCGTTCTTAGCGGACCACTGGAGTCAAGAGTGATGCACCGCGTTCGATCGGACGTGCCGGCCGGCACCGCGCTGGCCATGATGCTCACGGTACTGAGCACCGCCGTCGTCGCCGCGCCGTCGGCGTCACCCGCCACGCCTTCGTCCGACAGCTTGCAGCTTCGCGGCACGCTGCCGGCATCCGATGAAACGCCAAGCCAGCCGGCGGCTTCCGAGCACCTGGAGACTAAAGCACCGGATACGGCCCAAGCGGCACCGGCCGAGACCGGCCCGGGCGCCGCAACGGCCCCCGCCGCGGCAACCGACCCGATCGCCGTCGCGCTGCGCGAGCTGATCGGCAGCAAGCAGTTCGAGCAGCTCATCGCGCGCAAGTCCGATCGCGACGCGATCGCGACGCTCTATCAGAAGACCCGCGACTTCCAGCCGCTCTGGGTCGACGCCGAGGCCCGACCGAGCGCGCGCGAAGATCGCCATCGACTATCTGCGCACGGTCGACGCCGACGGCCTCGATCCGCGGGACTATCCGATGCCGAACTTTGCCGGCGGCGCGCCGGCGCAAGCCGAGGCCGATATCGAATTCACCGCGATGCTGTTGACGCTACGCGCGCCACGCCATGACCGGGCGCGTGCACTTCAGCCGCGTCAGCCCGAACATCGAATACAAGCTCGGCGTTCGACGCCGACGACGCGCTGAACAAGATCGCATCCTCCGACGATCTGCGCGACGACGCTCGCAGCGGTTCAACCCGCAGCAGCCGGCCTACCAGGCGCTCAAGGCCAAGCTCGCCGAGCTGCGCGACGGCCGGCAGCCGACGCCGGGCCACGCATTCGCGAACGGCCCGGTGCTGCGCTTATGCCCGCGACAGCGCGGCACCGGTGACATCATGATGACCGACCCGCGCGTGCCGACGCTGCGCGAGCGGCTCGGCCTCGCCGCCGAGCCGAACCTGAACTACGACCACGCGCTCGCGGATGCGGTCGGCAAATTCCAGAAGGCGCACGGCCTGCAGCCGACCGGCCAGTTGAACGGCGCGACCATCGATGCGCTCAACGGGCCGAGCCGCGGCAAGCGGATCGACGCCATCCTCGCCACGCATGGAGCGCTGGCGCTGGATGCCGCGCGAGCTCGGCAAGCACGCCACGTCATGCTCAACATCCCGGACTACCACCTTCGCGTCTATCAACAACGGCGCGCAAGGTCTGGCAGACCCGCGTCGTGGTCGGCAAGCCGACCCAGGAGACGCCGCTCCTGACCGAGACGATGAAGTTCATCACGGTCAACCCGACCTGGAACGTGCCGCAGTCGATCATCTACAACGAGCTGCTGCCGATCTACGAGAGCGGCGATCCGCAGATCTTCGAGCGCCAGGGGCTCAAGGTCGAGCGCGGCCGCGACGGCAGCATCCGCGTGTACCAGCCGCCGGGCGAGCGCAATGCGCTCGGCCGCATCCGCTTCAACTTCCCGAACAAGTTCCTGGTCTACCAGCACGACACGCCGGAGAAGCACTATTTCGCGCACGACAGGCGCGCCTACAGCCACGGCTGCATGCGCGTGCAGGATCCGATCAAATACGCCGAGGTGCTGCTGTCCTACGCGGCGCCGAAGCTCGACCATACGCAGGCCCGCATCAAGCAGATGTTCGGCGGCGAGGAGCAGCAGATCGACTTCCGACCCCGATCCCGGTCCACCTCACCTACCAGACCGCGTTCGTGGACGAGCAGGGCAAGCTGCAGATCCGCGACGACATCTACGGCCTCGACACCAGGCTGCTGTCGCTCCTGCGCGGCAGCGAACGGGTCGGTGGCCGATGTGGCGATCGAGCGGCCGGCCGATCCCAACTTCAAGCCGATCGGCAGGGGCGATGCACCGGCTGAACGACGTGGCGCGCGGCGGCGGCCGCAGCTCGTTTTCGCCGTTCGAACGGCTTTTCCGCTAAAACACGCCCGGAATCGGCGGCGAACCGGCCCGGTTTTCACATCGGCGCTAACGATATCGGCCTGTCGAATTGGCCTGGATTCGCAGGCCATTTTTCGCCATACTCCGCCGGTAAGATTAGCCTTAGGTGGAAGATGAGGGGGCGGGGGGACATAGTTAATTCCGCATTTACCCATCCCGATAACACTGCGTTAGCCATGTCACCCGCAGCCTGACCGCTGCGGCGTCACACTGTTCCGCGACTCGAAACGCGAGACCGTACGTGCCAGTTTGCGCCGCGCAATGTCGGACCTGAGTTGAGTTGCTCGCGCGCCGTGCGTCGCGCCGGCTTTGCCGCCATGGCGCTTCATCGCCGGTTCGTTCGGGCTGCCGCAGCCAAGGCGCCGCCGCCGACACCCGCACCATCTCGCTGCATAACGTCCACACCGACGAAGACCTGACCGTCACCTACAAGAAGAACGGCGCAGTACGACGAAGAGGCGCTGAAGAAGATCAACTGGATCCTGCGCGACTGGCGCAAGAACGAAGCGATCAAGATGGACCTGCAGGAGATCGATCTCTTGTGGGAGGTCTACCAGGACGTCGGCGCCAAGGAAGCGATCCACATCATCTGCGGCTACCGCTCGCCCGACACCAATTCGATGCTACGCCGCCGCAGCAAGGGCGTCGCCCGCTTCAGCCAGCACACGCTCGGCAAAGCCATCGACTTCTACATCCCCGGCGTTCCCCTCGAAAAGCTTCGCGCCACCGCCATGAAACACCAGGGCGGTGGCGTCGGCTATTATCCGACCTCCGGCTCGCCGTTCGTGCATCTCGACGTCGGCAGCGTGCGCGCCTGGCCGCGCATGACGCGCGAGCAGCTCGTCCAAGCTGTTCCCGGACGGCCGCACCGTGCATCTGCCGACTGACGGCAATCCCCTGCCCGGCTATCAGCTGGCGCTCGCCGATCTCGAGCGCGGCCACCGCACCGCGCCGGCGCCGACCAAGCAGCGCAGCCTGCTGGCTGGGCTATTTGGCGTTCCGCAGGACGCCGAAGAGACCGACGATACCGCCTCGGCCCGCCAGAGCACGACGGCGCGGCGCGCCGCCGAGGCGAAGCCGGCCCGCGTCGCCGCGGCCGAAGCCAAGCCCGCGCCGGCGGTCGAGGCCAAGCTGGTCCGTGTCGCCTCGGCTGAAGCCAAGCCCGCGCTTGAAGCCAAGCCCGCGCTTGAAGCCAAGCCCACGCCCGAGGCCAAGCCTGCCCTCGCCGTCTTGGCCGAGGCCAAGCCCGCACCCGACAGCACGCCGGTGCCGCTGCCGCGGGCGCGTCCGATCTATCAGATCGCTTCGGCCGAGAGCCGGCCGGTGCTGCCGCCACCGCCGCGGCGGCCTGCCGGTTCGGTCGATGTCGCCTCACTGTCGGCCAACGACGTGATCAATTCACGCGGCTTCTGGGACGGCGGCGATCCACCGCGGCCCCCGCTCGACGTGCCGAACGCCAACATCGACGACGCACGCCGCGAGCTTGCGGTCGGATTGACCACCGCCGGCAGCCGCGAAACCACCGCATCGGCCGGCCCATTCGAGCGGCCCGACCGGGTTCCGGCCGAGGTCGCGCTGGCCTATGCGGCGCAGGCCGACGCCAGTCAGGAAACCCGCCCGACGCCGGTGGCGCGCCCGACCAGCATTGCGGCCGTCGTCACCCGCAAGCCCGGCGGCACCGTCGCGGTAAAGCCCACCGAAACCATGACCCGCAGCCGCGTCACCGATCCGCTCGACGGACCCTGGATGCGCGGGCTGACCCTGGTGGCGAGCGTGCAGGATGCGATGGTCGTGACGCGGTTTGGCGATCCCGACTACACAAGGCTGATCGAGTTCATGCAGAAGCCCAGGTCGGCGGTGCTGATGACGTTCTCGCACGATCCGCATCTCGGCATGACCGACAAGGGGTTCAGCGGCAGCGCGGTGGTGTTCCAGGCGACCGTGACGTTCGGCGATCAGCGGACCGCGGGATTGCAGTAGCCTTCGGCGCTTTGCCCATCCGCCACCGGCCGCTCGGCCGGTTTTTTCATGCCGCATGGTTGGCGTGATCTTTTTGAACGAGCGCCCGCGTCCTAGGCTCACGCTTCAGTGTCCAGGCGCTTGCCGGCGAAGCTGATATGATGCCGCCGCGCAGGCCTGCGCCCAGGAGAGTGCGTTGAAACAAACCAACCTCGTGCTGGACACGCGCTTTCGCGCGGCGCTCGACCGCATGGCCGAGCGCGGGCGGCTTGCGACCTACAGCGCGCCGGTCGATCCGCATCTCGAAGTCGCCGGCTTGATGAAACAGCTCGACGGCGGGCCGGCGCTGCTGTTCACCACGGTCGACGGCTATGACATGCCGGTGATCGGCAACCTGCTGTCGTGCCAGGACAACGTCGAGGCGGCCTTCGGCATCGACTTCCGCGGCGTGCGCGACTTCGTCAGCCGCGCGATCGGCGATCCCAAGCCGCCGGTGCTGGTCGAGCGCGCGCCGGCGCAGCAGCACGTCCACACCAAGGACATCGACCTCGGGCGCATGCTGCCGGCGCTTTTTCACACCGAGGCCGACGGCGGCCGCTACATCACCGCCGGCATCGTGATCGCGCGCGATCCCGAGACCGGCGTCTACAACGCCTCCTATCACCGGTTGATGCTGGCCGGCGGCAACCGTGCCGGAATCCAGCTCGACTACGGCCGCCACCTGCGGCTCGCCTTCGAGCGCGCGCAGAAGCAGGGCCGGCATCTGCCGGTCGTGGTCTGCATCGGCTCGGACCTCGCGCTGCATTACACCGCGGCCACCATGGGCTCGCAGATGCCCGAGACCGCCGACGAGCTTGCGGTCGCCGGCGGGCTCAGCGGCCGGCCGCTGCCGGTGGTCAAGGCGCTGACCCAGGACCTGCTGGTGCCGGCTGAAAGCGAGATCGTGCTGGAGGGCGTGCTCAAGTTCGACGAGACCATCATTGAGGGCCCGTTCGGCGAGTTCGTCGGCTATCTGGCGCCGGCCGACCCTGGGCCGGTCCTGGAGGTCACCGCGCTCACCCACCGCAGCAAGCCGATCTACCACGCCATCAACGGCTATGGCCGCGAGACGGTGGTGCTTCGCAAATACGTGCTGGAGGCGAGCCTGCTGAAGGTGCTGCAAGCCGCGGTGCCGATCGTGACCGACGCCGAGATGACGGCGGGCGGATTACATCGCTTCCACGCCATCGTGCAGGTGAAAAAGACCGCGCCGAACCACGACGGCTTGCAGCGCAACGCCATACTGGCCGCGTTCGGCGCGCTCAAGGACCTCGACCTGGTGATCGTGGTGGACGACGACATCGACATCCGCGATCCGGCCGACGTCGAATACGCGCTCGCCACCCGCATGGAGGCGTCCAAGGACCTGCTCACCGTGCCGGGCGCGCGCGGTCACGAATATGTCCGGGTCTCGGCCGGCGGCATCCGCACCAAGCTCGGCATCGACGCCACCGTGCCGTTCGCCGAGAAAGAGCGCTTCGCCCGCTGCACATTCAAGCCGGTCGCGATCGACCCCAAGGCAATGACCACCGACGCCGCGGCTGCGCGCAAGCGGCTGGATTTGTGATTCCGGAGCGCTTGCGGCTGTCACCGTGATACGGGTGGTGCCAAACCCGGACACAGCCGCGCCAATAGCGGCAATGCATGGAGAACGCCCGTGGCCCGCCACGCCTACCCGTCGCTCGACAATCTTTCGCCTCGCCTTGCCGAAGAGATGCGCAAGCGTATCGCGCCCGACCGAGGCAATGTGTGGAAGATGCTGATGTGGTCCCCGGGCATGGCGGAACCCTTCATCGATTTCAATGATGCGGTGCGCTACAAGACATCGCTGTCGGATTCCTTGCGCGAGCTGATGATCTTGCGCGTTGGGCACCTGTGCGAAGCGCCCTACGAAATCCATCATCACACTCGCATCTCGCGCGAGATTGGCATGAGCGAAGAGCTGATCGCCGCGCCAAAAGTAGGCGCGAGCGCACCTGGGCTCGACGCGACACAGCGGCTGGCACTTTCCCTCACTGACGACCTCGTCAAGGACCGCAAGGCCAGCGACACCAATCTGGCTCAGGCGATCACGGTGTTCGGCGAAGGCGGTCTCAACGAGATCATCATGCTGATCGGCTGCTATGTGCTCGCGTGCATGCTGTTGCGAACCTGGGGCGTCGACATCGAGCAGTCCAGGGGGTGAGAGACGACGGCGATGCACGCTGCACGTTCAAGCCGGTCGCGATCGACCCCAAGGCGATGACCACCGACGCCGCGGCGGCGCGCAAGCGGCTGGATCTTTAGGGGACTGCGCGCCCTCGACCTGTCCCGGCCTCATGGTGAGGAGCCGCGCGAAGCGCGGCGTCTCGAACCATGGGGCCGCCCCCATTCTTCGGACCGCCCCATCCTTCGAGACGGGCGCAAGAGCGCCCTCCTCAGGATGAGGCGGAGGGAGGCCTGAGCAAACGCTCACCTGCTGACGAAGCCTTTACGTCTGGCTGGCACCATCCCCGGCATGAAAATGTCGGAGACGCGGGAGCTGCACAATGAACGCGCGCGGGCGCGCCTCCATCGCGCGCTGCCGGAGATTTTTCCGGCCGCCGTGCTCGGCCACGCGCTCGCCCGCCGCTGGACGCCGCCAATGCTGCGGCTCGCGGTCGACAGCTATTGGCGCGCCCATCCGATCCGCGCCGACCGCCTGGCGCGCGCGCTGGCCAGCATCAGCGGCACGCCGGCCGGCTGGAGCTGGCGCGTCGGAAGCAAGGGATTGCCGGCGAGCTTCCGCGCGCCGCCCGCGCCGTATCGCGAAAAGCGCTTTGCGCGCGGACCGGGCTTCTGCTGCGTCTGCGGCCAGCCGGTCTACCGCTTCGGCTGGCATCGCGACCTGTGGGATGAAGGCCGCAACCGCCGGGCGCAATGGCACACCGCCTGCGTGACGGCATGGCGGCTGTGGAACGCGCCGAGCGATCACGACCGCCTGCTGCGCCGCCTGCAGGCGCGGCGCTGCGCGCAGAGCGGCGGACGGCTGTGGAAGACCGCCGAGATCGACCATCGGATGCCGCTGTTTCGGGTCTGGACCGAGCGGCGCGACGAGCCGTGGCCGGCGCTGCTGGCCTATTGGGGCGTGCCCAATCTGCAGGTCATCAACCGCGATGCGCACGCCGCCAAATGCGCCGAGGAGGCGAAGTATCGCGGCAGCCGTGCGGTCATCGCCCGCGACGGCGGGCGATCCAGTATTCCAGAACAGATCTGATCGCGTCAGTGGTGGCAGCCGCCTGCCTGAGCGCTACGCCGCCGCCAGCATCCCGAGCGCGTTCATGTAGGTTTCCAGGATGAGCTGCTGCTCGTTGCGCTCCTGGGCGTCCTGCTTGCGCAGCCGCACCACCGCGCGCAGCGCCGTGGTGTCGAAGCCGCTGGCCTTGCTCTCGGCGTAGACGTCGCGGATGTCGTCGGAGAGCGCCTTCTTCTCCTCCTCCAACCGCTCGATGCGCTCGACGAAGGCCTTGAGCTGATCCTTGGCAAAGCGGGTCTTGGCGGCTGCGGGGCGATCATCTTCCACGGCGGACATTCCAACGCTCCTGATGCGATGCCGGCAGGGAACCGCCCCGCCGTTCATCCGGAGGATTGGAAATGCCAGGCGGTTGGGCAAGGCGTCGGCGCCGCCCATGCCCGTCATCCACAGATGCCCTGTGGGGAACTCCTATAACCCCGGCAAATTGTAGCGCGAGAAGTCGCGGCCCTCCTTGACCACGAACTCCAGCAGGAACGGCGAGCCCTTCTCGGTCGTGCTGACCGCCTCCTTGATGCCCGAGACGATGTCGCCCGGCTTCTCGACCCGGCGCGCCGCGACGTTCAGCCCTTCGGCAACCTTTGTGTAATTGCCGCCGACCGTCATCGAGCCATACTTCTCGTCGGAGATCTTCAGCACGTCGCGCTCGGCGCCCATCACACCGTTGTTGAACACCACGGTGAGGATCGCGATCTTGTTGCGCGCGGCGGTCTCGATGTCCATGCCGGTCATGCCGATCGCGGCATCGCCCATCACGTTGACGCAGAGCTTCTTCGGCGCCGCGAGCTTCGCGCCCATCGTGATGCCGAGCCCGTAGCCCAATTGCGTGGACTTGCCCCAGCCCATGTACGAGCCGGCCGCCGTGCTCTCCCAGAACGGCATCATCTGTTCGCGCGGGCTGCCGCTGTCGTGCGTCATGATGACGTTGTCGCGATCGACCGTGCGCATCATGTCGCGGATCACGCGATACTGGTTGAGCGGCGTCTCGTCGGAATCCAGAAACTTCGCCCACTCGCCGAGCCAGGCCTTCTTGCCGGCGGCGACCTCCTCCTTGAGCGAGGCAAGCGCGTTATCGCCGCGCGGCGTGCCCTTTTGGCCCTTCTGCCGGGACACCTCGGCGATCAGCGCGTCGAGCACCAGCGCGGCGTCGCCGACCACCGCCTGCTCGACCCGGTACTCCTTGTTGACGTCGCCCGCGTCGTTGGTCGAATGGATGATGGTCTTGCCCGGCGGTACCGACGGGCCGAACGGCGTCTTGGTCAGGCTCGAGCCGACCGCAAACACCACGTCGGCCTTGGCCATGAAATCGGTGAACATCTTGGAGCGGGAGCGCGTCGAGGCGCCGAGCGACAGCGGATGGTTTTCCGCAATCGCGCTCTTGCCCGGATTGGTGGTGGCGACCGGCGCGGGCACGAGCTCGGCGAGCGCCGCAAGCTGGGCCGCGGCCTCGGCGTAGTGGATGCCGGCGCCGGCGAGGATCAGCGGGCTCTTCGCCGAAAGCAGCATCTGCGCGGCCTTCCTGATCGCGTCCGGGTCGGCGGCGGCGCGTTGCATCGGCACCGGCTGGTAGTCGAGCTCGCCCTTGAACTCGGCCTCGAACACCTCGTCGGGAATCTCGACCATCACCGGGCCGGCCTTGCCGGTGCGCATGGCGTGATAGGCGCGCCGCATCAGGTCGGGCAATTCCTGCACGTTGTGAGCGAGCGCCGACCACTTGGTGACCGGCTTGTAGACCTGGGCGGCGCGGAACACCGGGTGCAGATACTGCCGCGACAGCGCAAGCCCGGCGGCGACGATCAAGAGCGGCACGTTCTCGGTGAACGCCTGGGCGATGCCGGGGAACGCGTTCTCGATGCCGGGGCCGGCCTGCGCCGCGAACACGCCGTTGGTCTTGCCGCGCTTGATCCGGCTGTAGCCGTCGGCAAGGCCGACGCCGACGCGCTCCTGCCGGCACAGGATCGGCCGGATGTCGAGCGCCGCGCACGGCTCGATCACCGCGTTGCGCGGATAGCAGGACAGAAACTCCGTGCCCTCGCGTTTGAGGATTTCGGCAATAACTTCGGCGCCCTTCATGTGTGTTTCTCCCCGCGTGTGTTGGTGTTTTGCCTAGGATGGCACGAATACGGTGCGCGTGCCACGCATGCAGCGCGCTCCCTCTCCCCGTTCGTTGGGGAGAGGGTTGGGATGAGGGGGAATAGGACTCTCGATAGTTTGCAACCCCTCACCCGCCCGCGCTTCGCGCGGCAAAAAGAACCTGCGCTGAGGCCATCGTAAATGGCCCCCGGCATCCCCATATGACAAAGACAGCTTTTATCACGACCCTATCGTCAGCAGTTTTTGGCTTTCGTCTTCGCAGACAAATATCGAGGACCGCCTGCGGCGCTCCCGACAAAAGGATATTCATGTCCGATGAAACTCATGCGGTCGACGGCGTTCGCGACCAGGTGCGAAAGCAAATGCAAGTCCTCACGGCATTGGATTACGGCGCGCCGGCGGAGCTGTTTCCCTGCCCCAACAAAAACACCCGGGGCAGATTCAAGTACAAGCGCTTCGACACGGCCGCGGAGGCCATTCGCTTCGCGGTCGAGAGCGTGCCCGCAGCCGCGTTGCTTGGCGCCTGCCTTGAAGTCGACGGGGCGCGGTTCGGACGCCACGAAATCCATTATCTCTATGACGATGCAGCCTATCCATTGCCGCGCTGCCGAGCGGAGCTTGCTTGCGCCGACGCGGACCGAAATTCCTGATTCTTACGACGAGGACATCCAATGACGCACAAATTCATGGTCGGACAAACCGTCGATCTCACCCCGATGTGGCTTCGGCAGGCTGCCGCCGGCGGATACGAAATTCGTCGGCTCCGCCCCGCGCCTGACGGCGACCCGGACAATCCCTGCTATACGGTCAAGAGCATGGCCGAGAACCACGAGCGGGTGGTTCGTGAAAGCGAGATTACATTGCCGAAGCGCCTCGATCCCGTTTTCTCCTGACTGCGTACTTCGAACGGCCAAAAAAGCCAATGACAGGTCGGCCATGGCATTGAGCTTCCCAAATGCGAGTCGCAGCTATGACAATACGCGGCACGCCATCCGCTTTTGGGGACATGACAGCGCGATGGAAGCGTCGTTCTTTGTGACGGCGGATGCCTTGCGATCCCTGCAACCGTCGCTGCAACCCGACGAGACTTCGCTCTTGCAAGCCTTTGATGCGAATCGCTCCCGCATTTGTGCCGCGGCAGCGAAGGTTTTCGCCCGCGGCAAAAAAGGCTCTTACGACTTGTTGGCGTCCGACTTTTGATTGTCGGAACTCAGTCACCAGCCGAACCCAGGTTCGGCTAACCTCCACTCAAAAACACAGCCACGCGCGGCGCGGTGGGGCGCCGGAAGCCCTCCAGCGAGGGCCTGCGCATGCTATCATTTCGGCTCGTTTTGAGTGACGACGGAGGAATTCATGGCGTTGGGTCGGGTGTTCGCAGCGATGATGGTGCTCGGGCTCGGCACATCCGCGGTGCCGGCCCAGGGCGCATTTCCGGGCGCCGATTGGCCGCGCCGATCCGCCGCCGAGGCCGGCATCAATCCGCAATTGCTGAAGGATACGATCGACTTCGCGATCGCCAGCGAAGTGAAGAACCCGCGCGACCTCAAGCTCAACCATTACCGCACGTTCGGCCGCGAGCCGTTCGGCGACGCCATCGGCCCGATCAAGGATCGCGGCGACCAGACCGGTGTGATCGTGCACAAGGGCGCCATCGTCGCCGAATGGGGCGAGCCGCAGCGCATCGACATGACCCACAGCGTGACCAAGAGCTTCCTGTCGAGCGTGGTCGGGGTCGCGTTCGATGCCGGCATGATCCGCAGCATCGACGACACCGCGCGCGAGTCGGTCGCGCCGATCCAGCTCTACAACCCGGCGCCGGCGGGCCAGCGCGCCGACCGCATGAGCACCCCCGACCTGATCGATCTGTTCGGCACGCCGCACAACCGCACCATCACGTGGAACCACCTGCTGCGCCAGACCAGCGATTGGGAGGGCACGCTGTGGGGCAAGCCCGACTGGGCCGACCGGCCGAGTGACAAGGCCGACGAATGGCTGACCCGGCAGCGTCCCAAGGCCGGTACCGCCTACAAGTACAACGACACGCGCGTGAACGCGCTCGCGCTCGCCATGCTCAACATCTGGCGGCGCCCGCTGCCGCAGGTGTTGAAGGAAAAGATCATGGACCCGATCGGCGCCTCCAGCACCTGGCGCTGGTTCGGCTACGACAACGCCTTCGTCGTGCTGGACGGCCAGCCGGTGCAATCGGTCACTGGCGGCGGCCACTGGGGCGGCGGCATGTTTATCAACGCCTATGACATGGCGCGCTTCGGGCTGCTGACCTTGCACAAGGGCAAGTGGGGCGACCGGCATTTACTGTCGGAACGCTGGATCGGCATGGCGCTGACGCCGACCGGGCTTGGCTCGCCGTATGGCTTCATCAACTATTCGCCGAACATCGATCGCAAGCTGATCCCGAGCGCGCCAGCGTCCGCATTTACCCACACCGGCAACGGTCTCAACCTGATCTATGTCGATCCGGAGAACGACCTGGTCGCGGTGGTGCGATGGATCGAGAACGGCGCGACCGACGGATTTGTCAAGCGGCTGCTCGCCGCGGTGGCGGCCAAGAGCTAAGGCGATCTCCACGGCGCCGCTTGTAATCAGCGAAGGCAAATTGATCCCCAGCCTGTCCCTCCCCTTTTCAAGGGGAGGGAACGTTGTGGCACCGTCGGCGCAAATCAAATCGCTCACTCCGGCGATTGCAGCGGAAGCCGCACCGACTGGCCCGACACCATGGCGCGCTCGATCGCGATGGTGGTTTCGAGATTGAGCCGCGCCTGCTCGGGGGTGGTGTGGATGCAAGGCGCGCCGGTCGCAAGATGATCGAGCCAGGCGCGGGTCTCGTTGCCGAGCGGTCCCCAGAAATCGTCCATCGCCCAGTCGCCCGCCGAATTGCTGCCGAGGAATGCCATCGGCACGGTATGGCCCGGCACGTAAGGGTGCGGGATGCCCTTGTCCGAGAACAGCACGTGGTCCATGTGGTCGTCGTCGATGATCATGGTGCCTTCGGTGCCGAGCAGCTCGACGCGGTCGGACTGGCCGAGCGTCGGATAGTTCGCCGGCAGCGCATAGCTGATGCCGAAATTGACCACCGCGCCGTCCGCAAACGTGACGATCGCCCAGGTCACGTCGTGCGCGTCGTAGCCGGCCGCCTTGAAGATGCCGTGCTGGCCGCGCGCCACCACCTCGACCGGCCGGTTGCCGTCCAGGAACCAGCACATCAGGTCGACGTAATAGGTCAGCACGTCGAGCACCGGCGTGGCGTGCGGGTCGCGCTTGAGGATCTGGAACGTCTGGGTGCGCGAGTTGTAGACCCGCGCAGTTCCGCCGACGACGCGGCCGAGCCGGCCGTGGCGCATCTGCTCCTTGGCGCGCAGGAAGCATTCCTTGTAGCGGCGGCTGTAGCCGATACGGAGCTCGCCCTTGGTCTGGCGCAAGGTCTCCAGGATCCGGTCGGCCTCGGCGAGCGAGAAGCCGATCGGCTTCTCGCACAGCACCGGCAGGCCGCGCTTGAGCGCCATGATGATCGGCTCGGTGTGCAACTGCTCCGGCGTCGAGACGATGACGGCGGTGACCTCGGGATGGTTGATCACCGCCTCGTTGCTGGCGCTGTGGAAGTCGGCACCGGCCTGCTCGGCCAGCGCCTTGGCGCGCTTTTCGTCCTTATCGGAGACCGCGAGGAAGCGCACCGCCGGGTGCTTGGCGGCAAGCCGCGCCCGCAAGGTGCCGATGCGGCCGGAGCCGACCACGGCGATGCCGATATGGGATTGCTGCTTCAAGCGCCCCGCTCCTTCGCCCCGTGCTGCTCGAGCTCAACCAGTGCGCCCAGAAAATCGCCCGGATGGATGAACGCGATGCGCCCGCCCGCGACGTTGGTCTGCGGCTTGCCGTCGCCGAGCAGGCGCACGCCACGCTCGCCAAGCGCGCTCGCGGTCCGCTCGACGTCGTCCACCGCCAGCGAGAAGTGATGGATGCCGCCCTTCGGATTGCGCGCCAGGAACTTGGCGACCGGCGAATCCGGGCGTGACGGCTCCATCAGCTCGATCTTGCCGCCGGCGAGCTCGACATAGGCCAGCCGCACACCCTGCTGCTCGTTCGTCGTGCGCGCGCCGACCGAAAGCCCGTAACGCTCGGCCAGCATCCGGGCCGCCGCCTCGAGGTCCGGCACCACGATCGAGACATGGCTGAACGAGACTTGGCTGAAGCTTGTGATCATGGCGCTCGCTCGCTCCTCCGACGCGTACTCACAACCCCGCAACAACCGGCAGCATCATTCAATGATCTCGTCGGCGCGTCCGAGCAGCGCCGGCGGCAGCACGAGACCGAGCGCTTTTGCCGTCTTCATGTTGATCAGCAGATCAAATTTGGTGGGCTGATAGATCGGAATGTCGCCCGGTTTGGCGCCGTTGAGGATTTGGTGCACATCCTCGGCCATGCGCCTGAAGCAGCTCCGCGAGATCGACGGTATAAGCCATCAGCCCACCGGCCTCGACGTAATCGCGGTACGGGCACATCGCCGGCAAGCGGTGCTTCTCGGCGAGCTCGGCGATCAGCAGACGGTTGAGCGTAAAGGTCCCCTTCCCCGCTGACCAGCACGGCGTCCGGCCGGTGCTGCCCCATCGCGGCGAACACCCGCTCGATCTCCGCAGGTGTCCCGTTCTGCGGCAGCATCGAGACCAGCGAAATTCCCAACCGGCCGCCGGCGTCCCGCAACACTTGCCCAAAAGAGCCTTCCCACCCGTCGCGCATAGCCAGAAATGCGATCCTTGGTTGCCGAAGGGACGGCTTCTTTCAGCATCTCCAGGCGCTTGCCCCAGATATCGATGCCAGCATCGAGAGTGATGCCGGTGAGGTTGCCGCCGGGCCGGGCCAGGCTGGCGACCAGCCCCGCTTTCAGCGGGTCGATCATGAACGCAACAACCGGGATTGTGCGGGTTGCCGCCGCGAAGGTGATGACGACGGGGTTGGTCCCGGTGACGATCACATCCGGCTTGCTGGTAACGATCTCCCGGGCCAAATCGGCATAACGCTCGTGATGCCCCTCGGCGGACGTAGCGCTCGATGATCAGATTTTTTCCTTCGACGTAGCCCAGACGGCGCAGCTCGGCGAAAAACGCGCGCCAGGCCGTCCCCCACCGGTTTCGGTGATGAGGTGAGCCGGGATTGCCGGATGAAAGATCGCGATGCGCCGCACCCGATCGGGCTGCTGCCCATGTGCGGCGAGCGGCCACGCGGCTGCCGCGCTTCCGAGAACACCGAGAAATTCCCGCCGCCTCATGCCGCCCTCGGGTCAGGAGACGGCATCGTATCGGTTCAAACGGGTGCTTTGATAGAGGCTGAGATCGGCTTCCACCCTAGACGACCTTGTCGCGGCGCAGCTTCGCGATCGCGTCGTCGCCGAGCCCAAGCTCGGTTTTCAGGATCTCGTCGGTGTGCTGCCCGAGCGTCGGCGGCGCGCGCCGCACCGTCGGCGCCGTGTCGGAGAACTTGAAGGGAATGCCCGAGCATCTTCAAGGCGCCGACGGTCGGATGCTCGATGGTCTCGATCATGCCGCGAGCCGCCGTGTGCGGATCGTCGAGCGCGCCGGCCACCGAGTTGATCTTGCCGCACGGCACGCCGACCGCCTTGAGCTTGCCGAGCCAGGCATCGGCGTTGTCGCGGGCGAGCGCCTCGCCGACCATTCCGTCGACCGCGGCGCGGTTCTCCACCCGCGCGCGATTGGCCGCGAAGCGCGGATCGCTCGGCCCATTCCGGATGGCCGAGCACCTCGGCGGTGCGGGCGAACTGGGCGTCGTTGCCGACCGCCAGCGCCATCATGGCGTCGGCGGCGCGATAGGTGGTGTAGGGCACGATGCTCGGATGGCCGTTGCCGAACCGGCCGCCGCCCTTGCCGGAGACCAGCACGTTCGACGCGACATTGACCAGCATGGCGAGCGACGTCGCATAGAGCGAGACGTCGACCTTCTGGCCCTTGCCGGTGCGATGGCGCGCGTTGAGCGCCGCCAGGATCGAGTTGCACGCCAGCATGCCGGTGCAGACATCGACGATCGCCACGCCGTATTTGGTCGGGCCGCCATCCTGCTCGCCGCAGATGCTCATCAAGCCGGACTCGGCCTGCAGGATGAAGTCGTAGCCCGGCTGCGCGGCCTTGGGGCCGCTCGATGCCGTAGCCGGTGATCGAGCACCGCACGACCTGCGGCGCATTGCGCCTCGAACCAGGCGTCGCCGAAGCCCCATTTGTCGAGCGTGCCGAGCTTGAAGTTGTCGATCAGCACGTCGGCCTTGCCGATCAGGCCGGCCAGGATCGCCTGGCCCGCGGGTGCCGCGAGATTGAGCGTCAGCGAGCGCTTGTTGCGGTTGACGCCGAGGAAATAGGCCGCCTCGCCCGCGGCGAACGGCGGCCCCCAGCCGCGGGTGTCGTCGCCGATGCCGGGCGGCTCGACCTTGATGACGTCGGCGCCCATGTCGCCGAGCATCATGGTGCACAGCGGGCCGGCCAGGATGCGGGTCAGATCGACCACGCGGGTCCCGGACAGCGCGCCGGGTGGCTGGCTCCGCCATGGCTTGATCCACCATTTCTTGCGCATCGATGGCGGCGCGTTCAGATTGCGAGCGCAGCCGTCGAGATACTCTTGCAGCTCGCGCTTGTTGCGCATGCGGAACTTCTGGAAGTTCGGTTTGCGGCCGCGCAGGAAGGCGTTCATGCCCTCAAGCGATTCCTCCGAGCCCCAGACGTGGGCGAGCAGCTCCATGCCGTGCTGCCAGGACGAATAGAGATTGTCGGATTCGGAGTTGAGGCTCTTCTTGGTCATGCGCAAGGTCTGCGGGCTGTGCCCCTTGATGGTCTCGCACCAAGCCAAGGTTTCCTTCAGCAAATCCTTCTGCTTCACGCACTTGTTGATCAGCCCGACCTCGACGGCCTCCTTGGCGGAAAAGCGCCGCGCGCAGAAGATCATCTCGCGCGCCAGCCGCTCGCCAATGATGCGCGGCAGGTATTGCGTCGCGCCCACCGTCGGACAGGCGCCGACCTTGGCGCCGGTCTGGCCCAGCATGGCGTTCTCGGAGGCGATGACCAGATCGCACCACAGCGCGAGCTCGTGGCCGCCGCCCATGCACCAGCCGTTGACCATGGCGATCACCGGGATCGGCACGCCGCGGATCGCCATGGCGAGGCCCTGCATGCGGTCGTTCCACATCGCGCCGTTGATCCAGTTCAGCCGCTTCATGGCGTAGAAATCGCCGCCCGCGGAAAACGCCTTGTCGCCTGCGCCGGTGAACACGATGCAGGCGATCGAGGGATCCTCGCGCGTCGACTTGACCGCGTCGATCATCTCGTCGAGCGTCTGCTCGCGGAACGCGTTCATCACCCGCGGCCGGTTGATGGTGATCCAGGCGACCTGATCCTTCACCTCGAACAGGATGTCGCGGTATTTGGCGGCGGCTTCGGTGCCGTTGCCGTTCGCTTTGGCTTTCGCCGGCGTGGTGTTCTTCGCTTTCGCCTGCCCGGTTTTGTTCGCTTTCGCCTTCTTGGCCACGGTTCACTCCCTCACGCATCCGATGCGGCTTCATCATAGGCGGGGCCCGTTCCGACCGGCAAGTTCGCCCTCCCTATTCGCTGATCTTGAGGTCGACGTCCTTGACGAGCTGGCGGTGCAGCTCGAGCTGGTCGCGGATGAAGGCCGCGAACGCCTGCGGCCGGCTGCCGGCGGGCTCGATGCCCTGCGCGCGCAGCGCCGCGATCACCTCGGGATGCTTTGACGCCTGCGCGACCGCGTCGCTCAGCTTGCTGACGATGGCGGCGGGCGTGCCGGCCGGCGCCATCAGGCCGAACCAGCCGACCGCGCTGATATCGCGGCATGCCGGCCTCGGCGATGGTCGGCACGTTCGGCAAGCGCCGGCGAGCGCGTGCTCGCCGCTCACCGCCAGCGCCCGCGCCGAGCCGGCTTCGACGAACGGCACCATGCCGGCGATCGGGCTGAAGAAGAACTGGGTGTCGCCCGCGATGGTGGCGGTCATCGCCGGGCCGCCGCCGCGAAACGGCACGTGCACCGTGATGTCGCTGGATGCCGGCGAGCGCGACGAACATCGCGACGGCGAAATGGCTGGTCGAGCCCGGCCCGCCGGAGGCGTAGTTCAGCTTGCCGGGACTGGCCTTGGCCAGCGCCACCAGCTCGGCGACGCTGTGCGGCGGCAAGCTTCGGATTCACCACCAGCAGGTTCTGCACCAGGGCGAACAGCGAGATCGGCTCGAAGTCCTTGATCGGATCGTAGGTCGAGCTGCGCGGTCACCACCGGCGCGAACGAATGGGTGCCGACCGAGCCGGCCAGCAGCGTGTAGCCGTCGGGCGCGCGCGCGCGCCACCGCCTCGGCGCCGATCTTGCCGCCGGCGCCGCCGCGGTTGTCGACCACGATCGTGGCGCCGAGGATGCGTGGACATCTTGGCCGCGATGATGCGGACGATGGTGTCGTTGGCGCCGCCGGCGGGGTTGGGCGAGATCAGCCGGATCGGCCGGTCGGGATAGCTCTCGCCTGACGCCGTGGACACGGCGGCGACGAGACAGAACAGCAATGCCAGCCCGGCCCACCCGACCATTCAACGCTCTCGCCCGATTGCGACCTGCGGCTGATCGGCGCGTCGCCGATTGCACCGGCGGATTTTGCGATAGGATAGAGCCAAACGCCGCCCGCATCGAGAGCGGCCGCAAGCCAAGGGAGCGCAACATGCTCAGCCGCCGCCGGCTTCTCAAGCTTTCCGCCGCTGCCTCGACCGTGTCCGCCGTCTCCACGCTGGCCCGTCCCGCCATCGCGCAGGCCGGCTGGCCGAACCGGCCGGTGCGGATCCTCATTCCGTTCACGCCGGGCGGCGGCGCTGACACCATCGCGCGCCTGGTCGCCATCAAGATGACCGAGGTGCTGGGCCAGCAGTTCATCGTCGAGAGCAAGCCCGGCGCTGGCGGCAACATCGCGGCCGAGTTCACGGCGCGCTCGGCGCCCGACGGCTACACCATGTTCCTGGCCGGCGACCACCACGCCACCAACAACCACCTCAATCCGAACCTGACCTACGACGCGGTCAAGGACTTCGAGCCGGTGTCGCTGGTGGTGCAGTATCCGGTGGTGATCGCGGTGCCCGGCAATTCGCCGTCGACCACGCTTGGCCATTTCATCGAGCGCGCCAAGGCCGAGCCCGGCAAGCTGACCTATGGCTCGCCCGGGCACGGCGCGATTCCGCATCTGTCGGCCGAGCTGTTCGTGCGCAGGGCCAATATCAAAATGACCAACGTGCCCTATCGCGGCGCGGCGCCCGGCATCCAGGACCTGATCCCGGGCCGGATCGATTCATTCTGGAACAACATCGCGCCGATGCTGTCGCTGCACCAGGACGGCAAGATGCGCCTGCTCGGGGTGACGACGGCCAAGCGCTCGCCGATGGCGCCGGACCTGCCGCCGCTCGGCGACACCCTGCCGGGCTACGACGTGACCGGCTGGTATGCGCTGTTCGTGCCGGCCAAGACGCCGAAGGACATCATCCAGAAGATGGCCGATGCCGCGAAGGCCGCGGGCGACGACGCCACCATCCGCAAGCGCCTGGAGGACCAGGCCATGATCGTGGTGTGCGGCACGCCGGACGAGCTCGGGCGCTTCCACAAAGCCGAGCTCGACAAGTGGGGCCCGCTGATCAAGGAAGCCGGGCTGAAGTCGGAGTAGGCGGCAGGCCACATCCTCTCCTTCGTCATTCCGGGCGCGGCAAAGCCCGCGAACGCGGGATCCTGAGCAGCACTCGAGCCAGCAGCCCTGGACTCCGGGCTCGCTCGCCCATAGCGCGTCGAAGACGCGCGTAAACGCGCTTATGGCTCGCGACCCGGAATGACAACGGAAAATCCCGCAAACGCCGGCTTGCGCAGATGGAGGAAAAAAACCAAATGTAGAAACATGAGCCACCCGCTCGCACGTCTGGCGACGCGCGTTGCCTATGCGTCGAGGCAGCTGCCGCGCATGGCTTGGTATGCCGGGCATCTTACCATCATGCGCCGGCTCGCGGAGCAAGTGCATCGGCCGGAACGCCGGGGTACGCCGCGGAAGCCACGCCCCAATCCACGCCTGGAGCAGCGCCTGAACGACGACATGATGGCGCTCTTGCAGCAAGAGCTCGAAAACATCGAGGCTGGGATCTATCCCGTTCCGGCCGACCACGACGGGTCGCTGCTGACGCTGCTCGACCGCTCGCGGTTGTTTTTCCGGGACCTTCCCGAGATCCATAATCGTCGCAGGCGCAACGCGACCCGCGAGGTGCTGAACTCAAAAACGCGCGGCCTGCGACCGGACTATTACCTACAAAATTTCCACTTCCAATCGGGCGGTTGGCTGACCGAAGAATTTGCCGACCGTTACGACACGCAGGTCGAGGTGCTGTTCAAGGGCACGGCCAACGCCATGCGGCGGCAGGCCCTGCCGCCGCTTGCGGAAGCAATCGCGGGACGCGACCAGCGCAAGTTGCGGCTGATCGACATCGGTTGCGGGACCGGGCGGTTTCTGGATTTCGTCAAGCAAGCATGGCCGCGGCTGCCGGCGCTAGGCCTCGATCTATCGGAGGCCTACATCCGGCATGGGCGACGCCATCTCAAACGCTGGGCGCGCATCAATCTCATCGTCGCCAACGCCGAGGCAATCCCAGCCTCGGACAACAGCTGCGATGCCGTGACAAGCATCTTCATGCTGCACGAATTACCTCCGAAGGTGCGCCGAACTGTGATGGGCGAGGCGGCACGCGTGCTCAAGCCTGGCGGGCGGCTGATTTTGTTGGATTCACTCCAGCGGGGCGACGAACCCGATTACGACGGCATGCTGGAACGCTTCCCGCAGCACTATCATGAGCCCTATTTTCAGAGCTATCTGACCGAGGATTTTCCCAGCATGGCCCGCCGCTGCGGGCTGACGCATCGAGGCGACACCAGAGCCTACGTGTCCAAGGTCATGGTCTTCGACAAACCGGCTCGCTAGGCCGTGCGATCGTGAATTGTCTGGACCGAAAGCGGCATCGGCCAAAGGTCATTAGTCTCGGAGCGATTTCGCCCGGGCCACAAAGCGCCGGACCTTTTCCAGGTCCTTGGCGTGGCTTTCGTCATCCCTATCCGTCTTGGTTTTCGAGTTCGACTCCGGCCGGCCGCACCGTCCTGATGGCTTCGTCAACGTTGTCAGGTCCAAGCCCTCCGGCAATGATGATCGGGATGCGCACGGTCTCCACGATCTTCCGATCAATTTCCCAGTCGTGGACTATTCCCAGCGCACCAATCTGAATATCGCCCGGCCGATGGCTGTCGAGCAGTAGTATGTCGGCTACGTCACCATAGCTCTGCGCGATGGCAACGCTTTCGTTATTTTGAACTGGAATGCTTCGCATCACCGTCAGCATCCCACACCGCTGCCTGAGGTGTTGCACCGCGGACGGGGTGAGCAGATCGGTGGACGCGCCAAGGTGGACAATAGCCGGCCTCAGCTCCGAGATCATCCGCTCGAGAAGCCGAATATCCGCGGAAAGCAGCAACGCGACGCCCTTCGAAGCCGGTGGGATGGCGGAAAATATCAGCCGCGCCCGCTGCACAGACTGCTCGCGCGGAAATGCTCCATCGCCCACGAGAACGCCGATGTGATCGACACCGAGCTCCCCGAGCGCGCGTGCTTCTTCGGGACTTCCGACTTCATAGATCTGTACAAGCATCAGCTACGCTGCTTTATGTCGACGCCGGCCCCGGTATCGTAGCGACGAAAAGTTGTCCTGAGCGGCACGCACGGAGTCAGCTGCACTGGATTCCGGGTCCGGCCATAGCGCGTCGAAGACGTGCGTAAACGCGCTTTTGGCGCGCGGTCCCAGAGTGACAGCGGAATGAGGCGCCGTCACGCGCGCGTCACGCCACCAATTCGCGCAGTTCCGGCACCACCCAGAGTGGCTTCTCGCCGCGATGAACGCGCTGCACGTTATCGAAGGCGTTGCGAAAGCGCGTCACGTAATTGTCCCAGGTGGGACCTGCGAAATGCGCGGTCAGCAGCACGTTCGGTAAAGCGAGCAACGGATTGCCGGGCGGCGTCGGCTCCTGGTCGAACACGTCGAGGCCTGCGCCGAACAGATGACCGTCCGACAGCACCCGCGTCAGCGCAGCCTCGTCGACCACCGGCCCGCGCGAGGTGTTGATCAGCACCGCTTCGGGCTTCATCTGCCGCAGTTCCGCCTCGCCGATCATGTGGCGCGTGCTGTCGTTGAGCGGAACGTGCAGCGTGACCACGTCGGACGACGACAGCACCTCGCGCAGCAGGCGGAAGCGGACGCCGAGCGCGTCCTCGTCGTGCTCGGGCAGCCGCGCGATGTCGTAATACTGCACCCGCATTCCAAATGCTTTCCCGAGCCGCGCCACCTTCTTGCCGATGGTGCCGAGGCCCACGATGCCGAGCGTCTTGTCGAAAATCTCGTACATGCGGGGCGCCGGCCCGTTGCCGCGCCAGCGCCCGCCGGAGACGTTGGCGTGCTGCCAGGTGACGCGACGCGACACCCCGAGCATCAGCATCATGGCGTGCTCTGCGACCGAGATGGCGTTGGCGCCGCCGTTGTTGCAGACCGGCACCTTGGCGCGGCGCGCGGCCTCCAGATCGACCTCGTCGTAGCCCGCGCTCAGGAGCTGGTAGAGCTTGAGCCTCGGCGCCGAGCGGAAGAACGCGTCGCTCGACGGCACCCCGGGAAAGCACACGATGTACTCGGCCTCTTTCGCCGCCGCCTCGATCTCGGTGCGGTCGTTGCGCACCACCTTGATCTCGAAGCCGCCGGGGGCGACCCGGGTGGCAATCTCGGCGACTTCGGCAAACGACGGCGGTACCACCAGAATTCTCGGGGCCATGGATTGTCCTGTGCGATGGTTTGGCGGAACTCTAGCAGGCTCGCGCCATGACCCCCACCCCAACCCTCTGCTTTTTGGGAGAGCAGTGCGGAGAGGATCGGTGCCCCCGGTGCAGCGGCCTGCTATGCTTCAGGCTCGCCAGCCAGGGAGACCGCGCATGCGACCGTTCGAAGGGATCCGGGTGATCGACGCCACCCATGTGCTCGCCGGCCCGTTCGCGGCCTATCAGCTCGCGGTGCTGGGCGCCGACGTCATCAAGATCGAGGACCCGAACGAGCCCGACCAGAGCCGCGGCGGCGGCACCGACAAGGCGCTCAACAAGGCCAACATGGGCACCTCGTTCCTGACGCAGGCCTCCAACAAGCGCTCGATGGCGCTCGATCTGAAAACCGAGCGCGACCGCGCGATCCTCAAAGCTCTGGTCGCCACCGCCGACGTGTTCGTCGAGAACTATCGGCCCGGCGCGTTCGAGGCGCTGGGGCTCGGCTACGACGACCTTGCCAAGATCAATCCGCGACTGATCTACGCCTCGTTCTCGGCGTTCGGCCAGACCGGCCCGCGCGGCCGGCAAACCGCCTACGACCACGTCATCCAGGCGACCTCCGGCATCATGGCGATGACCGGCACCAAGGAGGTGAGCCCAGTCAAGTTCGGTTCGCCCGCCGTCGATTACGCCACCGGCATGACCGGGGCGTTCGCGCTGTCGGCCGCGCTGTTCCAACGCGAGCGCACCGGCCGCGGCCAGCGCATCGACATGGCGATGCTCGACGTGGCGATGATCCTGATGGCCTCGCACGTCACCGGCTATCTGCGCAACGGCGTGCATCCCAAGCCGCACGGCAACCGCCACCCGCACGCCACCAACGGCGCCTTCACCGCCAAGGACGGCCGGCTGGTGATGCTCGGCGCCAGTAACATCCGCCAGCAGAAGCGGCTGTGGAAGCTGCTCGGCCGCCCCGAGATGGCCAAGAACAGCAACGACGAGCGCGACGCCGACCACGAGTACGAGGTGTCGGTGCTGGAAACCGTCATGATGAGCCGCACCGCCGCCGAATGGGAGGAGTACCTGCAAGCCAACCACGTGCCGGCGGCGCGGGTGCGCACCATGGGCGAAGCGATCGCCGACCCGCAGATAGCGGCGCGCGGCGTGATCCATCGCCACATGAGCGGCTTCGGCATGGACGGCCCGTTCGGCGTGCCGCTCGCGGCGTTCACCTTTGCACACGGCGGCCCGCGCATTGATACGCCGCCGCCGACGCTCGGCCAGCACACCGACGAGATCATTGCGGAGCTTGCCCAAGCGCAGAACCAGCCGAAACGCGCGCAGGGGTAGGGTTGTTGTGGAATGCCAACGTCACACGTGACCGCATCCCACGCGTCCGCAACCACTCGCGTCTGTCCGGCCTGCTCGCGGGTAACGCCCCATGTGTTGCGATTCCGCAAGAACGGATCGGACATACTGGCGTGCCAATCGTGTGGTCTCGGCCGGGCCGAGCCGTCGAATTTCGATCCGGCGACCTACTACACGGAAGGCTATTTTTCCGGCCGCCATGCCGACGGATATTCGGACTATCTCGGCGCCGAGGCCGTGCTGCGTCGCGAATTCTCCGAGAGCGTCGATTACATTCGCAGCTTTGTCGACCGGCGGCAGGCTGCTGGAACTGGGCTGCGCCTACGGCTTCTTCCTCAAGGAGGCCAGCCGATATTTCGAAGCCACCGGCATCGAATTGGCCGCGGATGCGGCCGCGCATTGCCGTCGTGCCGGATTGAACGTGCTGGACGGCACAGCCGACGAAGCCAATCTCGCGCGCGTCGGCGCCGTCGACGTGATCGTGCTGCTTGACGTGATCGAGCACCTGCCGCAACCGAACGAGACGCTGGCCTTGTGCCATCGCCATCTCAATCCGGGTGGCATCATCCTGATCACGACCGGCGATTTCAGCTCGGCTGTTGCCAGGCTGACCGGTTCGCAATGGCGGCTGATGACGCCGCCGCAACATCTTTGGTATTTTACGCCCGCAAGCGTGCGGCGACTCGCCGCGGGACTTGGCCTTGCCGTCGAGCGTCTCGACCACCCCTGGAAAACCGTTCCCGCCTCGCTGATACTGTTTCAGTTGCGGCGAATGCTTGGCATCGGCGGCGCCGCCGTGACCGCCGGCAGCCGGATCGCGGTGCCGGTGAACCTGTTCGACGCCATGCGAATTGTGCTCCGAAAGCCGCCGCCATGAGCGCGGACCGCCTCACGCTTTCGCAGATCGCCTGGCTGGTCGCCTATGCGTTTGGCATGGCGGGCGGTCAGATGTTGTTCAAAGCTGCTGCACTGCGATATGCGCCCGACTCGGCGGCGAGCGAGCGGATTCTTAGCCTGCTGTACAACGGATACTTCCTGGGCGCCGTAACGCTGTACGTCGCCCTGACCGTTCTTTGGGTCTGGCTGCTGACCTTCACCCCGCTGTCGCGCGCCTACCCGTTTGTCGCCTTGGCGTTCGCGATGACGCCGTTGCTCGGTGGCTGGGTATTCAACGAGCCCCTGGCGCCGCGGCTGTTGCTGGGAATTGGTACGGTTCTGGTTGGACTTTTTCTCATTGCCGGCTGACGAACCTCTGTCTGATTGCCGCCCGAGGAGCTTTTTGTCGCATTGCCGGCTAAGGAACTTTCGACGATTTGGGGCGTATACCGCCGGATCCTTTCGCCCGGCATTACCCCGATGACAACCTACGATACTGCGAACATTCATGTGGTCATTGCCGCCTATAACGAAGCGGCCATGATCGCGCGCGTCGTCGGCGAGGTTCGACGCGCGGGCTATCAGGTGGTGGTTGTCGACGACGGGTCGCGGGATGCGACCGCTCACATGGCAAAAACAGCCGGTGCGACGGTCATTGCGCACCCGTTCAATCTCGGCCAGGGCGCGGCGTTACAGAGCGGCATCGATTTTGTGCTCCAGAACGGCGCCGAGGTGATTGTCACCTTTGACGCCGACGGACAGCACAGTCCGGCGGACATCGGCCCGCTCACCGAGGCGCTCGCCAGCGAGAATGCCGATTTTGCGCTTGGCAGCCGATTCCTGGGGCAGTCATCCAACATTCCCCCCGCCCGGCATTTGCTACTGAAGGCCGCCACGCTGTTCACGCGGTTGACCACTGGCTTGCAACTCACCGACGCTCACAATGGGCTTCGCGCCATGACTCGTCGCGGCGCCGCCGCCATCCGTCTCCGCCAGAACCGCATGGCCCATGCATCGGAGCTGCTCGCTCAGATCGGCGCCAGCGGACTGCGCTATGTGGAGCGGCCGGTGACCATTCGTTACACCGCCTATTCGATGGCCAAAGGGCAGAAGACCAGCGACTCCGTTGGCATCCTGCTCGACCTGGCTGCGCGCGCCTTGTACCGCTGAAGGTCGAAATCAAGCGTCGCCCGCCGGGACAGCCGGACTATCTGGCCTCCGCGCCCCGGACAAAGGTCCACGCAAACGAGCGGCCAAAACGCTTGACCTCGTCGATCAGAGTCAGCCGGGGGCCGACCGCGCAATGCGAGCGCTCGGTCTCAATGACAACATCCGCTTTTGCAGGATCGGTTTCGATCGTCCACGGTCCTTTCAACATCGGCGCGATGACCGATTTACGCCAGGTGATGCAGATGTGAATGCTGCGCAGGACCTCACCCGATTGGGCGGCCGGATCATAGGCCAGCTGACCTTCCAGGCGGCGCACGGCTTCGGTCGCCGCCACCGAGAAATAATCGAGCTCGAAGCGGTTGGCGGCGCCGTGCGTTCCACCGGCCAGCGAGTTCATCGCGATATATTCGAGCGGGTGCAGCCGCGCCAACGTGGCAACGACATGGCCGACATAAAGTCCGGCTGCGACAGCGAATATCAATGCGACCCGACGCACGAGCGGCAAAATCATGCTGAAACCGGCCCCGGCAATGATGGCGAGCATCGGGATCACGAACAGGACGTGGCGGACCCCGTCATAAATCTTCGCGCCCTGCAGGATCAGAAATGCGATCGGGAGAACCGCAGCCGCCGATACCACCAGGATCGCTCGTTTTCTCGCCAACGCCATCATCAGCGCCCGCAAGCCAACCCGCCTGTCGATTCGGCGTTTGGCAACGAGATCGCGCGTGAGCGCCGCCAGCGCGACGGCTGCACCGAAAAACGCGACGATCAGCAGGAGAAGAAAGGCGTCCGGGAGACGGCCGGCGAGCTGCCCGGGAATGTATGAGGCCGGCAGCGCATCGGTCCGTATCCGCTCGCCCCAGTGGGAGAATTCGTATGCCATCGGAATGGTCGCGAAGTGGCGCAAGGCAATCACAAACTGATTGAACGGATTGCCGACTTGCAACCAGGGCCACAACGCCATGGCGGTCAGCCACGCCGTGCCAACGACCGCGGCATATCGGGCGCCGAGCTGCCACAGATAACGCGCGGGCAGTCGGCCCGACGCTGCAAACAACTCGGCCGCGCACAATGCGAGCGCGCCGAGCAGATAGGCGTGCGTGATGATGCCGCCGGTTCGCGTGCCGATGGCCAGACCGGTCGCGAGACCAGCAACTATCGTGGAGCGCCAGGACGGCAATGTTTCCCGGGTCATGACCAGGATCGCCAGCGTCGCCCATGACATCGCCGCCAGAAACGGCACATCGATCGGCGTGAAGAACAGGCTGCCGTACAGGTAGCCGGTCATCAGGCAAAGCACGATGGCGGTCAGACCGGCCCATCGCCCCACTGCGAGCCGTCCGATCGGGTACAGGGCAGCCAGGCCGCCCAGCCCAACCAGAAATGTCATCGCATGCCGGACCGTGAAGCGATCGGCAAGATCGAGCGTTTGAACGGCAGCGGTGAGCATGTGAAACCACGGGCCGTAGTACCAGAGCGAGAATTCGACGGTTTCGAAATGCGACCGGTCGGTGAAACCGCTGGTGTACCAGGCCAGCGCCTTGGGCCCGTAATCGTCGGCATTGAACTCGTCGATGCTGATCCCGTAGTCGGCCGCCGTTGACAGACCCAGGACCAGGGCTCCGGCCAACAGTGCGCCAGCGAGAATGAGCTCGGAATTGGTCGTCGGACGCGACACGCCATGTCTCCACGGACGCAACGTCGGACGGACCGTTCGGTTTCCATCAGCTGGCGGTATGGCATGACTTTCACCCAAGCCCGGGCAAGGATTGGTCGCTGCCAGACACAGGCCCTTCGGGCCGCTTTGCCGCAGCCGTTGGCTGCTCCGTCTGTGGCATGATCGCACCGCATGCCAAACCGTGTTCTATCCGTCGGCGCTCGGATCGGTTTCGTACTGCTGATCTTCGCGACGTTGGCAACGGCAATACTGCTACGCCCCGGAAAATGGCTGAGCCACTTCGATCAGTCGTTCTATCTGACCATTGCCTACGACATCACCCATCACGGGGTGTTCAGCAACGGGATATTCGACAAGGTCGACAGCACGCGGTCGGCGCCCTTGCCTGGCCGGTTTTTCGGCCCGGTCTATCCCGCGCTGGTGGTCGCGGCCATGAAGCTCGATCCCCGCTTTGCCCGCGCGGTCGATTGCAGCGTCGAAGCCAACCACAACGCGCGGGATGGCGATCAATGCGAGGTCTATGCGCGGCCCATCCACATTCTGCATGCGGCGTTGCTTGCGATCGGCGTGCTTGCGATCGCGCTCGGCGCCGAAATCATCTTCGCCAGCCGGTCGGTATTCTGGCTCGCTGGCGTTCTTGCCACCGCGGCGCTCCTGCCCGACGCAGACCTGTTCAGCTTCGTCATGACCGAGAGCGCCACCTTCTCGCTTTATTGTCTCGCGGCATTGGCGACCGTCTGGGCCTTGCAGGCGCCGCGTTTCCACAAAATGCTGATCGCAGGCGGCCTGTTCGGCCTGCTTTGCCTGACGCGAGCCTCCTACGTCGTGCTGGCCGTGGGCTTACCGGTGCTGATCGCATGGCATGGCCGTTCCGTTCATGCGAGCTGGCGGCAGGTCGCGCGTCAGCTCATGGCTTTCGCGATTGGCTGGATGGCGGTGGTCAGCCCGTGGCTCACCCGCAACGCGGTGTCGGTCGGTCATTGGGGACTGACGGAGGAATACGGCGCGGCAACGCTGATCGAGCGCTTTGCCTTCAACGACATGAGCGTGCGGGAATTTTTGCTGGCGTTTCCCTATTGCTTGCCGGAAATCGGCGAGCCGTTGGTCGAGCGAGCCTTCGGTCCGGCCGCCATGGAACGCTTCGTCTATCACACGCCGCGAAGTTTCTTCCATGTCGGCCGCGCGCAGCGTGACAAGCTGGTGGAACAGCATGGCCGGCTGGACCCGCTGATCGGCGGGATCGTGCGCGACGAGATGCGCCGCAATTGGTGGCGCCACCTCGGGGTCGGCCTGGCGTTGGGATGGTGCGGAATGTGGGTGGGCGGCTGGCTCGGCCTCGTGCTGGTGCCGCTGTTCGTTGCCGCCTGTGTGGCAGCGGCCCGTCGATCGCACGGGCTGTTCCTGATTTATAGTGCCCCCGCCGTCGTGATGCTCGCACTGCACGCAGCGGTCGCCAATCAATACACCCGCTACAATTTGATCCTGATTGGGCCGTTTGCGGCCGGCGCAGCCTGGATGCTCGTTCGCATGGCAAGCCGGCTCCAACAGCGGCGCTTGCATTGGAGCCGCGCGAGCGTCCCGCACCAGCCCGGCGACAAGGCGACCCGCTAGATCCGTTGCCCCGAGTGCCCCTTCAGAAGGGCGATCTCGCGGGCGAGCTCGGTGATCAATTCCATCTGCGATCTGAGCTTGAGGTGGAGATTCAAGACAATCAAAAGACTGATCACCACCCATACGTAAATGATGAGGTCGACCCCGCGTCCGATGCCGACGAACTCGGCCAAGTTGGTGGCGTGGCTGGGAAACCATACGAAATAGAGTCCGCCGCCTGCAGCCAGCACCGCGGCTATCCCAATGGCCGGAGCACGCCGGTACTCGGTCCAGGCATAAAGCAGGATTCCCAACAGCAACACACTGAGGAACAACTGAGCAATCATCGTGTGTCTCCGCGCGAGAATTGCGGTCAATGTAGGACGATCGACCTTGGCGGAATAGCCCAGTCACTCCGGGACGGCTAGGTGCCGCGAAGCCGCCGGCGTGCGTGTCGCAACACGAGAACATCAGCATGCGCTTGGGCGCGGGCGGGCCCGCGCATCGATGCGCCGCCGCCCACCCTCGGCCAGCACACCGACGAGATCATTGCGGAGCTTGCCCAAGCCCAGAACCAGCTGAAACGCGCACAGGGCTGATTTCAACTCTCAGCGGTCCGGATTGACCACGACGTTGACAAAGCCACCGGGCCGCTGCCGGATGAAATCGAGCGCGTCATTGATGCCGTCGAGCGGAAACGGCCGATCGACGACCGTGCGCAGATCGAACACGCCGACGCCCGCCATTTCCGCCATGAGCTGCGCCTCGCCGGTGGTGAACCAGTTCGAGCCGCGGTACTGCAGGCGGGTGTTCATGATCCGCATGGCGTTGAGCGGCAGCGGCTCCGACAGCGCGCCGATGGTGATGGCGACCCCGCCCCGCTTGAGTCCGCCGATGGCATCCAACGCCGTGCTCGCCGCCGCGCCGCGTCCCGAACAGTCGAGCAGGACGTCGACGCCAAGACCATCGGTGCGCTCGCGCAGCCAGTCGGCGATCGGCTGATCGCCCAGCGCCAGCGTATCGATCCGCGCCGGCGCCAGCGCCTTGACCTGCGCCAGCACCTCGCGATTGCGGCCGAGGCCGAGAATGCGCGTAGCGCCCATGCCGAGCGCCAGCAAGGTCGCGCCGACGCCGAGCGTGCCGGTGATGCCGTTGATGCCGACCCAGCTGCCGGCGGTGACGCCGCCCAACCGCAAGCCCGCGAACGACGTGCCGAGATAGCCGAAGCGCGCTGCCTGATTGAATGACACCGATGGCGGCAGCTTCACCAGCCGCTGCGGCTCAGCCGTCATGTATTCGCCGAATCCGCCGTACGGATAGGCCTCCATCAACGGCTTCGATTCCGGATAGAAGCCGAAATAGCCCTGCAGCGCCGCCGCGCTACACAGCATCGGCGTTTCGTAGCGGCAGTAATGACAGGCGCCGCACGACAGCAGCGGATTGACATAGACGCGGTCGCCGACCGCGACATTGCGGGTGTCTTGCCCGACCTCGGCGACGATGCCCGCGGCATCGAGGCCGACGATCGCCGGCAGCGGCGGCAGCATGATTCCACAGGCGGCCGCTGAAGATCGCGTTCATGTTGGGAATGACGCCGCAGGCCTTGACCTGCACCAGCACGTCGGATGCCGCCAGCCGCGGGCGATCGACCACGTCCACCCGCATCGGCTTGCCCGGCTCGTGCAGTCGCGCTGAACGCATTGTGGCTGCCATGGCGGTCCCTTTTTGCTTGGGAGGGTCACACTCTCCGTCATTTCGGGGCACGGGCCAAAGGCCGCGAGCCCGGAATCCAGAGCGGCAACAACCGAGCTAGCAGCCCTGGATTCCGGGTCCCGCGCCATAGCGCGTCGAAGACGCGCGTAAACGCGCTTATGGCGCGGTCCCGGAATGACCGGGGAGAGTCTGGCACACCGGGCTCACTCCGCCTTCAGGCCGGCGGCCTTGATGATCGGCCACCATTTCTCGATCTCGGCCTTGTGGTGCGCGAACAGCGCCTCCGGCGTCTGTTGCGCGCGCGGCACCACCTCCTGTCCGAGATCGGCGAGGCGGCGGCGGATCACCGGGTCGGCCAGGGCCTCGACCACCGCGTTGTTGAGCGTGGCGACGATCTCCTTGCCCGCGCCCTTGGGCAGCCAGAGCGCATGCCAGATCGACACGTGCAGCCCCGGCAGGCCGGTCTCATCGACCGAAGGCACGTCCGGCGCCGCCCACCATCGCGATTTGGCCATCACCGCATAGGCCTTGATCTTGCCCTCGCGATATTGCTCCAGCGAGCCCGCGAGCTGCGTGAACGTCAGGTCGATCTGGCCGGCGAGCAGATCCGCAATCATCGGCGCGGCGCCGCGATACGGCACGAACTGGAAGCTGGTGCCGGTGGCCTTCTGGAAATAGGCGCCGGTGACGCGCGCCGAACCGACCGCGCCAACCGCGCCGGCGGTGCCCTTGTCGGGGTTGGCCTTCAGCCAAGCCACCAGCTCGTGCAGATTGTTCGCCGGGTGGCTCTTGCGCGCCACGATCCATTGCGGCGCATCGGTCAGCAAAGCCACCGGCTCGAAGTCGTTGAGCACGTCATAGGGCAGTGCGAACACCGCGCCGTTCAGCACGTGCGTGGTCCAGTGGCCAAGGCAGATCAGATGGCCATCGGGGGTGGCGCGGACGACGCGGGTGGTGGCGAGCGTGCCACCGGCGCCGCCGATGTTTTCGATGATCACCGGCTGGCCCAAGGTCGGCCGCATGCGCTCGGCGAGCACGCGCGCCAGCGTATCGGTCGGCCCGCCGGCCGGGAACGGCACGACCATAGTGATCGGCCGCGCCGGGTAGGCCTGCGCGGGCGCGCTACGCCAGGTGGCCGGCAGCGCCGCGGCAGCCGCGGCCGAACGCATGAACGTGCGGCGGGACCATGTCATGGCGTCGCCCGAGAGCGCCGGGATTCGGCCTTGCGCTTGCCGGCTCTCGCACAAGGCTAGCCGGTTGCGTCTGGGCGCGGAAGGCCCGCCCCTCTCCCGAGCTCAGTTGATCTCAGCCGAGCGCTTTCACGACCGGCGTCCAGGGCGCGACATCTCGCGCCTCGGAATGACCGGAGATAGTCACGGGCCCCTCGCGCCTAGCTCGCGGCAAATCCGCCGGCATGGCCGTCGCAACAGGAGAACATCAGCGTGCGTTTGGGCGGCGGGGTCTGGCGGCTCCGCCCGCTCACCACGATCGCGCCGTCGGCGATGACATAAGCGATACCCGGCAGGTCGCCGTGGGCGATGGCGTCGGCAATCGAGGTGCCGGCCGAGCCCTCGACCGGCCCGCACACCACCAGGTCCGCTGGCCGGCCGGGCGCCAGGATGCCGACGTCGAGGCCGTGGGCGCGCGCGGTGTTGCCGGTCGCGACCGCGATCGCCTCGGCCGGCGGCACGCCGCAGACCGAGGAGATGGCGCAGATGTTGCGCAGCATGCCGCGCGGGATCACGCCGGTGCCGCCCGGCGTATCGGTGCCGAGCGTGAGCCGCCTGAGCTGGCCCTTGTCGCGCAGCCGGTTGACCGCGCGATGGGTCGAGCGGTCGTTGCCCGAAGAGCAGATTTCCAGCGCGAACGAAGTGTCGTCGATCAGCCGGTCGAGATCGCCGTCGCTCATCGGGATCGGCCCGCCGCTGACATGGGCGGCGACGTCGGGCTTGAGCCATGCCAGCACGTCGTAGCCGCACATCTGGCTGAGCCCCGAGCGCGACACCCCGCCGGTGTGCACCTTGGTGCGGATGCCGCGGGCGCGGCACCACTGCGTGTACCGCAGCGCCTCGTCCTTGCGGGCGGCGAGCGGAAAGAAGATGAACTTGGCGAGGATCGACTTGGCTTCGGCCAGCCGATCGAAATGCGCCTCCGTCATGCCGGGCACCAGGATGACGGTGCCGGCGTGCACCCGCGCGCCGCTCCAGCGCACCCGGCCGGTGGTGGCGGCGGTGACGACCGCGAGCGAGGTCACGAGATCGGGCGAAAGATTCTCGTAGTCGAGCCCCGGCACGTGCAGCTCGCAGGCCGAGATGAAGGTGGTGGTGCCGCCGTGCAGGTAATTGCCGATCCAGCCGATGGTGTCCTGGGTCGGCGTCCATTCGCCGAACACCGGATGGACGTGGCCGTCGACCAGGCCGGGCAGCACCGCACTCCCGCCCACGTCGAGCACCGCGTCGGCGCGGGTGTCGGGCGGCGGATCGAGCGCCGCGATGGTATTGCCGTCGATCAGCAGCGATGCCACCGCCGCCTGCGGCTGCGTCGATGTCGCCGGTAAAGAACTCGCCGATGTTCTTGATGAGAAGAGTTGACACGACGTTTCCCCTGCGCGACGGGCACTGCCTCCCCGCTCATTCCAGGGCGCGCCGAAGGCGCGAGCCGGAATCCAGAGCCGCAGGCGCGGAGCAAGCAGCCTGGATTCTGGGTTCGCTCGCCATAGCGCGTCGAAGACGCGCGTAAACGCGCTTATGGCTCGCGCCCCGGAACGACCTAGTGCTTGTTCGCGGCCGACGCCTTGTCGAACTGAGCCTTCTGCTCCTTCGACGCCTCTTTCTGGTGCTTGGCCTTCCACTGCTCGAACGGCTCGCCGTAAACGATCTCGCGGCTCTGGTCCTTGGTCATCGCGACGCCCTTGGCATCGGCGGCGTCCTTCATCCAGTTCGACAGGCAATTGCGGCAGAAGCCGGCGAGATTCATCATGTCGATGTTCTGCACGTCGGTGCGGCTGCGCAGGTGTTCGACCAGGCGCCGGTAGACGGCGGCCTCGAGTTCGGTGCGGGTCTTGTCGTCCATGGTGTCCTCCGGATCGCTGCCATCAAGATAAGCGCCCGGCGCGGCAGTGGCCAGGGACGCTTGCGGGTCGCGGCCGCCGGCCTATGCTCGGCCGCAAACCACGGAGCATCCCATGCGGCGATTTCTCCCCCTGCGCTGCTCGTTCTGCGGCAAAACCGAACACACGGTCGAACGGCTGATCGCGGGCCCGCGCGTCTTCATCTGCGAGGCTTGCGTCGACGCCTGCGTCGATATCCTGGCCGACCAGCCGGAATGGCGCGACCGCCAGATCGCCCGCCTGGAGGGGCTGCGGTCCGGCGCCTGACCGGGAACGCCGCCGATCAGTCAGCGGTATGGCGCACCGAACGCGCCTTGGCCGCGTCGGTACGAATATTGGCTGGGCCGACACCACCCGCTGAGGCCCTGCACGAAGGCCTGGCATTGGCTGAAGCTGGTGAAGTGGCAATTCTCCCGGCCATCCCGACCGTACTGCGCGCACCATCGGGATTGACCCTGTGCCGCGTTCGCCGTGCCATTGGCGGCGAGCAGCACAAGAATGAGCAATGCTCTTTTCATGGTGATCCTCCAATTGCCTTTCCAGCCCAACACGGCGCCGCGCCCTTCGTTCCGGCCCGCCTGCCCGCACTGCCTCGCCCTCATCGCTGCGGCAAACGCCCGCTTCAATCTACCGTCGCGCCGGAGAACGTCACCGCCTTGCCCCATTTCTCGGTTTCGGTCGCGACATGGCTCACCATCTGGGCCGGCGTTGCCGGAAACGGCACGGCGCCAAGCTCGGCGAACCGCGCCCTGATCTTCGGATCGGCGAGCGCGGCGTTGACCTCGCGGTTGAGCTTGTCGACGATCTCGGTCGGCGTGCCCTTCGGCACGCCGACGCCAAACCAGGCGGTGACCTCGAAGCCCGGCACCGTGTCGGCCACCGTCGGCAAGTCCGGCAACGCGTCCGAACGCGTCGCGGTGGTCACCGCCAGCGCGCGGAGCTTGCCGTCGCGGATGTGTGGGATCGACGACGACAGCGTGTCGAACATCACCTGGACGCGCCCGGAGATCATGTCGATCAGCGCCGGCCCCGAGCCGCGGTATGGCACGTGCAGGAGCTGCACGCCGGTCATCGCCTTGAACAGCTCGGTGGCGAGATGCGCCGACGTGCCGTTGCCCGCCGAGGCGTAGCTGAGCTTGCCCTCATTGGCCTTGGCATAGGCGATGAACTCGGCGACTGACTTGGCCGGCACCGACGGATGGACCTCCATCACGTTCGGCATCTGCACCATGCCGGCCACCGGCTCGACGTCGCGGATGAAATTGTACGGCAGCTGCTTGTAGAGCGTGGCGTTGATGGCGTGGACGTGGGCGATGGCGAGGATGGTGTAGCCGTCCGGCGGCGAGCTCACCACCGCTTGGGTCGCGAGATTGCCGCCGGCGCCCGGCCGGTTCTCGATCACGAACTGCTGGCCGAATTTCTCCGACAGGTGCTGGCCGACGATCCGCACCACGATGTCGGTCGGACCGCCGGCGGCAAAGCCCAGGATCCAGCGCACCGGCCGGTTGGGATAGTCCGATTGCGCCCCGGCCGGCACGACCGCCGTCGCCAGCAGAGAAAGCGATGCGAGCGACATTCGCCAGAGCCCCATGATCGACATCGACGTCCCTCCGCTTGCGTCATCCGCCTGGTCGTCGGCGCGCATGGCTCGAGGCTTTCGTGCCCCATCGCCCCGCACAGCCGCGATGCTTCACTGACGCTGTTCAACGTTTCTCGGTTGCCCGTCCTGCCAGGTCAGCACGGTGTAAGGCATGTCTCGCCTGTTGCCCTGCTGATCGAATGCGACGGGTCCGACAGCCGTTTGGAAGTTACCCGACCGCAGCGCCTCAATGACCTTCTTTGGATCGCCGCCACCGGCTCGTCGCACGGCCTCGGCCCAGGTCTGAACGGTCGCATAACTGTTCAGGGCGACCAGGTCGGGAACCACGCCTGCTTGCCTGAACACATCGATCGTCCTGGGAAGCTCTGGGGTGGTCGGCAATCCGATCGGCGCGATGATATGGATGCCCTCGGCGACGCTGCGCGCCTCGCGCCAGAAGTTGTAGGACAACGCGCGCTGGCCGCCGATCAGCAGAGCTTTCACGGCTCGCTGGCGCAGCCTTCCGACCAGTTCGACAAGCGGTGAGTAGTCGAGCGCCAGGTAGATCACATCCGGCGGGTCACGCTGCATCTGCTCCGCCAGACGATCATAGATGCCGGTAATGTCGATCAGTGGCTCGAAGCGCGCTGACGCTCGCATCTCGGCTGGCAGGGCGGCCCGCACCATTTGGATGATCGCGCGCCAGAAGGGGGAATCGGTATACACGACGGCCAACCTCTTGCCCTTCTGCTGCTGGGCAAGATAGGCGGCCAGCGCGTGCGCTTCCTGCTCGTCGGTCGCGACCATGCTGAAGATCGTGTCGGGGCTTGGCCGCAGCACCCCGAGCGTCGCCACCGTCATGGTCGGCAAGAACTGTATGACGCCGGCCTTGGCATAGATTGGAGCAGCAGCCATCGCGGCCGCCGGACAAATCGGGCCGATGACGAAATTGATCTTGTCCCGCTCGGCTTGGCGCTGTTCGACTTGGCGGTTGGCGACGTTGATGGCAGGCCCCGGCTCACACCGGTCATCGGCAATGGCCAGCTCCACCGGCATTCCCATGAGCCCGCCAGCAGCATTCAGCTCGCGAACAGCGATTTCGACGGGCTTCACGGATTGCCCGCCGAAGGCCGCAGCCACCGCCTGTCCGCTGGTCGGCGCGGCGATCCCGAGCGGAATTTTTCCGGAGGCGCATTGGGTTGGGCAGGGTTCGGCACCGCTTTGCGCAATGCCAAGCAACGCACCCATGAAGGCTGCTGCCGCTCCGATGGCAACTGCGCGCCGACCGAAAGCGCTCATGTTTGGCACCTCTGAGGGTAAAGCCAACATCGGCCTATAGACATGATACAATGAAAGTCCTCCAGCAGGGAGAGATTACCATGCCACTGCAGCGAGGCGAGGTGCAGGGCTACGATTTCAATCGGATGGTGGTCGAATTCACTATGCTCAATCAGGGCAAGGTCATTCGGTGCGCGATCAGCACCGCGGCGATGGATGATCTGGAGGTCAGACGCGACGTGACGTCCGATCAGCGTGTCGATCAGTTCACGCGGCTTCGCGAGTCCATAGAAGAGCGAGCATCGCGCAAGTTCTTCGAAGAGCAGGCGGAAGCCGATCGACCCGTGATCTTGCGATCCATCGACTTCCACAAATAGCGGTTTGTGGGCTCATCGTCGTCCACCTGCGCACCACCCGGCCGCTGGGACTGGAGTTCTCGCAGGCCATGCTGCTGCGCGCCGACGAGGTGATCGAATAGCGGGCAGCCTGGAGGCGGCTCAGTTCGCCGGTTCGTCGGAGACGTGGGCGGAGACGATGCGCCAGCCCTCCGGCATCCGGACCCAGGTCTGGCTCTGCCGGCCGGTGCGATCGGTCCCGGGCCGCTTGGATTCGGTGTTGCTGACCGCGAAGTCGCGGCCAAACGTGGTGACGTACACGTTCAGAACATTGCGCTCGATACCTTTGATATTGCGCGCCCGCCGGAAGGCCGAGATGGCGGCGTGTCCGCGCAGCGTTCCGTTGGGGCCGTAGCGCAAGGTCTGCGCGTTGTTCCAGAACAGCGAATCGATGGTGTCGAGATCGTTGATGCTGAGCGCCCGCTCGTAACGGTTATGGGCTTCGGTGACCTCGGCCACGACCTCGGGGATGTTGATTTCTAGGCTCACTGCGCTGGCTCCTTCGCGGTGTGAGTGACGCCCGAGCTCCCGCGGGTCGCCTCCGGATCGACGTATGTGAAGGTCGTCACTTGCGGCTCCGCTTTCATGAATGCGGTTTGGAACGCTTGCGCGTCGTCGTAATGTTGCTTGGGCAGCCGCCGATGGATCACCTTCATCTCTAGTGTGGGCTGGTCGAATGGATACGGATCAATGCTGATCCGTGTTTGCGTGATCGGCGTGAGTTGCATGCAGATCCCGCCCTCCTTCGAATAGGTCGTGGGAACCGGCTCGAACGTGCTCTCCTTGATGTGCTCCTTGGTGCAGATGAACAGGGACAGCAGGTCCCAGATCTGCAGGAGATTGTAATTGATCGTCAGCTCGCGCTGATCGAAGCCCGCCGCAGCCGCGATCGCGTTCTGCTCGGCGTGGCTCAAGGCAACGAAGGCCTCGATTTCAGAGGGCAGCTTGCGCGGGGCATACGACGGACTTTTCATCATGCCATAACGTGACCGCCAGATTCCGGTTCGATGCTTGTTGACCAGCAGCCCGGCGTAGCGATCCACATTGGCCACCCACTCGTTCGCCCATTTGTAGGCGTCGAGCTGGGTTTCGTTCGGAACGTCGAGAAAGTTGGGCGTATACCCGGTTTTCGAATCGAAACGCGGATTGGTTTCCTCTTTCAGCCACACCAGGTCGTGCCAGTACGCCGCGCGCACGCATGATTCGTACGGCCGGGGTTTCTCGAACCGGGCATTGCCCCAGTGCGCCGCGCAAAGGCCGGAAATCGTGCCGTGGTCGTTTTGAGCGATCGCGACCAGCGATCCATCCGCTTGATGTCTGACGATCATGGGAGATCTCCGGAAGTCGCCATCGATTTTCAACTGTTCAGCCAAACGGCATGCAACTGCGACGTGTTTCGTTGTGCTCAAATCTGGATCGCGTCGCCGGCTTAATGCAACGATGTCGGCCGCGCCACGATTGACTGGGCTGGCATGCGCTCTCAGAATACCCGGTAATGAAGAGCCGATCTAGCGGCCCGGGATCATAGGGGGACTGCTGTGGCTCAAACAATCCAGGAATTTGTCGGCAAGACACTGGATGACTCGCCGATCACCAGAACCCATATCTGGGTGATCGCGCTCATCGCCGCCGGGTATTTCGTCGACGTTCTCGATCTCATCGTGCTGGGCGCGCTGATCCCGGACATGGTGGCGACCAAGTTCGCAACGCCGGCCGAGGCCGGTTGGGTCGGAAGCGCAACGCTCATTGGCCTCTTCATCGGCTCGTTCGGACAGGGCCAGTTCACCGACCGGCTGGGACGCCGGGCAATCTATCAGTTCAATCTTCTGCTGTTCGGTGTCTTCACGATTCTCGGCGCACTCGCGCCCAACCTGTTCTGGCTTGGAGTGTGTCGTTTCATTGCCGGCATCGGACTGGGCGCTGAGCAGCCGCTGTGCTGGGCTTATGCCGGCGAATACGCGCCCAAGGCCATTCGCGGCCGGGTCCTCGCCATCATCCATTTCTTCGGCGGCGCCTTGGTCTGGCCGGTCGCGTTTCTGTTTCCGCTGCTGTTTCGCGACACGCTCGGCTGGCGCGGCATCTGGATCGTCATCGGAATCGGTGCGCTGATTGTCTTCCTGTTCCGCTTCTCGCTGCCGGAATCGCCGCGCTGGCTCGCCACCCACGGCAAGGGCGACAAGGCGCTCGACGTCCTCAAGAATATGGGGCTGCCGGGGCCGAAGGAGCCGCTCACGACCGACGCCGCCAGCGACACCAAGAGCGATCCGTTCATGGTGGTGTTCCGGCAATTCCCGGTCCGCGTGATCGCCGGCATGTTTTGCTTCAGCGCGTTCTTCGGGGTCGGGATCAGCCTCGGCACCTGGCTCCCCAACATGATGAATGCGCAAGGGTTCACGATCACCAAGTCGCTCGCCTACACCTTCGGCATGACGCTCGCGGTGCCGTGCGCCAGCCTGTTCCTGATGTATTCGCTCGACAACATCGGCCGCAAGAAAACCGCGGTGGCGGCTTACATTGCAGCAGGCATCATGGCCATCGGCTTTGCCAGCGCGCAATCCGATCTGCAACTCTTGATCGCCGGATTCCTCATGATCTTCAGCTACCAGGTCGCGGGCAACGCGGTGCAGATCTTTGCGTCCGAGGTGTTTCCCACCAACGCACGCGCGTCGGGATTTGGCATGGCCGCAGGTGTCGGCCGGCTCATGACCGCGTGGATTCTGCCGACCGTGCTGTGGATCCATACCGGCTATGGCACAACGACGGTGTTCGCGTGCATCGCCATTGTTTTGCTGATCGCCGCGTTCTCGGCCACCCTGCTTGGCCCGGAGTCCAAGCGGTTGGGGCTCGACCAGATCGCTGCGCCAACGAAATGAAGCCGCGGCTGACGCCTCACACAAATGAGCGGCAGTAGCGCGGTTTGAACAGGTCGGACGGGATGCACATCATCAAGGTGTTGCTCATCGCTAGCGCGCTGATTGGCGGAGTGGCACACGCCAATGACCGCGTTCGTGTCGGGAAGTCACAAGGCAGTGCCTGGACTTTCCTGCCGCTCGATATCGGCGTTGAGCAGGGCTTCTTCGCCAAACAGGGTATCGAAATCGAGAGCGCGGAGCTCGCGGGCGACGCCAAGTTGCAGCAGGCGTTTACCGCCGGCAGTATCGACTTCGGGCTCGGTAGCGGCCCCGGGATGGCGTTTGCGGCCAAGGGTTCGCCAGTGCTTGCCGTGGCCGCTTTCGCCGGCCCACCGCGCAACATATCCGCCATTGTCCTCCACAACTCGAACATTCAGAACATCGCCGATCTCAAAGGCAAGATGATCGCCGTCTCGACAACCGGGTCGCTCAGCGACTGGTTGGCCAAACAGATGGCGATTCAAGAAGGTTGGGGCCAGGAAGGGATTCGCGCGGTGCCATTGGGCGCCATCCCGACCAGCATCGCCGCGCTAAAGACCAGGCAGGTCGATGCCGTGGTGCTGGCAACCGAAGCAGGTTTCCGAACTCGAAGAACAGAACGAAGGACACGTCCTCGTCACGATGGATCGCTACGCGCCGAATTTCATCACCCATGTCGTGTTCGCACAAAAATCCCTCATCGCAAGCAATCCGGGCCTGGTTACACGTTTCCTTCGGGGCTTTTTCGACGCGATCGCGTTCGTGAAGACTCATAAGGAAGAGACGTCACGTCTGGCCGAGCGCGTCCTGCTTCACAGCCCAGGTCTGGCACGCAAGGTTCATGACCGTCAGGCCGGCATGTTCCTCGATGACGGGCGTTTCGACCCGCTCGCGGTTGCTACGCTGAAGCAATCGTTCATCGATATGAAAACGCTTCGCAGCGAGCCAACGGACGCGGAATTGTTCACGCTGCAATTCGTGCCGATCAAACGGTAGCTGTGACAGAACCAACGACCCCAGCAGCCAGTGGTTCAAACCCCAACGTGACGCGCTCGCGTCTCGTGCTCGAGATCGCATCTGAAATGGCGGGCAGCGTCGCCAGCAATGTGGTCCCGACCTACGTTCAGCCAAGGATCGTGCTCCGGCATGCTCATGGTGGCAAGACGGCGACATTCCTTGGTGTGAGCACGGCGGAAGGCATTTTCGCGGTGGCATCGCGAGAGATCGATCTCGCGATCATCAATCCCGCCACGGTGCTTTCGGTTGCGCTGCGCGGCAAAAGCATCTTCAAGCAACCGATGCCGGTTCGGGCGATCGCCGTCATTCCCTCCTGGGACCAGTTCGTGTTCGCGGTGCGGCCGGAGACCGGGCTGTCGTCGTTCGAAGACATTGCCCGTCGCAAGCCGAAGTTGCGCATCCTGATGCGCGGCGCTCCGGACCATACGTTGCATCACATGTTCGACGACGTCGCCGCGGCCGCCGGCTTTTCCCGTGACGACATCGGCAACTGGGGTGGTGAGGTGCGCAAGGCCGGTTCGGTACCTTGGCCGCATACCGAAACCTTCAAGGCGCTCATCTCGGGCGACGTCGATGCCATCTTCGACGAAGCGGCAACGGCCTGGGTGCCGCAAGCGCTCGAGGCCGGGATAGTTATTTTGCCGCTCGCCGAGGCGACGGTCGCAACGCTCGAGGCGATGGGCTATCGCCGCGCCATACTGCCACGATCGACCTATCATAAACTGCCACAGGACGTACTATCGTTGGATTTCAGCGGCTGGACCATTTTTGTTCATGCTGAAGCCGACGATGACCTGGTCACGCAAATCTGTGCCGGGCTGCTTGCGCGCAAAGCGCGCATTCCCTGGGAAGAGCCCGGCGACCTGCCGGTCGAGCGAATGGCGCGCGAAGCACCCGACACACCACAGACCGTTCCGCTCCATCCGGCAGCCGAGCGCTTTTGGCGCAGTCGCGGATACCTTTGAGCAGTGCGCCGGCTCTGCCGGTCAAGGCCGGGGACGAAGTCAATACGCACCTGCTAACGTCACTGCGGCGGTGTTTCATGAAACCAGGTCCCTACGGCCCCTTTCCATACTCACCCATCATCAGACGGCCGCGTCTCGAGTGGCCCGACGGCGCACGTGTCGCATTGTGGGTCGTTCCCAACATTGAAATTTTTTCCCTGGAGACGCGTCCAGGCGGCCTCGGTCCGGGCAAAATCCCCGATATTCCGACCTGGGCCATTCGCGACTATGGCAACCGCGTCGGCGTGTTCCGGATCATGGACGTTCTCGATCGCTATCGGATTCGCGCAACCGTCGCGCTGAACAGCAATATCTGCATCCACCATCCGGAAATCATCGAAGAAGGCGAGAAGCGCCGCTGGGAATGGATGGGGCACAATCAAAGCAATTCCGTCCGCCTGAACGAAGTGCCGGCCGAACAGGAGCCGAAGATCATCCGCGATACGCTCGACACCATCGCGCGCGCGAGCGGCAAGCGTCCCGTCGGCTGGCTGGGCGCGGGACTGCAGGAGACCTGGAACACGCTCGACCTGCTGGCGGACGCAGGCTGCGAGTATGTCGCGGATTGGGGCCCCAACGACGATCAGCCTTACATCATGACAGTCGCGGGCGACAGGACAATCGTGTCGCTGCCGTACAGCTACGACATCAACGACAAGCAGGCTTTCGAAAGCGCCCATATGACGCCTGCTGAGTTCCAAGATGCGATATGCAGGCAGTTCGATACGCTCTATCGTGAAGGCGCCACATCCGGGCGCGTCATGCATATTGCAGTCCATCCTTATTTGACCGGGATGCCGTATCGCATCGATGCGCTCGACGCCGCGCTCAAATACATCTGCAAGCACAAGAAGGTTTGGAAGGCGACCGGCTCGGAAATTGCCCGCCACTATCGCGCGCAGCTGAAGGGCGAGATTGCAAAGGAAAACAAATCGCGCAGGACGAAATGCAGGAGCCATTGATCCATGCAGTGCCGCGGCCGGCTGTCATCGATTGGGCCGCACGGAATGGACACGGAGAATGATCATGCGAATGATGCGAACGTTCGGTCGTGCAGCGCAGGCGATTGCCGTTGCCACGCTGCTGTCGGTCGCGCCGGCGCGCGCGGCGGACACCGTCACCGTCGGCACGGTCGGCTCGCCTTCGGCCAATCTGTGGCCGCTGTTCATCGGCATCGAGAAGGGCTTCTTTACCGCCGAGAACATCAAGGTCGATCTGATCTACATCCCGGCGAGCGCCAACGCGATCCAGCAACTTGCGGCAGGCTCGCTCGACATGTCGTTCTCCACCGGGCTGGTGGATCCGATCCGCGCCGCGGAGCAAGGAGCTGCGCTCGCCATCGCGCGCTTCGAAATCCAGGCGCCACCCTATGCGCTGATCGCGAAATCGAGCATCAAGAGCCTCAAGGACCTCAAGGGCAAAGTGATCTCGGTCGGCGGCCCGAAGGACATCACCCGCCTGTATGTCGATCGGATGCTGACGCCGCACGGGCTCAAGACCGGCGACTATGACTACGTCTATGCCGGTGCGACCACGGCCCGCGCACAGGCGCTGTTGAGCGGCGCGGTCGATGCCGCGATCCTGTTGCCGCCATCCAACTTTCAGCTTCAGAACCAGGGCTTCAACGATCTCGGTCTGACGATCGAATATGCGCCGGAACTGGCGTTCTCAGGCACGATGGCCAACAAGGCCTGGGCCGCCCGCAATCCCGACGTGCTCAAGCGCGTGCTCGCCGCGCAAAGCAAGAGCACCGAGTTCTTCTATGACGAGAAGAACCGCGCCGAGGCGATTGCAGCTTCTGGTCCGGATCAGCAGCCAGAAGGTCGATGACGTCGAGAAAGCCTACGACTTCTTCCGCAAGAACAACTTCTTCGACCGGACCGGCAAGATTTCGCGGGTGAAACTGAACGCGATCATCGACGCGTTGGTCGGCCTCGGCGACCTGCCGGCGCGCGGCAACGTCGAGCGGTTCCTGCTGCCGGGCGTGGCCCAGTTGTCGGACTGATCCCCGAGGACGAGCACCAGCGCACCTATGAGTGGATGACGATCAGTGGATGAAGAGCTGGGATTTCCTCGAATCTGCCAGCAGCGCGAATAACCTTGTCGAGTGCAAAGGCATGGCGACGAGCGGGCGCGAAACGAGCCCGCACCGATGCACCAGCGCCCCATTTGCTTGCTCGTGCGCGCGTCGACGAGGTGATCGAATAACGCTCCGACGATCCTCAATTCGCGCCTTAAAGGCGCGTCAAGCCATCTGGATATTGTGGTTCTTCAGCGGGAACGAGCGGATGCGCTGGCCCGTCGCCCTGAAGTACGCATTGAGCACCGCGGGCGCCGCCACGCAGATCGTCGACTCGCCCACGCCGCCCCACGGCCCGTCGCCGCCGGCCGGCATGATGATCGATTCGACCTTCGGCATTTCGGCGATCCGCATCGAGTTGTAGGTGTCGAAATTCGTCTGCACGATGCGGCCGTCCTCGAGCCGCAGAGCCACAGAAGGTCGACACCATCGTCTTCGGTGTCACCGCGGCGATCGCCGTGGCCTTCGTGCTGTGGGGATTCCTCAGCACGAGCAGCTCACTCCGCCTCGACCGCTGGGCTCGGCTGGGTGGTGCACAACATGGGCTGGCTCTTCTCACGGTGGCCCGGGCTTCGTGCTCTTCGTCATCTGGCTGGCGGCGAGCAAGTCGGGAGCATCCCGCTCGGCCGGGACGACGAGGAGCCCGAGTCAGACGGTCTCCTGGATCGCGATGATGTTCTCGGCGGGCATGGGCATCGGCCTGATGTTCTACGGCGTCCCGAGCCGCTGTCGCACTTCGTCACCCCGCCGCCCGGCACTGGCGCGGCCGGCAACCCGGAGGCCGCGCAGAACGCGATGGCCACCACCTTGTTCCACTGGACGCTGCACCCGTGGGCGATCTACGCGGTCGTCGGCCTCGCCGTCGCGTACGGCGTGTTCCGCAAGGGTCGCTCGCTGCTCATCAGCTCGGCGTTCGCCCCCTTGCTCGGAGAGAAGCGGCGGCGGCCCGGCTGGTCGCGTCATCGACATGCTCGCGATCTTCGCGACGCTGTTCGGCTCGGCGGCCTCGCTCGGCCTGGGCGCGCTCCAGATCGGCTCGGGGTCTCGAGATCGTCGCCGGCCTGGGCAAGACCGGAAACATGGTGCTCGTCGGCATCATCGCCGTCCTCACGGCCTGCTTCATCCTGTCGGCCGTGTCCGGTGTCGCCAAGGGCATCCAGTGGCTGTCCAACATCAACATGGTGCTGGCCCTCGTGCCTCGCCGTGTTCGTGTTCGTGGTCGGCCCCACGGTCTTCATCCTCAACCTCGTCCCAACCGCGGTCGGCTCCTACTTCCAGGACCTCGCGATGATGTCTGCGCGCACCGACGCCGCCGGCGGGGACGCCATGCAGGAGTGGCTGTCCGGCTGGACGATCTTCTACTGGGCCTGGTGGTCTGCTGGACCCCGTTCGTCGGCATCTTCATCGCGCGCATCTCGCGTGGCCGCACCATCCGCCAGTTCGTGACCGGCGTGCTGCTCGTGCCGAGCGCTGGTCGCCTCGTCTGGTTCGCGATCTTCGGCGGCGCCGGGATCAACCTGCAGCGCGGGGCACGGACCTTGGCGGAGCCGCCAGCGCCGAGGAGTCGCTGTTCGGCCTGCTCGCGCAGATGCCGCTGTCGACGATCGACGTCCGTCGTGGTCATGCTCCTCGTGGCGATCTTCTTCGTGTCCGGTGCCGACGCCGCCTCGATCGTCATGGGCACGCTGTCCGAGCGGGGCACGCTGGCACCCAGCCGAAAGACCGTCATCTTCTGGGGCGCCGCGACCGGCGCCGTCGCCGCGGTCATGCTGCTCGTCGGTGGTGAGGACGCCCTGTCGGGCTGAGAACATCACCATCGTGGCCGCGCTGCCGTTCCTGCTGGTGATGATCGGACTCGCGGTGGCCCTGGTGAAGGACCTCGCAACGACCCGCTCATCGTCCGTCGTGCCTACGCGGCCGCAGCGGTGGAGCAGGCGGTCGTGGCTGGTGTGACCGAGCACGGCGACGACTTCACGCTGACGTTCGAGGAGTCCGCGCCCGGCGAGGGCGTCGGGGACCTCGTGCCGACGTGCCGAGGTGCCGACGCTGCCGACGGTGCCGGCTGCCGGCACTTGACGCCGAGCGCGCCGAACCTGCCCTCGAGCGCTCGGGTTCTGCCACATCGTGAGCCCCTGAGCCGTGCCCGACCGAGTCGACCTATCCTTGGTCCCATGCGAATTGGTGTCTTCGGGGCCACCGGACAGGTCGGCTCGGTCATGCGTGAACTCCTCGTCGAGCGGGATTCCCGGTCGACGAGATTCGGTACTTCGCCTCGGCGCGGTCTGCCGGGACGACGCTGCCGTGGGCGGGGGCGAGGTCACGGTCGAGGACTCGGCGACGGCCGACTTCTCCGGGCTCGACATCGCGTTGTTCTCCAACGGGGGAGCGGCCTCCAAGGAGTTCGCCCCGAAGGTCGCCGCTGCCGGAGCGATCGTCGTCGACAACTCCTCCGCCTGGCGCAAGGACCCCGAGGTCCCGCTGGTCGTGAGCGAGGTCAACCCCGGCGACCTCGACACCATCCCGAAGGGCATCGTCGCCAACCCGAACTGCACGACGATGGCCGCGATGCCGGTCCTCAAGCCGCTGCACGACGAGGCCGAACTGATCCGCCTCACCGTGGTGTCACTACCAGGCCGTGTCCGGCTCCGGTGGCATGGGCGTGCAGGAGCTCGACGGCCAGCTGCGTGGTGCGTATGCCGCCGGCGCCCCTGCCGACCTCGCCCTCGACGGTCGCGCGGTGAAGGTCCCGGCCCCGAACGTCTATGCCGTGCCGATGGGCTTCAACGTCATCCCGCTCGCCGGTTCGATCGTCGACGACGGATCGCTGGAGACCGACGAGGAGCAGAAGCTGCGCAACGAATCCCGCAAGATCCTGCACATCCCGGACCTGCGGGTCTCCGGCACGTGCGTCCGGGTGCCCGTCTTCACGGGTCACTCGCTGGCCCTCCACGCCGAGTTCGCCGATGACATCACCCCAGAGCGCGCGCCGAGCTGCTCGCGAAGGCGCCCGGGGTGGTCGTGACCGACGTGCCCGACCCGCTCGAGCCGCAGGCCACGACGAGGTCTATGTCGGCCGAATCCGCGTCGACCAGGCGGCCCCGGCGGCAAGGGACTGGTGCTGTTCGTCGTGGGCGACAACCTGCGCAAGGGCGCCGCCCTCAACGCCGTCCAGATCGCCGAGGAGCTCCTCAAGCGCCGCTGACTGCGGTCGGGGCGGTTGAGAGACCGAAACCGACGCTGGGACCAGAACCTTCTGGTCCCAGCATTGGTTCGGTCCCCTCCGAGCTGAGTGACCCGCGGGTTCGGTCAGCGGACTGCGCGCCAGACCGACTCGCTCTCGCTCGCTCCGGGTGACCACGCCGCGATCCACGGGTCCGGTGCCCTCGGACGGGTCCAGGACGCCGTCCTCGACGAAGGTGTACGCGCCCTCGAGGGTGCGCTTGGCCAGCCGCCGGTCCACGTCGTCGGTGTTGCGCCAAGCCGGTCGAACAGCTCCTCGACCCGCACCCGGCCTGCGCGCAGAACGCGTCCGCCAGCTCGTAGGCCGCGCGCCCGCGCTCGGCCCCGTCGTCCTGCGAGCATCTCGGCCCGCGCGCAGACGCCGCCATCGCGAACAGCTCGGCGCCGATGTCGACGATGCCGGCCCAGGAAGCCCTGCCGGTGCTCGAGCCTGGCCTGCCACCGGCTCATGCCGTAGAAGGTCTGGCGGGCCAGCTTGCGCGACGACCGCTCCACGAAGCGCAGGTGCCTGGCCAGCCGGCCGAACTCGCCGTACGACGTCGGGGCGGTGCCCTTGCCGGTGACGAGCTGCGGCAGCCACTTGGCGTAGAAGCCGCTGGCCCTGGCCGCCGCCCGCGCCTTGTCTGGCCATGTCGGCGTCGGTCTCGGCCAGGGCGCCGCGCGGCCAGGTGGGCGTCGACGGCCTCGCGGGCGATGAGCAGGTGCATGATCTCGGTCGAGCCCTCGAAGATCCGGTTGATCCGCAGGTCGCGCAGCATCTGCTCGGCCGGCACCGCGCGCTCGCCGCGGGCCGCAGCGAGTCGGCGGTCTCGTACCCGCGGCCGCCGCGGACCTGCACCAGCTCGTCGGCGATCAGCCAGGCCATCTCGCTCGCCCACAGCTTGGCCAGCGCCGCCTCGATCCGGATGTCCTTGCGTGCCGGCGTCGGCCAGCTGCGCGGACAGCTCGAGCACCGCCTCGAGCCCGAAGGTGGTCGCGGCGATGAACGAGACCTTCCCGGCGACCGCGCCGTGCGCGCCGACCGGGCGGCCCCACTGCACCCGCTGGCCGACCACTCGCGGGCGATCTTGAGGCACCACTTGCCGCCGGCCGCGCACATCGCCGGGATCGACAGCCGCCCGGTGTTGAGCGTGGTCAGCGCGATCTTGAGGCCCTGGCCCTCCTTGCCGAGCCGGTTCTCGGCCGGCACCCGCACCTGGTGGAACCGGGTGACGCCGTTCTCCAGCCCCTTGAGCCCCATGAAGGCGTTGCGGTTCTCGACGGTGATGCCGGGCGGTCCCTCGACGACGAAGGCGGTGATCCCGCCCTTGCTGCCGGTCGTGCGCGGGCACCCGTGCCATCACGACGACCAGCTCGGCGACGACACCGTTGGTGGTCCACAGCTTCACCCCGTCGAGCACGTACGCCGTGCCGTCGTCGGTAGCGTCGCGGTGCGCGCCCATCCGGGCCGGGTCGGAGCCGACGTCGGGCTCGGTGAGCAGGAACGCGGTGATCGGCGCCCCGGCGCAGCGGGGCAGGAACGGCCTGCTTCTGCTCCGCGGTGCCGAACAGCTTCACCGGCTCGGGCACGCCGATCGACTGGTGGGCCGACACCAGCGCCCCCAGGCTCGGGTGGACCGACCCGATCAGCATCAGCGCCTTGCCGTAGTAGGACATCGACAGGCCGAGCCCGCCGTACTCCCGGGGATCTTCATGCCGAACGCCCCGACTCGGCGAGCCCTTCGAGGTACGTCGTCGGGGATCTGCGCCTCGCGCTCGATCACGCTGCCGTCGATCTGGTCGCAGATCTCGCGCAGCCGGGCCAGGAACTCCTCGCCGCGGGCCTCGTCCTCGGCGTCGGCGCGCGGGTGCGGGTGGATCAGGACGAGGTCGAAGTGGCCGAGGTAGAGCTCCTTGGCGAAGCTCGGGCGCGTCCCAGTCGGTCTCGCGGGCGGCCTCGGCGACGGCGCGTGACTCGCGTTCGCTGGCGTGGACCGTGGGCTCGTGTCGCCCGCGCTCGGCTCCGCGCTCGGCTCCGCGTCGCCGCGCTCGTCGGACGGTCCTGCTCGACGTCACTGCTCATGGGGTCGCCTCCTGCCTTCACGCTACTCCCGAGTAGGCCGTGGCGCAGCCGAGGGCGTTCGTGGCGCGCGGTCCAGCAGCAGGCTAGAGATCGGTCATCCACTGCCGCCAGGTCTGGGTGACCTGCATGCCCACGTGCTCGTCGAGACCCAGGGCTCCCGTCCGCGAGTCGGTGGAGAGCTGCTCACCGTGGCGCCGTGCTCCCGAGCGCGCGAGAAAGCGTCGACGAGGAGGGCCCGGGCCAGACCCAGACCGCGCTGGTCGCGCCGCACGGCGATCGAGTCGACGTACCCCGTGGCACCCGCGTGGATCGTGTAGCAGACACCGACGTCCGTGCCCTGCGGGTCGACCACGAACCGGATCTGCCACGGCTCGAACCCTGGCCGCAGGGACCTGTGGCGCCCAGTCCTCATACGTCGAGGGGTCGCGGTCGGGCCACTCGTTGAAGGCGTCCTCGATGAGCTGGAAGGCGACTCGTCCGTCGACGGCTCCGGCGAACTCGCGCAGGGTGTAGCCCTCGGGCAGCGGCTGTGGCTCGATGGTCGCGCCCTCCGGCAGCGGCAGCACCCAGGACGTCCATCCCACGCGATAGCCGCGCGACTCGAAGAACGCCTCCGCGTTGCTGTCGCCGGGGACGGTCTGCCCGAACAGCTTCGAGCCGCGGGCCCGCGCGAGGGTCTCCAGCCAGTCGGCCAGCCAGGTCCCGATCGACGCCCGCGGTAGTCCGGGTGCACCGAAGCATCCGCGCGACGCCCCTTGAACACTTCGCCGGACGCCGCGAGCCGGTCCCCGTCCCACACCCCGATGCTCTCGGTGGCGAGGTCGAAGCTGCCGCGCGCCCAGTCGCCCTGGATGTCCTCGAGGTCGATCGCCGGTTCGCCCACGTCGACCGTCTCGGCGGCTGCGACGAGGTCGCAGACGGCTTGGCGTCGCCGAGGACGAGCGGGCGGGCTTGAATCCGTCTGGTAGAGCCACGAGCCGAGGATGCCGCACGGTATGCCGGGCTGTCGCGCGAGTTTCCCGACTCGGGTCTGGTCGACGACGGGAAACTGTGAGAGAGTCCTCTCGAAACAGTTCTCTCATAATCTGAGGTGTCAGGTGACGAACGCCTACGGGGATGTCGAGCTCACACACGAGGCATGCGCGCGCTGGCGCATCCCGTCCGGCTCGCCATCCTCAGCCGGTTGCAGGTCGGCGGGCCGAGCACCGCCACGGCCCTGGCGCCACTGGTGGGTGCCACGCCGTCGGTGACGAGCTGGCACCTGCGCCACCTGGCCGAGCACGGTCTGGTGCGCGACGCCGAGGTCGAGTCCGATGGCCGCCAACGGTGGTGGGAGTCCGTGGGGCGGGGCTTCCGGTTCACTCCGACACCCGACGACGCCGGCCGGGATGCCGCGACGCTGCTCTCGCGGGTGATGTTCGACCAGGCCGAGCACCTGCCAGGTCAATGGGCGCGAGAGGTCGAACCACTGCTCGAGGACGACTGGCGGCGCTCGGCCGGACTGTCCAACACGACCTTCGTGGCCACGGCCGACGAGCTGCCGAGGTCGAGTCCGCCATCGAGGAGCTCCTGGCGCCGTACGTGCTGCGCAAGAGCAACGGCGTGAGCGTCCCTGGCGCCCGCAACGTGCGGATGCTGCGCTACGTCCTGCCCGAGGCTCCCGAGGCTCCCGAGGCTCCCGAGGCTCCCGACGTGCCCGAGGCTCGCGACGCACCGACCTGCCCGGCGCGGAAGAGCCCTCGTGAGCGGCTCCGCAGGGTCTCGCCTGCCCGGACCGACAGCGCCGAGCGGTCGCCGCTGTGGCGAGACCGACGCTTCGCGACCTACTGGGCAGGGCAGGGCATCTCGCAGTTCGGTGACCGGATCACCGAGCTGGCGCTGCCGCTGATCGCCGTCACCACCCTGCACGCCGGCGCCTCCACGGTGGGTCTGCTGACCGCCGCTGTGTGGGCCCCGAACCTGCTGTCCCTGTTCGTTGGGACGTGGGTGGACCACCAGGTGCGCAAGAGGAGGCTGCTCATTGTCGCCGACCTGCTGCGCTGCGTGGTCCTGCTGAGCCTGCCGGTTGCCCACCTCCTCGGCGCCATCAGCCTGGTCCAGCTCTTCGCGGTGGCGCTGCTCGCCGGCATCGGACAGGTGCTCTACCAGACGTCTTACCCGAGCTTCTTCGTCGGGCTGGTCCGTCGTGACCAGTTCGTCGAGGCCAACAGCCTGTTGAGCGGCACCCGGTCTGCGTCCTTCGTGGCGGGGCCGGCCGTGGCTGGCGGCTTGATCCAGGCCATGACGGCCCCCGTCGCCATGCTGGTCGACGCCGCCTCCTTTGCGGTCTCCGCGCTGCTCATCGGCGGGTCCGCGTCCGGACCTGCCGGTCGACACGACGGACCGGTCCGGGCTGCTCCGGCGCTCCCGGGACGGGATGGCACTCGTCGTCAAGGATCCGTACCTGCGCGCGTCCCTGGCGTGTGCCAGCACCATCAACCTGTTCAACCTCATGGCCGGCGCGCTGGTGATCCTCTACGCCAGCCGTGAGCTTGGTCTGTCCGCCGGGGTCATCGGTCTGGCCATGGGCCTCGGGGCGACGGGTGGACTGCTCGGCACCGTTATTGCCGGTCGCTGACGCGCCGGATCGGGGTCGGGCACACCATCGCCCTGGGAGCCGTCGTCTTCTCGGCGCCGTTCGTCCTGATGCCGCTGGCGGGCGGACCGACCTGGTCGCGCGCGGGCGTGCTGGCCCTGGTCGAGTTCATCTCTGGCATCGGAGTCATGTGCCTCGACATCCCCCTCAACGCGCTGATGACCGCCGTGACACCTGACGGGGTCCGCAGCCGGGTCATGGGTGCCTTCTCGACCGTGAACTACGGCATCCGTCCGCTCGGGGCGGTTCTCGGCGGCTTTGTCGGGGAGTGGCTCGGACTCGCTCCGACCATGGTCGTGGCCGCAGTCGGAGGTTCGCTGTCGTTCCTGTTCCTCCTGCGGTCGCCGGTCTTCACGACCCGGACGATCGAGGGGCTCGACGCCGTCCCTGCGCGGGGTGGAGACTCGGCGTGAGCCATCGGGGAAGCGCAAGGAGC
>CAVYUU010000001.1:0-954720 GCA_963771745.1 uncultured Alphaproteobacteria bacterium | reverse complement strand
CCTGAGCTAGACTGGCTGCAACGACAAAACAAATCCGCACATCATTGGGGAGGTTCGCGTGACCTTCAAAGCACTGGTTACCGCATTCTGTGCCGCCCTCGCCGCCGCCGGCATGCTCGTGCCGGATCGCGCAGGAGCGCAGTCATCGCAGATCGTTACCGAAGAGATGATGGTGAAGTCGCCGGACGCCGGCATCCAGCTCTACGTCCGCAACAAGCGCCCGGCGGATATGACCGCGTTCCGCCCGGAGTGCACCGTGCTGTTCGTGCACGGCGCGACCTATCCGGCGCACGCCGGCGTTCGATCTCCGTCTCGATGGCCTATCGTGGATGGAGTACATCGCGTCGCGCGGCTACGACGTGTACCTCCTCGACATCCGCGGCTACGGCAAGTCGACCCGGCCGAAGGAGATGGCCGAGCCGGCCCAGGACAACCCGCCGCTCGTGCGTGGCGACACCGCCGTCAAGGACATCGGCACCGTCGTCGATTTCATCCTCGCGCGCCGCAACATCCCGCGCCTCAACCTGCTGGGCTGGTCGTGGGGCTCGACCCTGATGGCGACGTACACGACGCAGAACCCCGGCAAGGTGGAGCGGCTCGCCCTCTATGCGCCGCCGTGGATCCGGCAGACCGCATCGCTGGTGCAGGCCGGCCCGGGCCCGCTCGGCGCCTACCGCACGGTGCAGCGCGAACAGGCGCTCGGTCGCTGGATGACCGGCGTGCCCGAGGACAAGAAGGCCGCGCTGATCCCCGCGGGCTGGTTCGACGCCTGGGCCGACGCGACCTTCGCGAGCGATCCGGACGGCGCGAAGATGAGCCCGCCGGTGCTGCGCGCGCCCAACGGGGTCGTGCAGGACGGCAACGAATTCCACGGCGCCGGAAAGCCCTATTATGATCCGGGCAAAGATCACGGTGCCGACGCTGCTGGTGCTCGGCGAATGGGATCGCGACACGCCGCCCTACATGGCGCAGACGCTGTTCCCGCTGCTACGTCAACGCGCCCGGCAAGCGCCTAGTGATGCTGGCCGAGGGCACGCACACCATCATGATGGAGAAGAACCGCCTGGAACTGTTCAAGACGGTGCAGGCGTTTCTCGATGAAGGCGCATCGCCGCCGATCCGCTGAACGCCGCGCTGCCGCGAACGGCGCCCGCGTGTTCCTCCTGCGGCCGGCGAGCCGCATGATCCGCGCCTGCCGGCTGATTCTCGTCGTCCTGGCGCTGACGGCGGGCGCCGCGCATGCGCAGCGCGGCACGCTGCCAAGGCATCCCGCCGGTCCAGGCCGTCACCGCCAGGAACGGCATGGTGGTGGCGCAGGAGGCGCGCGCCGCGCTCATCGGCGCCGACATCCTGCGAAGCGGCGGCAACGCGGTCGACGCCGCGGTCGCGGTCGGATTTGCGCTGGCGGTGACCTATCCGCGCGCCGGCAACATCGGCGGCGGCGGCTTCATGGTGATCCATCTTGCCGCGCGGCAAGCCACGCAACTCGCGATCGACTATCGCGAGACCGCGCCGGCCGCGACCACCGCGCGACGACATTCCTCGACGCCCAGGGCGAGGCCGATCCGCGAAGTCGCGCGATCTCGGGCCTCGCCATCGGCGTGCCCGGCACGGTCGCAGGACCTGCGCTGGCGCAGCGAAATATGGCTCCGGCCGGTTCACGCTCGCCGAACTGCTGGCGCCGTCGATCGCGCTTGCCCGCGACGGCTTCCGGTCGGCGACGACTTCGCAGAACACCGGCCGCCGTCGATCGCACGGTTCGCGCGCTGGCCGTCGTCGGCGAAGATTTTCCTGAAGGCCGGCGGCGCGCGCTCGGCGAGGCACGCGCTGGTGCAGCCCGATCTCGCCGAACACGCTCGACGCCATCGCCCGGCGCGGCCCGCGCGCATTCTACGAGGGCCCGGTCGCCGACAAGATCGCGGCGGCGGTGCGCGCGGCCGGCGGGCGGATGACCGCCGACGACCTGAAGAACTACCGCGCGGTCGAGCGTCCGGTGCTCCGCGGCAGCTACCGCGGCCTACGACATCGTGTCGATGCCGCCGCCGTCGTCCGGCGGCGTGCTGCTGATCGAGATGCTCAACGTGCTCGAGGGCTTCGAGCTGCAGCGCCGGCGACCCGGCGTCGCTGCATCTGATGATCGAGACCATGCGCTCGCCTACGCCGACCGCGCGCATCTCCTCGGCGATCCGGATTTCGTCAAGGTGCCGGTCGCGGGCCTGATCTCGAAGCGCTACGCCGCGGCCCTGCGCGCCGACATCGACCGCAACGCGCCACGCCGTCGCGACAAGATCCGCGGCGCCGACCCGGCGGCGCGAGGGCAACAACACCACGCACTATTCGGTCGTCGACCGCTTCGGCAACGCGGTCGCCAACACCTACACGCTCAACCTGAGCTACGGCGTCGGCCTCGTCGCCGAAGGCACCGGCGTGCTGCTCAACAACGAGCTCGACGATTTCGCCGCCAAGCCCGGCGCGCCGAACGCCTTCGGCCTGGTCGGCTTCGAGGCCAACGCGCCGGGGCCGAACAAGCGGCCGCTGTCGTCGATGACGCCGACCATCGTGCTGAAGGACGGCAAGCCGTTCTCGTCACCGGCTCGCCCGGCGGCAGCCGCATCATCACCGCGGTGCTGCAGGTTCTGCTCAACGTGATCGACCACCGCATGCCGCTCGCCGAGGCGGTGCAGGCGCCGCGCATCCATCATCAATGGCTGCCCGACGAGACCATGGTGGAGGCCGGCGTGCCGGCCGACGCTGGTGCAGGCGCTGGAGGCGCGCGGCCACAGCGTCACGGTGTGGCCGCCGTTCACCTCGGTGCACGTCGATCCTGGTGACGCCGCAACGGCCTGGTCGGCGCCGCCGACACGCGCACCCGCGGCGCCACCGCGGCGGGCTATTGAGTTGGGATACGTGCAGCGAGCACTTTTATGAGTACGAGGCGCAGCCGCGAACTCTCTTTACCCTCCCCTGGAGGGGGAGGGTCGACGCCGAGCGTCAGCGAGGCGGCGGGGTGGGGTGAGCTTTTCCGAGGAGGATTTCACCCCACCCCGGCTCGCGACTTCGTCGCTCGCCGACCCTCCCCCTCCAGGGGAGGGTGAAGCGCGTATGCCGCGCGTCATCGACTTTCGCGTCAGTTTGTCCTGCCATACCAGCGCATTAGGGCCCTTGCCGCCGGGCCCGGCCAACGGGATGATCCCTGCTGGCGCTGCTTTTTGGGGGGTCCCAGGGCGCCGGCCTGTTCGTTGAGCGTTCGGTATGAGCCGCGTCATTTTGGCCCTGCGAACATTCTTTTGGCTTGCGCTGCCCTATTACCGCTCCGAGGACCGCTGGCGCGGCCGTCTGTTGCTCGGCGGCGTGATCGCGGCCGAGCTCGGCCTGGTCTATGTCGCGGTTGCGACCATCCATTGGAACGCGCGGTTCTTCAACGCGCTCGAGGCGCGCAGCTGGGACATGATGGGTCCCGAGCTGGTGATCTTCTGCTTTATTCTTTGCGGCGCGATCGCAGCCGGCATGTCGTCGTATTTCTTCACGCAATCGCTCATCATCCGCTGGCGGCAATGGACCACGGCGCGCTACGTCGCGCTCTGGATGGCGGAGGGCCGCCACTATCGCCTGCGGTTCGTCGACCAGAGCGTCGACAACATCCATCTGCGCATCGGCAACGACGTCTACCTGTTCATTCAGCGCACGCTGGAGCTCGGCACCGCCATGCTCAACAGCGTGGTGGCGCTCGGCTCGTTCTCCTACATCCTGTGGGGCATTTCGGCGACCACGCCGCTGCCGCTGTTCGGCGTCGATCTTGCGGTGCCCGGCTATCTGATCTGGATCGCGCTGGCCTATGCGGGGATCGGCACGCTGATCGCGCATTTCATCGGCCGGCCGCTGATCCCGCTCAACTTCAAGCAGCAGCGCTACGAGGCCGACTTTCGCTTTGCGATGGCGCGCGTCACCGATTATTCCGAGCCGGTCGCGCTGATGCACGGCGAGGCGGTGGAGCGCCAGGAGCTGAACCGGCGCTTTGGCGCGCTGGTGCTGAACTGGCTGCGCCTGGTTCGCCGGCACGCGCGCCTGACCGGCTTCATCGCCGGCTACGGCCATCTCTCGACCGCGTTCCCGATCCTGATCGTCACGCCGGCCTACATGGCCGGCGCCATTCCGCTCGGCACCCTGGTGCAGGCGTCGCTGGCGTTCCAGCGCGTCGAGGGCGCGCTCGCCTTCTGCCTCAGCTCCTACAGCAAGATCGCCGAGTGGAAGGCGATCGTCGACCGGCTGGCGCAGTTCGAGGCGGCGATGACCGCGGTCGACAGCCGCGAGCTGCCCGGCAGCACGCTCGACATCGCCGACAATGCCGACGGCACGCTGGCGATCCGCGATCTCATCCTGCGGGTCGGCGACGGCGCCTCGATCGTGGCGGTGCCCAAGCTCGACGTCGCACCGGGCGAGCAGCTCTTGATCACCGGGCCGTCGGGATCCGGCAAGTCGAGCCTGTTCCGCGCCATCGCCGGCATCTGGCCGCTGGGCGAGGGCACGGTGCGGCTGCCGCCCGACGCGCGCGTGATCGCGCTGCCGCAGCGGCGCTACTTTCCGCTCGGGACGCTGTGGCAGGTGCTGACCTATCCGACGCCGGCGGCATCGGTCGCCGAGGCCGACGTGCGGGCGGCGATGATCGCGGCCGGCGTCGGCCATCTCGCCGGCCGGCTCGACGAGGAGGCCGAGTGGAATACCGTGCTGTCGGGCGGCGAGCAGCAGCGCATCGGCTTTGCGCGCGTGCTGATCCATCGGCCCGATGTGGTGCTGCTCGACGAAGCGTCGTCGGCACTCGAAGAGGCCGAGGAGCGCGAGCTCTACCGCATGCTCGCCGAACGGCTGCCACAGGCGATCATTGTCTCGATCGGCCGCTCGGCGGCGCTTGCCGCGCTGCACCGGCGCATCTACGAGATCGGCGCCACGCCGGCGCCGGTCCGGATCAGGCATGCGCCGACGGTGGCGGCCGATTAGGGCGTGTACTCATAAATCCGCCAGCAAACAGAAGCCTATTCGATCACCTCGTCGGCGCGCGCGAGCAACGTGGAAGGCACGGTGAGGCCGAGCGCCTTGGCGGTCTTGAGATTGATGACCAATTCGAACTTGGTCGGCTGCTCGACCGGGATGTCGGCCGGCTTGGTTCCGCGCAGAACCTTGTCGACGAACTCGGCGGCGCGCCGGAACAGGACCGGATAATTTGGTCCATAAGACATAAGGCCTCCCGCCTCGACGAACTCACGAGCGACGTACATCGTCGGTAGTCGCGCGGCCAGCGCCAAGGTGCCGATGTGAATCCGATTTGTGTTTACGAGCGGGTCGCTGCAGACATAAAGGGCGTCCGCGCGACCCTGGAACGCCTCGAAAGCGGGCGCGATGTCCTCCGCTCGCCTGATTTCGAACGTGGCGACTTCGAGGCCGAGCGTGCGGGCCGCTTCCTGAACCTCCAGCATGTCCAACACGGCGACAGGACTGCCCACATTGGCCATGATCGCCAGCCGGCGAAGAGTGGCGAAAACCTCACGCAAGAATTCGAGGCGCTTGCCCCCAAGATCAGACTGCTGGCTCGAAAGGCCGGTGACGTTGCCGCCCGGCCGCGCCAGGCTGGTGACGAGGCCAGTGCCAACTGGGCCGCCCGCAAGCGCAAACACAATCGGGATGACCGATGTCGCCTGGTTTGCTGCGATCACACTGGCGGTTCCCCATGTGACAATGATATCGACCTTGAGCCGGACGAACTCGTTTGCGATTTCAGTAAAGCGTTCGCTGCGTCCTTCCGCCCAGCGATACTCGATCGCCATGGTGCGGCCCTCGATCCAGCCGAGTTCGCGCAGGCGCTGCACAAAAGCGATAACCCATTGGCTCGCGCCCGAAGCCGTGGTCGCGCCCAGGAACCCGATGGTCGGCAGTTTACCGGACTGCTGCGCGCGTGCGGCGAGCGGCCAACCCGCTGCCGCGCCGCCAAGAAGCGTGATGAATTCGCGCCGCCTCATAACCAGCCTCGGTTCAGGATCAGCATCGTAACGTGTCTTGCTCCCACGCCGAACGGAATCTTGAGGCCCCTCTAGGGACTCAGGTCGCGCATGGCGCCGAATGTCCGCTCAGTGCCATGGCAGACATCGCGGCTATTCGATCACCTCGTCTGTGATGGCGAGCACGCCGGGCGGAATGGCGACGCCGAGCGCTTTTGCGGTCTTCATGTTGATCACTAGCTCGAACTTGGTCGGCAACTGCACCGGCATGTCCGCGGGCTTTGCTCCGCCGAGAATCCGCCCAACATAAATGCCATTTTGAAAATATGTTTCGACGATGCTGGCGCCGTAGCTCATCAGCCCGCCGGCCTGGACATAGTCGCGAAATTGATAAATTGCAGGCCAGCGATGTTTTGCCACAAGCTCGATGATCCGGTCCCGCCGTGTATCGAAATACGGGTCGGCCCCGACCATCATCGCAACGATCCGGTTCTGGGCTAATGTAACAAAAGTCGCTTCCAGCTCTTCGTCGCTGCCGGCGTTTACGACCATGACTTGCTGTCCAATCTCACGCGCGACGTTCTCAACGTCCCGCTTCTGCGTCTGGCCGGACGAGGTTGCCAGGTTGGCCAGGAGAGCGATCGCGCTGCCTTGAGGTACAAGCTCTCGCAACAACCCAAGCCGCTTTGATCCGATCACGGAGGTGAAAAGCATCACGCCGGTGATGTTGCCACCCGGCCGGTTGAGACTTTTGACAAAGCCGGCCTCGACCGGGTCATCGCCGATTGATATGACGATCGGGATTGTGAGAGTGGCGGCCTTCGCCGCCCGCGCCGAAGGTCCGCCGCCGACAGCCGCTATCACCGCCACCTGACGATCGGCCAACTCTGCAGCCAGTGCCGCCAGCCGCTCGTAGCGGCCTTCCGCCCAGCGATACTCGATGGCGACGTTTTGGCCCTCGATGTAACCGACTTCGCGCAGTCCGCGATGAAAGGCTTGCAGCAGTTGGGCCGAATCCTTGGCAGAGCGGGAACTCATGAACCCGATCACGGGCAGCTTCGGCTGTTGCGCACCTGCGGCGAGCGGCCACATGGCCGTCGCACCACCAAGCAAGCCGATGAACTCTCGCCGCCTCACTCGATCACCTCGTCGGTGCGTGCCCAGGTCACGGCATAGACTTGTTAACGGACCGGCGGCGGCAGGCGGTAAGGGTAGGAAAAATACGGACGGTAGTAGCGGTGCGGACGGTAGTAGCCGTACTGACGATAATACGGGCGATAGTGGCCATGCGGACGGTCATAGACGTACGGACGATAATAGCCGCAGCCGTAGTCGTAGCCGCAGTGCAAAGCTTCGGCGAGATTGATTTGATCGCTTGCACCTCTCAGTGCAGCCGGTGCGGAAATCGGCATCGCGTAAGCCCCCAGCGAAAAGGCAGTGGAAGCCGCGCACAGTGCCATCATTACGACTGGGGGCTGCAATGCTTTCAGCAGGACGCGTTTCATAATGTCCTCTTATCCATAAACTCGATGAAAGTTAGCCTGCTGAGGCTAGCGCACCTTGGCACCAGATCAAGCGTCGAACCATCTAAATATTCAGATGAATTGTCGCTGTGCTCACGTCGCTTTGGGTCACGCGGGCTGCTGTGCGCGCGCAGCGAAAGGCATCGCCGCCGCGCCGCCAACCAACGTGATGAACTCGCGCCGCCTCATTCGATCACCTCGTCGGCGCGGGCGATGAGCGTCGGTGGAATTTCGAGGCCGAGCGCCCTTGCAGTCTGGAGGTTGATGGTCAAGTTGAACTTGGTCGAACGTTCAATTGGTAGATCGGCGGCTTTGGCACCCTTGAGTATCTTGTCCACGAAGGCCGCCGCGCGGTAGTCCGTGTCGGAGAAGTTGACGCCGTAGGCAAGCAGACCGCCTGCTCGTACGAATTCCGGAAACCCGCTGGAGGGAAGTCGCCTCACAGCTGCAAAGACGGCGAGCGAGTTGGCGTTTGCGTTCAGCATGGTGTCCTCGTGAAGCACGAGCGCACCGACTTGCTGATCGGCCATGGCTGCGAAGACCCGAGCGAAGTCAGTCGGCTGACGTGCCTCGAAGGCGCGCAATTCTACGCTTGCGGCCTTTGCAATCGCCTCGGTTTCCGAGAGTACGAATTGGGTGGCCGCGTTTCCCGGATTCAACAGGATGGCCGCCCTTGTCACTGAGGGCACCGCTTCCTTGATCAACTCGAGACGCTTGGCGGTGAGTTCCGCGGCAAAGGCCGACAGCCCCGTGACATTGCCTCCCGGCCGCGACAAGCTCGAAACCAGGCCGAGGGCCAGCATGTCGCTAACCAACGTAATGACGATCGGGATCGTCGATGTGGCTTTCTTGGCTGCCAAAGCGCCGGCTGCCCCGTGCGTGACGAGCACGTCGATGTTGAGTCGAAGGAGTTCCTCGGCCAACGCTGGCAACCGATCATAATTCCCCTCCGCCCAACGGAACTCGATGAGGAGATTGTGACCTTCGATCCAGCCGAGATCGCGAAGTCCGGCGCGAAACGCAGCAACGCGACTTGCCTGACTGGACGGGGATACGAGACCCAGGAAGCCGATACGAGCAACCTTAAGCGATTGCGCCCGCGCCGCGAGCGGCCAAGCCGCTGCCGATCCTGCAAGTCCACCGATGAACTCGCGCCGTCTCACTCGATCACCTCGTCGGCGCGGCCGAGTATCGTCGGCGGCACGGTCAGGCCAAGCGCCTTGGCGGTCCTGAGGTTCACCACCAGCTCGAACTTGTCCGGCGCCTGCACCGGAAGGTTTGGAGCCTTCTCGCCCCGCAACATGCGGTCGACATAAACGGCTGAGCGGCGAAACAGGTCGACTACGTCGATGCCGTAGGACGCCAGAGCGCCGCTTTGGGCCATGAACGAGAAGGCGCCAATCGAAGGAAGACGATGTTCGAGAGCAAGACGACCGATCAGATCACGATGCCCCGCCGTGACGACATGCGGCAAGGCAATCAAGCCGGCGCTAGGCTCGCGGGCGTGCGCGATGATCGCCTGTTCGATCCCGGCCGCGTCGACGACCCCCGCGGACGTCACCTGCACGCCAAATGAGGGGCCCGCAGCCACAGCCGCTTTGAACATAGCGACATTGGCGGCCGTCTCCATGTGCATCAGCACGGCGGCGCGCGTTACACCAGGAGCCATCTCTTTGAGAAGCTCCACCCATTTGCCGCCGGTCGCCGGCTCGAAGTTGGTGAAACCGGTCGTGATGCCACCCGGCCGCGCCAAGCTGTCGATGAAGCCACTGCCGACTGGATCGGCGACCTGGACGAACACTGTTGGAATTGTCTTGTCGATCCGCCGAAGCGCAGCAAGGGCGGGATTGCTGTGGGCAAATACAAGATCGGGAGCGAGGGCGACGATTTCGCGCGCATAAATGTTCAGGCGTTCGACATCGGCGCCGGCGAAGCGGGTTTCAATGTGGAGGTTGCCGCCTCCGGTCCAGCCAAGCTGACCAAGACGCTGTGCGAACGCGGCCATACGGGCCTGCATGGGAGGATCGTTTTCGGAAAAGGCGAGCAGCATGCCCAGCCGTGGCATTCGCGTGGCTTGTTGGCCAAAGACCAAGTCTGGCAGCGCCACTGCAGCGCCGAGGGCACCGAGAAATTCCCGCCGTCTCATGTCCGCCTCCAGGCAGGCAGGGTATCTTAACCACTCAAGCTAGGGGGTAAGAAGGGGCGGCGCAGTGAGGTCTGCTAAGTGGAAAGGCTCAGGGCGATGAAATGATTCCGCTTTGCCCCCAATAGCGGACATCAGACGGCGGAACTGGCATGTCCGCTAAGTGCCAATAACCAACATCGTGCTACTCGATCGCCTCGTCGGCGCGGGCGAGCAGCGTGGGTGGCATCACCAGTCCGAGGGCCTTGGCGGTTTTGAGATTGATGACCAGCTCGAATTTGGTCGATTGCATCACCGGCAGTTCGGCGGGCTTTTCCCCCTTCAGGATGCGGCCGGCATAGACGCCGGCGTGGCGATAGCCTTCCGCAAGGCTAATGCCGTAGCTCATCAGGCCGCCAGCCAGCGCATACTCGCGGAACTGGTAGATCGCCGGCAGCCGGTGCTGTGCCGCGAAGGCAATGATGCGTTCCTTCTGCGTATCGAAGAACGGATCGGCCGCAACCAGCAAGCCGCCAGCCTGAGCTGACAGAAGGCTGTTGAGCGCTGCATTTAGCTCGTCGGCGTTACTGGCCCTCACCATCTGCGTGCGCCTGCCGATTGAACGCGCGGCATTTTCCACCTCGCGCGTCTGTGCGTCGGCATTCGGAAGTCCAGGATTCACGAGTGCAGCAACGAGCCCACCGCTCGGCACCAGCTCGTGCAACAATCCAAGGCGCTTGGATTCCAGATCGCTCGTCAACAGGCTGATGCCGGTGGAATTGCCGCCGGGACGATTGAGGCTCAAGGCAAGGCCGGGCTTGACCGGATCGCCACCGATCACGAACACAATCGGAATGTCGGACGTTGCGCTTTTCGCTGCGAGAGCGGTCGGCTCGCCGCCTGCGGTCGCAATCAGGCTTACACGGCGGCCGACCAATTCAGCCGCCAGAGAGGGTAGACGGTCGTATTGCCCCTGCGCCCAACGAAATTCGACCGCGAGGTTACGGCCCTCGTTATAGCCCTGTTCGGCGAGACCCTTGCGGAAGGCATCGACCAGATAGCCGGAATCCTCGAGCGAGCGTGTGCTGATGAACCCGATCGCCGGAGCCTGCTGCGCCTGCGCGCCGAACGGCAAGGCGAACGCACTGCCACCTAGAACAGCCAGAAATTCCCGTCGTCTCATGTCTGCCTCTTGGCCCACGAGGCAGCATCGTAACGGCTCAGAATAGGAGACTGGAAGGGCAGGCTGGATGTCCGCTTTGGATCAGGAGCGTCATTTTTGGGCTAAAAGCCGTGCATACTGACGTGGTGTCATACCCTGATCTGGCCGTCGGCCGGTGAACAGAAACTCCCCTGCCTTCTTGCCTTCCAGTCGGATGTAGTCGTCGACGGCGTGTCGGGTCTGCTCTGTCAGCTCAAATCGGACGGGGCGGCCGGTCTTTCGCTGGCGCACGGTGGCTCGATCGACGGCATAGCCGTTGCGGGCAACGTCATCGACTTTGAGCAGCAAAAAGGATCGCTATTCGATGACCTCATCGGCGGCGATCAGCAAGCCCGGTGGAACTGTCAAGCCAAGTGCCTTCGCCGTTTTGCGGTTGACGATAGTTTCGAACTTCGTCGGCGTCTGCACCGGAAGGTCAGCGGGTTTTGCACCGCGCAGGATGCGGTCGACATAGGATGCCGACTGTCGATACAAGTCGACGAAGTCAGTCCCGTAACACATGAGACCGCCCGCTGCGACGAAAACACGGAGCGCGTAAACCGCGGGCAAGCGATGCCGGGCTGCTAACGCGATAATGAGATCACGATGGACAACGGTCGAGGTATCTGGCGGCAGCACCAGCCCGCCATTCGGCTCACGGGCGAAGGTTTCGATGGCGCGCTCGATGTCGGCGGCGTTATCGACTGGCGTGGGCACGAGGTCTATCGCGAGCGATGGAGCCACCGCTTTGGCCGACTGCAGGAAGTAATCGAACGCCGCCGTTCTTGGATTGGCGACAAGGGCAGCGCGCGTAAGATTCGGTGCAATTTCCTTGAGCATCGCCAGCCATTTGCCGGTGATGCCCTCCTCGTATTGCAACAGGCCGGTGAGATTGCCGCCTGGCCGCGACAAGCTCGCAACAAAGCCCGAACCGATCGGGTCGGCGACGCCAGCGAAGACGATCGGGATCGTTCTGGTCTCTGGTTGCATGGCTGCGGTGGCTGGTGTTGACTGCGTCAAGATCACGTCGGGCTGCAGCGCGATCAGTTCTCTCGCGAGTAAGCGGGCCTGAGCGCCGGCGGGCGCAAACCGATAGTCGATTCGCAGGTTACTACCTTCCGCCCAACCAAGCTTCTCAAGTCCCTGACGGAGTCCCGCGAGGCGCTCCTTCATCTCGGGATCATTCTCGGCGAGGCCAACCAGCACGCCGATGCGCCGCACCCGCTCAGGCTGCTGCGCGCGGGCAGCGAGCGGCCAGATCGCCGCCGCGCAGCTGAGAAGCATGATGAACTCGCGCCGCCTCATCGTCGTCCCTCACAGTCAAGATAGGGCATCGTATCGTGGGAAACGAGCAGAGTGAAAGGGAGCACTGCCACAGGTGGTTTTGAGCCTGGAGGTTACTGCCGCGTAAAGTACAGCCGACCCTCGACCGGCATATAGGTTACGTTCGAGCGGTGTGGGGCTTCTGCCGCGAATTCTTCCAACCGCTTTGCTCCCTCGTCATCCAGTTCTCCGAATGCTTCTTCCTGATGTTCCGCTCGCGAGAATAAATGCCAGGCTTCCCGAAGTGTGATCCATCCACGTACGCCCACTGGCAATGCCGTAAGCGAAGCAGCAAGCGTATTGACGCTCTCACCCCTGAGTCGGGGCGCATCCGGTGGATCGGGAGGCGGCCGCAGCATGCTTTGGAGTTTGTCGAGCAATCCCATATGCGTTTCGCAGTGTCCCAAGAACCAGCCACACTATTCGATCACCTCGTCGGCGCGATAGAGAACGGTCAACGGAACCTCCAAGCCAAGCGCCTTGGCAGTCTTGAGATTGATCACGAGTTCAAACTTGGTGGGTTGCTCCACCGGGAGGTCAGTTGGCTTGGCGCCCTTGAGGATGCGATCAACGTAATGGGCGGACCGGCGAAACAAATCGTACACATCCGGGCCATAAGACATTAGAGCGCCAATTTCAGGAAAGCGCCGCAGATCATGCATAGTCGCAAGACGCGCCGCCGCAGCCAATTGGAGCAGAACAGTCCGGTGAGCAAAGAAAATCGGATCGTCGATAATGTAGAGCGCCTGCGCCTGAACGCGAGCCACTTCTGCGAAGGCAGCAGCGAACTGCTGAGGCGTGCGCACCCCTGCAAACGTGAGATCGATCGATACACTGGGTCCGGCTGCCGTGAGTTCGTCTACGGCCTTGACGTGAAGGGGATGGTCCGGGTTCCAAATCACCGCTGCCCGGCTCAATCCGGGTATCATTTCCTTGAGCAGCTGCAACCTTTTTGAATTGAGGTCGACTGTCGTCATCATCGACAAGCCGGTGACGTTGCCGCCAGGATTGGCCAGACTGGCAACCAATCCCGATGCGACCGGATCAAGCACAAGGGCCATGACGTTCGGTAAATTCGGTGTCATCCGCTTGCCGGCTTGGGTGCCGACGGTACTGTCGTGTACGATCACCTCCACGCGACTTCGTATGAGGTCTTCGATCAGCGCAGGGATGCGCCCATAGTCACCTTCAGCAGCGCGCCATTCAATCACCACATCGCGTCCTTCGGTGTAGCCGGCTTCGCGCAACCCCTGTCGGAACGAATGCGCCGCCTTGCTATCCGGCGAGAAGCCAACAAGCAGAAAACCAACGCGTCGCGGCAACACTGACGACTGAGCACGCGCCCAAGACGGTATTGTCATCAGGCCGCCCAGCCCTGCGATGAACTCACGCCGTCTCATGTTCCCCAACTCCTAGGACGAGGGATCGTAGCGGTTGAGTTGAGCAGTCCGGAAGGGGCCTATGTCCGCTATGGGTTCATTGACGGATTCCCAGCCGGTCAGGCCAAGCGGACATGAACCTAAGGCGCGGGACGCACCCCGCGCAGACCCGCCCGTGCAATCTGCTGCGCGATCAGGCCGTTGCGCTTGGCTTCGCGCACGAATTCATCGATGATCGCGAGAGCGGCGGAATTCTGCTTCGGCACCGCGATCGACATCTGCACGACATTGAAGCGTCCTGCAAGAACCGCTGCGCCCGGTAGGTCCGCAGCAATTCGGTGCGCCAGATGGACGTTTTCGCCATAGACGTCAGCGCGGCCTTCGGACAGAGCCTCACGCGCAGGCGCGAGCCCACCGGGAACGCGAACGATTTCCGCGTTCTTGATGTTGCGCGTCAGAAAGCCGTCGGGCGCCGAACCCTGCGCCACTGCGATCCTGATGCCCGGGCGGTCGACTTCGTCAGCGGACTTTAGCGAAAGGCCGGGACGCGCCACGTAGCCGTTATCGACCTCCATGAATACTTCGCTGAAGGCGAGATGTTCGCCCCGCGTGGGATCGCGAGCGGCCAAGCCGATATCCCAGGCATCTTTGCCGAGACTTTCATTGTAGCGCGCCGGATTGTCATAGGGGATCAGCTGCGTCGGAATGCCAAGCTTTGTGGCGAACGCGCGTGCCAATTCCACGGACACGCCGCCGAGCGCGCCGTCGGAAGCGCGCGTCACCAGAACAGGGTTTGATGCTATCAGTGCAACGCGAAGCTCGCCCGTGGGCGCAAGTTTTGTGGTTGCGTCGGTTTGCGTGTGCGCCGCGAGCGGCATCGCCATCGTGCCACACAGCCCCCCGATGAATTCCCGCCGCCTCATGCTCCCCCCAAGGCTCAAGAGATGCATCGTAGCGGCTCAGCCGAACAATCCGGAAGGGGCCTATGTCCGCTATCAGTGCCAACAGCGACATGACATCTATTCACTCGATCACCTCGTCGGCGCGCTGTTGCAGGATTAACGGCACGGTGAGGCCGAGTGTCTTCGCGGTCTTGAGGTTGATTGCCAACTCGTACTTGATCGCGGCTTGCACCGGAAGATCGGAGGGCTTCGTACCTTTGAGAATCTGATCGACGTAGCCGGCCGCGAGCCGGTGCTGTTCGACAGAATCGGGGCCATACGACATCAGGCCGCCGCCGCTGACCAAGAAGCGGAAGGGGTAGATGGTGGGCAGTCGGTGACGCGCAGCCAGCGCAATGATCAGGTTGCTGTGCCGGATCGAGGACCCGCCGACAGGAACGATAAGGCCACCGTTCGGCGTTTTTGCAAATTCAGTTACAGCACGCTCGATCTCGCTGGCTTCCGCCGGGTTGATCGGGCTCAACTCCACGCCGAGCGATGGCGCCCCTGTCTGGATCGCTGCCCACTGACCAATCCCAGTGGCATTGCCGGATTCCCGGAATACCGCGACACGTGTCACGTTTGGTGCGAGCTCCTTGAGCAGCTGCAGCCACTTGGCGCTCGTCGCGTATTCAAATCCGGTAAAACCGGTGATGTTACCTCCAGGCCGCGCAAGACTTGCGACGACCCCGGCACCAACCGGATCGATGAGACTGCCAAATACGATCGGCACAGTGCGAGTTGCCGTTTTCAAGGCCTGCACAGCATTGTTTCCTCCAGCAAGAATAACGTCTGGCGTCAGTGCGACCAATTCCGCAGCGTCTCGGCGCATTCGGTCCTGATCACTCGTTCCCCACCGAATATCCGTTCGCACATTCTGGCCCTCGATCCAGCCTAGTTGCTGGAGCCTCTGCTTGAATGCTGCAATCCGTCGCTGTGCTTCCGGCTCATCGGACGTCTGGCCGAACAGCACGCTGATGCGCCGCACCCGCTCAGACTGCTGCGCGCGGGCAGCGAGCGGCCAGATCGCCGCCGCGCAGCTGAGAAGCGTGATGAACTCGCGCCGCCTCATCGTCGTCCCTGACAGTCCAGATCGGGCATCGTATCGTGGCAAGCGAGCAGAGTGAAAGGGAGCACTCCCACAGGTGGTTTTGCCGCATCAATGTCCGCTTTGGATCACGAGGCGACATCCCGGCCTAGCTGGGCGATGTCCGCCTTACCCCCAAGAGCAGACATTCATCAGCGGCAGGCATGTCTGCTGAGTGCCAGGAACGGACACATGCAGCGCAGCAAAGATCGTTCTTATTCGACGACCTCATCGGCGCGCGCGAGCAGCGTATCTGGCACCGTCAAGCCAAGCGCCTTGGCGGTCTTTAGGTTGATAACCAACTCGTACTTGGTTGGGGCTTGAACCGGTAGATCGGCTGGCTTCTCACCTCTGAGAATGCGATCGACGTAGCCGGCGGCGCGGCGATACTGGTCGACAATATCATTCCCATAGGAGATCAGGCCGCCGCCGGTGACAAAGTAGCGTCCGAAGTAGACGGCGGGCAGTCTGTGCCGAGCCGCAAGCGTGATGATCAGATCGCGATTAACGCTCGCAAACCCGCTCGGCGTTACGATCAGACTGCCATTCGACGAGCGCGCGAATGCCGCGAGGGCGCGCTCGATCTCGGGCACGTCGCGGATGTTAATCGGGACTACATCCATCCCGAGCGACGGCGCCACGGCCTGGATTACGCCGAACTGGGCGGGGCCGGTGGGTATGGTGGGATCCCGAAGGACCGCCATTCGCGTCACGCTTGGCGCGATTTGTTTAAGCAGTTCCGGCCATTTCACGGCCATGCCGTATTCCCAATCCATGAAACCGGTGGCGTTCCCGCCCGGCCGCGCCAAACTCTCAACGAAGCCGGCGGCGACCGGATCCGAGCCGACCGGGAACACGATCGGCACCGTGCGGGTAACCTGCAGCAACGGCCCCAGGGTCGGGGCGCCATGGGCAAGAATGACGTCCGGCGCGAGCGCGGCCAATTCCGCCGCGTGTCTGCGAATGGCGTCGGCATTGGCCGTTGCCCACCGGATGTCGATCTTCACGTTGCGCCCGATGGTCCAACCCAATTGCTGTAGCGCCTGCACGAACGCCCCGACGCGGGTCTGAAATTCCGCATCGTCGGTGGCTACGGGCAGGAGCACCTCGATACGCCGCATGCGGTCGCCTTGCTGCGCATGCGCCGCGAGCGGCCACGCCGCCGCCGCGCTGCCTAGCGCACCCAGAAAAGTCCGCCGTCTCATGCTCGCTCCCAGAGGCGGCATCGTAGCGGCTTAGGCGGGGATACCGGAAGGGCGCAGCCGATGTCCGCCCGGGCCAAAAGGCGACATTCCCGGGCTTCTGTGCCTACACTCCGTCCTATCGATAGCCATGGAGCAGAGCCATGACCACCCGACGCGCCGCCTGCAGTTGCGGGCAGCTCCATCTTACGATTGAGGGCGAACCATCGCGCATCTCCATGTGCCATTGCCTGGAGTGTCAGCGCCGCACCGGTGCTGTGATCAGCAACCAAGCGCGCTTCCGCCGCGAGCAGATCACATTCGCCGGTCAGGCTACGCTGTGGACGCGGCAAGCCGAAAGCGGGAACGCGCTGACCTTTCATTTCTGTCCGACATGCGGCTCCACGGTGTGCTGGGAGGGCGAAGGCTTTCCTGGATACGTCGCCGTAGCCATCGGCAACTTCGCCGATCCAAATTTCCCAGCGCCGACCATTGCGGTGTGGGAGGAGGCACGCCACCCCTGGGTCGCCCTGCCACCCGACACGCCAGCGAGGCGCGTAGCAAAGCAGGGTTGAATCCGTCTCTCGACTTCAGGTCTGGGTCTAGCGGACATTTCAAGGCAGTGAGACGATGTCCGCTTTGCCCCTGCCGGCTCAACCGGTCGACGCAACACTTCATCCCGACACGGAAACATAAATTGTACTCGCGCCGCTCTCATGTGTGGATGGCCCCCGGCTGGCAAGAGATTTTCTGACGCGTCGCGCAGAAATCGCTTGCAGTCATGTGTCCGGCCTGTCGATGCAGTCCGAAGACTGCTGGCCCTGATGGGGTCCGCGAATCGAGGCCTCATCATTCGACGGGATCGATGTCCCGGTGAAGCGCCAGGCTTCTCTCGATTCGTCGGATCGACCGACTGTGCCATCACGCGTCATTGCTCTCTCGCAAGCTCCAGTGCTTGGCTCGGCAGCCTATGCCGCCGCGGCCAGCGCTGTAATTCTCCTGCCGGTGCATCACCGCCCAAGCGATGCGCGCCGTCTTGTTCGCCAGCGCCACCGCGACGACCATGCTCGGCCGCCGCCGGCGCAACCCGATCACCCAGGGATCGGCATTGGTCGCCTTCGAGCGTAGCAGATTGGCGCTGGCGCCGTTGATCAGCAGCCGTCGCAAATACTGATTGCCGCGCTTCGATATGCCGCCCAGCCGGGTTTTGCCGCCGGTCGAGTTCTGTCGCGGCACCAGACCCAGCCACGCCGCGAACTCCCGGCCGCTGCGGAAACCGCTCGGCTCCGCCACCGTCGCGGCGATCGCCGTGGCGATGATCGGCCCGATGCCCGGAATGGTCGCCAGGCGCTGGCTGACGGGGTTGGCTCTTATGCCAAGCCATCAGTTGCTTCTCCAGCGCCGCAATCGCTGCCTCAGCTGCTCGATCTGCACAGCGAGCACCTGCAGCACCTGACGCGCCAGATCCGGCAGACGCGCGTCCTCCTCATCGCGGACGATGGCGATCAGCCTGCCAACATTGCGTAGCCCTGCGGCGCGATCACGCCGAACTCCGCCAGATGCGCGCGCAAAGCATTCACCAGCATTGTTCGCTGGCGAACCAGCCGCTCTCGGCCTCGGTGCAGCAGTACTGCTGCTTGCTGCTCGCCGTCTTGACCGGGACGAAGCGCATCGTCGGCCGACAACCGCCTCGCAGATCGCTTCCGCATCGGCAGCGTCGTTCTTGTTGCGCTTCACATAAGCTTTCACGTACTGCGCCGGCATCAGTCGCACCTCATGGCCCAGCGCGCGCAGCTCCCGCGCCCAGTAGTGCGCCGTCGCACACGCCTCCATCCCCACCAGACAGCGCGGCAGCTTGCCGAAGAACACCAGCACCTGCGCCCGCCGAAGCTGCTTGCGCAGAACCGTCGCTCCGTCCGCATCGACCCCGTGAACCTGAAAAACTTGCTTGGCCAAGTCTAGTCCGATCGTCGTAATCTCGCCCATGGATGGCTCCCTGTTCGCTGATCGTTTCTGACAACCAGCATTTTGGCACCTAGATGCCGCAAGGGGGCCATCCACCCCATCATTCGATCACCTCGTCGGCGCGGGCGAGCAGCGTCGGCGGCACGGTGAGGCCGAGCGCCTTGGCGGTCTTGAGGTTGATGATCAGCTCGACCTTCGTGGACTGCTGGACCGGCAGATCGGCGGGCTTCTCGCCCTTGAGAATTCGGCCGGTATAGACGCCGGCCATGACGGTACGCATCCGTAATGCTGCCTCCATAGCTCATCAGGCCGCCGGCCGCGGCGAACTCGCGATGCTGGTAGATCGCGGGCACCGCGTGGCGGAGCGCCAGTGCGGCGAGCTGTTCGCTGCTGGCTATTGAAGAATGCATCGGTGCCGATCACGAGCGCGCCGGCCCGCAGTTGGAGCCAAGGCTGGCGAAGACCGCATCGATCTCGCGTTCGGTGCTGGCATGCAGGACATGGAGCTGCAGCCCGAGGGTGCGGGCCGCCGCTTGCAGGTCTCTCGACTAGGTCTCGGCATTAGCGGACTGGTCGGGTTGACGAGGAGCGCAATGACGGTCGCCGTCGGGACCAGCTCGTGCAGCAGCTCCAGCCGCTTCGGCGCCAGCTCCACGTTCAACTTGGTCACGCCCGTGACGTTGCCGCCCGGCCGGTTCAGGCTGGCGACAAGTCCAAGCTGCACCGGATCGCTGGCGGTGGTGAAGACGATCGGGATCGTCGCGGTCGCCGCCTTGCGCCGCGAGTCGCAGGCGTGCCGGTCGCGGCAATCACGGCGACTTGCGGCGAACCAGATCGGCCGCCAATGCCGGCAATCGATCGTATTGGCCCTCCGCCCAGCGATATTCGATCGCCACGTTCTGGCCCTCGACATAGCCGGTTTCCTTCAAGCCCTTGCCGGAACGCGCGCAACCATGGTGCGCGTAGCCGTCGGGCGATGCGCCGCTGAGGAACCCGATCACCGGCATCGCCGGCTGCTGCGCACGCGCGGCGCAGCGGCCACGCCGCCGCCGCGCCGCCAAGCAGCATGATGAACTCGCGCCGCTTCATGTCCACCCGCCTCCTGGCAAGGTACTGCCCCGACTTAAACTAACACGATGGATGGGGCTGGGTGCGACCTCATTGGACCGCCGGCCGATGTCCGTTCAGTGCCATAAGCGACTAAAGTGCGTCGCAACAGAATGCGGCCTATTCGATCACCTCGTCGGCGCGGGCGAGTAATGAGGGCGATACTGTTAGGCCGAGCGCCTCGCAAAGAAACTAGGTATTGATATCCCGCTGTCTCTGATGGTGCGCGCCGACGAGATGATCGAATAGGCGGCGCGACGTCGCTTATTGGCACTTAGGCGACATCGATTTGGTTGCCCGCGCGCGCATTTCTCAAAACCATTGGATCGCGTCGCTCTTAACGTTACTTGGTTAGGTTGCTTTGGAGATCAGCTCGTCGTCATCGAATTGATTGGCTACGATTGTCGAGTTTCATTCGTTTGCGAATGTTCACCGTGACGCACAAATCATGGCAATCGTCAAAATCATAACGCGGCTGTACCTGGTCCAAGCTGTGGCGGGCTTCGCGGCCGGTTTCATAATTCCATGGCTGTAAATGTTTCACGTCACGGCATCTCACGGATGTCGAGCGAATTGCGAGAGGAAACGAGATGACCGTAGACCAAGACGTGCTCACATACGGCCTGCTGTTGATTGCATCAATTTTCGCATGCGCTTTGATTTATTTGGTGGCGAAACGATCTCGAAAGTCGGAGAGCCCGAGGCAAAAGCCGCAAGACTTCGAACGAAACTTGGTATCAAGGCACCGTAAAGCAAGACTGGTTACCCACGCGTCGGATCGATTTTGCAACGCAGATCGAAATTGGCGCCGACAACCGCGACAAACCGACGGAATTTAGATTAATCGTCGAAGAGCAAAGAATTGTCGAAAGTGTCGCAGGAAATGAGAAACTCGAAATTCAGTGGAGGTTTGCGACGCTTGACGAAGCAAAAACGATCGTAAGCCATTACAACAAATACCTGCACGAAAACTCCCTGATCACCTCTGTAGTCGACAAATCCCCATCATTGCCTCGACTTATGACGACGACTGACGCCCATTCTGCGTCGGATGCGGCTTAGCAACACGGACCCGGTGTCGCCCCGATGCCGATCAATCCATTCCGACATTGATTTCCGAAATAATTGGCAACGTGAGAGACCGAACGCCCACACGCCCAATCCAATGAGGTTGGGGATTTATGTCGGTTAAGGCTCCGTAGCCGACATCGCGGCCTCGTTGGGCGATGTACGCTTTAACCCCCCGAAAGCGGACATCGGACGGGCGGCGTTTGATGTCCGCTTTGGGTCATTAACGACCAAACTGCAGCGCAGCAAATCAAGCGTTATTCGATCACCTCGTCGGCGGTCGCCAGAAGCGTCTGCGGCACAGTAAGACCAAGTGTTCTCGCAGTATCGGCGCCGATCTTCGCATTTGGGCACGGAAGCAAACAAATTCCTAAAGTGCCCTATTATAAAGGAGACAAATATAAGGGATTGGTCGAGCGAACCTTAACGGTTGAAAGCTAGCATTCGGAACCAAGATTTGTGTAGGTGCGGAGGAAACCGTGCTCAATTTCCTGCTCAAGAACGCCAACATTGTTGCGATCAGTCTGTGCTTTTACTCGTTCGGATTGGTTCTTGGGAACGAAGTGTTTGATCCAACCCCCGGACAAAAAATTATCGTAGTCATTGTAAGCGCCGCTTGCGGCATTGCGATACTGATGAGTGGTATACGTCAACAACACGGACGACTTCAGGGCTAAAGCGGAATTGGATTACACGCTCTAGCCCCGAAAATTCGGGCCGACCATCGTTTCGCGCTCAGGCCGATCGCTGCAATTCGGTCGAACGTCTGCACCGATCAAGCCGCACCGACTGCATATCATGCGTGGCTCCGCAGCAATTGGCTTCGCTATTCGATCACCTCGTCGGCGCGCGGGAGTGATGCGAGTTCGGCCTGACTGGCCGAGGGGCTAATCGAGAACCCATGAAGGAATGGGACACCCGCTCCGCCAGATTGCCCCTTCGTCTCTCCCAAAAGCCGGCAATCGGCGCTCCGATTGCGGCGACGAGCACCACGGCGACCAAGAGCCTGCTGGTGTTCATGAAGCGAGCTCCTTTTCCGGCCCTGCTCCGTCACCACGTCGTGAGCATACCAACCCGCCCGTATGGCGTCCCGCACGCTAGAGCGGATTCCGTCCGCTGCAGGAGCGGCGTGGCCGCAAGAGACGCTCGCGGCCACGCCTCATCCGCTGCTAGCGCAGGCCGCCGGACGCCACGAGGCGCTCGCCGGTGATCCAGCGCGACTCGTCGGAGGCGAGGAACACCGCGACCTTGGCGATATCCTCGGGTTGACCGAGCCGGCCGAGCGGCGTGTCGGCAGTGAGCTTCTTCTCAAAGTCCGTGCCGATGACGCCTGTCGCACGCAATCCTTCGGTTTCGACGCTGCCTGGCGCGATCGCGTTCACGCATGCTGTGGCACAAGAGGCTGGCACCTGATGCTGGGTTGACCTGGCTGCGACTGACCTTGAGGACAATCGCTGATCCTGCGGCTGAGAAGGGCCGGAGTGGCCGGCAAGACAAGAATATTTTCTCCAGGCCGCTTAGGAAGTCCTTATCCCGAACGTGAGTTCACTCCCAGCATCGACTCGTAAATGAAAACTCGTCGATGTCCGCTCAATGCCAACAGGAGACATCAAGGCGTTGCAAGTCCAAGTTTACTCGAGCACCTCGTCGGCGGTGGCAAGCAATGGGGGCGGCACGGTGAGGCCCAAGGTTTTTGCGGTTTTGAGATTTACCACCAGCCTGTACTTGGTAGGGGCCTGCACCGGCAGATCGGCGGGCTTCTCGCCCTTGAGGATGCGATCGACGTAGCCGGCCGCACGGCGGTACTGATCGACAATGTCGGGGCCATAAGCCACCAGGCCGCCATCCTTGGCAAAGAATGGTTCGAAGTACACGGATGGAAGCTTGTGGCGCTCCGCCAGCGCAATGATCTCTTTGCGATGCGCGATTGCGAATGGATTGGCGGTCGCGATCAGGCCGCCATTCGGCTTTTGCGCGAAACCCGCCACGCCGCGCTCGATGTCAGCCATCGCACGCAAATTGAGCGGAACGACCTCGACCTTGAATGAGGCCGCTGCGGCCTGAATGACGCCGAACTGGCCGGTGCCGGTGGGGAGCGCGGGATCGCGAAGCACAGCGACGCGGGTCACGCCAGGTGCGATCTGCTTGAGCAATTCCAGCCATTTCGCGCTGGTGCTGTATTCGAAATTCAGAAAGCCGGTGACGTTGCCGCCTGGCCGCGCCAGCGTGTCGACAAACCCCGCGCCGACCGGATCGCCAGCCACTGGAAATACGATCGGAACGGTGCGGGTGGCCTGCATCAGCGTGCCCACCGCGCCTCCGCCGTCGGCCAGGATCACGTCTGGTGCGAAAGCGATCAATTCCACGGCAAGCTTGCGCGTGTCGGGATTGTCGCCGGCCCAGCGGTATTCGATCTGCACATTGCGCCCAATGGACCAGCCCGCCTCCTGCAGGCCTTGCAAGAACGCGCCGACGCGCGCTTGAAATTCAGGATCGGTGGCGCTGGCAGGAAGCAGGAGCCCGATTCGCCGCACGCGTTGGGCCTGCTGCGCGCGCGCCGCGAGCGGCCAGGCTGCCGCCGCACTGCCCATTGCACCAAGTAAGTCGCGCCGTCTCATGCTCGCCCCAAGCTCTAGACGAAGCATCGTAGCGACTTAAACGAGTACATTAATAGGGCTAACCGGTTTCGCTATTGCAACACGAGATGCAAGCGATGTCCGCTGTGGGTCATTTTCGACCGAATCCGGCGGTTCGCGCGATGTCCGCTATCCCCCGATAGCGTCCAAAGAGCGGGCATGGATTGATGTCGGCTAAGTGCCACAAGGCGACATATGCAACGCAGCAAAGAACTCGTTATTCGATCACCTCGTCCGCGGTGCCGAGCAACTGCGGATGGAATTCGAGGCCCAGTGCCTTAGCGGTCTTAAGATTGATCACAAACTCGAACTTGCTCGGCTGCATGATTGGCAGATCGGCAGGCTTGTCTCCCTTGAGGATGTGGCCTGCATAAACGCCGACTTGGCGATAGAGGTCCGCAATACTGGCACCGTAGCTCATCAAGCCACCAGACAGCGGAAAGTCGCGGAAGTGGTAAAGCGTCGGCATTCTGTGCTGCGCCGAGAGGGTAATCAGCCGGTTGCGCCGCGGGTCGAAGAACGGATCGGCCGCGACCAGGAGCGCACCGACTTGTTCCGGGGCAAGGCTTGCGAACGACATCTCGATCTCCGCGTCGCTACCTCCATTGAGCAGGGCCAACCGCTGTCCGAGCTTATCCGCCGCGGCCTGAACGTCGGCCATCTGCTCCTTTCCTTGCGAGCTGTTTTGGTTGACCAGCATGCCGATCGTCTCGGCCTTGGGTACGACGTCATGCAGTAACCCCAGGCGCTTGGCACCCAGCAGCGTGGAGGAGAAGGTAGCGCCCGTCATGTTGCCGCCCGGCCGATTGAGGCTCGGCACGAGCCCGGCCTTGATCGGGTCTTCGCCAATGCCGAACACGATTGGAATCGAACTGGTTACGGTTTGCGCGGCGCGTGGGGTCTGCTGCCCGCCAACCGCAGCGATAACAGCGACATTGCGGTGGACGAGGTCCTCGGCTAGTGCAGATAGTCGCTCGAAGCGCGCATCCGCCCAGCGGTATTCGACCACCACGTTGCGGCCTTCGGTATATCCAGCCTCGGCCAGACCCTTGCGAAAAGATTCCACGGCGCCCGTGGAATCAGCCGCCGACCGGGCGCTGAGAAATCCCACCACCGGCATCGCCTGCTGCTGCCCCCGCGCCACCGACGGCCACGCCGCCGCAGCACCGCCAAGCAGCGTGATGAACTCCCGCCGTCTCATTCGATCACCTCATCGGCGCGCGCGAGCAGCGCCGGTGGCACGGTGATGCCGAGCGCCTTCGCGGTCTTGAGGTTGATGACCAGCTCGTACTTGGTCGGCGCCTGCACCGGCAGATCGGCCGGCTTCTCGCCCTTGAGGATGCGATCAACGTAGCTGGCGGCGCGTTGGTACTGGCTGACATTGTGCGTTCCGTAGGAAGCCAACCCACCCGCATCAGGGTAAACGCGGGTGAAATAGATGCCTGGCAGCTTATATCGGGCCGCGAGCGCGATGATCAAATCGCGATGAACGAACGACAACCCGCTCGGAGTAACAATCAGGCCTCCATTGGGGCCACGCGCAAATGTTGCAAGCGCACGCTCAATCTCGTCAGCATCGCGAATATTGAAAGGTGTCAGTTCCACTCCGAGCCCGGGCGCCACAGAATTGATCGCGCCAAACGTGCCGATACCAGCGGATATGGCGGCATCCCGAGCGATAGCGACCCGCTTTACATCCGGCGCTATCTCTTTGAGCAGTTCCAGCCATTTCCCCCCAAAACCGTATTCGAGCGCGGAAAAACCTGTAGCGTTGCCACCGGGGCGTGCCAAGCTGTCGACGAACCCGGCGCCGACCGGATCGGCGACGAGCGTGAACACGATGGGAATGCTGCGCGTCGCCTGCAACAACGGCGCCACGCCTGCAGCTCCGCTGGTCAGAATTACGTCAGGCGCGAGCGCGATCAGTTCTTCCACGTGTCTACGAGTGACGGCGGCGTCGCCTGCACCGAATCTCACGTCAGTCTGCACGTTGCGGCCTTCGGTCCAGCCCAATCGATCAAGCTCCTGCCGAAACGCCTGCAGGTACATCTGCCTCACGGCATCGCCCGACGCCTGAACTTGAAGCACGCCGATCCGCCGCGCCCGATTCTGCGCGCGCGCCGAGAGCGGCCACGCTGCAGCACCACCTAGAACTCCGAGAAATTCCCGCCGCTTCATGTCCGCCCCGGGTCAGGAGACGGCATCGTACCGGGTTAAACGATTGCTTTGATAGAGGCCGAAACCCGCTTCGCTACTGCAACATGAGATGCTGGCCGATGTCCGAAATGGGTCAGTAGCCGACATCGCGGCCTAGTTGGGCGATGTACGCTTTACCCCTGCCGGCTCAACCGGTCGACGCAACACTCACGTGCCGCTGGAGGAGCCGTCCACAGCATCAACAACGGACATCGCGCGCTATTCGATCACCTCGTCGGCGGCCACAAGCATGCCGGGCGGCACGGTCAGGCCGAGCGCATTCGCCGTTTTGAGGTTGAGGGTCGTTTTGAACTTGGTCGGCGCCTGCACCGGAATGTCGGCGGGATTGGCGCCGCGCAGGATGCGGTCGACATAGGACGCCGTCTGCCGAAACATGTCGACTTGGTCGATCGCGTAGGACATGAGACCACCGTCCGCGACGAAAAAACGGAACGCGTAGACCGCCGGCAGGCGATGGCGGGCCGCGAGCGCGATGATGAGAGCGCGATGGACGTTGTTGGTGGTGTTCGGCGGCAGGAACAGACCGCCGTTTGGCTCGCGCGCAAACAACTCAATGGCGCGCTCGATGTCGGCGGCTGTCTCGATGGGGCTAGGCACCAGCTCGATCGCGAGCGACGGCGCAATGGCTTGGGCCGTCCGAAGATAGTACTCGTAGGTGGATATCTTGGGGTTGGCTACAAAAGCGGCGCGCGCCATGCGCGGCGCGATCTCCTTGAGCATCGCCAGCCACTTTCCGACGATGCTCGCCTCGTACATCAGCAGGCCCGTGAGATTGCCGCCCGGCCGCGCCAGGCTCGCCACCAAACCCGAGCCGACCGGGTCGGAGACGTTGACGAACACAATCGGGATCGCGCGGCTCTCCCGCTGCAGCGTGGCGGCGACCGGCGTCGAATGGGCGAGGATCACGTCTGGTTGCAGCGCGATCAGCTCTTTCGCGTGCACCTGTGTCTGATCCAGGTTGCCGTGCGCAAAGCGAGTGTCGATGCGGACGTTGCTCCCGTCCGACCATCCAAGCCGTTCGAGTCCCTGTCGGAATCCCGTGAGTGACGCCTCCATTTCCGAATCGTCCGCGGCCTGACTGATGAGCACGCCGATGCGCCGCACCCGCTCGGACTGTTGCGCGCGTGCAGCAAGCGGCCAAGCCGCCGCCGCACCGCCCAAAACACCGAGAAGATCCCGCCGCCTCATACCCACCCCCGAGCCCAGGACAAGGCATCGTATCGGGTCAAACGTGGATACTGAAAGGGCTCGGTGATGTCGGGTGTGGGTCAATAGCCCCCGTCCACCTCATTAAGGGCTATGTCTGCTCTTGCCTCGACAGTCCGTTTGAAACATACCTGTGTAGATCGAGGTTGGTTGCTGCATTTCCCGATTAGATTTCCGAATATCGGAATAACCAGAGGAGATCGTTGCGATGATGTCAAAATCTCAATTGATTGAAAAAATCGCCGCCGAACATGAAGGACTCAGCAAGAAAGATGTCAAAGGCGTTTTGGAATCTCTCGTAAGCGTGGGCCACAGGGAGATGAAGAGAAGCGGCACCTTTCTACTTCCCGGCTTTGCAAAATTCGTCGTCATCAAGAAGCCCGCGACGAAAGAACGTCAGGGGATTAATCCCTTTACGAAAGAGCCGACCGTGTTCAAAGCGAAACCAGCGCGCAAGATCGTCCGAGCACGCCCCGTCAAGGCAGCCAAGGACGCCGTTTAACATTTCCCGAGCATCCTCCAGAGTCCGCTTCGGGTCATAAACCGACTTTGAGCGGCTTGTGAGCGATGTCCGCTTGACCCCCGAAAGCGGACATCGTTCATATCCGCTAAGTGCCAATACGCGACATTGACGAGCCGTCATCTGGACGACGCTTTGGCTTCCTCAACCGGCAACTCCGCGAACACCAGCCAGCCAAGTCTCGAGATGGGTGCGCAGATGGCGATGACTTCGCGACCATTGCTGTCGTGTGCGGTCTGCAACCCCTCCAGGCGAGAGCCTGCAGCACGTGCTGCGCGCACGTGGTCCAACCTCGAGAAATCTTGCTGAATCAGGCCAGTGTTCGGATGCGCAATCACGCGGTTCTCGGCGTCGATCACATAGGCTAGGCCACGTTCGCCGATTTTGGCCGCGATCACGACATCCTGAACAGGCTTGAGATTAACCTCGGCGACATTCACCCCTGAATAGGGGCGCGGGCCGGCGACTGACAGGGTCATATAGGGCTCGGATGCGCCATCGCGAAAATAGACTGGCCCGTAGTAGACGCCTTTGGCGACCGCTTCGGTGAATTTCGGGTCCTTGGAAAAATCGCTGCCGATGCCGACCGCATCCATCCTAACGCGCGACACCCGGCTCCGCTCCTTGCCGGCGCCGTCGAGCTGGGCGATGGCCAAGATGGCCGGAACGTCACGGAGCAGTTGAAGCATAGCGAAGCGCCGCTGATGATCTGCACCCGCCGCCGTCCACGGCGGCTGCGCCATTGCGTCAACCTGCTTCCTGATGCCTTCGATGAACTGATCAATCCTGTCTGCGACGACGTCGACCTGGAGGCGCAGGGTTCTATTGAGCTGCGCCTCCGACCCGTCTTGCGGCGTTTGCGCTTGCGCGTGAGCGCCAAGCGGCCACGCCGCCGTCGATCCAGCAACTCCCGCAATGAAATCGCGCCGTCGCATCGCCTTCCCCGCAAGGCTCAGGACCACGCCAACCGGGCTGTGTAATTGCGACAGCAAAGCAGGAAATTTAGAGGGGCGGAATGGGCCGACAGTCATTTTTGCAGCGCAAGACGCCTGTGTCGGCGATGTCGCCTATGGGTCTTGGCCGTGTAAAAACGGTCTAGGAGCGGGACGAAGTGGCCTTGCGAATGGGGGCCCGCGCTTTTCGGGTCAATTTGCTCTGATCGCTGCCATGAGCGGTTGGATACCCATGATGTTCATGACGCGAGTGAGGTTGTAGGCCAGAACGTGGAGTGCCATCTCTGAGGCGACCCGCGGCAGCGTCTTCATCAGGAAGTGAGTAGCGCCCATTCGGGCCTTGATCGTTCCAAACGGGTGCTCAACCGTCTCGCGTCGCTGGCGCATCTTTTCGGGATGCTCATCGAGCCTGCGCTGCACTGCTTCGAGAACATGCTCGTGCTGCCATCGGGTGATGCGCCGCTGCTTGCTTGTGGTGCAGGTGCGCTTGATGGCACAGCTCTGGCAAGCATTGGTCCAGTACCGGCGTAAAGTCAGTCCGTTTTCCTCGTTTGTGTAACGGTAAGGCAGCCGTTCTCCGGCCGGACAGATGTAAACGTCCTCCTCGGCAACGTAGCGGAAGTCCTGCTTGCCAAAGCGGCCTTTGGCCTTTGAGTTCGAGGTCATCGGCTTGGGCAGCGTGACCGTGATGCCTGCATTCTCGCACGCCAGGATCTCTTCACCACTGAAGTAGCCGCGGTCGGCGACGGCATCGAGAGTTTCCGTCTGAAGGGTCGTCTTCGCCTCTTGGGCGATGTGGGAGAGCTGCGATCGGTCGGTTCCGACGTTGGTGACTTCGTGCGCAATGATCAGATGATGCTTGGTCTCGACCGCAACCTGGACGTTGTAGCCAACGACACCAGACCCTCGCCCGCTTGTCGCCATCGAACGAGCATCAGGATCGGTCAATGATATCTGCTGGTCCGGAGCCGCCAGCATCTGGACCCGGAGCTTCTTCAGATTCTGCATCTGCTCCTTCAGCTTCGCGATCTTATCTTTTAGACGATCCGTCTTGGTTTTGAGCGTCTCGGATGGCTCCTGCCGGTCGGCGGTATCGAGCTGTTGCAGATAGCGCGCAACACTCTCCTCAATCTGAGCCATACGCCGATCCATCTTGGCGCGGGTGAAGTTCCTGTCACGGTTGTTCACCGCCTTGAACTTGCTGCCGTCGATCGCCACGCTGGCCTCCGTCAACAGATCCATGGCGCGACAGAGTGCAATAAACCGGGCGCAGACCTGGCGGATCGCGCCGCCATTGTCCTTGCGGAAGTCGGCAATCGTCTTGTGGTCTGGAACCAGTCGGCCCGTGAGCCACATCACCTCAACGTTGCGCAAAGCCTCATGTTCAAGCCGGCGGCTCGACTGCACCCGGTTGAGGTAACCGTAGATGTAGAGCTTCAGAAGGACCGACGGATGATACGAAGGCCGGCCGGTAGCCTCGGGAGCGACACCGTCAAATCCAAGCTCGGCCAGGTCAAGCTCATCAACGAAGACATCGATCACCCGAACCGGATTGTTCTCATCGATCCAGTCTTCCAGGCACTCGGGAAACAGGGTGCTTTGCCCGCGATCCATGCCCTCAACGAAGCGCTTCATCCGACCCTCCGCCGCACCCAAGAATCAGCGCTGCGAGAATCACATGAAGCGAGGCGTTTTCACACAGCCAGGGTCATTTGCTCGACATTCCCGGCCTATCAGGCGACGTCCGCTATGCCTCCCATAGCGACACGAAAAGCGACACGGGTGATGTCGGCGATGTGCCAATAGCTGCCGTGAGCACGTGCAGCAAAGATGGCCAAACGCGCATGAGTGCCCTGTTAGCTGGGTTGCTCCTCTGCTCGAACGGGGAGCGTGACGAAAAACGTCGACCCCTGCCCGACCTGGGATTCCAGCCAAATCTTGCCCCCATGCATCTCAACGATGCGCTTGGAGATGGCGAGCCCGAGCCCAGTGCCGCCCTTCTTTCGCGTGAGCGAATTGTCGGCCTGCTGGAATTCCTGGAACAGCTTGGCCTGGTCGGCGGCGGAAATGCCGGGCCCGGTGTCGCGGACCGAGACGTTAAACGCGCCATTGCTCGCGCTGGCCCTGATCACCACTTCGCCTGCGTCGGTGAACTTGATGGCGTTGCCGACCAGGTTGAGCAGCACCTGCGCCAGGCGGCGCTCGTCGCCGTGACCCGGCGGAAGATCGGGCGCCACGTCGGCCTTGAATGTCGAGCTTCTTATCGACCGCCAGCGGCTCGACGGCGCTGTAGACCGTCTGGGCCACGTCCGCGAGCGAATAATCGGCAAGGTCGAGGTTGAGCTGGCCGGCCTCGATCTTGGAGAGATCAAGCACGGCATTGATCAGGCCCAGCAGATGCTTGCCGTTGCTTTCGACCCGCTTGAGCACGGCGCTGCATCTTCTCAGGCGGAACGCCGTAGACGCCATCTGAGATCAGCTCGGTGTAGCCCAGGATGGCGTTGAGCGGCGTGCGCAGCTCGTGGCTCATGTTGGCGAGGAACTGCGACTTGTGCTGGCTCGCCTCGGCGAGCTGCCGGCTCTTGTCCTGGATTTCGTCGAACAGGCGGACGTTCTCGATCGCGATCGCGGCTTGGTCGGCGAAGGTTGAGACCAGCTCGATTTGTTTCTCGGTGAATGGTCGAACCTCTGAGCGAAACAAGGCCAGTACGCCGATCGCCGTGCCCTCTCGCATCATCGGGACGACCAGGAGAGTGCGGAAGTCGCCGAGCTTCTGGCCCTCACGCCAAGTGTATTCGGGATCAGCCTGCACGTCGGCGATGTGCACAACCTTGCCTTCCAGCAACGCTCGGCCGGCGGCATTGCCCCGATCCAGCACGATCGGGTCGTGTCGGGCGTATTCAATGAACTCCGGCGAGAACCCGAAGCTTTCAGAACGGATGAAGATGCCACCATGCTGCCGGGCAACGGTGGCCTTGTCGGCTTCGCACAGCCGCGCCGCCGATTCGACAAGGGTCTGCAAGACCACCTTGAGATCGAACGTGGAGCGGCTGATCACCTTGAGCACGTCGGCGGTGGCGGTCTGCTGCGCGAGCGATTCCTGTAGGTCCTCAGTGCGCTGCTGCACTTCGTCGAATAGGCGCACGTTTTCGATAGCGATTACGGCTTGGTCGGCGAAGGTCGATGCAAGCTCGATCTGTTTGCCAGTAAATGGACGCACGGCCACCCGTTGTAGTGCGATCGCGCCGATCGGTTCGCCTTCCCGCAACAGCGGCACGCCCAGTAGCGTCCTGTAGTTGCCGAGCTTTTGAGCCTCGTATTGCTCGTAGTCGGGATCTGCGAGCACATCCGTGATTTGCACCGGTTTGCATTCCAGCACGGCCCTGGACACCACCGAGCCGCGTCCGGGACGGTGTCGAAGCGTCATAGATGTTGCTTGATACGCTCGTGCTCTGGTGCGGAATGGCCAAAGCTCGCCGCCCATCTGTAGGATTTCGCCGACTCGGCGAAACAGCCAGACGTGGTCGGCATCGCATAGCCGCGCGGCTGACTCTGATAGCGTATCGAGCACCTTTTGCAGGTCGAAGGTCGAGCGGCTGATGACCTTGAGCACGTCGGCGGTGGCCGTCTGCTGCTGCAAAGATCTCGCGTAGCTCGTTCGAACAACCGCGTGTTCTCAATGGCGATCACCGCTTGATCGGCGAAGGTCTTTACCAACTCAATTTGCTTTTCTGTGAAAGGTTGCGGCATTGTTTTTGCGATAAAAAGAGCACCTGTGGCTTTTCCTTCACGCAAAAGCGGAGCGCCGAGTGCGGCGCGATAACCGCCGATGGATTGCCGCTCACTCCACTTGTATTCAGGATCGGCTAGCACGTCGGGAAGTATCGGACGAACGGTTTCCTCCGATACAGCTCGGCCGACCACGCTCTCGCGGTCAATGGGTACCTGCAGCGTCTTGAAATAGTCTCTCAGGCGCGCGAGCACATCAGGTGCATGGCCGTAGCCTGCTCCCCGGCAAAGCACCTCGCCGTCGCGCTGAAAATGTAGGTCACGATGTCCACCTCGCACAGGTTTGCCGCCGACGCGAGCAAAGTGTCGAGGACCGTCTCCAAATCGAAGGTCGAGCGGCTGATTGCCTTGAGCACCTCGCTGGTCGCGGTCTGCTGCTCCAGTGCCTCACTGAGATCGTCGGTGCGCTGGCGTAGCTCGTTGAGCAAGCGCGTGTTCTCGATGGCAATGACGGCTTGGGCGGCGAAGCTTTGCACCAGTGTGATTTGCTTCTCCGTGAACGGCCGGACCTCTTGGCGATAGATGATGATCGTACCGATCAGCTCATCGTCCTTGAGCATCGGCACGCCGAGGTAGGAGCGCGCACCGGCCGCTTCGACCAAAAGTACGGTGGTCGGGGCGCCATCGCGGTACGCCTGATCGGCTCTCAGGTCCGCGAGGTGGATGACCCGCTTCGTGGCGATAAGGCGGCCATGCGCGCTCGCAGCGCTAGGGTGTACCAGCGGGTTGCGGCGGTGCTCCTCGACGTAGGCGCGCGGCGGGTTGTGCATCGCCATTCGTCGAAGTCCATTTCCCTCGCGCAAGAAGAGCACACCAAAATTTGCTCCACAGATACGAACCGCATTTTCCAGCAAAGCTTGGAATACCGGTTCCAGCTCGCCGGGAGACGAGCTGATAACGCGCAGCACCTCCGCTACGGCTTTCTCCCGCCCCAATGCCTCGTCGCGCTCGCGCGTGACACGAGCGATCTCTGTATTCTGGCGCGTCTTTGCGAAACGGCGACCGGGTACCGCCTTGGATGAAATAGCACGCTTTGGCGTCGCCGCCTTGCGATGTCCCGTCTTACCTGCTGTGCCGCCCGATTTTGAAACCCGCTTCAATGTCTTGTCCTCGACTCAAGCCATCGTAGCGGGTGAGACGAGCGCACCGGAAGTGGCTTCATCGCGGCGCAGCAGACCCTATCACTTCGATGTCGCCTATGGGTCAATCGCGTCGTTTTCGGCCAATTTCCGAATGTCCGCTTGTCCCCCAACAGCAACCTCAAGAGCGGACGTCGGCGGACGTCGTCGATGTTCGCGAAGTGCCATTAGGCGACATCGCCACCCTCATTCGATCACCTCGTCGGCGCAGCCGGCAGCGTCAGCGGAACCTCGAGCCCGAGCGCCTTCGCGGTCTTGAGATTGATCACCAGCTCGAACTTGGTCGGCAGCAGCACCGGCAGGTCGGCGGGCTTCTCGCCCTTGAGGATGCGACCGATATAGACGCCGCCCTGCCGAATGACGTCGCGGACATCGACGCCGTAGCTGCATCAGGCCGCCGGCCTCGACGGTGTCACGATCGGTATAGATCGCCGGGAGGCCATAACGATCCGCCAGCACCAGGATCTTCGTCGCGGTAGGTGCGGAACAGTGGATCGGCGACCGCAACAGGGCGTGTGCGCGCTGCCGGCGCAGCGCTGCGAACGCCGTGTCGATTTCCTAGGCGAGCCAACGCTCAGGTGAGGATCTTGAGCTTCGAGCGCTCGCGCCGCGGTCTCGACATCGGCGATACGCGCCTCGCCGGTCGCGCTGTTCGGATTGCCAGGACCGCGATGAGCGTGCCTTGCGGCACCAGCTCGCGCAGGAGTTCGAGCCGTTTGGCGGTGATCTGCGCCGGTGAGCAGGCTTACGCCGGTGACGTTGCCGCCCGGCCGGCCGAGGCTCGCCACCAGCCCGGCCTTGACCGGATCGGAGCCGTGCGTGAACACGATCGGGATCGTCGAGGTCGCATCCTTGGCCGCCATCGCCGGGGCCGCGCCGCCCAACGTATAGATCACGTCGACCTGCGGCGCGACCAGTTCCTTGGCCAGCGCCGGCAACCGGTCCGAATCGCTCGTCGGCGACAGCGATACTCGATCCGCACGTTGTGTCCCTCGATGAAGCCAGTCTCTGCCAGTCCCTGCGAAACGCTGCAATCGCGCATGGTCCGATCGTCCAGCATCGACGCCGATGCAGATAGCCGATCACCGGCATCGCTCGCCTGCTGCGCGCGCGCCGCGACGGCCAGCGCCGCCGCGCCGCCGAGCAGCGCGATGAACTCGCGCCGCCTCATTCGATCACCTCGTCGGCGCGAGCGAGCAGCGTCGGTGGGACGGTCGAGGCCGAGCGCCTTGGCGGTCTTGAGGTTGATCACCAGCTCGAACTTGGTCGGCTGCTCACCGGCAGATCGCCAGGCTTCTCGCCCTTCAGGATCTGGTCGACGTAGATGGCAGCTCGACGGTATGCGTCGGTAATGCTGGCGCCATAGCTCATCAGGCCGCCGCCTCGACATATTCGCGGCTTCGTGGATCGGCGGCAGCGATGCGCGCGCAGCCAGTCGACAATGCATCCGCGCAGGCGCTGAAGAAGGGAGCCGTGCCAACAAGAGCGCATCGCGCGACGATTGCGCGAAGGCAGCGAAAGCCCCGTCAAGATCCTCGTTCGGTCGCTGCGGCACGTGCGATCAGTTGCAGCCGAGCGCGGCGCGCAGCTGGCTCGATGTCCGGAGTCGCGATGCGGGGTTTCAGGATCAAAAACAAAGCCGAGCGTCTTCAGCGCGGGGATCAGGTCGCGCAGCAGTTCCAGCCTTTCGCCTGCAATCTCGCTGGTAAGAGCTGACACCGGTGATGTTGCCGCCGGGCGGTCGAGGCTTGCCGACGAGCCCAGTCTGCGACCGGATCGTCGCCGCTGGCGAACACGATCGGAATCGTGGCGGTTGCGCTCTGGCCGCCGCACAGCTGCGGCCGCCGCGCGAAGATCACATCGACTCGGCGGCTGACCAGTTCGGCCGCCAGTGCGGGCAGCCGATCGTTCCGGCCTTCGGCCCAGCGATATCGATGGCGACGTTCCGACCTTCCGCATAGCCGCTGTCGCTGCAGCCCTTCGCGGAATGCAGCCAGGTACAGCGCGATCGTCATCGGTCGATGTCGCACGAGAAACCCGATCACCGGCATCGCTGGCTGCTGCGCGCGCGCCGCGAGCGGCCAGCGCCGCCGCGCCGCCGAGCACCGCGATGAACTCGCGCCGCCTCATTCGATCACCTCGTCGGCGCGGGCGAGCAGCGTCGGCGGCACCGTGAGGCCGAGCGCCTTGGCGGTCTTGAGGTTGATGACCAGCTCGAATTTGGTCGGCTGCTGACCGGCAGGTCGGCCGGCTTCTCGCCCTTGAGGATGCGGCCGGTGTAGACGCCGGCCTGGCGATACGCGTCCGTCAGGCTCGGTCCGTAGCTGATCAGGCCGCCGGCCTCGACGAATTCGCGAAATCGTAGATCGCGGGCATTGCATGGCGTGCCGCCAGAGCGACGAGTGGCTCGCGCTGGCTACTGAAGAATCCGTCGCTGCCGATGATGAGTGCTCGGCCCGCTGTTCGACTGCAGCGAGGCAAAGGCCACTTTCGATGTCAGTTTCGGCACTCGCATATACTTCCGGAATGTCGCCCGATCATGTGCGCCCGTTCAACATTTCATCGGCTTGGCGCGCGCTCGGTGATTATTCGGGTTGACGAGCAAAGCAACGGTCGCGCCTTGGGCACGAGTTCGCAAGCAGCTCCAACCGCTTCGGCCTAGAGCCGAGCTGAGATGCTTACCCCGGTGGCGTTTCCGCCGGGCCGGTTCAGACCGCGAACCGTCCAGTCCCGACTGGATCAACGCCCACGCCGAAGCGATCGGAATTGTCGTCGTCGCCGCCTTTGCAGCCTGCGCTGACTTCGTTCCACCGTGCCGTGACGATCACAGCCAATCGCCGCGCACTAGATCGGCGGCGAGGGCCGGCAGGCGATTAGATTGATCCTCGGCCCAGCGGTACTCGATCGTGATGTTGTCACCTTCAACATAGCCGAGTTTCCCTCAAGCCTTGGAACGCCACGACAAGGCGTGCGTCGGTTCAGCAGATGCGCTGCCGAGGAACCCTATCACCGGATCTTTGACTGCTGCGGGCGCGCCACCGTCGGCCACGCGGCCGCCGCACCACCAACAACGCCAAGAAATTCCCGCCGCCTCATGCCCGCCCCAGGCTTAGGAGACAGCATCGTATCGGCTCAATCGAGTACTTTGATAGGGGCTGAAACCGCTTCGCTACTGCAACATGAGATGCTGGCCGATGTCCGCTTCGGGTCTTGGCCGTGTAAAAACGTCTGGGAGCGGGACGGAGTGGCGCTTGCGATGGGCGCCGGCTTTTCGGGGCACTATGCCCTGATCGCTGCCATCAGCGGCCGGACGCCCATGATGCTCATGACCCGCGTCATATTGTAGGCCAGCACGTGCAGTGCCATCTCTGAGGCCACCCGCGGCAGCGTCTTCATCAGGAAGTGAGTAGCGCCCATCCGGGCCTTGATCGTGCCGAACGGGTGCTCGACCGTCTCGCGTCGCTGGCGCATCTTCTCCGGATGCTCGTCGAGCCTGCGCTGCACCGCTTCGAGAACATGCTCGTGCTCCCATCGGGTGATGCGTCGCTCCTTGCCGCTGGTGCAGGTTCGCTTGATGGGCAGCTCTGGCAGGCGTTGGTCCAGTAGCGGCGCAGGGTCAACCCGTCTTCCTCGTTCGTGTACCGGTAAGGCAGCGTTTCGCCGGCAGGACAGATGTAGACGTCCTCGTCGGCCACGTAGCGGAAGTCCTGTTTGCCAAAGCGCCCCTCCGCCATTGAGCCCGAGGTCATCGGCTTGGGCAGCGTGACCGTGATGCCCGCATTGTCGCAGGCCAGGATCTCTTCACCACTGAAGTAGCCGCGGTCGGCGACGGCATCGAGCTTTTCCACCCCGAACGTCGCCTTCGCCGCCTTGGCCATGGGCGAGAGTTGCGATCGGTCGGTGCCGACGTTGGTCACCTCATGCGCAATGATCAGATGATGCTTGGTCTCCACGGCAACCTGGACGTTGTAGCCGACGACGCCAGAGCCTCGGCCGCTCGTCGCCATCGAGCGGGCATCGGGATCGGTCAGTGATATCTGCTGGTCCGGAGTCGCGAGCATCTGCACCCGGAGCTTCTTCAGGTGCTGCATCTGCTCCTTCAGCTTCGCGATCTTCTCTTTCAGGCGCTCGTCTTGGTTTTGAGCGCCTCCGATGGCTCCTGCCGGTCGGCCGTATCGAGCTGCTGCAGGTAACGGGCGACGCTCTCCTCAATCTGCGCCATGCGCCGATCCATCTTGGCGCGGGTGAAGTTCCTGTCTCGGTTGTTCACCGCCTTGAACTTGCTGCCGTCAATCGCAACGCTGGCCTCTGTCAGCAGACCCATGGTGCGGCAGAGCTCGACAAACCGGGCGCAGACCTGGCGGATGGCGCGGCCATTGTCCTTGCGGAAGTCGGCAATCGTCTTGTGATCCGGAGCCAGCCGGCCCAGAAGCCACATCACCTCGACGTTGCGCAAAGCCTCGCGCTCAAGCCGGCGGCTCGACTGCACCCGGTTGAGATAGCCGTAGATGTAGAGCTTCAGCAGGACCGACGGATGATACGAGGGCCGACCAGTTACCTCGGGAGCGACCCCGTCAAATCCCAGCTCCGCCAGATCGAGTTCATCAACAAAGACATCGATCACCCGAACCGGATTGTTCTCATCGATCCAGTCTTCCAGGCATTCGGGAAACAGCGTGCTTTGCCCGCGATCCGTGCCCTCAACGAAGCGCTTCATCCGATCCTCCGCCGCAGCCAGAATCAGCGCTGCGAGAATCACATGAAGCAAGGCGTTTTCACACAGCCAGGGTCATTAGGCGACATTGCGCGGTTTTTCGGTGATGTCTGCTTTACCCCCAGGAGCGGACATTCTTTAGTGTGCTTGAGAGGTCCGCTAAGTGCCAGACACAGACATCGCTTGGCGGAGCGTCAGCTCAACGAACGGCCACGTGAAACTTTAGACTTCGAAGCCCCAGCAGAAAGGGTTAGCGCCTGTGTTGTGTCGACCAGTTGAGCCGGCCCCCCGAAAGCGGAGATGATCCGAGTTCATGAATCCACGCCCTAGCGCGAGCCAGGAGAGATTTGTGCCGCAAATGAACTACTGGAAGGCGATGTGGGACCTTGACCCACGCTGTCCCTGCGACGTGCATTTCAACGACTGGGTCAAACTCAGAAAGCTCAAGAGCAAGCTGATCTATCACTTCGGCACCGGCATGCATCACGTGGTCGGCAGAAAGCAGGCCACCGGCGCGTCGAACAACGTGGTGTTCGCCATCACGGCATCGAAGGAGGAATACGCCGCCTATATCGAGCTCGCGATCGAGCGGCCGAAAATCTCAAAGAACTACCTGGCCTACTTCGGCGACATCTACCTGACCAATCCCAGGCTGTTGCCGGACTTCGACGTCGTCACGCTGTTTCATCTCTGCGAGTACTTCCATCCGGCGAACAAGGCCTATGGCGGCATCGACGACGCCAAGCTGCTCGACATCCTGACCGCCAAGACCCGGCGCGGCGGCTACATCCTGTTCTTCACCGGCTCGTTCGCATTCCCGTCGGCGGAGAAAATCATCGCCAAATGGGAGAAGACCGGACGGGTCAAGCGCGTCGGGGCGTACAAAACGCTGCTGGTGTTTCGCAAGGTGAAGTGAGGCCCACGATTGCGGGATCGATCGGACATACCTAAGCTCGGTCGAGCGCGTGGAACGAATATCTCGACCGGTCGGTCGAAAAATGACCCATCGGTGACGTCGGCCCCAAGGAGCGGCTTGATGACTCTCGAACTCACTGCCGATGAATTGGCTCTCCAGGCGCGCGCGCGGGAATTCGCCAAGCGGATCGTCGAGCCGCGGGCCGCTGAAATTGACAAGAGCGGAGACTATCCCTGGGACGTGGTCAAAGCTCTGGCCGAGGCCGGCTTTTGCGGGATGACGGTGCCAAGAGAGTACGGCGGAAAAGGCGCCAGCTATTTCGATGCGGTTCTCGTCATCGAGCAGATGGCGAAGGTCTGCACCGTAACCGCGCGCATCGTGGTGGAAACCAACATGGGCGCGATCTCGACCGTCATGGAGTACGGTTCCGAAAAGCAGAAGAAACTGGCAGCGGAACTCGTCTTGGCCGGCGACAAGCCGGCGATCTGCATCACTGAACCGGAAGCCGGCAGTGATGTGCTGGCAATGACCACGCGCGCGGACCGCAAGGATCAGGGCTATGTGATCAACGGCACGAAGCATTGGATCACCGGGGCCGGTGTATCGAAGCTCCATCTGATTTTCGCCCGCGTGTACGACGAACGTGGCAAGGCTCTCGGCATCGGCGGTTTCCTGGCGGTCCAGGACGAGAGCGGCGCAATCTCGCGGTCGAAACGAGAGCGGACCATGGGGCTCTGCGGCATGCCGGAGGGCGAACTGGTCTTCAAAAATCTGTTTGTCCAAGACGACATGGTGATCGTGCCGCCCTCGGGTTACGGGCGGGGGTTCGCCGACCTGATGAACGCCTACAACAGTCAGCGTGTCGGTGCCGGCACCTGCGCCATGGGGATTGCAGCCGGCGCGTTGGACCATGCGCTGTCTTGGGTGAAACAGCGCAAACAATTCGGCCGCCCGATTGGCGAATTCCAGGGATTGCAGTGGATGCTCGCCGACATGCAAATCCAGCTCACGGCGTCGCGACTCCTGCTGTATTCCGCCGCTCGCTCGCGCGGGCCGAATCGCAGCCGCTTTCCCGATCCGGAATTGGCGGCGCAAGCAAAGATTTTCGCCTCCGAAGCGGCGATCAGGATCGTCAACGAGTCGCTGCAGCTGTTCGGGGCTCGCGGCTACTCACGCGATCTTCCGCTCGAGCGCATGGCGCGTGACGTGCGCATGTTCACGATCGGTGGCGGGACCGCGCAGGTCCTTCGCACGCTCGTCGCATCGAAGATGCTGGGCTGGAAACTGCCGCAAACGCGAGACGGGTATCTCGAACTCGACACGGCGTCCCGCGCCGCAGAGTAGACGGAAAGCGGAGCCGCCAATGATCGATGATCGCGGGCTGGAGTTGAGCAGCCGGAATGAGGCTGCTGTCACCGCCTTCAACGCTGCCATAAGAAATCTCCTCGAATATCGGCTGGCGACGATGGCGCTTGCCAAGGATGCGGTTGCCGCGGACCCGTCGTTTGCGATGGCGCATTGTCTGCTCGGCTATTTGTTCATGCTGTTCGGCACATTCAGCGTGCTTGATCGGGCCCGCGACGCGCTGCGGCAGGCCGAGGCCGTCATCAGCACCGCCAATCGCCGCGAGGCTTTGCACATTAAGGCCTTGCGCTGCTGGATCGATGGGAACCTGATCGGCGCCAACATCTGTTGGGAACGCATCCTGTTCGATGATCCCCACGACCTGCTGGCGCTGCGCCTGCATCATTTCAACTGCTTTTGGATGGACAGAGCCGCGCACTGCGTGCGGTACCGGCTTCAGTGCTGCCAAGCTGGAAAGAGGACATGCCAGGCTATGGCAATGTCTGCGGCATGCTGGCGTTCGGCTATGAGGAGAACGGCGAATACGCCCTCGCCGAGCATTATGGCCGGCGGGCCGTCGAGACCAGCGCAGACGATCTCTGGGCGCTCCACGCGGTGGCCCACGTGCTCGAGATGCAAGGGCGGAACGAGGAAGGACAAAAATGGCTTGCCAAGCCGCTCGACCTTTGGGACGACCGCAATCCGTTCAAACGCCATCTGTGGTGGCATCTCGCGCTCTTCCTCATCGAGGCCGGCCGTACCGACGATGCGCTCGATCTCTATGACAAGGCCGTCCTGGGCCAAGGGTCGGATTTTTACCTCGATATCCAGAATGCAGCTTCGCTGCTCGCCCGCTTGGAATTCTGCGGGCTGGACGTCGGCTCTCGTTGGCGGGTGCTGGCGGATCACGCCGAGGCGCACATCGACGACCACGCGCTGATTTTTACCGATGCGCATCGGGTGATGTCGCTCGCGCGCGAGCGGCGTTTTACGCAGGCGCAACAAGTCATTCAATCGATGAAGACCTACGCGGCCGACCGGTCAAAGCACGCGAGCGGCGTCATCGACCGACTGGGCATACCGCTCGGCGAAGCGATCATCGCGTTCGAGCAAGGTCGATACGACGAAACGGTCAATGCAATTCTACCGTTGCGCCACGTGACCAGCCCGATCGGCGCCAGTCACGCTCAGCGCGACATCTTCGATCAATACCTGCTCGAGGCGGCGTTGCGGGGCGGCCAGGTGGAGCTGGCCAGGACCCTGCTGCACGAGCGACGACTGCTCAAGCCCAACAGCAGGGAAACAGCAGCCAAGTTGCGACGCTTGGACGAGGTCGCGTCCGTCGCGAATTGATGAACAAACGGTTTTTATTGGTTAAGTGAAAGAAAACTGGAGCGGGCGAAGGGATTTGAACCCTCGACCCCGACCTTGGCAAGGTCGTGCTCTACCCCTGAGCTACACCCGCATCCGTTGGGCTGCGGCGGCGAGGCCACCACAGGCCGTTCCTATAGCCAATAGCGGCGGGGCTTTGCAACCACGGCCCAAATTGGCCAATTTCAGCCCATGCCCGCGACCCCCGACGAGCTGTTCGCCGCCCTTGACCGCCTCGGCATCGCCCACACGACGGTGCGCCATCCGCCGCTGTTCACGGTCGAGCAATCGCGGGCGCTGCGCGGCACGATCGCCGGCGGCCACACCAAGAACCTGTTCCTCAAGGACAAGAAGGGCGCGCTCTATCTCGTCACCGCGCTGGAGGACGCGGCGATCGAGCTGAAGTCGCTGCACCGGCGATTGGGCGCCGGCGGCCGGTTTTCGTTCGGCTCGGCTGAGCTGATGCGTGAGACGCTCGGCGTCGAGCCCGGCGCGGTGACGCCGTTCGGCGCGATCAATGACCGCGCCGGCCGGGTCACGATCGTGCTCGACGCCGCCCTGATGGCGCACGGCACGATCAACGCCCATCCGCTGGTCAACACCATGACCACCTCGATCGCGCGCGACGACCTGGTGAAGTTCCTGGTCGAAACCGGCCACCCGCCGCGGATCGAGGCCATTTCGCGCTGACGAGCCCACCGGGCGAGTGGCCAGCGCGAACACCAATGTCCGTCCGGCGACGGGTCCGCGGCGCCTGAGCCCGACGCGGCAAGCTGAGGCGCTTCTGTGGATATTGGTCCGCGCTGGTGGATAAAGCGTCAGCTGGCGTTTGACACGACTAAATTCCCAAGGCATATGTTCCTACAACCCCGCTCACTCGAGGGCGCCTCCGGAGGCATCCATGGCGGAGCGGGGTGCGGCGCCCGCGCCCCGTGCCTTGCAAGCACGGGGCCCGAGCGGCTCGGGGATCCGCCCTGGGGCAAAACGACCCCACGCGATTCAGTTCGCTACCGATGCCGGCCACGCTCAGCGCCAATGCTGGAAACGCGCCGTCAAAGGGAGAGCCCCCCGCAGGCCGTCCAACGCCGTGCGGAGCGCCGAAGGGCGCTGCGTTCCCTTCGCCAAGGGGACGCGCACGCCCGCCAAGGCGTGCACACTTTACTGGAGGCGCCACTCGGCGCTCCGCCCCTCGATCTTCGAGGGCAACCACCCGCCGTGCCACGGCGGGGAACACGAGACGGCCACCCGCGGGGCCGACCTCTGCCGCGGCGGATTTCGCTTGGCTGTTTGACATTGTGAATCGGACGAGAACGCGGATGCGCGGCAGTCGTGCTTCCCTCGCCCATAGCGGACACGGCGCGTTCCCTCTCCCCGCTTGCGGGGAGCAGAGTCGGGTGAGGGGCTTACGGGTTCTCGAGAGCTCCGAGAAGGCCCCCTCACCCCGCCGTGCTTCGCCGACGTGCAGACCTCTCGCCCGCAAGTCGCGGAGAGGTGACGACGCACGCCCGCACGCTGCGCGTCATCGATCCCGGCCGCCGCCGCCGGGCCCCGGGGAACCCGGATTGCATTTGCCGGCGCGCTCGCCCATTTAATCGGGGAACAACGCGGGCCGGGGACACCGAGCCGGGCGCCAAGCGAGGACGGCATGACGATGCTGCAGAACGGGGGCACGACCGCAGCGGCGGCCCCGGACGGCCTGATCAAGGAGGTCAGCACCCAGACCTTCGTCAAGGACGTCATCGAGGAGTCCAAGCGCCAGCCGGTGCTGATCGACTTCTGGGCGCCCTGGTGCGGGCCGTGCAAGCAGCTCACCCCGATCCTGGAAAAGGTGGTCAAGGCCGCCAAGGGCAAGATCAAGCTCGCCAAGATGAACATCGACGAGCATCCGGCGATCCCGGGCCAGATGGGCATCCAGTCGATCCCGGCGGTGATCGCCTTCGTCAACGGCCAGCCGGCCGACGGCTTCATGGGCGCGCTGCCGGAAAGCCAGGTCACCGCCTTCATCGAGCGCCTGACCAAGGGCGCGGTCGCGGGCGAGACCAAGGACCTGCTGAAGGAGGCCGACGCCGCGCTGGCGCAAGGCAACGCCGCCGCCGCGGCCGACCTGTACGCCCAGGTGCTGGAAGAGGACGGCGCCAACGTGCCGGCGATCGCCGGCCTCGCCCGCTGCTACGTCGCGACCGGCGCGCTCGAGCAGGCCAAGAAGACGCTCGCCATGGTGCCGGAATCCAAGCGCAACGACGCGGCGGTGGCGGCCGCCCGCGCGGCGCTCGAGGTTGCCGAGCAGGCGAACTCGGTCGGCCCGGTCGCCGAGCTCGAGCAGAAGGTCAACGCCAACGCGCTCGACCACCAGGCGCGCTTCGATCTGGCGGTGGCGCTCAACGCCAAGGGCAAGCGCCAGGAGGCGGTCGATCACCTGATGGAGATCGTGCGGCGCGACCGGAAATGGAACGACGACGGCGCGCGCAAGCAGCTGGTGCAGTTCTTCGACGCCTGGGGCCCGACCGACGAAGCGACGGTGAACGGCCGCAAGCGGCTGTCGTCGATCTTGTTTGCGTGATGCGTTTGCAAAGAAGTGCGTCTCGGTCATTCCGGGGCGCGCCGAAGGCGCGAACCCGGAATCCAGATACGGATACAAGCTTCTGGATTCCGGGTTCGCCGCCAGCGCGTCGAAGACGCGCGTAAACGCGCTTATGGCTGGCGCCCCGGAATGACGGTGCGCCCTTAGGAGTGCGGACCATGCCGATGAACGTGGTCTATCGCGGATCCGCGGACCTGCCGGAGGTGATCCCGGTGTTCCCGCTGCCGGGCGCGCTGCTGCTGCCGCGCGGCCAGATGCCGCTCAACATTTTCGAGCCGCGCTATCTCGCCATGGTCGACGACTCGCTGCGCGACGGCCACCGGCTGATCGGCATGATCCAGCCCGACCCGACGCATCCGGGCCCCGAGGACAAGCCGACGCTGTTCAAGGTCGGCTGCGTCGGCCGCATCACCCAGATCGCCGAGACCGGCGACGGCCGTTATCTGTTGCAGCTCACCGGCGTCGCGCGCTTCCGCGTCGAGGAGGAGCTGAACGTCGCCACCGCCTACCGCCAGTGCCGGGTCGGCTATGCGTCGTTCGCCGACGATTTCGTCGCGCGCAAGGGCGAGGAGGCGGTCGACCGCAAGGCGCTGCTGGAGGCGCTGTCGGCGTTCCTCAAGGCCAACAATCTGAAGACCGACTGGGAGGGCATCGAAAGCGCGCCGAACGAGGCGTTGGTTAACGCGCTGGCGATGATGTCGCCCTACGGCTCGGCCGAGAAGCAGGCGCTGCTGGAGGCGCCGAACCTCAAGGCGCGCGCCGAGATGCTGGTCGCGGTGACCGAGATCGAGCTCGCCAAAAAGGCCACCGGCGGCGAGACCCCATTGCAATAAAGCACCCCGGTCATTCCGGGGCGCCGCGAAGCGGCGAACCCGGAATCCAGGGCTGCTGGCTCAGCGCATACCGCTCTGGATTCCGGGCTCGCGCCTTCGGCGCGCCCCGGAATGACGGCGTTGTGTGGGCCCGCAGTAACGCTACTACGCTTTGAGCCTTGTATTCGCCGCATTACATCGCTATCTAACCGGGTGCTGGGATGATGGCCTCATTGAATTGGCCGTTTCCGGGTCGCGTGAACGAACTCCACGTCTTGGTTTTCGACCCGCCGCATCCAGCAAATCCATCGACAACCCAGACCACGCGGGGTGTCTCAAACCCCCGGCGATTCGGGCGAGCGCATGAAGCGCCGCCGTGCTTCGCCACATGAAAGATTCCCATTTGACCTCTTTTCTCAATCTCGGTCTCAGCGATCCGATCGCGCGCACCCTCGTCGAGGAGCGATATGTCGAGCCGACACCGATCCAGTCGCAGACCATCCCACAGGTGCTGGCCGGCCGTGACGTCGTCGGCATCGCCCAGACCGGCACCGGCAAGACCGCAGCCTTCGCGCTGCCGATGCTCAACCACTTCTCCCAGCATCAGCAGCGGCCGCAGCCGCGCACCTGCCGCGCGCTGGTGCTGTCGCCGACCCGCGAGCTGTCGGCGCAGATCGTCGAAAGCTTCCTGACCTACGGCCGGCACCTGCGTCCGAAGGTGGCGCTCGCGATCGGCGGCGTGCCGATCAAGCCGCAGATCCGCGCGCTCGCCCACGGCGTCGACGTGCTGGTCGCAACGCCGGGACGGTTGCTCGACCTGCTGGAGCAGCGCGCGCTGCTGCTCGACCGCGTCGAGGTGTTCGTGCTCGACGAAGCCGACCGCATGCTCGACATGGGCTTCATCCACGACATCCGGCGGATCGTCAGCAAGCTGCCGCGCCAGCGGCAGACGCTGTTGTTCTCCGCCACCATGCCGCGCGAGATCGAAGAGCTGGCCCGCTCCATGCTGCGCGATCCGGTGCGGGTCGCGGTGACGCCGCAGGCCACCACCGTCGAGCGCGTCGCCCAGCGCGTCGTGTTCGTCGATCGCAACGGCAAGCCGGCGCTGCTCGCCGAGGTGCTGCGCGGCGAGCCGATCGACCGGGCGCTGATCTTCACCCGCACCAAGCGCGGCGCCGACCGCGTGGTGCGCGATCTATCCAAGCGCGGCCTCGCCGCCGAGGCGATCCACGGCAACAAGTCGCAGAACCAGCGCGAGCGCGTGCTGGCGGCGTTCCGCGACGGCAAGGTCCGCACCCTGGTCGCGACCGACATCGCGGCGCGCGGCATCGACGTCGAGGGCATCAGCCACGTCGTCAACTACGACCTGCCGAACATCCCGGAGAGCTACGTGCACCGCATCGGCCGCACCGCGCGCGCCGGCGCCGATGGCGTCGCCATCTCGTTCTGCGACGGCGAGGAGCGCGCCTATCTGCGCGACATCGAGAAGCTGATCCGCATGGCGATCCCGGCCACCGGCCAGTCCGGCGCGCCGCGCCCACAGCAGGCCAATGGTCAACCCAACGGCGACCGCCGCGGCCACCATGGCGGGCACCGCAACGGACCGCAGCAATCCAAGCGCTCGCAGCAAAACCAGCCGCATCGCAATGGCCGCAACGGGCGTCATGAGCAGCGGCGGCATGAGCAGCCGCGGCGCGAGCAGCGCCCGGCAGCCGCGTCCGATGGTAGCATCGGCTCGGTTGCCTTCCTGCAACCCAAGCCCGCACCGCGCCGTCAAGATGACGCGCGGCGTCCGGCGCGCTGAACGGAGACCGGCATGGCCAAGGAAGAACTGCTGGAGTTCGACGGCACGGTGAGCGAGGTGCTCCCCGACGGCAACTATCGCGTCAAGCTCGACAACGACCACGTGCTGCTGGCGTATATGTCCGGCAAGATGCGCAAATTCCGCATCCGCACCGGCGTCGGCGACCGCGTCGTCGTCGAGGTGTCGCCCTACGATCTGGCCCGTGGCCGGATCAACTTCCGCCACAAGACCGGCGGCCCCGGCCCGGCGCCGGCCCCGCGCCGGCCGACGTTCCGGCGTTAGATTAAATTCTTGCATTTCCGCGGGGGCCGGGCGTGATAGGGTCGTGACGCATTCAACGCGGAATCCGTCATGACATCCACCGAACGGCCCAACGGCGGCATCGACCCGAAGCTCCTGGAAATCCTGGTCTGCCCGCTGACCAAGAGCACGCTGGAATACGACGCCGAGAAGCAGGAGCTGATCTCGCGCGCCGCCAAGCTCGCCTATCCGATCCGCGACGGCATCCCGATCATGCTGCCCGAGGAAGCGCGGCGGCTGGATTAGACGATTCTCCGGTTGGTTTGCGGCTGCTTCTCCTTCGTCATGCCCGGCTTCATGCCGGGCATCCACGTCTTGGCTTTCATGGAAGACTGTGGATGGCCGGGACAAGCCCGGCCATGACGGGCTAAAAACGACATCGGAAAATCCGGGAGACATCCATGCTGAAGGTCTGGGGCCGCAACACGTCGTCCAACGTCCAGAAGGTGATCTGGGGGGTGGCCGAGATGAAGCTTCCGTTCGAGCGGATCGACGTCGGCGGCACGTTCGGCAAGACCAAGGATCCGTTCTATCTGGCGATGAATCCAAACTCGCTGGTGCCGACGATCGAGGAGGAGGACGGCTTCACGCTCTGGGAATCGAATTCGATCCTGCGCTACCTCGCCGCCAAGCATCAGAACCGCACGCTCGAGCCGGCCGACCTGAAGACCCGCGCGCTGGCGCACAAGTGGATGGACTGGCAGCTCAGCGTGATGGGACCGTCGCTGACGCCGGTGTTCTGGGGCCTGATCCGCACGCCGCCGGACAAGCGCGATCCGAACGCGATCGCCGCCGGCAAGGAGAAGTCGGTCGCGGCCGCGAAGATCATGGATGCCCAGCTCGGCAAGACCCAGTTCCTGGCCGGCGACGCGTTTTCCTACGGCGACATCCCGGTCGGCATCATGATGTATCGCTACATGCAGCTCATTCCGGAGCGCGCGCCGACGCCCAATCTGGATCGCTGGTACGCCGCGATCTCGTCGCGGCCGGCGTTCAAGGAGCAGATCGCGGTCGTGCCGCTGACGTAGCGTCTGCGTCGCTTACGCGGGACCGGATACAAGATTACAGCGCTTCGCCGCGCAGGAGCTTCGGCACCTCGCCGGCGAGGCCGGCGGCCTCGCGGATGAACACGCCCTTCAGCGCCGGCACGCGGTCGACCAGGCCGAGGCCTATGTCGCGCGCCAGACGCAACACGTCGGAGCGGTTGGAGAACAGCCGGTTGAGGCCGTCGGTCGTCACCCCCATCGCCATGGTGTCGAACCGCCGCCAGCGCTGGTAGCGCTCGAGCACGCCGGCGCCGCCGGGATCGAGCCCAAGCCGCGCCGCATCGACAATCGCCTCGGCCAAGGCTGCGACGTCGCGCAGCCCGAGATTGAGGCCCTGGCCTGCGATCGGATGGATCACATGGGCGGCATCGCCAACGAGCGCGATCCGCTCGGCGACAAACGTGCGCGCCACCGACAGCCCGAGCGGATAGGCGCGCCGCGGTCCGATCGCCTCGATGTCGCCGAGCTTGAGCCCGAAGCGGCGCTCCAGCTCGTCGTGGAAGCCCTCGTCCGGCAGCGCCACGATGCGCTCGGCCTCGCGCGCCTGCTCGGTCCACACGATCGACGAGCGCCGGCCCTTGAGCGGCAGGATGGCGAACGGCCCGGCCGGCAGGAAATGCTCCTCGGCGCGGCCGCCGTGGTCGCGCTCATGCGCGACGGTGGTCACGATGCCGGACTGGCCGTAGTCCCAGCCGAAGCTCTTGATGCCGGCCGCCTCGCGGATCGCCGAGCGCGCGCCATCGGCCGCGACCAGGAGGTTTGCGGAAATCGTTTCGTCATCGCCGAGCGTGACATCGATGCGGTCGTTGGAATCCCGATGCTGAAACTCGGCGACCGCACTGGCGCGCAATTCGACGCCGTCCGCCTTGGCGCGCCTGGTGAGCGCGTCGATCAGCGCATGGTTCTCGATCATGTGGGCGAACGGCTCGCCCGGCTCGACCTCGCCGCCGAACGTCAGGAACACCGGCCGCATCACGTCTTGCAGCTTGGAATCGGTGACCACCATGTCGAGGATCGGCTGCGCGTCGCCGGCAACGTCCGGCCAGACCCCGATGGTCTCGAACAGCCGGCGCGCCGCGGCGGCGATCGCCGAGGCCCGCATGTCGCCGGCGTGGCTTTGCCCGAGCGCCGGGTCGGCGAGCACCACCTTGAACGAATCGCCGAGCGCCTGGCGCAGCGCGATCGCCAGCGACAGCCCGGCAAAGCCGCCGCCGCCGATCACCACCGGGCAGCGCTCGCCTTGCGCGCGGCCGGCGCGCGCGTTGTCGGCGGGCGGACGCGAGGAACGCTTTGTCTTCGCCATCGCGCGAGTATATCACTGGCCTAGATTCCTGTTTGAGCATGATCTTTTCCGAAAACCGCTGCACACTTTTCGGGATCATGCTCTAAGAGCCGAACCTCATGCCCTCCGCCGTCCAGGATCTGCTGACCATTCTCGACCTCGAGTCGCTCGAGGTGAACCTGTTTCGCGGCCGCAGCCCGCAGGTCGGCTGGCAGCGCGTGTTCGGCGGCCAGGTGATCGGGCAGGCGCTGGTGGCGGCCACCCGCACGGTCGAGGGCCGGCCGCCGCATTCGTTGCACGCCTATTTCCTGCTGCCCGGCGACCCCAAGGTGCCGATCATCTACGAGGTTGACCGCATCCGCGACGGCAAGAGCTTCACCACCCGCCGCGTGATCGCGATCCAGCACGGCCAGGCGATCTTCTCCATGTCGGTGTCGTTTCACGCCGACGAGCCTGGCCTCGATCACCAGGCGCCGATGCCGGACGTGCCGACGCCGAAGTCGCTGCCGACCGACGCCGAGATGAAGGAGCTCATCCTGCCGCAACTGCCCGAGGCGGTGCGGCGCTACTACGAGCGCGAGCGGCCGATCGAGTTGCGGCCGGTCGAATTCGGCCGCTACACCGGCAAGAAGATCGAGGACGGCCGGTTCAACGTCTGGTTCAAATCAACCGCCCGCCTGCCCGACGACCCGGCGATCCACCGCTGCGTGCTGGCCTATGCGTCGGACTTCACGCTGCTCGACACCGCGCTGCTGCAGCATCAGCGCTCGGTGTTCGATCGCGACATTCAAGGTGCGAGCCTCGACCATGCGCTGTGGTTTCACCGGCCGTTCCGCGCCGACGAATGGCTGCTGTACAGCCAGGACAGCCCGAACATGCACGGCGCCCGCGGCTTCGGGCGCGGCTTGATCTTCACCGCCGATGGCATCCTGGTGGCGTCGGTCGCCCAGGAGGGACTGCTGCGCCAGCGAAGGCCGCAGGTGAAGCCTGCCTGAGCTGGCGCGGCTGCCGGCATTTGCCTGCTGATAAGGCAACAACCCCGCTTAATTTTTGGCCGGATTGCCGATATCGTACGCAGACTGGCTCGTCGCAAAACCATGGCGGCGGCTTTTCGTTGTCTGTCGGGGGGCCAACCGCCAGCGGTTCCGACCAGAGGGTAATCACCATGAAGCTCGTCATCGCCATCATCAAACCCTTCAAGCTCGACGAAGTCCGCGACGCGCTCAACGTCATCGGCGTCCACGGCATGACCGTCACCGAGGTCAAGGGCTTCGGCCGGCAGAAGGGCCACACCGAAATCTATCGCGGCGCCGAATACGCCGTGAACTTCCTGCCCAAGCTCAAGATCGAGGTCGCGGTCGCCGACGAACTGGAAGAGAAGGCGGTCGCGGCAATCGGCACAGCCGCCAAGACCGGCCAGATCGGCGACGGAAAAATCTTCGTCTACGACCTCGACCGCGCCGTGCGCATCCGCACCGGCGAAACCGACAACGAAGCGCTCTGAAAATCCAAAAGGGGGGACAGCATGACCAAGCTGATGGTCGCGCGCTTTGGCGCTTGCAGCGCCAGCGCACTTGCCATGGCGGCGCTCGCAACGCCGGCGCTGGCGCAGGCCGCCGCGGCGGCCGCGCCGAAGATCGACGCCGCCGACACCGGATTCATGATCGGCGCCACCGGGCTGGTGCTCATGATGAGCATCCCGGGCCTGGCGCTGTTCTACGCCGGCATGGTGCGCAAGAAAAACATCCTTGCCACCATGGCGCAGACGCTGGCCGCGGTCGCGGTCGGCACCATCCTCTGGGTGGTGATCGGCTACAGCCTCGCCTTCACCGGCGAAGGCGCCGCGATCGGCACGTTCGAACGCGTGTTCCTGAACGGCATGGGCATGGACTCCATCAGCCCACTCGCCAAGACGATTCCGGAATCGGTGTTCATGCTCTATCAGATGACCTTCGCGGTCATCACCGTGGGGCTGGTCGCGGGCTCGGTCGCCGACCGCATGCGGTTCTCGGCGTTCCTGTGGTTCGTGATCGGCTGGCTGCTGCTGGTCTATGTGCCGATTGCGCATTGGGTGTGGGGCGGCGGTTTCCTCGGCGCCATGGGGCTGCTCGACTTCGCGGGCGGCACGGTGGTGCATCTCAACGCCGGCATCGCGGGTCTCGTGGCCGCGTATGTGCTCGGCGCGCGCCGCGGCTACGGCACCGAAAACCTCGCGCCCTACGATCTCGCGCTGGCGGTGATCGGCACCGGATTGCTGTGGGTCGGCTGGTTCGGCTTCAACGGCGGCTCGGCGCTGGCCGCGAGCCCGCGCGCCGGCTACGCGGTGGTCGCCACCCATCTGGCGGCGAGCGCCGGCGTGGTGACCTGGATGCTGCTGGAATGGTGGGATCGCGGCAAGCCGTCGGTGCTCGGCATGGTGTCGGGCGCGGTCGCAGGCCTCGGCACCATCACGCCGGCCTCCGGCTATGTGCTGCCGTGGCACGGCATCGTGATCGGCATCGTCGCCGGCGCATTCTGCTACTGGGCCTGCACCAAGCTGAAGACCCGCTGCGGCTACGACGACTCGCTTGACGTGTTTGGCGTGCACGGCATCGGCGGCGCCACCGGCACCATGCTGGCCGGCGTGTTCGCGGTGGCGGCGGTCGGCGAAACCGCCGGCGCCCTGGAGGGCAACGCCCGGCAGCTGCTGATCCAGTTCTATGGCGTGCTGGCCACGCTGGTCTGGTCGGGGGTCATCACCTTCGTGCTGCTCAAGGTGATCGACTTCTTTGCGCCGCTGCGCGTCCGCGACGAAGACGAGCGCGTCGGTCTCGACCTGTCGCTGCACGGCGAGCAACTGCACTGACGCGCCGTCGACGACCGCAATAAAACCTGCAGGGCCCGCCATGGCGGGCCCTGATTGTTCGACTCCTGCTTAAAACATAGGCAGGATTCGAACTGCGACGAATTGTCTGGCTAATTCCTCCGCAAATTCATTGCTGGCACGCCGAGCGGGCTCCTAGGCCGCCGATCGCCATCGGAAAATATCGTGCTCTTTCAAATGGTTACAGGCGCTCACGGCGGTTGGCACGCGGCTTGATTCCCTGGCTGCGGCATACCACGCGGGCATGAGCCAACGGGGCGATGCCGATTTAGTCCGCCCGGCCCGTAGGCCGGGCCTAAGCGGGGATCGAACCCATGAAAATCGTCATGGCCATCATCAAGCCGTTCAAGCTCGACGAGGTCCGCGACGCTCTGACCGCGGCGGGGGTGCACGGGCTGACCGTCACCGAAGTTAAGGGGTACGGACGTCAGAAGGGCCACACCGAAATCTATCGCGGCACCGAATACGCCGTGAATTTCCTGCCGAAGATCAAGATCGAGGTCGCGGTTGCAAGCGACCAGGCCGACAAGGTCGTCGAAGCCATCATCGCCGCCGCCAAGACCGGCCAGATCGGTGACGGCAAGATCTTTGTCTACGACATCGACCACGCCGTCCGCATCCGCACCGGCGAAACCGACGCCGCAGCGCTGTGACCAGCGCCTCTCAGCACGCGAATAGGAGTTCGACCATGACGCTAAAGAAACTGACCCGCGCTGGGCTTGCGGCTCTCGCCTTTGGGGCCGCCCTCGGCATTTTTCTGAACTTTGCTTCGATCGACAGCTCATACGCCCAGGCGCCTGCTGCGCCTGCCGCCGCCGCGCCGGCGCCGGAGGCTGCCGCAGCGCCACAGCCCTGCGCCAACGATCCCGATCCGAAAAAGGCCGTGCTCGAAAAGTGCACGCCGAACTCAGGTGACACGGCCTGGATGCTGACCTCGGTCGCGCTGGTCCTGATGATGACCATCCCGGGGCTCGGCCTGTTCTACGGCGGCATGGTGCGCAAGAAGAACGTCGGCGACACCGTGATGACGAGCTTCGCGATCACGTGTCTGGTGACGATCCTGTTCGCGGTCGTGACCTACAGCATGTCGTTCACGGCCGGTACGCCCTATGTCGGAGGCCTCAGTCGAGCCTTCCTGCAAGGCATCCTGAGCGACATCTCGAAGGGCATCGGCAATCCCAATCCGCTGGCGGTGACGATCCCCGAAACGGTCTACATCTGCTTCCAGATGACGTTTGCGATCATCACCCCCGCGCTGATCGCCGGCGCATTCGCGGAGCGCATGAAATTCTCCGCCATGCTCTGGTTCATCGGCCTGTGGGCGATCCTGGTCTACGCGCCGATCGCGCACTGGGTCTGGGGTCCGGACGGCTTCCTGGCCGCCGGCAACTCCGACGCCATGATCAAGGTGCTCGACTTCGCCGGCGGCACGGTGGTGCACATCAACGCCGGTATCGCTGGCCTGATGTGCGCGATCTGCCTCGGCAAGCGCAGGGACATGGCGCCCGCCCACAACATGGTGCTGACCTTCGTCGGCGCCTCGCTGCTGTGGGTCGGCTGGTTCGGCTTCAACGCCGGCTCGGCCGTCACCGCCGGCATGCAGGCCGGCATGGCCATGACCGTCACCCAGATCGCGACCGCGGTCGCGGCGTTCACCTGGATGGTGGTCGAGTGGCTTGCGCGCGGCAAGCCGACCGTCATCGGTGTCTGCTCGGGCGCGGTTGCGGGGCTTGTCGCCATCACGCCGGCGTCGGGCTTTGTCGGCCCGGTCGGCTCGATGTGCATCGGCGTCGCGGCCGGCGCGTTCTGCTACTGGGGCGTCACCGGGCTGAAGCGCATTCTGGGCGCTGACGACGCGCTCGACGCGTTCGGCGTGCACGGCGTCGGCGGCATCGTCGGCGCACTGCTCACCGGCGTGTTTGCGGTCGAGCAATACGGCGGCACCGCCGGCCTGCTCGAAGGCAATGCCGCGCAGCTGCTCAACCAGATCTACGGCGTCGTGATCGTGCTGGTGTATGGCGCCGTGGTTTCGCTGATCATCCTCAAGGTGCTCGATGCGATCATCGGGCTGCGCGTGATCCCCCGAGGTGGAGCGCGAAGGCCTCGATATCGCGCTGCACGGCGAGACCGTTCAGTAAGGCTTCGCGACAACGGTTGGGGCAGATACCCGGCAACTGCCCCGTCCGTCGGGAGGCCCTGGTCGCAAGACCAGGGCCTCTCACTTTTTCGAGGTACGCCGTGATATGCTTCGATCATGACCAGGACCCTGGAAAAAGCATTCGCCGAAGCAGCAAACCTGCCGGAGGCGGCCCAAGAGCAAATCGGACGCGATCTGTTGGCCCATGTCCGCAAGCTTCGAAGGCTCCGTGCGGACATCAACAAGGGCCTGCGCTCGCTCGATGCCGGCAAGGGCCGCGAACTCGACATCGAAGAAGTCCTGAGGCGCGCGCGCAGCAAGCATTGATGCGGCCGCCCGCCGATGGTTAATCAGCCCTTAACCTCACCGCCCCTATGGTGACGAAATCCCTTGTGCGGCGGGCAGTTCCGCCGCCTCGTGCCATTGAGTTTCATGACCGCCGCCACCGCCGCGACACAGCCCGCCGCCGCCAAGGTCGAAGGCCGCTCGCCGTTCGTGCGGCTGCATGAGCTGCTGGCCGACATCAAGCCGGGCAAGCCCGCGATCAACCTTTCGGTCGGCGAGCCGCAGCATCCGATCCCGCCGTTCGTCGGCCCGGTGCTGCAGGCCCATCTCAACGACTTCGGCCGCTATCCGGCCAACAAAGGCACCGAGCGGTTCCGCAAGGCCGCCGCGGCCTGGCTCGACCGGCGCTACCAGCTGTCGCGGCCGGTCGATCCGGAGGCCGAGGTGATCGTGCTGAATGGCACGCGCGAAGGGCTGTTCCTCGGCGCGGTCGCGGCCAAGCGCTACGTCCCGCCGCGCGCCGGCAAGCCGGCGATCCTGATTCCCAATCCCTTCTACGCCGCCTATTCGGCCGGCGCCGCCGCCGCCGAATGCGAACCGGTCTACCTGCCGGCGACGCGCGCCACCGGCTTCCTGCCGGATCTCGACGCGATCAGCGACGAACTGCTGGCGCGCACCGCCGCGGTCTATCTCGCGTCGCCGTCCAATCCGCAGGGCGCGGTCGCCGACATCGCTTATCTCAATCGGCTGGTCGGGCTGGCGCGGCGCCACGGCTTTCTGATTTTTGCCGACGAGTGCTATTGCGAGATCTATCTCAACGGCCAGCCGCCGCGCGGCATGCTGGAAGCTTCGGCGCCCGACTTCGCCAATGTGGTGGTGTTTCATTCGCTGTCCAAGCGCTCCAACCTGCCCGGGCTGCGCATCGGCTTCGCCGCCGGCGACCGCAAATTCCTCGCCCGCTATGTCGAGCTGCGCAACATCGCGGCGCCGCAGGTGCCGGTGCCGTCGCAGGAGGTCGCGGTCGCCGCCTATGGCGATGAGGCCCACGTCGACAGGAACCGCGAGCTCTATGTCGCCAAGTTTGATCTCGCCGACCAGATCCTCGGCAACCGCTACGGTTACCGCCGGCCGGCCGGCGGATTTTTTCTCTGGCTCGACGTCAGCACGCTGGGCGGCGACGAGGCGGTGACCACGCGGCTGTGGCGCGAGGGCGGCCTGCGGGTGATCCCCGGCCATTATCTCGCGCGCGACGGCTCGGACGGCAAGAATCCCGGCACCGGCTACATCCGGGTCGCACTGGTGCAGGACAAGGAAACCACCGCCGAGGCGCTGCACCGCCTGGTGGCGGTGTTGGGTTGAGCATGGACTAGACAATGGCAGTCATCGCCCGCGGCATCGAGCGTTGGAGTTGGTCGGACGACCTGCGCGGCCTGATCCGGCGGCGCATCAGCGAGGCCGGCGGCCTGGCGCTGATCATACTCGCACTGCTGATGTCGGTCGCGCTCGCGACCTGGTCGGTACAGGATCCATCGTTCAGCCACGCCACCGACGGACCGATCCGCAATCTGCTGCGCACGCCCGGCGCGATCGGCGCCGACCTGCTGATGCAATTGTTCGGCCTGGCTTCGACCGTGCTGGTGCTGCCGGTCGCGGTCTGGGGCTGGCGCATCGCCACCCGCCGGCCGTTCGATCGCGAATGGATGCGGCTGTCGTTCTGGCTGCTCGGCACCGTGCTGGCCTCCGGCCTCGCCGCCTGCCTGCCGAAGAGCGCCAACTGGCCGCTGCCAACCGGCCTCGGCGGCGTGATCGGCGACGCCCTGCTGGCCGCGCCGGCGGCGGCGCTCGGGCCGCTGTCGCAACTGGCGCTGATCGCGATCGCAGCGGTGCTCGCGGTCGGCGCGTCGATCGCCATCGTGATTGCGATCGGCTTCGGCTACCACGACCCCGCCGACGTCAAGCTCGACGAGCGCTGGGCCCGCGAAGCGGCCGGCCCGGAGGACCGCGACGAAGAGCGTGCCTCGATCTCGCTCGGCTGGCTGGTGCACGCCTTGCTCAGCATCAAGGCCCGCATCGCCCGCCTGATCAGCCGCCGCGCTTCGCTACGCGCCGCGCCGCGCCGCGCCGCGCCGACGCCGGTGGTGTCGCCGCGCGACCGCATCGAGCCGGTGCGACCCCTGGTGCAGCCGGTCGACGAGGCCGACGAAGACGAATTCGAAGACGAGCCGGAGGGGGCGGCGCCGGCGGCGCGCAAGACCCCGCGGCCCCGCGCGCCGCGGCGCTCGAGCGGCGGCTATCAGCTGCCGGCGCTGGAGCTTCTGTCGGCGTCGCGGCCGAGCGACCGCTTCGCGCCGAGTCAGGAATCGATCGACGAGACCGCCACCGCGCTCGAAAGCGTGTTGGGGGATTTCGGCGTGCGCGGCTCGATCATCAACGCCCGGCCCGGCCCGGTGGTGACGCTCTACGAGCTCGAACCCGCGCCCGGCATCAAGTCGTCACGCGTGATCGGGCTCGCCGACGACATCGCGCGCTCGATGAGCGCGCTGTCAGCCCGCGTCGCGGTGGTGTCCGGAAGGAACGCCATCGGCATCGAGCTGCCCAATGACCGACGCGAGAAGGTGTATCTGCGCGAACTGCTCGACACCGACGACTACAACGGCACGGCCGCGAAGCTCCCGCTCTGCCTCGGCAAGACCATCGGCGGCGAGTCGGTGATCGTCGACCTTGCCCGCATGCCGCACCTGCTGATCGCCGGCACCACCGGCTCAGGCAAGTCGGTTGCGATCAACACCATGATCCTGAGCCTGGTGTACCGGCTCAAGCCGGACCAATGCCGGCTGATCATGGTCGACCCCAAGATGCTCGAGCTGTCGGTCTATGACGGCATCCCGCATCTGCTGACGCCCGTCGTCACCGACCCGCGCAAGGCGGTGGTGGCGCTGAAATGGGCGGTGCGCGAGATGGAGGAGCGTTACAAGAAGATGTCGAAGCTCGGCGTGCGCAACATCGACGGCTATAACGCTCGCCTCGCCGAAGCGCGCGCCAAGAGCGAGACGCTCACGCGAACGGTGCACACCGGCTACGACAAGGAATCCGGCGAGGCAATCTACGAGAAGGAGGAGCTTGAGCTTGATCCGCTTCCGCTCATCGTCGTCATCGTCGACGAGATGGCCGACCTGATGATGGTCGCCGGCAAGGACATCGAAGGCGCGGTGCAGCGCGTCGCCCAGATGGCGCGCGCCGCCGGCATCCATGTCATCCTGGCGACGCAGCGGCCGTCGGTCGATGTCATCACCGGCACCATCAAGGCCAATTTCCCGACCCGCATCTCGTTCCAGGTCACCTCCAAGATCGACAGCCGCACCATCCTGGGCGAGCAGGGCGCCGAGCAGCTGCTCGGCCAGGGCGACATGCTCTACATGGCGGGCGGCGGACGGATCAGCCGCGTGCACGGTCCTTTCGTGTCGGACGAAGAGGTCGAGAAGGTCGTTCGCCACCTGAAATCGCAGGGCACGCCGCAATACCTCGAAGCCGTCACCGAGGCCGAGAACGAGGACGAGGACGGCAATCCGATCTTCGACGCCACCAGCATAGGCGCGACCGGCGACGCCACCGACCTCTACCAGCAGGCCGTGCAGGTCGTGATGCGCGACAAAAAGGCCTCGACCAGTTACATCCAACGCCGGTTGCAGATCGGCTACAATCGCGCCGCTTCGATCATGGAGCGCATGGAACAGGAAGGCATCGTCGGTCAGGCCAACCACGCCGGCAAACGTGAAATTCTGGTTGGCCAGGAAGAGCACGCCAAGTATTAGAGGCCGGCGCGCCGGCAACGGCCGCGGGCCGTGAAATCGCCACAGCCGGCGCGTAGTCGCCGACCACAGGGGTCAAGCGGAGCTCGAGATGGTACGCCGGACGGGCATCGTTGCAGCCTTGCTGATCGGCCTCGTGCCGGCCGGCCTGTTGCTGACCGCCGCCGCGGCCGCACAGGGCGTGCCGCTGCCGCCGCCGGCGCCGCAGCCCAAGTCTTACGGCCCGCCGGCCGCCGCGCAGCAGCGGCCGCCGACGATCGTTCCGCCCACAAGCCAGCCGCAGCGGCCGCAGACCGAGTCGGGCGGCGGCTTGCTGTCGATCTTCCCCAAGCCGCCCGGGCTGTTCGGCGGCTCCGGCTCAACCACCGCGTTCGACGCGCGCCAGCGCCAGCTTGCCGACCGCGTCAGCGCCTACCTGTCGAACGTGCGCGTGCTGTCTGGAAAATTCGTCCAGGTCGGGCCGGACGGCAGCAAGTCGGAGGGCGAGTTCTATCTGCAGAAGCCCGGCCGCGTCCGCTTCGACTACAACCCGCCGAGCCCGATCGAGCTGATCGCCGACGGCCAATCGGTGGTGGTGCGCGACCGCAAGCTCGCGACGCAGGACCTCTATCCGCTGTCGCAGACCCCGCTGCGCTTTCTTCTGTCGGACAACCTCGACCTGATGCGCGACACCAACCTGGTCGGCGTCTACGCCGACGACGTGTTCGCCACGGTGGTGATCGAGGAGCGCCAGATCATCGGCGGCACACACCGCCTGATGCTGATGTTCGGCGCGCAGGACTATCAGCTTCGGCAATGGACGGTGACCGACCCGCAAGGCTATGACACCACGGTCGCGATCTACAATCTCAACACCACGCGGCAACCGGATCCAAACCTGTTCCGGATCGACTACACCCGCGACATCATGCGGCAGTAATTCGCCGCGCGCATTGCAAAACGCCGCGCCGCCATCCACATAAAGCCGTCGTTTGCGAGCCGGCCAGGCTTGTCCTGGCCGGCTCGTTCTTTGAAAATGTCGCCATGCATCTCAAGATCACCACCTGGAACATCAATTCGGTGCGGCTGCGGATCAACCTGGTGGCGAAGTTCATCAAGGCCGTGCGGCCCGACGTGCTTTGCCTGCAGGAGATCAAGTGCCCGGACGACGCCTTTCCGCTGAAGCGCTTCCGGCGGCTCGGCTACGAGCACATCGCGCTCAACGGCCAGAAGGGCTATCACGGCGTCGCCGTGATCTCGCGGCTGCCGTTCGATTCGAAGACCATGAAGGGCTATTGCGGCAAGACCGACTCGCGCCATGTCGGCGCCGTGCTGGGCGAGCAGGCCGGGCTGCGCGATCCGCTCACCATTCACAATTATTATGTGCCCGGCCGGCGGCGACGAGCCCGATCCGCAGATCAATCCGAAATTCGCCCACAAGCTCGCCTTCCTCGACGAGCTTCAGCAATGCCCGCACATGCTGCCGGCGCGTGACCAGCGCTCCATCGTGGTCGGCGACCTCAACGTCGCGCCGCTCGAATGCGACGTCTGGAGCCACAAGGCGCTGCTCAAGGTCGTCTCGCACACGCCGATCGAATGCGAGAAGCTGCTCGCCGCGCAGAAGGCGGGCAGCTGGATCGATGTGGCGCGCACTTTCGTGCCGCGAGCCGGAGAAGCTTTACACCTGGTGGAGCTACCGCTCGCCCGACTGGGCTTTGGCCGACAAGGGCCGCCGGCTCGACCACATCTGGGTCTCGCAGGCGCTGGGCGACCGGCTTGCAGCCATCAACGTCAGCAAGGATGCACGCGGCTGGACGCGGCCGTCCGATCATGTGCCGGTCACCATGACGCATGGACGTCTAGAGTCTTCGACTGGGCTGTCGGCGGCGTCTCGCTGGCATCGAGCAGGGCGCGCACGTCGTGGATCGTCGCCGAGCGCATGCTGGGCGCGCGCCGCGAGCTGCTCGCGCAGCATATGCGCCGCGTCCGGATAGCCTTCCAGCATCTTCAGGAACAGGCTGCGCGAGATCCGGATCACCGTCGACGGCTCGCGCGCCACCGCGGTGGCCGGCCGCCTGGTCTCGACGATCAGGGCCAGCTCGCCCAGCAGCGTGCCGGGACCGGCGATGAATTCGCCGATCGAAGTCGAGCCGCTGTCGAGCTGGAACGATCCCTCCTGGACGATGTAGCCGCTGTCGGTCACGTCACCGGCCGCGAACAGCACCTCGCCCTGGTGCACGTAGCGGCTCTCGGCGCCGATCGCGAGAATGCGCAACGCGGTGCGGCCGAGCACTCGCAGCGTCGGAACCCGCTCGATGAATACGATGTCGTCTTCGATGCCCACTTAAAATGCTCTGCGGTCTCGGGGCATGATCCTAGCCGAAAATCGGGTTCGCCTTTTCGGGCTCCTGCACGCCTCACGGCACCAGCTTGTAGCCGCCGGCGTCGGTCACCAGGATGGCCGGATTGGTGGCATCGCTGCTCGACCTTCTGGCGCAGCCGGTAGACATGGGTTTCGAGCGTGTGGGTGGTGACGCCGGAGTTGTAACCCCAGACCTCCTGCAACAGCGTCTCGCGCGACACCGGGCGCTGACCGGCGCGATAGAGATAGCGCAGGATCGCGGTTTCCTTCTCGGTCAGGCGGACCTTGCTGCCCTTGGGGCTGATCAAAAGCTTCGAGCTTGGCCGGAACGTGTAGGGCCCGATGGTGAACACCGCATCCTCGCTCGCCTCGTGCTGGCGAAGCTGGGCGCGGATGCGGGCCAGCAGCACGGCAAAGCGAAACGGCTTGGTGACGTAGTCGTTGGCGCCGGATTCGAGCCCGAGGATGGTGTCGGAATCGGTGTCATGGCCGGTCAGCATGATGATCGGCGCCTTGAAGCCGTTCTTGCGCAGGATGCGCACCGCCTCGCGGCCGTCGATGTCGGGCAGGCCGACATCCATGATGACCAGGTCGATCTCGCCGGCCTTGGCGGCCTGAACCCCCTTGGTGCCGGAATCGGCCGCCACCGCCTCAAACTCGTCGTGCAAGGCGAGCTGTTCGACCAGGGCGGTCCGCAGCTCCGGATCATCATCGACGATCAGGATTTTGCGGGTGTTGGGCATTGTGTTCCGGGTCTCCCCCAGGGCTCTAATGACAGCATCGCCCGGCGGCTTGGCGCGAGTTAGAACATTCAGGGGCCAAAGAGCAAGCACCTTGCAACCCATACGCAAATCGTCGCTGCGGACACTTATTGGTGCGTGCAAAGCCCGGCCATCGCTCGCGCGGCTGGCTGATCGCCGGGCCGCTGGCGCTACCGGTCGCGCTCGGCCGCGGCGGCATCAGGGCCAACAAGCGCGAAGGCGACGGCGGCACGCCGCGTGGCCGATTCCGGCTGCGCCGGCTGTGGTGGCGCGCCGACCGCACTATCGCGGCCGCGCACCGGACTGCCGGTCCGCCCGATCCGGACCGACGACGGCTGGTGCGAGGATCCGCGCGACCGGCACTACAACCAGCCGGTCCGGCTGCCCGCCGGTGATCCGGGCGACCGGCTGTGGCGGACCGATCGGCTGTACGATTTCATCGTGGAACTCGACCACAACACCCGGCCGCGCATTGCCGGCCGCGGCAGCGCGGTGTTCGTGCATGTGGCACGACCCGGCTTTGCGCCGACGGCCGGCTGCGTGGCGCTGGCCGCCCCCGCCCTGCGACAACTAATTCAGCGCGCCGGCCCGAGAACGCGGATCGTCATTGGCTGAGTTCCCGCGCCTTGCATGGTCAACGAATTGCTTATGCGCAAACCGAATTTTTAGTTTAACGAAAAGTCCAAGGCTTAACGAAAAGTCCAAGATCGTCCTGTAAACGGCGAGTGAATGCGGATGCCGCGCCTTAGCATGCGCCGGCCGTTTGCGATAGGACAGAAATGACGCTAGCCAGCCCGCCGCCACCGGCGCCTGCCACCGCACGCCCCGCCCACGAAAGCCTTGGCCGCGTGATTGCGGTCAGCGGCGTCGGAGGTCACGATCGGGCTGAGCGCCGCCCCGGGCGGTGAGCGCTCCACGGTTGGCAAGTTTCTCGGCGTGATCAGCGGCGCGTCCGTCATCGTCGGAATGATCACCCAGATCACCGAGCGGCCGCAGCGCGAGCAGGACGCCAACTGCCGCACCGTCGCGCTGATCGATCTGGTCGGCGAGATCAAGGCCAACGCCGCGGGCGTGCCGTTCTTCCAACGCGGCATCTCCGAATATCCGATGATCGGCGAGCCGGCGATGCTGATGGGCGACCGCGAGCTCCGCTTGATCTACAACGGCGGCGCGACCGTCACCACCGCCGACGTCGGTGTCCTGCAGCAGGATCCATCCATCCCGGCGCATATCGACATCGACCAGTTGGTCAGCAAGCACTTCGCGATGCTCGGCACCACCGGCGTCGGCAAATCGAACGGCGTCGCGATCCTGATCCAGTATATCTTGAAAGAGCGGCCAGACCTGCGGATCTTCCTGATCGATCCGCACAACGAATACGCCCGCTGCTTCGGCGACAAGGCGCAGGTGCTCACGCCGCGCAATCTGCGGCTGCCGTTCTGGTTGTTCAACTTCGAGGAGACCGTCGACGCATTCTTCGGTGGCCGGCCGGGCCTCGCCGAAGAGGTCGAAATCCTGTTGGAGGCAATTCCGCAGGCCAAGGCGCTCTATCTGCAACTCAAGAACCCGAGCGGCACGCTGGTCAAAAAGAAGGACGCGCGCAGCACCGGCTACGGGGTCGACACGCCGGTGCCATACCGCATCGAGGACCTCGTCGCCGTGATCGACGAGCGCATGGGCAAACTCGAGAACCGCTCGTCACGCACCACTTACCACAAGCTCTTGCAACGCATCCAGACGTTCCGCAATCACCCGCGCTACGGCTTCATGTTCGAGAACGCCACCGTCGGCGGCGACACCATGGCAGACGTGCTCGGCCATCTGTTCCGGATTCCGGCCCAGGGCACGCCGATGACCATCATGCAGCTCGCGGGCTTCCCCGCCGAGGTGGTGGACTCGGTGGTCTCGGTGCTGTCGCGCATGGCCTTTGACTTTGGCCTGTGGAGTGACGGCGCCTCGCCGCTGCTGTTCGTCTGCGAGGAGGCGCACCGCTATGCGCCGGCCAATTCCAACATCGGATTCGGCCCGACCCGCCGCGCGTTGTCGCGCATCGCCAAGGAGGGCCGCAAGTACGGCGTGTTCCTCGGCCTCGTGACGCAGCGTCCGGCCGAAATCGATCCGACCATCATCTCCCAGTGCAGCACGCTGTTCGTGATGCGGCTGTCGAACGATCGCGACCAGAGCCTGATGCGTTCCGCGGTGTCAGACGCGGGCGCGAGCCTGCTCACCTTCGTGCCCTCGCTTGGCACCGGCGAGGTGTTCGCGTTTGGCGCCGGCGTGCCGCTGCCGACGCGCATGAAATTCCGCGAGGTGCCGCTGGCACAGCGGCCGACCAGCGAGGCCGGCGGCGCGACCCGTCCGACGGCGGGCGCTTTGCCCGATCGCGACATGATCGGCTCGGTGGTCGAGCGTTGGCGTGCTTCGACCATGAGCCACAGGGGCGACTTCGGCGACGATGCCGACCTCGGCTCCTGGCGCGAGGACGTCGTGCCGACGCGCGAGGACACGCCGCCGCTCCAGCCCGCGCCCTATGCGCCGCCGCCGCCGGCCGCCGACGTGCACCGGCCGAGCATCCTGCGGCGGCCGCTGTCGGGCGGTCCCACGCCGGCCAATCCGGGACCCGCCAATCCGACGCCGCTGCCCAGCCGCTATCGATAGGCGGCGCGCGCGGCTCAAGCCCGCGCATAACGGCCGGGCAGTTGCGCTAACTCCGCGCGCCGAAGATCGCGCTGCCGACGCGGATGTGAGTCGCGCCCATCGCGATCGCGACCAGATAGTCCGCGCTCATGCCCATCGACAGCAGCCGCAGCCCGTTGCGGGCGGCAAGCTTGGCGGTCAACGCGAAATGCGGCGCCGGCGCCTCGTCCGCCGGCGGGATGCACATCAGCCCGCTGATCGCGAGGCCGTAGGCATCGCGGCAGCGGGCCAGGAACGCGTCGGCGTCCTGCGGCAGCACGCCGGCCTTCTGCTGCTCGGCGCCGGTGTTGATCTCGACAAACAAGTTCGGCCGGCGGTTCTGTTTTTGGATTTCCTTGGCCAGCGCCTCGCACAGGCTCGGGCGGTCGATCGAATGGATGGCGTCGAACAGCGCGACCGCGTCCTTGGCCTTGTTGGATTGCAACGGCCCGATCATGTGCAGCTCGAGACCGGGATACCTGCCGCGCAACGGCGGCCATTTCGCCTTGGCCTCCTGCACGCGGTTCTCGCCGAACACCTTTTGCCCGGCGTCGATCACCGCTGTAATCGTCTCGGCGCCGAACGTCTTGGATACCGCCACCAGGGTCACGCTCGCGGGATCGCGCCGGGCATCACGGCAGGCGTGCGCAATCTCGCGGCGCACCGCCTCAAGCCCGATCTCGGTGGTCTGCGTGGTCACAGCGCCTGCATAACACAGCGGCGCACGGCCGGTGAGCCCCGGCCGAACCGTCTAGCGGCGACCTTTCGTCAGCGGTTCGCGCTGGCTGCGGCTGTCCGAGCCACCCGGGGTCAGCTCGGTGAGCGGTGGCTGCAGGCCATAGCGGGCGAACTCGGCGCTGACGTTCGGCCGCAAGGCGCGCGCGGCGGCGATGTCGGCATTGCCTGAGGCGTAGTCGCCCTTACGGCGCTTGGCTGTGCCGCGGCCGTAGAGCGAGGTGACCTTGCCGGCATTGGCCGCAAGCACGGCATCGTAATCCGCAATCGCAGCATCGTATTGACCCATGCGGAGCAGCACGAAACCGCGGCTATCGAGCGCGGTGAGATAGTTGGGCCGTAGCTTCAGCGCCTCGTTGCAGTCGGCGAGCGCGTCCCGCAACAGGCCTATGGTCGCGCGCACCCAGCAGCGGTTGTTCCAAGCGGCAGCGTTCTGCGGCTGCAACCGCGTGACCTGACCGTAGTCCCGGATGGCGTCATCGAAACGGCGCTGGTCCTCATGCGCAATAGCGCGGCTGAAATAGGCGGCGACGTATTTGTCGTTGAGCCGGATCGCCTGATCGTAATCGGCAAGGGCGCGTTCGTACTGGCCTTTCTTGAGCAGCACATTGCCGCGGTTGTAATAGGCCACCGCGCTTTTGGGATCGAGCTTGATCGCCAGCTCATAATCGGCGACGGCGTGATCGAACTGGCCGCGCCGCTCGCGCGCCACGCCGCGGTTGATGATGGCGGCCACAGATTTGGCGTCGCGCGCAATGGCCTGATCGTAATTCTGGATCGCGCGCTCGGTGTCGCCCTTGGCGAGCTCGCTATTGCCGCGGTTGTAGTAGGCCATGGCGTATTGGGCATCGAGCGCAATGGCGTGGTCGAAATCCGCGATGGCGCGATCGTGTTGGCCGAGCATCGCATAGGCGCTGCCGCGGTTGTTCAGCCGCGCCGCGTCGGGCTTGAGCTTGATCGCCGCGTCATAGTCGCCGATCGCGAGCTGATGCTCGCCCTTCTTGAAATAGGCAAGCCCGCGGTTGTTGAGCGCCGCCGGATAGGTTGGATCGAGCTTGATCGCCTGGTCGTAGTCGGCGATCGCCCGGTCGTGGTCGGCGCGGGCCGCGTAAGCGATGCCGCGGTTGTTGTACGCGACGGCTTGCCGCGGATCGGCCTGCACCGCCGCGTCATGGTCGGCGATCGCCTTGGCGAATTCGCCGCGCGCGTGCCACTCGACCCCGCGGTTGGAATAGGCCAGCGCCAACGCCTTGCCGGTCATGGCGCCCGACGCGATGGCACGCGAGCAAGCCGCGATCGCGTCGTCGCCTGAGGCTTTCGCGCAGGTCTGCGCGTCGTCGGCGAGCGCGTGAGGCGAAACAGCGCCGACGATGAGAATGGCGACAAAAGCCAGAAGACGCCGAGTGTGCTGCGGCATGGGCATTCCTTTGGACGCTACGTCAGGCAATACCGCGGCATTCCGGCATGGCCAAAGTTCATTCAGCCGTTAAAGTTAAGGCTCTCAAAGGCGCGCTTGGGATTATTACTCCTCCGGCGGGAGGATGACCCCAGTCTGCGACGTGATGCGGCCATAGTGCTCGGGCCTGCGGTGGCGGGCGAAGTCGAACATCGTCCGTTTGCCGAACACGGTGGCGTCGAGGTCGCAATCCGCCACCACCAGCTCGTCGTCCAGGGTCGCGGCCTCGGCGACGATCTCACCGTCCGGGTTGACGATCATGGTGCCGCCCATCAGCGGATGGCCGTCCTCGACGCCGCACTTCGCCACAGCCACCGCCCAGGTCGAGTTCTGATAGGCGCCGGCCTGGAGCGACAGCCGGTGCTGCGCCATGCGCCGCTCCGGTCCCTCCTCTGCCTTTTGCGAATTGACCGACGGCGTGTTGAAGCCAAGCGCGACCAGCTCGACGCCTTGCAGGCCGAGCACGCGCCAGGTCTCCGGCCAGCGGCGGTCGTTGCAGATGCATAGGCCAACGATGCCGCCGAGCGCGCGCCAGACCGGAAAGCCGAGATCGCCCGGCTCGAAATAGCGCTTCTCGAGATGCTGGAACGAGCGCGCCGGATCGAACTCGGCGTGGCCGGGCAGATGCACCTTGCGGTACTTGCCAATGATGCGGCCGTCACGGCCGACCAGGATCGCGCTGTTGAAGCGGTGGCCGTCCGGCGTCAGCTCCGCATAGCCGAGCTTGAACGCGATGCCGTGCTGACGCGCGCGCTCGAACAGCGGACGTGTGGCGGCCGACGGCATGTCGCGCTCGAACCAGGCGTCAACCTCGGCCGCGTCTTTCACATACCAGCGCGGGAAGAAGGTGGTGAGCGCGAGTTCGGTGAACACCACCAGGTGGCATTTCCGCGCGGCCGCCTGATCGAGCAGGTCGATCAGGCGAGCGACCACGGCCTGGCGGCTGTCGGCCTTCTGGATCGGCCCGCTCTGGGCTGCGGCGACGCGGACGATGCGGGACATGGTGCTCGTGCGAAAACGTTCCGACGTCAGAGACTACGACGCCCTCGGACGATGACCTATATGTCTGGGTGGCAAGCCCCTTTCCCATTTTCCCGGCCCCCTCTAAAACAGCCGGCAAATGCCCCCCGAATCTCCGAAATCCGACCGCTACAACGCCCGCGAGGCCGAGGCCCGCTGGCAGCAGGTCTGGGACCAACGCGGCATCTTCAAGACGCGGAACGATGACCCGCGGCCGAAATACTACGTGCTGGAGATGTTCCCCTATCCGTCGGGGCGCATCCACATGGGCCACGTCCGCAACTACGCCATGGGCGACGTGGTGGCGCGCTTCAAACGCGCCATGGGCATGAACGTGCTGCATCCGATGGGCTGGGACGCTTTCGGCATGCCGGCCGAGAACGCCGCGATCGAGCGCAAGGTCCATCCCAAGGCCTGGACCTACGACAACATCGCGGCGATGAAGACGCAGCTGCAGTCGATGGGGCTGTCGCTCGACTGGAGCCGCGAGGTCGCGACCTGCGACCCGGCGTATTACCGGCACCAGCAGAAAATGTTTCTCGACTTTCTCCAGGCCGGCCTGGTCGAGCGCAAGCAGTCGAAGGTGAACTGGGACCCGGTCGATCAGACCGTGCTCGCCAACGAGCAGGTGATCGACGGCCGCGGCTGGCGCTCGGGCGCCGAGGTCGAGCAGCGCGAGCTGACGCAGTGGTTCTTCAAGATCACCGCCTTCTCGGAGGACTTGCTGTCGGCGCTCGACCGGCTCGACCGCTGGCCCGAGAAGGTCCGGCTGATGCAGAAAAACTGGATCGGCCGCTCCGAGGGCCTGCTGGTGCGCTTCGCGCTCAAGCCGGAAGACCGCGCCCAAAGGCGAGGACGAACTCGAGGTCTTCACCACCCGCCACGACACCTTGTTCGGTGCCAAGTTCATGGCGATCGCGCCCGACCATCCGCTGGCGCAGGCCGCGGCCGCGAAAAATCCCAAGCTCGCGGCGTTCATCGCCGAGTGCAAGCGGCGCGGCACCGCGCAGGCCGAGATCGACACCGCCGAGAAGCTGGGTTTCGACACCGGCATCAAGGCGGTGCATCCGTTCGATCCGAGCTGGACGCTGCCGGTCTATGTGGCGAACTTCATCCTGATGGAGTACGGCACCGGCGCGATCTTCGGCTGCCCGGCGCACGACCAGCGCGACCTCGATTTCGTCAACAAGTACGGCCTCGGCAACACGCCGGTGGTCTGCCCGCCCGGGCAAGATCCCAAGAGTTTTCTCATCACCGACACCGCCTATGACGGCGACGGCACCATGATCAATTCGCGCTTCCTCGACGGCATGACCATCGAGCAGGCCAAGGAAGAGGTGGCGAAGCGGCTGGAGAGCGCGCCGCGAGGCAACCGGCCGGTGGCGCAGCGCCAGGTCAACTTCCGCCTGCGCGACTGGGGCATCTCGCGCCAGCGCTATTGGGGCTGCCCGATCCCGGTGATCCATTGCCAGGCGTGCGGCGTGGTGCCGGTGCCCGAACACGACCTGCCGGTGCGGCTGCCCGAGGACGTCAGCTTCGACCGGCCAGGCAATCCGCTCGATCGCCACCCGACCTGGAAGAACGTCGCCTGCCCGAACTGCGGCAAGCCGGCGCGGCGCGAGACCGACACCATGGACACGTTCGTCGAACTCGTCATGGTATTTCGCGCGCTTCACCGATCCGTGGCGCACCGAGTCGCCCACCGACCGCAAGGTGGTCGACGAATGGCTGCCGGTCGATCAGTACATCGGCGGCATCGAGCACGCGATCCTGCACCTGCTGTACAGCCGGTTCTTCACCCGCGCCATGAAGGCGACCGGCCACGTCGGTCTCGACGAGCCGTTCGCCGGCCTGTTCACCCAGGGCATGGTGGTGCACGAGACCTATCAGCGCGCGAACGGCGAATGGGTGACGCCGGCCGAGGTCAAGCTCGAAGGCGCCGACGGCGAGCGCAAGGCCACGCTGCTTGCCACCGGCGAGCCGATCAAGATCGGCAGCATCGAGAAGATGTCGAAGAGCAAGAAGAACACCATCGACCCCGACGACATCATGACGACGTACGGCGCCGACGTGGCGCGCTGGTTCATGCTGTCCGACTCGCCACCGGAGCGCGACGTCGAGTGGACCGAGCGCGGCGTGCAGGGCGCCTGGCGCTTCACCAACCGGCTGTGGCGGCTGATCGGCGAGGCCGCCGAGATTGCCGCCAAGGCGCCGGGCGATCGGCCGGCCGAATTCAGTCCGCCGGCCCTGGTGGTCCGGAAAGCCGCGCATTCCGCCTTGGCCAAGGTATCGGAAGCGATCGAGAAGCTGCACTTCAACGTCTGCGTCGCGCATATTTACGAATTCGCAAACAGCCTCGGCTCTTCTATCGCCAAGGACGCCAGCACGCCCGACTTCGCCTGGGCGGTGCGCGAGGCGGCCGAGATCATGGTGCGCCTGTTTCACCCGATGATGCCGCATCTGGCCGAAGAATGCTGGGCCGCGCTCGGCCACAAAACCCTGGTCGCCGGCGAGGCCTGGCCCAAGATCGAGGCGGCGCTGCTGGTCGAGGACACGATTACGCTGCCGGTGCAGGTCAACGGCAAGAAGCGGGCCGAGGTCACGGTGGCTCGCAATGCCACAAACGCCGAGATTGAGGCTGCCGTCCTGGTGCTGGATGCGGTACAACGGGCGCTCGACGGCAAGCGCCCGAAAAAGGTCATCGTCGTCCCGCAAAGGATCGTGAATGTGGTGGCATGATCGCCGCAACGCCGTTGGCCGGGCCGCCCCGCTGGCGCTGGCGTTGACGCTTGCCGGCCTGGTCGGCGGCTGTTTTGAGCCGCTCTATGCCGAGCGCACTTTGTCCGGCAAACCCGGCATGCGCCAGCAATTGAGCGGCGTCGTCGGTCGACCCGATTCCCGCCCCGGCGGCGTCGCCCGAGGCGCGGATCGCGGTCGCCATCCGCAACGCCCTGATCTTCAACCTCACCGGGGGCGCCGACTCGCCGCCGGCGAAATACCGGCTCAGGATCACCATCTCACCGTCCCGGCAGCAGGTGATTGTCGACATCACGACGTCGCGCCCGGACGTCGAATTGGTCGGCTTCCACGCCTCGTACTCGCTGACCGAGATCGCGACCAACAAGGTGGTGGTGACCGGCGCGACCATGGCCCGCGCATCCTACGACATCCCGGGCCAGGAGCAGCGCTTCGCCGGCGCCCGCGGCCAGCTCGACGCGCAGGAGCGCACCGCCAAGGTCATCGCCGACAACATTACGGCCCGGCTGGCGTCGTTTTTCATCGCCGGCACCTGAGCTTGCATCGGCATCATGGTCGCGCTGAAGACCGCCGAGGTCGAAGCCTTCATGGCCAAGCCTCACCCGGCGCGGCCGATCGTGCTGGTGTTCGGGCCTGACGCCGGGCTGGTCAGCGAGCGCGTCGAAAAACTCATCCAGGCCTCGGTCGACGACCCGCGCGATCCGTTCGCGCTGGTGCATCTTTCCGGCGACCTGCTGGCATCCGAGCCGTCGCGGCTCGCCGAGGAGGCTCACACGGTGCCGCTGTTCGGCGGCCGGCGCGCGGTCTGGGTCAAGGCCGGCGGCCGAAACTTTGCGGCCGCGGTCGAGCGGCTGGCGGCGACGCCGCCCAAGGATTGCCGGATCGTGATCGAAGCCGGCGAGCTGCGCCGCAACGCGCCGATCCGCGTGGTCTGCGAGAAGGCAAAAGCCGCGGCGGTGATCGCCTGCTATCCCGACACCGAGCGCGACCTGCTCCGGCTGATCGACGACGAGATGCGCGAGGCTGGGCTCACCATCGCGCCAGACGCCCGCGCGGCGCTGGTCGCGCTGATCGGCGGCGACCGGCAGGCCTCGCGCAGCGAGCTGCGCAAGCTCGCGCTCTACGCCCACGGCAAAGAACGTGTCGCGCTCGACGACGTGCTGGCGGTGGTCGCGGATGCTTCCGCGCTGGCGCTCGACGGTTTGGTGGACCAGGCGTTCGCCGGCCGCGCGCCCGAGGCCGAAGTGCAATTCTCCAAGGCGCTCGCGGCCGGAACGTCATCCGGCACAATCATGTCGTCGGCGCTCCGCCATGTCATCCAACTGCACCGCGCCCGCCTAACCTACGATGCCGGCGACACCGACAGCGCGCTGTCGAGTTTCATCCCGCCACTGCACTTCAGTCGGAGACCGCTGGTCGAAGCCGCACTCAAGAACTGGACCGTGCTCCGGCTGACGCGTGCCATGGAAAATCTGGCCGAGGCGACCTACGAAATCCGCCAGCTCCGGACGCCGGCCGATGGCCTCGCCGATCCGATCGCGCAACGCGCGCTGCTGTCGATCGCCATGGCGGCGCGGCGCAAGGAGCGCTGACGAACCCCAGCCGATGCATTACTATCGCGCCAGCGGGAGATGATCATGCTGCGTTCCGACGTTCGATATCTGATGCTGGCGTTCGGCGCGCTCATGCTGGCGGTCGAAAGCGCCCCGGCACAGGCGCAGGCCTATCCGTCCAAGACCATCAAGCTGGTGGTGCCGTTCGGGCCGGGCGGACCGACCGACCTCGCCGCTCGTGTCGTCGTTCAGGTGGTGCAGTCCGGCCTTGGCCAGAGCGTGGTGATCGAAAATCGCCCCGGCGCCGGCGGCGCCACCGGCACAAAATCGGTCGCCACCGCCGACCCCGACGGTTACACGATGCTGATCGGCACCAGCGCGACACTCGGCGTCGTGCCGGCGCTGGTGAAAAGCCCCGGCTACGATCCGGTGAAAAGCTTTGCGCCGGTCGCCAAGCTGGCCGACAGCACGACCGTGCTGGTGGTGCCACCGAGTTTCCCGCCGAATTCGATTGCCGAGTTGATCGCCTATGCCAAGGGCAATCCCGGCAAGCTCAGCTACGCCTCGGCTGGTTACGGCAACCAAACCCAGCTGGCCGCCGAGCTACTGCTGGCCCGGGCCGGCATCAAGGCCGTGCACGTGCCGTACAAGAGCGGCGCCGAGATGGTGACCGCGGTGCTGGGTGAGCAGGTGCAAATGACGTTTCCGGACATTTCAATCCTGTTGGGTCTGATCCAGGAGAAGAAAGCTCAAGGCACTGGCGGTCACCAGCGCCACGCGGCATCCGCAATTGCCGAACGTGCCAACCATGGCGGAGAGCGGCATCGCCGATTACGTCACGACGTTCTGGACCGGCGTGGTCGCGCCCGCCGGCACGCCGCTCGACATCGTCGGCAAGCTCAACGCCGCGATCAACGACGGGTTGAAGTCGCCGCAAGTGTACGACAGCCTGGTCAAGGCCGGCGCTCAGCCAGCTCCCGGCTCGCCGCAAGATTTCGCGAATTTCATTGCTGCCGAGGCGCGCAAGTGGAGCGCGATTGCGCAAACCGCCGGCATCGACCCGCAGTGATAACTCGGCAACGCTGCGGCTAAAATTTCCGGAGGCGCGAGCCTGCGGATTCGCCGGCCGGGGCGGACTCGAGCCGCCGAACCACGTCGTCGAGCTGCTCGAGCGTGCGATAGCGCACGCGCAGCACGCCGCCTTTGCCGCGGTGGTCGATGCCGACCACAAGGCCGAGCGCGTCCGACACGCGCTTTTCCAACGCCAGCGTGTCGGCGTCCTTGATCGCGCGCATGTGCGTGCGGATCTTCTTGCCGCTGGCTTCGGCCTGCTCCTGGCCGAGCGCCTCGACCTGGCGGACGTTCAAACCCTTCTCGACGATCTCGCGTGCCACCGCCTCCGGATCAGCCTGATTGATCAACGCGCGCGCGTGCCCGGCCGACAGCTTGCCGGCGTTGATATAGGCCTTCACCGCGTCGGGCAGTCGAAGCAGTCGCAGCGTGTTGGCGACGTGGCTGCGGCTCTTGCCGACGATCCTGGCGATTTCGTCCTGCGAATGATTGAACTCGGCCGCCAGCACCTGATAGCCGGTCGCCTCCTCGAGCGGATTGAGATCAGTGCGCTGCACGTTCTCGATGATTGCAAGCTCCAGCGCTTCGGCGTCGCTGGCGTCGAGCACGACCACCGGCACCTCGTGCAGGCCGGCGCGCTGCGCGGCGCGCCAGCGTCGCTCGCCGGCGATGATCTCGTAGCTGTCGGCGCCGCGCATGCGCACAACGATCGGCTGGATGATGCCGCGCTCACGGATTGAATCGGTGAGCTCGTTCAGCTCGGCGTCGGCGAACAGCTTGCGCGGATTGCGCGGATTGGCGCGTACGAATTCGATCGGCACCTTGCGCTGGCTGCGGGCGGTGCGCTCGATCGCTTGCGTTTCGTCGACATCGCCAATCAGCGCCGCCAGCCCGCGGCCCAGGCGCGACCGTGCTGCATCGTCCGCCATGTCATCCTCCACGCGCGTTCAGCCAGCGCGCAGCTCTTTCTCGCGCTGAATAATTTCAGTCGCGAGCCGCAGATAGGCTTCGCTGCCCACGCATTTGAGATCGTAGACCAGCACCGGCTTGCCGTAGGACGGCGCCTCGGAGACGCGCACGTTGCGCGGAATGATGGTGTCGTACACCTTGCGTCCCATGAACTCCCGGACATCGGCGACAACTTGGTTGGACAGATTGTTGCGGGCATCGAACATCGTCAGAACAATGCCGTGGATCGTCAGCTCGGGATTGAGCGTGGACTTCACCTGCTCGACCGTCTGCAACAGTTGCGACAATCCTTCGAGCGCGAAGAATTCGCATTGCAGCGGCACCAGGATGGCGTGCGCCGCCGCCATCGCGTTGACGGTGAGCAGATTGAGCGACGGCGGACAGTCGACCAGCACATAGCTGAAGTCGCCGACGCCGACGAACTTGCCGGCGTTCAACGGCGCGATCGCGCTGCGCAGCCGAAACGCGCGATCGCGGTTCTGGCCGATCTCAAGTTCGAGGCCGGAGAGATCCATGGTCGATGGCGCGATCGACAGCCGCGGCACCGCGGTTGGGATGATCGATTCGCGAAGCGAGGCCTGGCCGATCAACACGTCGTAGGTCGAGCAGCGCCGGTTGCGGCGGTCGATGCCGAGCCCGGTGGAGGCATTGCCCTGCGGATCGAGATCGATCACCACCACGCGTTCGCCGATGGCGGCGAGCGCGGTGCCGAGATTGATGGCGGTGGTGGTCTTGCCGACGCCGCCCTTCTGGTTGGCGATCGCCAGCACGCGCGGCGCCTTGGCCGGCTCGGCATGCTCGGCCAGCACCACCACCCGGGAATCGGCGTGGGCGGACGACTCGCTTGCGGCAGGCACGATTGGTACCGGATCGGACATCCGCGAATCCCGATTATCCTCTTGATTAGACGTCAGAATTTTCTCCTTGCCGACTTGGGCTTGGCGCCGCGAACCCGCACGATGCGGCTGCTGCGGATTGGTCTTGCTCGGGATCAGATCGGCGTCAATGTTCCAATATTTAGAGGCTAGGGTCAATTCAGCATCAACATCTTGTCCCTTGAGGAATAGGCCTTGTGCACCTGTTTTCAAGAGTGGGGCCGCGAGTTCCAAGGAGCTTGTCCAACGGAGCCAGAGCCCGTGCGGTGACAACGTCGGCCGATTCGCGAAAGTTCGGGGCGAAATCTTCGATTCGCATGGCGTGAACGGTCACCGGAGCGTCGATGGCGTCCGCAGCTTCGCGCAAAAACGCGGCCTTTTTACCGGTGCTTTCGACCAGGTGCACGGCAGCGCCCGCCTCGCCCGAGAGCGCCGCCGCGATCACCAGCCCGGGGAATCCAGCGCCCGAACCGAGATCGATCCAGCGTTTGGCTTGCGGAGCGATGTTCAAAAGCTGGAGCGAATCCGCAACATGACGGGTCCAGACCTGGGGAATGGTCGACGGCGCGATCAGGTTCATGACGGCCTGCCGCTCCAATAAGAGCGCAACAAAGCGATCGAGCCGTTCGGCGATTTCACGTGAAACCGGCAGCCAGGCGAGCGCCTGAGTACGATCGGCCGCAAGCGAGTCCCGCAAGTCGTGCGCCATGTTGCGTGCCATATTGCGGGCCATGCTGCGGGCCACGTTGCAGGCCGTGACTCGGCACCTTAAGCCGCCGGCCGCCCCCTGCCCGCACGGCGGGCGTGCGCGACCAGAAGCGTCAGCGCTGCCGGCGTCATGCCGTCCATGCGGCCGGCCTGGCCGATGGTGCGCGGCCGCAGCGCTTGCAACTTCTGACGGATTTCATGGGACAGGCCGGGCATCGCCGAATAATCGAGATGCTCGGGCAGTTCGAAGCTTTCGTCGCGCCTGAATGCTGCGATGTCGGCGGTTTGCCGGGCCATGTAGACGGCATATTTGGCGTCGATCTCGAGCTGTTCGGCGATCTTGGCGTCGAGTTCGCCGAGCTCCGGCCAAACCCGGGTGAGTTCACCCCACCCGAGGGTCGGATAGGACAACAGCTCGAAGGCGGTGCGGCGCTGGCCGTCGCGGTTGAGCTCAAGACCGTGCCGTGCCGCTTCGTTCGGCGTGACCGACAGCGCATCGGCCAGGGCGCGTGCCGCGTCGAGCGCCGCGACCTTGGCCTTGAATCGGCGCTGGCGCTCGGTGCCGATGCAGCCGATGGCAATGCCCTTCCCGGTCAGCCGCTGATCGGCGTTGTCGGCGCGAAGGGTCAGCCGGTATTCGGCGCGCGAGGTGAACATCCGATACGGCTCGGTGATGCCGCGCGTTACCAAGTCGTCGATCATCACGCCGAGATAGCCTTCGGCGCGGTCGAACACGATCTCATCGCCGCCGCCCGCGCGGATGGCCGCGTTGAGGCCCGCCACCAGGCCCTGGGCCGCGGCCTCTTCGTAGCCGGTCGTGCCATTGATCTGGCCGGCGAGAAAAAGCCCACGAAGACGCTTGGCTTCGAGCGTCGGTGCGAGCTCGCGCGGATCGACGTGATCGTATTCGATCGCATAGCCCGGCCGGATCATGCGGGTGCGTTCCAGCCCCGGAATGGTGGCGAGCAGCGCGCGCTGCACGTCCTCGGGCAACGAGGTCGAGATGCCGTTGGGATAAACCGTGGTGTCGTCGAGGCCTTCGGGCTCGAGGAAGATCTGGTGGCCGTCGCGCTCGCCGAAGCGGACGATCTTGTCCTCGATCGACGGGCAATAGCGCGGTCCACGGCTTTGGATCTGGCCGGAATACATCGGCGAGCGATGCACATTGGCCCGGATGACCGCATGGGTCGCAGGGGTGGTGCGGGTAATGCCGCACTGAATTTGCGGGTTCGTGATGCGCTCGGTCAGCGTCGAGAACGGCTCCGGCGGCTCGTCGCCGGGCTGCATCTGCAGCGCCGCCCAGTCGATGGTGCGGCCATCGAGCCGCGGTGGGGTGCCGGTCTTCAGCCGGCCCAGACCGAACCCAAGGCGTTCCAGGGTCGTCGAGAGCCCCGTAGCGGGCGCCTCGCCGACGCGGCCGGCCGGGGTTTGCTGCTCCCCGACATGGATCAAGCCACGCAGAAAGGTGCCGGTGGTGAGAACGACCGCGCCGGTGGCAAATTCCCGGCCATCGGCCAGCCGGATGCCTGCCAGGTGACCGTTTTCAAGGATCAAATCGTCGGCCTCGCCCTCGATCACCGCCAGATCAGCGGTTTCGCGGATCGCCTGCTGCATGGCGGCGGCGTAGAGCTTGCGGTCGGCCTGGGCGCGGGGGCCCCGCACCGCCGGACCCTTTCGGCGATTCAACACCCGGAATTGGATGCCGCCGCGGTCGGCGACCCGGCCCATCAGGCCGTCCAGGGCATCGATCTCCCGGACCAGATGGCCCTTGCCGAGCCCCCCGATCGCCGGATTGCAGGACATGGCGCCGATGGTCGCAAACCGGTGGGTGACCAGGGCGGTCGACGCACCCATCCGGGCAGCCGCAGCTGCGGCCTCGCAGCCGGCATGGCCGCCACCAATGACAATGACGTCGAATCGAGAGCTCATCAGAGGCCTAAAGTAACCCTTCGGCGGGGGCTTTTCACGTGAAACATTGTGCTCGGCAGCGCCGAAATGTTTCACGTGAAATCGAAGAAATGAACGAGCCTACTTTCCTATGCAGAAATCGCGAAAAATCACATCCAGAATATCTTCGACATCGATCCGACCGGTCAGCTTTCCGAGGTGCGCGGTCGCCAACCGCAGTTCCTCGGCAATGATATCCTCTCGACCTTTCTCGCCCTCGGCCAAGGCACGATCTAGGGCCAACTGAGTGATTTCGAGGAGCGTTCGGTGCCTTTCGCGGCTCACCAAGGCGGGTTCGGTGCCAAAAAACGCCTCGGCATGACGGCTCAGCGCATCGAGAAACGGCCTGATTCCTTCCCCGGTGACGCAGGAAAGATCAAAAACGTTATTCAATGAACTATGTTGTAGTTCTTCGCTATTATTCTTATTTGTAAGATCGATCTTGTTTTGCACGCGCCAGGTTGGGGTCGACGCCACGGATGACTGCGCTGATGCGCTCCCGGCCTCGCGGACATCCTCGACCCAGACCACCAGATCGGCCTCGGCCGCCCTCGCCCGTGCCCGTCGCACGCCCTCCTGCTCGATCGGGTCGTCGCTTTCGCGGATGCCCGCCGTGTCGAGCAGCGTAACCGGATAGCCGTCGAGATCGAGATGCACCTCGATCACGTCGCGGGTGGTGCCCGGTAGCGGCGAGACAATCGCGGCCTCGCGCCGGGCGATGCGGTTGAGCAAGGTCGACTTGCCGGCGTTGGGCGGGCCCGCGATCGCGACCACCAGCCCGTCGCGCAGTCGCTCGCCGCGTGCGGCGCCGGCCAGTGTTTCGGCGATCTCGCCGCGCAGCGCGTTTGCGATCTTCAGCGCTGGCGCGATCAAATCCTCCGGCACGTCGGCCTCGTCGGAAAAATCGATGCGCGCCTCGACCAGCGCCAGTGCCTCGATCAACCGCGTGCGCCAGGTCTCGGCGCGCTCGCCGAGCAAGCCTTTGAGCTGACGATAGGCCTGGCGGCGCTGCGCCTCGGTCTCGGCATAGATCAGATCGGCCAGGCCTTCGACCGCGGTGAGGTCGAGCTTGCCGTTCTCGAATGCGCGGCGCGTGAACTCGCCCGGCTCGGCCATCCGCAGGCCTTCGATTGGCGCCAGCGCACCGAGCACGGCCGCAATCACCGCGCGGCCGCCGTGCAGCTGCAATTCGGCGATATCCTCGCCGGTCTCGCTGCCCGGCCCCGGAAACCAGAGCGCCAGCGCCTCGTCGATCCCCTCGCCGTTCTTGGGATCGCGCACGCGCGCCAGCGCTGCCTGACGCGGCTCGGGCACGCGGCCGATCAGCGCCTTGAGTGCCGCGCCGGCGCGCGGCCCGGAGATGCGCACCACCGCGATCGCCGCCGGCGGCCGGCCGGAGGAGAGCGCGAAAGATGGTGTCGCGGGCAGGGAGCATGTGAAGCATTTAGCGCGGATGGCCGCATTGGGAAATCGGCGAAAGCGCACCGTTCGCAATCGGTCGTCGCACAAGCCGAAGTGGAAATCTCGCGTCGTATTGTGCACGTTGACGCGCGCCTCCTCGACACCTTGATCAGGCGTCGCCACCGCAATCAGAGAAAAGCTGACCTCAGCGCCAGCGTTATTGTGGACGGATGCCGGCGGCCTCGAGCTCGTCGCGCCAGAATTTCTGTTGCGACTGCATGAAAGCGCCGAATTCCTCCGGCGATCCGCCAACCACCACAAAATCGGCGGCTTGATAGCGCGCGCGGACCTGCGGGTCCTTGAGCGCCTGGTTCACTGCGGCGTTGAGCTTCTCGATGACCGACGCCGGCGTGCCTTTGGGCGCCGCGATGCCGAACCAGGAGCCGGCGTCGACGCCACCGAGATCGATCCCGCTTTCCTTGAACGTCGGAATGTCCGAGAACGCCGGGGTGCGTTGCGTGCCGGTGAGCGCGAGGGCGCGGACCTTGTCTGCCTTGACCATCGGACCTGTGACGCTGACGCCGGTGAAAATCATCGGAACATGACCGGCCACGACGTCAGCAAGGGCGGGGCTGGCGCCGCGATAGGACACAAGCGTCATCTTCAGTGCAGCCGCCCTGGTAAAGGCCACTGCCGCCAGATGCGGCGGCGTACCAATTCCGGCATGAGCCATTTGCAGTTCGCCCGGCTTGCGCCTTGCCAATGCGACCAAGTCTGAAATCGATTTGGCCTCGAACGACGGGGTGACAACCAGGAACATGAACGACCGGCTCACGAACGCCACCGGTACGAAATCGCGCTGCGGCTCATAGCTGAGATTGGCAACCAGGCTCGGGCCAACCACGGTCGTCAAATCCGCGAGCAGGAGCGTATAGCCGTCGGGCGCGGCGCGGGCGGCGGACGCGGTTCCGACCGCGGTCCCGGCGCCGGGCCGGTTCTCGACCACAACCTGTCGCCCGAGCACGTCGCTCAGCGCCGTCGCGATCAGACGGGCGTTGACATCCAGCGGACCGCCGGGCGCGATCGGTGCGATCAGTGTTATGTGCCGGTTGGGATAGGTTTGCTCTTGTGCTCCGGCCGGGCATGACACCACGGCAAGCAATGCAAGAACTGACAATGTTCTCATGAGAGACTCGCGCCGCCGCCATGCCTCAAGATTAGATGACCGATCGGTTCCATGGAAAGGGCCTGCGCGACGTCACATGGCGCGTCAGTGCTACGCAAAGCAAAAATGGCATTGACCAAATCCTGCCGATGACGGTCAGAGATTTGTCGAGCAGCGTGCTACACTGAACCTCATGACCACAAGCGACACGCCCGCGACAGAAAACCGGCTGGCGCAGGAAACCAGCCCGTATCTGCTGCAGCACAAGAACAATCCGGTGGCCTGGTGGCCATGGGGGCAGGAGGCGTTGGCGGAGGCGCAGCGCACCAAGCGGCCGATCCTGCTGTCGGTCGGTTACGCGGCCTGCCACTGGTGCCACGTCATGGCGCACGAAAGCTTCGAGGATGCCGACACCGCCGCGGTGATGAACGAGCTGTTCGTCAACATCAAAGTCGATCGCGAGGAGCGCCCCGACATCGACCAGATCTACATGGCGGCGCTGCACCATCTCGGCGAGCATGGCGGCTGGCCGCTCACCATGTTCCTGACGCCAGCCGGCGAGCCGGTCTGGGGCGGCACTTACTTTCCGAAGACGTCGCGCTATGGCCGACCGGCGTTTGTCGACGTGCTGCGCGAGGTGGCGCGGCTGTTCCGCGAAGAACCGGACAAGATCGGCCAGAACCGCGCCGCCCTGATGGAGCGGCTCGACAACCGCGCGCGCCCGGCGAGCAAGGTCGTGATCGGCGCGCGCGAGCTCGACCAGCTCGCCGAACAGATCGCCGGCGCGTTCGATCCGGTGCACGGCGGCTTGCGCGGCGCGCCCAAGTTTCCCAACGGGGCGCTCTATGAGCTGCTGTGGCGGGCCGGGCTGCGGCGCAACGACGAGCGCTTCTTCCGCCTGGTCGAGCACACGCTGGAGCGCATCTGCGAGGGCGGCATCTACGACCATCTCGGCGGCGGCTTCTCGCGCTATTCGGTCGATGAGCGCTGGCTGGTGCCGCATTTTGAGAAGATGCTGTACGACAACGCCCAGCTCTTGGAACTCCTGGCGCTGGCGTTTGCCCGCACCGGCAACCCATTGTTCCGCCAGCGCGCCACCGAAACCGTGGCGTGGCTCGCTCGCGAAATGACCACCCAGGAGGGGGCATTTTGCGCCTCGCTCGATGCCGATTCGGAGGGCGAGGAGGGCAAGTTCTACGTCTGGTCGCGGGCCGAAATTGTCGAGGTGTTGGGCGCCCAAGATGCTGCGGTTTTTGTGCAGCATTACGACGTATCCGAGAGCGGCAATTTCGAGGGTTATAATATCCTCAATAGACTCAGAGACTTACCGCGCAGCAAAGAAGATGAGACGCAGCTCGAATTGCTGCGCGACAAGCTTCTTATTGTGCGCAGCAAAAGGGTCCGCCCGGGCCTGGACGACAAAGTCCTGGCCGACTGGAACGGGCTGATGATTGCCGCCCTGGTCAACGCCGGGGCGATGCTCGACAAGCCGGAGTGGGTCGAGCGCGCCGCCGGCGCCTTCGATTTCATCGCACGCGCCATGACCCGGGGCGACCGGCTCGGCCATTCCTGGCGGGCTGGTCGGCTGCTCTACCCCGGTCTCGCCTCCGATTTTGCTGCCATGATCCGCGCCGCCATCGCACTCTACGAGGTCACCGGGCTCGGCTCCTACCTCGATCGGGCACTGGCCTGGCAGCAGGCGTTCGACGGCAGTTACGCCAACCCGATCAACGGCGGCTATTACCTGACCGCCTTCGACGCCGAGGGCCTGGTGGTGCGGCCGGGGCTGACCAGCGACGACGCCACGCCCAACCCGAACGCGATCGCCGCCGCCAACATCCTGCGGCTTGCGGCGCTCACCGGCGACGCGCGCTGGCTGCGACGCGCCGACGGATTGTTCGATGGCGTGCTGGCAGGCGCGGCCGACAATCTGTTGTCGCACGCCGCGCTGCTCAACGCGCTCGACCTGCGGCTCAACGCCGCCGAGATCGTGGTGACCGGATTGGAGTACGAGCGCTTTGCCACCGCCGCGCTCAAGCTTCCGTTCCTCAACCGCATCCTGCTGCGCGCGCCGTCGGGCGACGCTTTGCCGTCCGACCATCCGGCACAGGACAAGATCGCGGCAACCGCCGGCAGCGCGGCGTTCGTCTGCGTCGGCCAGACTTGCTCGCTGCCGATCGAGGATCCGGCGCGGCTCGCCGAAGCGGTCGCCGCCGTGCGGCCGGCGACGCCCGCCGCATAAGTTTTTACCACCGGCAAGGCGATACAGGCCGAGACGGCAAACCAAAACGAGGATGGCCGGGACATATGCGAGCGAAGCGGCGCCGTCCTTCGGACGGCTATGCCTGGCTCTGACGACGTCAGACGCTTCGAAGCAACAGTCGCGCGTTGGGTGAATCGCCTCAGGTGTTCATCGAACTCGAAGAACTCGGCGTTGGTCTTGGTGTTGCGCAGCTTGTCGAGCAGGAAGTCGATCGCATCCATGGTGCCCATCGGGTTGAGGATGCGGCGCAGCACGTACATTTTCTTCAGCACCGCGGGGTCGGTGAGCAGCTCCTCCTTGCGGGTGCCGGAGCGGGTGATGTCCATGGCCGGGAAGGTGCGCTTGTCGGCGACCTTGCGGTCGAGAATAAGCTCGGAATTGCCGGTGCCTTTGAACTCTTCGAAGATCACTTCGTCCATGCGGCTGCCGGTGTCGATCAGCGCGGTGGCGATGATGGTGAGCGAGCCGCCTTCCTCGATGTTGCGCGCCGCGCCGAAGAAGCGCTTCGGCCGCTGCAACGCGTTGGCGTCGACGCCGCCGGTCAGCACCTTGCCGGATGACGGCACCACGGTGTTGTAGGCGCGGCCGAGCCGCGTGATCGAGTCGAGCAGGATCACGACGTCGCGGCCGTGCTCGACCAGGCGCTTGGCCTTCTCGATCACCATCTCGGCGACCTGCACGTGGCGCGAGGCAGGCTCGTCGAAGGTCGAGGACACCACCTCGCCCTTCACCGAGCGTTGCATGTCGGTGACCTCTTCGGGACGCTCGTCGATCAGCAGCACGATCAGATAGCACTCGGGGTGGTTGGCGGTGATGGCGTGCGCGATGTTCTGCAACAGCACGGTCTTGCCGGTGCGCGGCGGCGAGACGATCAGCGCGCGCTGACCCTTGCCGATCGGGGCGACGATGTCGATGACGCGCGGCGACAGATCCTTCTTGGTCGGATCCTCGTGCTCCATCTTCAGCCGCTTCTCAGGATAGAGCGGCGTCAGGTTGTCGAAGTTGATTTTGTGGCGCGCCTTCTCGGGGTCCTCGAAGTTGATGGTGTTGACCTTGAGCAGCGCGAAATACCGCTCGCCCTCTTTCGGGCTGCGGATGTGGCCGTCGATGGTGTCGCCGGTGCGCAGGCCGAAGCGGCGGATCTGCGACGGCGAGACGTAGATGTCGTCGGGGCCGGGCAGGTAGTTTGCTTCCGGCGAGCGCAGGAAGCCGAAGCCGTCGGACAGCACCTCGACGACGCCTTCGCCGATGATGTCGATCTCTTTGCTGGCGAGCTGCTTGAGGATCGCGAACATCAGCTCCTGCTTGCGCATGGTGCTGGCGTTTTCGATCTCCTGCTCCTCGGCAAAGGCCAAAAGCTCGGGTGGGGTCTTGGATTTCAAGTCTTGTAATTTCATTTCCCGCATGCGGGTGGTCCTTAAGGGGATGACCGCCGGCGCCCAACAAATGAACGACGCGGGCGGAAAGGGCAGGGAAGGCGCAGGTCTTGGATCAGGTCTTGGCGTTGACGTGCAGTGCGGCCTGACCCTGATGCGTGGGCCGGTCCAGATATCGGACCGCGACTCGACAGCATCCGCCTACGTTCGGAGGGATGCTGTAAATATACGAAAATGCAGGCGAATCCGCAAGGGGCAGCGGTGGATTACGGGGTTTGCTGCACCTGCTCAGAACGGCTTGAGCACCGCCAGCAGCACGATCAGGATCATCAGCGCGGTTGGTACCTCATTGATAATACGGTAGAATTTCTGGCTTTTACGGTTCCGATCGGCGGCGAAGTCCTTCACGTAACGTGACAGCATGCCGTGCACGCCGCTCATCGCCAGCACCAGCACCAGCTTGACGTGCAGCCAGGGCGCCGCGAACCAATGGCCGCTGTAGGCGAGCCATAGGCCGAGCCCCCAGGTCACGATCATCGCCGGGTTCATGATCGCCCTGAGCAGCCGGCGCTCCATCACCTTGAAGGTTTCCGACTGGCGCGAGCCTGGGTCGGCCTCACAGTGGTAGACGAACAGCCGCGGCAGATAGAGCATGCCGGCCATCCAGGCGATGACCGCGATGATGTGGAAGGCAAGGAGCCATTGGTACATGGGTCCGGTCCTAGGTCGTGGCCATCCTTCGAGCGGTACGCAGCGCGCGCTCCTTAGGACGCCATTGGAATGCTTTGCTGCGCAGCAATTTTATGATCGGACGGTTCGCCTTGTGTCACGATGATTGCCGCACACGCTTGAGCATCTGCTCGACATGGGCGATTGGCGTGTCGGGCAGGATGCCGTGGCCGAGATTGAAGATAAACGGTCCGCCATTGAGGGCCGCAAGGATCGCGTCGATGCTGCGGTCGAGTGCAGCGCCACCGGCGCGTAGCACCAGCGGATCGAGATTACCCTGCACGGGCTTACGCTTTTGGATGAAGTCGCGGGCGATGTCGAGATCAACGGTCCAGTCGAGACCGACCGCGTCAACCGGCACACCCTCAAGGTAACGCACCATGTTGCTGCCGGCACCGCGCGGAAATCCGATGATTTTTGCCTCCGGTACGGCACGCCGGAGCTCGGCCGCGATCCTCCGAGTGGGAGCAATGCACCAACGCTCGAACTCGTCCGGCGGCAACACACCAGCCCAGGTGTCGAAAATCTGCACTGCATCGACGCCGGCCCGAAGCTGTCGCGTCAGATAGCCGACGGACGCCTCAACCAGCCTTTCGATCAATCGTGCAAAGGCCTCGGGATGCCGATAGGCGAACAGCCGCGCCGGCGCCTGGTCCGGCGTGCCGTGGCCCGCCACCATGTAGGTCGCAACCGTCCACGGCGCGCCGCAAAAGCCCAGAAAGGTTACATTCGCCGGCAACGCGGTCTTGACCAGCGCAATGGTCTCGTAGATCGGCGCAAGCTGCGCCTGATCAGCTTCGGCACGCAATGATGACACGGCCTTGGGATCATCGAGCGGATCAAGCTGCGGGCCTTCGCCTGCCGCAAACTCGACACGGCGTCCGAGTGCATGCGGAATGACCAGAATATCGGAGAACAGAATCGCCGCATCAAAGCCGAAGCGCTGGATCGGCTGCAGCGTCACCTCGGCGGCGAGCTTCGGCGTGAAGCAGAGATCGAGCACGCTGCCGAGATTTTTGCGGATCGCCTGGTACTCCGGCAGGTAGCGCCCAGCCTGCCGCATCAACCAGACCGGCGGCACGGCCTGGCGCTTGCCTTCAAGCACCTCAAAAGCGGTTTATGCACGGGCTGTCCGGTCGATCTGCTCTTTCATCTAAATACTAGAATCTTAGTTGTAGTGACTGTTAGGCGGTGGGTTGGACTCACGACTCAGGCTCCACAGGTCGTCCACGCTATGGTCGTTGTCCCCGCAATCCGTAAAGCCCGGCTGTGCATTCCCTTGGATAGCGATTTCCGGTGTATTTTCAAAGCGTAATGGCGGGATAGCGGAGCCGCCGATCGGGCTCTTTGCAATGCTCACACGATGAAACCTGCAGCGGTGGATTTCGTCCGCAGCTGGTGCGATGTGGACGTTTCAGCAACGCCGTGCGCCCAACCCTTGCACCCGAGTGGTAGTCGTGGCCTCCTCCCCAACGATCCACAGCTTGAGCGGTTGTTGTTCATGCCTCAACGCGGCACCAACTATTTCCATATGCACTTGGTGTCGGACGCGACCGGCGAGACGCTGATCACGGTGGCGCGCGCGGCGGCTGCGCAATACGCCAATGTTGCGCCGGTCGAGCACATGCATCCCCTGGTGCGCACCCAGCGACAGCTCGACCGGGTGCTGGACGACATCGAGAACGCGCCGGGCATCGTGCTCTACACATTGCTCGATCACGACCTGGGCGAAAAGCTCGAGAAAACCTGCCGCAATCTCGGGCTGCCTTGCCTGTCGATCCTTGGGCCGGTGCTGAACCTGTTCCAGGCCTATCTTGGCGCCGAAAGCAAGCCGCGGGTCGGCGCGCAGCACGTGCTCAACGCGGAATATTTCAGGCGGATCGATGCGCTGAACTACACCATGCTGCACGACGACGGTCAGCATGCCGACGATCTCGAACAGGCCGACGTGGTGCTGGTCGGCGTCTCGCGCACCTCCAAGACCCCGACCTCGATCTATCTCGCCAACCGCGGCGTCAAGACTGCCAATGTCCCGCTGGTGCCGGACGTGCCATTGCCGCCGAAGCTTGAGCTCCTGACTCAGCCCCTGGTGGTCGGGCTGACGGCGAGCCCCGAGCGCATTGTGCAGATCCGCCAGAACCGGCTGCTCGGGCTTCGCGCCGAGCACGACGCCGACCAGTATGTCGACCGCCAGGCGGTCGCCGCCGAGGTGGCGTCGGCCCGCAAGCTCTGCGGCCGTCACAACTGGCCGATCATCGACGTCACCCGCCGGTCGATCGAGGAAACCGCTGCCGAGGTGATGGCGCTGCTGGCGGACCGCCGCCGCCAGCCGGTGAGCTGACGATGCAAGACCTCACAACAGCGCAGCAACAAACCGGCACGTCGATCGCGCGTGATGTGCGACCCCGAGCAGCGTGATGCCGCTCTGGCTTGCCGCCCGCCCGCTGGTGCTCGCCTCCCAGAGCCGATCGCGCCGCGCGGTGCTGGAAGCGGCCGGCGTCGCGATCGAGGTCAAGCCCGCGGCGATCGATGAGCGTGCGGTCGAGGCGCGCGCCGGCGTGGCCGGCGCTGATGCGGTTGCGGCCTTGCTGGCGCGCGAGAAGGCCAAGGCGGTTGCGGCCGATGATCCCGAGCGGATGGTGCTGGGCGCCGACCAGACGCTGGCGCTGGGCGAGCGGCGGTTTTCCAAGGCCGCCGACCGGGCTGCTGCCCGCGAACAGCTCGCGGCGCTGCGCGGCCGCACCCACACGCTGCATTCGGCGGTGGCGGTGGTTCGCGGCGGCGCGGTGCTGTTCGAGCACGTCGAGGCCGCGCATCTGACCATGCGGTCGTTTTCGGACGATTTTCTGGATGGCTATCTGGATGCGGTCGGCGCTGCCGCCTTGGCGAGCGTCGGCTGCTATCAGCTCGAGGGGCGCGGCAGCCAGTTGTTCGAGCGCGTCGAAGGCGATCACTTCACCGTGTTGGGCCTGCCGCTGCTGCCCTTGCTGGCCTGGCTGCGGCGCGAAGGGTTGATGGCAGCGTAACAGGCGAAGGAAGCGGAGATGTTCGTCATCGGACTGACCGGTTCGATCGCCATGGGCAAGAGCACGACGGCGCGGCTGTTCGCCGAGGCCGGCGTGCCGGTGCACGATTCCGATGCGACCGTGCACAAGCTCTACGAAAACGAGGCGGTGGCGGCGATCGAGGCGGAGTTTCCCGGCACCACCCGGGACGGCAAGGTCGATCGCGCCGCGCTCGGCCGGCGGGTGCTCGGCGATGCTGCGGCGCTCAAGCGGCTGGAGCAGATCGTGCATCCGCTGGTGCGCGAGGCAAGCCAGCGCTTTCTCAAGCAAGCCGAGGCGGCGGGCGCCAAGGTGGCGGTGCTCGACATCCCGCTACTGTTCGAGACCGGTGGCGACCAGCGCGTCGATGCCGTGGTGGTGGTGTCGGCGCCCGCCGAGATGCAGCGATCGCGCGTGCTCGAGCGCGGCGTCAGTCCGGCGCAGCTCGAGGCGCTGCTCGCCCGCCAGGTTCCCGATGCGGAAAAACGGGCGCGGGCGGATTTCGTGGTGGATAGCTCGCAAGGCATCGAGCACGCCCGCGGCCAAGTGAATAGCATCTTGACCGCGGTTGCTAGAATGCCGCCCCGGCGCAAGTGATTCGCCGCAGCGAAAGACGACGATGCGCGAGATCGTATTCGACACCGAGACCACCGGCCTCGACCCGTTGCAGGGCGACCGGCTGGTCGAGATCGGCTGCATCGAGCTGGTCAACCGGTTTCCCACCGGCAAGGTGTTCCATCGCTATCTCAACCCCGAGCGCGACATGCCCGAGGCGGCGTTCCGGGTTCACGGACTGAGCGTCGATTTCCTGAAAGACAAGCCACGCTTTGTCGAGGTGGTCGAGGAGCTGGTGCTGTTCCTCGGCGACGACGCGCGGCTGGTCGCGCACAATGCGATTTTCGATCTCGGCTTCCTCAACGCCGAGCTCGAGCGTGTCGGCAAGGCGGCAGTGAGCCGCGACCGGCTGATCGACACGCTGATGCTGGCGCGGCGCAAGCACCCGGGCGGCTCGAACCGGCTCGACGACCTTTGCGCGCGCTACAGGGTCGACAATTCGCGCCGCACCAAGCACGGCGCGCTGCTCGACGCCGAGCTTTTGGCCGAGGTTTATGTCGAGCTGATCGGCGCGCGCCAGGCGATGCTCGGTCTCGCCGAGGCGGCGAGCGACATGGCCGATGCGCGCGGCGCGATGGCCGTGGCGCGCAGCCGTCCGCAGCCGCTGGCGCCTCGCGTCAGCGACGCCGATCGCATCGCCCACCGCGCCTTTTTGGCGACGCTCGGCACCACCCCGATCTGGCAGGAATACCGCGCGGCCGATCCCGCGGCGGCGTAGCGCCACAACCGCGGCGCCTGATCCGTCATTTTGATGCGGCCATCGAAGGGCTCGACGGCCCGCCGTTCAGGTCGGCTGCGCTACCACTGCGGCGTGGAGGAGGGCGTTGGCGTGGTTGGCGGTTGCTGCTGGACCTGCGCCATGCGCTGGTTGTAGAGCGCGACGAAATCGATCGGGTCGAGCAACAGCGGCGGGAAGCCGCCGTTCCGCACCGCGTTGGCGATGATCTCGCGTGCGAACGGGAACAACAGCCGCGGGCATTCGATCATAAGCAGCGGATGCACGTTCGCCTCCGGCACATTCTGCAGCCGGAACACGCCTGCGAACGTGAGCTCGACGTTGAACATGACGTTGCCGGCCGCTTCCGCCTTGCCGTCAATCTTGAGCACGACCTCGACGTCGGTCTGCGTCATCGGATTGGCGGTGACGTTGACCGAGACATTGATCTGCGGCTGGACGCCTTGCTGGGTGAGCGAGCTCGGCGCGTTCGGGTTTTCGAACGACAGGTCCTTGGTGTATTGCGCCAGGACCATGAGCTGCGGACCCGGCGCCGAGGCGGGGGTCGCGGCCTGACCGCCGTTGGTGCTGCCTTCCGCCATGAACTCTCCCTCGGACCGACCACAAACGCGCAATATTGCGGGTGTGGCTAACACGGCCTCCCGCGCCGGACAAGAATGCGCCGGCTGCTGCCGCTCAGTCGCGGCGGCGCTGGCCGGGCCGGTTCGGCAGCTCGCGGTCGGGCACCTGCTGCCATTCGCCCGGCGCGAGATCGATGACCGAGCGGCTACGCTGGTCGCGGCTGCGCACCCAGCGCCGGAAGGTGGCGCCGATTCGGCGGCGCAACGGTCCGATCAGCAGCACCGCCCCGATCAGGTCGGTGAGAAAACCGGGCAGGAACAAGAGCAGCCCCGCCACCACGGTCAGGAAGCCGCCGGTGTGGGCCTCGATCCAGGCTTTGTCGGTTTCGGCGACCGCGACGCGCAGGCGGGCGATCCGCCCGCGCCCGGCCCGGCGCAGCACCAGCACGCCGGCAAGCGTCGTCGCCAGTGTCAGGAGCACCGCCCAAAGCAGCCCAATGATGGCGACAACAAGGATGAAAACCGCGATTTCGGCGACCGGAAGCAGCAGGACGGCGATGATAACCCATTTCACCATGGCGCTTTTTTCCGGCCGCGCGAGGTTGGCGCGGCGACGCGGATCGTCTATGGTCGACCACGGCACCGAGCCGCCCAATCCGCCGACGCGCCTCTGGATGGCCGAAGTCTCGTGCTTACATTATAGCGTCGGAACGTGCAGGATGTGCTGCGGGCCGCTGCCGCAGTCGACCGGTACCGCCGCAATGACCACCGCCTCTGGAGCATGCGCGAGTGTTTGACATTTACACCATCATCTTCCTGGCGCTGGCGGTGTTCATTTTCCTCCGGTTGCGCAGCGTGCTGGGTCAGCGCACCGGGCGCGAGCGGCCGCCCTACGATCCCTATTCGGCGCGCGACGCCATCCGTCCGGCGCCGGGCGACAAGGTGGTGGCGCTGCCGGGGCGCGCGCCCGAGGCCGGGCAGCCGCCGAGCCCGCCGGCCGATCCGGGCGAGCGCTGGAAGGGCGTGGCCGAGACCGGCTCGACGCTCGCCAGCGGCCTCGACGCCATCGCGCGCGAGGACAAGAGCTTCGATCCCAAGCACTTCATCGCTGGCGGCCGTGCCGCCTATGAGATGATCGTCAGCGCCTATGCGAGCGGCGATCGTCGGCAGTTGCGCAACCTGCTGAGCCGCGAGGTCTACGACGGGTTCGAGTCGGCGATCCGTGAGCGCGAGCAGCGCGGCGAGACGGTCGAGACGCGATTTGTGTCGATCGATGGTGCCGAGATCATCAATGCCGAGATGCGTGGCAAGACCGAGCAGGTGACGATGCGCTTCCAATCGCAGCTCGTCTCGGTGACGCGCGACCGCTCCGGCGCGGTCATCGACGGCAATCCCGACAAGGTGACCGAGGTCACCGACGTCTGGACCTTCGCGCGTGATGTGACGTCGCGTGATCCGAACTGGAAACTGGTGGCCACCGAAGCTGGGCAATGACATTCGTTCGGCGCGCGGCTGTTCGCAGAACCGGACTGGTCGGGTGCGCCGCGCTCCTCATCCTCGGCGCCGCAAACGTCGCGCAGGCTGAGCCGCGCAATCCGCTCAAGCTGCCGAACGCCCAGTACGAGCCGATCACTTGGGCTCAGATCGACGGCTGGGCTGAAGACGACCACGACGCGGCGTTCGCGGCCTTTCTGATCAGCTGCAAGGCGATCCTGCGCAGCAGCAGGCCGTCGCGCGCGGCACGGCCGATGACGGCGGCGCTCCATGACGCGTGCAGCAAGGCGGTCGCCGCCAAGCCGGGCAAGCCCGGCGAGGCGCGCGCGTTCTTTGAGCAGAGCTTCCGGCCGGTGCGAATTTCCCCGCTCGGCGATCCGGACGGATTCATCACCGGCTATTACGAGCCGATCGTCGAGGGCGTGCGCAAGCAGACCGACGGCTTCGACTATCCGCTCTATCGCAAGCCGCCGGGCCTGCTGTCGGGAGGCCGCATGTCGGTCGGCGTCGCCGGCGCGAGCAAGGGCAAGAAGAAGGCGAAGCGCCGCCGGATGATGGCGTTCCATGACCGCTCGGCGATCGACGATGGCCGCGCGCTCGCCGGCCGCGACCTCGAAATCTGTTGGCTGAAGGATCCGATCGACGCTTTCTTCGCCCACATCCAGGGCTCGGTGCGGGTGCGGCTCGAGGACGGCGAGGTTCTGCGGCTCAACTATCAGGCGGCTAACGGCCATCCTTACGTCGCGGTCGGGAAATTCCTGATCCAGCGCAACATCATCTCCAAGGATGAGATGTCGATGGACCGCATCCGCGAGTGGATGGAGCGCAACCCGGACGAAGGCAAGGAGCTGCGTCGTAAGAACAAGTCCTATGTGTTCTTCCGCGAGACCAACCTTGCCAGCAATGAGGAGCCGCCCGGCGCGCAGGGCATTGCGCTCACCCCTGGCCGCTCGATTGCGGTCGATCGCCATCTGCACACCTACGGCACGCCGTTCTTCATCTCCGCCATGCTGCCGATCGAAAGCCTGCAGCCGACCACGCCGTTCCGCCAGCTGATGATCGCGCAGGACACCGGCGGCGCGATCCTGGGACCGGCGCGGGCCGACATCTATTTCGGCGCGGGCGACGAAGCCGGCAGCGTCTCCGGCCGGCTGCGCCACAATGGCCGGTTCGTCATGCTGGTGCCGAACGGCATGGATGCCGCGGCGCCCGAGGCAACGCCGGTGCCGCGACCGCGGCCGCCGGGTCAGGTGCTGCCCGATCAGGCCAAGCAGGAGCCGGACGAGCTGGCGGTGGCGGCCAAGGCCGGGGCAGCGAACAGCGTCGAAGCCAAGCCTGCGGACACCAAGCCTGCCGAAACCAAGAAACACCGGCCGAAGACGATCGCTGCCAAGTCGGATGCCAAGCCGAATCCCAAGGCCGATGCCAAGACATCCCAAGACATCCGACAAGAAGAAGGACAGCAAAACCGCCGGGTTCGACCGGCACAGCGTCGCGGCCGCCGAGGTCAAGCCGCCGCCGCCCAAGTCGGCGAAGCCGCCCGAGAAGAAATCGGCCGAGAAAACCCCGCACAAGAAATCCGAGAAAAAGCAGGCGCACAAGCGCAAGTCGAAGGCCGACTCCAAGTCATGAGCAGACGCCGGCTGAGCGACGACGAGCGCGCGCTCTGGAGCGGCGTCACGCGCTCGATCGCGCCGCTGCGCCGGCGGCCCGTTGCCGAAGCGCCGGCCGACGCCGTGCCGGCGCCGTCACGATCAGCGGCACCGCCGAAGGCCAAACCGGCGCCGGCCGTCAAGTCGGTGCCGCGACCGGTGCCAGCGCTGCCAGGCCCGCCGCCGCTGGCGCCGCTCGGCCGGCGGTTCAAGCAGGAGGTGACGCGGGGCCGGCGTACCATCGACGGCCGGCTCGACCTGCATGGCCGGACGCAGGCCGAGGCCCATGCGGCGCTGCTCGGATTTCTGCGCGCCACGCAGGCGCGCGGCGGCCGCCTGGTGCTGGTGATCACCGGCAAGGGCGCGCCCGGCGACGATTACACCAGCGAGCGCGGCGTGCTGCGCCGCCAGGTGCCGCGCTGGCTCAAGCTGCCGGAGTTTCGTCAGCATGTGATCGGCTTCGAGCCTGCCGGCATCGGCCATGGCGGCGAGGGCGCGCTTTACGTCAGCCTGCGGCGGGCCCGCGCGTCGCAGGACTGATGCCATGAAGCCGAACCGCATGAAGGCCAAGCTCAAGGCCGGCGAGCCTGCGCTCGGCTGTTCGGTGATGATTCCGTCACCGCAAATCGTCGAGATGCTCGGCCACGCCGGCTTCGACTGGGTGCTGTTGGACTGCGAGCACGGCTCGCTGGCGCCAGCCGACGTCGAACTGATGGCGATCGCGGCCGACGCCGTCGGCATCACCGCGATCGCGCGGCCGCGCAGCAACGCCAGTGTCGACATCCAGGGTGTGATGGACCGCGGCGTGATGGGCGTCCAGGTGCCGCATGTCAATTCGGCCGACGACGCGCGCCGCGCCGTGGCGGCGGTCAAGTTCGGCCCCGGCGCCGGCCGCGGGCTTGCCGCCGGCACCCGGCCCGACGATTGGGGTCTCGGCGCCAAGATGGCGGACTTCACGGCGGCCGCCAACGAGCAATCGCTGGTTTGCGTGCAGCTCGAGCACGAGGCCGCGATTCGCAATGTTGATGACATTCTGAAAGTGGACGGCGTCGACGTGTTCTTCATCGGCCCCTCCGACCTGTCGCAGTCGATGGGCCATCCGGGCAATCCGGCCGCGCCCACGGTGGCGGCCGCGATCAACGCCGTGCGCGGCAAGATCGTCGCCGCCGGCAAGATTGCCGGCATGCCGGCGACCACCGACAATGTCGCGGCGCTGATCGGCGGCGGCATACGCTACATCTACACGCACCTGCCGCGACTGCTCGGCGCCGGCGCCGGCACGTTCCTCAAGGCGGCGAAGCCATAGCGATTGCGGAGCCGGCAATGACCCCAAAGCGGAGCGACACTACTCCGCGGCTTGTCGTGCGCCGACGTGCTGGCGGAATTTCGGCATGACGTCGTGGGCGAGCAGCGCCATCGCCTCGCGCTCCCAGGCCTCGCTCGGGCCGCCCCAGTCGACGCCCATTTTCAGCACCGTGCCGAACGGGCCGACGCGGTCGCGGAACGCGATCAGCTTGTCGAGCACGGTCTTGGGCGAGCCGTAGATCGCGCATTCCTCCATCAGCACGTCCGGCGTGAACGCCTCGTCGGTCATGTCGAGGCGCGGCTTGATGGTGGCGAGGCGGTTGGCCTTGGCGATGGCGGTGCGCAGATAGGTGAAGAAATAGCGGTTAGCGGTGCGCTCGCCGAACACGCGGTCGCGAGCCTCGGCGTCGTTCGGTGCGACGATGACGTTGCGCGAAACCCGCCAGTTCTCGCCGCGCGCCGGCCGGCCGGCGGCGGCGCAGGTTTCGGCGTAGGCCTGCCAGTGCGAGGCAATCGAGTAGGTCGGCGCGGTCGGGCCCGAAATGATGCCCCAACCGCGCGACGCCGCCATGCGCGCCGACGCCGAATCCGGGCTGCCGATCGAGATATGGATGGGCGGATGCGGCTGCTGCAACGGCTTGGGCATGGTGCCAAAGCCCAGCTCCGGCACGATCGCCTTTTTTATCCTGACGTTCCAGAACTCGCCGTCGATCTCGTAGGGCGGGTCCTGCGCCCAGATTTTCAGCATGATATCGATGGCTTCGACGAACATGCGGCCGCGCTTTGCGCCGTCGCCGACGTCAAACAGCTCGAAATCGGGCGCGAGCCCGCCCGGGCCGATGCCGAGCATGAAGCGGCCACCGCTCATGTGGTCGAACTGCGCGACCTCGCCTGCGACGATTGCCGGATGATGGTTGGGCAGGTTGATGACCGCGGTGCCGAAGGCGAGGTTCTTGGTCTGCGGCACGAGGCCGGCGAGAAACATCAGCGGCGCCGGAAACGGCTCGGTGGTGGCGGAGAAATGCTCGCCCATCCACAACTCGTCGAAGCCGAGCTGGTCGGCGTAGAGCGACTTTGCGGTGTCCTCGGCCAGTGTCTCCGACAGCGTGCGGCCGGGCGGATGCACCGGCATCATGAACATCCCAAGACGCATGCGCGAATTTCCCAATGCTGCCGCTGTATTCTAGAACATGATCTCGAAAAGGGTGCAGCGGTTTTCAGAAAGGGCGTCCAATGGCCTCCGCATTGCCAGCATGGCAGGTCATTGGTTACGGGATGCCCCGCCGGCGCGGGGCATGACACTCTGTGGTTTGTCGCAAAGGAACGCAGCATGACGAAGGACGATCTGGTCGGGGTTTATCGTACGCTCGGCGACGATATGGTCACCGCCGACGGCAAGGTCACCAGCGACAATTCGCGGACCGCGCAGATCATGTACAGCCCTGACGGCTACATGGCGGTGGTCAGCATGCCGAACGGTCGCAAGCTCGCGGCCAAGACGTCGGGCGGTCCCGACCTCAACGCCGCGACGCCGGAGGAGCGCGCCGAAGCCGCCAACGGCATGGTCTGCTACGCCGGCCATTACGAGCTGAAGGACGGCGTGCTGCATCACCACGTCGAGATGGCGCTCAACCCGAACGCGGTCGGGCAGACCATCATTCGCCGGCCCGAGCTGAAGGGCGCTGATCTCACGCTGTCGTCGCTGCCGGCCAAGGATGGCAGCTACCGCCGCATCCGCTGGCGGCGGGTGGGCGCGAAGTAATTTCGGCTGTCATGCCCGCGACAGCGGGCATCCAGGTACCGCCAACCGACGTTTGAAGCTGCGGCGTGGCTGACACGCCACCCCGGTGCTTACTGGATCGCCCGCCTGCGCGGGCGATGACGTTCGTGTCACTCCGCCGCCTGTGCGGTGACGTGCTGGCGGAATTTCGGCATGACCTCTTGTGCCAGGAGCCGCATCGCCTCGCGCTCCCAATCCTTGTTTGGGCCGGCCCAGTCGATCCCCGTCATCAACAGCGTGCCGAACGGCCCGACGCGCTCGCGGAACGCAATGAGCTTGTCGAGCACGGTCTTGGGCGAGCCGTCGATCACGCATTCGGTCAGGATCGCCTCCGGCGTGCATTCGGCGTCCGACATGTCAGGCCGGGGCTTGAGAATCGGCAGAATGCCGACCCGGTGCAGCACGTCGCGGATGTAGGTGAAGAAGTAGCGGTTCGAGCCCTTGTCGCCGAACACCCGATCGTGGGCCTCCTGGTCGGACGGCGCCACCATCACGTTGCGGGCGACCCGCCAATTGTCGCCGTTGGCCGCGATGCCGCGCTCGGCACAGGCCTTGCTGTAGGTCGTCCAATGCGACGCCACCGAATAGACCGGAATGATGTTGGCCGAGATGATGCCCCAGCCGCGCTCGGCCGCCGTGCGGGCCGACGGCGAGCTCGGGCTTGCGAGCGAGATGCAGATCGGCGGCCGCGGCTGCTGGTACGGTTTCGGCATGAAGCCGACACCAAGCTCCGGCATGATCGCGTCGGTGATCTGGATGTTCCAGAACTCGCCCTTGAGATCGTAGGGCGGGTTTTGCGACCAGATCGTCTCGACCATGTCCATGGCCTCGACCACCATGCGGTTGCGCGCGGCGTGGTCGGTTTGCTTGAACAGCTCGAAGTCGGAGACCAGCCCGCCCGGCCCGATCCCGAGCATGAAGCGGCCTTTGCTCATGTGGTCGAACTGGGCGGCCTCGGCGGCGATGATCGCCGGGTGGTGCAGCGGCACGTTGATGACGGCGGTGCCGAAGCTCAGCCGCCTGGTCTGGTGGATGAGGCCGGCGAGAAACATCAGTGGCGACGGGAACGGCTCGGTGGTCGCGGTGAAGTGCTCGCCCATCCAGAGCTCGTCGAAGCCGAGCTGGTCGGCCAGGATCGACTTGTCGGTGTCCTCCGCGAGCGTGCTCCACATCTCGCGGTCCGGTGGATGCACCGGCATCATGAACATTCCGAGGCGCATGGCTTGCTCCCAACCGTCGCACGAAAGCTAGCAGACGCCGCAACGACTCTCCACCGGGCCAGCGGTTAGGCGGTCATGCCGCCGCTACAAAATAAACCGGCTGAGATCGGTGTTCTTGGCGAGATCGCCGACATGCGTCTGCACATAGGCGGCGTCGATCTTGACCGCGTCGCCGGCGCGGTCGGTGGCGGAAAACGAAATGTCGTCGAGCACGCGCTCCATCACGGTCTGCAGCCGGCGCGCCCCGATGTTTTCGACGCTGCCATTCACCGCCACCGCCACGTCGGCGATGGCGTCGATGGCGTCCTCGGAAAATTCGAGTGTGACGCCTTCGGTCTTCATCAGCGCGATATATTGCTTGATCAGCGAGGCCTCCGGCTCGGTCAGGATGCGGCGCAAGTCGTCGCGCGTCAGGGCCTTGAGCTCCACGCGGATCGGCAATCGGCCTTGCAGCTCGGGCAACAGGTCGGATGGCTTCGACAAGTGAAATGCACCCGAGGCGATGAACAGGATGTGGTCGGTCTTGACCGTGCCGTGCTTGGTCGAGACGGTGGTGCCTTCGATCAGCGGCAGCAGATCGCGCTGCACGCCCTCGCGCGAGACGTCGCCGCCGACGCGGCCGTCGCGCGCCGTGATCTTGTCGATCTCGTCGAGAAACACGATGCCGTTCTGCTCGACCGCCTTGATCGACTCCTGAACGAGCTGGTCCTGGTCGAGCAGCTTGTCGGATTCCTCGGCCACCAGCAGTTCGTGCGACTCGGCGACCGTGACGCGGCGCGTCTTGGAGCGGCCGCCGAGCTTGCCGAAGATGTCGCCGATGTTGATGGCGCCGAGCTGCGCACCCGGCATGCCGGGGATTTCGAACATCGGCATGCCGCCGCCCGAGGATTGCAATTCGATCTCGATTTCCTTGTCGTTGAGCTCGCCTGAGCGCAGCTTTTTGCGGAACGCCTCCTTGGTCGAGGCGGCGGCGCTCGGCCCGACCAGCGCGTCGACGACACGCGCCTCGGCGGCCTGCTCGGCGCGCACCTTGACATCCTTGCGCTTGCGCTCGCGCGTCAGCGCAATCGCGACCTCCAACAGGTCGCGCACGATCTGCTCGACGTCGCGGCCGACGTAGCCGACCTCGGTGAACTTGGTGGCCTCGACTTTGATGAACGGCGCGCCGGCGAGGCGGGCGAGCCGCCGGGAGATTTCGGTCTTGCCGACGCCGGTCGGGCCGATCATCAGGATGTTCTTTGGCAGCACCTCCTCGCGCAGCCTGTCGTCGAGCTGCAGCCGGCGCCAGCGGTTGCGTAGTGCGATGGCTACCGCGCGCTTGGCGTCGTTCTGGCCGACGATGAAGCGGTCGAGCTCGGAAACGATTTCGCGGGGCGAGAAGTCGCTCATGCGTCGCGCACCATCAGCAGCGCGCGGCCATCCGGCGTGTCGACGATACGGTCGCGCCGGAAGTCGGCCTTCTCATAGGCGCGGATCGCGCGATGGTTGTTCGGATCAGGGTCGGTAATAACGCGCGGCGATCCCGCCTTGAGCAACCGCTCGATGAACATGCGGATGAACGCCGAGCCGTGGCCGCGTTCGAGCATTGCGGGCTCGCCGATGAACTGGTCGATGCCGCGTGTACCCGCCGGGTGTGCGCCGAGGCCGTTGTCCGGCCAGACCATGGGATCGTAGCACTGCAGATAGCCGAACGGCCGATCGTTTGTCGTGACGACGTATTGGTCCATTGCCTCCACTTCGAGATCGCCGCGGACCAGTTCGAATTGCTCGTGGGTGTTGCCCCACCATTGCACCACATGGGGCGCAGCCAGCCATCGTTTCAGCAGCGGCAGGTCGTCGGCGGTCATCGGGCGAAACTCATACATGCGATCCCGGCGTCTCAGGCGGCCCGCAACGTCTCGATGGTGACGTTGCGGTTGGTGTAGACGCAAATCTCGGCGGCGATGTCGAGCGAGCGCCGCACGATCGCTTCGGCGTCGAGCGGGCCGTCGGCGAGCGCGCGGGCGGCGGCCAGCGCGTAGTTGCCGCCGGAGCCGATGCCCATGACGCCGCTCTCGGGCTCGAGCACGTCGCCGGTGCCGGTGAGCACCAGCGAGACCTGCGCGTCGGCCACGATCATCATCGCCTCCAGCCGGCGCAGGTAGCGGTCGGTGCGCCAGTCCTTGGCGAGCTCGACCGCGGCGCGCGTGAGCTGGCCGGGATATTGCTCGAGCTTGCCCTCCAGCCGCTCGAACAGCGTGAAGGCGTCGGCGGTGGCGCCGGCAAAGCCGCCGATCACGTCGCCCTTGCCGAGGCGCCGCACCTTCTTGGCGTTCGACTTGACGATGGTCTGGCCGATCGACACCTGGCCGTCGCCGCCGATCGCGACGGTGCCGCCCTTGCGGACGGTCAAGATCGTGGTGCCGTGCCAGAGTTCGGACTGTGGCTGCTGCATACGCGTTACCCCCGGAGCGAGGATGTAAGGACTGCGAACCGCCTTTGCAAACAGCACGTTGCCGGCTGGTGGCGAATCCGGGCAAGCCCTGATAAAAGGGCGCGAAATTCAACCCCAAGGCATTGCAATGGCGCGCGGCCGCAAGCTCACCGCAAAGAAGTCCGCCTCGACGCCGGCCAAGGGCCGCCGCGCCACGGTCAAGCGCGTCACCAAGGAAACCGACATCGAGGTCGCGGTCGCGCTCGACGGCAAGGGCATGTCGAACATCGCGACCGGCATCGGCTTCTTCGACCACATGCTCGATCTGCTGGCGCGCCACTCGCGTATCGACATCGCCGTCAAGGCCAAGGGCGACCTGCATATCGATCACCACCACACCACCGAGGACGTCGGCATCGCACTCGGCCAGGCGGTGAAGCAGGCGCTCGGCGACATGAAGGGCATCACGCGCTACGCCAGCGTGCACGTGCCGATGGACGAGGCGCTCACCCGTGTCGCGATCGACGTGTCGGGCCGGCCGTTCCTGGTGTTCAAGGCGAGCTTCGGCCGCGACAAGGTCGGCGCCTTCGACACCGAGCTGGTGCAGGAGTGGTTCCAGGCGTTCGCCATGAACGCCGGCATCACGCTGCACGTCGAATGCCTGTACGGGACAAACGATCACCACATTGCCGAGTCTTGCTTCAAGGGCTTGGCGCGTGCACTGCGGGCGGCGTTCGCCATCGATCCGCGCGCGGCCGGCGAGGTGCCATCCACCAAGGGCCGGCTGGGTGGCTAGGGAAGAAAGCCATCCCGATCGAGCCCGACATCAAGAGTGAACGACATGCGAGTTTACACTGTCCATGAACCGCCGCCGCGCCGGCGCGAAACCGCGGCCAATCCGGACCGCTTCGCGTTTGTGCGGGATGGATTTCACTTCTGGGCGTTCCTGCTCGGCCCGTTGTGGATGCTCTGGCACCGGCTGTGGCTGGTGCTGCTGATCTACGCGGTGCTGACGGGCGCGCTGCAAGCCGGGTTGTTTGTGCTCGGCGTTTCGGGCGCCGTGAAGTTCGCGGTCGGATTTTTGATCGCGCTGCTGATCGGGTTCGAAGCCGCCTCGCTGCGGCGCTGGACCTACGGCCGCCGGCGCTGGCGCAATCTCGGACCGGTGGTGGCGCCCAATCTCCAGGCGGCCGAGCATCGCTTCTTCGATTCCTGGGTGATGCGCGACGCGCCGCCGGAAGCGCCGCTGCCGCCGACCATGCCGGTCCCTTCGTCCGCACCCCAGGTGATCGGGCTGTTCCCCGAGCCGCAGTCGCGGCCATGATTCCTGTCACCCCATGAGCGTCGCGATCGTCGATTACGGCTCCGGCAATCTGCATTCGGCCGCCAAGGCGTTCGAGCGCGCCGCGCGCGAGAGCGGCCGCGACACGCCGATCGTGGTGACGCGCGATCCGGACGCGGTGCGCCGCGCCGAACGCGTGGTGCTGCCCGGTGTCGGCGCCTTTGCGGACTGCCGGCGCGGCCTCGACGCGGTGCCGGGCATGGTCCCGGCGCTGGAGGAGGCGGTGCGCCGCAACGGCCGGCCGTTCCTCGGCATCTGCGTCGGCATGCAGCTCATGGCCGAACGCGGCCGCGAATATGTCGTGACCGAAGGCCTCGGCTGGATCCGCGGCGAGGTCGACCGAGATCGCGCCGTCCGATCCGGCGCTGAAAATCCCGCACATGGGCTGGAACACGCTGTCGGCCCGTGCGCAGCATCCGCTGCTGCAAGGCATCCGGCTCGGGCCCGACGGGCTGCACGCCTATTTCGTGCACTCCTATCAGCTCACGCCCGACGGACGATGCCGACCTGCTGGCGCAAGCCGAATACGGCGGTCCGGTCAGCGCAATGGTCGCGCGCCACAACATGGCCGGCACGCAATTTCACCCGGAGAAGAGCCAGAAGCTCGGGCTTGCGCTGATTGCCAACTTCCTCAACTGGAAGCCGTGAACGTCTGGGCCTTTGGCCGAATGAAATTTCGAGTGGGCCAATGGCCGACCCTGCGATGAGCCGCCCGTGATCCTGTTTCCCGCCATCGATCTCAAGGACGGCCTTGCCGTGCGCCTGGAGCAGGGCGACATGGCGCGCGCCACCGTGTTCAACCGCGATCCGGCCGGGCAGGCGCATGCCTTCGAGACCCAGGGCTTCCGGCATCTGCACGTCGTCGACCTCGACGGCGCGTTCGCCGGCAAGCCGATGAACGGCGCCGCGGTCGAGCGCATCCTGGAGACGGTCGGGCTGTGCGTGCAGCTCGGCGGCGGCATCCGCGACATGGCGACGGTCGAGGGCTGGCTCGGCAAGGGCGTCAATCGCGTGATCATCGGCACCGCGGCGGTGCGCAACCCGGCGCTGGTCAAAGAGGCGGCGAAGACATTCCCCAAGCGCGTCGCGGTCGGCCTCGACGCCCGCGATGGCAAGGTCGCGGTGCAGGGCTGGGCCGAGACCTCGGAGCTCGCCGCGCTCGACGTCGCGCGCCGCTTCGAGGACGCCGGTGTCGCCGCGATCGTCTACACCGACGTGGCGCGCGACGGCATGCTGCAAGGGCATCAACTGGGACGCCACCATCGCGCTCGCCGAAGCGATCTCGATTCCGGTGATTGCGTCGGGCGGCTTCGCCTCGATCGCGGACGTCAAGGCGTTGACGGCGCCGCGCGCCAGCAAGCTCGAAGGCGCGATCGTCGGCCGCGCGCTGTACGACGGACGCATCGACGCCGCCAAGGCGCTGGCGATGGTCCGCGCGGCACGGACGAGGTAGGCGGCATGTTCAAGGTCCGCGTCATCCCCTGCCTCGACGTCAAGGACGGCCGCGTCGTCAAGGGCATCAACTTCGTCAACCTGCGCGACGCCGGCGATCCGGTCGAGGCGGCGGTCGCCTATGACGCGGCCGGCGCCGACGAGCTTTGCTTTCTCGACATCACGGCGAGCCACGAGAACCGCGACACCATCTTCGACGTGGTGCGACGCACCGCCGAGGCCTGCTTCATGCCGCTCACGGTCGGCGGCGGCGTGCGCACGGTCGAGGACATCCGCAAGCTGCTGGCCTGCGGCGCCGACAAGGTGTCGATCAACACCGCGGCGGTGAACCGGCGCGCCTTCGTCAAGGAGGCGGCGGAGAAGTTCGGCGACCAGTGCATCGTGGTGGCGATCGACGCCAAGAAGGTGTCGAAGCCGGGCGAGCCGGACGCGCTGGGAGATCTTCACCCACGGCGGCCGCAACCCGACCGGGCTCGACGCGGTCGATTATGCGCGCGAGGTCGTGGCGCTCGGCGCCGGCGAAATCCTGCTCACCTCGATGGACCGCGACGGCACCAGGTCGGGCTTCGACATCGCGCTGACCCGCGCGGTGGCCGACGCGGTGCCGGTGCCGGTGATCGCCTCGGGCGGCGTCGGCACGCTCGATCATCTGGTCGAGGGCATCCGCGACGGCCACGCCACCGCGGTGCTGGCGGCGTCGATCTTCCATTTCGGCGAGCACACCGTGCGCGAGGCCAAGCAGCACATGGCCAAGGCCGGCCTGCCGATGCGGCTCGATCCCTAGCAGCCGATCACGCCGCGCTGCGCCCAGCGCGAGCGCCTGCTCCAGCCGGTCGTTGCCCCAGAACAACTCGCCGTCCGCGGTGACGAAGCTTGGCGCGCCGAACAGGCCGAGCCGCTGTGCCGCCTCGGTCTGCGACCGCAGGCGCAGCCTTGATGTCGTCCGATTGCGCGGCGTCGAGCGCGGCCTTGCGGATCGACGTTCAGGCCGGCCAGGATCGCCGCGCGGGTGGCGGGCGTCGTCGATCCGGCTCGCCCGCTTCGAACTCGGCGCGGAACACGCGCGACCGAATAGTCCTCGCCCCAGCCTTGCGGCAGCCCGACCAGCGCCACGCGCGCCGCCAGCAGGCTGTTCTGCGGAAACGGCATCGGGCCGGCGGAACGGCAGGTCGAGGTCGGCCGCAAGCCGCTCCAGGTCGCGCCACATGTGGCGGCCCTTGGCCTGGTAGATGTTGAACGGCGAGGTGTCCCAGCCCTGCGCCTTGAAGATCGGCCCGAGCAGGAAGGGCCGAAAGCGCACCGTGACGTTCGCGGTCCGCGGCCAGCGGCCGGATGCGCACCGCCGCCAGATAGGAATAGGTCGAGGCGAAGTCGAACCAGAAATCGAGCGTCGGGTCGGCCATGGTGGATGCTGGAGCATGATCCCGAAGTGTGCAGCGGTTCGAAGATCATGCTCAAGTGAGCATTCCGCGCGTGTCGAATCAACGGCGGCGTTGCTCCGCCAATGACGGCGGCGGCGAAGATGCTATGGGAGCGGCATGACCAGGTTCACCCTCGCCGACCTCGAACAGCGCATCAGCGACCGCGCCAAGGCGCCGGCCGAGGAGTCCTACACCCGCAAGCTGCTCGACAAGGGCGCCGCGCAATGCGCCAAGAAGTTCGGCGAGGAGGCGGTCGAGGCCGTGCTCGCGGCGGCCGGCGAGGACCGCGAGCGCGTGATCGCGGAAGCGGCCGACGTGCTCTACCACCTGCTGGTCATGCTGCATGCGCGCGGCGTCACGCTCGCCGAGGTCGAGGCGCTGCTGGAAACGCGCACCAAGAAATCCGGCCTCGAAGAGAAGGCCTCGCGGCCGGGCAAATGAACCGACCAGTGAACTGACCATGGAACAGCGCACCGACGACGGCCTGTCGCCCTACCGCATCTACACGCGGGCCGAATGGGCGGCGTTGCGCGACGACATGCCGATGACGCTGACGCCGGACGAGGTCAGCCGGCTGCGCTCGCTGCACGACCGGCTCGACATGAAGGAGGTCGAGGACATCTACCTGCCGCTGTCGCGGCTGCTGTCGCTCTATGTGGCGGCGACGCAGCGGCTGCACCGCGCGCAGCAGCGCTTCCTCGGCAGCGAGGACGCCAAGATGCCCTACGTCATCGGCGTCGCCGGCTCGGTCGCGGTCGGCAAGTCGACCACCGCGCGCGTGCTGCAGGCGCTGCTGGCGCGCTGGACCAACGTGCCGAAGGTCGATCTCATCACCACCGACGGCTTCCTGCTGCCGAACGCGGTGCTCGAGCGCGAAGGCCTGATGGAGAAGAAGGGCTTTCCGGAGAGCTACGACCTGCCGGCGCTGCTGCGGTTTCTGTCCGACGTGAAGGCCGGCCGCCGCGCCGGTGCGCGCGCCGATCTACTCGCATCTGATCTACGACGTGATGCCGAACCAGTGGGTCGAGATCGACCGGCCGGACATCCTGATCGTCGAGGGCCTCAACGTGCTGCAGACCGGCCGCCTGCCGAAGGACGGCAAGGCGATCCCGTTCGTGTCCGACTTCTTCGACTTCTCGGTCTATCTCGACGCCGACGAGAGCGTGCTGGCAAGACTGGTACGTCGATCGCTTCCTGACGCTGCGCGGCACCGCGTTCCGCGATCCGAAATCCTACTTCCACCGCTACTCCAGGCTGTCCGACGACGAGGCGGTCACGACCGCGACCTCGATCTGGAGGCGCATCAATCTCGTGAACCTGCACGAGAACATCCTGCCGACGCGGCAGCGCGCCGACCTCATCCTGAAGAAGGGCGAGAGCCACCTGGTCGAGGACGTGGCGCTGCGGAAGTTGTAGCGAGGCATCGCTGGTCGATCGCCGCGTCATCGCCGCGAATCCTGGCCTCGCGCGACGCGTCAGGTCGGCCAGCATCGCGGCGAGCCGCTCGCGGTCGAGCGGCTTGACCAGGAAGCCGTCCATGCCGGCGGCGAGGCAGGCCTCGCGGTCCTCGGCGAAGGCGTTGGCGGTCAGCGCGATGATCGGCGTGCGGCGCGCCGCCTCGGCCTCGGCGGCGCGGATGCGGCGCGCCGCCTCGAGGCCGTCGAGGCCCGGCATGTGCACGTCCATCAGCACCAGGTCGTAGGGCGTCGCCGGCGGCGCGCGCCGTGCGCCAGGCTCGAGCGCGTCGCGCCGCTGGTCGCCACCGTCGGCCGATGGCCGAGCTTGGTCAGCAGCGCGCGCGTCAGCAGCGCGTTGATCTCGTTGTCCTCGGCGACCAGCACCGACAGCGCGCTGCCGCGGCCGGCGTCCGCCGGCACCGGCGCCGGCGTCGAGCCGCGGTCGCGGCGCTCTCGAAGGCGGCGCGCCGACGAGCTGGGCCTTGAGCGAGGCCGCGCGCACCGGCTTCACCAGATAGCCGGTGAAGCCCGCGTGCCTTCAGCGCCGGCAGCCGGTGGCGCTCGCTCGGCGTGATCAGCACGATCCGGCGCGCCATGGTGTCGCCGATCGAGCCCGCGCACCGTCACGGCCGTCTCGGCGCCGAGCGCATGATCGACCAGCACCGCGTCCCAGTGCCGCTCGGCGAGCATGTCGGCAGCGTGCGTCGCCTCGACGCATGCGTCACGCGCGGCGCCCCAGCGCGTCAGCCGCCGCTCCAGCAGCGCGGCCTCGATCGGTCGCGGGCGCGACGATCAGCATCGCCGCGCCGGCGAGCGTCGGGCGGCGCGAACGCCGGCCTGGCCGCCGGTCGCGCGCGGCAGCGGCACGATCGACGCGGAAGGTCGAGCCCGCGCCGGGCGCGCTCGCCACCTCGATGCGGCCGCCCATGCGCTCGACGATGCGCTGGGAGATCGCGAGCCCGAGGCCGGTGCCGCCGAACTTGCGCGCCGACGCCGCCGTCGGCCTGCTCGAATTCGTGGAAGATGCGCGCCTGCTGCTCGGGCGCGATGCCGATGCCGGTGTCGCGCACCTCGAACACGATCTCGTCGGGCCGGCCGCCGGCCTCGACCATGACGCCGACGCCGCCGGTCTCGGTGAACTTGATGGCGTTGCCGGCGAGGTTGAGCAGCACCTGGCGCAGCCGCGTGGCGTCGCCGATGACGCGCTCGGGCAGCCGCTCGTCGACGTCGGAGGCGATCTCCAGGCCCTTGGCCTGGGCGCGCGGCGCCAGCAGCTCGACCACGTCCTCGACCAGCGCGGCAAGCGAGAACGGCTGCGGCTCGAGCTCGAGCTTGCCGGCCTCGATCTTGGAGAAATCGAGAATCTCCTCGATCAGCGACAGCAGCGCGTCGCCGGAGGCCTTGGTGGCCTTGACGTAGGTGGCCTGCTCGGGCGTGAGCGGCGGTGTCGAGCAGCAGGTCGGCCATGCCGAGGATGCCGTTCAGCGGCGTGCGGATCTCGTGCGACACCATGGCGAGGAAGCGCGACTTGGCGCGGCTCGCGGCTTCGGCGGCGTCGCGCGCCTCGGCCAGCGCGTGCTCGGCCTCGATGCGGTCGGTGACGTCGCGGCCGACGCTTTGCACCTCGGCGCTGTCGCGCTTCCGGGCCCAGACCACGACGTCGCGCCAGGCGAGCCAGCGCGGCGCCGTCGGCGGTCATGATCTGCTGGTCGTGGACGCGCGTGCCGTCCGGCAGCACGCTGGCCGGCCCTGCTCCAGCGACGGCAGCGTCTGCGGTGGCGCCGATCAGCGCATCGCGCGGCGCGCCGGCGAGCGCGCAATAGGCGTCGTTGGCGTAGGTGATGCGGCCGCCGACTGTCGCGCCGCACGATCAGGTCGCCCTGCGCTTCCAGCAGGCTCGTGGCGCGCGCCTCGGCCTCCTTCAGCTCCCAGGCGTGGTCGGCCAGCTCCTCGCAGCGCGCCTTGGCGCCTTGCAGCTCCATGCGCAGCCGGCTGTTGCGCGACAGCACCATCAGCATGACGCCGCAGGCGATGGCAGAACAGCCCGCCGACGCCGATCGCGAACAGCGACGGATCGTAGATCGTCTCGTTGACGCTGTAGAGGATGCGAGAACAGCACCGAGGCGGCGGCCAGCGCGCCGATGACGATGAACGTCCAGCGCAGCACGAACGCCAGAAGCCGGCGCACGACGTGGTAGCGCGCGCGCCGCGTGCCCGTGACGGGACGAACCTGCATGCAACGCCTGCCCCTTGCCCCCGCAGGTTCGTCCGTCGGCACCGCCGCGGCGACCCGATTCTCGAATGTGTTTGCGGCGCTATTTGATCCGGGGAACCTTGCGATTCCCCTTGCGGCGCGGGCGATGCGGCGGGATGGTTGACGGCGCGCTAACGCGTCGTGGCGGAATTTTAGCGAACGATCAGCGCCGCCACGAGCGCGGCGTCGCTCGTCCTGCCAGATGGCGGCGAGCAGCGCGGCGGCGTCCTGCGTGCGAGTACCGCACCGAATGGACATAAAGCGTGTAGTCCGCGTCGCCCGGGTCGGCCGACAGGCGCACGGTGACGTCCGGCGACGGCGTCTCGGCCTCGAGCTTCACGGTCTGGATCGCGGTACCGGCGCGGCAGGCGTCGGATTGGCCCGCGCTGACGTCGTCGACCAGCACGAAATCGGCGATCTCGGGGCGATCGACCAGCTGCATGCGCAGGTCGGGATGACTCGCCGCCGATCCTGACGCGGAAGTCGGGCGCCGCCGGCCGCGGGCGCGATCCGGTAGGTGGCGGCGCCGCTGGCAAAGCAGGCGGCGTCCTTGCGGCGTGAACGCGCTGTGCGCCGCCGCCGGTGCGGCCATCACCACGATCAACAACAGCGACTTCTGATACTCGATTCACGCCAACGAGGCTATGCGGTATGGTTACCGGCGGGCTAACGAGGGTTGACGCCGGCAGGCGCGCCGCGGGACATTTTGTGTCACGGCGCCCGCAACAGCCGGGCCACAGGAGCACACCATGGCGGTCGCACAGCCGGGCCAATTCCGACTACGGGCAGTTCATGGACCAGGTGAAGGACATGAGCCTGTTCCCGCTGTGGGAGCGGGTCGGCGGGCTCAAGCCCGGCACCAAATGCGTGCCCGCGCACTGGAGCTACGACGAGGTGCGGCCGCAGCTCCTGCGCGCCTGCGACCTCGTCACCAAGAAGGAGGCGTCGCGCCGCGTGCTGTGCCTGGAGAATCCGAGCCTGCGCGGCACCACCTTCGTCTGCGATTCGCTGTTCGCCGGGTTGCAGATCATCATGCCGGGCGAGGTCGCGCCGTCGCACCGCCACACGCCGAGCGCGCTGCGCTTCATCGTCGAGGGCGAGGGCGCCTACACGGCGGTCGCCGGCGAGAAGCTGCCGATGAAGCCCGGCGACTTCGTGGTGACGCCGGCCTGGGCCTGGCACGACCACGGCAATCTCGGCGCCACGCCGGTGGTCTGGCTCGACGGCCTCGACACGCCGTTCGCGCGCTTCTTCGGCGCGGCGTTCTACGAGCCGTATCCGCAGGACACCCAGCCGCTCGACCGGCCGGAGGGCGAGTCGATTTCGGTCTACGGCATGAATCTGATCCCGGACGAGTTCGTCTCCGACGGCCATTCGACGCCGGTGCTGATCTATCCGTACGAGCGCACCCGCGCGGCGCTCGACAGCCTGGCCAAGACCGGCAAGCCGCATCCGGCGCACGGCTTCAGCTGCGCTACGCCAATCCGGCGACCGGCAAGCATCCGTTCCCGACCATGGCGGTGTCGATGCAGCGGCTGCCGTCGGGCTTTGCCGGCAAGACCTATCGCTCGACCGGCAGCGCGGTGTTCGCCGTGCATCGCGGCAAAGGCGAGGCGCGGGTCGGCGAGCAGACGTTCGCGGTCGGGCCGCACGACGTGTTCGTGGCGCCGCCGTGGCAGCCCTACAGCTTCAAGGCCGACAGCGAGCTCGAGCTGTTCAGCTATTCCGACCGCGCCGGCCAGGAGGCGCTCGGCTACTGGCGCGAGCAGATGGAGTGAGGCCGGTGCGCGGCCTCCGTCTGGCGCTTGCGCTGGCGTTCGGTGCTTGCGGCACGCCGCTCGCCGCGCAGCCGGCGGTCGAAGACGTCACCATGGCGGTGCCGGCGGTCGGCTTTCCGTTCACCGCCGGCTACATCGCCGACGGGCTGTAGCTGTGGGAGAAGCATGGGCTGCGGGTCAAGACCATCCTGATCGCCGGCATTGGCTCGACCAACGCGGTGATCTCCGGCAGCGCCGATTTCGCGCAGATCTCCGGGCTGTCGCTCACGCGGGCGGCGGCGAAAGGCCAGCGGCTGCTGGCGATCGCCAACACGCTCGAGCGGCCGATCACCGAAATCTCGATCCGCAAGGACGTCGCCACCGCGGCGAACTTCGACGCGAAGGCGCCGCTCGAACAGCGCGCGCAAATCCTGAAGGGCCACAGCTTCGCGATCGGCGGCGTCAACACGGTGGTGCATGCCTACCTGCGCATCGTCGCGCTCGCCGGCGGGCTCGACCCCGAGAGCATCCGGGTCGCGCCGATGGCCGGCGACAACATGCTGGCGGCGATGCAGACCCGGCAGATCGACGGCATCTCGACCGTGCTGCCCTGGACCCGCAAGGGCGTGGTCGACGGCTCGGCGCGTGCTGGTCGCGAGCGGCGCCGAAGGCGACCCGCCGCGCCTCACGCCGCTCGCCTTCAACGTGGTCGCGGTGAAGCCCGAGACCTGCGAAAAGCGGAAATCGATGTGCCAGAAGATGGGGCGCGCCATCGCCGAGGCCATGGCAATACGTGCGCGCCGACGCCGCCGGCACGCTGGCGATCCTGAAGAAGACCTTCGCGAGCTTCGACGACGCGGTGCTGGCTGCCGCGATCGAGGTGATCCGCAAGGCGACGCCGGTCTCGGCCGCGACCACCAACGCGGCGCTGGAGAACGCCGAGAACTTCAACGTCGAGGCGCGGCTGATGAAGGCCGAGGCGAAGCTGACGAGCTACGACGGGCTTTCGACGGACGAATACGTGAAATGATCGCGACCGAGGCGCCGGAACTACGGATCGAAGTCAAGCGGCAGCAGTTTGGAGCGCCGCATGGGCAAGATCGTGAAGCTGAACGCAGCGCCGCAAGGCCAAGCGCGGCCGCGACCGGCCGGCCGCGACGAGGCCGAAGCGGCGGTCCGCACGCTGATCCGCTGGGCCGGCGACGATCCAGACCGCGAAGGCTTGCGCGGCACGCCCGGACGCGTGGCGCGCGCCTACGAGGAATGGTTCTCCGGCTATTTCGAGGACCCGCGCGACTATCTGAAGCGCACCTTCGAGGAGGTCGCGGGCTACGACGAGATCGTGCTGCTGCGCGACATCCGGTTCGCCTCGCATTGCGAGCACCACATCGCGCCGATCATCGGCCGGGTGCACATCGGCTATCTGCCGCGCAACCGCGTGGTCGGCATCTCCAAGCTGGTCCGGCTGGTCGACGTGTTCGCCAAGCGGCTACAGGTGCAGGAGAAGATGACGGCGGAGATCGCCGCCTGCCTCGACGCCGTGCTGAAGCCGCATGGCGTGGCGGTGGTGGTCGAGGGCGCGCATGAGTGCATGACCACGCGCGGCGTGCACAAGCCCGACGTCTCGATGGTGACCAGCCGCATGCTCGGCGTGTTCCGCGACACGGCCGGAGACGCGCGAGGAGTTCCTGGCCGCGATCAACCTGCGCGGGCGCGGTGACCGGCGCCGGCGGCTGAGCCGCGGCTTACGCCGCGCGTCGCACCTCGTCGGCCAGCGCGCGGTAGGACAGCGCCTCGGCGAGATGCACGCGGCCGACTTTGTCGGCGCCATCGAGGTCGGCGAGCGTGCGCGCCACCCGCAGCACCCGATGATAGCCGCGCGCCGACAGCCGCATGGCGTCGGCGGCGTCGCGCAACAGCGCAAGCCCGGCGCTGATCGGGCCGCGCCACCTCCTCCAGCACCGGCGCCGGCGCGGCGGCGTTGGTGGTGATGCCGGCAAGCCCAGCGCGCGCATAGCGTTCGGCCTGGATCGCGCGGGCGCGCGCCACGCGGGCGGCGACCTCTTTGCTGCCTTCGGCCGGCGGCGGCAGGATCAGGTCGGCGGCGGTCACCGCCGGCACCTCGATGTTGAGGTCGATGCGGTCGAGCAGCGGCCCCGACAGCCGGGTCTGGTACTCGGCGGCGCAGCGCGCGTTCGGCCCGCGCCGGCAGGCGAAGCCCGGATCGCTGGCGCGGCCGCAGCGGCAGGGGTTCATCGCCGCCACCAGCATGAAGCGCGCCGGATAGGTGACGCGGTGGTTGGCGCGCGCGATCGCGACCTCGCCGGTCTCCAGCGGCTGGCGCAGCGCGTCGAGCACCTGCGGCTGGAACTCCGGCAGCTCGTCGAGGAACAGCACGCCGTGGTGCGCGAGCGACACCTCGCCGGGCTTGGCGCGCAGGCCGCCGCCGACCAGCGCCGGCATCGAGGCGGAATGATGCGGCGCTGCGGAACGGCCGCCGGTTGGTCAGCGCGCCGTTCTCGATCTCGCCCGCGACCGAGGCGATCATCGACACTTCGAGCAGCTCGGCCGGCGCCAGCGTCGGCAGGATCGTCGGCAGCCGCGCCGCCAGCATCGACTTGCCCGAGCCGGGCGGGCCGATCATCAGCAGGTTGTGGCCGCCGGCGGCGGCGACTTCGAGCGCGCGCTTGCCGCTCTCCTGGCCCTTGATGTCGGCGAGGTCGAGGACTGCGCCCGCGGTTTCGGTGCGCACGCCGGGCTTCGGCCGCATCAGCACCTGCGTGCCCTTGAAATGGTTGGCGAGCTGGATCAGCGAGGCCGGCGCGATGATCTCCATCTCGGGGCTGGCCCAGGCCGCCTCCGGTCCGCAAGCCGCCGGGCAGATCAATCCTTCGTTGCGCGCATTGGCGCCGATCGCTGCCGGCAGCGCGCCGGCGACCGCGGCGATCGCGCCGTCGAGCGCCGAGCTCGCCCAGCACGGTGAAGCCCGCGAGCGCATCATGCGGCACCGCGCCGATCGCCGCCATCAGCCCGAGCGCGATCGGCAGGTCGTAGTGGCTGCCTTCCTTCGGCAGGTCGGCGGGCGCGAGATTGATGGTGATGCGGCGCGCCGGCAGCGCCAGCCCGGACGCGACCAGCGCGGCGCGCACGCGCTCCTTGGCCTCGGACACCGCCTTGTCGGGCAGGCCGACGATGTTGAAGGCCGGCAGGCCGGGCGCGACCTGGACCTGCACGTCGACGGCGCGCGCCTCGATGCCCTCGAACGCCACGGTGGAGACGCGCTGGACCATGCTGCCCTCGACCCGCGACCGCGGGGCTGCCCGACCGTAGCGGAAGGCATTTGCGGCCACAAGAACATTTGCAGAACAGATCGCCGCGAATGGCCGTTTTTCTGGCTTCTCGGGAAAGCAGGTTGGCCCGCCTTTTTGGCGCTGCGCCGGGCTAGGATGGCTGTGGAAAACCAACGCCCAGAACGGGAGGCAGCATGGTTCAGCTCGTCGACAGCGACATTCGGACCCGCGAGGTGCTGACCTGGACCGGCGTGCACGTGCTGCATTTCGTGGGCTCGTCCTGCTCGCAGAAGCTGCGCATCGTCCTCAACCTCAAGGGCATTCCGTGGCAGTCGCATCCCATCGACCTGCCGGGCAACGAGAACTTCCGGCCGTGGTTTCTCGGCATCAACCCGCGCGGGCTCGTGCCGGTGCTGGTGCATGACGGTGCCGTGCACATCGAGAGCAACGACATCATCCAGTATCTCGAACAGAAATTCCCGACGCCGAAGCTGATCCCGGCCGGCCACGAGAACGAGGTCGCGGCGCTGCTCAAGCACGAGGACGACCTGCACCTCGATCTGCGCACCTTGAGCTTCCGCTTCGTGTTCGCGCCGCCGGGACCGCCGAAGCCTGCCGCCGCGCTTGAAAGCTACGCCACCAATGGCTCCGGCACCGTGCAGGGCCTCCCGGATCGCGACAAGCAGATCCAGATCGAGTTCTGGCAGCGCGCCGCCAAGGAGGGCTTCACCGACGAGCGGGCGCGCGCCTCGGCGCAGAAATTTCGCGCCGAGTTCGACGCACTCGACAAGACGCTCGCCAACAATCCGTATCTGATCGGCGGCGCCTTGAGTGTGCTCGACGTCGCCTGGTTCATCTACGCCTACCGGCTGTCGCTCGCCGGCTATCCGTTCGCGCGGCTGCATCCGCACGTCAGCGCGTGGGAGGAAAAGCTCCGGGCGCGGCCGGAGTTCGCCAAGGAGATCGCCGGCACCCGGACGCCCGCGACGCCGGTCAGCCGGACGCTGGAGCAGGTGGCCGGATTTTAAATTCGGCCTAGCCGGCCCGCTTCGCCTCGATCTTGTCCCAGATCAACGCCGCGACGTCCGGGCCGCCGAGGCTCCCGATGGCGCGGATGCCGGTCGGCGAGGTGACGTTGATCTCGGTCAGCCAGCCGCCGATCACGTCGATGCCGACGAACAGCAGCCCGCGCTCGCGCAGCTTTGGCCCGAGCGTCTGGCAGATTTCGCGCTCGCGCGGCGTGAGCTCGGTTTCCTTGGGCGCGCCGCCGCGCACCATGTTGGAGCGCAGATCGTCGGCCGCCGGCACGCGGTTGACCGCGCCGGCGAACTCGCCGTCGACCAGGATGATGCGCTTGTCGCCGTCCTTCACCTCGGGAAGGAATTTCTGGATTACCCAGGGTTCGCGGAAGGTGGCGGCGAACATGTCGTAGAGCGACCCGAAGTTGAGGTCGTCGCGCGTGAGCCGGAACACCGCCCCGCCGCCGTGGCCGTAGAGCGGCTTCATCACGATGTCGCCGTGCGCCGCGCGGAACGCCTTGATCTCGGCGAGGTCGCGGGTCAGCAGCGTCGGCGGCATCAGCTTGGGGAATTCGTTGACGAACATTTTTTCCGGCGCGTTGCGCACCGCCGCCGGGTCGTTGACCACCAGCGTCTTGGGATGGATGCGTTCGAGCATGTGCGTGCTGGAGATGTAGGCGAGGTCGAACGGCGGGTCTTGCCGCAACAGCACCACGTCGAACGAGGTCAGCGCCAGCCGCTGGCCTTCGCCGAGCGTGAAATGCGCGCCGGCCACGTCCTGCACCTTGAGCGGCTGGACCGTGGCAAACACGTCGCCTTGCAGCATGACCAGCCGGTCCGGGGTGTAATAGCGCAGCGCATGGCCCCGCCGCTGCGCCTCCAGCAGCAGCGCGAAGGTCGAATTGCCGCGGATGTTGATCCGCTCGATGGGGTCCATCTGGACCGCGACGGTCAAAGCCATGGCAATTCTCTGGACCTTAGACGATAGGCTAAACGAGCGGTTAACATCTTATTGCCAATCTGCCGCCGGGTCGTTGCGGAGCTCCGATGGTCAGATTGCCGAAATTCTCCATTGCCACCAAGCTTTACGCGATCTTCGCCTTGCTCGCCACCGTCACCGTCGTGCTCGCGTTGGTGGCGGCGCTCAGCGCGCGCCGGCATGCGGCGCTGACCGACGAATTCGAGGCTGCCTTCCATGGCTCCCAGAACGTCGAGCGAATCAACAGCCTGATCTACGCCGTGGTGATGGACTCGCGCGGCGTCTACATGTCGGAAGACGCGGCGGCCCGGCAGAGATACGCCGAAGGCTTGCTGAGGTTCAACGACCAGATTTCCAAGATCGTCAACGCCTGGGAGCGCACGGTGCGTCCGGAGGACGCCGCCCAGTTCGCAGCCGTTCGCCGGCCGCATCCGGCAATTCGTCGAATTCCGCAAGGAGCTGGCGCGGCTCGGCATCGAGGTCGGCCAGGCTGCCGGCCGCGAGTGGGGCGACAACGACGCCAATCGCACCGTCCGCATGGCGCTGAACAAGGACCTCGAGTTGCTGAGCGCGCTCTACGCTGCGCAGGCCAAGGAGATTTACGCCAAGATCGACAGCGGTATTGATTTCACCGCGCTATTGATGACGCTTCTGGCCGGGGCCGCCGTCCTGCTCGCCGCCGTCGGCGCCTTGATCATCTGGCGCGGTGTCGCGCATCCGCTCGCCGAGATCGCGCGCGTCACCGAACAGGTCGCGGAAGGCAAGGGGGTCCCCGTTCCCTATGGGCCGCGCCGCGACGAGATCGGCGCGCTGTCGCGCTCGATCAGCGTGTTCCAGCACGCCATGCTGCACAACGCCGAGCTCAACAAGCAGATCGTGCGGGAGTCCGAGGCGCGCGGTCAGCGCCAGGAGATAGTGTCGGCCGAGATGGCGGCGTTTGCCGCCTCGATCGAGCACAGCATCGGCGAGCTTGGCGCGATCAGCGACCAGGTTCTGGAATCCGCCGTGCAATTGGCCGAGGCCGCCGACCGCGCCGCGCGCCGGACCGAGGGCGCCACCGCGGCCTCCAGCGAAGCCTCCAGCAACGTGCGCGACATCGCCTCGGCGGCCGACGAGCTGGCGGCCTCCGTGATGGAGATCGACCGACAGGTCGCGCAGTCGAACGCCATCGCCGAGAAGGCGGTCGGCGAGGCCGAACGCACCAATTCGGCGGTGCAGGAGCTCGGCGAGGCGGCCAAGCGCATCGGCGACGTGGTGCGGCTGATCACCGACATCGCCGAGCAGACCAACCTGCTGGCGCTCAACGCCACCATCGAGGCCGCGCGCGCCGGCGAGGCCGGACGCGGCTTTGCGGTGGTGGCCGGCGAGGTCAAGGCATTGGCCGGACAGACCGCCAGGGCGACCGAAGACATTTCCAAGCAGATCGCCGATATGCAGCAGGCCACCGGCCGTTCGATCTCGGCAATCGGGGCGATCGAACGCACCATCCGCGACATCGGCGCAATCAGCGGCGCGATCGCGGCGGCGGTGACGGAGCAGGGCGCCGCCACCCAGGAAATCGCCCGCAGCGTCGATGTCGCCGCCAAGCGCACGCACGAAACCGCCGAAGAGGTCAGCCGCGTCGGCGACGCGACCGACAACACGCGCGCCAATGTCACGACGGTGCGGACCGTGGCCGAGGAGCTTGGCGCGGTGGCCCACCGCATCCGCGATCAGGTCGACGCCTTCTCGCAAAAGATGAAAGCAGTCTGAACCAGGAATCAGGGGTCAGGAACCAGGAGTCAGGAAGCGGCCATTTCCTGACTCCTGACCCTGACTCTGACTCCTGACCCCCGCTACTGGGTCTCGAACGCCGCCGGGATGTGGCGCGGGATGCGTCGCGGCGCGACCAGCACGGCATCGAACCGGATGTGGCTTTCGGCGTCGTCCGGATGCTCGGCGAGCCAGGCCGCTGCTGCCGCCGCGATCCGTCGCTGCTGCCGCGGCAAAAGCGATTCGGCCGCATCATCGAGCCGGCTGCGCGCCTTGACCTCGACGAAAATCAAGAGCCGGCCGCGCCGCGCCACGATGTCGACCTCGCCGACCGAGCTCCTGAAACGGCGCGCCACGATGCGAAAGCCCTTGGCGATCAGATAGACGGCGGCGCGGCTTTCGGCCGAAAGGCCGACCCGAAACGCCGCGACGCGCTCCGGCCGCGGCGCGCGTGGGTCGTCATTCCGCATTGTCGCTGCCCTCGCTCAGCGCCAGTGCGCGCTGGTAGATTTCGCGCCGCGGCCGTCCGGTGGCGGCGGCCACTTCGCTGGCGGCGTCCTTTACCGAACCGCGCTGCAAAGCGCGACGCAACAGCGCGTCGATCTCGCCCGGCTCGGGCCGGTCGGCGTCGGCATCAGGCGGCGCCACCACGATGACGATCTCGCCGCGCGTCTCGGCGCCTTCATGATAGGCGCGGGCCAGCGTCGCGAGTTCGCCGCGCCGGACCTCCTCGTGCAGCTTGGTCAGTTCGCGGCAGACCGCGGCTTGGCGCGCGCCGAGCCCCTCGGCCAGCGCCGCCAGCGCCCGCGCCAGCCGTGGCCCGCTCTCATAGACAATGAGGGTGGCCGGGATGCGCGCGAGCTCGGCGATGCGCGTCCGCCGCTGGCCGTCCTTGGCCGGCAGAAAGCCTTCGAAGAAAAATCGGTCGGTCGGCAGGCCCGCGCAAACCAGCGCCGCCAGCGCCGCGGAGGCGCCGGGCACCGCAGTCACCGCATGACCGGCCTCGTGCGCCGCCCGCACCAGCTTGAACCCGGGATCCGACACCAGCGGCGTGCCGGCGTCGGACACCAGTGCGACGGCCTCGTCCGCCGCCAGCCGTGCCAACAGCTTCGGCCGTGCGGTCGCGGCGTTGTGCTCGTGATAGGGCGTCAGCGGGGTGGCGATGCCGTAATGATCGAGCAGCTTGTGCGTCACCCGCGTGTCCTCGCAGGCGATGACGTCGGCGGCCGCCAGCGTTTCGAGCGCGCGCAGGCTGACGTCGCGGAGGTTTCCGATCGGAGTGGCAACCAGATGCAGCCCGCCCGGCAGCCGCGGGGGTTCGACCGGCCGTCCTGCCAGGACGTAACTCTTGGCGCGCTCTCCCCGCATGGCGGGCCATCCTAGCCGCCCGTCATCCCCGCGTCAGTGGCGCGGGTTCCCGGCTGGCCGGAATCCCTTATCCTTTCCATTTGGTTAACTTATGGGCGACAATATGCCGGATTGTCGATGCTTGAGCACGGTCGGGCGACGCTGGAGCCGGTTTTCAGGCAAGATCATGCTGACGCCAAACCACACCGGCAGAGCCGCGTGACCCTGCCGCCGAGGAGACCGGTCATGCGTCCGGCCTTGCACGCCTCGATGCCAACCTCGCATCCGCGCCGCGCTTGCGTCGGCGGGTTGCTGGCCGCCGTTTTGGCGCTGCTGGCGGCGTGCTCAAACGTCCCCGATCTGATGAATCGTGGCACTGCGGCGGGCGGGCCGCAGCAGCCCGGCACCGCGATCGGCACCGGCGCCGTCAAGGTCGGGCTGATCCTGCCGATGTCGGCTGGCGGCAACGCCGGCACGGTGGCGCAGTCGATGAAGAACGCCGCCGAGATGGCGCTGGCCGAATTCAGCAGCCCGGACATCCAGCTGTTGCTGAAGGACGACGGCGGCACCGCCGGCGGGGCGCAGCAGGCGGTGCAGCAGGCGCTCGGCGAAGGCGCGGAAATCATCATCGGGCCGCTGTTTGCGCATTCGGTCGGCGTCGTCGGCGCGGCCGCGCGCCAGCGCGGCGTGCCGGTGATTGCGTTCTCGACCGATGCCAGCGTCGCCACCCGCGGCGTTTATCTGCTTAGCTTCCTGCCGGAAGCCGACGTCGACCGCATCGTCGATTTCGCGGTCGCAAGTGGCAAGCGGTCATTCGCGGCCATGCTGTCCGAGGGCGCCTACGGCACCGTGGTCGAGGCGGAGTTCAAGCAGGCGGTGGCGCGCAAGGGCGCGCGTATCGTCGCGCTCGAACGCTACGCGCTGACGCCCGGCGCGATGCAGGGGCCGGCCAGCCGGGTCGCGCAGGCCGCGAGCGGCGCCGACGCGGTGTTCATCCCGGAGGGCCCCGAGGTCGTGCCTGCGGTTGCCAAGGCGCTGGCGAGTGCGGGCCTTGACCTGCGGCGCGTGCAGCTGCTCGGCACCGGCCTGTGGGACGATCCGCGCATCACCGGCGAGCCTGTGTTGCAGGGCGGCTGGTATGCGGCGCCTGACAGCAGCGGCTTTCGGAATTTTTCGGCGCGGTATCGCTCGCGCTACGGGCAGGATCCCGTGCGCACCGCGACGCTCGCCTATGACGCGGTGGCGCTGGTCGCCGCGTTGGTCAAGACCCAGGGCGCGCAGCGGTTCTCCGAGCCGGTGCTGACCAATGCGTCCGGCTTCGCCGGTATCGATGGGCTGTTCCGCTTCCGCCCCGACGGCACCAACCAGCGCGGGCTCGCGGTGATGCGGGTGACCCAGGGCGGCGGCCAGGCGATCAGCCCGCCGCCGCGCGCCTTCAGCGGCTCGGGAATTTAGAAACTGATCCATTGCGACAAAGCCACCCACGTCTTGCTGTGCCGCCAAGACGTGGAAGCCCGGCGTAAAGCCGGGCATGACTGTATTGCTGCGGTTGTGCGCTACTCGGCGGCGACCAGCTGCTCGCGCGGCTTGAAGCTGTAGTGCGAGGCATCGCGGCGGCCCGACGACGCCTCGCGCGCGAACAGGATCAGGTGGTGCGAGACCAGCCCCACCGCGATCAGGGCGTCGATCTCGCCGCGCCGCAGCCTTCGCCAGGCAAACCGCCAGAACGTCCGCCGGTAATAGCTGCGCACCCCGACGTGCCAAATCATCCGCATCAGGATCGAGAAGCCGCGCCGTAAGTTCGCCCAGCTCGGTTCCCGCTGCACGCATTCCTTCGGTTGCAGGCGGTTGGGATAGGTGTGCTCGATCTGGTGTTCGTAGCGCGCGTACAGCGTCTCGGGCTGATAGGCGACGCGCATGCACTCCTGCCACATCGCCAGCACTTGGTCGTACGGCATGCGGAACAAGACATTGGATTGCAAGCTGTCGTCATCCTCGATCAGGCGCTGCTCGCGCTTGAGACGGTCCCACAACGGGGTGCGGGGCAACGCCTGCAGAAGATTCATGGTCAGCATCGGGATGTTCGAGCTTTCGACGAACTCCAGAAGGTGCTTGCCGCTGGCCGGCGTGTCGGTGTCGAGGCCGAGGATGATGCCGGACACGACCTCCATGCCGTAGCCATTGATGGTCTGCACCGCCTCGATGATCGGCACCATCATGTTGTGCTGCTTGGACATCGCCTTGAGCGCGTCCGGCTCCGGTGTCTCGATGCCGCAGAAAATGGTTACGAACAACGCCTCGCGCATCGGGCCGAGAATTTCCGGCCGCTTGGCGATGTTCAGGGTCGCCTCGCAGGCCAAGGAGAACGGATAACGGTTGCGCTTCTGCCACTCGATCAGATGCGGCAGCAGATCGCGGACTGCGCGGCGGTGGCCGATGAAATTGTCATCGACGAAATAGACCGCGTCCGGCAGGCCGCAGGCCAGCAACTTGTCGAGCTCGGCGGTTACCTGTTGCGGGGTCTTGTAGCGCGGGTTACGGCCGTACAGCGCTGGAATATCGCAAAATTCGCATTGGTAGGGGCAGCCGCTGGAGAACTGGATGCTGCCGATGAAATAGCGCTTCAGTTGCGCAAGTTCGTAGGCCGGCAGCGGAAACTCGGTAAGATCGCGGCGCTCGCGCGTGGTCAAGACGATCTGCCGCGGCGGCCGCGAAGCGTCGCGCGACAGCCGGTCGAACAATTCGTCGGTGGCGTCGCCCAATTCGCCGACGTGGAGATAGTCGAAGTCCGGATAATACTCCGGGCAGGCGGACACCGACGAGCCGCCCAACACGGCGACGCGATCGAGCGCATGCGCGCGGCGCCGGATGTCCTCGATCTGCGGGCGTTGCACGTGCATGCCGCTGACGAACACCACCTCGGCCCAGGCAAAATCCTCCGCGGTGGCGGGTGTGAGATTTTCGTCGACGAAGCGGACCTGCCAGCTCGGCGGTACGGTCGCGGCGATCACCAGCAGACCCTGCGGCGGCATGAAGGCGCGCACGCCGTCGGTGATCGGATAGGAAAATTCAAACGAACCGAACGAGGGTGCGTAGCGCGGAAACACCAACAGGACGCGCCGTCCTTTTTGCTCAGCCGATGCCAGCATATGGCGGCCTCACCAGGAACCCGACCCCCGAATAGATACGGATTAATGCGGCAATATCGAGGGTTCGGCAAGCACCCTGGCGTTTCACGCTTGTTTGAGCACGATCCCTCGGGTCAAGCCCGAGGGCATGCTTTTCCGAATGCTGCTGCACGCCCCCGCTTCAAATGCGGGGCAGGATTTTTGAGATCGTGCTCAGGCGGCGAGGTCGGCCACCACCGCATCCAGCACCGGAAACCCGGCTGGCGTGACGCGCAGGCAGCGCTGCCCGTCGCTCTCGACAAAGCCTTGCGCGGTCAGAAGCGCGATGCGCGCCGGGTCGAGCGGCCGGCCGGCGAGCGCGCCATAGCGTGCCGGGTCGATGCCCTCGGTCAGGCGCAGACCCATCAGCAGGAACTCGTCGGCGCGCTCCTCGCGGGTCAGGTGTCGTCGGTCACCAGTCCGTGGCCGAGCGATTCCACCCGCATCAGCCAAGCCTCCGGCCGTTTCTCGGTCATGGTGGCGCGACGGCGGCCGTCGATGTCGAGCCGGCCGTGGGCGCCTGGACCGACGCCGGCGTATTCATGGGCGCGCCAATAGACCAGGTTGTGCCGACATTCGGCGCCCGGCCGGGCGTGGTTGGACACCTCGTAGGCCGGCAGGCCGGCGGCCGCGCAAATGTCCTGCGTGACGTCGTAGAGCGCGCGGGCAGTGTCGTCGTCGGGCGTCACCAGCCTGCCGGCGGCATGCAGCGCAGCGAACGGCGTGTCCGCCTCGATGGTCAATTGATAGAGCGACAGATGCTCGGCGGCTTCCGCGATGGCGCGTTTGAGCTCGTCCGCCCATTGTTGCGGTGTCTGGCGCGGACGGGCGTAGATCAGGTCGAACGAGTAGCGGTCGAAACACGATCGCGCGACCGCGACGGCGTCGAGCGCCTCGCGCGCGGTGTGCATGCGGCCGAGCTCTTTCAGCGCCGTGTCGTCGAGCGCCTGCACGCCGAGCGACACCCGGTTGACGCCGGCCGCGCGATAGCCGCGAAAGCGCGCCGCCTCGACGCTGGTTGGATTGGCTTCGAGCGTCACCTCGACGTCGCGGTCGAGCGACCAGTGCCGGCCGACGGTGTCGAGAATGCCGCCGACGGTCGCGGGCTGCATCAGCGAGGGCGTACCGCCGCCGAGGAAGATGCTGGCCACCGTGCGCGGCCCGATGCGCGCGGCGGTCGCGGCGATCTCGGTTTCAAACGCGCGCAGGAAACGTGTTTCGTCGACCGCGGCGTGGCGGACGTGGCTGTTGAAGTCGCAATACGGGCATTTCGACAGGCAGAACGGCCAATGCACGTAGACGCCAAAGTCCTGCCGGTCAGCGCTTGCCAAGACACGCCTCCGCCAGCTTGAGGAACGCGCGGGCCCGGTGCGACAGGCCGCGGCCATGCGGCGGCAGGCCGTGCTTCTCCTCCGGCGACATCTCGCCGAACGTCCGGGTGTGGCCGTCCGGCAGGAAGATCGGATCGTAGCCAAAGCCCTTGTTGCCGCGCGGCGGCCAGACCACGGTGCCGTTGACGCGCGCCTCGAACGTCTCGGCGTGGCCGTCGGGCCAGGCCACGCACAACGCCGAGACGAAATGCGCGCGTCGGCGCTCGGGCGCCTTGGCGCCGCGCTCGGTCAGCATGGCGTGGACCTTTTCCATGGCACGTCCAAAGTCCCGGTCCGGGCCGGCCCAGCGGGCGGAGTGGATGCCCGGCTCGCCGTCGAGCGCATCGACCACCAGCCCGGAATCGTCGGCGAACGCAGTCATGGCGGACGATTGCGCCGCCGCCGTGGCCTTGATGAGGGCGTTGGCATCGAATGTCCTGCCGGTCTCCGCCGGCTCCGGCAAGCCGAGTTCACCCGCCGATATGGCTTCGATCCCGTAGCCCGCCAACAGGTCGCGCATCTCGACGAGCTTGCCGGCGTTGTGGGTCGCGATCACCAGCCGGCCCGCGATCTTGCGGTGTTCGCTCTGTGCCGTCATAGCCCGGACATGACGAAGGAGAGGCTAGTGTCCCGAACCCGAAGTTCGCACGATTGCGCGGCGAGCTCTTTTGCGAACTTCGGGTTCAAAGGGACACTAGCGCTCACTCACATCACCGCGATCTTCTGCAAATCGACCAGCCGGCCGATGCCGCTGCGGGCGAGCGCCAGCAGCGTCAAAAGCTGCGCCTCGCTGAACGGGTCCTTTTCAGCGGTGGCCTGCACCTCCACGATATTGCCCGCGCCGGTCATGATGAAATTGGCGTCGGTTTCGGCCGCGGAATCCTCGGCGTAGTCGAGGTCGAGCACGGCGACGCTCTGAAAGATGCCGCAGGAGACCGCGGCGACATGGTCGCGCAACGGGTTGGCGGCGATCATCTCGCGCGTGCGCATCCAGGTCAGGCAGTCGTGCAGCGCGACCCAGGCGCCGGTGATCGAGGCGGTGCGGGTGCCACCGTCGGCCTGGATCACGTCGCAGTCGATGGTGATCTGCCGCTCGCCGAGCGCCGGCAGGTCGATCACGCTGCGCAAGCTGCGGCCGATCAGGCGCTGGATCTCGACGGTGCGGCCGCTCTGCTTGCCGGCGGAGGCCTCGCGCCGGGTCCGTTCATGGGTGGCGCGCGGCAGCATGCCGTATTCCGCGGTGATCCAGCCGCGCGCCTGGCCCTTGAGCCAGGGCGGCAGACGGTCTTCCAGCGTGGCGGTGACCAGGACGTGGGTATCGCCGAATTTCACGAAGCAGGAGCCTTCGGCGTATTTCACCACGCCGCGCTCGAGCGATACGGCGCGAAGCTCCTCGGGTTGTCGGCGGCTCGGCCTCAATCGGACATTCCCCTGCTCGGCGCGCGCGGCGCGCCGAGCACGCTTGTAAGTGGCCGCGTCCGAACTCACAAGGGGCGGACGGAGCGCGGTGCTATTCCGGCTGGATGCCGGCGTCTTTGATCATCTTGCCCCACTTGCCGAGCTGGACCTTGGCGAACTCTTCCATCTCCTCGGGCGAGCTGGAGAACGCCTCGAAGCCGGCGGCGCGAAGCTTCGACTTCGTGTCGGCGCTGTCGATGATCCGGCGCAGCTCGGTGTTGAGCTGGGTCACGATCGGCTTCGGCGTTTTGGCCGGCGCGAATATGCCGGCCCAGGTATCCATGTCGAAATCGGTCACGCCGGCCTCGTCCATGGTGGGCAGCTCCGGAAACAGGCTGCTGCGCTTGATCCGCGACACCGCCAGTGGGCGCATCGTCTTCGCTTCGATGTGCGGCAGGCTGGTGGTGAAGTCGTTGAACATCATCGACACCCGGCCGGCGAGAAGGTCGGTGATGGCCGGCGGCGCGCTCTTGTAGGGCACGTGCAGGATGTCGAGCTGGGCCCAGTGCTTGAGCGTCGCGCCGCCGACGACGCCCGCGGTGTTGCCGCTGGCGTAAGTCAGCTTGCCCGGATTGGCCTTGGCGTAGGCAATCAGCTCCTTGACGGACGTCACCGGAATACTTGGATGCACCACCAGCATAAGCGTGTAGCTGCCCATGCGCGTGATCGCGGTGAAGTCCTTGATCGGATCGTAGGCGACGGTCTTCATCAGGAACGGCGCCGCCGAATGCGGAGAGTTGGTGCTCATGAACAGCGTATGGCCATCCGGCGCCGCGCGTGCGACGAAGAGCCCCGCCAGTGCACCGTTGGCGCCGGGCCGGTTTTCAACCACCACCGTTTGCTTGAGCGCGACACTGAGCTGCTGGCCAACGACGCGCGTAATCGTGTCGGTGGCGCTGCCGGCGCCGAACGGCACGATGATGGTGATCGGCTTGCTTGGGTAGCTATCGGCGTGGGCCGCCTGGCTCAGCAAGACGGCGCTAACGGTGCAGACAATGCGCAGCAAATTCCTCATGCGTCGTTCCTCCTTGTTGACGCGCGAGTTTGTTTCAATGGACGCACCGGTCCCGCAACCGGACGCGCCTTGGCTGAGCGATCCCCTAGTGTCCCTTTGGTTCGGAAGTTCGCTTCGGAGCAAGCCGAGAAATCGGGCGAACTTCCGAACCGCGACACTAGCGCAGTCTTGTCGTTACTCCGGCTGGATGCCGGCGTCCTTGACCATCTTCTCCCACTTGCCGAGCTGAACCTTGACGAAGTCCTCCAGCTCCTGCGGCGAGCTGGAGAACGCCTCGAAGCCGACCTTGGTCATTGTCTCTTTCGTTTCCGGGCTATCGATGATCTTGCGCATCTCCCTGTTGAGCAACGACACGACCTCGGGCGGCGTCTTGGCCGGCGCGACGAAGCCCGCCCAGGCATCCATGTCGAAGCCGGTGACGCCGGCTTCGTCCAAGGTCGGCAGCTCGGGGAACAGCGTGCTGCGCTTGATGCGCGACACGCCGAGCGCGCGTAACGCGCCGGACTGGACGTGCGGGATGCCGGTGGTGAAATCGACGAACATCATCGACACCCGGCCAGCCAGCAGGTCGGTCAGAGCCTGCGGCGTGCTCTTATAGGGCACGTGCAGCATGTCGGCTTGCGCAAAGTGTTTGATCGTGGCGCCGCCGACGATGCCTGCGCTGTTGCCGCTGGCGTATGTCACCTTCCCCGGGTTGTTCTTGGCGTAATCGACCAGCTCCTTGACCGACTTCGCCGGTACGCTCGGGTGCACGCACAGCAGCAGGGTGAAGCTTCCCAGCCGCGACACAAAGCTGAAATCCTTGATCGGATCGTAGGAGACGTTCTTCATCAGGTACGGCACCGCGGAATGCGGCGAGTTGGTGGTCATCAGCAGCGTGTAGCCGTCCGCCGGCGCGCGCGCGACATAGAGCGCCGACAGCGCGCCGCTGGCGCCAGGCTTTGCTTCAACGATCACGCTCTGCTTGAGCGCAGCGCCAAGCGGCTGCGCCACCACGCGAGTGATGGTGTCGCTGGCGCTGCCCGGCCCGAACGCCGTGATGATGGTGATCGGCTTGCTCGGAAAGGATTGCGCGAGCGCGGGCGCGGCGCAGGCGATGCCGAGCAGCGCTACGCCGCCGGCGGCAATAAGACGCGAAGCGATTTTCATGCGATGTCACTCCCCATGCATGTCGCGAGTTATCGCGGGTGGCGCATCGCCCTCGCGGCGGCGGGCGCCTGTGTGTCGGCTCAAGCCTAGCAGAACCGTGCAATCCCGGGGTGCGGCGAAACGGCCAGTGGACGGCCAGGTTCCCGGCGTCAGAAGCCGATCATGTCGAACTTGGTCAGCGTGACGTTGGCGCTGATGCGCGCCGCGGTCGACAGGTGCCAGGCGGTGTAGAGCTCCGGGAATACGGTATCGCCCGACATGCCGTCGACCGGCACGATCACCTTGAAGCCCTTTAACGCGGCGGTCGAGCCGGTGTGCAACACCGAGGTCTGGGCCTGGGTGCCCATCGCGACCACGGTCTTGATGCCCTTGTCCTTCAGCGTCTTCTCCAGGTCGCTGTTGATGAACTTGTCGGGTCCGAGCGGCGGCAGCACCTGCTCGCCCGCCGCCGGGGTCAGGTCCGGCAGAATGTCGGCGGGCACCGAGTTCGGCACCGCCACGCTATAGATGATCAGCGCGCCCTTGCCGCGCGCCTCGGCAACGAACTTCAAAACTTTCGGCACCTGGTCGGCGCAGCGCTTTCGCCGCTCCGGCGTGCAGGTCTGCTTGGTGAAATCCATCACCAGCACCGCCGTCTCCCTGGGCTCGATCTTGGCGGCCTTCAGCGCCGGCGGCGGCGGGAACTGGGCGGTGCCCCACTCCTCGATCAGGGTCTGCGCGGACGCCGGCATGGCAGCGCCAAGCCCCACGATCGCTCCCAGCAGAACGCGGCGAATGGTGTTCATGGCGGCGCCTCCCGGCCTGGCCTCGTGGAGGCTAGCAGCGGTCGAAAGGCGAACCAAGAGTGGACCGGGGCTGCCGGATTGGCTTGCAGTCATGCGGCGGAATGGACAATTCTGAGGGCCGGATTGAAGGAAGCCGCATTTGTCCCAGGACGTTCCGATCGGCACCGCACAGGTGAGCCTCGCGCAGCTCAATGACCGCTCGCGCGAGATCTTCCGCCAGATCGTCGAAAGCTATCTCACCACCGGCGAGCCGGTCGGTTCGCGCAACCTGTCGCGACTGATCCACACCCCGCTGTCGCCCGCCTCGGTGCGCAACGTGATGGCCGACCTCGAGCAGCTCGGCCTGATCTATGCGCCGCACACCTCGGCCGGCCGGCTGCCGACCGAGCTCGGCCTGCGCTTCTTTGTCGATGCGCTGATGCAGATCGGCGACCTCAACGAGAACGAGCGGCGGCAGATCGAGGCTCAGGTCGCCGGCGCCGGCAAGTCGGTCGAGAACGTGCTGACCGAGGCGTCGGGACTGCTCTCAGGCTTGACGCGCGCCGCCGGTGTGGTGCTGGCCGCCAAGGTGAACGTGCGTTTGAAGCACATCGAGTTCGTCCGGCTCGAACCCGAGCGGGCGCTGGTCGTGCTGGTCGGCGAGGATGGCCAGGTCGAGAACCGTGTCGTCAATCTGCCGACCGGGCTGCCGCCCTCCGCGCTGACCGAAGCCGGCAACTTTCTCAACGCCCGCATCCGCGGCAAGACGCTGGCCGAGGTCAAGGCCGAGCTCGAGCACGCGCTGGCGCAGAACCAGGCCGAGCTCGATCAGCTTACCCAGAAAATCGTCGCCGCGGGTCTGGCGAGCTGGTCGGGCGGCGTCGGCGACGAGCGCCGCCTGATCGTGCGCGGCCAGGCGCATTTGCTGGAAGACCTGCATGTGCTGGAGGACCTGGAGCGCGTGCGATTGCTGTTCGACGATCTGGAATCGCGGCGCGAGGTCGCCGATCTGCTCGGCCGCGCCGAGCGCGCCGACGGCGTGCGCATCTTCATCGGCTCGGAGAACAAGCTGTTCTCGCTGTCGGGCTCCTCGACGATCGTCGCGCCGTATCACGACCGCGCCGGTTCGATCGTCGGCGTTATCGGCGTGATCGGCCCGACCCGGCTGAACTATGCCCGCATCATTCCGATGGTCGACTACACCGCCAAGGTGGTCGGCAAATTGCTGACCGGGTAAGCCCAAGAGGAACGCATGATCCGCACCGAACAGGTCGAGCTCGGCCGCGTCGACGGCCACGTTACGCATGCCGAGCGGCCGCGCGGCGGCGTGCTGATCCTGCCGACCGTCACCGGCGTCGACGACCACATGCGCGAGCGCGCCGGCATGCTGGCCGAGGCCGGGTTCTCGTCGCTGATCTGGAATCCCTATCCGGGGCAGCCCCCGCCCGCCGACATGGCGCAGGCCCAGACCATGGCGGCGAAACTCGACGACGGCGTGCTCGGCGCCATGACGGCCTGCGTCGATCACATGCTCGGCGCCATGAAGCTGCCGGCCGTAGCGGTGATGGGTTTCTGCCTCGGCGGCCGCTACGCGGTGGTGCTGGCCGGCAAGGACAAGCGGCTCGTCGCGTGCGTGCCCTACTACCCGTCGATCCGCGTGCCGAACAAGCCGAACGAGAGCGAGGACGCACTGGCGCTGGCGGCGCAGATCGCCTGTCCGGTTCACCTCATCCACGGCACCGCCGACAAGGTGTTTCTCCAGCCGGTGTTCGAGACGCTGCGCGGCATCCTCGAGCAGCGCAAGGTCGCGACCATGGTCCAGGTCCATCCTGGCGCGGACCACAGCTTCGTGCGGCCGGCTTTGCACTCGAACCTGGCCAACGTAATCGCCACCCGGCTGTCGTGGCCGCCGGTGGTGTCGTTCCTGCAAGCCTGCCTGCCGGGCTGAATACGCCGCCCCGACTTGATTTTTGATCGGTCCGCCCTGATATCCGAGACACAATGAACGACGCAACCGACGCCCGTCCACCCTCCGGCACCGAGCCGGCGCCCGATGCTGCGCCGGAGCCGGTGCCGTCGACCGCGCTCGATCGTGAGCTTGCCGACACCAAGGACCGGCTGCTGCGCACGCTCGCCGAGATGGAGAACATGCGCAAGCGCACGGAGCGCGAGGTCGCCGACTCGCGCGTCTACGGCATCACCGCCTTTGCTCGCGACATCCTGACGGTCGCCGACAACATGCACCGCGCCATGCAGGCGCTCGACGATGAGTTGCGCACCAAGGCCGACAGCGGCGTCAAAGCCCTGCTCGACGGCGTCGAACTGACCGAGCGCGAACTGATGAACGCGCTGGAGAAGCACGGAGTGAAACGGATCGAGCCGCTCGGCCAGAAGTTCGATCCCAACCGCCACCAGGCCATGTACGAGGTCGAGGACGCGAGCGTGCCGTCCGGCACCATCGTGCAGGTGGTGCAGGCCGGCTATCTGCTCGGCGACCGGGTGCTGCGCCCCGCGCTGGTGGCGATCGCGAAGGGCGGGCCGAAGCCCGCGCCGGGCGGCGCCGCCGAGCCGCCGGTCAACGACAACGCCTGAAATTACCGCGGCTCCAGGCCGTCGCGCACCGCGCGAAAGCGCGTGAAGTGGTCGGTCCAGCTTTGCTTCGGGCCGAATCCCAGGATGCGCAGATAGGCGCCGGTGCCGAACCGCAGCCATTGCACGATCTCGATCTCGGCGTCGTTCTGCGGTGACCGGCCCTCGGCGCGAATTTCATGCCCGGGCTGGCCGCCAATCCGCATCGACTCGGCGCTGACCATGCGCACGTCCTTGAGCGGTGGCAGTCCGGTGAGTGCGACGCGAGCGAATTGATCGCGGTCGCGGGTCTGCTGCGGGCCGCCCGGCGCGGCCGAGATGACGAGGTGCGCCTGCGCGTAGGCATCGAGCGTGTCCTGCGGGCCGTCGGTCAATTGCAGCGCCACCCCCGGCACCACGCGCACGACCCGCATGCCGGCAAGATCGCCGAGCTTGAACGGCAGTAATGAGAGCTTTTCGGTATCCGGCACGTCCGCGCGCACCGCGACGGTCGCCATCGCGGTTCGGATCGTCGCCTCCGGATAGCGCGCCACCGCCTTGCTCGGCACTTCGAACGACACCAGCGCGGTGATCTCGCCGAACGGCGCCACAAACAGCCACTTGTGCAGGCGCACCGCGTCCGCCTGCTGCCTGGCCGCGATCAACAGGCCTTTGCCGTTTGGCAGGGTGAGGTTCTCGCGCTTGTCGACCGTCATGCCCTGCTTGCGCAGGGCGTCATTGGTCATGGTCTTTTCGATTTCGCCATAGGCGTTGCCGGGCAGCGCGATCAGCCGGATGAACACGCTGTTGTCGGGATCCTCGAAGCCCGGGAAGCTCGTGCTGGCGGCAAGCCCGGGCGGCGGCACCATGCCGATCTGCGAGCCAAGCGGAAATATCGGGTCGGTGGCGGCAGCCGGCAGCGAAGCCGCCGCCAGGACGCAGACCACCAACAATGCCAAGGCGGGCGAGGGCTTCATGGCAGCCGGTATGCGGCCCCGTTAAGCGAAACTCAACTCTGTTGCGGCATCTGTGGCATTTCGCGCACCCAGAAATGGCGGCCTCGATGCCCAACAACCTGCTGCGTCAGCCGAATTTCGTAGCGCTCGTCGTGCTGACGTGGCTCCTGGTCGTGCTCGTGCTGCTGCTGCAATTTTGGCCGCAAACGGCGGACACCCTGCTCGACACCGACGACGCCTTGCGCCTCGCGCAGTTGCGCGACTGGCTGCATGGCAAAGGCCTGTTCAGCGGCTGGTTCGATCTGCATCAAGCGCGCATGCAGCCGCCGGAAGGCTACGACACCCATTGGTCGCGGCTGATCGACGCCGGGCTTGCCAGCCTTTTGTTCCTGTTCGGTCTGTTCAACGACGGCGCCGCCGCCGAGCGGCTGATGCGAGCGTGCTGGCCGTTGCTCTGGCTGCTGCCAACCATCGCCGGCATGGCGATGATCGCCTGGCGCATCGCTGGCCGCGAGGCGGCGACCGTGGCGCTGCTGCTGGCGCTGGTCGGTGTGCCCGCCTATCAGCAATTCACTCCCGGCCGGATCGATCACCACAACGTCCAGATCGCGCTGACGATGCTTGCGGTCGCCGCGACCGTGTGGTCTGACCGCGTGCGCTGGGCTGCGACTGCGGCGGGACTTCTCAGCGGTGCCGCGCTGACCATCGGCTTCGAGTCGGTGCCTTATCTCGCCGTGTGCGGCGGGGCGTTCGCGCTCCGCTATATGCTCAGCCGCGAGAGCGCCACGGATCTGCTCGCGTATAGCGGCGCGCTTGCGGCGAGCGCGACGGCGGGATTCTTCGCCACCATCGGCCCGCAGCATTGGCTTCGCCATTCCTGCGACAGCATCGCCGTCAACACGCTCGCTGGCGTGATATGCGGCGCGCTGGTGCTGGCGCTGGCCGGCTGGCTCAAGCCCGAAAATCGTCTGACGCGGGCGTTTGCGATGGCGAGCGCCGCCGCCGCCGCCGCCGCCGGTCTGCTGCTGATTGAACCGGCCTGCGTGCACGGACCGTTCGGCATGATCGATCCGGCGATCTGGCCAATTTGGCTCGGCGAGGTGCGCGAGATGCAGCCGCTGGTCGCGGTCCTGCAGAAGAATCCGCTGACCGGGGCCGCGATCGCGGCGTTCCCGGCGGTCGCTGTCGTCGCCACGGTGGTGATGCTGAAGCATCGGCCGACGCGCAGCGACGTGGGTTTTCTTGCGGCTGCGGCAGTCTTTCTGACGGCGGTTGCGGTCACGCTCGGCGCGATCCGCGGCTTCTCCTATGCGATCTGGCTCGGCATGCCGATCGTCGCCGCGATGTCGCTGCGGATGTTTGCGGCGCTTGCGGCTCGAGACCGTATGGGCGCGCGCGTTTGCCGCGCTGATGCTCACGCCGCTCGTGCTGTCGTCCGGCTCGATCGCTATTGCCGCGGTCAACGGGCTCAGCGATCGCGATCCGTTCGACCGGCCGGCCAGCAAGGTTTGCCTGCGAAGCGCAAGCTACGCAGCGCTGGCGCAACTGCCGCCGGGAATTGTCGCGACCGACGTCAGCTATGGCCCCTTCCTGCTGGCGCTGACGCCGCACTCGGTGCTGGCCGGGCCGTACCATCACCTGTCGCGGGGGATCGTCGCGGCGCACCGGAGCCTCGCTGCGCCCCCGGATCGGGCGCGCGAAGTCCTGGCGCAGAACCAGGTCAGCTACGTCATGATCTGCGGCCCGCGGCCGCCCGATGGGCTCGCCGAGCCGGAGCGCGGGCTGAGCCTGTGGGGACGCCTGCAGGCCGGAACGGTTCCGGACTGGCTCGAGCCGGTCGGCGATCTGGCCGGGCCATTCGCGGTCTACCGGGTGAAGCGGTAGCGCGATGGCCGAGATCCCAAACGTGCTTGTCGACCAGCGGTACTATCAGGTTGTGCCGCCGCGCTCGCTCGGCGAGCGGCTCCTCATCGTGGCGCGCGACCGCATCTACCACGACCTCATGCGCCATTGCCGGCCGCGGCCGGCCGATACGATCCTCGACGTGGGCGTCTCCGACGTCGTCACCGACGCCACCAATATGCTGGAGCGAAAATATCCGCATCCGGACCGCATCACGGCGGTGGGTCTGGGCGATGGGCAAGCCCTCCGCTCCGCCTATCCGCAGGTCGCCTACCGCCAGATCGAGGCCAACCGGCCGTTGCCGTTCGCCGACCGGGCCTTCGATATGGCGGTGTCCAACGCCGTGCTGGAGCATGTCGGCAGTCCCCCGAATCAAGCGGCTTTCGTTCGTGAATTGTCCCGGGTCGCACGGCGGGTCTTCATCTGCGTCCCGAACCGGTATTTCCCGGTCGAGCACCACACCGCTATCCCGCTGTTGCATTTCTGGGACCGCATGTTCGGGCCAGCCTGCCGCTGGTTCGGCAAGACGGAGTGGGCGGACGAGCGTAATCTGATCCTGATGTCCTGGAAGCGCCTGGCGGAGCTCGCGCCGGCCGGGACCATGCCGGTGATCGGCCACACCGGCTTCCGCCTGGGGCGGTTCAGCTCCAACCTCTTCCTCACTTTCGAGGCTCCGGTCGAGCCGCCGCCGGGAAGGCCGAACTGAGCGCCCGGATGGCCGTCAAGTCCTTGCAGGGTAAGGCCCCCCTCCTATATGAGCCAAGACGCCGCGGTCGCGGCTTCGAGCGTTCATTTTGGGGGTCGGGCATGAGCGCCAGTTCGGGCTCGGCCGGCCTGCCGTGAAAGAGAGGATGCACCATGGGCAAGGTCATTGGTATCGACCTCGGCACCACCAATTCCTGCGTCGCAGTGATGGAAGGCAAGACGCCCCGCGTGATCGAGAACGCGGAGGGCATGCGCACCACACCCTCGATCGTGGCCTTCACCGATGACGGCGAACGGCTGGTCGGACAGCCCGCCAAGCGACAGGCGGTCACCAATCCGGAGAAGACCATCTTTGCGGTCAAGCGCCTGATCGGACGGCGCTACGACGACCCGATGGTCGAAAAGGACAAGAAGCTTGTCCCTTACAAGATCGCCAAGGCCTCGAACGGCGACGCCTGGGTCGAAGCCGACGCCAAAACGTATTCGCCCTCGCAGATCTCCGCGTTCATCCTGCAAAAGATGAAGGAAACCGCGGAGGCCAATCTCGGTCAGAAGGTCGACCAGGCGGTCATCACCGTTCCGGCCTATTTCAACGACGCCCAGCGTCAGGCCACCAAGGATGCCGGCAAGATCGCCGGCCTGGAGGTGCTGCGCATCATCAACGAGCCGACCGCGGCGGCGCTGGCCTATGGCCTCGACAAGCAGAAGACCGGCACCATTGCGGTCTATGACCTTGGCGGCGGCACGTTCGACATTTCGATTCTCGAAATCGGCGACGGCGTGTTCGAGGTGAAGTCGACCAACGGCGACACGTTCCTCGGTGGCGAAGACTTCGATATGCGGCTGGTGAATTACCTGGCCGACGAATTTCAGAAGAGCCAAGGTATCGATCTGCGCCGCGACAAGCTGGCGCTGCAGCGGCTGAAGGAGGCCGCCGAGAAGGCGAAGATCGAGCTTTCGTCCACCACCCAGACCGAGATCAACCTGCCGTTCATCACGGCGGACGCGTCCGGGCCCAAGCACCTGACCATGAAGCTCACCCGCGCCAAGTTCGAGGCGCTGGTCGATGACCTGGTGCAGAAAACCGTCGAGCCGTGCCGGCAGGCGTTGAAGGACGCCGGCCTGACCGCGGCCGAGATCAACGAGGTCGTTCTGGTCGGCGGCATGACCCGCATGCCGAAGGTGCAGGACGTGGTGAAGCAATTGTTCGGCAAGGAGCCGCACAAGGGCGTCAACCCGGACGAGGTCGTGGCGGTGGGCGCGGCGATCCAGGCCGGCGTGCTGCAGGGCGACGTCAAGGACGTGCTGCTGCTCGACGTCACGCCGCTGTCGCTCGGCATCGAGACGCTGGGCGGCGTGTTCACCCGGCTGATCGACCGCAACACCACGATCCCGACCAAGAAGAGCCAGGTGTTCTCGACCGCCGAGGATGGCCAGACCGCGGTCACCATCCGGGTGTTCCAGGGCGAGCGCGAGATGGCAGCCGACAACAAGATGCTCGGCCAGTTCGATCTCGTTGGCATCCCGCCGGCGCCACGCGGCGTGCCGCAGATCGAGGTCACCTTCGACATCGACGCCAACGGCATCGTCAACGTGTCGGCGCGCGACAAGGGCACCGGCAAGGAGCAGCAGATCCGCATCCAGGCATCGGGCGGTCTCAGCGAGGCCGACATCGAGAAGATGGTCAAGGATGCGGAATCGCACGCCGAGGAGGACAAGAAGCGCAAGGCCCAGGTCGAGGCGAAGAACCACGCCGAGGCGCTGATCCACTCCACCGAGAAGGCGCTGGCCGAGCACGGCTCCAAGGTCGGCGAAGCCGAGCGCAAGGCGATCGAGAACGCGATCGCCGACCTGAAGGAAGCACTCAAGGGCGACAACGCCGAGACCATCCAGGCCAAGACCAATGCGCTGGCGCAGGCGTCGATGAAGCTCGGCGAGGCGATGTACAAGGCGCAGCAGGAGGGCCAGCCCGGCGCGGGCGGCCCCGGCGGCCCGGGTGCAGCCGGTGGCGGTTCGCCTGGTGGCGCTCCTGGCGGCGAGCCGGGCAAGAAAGAGGACGTGGTCGACGCGGAGTTCACCGAGGTCGACGACGACAAGAAGAAATCCGCCTAGGCGTCCGGGACGTGGGACTCATGGGCGACCTTCTGGGCGACCTCCACTAGACAGCGATGGCCCGACGCACCAGCGCCGGGCCATTTGCGTTGAACGGCAAATTGGGGCAAACGCGAATGGCGCCGGCATCGGGGAAGCACATGTGGCGGCGCTGGCATGAGGGTGAGGCATGCCGGTAATGGCCAAGCGAGACTATTACGAAGTCCTGGGGGTGCAGCGCGGCGCGAGCGACGCCGACATGAAGGCGGCGTTTCGCAAGCTCGCCATGCAGCACCATCCCGATCGCAATCCCGGCGACAAGGACTGCGAGCACCGCTTCAAGGAAGTCAACGAGGCCTACGACGTCCTGAAGGACGAGCAGAAGCGCGCCGCCTATGATCGCTTCGGCCACGCCGCCTTCGAGCAGGGCGGCATGGCTGGCGCGCATGGCTTCGGCGGCGATTTCGGCTCGGCCTTTGCCGACATCTTTGAAGGCATTTTCGGCATGGGCGGCGCGCGCGGCCGCGGCAATGTCCGCGAACGCGGCGCCGATTTGCGCTTCAACATGGAGATCACGCTCGACGAAGCCTTCGGCGGCAAGACCGCGCAGGTGCGGCTGCCGACGTCGGTGACCTGCGAGGCCTGCTCGGGCATCGGCGCCAAGGCCGGCACCAAGCCGAAGACCTGTCTGCATTGCAACGGCCACGGCCGCATCCGCCACACCCAAGGCGGCTTCTTCACGCTCGAGCGCACCTGTCCGGTCTGCCAGGGCCGCGGCCAGGTGATCGAAGACCCTTGTCCGTCCTGTTCGGGCTCGGGACGGGTGACACGCGAGCGCACCCTGTCGGTCAACATCCCGCCCGGGGTCGAAGACGGCACCCGCATTCGCCTCGCTGGCGAAGGCGAGGCCGGCGTCCGCGGCGGGCCGACCGGCGACCTCTATATTTTCCTGTCGATCGCCGCGCACCCGCTGTTCCAGCGCGACGGCGCCGACCTGCATTGCCGTGTTCCGGTGTCGATGGTGACGGCGGCGATGGGCGGCGAATTCGAGGTGCCTTCGATCGACGGCAACAAGGCGCGGGTCAAGGTGCCGGCCGGCACCCAGTCCGGGCGCCGCTTCCGCCTCACCGGCAAAGGTATGCCGGTGTTGCGCTCCAAACAGACCGGCGACATGTACGTCCAGGTGGTGGTCGAAACCCCGCAGAACCTGACCAAACGCCAGCGCGAGCTGCTGGCCGAGTTCGAAAAGCTGTCGTCCCGCGACACTCAGCCGGAATCGTCGGGATTCTTCACGCGAGTTAAGGAGTTCTTTGGAACCAGCGCCGGCCCGGGCTGATTGTCGTCTTGACCCCCGGCCGATCGCGCTTTACCGATAACGGGCTGAGTTTGCACAAGTTTGGTCGTATTCCTGCAATGCCGTTGCTTGCCCTCCAGGTGCTTGAAAAGAAACTCGAACGGCGTATCCGCCGCTTCGAGCAACGCAACGGCGTTCGGCTCCTGGACGAGATGGCATTCATCCGGTCCTGGATCGAAAAGCCGATCTCGATGGGTGCGGTCACCCCGTCGGGTCGGATGCTGGCGCGCACCATGGCGCGCTACGTCGATCCGGACATCGCCGGCCCGGTCATCGAGCTTGGCCCCGGCACCGGCGCGGTCACCAAGGCGCTGGTCGACAAAGGCATCGAGGCCGCGCGCCTGGTGCTGGTCGAATTCAATCCGAACTTCTGCAAGCTGCTGCGCCAGCGTTATCCCGAGGCGACCGTCATTCAGGGTGACGCCTATCGCATCGGCCACCTGCTCGGCGGGTTGTTGAAGGAGCCGGCGGCCGCGGTGGTGTCCGGCCTGCCGCTGCAGACCAAGCCGTTCAAGCGGCGGCTGCAATTGATGGAGGAGGCCTTCGGCCTGATGGCGCCGGACGCGCCGCTGGTGCAGTTCACCTATGCCATGGTGTCGCCGATTCCGATGCGGCCCGCCGCCGTCAGCGCGCACGCCTCCGAGCTGATCTGGCAGAACCTGCCGCCGGCGCGGGTCTGGGTCTATCGCAAGACCGGCTGACCGGCCCGCAAGCCGTCATCGCCCGCGCAGGCCGGCGCCCGATCGATCTCGTAGTCCTGTGTTTCCTGGATGCCGCGTGTTCTCGGGGCATGACAGAGGCAATGCGTTGATAGGATACTGGCAGAGTTCTGCGGAGCGGCAGGTTATGCCTCCCAAAATCCTGGTGTTCGCCGGCTCGATCCGCGCCGGCTCGCACAACGCGCGGCTCGCGGCGTTGGCCGCCAAGGAGCTGGCGCTGACCGGCTCCGACGTCACGCGCATCTCGCTCGAGGACTTTCCGCTGCCGATCTACGACGGCGACCTGGAGGCCAAGTCGGGCGCGCCCTTGAACGCGCGCAAGCTCAAGCAGATGCTCGGCTCCCATCAGGGTGTCTTCATCGCCAGCCCCGAATACAACGCCTCGATCACGCCGCTGTTGAAGAACACCGTCGATTGGATCTCGCGCGTGCGCGAGCAGGGCGAGCCGCCGCTCGCCGCGTTCAAGAACCGCGCCTTTGCGCTCGGCGGTGCCTCGGACTCGCCCTATGGCGCGCTGCGCTCGCTGATGGCGCTGCGCCAGGTGCTGGAGCTCGGCTGCGGTGCGCTGGTGCTACCCGAGCAGATCACGGTGTTTCGGGCGAGCGAGGCCTTCGACGAGATGGACAATTTGAAGGAAGAGCGCACCGCCGCTTCGCTCAAGCGGGTGTTGCAGCGGCTCGCCGACGTGGCGCGGGAGATGGCGTGATGGATGCGCGCGAGCGGCTGATCGTGGCGCTGGACGTGTCGTCGGTTGCGGCCGCCGAGGCGATGGTGGAGCGGCTGGGCGACGCCGTGTCGTTTTACAAGATCGGCTATCAGCTTGCTTTCGCGGGCGGGCTCGGATTTGCCGCGACGCTGGTGCGCGGCGGCCAGCAGGTGTTCCTCGACCTCAAGCTGCACGACATCGGCAATACCGTGGCCAAGGGCGTCGAAAGCGTGGCGAAGCTCGGCGCAACCTTTCTCACCGTGCACGCCTATCCGCAGACCATGCACGCCGCGGCCGACGCGCGGCGGGGCACCGGCCTGCGCATCCTCGCCGTCACGGTGCTGACCTCCTACGACGACGCCGACCTCGCCGCCGCCGGTTATGATTTCACCGTGCCAGAGCTCGTCGCCGAGCGCGCCGCGCAGGCGCGCGACATCGGCGTCGACGGCCTGGTCTGCTCGGCCGAGGAGGCGGCCCGAATTCGCGCCATCGCCAGTGCCGGCATGGTGCTGGTGACGCCGGGCATCCGGCCGGCCGGCGCCGACAAGGGCGACCAGAAGCGCATCATGACGCCGTCGGCCGCGGTCGCCGCCGGCGCCGATTATCTGGTGGTCGGCCGGCCGATCATCGAAGCCCCGGACCCCAGGGCCGCGGCTACAGCCATCGTGCAAGAGATCGCCAGCGCGGCTCGATAACGGAGAACGCCATGCTCAAGGGCTATTGGATCCCGCATCTCGACGTCCAGGACATGAAGGGCTTTCAAGCCTATCGAGACATGGCGGACGCCGGCCACAAGCGCTTCGGCTCGACGCTTTTGGCGCGCGGCGGCCGTCGTGAGGTGGTCGAAGGCCATATGCGGGCGCGCAACGTGCTGCGCGAGTTCAATTCCTACGACGAGGCGCTGGCTTACTACCAAGGACCGGACTATTCGCGGGCGCACCCGCTGCGCGAGCCATATTCGGAATGCGATTTCCTGATCGTCGAAGGCTACGACGGGCCGCAGCCGCCGCCGATTGGCACACCGCCAGCGGCCGGCAAGCTCAAGGGTTACTGGCTCGCCCACGTCGATATTAGCGACCCCGAGGGCTACAAGCCCTATCAGGCCAAGAACGCCGTGGCATTCGGCAAGTTCGGCGCACGATTCCTGGTGCGCGGCGGCCGCCAGGAGGTGACGGAAGGCCGTGCGCGCTCGCGCACGGTGGTGATGGAATTCCCAAGCTACGAGGCCGCGCTCGCCTGCTATCGCTCGCCCGAATACCAGGCCGCCAAGGCGTTGCGGGAGGGCAAGGCCGAGGTCGATCTGGTGGTGATCGAGGCGTACGACGGCAACTGATCGCGGAGGCGACGACCATGCGCTTGGCGGCGATGGCGGTCCTGCGGATGAGCCTCGCGATCGACAAGGTCGGCGTGCGCGGTGCGGTCACGCCGACTGTGAGCCCGGGCTTGCTTTGGCCGCGACCGAAAATGCTCTACTTGAGCATGATCTTTTCCGAAAACCGCTTCACACTTTTCGGGATCATGCTCTAGTGTCGCGCGGCATCGACGCACTGCGCTTTGAGGAGTTCATGCCATGGCCGACATGCGGCTGATCGTGGCGGGCGCCGGCGGGCGCATGGGACGCACGCTGATCAAGGCCATCGCCGAGGCCAAGGGTCTCGCGCTCGCGGGCGCGGTCGAGGCGCAGGGCTCGGCCGTGATCGGGCGCGACTCGGGCGAGCTCGCGGGCCTCGGCAAGAACGGCATCGCGGTTGCGGTCGATCCGGCGCCGCTGCTCGCCAATGCCGATGGGCTCATCGACTTCACCATTCCGGCCGCCACCGTAACATTTGCGGAGCTCACCGCGCGTGCCGGCAAGGCTCACATCATCGGCACGACCGGCTTGAACGGCGAGAACGAGAAGCTGGTCGCCGAGGCCGCCAAGCGCGCGGTGATCGTCAAGTCGGGCAACTTCAGCATGGGGGTCAATCTGATCGCGGCGTTGACCAAGCGCGTCGCCAAGACGCTCGATGACAGCTTCGACATCGAAATCTTCGAGATGCACCACAACAAGAAGATCGACGCGCCGTCCGGCACCGCGCTGATGTTCGGTCGCGCTGCGGCCGACGGCCGCGGCATCGACCTTGCACAGCATTCGGCGCGCGGTCGCGACGGCGAGACCGGCGCGCGCCAGGCCGGCGACATCGGCTTTGCGTCGCTGCGCGGCGGCACCGTGGTGGGTGAGCACAGCGTGATCTTCGCCGGCCCGGCCGAGCGCATCGAGCTTGTCCACCGCGCCGAGGACCGAATGATCTTTGCGCGGGGCGCGCTCGCGGCGGCGGCCTGGGCGCGCGGCCAAAAGCCCGGGCTTTATTCCATGGCCGACGTGCTGGGCCTGAAGGATTTCTGAGCCCTGGCCGCATGGCTGCGGCAAGGTGACCGCCGACCGCCGGACTGTGACGTAGCGCACTTCCGTGCTCGCGCAACCCGACCAATATCTCCCGCAAAGCTCGGGAGGTTGCCATGTCCAACGCCGAGAACAGCCATCAACCGCAAGCCACGGACGTCCCGGCAGCGGAGACGTCCAAACCAACGCCGGGCAAGATTCCAGCGCCCACCGTCGACGAGCTCTATTCCGATCCTGAGGTATGCCGCCGGGTCGGCGACTTGATCGCGGCGGTGACGCGGCGTCCGCCTTTGGCGAAATACTGATCTAGGAGTTCGATTGCGCTAGTTACCGCGCAGCAGCGACGCGCCGGTCATTTCTTTTGGCTTCGGCAGGTCCATCAACTCCAACAGCGTCGGCGCGATGTCGGCGAGCCGGCCTTCGGCCAACAGCGCGCGGTTGCCGGCGCCAAGCAGCAGGATCGGCACCGGATTGGTGGTGTGCGCGGTGTGCGGCCCGCCGGTCGCCGGATCTCGCATCAGCTCGCAATTGCCGTGGTCGGCGGTCACCAGCAGCGCGCCACCCTGCCGCTGGATGGCGTCGGCGATCTTGCCCAAGGCCGTGTCCACCGTCTCCACCGCCTTGATCGCGGCGGGCAGGCTGCCGGTGTGGCCGACCATGTCGGGGTTGGCGAAATTCAGCACGATCATGTCGTATTTACCGGAGTCGATCGCCGCCACCGCCTTGGCGGTGAGCTCCGGCGCCGACATCTCGGGCTGCAAATCATAGGTTGCGACCTTGGGCGAGGGCACCATGATGCGGTCCTCGCCCCGGTAAGGCTGCTCGCGCCCGCCGTTGAGGAAATAGGTGACGTGTGGATATTTCTCGGTCTCCGCCATGCGCAACTGCGTGCGCTGCGCGTTGGCCACCACCTCGCCCAGAATGTTGGGAAAGCTCTGCGGCGGGAAAATCGCCGCCATCAGCTTGTTCAGCTCGTCCGAATATTCCGTCATGCCGACCGCGGCCGCGAAGCGCAGCGCGCGCCGGCGCGGAAAGCCCGCGAAATTCGGATCGAGCATCGCGCCAAGGATTTCGCGCACGCGGTCGGCGCGGAAGTTGAAGCACAGCACGCCGTCGCCGTCCTTGACGCCGCGGTAGTCGCCGATCACCGCCGGCGGCACGAATTCGTCGAACAGCTTGTGCGCATAGGCGTCGGCGATCGCCGCCTGCGGATCGGCAAAGCGCGGGCCTTCGGCCTCAACGATAGCGGCATAGGCCTTGGCCACGCGCTCCCAACGCTTGTCGCGGTCCATGGCGTAATAGCGGCCGATCACGGTCGCGACGGCGATCCCCTTGGGCAGTGCTGCCACCAGCCGCTTGAGATCGTCGCCGGCCGATTGCGGCGGCGTGTCGCGACCGTCGGTGAACGCATGCACCAAAGTGCGGACGCCGGCGTCGCTCAGGATTTTCGCCAGCGCCACGGCGTGGTCCTGGTGCGAGTGCACGCCGCCCGGCGAGACCAGGCCGAGCAGGTGGCAGGTGCCGCCGCTGCGTTTGAGCTTGTCGATCAGGCCGGTCAGCGCCGGCGCCGTCTTGATCTCGCCCGACGCGATGGCGTCGCCGATGCGCGGCAGATCCTGCATCACCACCCGGCCGGCGCCGATGTTGAGATGACCGACCTCGGAATTGCCCATCTGGCCGTCCGGCAGCCCGACGTCGCGGCCCGAGGTGCGCAGGAACGCGCGCGGGCCGGTCGCCCACAGCCGGTCGAAGGTCGGCGTCTTGGCCTGGCGGACCGCGTTGTCGGCCGCTTCCTCGCGCCAGCCCCAGCCGTCGAGCACCACCAGCATTACCGGTCGGCGTTTTTGTTTTGTTGCATTCATCGCCGGTTCAATAGCGATGAAACGCCGCAGGAGCAATCGACACGGCGCCGTGCGCTACGCCGCGATCTTGCCGGCCTCCCAGCCGAGCATGGCGCGCTTGCGGCTGATGCCCCAGTGGTAGCCGGTGAGGTCGCCGGACTTGCCGAGCACGCGGTGGCAGGGCACGACGAAGCTGACCGGGTTCTTGCCGACTGCGGCGCCGACCGCGCGCGCCGCCTTGGGTGCGCCGATGTTGCCGGCGATGTCGGAATAGGTGGTGGCGCGGCCCATCGGGATGCGCAGCAGCGTCTCCCACACCCGCACCTCGAAGTCGGTGCCGATCAACACCACGCGCAGCGGCTGGTCCGGCCGCCACAGCTTCTTGTCGAAGATGCGGGCGGTGAGCGGCGCCGTGCGCGCACTGTCCTCGACGAATTTCGCCTTCGGCCAGCGGCGGCGCATATCGGCGAGGGTGGCGCGCTCCTTGCCGGGATCGGCGAAAGCAAGGCCGCACAGCCCACGCTCGGTCGCCATCACCAGCGCGGTGCCGAACGCCGACGGATGAAAACCGTAGGAGATCGTCAAACCTTCGCCGCCGGACTTCCACTCGCCCGGCGACATCGCCTCGTGGGTGACGAACAGGTCGTGCAGCCGGCCCGGCCCCGACAGGCCGACCTCGTAGGAGGCGTCGAGCACGCTCGCCGAGTCGCGCAGCAATTGTCGCGCACTGTCGAGGGTGAGCGCTTGCAGGAAGGCCTTTGGCGTCAGCCCGGCCCAGCGGCGGAACAGATGGTGCAGCTCGGTCGGCGTGACGCCGGCGGCCTCGGCAATCTGGCTGATGTCCGGTTGTGCCCGCCAGTTGCCTTTGATGTGGGCGATGGCGCGGCGCACGATGTCGTAATCGGCGGCGGCGGTAGCGAGCGGCGACAGGTCGGAAAAGCGTTCGGGCGAGAACATGGCGGTCTCCATCATCATGCCCTGCATCTAGATCGTCGCGGGCCGCAATCCCACCCGATTTCTGACCTCGCTGGCGTTAGAGCACCACCGCCCGTGTCGGGCCGCGCTTGGCCTCGCCGATCGCCGCAGCCAGCGCCTTGGCAAAGCTTTCCTTCTCCTTGGGTGACAGAAAGCCCGCGACCGGAACACGCCGGCCGCGTGAAACCAGGAACAATCGCAGCAAGCCGAACTCGTCGTGGGTCTCGCGATCGAGTTGCGTCCAGATCGGATTAAGCGACCATTCCGCCACCTCGCCGCGGTGGCTGACGCGACGAAGCTTGAGCTCCGAAGGCGTCACGGTCACCTCCTCGTAGGCCGCGGCGGCCCGGTAATTGACGCGGAACGCCCAGTACACCAGCAGCACATCAAGGCCGAGGAATCCGATCACCGGCCAGGCGCCCATCAGCAAGAAGAACATGCCGCCGGCAAAGCTCAGCGCGCCGATCAGCGCCATCACCGCGATAAAGCCGGTTCCGGACAACGAGCGGTGCGGCGTGATGATCGCCGAAAAAAGCGTGGGCTCGGAAGCAGGGTCGTTGTCGCGGCGGTTTGGTGCGGTCATGCTGGGATCAATATAGGGCAATCATGGCCAGGAAGCAGACCAGGACATCGGCTAAACGGACCACCAAGGCGGTGCGGGCGGCCAAGCGCGGCAAGGCCGCCAAGGTGAAGAAGCCGGCGGCGCGGGCCAAGGCCGATAGCAAGGCGCTGCAGGGCGCGACGCCGCCCTGGAGCAGGACCGAGATCGAGGAGGCGTTCCGGCGCTTTCAGGCCGCCATGCCCGAGCCGCGCGGCGAGCTCGAGCATATCAATCCATTCACGCTCCTGGTCGCGGTGGTGCTGTCAGCGCAGGCGACCGACGCCGGCGTCAACAAGGCGACGCCCGCGCTGTTTGCGCTCGCCGACACGCCGGAGGCGATGGCCAGGCTCGGCGAAGCCAAGGTGCGCGAGCTGATCAAGACCATCGGCCTCTACCGCACCAAGGCCAAGAACGTCATCGCGCTGTCGCAGCGGCTGGTGGCCGAGCATGGCAGCCGCGTGCCGAATACGCGCGAGGCGCTGGAGGCGTTGCCCGGCGTCGGCCGCAAGACCGCCAACGTGGTGCTCAACATCGCTTTCGGCGAGCCGACCATCGCGGTCGACACCCACATTTTCCGGGTCGGCAACCGCACCGGGCTCGCGCCCGGCAAGAATCCGCTGGAGGTCGAGCTGAAGCTGCTCGACGCGGTGCCCGAACGATATCGGCTGCACGCCCATCACTGGCTGATCCTGCACGGCCGCTACACCTGCGTGGCGCGTCGGCCGCTGTGCGAAAAATGCGTGATCGCCGACCTCTGCCGATGGCCCGGCAAGACCACCTTGATGCATCCATCACCAGCCCGGCCGTGACGTGCGCGGTGCGGGCCTACGCCCGCTTCGGCTCGATCAGTTCGGCGCGGCGGCCGGCGAGCTTCTTGTGCATGTGCACCATCATCGCCATGGCAAATAGCGGGCTCGCGAGGTTGAGAATCGGGATCGACACGAACAGCGCGATCGGCAGTCCGGCCACGAATATGCTGCCACTTCTTGCCCGGCGCATGGCCTTGGCCTCGTCCGGCGGATGAAAGCGCATGGCGGCGAGCAGGAAATATTCGCGGCTGAGCAGATACGCAGTGGCGAGGAACATGATTACCAGGCCAAGTCCCGCCAGCAGCAGAAACGGCGCGGCGCAGAGATAGACCGCGATGGCGAGCAGCGCGGTCTTGATGCCCTCGATCAGGGCACGGCCGAGCGGCAGCGGGTGTCCCGGCGGATCGGCCGGATAGTGCGTGCGCTCGACCTGTTCGGCGATCTCGTCGACGAAAAACGACCCGACGAACGCCGTCACCGCCGGCATCAGGAACACCGCGCCGGTGATGACGCCGAGCGTCGCCGCGATCGACAGCACCCAAGCCAGAATCTGCCAGGCGGTGTGCCCGCCCGTCGAAGCCTCGGCCCAGGCCGCGCCGCTGTCCGCAAGCCATGAGAACACGCGGTTGAACGCGATGCCGATGACTACGATCAGCACAAGCGCAAGCCCGATCGACTTCCATAGCACCCGCCGAAACGGCGGCGAGAACATCTGGGCCAGCGCCTTGGCGGCAGCTTCGAACATCGGGTCCTCCGCGCAACCCCGCAGAGGTATGTCGGCGCTGTCATTTCGGCAAGCCGGCGCAGCACCATTCGTTGCCGCGAACGCGGAGCACGCGGAACCGGAACAGCTTAGCGGCTTTGCGCGATCAGCGCCGGCGATGCCGCCGCGGCATCCTCGGCTTCGGCGTCGCACGGTGCTGTCGGGCTGGCCGGCACAAACTCGTGCGTGTGCGGCAGATGCGCCCAGGACAATTGGCGATAATCGAAACCGCGCTCGATGGTCGGCTTGACCAGCTGGAAGTAGGGCGAAATGTCGAAATCGCGCGGCGCGTAGAGCGAGGAATGGCGAATCTCGAGGATGTCGCGCCGTGCCGCCACGCTGTCCAGGCGCGTCACCTTCGGCAGGATCGGATAATGCACGTGCTCGAACGCCTGCGCGATCAATGCCGAGCAGATGATGCGCGTCGGATGGCCGGAGCCGAGCGACATCAGGCGCCGCCGCCAGCGCTGCGGCACCGGCAGCGGGAACAGATAGCGCAACAGATCGAAGATGTTCTTGACATCGTAGTCGAAGCCAATGCGCTCGGCCGCATAGGTGCAGACACGGGCGCAGTCGTCCCCGGTCAGCCCGATCGGACGGCAGATGCGGGTGTGGTAGCGGAAGTATTTCGATAGCGGCGCGCCGATCACGCCCTCGCCGAGGTTGGCCTCGACCAGCACCAGCGGCTCGCCCTCGTTCGTGGTGCGCTCGCCGATCGGCCCGACATAGAGCGCGGCGTGCGACCAGGTCGATTGGGTGAGGTATTTGATGACGCCGGAGATGCGATTGTTGCCCTCGACCAGCAGCACGTCACCCGGCCGCAGCGCTTCGCGCAGCGCCGCCGGATCGCTCGGCGTGAAAGGCTCGTAGCCTTCCTCGGCGTGCTGCAGGTAGCGGGCGATCTTCTGCCCGATGCTGCTGAGCATCAAATTCATGACACTCAATTCCCCCCAATTCGGCGCACGCGTTGAGGCCGCGCGCTGCCGGATTGCGGCCCAATTTACGCGTGACTCATTGCAATTCGGTTCATGGTTGCGGGTTTCGACAACGGATTGTTAGCCATGAGGTTTGCGGGTTGTCCCGGGATCGGGCAAACAAGGGCGTTGGTGCGGGCGTGAGAACCAATTGCAAACCATGAAACCATGGACCCGCCGGGGTGTGCTGGCTGGCTTTGCCGCGCTTGCGGCGCAACCGGCCTACGGCCAGCGCCGCACCCAGCCGAGCCGCCAAGCGCCGCAGCCGCCGCAGCCGACCGAGGTCGATGCCATCATTGTCGGCGCCGGGGCCGCGGGCATCTCGGCCGCCCGCCGGCTGTCGGCCGCCGGCCGCAGCTTCACCGTGATCGAGGCGTCGGGCCGCGTCGGCGGTCGCTGCGTCACCGAGACCGGAAGCTTCGGCGTGCCGTTCGATCGCGGCGCGCACTGGATTCACAACCCGGACAGCAATCCGCTGACCAGGCTCGCGTCGCGCACCGGGCTTGAAGTCTATCCTTCGCCGCCGGGTCAGAAGGTGCGGATCGGCCGTCGCTATGCGCGCGAGAGCGAGCTTGAGGATTTCCTCGCCACAACGGTGCGCGCCAACCGCTCGATTGCCGACGCGGCGCGCGGCCGAAGCGATGGCGATGGCCGCGGCGCGCTGCCGCGCGATCTCGGCGAGTGGCGGCCCACGGTCGAGTTCGCGCTCGGCCCTTACAACGCCGGTCGCGACCTCGACGAAATGTCCGTTCAGGACCTGAGCCGATCGGTCGAGCGCGACAGCGGCGCGTTCTGCCGGCAGGGCTTTGGCGCGTTGCTGACGAAACTCGCCGAAGGCATTCCGGTCGAGCTGAACAACCCGGCAACGCAGATCGAATTCCCCGGCCGCGGGGTGCTTGCCAGCGTGACCACGCCGAAGGGCAAGCTCAGCGGCCGTTATGTTATCGTCACGGCGTCGACCAGCCTTTTGGCGGCCGAGCGCATCAAGCTCGAAGGTGGCCTACCCAAACGCCAGGCCGACGCGGTCGAGAAGCTCAAGCTCGGTAGCCTCGACCATATCGCGCTCGAATTGCCCGGCAATCCGCTCGGATTGCAGCGCGACGACCTGGTGTTCGAGAAATCGTCCGGCCCGCGCACCGCGGCGCTGCTCGCCAACGTGTCGGGCACGCCGCTGTCGGTGGTGACGGTCGGCGGCCGGTTCGGCCGCGAGCTGGTGGCGAAGGGCGAAAAGGCTGCGGTCGAGTTCGCCGTCGAATGGCTGAGCGCCATGTTCGGCGCCGACGTGAAGCGGACCTTGCGGCGCACGCAGGTGACCAACTGGAACGCCGAGCCGTGGGCGCTCGGCGCGTCGTCGGCCGCCGCGCCCGGCGGGCAATGGGCGCGCAAGGCCCTGATGGAGCCGGTGCGCGGCCGCGTCTACTTCGCCGGCGAGGCGGCGCACGAAACCATGTGGGGCACGGTCGCAGGCGCCTGGGAGTCCGGCGAGCGCGCGGCCAACACCGTCATCCGCCGCCTTGCCGGCCTGCCCGACATCGTCGAGGCGGCGAAGCCCGAGCCGGCGGCACCGGCGCGGCGGCAGCGCCGGCAGCCATGAGCGGCCGTCCCCGGGCGCTGATCGCCTGGTCGAGCGGCAAGGACAGCGCCTGGGCGCTGCACGAGACGCGGCGCGCGGGCGCGGTCGAGGTGGTCGGCGCGCTGACCACGGTCACCAGCGAATTCGGCCGCGAGCGCGACGGCTATGCCTACGCGGACCTACTGCCTATTCAATCGTGACGACTTCAGCGCATGTCTTGCCAAGGATGGCGAGCAGTATGCCTGATGTGAATAATTTCGATCGTTTCGTTGCGAACGCGATAGAAGATTTTGTAGGGGTAACGAGTAACGAATTTGACCCTGATAGGGGTCTGATCGGTTTGATACCCGCTGTACGGATGCTCACCCTCATTGCTGATGGCGCTTGTCTGCTCTCGCTATCACATCATCCGCTACAAATTCGCCGCGATCGGCTTCCGCCAAACCTTCGTGCACGGCTGCGCGCTCGGCATCAGACATGACATAAACACCGGTCCGCCGCGCCTCTATTTCACGCACATATTCAAGGAGCGCCTCCTGGTCCTCAAGAGGCCAGTGTTCGGCTCTCTTCAATGCTTCCTCGAGTGGCTTCAACATATTCGCACCATATCACAGTAGCGGCTTCCTTACTACGTCATGCCTTCGCGCTGGTTTTGTCCTCAAACACCTTGATCTCCGGCGGCGTGCCGGACAGGCCCAGTTCGCTCCAGCGCGCCACCACCTGGTCGTAGGTCTTCTTGTCGAGCTTGGTGCGCGGCGAGAAATGCTTGATGTGCTTGTAGTCCATGCAGGCATTGATCAGCGCCTTCGAACCCCACGGCCGGATCTCCGGCGGATTGAGGCTCGGGTCGAGGAATGTGCTCCAGGTCTCGCGCAGGATGTCGATCGACTGCGCCGGCCGCGAGCGCGTCGCCATCGCCCACAGCACCTGGCCGATGTTGCTCGGGTCGATGTCGTCGTCCACCACGATCACGTATTTGCCGAAATAGGCGCCGGCGGTGCATTGCGCGGCCAGCGCCATCACCTGCGGCGCGTGGCCGGCGTACATCTGCTTGATCGACACCACCGTCATGCCCCAGCCGGCGGCCTCCGGGATCGACCAAACGCCCTGGATGCCCGGCACGCCGAGCTTCTGCAGGTCGGCCCAGATGCCGGCCGAGCGCACCGCCGCCCAGAACAGCCCGCACTCGTTCGACGGCCCGTCGGCCATCAGCGCGCAGGTCAGCGTCGGGTTGTTGCGGTAGCGCAGGCGCTCGACCCGCATGTAGGGCGTGGCGCCGCTTGGCCGCCCGTAATAGCCGGTGAACTCGCCGAACGGCCCCTCGGCGAAGGTCTCGTCCGGATAGAGATGGCCCTCGATGATGATCTCGGCATGCGCCGGCAGCGGCAGGCCGGTGAGGTCGGAGGTGAACAGCTCGATCGGCGAGCCCTTGATGCCGGAATAATATTCGTACTCGCTTTCGGTCTTCGGCAGGCTGGTGGCGCCGACCAGGAACAGCAGCGGGTCGATGCCATAAGCGGCGGCGATCGGCGCCGGCTTGCCCATCTTCCACCACTTGTCGCGGTCGGCGCCGGCGTCCTTGCCGGGCGAGGTGTAGACGCCGATCTCGCGCGGTCCCTTGATCATCATGCGGTAGCAGCCGACGTTGACGCGGCCGGACTCCGGATCCTTGGTGATGACGGCGTCGTTGGTGCCGAGATACATGCCGCCGTCGAGCGGCCACATGCGCTGCGCCGGGAACATCCGGATGTCGATCTTGTCGCCTTCGACGATGTTCTGGCTCGACACCGCGCGCTCCGCCGGCACCTCGACCGGCTTCATCTTGCGCCCGAATTTCTTTTGCAGGAGCTGCACCGCCTTCAGCGGATGATCGACCGGCTCCTCGCCGATCATCAGGCAGAAGCGCGATAGGTTGCAGCCGATCATGTTGTAGAGCGCCTTGTGGCCGGGATGGCCCTTGATGTTCTCGAACAGCAGCGCCGGGCTTTTTTCCAGGCCGACCAGATAGGTGATGTGGGCGGCTTCGAGATCGGGGCTCACTTCGGCGGTGATGCGCTTCAATTCGCCCATCGCCTCGGCCTTCTCCAGCCAGAGATCGAGATCGGACGCGTTGCGCCGGTCGGTGGCGGGGCGGCTTTTCGGCTGCTCGACGGTGACGGCGTCGTCGCCGGCCTTCACGCTCATATCCATGACGCAACTCCCTGGCTCTCGCCTTGAGTTCTGATCTTACACTGCGGGTGTCGATACAAGACCAGTTATTGCCGCACGCCGGGGCTGCACCTTCCGCAATCGGGGAGGGGACGCCATGGCACCGCCTCTCAAGCCCGCAGCACGCCGCCCTGGCGCTTGCCGACCTCGGCCACGATCTTGCCGGCGAGCGCGTCGATCTCCTGCTCGGTCATGGTCTTGTCGCGCGGCTGGATGGTGACCGCGATGGCGACCGATTTCTTGCCGGCCTCGATGCCCTGGCCTTCATAGACGTCGAACACGGTGACGCCCGTAATCAGCTTGCGGTCCACGGCTTGCGCGGTGCGCACGATGTCGCCGGCCTTCACCGCGCGATCGACCACGAAGGCGAAGTCGCGCGTCACCGGCTGGAACGCCGACAGCTCCAGCACCGCCTTGGCGCGCGTCGCCTTAGCCTTGCCTTCCGGAATGCGCTCCAAAATCACCTCGAAGGCGACCAGCGGGCCTTCGGCGTCGAGCGCCTCCAAGGTGCGCGGATGCAATTCGCCGAAATGGCCGAGCACGTTCTGCGGACCGATCTGGATGGTGCCGCAGCGGCCGGGATGGAACCAAGCCGGCCCGCCTGGCACGACCTGCATTGCCTGCGCCGGCGCGCCGGCTGCCGCCAGCACGGCGAGCGCATCGCCCTTGACGTCGAAAGCATCGACCTCGGCGGTCTTGCTCGACCAGTGCCGGCCGATGCCGGAGGCCTTGGCGAGCGCGCGGCGCACGCCGGTCGCTGCCGTCAGCTGGTCCTCGGACTGATCGCCGCGGAACACCTGGCCGACTTCGAACAGCGCCACGTCCGGAAAGCTGCGGTCGGCGTTGCGCTGCGCCGCCGCAACCAGGCCGGGGATCAGGCTCGGCCGCATGTCGGACAGTTCAGCCGCGATCGGATTGGCGAGCGCAAGGGCGGCGCTCCCGCCGCCGAATAATTCGGCCTGCGGCTTTGAGATGAACGACCAGGTCACCGCCTCGACCAGGCCGCGGGCGGCGAGCGCGCGCTTGGCCTTGCGGGTGCGCACCTGCAAGGGGGTCAGCACCGGTTTCCACGGCGCCTCGCCGCGGTCGAACGGCGTCGAAGGGATGCGATCGACGCCGACGATGCGCACGATCTCTTCCACGATGTCGGCCTTGCCTTCGATGTCGGGCCGCCAGGACGGCGCCGCGACCTTGACGCGCTGGTCCTGGCCGGCGACCGCGAAGCCGAGCTTTTGCAACACGCGGCGCATCTCGGGGAACGCCAGATCGAGGCCGGCGAGCCGCTTCAATTCGCTGGGCGGGAAGTCGATGACCTTGTCGGACGCCTCGGCCTTGCCGGCGACGGTTATTTCGGAAGGCGTGCCGCCGCACAGCTCGATCACCATCCGGGTCGCAAGCTCCAACCCCGGCAGCATGAAGTTCGGATCGACGCCGCGCTCGAAACGGTAGCGCGCGTCCGAGTTGATGCCGAGCTTGCGCCCGGTCTGCGCAATGTTGAGCGGCTCCCATAGCGCTGATTCGATCAGCAAGTCGGTGGTGTTGGCGTCGCAGCCGGAACGCTCGCCGCCCATGATGCCGGACAGCGATTCGGGCTCGTTGTCGTCGGCGATCACGCACATGGCGTTGTCGAGCGTGTAGGTCTTGCCGTCGAGCGCCAGCAGCTGCTCGCCGTTGCGGGCGCGCCGCACGACGAGATTGCCCTTGACCTTAGCGGCGTCGAACACGTGCAGCGGCCGGCCGCGGTCATAGGTGATGAAGTTGGTGATGTCGACCAGCGCATTGATCGGCCGCAGCCCGATCGCCTTGAGCCGCTTCTGCAGCCAGGCCGGCGAGGGGCCGTTCTTGACGCCGCGCACCAGGCGGAGCGCGAACGCCGGACAGAGCGGGTGGGTCTGGCCGAAGTCGAGCGTGACCGAAACCGGGCAGGGGAATTCGCCCTTGATCGACTTCGGCGCGCGCTCCTTGAACGCTCCCAAGTCGGCGGCGGCGAGATCGCGCGCGATGCCGTTGACGCCGGTGCAGTCCGGCCGGTTGGGCGTGAGATTGACGTCGATCACCGGATCGTCGAGACCGGCGTATTGCGCATAGCTCTGGCCGACCGGCGCGTCGGCCGGCAGATCGATGATGCCCTCGTGGTCGTCGGAGATTTGCAGCTCGAACTCCGACACCAGCATGCCGCGGCTTTCGACGCCACGGATGGTGCCGACCTGCAAGGTCATGTTCTTACCCGGAATGAACGCGCCAGGCGGCACGAACACGCCGGTCATGCCGGTGCGCGCGTTCGGCGCGCCGCACACCACCTGGATGGGCGGGCCCGAGCCGGTGTCGACCATGCAGACGCGAAGCCGGTCGGCGTTCGGGTGCTGCTTGGCCTCGGTGACGCGCGCGATCACGTAGGGCGCCAGCGCCTTGCCCTTGTCCTCGACTCCCTCGACCTCGAGCCCGATCATCGTGAGCTTCTCGACGATCTGCTCCAGCGTCGCATCGGTGTCGAGATGCTCCTTGAGCCAGGCCAGGGTGAATTTCATGGCACAGCCTTCCCGCATGCGCCGGGCTGCTCCCTCCCCCGCTTGCGGGGGAGGGGTGGGGAGGGGGCAGCTGCAAGCACACGACGGGTCGCAGTTTTGGGAACAGGCAGCATTCGCCGCGCGGCAGTAGTCGACAGTGAGCGTGTCACGGGCTCAATCCTCCCGCCAGCGTCGGGAAGTCCAGCGGCCGGAAGCCGTAGTGCGCGAGCCAACGCACGTCGGCTTCGAAGAACGGCCGCAGATCCGGCATGCCGTATTTCAGCATGGCGATGCGGTCGATCCCGAGCCCCCAGGCGAAGCCCTGCACCTCGTCCGGGTCGAGGCCGCAGTTCCGCAGCACGTTCGGGTGCACCATGCCGCAGCCGAGAATCTCCATCCAATCCTCGCCCTCGCCGAAGCGCACCTCGCCCTTGTCGCGCTTGCACTGGATGTCGACTTCAAGCGACGGCTCGGTGAACGGAAAGAACGACGGCCGGAACCGCATCTTTACCCGGTCGACCTCGAAGAACGCCTTGCAGAACTCTTCGAGGATCCATTTCAGGTGGCCGAGATGCGCGCCCTTGTCGATCACCAGGCCCTCGACCTGGTGGAACATCGGCGTGTGAGTCTGGTCGCTGTCGCTGCGATAGGTGCGGCCCGGGATGATCACCCGGATCGGCGGCTTCTGTTTGAGCATGGTGCGGATCTGCACCGGCGAGGTGTGGGTGCGCAAAAGCATGCGCGAGCCGTCGGGCCTCGGCGGGAAATAGAACGTGTCGTGCATCTCGCGGGCGGGATGGCCTTCCGGGAAATTCAGCTTGGTGAAGTTGTAGTCGTCGGTCTCGATGTCGGGTCCTTCGGCGACCGAAAATCCCATGTCGGCGAAGATCACGGTGAGCTCGTCGACCACCTGGCTGATCGGGTGCACGCGGCCGATCTCGGCCGGCGCCTCGCGCACCGGCAGCGTGACGTCGATGGTTTCAGTGGCAAGCCGCGCATCCAGCACCGCGCCCTTGAAGGCTTCCTTGCGGGCGTTGAGCGCGGCGTTGGTCCGGTCCTTCAGTCCGTTGATCGCCGGCCCCTGCACCTTGCGCTGGTCCGGCGTCATGGCGCCGAGCGTCTTGAGCAGCGCGGTGATCGAGCCGTTGCGGCCGAGCGCCGCCACCCGCACGGCTTCGAGCACCGCCTCGTCGTTCGCGGCGGCGATCGCTTGCGTTAGCTCTTGCTCCAACTGCGCGATGTCGGTCATGGCTTGCTTCCCAGCACCGACCGTCATGATCCGCGAAGGCGAATGATCCAGTAACCCCTGCGCACAAAACCACGATATGCCGGCGGCTACTGGATGCCCGCTTTCGCGGGCATGACAGGTCCCGTCGTGTTTACGCCGCCGCGGGCGCCGGCGCCGACGCCGGCATCGCCGCCTTGGCCTTTTCGACGATCGCCTGGAACGCCGCCGGCTCGGCGATCGCCAGATCGGACAGCACCTTGCGGTCGACCACCAGACCGGCCCTGGCGAGGCCATCGATGAACCGGCTGTAGTTCAGCCCAAACGGCCGTACCGCGGCGTTGATGCGCTGGATCCACAGTGCGCGGAACTTGCGCTTCTTGGTCTTGCGATGGCGATAGGCGTATTGCTGCGCCTTCTCCATCGACTGCTTGGCAATGCGGATGGTGTTGCGGCGGCGGCCGTAATGGCCCTTGGTGGCCTTGTAGACCTTCTTGTGCTTGGCGTGTGAGGTGACCCCGCGCTTGACGCGTGCCATGGCTGATCTCCTTTAAACGAGTGGATTGTTGCGACGACGTACGACCGGCCCGTCAGCCGTTGGGCAGGAAGTATTTGACGACGTTGTCGCCGTCGGTCTTGAACAGCACGCGGGTGCCGCGGTGCTGGCGGATCTGCTTCTTGGTCCGCTTGATCATGCCGTGGCGCTTGCCGGCCATGGCGGATTTTACCCGGCCGCTGGCGGTGATCTTAAAGCGCTTTTTAGCGCCCGACTTGGTCTTGATCTTGGGCATTTTGCTCTCCTCTACGGTGCGGCTTCGGACCCAAAGCCTCGCGGCCGGTCCCGCCGGATATGCTCGATATGAGCGTGCTGATTGGATCAGCTTCGCCGCCACGGCAGCCCTTGTTAGCCGGGCGGCGGAAGGCCGGGTTTATGGCAGAGGCAGGTTGGAAAAACAACCGCAACGGGCTACTGCGCGGATACTGCCCCCCACCCCGAGCCTCCCCCGCGCCGCCGAGCGAAGCGAGGGTCCGGCGCGGCGTCCTATTTGAGCATTGGCTGGCCGCTCGCCCTTTGGGCTCGCCAGCGCCAATCGGGAGGGAAGACTAGCCGCGCAGTCATCCTCCCCCTGAAAGGGGGAGGATGGGGAGGGGTCATCTGATCAACGGAAACCTCGGCGCCTTAACGCGGCGCCAGCACCATGACCATCTGACGGCCCTCGAAGCGGGGCTCCATCTCGACCTTGGCGACCTTGGTGGTGTCGTCCTTGACGCGGTCGAGCAGCTTGGTGCCGAGCTCCTGGTGGGCCATTTCGCGGCCTCGGAAGCGCAAGGTGACCTTCACCTTGTCGCCCTCCTCGAAGAAGCGCGCCATCGAGCGCATCTTCACCTGATAGTCGTGGTCGTCGATCATCGGCCGGAATTTGATTTCCTTGACCTCGACGACCTTCTGTTTCTTGCGGGCTTCGGCCTGCTTCTTCTGCTCCTGATACTTGTACTTGCCGTAGTCGAGCAGCTTGCAGACCGGGGGCGTGGCGTTGGGGGAGATTTCGACCAGATCGAGCCCGGCCTCTTGGGCCTTGGCCAGCGCGTCGGCGACCAGGACATTGCCGAGATTGTGGCCGTCCTTGTCGATCAGGTGAACCTCACGGACGCGGATTTCTTCGTTGATGCGCGGGCCGTCCTTTTGGACGGGTGCCGGCGCTCGCATGGGACGACGAATGGGGGCTGACTCCTTGGTTGTTGCAAGAGCCTTCAGAATTGGGGCGATCGGCCCATAAGTCAACGCCATTGCGGGGTTAAATCGCAACCGTGGCTCTTGCGCATCGCCGGCCGTTGCGGCGAAACACGGATGGGGCAGCGCAGCGGCAGGAATGCGGTTCCGTCCATGGCTTTCGCGGATGACCGGCTTGAGTTTATCGGGGTGGGCGCGGACGCTGCCGCCCGCCGGATCGCCCTGCGCATCCGTCCGGGGGCGCCGCCCGGGCTGTTTTGGCTCGGCGGTTTCAAGTCCGACATGCGGGGCACCAAGGCCGTTGCGCTTGACCGCTGGGCCGCGGAACACGGCCGCGGCTGTATCCGTTTCGACTATTCGGGCCACGGCGAATCCGGCGGCGCCTTTGTCGACGGCACCATCGGCCGCTGGCTGGAGGAGAGCATCGCGGTGTTCGAGCGCTTCGCGGCGGGCCCGCAGGTCCTAGTCGGCTCCTCGATGGGTGCCTGGATCGCGCTGCTGCTCGCCCGTGCGCTCAAGCGCCGCACCGGTCCGGCGCCGGCCGGCTCGCTCGCCGGACTGGTGCTGATCGCGCCCGCGGTCGACTTCACCGAAGAGCTGATGTGGAAGCAATTCCCGCCGGCGGTGCAGCGTCAGATCGAGACCACCGGGTCATGGCTGCGGCCCTCGCAATACGCTGAAGAGCCCTATCCGATCACCCGCGGGCTGATCGAAGATGGGCGGCGACATCTCCTGCTCGGCGGGCTGATCGAGATCGGCTGCCCGGTGCGGATCCTGCAAGGCGTGCAGGACCCCGACGTGCCGTGGCAGCACGCGGTCGAGCTGTCCTCGCGGCTTGCGCACGATGACGTGGTGCTCACGATGGTCAAGGACGGCGACCATCGCCTGTCGCGGCCGGAGGATATCGAGCGGCTGATCGCGGCGGTGGCGGAATTTGCTTAGAGCATGATCCAAACAAACATCTACCCGCCGACGCGTTCGATGCCGGCGTCGGCGACCACCTTGGTCCAGCGCGCGATGTCGGCAGCGATCAGCGTCCTGAATTTCTCGGGTGGCCCCGACGCGGGCTCGCTGCCGAGCGCGCGGATGCGCTGCGCCATGGTGGGCTCCGCGACCAGCGCAACGATCTCGGAATTGAGCCGCGCCGTGATGTCCGGCGGCAGCTTCGGCGGCCCGACCACGCCCATCCAGGATGTGACGGAAAAGCCGGGGAAGCCTGCCTCGGCGATGGTTCCGATGTCCGGCAGTTCGGGAAAGCGCGTGCCGCCGGTGACCGCGATCGCGCGCAGCGTGCCGGATTTGATCTGCCCGAGCAACGCAATCGGCGGATCAACCAGGAAGTCGAGCCGCTTGCCGAGGAGTTCGTTGAGCGCCAGGTTGCCGCCGCGGAACGCCACCGGTTGGATCTTGACGCCGGCGAGCCGCGACAGATGCTCGACCAGAAGGTGCTGCGACGTTCCCTGTCCCGGTATGCCGCAGAGCAGGGGTTCGGAACGCGCCTTCGCCGTCTTGATCAGGTCGGGCATGTCGCGAATCGAATGCTCCGCATAGGTCACCACCAGAAACGGCACGTCGAGCGCCTGGCCGATGATCGTAAAATCGTCGATCGGATGGTAAGGCAGCGTCTTGTATGTCGCCGCGGTGACGGCGTGACTGCCCGGAATGAAGCCGAGCGTATAGCCGTCGGGCGTGGCGCGGGCGACCTGCGCCGCCGCGAGCGTGGCGGCCGCGCCCGGCCGCGGCTCGACTACGATCTGCTGGCCGAGCCGCCGCGACAATCCCTCGGCAATCAGCCGCGCGCTGACGTCGACGCCGCCGCCCGGCGCAAGCCCATGCATCAGCGTGACGTTGCGCTCCGGCCAGGCCGCCCACGCGCGCTCGGGGTGGATGGCTGCCGCCGTGGCGAGGCCGGCCAACAGCGTGCGGCGCGTGAGCAAGGTCATGGCGTCCTCCGAGGTTTCTTGACCGCAAGCCTAACACGGCCGTTTCTGGAATCACGCCCCGGCCGCCGCCCATTCGTCGACGACCGTGGCATCGGTCTCGCGCTGGCGCGCGTCCGCATGTGCTGTGAGGCGCGCCGGATCGAGCCGGCCGAGTGCCCACACCGCGGCGCCGCGCACCAGCGCGGAAGCGTCGCCGATCAGCCGCTCGGCCTCGGCGGCGAGCGCGCGATCGCCGGAGTTGCCGATCGCGATCAGCACATTGCGCACAAAACGATCTCGGCCGGTGCGCTTGACCGCGGTCTTGGCGAACATTGCGCGAAACGCCGCGTCGTCGAGCCGCGCCAGCGTGGCGAGCTCAGGCGCGCGCAACTCCGTACGCGCGGCAAGCTTGGCCTCGCGGCCGGCCTGCGCGAACTTGTTCCAGGGACAGACCGCGAGACAATCGTCGCAGCCGTAGATGCGGTTGCCCATCAGCGGGCGCAGCTCGCGCGGGATCGGCCCCCTGTGCTCGATGGTCAGGTAGGAGATGCAGCGCCGCGCATCGAGCCGGTACGGCGCCGGAAACGCCGCGGTCGGACAGACGTCGAGACAGGCGCGGCACGTGCCGCAGGAATCCGGCTCCGGCTCGTCCGCCGGAATGTCGAGCGTGGTGAAGATCGCGCCAAGAAACAGCCAGGAGCCGTATTGGCGCGACACCAGATTGGTGTGCTTGCCCTGCCAACCGAGGCCGGCGGCTTCGGCGAGCGGCTTTTCCATGACCGCGGCGGTGTCGACGAACACCTTGACGTCGGCTTGCTCCTGCCCCTGCGCAAGCAGCCAGCGCGCCAGCGTCTTCAGCCGCGGCTTGATCAGTTCGTGATAGTCGCCGCCCTGGGCGTAGACCGAGATCGCGGCGCGGTCGCGCTGCTTGAGGATCGCCAGGGGATCGTGCGTCGGGCCATAGTTCAGGCCGAGCATGATCACCGAGCGCACGTCCGGCCACAGCGCGCGCGGATCGCCGCGTCGCTCGCCTTCCATCCAGACCATGTCGCCGTGCGCGCCGTCGGCGAGGAATTTTTCGAGCCGCGTCTTGGCCTGCGGGATCGCGTCGGGTCGCGCCACGCCGAGCACGGCGAAGCCGAGCCTCACCGCTTCGGCGCGAAGCTTTTCTTTCAGCGTGGCGGCGCACGCAGGCCTGCCGCTCAAAAATCCAGGTTTTCGTAGTTCGCCGCCGGTGGCAAGCCCGGCCAAGTCTCGGCCAGGATCGGACGGAACGACGGGCGCGACTTCACCCGCGCGTACCAGCTCTTCGCGGTTTCGTCTTCGCTCCATGGCACATCGCCCAGATAGTCGACCGCCGACAGGTGTCCCGCGGCGGCAAGATCGGCGTAACTCAGGCGGTCGCCGGCGAGCCAATCGCGCGTGCGCACCAACCATCCGATATAGGCCAGATGATAGCGGATGTTGATCCGCGCCGCACGGATCGCGTCGGTGTCGGGCGGCCCGCCGCCCTGTTCGATGCGCATGTGGCGCTTGTAGAAGCGCTCGTTGACCAGTGGCCCGCTGACCTCGGCGAAGAACTTGTCGTTGAACCAGGCGGCGAGCCGCCGCACCTCGATCCGCCGCGCCGGCTCGAGCGGCATCAACCGATTTTCGAACAGCTCGGCGCCGTGCGTGTCGTCGAGGTATTCGATGATGACCGACGCGCCGGGAACCGGCGGAACGCCCTCCTCGACCAGCACCGGCGTGGTGCCCGCCGGATTGAGCGCCAGGAAATCCTCGCGGCGGTCCCAGACCCGCTCCTCGACCAGACGCGGATTGAGCCGGTGCTCGGCGAGCGCGAGCCGGATGAAGCGTGAATGCGGACAGAACGAATGATGGAAGAGCGTCAGCATGGAGCCCGACAGGAGCGCCAACCAGGCGGGGAATCAGCCACGCGCAACCCTAACAGGGCGGCCGGCAACACCCAACCGCTCATTCGTCCGACGCCGTGGACCGCCGAGCGCTGGGCGCGAGTTTAATTGCAAGCTGTTGAACGCAACCGCAACGCCATTGCCCCGGCCGGGCGCTTGGGCGACAAGCACGGATCGAATTGAGCGCAGCCGCCGCAGTCCGACCGGCTGCCGGAGCAGGCCATGACGTTCGATCTCATCAAGGCGATTTTCCTCGGCATCGTCGAAGGGCTGACGGAATTCATTCCGGTGTCGTCGACCGGACACCTTCTGCTGGTGCAGCGCTTCTTCGGCTTCGCCGACGACGAGTTCGGTAAGACCTTCGCGATCCTGATCCAGTTCGGCGCCATCCTGGCGCTGCTTTCGATCTATTTCGGGCGGCTGTGGCGGCTGTTGATCGGCTTCTTCGTCGATGCGGCGGCGCGGCGCTTCGTCTATGGCGTGCTGCTGGCGTTTCTGCCAGCGGCGATCGTTGGCGCGCTGGCGCACGATTTCATCAAGGCGGTGCTGTTTAACGACTGGATCATCTGCTTCACGCTGATCGCCGGCGGCGCGGTGCTGTTGTGGATCGACACGATCAATCTCGAGCCCCGCTATCACGACGCGCAGACGTTCACGCTGCCGATGTACTTCATCATCGGCCTGGTGCAATGCGTCTCGATGATCCCCGGCGTGTCGCGCTCCGGCGCGACCATCGTCGGCGCCATGCTGCTCGGCGCCGACCGCCGCTCCGCCGCCGAATTCTCGTTCTGGCTGGCGATGCCGACCATGGCCGGCGCCTTTGCCTACGATCTCTACAAGTCGCACGCCCAGATGAGCTCGGCCAACACGATCATCGTGGCGGTCGGCTTTGCGGTGTCGTTCGTCTGCGCCTGGATCGTGGTGAAGACGTTCCTCGGCTACGTGCAGCGCCACGGTTTTGCGCTGTTCGCCTGGTGGCGGGTCATCGCCGGCTCGCTCGGGCTGATCGCGCTGGCGCTAGGGAAGTGACGCGGCCAGAGCATGATCCCGAAAAGTGTGCAGCGGTTTTCGGAAAAGATCATGCTCAAACAAAAAAAGCGCGGGAGCGAACGGTGCTGAAAAACTTTTCACCGTGGCAGTTGATATCGACCGCGCTGGCGATTGCGGTGCTCGTGTTCTTCTTTGCGCTGCAAATCGAATGGGTGGCCGCACTGTTCGGCTAGAGCATGATCCCAAAAAGTGGGAACCGGTTTTCGGACAAGATCATGCTCAAACAATAAGCTTACGCGAAGCGGCCGGTCTTGAACTGACCGGTCTTGCGGAACCGCCAGAGATAGGATGGCACCACGACCTCCATCGCGACCGGCGCGATGCCGAGCCCGCGCAGCGTGCGGCCCTCGCGTTCGGCCGCCTCGGAGACGACGCTGTCGGCCTTGAGCAGCTCGACCTGGTCGGGGGTGAGCGGCGGCTTGGGCAGCCATTGCAGGAAGGCCGCTTGCAGCTTGGCGAGCGCGAACGGCAGCGAAACCAGCAGCCGTTTTCGCTCGGTCACCGCCAGCACGTATTCCATCAGCTGCTTGAAGCTGCACACCTCCGGACCGCCGGTCTCGTAGGTTGTGCCGGCTTGCGCCAGGCCGTCGACTGCGCGGCAGATCGCCTCCGCGACGTCGCCGACGAACACCGGCTGAAATCGCGTCGCGCCGCCGCCGATCAGCGGCAGCGCCGGCAGAACGCGCGCCAGCGCGGCGAACTTGTTGAAGAAGTCATCCTCCGGCCCGAACAGGATCGAGGGCCGCACGATCACCGCGTCGGGCGTCGCGGCCTTGACGGCCTGCTCGCCCTCGGCCTTGGCGCGGGCGTAGCGCGAGGTGGAATGCTCGTCGGCGCCGATCGCCGAGACATGGATCATGCGCGCGCCGTGGTTGGCGGCGGCGAGCGCGACCTGCTCGGCGCCGAACGCCTGTACGGTGTCGAAGCGTTGCCGGCCGCGCTCGAACAGGATGCCGACCAGGTTGATCGCGATGTCGGCGTCGCGCACCGCGGCCTCGACCGAGCCGGCGTGCCGCACGTTCGCCTGCACGGCGTGGATCTGGCCGACCCGGCCGAGCGGTTGCAGATGGCCGGCGAGGTCCGGCCGGCGCACCGCGACGCGGATGCGGTAGTGCCGGCGCGCCAGCGCCCGCACCAGATGCCGGCCGAGAAAGCCCGAGCCGCCGAAGATCGTGATCAGCGTGTCGTTGTTGGCTTGCAGGGTCATGAGTGCAGAGTCCTGGGCGCGCTCGCGGGTTGGACCGGCTGCGCCGGATTACAGGAGGGGACCGAGGCTGTATAGGGGCTGGATGGCCTCGATTGACAAGCCAAAAGGTGGGACCTTATGTGTCGCGCAGCGACCGATCGCACCATGCCCAGGTGGCGGAATTGGTAGACGCACTAGTTTCAGGTACTAGCGCCGCGAGGCGTGGAGGTTCGAGTCCTCTCCTGGGCACCATCCGCCTACACTGACGCTGCGGCACAACTCAGCATCGCGCGGCGGATGTCGCGCCGAAGTTCGGCGAGAGCGAAGGCGGGCGGTGGTCTTCTAATAGCCCCGGTTGGATGACGGGATCGCCGATCGTTCCAGCATCTCTTGCCGGCGCGTCTGCATGCGCAGCTCGCGTTCGGTGTCGATCCGCACCATGCAATCCTTGAAGGCGTCGGTGTTCGGCTGGAGGCCGCGGGCGGCACAGCGCTCTTCGTTGCGCTGCGCCTGTTGTTCGGCCGACGTGATGCAGCCGGTGCCGAGCGCACACAGCGCCAGGACAAGGAATGGTCGGCCGAAGGAGCGGGTCATGGTCGGAGCGTGCCTCGTTGCCGGGTCGCGAATAGGCCGGAATTGCGCTGATTTTCAGGCGAGCCAAAGCGTGGTAAATCGTTGGTCGGTCGGGGAGCGGAGGCGCGCATGCGCGAAGACGTGATCGGTCGGGCCAATGTCGAGGACTCGCCGGAGCTCGACCGCTATTACGCCGAGCTTGGCCGGCAGGAGAGCTACGCGCTCTGGACCATCGCCAACTCGATCGAGCCTTGGCACCCGCAGCCCTCGTCGCTGCCGACGCTGTGGAGCTATCGGGCGATGCGCCCGCTGGTGCTGAAGGCGCTCGATCTGGTCAGCCCCGAGAAGGCCGGCCGCCGTGTCATCGCGCTGGAAAACCCCGGCCGCAAGGGGCTGTCGGCCTGCGTCGGCTGGCTCTATTCGGGCTTGCAGGTGATGAAGCCTGGCGAATTCGCCACCGCGCACAATCATGCGTCTGCGGCACTGCGCTTCGTCATGGAGGGCGCCGGCGCCTACACGGTCGTGGACGGCCACAAGATGGATCTGGCGGCCGGCGATTTCGTCATCACGCCGAACGGCACCTGGCACGACCACGGCGTCGAAAAGGACGGCGCGGTCACGGTCTGGCAGGACGGCCTCGACATGCTGCTGGTCAACCAGCTCGATGCCAACTTCTACGCCGTGCATCCGGAGTTTTCGCAGAAGTCGAACTATCCGATCAACGACACCGTTTCGGTCTACGGCGGGCCGGGCCTGCTGCCGGCCGGCGGCGAGGCGTGGAGCAAGCCGTATTCGCCGCTGCTCAAATACGAATGGGGCCGCACCTATGAGACGCTGGTCAAGGCGTCGGCCGCGACCGACGGCTCGCCCTACGACGGCATCATGATGCAATACGTCAACCCGGCGACCGGCGGGCCGGTGATGAAGACGCTCGGCGCCTGCATCCAGTTGCTGCGCGCCGGCGAGCGCAGCAAGGCGCATCGCCACACCGGCTCGATCGTCTACACCTGCGCCAAGGGCAGCGGATATTCGATCATCGCCGGCCGGCGCTACGACTGGAGCAAGAACGACATCTTCGTGGTGCCGTCCTGGGCCTGGCACGAGCACGCCAACGCGTCCGAGCGCGAGGATGCGGTGCTGTTCTCATTCAGCGATCTGCCGTCGATCCAGGCGCTCGGCCTCTATCGCGAGGAGGCGCTGACCGAGAATGACGGGCATCAGCCGCTTGTGCACTGACATGATCACGCAAACCCGGGATGACAGGGCCAGGCCATGACCATCCGCCTGCATCGCGGCGACCTGCCCGACCTGTCGCGCTATGGCGTGCCGGCGGTCGCGGTCGACACCGAAGCGATGGGACTCGACGCGCACCGCGACCGGCTTTGCGTGGTGCAGCTCTCGCCCGGCGACGGCTCGGCCGACGTGGTGCAAATTCCGGCGAGCGGGATCAACGCGCCGAACCTTAAGCGGCTGCTTGGCGATGCAAAAATTCTGAAAATTTTCCATTTCGCCCGCTTCGATCTCGGCATGATTGCCAACGCGCTCGGCGTGATGCCCGGGCCGGTCTATTGCACGCGGACCGCGTCCCGCCTGGTGCGCACCTACACCGACAAGCACGGGCTGAAGGATCTGGCGCGTGAGCTGCTCGGCATCGACATGTCGAAGCAGCAGCAATTGTCCGACTGGGGCGCCGAGGCGCTGAGCGACGCCCAGTTGGCCTACGCGGCCTCCGACGTGCTGCACCTGCACGCGCTCAAGGACAAGCTCGATGCCATGCTGGCCCGCGAGAGCCGCACCGAACTGGCCGCTGCCTGCTTCCGTTTTCTGCCGGATCGGGCCCGGCTCGACCTTGCGGGCTGGGCGGCCGAGGACATCTTCGCCCATTCGTGACCGAGTTTGGCCGCGAACGGGCCATATTCGCAGTCGATTTTTGACGTCGCAAACCGTGCTATGAACGTCGCCAAAGGCGATTCTGCAACGCAAGGGTGATCCGCCTGTCCAGCGCATCGGCGATCGATCAGATCGAAGACCGTGGCTTTGCGGTGCAGGGCAACCGCGACGCCGACGGTGCGTTTCGCCGCGCCATGCGTCACAGCCGCCGGGTTCGCTTCTTGCGAATAGCCATCCCGGTGGTGGTGGTGTTGATCCTGTGTGTGACCGCATTGGTGCGGTATCTCGATCCGATGCGGGTGCTGACCCGCCTGCCGCTGAGCACGAAAGGCATGGTGATTTCCGGCACCAAGATCATGATGGCGGCGCCCAAGCTCAGCGGCTACACCAACGACGCGCGCCGTTACGAGATGACCGCGCAATCGGCGGCGCAGGACGTCACCAAGCCGAACCTGATCGAGCTCAACCAGCTCAACGCCAAGATCGAGGCGGCGGACAAGAGCACCATCAACATCTCGGCGGCGGAGGGACTGTTCGACCGTTCGAGCGGAATGCTGACGCTCAACCGCAACATCAAGGTGGTCTCGAGCAGCGGCCTCGAGGTCCGTCTCGACGAGGCGCAGGTCAACACCGCGACCAGCGAGATCGTCTCGGAAAAGCCGGTCGAGGTGCAGACCCAGCAGGGAACCATCAAGGCCAACCGGCTCGAGGTCGAGAACGCCGGCGAGGTGATCCATTTCATCGGCGCGGTGAGCGTCTACCTGCCGGCGAATGAAGTGAAGGCGCACCAGCCGCAGCCGGGTCGGCCATGAGCGCGTCCGCGACCGCATGGCGGCGAACCCGGTCCGGCCTGCTGGTGGCCGCGCTGATGCTCGCGGTCCCTGTCGACGCGTCGGCGCAGCCGCAACCTCAGTCTCAAGCCAATAAGGGCGTTCCCAACGCGCTGCAGGGCTTCTCGGAGAATCGCGGACAGCCGATCGCCATCGAAGCGTCGCGGCTCGAGGTCCGCGACAAGTCCAAGGTCGCGACCTTCAGCGGCAACGTGAAGGTCGTGCAGGGCGACACCACGCTGCGCTGCAAGTCGCTGGTGGTGTTCTACGAGGACCAGGCCATGCCGGGCGCCGCCAAGGCGGCGACGCCGGGGCCCGGCGGCTCGCAGCAGATCAGCAAGCTCGAGGCTCGCGGCGGCGTCGTGGTGACGCAGAAGGACCAGACCGCCACCGGCGAGCTTGGACTGTTCGACATGCGCACCAACACCGTCACGCTGAGCGGCGGCGTCGTGGTCAGCCAGGGGCAGAACGTGGTGCAGGGCGACAAGCTGGTGGTCGATCTGACCACCGGCGTCTCGCGGGTCGACGCCGGCAAATCGAATGCACCAGTGCGCATGCTGATCCAGCAGCAGCCCGGCGGGCCCGGGCAGACCGGCCCGTTCGGACCTGGGCGGTCGTTCCCGAATTGATGGGACTGCGGCCGCCCGGGTTGTAAGCCCGCGGGCGACCGACTATCACGGCGCAATCCGGAGCGACCATCGACGTGTTTGACGACCTGCTCTCGTTGTTTCGCAGCCGCCGCACGCCCGCGTTCGGCCGCCGTCGCGCGGGTGGGGCCGACCGCTGGAGCATGAGCCTGCCGGCGACCGGCGCGATCATTCCGCGCGAGAGCGATCTCATTCCGCGTCACGAGCCGCGCATGCTGCAGGTGCGGCCGCGCACCAATGGCAGCGCCGCCGCCTGGCAGCCGCCGCATCCGGCGGAGCCCGATCACCAGGAGCCGGCCGCGCTGGCGATCGATGGCGGCTATCTGGCAGCGCATTCGGTGGAGAAGACCTTCGGCAACCGCATGGTGGTGAAGGGTGCGAGCCTGTACGTGCGGCGCGGCGAGGCGGTGGGGCTGCTCGGCCCCAACGGCGCCGGCAAGACCACGATTTTCTACATGATCACCGGGCTGATCAAAGCCGACAGCGGCCGCATCGAGCTCGACGGTCGCGACGTCTCGGCGCTGCCGATGTACCAGCGCGCGCGTCTCGGCATCGGCTACCTGCCGCAGGAGCAGTCGATCTTCCGCGGTCTCAGCGTCGAGGAAAACATCCGCGCGGTGCTCGAAATCGTCGAGCCCGACCGGCGCAAACGCGAGCGCGATCTCAACGGCCTGCTGGATGAGTTCAACATTGCGCGGCTGCGCAAGACGCCGTCGATCGCGCTGTCGGGCGGCGAGCGCCGCCGCGTCGAGATTGCCCGCGCGCTGGCGTCGCGGCCGAACTACATGCTGCTCGACGAGCCGTTCGCCGGCATTGACCCGATCGCGGTCGGCGACCTGCAATCCTTGGTGCGCCACCTGACCAACCGCGGCATCGGCGTGCTGATCACCGACCACAACGTCCGCGAGACGCTCGGGCTCACCGACCGCGCCTACATCATCTATTCGGGCGAGGTGCTGATGGAGGGCCGCACCGACGACATCGTCAACAACCCCGACGTCCGGCGGCTCTATCTGGGCGAGGAATTCCGCCTGTAATGTCTTGTAGTTTCTTGACGTTGAGCCCGGTGCCCGGTCGTTAACAATTTATACCGCATCGCGGTATACAAATCCGGCGAACTTCGATAAGCAAGAACCGGACCAAGTCACAGTCATCCGATGGCACTGACGCAACGACTGCAAATGCGGCAGAGCCAGGCGCTCGTGATGACGCCGCAGCTGATGCAGGCCATCAAGCTGCTGCAGCTCTCGAACCTGGATCTCGCCGCCTACGTCGAGGGGGAGCTCGAGCGAAACCCCCTGCTGGAGCGTGCCGACAGCGATGGCAGCGCGGTCGACGGCGCGCCGGATCAGGCCGAGCAGCCGGCGGGCGACGAGCGCAATGCGTCCGATCGCGATCCAACCGGCGCCGAAGCCATCAACGGGGATCTCGAAACCAGCCGCGGCGCGATCGAAGACCGGCTGGGCACTGATCTCGACAACGTGTTTCCCGACGACGCGCCGCGCGCCGAGCCGCGGCCGTCCAGCGACAGCCCGGCCGCCTATTCGGAATGGGCCTCGACCGGCAGCGGCGGGCGCGACAACGCCGACTACAATCTGGAATCTTTCGTCTCAGCCGTGCCGACGCTCGCCGATCATCTGGCCGAGCAACTGGCGCTGGCGGTGTCTGATCCGGTCCATCGCATGATCGGGCAATACCTGATCGACATGATCGACGACGCCGGTTATCTGACCGGCGATCTGCCCTCGGTCGCCGAGAAGCTCGGCGCGACGCTGCCCGATGTCGAGGCGGTGCTTGCAGTGTTGCAAACCTTCGAGCCGCCCGGCGTCGGCGCGCGCAATCTCACCGAGTGCCTTGCCATCCAGCTCAAGGAGCGCGACCGGTTCGATCCGGCGATGCAGGCGCTGGTCGGCCGGCTCGATCTCCTGGCCAGGCACGACCTGCCGGCGCTGCGCCGGATTTGCGGGGTGAGCGACGACGATCTCACCGACATGATCGCGGAAATCCGCCAGCTCAACCCCAAGCCGGGCCTCGCCTTCGGTTCGGCGGTGGTGCAGCCGATCGTGCCGGACGTCTACGTGCGGCCCGGCGCGGACGGCGGTTTCGTGATCGAGCTCAACTCCGACACGCTGCCCAAGGTCCTGGTCAACCAGCGCTACCACGCCGAGCTCAGCCGCTCCGTGATCAAAGACAGCGCCAAGACCTATCTCGCGGAAAATCTGCAGTCCGCGACCTGGCTCATTCGTGCGCTCGACCAGCGCGCCAAGACCATCCTCAAGGTTGCCACCGAAATCGTCAAACAGCAGGATGCGTTCTTCGTGCATGGCGTGCGCTATCTGCGCCCGCTCAACCTGAAGACCGTGGCCGACGCCATCAGCATGCATGAATCGACGGTGTCGCGTGTCACCGCCAACAAGTACGTCGCCACCAGCCGCGGCATCTTCGAGCTGAAATACTTTTTCACCTCCGCGATTGCCGCCGCCAATGGCGGCGAAGCGCATTCGGCCGAGGCGGTGCGGGACCGGATCAAGCAGATGATCGACACCGAGCGCGCTGACAACGTGCTGTCGGACGATTCCATCGTCGATGAGCTGCGCAACGCCGGCGTCGACATTGCGCGCCGCACCGTCGCCAAGTACCGCGAGGCGATGCGCATTCCGTCCTCGGTCCAGCGCCGGCGCGCCAAGCTTGCCGCCGCCCCCTGAACGCGCCTTTGCTCGCATTGACACGCTCCGGCGCGGCACCTAGGTGATTCTCAGACAGGCCGGCGTGGGCCGGCCGAGGCTCGATCGGGACGCAACCGGAGGCAACCATGCCGTTTCGCGTGTCCGGCAAGAACATCGAAGTCGGCGAGGCGCTGCGCGAACGCATCAGCGCCCGCGTTCTGGAAGCGCTTGAAAAATATTTCGACGGCGGCTTTTCCGGCCACGTTACGGTCGGCAAGGAGGCGTTCGGCTTCCACACCGAATGCGTGGTGCATCTCAATTCCGGCATCATGCTGCGCGCCGATGCGATGGCGGGCGACGCCTATCTGAGCGCCGATCAGGCCGCCGAAAACCTGGAAAAGCGGCTGCGCCGCTATCATCGCCGGCTCAAGGACTACCACGCCGGCAAGCGGCACGACGGCCGCGGCAACGGGCCAGCCGCGCGCGACGATTCGGCGCCGAGCTACGTGATCGCGGCGCCGGAGCACGATTCCGAGGAGGCCACGGAGTTCAGCCCGGTGATCATCGCCGAGGCGACTACGGCGTTTAAACGATTGTCGGTCAGCGAAGCAGTGATCGAGCTCGACATGACCGGCGCGCCGGTTGTGGTATTTCGTCACGCCGGCCACGGCCGGGTTAACCTGGTCTATCGCCGTGCCGACGGAAATGTCGGCTGGATCGATCCGCCGGCAACGTCCGCAACGTGATTTAGATCACATCTCATGTCGCAGATTTGGCGCGACCAAAGCGTTGCGGCCATTGACGGCCGCCGGGCCGGTCCTTATGGTCCGCCGCCTTTCTGGACAGCCCCACTGACCGCATCCTGGCATCCGGTTCCATGCCAACAGCCGTTCTCATTGCGCCAAACGCAATCATCCCCGCCCTAAAGGTGAACGGGAAGAAGCAGGCGCTGCAAGAGATCGCCGCCAAAGCCGCCGTGCTGACCGGCCAGAGTGATCGGGCGATCCTGGAAATTCTGTTGCAGCGGGAGAAGCTCGGCTCGACCGGCGTCGGCAACGGCGTCGCCATCCCGCACGGCAAGCTGCCGAAGCTCGACAAGGTGTTCGGATTGTTTGCGCGGCTGGAGCGGCCGGTCGATTTCGAGGCGCTCGACGGCCAGCCAGTCGATCTGGTGTTTCTGCTGCTCGCGCCCGAGGGCGCCGGCGCCGATCATCTGAAGGCGCTGGCGCGCGTCGCGCGCCTGCTGCGCGATCCCGAGATCGCCCGCAAGCTTCGCGAATCGCGCGACGCCGAGGCGCTCTACGCCGTGCTGACGATGCCGTCCTCGGCGAGCGCCGCCTGAAAACAAACCGCGATGCGAAACGGCGCGCGCGTTGGCGCGCGCCGTATCATTGTTGCAACGCGACCGGTTGAGGCAAGCGCCGGCAGGTCGGCTCAGTGCACGCTGACGGTTTCGAGCTCGTGCGTCATCGCATTGGCGACTGCGGCCTCGCGGCTGTCGGTCACCAGGATTGGCGTGCCGTCGGCGGCGTGCAGCGCGAACAGCCGCATGCCCGGTTCCATCTCCGGCGCCTGCGGATACAGCGAATGCACGTCCTCGGAGCGGATCGCCTTGACGTAGGCGATCTTGCCGCCGCCCAGGATGGCGAGCGCTTGCGGCGTGATGACGGGATCGTTGCCCGTCGCGTTCTCGGTTCTCTCACTCATGGCCCTCGACTCCTTTCTTGGTTTGTCGGTCGAGTCCGAACTTCAGTTCACTCGTGCTCCTCGATCCGGATGTTCCGCACCAGGCGTGCGGGTTCGGGCCGTGCCAGATCGATTGAGAGCAGTCCGTTCTTCAGGTCGGCGCACTGCACCTCCATGCCGTCCGCCAGCACGAACACGCGCTGGAACTGCCGGGCGGCGATGCCGCGATGCAGGTACTGCCGGGCCTTGTCCTCCTGTTGACGCCCCCTGATGACCAACTCGTTCTCCTCGACCGTGACCTCGAGCTGATCGAGGGTGAAGCCCGCGACTGCCAGCGTGATGCGCAGGCGTTCGGGCTTGTCCTGGTCGGGAGCGAGCCGTTCGATGTTGTAGGGGGGATAGCCGTCCGCGCCCTTGGCGACGCGATCGAGCGCACGCTCGATCTGGTCGAAGCCGATCAGGAACGGACTGGACAGCGACGGAACCCGTGACATCTTCAAAGTCCTCGCTCTAAGCGACTTTGATGGGGCCCTCATGGCGCCCCGTATGCCGGCAGAAACCCCTGCCGGCACGTCCCAAATATGGGTTCCCCGGGTTAAGCTTTCAAGAATGCTTGCAAAATCCGAGCAACGGCGGCCATTTGCCGGGGTCGCAAGCCGACCGGGTCGAGTCCGCCAGGCATCCGCCAGTGATACGACCAGCGCACCACGGCGCCGTCGCTGTACCGCCGCTGGCCCAGTCATCGAGGAGCGTGACAGTGGCCGCAGGCGCCTTGAAAACCGTCGATCTCACCGTCCGTTCGATCAGCGCGATCGGCGTCGAGGTGCCGATGACCTATGCGCTCGGAACCAGCCGCGGGCGCATCACCAAGGCGCCGCTGCTGCTGATCGACGTCGAGACCGCGGAGGGGATTACCGGCCGCGCTTACCTCTGGTCCTACTTCCGGCAGGCAATGCCGGCAATCGCCAGCATCCTGCGGGCGATCGAGGAGCGGGTGGCCGGCCAGCGCGTCGAGCCGGAGACGCTTTGGGCTGTGCTCGCCGAACGGTTCGCATTGATCGGCGTGCAAGGCATCGTACGCATGGCGATGGCGGGTTTCGACGTCGCGTGCTGGGACGCGCTCGCGGTCGCGTCCGGCGTGCCGTTGGCCAAGCTGCTCGGCGCCGAGCCGCGACCGATCCCGGCGTACAATTCCTGCGGGCTTGGACTGATGCCGACCGATGCGCTCGCCGATGAGGCCGAGAAGCTGCTCACTGGTGGCTTTGGCGCCATCAAGCTCCGGCTCGGCTATCCGACGCTCGACGAGGACCTCGCCGCCGTGCACGCGGTCAAGCAACGCCTGCCGGCCGGCGTCGCGCTGATGGTCGACTACAACCAGGCGCTCGACGTCGAGCAGGCGCTGGCACGCGGGCGCGCGCTCGACCGCGAGGGCATCGCCTGGCTGGAGGAGCCGATCCGGCACGACGACTACGCCGGCTCAGCCATGCTCGCCCGCGAGCTCGATGTGCCGGTGCAGATCGGCGAGAACTTCTCGCTGCCGGCCGGCATGCGGGCCGCGCTCGATGCCAAGGCCTGCGATCTGGTAATGCCCGATCTCGAGCGCATCGGTGGCGTCACTGGCTGGCGGCAGGCCGCCACGCTCGCCGCCGAGCGCAACATCAAGATGTCATCGCACCTTTATTCGGAGGCGAGCGCACATCTCCTGGCGGCAACGCCGACCTGCCATTTCCTCGAATACATGGATTGGGCCGACAAGGTTCTGGTCGATCCGCTCAGGATCGTGAACGGCCACGCCATGGTCTCCGGTCGGCCCGGCAGCGGCATCGTCTGGGATGCGAAGGCGGTCGAGCGCTATCGGGTCTAACGCTACTTCGATGGCGCCGTGCGCGATTGACTGCTCATGTCCGTCGCTGTCGGGCTCACTGGGTGATGGCCCCAAATCATGTTAGCGCCCATTCCCCCGAGGATCAGCAGCACGATCGCTACGGAGAATATCCACATAGCGCGCATCTCGCGCTTGTTTCTGGCAACAATCGCTTCGTCTTCTTCTTGGGTCATGGCGTCCTCCATCAGAGGGAGTCGCCCCATGGCATGATAGCCGCAAACGGCTGAAAAGTCCCTTCGCCATACGCACCAATTCATTGTTGGCGACGGGGGTGGACAATCTCTACCAGTGGGGCGTGCTGGGGCGGGATTTTATAAGTCCACGGCCCTAGATCGGGATGACTTTTCTTCGAATCGTCATCCCGATCTAGTTTCTTGTTTGAGCATGATCCCTCGGGTCAAGCCCGAGGGCATGCTTATCCGGAAACCGCTACACACCTTTCGGGATCATGCTCTAGCCCTTCAGCTTGAACAACTTGAGCGCGTTGCCGCGGCCGATCTTGAAGCGGTCTTCCTCGCTGATGGTGTTGACCGCGTCGAACCAGAGCGCCGCATGATCGATGTTCTCGAACGGCCAGTCGGTCGAGAACAGGATGCGGTCGGCGCCGCACACCATGATGGCGTTCAGCAGCGCCGGCGTGCAGAAGTTGCCCGACACGGTAATGTGGAAGTTGGCCTGGAAATAGTCGGCGATCTTTTTCTTCGCCGCATAATCGTGCCGGTTCGGAATCCAGGCGTTGCAATTGTCGACCCGCCACATGCTGAACGGCAGACCCTCGCCCATGTGGCCGAGGATGATGGCGAGCTTCGGATATTGGTCGAACAGGCCCGAGCCCATCAGCCGCAGCGCGTGCACCGCGGTTTCGTGGCCGAACGCCCAGGTCGGGCCCATCAGCCAGCCGTGATCCTTGTAGATGCGCGAATCCTGCGGCAGCGGATTGCGCGGGTGCAGATAGAACGGCACGTCGAGCTTCTCGACCATCGCCCAGAACGGCCAATATTGTTTCTCGTCGAGATAGGCGATCGTGTTCGGGTCGCCGATCTGCGAGAAGCCGTTGGCCAGTGCGCCGACCATGCCGAGCTCCCTGACGCAGCGCTCCAGCTCGCGCGTCGCGAGGTCGGGGTCTTGCAGCGGCAGCGCCGCCAGCGCCTGAAACCGATCGGGCCGCTTTTTCACCTGCTCGGCGAGATAATCGTTGGCCTTGCGCGCGACCTCATTGGCCTTCTTTGGGTCATGGATGGCCTGAACGGCGGGCGCGTTCAGCGACAGGATCATCATCTGCATGCCGAACTCATCCATCAGCCGGAGCCGCCGGCCGTGCAGATCGAGGATGCGCTCGCGCACCTCCTGCCAGATCACGTCGGGAAAGAACCCTTTCGAATCATTCAGTGTGTCGTCGATCGCGAAATGCTCCTCGAGCCCGATCTTGCCTTTCATGGTGTCCCCTCCGCGTTTCCAGTAATCCTATTCGGGTCCGCGCAAAAAACGAAAGCCGCCCGAAGGCGGCTTATTCAGTCTCCGGTCACCTTCGCCCTATCGGGCTACAACGGGCAACCTTCGCCGTTTGCGAGGAAGCTGGTGGAGCCAGGCGGAGTCGAACCGCCGACCTCTTGAATGCCATTCAAGCGCTCTCCCAACTGAGCTATGGCCCCTCCGGGGATCAGGAATCAGGAAACTGGAAACAGGAATCAGTCCTAATTCCTGACACCTGATTTCTGACTCCTGGCAATCAGGTCTCCTCTTCGTCCTCGCGGCCGTCGCCGACGATGTCGGTCACGTCCTCGTCGCCCTCTTCGGTCTCCTCGATGAAGGGCGCCTCTTCGGTCTCCTCGACTTCGATATCGTCCTCGCCCTCGACGGCTTCGGCGCCCTCGGCCTTCTTGCCCTGGGCCTCGGCGTCGGCATCCTCCAACGAAACCAGCTCGACGTCGGCGGCCTCAGGCACTTCGCCTCGGCCTCCTTGGCCGGTGCGCGGGCTGCGGCCGCCGCCGCAGCAGCAGCGGCCGCCGCAGCGGCGCTGGCGGCGGCAGCGGCGCCGGCCGCAGCAGCGGCCTCAGAGCGGCCGCGCGCCACCGGCACCACAACTTCGAACACCGTGCCGCATTTCGGGCAGTGGATCGGAGCTTTGTTGAGATCGTAGAACTTGGCGCCGCAACTGCCGCAGAGACGCTTCGTGCCGAGCTCGGGTTTGGCCACGGTTCGGAATCCTTCGGAACAGTCCATATGGTGAAAAAAGTGGTGTTTCCCTTGGCCGCTTGCAATGCCGCTGTCAATAGCGTCTCGCGGGGTCGGAAGCCGCGTGCTAGGACGGCAAGCCGCGCGCGGATACCGGAACCGGCTGAGCAAAAAATCACGCGCCCGCCCGGGGTTAGGATCGCTTGCCTATGGACAATGCCGGACCAGCCTCGCCGCTGACCGCCCGCCGCGCAGGCGCCCTGACCGGCCGCGTCCGCGTCCCCGGCGACAAGTCGATTTCGCTGCGCTCGCTGATCCTGGGCGCGCTTGCGGTCGGCGAGACGCGGATCACCGGGATGCTCGAGGGCGAGGACGCGATCAGCACCGCCAAAGCCATGCAGGCGCTCGGCGCCATTGTCGAGCGCACCGGAGACAAGGCCTGGCGTGTGCTGGGCGTCGGCGTCGGCGGCTTCGCCGAGCCGGCCGCAGCCCTCGACTTCGGCAATTCCGGCACCGGCTGCCGGCTGACGATGGGCGCGGTCGCAGGCTGTCCGATCACCGCGACCTTTGACGGCGACGCCAGCCTGCGCACGCGGCCGATGCGGCGCATCCTCGATCCGCTCGAGCTGATGGGCGCGCGCACGCTTGAAATCCGGGATGGCGGCCGCCTGCCGGCGGTGGTGCGCGGCGCCACCGATCCGATGCCGATCGAGTACGAGGCGCCGGTGCCCTCCGCGCAACTCAAATCCGCCGTGCTGCTGGCCGGGCTGGCGGCGCCCGGCGTCACCACGGTGATCGAGAAGGAAGCCACGCGCGACCACACCGAAAAAATGCTCAAGCATTTCGGCGCGACGGTCCGGGTTTCGTCGGTCGGCAACCACGGGCGCCGCATCACGCTCGAAGGCCAACCCGAGCTCGAAGCAGCGCCGGTCATGGTACCGGCCGATCCGTCGTCGGCGGCGTTTCCGCTGGTGGCGGCGCTGATCGTGCCCGGCTCCGAGGTGATCCTCGAAGGCGTGATGGCCAATCCGCTGCGCACCGGGCTTTACACCACGCTGCGCGAGATGGGTGCGGTGATCGAGATCGTGCAGCAGCGCAACGAGGGCGGCGAAGAGGTCGTCGACCTCCGTGTCAAGGGCGGCGCGCTGAAGGGCGTCGACGTCCCGGCCGAGCGCGCTCCCACCATGATCGATGAATACCCGGTGCTGGCCGTCGCGTCGGCGTTTGCCGAAGGCGTCACGCGCATGCGCGGATTGCAGGAGCTTCGCGTCAAGGAATCGGACCGGCTGGAAGCCACCGCCGCCATGCTGCGCAACAACGGCGTCGAGGTCGTGATCGAGGGCGACGACCTGATCGTGCACGGCAAGGGCCGTGCCGCGGGTGGCGGCTTGGTCGTCACCCACATGGATCACCGCATCGCGATGTCGGCGCTGGTGATGGGGCTCGGCAGCGAGCAGCCGGTGCAGGTCGACGATGCCGCGTTCATCGCCACAAGCTTCCCCGGTTTCGCCGACCTGATGCGCTCGCTGGGCGCCGAGCTCGCATGATCATCGCGATCGACGGGCCGGCTGCGTCCGGCAAGGGGACGCTGGGCAAGCGTCTCGCCGCGCATTACGGCTTGCGCCATCTCGATACCGGGCTGCTCTATCGCGCAGTGGCGAAGGCGGTGCTCGACGCCGGTCATTCGCCGCAGGACGGCCAGCGCGCGGCGGCGGCCGCGCACGCGCTCGACCCGGCGCGTTTCGACGAGGTCGCGTTGAAGAGTCACGCCATCGGCGAAGCCGCGTCGGTGGTTTCGGCCATCCCGGAGGTGCGCGCGGCCTTGCTGGCGCTGCAGCGCAGCTTCGCGCAGGCGCCGCCGGGCGCGGTGCTCGACGGTCGCGACATCGGCACGGTGATCTGTCCCGATGCCGAGGTGAAGATCTTCGTCACCGCGAAGCCCGAAGTGCGGGCGCGCCGGCGCGTCCTGGAGTTTCAGGCGCGCGGCGAGCCGATCGACGAAGCCGAGGTGCTGGCCGACATCCTGCGGCGTGACGAGCGCGACAGTGCGCGGGCGGTCGCGCCGCTGCGGCCCGCATCGGATGCCCAGGTGCTCGACACCACGGCATTGGACGCGGACGCCGCATTCCGCGCGGCGGTGAAGCTGGTCGACAGCCGCCGCGGCAACCGGCCGTAACACCACTCAGGCGCGCGAGCTTCGCTCCGGACGCAATCCGCTCGCGCCGGCGATCAACCGGTTCAGCGCCAGCACGATCAGGATGGTGACGATCGCGCCGATCAGGATGTCGGTGAAGAAGTGCGCGCCGGCCGCCATGCGCAGCAGGCCGATCCCCCCGGCAAACACCGCCGCCGCTCCGATGGCGAGCCCGCGCCAAGGCGGCGGCACCAGCATGGCCGGCCCGAACATCCAGGCTGCGGTGGTGCCTTCGCCCGACATGAACGAGCAATTGCTGTCGCAGCCGCCGGTCAGGTTCCACCAATCGACGAATTTCAGATCGCCGCCGAACTGCGTCACCTCGATCGGTCGCGGCCGTCCGCTGTATGGCTTCAGGATGCCGTTCACCAGGATGCCCGGGCCGATGATCAAGCTGAGCGTCAGCGCGATCGCGTTGCGCGGTAGAACACCGGGCAGCCGCCACGGCAGCATGCGCAGCAACGCCAGGATCACGATCCCGACGCAGGTCGTAACCGCGATCGAGCCATGCTCGCGCAGCGGGATCAGATAGGGGTTGTTGACCGCCAAGAACCTGCGGGTGGCGGGATCGTAAAACAGCCCCGCGATGGCGAGATCGATGCTGGGACCGATGAACGAAATCGCGGTCGTGGCCACGGCGATCGCCAGCAAAACATAGATAATGACCCGCAATTCAAGGCTCCATCCGAAGGGCGGCGCACCATAGGCTCCGTTCGGGGGGTTGGGAAGAATTCGCGCCGCAGGCCAATGGCCGCACTCTTGCTCCGCGATCCGCCGTTCGATATATCCACGGCGTCCGGACAGCCATGATCCCTGGGCTGCCCGTGCGAGGCCGGAGGCGCGGCGAACCGCGCATCCGTGTGTTGGAGGAACAGCCTCGCAAGCGCAGCCTTTTCTGCCGGACCTGAACCATCGTTTCGATCGCCCGGTTTGCGCCGGGCCGCCGACCCACAGGCGTTGACGCCTGCATCAGGTCCGGCGGTCGCCGAAAGCCTGCGGAGCTTTTGGGCCGGGAAATCGAAACGCCCTTCAATCCAGCCGGCGCGGCCCGCGATCAGGAGATTTCATGGCAACTGCCACCAGTACCGCGCCGTCGCGCGAAGATTTCGCCAAGCTGCTCGATGAATCGTTTGGCGGCAGCAGCGGTCTGCAAGAGGGATCGGTCATCAAGGGGACCGTCGTCGGCATCGAGAAGGACCTGGCGGTCATCGATGTCGGATTGAAGACCGAAGGGCGCGTTGCGCTGCGGGAGTTTGCGGGTCCGGGCCGGCAGTCCGAGCTGAAGGTGGGCGACACCGTCGAGGTCTATTTGGAGCGTGTCGAGAACGCGCTCGGCGAGGCGGTGCTGTCGCGCGACAAGGCGCGCCGCGAGGAGAGCTGGGGCAAGCTCGAGACCGCGTTCAAGAACAATGAGAAGGTCCAGGGCGTCATCTTCAACCAGGTCAAGGGCGGCTTCACCGTCGATCTCGACGGTGCCGTGGCGTTCCTGCCGCGCTCGCAGGTCGACATCCGGCCAATCCGAGACGTCACCCCGCTGATGAACGTCAACCAGCCGTTCCAGATCCTCAAGATGGATCGCCGGCGCGGCAACATCGTTGTATCGCGCCGCACTGTGCTGGAGGAGACGCGGGCCGAGCAGCGCCAGGAGCTGGTGCAGAATCTCGAAGAGGGCCAGGTCATCGACGGCGTGGTCAAGAACATCACCGACTACGGCGCGTTCGTCGATCTCGGCGGCATCGACGGCCTGCTCCACGTCACCGACATCGCCTGGCGGCGCGTCAATCACCCGACCGAGGTGCTCAACATCGGTCAGCAGGTGAAGGTGAAGATCATCAAGATCAACCACGAGACCCACCGCATCTCGCTCGGCATGAAGCAACTGCTGGACGATCCGTGGCAGGGCATCGAAGCCAAATTCCCGGTCGGCACCCGGTTCAAGGGCCGCGTCACCAACATCACCGACTACGGTGCGTTCGTGGAATTGGAGCCCGGCATCGAAGGGCTGATCCACGTCTCGGAAATGTCCTGGACCAAGAAGAACGTGCACCCCGGCAAGATCGTCTCGACCTCGCAAGAGGTCGAGGTGCAGATCCTCGAGGTCGATCCGGTCAAGCGCCGCATCTCGCTCGGCCTGAAGCAGACCATGCGCAACCCATGGGAGGTGTTCGTCGAAAAGCATCCGCCCGGCTCGACGATCGAAGGCGAGGTCAAGAACAAGACCGAGTTCGGCCTGTTCCTCGGACTCGATGGCGACGTCGACGGCATGGTCCACCTCTCCGACCTCGACTGGAAGCGCCCGGGCGAGCAGGTGATCGAGGAGTACAAGAAGGGCGACAAGGTCACAGCCCAAGTGCTCGACGTCGACGTCGAGAAGGAGCGCATCTCGCTCGGCATCAAGCAGCTCGAAGGCGATCCGATGGAAAGCGCCGGCGACCTGAAGAAGGGCGCCGTCGTGACCAGCGAGGTGATCGAGGTGAAGGAGGCCGGCATCGAAGTCAAGATCGTCGGCACCGACCTGACCTCGTTCATCAAACGCTCGGAGCTTGCGCGTGACCGCAACGACCAGCGCGCCGACCGCTTCCAGGTCGGCCAGAAGGTCGACGCCCGCGTGATCCAATTCGACCGGCGCACCCGCAAGGTCGGCGTCTCGATCAAGGCGCTGGAGGTGGCGGAGGAGAAGGAGGCGATTGCCCAATACGGCTCCTCGGATTCCGGCGCCACGCTGGGCGACATCCTCGGCACCGCGCTCAAGCGCAAGGGCGAGGAAGTCGAGAAGGAATAGGCGGGGGCTTCGGATTGCCCCGAATGCGACGAACCCTCGGATCGGCGATCCGAGGGTTCATCTTTTGGCCGCCATTGTAAGGCCTATCGCCTGGTTGCCCGGAATGACGGCAGAGTGCGCCGCCTAAACTTGCTAAAATGCCGTTCGAATCAAATTTAAGGGAATCAGTCCAAAGGAAGTCAGCTCAAAGGAAATCAGCCTATGTCGCTCGATTCCGATTTCATCGTCGATCGCCGCCGCATGCGGCGCAAGCTGACGTTCTGGCGCGTCCTCACGGTGCTGGTCGCCGTGGCCGCGGTGGTCGGCGGAGCGCTGCTGTTCACCGGCAACCGCGAGACCTTCAGCGGCGGACCGGGCGGCTCGATCGCGCGGGTGACGATCGAAGGGCTGATCCGCGGCAGCCGCCAGCGCGTCGAGGCGCTCGACCGGCTCGCCACATCGAACGCCAAGGCGGTCATCGTGCACATCAACAGCCCGGGCGGCACGGTCTCGGGCTCCGAGGAGCTTTACGACTCGCTGATGCGGGTCAAGGCGAAGAAGCCGGTGGTGATCGTGGTGGACGGGCTTGCCGCCTCCGGCGGCTACATCGCCGCCATGGCGGGCGATCAGATTCTGGCCAAGCAGAGCGCGATCGTCGGCTCGATCGGGGTGATCTTTCAGTACCCCAATGTCACCGATCTTTTGAAGACCATTGGCGTGCAGGTCGAGTCGATCAAGTCGACGCCGCTCAAGGCGGCGCCCAGCGGCTATGAACCCACCAGCCCCGAGGCCCGCGCGGCGGTCGAGGCGATCGTGAAGGATTCCTACTCCTGGTTCCGCAGCCTGGTGGCGGAGCGCCGCCACCTCGACCCGGCATCGCTGGAGCGCGTGGCGGACGGCCGCGTATTCACCGGCCGCCAGGCGCTCGAGCTCAAGCTGATCGACGCGCTCGGCGATGAGCAGGCGGCGATCGATTGGCTGGCCAAGACCAAGAACATCGACCCCAAGACACCGGTTCGCGATTATCGGCTCAATCCGCGATTGGGCGACCTGCCGTTCCTGCATGTCGCCATGGTCGGCCTGCTCGACGCGGCCGGCCTGGGCGGCCTGGCCGAGCGGATCCGCGATTGGGGCGCCATCCAGGCGGTCGAGCGACTCAACCTTGACGGTCTATTGGCGCTTTGGCACCCTCCGTCAACCAACTGATGCCGCGCGCAATTTTGGCTCGCGGCGCGGGGGCTGAGGGGGCGGGTGCGATGATCAAGTCCGAACTGGTGCAGCGAATCTCTACGGCCAATCCGCATCTCTATCAGCGCGACGTGGAGAATATCGTCAACGCCATCCTCAACGAGATCGTCGCCGCGATGGCGCGCGGCGACCGCGTCGAGCTGCGCGGGTTCGGCGCCTTTTCGGTCAAGAACCGGCCGGCCCGCACCGGCCGCAATCCGCGCACCGGCGCGCATGTCGCGGTGGCGCAGAAATCGGTGCCGTTCTTCAAGACCGGCAAGGAAATGCGCGAGCGCCTGAACAAGGCCGGGGCGTAACGGACCCAGGATAAAGTTCGCGAAGCGGCCATATCTCCGGTGTACGAGGCCGTAGCATGCGTAAGTTCATCACCGCCGCGATCGTCATTCCCCTGGTTGTCGTCATCGTCGGCTTTGCGGTGGCGAACCGGCAGATCGTCACCATCTCCTTCGATCCATTCGATGCGACGCAGCCGGCGTTGGCGCTGACGGCGCCGTTGTTCATTCTGATCTTTGTGCTGGTGGGGCTTGGCGTGCTGATCGGCGGCATTGCCGCCTGGTTCAGGCAGCACAAGTGGCGGGCGCGCGCCCGGCGCGCCGAGGCCGAGGCACAGGAGCTGCGGGCGCGGCTTGACATGGCGCAGCCGAAGCGCCTGCCGGCGGCCGAGACGCCGCCGTTTGCCGTTCCGCCGGCGGCGTGACCGGCGTGGCCGCGCCTCGTTTCGTATCGGCCGACGACATCGCGCGCGTGTTGAGCTACCAGGCGCTGATCGACGCGCTCGACGAAGCGTTCCGCTCCGACATCGCGGTGCCCGAGAAAATCGCCCATATGATCCCGCAGCCATCCGGCCGCGCGGCGAAGCTCCTGCTGATGCCGGCCTGGACCGCGGCCAAGGCCAAAACCGGCGAGCGATTCATCGGTTGCAAGCTGGTCAGCGTCTTCCCCGACAACGCCAAGGCCGACCTGCCGTCGGTCTACGGCAACTATGTGCTGATGTCCGGCGCCACCGGCGAGACGCTGGCGGTGATGGACGGCACCGCGCTCACCGCCTGGCGCACCGCCTGCGCCTCGGCGCTGGCGGCGCGCTATCTGGCGCGCGAGGACGCGTCGCATCTGGTGATGATCGGTGCCGGCGCGCTCAGCCCGCATCTTATTCGCGCGCACCGCGCGGCGCGGCCGATCACCCGGGTGACGCTCTGGAACCGGACGCGCTCGCGGGCGATCTCGACCGCGTTCGCGCTGTCGGCCGCCGGCATCGAGGTCGAGCTGGCCGATGACCTCGAGGCGGCGGTGCGCAAGGCCGACATCGTGTCCTGCGCGACCCTGTCGCCCAAGCCGCTGGTCCATGGCGCCTGGCTGAAGAAGGGCGCGCATCTCGATCTGGTCGGCGCATTCACGCCGGACTATCGCGAGGCCGACAATGCCGCGATCCGCCGCGCCCGGGTCTATGTCGACAGCCGCGCCACCGCCAAAGGCTCCGGCGACATTGCGATCCCGCTCAAGAGCAAGCTGCTCACGCTCAAGGACATCCAGGGCGACCTGTTCGAGCTTTGCCGTGGCAAGAAGAAGGGCCGCAAACGCCGGGACGAAATCACCTTGTTCAAATCGACCGGCATTGCGCTCGAGGATTTGGCCGCGGCCATGCTGCTGTGGCGGGCGTTGAAGTGACCGGTGGAGTGTTGTTCGGGGGCCTGCTAGAACCCCGCCCATTATGGCCCTTTCGGTCAAGATCTGCGGTCTGAGGACCCCCGAGGCGCTCGACACTGCGCTTGCGGCCGGCGCCGACATGGTCGGCTTCGTGTTCTTTGCGCCGTCGCCGCGCCACATCGGGCCTGATGCCGCGCGTGCGCTGGGCCAGCGCGTCAAGGGCCGTGCCAAGAAGGTCGCGTTGTCGGTCGACGCCACCGACGCCGAGCTTGCCGCCGTGATCGAGGCGCTCAAGCCCGACCTGCTGCAACTGCATGGCACGGAGACCCCGGAGCGCGTGGTGGCGGTGCGGACGCGCTTTCATCTGCCGGTGATGAAGGCACTGCCGGTCGAAAGTCGCGCCGATCTTTCGCCGATTCATCTCTATGCCAAGGTCGTGGATTGGCTGCTGTTCGACGGCCGCGCGCCGCGCGAAGCGACGCGGCCCGGCGGGCTCGGCAAGCCGTTCGACTGGCGCCTGCTGGAGAACCTCAATCCGAATCCGGGCGTGCCGTTCATGCTGTCCGGCGGGCTCGATGCCGGCAATGTCGCGGAGGCCTTGCGCATCACGCGGGCGCCGGCGGTCGATGTGTCGTCCGGCGTGGAGCGCGCGCCGGGCGAGAAGGACCTGGACAAGATTCGCGCTTTCGTGCGCGCCGCGCGCGCGGCCGAGACGGCGCTCGCGCCTGTGAGCTCGTCATGAACACGCCGCAACTGCCGAATTCATTCCGCACCGGGCCCGACGAGCGCGGGCATTTCGGCATCTATGGCGGGCGTTTCGTCGCCGAAACGCTGATGCCGCTGATCCTGGAGCTCGAAAAGGCCTACGCGGCCGCCAAGGCCGATCCGGCGTTCAAGCGCGAGATGGACGCGCATCTGAAGAATTACGTCGGCCGGCCGTCGCCGCTCTATCTGGCCGAGCGCCTGACCGCGCATTTTCAGCGCAAGACCGCCGCCGGCCTGATGGGCGCGAAAATCTATTTCAAGCGCGAGGACCTCAATCACACCGGCGCGCACAAGGTCAACAACGTGCTCGGCCAGATCATGCTGGCCAAGCGCATGGGCAAGCCGCGGGTGATCGCCGAGACCGGCGCCGGCATGCATGGCGTTGCCACCGCCACCCTATGCGCCAAGTTCGGACTGGAGTGCGTGGTGTTCATGGGCGCGATCGACGTCGAGCGGCAGCAGCCGAACGTCATGCGCATGCGTGCGCTCGGCGCCGAGGTGCGGCCGGTCACCTCCGGCGCGAAGACCCTGAAGGACGCCATGAACGAGGCGCTGCGCGACTGGGTCACCAACGTCGCCAACACGTTCTATTGCATCGGCACGGTCGCCGGCCCGCATCCCTATCCGATGATGGTGCGCGATTTTCAGTGCGTGATCGGCGAGGAGACGCGGGTGCAGATTGCAGGAGGCGGAAGGCCGGCTGCCGGATTCGCTGATCGCCTGCATCGGCGGCGGCTCGAACGCCATGGGCCTGTTCCATCCGTTCCTCGACGAGCGGCAGATCGAAATCTACGGCGTCGAAGCGGCCGGCCACGGCCTCGACAAAGAAGCACGCCGCCTCGGTCGCGGGCGGCAGGCCCGGCGTGCTGCACGGCAACCGCAGCTATCTGCTGATGGACGGCGACGGCCAGATCGAGGAGGCGCATTCGATCTCGGCCGGGCTCGATTATCCCGGCATCGGGCCCGAGCACGCCTGGCTTGCCGACGTCGGCCGCATCAAGTTCCTGTCGGCGACCGACAAGGAGGCGCTGGCGGCGTTCCAGCTTTGCAGCCGGCTCGAGGGCATCATCCCGGCGCTGGAGTCGTGCCATGCGCTGGCGCGCCTTCCCGACATCGCGCCGAACAAGCCGACCGATCACCTGATGGTGGTCAATCTGTCGGGCCGCGGCGACAAGGACCTCGACAGCGTCGCCAAGCATCTGAAGGGCAAACTCTGATGCGGCTCTATGCCTGGTGGACGGGGATGAGCCGTCAGGGCCGGACGGGCTGGACGCTTGTGATCGTCGGCGTCGGCTATCTGCTTTATTTTTTCAAAGCGCGTCTGTTCGAGACCGGACCTGAGATCACGCGCAAAGAGTGGTTCTATTGCTTCGCCATGCTCGTGCTGATCGTTCTCGGCACCATCAACATCCGCATGGCCGAGATGCGCGCGCGCAATCAGCAGACCCTGCCGCTCATCGATCCCAAGCCGCATCAAGAAATGACCGCGCGCATGGACCAGCGCTTCGCGACACTGGCGCGCGAAGGCCGCGCGGCGCTGGTTACGTTCACCATGGCGGGCGATCCCGATCCGAAGACCTCGCTGGCGATTTTGAAGGAGCTGCCGAAGGCCGGCGCCGACGTGATCGAGCTCGGCATGCCGTTCACCGATCCGATGGCCGACGGGCCGGCGATCCAGGCCGGCGGCCTGCGCGCGCTCAACGCCGGCCAGACCATGGTCAAGACGCTCGCCATGGTGCGGGCGTTCCGCAAGGCCGACGATGCGACGCCGATCGTGCTGATGGGCTACTACAATCCGATCTACATCTACGGCGTGACGAAATTCCTCGCCGACGCCAAGGCCGCCGGCGTCGACGGGCTGATCGTCGTCGATCTGCCGCCCGAAGAGGACGACGAGCTTTGCCTGCCGGCGCTCGAGGCCGGGCTTGAATTTCATCCGCCTCGCCACGCCGACGACCGACGACAAGCGCCTGCCGGCGGTGCTCAAGAACACCTCGGGCTTTGTCTACTACGTATCGATCACCGGCATCACCGGCGCGGCTGCGCCGGACGTCGACTGCGGTCGCGCGCCGCGGTGGCGCGCATCAAGCGCCACACCAGGCTGCCGGTCGCGGTCGGCTTCGGCGTGCGGACCGCGAAGCAGGCGCGCGCGATCGCGGCCGGCGCCGACGGCGTGGTGGTCGGCTCGGCGCTGGTCGGCGCGATCAAGGACAGCCTCGACCAGCAACGGCAAGGCCACGGCGCGGACCGTGAAGGCGGTGACCGGTCTGGTCTCGGAACTGGCCGGCGGCGTGCGCGGCGCCAAGAGGAAGGCGCCATAATTTGCCTCGTTATGCCCGGCTCCGGATCAAGTCCGGGGCAGGCTCTTGTGCCGGGCATCCACGTCTTTAGGTATTATATGCGAAGCGACGCCGTTCTTCGAACGGCATGCCCGGCCATGACGACCGAAGCTCAGAGACCATTGCCATGAACTGGATCTCCAACGTCGTCCGGCCGAAGATCCGCAGCTTCCTCAACCGGCGCGAGTCGCCGGAAAATCTCTGGATCAAATGTCCGGAGACCGGCCAGCTGGTGTTCTACAAGGACGTCGAGGCCAACCAGTTCGTGATCCCGAGCTCCAACTACCACATGCGCATGGGCGCGGTGGCGCGGCTGAAATCGATCTTCGACGGCGAAACCTGGCTCGACATCGCGGTGCCGGAGGTCGCGACCGATCCGCTCAAGTTCCGCGACGAGCGCCGCTACGCCGACCGGCTCAAGGACGCCCGCACCAAGACCGGCCTCGCCGACGCGATCAAGCTCGGGCTCGGCAAGCTCGAAGGCATGCCGGTGGTGATCGCCGTGCAGGACTTCGACTTCATGGGCGGCTCGCTCGGCATGGCGGCCGGCGAGGCGGTCATCACCGGGCTCGAGACCGCGGTCGATCGCGGCACGCCGTTCATCATGTTCGCGGCCTCCGGCGGCGCGCGCATGCAGGAGGGCATCCTCTCGCTGATGCAACTGCCGCGCACCACGGTGGCGGTGCAGATGCTGCGCGACGCCAAGCAGCCCTACATCGTCGTGCTGACCAATCCGACCACCGGCGGCGTCACCGCGTCCTATGCGATGCTGGGCGACGTGCAGATCGCCGAGCCCGGCGCGCTGATCGGCTTCGCCGGCCCGCGCGTGATCGAGCAGACCATCCGCGAGAAACTGCCCGACGGCTTCCAGAAGCGCCGAATATCTGCGCGACCACGGCATGGTCGACATGGTGGTCCATCGCCACAAGCTGCGCGCGACGCTTGGCCGAGCTGTGCCGGTCCTGACCAAGACGCCGCCGGCGCAGCGACCCGCCGAGCCTGCCGCCGCCGGCCGACCCGGACGCCGTGCCGCGCCGGCGTAAGGCTGGCCCGGTCCGATCAGTTCGTGGCTCGAGCATGATCTTTTCCGAAAACCGGTCCACGCGGGCTCGAGGCTCGATCGCGCCCGCACAGATGCGTTCCGCATGAGCGCCTACGACGCCATCATCGCGCGGCTGCTGGCGCTGCATCCCAAGCGGATCGACCTTTCGCTCGACCGCATGTGGCGCATCCTCGACCGGCTCGGCCATCCGGAGCGGCAACTTGCCGCCGGTCATCCATGTCGCCGGCACCAACGGCAAGGGCTCGACCATCGCCTTCATGCGCGCGATGCTGGAGGCCGCCGGCCGCAGCGTGCACGTCTACACCTCGCCGCATCTGGTGCGCTTCAACGAGCGCTTTCGCCTCGGCGCGCCGGGCGGCGGCGCGGCTGGTCGGCGACGAGGCGCTGGCCGACGCGCTCGACGGAATGCGAGCGCGCCAACGGCGGCGAGCCGATCACGGTGTTCGAGATCGAGACCGCCGCGGCGCTTCCTGCTGTTCTCGCGCCAGCCTGCCGACGTGCTGCTGCTGGAGGTCGGCCTCGGCGGCCGGCTCGACGCCACCAATGTGATCGACAAGCCGCTCGCCTGCGCGATCACGCCGGTGTCGATGGATCACCTGGAGTTTCTCGGCGACACGATCGAGAAGATCGCCGCCGAGAAGGCCGCGATCCTCAAGCGCGGCGTGCCGGCGGCGATCGCGCCGCAAGCCGACGCCGTGCTCGCGGTGATCGAGCGGCAGGCCAAGCGCGTGCGCGCGCCGCTGCGCGTCGCCGGCGAGCACTGGAGCGTGCACGAGCGAGCGCGGCCGGCTGGTCTATCAGGACGACGACGGCCTGCTCGACCTGCCGCTGCCGAAGCTCGCACGGCCGCCACCAGCTCGACAACGCCGGCACCGCCATCGCGGCGCTGCGCGCCGCCGGGCTCGCGCTGCCGATTGCGGCGTTCGAGGCCGGCCTCGCCAAGGCCGAATGGCCGGCGCGGATGCAGCGCCTCACGCACGGCAGCGCTCGAAGGCGCTGACGCCGCCGGAGAGCGAGCTCTGGCTCGACGGCGGCCACAACGCCGACGGCGGCCGCGCGGTTGCGGCGGCGCTCGGCGATCTCGAGGAGCGCGTGCCGCGCCCGCTGGTGCTGATCGTCGGCATGCTCGTCGACCAAGGACAACGTCGGGCTTCCTGCGCAATTTCGCCGGCATCGCGCGCCGCGTCATCGCGGTGCCGATCCCGCGGCAGGACAAGAGCGTGCCGGCCGCAGCGCTGGCGGACATGGCGCGCGGCGTCGGCATTCCGGCGGAGAGCCGCGACACGCTCGAAGCGGCGCTGGCCGCGGTCGGGCGGCTCGAGCTTGCTGCCCGCGCCGCGCATCCTGATCACCGGCTCGCTCTATCTCGCCGGCGAGGTGCTGGCGCAGAACGGCACGCCGCCGGAATGATCGTTCGAGTGATCGTATGAAGCGCCTGCACCGCGCATGCTTCACTCTCCCCTTGCGGGAGAGGGAACGAGCTCGCCTGCGCTCGCATTCCGACCAGCAGCGACTACTACTTCAGCAGCTTCATCAGGTCGGCCTTCTTCTGCGTGACCTGATCCATCGTGCATTGCTTCGGCGATTTGTCCGGCCGCCAGCGCATCAGCCGCGTGCCGTGGCGGAAGCGGTCGCCGGTGAAATGGTCGTAGCCGACCTCGACCACGAGCTTGGGCTTGAGCGGCTGCCACTCGCCGAGCGCTTGGTCGACCAGCGGCTCGGCCCGCCGGGCGCGTTGCCGGTGAAGCCCGGCGGCGCGATCAGCTTTTCCAGCTTCTTGGTCAGCGCCGGCTTGTCCTCGCGCGCGATGGTCGAGGTGAAGCCGACGTGATGGAGCTTGCCGTCGTCGTCGTAGAGGCCGAGCAGCAGCGAGCCGACGACGGGCTTGCCCTCGTTGTAGCGGAAGCCGCCGACCACGCAGTCGGCGCTGCGATAGTTCTTGATCTTCTGCATGCCGGTGCGGTCGCCGGAGCGGTAGGGCAGGTCGCGCCGCTTGGCGATGATGCCGTCGAGCGTCGCGCCGACCCGCGTCGAGCCATTTCTTGCGCCTCGGCGAGCTTGGTCGTCGCGGGCGACAGCCGGATGCGTCCGCTGCTTCGCGAAATGCTTCGCGCGCGAACGCCTCCAGCCGCTTGCGGCGCTCCGGCAGCGGCTCGTCGATCAGCGACGTGCCGTCGGCGTCGGCCAGCAGATCGAACACGATCAGCAGCGCCGGCGTCTCCGTCGCGAGCTTCTGCACGCGGCTCGCCGCCGGATGAATGCGCTGCAGCAGCGCGTCGAACGAGAACGCCCTGCCGTCGGGCACCACGATCTCGCCGTCGAGCACGAAGTCCTGCGCCTTGAGCGCGCCGCACCGCCTCGACCACCTCGGGAAAATAGCGCGTCAGCGGCTTGCCGGACTTCGATTGCAGCGCGACCGTGTCGCCGTCGCGGAACGCCAGGCAGCGGAAGCCGTCCCATTTCGGCTCGTACTGCCACTCGGGGCCGATCGGGACCTCATCGACCGACAGGGCCTCCATGGGCGGGAACGGGGGACGCAGCGTGCAGAGCCATGCACCGCCATAACGCCGATGGCCGGCTTTTGGCCGGCCATCGCGAGAAAAATTTCGAGCTGAGCGCGGTCAGACCGCGGTGGTGATCCACTGCTCGAGCTTCTGCTTCGGCGCGGCGCCGACCTGGCGCGCGGCCAGCTCGCCGTTCTTGAAGATCATCAGGGTCGGGATCGACATGATGCCGTATTTCGACGCCACGCCGGGATTCTCGTCGACGTTGAGCTTGACGATCTTGACCTTGTCGCCCATCGCGCCCGCGATCTCCTCGAGCGCCGGCGCGATCATGCGGCAGGGGCCGCACCATTCCGCCCAGAAATCGACCACGACCGGGCCGGTCGCCTTGAGCACCTCGGCCTCGAAATTCGCATCGGAGACCTTGCCAACGGCCATGGAACACCTCGTTTTCGAATCGGGGAATGGAGCATCCGGGAGCCGGAACGTATGAACGCGCTGCCGGAGCGTCAAGGCGCATCACGCGGTGGTGAGGATTGCAGCGAGCGCGGCATCCAGCGCTGCCGCCGGGATTTCCATCAGATCGGGGTATCGGTCCACACCAGCGCGGCGCGCACCGGCCGGTCGGGATAGAGCTGCGCCAGCACGGCGCGATAGAGCGCAAGCTGCGCGACATAGCCGGGTAGCGCGCCAGCGCTTCGTCGAGGCTGCTGCGGCGCCGGGCGGTTGGTCTTGTAGTCGGCGATCAGCACGGCTTGCGGCGTGACCACCAGGCGGTCGACCTGGCCGGACACCGCCTCGGCCGCCGACGCGGCCCGACGATCGGAACCTCGGCGCGGCTGCCGGGCGCAAACAGCGCGGCGAAGCGCGGATCGGCGAGCAGTCCGAGGACCTGCTTCGAGAGCTCGCTCGCGCTCGGCTTCGGACGAAATCCGTGTCTGGCGCGCGAGGATAGCGGCGCGCGGCGTCGGCCCGGCGCTCCGGCGGAATGTCGGGCAGCGACTGCATCAGCCGGTGCACCAGTGTTGCCGCGCTCGATCGCGCGCCTGCGCGCGTCGCGCGATCGCATCGGCTCGCATGTCGCCGGGCTGGCGTCGACGAAGCCGCGACGGCGCGATCGGTTGCGCGCGCGGCGGCGCGGCCGCAGCCGCGCTGGTCAGCCAATCCGGCAGCGCGGTCCGCTCCGCATCGGCGGCGCGCGGGTCGGGCGCCGGCGCGACGTCCGGGCGCGGTCTTGCGATAGCGCCGCACGCTGCCTGTCGCCGAAATCGCCGGCGTGCTCGGCGAGCAAGCCGGTGGCCTCAAGGCCTTGCTCGACCAGCTCGTACCAGCAGCCTTGCGGCATGCGTCCGTTCGCCGATCGACGCCGCAGACCACCAGCCGGTCGGCGGCGCGCGTCATCGCCACATAGAGCAGCCGGCGATATTCGTTCTCGTGCGTCGACGGTCGGCGCTGGCGCGCGCCGCCGTGCTCGACGCCGTGTCGTCCTGCCTGGGTCGGCATCCAGCACCATGCAATCGGCGCGCCTGCGGCGGCGCGTCGCGCCGCGGCAAGGCGAGCAGCCGCGGCTGGTACTGCGCCGGCCCGGCCGGCTGCGTCGTGGTGTCGGCGAGCACGACGATCGGCGCCTCCAGCCCCTTGGCGCCATGCACGGTCATCACCCGCACCTCGTCGCGCGCGATCTCCATGTCGCGCTTGACCTCGGCCGAGGCGGTGCGCAGCCAGGCGACGAAGCCTTGCAGCGACGGCGTCTCGCGGCTCTCGTAGTCGAGCGCGAGATTGAGAAATTCGTCGATGGCGTCGTTTGCTTCGGCGCCGAGCCGCGCCAGGAACGCCTTGCGGCCGCCGCCGGGGCCGAGCAGCTCGGCGTAGAAGGCAAACGGCGACAGGCGTCGCGCTGCTTCGCCCAGCGCATCGAGCCGCGCCGCAAGCTCCGGTCGCTGCGCCCGCAACGCTCGCGCCAGCACGCCGTCGCGGCCGTGCGCCAGATCGAACAGCTCCTGCTCCGATCAGTCCGAACAGCGGGCTCTTCAGCACCGTCGCCAGCGCCAGATCGTCCTCCGGCAGCAGCAGCGCATCGGCCAGCACCAGCAGGTCCATCACCGCGATGTGCTCGGTCAGCATCAGCCGGTCGGCGCCGGCGACCGGAATGCCGGACGCCTTGATGGCGCGGATGATCGACTCGAACAGCGCGCCGCGCTGCCGCACCAGGATCAGTATGTCGCCAGGGCGCACGGCATGGCGCCCCTCGCCATCGCCGACCAGGTCGCGACGCTCGATCCAGGTCTTGACGGCGGCTGGCGATCTGCCGCGCCAGCTTGACCCGCGGGCTTCGCTCGGACCGTGTGTCGAACGGCGCATCCCATGGATCGACCTCGGGCCGCTCGTCGGGCTCGACCAGCGGCCACAGCTCGACCAGGCCCGGCGCGGCCTCGCGCACCGCCTCGTGGACGGTCGGCACCGGATCGGTGGTCAGCCCGGAATGGGCGGCCGGCTGCCGGAACACCACGTCGACCGCGTCGAGCACCACCGGCACCGACCGGAACGAGTATTTCAGCGACACCGGTTGGAACGGCAGTCCGGCGTCGGCGTGGGCGCGTTGGAAGTAGCCGCGCATCTCCGCAAAGGCTTCCGGCGCCGCGTCCTGGAACGAGAAGATCGACTGCTTGTCGTCGCCGACCGCGAAGATCGAGCGCCGCAGCGCGCCGCGCGCGCCCGCGCCAGCGGTGAACTCGGCGACGAAGCGCTTGATGATGTCCCATTGCTGCGGGCTGGTGTCCTGCGCCTCGTCGATCAGCAGATGGTCGATGCCGAGGTCGAGCTTGTAGTGCACCCAGGCCGATTCGACGCGGTCGAGCATGTCGCGGGTGTGGGCGATCAGATCGTCGTAGTCGAGCAGGCCGCGCGTGGTCCTTTTCGGCGGCATAGCGGCCGATCACCTCGATCGCGATCGCCAGCAGCGCCGCGGTGCGGTCGCGCGCCAGGATGGCGCGCCGCTTTTCGCACAGCGCAACCAGCCGCGTCTGTTCGTCGGACAACCGCTGCGCCAGTTCGGGTTCGCTCCGCACGATCGCCGCGGTGACGATCTGCTTGCGCGGCTTGTCCTCGTCGCTGAAAAACATCGACAAATAGGCGTCGAGCCGGGCGCTGCCTGCGGCGGCCGCCGCCTCCGCCAGGCGCTGGCCTTGGCGCTGATCGTTGCTGGAGCCTTTGGCGCAGATGCCCGCCACCGCAGCCCATTGCGCCAATGGCAGGTGCGCGCCGCTCGACGAATCTCGGCTTCGACGCTTGCGATGGTGTCATCGACCGTCGATGCCGAGCGCGGCCGACAGCTGCGTCATCGCCGCTTCGAGTCCGCCGGCCTGCCCGATCGACGCGGCGATCGGCATGCGTTCGCGGATCGCCTCGTCGAGCGCGGTCTGGAACGCGAAATCGCTGGCCAGCGGGATCAGTGCGGCCAGCGCGCGCCCGACGCGGCTGTCCGGCTGCCGCGCGGCTTCGAGCAGGACGTCGCGGCGGATTTGCTCGAGAATCTGGCTTTGCTCGGTTTCCTCCATCACGCGAAAGCGCGCCGCCACATTGGCCTCGAACGGGAACTGTTGCAGCAGCCGCGCGCAGAAGCCGTGGATGGTCTGCACCTTGAGGCCGCCCGGCGTTTCCAGCGCCGAGGCGAACAGCCGGCGGGCCTGGGTGCGCTGCCGCGCGTCGCTGATGCGCGCGCCGGTCGCGCGGATCGCCATGTCGAGCTTTCCGTCGTCGAGCGCGATCCATTGGCTCAAGGTTTCGAAGATGCGGTTCGCCATGTTGGCGGCCGCCGCCTTGGTGAAGGTCAGGCACAGGATTTTCGCCGGATCGGTGCCGTCGAGCAGCAGGCGGATCACGCGCTGCGCCAGCACGTGGGTCTTGCCGGCGCCGGCGTTGGCAGACACCCACGCCGATCGCGCCGGGTCGGAGGCGGCGTGCTGGTCGGCGATGACGACATCGGGAATGGCGCGATCGGTCATTCGACGCCTCCCTCGCCATCGTCGGCATCGCCGAACAGCGACCATTCCCTGACCCGCGCCAGGTGATCGTAGTCGCCCGGTCCGCGACGCATGAACATCGGCCGTTCGCGCGAACGATAGGGCGTGTCGGGGTCGTCGAACTTGGCGACCACGGCGGCCAGGCGACGCAGCGCCATGTCGGCCTCGGCGTCCGGCGTCGAGTCCTTCCAGCCGATCGGCCTCGGCTCCCCGGGCGGATTGACGCCGCGCAGCGCGATGTACAGAAACTCGGCGATCGACGCGCCCGCCGGGATCGTGCCGAAACGGCCGGCGCGCAGAATTGCGCCTTCGAGCGTGAGCTGCGGCGCGAGCCCCGACTTGACCTGCGGCGGGGTCGGCACCTGGCCGGTCTTGTAATCGAGGATGGCGTAGCGGCCGTCGGTGCGGTGCTCGATGCGATCGGCGCGTGAGCGCAGCGTGAAGACGCGCTCCCTGAGCGGAATTTCGAGGGTGCCGTGGATCTCGGCGTCGAGCTTCAAGATCCCGCCGCGGCGCCGCGTCTCGAAATCCGCGAACCAGTGCGAAATGCGCTGAAACCGCGGCCACCAGAACGCCCTGGCGTCGGGAAAGTCCTCAAGCGAGGAAAAATGCCGTTCGCCAAGCCGCAGCAGCTCGGCGACGATGTCGTCGGGCAGCTTGTCCTTGAACTGGGCGGTGAAGTCGCCGATCGCGCCGTGCACCACGGTGCCGCGGTCGCGCGCGCCGGGCGGCGTGTCGACGGCGTCGAGCGGGCGCAGCCCAAGCACGTGCCGGGCGTAAATCGAATACGGATCGCGCAGCCACAGCTCGATCTCGGTGACTGATAGCGACATCGGCCGCGCTTCGCGTGGTGGCTTTGGCTCGGGTCGCGTGATCGACCGCGGCGCCTGCGGTGGCGCATCGAGCGCGCGCGCGAGCTCGATGGTGCGCGCACCGCGCTCAAGCGCGCCCCGCCAGCGCGTTTCGCCCGCGACCGCGGCGAGCCGTTGCACAAACCGCGAGGCGACAGTCGGCGTGCCGCCGAGCTTGGTTGCGCGCGTCAGCATGACCTCCGGCGCTCCCAGTGCCTGGGCGAAATCGTGTGCCGAAAGCCCGATGCGGCGCTCCGGCAGGTCGAGGCCGAGCTCATGGCGCATCGGCCGGCTGAGCCAAGGATCGGCGCGCGCCTCGGGCGGCCAGATGCCTTCGACCAGCCCGCCCAGCACCATGCGATCGACCGGCACCAGCCGCGCATCGACGGTGCCGAAAATCCGCACCCGTACGTTGGCCTCCGGGCGGCGCACGCGGCGATCGGCGATCGCGGCTTCAAACAGTTCGGGATAGTCGGCTGGCTTGAGATCGAGACCGCCGCTCGCCGCCATGTCATCGAACGCCGCGGCCAGCTCTTCGGTCAGGCCGCCCAGCGCCGCCACCGTCTCGGCATGACGCGCCGCCATGGCGGCGAACGCCAGCGGCTGCGGCGGCAGGCTCTCCAGCGGCTTGAGCGCCTGGCTCAGGCCGGCGACCACGTCGGCCGCCGCGTCGAGCGCCCGTTCGGTGAGCGCCTTGCGCGGGTCGCTGGGATGCAGCTCGGTGCGGCCGCGCCGGAAGTTGTCGAGCGCCTGCGCCAACCCGGCGGTGCCGGCCTTCGGCCGCGGCCCGCGCAGCACCGCACGCTCGAGCGCGGCGACAGCGCGCGCCTCGAAGCGGCCCATCGGATGCTTGAGCAGCGCCAGCAAGGTCACCGGCTCGAGCCCTTGCAGCGCCGCCTCGGCGGCGAGGCGGGCGAACACTCCGGCCGGCGTCTCGGCGAGCGCGTCGCCGCCGGAATCGTCCACCGGCACATTCCAGCGTGCCAGCGCCGCCAGCACGCGGCGCGCCAGCGTGCGGTCGGGCGTCACCAGCGCTGCAGTCTTGCCCGGAATTGCCATCGCCTCGCGCAACGCGACCGCGATCGCCAATGCCTCCTCTTCGCCGTTGGCGGCCTCGATCACCGTCATGGTCCGGAACGCCGCGTCCGCCTGCGCCGTAAACGCGGTCTCGCCCAACCGCTTCCGCCACAATTCGGTGGTGGCGGCCGGCCGAAACACCTCCGAGCAGACCAGCTCGCGGCCATACGCCGCCGGTTGCGCGAGCGCGGTGACCGCGTCGCGGCCGATGCCCAGGCGGTGCAACAGCGAATGCATCGCAAGCTGCGGATGGCCATGCGCGGCCGGTTCTTCGTCGTTATGGCCGTCGAGCAGCCGCCAGGTCGCATCGTCGAGATCGGTGTCGAGGCCGGGCAGGACCAGCGCGCCGTGCGGCAGCCTGGCGATGGTAGCGAGCAGCGTCGCGGTTACCGGCGTCGAACCGGTCGAACCGGCGGCGATCACCGGACCGCTGCTCGCCGCGAGCCGCGCGGCTTCGGCCGCGATCAGCCGGTTGCGGCGCTCGGCCGGCTCGATGCGGTTGCGCTCGGCGAGGATCGCCGGCCATTGCTCGCGGGCGATCTTGAGAAAGCGCAGCGTGTCCTGCCAATATTTGTCCAGGTCGTCCGGCACCAGCGTGTCGAGCTGCTGCCACGGCACCTGCCGCATCGCCATGTCGTCCATCAGGTGCGCGAGCTCGCCGGCGAGCGCCAATGCCGCCGCCGGGCTGTTGGCGACCAGCGATGTGCGGCCGTCGCGCCGCATCTCGGGGGTGGCCGCCCATGTCAGGATCAGGCGCGCCAACAGGATTTCGCGTTCAAGGCCGCCGAGCGCTTCCGGCAGATCCAAGCCGGCACCGTCCATCTCGCCGGCGGCTGCCTCCGCGAACATGATCTCGTCTTCGTCAACGTCCCCGATGGCGACGATGCGAGGCAGGATCGCGGCGTCGCTGTTCAGCACTTCGAGAAAAATGTCGCGGGCCAGGCGGCAGGCGCGCCGCGTCGGCAGGTAAAGCGTCGCCGCCGCAAGCGCGAGTGGATCGCCAGCCGGCTTGAAGCCCAGCCCGAGCCGGTCCTCCATCAGCGCCTTGATCAGGCTCTTAAGGAAGGGCGCCGACGCCGGGATGTTGAAGACGCGAGGCAGCGATGTGGCCATGGTCAATCAATATAGGGCAGGATGTCGGCGACGACGTCGACGCAGGAGGTTGTTATGTCGGCAATTGCGACGCGGGCCACAATGTCAATCTTGGCATCGCTCATTTTTGCGACCTCAGTCAGCGCTCAAAGCCTTGAAGTCAAGCGCTTCAATCCATCGGAATGGACCAAGGGACGGTTCACCGAAATCATCACCGTCACCGGGCCCGGCAAGACGATCTACTTGGCCGGCATCGGGGCCGAAGACGAAACCGCGCCGGCCGGCGCCAGCGCACCGATTCGCCATCTCGGCGATCCGTACCAGCAGTGCGTCTATGCCTACGACAAGATCAAGCGCGCGCTGGGGGCGCATGGCGCCACCCTGGCGGACGTGGTGAAGCAGGTGGTCTACGTCACCGACATCCGCTATCAGGCGCCGGTCGGCAAGTGCCGCGGCGAGGCCTATGCGGGCGGTCCGATTCCGGCCAACACCTTCCTGGTGATCAATGGCCTAGCCATCCAGGGCATGCTGCTGGAGATTGACGTCACCGCCGTGGTCGCAAAATAGAGCATGATCCCGAAAAGTGGGAGCTGGTTTTCGGAAAAGATCATGCTCAAACAAGAAATTGGATCGGGATAACGATTCAAAGAAAAGTCATCCCGATCTAGCGTCGGTCAGGCCGCGCTGGCGGCGATCGCGGCCTCAGCCTGCGCGATCGCCTCGGGCGTGCCGACATGCATCCACACGCCGTCGAGGCGCAGCCCGTGCAGCCGGCCGCTTGCGGCGGCGCGATCGAACAGCCGCGTCAACGCAAATGCGCCGGCCGGCGCGTTCTTGAACAATTCGGAGCGCAGCAGCGCCGCGCCCGCATAGACGAACGGCGCGACCTCGTTTTCACCCCGCCGCACCAGGCGGCCGTCCGTGGTCATGCTGAAGTCGCCACGGCCCGCATAGCCGATGCTGGTCGCGACCGGCGCCAGCAGCAGCAGGGCATCCATGGCGGCGGGATCGAACGCCTCGGCCAGCCGTTCGAGATTGGGGCGCGCGCCGTCGATCCAGATCGTGTCGGAATTGACATGGATGAACGGCTCGCGGCCGAGCACGTCGAGGGCTTTGACCACACCGCCGCCGGTCCCGAGCAACGCCGATCGCTCGTCGGAGATCGCGATCTGCGGCGCCTTGCGGCCGGCGACGTGACGCTCGATCTGTTCGGCGAGGTAATGCACGTTGACCACGGCGCGTTCGATGCCGGCACCGGCCAGCCGGTCGAGCACATGATCGAGCAGCGGCTTGCCGCTGACGCGGACGAGCGGCTTGGGCACCCGGTCGGTCAGCGGCCGCATGCGCTCGCCGAGGCCCGCGGCCAGCACCATGGCGGTGCGCGGCGTGACGGCCATGTCATTCACCGCCAACGGGCAGCGTCGGCGCCGGCAGGTTGGCGCTGTACCAGTTTCGCAACGTGCCCAACGCCGGATGGGCGAGCGAGCGCTGCAAATAACCCCAGACCCGCGGGATGTGCCGCAAATATTGCGGCTTGCCGTCGCGCCGATCGAGTCGGGAGAAGATACCGAGGATTTTCGAGGCGCGTTGCGCCGCCAGCGTCGCGTAGATTTGCAGGAAATTTACCGGATGGAAGTCGGGGTCGAGCTCGGCTCGCCGGTCCACGTACCGGCCGAGCAGCGACACTTCCATGGTTTCCGGCACGTCCACCCGCGCGTCCTGCAGCAGCGACGCCACGTCATAGGCGGCCGGACCCATGACGGCGTCCTGAAAGTCGAGCACGCCGACCTGCGCGATATCCGTTCGCTCCGCGAGCCAGATCAGGTTCGGCGAGTGGAAGTCGCGCAGCACCCAGGTCGGCTCGGCGTCGAGCGCCACGGCGAGCGCTTGATGCCACACCGACAGATAGGCGGTGCGGATCGGATCGGTGACTTTGACGCCGACGCGCGGCAGATACCAGTCGAGCAGCAGCTCGGCTTCGGTCAGGTAGGCGTCGAGATCGTAGTGCGGCAAACGATGCGAGACGTGGGGCGCGATCGGCAGCGTGTCGCTCAGCTTTGCGCTGTGTAGCGTGATCAGCACATCGACCGCGGCGCGGTAGCGATCCTCGACCGGCGATGGCGGATCGCCGGCCACGACCGGCTCCGAACCCAGGTCCTCGATGATCAGCAGGCCGTCCGGCAGCTCGGCTTCGTAGATCTGCGGCGCCGACAATCCGATCTGCCGCAGCCCGTTCGCCATGGCGACGAACGGCTGGATGTCCTCGGCCAGATGCACCATCGCGCTGTAGGGCTTGCCGCCGCGGATCGGTGGACCGTCGGGTCGGCGCGGTGCGTTCATCAAAATGGCGCGCTGGTCGCCGAGCCGCAGCCGCTCATAGATCCGCGTCGAGGCGTCGCCCTGGACGCGCCGCCGCTCGGCTGCGGCATAGCCGGTGGCGTCGAGGAACCGGCGGACCGCGGCCATCCGTTCGACCCGTGCGCCGAACCGGCCATAGCCGGTGATCCGCACGTTGCGATGCTCGGGGCCGAGCTCCGGCGCGAGCGTGAAGGTCAGGTCGAAGCGGTCCGGCGGCAAGAAGCCCGCCGCCCGGTCCGGCCATTCCAGCAGCACCACTGCTCCCTTGGGCAGATCGTCGAAGCCGAGCTCGGCCAACTCGCCCGGTCCTTCGAGGCGATAGAGGTCGGCGTGCACCAGCGGAAACCGCGGCAGCTCGTAGGTCTGCATCAGCGTGAAGGTCGGGCTCGGCACCGCGATCTCCGGTTTGTCCGCCAGGAACCGGATCATGGCGCGGGCGAATGTGGTCTTGCCGGCACCGAGATCGCCGGACAGCGTCAGCAGATCGTCCGGCTCCAACGTGGCGGCGATATCGACCACCAACCGCTGCAAGGCCTGCTCGCTGGGCAGCACCGCCGTGAAGCTCGATCCGCTGGCCGAGATCGGAAGCATGCGTTCTCCGTCATGCCTTGCGTGAGCCGCAGATCGCGGACCGATCGTGGTTCTGGCCTGGCGCAAGCAAACTCATGGTTCGCCGGTGGTCGCTGGAAGCGCCCGTCGCGCGGGCTACGCCGCCGTCCGCTCGACCTGCTGGTCGATCGGGAAGGTGCAGACGACCGTGGTGCCATGTCCAACGGTGGAGTCAAGCGTCACCGTGCCGCCGTGCAGTTCGACAAACGAGCGCACGATCGATAGGCCGAGGCCGGCGCCGCGGTGCCGGGAGCCGAGCGGATGGGTTTCGAACCAGTCGAACACCCGGTCCTGCACCTCGGGCGGGATGCCGGGCCCGTTGTCGGTCACCGAGAACACGATGGCGTCCGGCAGCCGCTCGGCGGTCAGCGTGATGGTGGCGCCGGCCGGCGAAAAGCCGACCGCGTTGGCCAACAGGTTGAACAGGATTTGGCGGATGCGGCGCTCGTCGGCGACGAACGTGCCGATGTTGGCCGCCGCCTGGATGTTGAGCACCAGGTTGTCCTTGACCAGGCGGTCCTGGATGCCCTCGGCGGCCGCATTCATGGTCTGCCGCACGTCGACCGGGCCGAGGCTGAGCTTCATCGCGCCGGCGTCGATGGTGGCTAGATCGAGAATGTCGTTGATGATGGCGAGCAGCGCGTTGGTCGAGGTGTTGATGTAACCGAGATACTCGCGCTGCTTGGTGTTCATCGCGCCGGTGCTGGGCTCGCCCAGGAAGTGGGCGAAGCCAATGATGTTGGTCAGCGGCGAGCGCAGCTCGTAGGACACGTGGTGGACAAAATCCACCTTCAACGCATCGGCGGCCTCCAGCGCCTCGTTGCGCTCGCGCAGCGCGCGCTCGACGTTGATCGTGTCGGTGACGTCCAGGAAGGTGACCAGCGTGGCGCCGTCGGGCAGCGGCACCGTCGCAAGATCGACCACGCTGCCGTCGCGGCGCTCCAAGCGGCCGGTCACGCCGTCGCGGCTCTCGATTGCGGTGACGGTCGCGCGCAGCCGTTGCCACAGCGCGTCCTCGCCATAGAGCGGCCGGCACCGTTCGATCATCGCCTCGATATGCGGGCGATCCTTCAGCATCTCCGGCGCCAGCCGCCACATGCGGGCAAAGGCCGGATTGTGCAGACGCAAGCGGCCATCACTGCCGAACACCGCCACCGCCTCGGCCAGATTGTCGAGCGTCTCGCCCTGCACGCGGATCAGCGCGTCGTAGCGGCGGACCAGTTCGAGCCGTTCGGTGACGTCGTCGAACAGATAGGTCACGCCGCCCTGCGGGTTGGGCGTGGTGACGACGCGCAGCGTGCGGCCGTCCGGCAGGTGCCACAGGTGCTCTTTGGCTTCGGCGGCGCGGTAGGCCTCATGCAGCGCCGCCTTCCACTGTCGGAAGTCCTGCTCTTCGGGCAGCTTGCGGGCGCCGCGCAATTGGTCGAGCACGGCGGAATCTGACGGCAGCTGATCGAGGAACCCGGCCTCGAGCTCCCAGAGCGACCGGTAGGCGGCGTTGTAGAACGTCAGCCGCTGATCGGTTCCGAAGATCGCGACGCCGGTCGCCAATTCGTCGAGCGTGCGGCGATGGGCTTCGCTGAGCCGCATCAGCTCGGCGCGCATGGCCTCGGCTTCGGTCGCGTCGATACCGATGCCGGCGCTGCCTTTGCGGGTCGGCACGACGAGAACGTCGAAGGCGCGGCGGCTGCCGGCGACGATGATGGGCACGCGGCCGCGATACGATTGGCCAGCGGCGCGGGCGCGGCTCGCCTCGTCGCGCGCCGCGCGGTTGAGCAACTCGACGTTGCGCGCCAGCGCGTCAGCCGGGTCCTTGGCTTCCACCGCCTTGGCATAGGCGCCATTCGAGAACACCAGGGCGCCGGTGATATCGCGCGTCCAGACCGGCGTCGGCAACGCTTCGATCAGCGACCGGAGCGATTCAGTGTCGCTCAGGAGTTTGTCATGCCGTGCGTTGAGCTCGGCGAGCTCGCCCTTGAGCCCGCTGGCGTCACGCAGCCGCAGCACCGCGCGGCCGCCGATCGCCCGACCCTCGGCTTCGATCGTCCGCCCCGCGGTGGAGACGAGCGACATCGAGAAACCCTCGCCGTCGGCCCGCAACGCGTCGACGGCATGCTCCATGGCTTGCGCCTTGTCGGGCTCGAGCCAGGTGCCGAACGCCAACACGCGCTGCGGCAGCGACGCATGGGTGACAAGCGAGGTGTCGCCGAGAATGTCCGGCTCGTTGTCGGCCGCCGCCCATGACACGATGATTTGTGGCTCCGACAGCAGCAGCGCATTGAACCGGTCGCGCTCGGATTTGAGCGCCATGATGCGGTCGCGTAGCGCGTTCTCCGCCGCGGCCGCCCGCAGGCGCGTGCGAACCAGCGCGATGGCGGTGACCACGGCGAACAGCAGCACCCCGAAGGTGAGAACCAGGGCGGCGATTTCATGCCGCTGCAGCGTCGCGAAGGCGTCGGTATAGGTCTCGAACGCGGGCAGGCCGCCGACGCGGTCGGCGCCGGCCGCGGGGCCGATGGTGATGGCGGCCATTGCGACGCCGGCGACGAATCCGCTCCGTCGCGGATGAGCGCAACGTCTCCCGCCAGTCACGCGGATCGATTCCGCCATGCCCGATTGCCCCTGCGCGGGCGGCGACCGGTCTACCGCCCACGAATCATTGGGACTTTACCCTCAACGAGAATCGAGCCGAAAGAGTCCAGACCGTGAACGTCAGCGATGTTGCCGCGCCATCGCCGTTACAGACTGATGATGTCCTTGAGCGGTTCGGCGCGCCGCGCCAGTTCGTCGAGATTGATTCGGCTGAGCGCCATCGCAAACGCCCGCTCGGCCTGCGCCACCGCCGGGATCACCACGCTGTTGAGCAGCGCGGAGCTCGAATGCGCGGTCTCGCGGCTGTCGATCGTGCCAGCGGCGCGCAGGATCTCGTCGGCGGTGATGCGGCGGCGTTCGCGCGCCAGTTCGTATCCGCCGCGCGGCCCGCGAATGCCCTTCAGGATGCCGACGCGCACCAGCGCTTGCAGGACCGGTTCGAGATGCCGCGCCGGTAGGGCATGACGCGCCGCCAGGGTTTTGGCTGAGACCGGCCGGCCTCGGCCATGCAGCGCGACATCGACAACGGCGGCAATGGCCAACAGGCCCTTGGGAGAAAGCAGCGCCATGCGGGAAAAGAATCCATTATAACGTATAACGGTATTATATTACGGACGATGTTTTCGCCGCTTGTCAATCGTTCGTTTGTCGGTGGAGCCGAAGCCTTTTGCCCCACGGCGCGTTTTGTCGAGCTTTTTTTGTTCGACAAGCTGTGCGTTCAGGATGGGCATGATGACCAATTGGGCAATTCGCAGACCTCGCGCCACCGAAAACGGTTCGCGGCCGAAATTAACAAGCAGGACGTGTACTTCGCCGCGGTAGTCCGAATCCACCGTGCCCGGCGCGTTGAGCACCGACACGCCGTGGCGGGCGGCAAGGCCGGAGCGCGGCCGGACTTGGCCTTCGGTCATCTTCGGTAGCGCAATGGCGACGCCGGTCGGGATCGACGCCCAGGCGCCCGGTGCGATCGACACCGGCGCGTCGGCCGGCACCGCGGCGACGAGATCGAGCCCGGCGGCGCCGGCGCTCTGATAGGCCGGCAGCGGCAGGCCTGCGCCATGCGGCAGCCGCTTGATCTTGACCCGCACTGAGCTCATTGGCCCGGCTCCAGCGCCGCGGCGATCCGCTGCACCAGGGCGCTCGCCACCTCGTCCTTGGTTTGCGGCGGCCAGGCCTCGACGCCGTCGTGGGTGATCAGGTGGATCATGTTCATGTCGCCACCCATCACGCCGGTCTCCGGCGACACATCGTTAGCGAGGATCCAGTCGCAGCCCTTGCGCGCGAGCTTTTGCTTGGCGTGCTCGACCACGCGCTCGGTCTCGGCTGCGAACCCGATTACCAGCGCCGGCCGCCTGGCCTTGCGGTGCGCGACAGTGGCGAGGATGTCTGGGTTCTCGACCAGCGCAAGCTCGGGCGTCGTGCGCGCGGTTTTCTTGATCTTTTCACGGCTGTTGGTCGCGGTGCGCCAGTCGGCGACCGCGGCCGCAAACACCGCGACGTCGGCCGGCAGCGCGGCCTCCACCGCCGCCAGCATGTCGCGCGCGGTCTCGACCTTGACCACGCGGACGCCCGGTGGATCGGGCACCTGCACCGGCCCGGAAACCAGCGTCACCGCGGCGCCGGCCGCCGCTGCCGCCGCCGCGATGGCATGGCCCTGCTTGCCGGACGAGCGGTTGGCGATGTAGCGCACCGGGTCGATCGGCTCGTGCGTCGGCCCCGAGGTCACCAGCACGCGCCGGCCCGACAGTGCGCCGGATGCCGCGCCCGGCGCGCTCGCCAGCAGCGCCTCGGCCGCAGCGACGATCTCCAGCGGCTCGGCCATGCGGCCCGCGCCGAACTCACCGTGCTCTGCCATCTCGCCGGTGTTCGGGCCGACACTTGCAACGCCGTCGGCTGCAAGCTGCCCCATGTTGCGCAGCGTCGCCTTGTTCGCCCACATGCGCGGGTTCATCGCCGGCGCCAGCAGGATCTTGCGGTCGGTCGCGAGCAGCACCGCTGATGCGAGATCGTCGGCGTGACCGCCCGCCATCTTCGCCAACAGATCGGCGGTGGCCGGCGCCACCACGATCAGGTCGGCGTCGCGCGCCAGCCGAATGTGGCCGACGTCGAATTCGCTCCGCACGTCGAACAGCTCGGTAAACGGCGGCTCGCCCGCGATCGCGCCGACCGACAGCGGCGTGATGAAGCGCTGCGCGGCTGGTGTCATGATCGCGCGCACCGCGACGCCGCGCTCACGCAGCCGCCGGATCAGGTCGAGCGACTTGTAGGCCGCAATGCCGCCGCCGATGATCAGCAGCACGCGCTTTGCCGCCGCGCGCTCGGTCGCGCGGCGCGCGGGTTCATCCGGCACAGGCGCCGCGGCGAACGCATCGTCCTCGGCCGCGGCACTGCGCAGGATGGTGCGCACCTCGTCCTCGACCGAGCGGCCGTTGCGGGCCGCGCGCAGCCGCAGACGCTGCTTGAGCTTGTCGTCGAGCTGCCGGACGGTAAGTGAGGGCATGGGATACCTGAATACGAGCAATAGCTTATCAGTGATATGATAGCATTGAAATCAATGCAATCAATAGGGCAGAGCTATCGTCTAAGCGTCATAGCCGGATTAGGCCCGACCATGGACGGAGAGTTTTGCCGAATTTCGGCGGCGCCACCTGGAGAAGGCGTCGGGCGCAAGCGGTTGCGGTGGCCCGGTGCGCTACCGTTGTTCTCCGCCCTCACCGCGCGCTACGCTCGGCGCGTGAGCGTAGGGGAGGCGTGCGTGGCCAAAAACAAGATTGCCATCATGGGAACGGGTGCGGTCGGCGGTTACGCCGGCGCGCATATGGTGCAGGCCGGCGAGGACGTCACCTTCATTGATCCCTGGCCCGCCCATGTCGAGCATATGCGCAAGCACGGCCTGCGCGTCACCCACGCCCGGGAGGTGCCGGAGTTCACCGTGCCGGTGCGCGCTTTGCACGTCACGGACGCGCAGCAGCTCGCCAAGGAGCGGCCGGTCGACATCGCCTTCGTCTGCATGAAGTCCTACGACACCGCCTGGGCCACCATGCTGATCCGGCAATATCTCGCGCCCGACGGCTTCGTCGTGTCGTTGCAGAATTGCATGAACGAGGAAACCATCGCCGGCGTCGTCGGCTGGGGGAAGACGCTCGGCTGCATTGCAAGCTCGATCACCGTCAACCTGCCGGAGCCAGGCCTGGTCCACCGCGGCGCCGGCAAGGGCGGCACCGCGCACACCGTGTTCCGCGCCGGCGAGGTGCACGGCCGCATCACCGAGCGCGCGCAGGAGGTCTGCCGCCTGGTCGGTTTTGCCGACAGCGCCAAGGTGACCGGCAACCTGTGGGGCGAGCGCTGGTCGAAGCTTGTCACCAACGCCATGGCCAACGGGATTGCCGCCTGCACCGGCATGACCGGCGGCGAGATGCTGGCGAGTGAGCCGATACGGCGCTTTTCCACGCGCGTCGGCAGCGAGGCGATCCGGGTCGGCCAGGCGCTCGGCTATCAGCTCGAGGAGATCTACCACATCCCGCCCGAGACGATCGCGCGCGCCGGCGAGGGCGACGACGCTGCGATTCGCACCTGCGATGAGGTGCGCATGCAGCAGGGCAAGCGCACCGCCGGCGAGCAGCGACCCTCGATGGGCCAGGACATGCAGAAGGGCCGGCGCACCGAGATCGAATTCCTCAACGGGCTGATCGTGCGCGAGGGCGAGAGGCTGGGCCTGCCTTGCCGTGCCAATGCGGTGCTGACCGACCTGGTCAAGCGTGTCGAGCGCGGCGAACTGAAGGCCGATCCGCGGCACATCACCGAGCTCAGGTTGAATTAGCTCGGCCTTTCGGTTGCTGGATTCGGAGCATTGCGGTCCGCGTTGAGCCGGTGGTGTGCGCCCGATAGAGTGCAGCCACACCTCGTCTCGGGAGCGCCGCATGATCCTCGATTGGCATTCGCACATCTACACGCCGGAGGAGGCGGCCGACGACCTGCGCACCTGGGACGGCCACACCGGCCCGAAATGGGGCGAGCGCGGCTGCCCGATGGTGCTGGAGAATTTCCTGCGCGCCCACCAGGAGAACAACATCGACATCAGCGTGGTGACCAACGCCGCGCACTATCTCCGCGGCAAGCGCCCGGAGGAGGAGCTGCCGTCGGTGCAGGCCTGGAGCGATTACGCCGCCAAGGTGCAGCAGGACCACAAGGGTGTGCTCTACGCCTTCGCCACCATCCTGCCGTGCGGGGGGCCCGCCTTCATCAAGGAGACCGAGCGGGCGATCCGCCAGCTTGGCCTGAAGGGGATCTTCATCCACTCCAGCCACAAGGGCCATTACCCGGACGACGACGAGGCGCGGCCGTTCTGGGAGCTGGTGCAGGACCTCGACGTGCCAGTGATGATCCATCCGCCGCATCTCGGCTTTGGCGAGGAGCGGATGAAGGAATACCGACTCGCTTCGAGCATCGGCCGGCCGTTCGACCTCTGCCTTGCGCTCGGCCGGCTGATCGTGCGCGGCATCCTGGAGGATTTCCCGCGGCTCAAGATCGTCGCCTCGCACGGCGGCGGCGGCATCTGCGAGACCATCAGCCGGATGGACTACGCTTACGAATTGCAGGACGAGGCGTTCTTCCTCGGGCCGTATGCGCCGATGAAGATCAAGCACAAGCCGAGCCACTATCTGAAGAAGCTTTATCTCGACACCGTGACCTACAACGAGCCGGCGGTGAAGATGGTGCTGGACTGGATCGGCGTCGACCACGTCATCTATGGAAGCGACGCGCCGCCGCTCACCTCGCTCAAGCCGCGCGCCATCAAGCTGATCCAGGACTTGGACATATCCGCCGCCGACAAGGACAAGATCTTCTGGAGCAACGCGCGGCGGCTGTTGAAGCTGAATTGATGGTGGGCGAAATGATCTCCACCGGAGCCACGCGACGGGCCTGCAACGTCAAACCACCGTCGGAGGATGGGCCATGAAGCCTCTCGCAGCTCTCGTTGCACTCATCGCCACCGCTGGCATCGGTGCATCGCCCACCCACGCCCAGTCTTATCCCACCAAACCGATCCGCATCATCACCGCCAACAGCGCCGGCGGCACCAGCGACATCTTCTCGCGCGCGCTCGGCGAGGAATTGCAGAAGCGGCTCGGCCAGCCGATCGTGATCGAGAATCGCTCCGGCGGCGGCATGAACATTGCCGGCCGCGCCTGCGCTGAAGCGGCCAACGACGGCTACACGATCTGCATCCTGCCGAACGAGGTGCTGACGCTGAACCAGTTCACCTTCAAGTCGATCCCATACAATCCCGAGAAGGACTTCGACGCCATCACCAATTGCTTCATCAACACCCAGGTGATGGTGGTGAGCGCGGCACTCGGCGTCAAAACGCTCAATGAACTCGCTGCGGCGTCGAAGGCCAAGCCCGGCACCATGAGCTACAGCGTGCTCGCCATTCCGATGCAGATTACGTTCGAGAACTGGAAGAAGCAGACCGGCGCCGACATTGTGCTGGTGCCGTCGCGCGGCGGCGCCGACATGGTGACCGGGCTGCTCACCGGCACGACGCCGGTGGCTATCGTCGGCCTGCCGAACTTCATCTCGCACATCCGCAGCGGCACTGTGAACGCGTTGGCGGTGGACTCCGACACCCGCTCGCCGCTATTCCCGGACGTGCCGACGCTGGGCGAGCTCGGCTTCCCCAATCTCGCGCCGGTCTATTTTGGTTTTGTCGCACCGGCCGGGACACCCAGGCCGATCATTCAGAAGCTGCACGACGAGATCGTGGCGATCGGCAAGGATCCGGAGTTCCGACAGAAGCGGTTGATCGACATCGGCATCGTGCCGATCTTCGACACGTCGGAGCACTTCGACGCCTACATCAAGGAGCAGCGCACCAAATCGGAGAAGCTGGTGCGCGACTCAGGCTTCCAGCCAAGGTAACGCGACCGGGACAAGGCAAGGCGGTCCTCCACGCTCAGCAATGACATTGCCGCGCGGGCTTCTAAACCACTTCACTCCCGGTTCGGCGTGCCGACAAAGCCGCGGCCGTGGCCGGCGGCGTGCGCGGCCCAGCCGCCGGCGACCCGGCCACTGAAAATCGCCGGACCCAGCATCGTGCCTTCGAGGCCGGCGCGGCCGTTGATGTGACCGCCGGCCATGCCGGCGACCTCGCCCGCCGCATAGAGCCCTTCGATCGGTTCGAAGTGCTTGTCGAGCACCCGGCATTGCAGGTCGGTCTTGACGCCGCCGAAGTTCTTGCGCGCCATCGGGAACAGCTGCACCGCGTAATAGGGCGGGGTGTCGAACGCCTTCGAGGCTTTCAACGGCTTGCCGAACTCGGGCTCCACCTCGAGCCCCTGGGCGCAGGCCTGGTTGTAGCGTTCGACGGTAGCAAGGAAGGTCGGGACCTCGACCGCCATCTTCTGCGCCAGCTCGGCGAGCGAGTCGGCCTTGCGGATGAACGGCGAGTTGTCGAGCAGCTCCATCACCTTCGCCCGCACCACCTTGTCGCCGTCGCGATAATACGGATCGGCGACCTCCATGGTCGCGGTCATCGGCGTGTCCATGATCGCCCAGGCGTGGCGCGGCTTCTGCGCCAGCAGCGCGGGGCTTGCCGAGTTGCCGCCCGACACCGCCTCGTTGTGGAAGCGGCGGCCTTGCTGGTTGACCCAGATGTAGCCGGGCACCACGCGGAACGCGAGGCCGCGGTGCTGCGCCGGGTCGCGGTAGTCGGGCGTGGCATAGGCGTAGAACCAGATGTGGTCCATGTGGGTGAGATAGCCGCCCACCTCCCGAACGATGTTGTGGCCGCGGCCGGTCGAGCCGCGGCCGGAGCCGACCAGGATCTTGTCATCGCGAAGATCGGGATTGAACTCGAGCACCATGTCGAGGTTCGAGTTGAAGCCCCCGGTGGTCACCACCACGGCCTTGCTGGCGACGGTCACCGGCTCGCCGGTCTTGGCATCGCGGCCTTGCACGCCGGTGACGCGGCCGCCCTGGTCTTGCGTCAGCCCGGTGATCTCGGTGTCGGGAACGATCTCGCCGCCCTTATTGCGGAAGCCGTCGATCAGCTGGCTCATCAGGCCGAGACCGTTTCGCCCGGCGCGGGTCCAGCGCAGCACCGAGTTGCCCTCCTGGAATTTCAGGTCGACCCAGGTCACGCCGAAGCCTTCGGCCCAGTGGTAGAGATCGTGCAGCGTATGCTCGATGTAATAGCGGGCCCAGACCGCATCGGCCGATGGACCGCCCCACGCCATCCACTCCTTGAACGCCAGATCAGGCGTGTCGTGGATGCCGTTCTGCTTCTGCAACGGCGAGCCGACGATCAGGCAGCCGCCGCCGGACACGATCGCAGCGCCGCCGGGCGCGGTAGCCTTCTCGAAGGCGATGGCGCGCGCTCCCGCATCGCGGGCCTCGATGCCGGCCGCGATCCCGGCGCCGCCGGCGCCCACGATGGCGATGTCGGTCTCGTACTGCTTGACGCTGGCCACTGGCGGGAGCTCCTTGGTTTTCCGAAGCCGATGATAGAGCGTGCCCAGGACCGCGCGCTAGACTTGATCGAGCAGGATGGCGCCCGAGGTGCTGCTCCACACTCTGCAATGACACCGCGGCCGGGGCAACGTCGTGTAACACCGCCTAATGCAGCAGCAGCCACACCAGGTAGGCGAGCAGCGCGGCGATCACCCAGAGCGCGATGCGGGTCCAGCGGGTATGGCGGGCTTCGGCGGCGCCGATCGCCTCGACCGTCTCGGGCGCCAGCACCAGGCCGTCGCGGGTGATGGCATCGAGCTGCTCGACCAGCACCGCGCCGCGGCTCATCAGCGACGGCACGTTGGCAAGGAATCCGGCTGCGCCTTGCGCCGCGTCCTCGATCCGGCCGACCGGGCCGAGATGGCGTTCCATCCATTCGCGCACCACCGGTTCCGCCACCGTCCACATGTCGAGCTTGGGATCGAGCGCGCGCGCCACGCCCTCGACCACCACCATGGTCTTCTGCAACAGCAGCAGTTCGGGCCGCGTGCGCATGTCGAACAGGCCGGTGACCTCGAACAGCAGCATCAGCAGCTTGGCCATCGAGATTTCGTCGGCGGCGCGGTTGTGGATCGGCTCGCCGATGGCGCGGATCGCTTGCGCGAAGCTTTCGACCGAGTGCTGCGGCGGCACGTAGCCGGCCTCGAAATGCACCTCGGCGGTGCGGTGGTAGTTGCGGGTGATGAAGCCGTAGAGGATCTCGGCGAGGAAGCGGCGCTCTTTCGGGCCGAGCCGGCCCATGATGCCGAAATCGACGAAGATCAGCCGGCCGTCGCCGTCGACGAACAGGTTGCCCGGGTGCATGTCGGCGTGGAAGAAGCCGTCGCGCAGCGCGTGCCGCAGGAAGGTCTGGATCACCGCGCGGCCGAGATGCTTCAGATCGAAGCCCTTGGCTTCGAGTTTGGCGCGATCGTGCAGCGGCGTGCCGTCGATCCATTCCAGGGTCAGCACATCCTTGGCGGTGCGGTCCCAATCGACCGTCGGCACGCGGAAATCGGGATCGGCCTTGGTGTTCTCGGCCATCTCGGACAGCGCCGCAGCCTCGAGCCGCAGGTCCATCTCGATCGCAACCGAGCGGCGCAGCGTGTTGACGGTCTCGATCAGCCGCAGCCGGCGCGCCTCGGCCGCGAGGCTCTCGGCGTGGCGGGCGGCGAAGGTGAAGGCCTCGAGATCGACGCGGAAGCGCCGCTCGATGCCGGGGCGCAGCACCTTGACGGCAACCGGCATGCGATCCGTCGTGCTCGGCTCGCCCGCATTCACGTCGACAACCTCGGCGCGGCGCACTTCAGCGCGATGGACTTGCGCGATCGAGGCGGCGGCGACCGGCGGGCCGAACGACGCGAACGATTGGTTCAGCGGCTTGCCGAGCGCGGCACCGACCACGGCCTCGGCCTCGGCCTGCGGGAACGGCGCCATCTGGTCTTGCAGCGATTCGAGATCGCGGGCGATCGCGACGCCGACCACGTCCGGCCGCGTCGCCAGGAACTGGCCGAGCTTGACATAGGCCGGGCCGAGCCGGGTCAGCGCGTTGGCCAGCCGATGCTCGGCGCTCTCGCCGGTCGGCCGCTCGATCAAGCGCGCCAGCTTCAGCCCGGCGCGCGCCGGCCACGGCAGCGGCGCCGGATCGGCCAGCGCCAGCACGCCCTCGCGCGCGAACACGAAGCCGGCACGGGCGAGGCGTGCGAGATGGGCGAGGGCGGAGATCATGGCACCCAGTCACGTGGTTCGATTAGGGGACAAGCTCACAATCGCCAGCCGGAGTGCAGCGCCACCACGCCGCCGGTCAGCCGCGTGAACGACACGCGGCTGAAGCCAGCGCCGCGCATCATGTCGGCGAAGCGCTCGGGCCGTGGAAATTTGCGGATCGACTCGACCAGATACTTGTAGGCCTCGGCGTGGCCGGTGACGGCGCGGCCGAGCGCCGGGATGACGTTGAACGAATAGACGTTGTAGAGCGCATCCAGCGCCGGAATGTCGACCGAGGAGAACTCCAGGCAGAGAAAGCGCCCGCCGAATTTCAGCACGCGACGGGCCTCGGCCAGCGCCGCCTCGATCCGCGGCACGTTGCGGATGCCGAACGCTATGGTGACGACGTCGAAGCTCTTGTCGGGCAGCGGCAGCGCCTCGGCGTTGGCCTCGATGAATTCGATGTCGCGTCGAGCGAGCCTGGCTCGCTCGCGGCCGACCGCCAGCATGTCGCGGTTGATGTCGGCGACGGTGACGTGCGTGCCCGCTCCGCCTTTGTCGGCGACGCGCAGCGCCACGTCGCCGGTGCCGCCGGCGATGTCGAGCAGTGCGAACGCCTGCTTGCCGCGCGGCGGGTTGGCGGCGGTGACCAGCGCCTCCTTCCAGGCGCGATGCAGCCCGCCCGACATCAGGTCGTTCATCAGGTCATAGCGCCGCGCCACCGAGTGGAACACGTCGTCGACCATCGCCTGCTTGTCGGACAGCGGCACCTTGCGGAAGCCGAAATCGGTCTCGGAACGGGCCTTGGCCATCGAAAATCGCCCTGTCTGGACAAGAGCATAGCGCGGATGCTCAAGCGACGCCATGATCACCGGGAATGCCGCGGTGGGCTTTAGCGCACGACGTACACCGCCTGCTCTGTCACCACGAAGTCGACCCGGTCGTCCTGCAGCGCCTGCAGGCATTCCTCCGGCCGGTTGACGATCGGCTCCTCGTGTACGTTGAAGCTGGTGTTGATCAGCACCGGCAGGCCACTGGCGTCGCGGAAGCGGCGCAGGATTCCGGCGAACAGCGGGTTGGTCTGGTCGCGGATGATCTGCGGCCGCGCGGTGCCGTCGACATGCACCACGGCGGGAATGCGTTCGCGCCACTCCGGCCTGACCCCGCAGGTGATGGTCATGAAGCGCGCTGCGTAGCGGTTTACATCGTTGATCTCGAACACGCGGTCGGCATCTTCCTCCAGCACATAGGGTGCGAACGGCATGAACTCGGAGCGGGCGAGCCGCTTGTTCAGATTGTCGTTGATGGCGTGATCGTGCGGGCTGGCGATGATCGAGCGGGCGCCGAGCGCGCGCGGCCCAAACTCCATCCGCCCGGTGTAGATGGCGCCGGCCTTGCCGGCGCGGATGAGCTCGACCGTGGTCTCGACCGGCGCGCCCGGTAGCCGCTTCATGCCGGCCGCCACGAGCGTCGCGTCGATGCGGCCGTCGAAGTCCTGGCCGAGATAAACATCGTCGAGCCGGTGGCGGCGGTTCAGCCACGTGGCTGTGCCGTCGCGCTGGTGCAGGAAGGAAAGCGCTGTGCCGACCGACAGGCCGTCGTCGCCCATCGCCGGAAAGATGAACACCTCATCGACCGGCAAGGTCTCGGCGAGCAGCCGGTTGAGCCGCACGTTGGCAAACAGCCCGCCGGCCAGCGCGAGCTTGCTCGCGCCGGTGCGATTGAGCCACCAGCGCACCGACTGCACGGTGAAATCCTCCGCCACCTTCTGGATCGAGGCCGCGATGGTCTCGCGGTCATGGCCGCGGCAGATCGCCAGAAATCTCTCGCGCATTGCGAACCAATTGCGGAAATCGGTCTCGATCAGCCCGTCGTTGTCGTTGAAACGGAACTGCGCCGCCATGTCGCCGGCGAGCTTGGGCTCGCCATAGGCCGCGAGGCCGGTGAGCTTGCCCTCGTGGCGCAGCATGCGGAAGCCGCAGGCCATGGTGGCGTAGCCGTAGGCGCTGGCGAGCCCGGTCTCCTTCAAGGTCGGCGTCAGCCAGCGGTCGTCGCCGTAATGGCACTCAAGCGTGCCGTTCTTCAGGCTGCGCATCGAATAGCTGACGTTGTCGCCGATGCCGTCGGAGGTGTAGATCAGCGCGTCGTTCCAGTCGGTGTAGAACAGCGCGGCCAGCGCATGCGCCTCGTGATGATTGACGAAATGGATTTGCGTGTCCGGCCGAAACGAATGGTCCCGCAAAAAGCGCTCGCCGCGAAACAGCGTGTTGGTGTCGGTAATGCCGAAGCGATGGCACAGCACGGCCAGCTCGCGGTGGCCGCGCTCGCGGCCGCGCCAGCGCTGCAACGTGTAATGCAGCTCGCGCCACAGCGGAAAGCGATCGTGATAGGTCGGGTACCAGCCGCGCGTGGTGGCGATGGCGTCGACGTCGTTGCGCCGCCAGCCGGCGACGCGCAGCACCTCGTCGATCGACAGCCACGGCACGGTTTCGCCCTGGCCCTTGACGCGGGTGAAGCGCTCCTCCGACACCGCCGCGACCAGGCGGTAATCGTCGAACGCCGCGGCCGACGAGTCGTGCATGCCGGCATGGATCGCCAAGATACGCAAAGAACAACACCTGCCTGGAGAGCGAGGGTCGATCGCCAAGCAAGCCGATAACATCAAATAAATCAGCGCGCTAGGGACAGTTTGGTGAATAGCGCCCTGCCGGGCTGTTACCGCTATGCGCGGCCGGAGCGCCGCGCTACAAAGCCGCGGCGACGCCAGTTCGCAAAGCAGAAGGTCATGCCGATGCCGATCGAGTTTCGCAGCGTGATCCCGATTTTCCGGATTTTCTCGCTCGAAAAGGCGCGAGAGTTCTATCTCGGCTTCCTCGGCTGTAAGGTCGATTTCGAGCACCGCTTCGAACCCGACGCACCGGTCTACATGCAGGTGTCGCGCGGCGCGCTTGTTCTGCATCTGAGCGAGCATCACGGCGACTGCACGCCCGGCGCGCGCGTGTATGTGCGGATGACCGGCTTGAGAGACCTGCACCGCGAGCTGATCGACAAGAAGTACCGCCACAACCGGCCGGGCTTGCAGGAGCAGGAGTGGGGCGCGACCGAGATGACCGTGACCGACCCGTTCAACAATCGCATCACGTTCGCCGAGCCAACCCCGAAGCCCGCGGGCTGAGCGCCGCTGGGCATTGTATCCCAGGGCCAAAACTGGGATTCCGAACAAGAAGCCCTGGATTCCCGCTTGCGCGGGAATGAACGGAGTGCGTGGATGCGGCACCCGGAAAGGCATTGATGCCCGAGCTTCCCGAAGTCGAAACCGTCCGCCGGGGGCTCGCGCCCGCGATGGAGGGCGCGCGCTTTGTCGAGGTGGTGGCGCACCGCGGCGATCTGCGCTGGCCGCTGCCGAAGGATTTCGCGCAGCGGCTCAAGGGCAAGACTGTCACCGGGCTCGGCCGGCGGGCGAAATACCTGCTGGCCGACCTGTCGTCGGGCGACGTGCTGGTGATGCATCTCGGCATGTCGGGCTCGTTCCGCGTGACACGCGGGCAGGCCGAGACCGCGCCCGGCCGCTATTACCACGAGCGTTCGCAGGACCTGGCGCACGACCATGTGGTGTTCGTCATGTCGTCGGGCGCGACCGTCCGCTTCAACGATCCGCGCCGGTTCGGCTCGATGAAGCTCGTGCCGCGAGGCAAGCTCGACCAGGAGCCGCTGCTGCGCTGGCTCGGCCCCGAGCCGCTCGGCAACGAGTTCAGCGCTGCATTGCTGGCGAGCGCGTGCCACGGCAAGAACACCAGCCTCAAGGCCGCGCTGCTCGACCAGCGGATCGTCGCCGGCCTTGGCAACATCTATGTCTGCGAGGCGCTCAACCGCGCGCTGCTGTCGCCCCGGCGCAAGGCGTCCACTATTGCGAGCCGCAGCGGCTCGCCGAACGAGCGCGCCGAGCGGCTGGTGCCGGCGATCAAGACGGTTCTGAACGACGCGATCGCAGCCGGCGGCTCGTCGCTGCGCGATCACAAGCGCACCGATGGCACGCTCGGCGATTTCCAGCACAATTTCCGGGTCTATGATCGCGAGGGCAGGAAGTGCCCCACGTCCGGCTGCCCGGGGACGATCAGGCGCATCGTGCAGACCGGCCGCTCGACGTTCTTCTGTCCGGTGTGCCAGAAATAGCGGTGAGGAGAGTGCCATGACCTATCAAAACATCCTGGTCGAGACCAAGGGCCGCGTCGGCATCATCCGCTTCAACCGCCCGCAGGCGCTCAACGCGCTCAACGCCGCGCTGGTCAAGGAGCTGCTCGCCGCGGTCGGCAGCTTCGACGCCGATGTGAATATCGGCTGCATCCTCATCACCGGCTCGGACAAGGCGTTCGCCGCCGGCGCCGACATCAAGGAGATGGTGGACAAGCCCTACATGGACGCCTTCCTCAACAATTTCGGCGCCAACGAGGACGCCATTGCGCGCGCGCGCAAGCCGGTGGTCGCGGCGGTGGCGGGCTTCGCGCTCGGCGGCGGCTGCGAGTTCGCGATGCAATGTGACATGATCATCGCCGCCGACAACGCCAAGTTCGGCCAGCCGGAGATCAAGCTCGGAGTCATTCCGGGCTATGGCGGCACCCAGCGCCTCACCCACGCGGTCGGCAAGGCCAAGGCGATGGATCTGATTCTGACCGGCCGCATGATGGACGCCGCCGAGGCCGAGCGCTCGGGTCTGGTCGCGCGCGTCGTGCCGCTGGCGAATCTGATGGAGGAAGCGATGAAGGTCGCCGAAACCATCGCGTCGATGTCGCTGCCGTCGGTGCTGTCAGCCAAGGAAGCGGTCAACCGCGCGTTCGAAGTCTCGCTCGCCGAGGGCGTGCTGTTCGAGCGGCGCGTATTCCAAGCGCTGTTCGCCACCGAGGACCAGAACGAAGGCATGGCGGCGTTCGTCGAGAAAAGGCCGGCGAAGTTCAGGAACAAGTAGCTGGATCCCGGATAGCCGCTGCGCGGCTTCCGGGATGGCCGCCTGTGGCGGTCATTTCCGCACGCAAATCACCCGCACGATCGCCTCCTTGGCGCCGTCGACGCCAGAACGGCCGGCGGCGGGCGGCACGGTGTTGGCGTCGAGCAACGCCCTGATCCGCGCCGTCGACACCAGTGTCGCCGCCGCTGCACCGGCCGCGCCGGCAACGATCGCGGAGCGCTGCACCGCGATGCCGAGAAAGCGGCCCTGGCCGTCGAGCGCGGCTGCGCCCGAGAAACCGGCCGCGGGCGCCGCCTCGAGCGTGTCACCCGCCAGCCGCGCCGGCGCGGTCGTGACCGCGTGCCCGCCGGCCTGCGCCTGCGGATCGGCGATGCCGACCAAGGTTGCGGCGTTGCCGTCGCGCGCGCCGTCGTGCAGTTGGATCGGCGTGAGGCCCTGCGCGCCATAGACACGAAGGAGCGCGAGCCCGCCGTCCTTCTCCTCGGCCAGGCGCTCGGCGTGACCGTGCCGCGGAATCGCGATCACCTGGCAGCCGTCGACCAGGGACTGCGCCGTGACGATATGGCCCGATGGCGATACCACGACGCCGGTGCCGTATTCGACCTTGCGGCGCGGTACGCTCTCCGAACTGCCGCCGGCGGCGCTTGCGGCGGCGTAGCCCGCGAATGGCACGAACGCGCTCGACATCGCTACCACGATCGGGTCCATGGTGCCCTCCATGGCCTGGTCGTAGAGGATGGTGACGCCGCGCACCTCGCCGTCCTTGGCGAACGCCCGCACGTACATTTTTTTCAGGCCTTGCATGCCCGAGACCACGAAATAGTCGGGCCGCAGCACGTTGTAGGAAATGCGTCGGCGCGGCAGCTTCTTCTGCTGCTCGAACACCGCCTCGAGGCTAGCGCCGGTGTCGATGCGGAAGGTCTCGATCTGCAACTGGCCCTGCGCCGAGCTCCAGCGCGTGCCGGAGGCGCCGGGCTTACTCTCCGTCGCAAGCTTCCCCGGCAGGCCGACGCGCGCGCCGATCACCGGGTCATCGACCACGCGCCAGCCGACCTCGTCCTGCTTCGGGCGGATCGCGGCCGACAGCGCTGCGCGCTCCGGGGCGCTCAGCACGCCGGTCGGCTTGGCCTTCTGGCGCTTCTGATAGGCCATCACGGCGTCGGCCAGCCGTTCGCTGAACTGCCCGTCGATCAGGCCGTTATAGTCGCCGGTCCAGATCAGGTCGGATTGGATGGCGACGCGCTCGGCCGGCGGGATCGCCGTGTAGGCGTCGCGCAACGCGGCCCTGACCTCGGGCGACGACGTGCTGACGCTTACGTTGCTGGACTTGTCGTCGGCCGATTTTTTGTTGGCCGACTTTTTGCCGGCTGATTTGGATTTCTTGTTGGCCGGCGCGTCCTTGTCGGCGGCGTCCGGCTTGAGCGTGTCCTTGGGCTTGTCCTTCTTGTCGGCGGCCTTGGGCTTGGCGGCCTTGGACTCGGTCTTGGCCTTGGCATCGTGCGGCTTTTTCTCGGCGGTGTCCGCCGGCTTCTTTTGGGCGGGGTCGCGCTTGCGCGCGGCCTTGGCCTTCGGCTTGTCCTTGGCGTCGTCCTTCTTTTGCGCGGCGGGTGGCGAATGGAGCTTGGGGTCCGCGCCTTGGGCGAGCGCCGCCGCCGCTCCAAAAAACACCGCCAAAATGGCGGCGAACATGCGCAGACTGGTCATGCAGAACCCGCGACGGCTGCTCTTGCGCACCCTAGCCGAAACCGCGCCGATGCGCCAATGATGGGGGAGGCAAGTTCCATGCTGACACCCGACGAACTGGAGCGTTACGCCCGCCACATCGTGCTGCGCGAGGTCGGCGGTCCCGGCCAGGCCGCGCTCGGCCGCGCCCGCGTGCTGGTGATCGGCGCCGGCGGGCTCGGCGCGCCGGCGCTGCTTTATCTCGCCGCCGCAGGCGTCGGCACGCTCGGCGTGATCGACGACGATACTGTGGCGTTGTCGAACTTGCAGCGCCAGGTGATCCACGCAACGCCCGACGTCGGCGCGCCCAAGGTCGCCAGCGCCGCGGCGGCGATCCGCCGGCTCAATCCCCATGTCGCGGTCACGACCCATGCCGAGCGGCTGACCGCGGCCAATGCCCTGGCGCGCGTTTCGGCCTACGACATCGTCGCCGACGGCTCGGACAATTTCGCGACGCGCTATCTGGTGTCCGACGCCTGCTACTTCGCTCGAAAGCCGCTGGTGACGGCGGCGCTCGGCACCTTCGACGGCACCCTCACCACCATTCGCGCCCATGAGCGCGGCCACGACGGCAAGCCGAACCCGACCTATCGCTGCCTGTTCCCGGAGCCGCCGCCGCCCGGCACGGTGCCGGCGTGCGCGGAGGCCGGCATCCTCGGTGCGCTCGCCGGCGTGCTCGGCTCGATGACGGCGCTGGAGGTGATCCGCGAGATCGTCGGCTTCGGGCAGGGGCTGGTCGGGCGGCTGTTGATGGTCGATGCGCGGGCGATGCGGTTCGAGACGTTGAATTACGGCTGGGACCCGGGCAACCCGTTGAGCGGCGAAGCGCCGACCATCAAGGATCTGTCGGGACATCCGTGACAACGCGTGAGGCAGCGCCCGTGGCCGAGCAGCCTGCCCCTGTGGCGGCGGCGCTGCCGCAGTCGGTGCGCCAGCGAATTTTTCTGTATCTCGGCGCGCTGATCGTGCTGATGGCCTTCGGCTCGCCGTCGGGCGGGCTGATCGAAATTCCAATCAGCTTCTTTCTGAAGAACAAGTTGCATCTGACGGCGCACGAGCTCGCCCAGTTCAGGCTGGTGTCTGGTATCCCGCACTACCTGGCGTTCGTGTTCGGATTCATCCGCGACATTTGGAATCCGTTCGGCATGAAGGACCGCGGATTGATGATGCTATTCGGCGCCATCTGCGCCGGCCTCTACGGCATCTTTGCCTTCACGCCGGTCACCTATGCGACCCTGATGGCGGCCGTGCTGCTGCTGACCACTGCGTTCCTGTTCGTCTCCAGCGCCCAGAATGGCCTGGCTTCGACCTTGGGCCAGCAGCATGCGATGACCGGCCAGATCAGCGCGGTGTGGAACATCTTCGGCTCGATCCCCACCGTCGCGGCGCTGCTGGTCGGGGGCTATCTCAGCGGCATGCTCGACGGCCGAAATGCCGACGAGGCCGCCCGCATCCTGTTCCTTTCCGGCGCCGCGCTGATGATCGTTCTGGTGCTCTACGCCGCGTGGCGTCCGGCCGCCGTGTTCGACAACATCCGTGCCGAACCGGTAGCCAGCGCATCGATCGCCGACGACATCAAGCGACTGGCGCGCCATTGGCCGATCTATCCGGCACTGCTGATCTGGCTATTGTGGAATTTCGCGCCCGGTTCGACCACGCCGCTGCAATACTATCTGCAGAACACGCTGCACGCGGCCGACGCACAATGGGGCCAGTGGAATGCGATCTTCGCCGCGTCGTTCATTCCGACCTTCCTGCTGTTCGGGATTCTCAGCCCGAAGCTGCCATTGAAGACGCTGCTGTGGTGGGGAACAATCGTCGCGATTCCGCAGATGGTGCCGCTGCTGTTCATCGACTCGGTGACGGATGCGTTGATCGCGGCCGCCCCTATGGGCCTGATGGGCGGCGTTGCCAGCGCGGCCTATCTCGACCTGATCATTCGCTCATGCCCGCGCGGCTTGCAGGGCACCACGCTGATGCTGTCGGGCAGCCTGTTCTTCATCGTGTCGCGATTTGGCGACGTATTCGGCACTTATCTGTACGACACCTTCGGCAGCTTCACGGTCTGCGTGATCGCGATCACCGTCGTCTATGCGCTGATCCTGCCGGTGCTGATGCTGGTGCCGGACGATCTGATCGCCACCGCCGACGCGCGGGCGCCGAAAGCTACGACAGCGGTGTAGCGCGGAGTTGACGATTCATTCTAAGGCAAGTCCGTTCTAGCTATTCTTGCAATTCCTTGGCGTGCGTGGCGCAAGCGGCGGACAACGCAAGCAGGCTCTCGCGCGTCATCAAGTACCAGCGCTGATCGCCCTTGGTGTCGAGGCGAAGAATGCCGACGCGGGGATTTTCCGTGTGAAGGAAAAAATGATGCCCGCTCAGCGGCTCGGCCATTTCGTGTTCCAACGGCATTGATCGACTCCAACGTCACACCGCGATGATCGTGTCGACCAGGAGGCGCCAGTTGCCGGGGCGCGGCCGCGCCACTTCGCCCGACAGCCAGGTGCCGGTGACCTTGCCCTCCCACTCGACCGGCAAAATCATGCCGCGCAGGAATTTCGCCGGCATGGTGCGCGCGCCCCAGGCCACCACGGTGTCCGGCCCGGTCTCGTACCAGGCGTCGCCCGGCATATAATCGCGCCCGGATTCCGTGCTCTGCACGTTGAAGGTGCCCTCCAGCAGGCAACGGATGCCGGGGCCTGGGTGCTGATGGCGGTCGGCGATGCGCCCGGCCGCGCTGGTGATCTGGTCGAGCCGGAACAGCCAACGGCTGCCGTCGGTGAGCGGCATGTGGTTGATCACCCGCGACATCCGCAGGCTGGAGAAGATGTTGCTGCCGTCGTGCAGCGCCGGCGCGGCGTTCGGCAGGGCAAGCTCCCAGCGCCAGACCTGGCTCCAGTCGGCCGAGGCCTGCAACGCTGACGGGGCCATCGCAATAGATCGCCTCGTCGGCGCTCATGGTCTTGCCGTTGATGACGGCGCGACCGTGGCGCACGTACAGCATGCGGTGCGCTGCCGGCAGCGGCGATGACGACGCGCCGCCGGCGCCGACCTGGTCATGATAGAGGTTCAAGGCAAACGGCATGGGGCGAGCTCCGTGTCGTCACGTTGCATGGTCCGCGCGACGAAGGCAACGCCGTTGCCACCCCACAGACATGGACGACGTATTGTGATGCAATAAGCATCCGCGAAATCCTCTGATTGCGTAGGAGGCGACATGCGACGCCGCGAATTCATTGCCAGCCTCAGCAGTGCGATGGCCGTTTGGCCGGTGGTTGCGCGCGCACAACAGACCGCGCGGATGAAGCGCATCGGCATCCTGCTCTATGCCAAACAGGACCAAGCGACCATCGACCCGATGCTTCGGGGGCTGGAAGCGCTCGGTTACGTGGACGGCAAGAACCTCGCCGTCGAGTACCGCGACGCCGACGGGAATTCCGAGCGGCTGGCCGAGGCGGCCAATGAGCTGGTGCGCCTCAAACCGGACGTGATCTTCTCGTTCGGCGGCGAGCAGGCCCCGAACATCAAGAACGCGACTACGACCATTCCGATCGTCGTGGTCGTGAGCAATGACCCGGTCGAAAGCGGCCTGGTGGCGAGCCTCGGGCGGCCTGGCGGAAACATCACCGGCGTCACTTATGTTCATGACATGCTGGCTGGAAAGTCGGTGGAGTTGCTCAAGGACACGGTGCCTGCGGCATCCCGCGTCGCCGTCATATGGAATCCGGATCATACCGATCCCGAGTTTCGCGAGACGCAACGCGCCTCGCGCGCGTTGCAGGTGCAACTGCAATCGCTCGAGGTGCGGCAGTCCGGCGATTTTGATGGTGCATTCCAGGCGGTGGAGCGCGGGCGGGCCGAGGCCCTGATCGTTTTCGGATCCCGACTCATGTTCCGCAACCGACAGAGGATCGGGGACTTCGCGGCAAAAAATCGGCTCGTCATGGTCGGCGTGCCGAGCTGGTTGATGGAGATTGGAGCAATTTTGACCTACGGGCCCAATGTGCCCGAGTTGTTCCGGCGATCCGCGAGCTACGTGGACAAGATTCTCAAAGGCGCCAAGCCAGCCGACTTGCCGATGCAGCAGCCGACCACGTTCGAGCTGGTTGTCAACGTCAAGCGTGCCAAGGAGCTCGGCCTCACCGTGCCGCCGACGGTCATCGCGCGTGCGGATCGTGTGATTGAATGAGGCAGGGCCGAAGCGGGGCAGTTACAGCATTGACGGCAGCACCCGATCCGGCGGCTTGTGGCCGTCCATGAAGGTGCGGATGTTGACGATCACCTTCTCGCCCATGTCGACGCGGCCTTCGAGCGTGGCCGAACCCATATGCGGCAGCAGCACGACCTTGCCCTCGCGCGCCAGGCGGGCGAGCTTGGGATTGACCGCGGGCTCGTGCTCGAACACGTCGAGACCGGCGCCGGCCAGTTCGCCGGCCGCGATCATGCGAATGAGCGCGTTCTCGTCGATCACCTCGCCGCGCGCGGTGTTGACCACATAGGCCTGCGGGCGGAGCATCTTCAGCCGCCGCGCCGACAGCAGGTGATAGGTCGCCGGCGTGTGCGGGCAGTTGATCGAGACGATATCCATGCGCGCCAGCATCTGGTCGAGGCTGTCCCAGTAGGTGGCGTGCAGCTCCTCCTCGATCTTGGCGGAGACGCGGCGGCGGTTGTGGTAGTGGATCTGCAGGCCGAAGGCGCCGGCGCGCCGCGCCACCGCCTGGCCGATCCGGCCCATGCCGATGATGCCGAGTCGCTTGCCCCAGATGCGGTGGCCGAGCATCCAGGTCGGCGACCAGCCGGCCCAGTCACGGTCGCCTTGCAGCACCGTGGAACCTTCAGCGAGCCGGCGCGGCACCGCCAGGATCAGCGCCATGGTCATGTCCGCGGTGTCTTCGGTCAGCACGCCCGGCGTGTTGGTCACGGTGATCCCGCGCTGGACTGCGGCCGCGACATCGATGTTGTCGACGCCGTTGCCGAAATTGGCGATCAGCTTGAGATGGGAGCCTGCCTCCTTGAGCACGCTTGCGTCGATCCGGTCGGTGACGGTTGGAACCAGCACGTCAGCGGATTTCACCGCCTCGGCGAGCTGGGCATGGCTCAGCGGCTTGTCGTCGGTGTTCAGCCGCACGTCGAACAGCTCGCGCATGCGCGTTTCCACGCTGTCCGGCAGCTTGCGCGTCACAATCACGAGGGGTTTCTTGGGCTTGGCCATGCGTTGCTTGCGCTGATGAATCCGCCCCGGTCCTCGACTCGTTCAGCCCTCTTTAACCGGGCTGGGCGAAACTGGCGCGAGCCTCGTCTCGGTGCGGGTGGGGTGGTCCCTCTGTATCAGATGGACGTGTCAAGACAAAGCACCCGGGATTGCATCCGTAACCCTCCGAGCGTCCTTGACCGCATCGCATGAGACACGCCAAACGTGCCCTGTTTGTGATGATGTTTGTGGCAACGGCCGCCGCCACGGCGCGGGCCGATACCACCGGCGGCGCCAGTGGCCTACCGGTGCCGCGCTTCGTCAGCCTCAAGGCCGACAAGGTCAACATGCACATCGGCCCGGCTAAGACCTACGAGGTCAAGTGGGTCTACCAGCGCGCCGGCTTGCCGGTCGAGATCACCGCCGAGTTCGAGAACTGGCGGCGCATCCGCGACGCCGACGGAACCGAGGGCTGGATCTATCACTCGCTGCTGTCGGGCCGGCGAACCGGCCAGGTGATCGCCAAGTCGAAGGACGCGCTGGTTCCGGTCCATGAGACGACCGACGCGGACAGCGCCGTGATCGCCAAGCTCGAACCGGGTGTGCTCGGCGCGGTCAAGCGCTGCAACGACGGGTGGTGCCGTATTTCCGGCAAGGGCTACGACGGCTGGATCCAGCAGGTCCGGCTCTGGGGCGTGTATCCGAACGAGAAGGTGGAGTAGACGGTCCTCCGCGCTTGGTCCTTGACGTTGCTATCCCACGATCGTCGCTTCCATGCTGCCGAAGCCTTCGAAGGCGCCGGTCACCGGCTGGTTGAGCTCGACCGGGTGGTAGCCGGTGAACGATCCGGTGACGATGAACGTCCCGGCCTTGAGCCCGGTCGTTGAGCGACGAAGGTTCGCCAGCACGACCGCGGGAATCGCCGGATTGCCGGTCGGATGGCCGCCGGTTTTCTCGATGATGGTGCGCGAGCCCTGCTTCAGCGCGACCTTGGTCTTGGTGAAATCGAACTGCTGCCAGTCCTTGCGGAACGCGCCGAACACCATGGCGCCGTTGGCGATGTGGTCGGCGTAGAATTCGTAGGGCGTTTTTTCCATAGCGGATTTGAGATCGCGGAAGCGGCTGTCGACCAGTTCGAACGCGGGGCAGGCTTCCAGCGCGTCGAACACCTCCTGCTCCGCATAGGCCGGGCCGCGCGCCGGCAGGTCGCGCGTCAGGCGGAAGCTGATCTCGCATTCCATATACTGGCTGGGCGAAAGCGCGCGTGGGATGCGGGCCGGGCTGGTGAAAATCCGCGACGCCTGCAATGGCGCGTAGACCACCTCGGTGCCGGGCTTGGCGGCGATCTTGGTGCCGAGGATGCGCTCGCCGACCAGCGTGTCGACCGCCGCCATCACGGCCCAGGAATCGGCGAAGTCCTTGGGCTTGAGATGCGCCGGCAACGGGTCCAGGCGCTCGCCGGTCTGCCGGGCTCTCAGAAACGTTCTCGCGACTTCGTCGATGGCGGCTTGGTCCATGAAGTTCATCCTCCAACGCGCATGATAGTAGTGCACCAGTGGTGCAGCGTCACCGCCGGGCATGACGCCGAGCGTGTGGTTGGCGTGTGTGCATCAAACGAAAATGGCCGGGCGCGAGCCCGGCCATGAAATCAGGCGATGGATTTCGGCTACTTGCCCTTGCGGCGCAGACGCACCACGACGTCGACGCGGGCGATCTCGTAGCCCGCCGGCGCGGCCGGCAGCTTGCTGACGATCTCGTCGGCGCCCGGAATGTCGACCAGCGCGTTGTCGCCTTCGACAAAGAAGTGATGATGCGCCGAGGTGTTAGTGTCGAAGTAGGTCTTCGAACCGTCAACCGCGACCTGGCGCAACAGGCCGACTTCGGTGAACTGATGCAGCGTGTTGTAGACGGTGGCGAGCGACACCGGCACCTTGGCCTTGGTCGCCTCCTCGTACAGCATCTCGGCCGTTAGATGCCGGTCGCCTTTGGCGAACAGGATCCAGCCGAGCGCCATGCGCTGCCGCGTCGGGCGCAGACCGACCTCGCGCAGCATCGATTTCACGTCGTGCCACGGACAGCCGGTGAGGTCAGCGCGGCGCATCTCGGATTTGCCGGCGGCCATCGCCGGCTCGAGCGCGCTGGAAAGAACCATGGTCCGCGGATCGGCCATCTTGTTTACGCCCAGAACAGATCAGAACAGTTCTAAGATCGTTGCAAATGCAATCATATCGCCATCCGCCATGAGTTGCAACCGTTTCGCAACAGGCGCGGCATCATGCCCGCCTGATGTGCGCCTCTGGCATCGCTGCGGCAAGCCCCCATTTTGTCTAGCAGCCGGCCTTCATGTTAGAAAACCGGGCCTTGGTTAAGCGGCGGAGACACGAGGCGGTCATGGAACAGCGGCGTAACAGCTTTGAATTCGAGGACTTGCTGGCATGCGGCCGCGGCGACCTGTTCGCCGAAGGGCCGCAACTGCCGCTGCCGCCGATGCTGATGTTCGACCGCATCTCGGAGATCGCCGAGATGGGTGGCGAATACGGCAAGGGCCTGGTGCGGGCCGTGCTCGAGGTGCGGCCCGACCTCTGGTTCTTCCCCTGCCACTTCAAGGGCGATCCGGTGATGCCCGGCTGCCTGGGCCTCGACGCGCTCTGGCAGCTGCTGGGTTTCTTCCTCGGCTGGCTTGGCTCGCCCGGCAGGGGCCGCGCGCTCGGCCTTGGTGAATTGAAGTTCTCCGGTCAGGTGCTGCCGACCATGAAGAACGTGGTCTACGGCCTCGAGATCAAGCGGGTGATGCGCTCCAAGCTCGTGCTCGGCATCGCCGACGGCTGGCTGTCGGCGGACGGCTCGATCATCTACCGCGCGCTCGACCTCAAGGTCGGATTGTTCCGCGATGCCGATGCGTTGAAGCCGGCCTAGTAACTCTCAATCGCGGACAGACCTTGCGGGGTCGGGCAGGCACGCCCTAACTTGAGGCGTTCACAGTTGCGGACGAGGCAAGGATGAGGCGGGTCGTCGTCACCGGGATGGGCATCGTCTCGTCCATCGGCAACAACACCCAAGAGGTGCTGGCGAGCCTGCGCGAGGCCAAGTCCGGCATTTCGCGCGCCGACGAATACGCCACGCTCGGCTTCCGCTGCCAGGTGCACGGCGCCCCGTCGCTCGATCCCACGGAATCGGTCGATCGCCGCGCCATGCGCTTCCTCGGCCGCGGCGCGGCGTGGAACCACGTCGCCATGGAACAGGCGATCCGCGATTCCGGCGTCGAACCGGGCGACGTCTCCAATGAGCGCACCGGCATCATCATGGGCTCGGGCGGGCCGTCCACCCGCACTATCGTCGAGGCCGCCCTGACCACCAAGGAGAAGGGGCCCAAGCGCGTCGGCCCGTTCGCGGTGCCGAAGGCGATGTCGTCGACCGCCTCGGCGACGCTCGCCACCTGGTTCAAGATCAAGGGCGTCAACTATTCGATCTCGTCGGCCTGCGCCACCTCCAACCATTGCATCGGCAACGCCATGGAGACGATCCAGTGGGGCAAGCAGGACATGATCTTTGCCGGCGGCTGCGAGGACCTGGACTGGACCATGTCGGTGCTGTTCGACGCCATGGGCGCGATGTCGGCCGGCTTCAACCAGACGCCCGACAGGGCCTCGCGCGCCTATGACAAGGATCGCGACGGCTTTGTGATCGCCGGCGGCGCCGGCGTGCTGGTGTTGGAAGAGCTCGAGCACGCCAAGGCGCGCGGCGCCAAGATCTACGCCGAGATCGCGGGCTACGGCGCGACCTCCGACGGCCACGACATGGTGGCGCCGTCGGGCGAGGGCGCGGTGCGCTGCATGAAGATGGCGCTCGCCGACGTCAACGCGCCGGTCGATTACATCAACCCGCACGCCACCTCGACGCCGATCGGCGACATCAAGGAGATCGAGGCGATCCGCGAGGTGTTCGGCGACAAGTGCCCGCCGATCTCGGCGACCAAGTCGCTCAGCGGCCATTCGCTCGGCGCCGCGGGCGCCCAGGAGGCAATCTATTCGCTGCTGATGATGCAGAACGGCTTCATCTGCGAGAGCGCCAACATCGAGAACCTCGATCCGACAATGGACGGCATGCCGATCGTGCGCGCGCGCCAGGACAACGTAAAGCTTGGCTGCGTGCTGTCGAACTCATTCGGCTTCGGCGGCACCAACGCCTCGGTCGTGTTCAAGCGGTTGGACGTATAGGCGCCATGACCGACCTGATGAAGGGCAAGCGCGGGCTGGTGATGGGGGTCGCCAACGATCACTCGATCGCCTGGGGCATTGCGCGCGCTCTCGCCGCCCATGGCGCCGAGCTCGCCTTCACCTATCAGGGCGAGGCGCTCGGACGGCGGGTGAAGCCGCTCGCCGAGTCGGTGAACAGCAAGATCATCCTGCCCTGCGACGTCGAGGACATCGCCTCGGTTGATGCGGTGTTCGCCGAGCTCAAGCAGCAGTGGGGCACGATGGATTTCCTGGTGCACGCCATCGGCTTCTCGGACAAGAACGAGCTGAAGGGCCGCTACGCCGAGACCACGCGGGCGAACTTCGTCCGGACCATGGTGATCTCCTGCTTCTCGTTCACCGAGGCCGCCAAGCGCGCCGCGGCCCTGATGCCGAACGGCGGCAGCATGATCACGCTGACCTACAACGGCGGCGACCGCGCCATGCCGAACTACAACGTGATGGGCGTGGCAAAAGCGGGACTGGAGGCGTCGGTGCGCTATCTCGCGGTCGACTTTGGGCCGCAGAAAATCCGCGTCAATGCCATTTCGGCCGGGCCGATCCGCACGCTTGCCGGCGCCGGCATTAACGACGCGCGCTACATGTTCGCGTTCCAGCAGCGCCATTCGCCGCTCGGCCGCGGCGTCACCCTCGAGGACCTCGGCGGTGCCGGGCTCTATCTGCTGTCGGAGTTGTCGGGCGGCGTCACCGGTGAAATCCACTTCGTCGATTCCGGCTACAACGTCATCGCCATGCCGCAGCCGGACGCACTGCGCTCCGAGGCTGAAGAGACCAAGGACGCCGCGCAGTAGCGGCGCGGTCATCGTTTTTCCTCAACGCTGCCACGCATTCGGTCGTCACCCCCGGGCTTGACCCGGGGGTCTATGGTGACTTTCACCAAGCAATGACCTTACGATTGCCACCCGCGGCACGTGACCATGGATTGCGGGGTCATGGGCGAGTGGAGCGACGCCGTCCTTCGGACGGCTATGCCCGGCAACGACAACGGAGAGTCACATACCATGCCCGCAGCACTCGATCGAAGCTATGACGGGATCATCATCGGCGCCGGCCATCACGGCCTGGTGCTGGGCAGCTATCTCGCCAAGTGCGGGCTCGACATCCTGCTGGTCGACCGCCGCTTGCAATACGGTGGCGCGCTAGTCACCGAGGAGGTGACCGCGCCGGGCTTCCAGCACAATCTGCATTCGATCAATCATTTCCACATCAGCGAGACGCCCTGGTTCAAGGACCTGAGCCTTGGCGACCGCGTCAACTACATCACGCCACGCTACGAGTTTGCCCAGCCGCATCTCGACGGCACCGCGCTGGTGTTTGGCCACGATCTGGAGGAGACGCTCGCCAACGTCGCGCGCTTCTCCAAAAAAGACGCCAAGACCTTCCGCGACTGGAATCGCAAGGCCGAGGAGATCACTGCAAAAATCTTTTTGCCGGAGCGATTCTCCGACCCACTGCCGCAGGCCGAGCGCGAGGCGCTGCTGTCACGCAGCGAGATCGGCCGCGATTTCCTCGCCGTAACCAAGCGCCAGCCGTTCGACATGGTGCAGGAGCTGTTCGAGAACGAGCATGTGCAGCTTCTGTTCCTGTTCAAGGTCTCGCTGTTCGGCACCTGGCTGGTCGACACGCTGTCGAAGACCAGCCCGATGGGCTCGCTGATCCGCGCCTTCGACCTGCAAAGCGGCTATCAGCTTTGCCAGGGCGGCTCCGGCAACCTGGCGCGGGCGCTGTTCGAGACCTTCATCGCCGCCGGCGGACGGTTCGCGCCGCAGGTCGAGCTCGATCGCATTGTGATCGAAGGCGGCCAGGCAACCGGCATCGCGCTGACGGATGGCCGCACCGTGCGCGCCCGGCAGTTCGTCGCCTCGACGCTCAACGTGCACCAAACCTTCGAGGACTATATCGGCCGCGCGCAGCTTCCGGCGGCGTTCCTGAAAAAGCTCGACGGCTTCCAATACACGTCGTGGACGCTGTACGGGCTGCATCTGGCGCTGCACGATCGCGTTCGCTTTCATGCCGAAGCGTTCGATCCGAACATCCACCGCACGCTGAAATGGAGCCTCGGCGCCGAGACGATGGACGATCTGCTCGCTGCGCACCACGACGTGGAAGCGGGCCGCGTCCCGAAGATCGTGCAGTTCGGCTCGGGGCCGCTCTCCGTGCTCGACCCGACGCAGGCGCCGAAGGGCAAGCACACCACCTACGCCTGGCACGTCATGCCGCGCAATCCCGACATTGGCAGCAGGAGCTACGAAACGTTCAAGGAAGAGTTCGCCGACGCGATCATCGAGAAGTGGGCGAAATACGCGCCCAACATGACGCGCAAGAACATCATCGCCCAGCACGTCTACACCGCGCACGAATACATGCAGACCTTCCCGGAGATGCGGGGAGGCGACATCTTCATGGGCGCGTTCAACGCCGAACAGGTGATGTACAACCACTTCGGCTACCGTACGCCGATCGGGCGGCTCTACATGGCGGGCTCGGCCTGCCATCCGGGCGGCGCGATCTCAGGCGGCGCGGGCTATATCAGCGCCGGGCTGATCGCGCGCGACCTTGGCCTCAAGCTGTGGTGGCGGCCGTGGGACGCCGGCGCGGCGCTGGGCGCGGTGCCGCAGCAGGCGGCGTAGGCCGCATCATGGCGCAACTCTGTCAGCGAACAAAGCCCTACGTCTGGTGTGCGTTGCGCCATGACTGTCGAAAGGACACAGCGAGACGCAACTACGCGGCCGGGAACAGATGGCGGTACGGATCGGCTTCCTTGACGGCGCGGGCGAACGAAGGCCGGGCCAATAGTCGCTCGAAATAACGCGCCACGTTCTTGTGGGTGTCGGCGAATGGCTGCACCAGATTGGCGTAGTAGAGCGCCGGCGCCGCCGCGCAGTCCGCCATGGTGAAGTCATCACCCATGGCCCAGCGCTTTTCGGCCATATCCCGATCAATCATGCCGAGCGCTGTGGTCATTCGCGTCCTGGCGTCCGCCACGCCATGCGGATCATGCCCGCCGGTCGGGCGCAGCCGGTCGCCGACGATCTTTTGCATGAGCAGATGCACATGCAGATCGTAGAAGCGATCGCGCATTCGCGTCTGCCGGGCCTGATCGGGATCGGCCGGAAGCAGCCGCGTTTTTCCAGGATAATGTTGCGCCAGATATTCGATGATGATGGTCGACTCCGGAATGGTCCGGTCGTCCTTGCTGTCATGCAGCACTGGAAACTGTCCGATCGGCCAGACCTTCAGGAATTCGGCACGCGACGTTTCGTTGGTCAGATCGACCAGGCGGCTTTCGAACGGCGTATCGTTCTCGTAAAGTGCGATCAGCACCTTCTGGCAGAACGACGACAGCGGATGAAAGTAGAGCGTCAATGACATGCGAGAGCTTCCCGGGTTCGGCCGGCGTTGCTACTCGGCAAAAAGGGCGGCCCTTGGGCCGCCCTTTGTCATTCGCATGTGGCGCGCTTTATTCCGCGCCGCCGGCCGCCTCGCGCGGCGGCTCCGACTTGTGCTTGGCCTCGAGGTCCTCGCCGGTCTGCTGATCGACCACCTTCATCGACAGCCGGACCTTGCCGCGCTCGTCGAAGCCCAAGAGCTTGACCTTCACCTTGTCGCCTTCCTTGACGACGTCGGTGGTCTTCTGCACGCGGTTGGGCGCGAGCTGGCTGATGTGCACCAGCCCGTCCTTGGCGCCGAAGAAGTTCACGAAGGCGCCGAAGTCCATGGTCTTGACCACGGTGCCCTCGTAGATGTGGCCGACCTCCGGGTCGGAGGCGATCGACTTGATCCAGTTGACCGCGGCCTTGATCGACTCGCCGTCGGCCGAGGCGACCTTGACGGTGCCGTCGTCCTCGACGTTGATCTTGGCGCCGGTCTTCTCGACGATCTCGCGGATCACCTTGCCGCCGGTGCCGATCACCTCGCGGATCTTGTCGGTGGCGATCTTGAAGGTCTCGATGCGCGGCGCGTACTGGCCGAGCTCGGCGCGCGCCTTGTTCAGCGCCTTGCTCATCTCGCCCAGGATGTGCAAGCGGCCCTGCTTGGCCTGGCTGAGCGCCACCTTCATGATCTCTTCGGTGATGCCGGCGATCTTGATGTCCATCTGCAAGGCGGTGACGCCTTCCTCGGTGCCGGCCACCTTGAAGTCCATGTCGCCGAGATGGTCCTCGTCGCCGAGAATGTCGGACAGCACGGCATAGCGCTTGTCCTCAAGGATCAAGCCCATGGCGATGCCGGCGGTCGGCCGCTTCAGCGGTACGCCGGCGTCCATCAGCGCCAGCGAGGTGCCGCACACCGTCGCCATCGATGACGAGCCGTTCGAACTCGGTGATCTCCGAGACGACGCGGATGGTGTAGGGGAACTCCTCCTTCGGCGGCAGCATCGGGCGGATCGCCCGCCAGGCGAGCTTGCCGTGGCCGATCTCGCGGCGGCCGGGCGCGCCGATGCGTCCGGTCTCGCCGACCGAGAACGGCGGGAAGTTGTAGTGCAGCATGAACGCTTCTTTGTAGGTTCCCTGCAGCGCGTCGATCCACTGCTCGTCCTCGCTGGTGCCGAGCGTGGCGACGACGATGGCCTGGGTCTCGCCGCGGGTGAACAGCGCCGAGCCGTGGGTGCGCGGCAGGAACGGCGCCTCGACCACGATCGGTCGCACGGTGACGAGATCGCGGCCATCGATCCGCTTGCTGGTGTCGAGGATGTTCCAGCGCACGATCTTGGCTTCGAGGTCCTTGAACACGCCGGCGACGCGCGCCATCGGCAGGTCGGGCTGGTCCTTGCCCTCCGGGTAGAAGTGCGCCATGACCTTGGCCTTGGCGGCCTCGACGGCGTCGTGTCGCTCGGCCTTGGCGGGAATCGCGTAGGCCTTGCGAAGATCCTGCTCGATCGAGCTTGAGCATTTCCTTTTCGAGCGCCTGGATTGTCCGGCAGGACGAACTCGCGCGGCTCCTTCGCCGCCTTCTCGGCAAGCTGGATGATGGCCTGGATCACCGGCTGGAAATGCCGGTGGCCGAACATCACGGCGCCGAGCATGATCTCCTCGGACAGCTCCTTGGCCTCCGACTCCACCATCAGCACCGCGTCCTGGGTGCCGGCGACAACCAGATCGAGCTGGCTTTCCTTCATCTCGTCGATGGTCGGATTGAGCACGTATTCGTTGTTGGTGAAGCCGACGCGCGCGCCGCCGATCGGCCCCATGAAGGGAGCGCCCGACAGCGTGAGCGCGGCCGACGCCGCCACCATGGCGACGATGTCGGGATCGTTCTCCTGGTCGTGCGACAGCACGGTGATGATCACCTGGGTGTCGCAGCGCCAGCCCTCGGCGAACAGCGGGCGGATCGGACGGTCGATCAGGCGCGAGGTCAGCGTGTCCTTTTCGGTCGGACCGCGCTCGCGCTTGAAGTAGCCGCCGGGAATGCGGCCGGCCGCGTAGTATTTCTCGGTGTAGTTGACGGTCAGCGGCAGGAAGTCGACGCCGGGCTTCGGCTGCTTGGCCGCGACCACGGTGGCGATGACGGTGGTCTCGCCGTAGGTGGCGATGACGGCGCCGTCGGCCTGGCGCGCGACCTTGCCGGTTTCCAGAGTTAGCTTGCGGCCACCCCAGTCGAGTTCAACACGATGGGTATCGAACATTGCGATTTTCTCTCATGGTTTTCGCGAAGGGGCGATGGCCATGAGCAAGACGGCGAGACGCTGTCCCGCGCGGCGGTGCCGCGAGCTGGGAGAGCGTCCAGCGATCCTGCCATGGCCTTCGAGCCTCCGTTGAGGCGAACCGGCGCCAGTTCTTGAAGCAACTGAGTGCGCTCGGTTCAAATGTCGGCGGCGATATCGCCGCCGGTGAAACACGGACCGGATAAGCCGTCCGTAACGAACGCGCGGGAACGCCGCGCGGAATTGCTCAGCGGCGGATGCCCAGCTTCTCGATCAGGCCCTTGTAGCGCGCCTCGTCGGTGCGCCGGAGGTAGTCGAGCAGCTGGCGACGCTGCGACACGAGCTTGAGCAGCCCGCGGCGCGAGTGGTTGTCCTTGACGTGGGTCTTGAAATGTTCGGTCAGGTTGTTGATCCGTTCGGACAGGATCGCGACCTGCACTTCGGGCGAACCGGTGTCGCCGGACTTCGTCGCATACGACTTGATGACTTCGGCCTTGCGGCCGGCGAGCAATCGACATCGGCTAGTGACCTTTCTCGAGCCCGCGGCTTCCAACAAGCCCGGCCAGGTTGAACACGCGCTTGGGGACGATCTCGCCGCGGTCCACTTCGGCCAGCGCCACCAGTTGGCCCGCTGCCGTGACATAAACCGTGCCGCGGAGGATGGGAGCGTCCCGTCCGCGCAACAAAACGGCTTGGCCTCGTTGGAGCCTTGCCGCATCCGCACCGGCTGACGGCCAGCGCCGGGATGTCGTCCAGCGCGGTCTCGACGGGAAGTGAGTGCGTCGGCGAGGCTTCCCTCGCCGGCGGCTGCTCTATGGCATAGGACGGCCAGTTGTTCCAGCGAAATCATGTCGTCTTCGCCGAACGGGCCGACCGCCTGCCCGCCGTAACGCCTGGATATGACCGTAGCAACCGAGCGCGCGGCCGAGATCGCGGGCGAGCGACCGCACATAGGTGCCTTTGCCGCATTCGGCCTCGAATTCGGCGGTGATCGGGATCGGGCACCTCGACCAGCGCCAGGCGGTGGATCTCGACCGGGCGGGCGGCGAGCTCGACCGTCTCGCCGTCGCGGGCGAGGTCGTAGGCCCGCTCGCCGTCGACCTTGATGGCGGAGATAGCGCGGCGGCACCTGCGCGATCGTGCCGGTATAGCGCGGCAGCAGCGCCTCGATCGCGGCGCGCTGCGGCCGCAGTTCGCTCGCCGCCGCCACGCGGCCGTCGGCGTCGTCGGTGTCGCGCTCCTCGCCCCAGCGCACGGTGAAGCGATAGACCTTGCGGCCGTCCATGACGAACGGGACGGTCTTGGTCGCCTCGCCGAGCGCGATCGGCAGGCAGCCGGAGGCGAGCGGATCGAGCGTGCCGGCGTGGCCGGCGCGCTTGCACTGGAACAGTCGCTTGATCGCGCCGACCGCCTGGGTCGAGGTCATGCCGACCGGTCTTGTCGAGCACGACCCAGCCGTGCACGTCGCGCTTGATGCGGCGGAATTGCTGCGGCTCGACGTTTCGAGGCGCTGCCTGTGTCGGCTGTTCACCATGAGGGCTGGGGAAGCTTATGCAAGTCTTCCTCGCTCACTCCTTGTCCCCTTGTTTCACATCGCGCTGTACCGCGGGTGTTCGCAAAAGCTTCTCGATCCGTTCCGCTTCGTCGAATCGTTCGTCAACGCGGAAGCGAATTTCAGGAGCAAATTTTAAGTTAACGCGATGCGCGATCTCGCCGCGCAGGAACCGCTTGTTGCGCTCGAGCGCATCGAGCACCTGCTGGATGTCGCGGCCGCCGAGCGGCATGACGTAGATTGTGGCAAGCCGCAGGTCCGCGGTCATGCGCACCTCGGGCACGGTGACGAGATGGCCTTCCAGCACCGGGTCATGCACGTCGCCGCGGGTCAGCATGTCGGACACCGCATGGCGGATCAGTTCGCCGACGCGCAACTGGCGCTGCGATGACCCGGGCGTCGATTCACGATCGCGATGCTTCTTGTGTGGCACAGTTCTGTTCCGATTCCGGAGCCGTCTTTGCCCGGCCATAGCCGTTCGAGAACGACGTCGCTTCGCTCGCCTATGGTGCCGGACATCCACGTCTTCCTTCTGCGAGAAAGACGTGGATGGCCGGGTCAAGCCCGGCCATGACGGCGGAGAGGGCGATGGTCCATTCGCCAGCCTGAGATTTGGACTCAGAGCGAGCGTTGCACCGTCTCCACCCGGTAGCATTCGATCACGTCGCCGAGCTTCATGTCCTGGTAGTTCTCGAAGGCCATGCCGCATTCCTGGCCGGCGACGACTTCGCGCGCGTCATCCTTGAAGCGCTTGAGCTGGCTGAGCTTGCCTTCGTGGATCACGACGTTGTCGCGGATCAGGCGCACGCCCGCGCCGCGCTCGACCTTGCCGTCGGTGACGCGGCAGCCGGCGACCTTGCCGACCTTGGAGACGGCGAAGATCTCCAGGATCTGCGCGTTGCCCAGCATGGTCTCGCGCCGCTCCGGCGTGAGCAGGCCGGACATCGCCTTCTTCACGTCGTCAACCAGGTCGTAGATGATGTTGTAGTAGCGGATTTCGACGCCGTCGCGCTCGGCCGCCTCGCGCGCCTCCTTGTGGGCGCGCACGTTGAAGCCGATGATCGCGGCGCCCGACGAATGCGACAGCGTCACGTCGGACTCGGTGATGCCGCCGACGCCGGAATGGATCACGCGCGTGCCGACCTCTTCGGTGCCAAGCTTCTCCAGCGCACCGGTGATCGCTTCCAGCGATCCCTGCACGTCGGTCTTGATGATCAGCGGGAAATCCTTGCGGCCTGCGGTCTTGACCTGAGCCATCATCTGCTCGAGCGAGCCGCGCATTCCGGTCGCATGCGCCGCGCTCTTCTCGCGCTTCTGGCGGACGCGGTAGTCGGTCAGTTCGCGGGCGCGCGCCTCGGTGTCGACCACGGCGAGCCGATCGCTCGCATCGGGCGTGCCGGCGAAGCCCAGCACCTCGACCGGCACCGACGGCCCGGCCTCCTCCACCGATTCGCCTTTGTCGTTCACCAGCGCGCGCACCCGGCCCCATTCGGCGCCGGCCACGATGATGTCGCCGACGTGCAGCGTGCCGCGCTGGACCAGCACGGTCGCCACCGGGCCGCGACCGCGGTCGAGCTTGGCCTCGATCACGGTGCCTTCGGCGGCGCGCGACGGATTGGCCTTGAGGTCGAGGATTTCCGCTTGCAGCCCGATCATTTCGAGCAGCCGGTCGATGTTGGTCTTCTTGGTGGCGGAAATTTCGACGTCCACCACCTCGCCGCCCAGCGTTTCGACCTGAATCTCGTGCTGCAGCAGCTCGGTGCGCACGCGCTCGGGCTTGGCGTCGGGCTTGTCCATCTTGTTGATGGCGACGATCATCGGCACCTTCGCCGCCTTGGCGTGGTTGATGGCCTCGACCGTCTGCGGCATCACGCCGTCGTCGGCGGCGACCACCAGCACGACGATGTCGGTGACCTTGGCGCCGCGCGCGCGCATCGCCGTGAAGGCGGCGTGGCCGGGCGTGTCGATGAAGGTGATCTTGCCGTGCGACGGCGAGGTCACCTGATAGGCGCCGATGTGCTGGGTGATGCCGCCGGCTTCGCCGCCCGCCACGTTGGTCGAGCGGATGGCGTCGAGCAGCGAAGTCTTGCCGTGGTCGACGTGGCCCATCACGGTGACGACCGGGGCGCGCGGGCTGAGCGCGTCCGGATCGTCGGCCACGTCGAACACGCCTTCCTCGACGTCGGCTTCGGCGACGCGCTTGACGCTGTGGCCAAGCTCCTCGGCGATCAGCTGAGCGGTGTCGGCGTCGATCACGTCGTTGATCGTCACCATCTGGCCTTGCTTCATCAAAATCTTGATCACGTCGACCGCGCGCTCCGCCATGCGGTTGGCGAGCTCCTGGATGGTGATCGCCTCCGGGATGACGACGTCGCGTACGATCTTTTCGCGCGGCTCGTCGGTCTGCTCCTTGGTGCGGCGGCGCTCGCGGCGGCGGAACGATGCTTCCGAACGCTCGCGCACATCGTCCGCGCTCAGCGCGGTCACCAGCGTCAAGCGGCCGCGCGGCCGCTCGGTCGCGGTCTTGGCGGCGCGCGTCGGGCGCTGCGGCGGCGCTGCCGGCCGCATGGCGCCGCCGGGGCCGCGGCGCATCACGCGCGGACCATCGTCCTCCTCGGCTTCGAGCTTGAGGCGGCCGCCGGGGCCGCGCGCGGCGGCCGTGGCGTCGCCGTCACCGAACCGCTTTTTCGCGACCTCGTCGGCCTTGCGCTTGGTTTCGTCGTCGTGCTTGCGGCGCTCGTCCTCGTCGCGCTTGCGCGTCTCGGCGGCTTCGCGCTCCGAGCGTTCGGCGGCTTCGCGCTGCGCGCGGATCTTGGCTTCCTCTTCGGCGATCTTGCGCTCTTCGGCCTCGCGCAGGCGGGCGTCGCCGAGCGCGTGAGCGCGCCGCGACCGCTCCTCCTCGGTCAGGGTGCGCAGCACCACACCGGATGGCTTGGGCGCAGGCGCAGTCGGCGCTGCCGCAGGCGCGGCCGCTGCCGCAGGCTTGGCGGCTGGGGCGGCGCCACGGCGGGCGGCCGGAGCGGGGGCCGGCGCGGCTGCGGCCGGCGCTGCGGGCTCGGGCTTGCTGTCCTTGAGGGTGCGGCTGCGCTTGACCTCCACGACCACTTGCTTGCTGCGGCCATGGCTGAAGCTCTGGCGTACGGTGCCAGTCTCGGTGCGTGGCTTGAGCGACAGCGTCGACTTGCCGACGCTCAACTTCTTGCCCTCAGGGTTGTTCTCGGCCATTCCGTTCCAAAATCCCGTCAGTTCTTCGCACCGCCGTCGCCGCCGGTCTCGCCGGTGCGAAAGCGCTCCAGGCGCTCAAAACGCGCCAAAAACGTGTCGCTGGCAGGCCCGGCAAGCAGGGCTGCATGTACCACATTTGACCGGCCCAATGCCAAATCCAATTGGGCCGAGGTGAAAGTCGTGACAACCGCGATGGTCTCGGCGTCCTCGCGCTGCCGGAGCACGGATTTGAGCTTGGACATTCCATCCGACTTGCCTTCGGCCGCATGAATAAGGCCGATCACCCGCTCGCGGTTGAGCGCCGCCTCGGCCTTGCCAAAGCCCGCCGCCACCAGGCCGGACTTGCCGGCAATGGCGAGCGCGTCGAGCGCCGAGCGAACCAGCAGCCGCTCGGTCTGCTCCACCAGCTCGGGCGCGACGTGGACGTCGCGCTTGAAGCCGCGCGCGAACACCTTTTTGGCGATCGCGTCCTTGAGCGTCGCCCGGTCGGCGGTGATCCAGAGGCCGCGGCCCGGCAGCTTGCGCTTGACGTCCGCCACCACGCCGTCCGGCCCGGCCACGAAGCGGATCAGTTCGTCGACCGGCTTCACGGTGCGGGTGACGACGCAAAACCGCTCCGCTCCGGCGCCGCGGGTGCGCGGTCCGGCGTCGAGCTCGTCGTGTTGCGTCGCAGGCTGCATCGGTGTCGCGTCTTCGTTAGGCCGGCGTGGCTTCGGTCTCGGCCGGTGCCGCCTCCGGGGGCGGCGCAAGATCGGCCTCGGTGATCCAGCCGGCCTTCAGGCGCGCCTGCATGATCATCGCCTCGGCCTCCTCGCGCGACATGTCGTAGCCGTCGAGAATGCCCGGCTCGCGCTTGCTTTCGCCGTCCTTGCGCTCGGTCCAGCCGGTGAGATCGTCGGTGGCGCAGCCGGCCAGGTCCTCGACCGTCTTGATGCCGTTCTCGCCGAACTTGACCAGCATCGGCGTGGTGACGCCGGGCACGTCCTTGAGCGCGTCCTCGACGCCGAGCTCCTTGCGCTTGGAGTCCATCTCGCCCTCGATCTTGGCGAGATAGTCGCGGGCGCGGGCCTGCAGCTCGCGCGCGGTGTCCTCGTCGAAGCCTTCGATGCCGGCAAGCTCCTTCTCGTCCACCAGCGCCAGCTCCTCGACCGAGGCGAAGCCTTCGGAGGCGAGCAACTGCCCGACCACCTCGTCGAGATCGAGCGCTTCCATGAACATCTTGGTGCGGTTCTGGAATTCGGCCTGGCGGCGCTCCGACTCCTCCTGCTCGGTGAGGATGTCGATGTCCCAGCCGGTGAGCTGCGAGGCGAGGCGGACGTTTTGCCCGCGCCGGCCGATCGCCAGCGAAAGCTGCGCGTCGGGCACCACCACCTCGATGCGCTCGCGATCCTCGTCGAGCACCACCTTGGCGACTTCGGCGGGGGCCAGCGCGTTGACCACGAAGGTCGCGATGTCCGGCGACCATGGGATGATGTCGATCTTCTCGCCCTGCAATTCGTTCACCACCGCCTGCACGCGCGAGCCGCGCATGCCGACGCAGGCGCCGACCGGATCGACCGAGCTGTCACGCGAGATCACCGCGATCTTGGCGCGTGAGCCGGGATCGCGCGCGACCGCCTTGACCTCGACGATGCCGTCGTAGATTTCCGGCACCTCCTGAGCGAACAGCTTGGCCATGAACTGCGGGTGCGTGCGCGACAGGAAAATCTGCGGACCGCGCGGCTCGCGGCGCACGTCGTAGATGTAGGCGCGGACGCGGTCGCCGTTGCGCAGCGTCTCGCGCGGCAGCATCTCGTCGCGGCGGATGATCGCCTCGCCGCGGCCAAGGTCCACCACCACGTTGCCGTATTCGACGCGCTTGACGATGCCGTTGACGATGTCGCCGATGCGGTCCTTGTATTCCTGGTACTGGCGATCGCGCTCGGCCTCGCGCACCTTCTGCACGATCACCTGCTTGGCCGATTGGGCGGCAATGCGGCCGTATTCCAGCGGCGGCAGCGCATCGGAAATGGTGTCGCCGACCTGGGCGGCGGGATTTCTTTTCTTGGCCTCCTCGACGCTGATCTGGTTGGACGTGTTCTCGACGTTGTCCACCACCAGGAGATGGCGCGACAGCCGCAGCTCGCCGGTCTTGGGATTGATCTCGGCGTGCACGTCGGTCTCCGCGCCGTAGCGCGAACGCGCCGCCTTGGCGATGGCATCCTCCATCGCGGTGACCACGATGGTGCGGTCGATCGACTTCTCTCGGGCGACCGCATCCGCGATCTGCAACAGCTCGAGCCTATTGGCGCTGACAGCCATCGCTCATTCTCCTTCGTGCTGGGCGCCGTGCCGGTGTCCGCCGGACGGGCGCTGGAATGGATTGCTTGGGTTGTTGGGTTGATTGTCGTTTTGCGCGCGGTGCGGAAACGGCGCGTCATGCAGGCCACGCTCGGCCTGCTTGCTCCGTCGCAGCGCTTCGGCGATCAGCGCGTCGGTCAGGACAAGCTTGGCCTCCGCCATCTCCTCGATCGGAAGCAGCACGTCGGCAGCTTCGCCCGCCGGCACGTCGTCGCGGCGGATGCGGGCGGCATCGCCCTCGGCGCCGAGCAGCTCGCCCCGGAATCGCTTGCGGCCATCGATCGCGGCCGCCATCTCGATCTTCACGACGTGGCCGGCGTGGCGCTCGAAATCCGAGCGCCGCACCAGCGGCCGGTCGAGGCCCGGCGACGACAGCTCCAGCCGGTAGGCGCGGTCAACCGGATCGGCGACGTCGAGCACCGGCGACAGCGCGCGCGACGCGGCCTCGCAGTCCTCGATGGTCATGCTGCCGTCCGGCCGCTCGGCCATCACCTGCACGGTGCAGCCGTCGAGGCCGGAGACGCGCACGCGCACCAGCCGATAGCCGAGCCCTTCGAGCACCGGCTCGACAATGGCGGCGACGCGGGCCGCCAGGCCCGGCTCGACGATGAGGCGCCGCTCGGCGCCCGACGGGGTTGCTATGGTCTCAGTCATCCGTTCGTGTCGGTTCTTGTAACCATCGGAATTTGCAGCATTTTCTTGCCCCGGTCGGGCTTCTCGGTGCCCGGGTAACAAAAAAGAGCGGGTCCCGGGGGGCCCACTCTCAAAAGCCGATTTGGACTTATGAGGATCCTTACAGACGGTCTGTCAGGATGCGCGGAATATAGCGATTTGCCGCCACGAGGCAAGGGCCGGGACCGGCTCCGGTTTGGCTAACGGTTCGTTCACCAAGCCATTTTACCTTGCTGGAACGTGCGGCCCGCGTGACGGGGCCGCCAGGAATTTTTGATGTTTGCGTCTGCGTCGCTGATCCCCGAGCTTGAAGATATCATCCAGCACGGCTCGCAGGACAAGCGGGCCAAGATGCTCAAGCGCATCGCCAATCTGTTCGTCGACGGCTCGCCGCATTTCAACGAAGACCATATCGGGCTGTTCGACGACGTGCTCTGCCGCCTGGTGGTCGAGATCGAGGCCAAGGCACGCGCCGAGATGTCCCGGACGCTGGCGCCGATCAACAATGCGCCAACCGAATTGATGAAGAAGCTCGCCCACGACGAGGACATCGAGGTGGCGGGCCCGGTGCTCGCGGAATCGCCACGGCTCAAGGACACCGATCTGGTCGAGTTGGCCCAGACCAAAGGCCAGGCTCATCTCGCCGCGATTGCCGGCCGCTCCGGCATCGGCGAGGCGATCACCGACGTGCTGGTGCGGCGCGGCGACACCGACGTGGTTCGCAACGTCGCCCACAACCAAACCGCCAAGCTGTCGGAGGGCGGGTTCTCCGCGCTGGTCCGGCGCGCGGAAGGCGACGGCGACCTGGCCGAGACGGTTGGCCAGCGCCATGACATCCCGCCGCATCTGTTCCGCGACCTGTTGGTGCGCGCCACCGCCGTGGTGCAGGAGCGCCTGTTGGCGGCGGCCAGGCCCGAGACCCGCGCCGAAATCCAGCGCGTGCTCGACAAGGTCTCGAAGGAATACAGCCGGAGCGCGCCGGCGCGCGATTACTCCGCGGCGCTGCGCACGGTCGCTGGAGTTGCAGCGAACGGCCCGTCTCGGCGAGATCGAACTGTGCGATTTCGCCAATGCCAAGCGGTTCGAGGAGACGGTCGCCACGCTGTCGCTGCTCTGCGGCGTGCCGATCGAAACCGCCGACCGGCTGATGGCGGGCGATCGTCCCGATCCGATCCTCATTCTCTGCAAGGCGGCCGGCTACGGCTGGCCGACCGTGCGGGCGATCATCCTGGCGCGTCCGAACGCCAAGGGCACCTCCAGCCACGCGCTCGACATCGCCTTCGCCAATTTCGAGAAGCTGTCGGCCTCGACCGCCCAGCGCGTGGTGCGGTTCTGGCAGGTGCGGCAGGGCGAGGGTGACGCCGCCTGAGCGGGCGCGCTGTCTTGTGAGCTCAGAGTCGCCGTTCTAGCTTCGCCTGAAAATCAGATAGCACGGCGCGCGGCCGGCGCGCTTGGCCTTGGCCTCGTATCGCGTGCCGGAAAATCCCGGCCAGGGCAGCCGCCAGTCATCGGCACGCTCGGCGGTCCATGCGAAATCCGGCGAACGCGCGAACCGTGCCAGCGTCCAGGCCGCATAGTCGGGGATGTCGGTGGCGAAGCGGAATTCGCCGCCCGGGCGCAACAGCCGCGCGATCGCGGCAATGCTTTCGTCCTGCACGAAGCGGCGCTTCCAGTGGCGCCGCTTCGGCCACGGATCGGGATAGATCAGATCGACGCGCATGAGCGAGCCCGCCGGCAGCCAGGCGAGCAGCTCGCTGGCGTCGCCGTGATGCAGGCGGATGTTGCCGAGCTTGCGCTGCCCGATCAGCGCCAGCGCCTTGGCCATGCCATTGATGAACGGCTCGCTGCCGATGAAGCCGGTGCGCGGCTCGCGCTCGGCCTCCGCCGCCATGTGCTCGCCGCCGCCAAAGCCGATTTCCAGACGCACGGCGTCGACGCTCAGGAACAGCGACGTCACGTCGGCGGGCGCGGCGCTGCTCAGATCAAGCGCAAGCCGCGGCAATAGCGTATCGAACAGCGCCGCCTGGCGCGGTTTGAGCGCATGGCCCTTGCGCCGGCCGAAGAAGGCGCGCGGTCGATGGCCGTGATCGGGGCTGCTTGCCATGCCGTCATCGCACGCGAAGGCGGGCGATCCAGTAATCGCTGCCGTTGCGGTCAACGGCACGGACCCAGAATACTGGATGCCCCGCTTTCGCGGGGCATGGCAGCTTCATTTTTGATCCGTAGGTGCCTACCGGAACGCGCTCTTGATCTCGCCGACCAGGTTGGTCTGCTCCCAGGAGAAACCGCCGTCCTTCTCGGGCGCGCGGCCGAAATGGCCATAGGCGGCGGTGCGGCGGTAGATCGGCCGGTTGAGCTTGAGCGAGCGGCGGATGTTGGTCGGCGTCAGCCGGAAAATCTCCGGCAGCACCTTGGCGAGCTTGCGCTCGTCGATCTGGCTGGTGCCGTGGGTGTCCACCAGCACCGACATCGGATCGGCGACGCCGATCGCATAAGCGATCTGGATGGTGCACTGGCTGGCAAGGCCTGCGGCGACCACGTTTTTGGCGAGGTAGCGCGCCGCATAGGCGGCGGAGCGGTCGACCTTGGTCGGGTCCTTGCCCGAGAAGGCGCCGCCGCCGTGCGGCGCGTAGCCGCCGTAAGTATCGACGATGATCTTCCGGCCGGTTAGGCCGCAGTCGCCGTCGGGCCCGCCGATCACGAAGTTGCCCGTCGGGTTGACCAGGAAGTCGGAATCCTTTTTCGGCATCCAGCCCTTCGGCAGCGCCGAGGCGACCGCATCGCCGATCAGGTCCTTGACCATGCTCGGGGTGTATTTCTTGCCGTTGCGGGTCGCGGCGTTGTGCTGGGTCGAGACCACGACCTTGGTGCAGCCGACCGGCTTATTATTGACGTATTGCACCGTGACCTGGCTCTTGGCGTCGGGCTGCAGGTCGAAGATCGCGCCCGAGCGGCGCTTCTCGGACAGCACCTTCAGAATCTTGTGAGCGAAGTAGATCGGTGCCGGCATGAACGAGCCCTTTTCGTAGACCTCGCTCTCGGTGCAGGCGTAGCCGAACATCATGCCTTGATCGCCGGCGCCCTCTTCCTCGGCGCCTTTCTTCTTCTTGGCATCGACGCCCATGGCGATGTCGGGCGACTGGCCGTGCAGCAGCACGTCGACGTCGGCGCCGTAATAGGAGAAGCCGTCCTGGTCGTAGCCGATGTCCTTGACGACGCCGCGCGCGATCTCGGTGATCATCTCGCGGTCGACCACAGCCTTGTCGCCGTGCTTGTGGAACAGCGGAGCCTGGCCGCGGCCCTCGCCGGCCACGACGATCTTGTTGGTGGTGCACAGCGTCTCGCAACCGAGCCGGGTGTTCACCTTGCTGTCGTCGGAGATGCCGAGCCTGATGTCGTTCTCGATGAAAGCATCGAGAATGGCATCGGAAATCTGGTCGCAGACCTTGTCCGGATGGCCTTCGGACACGGATTCGCTGGTGAAAAGGTAGTTGACGCGGGACACCGTGGCGCACTCCTGAAAGGGCGGGGCATGGGCCGCGCCAGCCGATTGCTCAGGGTTTCTTTGCAGTGTCCTTGCGCGCGGTCAAGATGTGGGCCGCCGTGGGCAAACGCCCAGGTCGTGTCCAAGTCGTATCCAGGTCGTATGCCAGGTTGCAGGCTGGCCGGAAGTCGAGGCTTTTCGGCCGCAGCCGCGCGCTCAGTGCTCTTCGTCGGCCACCATCTGCTCGACCAGATCGACGATCCGGCGGCGCAGCTTCGGGTTCTTGATCCGCATGAAGGCCTTGGTCAGCGCCAGCCCGTCCGAGGTCGCGAGAAAATCGGACACATAGGTCGGCGAGGGGGCTTCGCCGATGCCGTCGGCCTGATGCGCGCTGACGTTCGGCGCGCCTTCGAAGAAGAACGCCACCGGCACCTGCAGGATATTGGCAATCTGCTGCAGGCGGCTGGCGCCAATCCGGTTCGCGCCCTTTTCGTATTTTTGAACCTGCTGGAACGTCAGACCGAGCGCGTCGCCGAGCTTCTCCTGACTCATGCTCAGCATCATCCGCCGCATGCGCACGCGTGCGCCGACGTGCTTGTCGGTCGGATTGGGCGCCTTCTTGGCGATCATGTCGATTGGAGCCTCCTTTGCCGCCATTTTACTGCTCATAATTCAAACACGTGCGCAATTCGTGCAATGCACGCTGTTGTTGCCTACTTAACATCTCGTGAAACTGGTCCTCAATTTGCTTAAGCGCCGAGCAGGGCGAAATTCCGGCGACCGCCAAGCGGCGGATTCATGCCAGCGCTCAGTCGCATCTGAAAATTCGTTGTATCGCTTGGCATAGCGAGTTTGCGCCATGTGCATGGCGCGACGTCAGTCACGTCGAACGCGTCGACGGACGACCATGATCAATGCCAAGCCAAGAACGAAAATCGCCCCGCCGTCGCCTATCCTCGCGTACAGCGGCGGTCCGATCCGGCGCGGCAGCGAAGCGTCCAGCACGCCCTCCGCGCCAAGCGGAAGTGACGCGATGATACGGCCAAGCGGGTCGATCACCGCCGAAATGCCGGTGTTCGCCGCGCGCACCAGCGGCAGTCCCTGCTCGATGGTGCGTACGCGCGCCTGCTGCAGATGCTGGTAGGGGCCGCTGCTGATGCCGAACCAGCCGTCGTTGGTGAGGTTGATCAGCCAGCCCGGGCGATCGTCGCTGGGCGTGACCTCGCTTGGAAAAATGATCTCGTAGCAGATGAACGGCAGGACGCGCGGCGCGCGCGGCATGTCCAGCGGTCGGCGCCGGTCGCCGGCAATAAATCCGCCGGGCAGCTTGGTGAGTTGCTGTAGCCCGAGACTCTCGAGAAAATCCTGGAACGGCAGATATTCGCCGAACGGCAGGAGATGAATCTTGTCGTAGACCGACAGGATCGTTCCGTCGTGGTCGATGACATAGATCGAGTTGTAGGCGCGTTCGATCTTCTGACCGGGGGGCACTTCCGGCGCCCGCACCCCGCCGGTGATCAGTACGGTGCCCTGCGGCAGCAAGGCCGCGATCTGCGCCATCGCGTCTGGCTCGCGCGTCAGGAAGAACGGAAACGCCGATTCCGGCCAGATCAGATGCGTGACGTCGCGCACGCCGCTCGACTGCGGCCCAGTCGGACGATCCGACAGATCGAGATAGCGGCTCATCACCCGCTGCTTGGCCGAGTAGTTGAATTTCTCGTCCTGCTGCAGGTTTGGCTGCATGATGCGAAGCCGCACGTTGTCGACGAACGCAGTCGGCGTGTGCGCCAGACGCCAGAAGCCGTAGCCCGCCATGCCGGCGAGCAGCATGAGCGCGAGCGCAAGCGGCAGCCACCGCCGCCGCGTCTCGGCGCGATCGTCGATCAGCACGGCCGGACTTGCGAACACTGCGACGGCGAAGAACGTCAGCCCCCAGATGCCGATCAGCGCCGCGCTCTGCGCCAGCATCGGCGGCCCGGTCAGCGCATAGCCATAGACGTTCCAGGGGAAGCCACTGAACAGATAGCCGCGCAGCCACTCCGCGATGGTCAGCGCCACGGCGAGCGCCAGCAGCCTGGTCGGGCCGCGGGTCCACAGCAGCCGCGCCAACGCCAATCCAAACGCGGTGTAGCAGGCCATGGCGGCGGGCAGCGCGACGACCGCGAATGGCAACAACCAGCCGAAGATCTTGGCATCGACCAGAAAGGCGTAGCCGATCCAGTAAAGACCGGCGAGGAAATAGCCGAAGCCGAACCACCATCCGGCCACCGCCGCCGCCACCGTGCCGCCGAGCCTGCCGGCCGCCGCGCCGTCGACCAGCCAGACCACGATCGGGAAGGTGACGAACAACACCGGCCAGGCGTCGATCGGCGCGAACGCCAGGGCTGACAGCGCGCCGCACGCGAACGCGATCAGCGCACGCCGCCATCCCCAGCTCAGCACCACGACATGCGCCAGGCGTGTGATCGAGAATCCGGCGGGTCGGGTTTCGGCGACGGTCATCATCGCTTCGTCAGCTCTCTCGCCGGAGCGGAGACAGGGAGATCGACGCGTGGATCAAAATTGTTGTCACGATTTGTGCGGCGCGTTGGGATCGGCGGCTGGTGTAGGATTCTTACTGACCGCCTCGGGCTGCGGCGCCGGCGCGATCGCCGGGCTCGCGGTGTCCGGGCCGCTGTATCGGCGGCGGCCCTCGCGGTCGCGTTCGATCGGACGGTTGCGGTTGCGATGAATGCGCACCTTCTTGATCCGGCGCGGATCGGAATCCAGCACCTCGATCTCGAAGCCCTGCGGGCCGGGCACCAGCTCGCCGCGCAACGGCAGGCGGCCGATCTGCGCCATCAGATAGCCGCCGATGGTGTCGACCTCCAGGGCGGTGTCGCTGACGCTGAATTCCACGCCGACCGCGGCGGTGACGTCGCCGAGGCTCGCGCGCGCATCGGCAACGAACGAGCCGTCGGGCTGCGGCGCCACCGCGGGCCGCTCGTCCTCGTCGTGCTCATCGGCGATGTCGCCGACGATCTGCTCGACCACATCCTCCATGGAGACCAGGCCGTCGGTGCCGCCGTATTCGTCCACCACCAGCGCCAGATGGATGCGGGTGGCCTGCATCTTGGCCAGCAGGTCGAGCGCCGGCATCGACGGCGGAACGAACAGGAGCTCGCGCATGATTTTCGTGGATGAAAGCTGCATGGCGAGGTTGATGGCGCCGAGATCGAGGCCGGCCGGCCGCGGCTTCTTGCGCTTCAAATTCTTTTCTGGGCTGACGGTGGCGTGCGCCGCCATGAAGGCGATCAGGTCACGGATGTGCACCATGCCGACCGGATCGTCGAGCGTATCGTTGTAGACCACAAGCCGCGAATGCCCGGCATTCTCGAACACCTTCACCAGTTCGCCGAGCGCGATGTCCTGGTGCACGGCGATGATGTCGCCGCGCGGCACCATGACTTGATCGATCCGACGCCCGCGCAGCGCCAGGATGTTCTTGATCATGGTGCGCTCTTCCGGCGAGACGCCGGTCTCGCCGGGGCCGGCGGCCTCGAGCACCACCTCGATGTCGGCGCGGGTCGGACCGTTCCTCCAGCCGAACAGCGCGCGCGCCAGCCGCGCAAAGAAGCCCTCGCTCTCGTCGTCCAGCCGACGCACCGGCACCGGCAGATTGCTCTGCGGACCGGTGGCGGCGGCCGGTTCAGCCGGACGGCCGGGCGTGTTGGGATCAGCCATGGCGACGATCGCAGCTTGCTTGAGTTTCAGGATTGGACGTCACGCGACGCGTACGGATCAGGGATCGACAGGCGGCGGAGGATGCGGCGCTCGAGTCGCTCCATCGTCGCGGCGTCCCGATCGTGGTCGTGGTCGTAGCCCAGCAGGTGCAAAAATCCGTGGACCGCGAGATGCGCAAGGTGATGCCCGAATGGCTTGCCTTCGGCGGCCGCCTCGCGGGCGGTCGTTTGATAGGCGATGACGATGTCCCCGACATATGGGGAGGCCGAGCGCCGGTCGCCCGGCGGCGCGGCCGGAAACGACAGCACGTTGGTCGGCGCATTCTGGCCGCGCCATTGGCGGTTGAGCGCACGGATCGCCGAATCATCGCCCAGCACGATAGCAAGCTCGGCCGCCGGCGTAGAGACGGCTTGGGCTGCCGCGAGAATCGCGGTTTTGACGATGATTTGAGCCTTCGGCTGCCTTCGCCAGCGCGCCGAGCGGACGACCACCTCGATGCGGATGCGGCGCTGCTTCCCCTGGCCCCGCTTGCGGGGGAGGGTTGGGGAGGGGGGTCGGCTCAATCCTTGGCCTCACGGCGGCGCGCCGCGTCGGCCTTGTCATAGGCGGCGACGATCCGCGCCACCAGCTCATGGCGGATCACATCCTCGGCGGTGAACACCGCGTGGCCGATGCCCTCGACGTCGCGCAACAGCCGCGTCGCCTCGTGCAGCCCCGAGATCTGGCCGGTCGGCAGATCGACCTGGCTCGGGTCGCCGGTGACGATCATGCGGCTGTTCTCGCCGAGACGGGTCAGGAACATCTTCATCTGCATGGCGGTGGTATTCTGCGCCTCGTCGAGGATGATCGCGGCGTTAGACAGGGTGCGGCCGCGCATGAAAGCGAGCGGCGCGATCTCGATCTCGTTGCTCTGCAGCGCGCGCTCGACGATGCGGGCGTCCATCAGGTCGAACAGCGCGTCGTACATCGGGCGCAGATAGGGATCGACCTTCTCACGCAGGTCGCCGGGCAGGAAGCCGAGTCGCTCGCCCGCCTCCACCGCCGGCCGCGACAGGATGATGCGGTCGACCTCCTTGCGCTCGAACAGCACGACCGCATGCGCGACCGCAAGCCAGGTCTTGCCGGTGCCGGCGGGGCCGGTGCCGAACACCAGGGAATAGCGGCGCAACGCTCGAATATAAGCGTCCTGCGCGGTGGTGCGGGCGCGAACCGGGCGCTTGCGCAGATTGATCTCCTCGAAACCCGACCGCACTGTCGCGGGATCGAAGTCGAACAGCGAGCCCTGCGCGATGGCGAGCCGGATCGCGCCCTCGACGTCACCCGCCGTAAGGTCGCGGCCGCGTTTGATCTGCTCGTACAGTCCCTCCAGCACGTGCCGCGCGCGCTCGACCGCATCGCGCGATCCTTCCAGCGTGACGTGATTGCCGCGCTGTTCGGCGACCACGCCGAGCCGACGCTCGATCAGGGCGAGGTTCTGGCCGTACTGGCCGAACAGCACCGAAGCGTGGCGGTTGTCATCGAAGGCGAGCATGGCCTGGGTCGAATTGCCCTCCGCGGTGGGCAACAAGCCATTGCTCGGTCCAATCGGGCGCAACGCCATCAGGCTCCTGCCGTTTCAATCGGGCGATGTTCGGCCGCGGCCGGCGGGTTGGCAAGCGCGCCGAACAGGCTGTTGGAGCCGACCTCGGTGACCGTCACCGGCGCGATCTCACCGATCAGGCTTGACGGCGCCATCACTTGCACCGGTTGCAGATAGGGCGAGCGGCCGACGATCTGGCCGGGCTTCTTGCCGGGCTTTTCGAACAGCACGTCGAAGGTCACGCCGTCACAGCGCGCCATGAACGCCGCCTGGTGGCGGTCGATCTCGCGTTGCAGGCGTTGCAGGCGCTCGTCCTTCACGGCCTCGCTCAATTGCTCCATCTCGGCCGCGGGCGTGCCGGGACGCGGCGAATACTTGAACGAGTACGCGCTGGCGTAGCCGACCTCGGCAACGAGCCGGAGCGTGTCGCCGAAATCGTCCTCGCTCTCTCCCGGGAAGCCGACGATGAAATCCGACGAGAACGCAAGCTCGGGCCGCGCCGCGCGCAGCCGCTCGATAACGCGCAGATAATCGGCGCGGGTGTGGCGGCGGTTCATCGCCTCGAGCACGCGGTCAGAGCCCGACTGCACCGGCAGATGCAGTTGCGGCATCAGCGCCGGCAGATCCCGGTGGGCGGCAATCAAGTTGTCATCCATGTCGAGCGGATGGCTGGTGGTGTAGCGCAATCGTGCGATGCCCGGCACGTCGGCCAGCCGGTGCAGCAGGCGGCCGAGCACAGCGGGACGGCCGCCGGCGTCGGCGCCGTGGTAGGCGTTGACGTTCTGGCCGATCAGCGTGATCTCGCGCACGCCGGCCTCCGCAAGCCGCTCCGCCTCGGCGACGATTTTTTCGAGCGGCCGCGATACCTCGGCGCCACGCGTGTAGGGCACGACACAGAAGGTGCAGAACTTGTCGCAGCCCTCCTGCACGGTGATGAAAGCCGAAACGCCGCGCTTGCGCGTCGCGGCGGGAGTAGGCGCCGCGAGATGGTCGAACTTTGCTTCGACCGGAAACTCGGTGTCGATGACCTTGCCGTGGCGTACGCGGTCGAGCATGTCCGGCAGCCGGTGATAGCTCTGCGGGCCGACCACGAGATCGACCGCCGGCGCACGGCGCACGATCTCCTCGCCCTCGGCCTGCGCGACGCAGCCCGCCACCGCGATCGTCACCTGACGGCCGGCCGCAGCAGCGTCCTGCTTGAGCACGCGCATCCGGCCAAGCTCGGAATAGACCTTGTCGGCCGCCTTCTCGCGGATGTGGCAGGTGTTGAGGATGATCAAGTCGGCGTCGTCGGGCGTCGCGGTCTCGACGTAACCGGCAGGCGCGAGCGTGTCCGCCATACGATGGGAATCGTAGACGTTCATCTGGCAGCCGTAGGATTTGACGTAGAGCTTGCGCTTTGCGGTCATGCAAGGGGCCGGTGATCCGACCAATTCCGTCGTTTGATCAAAGCCTTGGGCTCACATCCAGGTCTCCGGCCAGCGCCGCCGGACGCACCCTGTCTTAGCCGGTTTTGCGCCCAAATGGAATGGTGGGCGGCGCTTCATTGCGGCCCGATCATGCTCTAACGTCGCGAACTGCCGCCTTTTTGGGGAGGTGCGCAATGTCATTGCATCGTCGCCGGCTCCTAACGCTCGCGGCCCTGGCTGCCGCAGGCTTCGGCGTGCCGCGCGTCCGCGCGCAAAGCTATCCGACGAAGCCGGTACGCCTGATCATCCCGTTCGGCCCCGGCGGGCCGACCGACGTGTTCGGCCGGCTCACAGCGCTCAAGCTTTCGGAGGGGCTCGGTCAGCAATTCTTCGTCGAGAACATCGTCGGCGCGAGCGGCAACATCGGCACGCTGCGCGCCGCGAAATCGCCGCCCGACGGCTACACCATGCTGCTGGTGCCGACCAATTTCGTCGTCAACCCGGCGTTGCTGCCCAGCACGCCCTACGACGCCGTGAAGGACTTTGAGCCGATCACGATCGCGGTCACCTCGCCGATGATCGTCTCAGTCCATCCGTCGCTGCCGGCGCAGACGGTGCGGGAGCTGATCGCGCTCATCAAAGCCAACCCCGGCAAATATAGCTATGCCTCGGGCGGCGTGGGCTCGCCGGGGCATCTGGTCGGCGAGCAGCTCCGCGTGCAGCTTGGCCTCGATCTCATCCACGTGCCGTTCCAGAGCGCCGGGCTCGCGGTGCAGTCCGCCATGGGCAACCACACGCCGATCTGCATCGTGTCGCCGGCGCCGACCGTGCCGCAGGTTGCGGATGGCAAGCTGCGCGCGCTTGCGGTGACGCGAAGGAACCGGTCGCAGGCGCTGCCGAACGTGCCGACGATGGCGGATGCCGGCTATCCGGACATCGAAGGCGAAAACTGGTTTGCGTTTGTCGTTCCGGCCAAAACGCCCAAGGAAATCATCGCGCTGCTGCATCGCGAGATCGTCAAGATCGTTGCGCTGCCGGACGTCAAGGAGAAGCTCGCCGCAATGGGCTTCGAAGCGGTGGGTAATTCGCCCGACGAGTTCGCCGCCCAGATCAAGCGCGAATTGCCGAAATGGGCGCAGGTCGTGAAGGCGGCCAACATCAAGGCGGAGTGACGCTGCGGCTCCGCCACAAGGTCGCCGGCCTGCCTACACTCAATTGCTGGCGCTGATGCCGGCGTCCTTGATAACCGGCCCCCACTTGTCGATCTCGGACCGCAACAGCGCGCCGAGCGCTTGGGGCGTTGAGCTTTCCACGACGACTCCCAGCGAATTCGAATTTGGCCCGCACTGCGGGATCAGACAGCGCCGTGACGGTCGCGGCGTTGACCTTGGCGATGATGTCGGCCGGGGTTTTGGCCGGCATGAACAGCGCATACCAGGACGACACGTCGAAGCCGGGCACGCCGGATTCCGCAATGGTCGGCAGTTCAGGCGCGGTCGGAAACCGTTGTGCCGTGGTGACGGCAAGCCCGCGCAGCTGACCGGTGCGCACGGTCTGCAGCAGTGAGCCGGCAGTGTTGAATATGGCGTCGACCCGGCCGGCGATTGCGTCGGTCACGGCGCCGGCTGCCGCGCCACGATAGGGCACATGCGTCAACTCGATGCCGGCCATGCGCTTGAACAGCTCGCCGGAAAGGTGCGGCGTGGTGCCGATACCGGGCGACGAATACGTGACCTTGCCGGCGTTGGCCTTGGCATGGTCGATGAAGCCGCGGACCGACATCGCCGGCGACGAGACCGACACCGCCAGGATGTTCGGGAAACGGCAGAGCAGCGAGATCGGCGCAAGATCGGTCAGTGAGTCGTAGTTGAGCGAGGCGTAAAGAAAGCGGTTGGTCGCCAAGGTCGGGGCGCCGAGCAACATCGTGTAGCCGTCGGGCGCCGATCGGGCGGCGGCCTCGACGCCGATGTTGCTGCCGGCGCCGGGCCGGTTGTCGATCACCACTTGCTGGCCCAGAAGGTCGGACAGGCCGCCGGCGATGATGCGGGAAACCAGGTCGGTGCCGCCGCCGGCCGGAAACGGCGCGATCAAGCGAATGACGCGGCTTGGCCAGGCTTGCGCGGAGGCGCCGCGGCTCGCCACAGCCGAAGCGATCGCGGACACCGCGGACAACTCGATCAGTCCCCGACGCGTGATCATGCGGGCTAATCTGCGGGCTTGACGCCGGCGTCCTGGATCACCTTCGCCCATTTGGCGATCTCGGACTTGATGTAGGCGTTGATCTCGTCGGGCGTGCGGTCCTGATCGGGGATCATGCCGAGCTTGTCGAAGCGCTCCTGGAAGTCCTTGGTGGCGACGATCTTCTTGGTCTCGGCGTTGATCCTCATCACAACCTCACGCGGCGTGCCGGCGGGAGCGACCAGCGCGAACCAGGTCGCCGCCTCGAAGCCCGCGAAGGTTTCGGCGACCGTCGGCACGTCGGGCAGCGACGGCACGCGCTTGGCGCTGGTGACGGCGAGCGCGCGCAGCGTGCCGCCTTGGACGTTGCCGCCGACCACGGACAGGTTGGAGAACATGAACGGGATCTGGCCGCCGAGCAGGTCGTTGATGCCGGGCGCCTCGCCGCGATAGGCGACGTGAACCATCTTGATGCCGGCCTGGAACGCCAGCAGCTCGCCGGCCATGTGCGGCGTGGTGCCGACGCCGCCCGACCCGAAGTTCATCGTGCCGTTCTTGGCCTTGGCCTCCGCGACCAGGTCCTGGATCGAGCGGATCGGCGAATTGGCGTTGACCACGGCGACCAGCGGCGAAATGCCGATCATCGCCAGGCCGGTGAAGTCCTTGGTGGCGTCGATCTGGATCTTGCGATAGAGCGCGGGCGCCACCGCCATCGTGGTCTGGCTGGCGACCAGGATGGTGTAGCCGTCGGCCGGCGATTTGACGACCTGCTCGGAGGCAATGAGCCCGCTCGCGCCCGGCCGGTTCTCGACCACGAAGGTCTGGCCCATCGCCTCGGAGAGCTTCTGCGCGATCACGCGGGCGGCGACGTCGGTCCCGCCGCCGGCCGAAAAGCCGACCAGGACCTTCACCGGATGGTCGGGATATTTCGGCGCCTGGGCACGGCCGGTGGCGACACCCGCGACGAGTGCGAGCCCCAGCGCGATGGACAGCGTGGCGAGCTTCATGTTGCCTCCCGGCCCTGGCGGTCGTGACGCGACCCGGTGCGGCAGAGGATAGCGCAAATCGCCGCGGCCGCGACGATCCGTTTTGGTCATTGCCCTAAGCGTGCGTGGTCTGCAGCGGCTTTTCCTCCAGCATCACCACGGCGATCAGCGCGATCGCAAAGCTCGCCGCCACCGCCATGAACACCCGCACGAAAGCCCTCGACGGAATATTGCGTGACCGTGCCGGCAACACTTTCGGCGCCGGCCAACACCAGCACGCCGAACACCGCAACGATGATGGTGGCGTAGAGATTGCGCGAGAACTGCATGGTGGCCACGGCCGAGCCGAAGGTGTGGATCGAGACGTTGTTCTGCAGCACGGTCGCCGACAACGGCGGCATGCAGCCGAAGCCGAGCCCAATCAGGAACAGCAGCGCCTCGAACTCCCACAGCGAGACCCGATCCGCCCGCCACGCCAACGCCAGCACCGCGACGATCGCGAGCAGCAGTCCCAGGATCGGGATAGTCTTGTAGCGCTCGCGCCGCGGCAGCAGCCAGCCGTTGACGCCGGCGCTGACGTTGAGCGTCACCGCCAGCATCAGCACGGTGATGCCGGCGAGCGCCGGCGCCATGCCGACGATGTTCTGTAGGTAGATCGGCAGGAAGATATGCAGGCCGACAATTGGCCCCCAGCCGAAGGCGTTGACGATGACGGACAGCCGGGCTTCACGGTCCGACAGGATCGACAGCGGGATCAGCGGCTCGGGCGCGGTGCGCAACCGCACAATGAAGCCAATGCCGACCACCAGCGCGACCGCGAACAGCGCAAGGATCGGCGGCGAGGCCCAGGGATGCTGCACGCCGCCCATGCTGAGCGCCAGCATGAAGGCAACGCTTGCCGTCATGATCAGCAGCGCGCCGAGAAAATCGAGACGGTGCGGCCGGTCGTGCCGCGGCAGCTTGCGCAACAGCGTGAGCGTCAGCGCCAGCGCCAGCAACCCGAGCGGGATGTTCATCCAGAAGATCACCGACCAATGCAGATACTCGGCGATCGCGCCGCCGAGCACCGGTCCGCAGGCGCCGGCGGTGGTGTAGGTCGCGGAGAAATAGCCGTAGTACTTGCCGCGATCCTTCGGCGCCGCGAGGTCGCCCAGCACCACCATGCCGGTGGAGGTGAGCCCGCCGCCGCCGAGCCCGTGCAGCACCCGGCCGAGGATCAGCACGAACATGTTGGGCGCCAGCGCGCAGACCAGTGAGCCCGTCATGTACATTGAGATCGCGATCAACAGCGCGACCCGGCGGCCGCGGATGTCGCTGAGCTTGCCGTACAGCGCGCTGACCGCGGTGTTGGCGATCAGATAGGCGGTCACCAGCCAGGGCAAGTTGTGCACGTCGCCGAACTCGCGGCCGATGGTCGGCAGGGCGCTTGCGAGAATCGTGTTGTCGAGCGAGCCCATGAACACCGGCAGCAACACGCCGAGCACGATCAGCATCGTCTCGCGATGCGTCAGGCCTTTGGTGTCATGGGGAGGTGTTTGGGCGTCCATCGCTATCCCTCCCCGCAGGGTCCCCTGCGGGGGAGGGAGTTCGCCTTGGCCTTGGCGCTCTGGATCGCCTGCCAGATCGCGAACGGCGTCGCCGGCATGGTGATGTCGCGGATGCCGTAGTCGCGCAGCGCGTCGACGATGGCGCTGACCACGACGGCGAGCGCCGGCGTGGTGCCGCCTTCGCCGCCCGCCTTGATGCCGAGCGGATTGGTCGGCGACAGCACCTCGACGATCTCGGCTTTGAACGACGGCAGGGTGTGGGCGTGCGGCATGCCGTAATCCATGAACGAGCCGGTCAGCGGCTGGCCGGAGGACGGATCAACGTAGCATTGCTCCCACAGCGCCTGCCCCACGCCCTGCGCGATGCCGCCATGCGTCTGGCCGTGGACGATCAGCGGGTTGATGCAGCGGCCGACGTCGTCGACCGCGGCGTAGCGGGTGAGCACGACCGCGCCGGTATCGGGGTCGATCTCGACCTCGCAGATCGCGCAGCCGTTCGGGAACACCGGATCGTGCATCTCATTGTCGGCAGCGACCGCGAGCCCGTCCTTCAGTTCCGGCGGCAGCGTGAGCCGCACCGCCTCCCTGGCTAGTTCCAGGAAATCGAAGCTGCGGTTCGAAGTCGGCGACGAGAACCGACCGTCTTGCCACTCGACCTTGTCCGCCGGCGCGTTGAAAACCAGCGCCGCGATTGCCTTGCCCTTGGCGATCAGATCGGGCACCGCCTTGGAGATCACCGTGCCGGCGTGGCGCATCGAGCGGCCGGAGTGCGAGCCGCCGCCGACGCTGACGATGTCGGTGTCGCCGATGATGACGTTGATGGCGGCGTGCGGCACCGCGATCAGGTCGGCCACCACTTGGGCGAAGCTCGTCTCGTGGCCCTGGCCGCTCGGTTGCGTGCCGATCACCACGTCGACCACGCCGGTGGGCTTCACGGTGATCTCGGTGCGCTCGCGCGGCGAGCCGATCGAGGACTCGACATAGGGCGCAATGCCGAGGCCAAGCAGCCGTCCGCGCTTCTTCGCCTCGCGCTTGCGCTGCTTGAAGCCCTCGACATCGGCGATCTCCAGCGCGAGGTCCAGGTTGGCCTCGTAGGTGCCGCTGTCGTAGGTCATGCCGACGGCGTTGAGATAAGGCATTGCTTTCGGCTTGATGAGGTTCTTCCGCCGCAGCCGCACCCGATCGACGCCGATCTGATCGGCCGCCATATCCATCAGCCGCTCGATCGCGAACGTCACCTCTGGGCGGCCGGACGACCGATAGGCGTTGGTGGGCATGGTGTTGGTGAACACCGCGCGCGAGCGTAGGCTCGCCACTGGGATGTCGTACGGACCGGTGATCAGGCCGGAGCCCTTCGACAGCGGGGACAGCGAGACGCAACGTGCCCCGGCGTTGCTGATGTTGTCGGCGCGCATCGCCAGCACGCGGCCGGTGGTATCGAACGCGAGCTCGACCTTGGTGACGAGATCGCGGCCCTGGTAGTCGGTCAGGAAAGCCTCGGAGCGCGTGGCGGTGTATTTGACCGGACGCCTGATCTTGCCGGCCGCCCACAGCACCAGGCCGAACTCGACGAACGGCCGGTTGCGCGTGCCGAAATTGCCGCCGACGTCGTGGGACAGGACGCGGAGCTTGTCGTGCGGGATGCCGAGCACGCCGGCGAGCTCAACCTTTTGCCGCACCGCGCCGCCGGAGCCGGCGTAAAGCGTGTATTTGCCGGATGCGGCATCGAACTCTGCAAGGCAGGAGCGAAGCTCCATCGGTACCCCGGTGACGCGCACCACGTTGAATTCGGCCTTCACCACATGGGCGGCTTGCGCGAAGGCGCGGTCGGTCCCGGCTTTGTCTCCGAACATCGTGTCGCACGGCACGTTGTCGGGGACTTCGTCCCACGCCACCGCCGCGCCGGGCTTGAGCGCGTCCTCGGAGTGAACGACGAACGGCAGCTCCTGGTACTCGACCGCGACCGCCTCCGCGGCGTCCATCGCCTGTGCGCGCGTTTCGGCGACCACCATCGCCACCGCCTCGCCGACGTGGCGCGCCTTGTCGGCCGGCAGCAGCATGTGCGGACCGGCGAACACCGGGCCACCGCCGGGGCCGGTCAGCTTCATGTCGAATTTGGTCGCCGGCACCGGCGTGTGCGGGATCGGCTTCAGGCCGTCGGCCTTGCAGTCGGCCCCGGTCAGCACCGCGATCACGGCCGGCATCGCCTGCGCAGCCCCGGTATCGATGCGCACGATCCGCGCATGCGGGTGTGGCGAGCGCACCAGCGCGGCGTAGGTCTGTCCCTCGAGATTGAAGTCGTCGCTGAAGCGGCCCTTGCCGGTGAGCAGGCGCGCGTCCTCCTTGCGGCGGATCGGATGCCCAATGGAATTGAAGGCCGTTCCGGCGGGGAACTTGCTCTGCTCGTTCATGTCAGGAGATGCCCGGTGTCGACGGCAAGACTATCACCGGGACTTGCCCAGCGTCACCGGCGGGGCTTGTCGTCGAGCGGCACGGCGTAAAGCTCCAGCCGGTGATCGACCAGCTTGTAGCCGAGCCGGCGGGCGACCTCGGCTTGCAGCTTCTCGATCTCCTCGGACTGGAACTCGATCACCTGGCCGTTGCGCAGATTGATCAGATGATCGTGATGCGAGTCCGGAATCTGCTCGTAGCGCGCGCGGCCCTCGCGGAAGTCGTGGCGTTCGATGATGCCGGCGTCTTCGAACAGCTTGACGGTGCGGTAGACGGTCGAGATCGAGATGTTCTTGTCGATCTCGGCGCAGCGCCGGTACAGCTCCTCGACGTCGGGATGATCGGCGGAATCGGCCAGCACGCGTGCGATCACGCGGCGCTGCTCGGTCATGCGCATGCCCTTGGCGACGCAAAGGGCTTCGATGTTGGTCTTGGCTGTGGTCACAGCGCGCCTCTCGCCGCCCGATCATAGGACCCGGGCTGAAATCCGTCCACGGCCGATGGCTTCAGCTCAGATCGCGCCGCAGCACCAGCGCCGCCGCGGCCTGGTCGCGGCCTTGCGGATAATAGCCCGGACGGCGGCCGACCTCGTGAAAGCCGGCCCGCCGGTACAGCCGCCGCGCCGGCTCGTTGTGCTCGTCGACTTCGAGGAACACGGCGCGTGCGCCGAGCCCCGCCAGCCGCCGCAGATGCAGGTTGAGCAGCGCGCGGGCGATGCCGCGTCCGCGGTGCGACGACGCCACCGCGACCGACAGAATCTCGGCCTCGTCGGCGACCAGGCGCGACATGATGAAGCCGCGTAGCGCGCCGGCCCGGGTCGCGCGATGCGCGATGGTGTTGCGCTCGAGCAGCAGCCGCTCGATCTCTCCGTCGCTCCAGCCGTTGCGAAACGAGGCCGCGTGCAAACGCGCAAACGCGATCGCGTCGCGCGGGCCGGCCTCCGTCAGCACGGGCTCGCCACGCGCGAACAGGCGGGCGAGCATCCCGATCATCGGCGCGGCAACCTCGCGGCGTCCTGTGGCTGGGCGTCGGGGGCGCGCAGATAGAGCGGCTTGGGTGGGCCCGGGGGCTCATCGACAGCCATGGCCATCCGTCCAACCCAGACAACGTCGGGCGCGCGCCGGTTTTCGACCTGGGCCGGCGCCGGCCGGTCGGCCGGCCAGGCCGCCATCAGCATGTCGGCGCCGGTGCCGATGATCCGTACCCGTTCGCCGGATGCCGCATGGACCGCGTCGGCGATGCTGGCGATGCGCGGCGCGACCAGGGTGCGCGCGTCCGGTCCGAACACCTGGAGGTAGACGTGCTGATGGCGGGCATCGATCGCGACCACGATGGTGGAGCTGTCGTCCTCGGCGACGTGGGGCGCCGCATAGGCGCTGAGCGTGGTCAGCCCGTAAGCCGGCTTGCCGGCCGCCAGCGCAATGCCGCGCGCCGCCGAGATCCCGACGCGGAGCCCGGTGAAGCTGCCGGGCCCGGTGGTGACCGCGATGCGGTCGAGCGCCGCAAACGTCGTGCCGGCCTTGCGCATGACACGATCGATCAGCGGCATCAGCGCCTCGGCGTGGCCGCGGATCATCGGCAGCGACTCGTTGACCGTCGTGCCGTCGGTGTCGAGCACGGCGACCGAACAGGCTTCGAGCGCGGTATCGATGGCCAGCACACGCATGGGCTGCACTATAGCAAGACGATATTTCCCCGACACAATCTGTCCGCCGCCACGGACGGGATTGGCCCGCATTTGACGCATGCGGACGCACCGCAGCAACTCAAAGCAAGATGGCCGGGACGAGCCCGGCCATCACACATCACGGATCGATCGCCAGGAGCACTAGACCGGCCGGACCTCGACCACCTCCGGCACGTAGTGCTTCAGCAAATTCTGGATGCCGTGGCGGAGCGTCGCGGTAGACGACGGGCAGCCCGAGCAAGCGCCCTTCATGTGCAGGTAGACGATGCCTTCCTTGAAGCCCTTGAAGGTGATGTCGCCGCCGTCGTTGGCGACCGCCGGCCGCACCCGCGTCTCGATCAGGTCCTTGATGGTGGCGACCGTGTCGGCGTCGCCCTCCTCGAAGAACTCGTCGTCGGCCGCGTCAGCACCGGTCTCGCCGGCCTTGAGCAGCGGCGCGCCCGACATGAAATGCTCCATGATGGCGCCGAGGATGGCGGGCTTGAGCTGCGGCCACTCGCCCTCGGCCTTGCTCACGGTGATGAAGTCGGAACCGAAGAACACGCCGTTGACGCCCTTGATGCCGAACAGCCGCTCGGCCAGCGGCGATTTCGCGGCGTCTGCCGGGTCGCGCAGGTCGAGCGTGCCGGTCTCGAGCACCGCCCGTCCGGGCAGGAACTTCAGGGTCGCCGGGTTGGGCGTGGCTTCAGTCTGGATGAACATTGGCTGGTCTCCATCGCCGGCCGCGGGTTCAAGGCCCGCGCGGCGCAGTCAGTATACCACATAGGTGGCGTTTCGACCCCGAACGGTCAACCACCGGCCGGCTGGGAACTCGCTCGCTTCGCGAGGCCGCCTAGGTCAGCGCGTCGAGCTCTTCGTCGGTCAGGTGCCCGGGCACGATGGCGACCGGGATCGGGTAGTCGCCGGCGGTGCCGCCGATGCCCGACACCAGCGGCCCCGGGCCATCCTTGCCGGTGCCGGCCGCCAGCACCAGGATCGCGATGTCCTCGTCGTCCTCGATCAGCCCCAGGATCTCGTCGGCGGTATTGCCCTCGCGCACCACCCGTTCCGCGGTGACGCCGGCGATGCCGTTCGCGCGGTTGGAGTATTTGTCGAGCGCCGCGGTCGCCTCCTCGTGCGCCTCGGCCTTCATGATGTCGGCGACGCCGAGCCATTGCTGGTTGCGGTCGTGGGTTTCGATTACGCGTAGCATGATCACACCGGCGCCGACGCGCGCCGCGCGCCGCGCGGCGAAATAGACCGCGCGGTCGCACTCCGCTGTGTCGTCGATGACCACCAGCCATTTTGGCTTATGGCCGGCCTCATAGCTCCGGCGGCGACGAGTTGTCGTCATCGGTCTGGCCTCGCGATCGCGTCACGCCCCGGGCAATGGTGCCATGCCGCTCGGCCGCGGCACAAGGCGCGCCCGTGCCCGATTTTACGCCAGCATGGTGGCCTTTACCGCCGCACGAATCCGACGATGTCTTTGACGGCTTTCATGGTTTCGGCGGCGAGCGTTGTCAATGTCCAAATAGTCCCGTTCCCGCGCCGGATGTTTCAGTTGAGACAACGATCTCTTCTGCTGTTTCATCCACCCGATAATAGATAAGGTATGAATAGCGGGGCGTTACCAGCTTGCGCACGTTCGGCGCTTTGCCGCCGTCCGGCTCGGAATATCAGCAAGTTCTGCAAGTGTCATAGATGTCGGACTGCACCCGCAGCGCAGCGGCGGTTCCGCTCGCGAACATAGGCCGCGACGTCGGAGATATTTTCCAGAGCGCGAGGCGTGAAGCGGAGCTTCATTCCTCAAAGCGGCGAAAAGCCGCTTCGACCTCCGCGTCAGTCGCGAATTCCCGGCGCTTGGCTTGTGCGAGGCTCTCCAGCACATCGGCAAGATGCGCCGGATCGATCGGCTCCGGTTCGGCCTCGCTCTGAGCGAGAATGAGCATGGCGCGCGCGATCTCGTCCTGACTGTCGGCCGGCAGTTGACGCACGGCTTCGAGAGCCTTTTCGAGGAGCTTGGTCATGGCTTCATGATAGCCCGTTCGGCCGCGAAACGTGAAGGTCTGCCTACCGCCGCACGAATCCGACGATGTCTTTGACGGCTTTCATGGTTTCGGCGGCGAGCAGCTGCGCGCGCGTGGCGCCGTCGGCCAGCACCGAATCGATGTAGGCGTAGTCTTCCTTGATCCGGCGCATCTCGGCGGTGACCGGCGAGAGCTTCGCGACCAGGAGGTCGGCGAGCGCCGGCTTGAAGGCCGAGAATTGCGCGCCGCCGAATTGCTTGAGCACCTCGGCCTTGTCGACGCCGGCGAGCGCCGCGTAAATGCCGACCAGGTTGTCGGCCTCGGCGCGCGCCTCCAGCGCCTTCTCGTCGTGCGGCAGCGGATCGGGGTCGGTCTTGGCGCGGCGAATCTTGTGCGCGATCGCGTCGGCGTCGTCGGTCAGGTTGATGCGCGACTGGTCGGAGGCATCCGACTTCGACATCTTCTTGGTGCCGTCGCGCAGTGACATGATGCGCGTCGCCGGCCCCTGGATCAGCGGCTCCGGCTGCGGAAAGAACGCATCGCCGAAGCCGTGCGCGCGAATCGAGTCGCCGTAGTCGTTGTTGAACTTCTGCGCGATGTCGCGGCTGAGCTCGAGGTGCTGCTTCTGGTCCTCGCCGACCGGCACGTGCGTCGCGCGATAGATCAGGATGTCGGCCGCCATCAGGTTCGGATAGGCGTAGAGCCCGACCGAGGCGTTCTCGCGGTCCTTGCCGGCCTTCTCCTTGAACTGGGTCATACGGTTGAGCCAGCCCAGCCGGGCGACGCAGTTGAACACCCAGGCAAGCTCGGCGTGCTCGGCGACCTGGCTTTGGTTGAACACGATGTGCTTCTTGGGATCGATGCCGCAGGCGAGGAACGCCGCGGTGACCTCGCGGATCGCTTTTGGCAGCTCCTGCGGGTCCTGCCACACCGTGATTGCGTGCATATCGACCACGCAATAGATGCAGTCGTAGCGCTCCTGCAGCGCCACGAACTTGGTGATGGCGCCGAGATAATTGCCGAGATGCAGGTTGCCGGTCGGCTGCACCCCCGAAAACACCTTTTCCTTGAACGGCATTGTCCTGTCCCACCTTCAGTGCGCGCCACATTCCACAACGAGGCAGGCGATGCAAGCCGGCGGCCGTGCCAAGCGCCGCGCGTGCTGGAAGCCGCCGCCGCGCGATGCTAAGAGCCGCGCGCGTGCCGCATTTGCGGCCTGTGGTTTTGATGGCGAGTCTTTCCGATGTCGAGCATTGAACAGCCGGCTGGTCCGCCTGCCATCACGGGGCACGAGAGCACCTTCGACCCCGCGTCAGCGGGCTGGGAGCCCTATCGCGACGAGGGCTTCATTGGGCTGGTCGGTCCGTTCTGGACGCGCCAGTCCGGCGGCAGCCATCTCTACGCTTTCATGGCCGAGCCCAAACACCATAACCGCCGCGGCGTGGTTCAGGGCGGCATGCTGATGACGTTCGCGGATCGCTCCATGGGAATGACCTGCTGGTACGCCAACGAGCGCCAGCCGCAGGCGACCGTCCAGCTCGACATGCATTTCATCGATGCCGTTCAGATCGGCGATTTTGTCGAAGCCAAGTGCACGGTCGTGCGCCGGACGCGCTCGCTGGTCTTCATGGCCGCCGAGCTCGTGGTCGGCGATCGTGTCGTCGCGACCGCCAAGGGTGTGTGGAAGACGCTGGGCAAGCGCTGATCTCGCGCGCCGATGGATGTACGGGCGTATGACGGTCAATTCATGCCGGCTTTGGTTGCCGCGCAAGCATCGCCCGCTATAGTGCGCGCCGTCGTTCATTCGACTTAGCCCGCGAGTGTCTCATGCCCGATCTTCGCTACGACGTCCTCGGTCTCGGCAATGCCATCGTCGATGTGCTGGCGCGCACCGGGGACGACTTCCTCACCCGCCACGGCATGCAGAAGGGCGGCATGATGCTGATCGACGAGGCGCGGGCGAAGGCGATCTACGACGCCATGGGTCCGGCGGTGGAAATTTCCGGCGGCTCGGCAGCCAACACCATCGTCGGCGTGGCTAGCTTCGGCGGCCGCGCGGCGTTTGTCGGCAAGGTCAAGGACGACGAGCTCGGCAAGGTGTTCGCCCACGACATCCGCGCCGTCGGCGTGGCGTTCACGACCAAGCCCGCGGCCGATGGTCCGTCCACGGCGCGCTGCTATGTGCTGGTGACGCCGGACGGCGAGCGCACCATGAACACGTTTCTCGGCGCGGCGCAGGACCTGACCCCCAGCGAGGTCGATGCCGACACCGTTGCGTCGGCGGCGATCACCTATCTCGAGGGCTATCTGTGGGATCCGCCGCACGCCAAGGAAGCGTTCCGCAAGGCCGCCAAGATCGCGCATGGCGCCGGCCGCCGTGTCGCGCTCACGCTCTCGGATGCGTTCTGCGTCGGACGCTATCGCCCCGAGTTTCTCGATCTGCTGCGCACCGGCATGGTCGATCTGGTGTTCGCCAACGAGAGCGAGCTGCAAAGCCTCTACGAGACCAAGGATTTCGATGCGGCGGTGGCGGCGCTGCGAACCGACGCCAAGCTCGCAGTGGTGACGCGCAGCGAGAAGGGCTGCGTCGTGGTCGCCAAGGACGACACCATTGCGGTGCCGGCCGCACCGATCAAGCAGCTGGTCGACGCCACCGGCGCGGGCGATCTGTTCGCGGCGGGCTTTCTGTTCGGGCTGGCGCGTGGCCGTGACCACCGCACCTGTGCACGGCTTGGCGCGATCGCGGCGGCCGAGGTGATCCAGCATATCGGCGCGCGGCCGGAGGTCTCGCTCAAGGAGCTGGCCGGCAAGAACGGGCTGCCGGTTTAGCTGGCGGATCGCCGCGTTTAACGGTCTGGTAAGCAAAATCACGTTTACCGGTTGGTTAACCCAGCAACCGGGATCTTCAGCATGACCAGTTCCGAGGACAATTCTGAGACTTCCAAGCCGACGCCCGCCGCATCGAGCGAGCCGACAGCGGCCGGCGAAACATCCAAGCCCGAGACGGCCAAGGCCGAGCCCGCCGCCGACACGGCGGCCGGGAAAATCACCTATCTCCAGCCTTACACCGGCGAGACCGCGCAAGCCGCCGCGTCCGAGGCGCCGCAGTCGCGCCCGCGCCTGCGCCGATACGCATCGCTGGCCGCTTCGTTGGCGCTGTCGGCCGTGATCGGCGGTCTTGCCGGCGCCGCCGTGACCATCACGTCGTCGGACGATGAGCCTTCGACCGCGGCGATCGCTGCAATCAACGCCAACCGCGGACTGCGGGACAGCCTGACCAAGCTTGAGAGCGAGGTCGCGACGCTGCGCACCGGAATGGCGTCCGTCCAGCGCACCACCGGAACTCAGATCGGCAAGCTGTCCGAGCGCATCGATCGCGCCGAAAAGGCTCAGGCCGAGCCCACCGCCAAGCTTGCGAAGGTCATGGAAACTCTCGATCGCCTCGAGCATCGCGTGCCGCAGTCGCAGCAGGCCGCGGCGTCGGCGGCCCAACCCGCGCCTGATGCCACCGGTTCGGTGGCGGCCAAGCAGGAAGTGCAGCCACCGCCAGCCGAGGGTTGGCGGCTGCTCGACGTCTATGGTGGCTATGCCATTGTCGAGAATTGAGCCGGCCGGCTGTTCGAGGTGACGACGGGATCGAACCTGCCGACTCTCGGCCGGGTCGAGGCCATCAAGCGCGAGGATGGCAAGGTGATGGTGGTGACGCGCAATGGCGTCATCGCTGGCAGCATCGAGCAGCGGCGACGCTCGGGGCCTCTGCCGCGCTATTTCTCCCGCTATCTCGATTAGGCGGCTATCCCGCATCGGCCTGATTTGGGGCGGCGTCGTCGGCGCCGCCCTTTCGTTTTGTGACCGGCAACGCGGTGGCTCGCGCCGGCAATCCATGTCAGATTCCCGTTCGTGCCCGGGCGGATGGAGGACGGACATGGCGTTCAACCAAGGCTTGCTGGCCGCGCTTGCGGCGCTTGTCGTCTTGCCGGCAGCGTCGGTGGCACAGCCGGCGCCGGTGCCCGCCAAGCCCGAAATGCTGGAGAATTGCCCGGGCCTGGTGGCAGCGCGCGGGCCGCGCGCGACGCCGGCATCGTTGCGGCTGGCGGCGCTCGCAGCCGACCAAGCCCGCATTTCCTACGTCGGGCACTCGACGTTCCTGCTCGAAAGTCCGCGTAATGTGAAAATCGCCACCGACTACAACGACTACGTCAAGCCGCGCGTGTTGCCCGACATCGTCACCATGAATCACGCGCATTCCACCCACTACACCGACTTTCCCGATCCCAGTATCAAGCATGTGCTGCGCGGCTGGGGGCCGACCCCCGATCAGCCGGCGCGGCATGACATCCAGGTTTCCGACGTGCGCATTCGCAACGTGCCGACCAACATCCGCAGCTGGATGGGCGGCGGCACCGAGCGGCATGGCAATTCGATCTTCATTTTCGAGGTTGCCAACCTCTGCATCGCCCATCTCGGCCACCTGCACCACACCCTCAACCAGCAGCAGCTCAACGAGATCGGCCGCATCGACGTGGTCATGGTGCCGGTCGACGGCGGCGTCACTCTCGATATCGAAGGCATGGCCGAGGTGCTGCAGGCGCTGAAAGCGCCGCTGATGATTCCAATGCACTATTTCAGCACCTATTCGCTGCGGCGCTTCCTCGATGTGCTGGGCGAGAAGTCGTTCGAGGTCGAGATCAGCGAAACCCCCTCGCTGGTGGTGTCCAAAACCACGCTGCCGGCGAAGCCGAAGATCGTGGTGCTGCCCGGACGCCTGTTCTGAGCGCGCTGCGCTGCCAATCAACTTAAATCCTGTGGATAGCTTCGATGTCGCATCGCGTCGCGCACGCGAAGTCGCAGAATTGCTTTATTCGAAACAAGCAGCGTCCCACAGGGGATTTGGGGAATTGCGGGACGCGCCACCGAACATCGCCCCCTTTGAGCCAAGCTCATGGCTGCCCGCTGGACGGAATGGAAGTCCTATCCCGACGCTCATTATGGTGAGCTGATCCACGCGCCGGTCGGTCCCGGCGTCTACGAGGTGTGCGACGCCTCGACCCGCGAACAGGTCGCCTTCGGCCCGGCGCCCAACGTCGCCCGCACGCTGTCCGGGGTGCTGATGCGGGGCAAGGTGAGCTGGCTGTCGTATATGCTGTTCAGCCGGCCGAAGCAGGACCGCGGCGCGCTGGAATACCGGGCGTGGCCGACCGCGACGCTGGCCGACGCGCGCGTCGCGGCCAACCAGATCCTGTACCAGCGCGAGGCCATCATCCGCCGGCTGGTCCGGGCATAAGCCTTTATCCGGCCTTCAGAAATGTCCCGCGGCCTGGCGCAGCACGGCGGCCGCCTGCGATCCATTGCTGCCGCGCCAGGCGACCATCTGGTCGGGCCGGATCAACGCCAAGTCGGACTGGTAAAGCTCGCGCGCCTCGCTCGAGGCGATGGCCACGACCGACAGCGGCAGACCCATCGCCTTGGCCGCGGCCTGCCAGGGTGCCGGGTCCGCGGGCTCGGCGCCCAGCTGGAGCAGCGTGAACTCGAAGCCGAGCGTGTCATAAAGCGAACGGCCATCGGCCAGCCAGAAATGCGGCGCGCGGCCGCCCGGGCAGGCGGTGGGGACATATTCGTTCGGCTTGTCGGGCGGCGGCGCGGTGCCGTCCGGCACCACGATCGGCGAGCCGTCGTAGCGGCCGCCGAAGGTGATGCCCGGAATGTTGAACTCGAAGCGCGCGTGATAGTTGAAGTGGTCGCCGGTGCGCTGGCGCGCCGCGGCGCCGGCCGCGCTATCGTCTTCCAGTTCCTCGGGCGGCACGAACAGCCCGAGTGAATTGGCAAAGCCCCGCGCATAGCTGGTGTTGCGGCGGGCGTTGGCCTGCCGCTCGATGCCGTAGCTTTCGAGCAGGCGTGGCCCGCCCCAACCCTTGAGCACCGCCGCGAGCTTCCAGCCGAGATTGACCGCATCCTCGACCGCGGTGTTGTAGCCAAGCCCGCCGGCGGGCGTGAACAGGTGCGCGGCGTCGCCGCCGAGCAGGACGCGGCCGCGCTGGAATTGCTCCGCCACCAAAGTGTAGCCGGCGGTCCACGACGAGCGCGCGATGATCTCGATTTCGAGCGGGGCTGCGAGGGCGGTCTGGAACATCACCTTGGCTTGCGTGTCGTCGATCTGCTCGACGGACTCGCCAGGCTTTAGTTGGGTGTGGAAGTTGAACTGGTCGCGGCCGTTGACGGTGGCCATGAAGGCGCGGCGATCGCGGTTCACCGTCCAGTACATCCAGGCGCGCGGATGCGGGATGACGTCATAGAGCTTGGCGCTGCGGAAATGGATGGCGAACATCCGGCCACCCATGAAATCGCGCACCGCGCCGCGCTCGCCGACATAGCCGAAGCCCAGCGCCTTGCGGGTCGGGCTGCCGCCGCCGTCGGCGCCGACCGCATAGGCCGCGCGCAGCGTGATCCGTTCGCCGCCGGCGCTGGGCTCGGCCTCGACCTCGACACCGCTGCCAGTGTCGCGTAACCCCACCATCTGCATGCCGGGGCGGATCGACACCGTGGCGCAGGCGGCGGCCTCCGCCCGCAGCACGTCCTCGACGAACATCTGCGACACGCGGTGTGGCAGTTCGGCCGCGCTCCAGGAGCCGCTGAGCGTCTTCACGATCATGCGCGCCTCGCGCGACGACGGCAGGCTGAAGCGCGCCAGCTCGTGCTTGGCGTAACGGGTGAAATAGGCGATGTCGGTCGGATAATCCGGCGGCAGGCCCTGGGCGCGTACCTTGTCGGCAAAGCCGAGCCGGCGGTAATGCTCCATGGTGCGCGCTTGGGTGGCGTTGGCGGCCGGGAACCGCGCCGGCGAGGCCTTTTCCTCCAGCACGATGGTGGCAATGCCGCGCCGGCCCAGCTCGATCGCCAGCATTAACCCGCACGGGCCCGCGCCGATGATGACAACCGCGCAATCGCTCTGTTGCACTGCACTCACCGCCTGCATGCTGTCACGAACGCCGTTATAATAGCGACCCGGTTAAATCGAGGAATCAAACGATGAACCCGACTGTCGCGGTTGTTGCACAGGGCGCCATGGGGGCTGGCATTGGCGGACGGCTGGTCGAGCGCGGGCTGCGCGTCGTCACGTCGCTTGCGGGCCGCAGCGAGGCCAGCGCCAAGCGCGCGGCCGCGGCCGGCATGGTGCCGGTCTCCGACCAGGAGATGGCGAAGGCCGACTTCTTTCTGTCGATCCTGCCGCCGAGCGATGCGCTGGGGCTGGCCGAGCGCATGGCGGCGCTGATCGCGCCGAGCAATCACAAGCCGGTGTACGTGGATTGCAACGCGGTCAGCCCGCCGACCAAGGTCGAGATCGGCAACGTCATCACCGAGGCCGGCTCGCCGTTTGTCGACGGCAGCATCATCGGGGCGCCGCCTAAGGCCGGCTATGACGGCCCGGCGATCTACGCCTCCGGCACCGACGCCTCGCGTTTCGTGCCGCTCAACGATTTCGGTCTGGTGGTGCGCGTGATCGAAGGTCCGGTCGGCGCCGCCTCGGCGATGAAGATGTCGTATGCCGGCATCACCAAAGGCTTCACCGCGCTCGGCGCCATGATGCTGCTGGCGGCGACGCGCGGTGGCGTGGCCGAGGGCCTGCGCGTGGAGCTGGAGCGCAGCCAGCCGGCGCTGCTGCCCTGGCTGCAGCGCTCGATCCCGGCGATGTACTCCAAGGCCTATCGCTTCGTCGGCGAGATGGAGGAGATCGCCGACTACGTCGGCGAGGACGCCTCGGCGCAGGAGATGTTCGATGCGTTCGCCGACTTCTACACCCGGCTTGCCGCCGACTTTGATGGCAAGCAGGAGGAGGTCAAGGCGCTGACCGCGTTCCTCGCGCCGAAGAAGTAACTCACCACCGTCTTCCGACCGAGGAAGCGTTTTGATGCGCACGCAGGTCGGCATCGTAGGCGCTGGGCCGGCCGGATTGCTGTTGTCACTGCTGTTGCAGCGCGACGGCATCGACTGCGTCGTGCTGGAGTTGCGCAGCCGCGCGTATGTCGAAAGCCGCGTGCGCGCCGGCGTGCTGGAGCAGGGTACCGTCGACCTGATGGCGGAGCTCGGCGCCGCCGACCGGCTGCGGCGCGAGAGCATGCCCGATGCGCGGCTCGACGTGCGCTTCAGCGGCGGCACCATCATCATGGACCTGCCCGTGCTGACGCCGGGCAAGATCGTCACGGTCTATGGCCAGCAGGAGGTGGTGAAAGACCTGATCGCGACGCGGCTCGCGCGCGGCGGCGCGATCCTGTTCGAGGCCGAAGCCGCCGGCCTATCGGGCCTCGATGGTGCGCGGCCGACCGTTCACTTCCGCCACCAGGGGCGCGACCAGACGCTGGAATGCGACATCATCGCCGGTTGCGACGGGTTTCACGGCATCTGCCGATCCGCCATCCCGGAGAATGAGCTTACGGTCTACGACCGCATCTACCCGTTCGGCTGGCTCGGCATCCTTTCCGAATCCACGCCGTTCGTCGAGATGAGCTATTCCAACCACGAGCGGGGCTTTGCGCTGGCGAGCCGTCGCTCGCCGAAAATCTCGCGGCTCTATGTGCAATGCGCCGCCGACGACGACATCGCGCAATGGAGCGACGGGCGCATCTGGGACGAACTGCACGCGCGGCTCTACGACCGCGGCGGCGAGCTCCAAGAGGGCCGCATCTTCCAGAAGGATGTCATCCCGGTGCGCGCCTTCGTCGCCGCGCCGATGCGTCATGGCCGTTTGTTCTTGGCGGGTGACGCCGCGCACATCGTGCCACCGACCGGCGCCAAAGGCTTGAACCTCGCTGCCGCCGACGTGCGCGTCTTGTATCGCGCGCTGCTCGAGTTCTTCCGCACCGGTTCGACGGCGCGGCTCGACCGCTATTCCGATACTTGCCTGAAGCGCGTATGGAAAGTGGTGCGCTATTCCAACTACATGACCTCGCTGCTGCACCGATTCGAGACGCATAGCCCGTTCGAGCGGCGCGTGCAGCAGGCCGAGTTGGAATATCTCCTGAGCTCGCCCGCCGGCCGCACGGTGGTCGCCGAGAACTACGTCGGCCTGCCGTTCGAGGACGACTGACGTTGCCTTGACGTTGGCTGGACGGCTGCCCATCCTGCCCACGCGTTGGCGTCCCCGGAGAGCGGCATGCTGCGTTGCCTAAGAGTGCTGGCCGCCATTGTTGCGTTGCTTGCGGCGGGCCTTATGGCGTCCAGCGCGCAGGACTATCCGTCGCGCCCGATCCGTCTTTTGATCCATACCCCGCCGGGCAGCCTGGTCGATGTGCTCGGTCGCCTGCTCGGCCAGGAGTTGGGCCAGCGTCTGGGGCAGAGCTTGGTCGCCGACAACCGCACCGGCGCCGCCACCATGATCGCCGTCGAGCAGCTCATCCATTCGCCGCCGGACGGCTATACGCTGATGATCAACTCGACCGAAGCGACGATGCAGCCGTTCCTGAAGAAGAGCTATCGTTACGATCCGATCAAGGATTTCACGCCGGTCGCGCTGGCGGTGACGTCATGGACGGTGTTCGCCGTCAACCCGAAGGTGCCGGCCAACACGTTGCCCGAGCTGGTGGCCTATTCGAAGCGTCACGAAGGCGGCGTGCGCTACGGCTCAGGCGGCACCGGCGGCGTGCTGCACATCGCGGTCGAGATGCTCAAGCTGAAATCGGGCGGCAATTTCGTGCACGTGCCGTATCGCGGCGGGGCGCAGGCCGCGACCGACGCGATCTCGGGCCAGATCGACATGGTGTCGATGGGGCTTGCCTCGACGCGGGTCGCTTCCGACGGCCAGCTCCGCATCGTGGCGCAGACCGGCCCGAGCCGGCATCCGATGCTGCCCGACGTGCCAACCACGGCCGAGGCTGGACTGCCGGATGTGCGGATGGAGACCTGGTTCGGCCTGGTCGGTCCGCCCGGCATGCCCAAGGAGATCGTGGCGCGGATCAACCGCGAGCTTGCGGTGGTGGTGCGGGCGCCGGCGTTCCAGGACAAGCTCAACAAGCTCGGTCTGGCGGTCGACTTCAAGCCGGACGCCGAGTTCATCGCGTTCATGGCCGATGACACCAAGAAATGGCGGGAGCTGATCCCGGCCATGGGCATTCCGCAGGTGGATTAGTTTCGAATTGAGAGCGAGCAATCGATGGCGAGCAAGACGAAGAGCAAGAAACCGAAGGCGCTGACCTGGCCGAACGGCAAGAAGGTCGCCGTTTCGGTGACGGTGATGTTCGAAACCTGGCCAGACGACAGCGCGCCGAGCTATTCGGTGCAGACCTCGCATCTGAAAAAGGGCACGGTCGATCACGCCGCCAAGGCGTGGTCCACCTACGGCGGCCGCGTCGGCGTGTGGCGGCTGATCCATACGCTCAAGCGGCTCGGCATTCCGGCGACGTTCTTTGTCAATGCGCGCTGCACCGAGCTTTATCCCGACGCGGTCAAGCAGATCGTTAAGTCCGGCTTCGACATCGCGGCGCATTCCTATACCCAGGACGACCTGCCGGCATATTATTCGCCGGAGGAGCAGGGCGCGCTGATCCGCAAGAGCATCGACATGCTCGAAGCCTGCGGCGGCAAGAAGGTGACCGGCTGGGGCAGTCCGGTGGTGGCGTTCACGCCGGAGACGGCCGGTCTGCTCAAGCAGGCCGGCCTGAAATGGACGTGCGACGTGACCTATGTCGACCTGCCGATCAAGATCCACACGCCGCACGGACCGCTCGCCGGCGTACCGACTACCGACTTTTCCGACAACCGCGTGCTGCGTGCCTCGGCGCGCGACCTCTACGACGTGCACCGCGGCACCTTCGATTATCTGCGCCGGCACGAGACCATCGGCTTGCAGACGCTGGTGATCCATAGCCAGTTCGGCGGCCGTCCGCTGATCACCGCGGTGCTGACCGAGCTGCTCGAATACATGGCCAAGTCGCGCGACGCCTGGTTCACCAGCCATGACGCGCTAGCCGACTGGGCGCTGGCGCAAGCCGTCGACGAGCACAGCTACCAGAGCCGCTATTTCTAATCTGACCCCGAGGGAAAACGCCCATGCCGTACGCGACCGCGAAGGACAACGTGAAGCTCTATTACGAGGAGGCCGGCAGCGGCACGCCGATCCTGTTTGGCCACGAGTTCGCCGGCGACCACCGCAACTGGGAGGACCAGATGCGGTTCTTCTCGCGGCGGCATCGCTGCATCACCTATTCGGCGCGTGGCTACAAGCCGTCGGACGTTCCGCCCGACGCCAAGGATTACTCCTACAAGCACTGGATCAGCGATGCGATCGCGGTCCTCGACCATCTCAAGCTCGCGAAAGCACATTTCGTCGGCCTGTCGATGGGCGGCTACAATGCGGTGATGCTCGGCATCCATCACCCCGACCGCTTCCTGTCGCTGACCGCGGCTGGCGCCGGCTCGGGCTCTGAGCGCGGGCGCCTGGAGGAATTCCGCAAGACCTTCGCGGCGACCGCGGACGAGTTCGAGAAGCATGGCTCCGAGCACGTGGTGAAGAACTACGGCATGGCCGCCGCGCGCATCCCGTTCCTGGTCAAGGACCCGCGCGGGTTCGCCGTGTTCAATGAGCAATTCGCGTCGCACGACCCGAAGGGCGCGGCCAATACGTTGCGCGGCTTCCAGGTGGGCCGGCCTTCGCTCTACGATCACGAGGCCGACATCCGCAAGATCAACGTGCCGACGCTGATCGTGGTGGGCGACGAAGACGATCCGTGCCTGGAGCCGAGCCTGTTCCTCAAGCAATGCATCCTCACGTCCGGCCTGGTGGTGTTTCCGAAAACCGGTCACGTGGTGAACCAGGAGGAGCCGGCGCTGTTCAACGACGTGGTCGCCGACTTCATCGCCCGCGTCGAAGCCGGCCGCTGGCCGGCGCGCGATCCGCGCTCGATTCGGCAGATGTCCGGCCGCAACATGTGAGAGGATCGAGCGCCGCCGAGGACCGACGTCCATGCTGAGCCAGGAACAGAACGATCTGATCACCCGCAGCGGGCCGGGCACCGCGGCAGGCGCGCTGCTGCGGCGCTACTGGCAGCCGGCGGCGCTGGTGGATGAGTTGTCCGGCACGAACCGGCCGGTCAAGCCGGTCAGGCTCATGGGCGAAAGCCTGGTGCTGTTCCGCGACGACGCCGGCCGTTACGGCCTGATCGAGCGCGCCTGTCCGCACCGCGGCACTGATCTGGCCTACGGCCGGCTGGAGAACGGCGGGCTGCGCTGCGCTTTCCACGGCTGGCTGTTCGACGTCACCGGAAAGTGTCTCGAAACGCCCGCCGAGCCGGACGGCTCGAATCTCTGCGCCAACATCAAGCAGAAGGCCTATCCGGTGGTCGAGAAGAGCGGCATCCTATTCGCCTACATGGGGCCGGGCGCGCCGCCCGCGTTCCCGCACTTCGACTGCTTCGTTGCGCCGAGCACCCACACGTTTGCGTTCAAGGGCATGATCGATTGCAACTGGCTGCAATCGCTCGAGGTCGGCATCGATCCCGCGCACACCTCGTTCCTGCACCGCTTTTTCCACGACGAGGACCCGGCGCAGGGCTACGGCAAGATGTTCCGTGACCAGTCGCTCGGCACCGACATGCCGATGACCCAGATCATGCGCGAGTTTCCGCGGCCGCGCATCGAGGTCGAGCCGACCGCGTTCGGCTTCCGCATCGCCACGCTGCGCCAGATCAGCGCTGCGCACTCGCACATCCGGGTCACCAATCTGGTGTTCCCGAATGCCTTCATGATCCCGATGAGCCGGGAGATGACGATCAGCCAGTGGCACGTGCCGATCGACGACGTGAAGCACTATTGGTACGCGATCTTCACGAGCTTCGGTCAGCCGGTGAACAAGGACGAGATGCGCCGCCAGCGGCTCGAACTGTACGAGCTGCCCGACTACGTGCCGCGCAAGAACAAAAGCAACGACTACGGTTTCGATCCGCACGAGCAGGAGCACGATACCTTCACCGGCATGGGCGCGGACATCAACGTGCACGACCAATGGGCGTGCGAGTTGATGGGCGCGATCCAGGATCGCACCCGCGAGCATCTCGGCCAATCCGACAAGGCGATCAGCGCCTACCGGCGGTTGCTGCGGCAGGCGATCGACGAGGCGAACAACGGCGGCCGGCTGCCGATGGTGCTCGACGCGCAAGCGGCGCAGGCCATCACCGGCCCTGCTGCCGTCGACGGCATCGGCCCGGCCGACGACTGGCAGGGCTATTGGCGCACGACCGATCAGAGCAAGCGCAAGGCCGCGAGCTGGGCGAACGGCCGGTGAGAGACAGCGTGTCCTGAGCAACGATGCCGTCGCGCAAGTCTCAAACCTTCGTCGATCGCCACGAGCTGTGGAGCGCCGAGCAGCACCGCGCCGCGGCGGCGGTGGAGCGCGAGGTCAAACGCCGCAAGCTCGAGGTGGTGCGCTTCGCCTTTGCCGACCAGCATGGCGTGCTGCGCGGCAAGACGCTGGTGGCCTCGGATGCGGCGCGCGCGATGCGCGCCGGCGTTGCCATGACGTCGACGCTGCTCGCCAAGGATACCTCGCATCGCAATGTGTTTCCGGTGTTCGGCAAGGGTGGCGGGCTCGGCCTCGACGAGATGGAAGGCGCCGGCAATTTCATCATGGTGGCGGACCCGGCCACGTTCCGCGTGCTGCCCTGGGCCGACAGCACCGGCTGGCTGCTGTGCGACATCTATTTTCCGAACGGCAAGCCGGTGCCGTTCTCCACCCGTGCGCTGCATTGCGGCGCGCTGCAAAGGCTTGCGGCGAGCGGGTTCGATTATCTCGCCGGCCTGGAGGTCGAGTTCCAGCTGTTCAAGCTGCTCGATCCGCGGCTTGCGACCGATGCGCTGACCTGGCCGGCCGAGGCGCCGGCGGTCGAGCACACCACGCACGGCTTTCAGTACCTCACCGAGGCGCGCTTCGATCAGGTCGATCCGATCTTGCAGACGCTGCGCAAGACCATGCAGGCGCTCGGCCTGCCGCTGCGCTCGCTCGAAGTGGAGCTCGGCCCGAGCCAGTACGAGTTCACCTTCGCGCCCGAGCGCGGGCTCGCGGCCGCCGACACCATGGTGCTGTTCCGCAGCGCCATGAAACAGGTCGCGCGCCGGCACGGGCATCTGGTGAGCTTCATGTGCCGGCCGCGATTGCCCAACACGTTCGCCAGCGGCTGGCACCTGCATCAATCGCTGCTCGACGCCAAGTCGGGGCGCAACCTGTTCGTGTCGAACGACCCGTCCGAGCCGCTGGCGCCGCTCGGCCGGGCGTTCATGGCCGGCCTGCTGGCGCACGCCGGCGCGGCCGCGGCGTTCACCACGCCGACGGTGAACGGCTACAAGCGCTATCATGGCGTCAATTCGATGGCGCCGATCCGCGCCATCTGGGCGCATGACAACCGCGGCGTGATGATCCGCGTGCTGGGCGCACCGGGCGACCCGGCGACGCATCTGGAAAACCGCGCCGGCGAGCCGCTCGCCAATCCGTATCTCTACATGGCCTCGCAGATTTGTGCGGGCCTCGACGGCATCGCCCGCAAGCTCGCTCCCGGGCCGTCTGCCGACACGCCCTACGAAACGCCGGGCGGCGCCGGCGACCGGTTGCCGCAATCGCTCGCCGAAGCGCTCGCGGCACTCGAGACCAGCGCATTGTTCCGCGCTCACTTCGGCGACGCCTTCGTCAATTACTTCCTCCGGATCAAGCAAGCCGAGATCGCGCGCTGCGACGCCGAGACCAAGGGGCGCGCGGGCGCGACCGAGGTCACCGATTGGGAGCACAAGGAATATTTCGATCTCGCCTGAATGCGGGAACATGCGCGCCGCGCTTCCGTTGATTCCAGGAGAAGTGTCACAGCGCGGAGTTTGGAATCATGCTGAAGTGCGCGCTCGCGTTTCTTGTCATTGCCCTGATCGCTGGCATCTTCGGATTCACCAATGTCGACATCGTCGCGGCCACCATCGCGCAGGCCGTGTTCGGCGTGTTCCTGCTTGGCTTCATCATCATTGTCGTGGTCGGATTTTTTCTCGGCTCATGGACGACCCGCGGACCGCGACCGTGACTGTTGGTGCCGGCACCGCCAGATGCGGTGACGCGTCACCGTCCGCAAATCCAGGCCACGTCTGGAATCGCGGGCGCGCACGACAGCAAAACGCCGTCCGGGCGCCCTGTGGGTCGCCAAAGCGGGTGTCCCATTTTGGGTTAAGATTGTGGCGGATGAGAACGAAAAAACTTGCAACTTCATAGACATAAATGGTTAACGCCGTGACGTATTGCGTTACACTTTCGCCATCTCGGAGTTCGAATGGAGGAAGAAAAAATGCGTGGCGTTGCGTATGCGTTGGTCGCGTCAGCCGTGCTGACGTTGGGCGCACTGGCCTCGGTTCCTGCGTCGGCAAACGGCTATCAGCCGGCTCGCAGCTATCATCATCATCTTATCGCTCGGCTCCGATCTATCATCGGCACCAGCGCGGCGTCGAACGTCCAATGCTTCGCCGCGTCGAGCGCGTGCTGCAAGACGATCGCGTCTATCATCGTCCGCGCTATTCATCGCGCTATCACGATGGACCGCGCCACGTGTCGTACGAGCGGCCGCGCTATCAGGCGCCGTACTGGCACAGGACAGTGCGGCGTGCCGCGCACTATCTGCAGCCCTCCTACAGCTCCTATGACGATGACAGCTACGAGTCCGCGCGGCCGCTCTATCGCACGACCTATGTCGACGGTTATTACCACCGGCCCTACGCGCCGTCCTATTACACCTACCCGGTCGCCGCGCAGGGATGCTGCTCGACCTATCCCTCGGGCTGCTGCGGCGGCTACGGTTACGGCAACGGCTACGGTGGCTATTACCCGCGCGTTGCGGTGGTGGCGGTGCAGCCCGTGGTGGTATCCGGCTGGGCCGGCGGCGGGTATGGCTGGGGTGGCGGCTGCCGCGTCGCGCAGTACGGCTGGAGCTGGCCGCGCACGAGCTGCTGACCGCGCACGTTCAACGACGTTTCGGCATCATTCCGGGCTCGGTGCCATAGCGGGTCGAAGACGCGCGTAGACGCGCTTATGGCGCCATCCCGGAATGATTGTTTTCAGCAGGCCGTCAGGCGTCGACGCTGGCGGTCAGCGCGTTGTCCTGGATGAACAGACGGCGCGGCTCGACCTCGTCGCCCATCAGCTTGGCGAAAATGTCGCTCGCCTCGTCGATTTCCTTGACCTTGACCTGCAGTAGCGACCGCGCGTCGGCATCGAGCGTGGTTTCCCAGAGCTGCTCGGGGTTCATCTCGCCCAGCCCCTTGTAGCGTTGCAGCGTCAGGCCCTTGCGGCCCGAGGCGGTGATCGCCTCGAACAGCGAGACCGGGCCGTGGATCGTGGTCGGTAGCTCGTCGCCCTTGCGGCGCAAGGAGCCCGGCCGGGCATAAGCGTTCTGCAGTGCCGCGGCGTATTCGTCGAGCCGACGCGCATCGGCGGAGTTCAACAGCGCGTGGTCGATGACCGCAACCTCCTTGACGCCGCGCACGGTGCGCTCGAATTGGAAGCCCTCGCCTTCGACGAACTTGCCCTGCCAGCCGCGCTCGGTTTCGCCTTCGAGGGCGTCAAGCCGCCGCGCGATGTATGGGGCTGCAGCAGAGGCCTTCTCTGGATCGCCGAAGATGTCGGCGTTCAGCACGCTGAGAATCGCGGCCTGCTCGACGACCTTGCGGTTGTAGCGGCTATGGATGGCCGAGATCACGTTGCGGATCACGCGGGCCTGCTCGACCAGGTCGTGCAGGTCATGACCGGCGCGCTCGTCACCCGAGTACAGCTTGAGCACCGCATCCTGCAGGCCGGTGGTGATCAGATAATCCTCCAGCGCGCGTTCGTCCTTGAGGTATTGCTCGGACTTGCCGCGGGCGACTTTGTAGAGCGGCGGCTGGGCGATATAGAGGTGCCCACGATCGATGAGCTCGGGCATCTGCCGGTAGAAAAACGTCAGCAGCAGCGTGCGGATATGGGCGCCGTCGACGTCGGCGTCGGTCATGATGATGATCTTGTGGTAGCGCAGCTTCTCGGGGTTGAATTCTTCGCGGCCGATGCCGGTGCCGAGCGCCGCAATCAGCGTGCCGATTTCCTGACTGGATAGCATCTTGTCGAAGCGCGCGCGCTCGACATTGAGGATCTTGCCGCGCAGCGGCAACACGGCTTGCGTTTCACGATGACGGCCCTGCTTGGCCGAGCCGCCGGCGCTGTCGCCCTCGACGATGAACAGTTCGGACTTGGCCGGGTCGCGCTCCTGACAGTCGGCGAGCTTGCCGGGCAAAGAATTGAGGTCGAGCGCGCCCTTCCGACGTGTAAGGTCGCGCGCCTTGCGGGCGGCCTCGCGGGCGGCGGCGGCCTCGACCACCTTGCCGACGATGTTCTTGGCCTCCGCCGGATGCTGCTCGAACCAGGCCGCCAGCCGATCGTTGATGATGCCCTCGACCGCCGGCCGCACCTCGGAGGACACCAGCTTGTCCTTGGTCTGCGAGGAGAACTTCGGATCGGCCACCTTGACCGACAGCACGGTGGTCAGGCCCTCGCGGCAATCGTCGCCGGTCAGATCGACCTTTTCCTTGCGCGCGCCGCCCATCGTCTCGGCATAGCCGGTGACCTGGCGGGTGAGCGCGCCGCGGAAGCCGGCGAGATGCGAACCGCCGTCACGCTGCGGGATGTTGTTGGTGAAGCAGAGGACGGTCTCATGATAGCTGTCGTTCCAGGTCATCGCGCATTCGACCGCCACGCCGTCGCGCTCGGCCTTGATCATGATCGGCGAAGGAATCAGCGAATTCTTGTTGCGGTCGAGGTATTTGACGAATTCCTCGACGCCGCCCTCGTAGCGCAGCTCCTCGCGTTTTTCGACGGCGTGCCGCATGTCGGACAGCACGATGGTGACGCCGGAGTTGAGGAAGGCGAGCTCGCGCAGTCGGTGCTCCAGCGTGGCGAAATCGAACTCGGTCATGGTGAAGGTCTGCTTCGACGGCAGGAACGTCACCTCGGTGCCGCGCCGGTCCTTCGCCTCGCCGGTGATCGCCAGCGGGGACACCGCCTCGCCGTCACGGAACTCCATGGAGTGTTCCTGGCCGTCCCGCCAGATCGTCAGCTTGAGCCAGGTCGACAGCGCGTTCACCACCGAGACGCCGACGCCGTGCAGGCCGCCCGACACCTTGTAGGAATTCTGGTCGAATTTCCCGCCGGCGTGCAGCTGGGTCATGATGACCTCGGCCGCCGACACGCCCTCGTCCTTGTGGATGTCGGTCGGGATGCCGCGGCCGTTGTCGCGCACCGTGCACGAGCCGTCGGGATTGAGCGTGACCAGGACCTCGGTGGCATGGCCTGCCAGCGCCTCGTCGACGGAGTTGTCGACCACCTCGTAGACCATGTGATGAAGGCCGGAACCGTCATCGGTGTCGCCGATGTACATGCCCGGCCGCTTACGCACCGCGTCGAGGCCTTTCAGGACCTTGATCGAATCGGCATCGTAGTCGGCGGGGATGGTGCGAGCGGGTTCGGCCATGCGAATTGCCTCGAATAACGCAAACAAAATTGCGTGAGAATCAGCGCTGATTTGGCACGAAAACCGACCTGCCGTACAGCCCAAAGTGAACCCGCTTAATATGTTGATTCGTGGGCGGTTTTTGAAGGGGTCGAGGGCCAAAATCGGGCCCAGAATTGGGCGCGAAAAATGACGTTTTCCGACGCCGTCAAAAGGCTCATTTTTCCGTCGGGTCGGAGATCGCGTTGCGCTCGGTTTCGCCGGTCCGCTGCGGCAGGATGAACTCGTTCAGACGGCTGCCGGACGCCTCATAGTCGGGAATGGGTTTGGCGAAATTGCCGAGAGCATCCGCCCAGAATTCCACGCGTTCCATGTCGCGATGCAGGCGCTCGACCGCCTGCTGCAATTCACGCGCAATCATCTCTCTGGCACGCACCGCAGCCATCACATGCTCCTGCCACCTCATCATCCATCAATGACGAATTTCGGTTGTTCGCCGGCCGCCGATCGGCCGCCGCATGCGAGGTTAAACCGCCGTGGACATGGAAGTTCCTGGAACCCGACATAGCAAAATGCGGACGATTTCATGCGATGCGTCGGGAACTTTGAGTTCCCGAGTGGGTCTGGCCGGCGGTCAGCGCCGCCGTTCCACGCGCCCGGCACCTACCATGAACAGCTCGGCGCGCTCAGCCACGTCGTCGAAGACTACCGGATCGGCGCCGGTCATGAAGACCTGTGCGTCGAGCCGCGCCAGCGCGTCGTAAAGCGCAGCGCGCCGTCCGGGATCGAGGTGCGCCACCACCTCGTCGAGCAATAGCACCGGCGCATAGCCAGTCATCTCGGCCAGCAGGCCGGCGTGCGCCAGCACCAGACCGATCAGCAGCGCCTTCTGCTCGCCGGTCGAGGCATCGGCCGCGGCAATGGCCTTCCGCGGAAACTGCACCAGCAGATCGGTGAGATGCGGACCATCGAGCGTGCGCCCGGCGGCGGCGTCCTTGGCGCGATTGTCCCGCAGGATGCCGCGATAGCGTTCCTCGATTGCGGCGGCGGGATGATCCGGCAACAGGCTCTCCATCCAGCCGTTGAGCGAAATCTCGGCGGACGGGAAGGTGTCGTCCTTGCGGACAGCGAGCGCGCCTTGCAGGCGGCGCACCGTCTCGGCGCGGCCGGCGGCGACCGCGACGGCCAGTTCCGCGGTTTCGTGCTCGATGGCGTCGAGCCAGTGCGGATCGGGCCGCGCCTCCTCTAGCAGCCGGTTGCGCGAGCGCAACGCACGCTCGAGCGCATTGACGCGTCCCTGGTGCTCGGGATCGACCGCCAGCACCAGGCGGTCGAGAAACCGCCGCCGTTCCGAGCCCGGGCCCGTGAACATCGGGTCCATGGCGGGCGTCAGCCAGACCACGCGCAAATGCTCGGCGAAGGCCGCCGTCGAGCCGACCGGCTCGCGGTCGATCCGGCACTCGCGGCTGCGCACCGTGTCCTCGGCGGCGGGCGCCGCCACGCCGGTGCCAAGGGTCGCAAGCCCCAGCATGCCTTCGATCTCGGCGGAAATCGCCCACGAGCCGTCGCCCTCGGCGAAGGCCACCTCCTCGAAGGTGGCGCGCCGCAGGCCACGGCCCGGAATCAGCAGCGAGATCGCCTCGATCAGGTTGGTCTTGCCGGCGCCGTTCTCGCCGGTGAGCACGACCAGCCGGCCGGCGACCTCAAGCGTCGCCGCGTGGTAGTTGCGGAAATTTGTCAGCGCCAGGCGGCGGATGGAGGCAGACGACATCGCAGGGGATCAGGTATCAGTAATCAGGTATCAGAAATCAACTCTGAATGAAAACTCCGATGCCTGACTCCCGACGCCTGATCCCTGATTCCTGTCAAACCCGCATCGGCATCAGGACGTACAGCGCGCCCTTGGCGTCCTTGTCCTGAATCAGCGTCGGCGAGCCCGGATCGGCGAGGCGCAGCACCGCGACTTCGCCGTCAAGCTGGTTGGCGATGTCGAGCAAATAGCGCGAGTTGAAGCCGATATCGAGCGGATCGCTGTCGTAGGTGACTTCGATTTCTTCGGTGGCGCTGCCGGAATCCGGGTTGGTGACCGAGAGGATCAACTTGCCCGAGGTGAGCGACAGCTTGACCGCACGGCCGCGCTCGCTCGACACGGTCGAGACGCGGTCGACCGCGGCTTCGAAGTCCTTTTTGTCGACGGTGAGCTCCTTGTCGTTGCCGCTCGGGATCACCCGCTGGTAGTCGGGGAAGGTGCCGTCGATCAGCTTGGAGGTGAGCACCACGTCGCCGATCGAGAAGCGGATCTTGGCCGACGACAACGCAATCGCGACTTCGGCCGAGCTGTCTTCGATCAACCGCTGCACCTCGGTCACGGTCTTGCGCGGCACGATCACTCCGGGCATGCCGCTGGCGCCCGCCGGCAGCGGCAGGTCGGCTTGCGCGAGCCGGTGGCCGTCGGTCGCGACCGCCCGCAAGGTGTTGGATTTTCCAGACCCGGCGGAATGCAGGTAGATGCCGTTTAGGTAGTAGCGCGTCTCCTCGGTCGAGATCGCGAACTGGGTCTTGTCGATCAGCCGCTTGAGGTCGGCGGCACCCAACGTAAACTTGTGCGTCATGTCGCCGGCGGCGAGATCTGGGAAATCGCTCTCCGGCAGGGTCTGCAGCGTGAAGCGCGAGCGGCCGGCGCGGATCGCCAGCACGGCGCGGTCGTTGGAGGATTCCAGCACCACCTGGGAGCCCTCGGGCAGCTTGCGCACGATCTCGTAGAACATGTGCGCCGGCACCGTGGTGGAACCGGCCGGTGCCACCTCGGCCGCGATCTGCTCGACCACCTCGAGGTCGAGATCGGTGGCCTTGAGGTGCAGCCCGGATTTTTCCGCGCGCACCAGCACGTTGGCGAGGATCGGAATGGTGTTGCGACGCTCGACCACGCGATGCACGTGCCCCAGCGACTTCAAAAGCTCTGCGCGCTCGACGGTGACCTTCATCGCCTCGCCCTCAAGGGGCATCGAACGTGGCGTGATTGCAGGGTTTTCGCAAGGGTCGGGCCGGCTGGAACGGCAGGTTTTCCCTGCGATTCACGGCTGTCCCAAGCCGCGATACGGGCCCTCCCATCGGGGAGGGCCCGGCCGCGTCAGTCCTGCAACTGCCGCTTCAAGACCTCGATTTCATCGGCCAGCATGGCGTCGTTGCTGACCAGCCCCTCGATCTTGCGGACCGCGTGAAGCACCGTCGTGTGGTCGCGACCACCGAACCTGCGGCCGATCTCCGGCAGCGACCGCAGCGTCAGCGTCTTGGCCAGATACATCGCAACCTGCCGAGGGCGGACCACGTTTGCCGTGCGGCGCGACGACAGCAGATCGGCGCGGCTGACGTTGTACTGGCGCGCGACGATGCGCTGGATGTCCTCGATCTTGACGCGCTTGGGTTCCTGCGGGCGGATCAGGTCGCGCACCTCGCGCTCGGCCATCTCCATGGTCACCGGCTGGCCGGTGAGCTTGTTGTGGGCGAGCAGGCGGTTGATCGCGCCTTCGAGATCTCGGCCGTTATGGGTCACGGATTTCGCGATATAGCTGAGTACCGGCGCCGGCACGTCGAAGCCCGGGTGGTAATGCCGCGCCGCCGTCACTCGGGTTTTCAGGATTTCCAGGCGAAGCTCTTCGCCAAGCGGCCCCATCTCGACCACGAGACCGCCGGCAAGCCGCGAGCGCACGCGATCGTCGAGGCTGTCGAGATCGGTCGGCGCACGATCGGCGGCGATGACCACCTGACGGCCGGCGTCGATCAGCGCGTTCAGCGTGTGGCAGAACTCGGCCTGCGTCGACTTGCCTTGCAGGAATTGCAGATCGTCGATCACCAGCACGTCGATGCCGCGCAACGCCTCCTTGAACGCGAGCGCCGTCTGGGTGCGCAGCGCCGAGACAAAGCCGTACATGAACTTTTCGGCGGTGAGATAGAGCACCTTGCGGTCGGAACCATTGTTGCCGGTCCAGGTGATGGCCTGGAGCAAATGGGTCTTGCCGAGCCCTACGCCGGCGTGGATGTAGAGCGGGTTGAACATCACCGGTTCGCCACGGCGGGCCACCGCCACCTGCTTTGCGGCCGCGTGCGCCAGGGTGTTCGAGCGCCCCACCACGAAGGTGTCGAAGGTCAGCCGCAGATCAAGCGGCGAGCCGCCGAGCGCGTCGTGGCCGGACGAGACCGGGCCGTAAGCGGCGCGTAGATCGTTGATGTCGAGGCGATAGGCGCGACCGTCGCGTCCGATCTCGGGCGGCTCCGGCAGCTTGGCCTTGGGCGGCGCGGTGCGGATCACCGCGCTGCGCACACTGACCTCGATTTTCGAAAGCTCGGCCTGCTCTGCCTGCCAGCATGCCAGCACGCGCTCGGTGTAGTGCGACTGGATCCAGCTCTTGAGAAAGCGCGTCGGCACCGACAGATGGGCGGTCCGCTCGTCGACGCGTTCCAGGTCCATGCGCGCGAACCAACTCAGATAAATATCCTCGCCGACTTCGGCGCGGAGCCGCTCCTTGACGCGCTTCCAGCGCTCCTGCTCGGGACTCGTCATTCTTCTTCTCTGGCGATTGACGGTTGTGGCGAACTCGGTGAAACGGAAGGCGGCTGATGGCCGCCGCGGCCGTTACGCGCGGTACGATCACTCGAAGCGTTGGGGTTGATCGGAAGGGGCGGAGACAGGCCGTCGCGTTGCCGCGACGGCAGGCATTCGGGGAAAGGGTCAGCCGCTACGCGGCGCCAATGCCTGGCATGGGTTGGGTTCTCCGATCGCGCGCAAAACGAGAATTTCGAATTTCGCGCTCGCAAATGGCGAAGAAATCCACCCTGCGATCATAATACCCCCCTGTCCCGTTGCGATATGTTCGCAACAGACTGCGTTTTTAGCCGACTTGTCGAAGTACAAAGCCTCAGCTTCAGGCTATCCGTTAGCGCTATCTAGGCTTTGGCGAAGTTCAGGCGAAGGAGCGTACCCTGATACTCTTGCCCACCATTTGAGACACGCGAGTAGATACTGCGGCAATCTCGCGATCCATCCTGCGATGAGCTTGAATACGATCCTTCTACTGAATTCGTGGGAAAGTCCGAAGCCCGATAAAAATAGCACGGTCAGAATGCGCCGCAATGGCGCATAGGCGTGGGAACTCAGATGCCATATGCGTTTTCGCGCTGTGGAGTGTTGTGAGTAACGGGCAATTTGCGGTGCAACGTCTTGAATCGACGCTAAGATTGTCTGTCATCGAATTGTCAATATCGGGCTCGCAACAGCGTGCTTCTCGACCTCAGGGCCATCCGACCAAATTTGGCAATTTCAAACTCCTCGTATGCATATGCCCGATAAGCCCTTTTCCGATATGACGATTTTATGTCCAGAAACACAGGGTAACCCCCTCCCCGAAAAGGGGGTGTAAGGGGTCCAATCAGGCATTAGACACGTACGTAAAAACACGTATGAATACGCTTCTTGAAGGCTGTGTGACCTTATTACAACAGCTCGGCAGAGCCGCAGATGCGCCCGAATTGCCACACCCTTTGGGCCGGCTTCGACCTGTCAAATGTGGAAAATGCTGCCAACGCGCCGTTTTGCGCGCCGCCTTATTTGGCGAGCTTGGCGATCTGCTTGGTCAGCCGCGACACTTTTCGGCTGGCCATGTTGTGATGAACCTGGCCGCTGCGCGCCGCCCGCATCAATTGCGGCTCGGCATTCTTCATGGCCTCCAGGGCCTTGGCGCGGTCGCCGGCGGCGATCGCTTCCTCGACCTCGCGCACGGCGTTGCGGACGCGCGAGCGGCGCGCCTTGTTGATCTCGGTGCGGCGGGTGATTTGGCGGGCAGCCTTGCGGGCGGAGGAGGTGTTGGCCATGAAACTCGGATCGAACCTGTCACAAAAATCAACGGCGGCGAGGGCTCTCGCCGCCAGCGGGGTGCTTATAGTCAGGGCGTTCCAGGCCGTCAATGCGGCGCCGATGCGGCCTGCGGCAGCACCGAGGCGTCGTGGCCGTAAAGCCAGCCGATCGCCTCGAATGACCAGTCGGTTGTGCCGGTCGCCATTTTGGCGTCGCGCTCCTGCTGCGCCGGACCGTCAGGCAGGTGAAAGCGCGTCATGTTGTTGCGCGAGATGGTCTGGCACTTGGTGGCGCGCGGCATGCGCAGCGTTTCATAGCGCTTGAGCGCGGCCGGCACATCGTCGGCATCGCGCTCGAGACAGGCGGCGAGCGTCGCGCCGTCCTCGATCGCTTGCGCTGCGCCCTGTCCGAGAAATGGCAGCATCGGGTGGCAGGCGTCGCCCAGCAATGCGATCCGGCCGAACGACCAGCGCGGCAACGGATCACGGTCGAGCAGCGCCCATTTGAAAGTGTGGTCGGCGGCCGCGATGATGCCGCGCACCGGCGCGGCAAAGCCCGCATAGGCCGCGGCGAGATCGTCAAGCGAGCCCGGCTCGGTCCAGGATTCCTTGATCCAGCTATCCTGTTCGAGCAGGCCGACGAAATTGAGCATGCGCCCGGCCGACACCGGGTAATGCACGAAATGCCGGCCCGGCCCCATCCAATTGTTGTTGGCGAATTCGATGTTGAGATGCTCGACGCGCGCCATCGGGATCAGGCCGCGATAGGCGATGCAGCCGGTGAAGCGCGGCCGCTCCGGCCCGAGCAGCAGATGCCGAATGGTCGAGTGCACGCCGTCGGCGCCGATCAGCACGTCGGCTTTGATCGCCGCGCCGTTCTCGAATTGCGCCTCGACGTGGTCGCCGCGATCGACCGCCTGCGTGCAGCGATGGTCGAGATGCAGCCGCTCGCGCGGCAGCGCTTGAGCCAGCAGCTGATGCATCTCGCCGCGATGAAACACCCAGAGCGGCGCGCCGTAGCGCTGCTCGGTCTCGTCGGCGAGCCGCGAAAACGCGAGCGTGCTGCCGTCCTGCCAGCGCCGTTGGTGGAAACCGTTCGGCCGCACCGCGATGGCCTTCAGTTCAGCGCCGAGGCCGAGCTTGATCAACAGCCGCGACGCATTCGGGCTGACCACCAGGCCCGCACCGGCCTCGCTGAGCTGGGGCGATTGCTCGTAGATCTGGACGTCGAAGCCGGCGCGCATGAGATAAAGCGCCGCGACCTGGCCGCCGATGCCGCCGCCGATCACCGCAACCGATAATGGCCGGTTCGCCATCAGGCGGCGTCTTCCAGCCGGCCGGCATCGTGGCCGTACACCCAGGCGATCGCGCTGCTGGACCAATCGGTCATGCCCTTGGCCATCAGTGCATCGCGCTCGACCTGCGCCGGGCCGTCGGGCATGTGGAAGCGGGTCTTGTTCGCCCACGAGCCGTCCTGGATCTTCGAGGCGCGCGGCCGCCGCACCTGCTCATAGAGCTTGAGCCCGGCCGCGACGTCGTCGCCACAGCGCAACAGTGCCGCCGTGATCGCCACCCCGTCCTCGATGGCCTGCGCGCCGCCTTGGCCCATGAAGGGCAGCATGGGGTGGCAGGCGTCGCCCAGCATGGTGATGCGGCCATAGGTCCAGCGCTCGATTGGTTTTCGGTCGAGCACCGCCCAGATGAAGGTCTCGTCGACCGCATCGATGATGCGCTGGACCTGGTCGTGCCAGCCCGCATAGGCCGTGCGCAGATCGGAGACCTTGCCAGGCTCGGTCCAGGACTCGCTCAGCCATTCGTGTCCTGCTCCTCGTGGCCGACGAAGTTCAGGAACCGGCCGGCCGAGACGAAATAGTGAATGAAATGACCGCGCGGACCGAGCCATGCCGTCGACTCGCGCGGGATGTCGGCGACCTTCTCGGCGGGGATCAGGCCGCGGAACGCCCGGCTGGCGAATCGCGGCCGCTCCGGTCCGCGCAGAATGCGGCGGACGGTAGAATGGATGCCGTCGGCGGCGATCAGCGCGTCGGCTTTGATCTCGACGCCATTGTCGAACTTGGCCACCGCATGGCTGCCATCCTGCCTCACGTCGACGCAGCGATGCGCAAGGTGCACGCGCTCCGGCGGCACCGCCTTGGCCAGCACCGCGTGCAGCTCGCCGCGATGGAAAATCATGTGCGGCGCGCCGAAGGCGTCCTCGATCTCGTGGCCGAGCGGCACGCGGGTGAGCGTGCGGCCGTCCTGCCAGCGGCGCTGGTGAAAGTGCGGTGACCGGAACGCCACCTTGTCGAGCTCGTCGCGCAAGCCGAGCCGGATCAGCAGCCGCGACGCGTTCGGCCCGATGTTGATGCCGGCGCCAAGCTCGGCAAGCCAGCGCGCCTGCTCATAGACGCGCACGTCGAAGCCGGCCTGCAGCAGACTGATCGCGGCGGTGAGCCCGCCGATGCCGCCGCCGATGATCGCAACCGAAATGTCCCGCGGCGCCATCTGATCAGTTCTTATGTGTGAGCATGATCTTATCCGAAAACCGCTTCACACTTTTCGGGACATGCTCAAGCCACGCGCTTGCCGCGCACCTGGTCGTAGCCGGCGACGACGCCGGCACGCTCGGCGGCCGCGAACGGCGCGAGCGGCGGCTTGACCCGCGCCAGCGCCGGGTCGGCGTGGATGTGCGCCAGCAGGGCTTTGACGCCGGGCACGAGCTGCTTGCCGTCGAACAGCTTGCGGATGGTGACGGCGGCGTCGAGCGCGGCCTTCTCGCCCTTGCTCCAGGCGCGCTGGCAAAGATCGGAGTTGAGGTTGGCGGTGGCCGAGATGCAGCCCGCGAAAGCGCCAGCGCGCGCCTCCAGCAGCACCGCCTCGGTCGAGGGGAACACCGCAAAGCTTTTCGAGATCGCCGCGGCTTCGCGCGCGTAGGCCATGTCGCCCGATGAATCCTTCAGCCCGACGATCCGGCCGCCGAACTGGTCGAGCAGGCGGCGAACCAGCTTGACGTGCCAGGGCAGGCCGGATTGCTGCGGAAAATGATAGAGATAGATCGGGATCGGCCGTTCCGCCGTCGCCTGCACGATGGTCTCGACATAGGCCACCAGCCCGTCGTCCGGCACCCCCTTGTAATAGAACGGCGGCAGCACCAGCGCGCCGGCAAAGCCAAGCTCGGCGGCGTGCCGGGTGAGCGCGACCGCGTCGGCGGTCGCGGCCGCGCCGGTGCCGACCATCAGCCGGTCGAGCGGCAGTTTGGCGTCGCGATACGCCGTCATCACGCGCTTGCGTTCATCGAGCGAGAACGAGGTCGCCTCGCCGGTGGTGCCAAGCACATTCAGCCCGTCGCAGCCGTTGTCGAGCAGGTAGCGTGCGAGCTTGGTTGCGCGCGCGATGTCGGGCGCGCCGCTTGGCTCGATCGGCGTGGCGACGGCGGCGATCACGCCGGAGAGGGTTCGTTCAGGCATGGTGTCTCCAAACGGGTTGCTGCGTTTGTCCGTGTTCGGCAAATTCTAGCGCGTGACCTGGATGGAGCGAAGCGACAATACGGAGGTTCGGAAAATGGATGGCAAGATCGCGTTGGAGGAACATTGGGCGATCGACCAGACGTTGAACATCGCCGGGCAGCCGGTCGGCGCCGGGGCATTTTGGGACCAAACGCGCCGCTTGCTCGTCGATTTCCGTGACCGGAGGCTCGCCGACATGGACGCGAACGGCATCGAGCTCGCCATCCTCGGACTCAACTCGCCGGCGTTGCAGGCCATTCTCGATCCGGCCGAGGCTGCGGACGTCGCCCGTCGGGCCAACGACATCCTGGCTGCCGAGATCGCGCAAAGCCCCGGCCGTTTCGCGGGGTTTGCCGGACTGCCGATGCAGGACCCCGAGGCGGCAGCGCGGGAGCTCACCCGTTGCGTGACCGACCTCGGGTTCAAGGGTGCGATGGTCAACTGCTTCACGCAGCGACACGTGCCCAATTCGGCGGTCTATTACGATCTGCCGGAATTCCGGCCGTTCTGGGCAACCGTCGCCGAGCTCGACGTCCCGTTCTATCTGCACCCGCGACTGACCATCCCGTCGCGGGCGAAATCCTACGACGGGCATCGTTGGCTCTACAGTCCGGTCTGGGATTTCGGCGCCGAAACCGCGACGCAAGCGCTGCGCCTGATCGGCTCAGGACTGTTCGACGAATTCCCGAGCCTGCAAGTGGTGCTCGGCCATCTTGGCGAACGCATCCCGTTCGACATGTGGCGGATCGACAACCTGATGGACAAGCTGCCGGTGAAGTATCCGGCGAAGAAGCGGGTCTCCGACTACATGCGGAGTAACATTCACCTGACCACCAGCGGCCAATTCCACGACACGCCGTTTCGTTGTGCGCTGGCCGAGGTGGGAGCGGCACGGATCATGTTCTCGGTCGACTATCCCTATGAGGAAATGGGGCCTGCAGCCCAGTGGTTTGACCACACCGCGCTTTCAGACGCCGATCGGCTGCGCATTGGGCGAACCAACGCGATCAAGCTGTTCAAACTCGATCTCAGCTAGGACTTCGCGAGTGCGGTTTGGTCTAGCGGCCGGCAACCGGCGCCAGCCGTCCGCCGGCGGCGGCGCGGATGCGCAGCGCCGAAGCCTTGGCGTCGCGCACGATCTTGTCCACGTCGTAGCCGACCAGCCGGCCGCCGCGTTTGACGATCCGGCCGTCGACCAGCACGGTGTCGACATTGGCCGGCATCGCCGATTGCACGACGCTCGCCTCGATGTCCGCAACCGGCGCGATGTTGATATCGTTACCGCGAATCAGAATGAGATCGGCGCGCTTGCCGACCGTGAGCGAGCCGGTGGTGTCGCCGATGCCGAGTGCCTGAGCGCCGTTCAGCGTCGCCATCTGGATCGTCTCGCGGAAGCTGACCGGCGGCAGGCCCTCGGACGGCGTGCCGCGCCACGGCACCCCCATGTTCCAGGTGAAGCGCATGGTCTCGAACATGTTGGGCGGCGCAATCGAGGTGGCGTCGAACGACAGCGACACCAGCACGCCGGCCTTGCGCATGCGCAACAGCGCGACGCGCGAGTCGCCGGTAAGGCTGAGGCGGAACTCGGACAGCGTCGCAAAGCTGAGCGGCGTCTTGGTGCGCGCCATCGCGGCGGCGTCCGCGTCGCTCGCCGGGATGTAATGGCAGATCAGCAGGTTGGGCCCGAGCCAGCCGCGCTTCTCGTAGTCCTCGGCATCGAGCGTGTTGGGCGCGCTCTGGCCGGCATGGATCGCGACCTTCAGGCCGCGCTCGCGCGCCGCCGCCATGTCCTTGTGGTAGGTCGGCTCATCGCTCTGCGACAACCCGCGCAGGTTGACGCCGAAGGTCACCAGGCCCTCGAACGCTGTGCCGCTGCCGAAATACTCGCGTCGAACCCGGTCGATGTCGGCGTAGTCGAGCGGCTCGTTGCGCGGCATCTGGTCGACGTGGCCGTAGGCATAGCGGGCGCGCAGCATCGACTCGCGGTGCGCGCGCAATTCGGCATCGGCATGCGCCGGCGTGCGCGTGTTGTGCGACCAGTTGTGCACCGTGGTGATGCCGGCGTTGGCGAGCTCGGCTAAGCCAAGCATCACGCTGTTGTAGAAATCCTCCGGAGCGAAGAGCTTGGAGGTCGCGTTCTTGGCCGGGAAATAGCCGAAGCCATCGCCGACGAAGTTGCGGCCGAGCGCGCTCCACATGTGATAGTGCGTGTCGACGAAGCCCGGCATCACGATCATGTCGGTGGCGTCGATCACTTCGGCGCCGGCCGCCGCAAGGTCGGGGCCGACCGCTTCGATCCGTCCGTCGCGCACATGCACGTCGCCGCGCGGCAGCACGCCCGTCGCCGGATCGACCGTGATGACTGCGCCATTCTTGATCAGATAATGGCCGCGCGCGACGGCGGGCGCCGCCGCGCCCTGGGCGAACGAGCGTGAGGTCAGCGCTGGTGCGGCGAGCCCGCTCAGTGCTGTTGCGCCGAGAAGTCCGGTGAACCGCCTGCGATTGAGCATTGTCGCCTCCCGAAAAACCAAAAGCCCTCGAAGCCTCACCCGCTCACGTTGAAGGCGGCGAGCGCCGCCATGTTGACCAGTTGGGAATCCTTGGCGCCAAGCTGCACGATCTGCACCGGCCGATCGAGCCCGACCAGCAGCGGGCCGATCACATTGGCGCCGCCAAGCTCCTGCAGGAGCTTGGTCGAGATCGAGGCGGAGTGGAACGCCGGCATGATCAGAACGTTGGCCGGGCCGGACAGGCGCATGAACGGATAGGCCGCGGCCGCCTCCGGATTGAGCGCCACGTCGGCGGCCATCTCGCCGTCGTATTCGAAATCGACCCGCCGCTGGTCGAGGATCCTCACCGCTTCGATGACGTGCGCCGAGCGCTCGCCGCGCGGGTGGCCGAAGGTCGAGAACGCCAGCAAAGCGAGCCGCGGCTCGTAGCCCATGCGGCGGGCGACGCCGGCGGCCTCGACCGCGATGTCGGCAAGGTCCTGGGCTTGCGGCATTTCGGTGATCGCGGTGTCGGCGATCAGCACCGTCCGGCCGCGCGCCAGCACCAGCGACAGGCCGATGACGCGGTGCCCGGGCTTGGGATCGATCACCCGGCGCACGTCTTGCAGTGCGACCGAGTAGTTGCGAGTCACCCCGGTCACCATGGCGTCGGCGTCGTCGAGCGCCACCATGCAGGCCGCGAAGGTGTTGCGGTCCTGATTGACCATGCGTTGGCAGTCGCGGACCAGGTAGCCTTGGCGCTGCAACCGCTCATACAGATAGGCCGCGTAGCTGGAGTTCCGGGTCGACAGCGCGGCGTTGATGATCTCGATGCCGTGGCCGAGCTCGACGCCGAGATTGCCGGCGCTCTGGCGGATCGGCTCCTCGCGCCCGACCAGCAGCGCGCTGCCGAGCCCCTGGTTCACGAAGCTTGCCGCGGCGCGGATGACTTGCTCCTCCTCGCCCTCGGCGAACACCACGCGCTTGGGAGCGCGGCGCAGCCGGTCGTAGACCCGCTGCAGCACGCCGGCGACCGGGTCGCGGCGGTTGCGCAGGCTCTGGCTGTAGGCCTCCATGTCGACGATCGGCTTGCGCGCCACGCCGGTGTCCATGGCGGCCTTGGCCACCGCCGGCGGCACGTGCGAAATCAGCCGCGGGTCGAACGGCACCGGGATGATGTAGTCGGGCCCGAACTTCGGCCGCGTGCCATAGGCGGCGGCGACCTCGTCGGGCACGTCCTCGCGCGCCAATTCGGCAAGCGCGCGGGCGGCCGCGATCTTCATCTCCATGTTGATGGTGGTGGCGCGCACGTCGAGCGCGCCGCGGAAGATGTAGGGAAAGCCCAACACGTTGTTGACCTGGTTCGGATAGTCCGAGCGGCCGGTCGCCATGATGGCGTCGTCGCGGACCTCGGCGACCTCCTCGACGGTGATCTCCGGATCGGGGTTGGCCATGGCGAAGATGATCGGCCGCGGCGCCATGAACTTGACCATGTCCTTGGTCACCGCGCCCTTGGCCGAGAGGCCGAAGAACACGTCGGCGTCGATCAGCGCATCGGTTAGGGTGCGTGCCTTGGTCTTGACCGCATAGGCCGACTTCCACTGGTTCATGCCGTCCTTGCGGCCCTCGTAGATCACGCCCTTGGTGTCGCAGAGCACGAGATTCTCGGGCCGGAAGCCGATCGCCCGCAACAGCTCGAGGCAGGCGATGCCGGCGGCGCCGGCGCCGTTGCAAACCAGCCGCGTGTCCTTGATCTCGCGGCCGGTCAGGTCGAGGGCGTTCAGCAGGCCCGCCGCCGCGATGATCGCGGTGCCATGCTGGTCGTCGTGGAACACCGGGATGTCGAGCAATTCGCGCAGCCGCTGCTCGATGATGAAGCACTCCGGCGCCTTGATGTCCTCGAGGTTGATGCCGCCCCAGCCTTTGCCGAGCAGCTTCACGCAATTGATGATCTCGTCGGGATCCTCGGACGAGACTTCGAGGTCGATGGAATCGATGTCGGCAAAGCGCTTGAACAGCACCGCCTTGCCTTCCATCACGGGCTTGGCGGCGAGCGCGCCGCGGTTGCCAAGCCCGAGGATAGCGGTGCCGTTGGTGATGACGGCGACGAAGTTGCCTTTGACGGTGTAGTCGTAGGCCTTACTCTCGTCCTCGGCGATGGCGAGCACCGGCACCGCTACGCCGGGCGAATATGCGAGCGACAGGTCGCGCTGCGTCGCCATCGGCTTGGTGGCGATGACTTCGAGCTTGCCGGGGCGGCCTTGGCTGTGGAACAGCAACGCCTCCTGGTCGGTGAAGGTCGGCCGGTTGCTGTTGGATTTCTTTGCCATTTCAACACGCTACTCCGCGGCTCCAAGGCCGGTTCAAGGACGTTAGCGGAACGTCCCGGGGCTGCTCAAGGGAGCCGCCGGCGACGCCTCAGCCGCAGATGACAATGGCGCTGTTGGCGATTGCAGCGCTGCGGCAAAATTCGGCCATTGTCCGGCGCTTGAGAGAATGCGGCGATTGAACCGGCCGGACCGGCAGGGTAAGCGGTTGCCTTGCTGGTGAGGCCTGGACTTAGCTCATGTTCCGCTTCTTGTTTCGTTTTTTCGGCCTGTTGTTGCTGGCGGGCGCGTTCATTTTCGTGATCCACGACGGAATCAAGTCGATTTCCGTCAACAGCCTGCTGCTCACCAAGACCAGCGATTTCTGGACCCTGATCCATGACGGCAGCCAGCAGTCGTTCCAGGCGCTGGTCGAGAAATACGCCGGCCGCGACCTTTGGCGGTTCATCGCCCTGCTCATCCTCGATCAGCCGGCAGCCGTGCTGTTCGGCGTGCTTGGGGTCGTTCTGACGCTGCTCGGACGCAAGAAGAAGCCGCTGATCGGCTACGCCCGCGATTGATCGGTGCAAAGAAACCACCGGCCTCAGGTTGCCCCGAGGCCGGTGCACACACCCCCACTAGTGTTTGAGCATGATCTTTTCCGAAACCGCTGCACACCTTTCGAGATCATGCTCTGTCTGCGGCGCGAATGCGCCTGGCGATCAGATGCTCCAGCCGTCGCTCTTGCGGATGATGACGATCGGTTGGGCGTTGTGGTGACTGGAAATCGTGACATGGGCAGAGGCCGGCTGGGCGACGGCGCTGGCCATGTGGCCGATGGTGACGCCGAGCGCGCCAACCATCACGGTGGTCAGCAGCACCGCGCCGAGGATGCCGCCGCGCGGCAGCAGCAGGCAGAGGCCGGCAACGATCTCGGCGCAGCCGGCGACGAACAGGAAGCCCGGGCCGATGCCGAGCGCCTGGAACTGCTGAACCATCATGCCGGTGCCGGTGATCTTGGCATAGCCGGCGGCAAGCGCGATCAGGCCAAGCAGGATTTGCGCTGCGTAGATGCTGATGATCTTGGTCATGGCCGGCCCCGTTTTCGATGGGACCACCGTAAGAGCCGTCCGTATCGGCTCAATGTCGCGGTAACACTAAATGGTATCGTCGGTATCGGGACCAGGGATCAGGAGTCAGGATGATCAGGAATCAGAAATTAGGAGCACGCGACCACTGTCCTGATTCCTGATGCCTGATCCCTGATTCCTGGTCAACGATACAAACGATACAATTCCCCCTGGCGGCGAAACACCAACGATACAAACCCCAGCGAAAATGCGCGGATCGGGGGGATTTTTGTCGATGCCCGTTTCGCGCATGCCTCGTGCCGCCAACAAGTCCAAGAAAAACGTAGCCAAGAAACCCGCCAAGGGCGCCCGCGGCGCTACGCCAGCCAACGGATCGAAGCCATCGCGCGACGAGGAGCGCAATGCGCTCGCGCTGAAATCGATCAATGAGAGCGTCTACGACTGGAATGTCGAGACCGACGAGCTTTATCTGTCGCCGTCGCTGCGCGCCATGCTCGGGGTCAAGTCCGACCAGACGATCACGCGCGAAAGCTGGGCCAGGCTGATCCATCCTGACGACCGCGCGGCGCACCGGCAGACCATGCTGGCGCATTTCAAGGGCGACACCGAACGGTTCGAAACCGAATTCCGCTATCGCGGGCCTGACGGCGGCTGGCGCTGGGCGCGCCAGCACGGCATCGCCGAGCGCGATGCGCGTGGGCAGGTGCGCCGACTGGTCGGCGCCACCGGCGACATCACCGAGATCAAGCAGCGCGAGCACGAGCTGCAATCGGCCCGGGCCGATCTCGTCGTGTCCCGGCGCTATGCGCTGGCGTTGGAGTCGATCAACGAGAACCTCTACGACTGGAACATCGCCACCGGCGAGGTCTACTACGCGCCGGGCCTCTACAAGATCCTGGGGCTGACGCCGGAGCAGCTCAAGACGCCGAAGGACTGGACCGACCGTATCCATCCCGACGACCAGCCGCTGTTCAAATACACGCTGGCGGAGCACCTCAAGGGCAGCACGCCGCGCTTTTCCATGGAGCTGCGCTACCGCGACGGCGACGGCAAATGGCGCTGGGCGCGGCAAGCTGGCATCGCCGTGCGCGGCGCCGATGGCCGCGCGCACCGCATGGTCGGCGCCGCCGGCGACATCACCGAGGTCAAGCGCCTCGATGAGGCGATGACCGCATCGTCGGACGTGCTCAAGGTGATGAGCCGCTCGACCTTCGAGCTGCAACCCGTGCTCGACCAGCTGGTCGAATCGGCGGCGCGGTTATGCGAAGCCGACGCTGCCTCGATTTTCCGGCGCGACGGCAACGTTTATCGGCTGGCGGCGAGCTTCGGCCTCACGCCGGAATACTCGAAATTCATGGCAGGCCTGAGCCTTCCGGTCGGGCGCGGCACACTGGTCGGCCGGGTGGCGCAGGAGCGCACCACCATCCATATCCCCGACGTGCTCGCCGACAAGCACTATACGCTGTCGCAGGCGATCACGATCGGCAACGAGCGCAGCCTGCTCGGCGTGCCGCTGATGCGCGGCGGCGAGCCGATCGGCGTGATCGGCGTGGCGCGCCACGCGCCGCGGCCGTTCAGCGCCGACCAGATGGAGCTGATCCACACCTTCGCCGATCAGGCCGTCATCGCCATGGAAACCGTGCGGCTGTTCGACCAGGTGCGCGAGCGCACCAACGAGACCGAGCGCACGCGTTCGATCCTCGCCACCATGATCGACAACATGAGCGACGGCATCGCGCTGATGACACCGGCCGGCGACGACGTGCGGGCCGATTTCGTCAATCAGCGGATGATGGAATTCCAGCGCTACCCGTCGGACGTGGTGTTCCCGGGCTGCATGATGACCGACGTGCGGCGCTTCCAGATCGGGCGCGGCGACTTCGGCAAGGTCGACGACGTCGAGGCCAAGGTCCGCGAATTGGTCGACCATTTGCGCGTGTCGGGCGGGGTGCGCTTCGAGCGGCCGTCGGCCAGCGGCCACTACATCGAAGTCAGCTACAAGCCGCTCGACAACGGCACCATCCTCAGCATCCACCGCAACATCACCGAGCTGAAGGAGCGCGAGGAATCGCTTGCCACCGCCAAGGAAGCCGCGGAAGCCGCGCGCGCCGACGCCGAGGGCACGCGCCAGGTGATGCAGACCGTGCTCGACAACATGAACGAAGGCGTCATGCTGTTCGACACCGACTTCAACGTCGTGTTCGCCAATCGGCAGATGATGGCGATGCACGACCTGCCGCTCGACGTCGCGGGCCCGGGGACGTCGGGTTACGACGCGCTGCGCTACATGGCCAAGCGTGGCGACTACGGCCCGGTGGCCGACATCGAGCAGGCGGTCGAGGAGCGGGCGCGGACCATCCGCGACCCGAACGGCGCTCGCTATCAGCGGGCCACCGCCAGCGGCCGCACCGTCGAGTTCAACTTCATACCGCTGGCCGAGCGCGGCATCCTCGCCGTCGCCCGCGACGTCACCGAGGTTCGGCAGCGTGAGGACGCGCTGCGCGCGGCCGCCGACGTGCTGCGGCTGATCAGCAGCTCGCGGTTTGACCTGCAAACCGTGCTCGACAAGCTGGTGCAGTCGGCGGTGACGTTTTGCGAGGCCGATGGCGCAAACATCTTCCAGCGCAACGGCGAGGACTATCGCGCCACCGCGAGCTACGGCTATTCGAAGGAACTGACCGATTTCTTGTTCCAACATCCGGTGCCGCTCGGGCGGCAGTCGCTGACCGGCCGGACGGTGCTGGAACGTGACATCGTGCACATTCCCGATATTCAGGCCGACCCGGAATACAAATGGGGCGACCCGGCGGCGTTCGGCGAATACCGGACCATGCTGGGCGTTCCGATGATGCGCGACGGCATCCCGATTGGCGTGCTGGCGATGACCCGTGCGCAATCACGGCCGTTCACGCCGGCGCAGATCGAGCTGATCGTAACCTTCGCCGAACAGGCGGTGGTGGCGATCGAGACGCTACGCCTGTTCAACGAGGTGCAGGCGCGCACCGCCGAGACCGAGCGCACGCGCGAGATCATGCAGACCGCGTTCGACAACATGGACGATGGCGTAGCCCTGCTCGACAAGGACCTGCAGCTGCAATTCATCAGCCGCGAGCGCATCAAGTCCACCAAGATTCCACTCGAGATGATCCATCCCGGCGCGTCGGCGAAAGAGCTGGTGCGCTTCCAGGCCCGGCGCGGCGACTTCGGCCCGGTCGCAAACGAGGCGGAGGCCGAGCGCAAGGTCAACGCCGCCATCGCGCGCATGACCACCCCGGGCGGCACACGCTACGTGCGGCGCGAGGGCGACCGCCATATCGAGTTCAACTTCAAGCCGATCAGCGACGGCGGCATCCTCGGCGTGTTCCGCGACATCACCGAATTGCGCCAGCGCGAGGAGGCCCTGGCTGCCGCCAAGGAGGACGTCGAGCAGACCCGCGCCTTGATGCAGACCATCCTCGACAACATGAACGACGGCGTCACGCTGTGGGACAAGAACTTCGCCTGGCGGTTCAGCAACCGGGTGCACATCGAGCGGCAGCGCTACACCGCCGAGATGCTGCGTGCCGGCATCACCAGCGGCTACGACATGATCCGCTTCCAGGCCGAGCGCGGCGAATACGGACCGCTGACGCCTGCCGAGATCGACAAGAAGGTGCAGGACATCGCGGCGATCATCCGCGATCCGAAGGGCGGCCGCTATGAACGCCTTACGCGCAGCGGACGCTACATCGAGTTTACCTACAACCCGTTGAGCGATGGCAGCTTGCTCGGGGTCTATCGCGACATCACCGAATTGAAGGAGCGCGAGCAGGCTCTGGCCGACGCCAAGGAGGACATCGAGCGCACCCGCGCCGTGATGCAGACCATTCTCGACAACATGAACGATGGCGTGCTGCTGATCGACCAGGATTTCAGCATCCTGTTCGGCAATAATCAGTTCAAACAGTCGTTGCTGCTGCCGCCGGACGTCGCGCAGCCCGGCAACTCCTGCGAGGAGATCATCCGGTTCCAGGCCAAGCGCGGCGATTTCGGGCCGACCGATGATCCCGAGGGCATGGTCCGGCGGCGCCGCGCCATGATGCTGACGCCGGGCGGGGTGCGTTTCGACCGCAAGACCGTCAGCGGCCGGCACATCGAATTCAACTACAAGCCGTTGGCCGACGGCGGCTTGCTCGGCGTGCACCGCGATATCAGCGACCTCAAGGAGCGCGAGGACGCGCTGGCTTTGGCGCGCGGGGTGATGCAGTCGGTGCTCGACAACATGAGCGACGGCGTGACGCTGTTCGACGCGGATTTCCGCTGCAAGTTCGTCAATCAGCGATTGCTGCATTTCCTGCAGTTGCCGGCCGAGGTCGTGCAGGCCGGCACGACGCTGCTCGATATCCTGCGCTACCAGGCCAAGCGCGGCGACTTCGGACCGCCGGACGACGCCGAGGCGCTGGCGCGCGCGCGTTTTGAGGTCCTCGCCAAGCCGGGCGGCAGCGACTTCGAGCGCCGCACCGCGGAAGGCCGTTACCTCGAAAACAGGTTCATTCCACTACCGAACGGCGACACCATTGTGGTCACCCGCGACATCACCGATCTCAAGGACCGCGAGCAGGCGGCCGAGCACGCGCGCGACGTCGCCGAGCATGAGCGCGCCGCGGCCGAGGCCGCGACCCAGGCCAAATCCACCTTCCTCGCCACCATGAGCCACGAGATCCGCACGCCGATGAACGGCGTGCTCGGCATGATGGAGGTGCTGGAGCACCAGGGTCTCGACAGGGAGCAGCGCAAGAGCGTCGCGACCATGCGCGACTCGGCGCAGGCGCTGCTGCGCATCATCGACGACCTGCTCGACTTCTCCAAGATCGAGGCCGGCCGCCTGGAGCTGGAAGAAACCGCATTTTCCTTGTCCGGTCTGATTGCCGGCGCGCTGGATACCTTTCGGCCGCAGGCGTCGGCCAAGGGCTTGCTGCTGGAGTCGGCCATCGCCGCCGGATCAAACGACGCGCTGGTCGGCGATCCGACCCGCGTCCGACAGATCCTGTTCAATCTGTTGTCCAACGCGCTCAAGTTCACCAAGCGTGGCGGCGTGCAGGTGCGCGCCAGCACCGCGCCGCTCGGGCACGGCGCGACGCGCGTCACGCTGGCGGTGCGCGACACCGGCATCGGGCTCACCGAGGAGCAGCGCGCCCGGCTGTTCCAGCCGTTCGCGCAAGCCGATTCCTCGACCACGCGACGTTTCGGCGGCACCGGCCTCGGGTTGTCGATCGTGCGGCGGCTGGCTGAGCTGATGGGTGGCGAGGTCGAGATCGAAAGCAACGCGGGCAGCGGCTCGGTCTTTACCGTGACCTTGACGCTCAAAGCAGCACCGGCGGATTCGCCGCTGGCCGTGCTGCTGCGCCCCGAGGCCGACGCCGAAAAGACCGCGGCCAAGCACGCGCCGCGCAGCGAGCGGCTGCGGGTGCTGGTGGTGGACGATCACCCGGTCAATCGCGAGGTGCTGGTGCGCCAGCTCGACCTGCTCGGGGTCGCGGCCGACAGCGTCAATGACGGCGTCGAGGCGTTGGAGGCCTGGGCCGCCGGCCGTTACACCGCGGTGCTGGCCGACATCCATATGCCGCGCATGGACGGCTACGAGCTTGCCAAGCGCATCCGCGGCGCCGAAGCCGACGGCCGCAAGGCCGGCCGGACACCGGTGGTCGCGGTCACCGCCAACGCCATGAAGGGCGAGGAGGAGCGCTGCATCGAGGCCGGGATGGACGCTTACCTGGTCAAGCCGGTCAGCATCGACCGCCTGCGCGGCACGCTCTCGCGCTGGCTCGCGGTCGACCGCGGCGGCAACGGCCATGCCGCCGGTCACAATGCCAATCAGGCCAGCGCGATCGATCGCGGCGTGCTGGGCGCCTGGCTCGGCGATGATCGAGGCGCGATCGACTCGCTGCTCGGCAAGTTCCGCGACACCGCGGTCGAGACCCAGCGCGAGATCGACAGCGCCTCGCGCAACGGCAATCTCGCGGCGCTCGCCGCCGCCGCCCACAAGCTCAAGGGCGCCGCCAACGCGATCGGCGCCAAGGGCGTCGGCACCGCCGCGGCGCTGCTCGAACAGGCCGGCAAGGCCGGCGACCGCGCGCGCTGCCGCGACGGCCTCGGGCCGCTGGCCTCGGAGTTGCGCCGGGCGCTGGCGGAGATCGACCAGACGCGCGGCTAGTGTCGCGATTCGGAAGTTCGCCCGAGTTCTCAGCGCGCCTTCGGGTTCGGAACACTACAGCCAAGACCGATCGACGTCCGATCGGTCAAATCTTGCGCAGCGCGACGTGCACCCCGGTGATCGGCGCGCCGTGCGGCGTGATCGAGATGGTCTGGCGGCCGCCGCTGGTCGAAACCGCGAGCCCGGCGGTGAAGCTTGAGCTGGTCGCGGTCGCGCTGATGCGGCCGCCGGCGGCGGTGCCCGACACCGAGCCCGACGCGCCGTAGCTCGACTCGCTCCAGCTTCCGAAGATGCGGCCGCGCCGGTTGACCACGTTGGCGGCAAGCTCGATGCGGTAGCTGTCGCTGGCACAGCGGACGCTCATCGCAAGACTCCGGCCGCCCTGGCCGACGGTATGCTGAGCGCGACAGCGCAGACGCTCGCGCCCGCCATTCGACAGCGTGATGATGCCGCCGCCGGCCCACAATCCCGCCATGGTGACAAACACAGGCTCGCTTGGCGGTAGTGCGGAAGGCTTGGCGGCCTCGCCGGCTTTCGGTGCTTCGGCGGGCGGGTGTTGCGACCGGCCCGGTCCGGCGCCAAGCGCTATCATCAGCGCGGTGGCGGCCACGAGCAGCCTCGACGTCATGGTCTCTCCCAACCAACGACGGGCGCTATCATCGTGCAGCCGGGCCGACCTGGCAACGCCGACGCAACGTCAGGATACCAGGCCGGCGGCGTGGGCGCCGGCGATCCGTCCGAACACCGCGCCGCGCAGCACCGAGGTCGCGCCGGCGTAGGTGCCGTAATAGAGGCCAATGGTCTCGCCGGCGGCGTAGAGACCCGGGATCGCCGCACCGTCGGCGTCGATCACCCGGCTGGCGGTGTCGATCTTGAGCCCGCCAAAGGTGAAGCAGTTGCCGCAGATGATCGGAAAGGCAAGGAACGGCGGCCGCTCGATCGGCCGCGCCCAATGCGATTTCGGCGGTGTCGTGCCGGGCCGGGTGGCGAGCCCGTCGGTCTCGAGCGGCTTGAACACGCCCCCAGGGCAGGCCGCGTTATAGGCCTCGATCGTCGCCACCAGCTCGCGCGGATCGATGCCGAGCTTGCCCGCCAGCTCCGGCACGGTTGCGGCGGTGATCGGCGGCTGGTCGGAGCGCACCGAGCGCCGCCAGTTCGGCACGTCGTCGATGCGCGCATCGAGCACGGCAAAGGCGATGCCGTCCGGCTGCTCGAAAATGGTCCGGGTGATTGCCTCGTAGGTCGCGTCGACCGTGGCGGGCGCCTCGTTGACAAAGCGCTGGCCGAGCTTGTTGACCAGGATGCCGTAGTTGAACACCAGCACGACCGGTTCGGTCGCGCCCGAGCGCGGATCGAGCGGCTCGGCGTGGAAGCTGCCGAAATCGCCGCAGCCGGCGGCGCCGATCGCCAGCGCCATCCGGATGCCTTCACCCTTGTTGTAATAGCCGCCGCGTGCCACCGGCCGGATGTAGCGGGCGCGCGGCCCGAGATAATGCGTCAGCATCTCGGGATTGCCCTCGAACCCACCGCTCGCGAGGATAACCGAGGGGGCGCGGAACTCGACCGCCTTGTGGCCGGGCCCGACGCAGCGCACACCGATGACCGCACCGTCGTCGTTCTGAATCAGCGAGCGGGCGGTGGTCCGGTAGAACAACTGGCCGCCGTTGCGCTCGCACCAGCCGGCGAGCGCCTCGACCAGGGCGAGGCCGCCGCCGATCGGCGCCATGCGCGGCTGGCAGGCGGTGATGAAATAGGTCGGCAGAAAATCGAACCGGACGCCAAAGCTCTTGAGCCAGGCCACCGTCGGGCCGACCGAGCGCGCGAAGGTCGCGATCACCTCCGGGTCGGTGAAGCCGAGCGTCTTGACGATCGAAGACCAGTTGTCGCGGTCGCGCGCGGTCTCGGCAACCAGCCGTGGATCGAGATAATAGCCGGCGTTGCTCGCGAAATGCGTCTCGAAATCATCGGACACCTCGCGCTCGCTCTTCATGCGCAGCAGCGCTTCGGTCCAGCGGCTATTGCCGCCGCGCTCGTCCTTCGGTGCGCGCTCGATCACCGCGACGCGGCGGCCGGCTTGCAGCGCGGTCGCCGCCGCCGACAGCCCGGCGATCCCGCAGCCGACGACGACAACATCAAAGCTTGACGCGCTCGCGTTCATGGTCGCAACGCGACCTCAATCCTTCGGCGGCACGAACATGTAACCGACGCCGCGCACGGTGCGGATGGCGTCGGGATGGGCCGGGTCGACCTCGATCTTCCGTCGCAACCGCGTGATCCGCAGATCGATGGCGCGGTCGAACGCCTCCATCTCGCGGTGCGCGGTCACCTCCAGAAGCCAGTCGCGGGTCAATGGCCGGTTCGGATTCTCGGCGAACACCTTGAGCAGATCGTATTCGCTCGCGGTCAGCGATTCCTCGCCGCCGCCGCCCGGATCGACCAGCAGGCGTTTCTCGAGGTCGAGCACACGGCGGCCCATGCGCACGCGCGGGCCGCTCGCCGCCGGGGTGCCGGTGATGCGCCGCAGCACGCTCTTGATCCGCGCCAACAGCTCGCGCGGCTCATAGGGCTTGCCGATGTAATCGTCGGCGCCGGTTTCCAGGCCGACCACGCGGTCGACGGTGTCGGCCGCGGCCGTCACCATGATGATGCCGATGCGGCCGCTCTTCTCGCGCAGCCAGCGCGCCAGCGCAAAGCCGTCCTCGCCGGGCAGGCCAACGTCGAGCAGCACCAGCGCCGGCAGCTCGCGCTCGACCAGCCGCCGCAGCGCACCGCCGCCGTCGGCCGCGCTGACGCGGAAGTTCTGCTTGTCGAGATAGTCGACCAGCAATTGACGCTGGGTCGCCTCGTCCTCGACCACGATGATATGCGGACGCTGGTCCATGCGCGCGGGCCCCCGAGGGCGCCCCGTTACTTTAGCGCCTCGAGGCCGGCGCGGGCGATCTGCGCGTCCTGGGACGACAGCACGCCGGAGACGCCGATGGCGCCGATGATCTTGCCGTCGAAGATGATCGGCATGCCGCCCTCCAGCGGCACGATGTCCTTGGCAGCGCCAGGAAGCGCAAGCCGGCGCCGCCGCCGGAGATGGCGTCGTCGAGCACCTTGGACGGCCGCTTGAACATCAGCGCGTCCTCGCCTTGCCCTGGGCGATCTCGATCGAGGACAGCTGCACGTCGTCGCGCCGGTGCAGCATGACCAGATGGCCGCCGCTGTCGATGATGGCGATGACGACCGCCCAGTTGTTCTTGGCTGGCCTCGCCCTCGGCGGCGGTCATGACCTTGCGGGCGTTCTCGATGCCGATCGGCGGACCGTAGGGCGGGGCGGGGCCGGGGTTTGCGCCGCGGCCGGCAGCACCGCCAGCAGCGCAAGCGCGCAAGCGCCGGCAAGGGTCTTCAACGTCGTCATGGGGCCTCCCACACGTGACCGATCCGGCGGCAGCATAAGTTGCCCGGGCCGTGAGGGGAACAGGCCGATTTCGGCAACGCGATAGAGGAGTTGCGGCGTTTTACCCGCTGACCGAAACGTGACCCCGCCGACCCGGTGCCGAAGTCTGCAGTTCGCGCCTATATATCGCGTCTGAGATTGCCAGGACCGCAGCGGGAGAACCCACGATGTTCATGTTCAAGAAGTCGCTCGACATGCCGGGCAAAGGCCAGGCGCTGCCGGGCCGGCCGAATCGCGATCCCCACCGCCAAGCCAGCATTTCGTCAACGGCAATCCGCTGAAGGGGCCGTATCCGGCGGGATCGGAGACCGCGATCTTCGGCATGGGCTGCTTCTGGGGCGCCGAGCGCAAGTTCTGGGAGCTGGGCGACGGCATCTACGTCACCGCGGTCGGCTATGCCGGCGGCCAGACGCCGAACCCGACCTACGAGGAGGTCTGCTCCGGCCGCACCGGCCACAACGAGGTGGTGCTGGTGGTCTATCGATCCGAAGAAGATCTCCTACGAGAAGCTGCTGAAGACGTTCTGGGAGAACCACGACCCGACCCAGGGCATGCGCCAGGGCAACGACGTCGGCACCCAGTACCGCTCCGGCATCTACACCACCACGCCGGCGCAGAACGAAGGCCGCCGAGGAATCCAAGGCGATGTTCGGCAAGGCGCTGGCGGCCAAGCGCTTCGGCGCGATCACCACCGAGATTGTCGACGCGCCGCCGTTCTACTTCGCCGAGGACTATCACCAGCAATATCTGGCGAAGAACCCGATGGGCTATTGCGGGCTCGGCGGCACCGGCGTGTCCTGCCCGATCGGCACCGGTGTCGGCGCCGCGGCGCACTGATCGGTCGATCGAAATGCACTACGGAGGGCCGCGCCAGCGGCCCTCTTGTTTTACGGATGGAACAGCAGCAGCCCGAACACCAGGAACATGACGAGGTGGACGGCGCCTTGCAGCATGTTGGTGCGGTCGCCGCCGAAGGTGAGCATCGACACGACGAGCGTGACGGCGAGCAGCACCATCTGTCCTGGCCCAGCCCCAGGATGGTGGGTGTGCCCTTCATGACGCCGAGAACCAGCACCGCCGGGATGGTCAGGCCGATGGTGGCGAGCACCGAGCCGAGCGAGATGTTGACCGCGCGCTGCAAGCGGTTGCGCAGCGCGGCCTGCAGCGCGCCCATCGCCTCGGGCGCCAGCACCAGCACCGCGACGATGACGCCGACCAGCGCCTGCGGCGCGCTGCCATCGCTTCACCGCGTGCTCGACGATGTGGCCAAGCTCCTCGGTGAGATAGACCGCGGGCGCCAGCGTGAGCAGCAGGCCCGCCGCGTGGAATGCGACCGGATGTGCGCTGGCGTGCTCGTGCCGGCGGCGCTTCGGGCATGCGCGCTGCCGTCGGCCTCGACCGGGTCCTGGAAGAAGCTGCGGTGGCGCACGTCTGCATGGCGAGGAATACGCCGTAGAGCGCGAGCGTCAGCACCGCGATGGTGATCGCCTGCGGCGTCGACAGGACCGGTCCCGGCGCCACCACGGTGAAGTTCGGCAGGATCAGCGCGAAGATCGCGAGCGGGATCACCACCGAGAGGAAGGCGCGCGCGCCGGGCAGGTTGTAGCTCTGCTCGTGATGGCGCAGCCCGCCGAGCAGCAGGCAAAGCCCGATCGTGCCGTTGAGCATGATCATCACCACCGCGAACACCGCGTCGCGGGCGACCGGCGTGCTGCCGGTGCTGGTCGCGACCGCGGTGACGATGAAAGCCACCTCGATGATGGTGACCGACAGGGTGAGGATCAGCGTGCCGTAGGGCTCGCCGAGCTTCTCGGCGAGATGCTCGGCATGCCGCACCACGCCGAACGCGCCCCACAGGATGGCGGCGAACAGCCAGGCGAACAGCAGCAGCGTGAGGCCGGTGCTGGCCGCCGCCGCGGCGAACCAGCCGCCGCCGAACAGCAGGAACAGCGCGGCGGTCAGCCAGACCGCCGGCACCTGGGCTTCGGTTCGCAGCAGTTTGAGCATCGCATGCCCCGTTGACGCCTGGTCCGGTACGCTGTCCAGCACCGCACTAAGCCTTCATTAACCATAAGAGGGTTAATCCGGCTTAACTTTTCCGGGCCCGGATTCGCATGCGGCTGCGCCGCCTGCCTTGTCGTGTTGTCTGGCCGCGCTGGCGCTCGCCGCCTGCGCGCGGCAGCGTGCCGCGGCTATGCGCGGCGCCGGTCGCGCAGCGCAGCTCCGAGCTCGACGTCCGGATGTATGGCGCGCCGGCAGCCGGCCGTCCTACGCACGGTGCGCCGCGTGCGCGCAGGTGGTGCCGGTCGCCGCGACGTTCGAGGACGGCCCCTACACGCTCGACACCGGCGACAAGCTCCGCATCGTGGTGTTCGGCCAGGACGCGCTGTCCAACAACTACACCGTCGATGCCGCAGGGCCAGGTCAGCCTGCCGCTGATCGGCGCGGTCGACGGCGCGCGGCCTGACCACGGCGCAACTGGCCGGCGCCATCGCCGGCCGGCTGAAGTCAGGGCTACATCCGCGATCCGAGCGTCGCGGTCGAGGTCGAGATCTACCGGCCGTTCTTCGTGCTCGGCGAGGTCACCTTCCCGGGCCAGTATCCCTACGTGCCGAACATGACGGTGGAGAACGCCATCGCCATCGCCGGCGGCTTCACGCCGCGCGCCTCCAAGGACAAGGTCACCATCACCCGCAAGATCCAGGGCGTGCCGGCCCGCATCACCCTGCCGCTGCGCGATCCGCTCCGCCCCGGCGACACCGTCAAGTCTCCGAACGCTGGTTCTGATTTCCCGCCGCCTGGCCTAAGATGTGCCCCTGCCAGCCAAGGGGAGGATGCGTCATGCGCGCTGTTCGTTTCGTCGGTCCTGCTGCTCGGTCTCGGTCTGCGGCTCGCTGCCCGCCTTCGCCGCGACAAATTTCCAGTCCGCCCGATCAAGTTCGTCGTCGGCTTCCTGGCCGGCGGGCCGAACGACATCGTCGCCCGCATCTTCTGCGACTGGCTGCAGCCGCATCTCGGCCAGCCCTGCGTGGTCGAGAACAAGGTCGGCCAGGGCGGCATGATCGCGGCGAAGTCGGTGATCAATTCGCCGCCCGACGGCTACACCATCATGTTCGTCGCGCCGAACAACGCCATCGGCCAGACGCTCTACAAGAACCTGCCGTTCAACTCACGTGCGCGACACCACGCCGATCGCCGGCACCATGCAGCTCGCCAACCTCATGGTGGTGCCGCCGACGCTGCCGGTGAAGACCGTCGCCGAGTTCATCGCCTACGCCAAGGCCAATCCGGGCAAGCTCACCTTCGCGTCGTCCGGCAACGGCACCTCGGTGCACATGTCGGGCGAGCTGTTCAAGATGATGACCAAGCTCGACATGCGTGCACGTGCCCTATCGCGGCTCGGCCGGCATCTATCCCGATCTGATGACCGGCAAGGTCCATGTGCTGTTCGACAATCTGCCGGGCTCGGTCGAGTTCGTGAAGACCGGCAAGCTGCGCGCGCTCGGCGTGACGACGGCGAAGCGCAACGCCGCGCTGCCCGACGTGCCGACGGTCGGCGAGACGGTGCCGGGCTACGAGGCGAGCGTGTTCTACGGCGTCGCCGGGCCGAAGGGCATCCCGCCCGAGGTGGTGGAGATCCTGAACAAGGCGTTCAACGCGGCGCTCGCCGATCCGAAGATCCAGAAGCGCATCGCCGATCTCGGCGGCGAGCCGACGCCGATGACGCCGGCGGAGTTCGGCAAGCTGCGTCGCCGACGAGACCGAGAAGTGGGGCAAGGTCGTGAAGGCCGCCAACATTTCGGTGGAGTGAACGAATTCGGCCGCGCGTGATCATGGCCGCGCGGTGCGCACCGCGCGGCCATCGCTTGCCCAGCTAACGTGCCACGTGTGCCCGGCTCGTGCTGCGGGCATCCTCGCAGCAGCGCGTGAATCAAAACTTGCGGACGCGCTCGAATTCTCGAACGCCGTCCGTACAATCGATCCGTAGTTCTACGGATGCTTATTTCTTCATGTGCTTGGCGAAGAACGTCCGTGGTGCGCTGCCACGCCAGGTCGCGGCTCGCCTTGTGGAAGCTGCCGCGCTCGTCGCAATGGAAGCCGTGGCCGCCGTCCGGATAGACGTAGATCTCGCAGTCGCCGCCGCGCTTCTGCTTGATGATCTCGACGTCGGTCATCGGGATGCTGGCATCCTTCTCGCCGAAATGCAGTTGCACCGGGCACTTCGGCTTCTCGTCGGCGAAGGCGACGATGCGGCCGCCGTAGTAGCCGACCGCGGCGCTCAGGCCCGACAGCCGCGTCGCGGCCGAGGAACGCGATCGTGCCGCCCATGCAGAAGCCGACGATGCCGACCGGGCCGGCGCGACTTGAGCTCTTTGATCGCCGCGTCGGTGTCGCGCATCATCGCGTCCCAGTCGGGCTTGGCGACGAAGGTGCGCGACTTCTCGATCTCCGGCGGCGTGTAGCCGGACTGGTAATCCTTCTGCGTGCGGTCGAACAGCGCCGGCGCCACCGCGGCGTAGCCTTCCTTGGCGAAGTCGTCGCAGACTTTGCGGATGTGCTGGTTGACGCCGAAAATCTCCTGGATGACGACGATGCCGCCCTTCGGCGTGCCGGCCGGATCGGCCCGATAGGCGCCGAGCTTGAAGGCGTCGGACGCGGTGAGCGTGAACTGCTTACCCAAGTGAACCTCCCGATGTTTTGACCATGACTCTGACAACCGTTCATGCCCGGCCAGCGGCAGCGACCTGCCGGCCGGCTGGACTCTTGTTTATCACGGCTTTGCCGGATTTGAACCGCGTCCGAACGCGCTTCGCCTCGGCGTCCAGAGTCGGGCTGAACCTTTTGCAACGAGCCGCCCGACCAATCCCGGATAGGCAATTCAATCGATCCCGAAGGGATCGCACAGGAGAATGTCATGTTTCGCAAGTCCACGCTGTTGGCCGTCGCCGCGAGCGCTGCGCTCGGCCTTGCAATGCTCGGCCCCGACGCGCTCGCCCGCGGCCACGGCGGCGGCCACGGTGGCGGTCATGGTGGCGGCCATGGCATGCACGGCGGCCAGGCGGAATGCACGTGCCATCACGGCGGCGGTTACCGCCACGTCCACCGTCATCACCGCCATCGGCACCGGCACTGGCACGTCCGCTATCACCGTCCGATCTGGTACGGCGTACGCCGGCGTACGCCGTACAGCGCGCCCGGCGGTCGCCGGCCCGTGCACCTGCCTGACCAAGGAATACACGCCGGAAGGTGCGGTGCTGTTCAAGGATCGCTGCACCAACGAGATGGCGATGAATCCGCCGCTGCGCAGCCGCGCGCAGCAGACCGGCGCGATCGAGCCGCAGCTGGTGCAGCCGACGCCGCAGTACACTGCCGCAGCAGCCGACGCTGCCGAAGTAACGTCCGTCAGCCGCGTTGTTGCGAGTTGAGAACCCCGGCCTCGCGCCGGGGTTCGAGTCAACCCCGGTCATCGCGTCCGGGGTTGCTTGCGTTCGGCTATTGCGCCTTGAGGCGGGCGAGCACGCGCGCCTTGCTCTCGATGTCGCGGTCAGGCGCTGCCGGAACGCCGCGGCGTCGTCATAATAGTCGTCGGGCTGGCCGGCGCGCTTGGCGGTCGTCGCGTAGACCTCGTCCTTGGCGGCGTCGGCGCAGGCCGACGGCGAGCTTGGACACGATCGGCGCCGGCGTTGCCGGCCGGCGCCAGCAATCCGCCGAAGCTCGCCGGGCTGACGTCGTAGCCCTGCTCCTTGACGGTCGGCACGTCCGGGACGCTGCCGATGCCGCTTCTCGCCGAACACGCCGATGACGCGGATGTTCTGGCCGACCTCGGTGCCCATCACGAGCGACACCACGTCGATCCGGCCGCCGAGCAGTTCGGCGATCGACTGCGGCCCGGTGCGGAACGGAATGTCCTTGATGTCGATCGCGGCGGTCTGCAGGAACTCCTCCATCGCCAGTTGCGGGATGGTGAGCACGCCGGGATGGCCGTAGTTCAGCGCGCCGGGCTTCTGCTTGCGCCGCCGCCACCAGGTCGGCGATGTTCTTGATCGGCGAATCCGGCCGCACCACCAGCCCCATGGTGTTGACGAAGGTCTGGCAGATCGGGACGAGCGAGTCGGGCTTGTAGCCGGCCTCGGCGCCGCGCGCCTGCGGCAGCACCGACAGCACCAGCGCCGGCGCGAACAGCAGCGTGTAGCCGTCGGCGTCGGCGCGCGCGACCGAGAGCGGTGCCGAGCGCGCCGCTGCCGCCGGCCCGGTTCTCGACGATGAACTGCTGGCCGAGCTGGCTCGACAGGCCGGGGGCGAGCGCGCGGGCCAGGATGTCGGGCACGCTGCCGGCGCCATAGGGCATGACGATCTTCACCACGCGGTTGGGATAGTCGCTCTGCGCTTGCGGCCGCGGCAGCGTGCAGCGGCGAGCGATGCGCGGCGATCGCCGCCAATGCGGATGGCGGCGATCGAATGACTTCCGAACATCACGGCCCCCTGATCAGTCCGGGCATGGCACGTGCCGAGCCAGATGGTAGCAGAACTCGGCCGCTTGCTTCAGGGCGCGGCGTCAAGCCCGAACGCCTCGGCCAGCAGCGCGTAGGAATGCTTGCGCGCCTCGTGGTCGTAGATCATCGTGGTGATCATCACCTCGTCGGCCTTGGTCGCCTCGATCAGCGGCTCGAGATGCGCCATCACCTTGTCCTTGCCGCCGACGACCAGGCGGGCGCGGTTCTGCGCGATCCAGGCGCGGTCGGTCGGCGAATAGGTGTGCGCCGCGGCCTCCTCCGGGCTTGGGATCGGCAGGAAGTGGCCCTGCCGCCGCCGCGCGAAATTCAGATCGACCGAGGTGGCGAGCCGCTCGGCCTCGGCGTCGGTGTCGGCGCAGACCACGTGCACGGCGAGGATCGCGAGCGGCTTGGCGCGCGTCGCCGACGGCTTGAACTGCTCGCGATAGGTCGATCATCGGCCCGACCGGATCGAAGTCGGAGAAATGATGCGCGAACGAGAAGCCGGCGCCGACATGGGCGGCGAGCTGCGCGCTGTAGCCGGACGAGCCGAGCAGATAGATCGGCGGCAGCGGCACGTCGGCCGGCATCGCCTTGACCTTGCGGAACGGATGGCTCTCCGGAAACAGCCGCGCTGCTCGAACGCCAGCAACTCCTGGAAGCGGTCGAGGAAATCGTCGCCGGCGGGATCGTCCTGCCGCCGCCGCAGCGCGTAGGACGTCACCGGATCGGTGCCGGGCGCGCGGCCGAGGCCGAGATCGATGCGGCCGGGAAACAGCCCCTCCAGCACCTTGTAGCGCTCGGCGACCTGCAGCGGCGCGTGGTTCGGCAGCATCACGCCGCCGGAGCCGACGCGCAGGTGCTTGGTCACGGCCGCGATCTGCCCGATCATGATGTCGGGCGCCGAGCTCGCGATGTTCGGCATGTTGTGATGCTCGGCCACCCAGTAGCGGGTGAAGCCGAGCCGGTCGGCGAGGCGGGCGAGATCGAGGCTGTTGCGCAGCGCCTGCGGGCCGGAGATGCCGGTGGTGACGGGCGACAGGTCGAGGACGGAGAAGCGGCACGCATGGCCAAGAGTTACAGCATGACCGCCGGAAACGCGTTGCCCGGCTTGTGACCGGATCGACGCCAGCGATCAGCATGCTCAGCTCGAGCGGTCGCCGGACGACTTGGCACGGCAGTGCCGACCGATGCGCCAGATTGCCGAACGATTGCGACTGGCGTTGCCGAACGCATTGCCGCCGGGCGGCCGAACGAATTGCCGCTCGGCTTGGCTGGACGCCGTTTGGCGGCGGCGCACGGCGCGCCACGCGCGACGCGCTTCTTGCGCACGGGTTTGGCGGCGGCTTCGCGTGACGTCTGGCTTTGGCGGCGGCTTCGGCGCCTCGACCGCGGCTGCGGCAGCGTCCGGGTCGGTCGCCGATCGTCGGCGACTCCTGGACTCGACCGGCGGCGGTCGGCTGCGAGGTCGGCTGCAGCGCCAATTCGCGGTGGCGGCGGCTCGCTCGCGGCGTTGTCGGACGTCGGCTGCGGGCTCGGCTGGCGTGGCAAGCGGCAGCTCGCGCCGGTGCGGCCGCAGGTCGGCTCCGACCGGTCGTGGCGGCAGCGGCGCGGTTCGATCGCGCGTCGGCTCGGCTGCGATCGCAGCGCCTGCCGGTCGGTGCGACGTCGTCGGCTTGCGGTGCTCGGCGGCGTCAGCGAGCGCGGGCGCGGGCTTCCTGGATGTGCGTCGCTCGATCAGCGGCACCGGGCTCGGGCAGTCGACGCGCTCGATCAGTGGGCGCGAGCCAGGCTCGCGAACTGCGGCGCGACCGTGCTGGCCGACCGAAGCGCAGATCGTAGATCACCGGCACGGCGGAGGGCGCGCGCGCGCGGCTCGATCATGCCGGCGCGGCGACCGACATCGGGCGCGGCATGCGCCGCCATCACCGGCAGGCCGTCGTGGACAGCTGTTGAGCGACGCCGCCAGCCGCAGGCCGGCGAAGACCACGACAAAGCCGCACAGGAAACTGACAGCGATCAGCCGGAAACTCGGAAGCATGTGCGCTGCACCTCGGATCCTAGCCGACGCTGGACCGACGCGTCAGGCCGATCTGCATATCTGAGTCGGGCCGCGGCGAAAAACGAAAATTGTCCTGCAATGTCCGCTGGTTGCGGCGTGTGTGCCGCGGACACAGCTGTGCACGAATACTGGCGGAGACGCCAGGTCGTTTTGGCCATGATTCGCGCCGGATCGCGGGCCTTGAGGTCGCCATGCCAAACGCCGATACTGGCGCACTGCGGCCGCGAACAGGGAGTTGTCGCATGGCGTCGGTGAGCGATTGGAAGGTGCCGGCGTCCGTGCAGCCCAAGCCGGAGGACTATGCCTACGATCTCGATGCCGCGCTGAGCGCCGTGGTCGGCGTGCGCGCCGTCATCCCGCCCGACGCCTTCACCGCCGACACGCTCGGCACCGAGCGCGCCGGCAACGGCGTGCTGATCCGCGCCGACGGCCTGGTGCTGACCATCGGCTATCTGGTCACCGAGGCCGAGACGATCTGGCTCACGCTGATCGACGGCCGCGCCGTGCCGGGCACCGTGCTGGCCTACGACCAGACCACCGGCTTCGGCCTGATCCAGGCGCTGGCGCGGCTCGATCTGCCGGCGCTGCCGATCGGGCAGTCGAGCGCGGCGTCGGTCGGCGAGCGCGTCGTGGTCGGCGGCGCCGGCGGGCGGCAGAAGTCGGTCGCGGCCCGCATCGTCGCCAAGCAGGAGTTCGCCGGCTATTGGGAATATGTCGTCGACGAGGCGATCTTCACCGCGCCGTCGCATCCGAACTGGGGCGGCACCGCGCTGATCGGGCCGGGCGGCGAACTGATCGGCATCGGCTCGCTGCAATTGCAGGAGGGCCGCGAGCAGGGCCCGCCGGGCGACATCAACATGATCGTGCCGATCGATCTGCTGAAGCCGATCTTCGACGACCTGCTGACGCTCGGCCGGCCGAACAAGCCGCCGCGGCCGTGGCTCGGGCTCTACGCCACCGCGATCGAGGACAAGCTCGTGGTGGTGGGCCTCGCCAAGGATGGGCCGGCGCAGAAGGCGGATCTGCGCACCGGCGACGTGCTGCTGTCGGTCGCGGGCGCGCGAGGTGCGCGATCTCGCCGGGCTCTATCGCAAGGTCTGGTCGCTCGGCGCTGCCGGCATCGAAATTCCGATGTCGATCTACCGCGACGGCAAGACCATCGAGACGCGCATCAAGTCCGGCGACCGCACCCGCTTCCTCAAGGCGCCGAAGCTGCATTGAGACTCAGTCGGCGCGGCAGCGCTTCTCCGCAGCTGCGCGGATCCGCGCGGCATCATTCCAGTCGATTGATGCATCGGCGCGCAATAATTTCATCGCCGCGCATCGCTGGATTGCGCTGCGCGGCCATGACGGCTGCGGCCGGTGGTGCTAGGACAGGCGCGCATCTTGCCGGGAATGCATTCGACGTGACCACGACCATCGAAGCCGGGCCCACGCCCGCGAGCGAGATCGATTCCGGCTACGCCTGGACGCGGCTGTGGCGTGGCGCTCGCGCTCGGCACCATCGGCAGCGTCGGCATGTGGTCGTTCGTGGTGGCTGCTGCCGGCGGTGCAGGCCGATTTCGGCGTGGCGCGCGGCGAAGCGTCGCTGCCGTTCACGCTGACCATGATCGGCTTCGGCGCCGGCGGCATCGTGATGGGCCGGCTCGCCGACCGCTTCGGCATCGTGCTGCCGGTGATGCTCGGCGCGATCGCTGCTCGGCGTCGGCTACGTGCTGTCGGGCGTGGCCGGCACGCTCTGGCAGTTCGCGCTGGCGCAGGGCCTGCTCGGCTTCGGCAGCGCCGGCGACGTTCGGGCCGCTGATGACCGACATCTCGCATTGGTTCGCGCGCCGGCGCGGCATCGCGGTCGCGATCGCCTCCTGCGGCAATTATCTCTCCGGCGTGATCTGGCCGCCGCTCATCCAGCATTTCATCGCGAGCAACGGCTGGCGCGCCGACCCAGATCGGCGATCGGCGCTGATCTGCGTCGTCACCATGCTGCCGCTCGTCGCTGGTGCTGCGCCGCCGCCGCCGCCGCATCACGCGACCGCTTCGAGCGCGGCCGCGGCCGGCAAGCTCGGCTCGCTCGGCATCTCGGCCAACACGCTGATGGTGCTGCTGTTCGTCGCCGGCGTCGCCTGCTGCGTCGCCATGTCGATGCCGCAGGTCCATATCGTCGCCTATTGCGGCGATCTCGGCTACGGGCCGGCGCGCGGCGCCGAGATGCTGTCGATGATGCTGGGCTTCGGCCTGATCAGCCGGATCGCCGGCGGCTTCATCGCCGACCGCATCGGCGGCGTGGCGACGCTGCTGATCAGCTCGGTGCTGCAGGGCGTCGCGCTGTTCCTCTACATGCTGTTCGACGGCCTGTTTTCGCTTTACGTGATCTCGGCGCTGTTCGGCCTGTTCCAGGGCGGCGATCGTGCCGATGTACGCCATCATCGTGCGCGAATATTTCGCGCCGCAGGAGGCCGGCACGCGGCTCGGCGTCGTGCTGATGGCGACGCTCGGCGGCATGGCGCTCGGCGGCTGGATGTCCGGGCGTGATCTTCGACCTCACCGGCTCCTACCAGGCCGCGTTCCTCAACGGGCTCGGCTGGAACCTGATTAACGTGTCGATCGTGGCTGGCTGCTGTTCGGCCGGGCCGCCGCGCCTGGTTCCGGCCTGAATTCGCGATTCGATAAAATTCGAACTATCGGTTTAGCGGAATGACAGAGTCCCGTCCGCTATGGTGCCAGCCACGGTCCAGAGGCGGGCCCGGTTGCGGTTAACAAATGGCTACCAAGCAGATCGAGAAAGCCATGGAAGGGCTTGTTGTCCTGATTGCGGACAGCAACGCCTATACGCGCCGGCTGACCCGCATGATGCTGACCAACCTCGGCTGCAAGGCGATCTACGAGTCGAGCGACGGCGTCGCCGCGCTCGACGCCATCCGCACCGTCAATCCCGGACGTCATGATCCTGGACTGGGACATGCCGATCCTGGACGGCCGCGAGGTCATGCGCATCGTGCGCTCGCCGGGCGTGTTTCCCAAGCCCAACCTGCCGATCATCATGCTCACCGACCGCGGCCTGCGTTCGCGCGTGACCGACGGCGATCCGGCTCGGCGTGCACGAGTTCCTGGTCAAGCCGATCTCGCCCAAGACGCTGCAGCAGCGCCTGCTCGGCATCGTGCTCAAGCCGCGGCCGATGGTGCGGGCGGGCAAGTACTACATCCCGATGCCGCGCCGCCGCGTCGACCTGAAAGAATTCATTTACGACGCCGCGTGATCGGCGGACGGCTGTTGCCGCCGCCTAATGGCTTTGCTTTGCATCAAACTCCGTTCGCTCCCGCGAAAGCGGGAGCCCAGTTTTTGGCCGAACGGGTGATTCAGTCTGTAACAACTCTGCTCTAATGACGAAATGGCTTGTGCGCGGTGTCGGGCGTCGGCGCGGCGACCGCGCTGGTCGGCGCGACGGTCCAGCCGGCCTTGGCGACCTCGGCTTGCAGCATCTGTAGGATGCGCTGGAATTCGTCACGCGTCAGCGTGCCGTCGGCGCCGCCGCCGCTCTCGCCTCGCAGCTCCAGCCCGGAAGCCGGTCGCCGCGTTGCGAGAATGCTCAGCTGCTGCGAACGAGCTCCGCCGTCGCCGCGCTGTTCTTGAGAATATTCTGCGGCGTGTTGGACATCGCCGCCGCCGTCTTGGCGATGGCGGCGTCGCGCTCGAATGCTGACGAGGTCGCCGCGAACGTCGGCCGAAGCTCGCTTGGCAAGATCGAGACGACTTCTCCAGAAATTTCGTCGAGCGTTCCAGCAGCGCGAGCGTGAACCGCCGGGTCAGCCAGCATGACCACGCCTCAGCCTGGCCGGGATTGACGGCAGCGAGAATCCGGTCTTGCTTGCCGTCATAGCGAAACGTGATGGCTTTCAGGACTACGCAGCGTTGGTTCGCCCCCTGGACGAAGTGTGCTAATCCTCGCGCAAGGCGGGCCTTGCGTGCAAGATGCTGGTCGATGAAATCGGCGAGGTTCGCGGGAATTCAGGCGGCGGTGCGGCGGCCGAGCGGCACGACGTTGCTCGCCGGCGCGTCGCCGCCATCGCAGCTTCGGCGCGCGATGGCGAGCCGGTTGCGGCCCTCGGTCTTGGCGCGATAGAGCGCCTGGTCGGCCTGCAGCAGCAGCGCCGGCAGTTCGAACGGCGCCGTCGGCGCTGAACACCATGCCGGTGCTGACCGTGGCGCAGCACCAGGCGGCCGTCGATGTCGGCGGCCGCCTTCTCGAAGGCGACCTGGATGCGCTCGGCCACCGTCGCCGCGATGCTCGCGCGCTGGTGTCGTAGAGCACCGCGACGAATTCATCGCCGCCCCAGCGCCCGACCGTCCCGGCGGCGCCGATATGCGCCTGCGCGGTGTCGGCGAAAATCTGCAGCGCGCGGTCGCCGACGGCGTGGCCGTAGCGGTCGTTGATCGGTCTTGAAATGATCGAGATCGAACAGCAGCACCGCGGTGGGCTTCGAGCCCGCCGCGGCGCGCTTGCGACACCGCGGTCTGCTCGAGGAAGCCGCGGCGGTTGGCGATGCCGGTGAGCGGATCGGTGCGGGCGGCGGCGCGGTGGCGGTACTCGGTGCGCTCCTTGGCCATGGCCAGCAGGATGAAGGCGATCGAGATCGTGAACAGCAGCGCCTCGAGGCTGAGCAGCTCGAGCCAGCCGCTCATCGCCAGATTGTTGCCGGGCGCGACGTGCGACCGCCGCGCCGAGCGGCGTGCGCAGCAGGAACAGCGCGCCGTGGGCGAACAGCATGAAGATCGCGGGCCAGCGCGACACCAGCGCCTCGTCGCGGCCGCGCCAGAATTCGTAGGCCGCGAGCCAGAGTGTAGGTCGGTCACGATCCCCGAGCCGACCAGCATGCGCAGTTCGACCGATGTCGGACGAAGCGCCGGCAGGCGGCAGGCCAGCAGCCAGACCGCGACGCCGACCAGCGCGAACGCCGGCTCCGGCGTGCGCCGGTCGAACACCCGCGCGCCGCACCAGGTCAGCGCGAAGGAGCGCGAACAGCACGGCGTTGGCGAGATCGATCGACAGCGAGTCCGGCACCGAGCCGTGCATGCCGAACAGCATGATCGAGATCGCGCGCATCAGGTGGGCGCTGCCCCACCAGGCCAGCGCGCGCTTGCTGAAGTTCTGCGCCCAGGCAAAAAACAGCAGCAGGCCGAGCATGATCTCGACGTGCATCGTCACCATGAACAGCGTATTGACGTCGAGATCCATGATCACCAGCACGCGAGCGCGGCGATTGCTCGTGCCGCATGCGCGACAAGTTACAGGCTGCGAACGAAATAAGCAGTGAAAGCGCTGCGAGCGCGCGCGACTTATTGCGGCGTGCACGGTTAGCAAAATCCTTCGCCTGCTCGGCGCAATTCTGCATATCGCGGTCCGCGTCGCGGGCGTGGCGGCGCAGCGGGCGTTGGAAGGCGGCGCGGACGTGCTAAAACGGCACAGATTGCAACGCAATTTAGCAAACGGGGCAGGCGATCATGAACTGGACCGAACGCCGCGAGCGGCTGCGCGCGATCGTCGACGGCAAGCGCTGCATCTTTCCGGCATCGGTGTACGACGGCATTTCGGCGCGGATCGCCGGCGACCTCGGCTTCGAGGCGATGATGTTCGCGGGCTCGGTCGGCTCGTTCAGCGTGCTGGCGGCGCCCGACCTCTGCGTGCTGACGCTCACCGAATTCGCCGCAGCAGGCCTATCGCATCAACCGCGCCGGCTCGCTGCCGCTCTGCGTCGACGCCGACCACGGCTACGGCAACGCGCTGCAGCGTCAAGCGCACGGTCGAGGAGCTGGAGACCGCGGGCGTTTCGGCGCTGACCATCGAGGACACGCTGCTGCCGGACGCCGTTCGGCGGCGACGACGCGCAGCTCATCTCGATCGACGAAGGCGTCGGCAAGATGCGCGCGGCGCTCGCCGGCCGGCAGGACCCGCGGCTCGTGATCGTCGGCCGCACCAGCGCCATCGGCATCACCGGCGTCGACGACACCATCGCGCGGCTCAAGGCCTACGAGGCGGCGGGCGTCGACATGCTGTTCATGGCCGGGCTGAAGAACCGCGCGCAGCTCGACGCGGTGTCGGCGGCGGTGAAGAAGCCGCTGTTCCTCGGCAGCGTGCCGGAGGACATGATGGACCTCGACTATCTGTCGGCGCGCAAGGTGCGCGTCTGCCTGCAGGGCCATCATCAGTTCTGGGCCGGCGTGCAGGGCGTCCACGACACGCTGAAGGCGCTGCGCGACGGCACCAAGCCGTCGCAGCTGAAGAACGTCGCCTCGGCCGACCTGCAGAAGAAGCTGCTGCGCCAGGCGGACTACGACAAGTGGTCGAAGGATTTTCTGAGAGCTACGAAAGTAAGGAGGACAGCAGACCATGCGTGCCTATCAATTGCCGAAGGGCGGCGCCGGCATCGACGCGCTGACCAAGGTCGAGCGGCCGAAGCCGACGCCCGGCCATCGCCAGGTGCTGGTCAAGGTCGCGGCCTGCTCGCTCAACTTCCGCGATCTCGGCATCGTGCGCGGCACCTATCGCATGCCGGTGCGCGACAACCTCATTCCGCTGTCGGACGGCGCGGGCGAGGTGGTCGAGGTCGGCTCCGGCGTCACGCGCGTGAAGGTCGGCGACAAGGTCGCCGGCAATTTCTTCCAGCGCTGGCCGGGCGGCGAGCCGCCGCCCGACGTGCAGCCGAGCGCGCTCGGCGGCGGCATCGACGGCATGCTGGCCGAATACGTCGTGCTGGAGGAGGAGGGCGTGGTGAAAATCCCGGCGCATCTGTCGCTGGAGGAGGGCGCGACGCTGCCCTGCGCCGGCGTCACCGTCTGGCACGCCATGATGGAGCACGGCAAGCTGATCGCCGGCCAGACCGTGCTGCTGCAAGGCACCGGCGGCGTCTCGGTGTTCGGCCTGCAGCTCGCGCACGCCATGGGCATGCAGGCGGTCATCACCTCGTCGAGCGACGACAAGCTCGCCAAGGCCAAGAAGCTCGGCGCCAGCCCACGCCATCAACTACAAGACCACGCCGGACTGGGAGAAGGCGGCGGTGGAGTTCACCGGCGGCCGCGGCGTCGATCACGTGGTCGAGGTCGGCGGCGCCGGCACGTTGGCGAAGTCGTTCGGCGCGATCCGCGTCGGCGGCAAGATCAGCATGATCGGCAATCTTGAGCGGCCCGGCGACCGAGTTCAATCCGGGCCTGATCATGGGCAAGCGCGCCAACCTCCAGGGCATCTCGGTCGGCTCGACCCAGATGTTCGAGGCGATGAACCGCGCGATCGCGGCGAACGCGATCAAGCCGGTGATCGACAAGGTGTTCGGCTTCGACGAGGTGAAGGCGGCCTACCAGCACATGGCGTCGGGCGCGCACTTCGGCAAGATCGTGATCCGGGTCGGATGACGCTCAGCCGCCGCCGCGGTCGAACAACTTGCGCACGGTGCCGACCGTGAGCGCGATCACGTAGATCCATACGATCACCGCGCCGAGCCCGAACATGGTGCGGCCGATGCACCTCGCCGGTGGTCTGCATTTCGCCGAACGGCGCCGACGATCGTGAACGCGCGCGGGCCGGAGCCGATCGCGATCCAGGTGCCGATGGTGGCGAGCGCGCCGGCTACGCCGATGCCGAGCACGCGGTACGACAGCCTGGTCCAGCAGCGGCGCGCTGTCGGGCACGTCGCTCTGCCGTGTCGGTCATCCCGGCCCTGGCGCGGACCACGCAGGTCAGGCCGGCGAACAGGAACGCCAGGCCTGCCGCGCACGATGATCGCCGCCGGGGCATGGGCGGTGGTGCCGCCCGGCATCGGCAACACGCCAAGACCGACCAGCATGAAATAGACGCCGGCGGCGGCGAACGCGATGCCCAAGCCGACATCATGTCGGCGGACTGACGCGGGCTTGGCCGGGAATCCTGCGTACTCATGCACGGCCTCACGCAACAGCGTGAGCCACAGTGCATGCTTTAAGGTTGCCAATCCGTTGCGAGGCCGCTGATCTAATCCCAGCCGCCGGAGACCCGCTCGACCGGGTTGGCGATGCGGCCGTTCGGCGCGCTTGAGCGCGGCGATGCGCGTCATCTCGTCGTCGCTCAGCGTGAAATCGAACACCTTGAAATTGTCGGCGATGCGCTGCGGGTTCGACGAGCGCGGGATCGCGGACGACGCCCTGCTGCATCGAGCCAGCGCAGCGCGATCTGCGCGATGCTTCGTGCCGCGCGCCTTGGCGATCTCGGCCAGCACCGGATCGCTGAACAGCCGGCCGCGGCCGAGCGGGCAATAGGCGACGAACGCCATGCCGCGCTGGCGCACCGCGGCGAGCAGCTTGCGCCTGGTCGAGATAGGGATGGTACTCGGCCTGCAGCGCCACCAGCGGCTCGGGGCAAAGCCTGATCGCCTGGTCGAGCAGCGCGATGTTGAAGTTGGCGACGCCGACGTGGCGCGCGAGCCCTGCGCGCTTGGCCTTGGCCAGCGCCGGCATGGTTTCGCTGAGCGCGAATCTCCGGGTTCGGCCAGTGCACCAGCAGGAGATCGACGTAGTCGACCTTGAGCGCCTTGAGGCTCTCGTCCACCGAGCGGGCGAAGTCGGCGGCGCGCAGGTTCTCGTGCGACACCTTGGTGGTGAGGAAAATCTCGCCGCGCGGCACGCCCGAGGCGCGCATCGCCTCGCCGACCGGCGCGCTCGGTGCCGTATTTGCGCGCGGTGTCGATGTGGCGGTAGCCGGCCTTGAGCGCGGCGACCACCTCGTCGGCCGCGAGCGCGCCGGTCATGCGGCGAGGTGCCGAAGCCGAGCGCCGGAATTTGCGCGCCGTGGGCGGAAATCGTCGGGATCGAAGCTGCTGCCATGGTAATGCCTGGTGTAGATTGAGCGACGGGTGGCGTCTCGGGAGATTTCGATGCTGGTGCTGTATCACGCCTCGCATTCGACGTGCAGCCAGAAGGTTCGCCTGGTGCTGCACGAGAAGGGGCTCGCGTTCGACGAGGTCCGGCTCGATCTCGGCAAGAAGGACCAGCTCAAGCCGGAGTATCTGGCGATCAACCCCAACGCCGTGGTGCCGACCCTGGTCGATGACGGCATCCCGATCATCGAATTCGAGCGTGATCTGCGAATACCTCGACGAGAAATATCCGCACAACCCGCTGGTGCCGTCGGACCTGGTCGAACGCGCGCGCATGCGGGCCTGGACCCATTACATCGAGGAGGTAGCGGTCGCGCGCGATCCGCGTGCCGTCGTTCAACCGCGCCTTCCTCTATCGCTTCGACGGGCTCGACCAGCAGCAGTTCGAGGACCAGCAGGTCAAGGTCCGCAAGGTGCGCAAGGAATTGTTCCAGCGCATGGGCTCGCCGCAGGGCTTCAGCCGGGCCGAGATCGATCGTTCGCTCGAGCAGCTCGGCGAGACCTGCCGGCGGATGGACGAAGCCATCGCCAAGCGAGGCCCCTGGATCATGGGCGCGCAGTTCACGCTCGCCGACGTGCTGGTGATGCCGAGCATCGACCGGATGGCCGACCTCGGCCTCGCCCATATCTGGGAGGGCAAGTATCCCCGCGTCTCCGAATGGTATGCGCGCCTGCAACAGCGGCCGTCGTTCCAGGCGACCTATTACCCTGGCTCGCGGGTGTCGGAATTCCTGCAATTCCGTCCGCTCTATGCGGCAGGGCGCGGGTAGGGGGGGGGAGGCGGTAACCCACCGGCTGGAGGGCCACCTGCGAATTTGATGGCGAGTTGCGGAGCTGCGCCCAACCCACCCTTTCGCCGTTTTCTTCCATCCTTTCTCGAAGCTCGCGGCTTCGACGAGCCCATCAGGGCACGGCCGCTACCGCTACGATTTCGATCACGAGGTCGGGATGCGCGAGCGCCACAACCCCGATGACCTCCGAGGGCGGCGGATTGTTGGTGCTACAGTGCTTTGGGCAATGTTGAGCAAAGAATTCGTCCAACACGTCCTGGCGGAAATTTGGCGACTCAAGACGCCCCCGTTGGGGAACGGTCCCTTCACAAAGAAGGTAAGCCTGATCAAATGATCCAGCGAACTGCCGAGCTCCTCCAAATCGGACTTTATGTTCGTGAGGATGCTGCGCCATTGCGCGGCCGCGTCGCCTACCGCACCACCGCCCTCTTTGAATGGTCGTAATCGTCAGTGGTGGCCGTGTTGCCGGACAGAAAGACAAATCCTTTCGCTCCTGTGACGACCGTGCCTTTGCCCCATGGCATCAGATGGCCGCCTTTCCACTTCTTGTGGGTCACGAGCTCCATTTTTTTCTCCCCCTACTCCTTGTTCAAATAATTCTTTTCCAAAAACTCCGACCTGAACCGCTGCGGCGGCGTAGGACGATCCGGCCGGCCCTCCGGCGTGAAGTCCATCAGATTCCAATACGGCCACACCGTATCGACATGGTTCGACATCGATTCGGTTCCCCAGAAATGAAAAATCTTGCCGTCGCGCTTTTGGAAGATATGCATCACCGGCAACTGCATGTCGTCGCTGTCGCCCTGACACTTGTAATCCGCCTGGTAGGGCGACTCGAAACCGGACAGCATCGGGATCTGCGACCAGCCGCGTTCCCTGGCCCACGCGTTGATCCGTTCGGCCGGAGCCTTGGCGATCGTCGCGAACGCGGCGTCACGTGAGACCGAATACCAGGTGCGGTCGAACCCATCGACCAGCGACGTGCAGGACGGGCAGGGCTTGTCCCAGTTCGGGCCGAACATGAACGAGTAGAGCAGCAGCGTGGTCTTGTCGCCGAACAGCTCGGAGAATTTCACGCGCTGTCCGACCTTGCCGTCGTTGGCCCATTGGAAGACGTAATCCTCTTTGAGTTGTCCACCCAGCGTGAGCTTGCGGCGCTTTTCCGCCACGGCTTTCACCTTGGCGACGAGTTCCTGCTCGTCCTTGAGCAATGCGTCGCGCGCGTCGCGATACGCTCTCGTTTCGTTCGGATACCGGAGTTCGCTCATCGTCGTCTCCTCTGCTCTTCTTCAGCTATGGTTCTGGCACATCAAAGCAAGCCTAAGAGCGCAGCTTGCCAATCGCCCAGGTGAGCCCGTAAAGGTTGCGGTCCATTGCGTTGTCAGAGCGCCTGCGTAGGAGAAACAGCCATGCCCAACACCGTTCGATTGCACCGCGTCCTGGCAACGAAGCCCGACAAGGTCTATCGCGCCTTCATCGAGGCCGACGCCATGGCGAAATGGCTGCCGCCCAACGGCTTTACCTGCACCGTGCATCACCTCGACGCGAAAGTCGGCGGCACCTTCAAGATGTCATTTCGAAATTTCACCACGGGGCTGAGCCATTCTTTTGGCGGAGAATATCTGGAGCTCGTGCCGGGCGAACGCTTGCGCTACACCGACAAATTCGACGATCCCAATTTGCCGGGCGAAATCCAGGTGACGGTGACGCTCAAGCCAGTCTCCGTTGGCACCGAGGTGAACATCGTGCAGGAAGGCATTCCCGACGTCATTCCGCCGGAAGCCTGCTACCTCGGCTGGCAGCAGTCGTTGCGAAACCTCGCCAGCCTCGTCGAGCCCGAGATCAATCAATAGTGAAAAGCGAAATCGCGTTCACGCTGGCCGGCGTGCTGGTGATGCCGAGCATCGATGCTCGGCCGCCCATGTCGGGATGTCTTCGGCTGAAGCCAAGATAACATCGGCAGCCGGCGCAAGCGTTGCGGCGGATACCGGCCCCGTCAGCACACCGACGGCGACGGCACCGGCTGCGCGCGCCGCGGCGAGATCGAGGGGCGTGTCGCCGACTACGGCGATTTGCGAGACGGCAACGCCCACCGCCTTTGCAAACGCGATAACCGGGCCCGGGTCGGGCTTGGCACCGAATCCCGAATCGTATCCGGCGATAAAGCGAAACATTTGCTCGATGTCGAGCTTGTGCATGTGGGCGCGCACGGCAATTTCAGCATCGTTGCTAAACACGCCAAGCTGATAACCGCGGTGGGCCAGGTTGGCCAGCAGCTTCGAAGGATCGCCGATCGGCTTCAAATGCGTGGTTGTCGCCTCGCGCAGCCGCCGGTCGAGATCGCTCAGGAAAGCCGGATTGGCTTCGCTTCCGAGCACGCCTGCCCAAAGCGGTCCCCAAACTCCGATCGGCTGAGCAACGAGGAGCGAATCCGGTAGGAAGCGTAGCTCGCCACGGACAAAGCCGCTGACCGAGGCAAGGCGTTCGTAGATCGCACGGCGACCGCCTGCCATTCGTTGCATGACGTCGTGAACGGCGGGACCCCACGTCTGCTGGAAATCAACAATCGTGCCGTCCTTGTCGAACAGCATGGCTTGGATCGGATGATCCGAGCGTCCACTTCGAGATCGATCACGTCCGCGTTTTTCCATCTTCGAAAATTGTTTTCGCGTGAAGTCAGCGCAAATCGAAAAGTCCAGGCGGCAGAGTTCCCCCGAAGACCGGTGCATCTAACCGGATCATGGCGCTCCCAGAGGATTCGAACCTCTGACCTCTGCCTTCGGAGAGCAGCGGATCGCGTGTTTCCTCAGATTTCCTGGAGATATCCTGGCTTTCCTGAAGGCTGATTTCTCGCGTATTTATTGACTTATTCGCATGCATTAGCTTCGTCTGATAGCTGCGACTTTGCAGCGACGATTTTGGGGGCGTGGCGATCATCGTCTTGAGCGCATGACGGTGTGCCTAGCGGTCGTTTTCAATTTCGCCATGCAGGAGAGTACGCAATGCAACGTTCAGCGTCGCAGTAGTCAGATGCGTTCCTACTTGTCCTCGCATCATCTCTGGCCGCACGCATTTCGGTGATTCTAGCTAGGTATTGGATCAACATAGCGGCCCACCGCAGTTTGATATGACACATCGCGCTTACGTTACGAATGCTGTTCTGTCAGCCACCGCGTTTTTAGGCAGCATCATGTAGTGCGATGACATTTAGTGATGCCCATCCAGCTATGTTGATCCGCTTTCTCTACACAAGCGGCTTGTTGCTGTCCTGTGTCGCCTTGCTTACTGTTTCCCTTGCTCTAGTACAGCTCTTACTGCTTCCGACAACCCGTTCGGACCGAAAAAGAGTTCTACGTTGATATTGCCTACTAATTCAGCTTCGCTATCTACTAACTCATGCTCTCTCCTTAACTCTCTATACTGATGCTAAAACTATCTATAAATATTAGCTTCTTGTTTAGCCATCCTTCCTATGTCCTTCTCTTCTATCCATACTTCCCCTATCTTTGCTTTTGTGTGTGCGCACTGTGCTTTTTTCTGCACAGACTTCGCTACCTATTTTTCTACTTCTTGCTTGTACCTATCTATCAGCGCGTCTGACGCATCCCCCTTAGATTGAGGCTTCCACCTAGACATCACGTGACCGCTTGCCTCCGTTCCGCTACCCTTCCGCCCTCGACCCCAACCTCGTTGCGCAACACTATTGAAGCTTATTATGTTCCGGGCTTCCTGGCCGAGATGGACCTCTGTTGATGTGTCGCGCATAAGCAAGCGACATTTTCGATTATGTCCTCGCCCCCTTCGCAAGAGGAGATATGATTCACCTCGGTGTCGGGAAGCCCAGCAGCAGTCTCGAAGCTTGGTACCTACAATGATCAATCTCACAACGATGCTCCGCGCGCTTTCTTCAATCGCAATCACCCATGGGTCGCGGTCGTACACTCGCGCGTCAACAACCTCGTTGAAGAGCGACTTATGTATTGGTTTGATAGCCCTAACTTTCGTTCAGTGCTGCTGAGTTCAGATCTCTGTGCAGCGTACTTCGCAAGAAGATCAGCTAACCCTTTCGTCTCCAAATGCTGAGCTTCTACCTGACAAGGTCTGCGCTACGTTTGCTAGGCTGATATGCTTCCTCTGCCCATGCACCCCACACGCGGCAATTTGTGACTTTAAGCGCCCTTGATAAGTAACGACGCACGCTTCATAATATTCTTCCCAACAATCCTATCTCCTCTCTTGCTCCTACATCCCCCCTTCCATCACACATTCATACCTTCTAAAACACCCACAATTTTTCTACCACCACACTACTTTCCAAATTTTTTCATACCCCTCATTTTCTCTCACTCCACCAACTCTCTCCCCACTCCTTTTTCACAATCCCACACTGTGTTACCCATGTCTTCCGGAATGAATACGTCACCCATGTGGTCGGAATAGACCTGATCTAATTGGCGCGCCCGAGAGGATTTCGAACCTCTGACCTCTGCCTTCGGAGGGCAGCGCTCTATCCAGCTGAGCTACGGGCGCGTGCGGCCTTGATAGCGCACGGCGCGTGAGGCGGCAACGGCGGCCGATACCCGCACCGACGGCGTGCGCCGGCTCAAGCCGACAAAGCCGCGTACCTCTGCTGATGAAACGCCGCGTTGCCGAGATGCGCCGACAGCCACATGGCGCGCTTGAGATAAAGCCCGGCGTCGTGCTCGTCGGTGAAGCCGATCGCGCCGTGCAACTGGACCGCCGACTTGGTCACCGTCAGCGCGGCGTTCGAAGCGACCGCCTTCAGCGCCGACACCATCGACGCCGCCAGCGGCTCGCCACCGGCGCAGATCTGGTGCAGCAGCGATCGGATGCTCTCGATCAGCACGTAATTGTCGACCGCGCGATGCTGCAACGCCTGGAAGCTGCCGATCGGGCGGCCGAACTGCTTTCGGGTCTTCATGTAGTCGACCGTCAGCTCGCTGATCGCCTCCATCAGGCCGAGCATTTCGGCCGAGGCCGCGACCAGCGCCAAGCCATGGTGGCGTTGCAGGATGGCGACGGCGGTGTTGGCGCGGGCGATGACGTGGCTCGCCGCCACGTTCTGCAAGGTCAGCTCGCCGTAGGCGCGGCCGTCGACCGTCGGGACGAGGCCGATGTCGAGCCCAGGCGCCGCGCGCGGCACATGGCAGATCGCGAGACCCTCGGCGTCGCGCGCGCTCACCAGAAAGCCGTCGCAGGCGCTGGCGCCCAGCACGAAGCTCTTGCGTCCGTTGAGCCGCCAGCCGCCGGCCGCGCGCTCCAGGCGCGTCTGCGTGTCGGCAGCCTCAATGCCGGCGGACTGCTCCTGCAGCGCCGGAACGATCATCGATTGGCCGGCGATTGCGGACGGCAGCAACTGCTCGCGCGCCGCCGCATCGCCGCTGTCCGCGATCATCAACGTGGCGAGCATGACCTCGCTGATCGGCTCCGGCGCCAGCGTCCGGCCCGCCTGCTCCACCACCAGAGCGAGCTCGGTCGGGCCGAGCTGCTGCCCGCCGCAATTCTCCGCCACCAGCATGCCGAGCCAGCCGCTGTCCGCCATGGCGCGCAGGGATTCGCGGTCGAAACCGGCCTCGCTGCCGCGCAAAGCGCGCGCCCGCTTGACGCCGCCTGCCCGGGCGAAAAACTTGCCGGCGCTGTCGGCCAGCAGTTGCTGCTCGTCGGTGAGGATCAACTCCATACTTGATGCCCTGATCCGTCGCTCAGCCCGGAAGGTTCAACACGCGCCGGGCCACGATGTTGTGCAGGATTTCGCTTGACCCGCCGTAGATCGACGCGCGCCGGGACAACAGGAAAAGCTGGGTGACGTCGACGTCGCCGCCGGCCACCGGCTGGCGCTGCAGATCGGCGCCGTGGCATCCGGCGGTCTCGACCAGCAGGTCGGTGATCGTGTGCAGCACCTCGGTCGCCACCAGCTTCAGGATCGCGGCGTCGGGGCCGAGCTGGCGCCCGCTGCCGGTCAGGCTGGCGGCGTGGTTGAACAGCGCGGCCTGCGTCACGACCTTGATCCGCACGCCGGCGAGGCGGTTCTGGAACGCCGGGTCGTCCATCAAGCCGTTGGCGCGCGCCAGCGCCTCGATCCGGGCCACGGCCTCGATGGCGACCTGCGGGTTGGCGATGCCGAGCCGCTCATGGGCCAGCAGATCGTTGGCGATGGCCCAGCCGCCGTGCAGCGGGCCGACCAGATTTTCCCTGGGCACCACCACGTTGTCGAAGAAGCTCTCGCTCAGCTCATCGTCATTGGCGATGGTGACGATCGGCCGGATCCGGATGCCCGGCGTGTCGAGCTTGATCAGCAGAAAGCTGATGCCGGCCTGCTTGCGCTCGGCGTTGGGGTCGGTGCGCACCAGGGTGAACATCCAGTCGGAGTGATGGCCCCAGGTCTGCCAGATCTTGTGGCCGTTCACGACGAACGTGTCGCCGTCGAGCACCGCGCGCGTCGAGAGGCTGGCGAGGTCGGAGCCCGAGCCCGGCTCGGAATAGCCCTGCGCCCAGATCACGTCGCCGCGAATGATCGGCGGCAGGTGCCGTGCCTTCTGCTCGGGGGTGCCGTGCTTCATCAGGATCGGGCCGAGATGATTGATGCCCTGCACCGGCAGGTGCGGCGCGGCGACCCGCGCCAATTCCTCGGCCAGGATGATCTGCTCGCCGAGGCTCGCGCCCATGCCGCCGTATTCCTTGGGCCAGTGCGGCGCGATCCAGCCGCGCTCGGACAGCTTGCGGTACCACGGCATCAGCTCGGCCGGCGGCGGCCGCACGCTCTTGCCGCGCAGCGACGTCGGCAGGTTGGTCTCGATGAAGGTCCGCGCCTCCTGCCGGAACGCCTCCTCGGCGGTGCTGTCGCGCCGGAACATGTTCGTCCTGCTCCCCGTCAGCTTGCCGCCGCGGTCGCCTTCTCGGTCATCCCGGAGATCGTGGTGTCGGGATAAAGCTCCTTGAGGCGCGGATAGACCTCGCGCGCGAACATGCGGATGCCGTGCACCGTGTCGTCGTGCTCGAGGAATCCGGCCTGTCCCATGATCAGGAGATGGCCGTAGCCGCCGACGTGATCCCAGTGCTTCTTGAACTGCTTGAACACCTGGTCGGGCGTCCCGGCGAACATGGTGCCGGCCTCGATCGCGCCGTCGACGGTGCCTTGCCGGGTGCCGTGGGCGCTGACCACGTTGTGGGCGCCGCGGGCGAGCGCGATGTTCATCTGGACCGGCACATAACCGGGTGGATTGGCGAAGTGCGGCGGCACCTTGTTCGAGGTGATGTACCAGAGAAGCTTCTCGGCGCCGGCGCGCGCCTTCGCCTCGCTGTCGCCGACATAGACCAGCGCCGCATAGGCCAAGCGGTCGATCGGCACATTCTGGCCGCGGCCCGCGTCGCGCCAGCCGCGCCGGTAGGCATCGTAGATGCGTTTGGTGGTGTCGAAGCCGGTGAGGAACGTGGCCTGCACATAGCCATGGGCGCCGACTTGCGCGGCGCCGCCGGTGCTGGTGGTGCTGACCCACACCGGCGGGTGCGGCTGCTGAATCGGCCGCGGCCAGATGTTGATGGCGCGATGATGAAAGAACCGGCCCTCGTGGCTGAACGGGCCGTCGTGGTGGGTCCAGGCCTTGACGATCAGGTCGAGCGCCTCCCAATGGCGCTCGTTCATCCGCACCGGGTTGCTGTTGGCCGGCAGGATCTCGTAGGGCACGCCGCGCACGAAGCCGGCGTCGAGCCGGCCGTGCGACAGCACGTCGATCATCGCCATCTCTTCGGCGACGCGCACCGGCTGCCGCCGGTTGGCGATCGGGTTGCCGAGGATGAGGAGCCGCGCCTTCTTGCTGAGCCGCGCCAGCGCCGCCAGCATCAGCGGCGCCGCCGGATCGACGCAGGTCGCGGTCTGATGATGCTCGTTGAGCATGATCTCGACGCCCTCGTCCTCGGCGATCAGCCATTCGTCGATGTAGCGGTCGTACAGCGCCGCGCCCTTCGCCGGGTCGTAGATGCGGTTGGGCAGCGAGACCCGGATCGACGGATAGGTGTCGGCCGGCGGCAGGTACGGATAGGCGGTTTCGCTGAAGTGCCAGGCTCTCATGTCATTCTCCGAGGAAGCCGAGGACCGCGGTGGCGAAAGCGTCGGGCTGTTCCAGATGCGGCGCGTGACCGGCCGCCGGAATGGTCAGCGTGCGCGCGTTCGGCAGCAGACCGGCGTAAGCCTGCATATAGGCGTCCGAGACGAGACCGTCGCTTGCGCCGCGGATGAACAGGGCAGGCGCGGTGATCCGGTGCAGCCGCCGCTTGAGCTTTGGATTGTGCATCCACGGCTCCCACACCAGCAACGCGATTGTCTCGCGGTTGCGGAACATGGTCGCCATCTGCTCGTCGGTCATTTTCGACGGGTCGGGCGTCATCTTGACGGGATCGTGGTGCAAGAGCTTCTGCACCTCGGCTTGCGGCATCGCAAAGATGTCCGGAATGTCGAGCTTGTCGGCCGGGCCCGACCTTGACGCCGACCGGGCCGACCATGACCAGGCGGCGCACCCGCTCCGGCGCCTTGGTCGCGAGCTCGGCCGCGATCCAGCCGCCGATCGAGCAGCCGATCAGGTCGATCTCCTTGAGCTTCAGGCTGTCGAGCAGTTCGAGATAGACGTAGGCGATGTCGTCGACGCTATCGAGCCACTCCGGCAGGCTGGATTGGCCGAAGCCCGGATGCGACGGCGCGATCAGTCGATATTTTTGCGAGAGCGGGGCGACGAACGGCTGGCCTTGATCGAAGCCCGCTGCGGCGTGCAGGAACAACAACGGCCGTCCTTGGCCGGTCTCGAACAGTTCGAGTTCGATATCCGCCACTTTCAATTTCGTTGCTGGCACGAAAGACGCCTCCCGGGACGATGCCGTTCACCAATTGCGCGGTCCGGCCTGTTGTTGGCGCGTAGCGTGGCATATCGGCGCAACGAAGGAAACGCCGCGCGCGGAATGGCGCCATGATCGCTATGAGCCCCTTTAATCGGATGACATTTGCGGGCAAGCTGAGGCACGGCAGGGATACGCACGGGGAGGAAATCATGGCGATGTCGACACGGCGATTGCTGCTGGGAGGCCTTGCGGTCCTGCTCGGCCAAGCCGTCCTGGCTTGTCCCGCTCAGGCGCAGGACAAGAAGGAGATCACGCTGGGCTACAGCATTTCGCTGACCGGCAAGTTCAGCACGGACGCGACCGAAACGCACCGCGGCTATCAGCTTTGGGCCGAGCAGACCAACAAGGCCGGCGGCATCTCCGTCAAGGGCCGCAAGATTCCCGTCAAGCTGATCCACTATGACGACACCAGCGACACCAACAGCGCGATCCGCAACTACGAGCGGTTGATCACCCGCGACGAGGTCGACCTGCTGTTGAGCCCGTGGGGCAGCGGCCACAATTTCGCGGTCACCGCCGCGACCGAGAAACACAAGATCCCGATGGTGCTGTCGTCGGCCGCCTCCGACCGGATCTTCGAGCGCAATCTCAAGTACATCTTCGCCTCGACCCAGCTCGCTTCGAGCTTTTACGAGTCGCTCGGCGACTATCTGGCGACCGTGAAGGATCAGGTGAAGACGGTGGCGATCGCCTATGAGAATTTCCTGTTCACCCAGAGCCTGCACGACTTCCTGCTCAAGAAGCTGGAAAAGGTTGGCGTGAAGGTGGTGGTCGACGAGCAATATCCGCTCGGCGGCCAGGACTTCACCAGCCTGCTCACCAAGGTCAAGGCCGCCAACCCGGATGCGTTCATCGTCATCGATATCATGCCGTCGGCGGTCTACATGACGCGGCAGATGGGCGAGGTCGGATTCCGGCCTAAGCTCTACGCCGTCAACATCGGCCCGATGTTCACCCAGGAGTTCACCGCGACGCTCGGCAAGGCCGCCGAGAATGTCGTCGAGAACGGCTTCTGGCATCCCGACCTGCCGTACCAGGGCGCCAAGGAGTTTTTCGCGGACTACATCGCCCACCACAAAAAGAACCCGTCGACCGACGCGGCCTACGCGTTCATCGCCACCACGATTCTGCAAAAGGCGATCGAGAAGGTCGGCAGCCTCGATCGCGAGCAGATCACGCAGGCGCTGCGCACCACCAAGTTCGACACCATCCTCGGGCCGTACGAATTCGACGACCGCGGCGTCAACAAGGACCAGCTCAGCTTCCTGGTCCAGGTGCAGAACGGCCAGCGCACCATCGTCTGGCCGAAGGAGGTCGCCAAGAGCAGCCTGAAGCTGCCGTACTGATCGAACCGGGAGCGCGCGACGCGCTCCCGGGCGTTGCGCGGCATTGCAGCTTCGCAAACAAGGCGCGCCAACGTGTCCGCCACGACGGTCGTCCAACTGCTGCTGTTCGGCGTGGTCTGGGGCGGGCTGTACGCCCTGATCGCGCTCGGCCTCAATCTGATCTTCGGCGTGATGAAGATCCTCAACATCGCGCACGGCGAATTGCTGATGCTCGGCGCCTACCTGGCGTTCTGGCTGTTCGCGCTGTGGCAGATCAGCCCGCTGCTCAGCATCCCGATCGCCGCCATCGCCATGTGCGTGCTCGGCCTGCTCATCCAGAAAGCGCTGATCGATCCGATCACCGCGCGCAGCCGCACGCCGACGGATTTCGAGAACGCCACGCTGATCGTGTTCTTCGGCGTCCTGCTCATCCTGCAAAACGTCGCGCTGCTGCTTTGGACAGCCGATTACCGCAGCGTCAGCTATATGACCGAGCCGGTGCGGCTCGGCGAGCTTTCGGTCGCCGCCAACCGCCTGCTGGTGCTGGGTGCCGCCCTGGTGCTGTCGGCGCTGATGTTCGTGCTGATGCAGCGCACGCTGCTCGGCAAGGCGATCCGCGCCGTCAGCCAGGACCGCGACACCGCGAAGCTGATGGGAATCGACACCAGGCGGATCGGCATGATCGGTTTCGGACTGGGCTCGGCGATCGCGGGCGTCGCCGGTGTGCTGGCGAGCACGATCTATGTGATCACGCCGACGGTCGGGCTCCTCTTCACCATCAAGGCCTTCACCATCATGGTGGTCGGCGGTCTCGGCAACCAGTTCGGCATCTTCATCGCAGGTCTGGCGCTCGGCATCGTCGAGTCGTTCGCAAGCTACCTGATCGGCGCCGAGTTCAAGGACGCCACCGGCTACATACTGCTGATCGGTTTCATCCTGTGGCGATCCCGCACGTCGCCGGCCTTTGCGGGCGAGGTGAAATGAAGCTCGATCCAGCCATCGTCGGAGGCTTGCTGCTGGCCGCGCTGCTCGCGGCTTTGCCGCAATGGCTGTCGGCCTACCACGTGTCGCTGCTGATGACGGTCTACATGTACGTGGCGCTCGCCGGCAGCTGGAACCTGTTCTCCGGCATGACCGGTTATGTCTCGCTCGGTCACGGGCTGTTTTTCGGCGTCGGCGCGTATTCTTTTGCGATCGCCACCGCTTTGCTCGACCTGCCGCCCGTCGTGGGTCTGGGGCTCGGCCTGGTCGTGCCGGCGCTGGTCGGCCTCGGCGTCGGGCTGGCGCTGCTGACGTCGCGCATCCGCATTGCCTATTTCGCGGTGGTGATGCTCGGTTTGAACGAGATCACCAAGACCATCGTGGCCAATGTCAAATCGATCGGCTCCTCCTACGGCCTGACGCTGCCAAGCGTGAACAGCCGGTATCTCGGCTATTACGTGCTGCTCGGCGTGGCCGTAGCGGTGACCGCTTTTGCGTATGGCGTGCAGCGCTCGCGTTGGGGCTATGGGTTGCGCGCGATTCTGGCTGACGAGGTCGCCGCCGAGACCACCGGCATCCACACGGTCGTCACATAAGCTCGCGATGTTCGTGGCGAGCGCCGCGTTCATCGGCGTGACTGGCGCGATGGTGTCGTGGAACTGGAGCTACGTCGATCCCTACATGGCGTTCGACCTGATCATCTCGTTCGACATGCTGGTGATGGCGATGTTCGGCGGGTTCGGAACGGTGGCGGGTCCGGTTCTGGGTGCCGTGGTGATGAGCATCGTCAAGGAGGCGCTTTCGACCAGCGTGCCGCACTTCCAGCCCATCATCTTCGGCGTGCTGGTGATCGTGCTAATCCTGTGGTGTCCGGGTGGCATCGTCCAGGCGTTCGAGGCAACACGCAGCAAGCTGCGAACCTGGGCATCGCCGCGCGCCAGCGGGGCCGCGCCATGACCGGGGCCGTGCTCGCGGTCGAGGGTCTCTCGGTGTCGTTCGGCGGCATCCAGGCCTTGCAGCGCGTCACCTTCCAGGTCGAGCCCGGCCGGATCGTCGGCATCATGGGCCCGAACGGGGCGGGCAAGACCACGCTGTTCAATCTGATCACCGGCGTTTATCGGCCCTCGGCTGGCGTCATCCGGTTCGGCGACCGCGAATTGCAGGGCTTGCCGCCGTCGCGCGTCTGCCGATCGGGCATTGCCCGCACCTTCCAGAGCGGCCGCCCGTTCATGAACATGACGGCGCGCGACAACGTGCTGACCGGGCTGTTCTACGGCCAGCAAGGGACGGCGAGCCGCGGCGAAGCCAACCGCGAGGCCGAACGCCTGCTCGATTTCGTCGGGCTGTCGCCGCACGCGGATCGGCCGGTCGCCAGCCTCAACCTGATGGAGCGCAAGATCGTCGAATTGGCGCGTGCACTTGCCACGCGACCGAAGCTGCTGCTGCTGGACGAGCTGATGGCGGGACTCAATCCGAACGATCTGGCGCCCGCCATCGCCATCATTCGGAGAATCCGGGACGAGCTCGGCGTGACGGTGTTCTGGATCGAGCACATCATGCAAGTGCTGATGAACACCTGCGAGCACCTGATCGTGCTGCATCATGGCGAGAAGCTTGCCGAGGGCGCGCCGCAGGCGGTCGCTGGCGATCCGGCCGTCGCCGAGGCTTATTTCGGCAAGAAAGGGCGGGGCCAGCTTGTCTGAATTGCTGTCGGTGCAAAACGTCGATATCCGCTACGGCGACGTCCAGGTGGTCTGGGACTGCTCGCTGGAGATCCGCCAGGGCGAGGTGGTCGCTCTGTTCGGCGGCAACGGCGCGGGCAAGACTACGCTGCTGCGCGCCATTTCGCGGTTGATCGACGTCGCGGCGGGCCGCATCCGTTTTGCCGGCCGGGATGTCGCGGAGCTTGAGGCGCATCAGCTTCCCGAGCTTGGCCTGACGCACGTTCCGGAAGGCCGCCACGTTTTCCCGCAGATGACGGTGCAGGAAAATCTCGAGCTCGGCGCGTACCCGCCCCGGCTGCGGAGCCGGCAGGCCGAGCGCATGGCGGACGTCTACGAGCTGTTTCCCGTGCTGAAGCAGCGCCGGCAAAGCCTCGCCGGCGTGCTGAGCGGCGGCCAGCAGCAGATGCTGGCGATTGGGCGCGGGCTGATGGCCGATCCCAAGGTACTCATGCTCGACGAGCCGTCGCTCGGCCTTGCGCCGGCGGTGGTGGCCGATTTGTTCGAGGCGATCCAGCGGATCAAATCGCGCGGGGTGACGGTTCTTTTGGTCGAGCAGAACGTCTGGGACACGCTGGAGCTCGCCGACCGCTACTATCTGATCGCCAGCGGCCGCATCGTCTCGGCCGATGTGCCGGATCGGCTGCGCACGGACCAGAAGCTCCGGCAGGTCTATCTCGGAATTTGAGGCGGCTCACTGGGCCTTCAGCCCGAGCGTCCTGATCACCGGGCTCCAGCGCTCGGTCTCGCTCTTGAGGAAGGCGCCGAGCTCGTCGGGCGAGGACGCCGCCAGATCCATCGCCGACAGGCGATCACCGAGGTCGAGCCCCAGAATGCGTTTCATTTCGGCGTTGAGCTTGGCGACGATCGGCTGCGGCGTGCCCTTCGGCGCAAACAGCCCGTACCATTCCTTCGCCACCATGTCGTAACCCTGCTCGCGGAACGTCGGCACGCCCGGCAGCGAGCGGTGACGTTCGGGTGCTGTGACGCCCAGCGCGCGGACCAGGCCGCCCTGCCATTGCGGCAGCGCCTGGGTGATGGTGGCGGCGGTCATCGGGATCGTGCCGGCCAACACGTCGTTCAGCGCCGGACCGCCGCCGCGATAGACCACGTGCTGCATCAGGCGGATGCCTTGTTCGGCCTTGATCGACTCCGCCACCAGATGCGTCATCGAGGCGATACCGGCCGAGCCGAACGGGATCGGCTGGTCTTTGCCGAAGGCGACCAGCTCTTTCAGATTCTGCGGCGCAAATTTCGGATTGACGTAGAACACCACCGGCACATGGCCAAGCATGCTGACCGGCGCCAGGTCCTTCAGCGCGTCATAAGGCAACGCGTCGTGCAGCGCTGGACTGGTGGAGAGATGACTGCCCACGATGAGCAGGGTGTAGCCGTCCGGTGGCGCGGTCACGGTGGCGGTCGTGCCAATCACGGTGGCGGCGCCCGGCCGCGTCTCGACGATGACCTGCTGGTTCCAGTTCTCGGTCATCTTCTGGCCGAGGACGCGGGCCAGGATGTCGGTTGATCCACCGGGCGCGTAGGGCACGATGATCTTGATCGGCCGGTCCGGAAATCGGTCGGCCGTGGACTGTGCCGCCGCGCCGCTGGCCGCGAACGCCATGATGGCGAACGCCATGATGGCGAGCGCCACCGCGCGAACCATAGAAGGCTTGCTTGCCACGCCTTCCTCCCCGTCGTTCATCGCAGAGTGTAATGGCAGCGGCAGCAGACGAACAGCGGCTGGCACGACCCAATTTCACTTGCCAGTCCAATGGGCGACATCACGCCATGAAGGCGCTAGAATGCCGGTCAAAGCGAAAATCACCGGAGTCCGTCATGTCGACCGCAGCGTCCCACGAAGGCAAGTCCAAGTCGAAGCCCGCCCAGGTGCTCAAGGACGCCGACTTCAACTGGGAAGACCCGCTCGATCTCGACGGCGACCTGACCGAGGAAGAGCGCATGGTGCGCGACAGCGCGCGCGCCTTCGCCCAGGACAAGCTGATGCCGCGGGTCCGGCTCGCCTGGCGCGAGGAGCGGGTCGACAAGGAACTCCTGCCCGAGATGGGCGCGCTCGGCCTGCTCGGCCCGACCATCCCGGAGGAATACGGCGGCGCCGGCCTGGGCTACGTCGGCTACGGCCTGATCGCGCGCGAGCTGGAGCGCGTCGATTCCGGCTACCGCTCGACGCTGTCGGTGCAGTCGTCGCTGGTGATGCACCCGATCTATGCCTACGGCACCGAGGCGCAGAAGCAAGAAATATCTGCCCAAGCTCGCCAAGGCCGAGCTGATCGGCTGCTTCGGCCTGACCGAGCCGGACTTCGGCTCCGATCCGGGCTCGATGATCACGCGCGCCGAGAAGGTGCCGAACGGCTTCAAGCTCAACGGCGCCAAGATGTGGATCTCGAACGCGCCGATCGCCGACCTCGCCGTCGTCTGGGCCAAGCTCGAAGGCAAGATCCGCGGCTTCATCGTCGAGCGCGGCACCAAGGGTTTCTCGACGCCGAAGGTCGAGGGCAAGCTGTCGCTCCGCACCTCGGTCACCGGCGAGGTCGTGCTGGAGGACGCTGTTGTGCCGGAGGACAATCTGCTGCCGAACGTGTCCGGCCTCGCCGGCCCGTTCGGCTGCCTCAACATGGCGCGCTACGGCATCTGCCTGGGGCGCGATGGGCGCCGCCGAGTTCTGCTGGCACGCGCGCGCGGCAATACGTGCTCGACCGCAAGCAGTTCAACCGGCCGCTCGCCGCCAATCAGCTCGTGCAGAAGAAGCTCGCCGACATGCAGACCGAGATCGCGCTCGGCTTGCGCGGCGCGCTCGCGCTCGGCCGCATGCTGGAGGCCGGCAAGGCCGCGCCGCCGTCGATCTCGCTGATGAAGCGCAACAACACCGGCAAGGCGCTCGACATCGCCCGCGTGGCGCGCGACATGCACGGCGGCAACGGCATCTCCGACGAATTCCACGTCATGCGCGTGATGTGCAACCTCGAAACGGTGAACACCTACGAGGGCACCCACGACATCCACGCGCTGATCCTCGGCCGCGCCCAGACCGGCATCCAGGCGTTCATGTGATCGATCCAGCACTGCGTCTCGCGCCCTCTCCCCGCAAGCGGGAGAGGTAAAGAAGCGCTGCATGGACCTTCACACCATTCTGATCCTGTTCGGCACCGGCATCGTCGGCGGCGTGATGGCGTCCCTGGTCGGCGGCGCATCGGTCATCACCTTTCCGGTGATGCTGGCGATCGGCCTGTCGCCGGTGGTCGCCACCGCGTCGAATCTCGTGGCGGTCAGCGCCGGCAATTTCCTCGCCGCCATGACCGACCGCGGCCAGCTGCCGCCGTTCAACCGCGCCTTCGTCGGCCTGCTCACCGCCTCGGTGCTGGGCGCGCTGATCGGCGCGATGCTGCTGCTGGCGACGCCCGGTGCGGCTGTTCGAGTTGCTGATCCCGCTGCTGCTCGGCTTTGCCACCGTGCTGTTCGCCTTTGCCGGGCGCATCACGCGGCATGGCTGCGCGCGCGTGCGCGGCGCGCGGCGGCCGCGAATGCGCAGATCGAGCGTGACCAGCATCCCGCTGGTGCTGCCGATCTCGATCTATGGCGGCTATTTCGGCGCCGGCGTCGGCATGCTGCTGCTCGGCGTGCTGATCGATCGCGACCGAGGGCGACTATCGCTCGCGCCAATGTGGCGAAGAACCTGGTGTCGAGCCTCAACACCTTCGCCGCCTCGATCTGGTTCATCGCCAACGGCGCGGTGAGCTGGCCGCAGACGCTGGTCATGATGGCCGGCTGCCTGATCGGCGGCCTTCTGCGGCGCCCACATGGCGCGCCGTCATTCCGCAGGACGCGATGCGGGTCGTGGTGGTCGTGGTCGGCGCCGCGCTGACGATCGTGTTCGCCTGGCGGTATTGGTTCTAGGCGAAGTCACCATCAAGCCCGCTTCGCCAACTCCACCAGCCGTTTGGTCATCGCGCTGCCGGGATCGGTCATCGGATCGCAGACCGTGAAGTGGTTCATCCCGGAGATCGCCTCGTAGCGCGTCTCGGCGCCCTTCGCGCGCCAGCCGTCGGCGACGGTCTTGCTCTGCCGCAGGAACTCCGACGGATTCCTGGCCGCCGACCACGGCGTCGAGCACGCGGCCGCGCGCCACCGGCCAGAACAGCGGCGAGATCCGGCGCGCCTCGGCGGCAGTCGAGCTTGAAGTCGGCGTTGGTGGCGAGGTGCAGCAGCAGCGCGAGGTCGAACAGGCCGGAGATCGCGTAGCCGGCCGGCACCAGATCGGCCGGCGCGCTGGCGTCGAGCTTCTTCCAATCGGTCGCCACCATGCAGGCGGCGAGGTGGCCGCCGGCGGAATGGCCGCTGACCATGATGCGCTTGCCGAGCCGCTTCCAGAGATAGAGGCAGGCCGCCTGGGTCTGCTCGACGATCTGGCCGATCGAGACCTGCGGCGCAGAGGTCGTAGCCGACGACCGCGACGGTGACGCCGTGCGCGTTCATGCCGCGCGCCATCTGGCTGAAGCTCGACGGCTCGAGCGAGCGCCAGTAGCCGCCGTGGATGAACAGCGCGAGTGAGCCTGCGTCGTTGCCGCGCGGCTTGAACAGGTCGATGGTCTGGCGCGGCGAGGGGCCGTACTTCAGTCCGATCTCGGCGCGGCCGTCCTTGCCGGCCTCGTCGCGGTAGGCCGCGCCCTCGCGCGCCCAGCGCTCGAAAATTTGCGGATGCTCGGGCACCCGCGCGCGATTGTTGTACTCAACCTCCCAGTCGATGGCCATGAAACGCTCCCGCCGGCAGAAATCCTTGGTTGTCCTCATGCAATCATGCCAGGCGCGCAAACGAAAGCCCTCATCCTGAGGAGCCCGAGCAAAGCGCGGGCTTTTCCAAGGATGAGGGCGAGAGAGCAGCGGTCCTGGACCGCTGCTCGGGATGGAGTGATGGAGGCTAGCGCTTGATCTGCGCCTTCAGGGTCTCGGCCACGGCGCGATCGAATGAATCGGCGGTCTTGACCGGCGCGGTGTTGCGCTTCTCCATCACGTACTGATCGCGTTTCCTGACCAGATCGGTCAGGCGCGCGTTGAGCGACTTGCGCTCCGCCGTCTGCTTGTCGATTGCGGCCTGGCGCTCGGCCGGCTTCATCGTGCGCATCGCGTCGGGCAGTTCGTCGTCCTTCACGCCTTCGAGGCGCTGGCGGCCGGCGGCGACGTCGGCGACCAGGTCGCCGCGCCCGGTGACGGCTTCGCCGGTGCTGGCGGCGCGCTTGTTGATATACCCGGCCATCTCGGAGGCGACCGAAGCGGGCGCTGTGGCGATCTGCTTGGTCTTCTGCTCGATGCTGTATTGCTGGGCGCGCGGTCCATACGGGATCACCGTGCCGTTGATGCGGCCTTGCAGCTCGATGATCTCGGTGTCCCAGGGCGTCTCGATGATCACCAGATGGCCGCCGTCCTGTGGGATCGGGATGTAGCGGCCGTTGCCGAGCTGGGCAATCTCGCGCCACACGCGTTCGGTGTCGCGCGCGCCACCGGCCTGTACGGCGTTGACGGTGATGTCGCGCTCGCGCGCCATGCGCAGCACCTCGGGGTATTTGACATCCTGCGCGTAGTCCATGTGCGGCGGCGCGTCGCCGACCAGGAACATGATGCGGCAGATTTCCGAGCCCTGCGTCCAGGACAGCTTGGTCACCGCGACGTGCAGCGCCTCGTTGACGCTCTCCGGCCAGTCGCCGCCGCCGCGGGCGCGCAGCTCCAGCAGGTTGGCGTACAGGTCCTGGATGTCGGTGGTGAGATTGAAGGTCTTGGTGACGTATTCGTCGCCAATGTCGCGATAGGCGACGAGCCCCATGCGGATGTCCGCGTGCGGGTTGGCGTCGACGATGGCGGTGGCGATCGACCAGATCTTTCGCTTGGCGCCCTCGATCAGCGGGCCCATCGAACCGGTGGTATCGAGCACGAAGGCGACCTCGACCACCGGCTTCAACGCGGGCTTGAAGCTCGGCGCTTCCGGCGACGCGATCGCGGTGGTGACGGCAAGCAAGGCAGCGAACCAAGCGGGCAGCACGGCCCGCAGCGCATAGGCGATCATGGGAAACCCTCCTGAAAAACATCCGACGCGGCGATGATTCTCAGGCTTCGCGGCTGTCCGTGGCCCGGATTGCGGCCGGGCATCGGCGGATTTCGGCCGGATTTGGACCGCTCCTGAAGGCGTTAGTGGCTGTCGCCGAAATCCGTGGGCAATATTGTTCCGATTGCGGCGTGGGGCTAAGACTGCGACATGAAGGCCAACGGCAAGCCCACGCGCTCGATCTGGCTCAACGGCGACGGCTGGTCGGTCGGCACCATCGATCAGACTGCGCTGCCCCACCGCTTCGCCACGCTGACGCTGACGACGCTGGACGACGCCGTGCACGCCATCAGGTCGATGCAGGTGCGCGGCGCGCCGCTGATCGGCGCGGCGGCGGCCTACGGCCTGTGCCTTGCGTTGCGTGCCGACGCCTCCGACGACAACCTGGAGCGCGCCTGCGCGGCGCTGCTCAAGACCCGGCCGACCGCGATCAACCTGAAATGGGCGCTGGACGAGATGGTCGCCGCCGTGCGCAACCAGCCGCGCGACGCGCGGGTGGCCGCGGCCTACCGCCGCGCCGCCGAGATCTGCGACCAGGACGTCGCCATCAACCAGGCGATCGGCCGCAACGGCCTGAAGTTGATCGAGGCGGTCGCCGCGCGCCGCAACGGCCAGCCGGTCAACGTGCTCACCCATTGCAACGCCGGCTGGCTCGCCACCGTCGATTGGGGCACCGCGACGGCGCCGATCTACATGGCGCACGACCAGGGCATCGCGATCCATGTCTGGGTCGACGAGACCCGGCCGCGCAACCAGGGCGCGGCGCTCACCGCCTGGGAGCTCGGCCAGCACGGCGTCAAGCACACCGTGATCGCCGACAACACCGGCGGCCATCTGATGCAGCACGGCATGGTCGACCTGGCGATCGTCGGCACCGACCGCGTCACCGCCCAGGGCGACGTCTGCAACAAGATCGGCACGTATCTGAAGGCGCTGGCCGCCAAGGACAACAACGTGCCGTTCTATGTGGCGCTGCCGTCGCCGACCATCGACTTTTCGGTGAGCGATGGCGTCAACGAGATCCCGATCGAACAGCGCGGCGCCGAGGAGCAATCGACCATGACCGGCCGCACCGCCGACGGCCGCATCGAGACGGTGCGGATCGTGCCCGACGGCTCGGCGGTCGCGAACTACGGCTTCGATGTGACGCCGGCGCGGCTGGTCACCGGCTTGATCACCGAACGCGGCATCCTCGATGCGTCGCGTGAAGGCCTCAAGCAGGCGTTCCCCGAACGGGCCGGAGCAGGGCGATGAATTGGCGCGGCGCATTCCTGGCGCTGTTGCTGCTGGTCGGCGCGCCGCCAGCCGCCGTCGCAGCCGAGGCCCACAAGCCGATCCTCGACAGCGCGGCGCGCCACCAGCCTGGCGCGATCAAGCTCTGGGAGCGGCTGGTCAACATCGATTCCGGCACCGGCGACGCCGACGGGCTGAACGCCGTCGGCGCCATCGCCGCCGAAGAGCTGAAGCGGCTCGGCGCCACGATCGAGACCGTACCGACGCCGATGCCGGCGGGTGGCGACAACATCGTCGCAAGCTTTGCCGGCGCGGGCCAAGGCAAGGTCCTGCTGATCGCCCACATGGACACGGTGTTCAAGCGGGGCGCGGCGGCGGCGCGGCCGTTCCGCATCGAGGGCGGGCGCGCCTATGGTCCGGGCGTGTCGGACGACAAGGCCGGTATCGTCATCGGGCTGACGATGCTGAAAATCCTCGACGACCTGAAGTTCAAGGACTACGCGCGACTGACGCTGATGCTCAACACCAACGAGGAAACCGGCTCGCGCGGGTCGCGCGCGCTGATCGAGCGGCTCGCCAAGGAGCACGACGTCACGCTCAATCTCGAGGCCGGCCGGCCCGGCGACGGCCTGGTGATCTGGCGCAAGGGCTCCGGCACCATCAGGGTCGAGGTCAAGGGCCGCTCCGCGCATGCCTCGGTGCCGCATCTCGGCCGCAATGCCGCGACCGAGCTCGCGCACCAGATCCTCCAGCTCGGCAAGCTCGCCGATCCGGCCAAGGGCACGACCGTGAGCTTCACGGTGCTCAGCGCCGGCGACCGCAAGAACGTCATCCCGGACTATGCCGTGGCGGAGGGCGACGTGCGGGTGGTGACAGCCGAGGAGTTCGACCGCGTCGAGCGCGACATGACCGAGCTCGCGAAGAACAAGCTGGTTGCCGACGTCGAGGTGACGACCAGCCTCAGCCGCGGCTTCCCGGTCATGCCGCAGAACGCGCAGATCGACGCGCTCGCCGCCATGGCGCAGCGCATCTATGGCGAGATTGGCCGAACGCTGAAGCTGGAAGGCAGCGGCGGTGCCGCCGAACTCGAGCCTCGCCGCCGGGGTGTTCAAGCCGACGCTCGACGGGCTCAGCATGATCGGCAGCAACGCCCATACCGAGCGGGAATACGCCGAGGTCGACAGCATGCTGCCGCGGCTGTATCTGCTGACCCGCATGGTGATGGAACTGGGACGCGGCCGGTAAGTCGACGCTGCTTTCCTCGGCGCGTTCGTCTGCGGCAGAATGTGCGTCCGTCCATCTTGTCGGCGAGTATGTCGCGTGCGTCAGCTTGAGCTCAAGTTAGACATAGGCTTCCAGGAACAGGCTTCGGAGCCGTATCGCATTATGAACGTCAAGGCGCCGGGAATTGCGCCGCCGGTCGACGGCCGGCAATCGGCGACCGCGCTCAAGATCGCGCGCGGCACGGCGCGGCTGCTGCATGCCCACGGCCTCTGCGTGGTGAGCGAGCTGCCGCTCGCCTCGGGCCGCCGCGCCGACCTGGTGGCGCTCGGCGGCGACGGCGAAATCTGGATCGTCGAGATCAAGTCGTCGGTGGCGGATTTCCGCGCCGACCAGAAGTGGATGGATTACCGGATGCATTGCGACCGGCTGTTCTTTGCGACCTGCCTGGAGGTGCCGTGCGAGATTTTCCCCAAGGACACCGGCCTGATCGTCGCCGACGGCTTCGGCGCGCAGATCGTCTGCGAGGCGCCGGAGCACCGCCTGCATGCCGCGACCCGCAAGAGCATGACGCTCGCCATCGCGCGGGCGGCGGCGCTTCGCCTGCAATCGCTGGTCGATCCGACCGGGCCGTACGAGGCTGAGCTCTAGGCATGGGTCCGCAAACCGGTTTCGGCGAACCTCGAATCGTCAGGAGCGCTCCGATGCCGGGCCTGGGCCGGTTCGGCGTGCTGTTTTGCGCGGCCGCGGCTGCGCTCGCGGCATCGCCGGCTTGCGCGCAACCGGCCACGGACAGCCTCGCCGGCAAGACCGTCAACCTGATCATCGGCTTCGGCCCCGGCGGCGGTTACGACCTGTGGGGCCGCACCGTCGCGCGCCACATCGGCAAGCATCTGCCCGGCAACCCGAACGTGGTGCCGCAGAACATGCCGGGCGCCGGCAGCTATGTGGCGGCCAGCCATATCTACGGCGCGGCGCCGAAGGACGGCACGGTGCTTGCGATCATCGCGCGCGACGCGGCGCTCGGGCCGCTGAGCAATGCGCCCGGCGCGCGCTTCGATGCCACCAAGCTGTCGTGGCTCGGCAGCCCGACACGCGAGCACAACGTCTGTATCGCCAACAGCAGCGCTGCGGTGAAGGACGTCAAGCAGTTGCGCGACGCCACGTTGATCCTGGGCGACACCGGGCCCGGCACCGGCACGCGCTCGTATCCGAAGGTGCTCAACGACCTGTTCGGCTTCAAGTTCAAGCTGGTTTCGGGCTTCCGCTCCTCGGCCGACGTGTTCCTGGCGATGGAGCGCGGCGAGGTCGAAGGCATCTGCGAGAGCCTCGACAGCGTCAAGCAGCGCAAGCCCGATTGGATTCCGAACAAGACCGTCAACGTGCTGCTGCAAGCCGGCGGCTCGACGCCGCCGGAGCTCAAGGGCGTGCCGAACGTGCTGGAACTGGCCGGCACCGACGACGAGCGCCGGACGCTCGAATTCCTGTACGCCGGTCAGGACATCGGCCGGCCGTTCGTGGCGCCGCCCGATCTGCCGGCGGAGCGGCTGAAAATGCTGCGCGATGCCTTCAACGCCACCATGAAGGACCCGGAGTTCGTCGCCGAGGTCAAGCGCAACCGGTTCGAGCTCGAGCCGGAGGACGGCGAGCAGCTCGCGACAGTGATCAACCGGATTTATGCCACGCCGAAACCGATCATCGAGCGCGTCAGCCGGCTGATTTAGTAGGATGGGGTGAGGAGATCAGCGCGGCGCGCGTTTGGCGAGGATGCGCTGCAAGGTGCGCCGGTGCATGTTGAGCCGGCGCGCCGTTTCCGACACGTTGCGTCCGCACAGCTCGTAGATGCGCTGGATGTGCTCCCAGCGCACGCGGTCCGCCGACATCGGATGCTCCGGCGGCTCGGCCTTGCGGCCTTCGATCGCCAGCAGGGCCGCCACCACGTCGTCGGCGTCGGCGGGCTTCGACAGGTAGTCGACGGCGCCGATTTTCACCGCGTTGACCGCGGTGGCGATGTTGCCATAGCCGGTGAGGACGATGGCGCGCGCATCGGGGCGGCGATGCTTAAGCGCGGAAACGACGTCGAGACCGTTGCCGTCGGCCAACCGCATGTCGACGACCGCATAAGCCGGCGCCATCTTTTCGACCTGCTGCAGGCCGTCGGCGACCGTCTCGGCGATCGTCACCTGAAATCCGCGCGCCTCCATGGCGCGGGCGAGCCGCTGCAAAAAGGACTTGTCGTCCTCCACGATCAGCAAACTTCGTTCGGCCGTGACGACTGCTGGCTGTAGATCGGTCATCGCAATCTCAAATCCGCTGACCCACCCAGATCTAATAATCGCTACCCTTGCCCTCAAGTGGCCGCAAATGCAAGCGGGCGCTCAAAATTACTGCGCTCCCAGCGGACGCGGATCACCGCCCCGCGATCCGGATAAGCGCGGTTCTCGAAATCGACCGTCGCGCCCGAGCGCTCCAGCAGCGTCTTGGCGATGAAGAAGCCGAGCCCCAGCCCGCTGGTTTCGCCGGCCGCGTTGGTGCGGCGGCGCCGGGTCGAGCGCACGTACGGCTCGCCGATCCGGTCCATGATCTCGGGCGCGAAGCCCGGGCCGTCGTCGCTGATCGTGACGGCGATGTCGTCCTCGGTCCAGTCCGCGGTCACCTCGACGCGGTCGTGCGCAAAGTCGACGGCGTTTTCGAGCAGATTACCGAGCCCGTACAGGATCGCCGGATTGCGCGCGCCCATCGGCGGCGCCGGATCGTGCGCCAGGGCGACGTCGATGGCGACGCCGAAATTGCGGTGCGGCGCCACCACCTCCTCGATCAGCGCCGATAGCGGCATGCGGTCGAACGGCTCGCCGGTCGACAGCTCGGTCAGCTTCGAGAGGATGTCGCGGCAGCGCTGCGATTGCTCGCGCAGCAGCTTGACGTCCTCGAAATGCGGCGAGTCCGCTTTGATCGCGCGCTCGAGCTCCTTGGCGATGACCGAGATCGTCGACAGCGGCGTGCCGAGCTCATGGGCGGCGGCGGCCGCAAGCCCGTCGAGCTGCGACAGGTGTTGCTCGCGCGACAGCACGAGCTCGGTCGCGGTCAACGCCTCGGCGAGCTGGCGGCCTTCCTCGGTGATCTGCCACGCATAGACCCCGATGAATCCGATCGACGAGACGATCGAAATCCAGACGCCCAGCAGATAGATCCACGGCAGTTCGAGCGGGTCGTCGGCATCCCAAGGCAGCGGATAGTGCGCGAACACCAGCACCGTGGCGCACAGGATCGCGAAGGCGCTGAGGATCACGGTGATCCGCGGCGGCAGCGCGGTCGCCGACAGCAGCACCGGCGCGAGGAACAAGAACGCGAACGGATTTTCCAGGCCGCCAGTCAGGAACAGCAGCACGGCGAGCTCGGCGATATCGAACGCCAGCAACCAGGCGGCGCGCTCCGGCTCGAGCCGCTGCGTCAGCGAAAAGCGCACCCGCAGCGCCACGTTGAGCCAGGCCGACAGCGCGATGACCGCGAGGCACGCCCAGATCGGCAGCGGAAAATCGATGCCGTAATAGACCACCAGCACCGCCGTGGTCTGGCCGATGATCGCGAGCCAGCGCAGCCGCAGCAGCGTGTCGAGCCGAACGTTGCGCCGGCGCGGCAAGTGCAGTTGGTCGGCGGTGTCTTCCAGCATGACGGCATATTTTAGTGGGCCGGGCGTCGTTCTCAAACGCTACCATCGGTCGCGCGACGATGCGCCAGGGGCTTGCGCGCGGCGCGGCGGCACGTCACATCTGCGCCATGCTGGCGCCGACCTCTGCCGAGCCCCCCGTCGCCGTCGAACGTCTGGTCAAGGTCTACAAGACCGTGACCGCCGTGGACGGCATTTCCTTCGCGCTTGCGCCGGGGTCCTGCACCGCGCTGCTCGGCGGCAACGGCGCCGGCAAGACCACCACCATCTCCACCATCATGGGCCTGGTCGAGCCGTCCTCTGGCCGGGTCATGGTGCTGGGCGCCGAGATGCCGCGCCAGCGTCATCTGGTGCTGCACCGGATGAACTTCGAAAGTCCCTATGTGAACATGCCGATGCGGCTTTCGGTGCGGCAGAACCTGACCGTGTTCGGCATGCTATATGGCTGCCAGGACGTCGCCGGCCGCATCCGTGCGCTGTCGCAGGAGCTCGACCTCGCCGATTTCCTCGACCGGCAGACCGGCAAGCTGTCGGCCGGCCAGAAGACCCGCGTGGCGCTGGCGAAATCGCTGATCAATGAGCCCGAGATCCTGCTGCTCGACGAGCCGACCGCCTCGCTCGATCCCGACACCGCCGACTGGGTGCGCGGCCGGCTCGAGCGCTATCGTCGGGAACGCGGCGCCACCGTGCTGCTCGCCTCCCACAACATGAGCGAGGTCGAGCGGCTGTGCGACCGCGTCATCATGCTCAAGGCCGGCCGCATCGAGGACGACGACACGCCGGTGCGACTGATCGACCGCTACGGCCGCAGCAATCTGGAAGAGGTGTTCCTCGACATCGCGCGCGGCACCGGCGAGGCCCGCGAGGCGGCGCAATGAGCGTGCAGGCGCCGGCGCGTGTCGCGCTGTCGGCCCGTCGCATGTTCGCGATGGTGCTGCGGCATTGGTATCTGCTGAAGTCGTCGTGGCCGCGCGTGTTCGACCTGATGTATTGGCCGGCGGTGCAGATGCTGATGTGGGGGTTCCTGCAGGTCTATGTCGCGCAGCACTCGGGCTTCTTCGCGCGCGCCGCCGGCACCTTCATCTGCGCCGTCATGCTGTGGGACATCCTGTTCCGCGGCCAGCTCGGGTTCTCGATCTCGTTCCTGGAGGAAATGTACGCCCGCAACATGGGCAACCTGATGATGAGCCCGCTGCGCCCGGTCGAGTTCGTCGCCGCGCTGATGATCATCAGCGTGATCCGCCTGTCGATCGGCATGGTGCCGGTCTCTCTGCTGGCGATCTGGTTCTTCGGCTTCAACCTGTGGGGGCTCGGTCTCGCGCTGCCGGTGTTCTTCCTCAATCTGTTCCTGACCAGCTGGGCGGTTGCGATCGTCGTCGCCGGCTTGCTGCTGCGCAACGGGCTCGGCGCCGAGTCGCTCGCCTGGGGCATCATGTTCCTGGTCCTGCCGCTGACCTGCGTCTACTACCCGGTGGCGGTGCTGCCGGAGTGGCTGCAGGTGTTCGCCTGGATGCTGCCGCCGACCTACGTGTTCGAGGGCATGCGGGCGCTGATCATCGACCACACCTTCCGCGCCGACCTGATGATCCAGTCGTTCGCGCTCAATGCCGTGCTGATGGCGGCTGCGGTGACCGGCTTTCTGACATTGCTGAAAAGCGCGCGGCGCGAAGGCACCCTGTTGCAGGGCGGCGACTAGGCGCTGCTGCGCAGCAACCGGCCCCTCCGGTGGAAACGAAGAAAAGCCCTGCATTTTCGGGGGGTAACGGTTGGCCAAAGGTTCTCTTATATGTTGACCATGTCATCGATTCGTCACTATGCTGCGCCGCAACAACCGGGCGGGGGGCCCGAACGAATGGCAATTGGGGAATTTGGCGGCGCGCCGGCCTCCGGCGGGCCGATCTTTTCGAATGGGCTCTATTGGCTCTATGAGATGAGTCACGCCGCGCTGCAGCCGGCGCGGGCGTTTGCCGACGTCACGCGGCTCTATCTCAAGAACCCGCTCAATCCCTTCACTCACACCACCTACGGCAAGAGCATCGCCGCCGCCGCCGAGCTGTTCGAGCGCTCGACCCGGCGCTACGGCAAGCCCGACTGGGGCATCGATTCGGTGATGGTCGGTGGCGAGCGCGCACCGATCCATGTCACCACCGCCTGGGAGCGGCCGTTCTGCCGGCTGGTGCACTTCGAGCGGATGTTCTGCCACATGCCGCGGCGGCCGCAGCCGAAGCTGCTGATCGTGGCGCCGATGTCCGGCCACTACGCCACGCTGCTGCGCGGCACGGTCGAGGCGTTCCTGACCAACCACGACGTCTACATCACCGATTGGGTCGACGCCCGTATGGTACCGGTGGCGGAGGGCCGCTTCGACCTCGACGACTACATCGACTACGTCATCAGCATTCTGCATTTCCTCGGCGGCGACACCCACGTGGTCGCGGTCTGCCAGCCCTCGGTGCCGGTGCTGGCGGCGACCGCGCTGATGGAGGCCGACAACGATCCCTACGCGCCGCGCTCGATCGTGCTGATGGGCGGCCCGATCGACACCCGCAGCAACCCGACCGCGGTGAACAAGTTGGCCGAGCAGCGCGGCACCGACTGGTTCCGCCGCAACGTCATCACCAAGGTACCGTTCCCGCATCCGGGCGTCATGCGCGACGTCTATCCGGGCTTCCTGCAGCTGCACGGCTTCGTTAGCATGAACCTTGATCGCCATGTCGACGCGCACAAGGAGCTATTCTTCAACCTGGTGAAGGGCGACGGCGACTCGGTGCACAAGCACAAGGACTTCTACGACGAGTATCTGGCGGTCATGGACCTCGCGGCGGAATATTACCTGCAGACCGTCGAGACCGTGTTCGTGCGCCATGCGCTGCCGAAAGGCGAGATGACGCATCGTGGCCGGCCGGTCGATCCGAGCCGCATCCGCAACGCCGGACTGCTCACCATCGAGGGCGAGCACGACGATATTTCCGGTGTCGGCCAGACCGAGGCGGCGCATCGGCTGTGCGTGAATATCCCGCCCGAACGCAAGTCGCATTATCTGCAGCTCGGCGTCGGCCATTATGGCGTATTCAACGGCTCGCGCTTCCGCGCCGAGGTGGCGCCGCGCATCGCCGACTTCGTGCTCAGCATCGAGCGTCCGCAAACCGTGCGCCGGCCGGTGCCCAAGCTCGCGGCTGTCTAGGCGCGGGCCGTTCTGCTAACCTGTCCCGAGGATTCGGGATGATCGATCGATGAAATTCCTGCGCGCGCTGCTCTATCGCCGTCCCAGCGAGCCGCAGTCGATCGAGATCGACTTCGACCAGGCGATCTATCCGGTGCGCATTCGCCGCCACCGGCAGGCGCGGCGCTACACGCTGCGCATCCATGCCGCATCGCGCGAGGTCATCCTTACCATGCCGCCGCGCGGCAGCCTGCGCGAGGCCAAGGAGTTCGCGCAAAGGCATGGCAGCTGGATAGCGACGCGGTTGCACCGGCTGCCACAGGCCGCGCCGTTTGCCGACGGCACGATCGTGCCGCTGCGTGGCGTCGAGCACCGCATCGTGCATCGGCCGGGCGCGCGCGGCACGGTGTGGGCGGAGACCGGCGCCGACGGCGTGTCCTTGCTGTGTGTCGCCGGAGCCGCCCCGCATGTCGACCGCCGGGTCGGCGATTTTCTGCGGCGTGAGGCGCAGCGCGATCTGCAAGCCGCCAGCCGCCGCGCCGCCGAGCGGCTCGGCGTCGGCGTCCGGCGCATTTCGGTGCGCGACCAGAGCAGCCGCTGGGGTTCGTGCTCGACCACCGGCGTGTTGTCGTACTCGTGGCGGCTGATTCTGGCGCCGCCGTTCGTGCTGGACTATCTCGCGGTCCACGAGGTGGCGCATCTCGTCGAGATGAACCACTCGCCGCGGTTTTGGCGGCTGGTCAACCGGCTGTGCCCCGACGCCGGCCGCGCCAAGATGTGGCTCGACCTGCATGGCGGCGACCTGCACCGCTACGGCGTGCCGGATCGGCCGAACAAGCCGTTCGCGCCCACCGCCGGTTGATCGTCAGCCGGCCGCAGCCTCCCCAATGCTCCGCCCCGGCTCGTTCGCGCTGACGCTCCTGCTCGCCATGTTGATCGGGCTCGGCCCGTTGTCGGTCGACATGTATCTGGCGTCGCTGCCGGAGATTGCGCGGCTGTTGAATGCGCCGGCCGCGCAGGTGCAGCTCACGATCTCGGTCTATCTCGTCGGGCTGGCTTGCGCGCAGGTGATCTTCGGGCCGTTGTCCGACCGTCATGGCCGCCGGCCGGTGCTGCTGTCGGCGCTCGGCGCCTACCTGTTGGCGTCGCTTGCCTGCGCGCTCGCGACCTCGATCGAGGCGCTGATCGCGGCGCGCTTTCTGCAGGCGCTCGGCGGATCGGGCGCCATGGTGCTGGCGCGCGCCACGGTGCGCGACATGTACGAGGGCGTCCGCGTCGCCCGCGAGCTTTCGCGCATGGCGGCGATCATGGCGATCGCGCCGTTGCTGGCGCCGCTCGCCGGCGGCGTGCTGCAGACGCTGTTCGGCTGGCGCTCGAACTTCGTGGCGCTGTTCCTGTTTGCCGCGACGGCCTGGATCATGGTCTGGTTCCTGCTGCCGGAGACGTTGCGGCAGCGTGCGCCTGAGCCGTTTTCGCTCGGCTCGACGCTGCGCTCCTACCGCCGCTTCCTGGCCCACCGCAGCTTTGTCGTGCATCTCGGCATCGGCATGTGCTGCATGGCCGGATTGTTCGCCTGGATATCCGCCGCGGCCTTTGTGCTGCAGGACATCTACGGCCTCTCGCCGCTGGCGTTCGGCGTGGCGTTTGCAATCGCGGCCTCGGGCTATCTGGTCGGCACCAGCATCGCCGCCCGTTTTGTCATGCGCTGGGGCAGCGGACGCACCATGGGCTTCGGCACCGCCGCCATGGCGTGCGGCGGTCTCGCCATGGTGCTGGCGGTGGCGCTCGGCGCGCATGTGGCGGTGGCGCTCGTTGTCACCGCGGGCGTCTACATGATCGGCATGGGCATGGCGCTGCCGCAATCGCAGGCCGGCGCGCTGCTGCCGTTTGCCGACCGTGCCGGCGCCGCGGCCTCGCTGTTCGGCTTGTGCACGCAGACCTCATCGGCCACGGTCGGCGCCATTCTCGGCCATACGCTCAGCGACACCGCCTGGCCGCTGGCGATCGCGATGGCGCTGGCCGGATGTCTCGGCTTGGTGCTGTGGTGGCTGAGCCGCGGCATTCGCGCGACCCAGGCCTGACGGTGGGATCATGCTCTAACGCCGGCCGAACAGCCGGTCGATCAGCCAGTTGTCGATGCCGCCGCCGGCGGCGCGCACTGGGCGCACCGGCTCCTCGGCGTTGGACATGGACGCCGGCGGCCGTCCGAATGCGGCCGAACAGCCCGCCGCCGAATGGTCCGCTCCGACGTTCCGGGCAATGCGGCGACCGGCACGGCCTGATGAGCCGCGCGCATGAACTTGCTCCAGATCTCGACCGGCAGGCCGCCGCCGGTGGTCTTGCGGGTCGGCGAGCTGTCGTCGTTGCCGAGCCAGACGCCAGCGACCAGATGGCTGGTGTAGCCGACGAACCAGGCGTCGCGGAACTCTTGCGAGGTGCCGGTCTTGCCGGCGGCGGCCCAGCCGGGCAATTCGGCCTTGCGCGCGGTACCGGCGAGCAGGGTTTCCTGCATCATCGCGTTCATCATCGCGACCATGCGCGGCTCGATGATGCGATCCAGGCTGTCCTGCGGACGCTGGTAAAGGAGCTTGCCGCCGGCCGCGCGCACGCGTTCGACCACATGCGGCGCGGCCGCAAGTCCGCCGTTGGCGAACGCCGCATAGGCGCCGACCAACTCGATCACCGACGTCTCCGATGTGCCGAGCGCGATCGAGGCATTCGGATCGAGCTTGGAGGCGATGCCGAGCCGATGCGCGGTGCGGACCACCGCGGTCGGCCCGAACTCGAGCGTCAGCCGCACCGATACGGTGTTGAGCGACAGCGCCAGCGCCTGCTTCAATGTGACCGGGCCGTGATACTCGCGGCCGTAGTTTTCCGGATGCCAGCCCTTGACCGTGACCGGCTTGTCTTCGCGCACCGACTCCGGCGTCAGCCCGCGCTCGAGCGCGGTCAGATAGACGAACGGCTTGAACGCCGAGCCGGGCTGCCGCTTGGCGGCGACGGCTCGGTTGAACTGGCTCTCGGCGTAGTTCCGCCCGCCGACCAGCGCGCGCACCGCGCCCTGCGGCGTCATCGCCACCAGCGCGCCCTGGCCGACGCCCGCCTTCTCGCCGCTTTTGGCAAGCTCCTCCACCAGAGCCTTCTCGGCCGCGGCCTGGATCGCCGGATCGATCGAGGTTTCGACCACGATGTCCTGCTCGACCCGGCCGATCAGGTCATCGAGCACGTCCATGATCCAGTCGGCCACATAGCCGACGGAGCCCGCGCCCGCGGCCTTGACGGCTTGCGCCGGCTGCATCAACGCGACCTTGGCGGTCTTGTCGGTGAGGAATTTCATGTCGACCATGGCGGCGAGCACGACCTGGGCGCGCTTTTCGGCGCCATCCTGGTTGCGGCTCGGCGCCAGTCGTGACGGTGAGCGCACCAGACCCGCCAGCATGGCGGCCTCCGCCGCCGTGAGCTTCTGCGCCGGCTTGTCGAAATAACGCTGTGCGGCCGCTTCGACGCCATAGGCGCCGGCGCCGAAATAGACGCGGTTGAGATACATCTCCAGGATTTGCGCCTTGCTGAACTTCTCCTCCAGCCAGAGCGCGAGCCCGACCTCCTGCACCTTGCGGGTCAGCGTGCGCTCCTGGGTCAGGAACAGGTTCTTGGCGAGCTGCTGGGTGATGGTCGAGCCGCCCTGCGCCACGCCGCGACGCAGGATGTTGGCGACCATGGCGCGGGCGATGCCGATCGGATCGATGCCATGGTGCGAATAGAAGCGCCGGTCCTCGATCGCGATGAACGCCTGCGGCACGTAGCGCGGCAGCTCCTTCAGCGGCACCGCCGCGCCGCCCATGTCGCCGCGCGTCGCCAGCAGACGGCCTTCCAGATCGACGATCTTGATGGTCGGCGGACGCTTGGGGATTTCGAGCGATTGGATCGGCGGCAGATGCGCCCCGACCCAGGCCACGGCGCCGATCGCCGGCGATTACCAGCCACAGGCTCACCACCGCGCCCCAGTAGAAGACGCGGCCGATGCGGCGGCCGCGGGCGCGACCGCTGCGCCGGCGCCGCTTGCGCGGCGCTTTGCTGCCGTCGCCCGCGATGCGCGGCCGCGCCGGCCGGTCATCGGCTGAGCTGCGGACCACGGGGGCTGTGCGGCCTTCGCCCGGCGCGGGCGTGGCGTCGAACACCGGCTCGCGGCGTTCACCGGTCCTTCGCCGTTCCGCCATGTGTCGTCCCGCCCTGGCCCCGGCGACGTCCCGTTCCGGATGCCGGGACGGAGGCTAAGCGGGGCGCTTTAAGGGGCCGTTAAGCCGCGCCCGGGCGGCGTTTGCAGGGCCTCCGACGGCTGCCGTCATGTGGGTTTTGCGACTTGCCCACAGCCAGCCGACCGTATGTTCAAGTAGTCGGAGGTTGTGCATCATGGGGTGGTGCCGGGAAGCCGGCGAGATCTAACTGGGGATGGGACCTTATGCGTAACAGCGCACTTTTGCTGGCCGTCGTGCTGGCAGCCTCGTTTTCGACCATCGCGGACGCCGCCAAGAAGAAGGCTCCGCCAATAGACCCGGCGGCTCAGGCCCGGGCCGATTCCGCCGCCTTTTTTCGCGCCATGATCAATCCGAGCAATTCGGCGGCCGGGGTCGACAGCGCGAACTTTGTCACCGCGGCGGTGACCGGCGGCATGGTCGCCCACCCGCCCGCGGCAAAGGGCAAGAAAAAGTAGCGCCTCCCCCGCCTGACCTGCCGGACTTTGCGGTTGTCGACACCGCGTCTTTTCGTATTTTCAAAGTCCGGTTTTTTGGGCATCCTACGGGGTACCGGGAGGTCCGGTGGACAATGACAGCTGGGGATTCACATGCGTAAGAGCGCTCTGCTACTCGCGGTCATCCTTGCCGCGTGCTTTACCTTGACCGGCGCCGAAGCCGCCAAGAAGAAAGCGGCTGCCAAGCCGCCGGCTAAGCCGGCCGATGCGGCCTATGACTGGAACCTGAAGAACATGCCGCCGATGGCTGCGCCTGGCGCGGCCGCCGCGCCTGCTGCGGAAAAGAAGGCGGCGAAGCCCAAGAAAAAGGCGAAAGCCTAACTGGATTTTTCGTCACATCGAACGTGCGGCCTATTCGGTCGCACGGTCGCGTTGAACAGAAACGGATGCGGCCTGATGGCTTCGGCCATCGGCGCCGCATCCGTTCTTTGTTTCCGCAATTAGCCTGCGACCGGCTGTGCCACGTCGATGATGGTGGTGCGGCGCAGATCGCGCACGTATTGGGTCGATTGGTACGGCGTGGCGCGGTGCAGGGTGCAGCGATTGTCCCAGATCACCAGATCGCCGACGCGCCATTTGTGGGCGTAGATGAACTGCGGCTGGGTGGCGAATTCGATCAGCTCCTCCAGCAGCGCGCGGCCTTCCTCGACCGGCCAGCCGATGATGTGCGAGGCGTGCGAGGCGATGTAGAGCGCCTTGCGCCCTGAACCCGGATGCCGCCGCACCAGCGGATGCCGCGCCGGCGGCCGTGACGCACGCTCCTCGTCAGTCGGGGTGTAGCCGCCGAGCTTGGCCCGCGAGTGCCAGATCGAATGCTCGGCCACCGCGCTCTCGATGCGCGATTTCATGCGATCGGGCAGCGCGTCATAGATCGCGCGGGTGTCGACGAATTCGGTGTCGGCGCCGTCCGGCGGGATGACGCGGGCATGCAGCATCGACCAGGTCGCCGACCTCTGGCGGAACGAACTGTCGGTGTGCCAGAGCTGGTTGCCCTGCTGATAGGTCGCGCGCTGGTCGTCGGCGTCGAGGATGCGGCCGTCGTCGTCGAGGTTGGAAATGTCGAAAATCTCGCGATGTTTGATGCGCTTGCCGACGCCGCGGGCGCCGGTTTTGCCCTGCACCATCGGGGCGACTTCGAGCGGCCCGAAGCTGCCGGCGAATGCGACTTGCCGAGCGTCGTCAATGTCTTGAGCGGGCACCACCGAGACGGCGTACTGGTCCATGGCGTCTTCGATGGTGCGCTTGGTTGTCGCATCCAGCGGCTGTCGAAGATCGACTCCGTTGATTTCCGCCACAAACAGCGGATGCAGCCGCTTCACCCGATAATTCATGGTGGGACTGTCTCCCGATGGTCACTCGTCGCGGCGGACGACCATGCTAGTCTATCCACGCATAAGAGTTGCCGCCATGACCGGCGGCACAACAATTGGGGGGAATCAACCATGAAGCGGATCGTGTTCCTCGTTCTGGCGGGCATGGCGGCGATAGCGCTGGCGGCGACGCCGGCCGATGCGGCCAAGCGGAAGAAGGGCAAGCGGGCGCCGGCTGCTCCGGTGGTGACGGATGTCAATGACGCGAGTTTCCGTCTGGTCCGGGACAGCTTCCCGATGTGGCTGCCGACGCCGGTGAAGATAATCTACTTCGCGCACAATCCCGAGGCGCGCAACAAGTAGGCCCGGGCGCGGACGATCGCGCCGCGATCGAACCGCTGCCGTTTTGATCAACGTGCTGCGGCTCCCCTTGCGGGGGCCGCAGACTCCGCCGGCACGAACAATTGCAGCAGTGCGCGCCGGATCGCCGCTTCGCGCGTCGGCGACACGATCTTGGCTCCGAGCAGGTCGGTCACGTAGAACACGTCGACCACGCGCTCGCCGAACGTCGCCACGTGCGCCGAGGTTATGTTGAGGCTGAGCTTGGACAGAGTCGCCGTCAGCTCATAGAGCAGGCCGGGCCGGTCGAGTCCCGCCACCTCGATCACCGTATAACGGTTGGACCATTGATTGTTGACGGTCACCTCCGGCTCGACCGCGAAGGCCTTGAGCCGGCCCTTGCCGGCGGAGCGGCGGGCGACCACCTCGGGCAGCCGCAAGCTGCCGCTCAGCGCCTTCTCGATGGTCTCGGCAACGCGGGCGGCGCGCCGCGCCTCGTCGTCGTCTTGCTCGAACTCGCGCGATAACGAGATGGTGTCGAGCGCGCGGCCGTCGGTGGTGGTGAAGATCTGGGCGTCCACGATGTTGGCGCCGGTCGCGGCGCAGGCGCCGGCCAAGGTGGATAGCAGCCACGGATGGTCGGGCGCGAGCACCGTCAGCTCGGTCACCGCGCGCGCGTTGTCGAACGCGAACGTGGTGGCGAGAGCCTTGTTGGTATCTTCGGCTTCGCGCACGAAGCGGGCATGCGCCACCCGGTGCGGCAGATCGACCTTGAGCCAGTACGCCGGATAGTGCCGCGCCAGATAAGCGTCGACCCGGCCGGCCGGCCAGTCCTTGAGCTCGGCGCGCAGCTCGGCCTGCGCCATGGCGACGCGCTGGGCGCGGTTGACCTCGGAAAAGCCGCCGGTCAACGCCGGCTCGGTCTCGTAATAGAGCGTGCGCAGGAGCTGCGCCTTCCAGCCGTTCCACACGCCCGGGCCGACCGCGCGGATGTCGGCGGTGGTCAGGATGGTGAGCAGCTTCATGCGCTCGAGCGACTGTACTACGGCGGCGAAGTTCTCGATGGTCTTGCGATCGGACAGGTCGCGCGACTGCGCCACCGTCGACATGACGAGATGGTTCTCGACCAGCCATGCCACCGTTTCGGTATCGGCCGGCGACAACCCGATGCGTGGACAAAACCGCCGCGCGATGCGCGCGCCGGCGATCGAATGGTCTTCGACGCGGCCCTTCGCGATGTCGTGCAGGAACAGCGCGACGTAGAGCAAGGTGCGGTGCTCCGGCAGGATCTTCCGCATCAGGTCGTTGGCGGGCACGAACTCCTCGTTGCTGCCGCGTTCGATGTCGGCGAGGATCCCGATGCAGCGCAGCAGGTGCTCGTCCACCGTGTAGTGGTGGTACATGTTGAACTGCATCATCGCGACGATGCGCCCGAACGCGCGCACGAAGCGCCCCAGCACGCCGGTCTCGTTCATCCGCCGCAGCACCACCTCGGCGTCGTGCGAGGTGAGAATCTCCAGGAACAGCCGGTTGGCCTCGGCGTCCTCGCGCAGCTTGCCGTCGATCAGCCGAAGCGATTTGGTCGCCGCGCGCATGGCGTCGGGATGCAGGATCAGGTTGTGCTTCTGCGAGAGATGAAACATCCGGATCAAGTTGACCGGATCGCGCGCGAACACGTCATTGTCGGCGATGGTGAGGCGGTTGTTGTCGTCGAGGAAGTCCTCCGACTCGGGCAGCGGCCGCCGTCCGCGCGGGCGCAGCCTCGCCATCATCCGGCTCAGCATCGGCGCGGGCTTGGCCTGCCGGTCCTCCAGCTCCGCGCACAGGATGGCGGTCAGGTCGCCGACGTCCTTGGCGACCAGGAAGTAGTGCTTCATGAAACGCTCGACGTCCTTCTGGCCCGGATGCTCGGTGTAATCGAGCCGCAGTGCGATGTCGCGCTGGATGTCGAACGACAGCCGCTCCTCGGCGCGGCCGGTCAGGAAATGCATGTTGCAGCGGACCGACCACAGGAAGTCCTCGCAGCGGCGAAACAGCTTGAGCTCGTCGGGCTCGAACACGCCGCGCTCGATCAGCTCCTCGATGTCGTGCACGCGGTAGACGTATTTTGCGATCCAGAACAGCGTGTGCAGATCGCGCAGGCCGCCCTTGCCATCCTTGACGTTCGGCTCGACCAGGTAGCGCGACTGGCCGGCACGGCGATGGCGCTCCTCGCGCTCGGCGAGCTTGGCGGCGACGAAATCGGGGCCGGTGCCTTGCACGACCGACTTGTCGAACTTGGCGACCAATTCGTCGAACAGCTTGGGATCGCCGAGCAGGAAGCGCGACTCCAGAATGGCGGTGCGGATCGTCATGTCCGCCTTGGCCTGGCGGATGGATTCGTCGATCGAGCGCGTGGCGTGGCCGACCTTCAGGCCGAGGTCCCACAGGCAATAGAGAATGGCTTCGGCGACCAACTCGCCCCAGGCGGTCTGCTTGTAGGGCAGCAGGAACAACAGATCGATGTCGGAGCCGGGCGCCATCAGGCCGCGGCCATAGCCGCCGGTCGCGACGATCGCCATGCGCTCGGCCTCCGACGGATTTTCCGACGGATAAAGATGCTGGACCACAAACTCGAACAGCACGCGGATGATGTCGTCCTGCATGCGGCAGAGCCGTTCGGCGCAGCGGCGGCCTTGGCGATCCTGCAGCAACAGCTGCTCGGCGCGCTCACGCCCGGCCGTCAGCGCGATCTTGAGCCGCTGCGCGACCGCGCTCCGCAGCTCCTGCTCCGAGCCGGTGTGCTGTTCGGCGATGGTGGCGAGGTCGGCGACGACCGTGGTTTCGTCGAACAGGAGGTCGGCGCTGTCGCTGGCCTTGTCGAGCGTAAGCATGCGGAAATTCCGGCGGACGGGGCGCAGGCCTTATAGCGGGGCGGGGCGCACCATAGGGTGAAAAATAACTCCACTCCAAGGACCGGCGGAGGGAAAATCCCATTCCCTTTTCGGCGGCTGCCCCGCGATATTTTACTTATTGACTGACCATAGCCCGCGCCGTAACTAGAAGACAGCGCCGATTTGAGCGAACAGCTTGCGGGCGCTTAACAAATGCAGCTAAAGCGGTCGGGGCCCGCCCCGTCCAGCAAAGGCTGACGGGCGGGCAAATTGTTTGTCCGCCTCCATGAAACCAGCGGCCGCGCGTTCGATGGCCGCGCAACGTGTGGAGGTTGCGTATGAGTGTTCTGTCCCGCCGTTCCGTCCTGGCATCGGCTCTGCTCGCCGGCCTGTTGCCGACCGCGAGCTTTGGCGCCGACAAGCCGAAGGAAATCCGCATCGACTGGGCGACCTACAACCCGGTGTCGATGCTGCTCAAGGAAAAGGGCTTCCTCGAAAAGGAATTCGCCAAGGACGGCATCAAGGTCCTGTGGGTGAAGACCGTCTCGTCGAGCAACGCGCTGCAATTCCTCAACGCCGGCTCGATCGACTTCGGCTCGACCGCAGGGTCGGCGGCGCTGGTCGCCAAGATCAACGGCAACCCGATCAAGTCGATCTACACCTACTCGCGGCCGGAATGGACCGCGCTGGTCACCACCAAGGATTCCAAGATCACCAAGGTCGAGGACCTGCGCGGCAAGAAGGTCGCGATGGTGCGCGGCACCGACCCGCACATCTTCACGGTGCGGGCGCTGTTGTCGGTCGGCATCACCGACAAGGACTACACGCCGGTGCTGGTGCAGCAGCATGCCGATGGCGGTACCGCGCTGCTGCGCGGCGACGTCGACGCCTGGGCCGGCCTCGATCCGATGATGGCGCAGCACGAGGTGCAGGACGGTGCCCGGCTGTTCTTCCGCAAGCCCGAAGCCAACACCTGGGGCATCCTTAATTCGCGCGAGGAGTTTCTGAAGGACCATCCGGACGTCGTGAAGCGCGTGCTCTCGGCCTACGAGGAGGCGCGCAAGTATTCGCTCGCCAACTACGCCGAGCTGAAGAAGGTCTTCATCGGCGTCACCGGCCTGGCGGACGCCGTGGTCGACAAGCAGCTCAAGGAGCGCACCGGACTGACCTTCAACAAGGTCGGACCCGAGCAGCGTGAATCAATCCTCGAAGCCGGCCTGGCCCTGCAGAAGGCCGGCGTGATCAAGCCGGACGTCGACGTCAAAAAGGCGGTCGATGATCTGATCGACGACAAGTACGTCACGGTCACCAACTGACGCCAGCCCGGTCCCGGGCCGTCACCGCTGCGGTGACGGCCTGTGGCTTGGCGTCATGTTGCATTTGCAGGCCAGGTTATGTCTCTTGTCACCATGAGCGTTGGTGCCGAACCCGCCACCGGTGAGGGCGTGGCGCGGAGCAAGCGTACTGGCGCGGCTGATGCGGCCGGCGCTTGGGCTGCTGCTGCCGGTCGGGCTTGCGCTGTTCTGGGAAATCGCCGTGCGCATGGGGCTGTCGAACGGACGGCTGGTGCCGCCGCCGTCGGTGATCTTTGCCACGTTCGCCGAGCTGTGGCGCACCGGCGAGCTGCAGGTCCATTCGCTCGCCACGCTGTCGCGCGTCGCCGCGGGCTTCGTCTGCGGAGTCACCGCCGGGACGATCGTCGGCGCCATCACGGGATATTCGTCGCTGACGCACCGCGCCGTCGATCCGACCTTGCAGGCGCTGCGCTCAATTCCCTCGATCGCCTGGGTGCCGCTGTTCATCCTGTGGTTCGGCATCTTCGAGGCCTCGAAGATCATCCTGATCGCGGTCGGCGTGTTCTTCCCGGTCTATCTCGGTGTCATGGGCGCGGTGATCTCGGTCGACCGCAAGATCGTCGAGGTCGGCCGCGCGTTCCGCCTGTCCGGCTTCCAGATGATCCGCCGCATCCTGCTGCCGGCGGTGCTGCCGGCCTACGTGATCTCGTTGCGCGCCGGGCTGGGACTCGGCTGGATGTTCGTGGTCGCGGCCGAGTTCCTGGGCGCCTCGCAGGGGCTGGGCTTTCTGCTGATCGACGGCCAGCAGCTCGGCAAGCCCGCGACCATCGTGGCGGCGATCGTCGCCTTCGCCATTCTGGGCAAGACCACCGACGCGCTTCTGGCGCTGGCTTCGGCGCCGTTCCTGCGCTGGGAAGACCGTTTCGGGCGCGCCGGGGAGGGCTGAAGGTGCTTACCCTCGAACGCGTCGGCAAGACCTATCCAAACGGCGTGCATGCGCTTGACGGCATCTCGCTCGAAGTGGAGCTCGGCGAGATCGTCGCCGTGATCGGCGGCTCCGGCTGCGGCAAGTCAACGCTGCTGCGGGCGGTAGCCGGCCTCGACCGCCCGACGCAAGGCGCCGTCAGGCTCGACGGCGACACCATCACCGAGCCGCACGAGAAGATCGGCATTATCTTTCAGGAGCCGCGGCTGCTGCCCTGGCTGTCGGTCGCCGACAACGTCGGCTTCGGGCTTGCCGACCGGCCGAGGAACGAGCGCGCGCAACGGGTGGCGCGCGCGCTCGACCGCGTCGGCTTGAGCGAAAAATCGGGCGTCTGGCCGCGCGAATTGTCGGGCGGCCAGGCGCAACGGGTGGCGATTGCGCGCGCGCTGGTGCCAAGGCCGGAGGTGCTGCTGCTCGACGAGCCGTTTTCCGCGCTCGACACCTTCACCCGCAGCGATTTGCAGGACCATCTGCTGGCACTGTGGGCCGATCTCAAGCCGACGCTGATCCACGTCACCCACGACGTCGACGAGGCGATCGTGCTCGGCGACCGCATTCTGGTGATGCGTCCGCGCCCCGGCCGGATCGCCGACGAGATCGAGGTCGACCTGCCGCGCCCACGCGACCGCCAGTCGGCGGCGTTTGATTTCGCCAAGCGGCGGGTGCTGGCAGCGCTCGACCGCTCGCTCGATCGCTCGACCGCCGTGGCCGAAGCCGAGCACAAGGCCGCCCAAGGCGCGGCAATGTGGTGGTAGGCTGTCGCCCGGATTTCGATGCCGTCATGCCCGGCCTTGTGCCGGGCATCCACGTCTTTGTAGTTTGATCCGACATTAAGGCGTGACGCGGAGAGACGTCGATGCGCATGTTTCAGGTTTGCGTTTGCGGGCAGCCGTTGCAGTGCAACGAGTCCCCGACGCCGCGCCCGGCCGGCACCGAGGTGCTGCTGAAAATGCTGGCGGCGGGTGTCTGCCACAGCGATCTGCATCTCTCCGACGGCTATTTCGATCTCGGCGGCGGAAAGCGGATGAGCCTGCAGGACCGTGGCATGATCTTGCCGGTCACGCTCGGCCACGAGAACGCCGGCGAGGTGGTGGCGATGGGACCGCAGGCGCAAGGCGTCAAGCCCGGCGACCGGGTGCTGGCGCATCCCTGGATCGGCTGCGGCGCCTGCGCGGTGTGCAAACGCGGCGAGGAGAACCTTTGCCGCGCCATGAAAAGCCTCGGCGTGTTCTCAAACGGCGGCTACGCCGATTACCTGATGGTGCCGCATCCGCGCTATCTGATCGAGCTTGGCGATCTGTCGCCGGAGCGCGCCGCGCCGCTCGCCTGCTCGGGCGTCACCACCTACGGCGCCTTGAAGAAGGTCGGCGCGACGCTCAAGACCGATCCGACGGTGATCATCGGCGCCGGCGGGCTTGGCCTGATGTGCCTTGCGATCCACCGGGCGATGGGCGGGCATAGCGCCATCGTGGTCGACATCGATCCGGTCAAGCGCGATGCCGCGAAAAACGCCGGCGCCAAGACGGTGGTCGACGCCGGCCGGCCGGATGCCGCGCAACAGATCATCGCCGAAACCGGCGGCGGCGCCTGGGCGGTCATCGACCTGGTCGGATCGTCGGCGACCGCGCGGCTCGGCATCGACAGCCTGATCAAGGGCGGCAAGTACGTCATCGTCGGGCTGTACGGCGGCGATATCAATTTGTCGCTGCCGCCGATCCCGATGCGCGCCATCACGGTCCAGGGCTCCTACGTCGGCAGCCTGCCCGAGACGCGCGAATTGATCGACCTCGTGCGCCGCACCGGCCTGCCGCCGGTGCCGGTCGCGACCCGGCCGCTCAGTGACGTCAACGCGGTGTTGAGCGAGCTGCGCGCCGGCAAGGTAATCGGCCGTGTGGTGCTGACGCCGGAGGGGGAGGGAGATTTGGTAGAGCGTGACCCGAAGTGGGAGCCGGTTTTCGGCAAAGATCATGCTCAAACAAGGAGCACAGCGATGGACGCCAATGAACTGCGGGCGATGCAGGCGCCGATCAAAGAGCGCTACAAGGCCGATGCCGATGCGGCGCTGATCACGCTCAAGGCCAGGGGCACGCTCGATGACAGCAACATCGCTTGCAAGGTCGAGACCGGACGCGCGCTCGCGGTCGCGGGCCTGCATCCGGCGACCGGCGGCTCCGGCCTGGAGCTATGTTCCGGCGACATGCTGCTCGAAGCGCTGGTCGCCTGTGCCGGCGTCACCTTGAAGGCGGTCTCGACCGCACTCGCCATTCCGCTGCAGTCGGGCGTGGTGTCGGCCGAGGGCGATCTCGATTTTCGCGGCACGCTCGGCGTCGCCAAGGAGGCGCCGGTCGGCTTCCGCGCCATCCGGCTGCGCTTCGAGGTCGCGACCGACGCTCCGCAGGACAAGCTCGATCAATTGCTCAAGCTCACCGAACGCTATTGCGTGGTCTACCAGACCATCGCCAAGGGCCCGCCGGTGGACATCAAGATGCAGCGGGTGTGACTACCGCCCGTGTGATGCCCGCGAAGGCGGGTATCCGCAGACTCGAATTTTATCGCTAAGCCGTGAATACTGGATCATCCGCCTTCGCGGATGATGACAGCCGTATCATGTCCCCCGACCTGCTGTTCTGGCTCTCGCTCGCGCTGAAAATGGCCGTCACCGCGGGCTTCGTGATCGTGGCGGCGATGGTGGCCGAGCGCGCCGGTCCTGCCGTCGGCGCGCTGGTCGCGACATTGCCGGTCGCCGCCGGTCCGGCCTATTTCTTCGTGGCGCTCGATCATGACGCGCAATTTATCTCGCAAAGCGCGCTCGGCAGCATCGCGGCGCATGCCGCGACCGGCGCCTATGCGCTGACCTATGTCCTGCTGGCGCAGCGTTTCGGCGTGGCGATCAGCGTCGGCGCGGCGGTGGCGGTCTGGTTTGCCGTGGCGCTGCTGCTGCGCTCGTTGTCCTGGACGTTCCTGCAGATCGCGGCGGTCAATCTCGCGACCTATGCGGTGTGCATCGTGCTCACCGCGCGATACCGCCACGTGCGGATGCCCGGATTTGGCCGGCGGTGGTTCGACATTCCGCTGCGCGCCCTGCTGGTGGCCTGCCTGGTCGCCGCGGTGGTGGGCTCGAGCGGCCACGTCGGGCCGACCGTCACCGGCCTGCTCGCGGTCTTTCCGATCGTGATGACCAGCCTGATGATCATCTTCCAGCCACGCGTCGGGGGCCGCGCCACTGCGGCGCTGATCGCGCACACCATGTGGGGCCTGGTCGGCTTCAGCGCCTGCCTGTTCACCGTGCACCTGGCGACCGTGCGGCTCGGCACCTGGCCGGGCCTTGCGCTCGCGCTCGCCGTCTCGGTGACATGGAACCTGGCGCTGTGGTGGCTGCGCCGGCGCGGCTTCATGCGCTAGAGCATGATCCCGAAAAAGCCTGCCCCGGACTTGATCCGGGGTGTGCAGCGGTTTTCGGAAAAGCATGCCCTCGGGCTTGATCCGAGGGATCATGCTCAAACGATCTAGGCGCGTTCAATGTCCGATGGCGAGATTCTGCTCTTGGATCACCTTGGCCCAGGTTGCCGTCTCGGCGCGGATGAAGTCCCGGAACTGCTCCGGCGACGAATCCATTGCCTCGGCATACTGGCTTTCGAGGAAGCGCTGTTTGAACGCCGGCTCGGCCATGACCGCGCGGACGTCGGCGTTGAGCTTGTCGACGATCGGCCGCGGCGTCCCGGCGGTGACCGCCATGCCGAACCAGGTGCCGGCGACATAGCCCGGCACCTTGCCGGACTCGGCCGTGGTGGGGAACTCGGGAAGCTGCGCCAGCCGCTTTTCGCTGCCGATGCTGAGCATCTTGACCTTGCCCTCGCGATGCGGCGGCAGCGCTAGGCTGACGCTCACCATCATCATATTGGTGTGGCCGCCCATCACGTCGTTGATCGCCGGCGATGCGCCCCGGTAATGGATGGCGTTGAGCTTGATCTTCGCGGCGTTCTCGAAGCGCGCGACATTGACATGCGGGCCGGAGGCGATGCCGGCGGTGCCGTAGGAGATCTCGCCCGGTTTTTTCTTTGCAAGCTCGATCAGCTCGGCCACGTTGTTCACCGGCAGATTCGGCGCCACCATCACCGAATGATGGATGCGGATCAGGCCCGTGATCGGGATGAAATCCCTCTCGATGTCGATCAGCGCCTTTTCTTTGTAGAGACTGGGGTTGATCACATAGGTGCCCGCTTCGGCGAACATCAGCGTATGGCCGTCCGGTGTGGCGTTCGCCACCTGCTGCGCGCCGATAACGTGGGCGCCGCCGCCCTTGTTCTCGACCACGACCTGCTGACCCCATTTCTCCGACAGCCGGGCGCCGACGGCACGCGCGATGATGTCGGTCACGCCGCCGGCGGCGGCGGTGACGACGATGGTGATGGTTTTCGAGGGATAGCTCTGGGCGTGCGCCGGAGTCGCCGGCGACAGGCAGGCCAGCGAGAGCATGAGGCCGAGCCATTTCGTCATGATGGTCCCCTTTGCGGTCGGTCGCGCGAAAAGTCTATCGCTGGAGATGGCATGCCGCCACCGCTGCATTGCCGCAGGAGATCAGTCTCACGGCCGCTCGTCAGTGGTCGAGTGTAGATGCCGAGGTTGGGGGGCGAAGCGGCATCTCAACTCCCTCCGGCACCAGGACGGGCGCTCAGAACAGCCGCACCCCGTCATCGCCGAAAAGGTGGCAGTAATCGGCAGCGAAGCGGAACGACACGGGACTGCCCGGTTTCAGCGCCGTCGTCGGTCCGGCCTTGGCCACCAGCGGCGCGGCCTGGCCGTATCCGAAATGCACGAGCGTGACATCACCCAATGGTTCGGTCAGCTGCACTGTTCCGGTTTGCGTGGATGGCTCGCCGAGCAGCACGTGTTCGGAGCGGACGCCAATCACGACGGCACGACCCGCGATGTCCGCCGGCACCGTGTCCGGAAGCGGTTGCTCGACCCCAGGCGCAAGGAAGCGCCGGCTACTGCCGTTGGTCGCGACGGTGCCGGCAACGAAGTTCATGGTCGGGGTGCCAAAAAAGCCCGCAACGAACCGGGTGGCCGGGCGGTTGTAGATCTGCAGCGGCGTGCCGACCTGCTCGATCCGGCCCTTGCTCATGACAACGATCCGATCGGCCATGGTCATGGCTTCAGCCTGGTCGTGCGTGACATAAACGAAGGTCGCCCCCAGGCGCCGATGCAGAGCTTTGAGCTCGGTGCGCATGTCGACCCGGAGCTTGGCGTCGAGGCTCGACAGCGGCTCGTCCATCAAGAACACAGCCGGGTCGGTGACGATGGTCCGGGCGAGCGCGACACGCTGGCTCTCGCCGCCTGAGCAGTGGCGAGGAAGCTTGTCCAGCAGCGGCTCGATGTGAACCGCCGCCGCGGCCGCGGTCACCCGCTCGCGGACCTCGCGCTCGGGAACCTTCTTCACCCGCAGGCCGAAAGCGATGTTTTCGAACACCGTCATATGCGGAAACAGCGCCAGATCCTGGAACACCATGCCAAGCCCACGCTCGCCAGGCTCGAGATCATTGACGAGCGTATTGCCAATGATGATCTGGCCGCTGGTCGGCGCTTCAAGCCCGGAGATCATGTTCAGCGTCGTGGTCTTGCCGCAGCCCGAAGGCCCCACCAAGATGACGAACTCGCCGTCGCTGATGTCGAGACTGATCCCGCTGACGGCGGCATAGGCGCCGAACGTCTTGACCAGCTCCTTGATCGCGATCCGCGCCACGTCTCGTTCCTTTCACGCCCTCACAAAACCTGGCTCGTTCACCTGCGAATGGTGCCGAAGCTGAATCCCTTGACCAGGTGCTTCTGAATCAGGATTCCAAGGATCACGACCGGAATTGTGATCATGGTCCCGATCGCAGCCTGGGGGCCATAGAGCCGTCCCTCGGACGCGCTCTGAAACTTGTTGAGCAGCACCGTCAGCGTGGTCACGTCCGGGTGGGTCAGCGTCAATGCCAGCAGGAATTCAGCCCAGTTGAGGATGAACACGAACAGAAACGTGACAACCATGCCCGAGGCGACGAGCGGCAGGACCACCCGCCAGATCACGGTCATGCGGCCGGCGCCCATCAGGCGAGCGGCGTGTTCCAGCGTGTACGGCACTTCGTCGATGAAGGTCAGCATCATCCAGATGACAAAGGGCAGCGTCGTGACCGTGTAGATCAGGATCAAGCCGACGTAGGTGTCGAACAGGCTGATGCGGACGCCAAGCACGGACGCGGTGGCGAAGGGGATCAGGACCGCGAAGTAGATCAGGATCGAAATCGCCACCACGATCGGCGGGATCATCCGGATGGTCAGGATGGTATGACGGAAATATTTTCCGCCAACGTTGAAGCGCGAGATCGAGTAGGCGAGAAAGGTTCCAAGCAACAGCGCCAGCAGCGCGGCGGTCGTGCATATCAGGATCGCGTCAGCCAACGCCTTCCAGATCGTGAACGCCTGCTCGGTGGCCTGGCGGCTGAGCGACGGATCGATCTTCGCAAACGCAAAGATTTGCGCGTAGTTGTGCATCGTCGGCGCGTGCGGGAGCCAGTGCGGGGGCCAGGCCACCCATTCGCCGGCATCCTTGAACGATGTCGACACCATCCAGAAGATCGGGAACGCGATGAAGCCGGTCCAGGCGAGCAGGATCGCGTGCCGGACGATCCGATTCCGGCGCTCGCGGAACAGCTCTGCGGGCACGGGCCTGCTGCGGGCTGAGCGTCGGAGAGGGTGTCGTCACGCTGGCCTCCCCATGACGCTGCTGCGTTGCCGGATCAGCATGTAGATGCCGATGTAGATGAGAATCGAGAACATGACGAGCAGCAGGACGGAAGCGGCGGCGCCGAAGCTGAACTTGTTGAACACCCATACCTGCTCCCACAGGAAATAGGCGACGGTCTGGGTCGAGGTGCCGGGCCCGCCAAACGTCAGCAGCACGACCGGATCGAACATCTTGAGCGCCTCCATCGATCGAATGATGACCGCAATCACGATGGCGGGCTTGAGCAGCGGGAATTGCACCCGCCAGAAGATTTGCCAGGGCGTTGCCCCCATGACGCGCGCCGCATTGACCAGTTGCTGGGGCAGCGCCGAGAAGCCCGACAGGAAAATCAGGAAGGTCAACGACGTCCACTGCCAAATGTCGGCAATGATGATCGCCAGTTGGGCTGCGGTCGGATCAGAGAGCCAGCGGATGCGTGGATCAATTCCGAAGGGCTCGAGCACGGGCGCGAGGATCTGGTTGAGCGGCCCGCTGTCGATATAGATCATTGAAAAATTGTAGCCGACCACGATCGGTACGATCATCATCGGCACCAGGAAGATGGTGGTGTAGAGCTTCTTTGACCGCGTGCATTGACTGACCAGCATGGCGAGGACGAAGCCGACCACAAGCTCGACCGCAACCGCAACGCCGCTGAAATAGAACGTGCGGCCGAGCGCGAACCAGAACAAATCGGTGGTGAGGACGGCGGCGTAGTTCTCGAAGCCCGAGAAGAACGCCTGCTCGAATGGCCGATTGGCCCGCCATTTGAGCAGGCTGATGTAGATCGTCAGGATGAACGGCACCAGGATGACGAGGAAGAACAGGATCTCGACAAGCACGAACGGGATTTTTGGAAACACACGGTCGGAGGCCAGCCATTTTCCGAAACGGCGCATGCCGCTGCCGGAGACTTTCGTTCCAGCGGCCAGCTCCGAAACGCGTGCGCTGATTTCAGCCATACCTGCAACGAAGCTCGGTTCACCTCTCCCCGCAAGCGGGGGAGAGGTGACGGCGTGAGCGGTCTCGGGGTCAGAACTTGTCGAGATAGATGCCCAGCTCCACGCCCTTGCGCCAGATCTTGATCTGCGTGTCGCGGCCGATCTCGTTCGTGACCTTGTTCCACCCGGCTTCGATGCGTTTAGCAGCCTCCTCGGCGCTGATGTTCTTGTTCATGACATCGGCGAGATTGTTGTCGAGGATCTTGAAGTATTCATAGTTTCCCTCGATCAACAGCAGCGAGGCTGCGTATTTCGAATTCTCGATCGTCGCTTTGACCATGTCGGCGCCGAAGCGGTCGTTGATCGCCTTGTTGTTGACGTGCGCGTCGCGGAACGGGTCCCAGAAGCCTTTCGGGTGGGCGACGGCTTCGTCACTGACGCTCGGGCTCGTGAACCACTGGACGAACAGGTAGGCGAGCTCCGGGTGCTTCGAGTACGCGCTCACCATGTAGCCCGTGCCCGCGGCCTGCGGCGAGCGACGCACCAGTTTGCCGTCGATCATCTGGCCCGGGATCAGGCAGGTGATCTGCTGGCCCTTGATCACGCTGTTCGGATTGCCGTTGCCGAAGCCGACGATCGAAGGGAACGACATGGCCGAGTAAGCCTGGCCGCTCGCCCAGAACGGATAGATTTGCGGAGTGCCCCAGCCCTGGATGTCCTTTGGCATGTGGTCGACGCTGGCGGCAAATGCCTTGATCGCGGCGATGCCGTCGGGCGTGTTGATGCGGGGGTTCATGTCCTTATCGAACAACAGCCCCTTCATGTAGACCGGGAAGTGGCGATAGGAAAAATTGACCGAGCGATAGCCGAGCGCGCCGTAAAGCGGCTTGTCGAATTTCACGCCCCAGCGCGTATCGCCTTCCTTGGTCTGAAAGAACGCGGCCTGCTGCGCCCATTCCGCCATCGTATCCGGGCAGCCGAGATCCTTGCCGAACTTGGCCTTGTACTCGGCCCGCGCCTGCGGGTTCTCGACCAGGTCCTTGCGCAGCGCCAGCAGCAGATGGTCGCCGTCATTGACCATGATGTAGAGCCTGCCGTCATAATATTGCTGATACTTCAGGCCATCGGAGACGCCGGCGAAGTCCGGCTTGTACTTGGCGGCATAGTTATCAAGCGGAATGACGACCTTCGCGCCAGCCGCATCAGGCATGGTGTAGGGGAAGTCGTTGAAAATGTCATAGACACCGGTCTTGGCCACACCCTCCTGCATGATCTTGGCCGGGATGTCGGTATAGCCGAGCGGAACGATTTCGAATTTGATGCCGGTCAAGTCCTCCCACTTCTTGGTGAAGTCGGGAAACGAATTGTTGTAGAGCGAGCTCAGCAGGATCGTGAGCTTCGGATCTTTGAGGTTCTTGTCCTTGACGTAGGCCTTGGCTGCAGCGACGGCCCGATCAGCAACCGCATCTTGCGCGGTTGCTGGCATGTTCCAGAACAGGAGGGCGAGCAACGCCCACAAAAGCTTATGCATGGTGTCCTCCCCGAGAGTGATTATTTTTTGCATCGACTGGCCGCCCGCAAATGTTAGTCCGGTGCCAGACGCCCGGCAACGCATCATATGGGCCAGAATGGCGATCCGTCCAATGTCGGCTCGGCACTAAGCGGACATGAAACGACGTCCGCTATTCGGCCGCTGTCGGGGTAAAAGCAGACATCGAGAAAGCCGCACTCAGCAACCTCGATTCATGAGTACACGGCCTAATCGATCTTGATATTGGCGTCGCGCAGCACCTTCGACCATTTCACCGTGTCGGCCTTGATGAATTCGGCGAACTGCTCGGGCGAGCTCGCCATCGATTCGAACATGTTGGGCACGATGATCCGCTCGCGGAACGCCGGGTCGGCGAACAGCGCCTGTACCTCGGCATTGACCTTCATGACGATGTCGCGCGGCGTGCCGCGGGTGGTGAACAGGCCGAACCAGGTGACCGCCTCGTATCCCGGTACGGTCTCGGCGGTGGTCGGCACCTCCGGGATTTCCGGCCGGCGCGTCAGGCTGCCGACCGCCAGCATCTTGGCCTTGCCGGCGCGGTAGGGCGGTACCGAGGCGGAAAGACTCACCGACGTCAACATGATGTGCCCGGCCAGCACGTCGTTGAGCGCCGGGGTGGCGCCGCGATAGTGCACCGGCGCGAGCCGGATGCCGGCCATGCTCTCCAGCAGCGCCACGTTGACATGGCCCGCGGCGCCGAAGCCGGACGAGCCGTAGGTGATCTCGCCCGGTTTTTGTTTCGCCAGCGTGATCAGCTCGGCGATGGTGTTGGCCGGCAGCGATGGATGCGCCAGCAGCCCCTGATTGATACGGACCAACCCGGAGATCGGCTCGAAATCGCTGACGTCGTAGGGCAGCTTGCTGCCATGCAGCGCCGGGTTGATCACGAACACGGTCTCGGCCGCGACCATCAGGGCATGGCCGTCGGGCGCGGCCTTGCCGACCCGGGTGGCGCCGATCACATGGTTGGCGCCGCCATGGTTCTCGACGATCACCTGCTGCCCCCAGGCCGCCTGGAGGCGCTGCGCGATCAGGCGCCCCATCACGTCGCTGACCCCGCCTGGTGCGGCCGGCACGACGACGGTGATGGTCCTGCTCGGGAAGCCCTGGGCGTGCGCGGCGAAGGCGCCGAGCGCGACGCAAAGGGCGATGGCGGCAGGCCGGGCCAGCATTGCAGGCAAGCTCAGTCGATTTTCAGGTTGGCCGCTTTGATGACCTTCGCCCATTTGTCGGAATCCTTTTGCAGATACGCGGCGAACGCCTCCAGCGATCCCGGGATCGGCTGGACAACCATGGGCTCGATGAACTTCTTGTGAAACTCGGGCTCGTTGATGGTCTGTTGCACGTCGGCATTGATCTTGACCAGAAGCTCGCGCGGCGTCGGCTGAGAGCGCGAACAATCCGAACGACACGCTCGCGTCATAGCCCGGCACGGTTTCGGCGATGGTCGGCATGTCGGGCATCTGTGGCACGCGCTGCAGGCTGCCGAAGCCCAGCATGTTGATCTTGCCGGCGGCGACGGACGGCAATGCAACCGACGGACCCATCGTGACAATGTTGATGTGGCCGGCGATCAAGTCGTTGAGCGCGGGCGCCGCGCCGCGGTAGTGCACGGCCGTGAGCTTGATGCCGGCAAGGCTCTCCAGCAGCAGCGCGGCGGTGTGCAGCGCGGTGCCGACGCCCGCGGTGCCGTAGGTTAGCGCTTCAGGCCTCTGTTTTGCGACGGTGATCAGCTCGGACAGCGTCTTCGCCACCGACGGATGCACCAGCAGCCCGATCGGAATGCTGGCGTAGCCGGCGAGCGGGACGAAATCGGCCTCGACATCGAACGGCAGCTTGCCTTTGGCGTAGAGGTGCGGCTGGCTGGTCCAGAATCCGGTCTCGGACGCGAGCAGCGTGTGGCCATCGGCCTCGGCCGACTTGACCGCCGCAGCCGCAAAGGCGTGACCGCCGCCGCCTCGGTTCTCAACGACGACCGATTGACCCCATTTCTGCGACAGCCGCTGGGCGACGGCACGGGTCAGCACGTCGGTCGCAGCACCGGCCGCCGAGGTGACGATGATCGTGACGTTCCGGTTCGGAAAGGATTGCGCCTGCGCGCCGGGGCCAACAAGCAGCAGGCTTGCGAGCAGGCCGGGCAGGATCGAGCGGCCGAGCCAAGTCATGGTGCCTCCTCGGTCAATCGATCGTCAGCTTGGCATCTTCGATGACCTTTGCCCACTTCTGTAGATCGGACTCATTGACGCGAGCGAATGCGTCGGGCGTGCCGGGCATTGCCTCCAGCAATTGCGGCGTGAAGAATCGCTCCTGGAACGCCGGATCGGCCATGATCTGCTGCACGTCGGCATTGATCTTGGCGACCACCGCGGCCGGCACAGCCGCCTGAGTATAAAGCCCGAACGACACGCTGGCGTCATAGCCCGGCACGGTCTCGGCCGTGGTCGGCACGTTGGCGAGTTGCGGCAGGCGCTGGCTGCTACCAATGCTGAGCATGGTGACTTTGCCTTCGCGGTATGCTGGCAGCAGGATCGAGGGGCCCAACCACAACGTGTTGATGTGACCGCCGACCAGATCGTTTACGGCGAGCGGGACGCCGCGATAGTGAATCGGCGCGAATTTAGTTCCGCTCAGCCGTTCGAACAGCAGCATGACCATGTGTGGCGCGGTGGCGACGCCCGCAGTGCCATAGCTGATGGTCCCGGGCTTCTGCTTCGCGAGCGTAATCAATTCAACCATGGTCTTCATTGGTACCGACGGATGTGCGAACAGCGCCATAGGAATGCGAGCGATGTTTGCGACCGGGACGAAGTCGGTGGCCTTGTAGGCGCGGTTGCGGAGCAGGTTCGGCTGGATGGTGAACATGCCGTTTTCGGTGGCGAGCAGCGTGTGGCCATCGGGTGCCGCCATCGCGGCCGCTGACGCCGCGATCGCATAAGCGCCGCCCGGCTTGTTCTCGATCACGACGTTTTGGTTCCACGTCTGCGATAAACGTTGGCCGAGCGCGCGCGCCAGCACGTCGGTCAGTGCGCCCGGATTGGACGTCACGATGATCGTAACGTTGCGGCTCGGAAAGGACTGCGCGAAAGCACTCGGGCTAGCCAGCAGACAAAACAGAAGGAATAGGTGCCCCCGCCAGCACGTCATACTTGTCCCCCGATTGGTGCGATCGTCTGCAATACAACCTAGCACGGCTGGAGACGCCTGCCCTACTGCTCGCGCTGCGCCTTCTGCTTGAGCGCGTAGAGCGCCTCCAGCGCCTCGCGCGGCGACAGCTCGTCCGGATGGATCGCCGCGATCGCGGCGATCAGCGCGTCGAGCGCGCGCTCCCGCGGGTCGACGGCGGCTGGCCGCGGCGGAATGGCAAACAGCGGCAGATCGTCGAAGCCGCGCGGCGCGCCGCGGTCCTCGGCTTCGAGCGCCGCCAGCACCACCTTGGCGCGCTCGATCACGCTGGCCGGCAGGCCGGCGAGCTTCGCCACCTGGATGCCGTAGGAGCGGTCGGCCGCGCCCGCCACCACCTCGTGCAGGAACACCACCTCGCCCTGCCATTCCTTGACCTGCACGGTGGCGTTGTGCAGCCGCTTGAGCTTGGCGGCGAGCGCGGTCAATTCGTGGAAGTGGGTCGCAAACAGCGCGCGGCAGCGGTTGGTCTCGTGCAGGTGCTCGATCGACGCCCAGGCGATCGACAGCCCGTCAAAGGTCGCGGTGCCGCGGCCGATCTCGTCGAGGATCACCAGCGAGCGCTCGCCGGCCTGGTTGAGGATCGCGGCGGTCTCCACCATCTCGACCATGAAGGTCGAGCGGCCGCGGGCCAGATCGTCGGCGGCGCCGACGCGCGAGAACAGCCGGTCGACCGCGCCGATCTTGGCGCGCTTCGCCGGCACGAAGCTGCCGAGCTGCGCCAGCACGACGATCAACGCGTTCTGCCGCAGAAACGTCGACTTGCCGGCCATGTTCGGGCCGGTCAGCAGCCAGATCCGCCCGGCCGCCTCGCTTTCGCGCCCCGCTTGCGCGGGAGGGGCAGGCGGCGACAGGTCGCAGTCGTTGGCGACGAACGGTTCGGACAGCGCCTGCTCGACCACGGCGTGGCGGCCGCCCTCGACGATGAAGTCGAGGCTGCGGTCGACCTCCGGCCGCACGTAACGGCGCTCGACCGCAAGCGTGGCGAGGCCGGCGGCCACGTCGAGCACGGCCAACGCTTCGGCTGCGGCCTTGATGGCGTCGCTGGCCCCGATCACCACGGCGCTGAGGCGGTCGAAAATTTCGAGCTCGAGGCCGAGCGCGCGGTCGGCGGCGCTGGCGATCTTGGCCTCCAGCTCGCCAAGCTCGGTGGTGGTGAAGCGAACCTGGCCGGCCAGCGTCTGGCGGTGGATGAAGGTCGCGTTCAGCGGCGCGCCCATGAGCTTGTCGCCGTGCTGGGCGGTGACGTCGACAAAATAGCCGAGCACGTTGTTGTGTCGGATCTTGAGCGACTTGACGCCGGTGTCGTCGGCGTAGCGCGCCTGCAGTTGCGCGATCACCTTGCGGGACTCGTCGCGCAGCGCGCGCGATTCATCGAGCGCGGTCTCGTAGCCGGCGTGCACGAAGCCGCCGTCGCGCTTGAACAGCGGCAGCTCCTCGGCCAGCGCGGCCGCAAGCTCGCGCGCCAGCGCCGGATCGGCCCGGCGCAGCGCGGCGGTTGCTTCCGTCAGCTCGGCGGGCTTGGCGGCGAGCCGGTCAAGCCGGCTGGCGAGCGCCGCGGCCACCGAGATGCCGTCGCGGATCGCCGCGAGATCGCGCGGTCCGCCGCGTCCGACCACGAGCCGCGACAGCGCCCGCGCCAGGTCGGGCGTGATGTTGAGCAGCTCGCGGGTCTCCTGCCGGGCCAGCGCGTCATCGACGAAGACGTCGACGGCGTCGAGCCGCCGGTCAATTGCGGCGGGCTCGGTCAGCGGCGCCGCCAGCCGCTGCGCCATCAGCCGCGAGCCCGGCCGGCGTCACGGTCTGGTCGATGGCGGCGAGCAGCGAGCCGCGGTGCTCGCCTGCGAGCGTGCGGGTGAGTTCGAGATTGGCGCGCGTCGCCTGGTCGATGGACAGCGTGGCGCCGGCCGCCTCGCGGGCCGGCGGCGACAGCGGCGGCCGCTTGCCGAGCTGGGTGCGCTCCACATAGGTGACGCAGGCGGCGGCCGCGGTCAGCTCCAGCCGGGTCATCGCGCCGAATGCCTCGGTGGTGGCGACCGCGAAATAGTCGGTGAGCCGGCGTTCGGCGGTGGCGCCGTCGAACACGTCGCGGGTCAGCGGGCTGACCGCCGGCAGCGTGCGCAGGTAGGGCGCCAGCTCCGGATCGGCGTAGAGCGCGTCGGAGACGATGATCTCGCCGGGCTCCAGACGGGCGATTTCGGTCGGCAGGCCGGCGCGGTCGCATTCGGTGATGCGGAACTCGCCGGTGGAAATGTCGATCCAGGCGAGTGCGAAGCGGCTTGCCGCATCGGAGGTGCGGGCGCGGGCGACCGCCAGCAGGTAGTTGTTGCGCCGCGCGTCGAGCAGCGTGTCCTCGGTCAGCGTGCCGGGCGTCACCAGCCGGATCACGTCGCGCCGCACCACGCTCTTTGCGCCGCGCTTTCGGGCTTCGGCCGGGTCCTCGGTTTGCTCGCAGACCGCGACGCGGTGGCCGAGCGCGATCAAGCGGTGCAGGTATTCGTCGGCGCGGTGGATCGGCACGCCGCACATCGGGATGTCGCGGCCGAGATGCTTGCCGCGCTTGGTCAGCACGATGCCGAGCGCGCGGCTCGCCACCTCGGCGTCCTCGAAGAACAACTCGTAGAAATCGCCCATCCGGTAGAACAACAGGCAATCCGGATTGGCGGCCTTGATCTCGATGTATTGCTCCATCACCGGCGTCGGCCGCGCCGCCGGCTCCGCCGTGACGGGCGCCGGCTCGGGCGGCGGGTCTTCGTTGAGGCCAAGCTTGCGGGCGGCGTCCATGGCCGGGACGCTAGCAGAATGGTTTGGGGCTTTCACCGCTGCGGCGGTGACAACCCACATCTCACGTCTGCGGTGTTGCCGCCGCGTCGGCGGAACCTCGCTGTTTCCCGTGTGTTGACGAGGGCATGACCGGCACCGGATTGACCGCCAAACGCACCGACCACGTCGCGCCGCGTCCTTTGCGCACCACAGGGGCGAGCGCGCGGCTTGCCAGGCGTCTTGGGCTGCGGCTGGTCACGACCGACGACCTGACCATCGCGCGCCGGCTGAACGGCCGCGGCTTTGCCTATGCCCATGCCGACGGCCGTTCGATCCGCGATCGGGCGTTGATCACGCGGCTCGGCAAGCTCGCGGTGCCGCCGGCCTATGCCGATGCGCTCTATTGCCCGGATCCGCGCGGGCACCTGCAGGCGATCTGGCGCGACGCCGCGGGCCGGCTGCAATACCGCTACCACCCGGACTGGGATGAGGTCCGTGCGCAGCGCCGGCTGCGGCGGCTGGCCCGTCTGACGCAGGCGCTGCCGCACATCCGGCGCGCCGTCGCGCGCTGCCTTGCGGCAGCCGAGCCGAGCCTGGAGCTGGCGCTCGCCGCCATCGTCGAGCTGGTGGCGATCAGCGGCATTCGCGCCGGCCGGGAATCCTACGTGCGCAGCAACGGCACGCGCGGCGCGGCGACGCTGCTCAAGTCGAACGTCGCGATCGACGGCGACCGGATCGTGTTGTCATTCCGCGCCAAGGGCGGCAAGCCGATCCGCAAGGCGCTACGCTCGCGGCGGCTGGCCGCTGCGATGCGGACGCTCCGCCGGCTGCCGGGCCGCCGGATGTTCCAATGCCGCAACGGCAACGGCGAGGTCCGGAGCGTGCGCGCCCGCGAGGTCAACGCGTTTCTCCGCGATCTGGCCGGCGTGGCGATCTCGCTCAAGGATTTCCGCACGCTCACCGCGTCCGCGGCGGCGCTCGACACGCTGGCCCGCACCGAACCGGCCCGGAGCGCGACGCGACGCAAGCGGCAGGTGCGCGCCGCGATGCAGACGGTGGCGGACCAACTCGGCAACACGCCGGCGATCTGTCGCAAGAGCTATGTGCCGGCCGGCCTGGTCGCAGCGTTCGAGCGCGGCGGCCTGCGCCGCAAGACCGGCGGCCGGCAGGCGTCCAGCAAGACATTGCTTGCCAAGCTGTTGGCACGGCCGGCCGCGCGGCCACGGCGGCGGCCCGATCTCAAGACTCAGCTTGAGCGCAGCGTCCGACGCCTGACGCGCGGCTCGCGCCGGCGGGGACAACGGACAGCTTGACCGGTCGTCACGCCGGAATCCGATATGCGGTGGTGGGGCGCGCTACGCCTTTCGGCGCTTCGCCTTCACCGCCTCGCCAAAGGCCTGGAACAGCGTGCGGTTGATCGGGTTGCGCTGCGGGTCGTATTCGGCGTGCCACTGTACGCCGAGCGCAAAGCCCGGCGCGTCCGCAATGCGGATCGCCTCGATCGTGCCGTCGTCCGCCACGCCCTCGACCACCACGCGCGCGCCGGGTTCGAGAATGCCCTGGCCGTGGAGCGAGTTCACCCGGATCGTGTCCTTGCCGAGCAGGCGCGCGAACGCGCCGCCCTTGAGCAGATGGACGTCGTGGCGGTCGCCGAAGATGACCTCGAAATCCGGATGCGGCTCGCCGTTGTCCAGCCGCACCATGCGATGGTTCACCCGCCCCGGCAGCTCGCGGATTTCAGGATGCAGCGAGCTGCCGAACGCGACGCCCATCTCCTGAAGCCCGCGGCAAATGCCGAACAGCGGCACGCCGCGCTCGACGCAAGCCTCGGTCAGCGCCAGTGCCAGCGCGTCACGCCGCTGATCGTAGGGTTCGTACTTGGGATCGGGCTCGACGCCGAACCGGCTCGGATGAACGTTGGCGCGTCCGCCCGTCAACAGCACGCCGTCGACCACCTCCAGCAAGGCACCGACATCGGTGAGCTCGGGACAGCCGGCGAACATCAGCGGCATGGCGCCAATGACGTCCACCACGGCGTGGAGATTTCGCTCACCGACGCGCTGCGCGGCAAATCGATTCTCCACCAGATGCGTGCTGGCGATCACGCCAATCACGGGGCGCTTCATGGCTTGGCCCATCCTGTGGGATACCTCGCCAAAGTTGCGGTTGTCATGCCCCGCGAAGGCGGGGCATCCCGTCGCCGCACGCATTGCGACTTGATCGGAAATCTTGTGGCTACTGGATCGCCCGCCTGGGCGGGCGATGACAGCAGATTATGCCGCTCGCGCCGCATCCGGCCTTCACTTCACCAGCTTGCGGCCGGTGAGCTTTTCCAGGTTGCCGTGCATGATGGCCTTGTACTTCGCCTTCGGCATTTTCAGCCCGTCGAGAATTTTCAGCGTCTCGCGGATGTAATAGGTGCCCTTCTCCGGATCGAACGGGCAGTCGGAGGCGAACACGATCTTCTCCAGCGGGTAGAACGCCAGCCCGCATTCGGTCGCCGGCTTGCCGCCGAACGCCGCGGTGTCGCAATAGAAGTTCTCCTTGAAGTAGCGCAGCGGCCGCTTCTTCAGCGACTTCTTCACCGCCTGCAAGTCCTCGTCCGAGGTGCGCGCGCCGATCTGGTCCCAGCCCGGCCCGATCCGGCCTTCGAGCATCGGCACGATGCCGCCAAAGTGGTGGGTGATGATCTTCAGCTTCGGATACTTGTCCATGATCTTGGAGAACACCAGCCGCGACATGGCGGCGGCGGTCTCGTACGACCAGCCGAGCGTCCACCAGATTTCGTACTTCGATTTGGTCTCGGTCTGATAGTCGGCGAAGCCCGCGCCGCGCGAGGGGTGCAGCCAGATCGGCGTGCCGGTCTTGTTCATCGCCGCCCAGAACGGCTCGAACTCCGGCGCGTCGAGCGGCTTGCCGGCGACGTTGGTGTAGATCTGCACGCCGAGTGCGCCGTTTTTCATGGCGCGCGCGGCCTCGCGCACGCCGACGTCGGGCGACGTCATCGGCGCCTGCGCCACCCAGCCGGGGAAATGGTCGGGATGTTTCTTGCAGAGCTCGACAAAGCCGTCGTTGACGATCTTGGCGTAGTCCTCGGCCTGCCGGCCGTCCTTGGTCATCATCTCGAACGGCGGCATCGGGTAGGACAGGATCTGCGCGTAGTCCTTGAACTTGTCGACCACCTTCAGCCTGACATTGACGTCATAGATCGATGGCACGCCCATCATGCGCTTGCCGATGTCGGCGTAGCTGCCGACCGACAGCACCTCCTTGTAGAACCGGTTTGGAATGAAATGGGTGTAGGCGTCGACCCGCATCGTCATGTCGTTGTTCCTCCTGGGCGCTGTTCTTGTTTAAGCCCGCGGCTCGATTTGTCGAGGGGGTGTTCGGCATGACGGCACCGCGTCAACGCGCAAGCTTGCGCATGTTGGATCGCATCAAAGCCAGCATCAGCGCGCGCGGCATGAGCCGCGGCAGCAGCGCCGCCAGGCGGTTGCCCGAGCCCGGCACCACCACGCGGGCGCCGCGCATCAGCCCGGCGTAGCCGTCATGCGCGACGCGCTGCGGCGAGCGCGCCAGGATGCTCGGCATGAAGCCGTCGGGAATGCCGGCGCGCGCCTGGAACTCGGTCGCGACCGGGCCGGGGCAGAGCGCAGTGACACGCACGCCGCGCGGTCCGAGCTCGCGGTGCAGCGCCTCGCTGAACGACAGCACGTAGGCCTTGGTGGCGTGATACACGGCCATGCCGGGACCGGGCATGAAGCTTGCAATCGACGCGACGTTGAGAACTCCGCCGCGTTGGCGTTCGAGGGCGTCGACAAAGCGCAGCGACAGCTCGGTCAACGCCCGGACATTGAGATCGACCATCACGAGTTGCTCGACGCGATCGCGCTCGGCGGCAAGGCCGAGCAGGCCAAAGCCCGCGTTGTTGACCACGTATTGCGGCTCGAGCCCGGCATCGCGCAACGCCTCGGCAATCCGGCCCGTGGCATCGCGGCGCGTCAGATCGATCGCGAGCACCAGCGGGCGGCCGCGGCCGCGCTCCTCGATTCGGTCGGCGAGCGCCTTGAGCTCGGGCGCGCGCCGCGCCACCAGCGCGAGCGCATGGCCATGATCGGAGAATTCCTCGGCCAGCGCCACGCCGATGCCGGCGGAGGCACCGGTGATCAACGTGACGGGCTTGAGGCTTGCCATCGCGCGTTCCAAGTTCTTTGTTTGAGCATGATCTTGTCCGAAAACCGGTTCCCACTTTTCGGGATCATGCTCTACGGCGCCGAAAATTTGGCGATCACGTCCGGCGGGATCGGCTTGGCGCGTACCTTGTCGGGATCGTCGGGATGCCGCTCGACCCACACCCGGGTGTCGGAGCATTCGACGCAAAGCTCGCCGTCGAGCGACAGGCGGTGCTGCACGTCGAAGCTCGAGCGGCGGAAGGCCGCGACCTTGGTCTCGATCACCACGTCGTCGCCGAACTTGGTGGGCTTCAAAAACCGCGCGCGGGTGTCGACCATCGGATAGCCGGCGAATTGGAAATGCCGCAGGAACTGGTGCTTGCTCATGCCCAGAACCTGCGAGAACAGCCCGGTGGTGCAGGAATTGAACATCGCGAAATAGCGCGGAAAGAACACGATCCCGGCCGGATCGCAGTCGCCCCACTCGATGCGGGCTTTGCGGGTGTAGACCTGCATCGTGCTGTCCTTTTGTTTGAGCATGATCCTCGGGTCAAGCCCGAGGGCATGCTTTTCCGAAAACCGGTTCCCACTTTTCGGGATCATGCTCTATCGCGGCGCCATGCGTAGCGCGCCGTCGAGCCGGATCACTTCGCCGTTGAGATAATTGCTGCGCACGATGGTGAGCACGAGGTCGGCGAATTCGCGCGGCTCGCCGAGCCGCTTGGGAAACGGCACCGAGGCGCCGAGCGAGTCCTGCGCGGCCTGCGGCAGCGCGCGCAGCATCGGCGTGCCGAAGATGCCGGGCGCGATTGCCATCACGCGGATACCGAATTGCGCGAGCTCGCGCGCCGCCGGAATGGTCAGCGCCGCGACGCCGCCCTTGGACGACGCATAGGCGGCCTGGCCGATCTGGCCCTCGTAGGCCGCCACCGAGGCGGTCGAGACGATCACGCCGCGCTCGCCGTCGGCGAGCGGCTCGAGCGCCTGCATGTCGGCGGCGGCAAGCCGCAGCATGTTGAAGGTGCCAATGAGGTTGATCGCGATCACGCGCTCGTAGTCGGCGAGCGGCATCGGGCCGTCGCGGCCGACGATCCGCTTGGCCGGGCCGACGCCGGCGCAATTGACCAGAATGCGGGCGGTGCCGTGCGCCTCGCGCGCTGCCTTCAGCGCCGCGGTTGCGTCGTCGGAGCTGGTGACGTCGCAGCGGATCGCGAGCCCGCCGATCGTCTGTGCCTGCGCCCGCACGGCATCGAGATTGACGTCGAGCAGCGCCACCTTGGCGCCGGCGCGGGCCAGCGCCGCCGCGGTTTCGGCGCCGAGCCCGGAGGCCGCTCCGGTGACGATGGCGGAATGTCCCTTCGGGTCCATCTCTCAATCTCCGATGGCGATCACGTTGGCCGATGGCGGCGTGGCGTAAAGCTCCTCGACCAGCGCGGCGCGGCGCGTCAGCACCGCGCGCTGGTTGATCGAGCCCTTGTCGGTGGCCTCGCCGGCGTCGAGCGAGGGCGGCTCGGCCATCAGGATGAGCCGGCAGATGCGGGTCGAGCCGCCGGTGCTGTGCTTGGCCAGCGTGGTGAGCCGCCGGCGAAATTCGTCGCGCAGCTTCAAGTCACCGAGCACCGCCGCGGCGCCCGCATCGGCGGCAAGCCCTGCGAGCCGGCGGCAGGCCTCGACGTCGGGGAACACCAACACCGCGATGTCGTCGCGATCGGCGCCGGCAACGACGGCATCGCGCACCAGCGGCGCGCAATGATCGACGAATTGCGCGCGCAATGCGCCGGCGCTCACCCAGGTGCCGCTCAACAGCTTGAAATCCTCGGCAATGCGGCCGTCGAACAGCAGGCCCTGGCTCGGATCGGCGGGATCCGCGAACTTCAGCGCGTCGCCGATCTTGTAATAGCCCTCCTGGTCAAACGCGTCCCTGGTGAGATCGGGACGCCGCCAGTATCCCGGCGTGATGTTGGGGCCCTTCATCCGCGCTTCGAGCTTGCCGCCTTGCGGCACCAGCTTGAGCTCGAGGCCCGGCGGCGGCAGCCCGATGTTGCCCGGGCGCGGATAGTCCCAATTGCACGCGATCGCCAGCGGCGCGGTTTCGGTCGAGCCGATGCTGGAGATGAAGATCACCCGCTCGCCGCAGGTCGCAACGCTGATCGCCTGCCATTCGTCCCAGACGTATTGCTGGAGTTCGGCGCCGGCGTAGAACAGCACCTTGAGCCGGCTGAACAAGTTCCGGCGCAACTCCGCATCTTCGCGTAGATGCGGCAGCAGCATTTCGAAGCCCTTCGGCACGTTGAAATAGATTGTCGGCGCGATCTCCTTGAGGTTGCGCGCAGTGGCCGCGGTGGCGCCCGGCAGCGGCTTGCCTTCGTCGATGTAAAGCGAGCCGCCGTTGTCGAGCACCAGGTTGAAGTTGTGGTTGCTGCCGAAGGTGTGGTTCCACGGCAGCCAATCGACGATCACCGGTGGTTCGTCCCCGACAAAGGCCAGGCCCGAGCGGATTTGCGCCTGGTTGGCGCACAGCATGCGCTGGGTGTTGATCACGCCCTTCGGGTAGCCGGTCGAGCCCGAGGTGAACAGGATTTTCGCCACCGTGTCGGGGCCGACCTTGGCGTGCGCCGCCTCGACCGCCGCGGAAGGCTGGCGCGCCAGAAGGTCGCCGAACAGCGTCGCCTTGCGGCCGGCCGGCGGGTTCGCCGTGACCACGATCTCGACACCGGCCGGCACCGCCGCCTCGATCGCGCGCGCAAACATCTTGCCGTCGGCGGCGAACACCAGGCTTGGCGTCAGATCGGCAATGATCGATTTCAATTTGCCGAAGTCGCTCGACATCAGCGAGTACGGCACCGAGATCGGCGCGTAGGGCAGGCCGACGAACATGGCGGCAAGGCCGAGCAGCGCGTGCTCGATGTCGTTGCCCGACAGGATCGCGATCGGGCGCTCGGGTGAGGGATCGCGCTCCAGCAGCGCCTGCGCCAGCGCGCGCACCTGCGCCAGCGCCTGCGCGTAGCGGAGGGTGCGCCAGGCGCCGTCGGCCGTGCGCTGGGCCAGGAAGATACGATCGGGCGCGGCCTTGGCCCAGTGCTCCAGCCGCTGCGTGATCTTGTCGGGATGCGCTTCAAGCCGCAGCGGCGAGCGCAGGATGATCGAGCCGTCCGGCCTGCGGTCGAGCTCGACCCGCGCCGCGCCAAGCCGCACCGGCCGCAGCGGCGCCGCAGCGGAGCTTGTGTTGCGCACCGGCTCAGCCATGCGTCACCCGCGAAGCACCTTCTTGCCGCGCTTCTCCAGAAAATCCTTCAGCCGCGCCTTGGCGTCGGGGCTGCCCTGCGCGATCGCCGCCATCAGCGATTCGGCGAGATAGCCGCTTTCCGGATCGCTCTCAGCGATGCGCGGCAGCGCATGCATGACCGCGAAATTGGTCAGCGGCGCGTTCTCGGCAATGCGCTGCGCGAGCTCGATGCCTTTGGCGAGACCCTTGCCGTTGCCGACAAGAAACTGCGAAAGGCCCATCGCTTGCCCCTCCTTGGCGCCATAGGTGAGGCCGGTCAGCATCATGGCTTGCATCCGCGCGACGCCGATCAGCTTCGGCAGTCGCACCGAGGCGCCGCCGCCGACATAGATGCCGCGGCTGCCCTCCGGCAGCGCATAATAGGTCGAACGCTCGGCGACGCGGATGTGCGCTGCGGCGGCGAGCTCGAGCCCGCCGCCGACCACCGCGCCATGCAGCACCGCCACCACCGGCACCTTGCCGAACTCGATCTGCGCAAACGCGCGGTGCCAAAGGCGCGAGTGCTCGACGCCCTCGGCGACGTCGCGCTCGGTCAATTCGCTGAGGTCGAGACCGGCGGAGAAATGCGCGCCGCGGCCGTGCATCACCACCGCCTTGATGCCGGTGGGGAGCGCCGTGAAGAAGCGCTCGATGCCGAGCACGGTGGCGTCGTCGAGCGCGTTGCGTTTCTGCGGCCGCGCCAGCGCCAGGATCGCGACGTCGCCGCGCCGCGTCGCGGCGAGCGAGGCGGGCAGCTTGGGGAACGCGCGCTTGGACGCTTTGGCCATGAGCGACTCATGCGGGGTCGGCTTGAGCGGGTCAAGCGGGCTCACAGCACCTCATGCACGTCGAGCCGCACCGCCCGGTTCTCGCGGGCGCCATAGCCGACGGCGAGGATACGGTTGAGCCAGGCGGCCTGCGGGTCGGCGGTCTCGAACCGCATGAAGGCGCGGAAGTAGTAGAGCGAGCGATCCACGGTTTCGTCGCGGGCGAGCCGCGCCATCACCTCCGGCGGGCCGTGGCGATAGCCCTCGCTGTTCACCAGGATCTGCCCGCCGGTCTCGGTCTCCACCGTGTAGCGCGCCGTCAGGTGCACCACGCCGTCAGCGCGCACGATCTGCCAATCGGCGCCGCCGGGCAGCACCTTGCCGTTGAGCTTTTCGCCCTCCACCGCGCCGCCCAGGATGTTGATGATGCGCCGCTCGCCATAGGGCGTGTTGCCGAGCTTCTGGATGCCCGCGAGCGTGGAGGTAATGACGAAAATCGGCTTCTCGGACAAAAGCGGCATGGTTTGACCCCATCTCTTGTGACCCGTACATTTCGCGCACGAAAACACCGTGCGTTCAATGCACGCGGAGCCTTGTCGTATGCCGCGTTTCCCGTCGCTCGCCGAGGCCATCGAGGCCGCTGTCCATGACGGCGACACGATCGCGCTGGAGGGCTTCACCCATCTGATCCCGCACGCCGCCGGCCACGAGATCATCCGCCAGCGCCGAAAGCGCCTGACGCTGATCCGAATGACACCGGACCTGATCTACGACCAGATGATCGGCATGGGCTGCGCCGACAAGGCGGTGTTCTCCTGGGGCGGCAATCCGGGCGTCGGCTCGCTGCACCGCTTCCGCGATGCGGTCGAGAACGGCTGGCCGCATCCGCTCGCGATCGAGGAGCATTCGCACGCCGCCATGGCCAATGCCTACGACGCGGGCGCGGCCAACCTGCCGTGCGCGATCATGCGCGGCTACATCGGCGCCGATCTGCCGAAGGTCAATCCGAACATCAAGTTCATCACCTGCCCGTTCACCGGCGAACAGCTTGCAGCGGTGCCGGCGATCCGACCCGACGTCGGCGTGGTGCACGCGCAGAAGGCCGACCGCGCCGGCAACGTCATGCTGGAGGGTATCGTCGGCGTGCAGAAGGAGATCGTGCTGGCGTCGAAGCGCTCGATCGTCACGGTCGAGGAGATCGTCGACGAGTTCGGCGCGCGCAGCCCGAACGCCGTGATCCTGCCGGCCTGGACGGTCGGCGCCATCGTCAAGGTGCCGGGCGGGGCCTATCCGTCCTATGCGTTCGGCTACTACAAGCGCGACAATGCTTTCTACAAGGCGTGGGATGCGATCGCCAAGGACCGCGATGCTTTCTTGGCGTGGATGAAATCCAACGTGCTGGAGCAAGGCCCGGAGGTGTTCGCCGGTCACGCGCGCAAGCTGCTGGCAGCGGCGGAGTGATTGGCATGAGCAATTACACTCCTAACGAGATGATGACCATTGCGGCGGCGCGCGCGCTGAAAAACCAGGACGTCTGCTTCGTCGGCATCGGCATGCCGTCGGCGGCGGCCAATCTGGCCCGGCTCACCCATGCGCCGGACATCACGCTGATTTACGAATCCGGCACGCTTGCAACCAAGCCGAACGTGCTGCCGCTATCGATCGGCGATCCGGAATTGTGCGAGACCGCGCTGACCACGGTGTCGGTGCCGGAGATGTTCCGATACTGGCTGCAAGGCGGGCGGATCACCGTCGGCTTTCTCGGCGGCGCGCAGATCGACAAGTACGCCAACCTCAACACCACGGTGGTCGGTGCCTACGACAAGCCGAAGGTGCGGCTGCCAGGCGGCGGCGGCGCGCCCGAGATCGCCACCTCCTGCGGCGAAATCTTCATCATCATGGCGCAGGGCAAGCGCAGCTTTGTCGACAAGCTTGATTTTGTCACCTCGCTCGGCCACGGCGACGGCGGCAATCGCGGCAAGCTCGGCGCCACCAACAAAGGCCCGACCCGGCTGATGACCGATCTTGCGATCTTCGAGCCGGAGCCGGGCACGAATGAGATGGTCGTCACCTCGATCCATCCGGGCGTCAGCCGCGAGCAGATCGCCGACAACACCGGCTGGCCGGTGCGCTACGCCGCGAACGTGAAAGAAACACCAGCGCCGACGGACAAAGAACTTGGCAACATTGCGCGACCTGCATGCGCGGACCAAACGCGCCCACGGCGAGCAGAATTAGGAGACCACCATGGCCGAAGCCTTCATCTGCGACGGAATGCGCACGCCAATCGGCCGCTATGCCGGCGGGCTCGCCAAGGTGCGCACCGACGATCTCGCCGCGGTGCCGATCAAGGCGCTGATGAAGCGGCATCCCAAGGTCGATTGGACCGCGCTCGACGAGGTGGTCTACGGCTGCGCCAATCAGGCTGGCGAGGACAACAGGAACGTCGCGCGCATGGCGTTGCTGCTGGCCGGCCTGCCGGATTCGATCCCGGCGATCACGGTGAACCGGCTGTGCGCGTCGGGGCTCAACGCCGTGGGCGCGGCGGCGCAAGCCATCCGCGCCGGCGAGATCGACATGGCGATCGCCGGCGGCGTCGAGTTCGATGACGCGTGCGCCACTGGTCATGGGCAAGGCGCAGGAGGCGTTTCAGCGGAGCGCCCCGGTCGAGGACACCACCATTGGCTGGCGCTTCATCAATCCGCTGATGAAGCAGCAGTACGGCGTCGACGCCATGCCGGAAACCGCCGAGAACGTCGCCGAGGATTATCAGGTCGCGCGCAAGGACCAGGACGCGTTCGCCTGGCGCTCGCAGCAGCGCGCCGCCAAGGCGCAGGCGTCCGGCCATTTCGCCGAGGAGATCGAACCGGTGATCGTGCCCGGCGGCAAGGCCGGCCCGGTCACGGTCGACAAGGACGAGCACCTGCGGCCGGACACGACGCTTGAGGCCTTGGCCAAGCTGAAGCCGTTTGCCCGCAGCCCCGGCACCGTGACGGCCGGCAACGCCTCCGGCGTCAATGACGGCGCCGCCGCCATGCTGATCGCCTCGGAGGCCGCGGTGAAGCAGCACGGGCTCACGCCCTACGCCCGGATCATCGGCATGGCTGCGGCCGGCGTGCCGCCGCGGGTCATGGGCATCGGGCCGGTGCCGTCGACGCAAAAGCTGATGGCGCGGCTTGGGCTGAAGATCGGTGATTTCGACGTGATCGAGCTGAACGAGGCCTTTGCCTCGCAGGCGCTGGCCTGCCTGCGCCAGCTCGGCCTGCCCGACGACGCCGAGCACGTCAATCCGAACGGCGGCGCGATCGCGCTCGGCCATCCGCTCGGCATGTCGGGGACCCGGCTCGCCATCACCGCGACGCATCAGATGTGCAAGCACGGCGGCAAGCGCGCGCTCGCCACCATGTGCGTCGGCGTCGGGCAGGGCGTGTCGCTCGCGATCGAACGCGTCTAGCCGCCGGCCGATTGCTAGGCGGCGTCGGGCAGGGGCGTTTGCTGATGAAACGCCATCTTCCAGCCGCCCTTGCGCTTGACGTAGCCGCTGCTCACCAGCGCCTTGTAGGGCTTGCCGTCGTGGCGCGTCGCGCTCGCCTCATAGGTCAGGATGGCGAGGTCTGAGGTGGGCTCGACCAGCCCCTTCGGCTTGATCTCGACGTTGCGGAACCGTTCGTCTTCCTTGATGGTCTTGGCCACGTCGGCATTGCTCAGAACGCTCGCCATTTGCGGGAATGCGACGAGGCATTCGTCGTCGACGTTGTCACGGTAAAACTTCGGACCCTGCGTCCAGAAATTCTTTTCCAGGGCGATCAGATCGTGCTGGGCGTTCGGCATTGGACACCTCTGCGACATCCCCCTCCGCTCCCGAAATTAACGTCGGCAAAATGCGGAAAGTTCCAGCGCTTTGACGGACGGCCGCGCCCTGCTAAGGATTCCCGACAGTGCGACTTGAGGAGCGATCCCGTGCCGATGAGTCCCGGCTACATTCCGTTCCATCCCAATCCGTCGAAGCCGAAGTATCGGCCGCCGCCGGGCGCGGTCTGCGCGCATTGTCATGTGTTCGGGCCGGAGGCAAAGTTTCCGTTTGCGCCCAAGCGCAAGTACACGCCCTGCGACGCGCCGAAGGAAAAGCTGTTCGCGCTGCGCGACTTCCTCGGCCTCGACAAGAACGTGATCGTGCAGGCGACCTGCCACGATACCGACAACCGCGCGCTGGTCGATGCGCTGGCGAGCTCGAACGGCAAGGCCAAAGGCGTCGCCTTCGTCGACGAGAGCTTCACCGACGCGCAGTACCAGGAGCTCGACCGCGCCGGTGTCAAGGGCGTGCGCTTCAACTTCATCAAGCGGCTGGTCGATTCAACGCCGAAGGACGTGATGCAGCGGATCGCCACCCGCATCGCCAAGCTCGGCTGGCACATCGTGATCTATTTCGAGCACGCCGATCTCGACGAAATGGGCCCGTTCCTGAAGTCGCTGCCGACCACCTTGGTGTTCGACCACATGGCCTGCCCGAACGTGAAGGAAGGAGTCAACGGCAAGGCCTTCCAGAACTGGCTGACGGCGCTCGATGCCAACAAGAGCTGGATCACCAAGGTGACCTGCCCGGAGCGGTTCACCATCGCCGGCCCGCCCTACGATGACGTGGTGCCGTTCGCGCGCGCGATCGTCGAGCGCTTTCCCGACCGCGTGATCTGGGGCACCGACTGGCCGCATCCGAACATGCCGAAGGAGGCGCCGGACGACGGCGTGCTGGTCGACATGGTGCCGAAGATCGCGCCCACCGCGGAGCTGCAGAAGAAGCTTCTGATCGACAATCCGATGAAGCTCTATTGGAGCTGAGTTTTCTTCAAGACGCGGTGATGACGAAGGCGCGGATACGGCCGTCGACCGCGCCGGTTCCGAAGCGACGGGCAATGGCGTCGGCCGCCTTGTTGGTTGCCTCGTCCAGGCGCGACGCGTCGCGCGCTTCGATTTCGTTGCGCAGCGGGGTGCCCTGGCAATAGGCGATCGCCGGCTGTCGCGGTGAGGGCGCCTTGCTTCTGGCGTCCACCGCATCGATCGCGATCCGGGAAAATCCCGCCGCCTTCAGTTCGTCGCGGATCTTGTCCGTGTCGTGATGGCCGTGCGGCGTCCGGGCCATGAAGCGCGGCGGATCCTGTGGGAAGATCGCGGCCAACGTTTCGGTCACGACATCGGCAAACTCGTTTTCCGAAATCTTGTCCCAGACGTTGAACATGAAGCGGCCGCCGGGCTTGAGTACGCGGCGCGCCTCGCGATAGCCCTGGATCTTGTCGGGAAAGAACATGACGCCGAACTGGCACGCCACGACATCGAACGACCGATCCTCGAACGGCAGCTTCAGAGCATCCGCCTGTTGCCAGGTCAGGCGGCGATCGGACGCCTGCCGTGTCTTGGCCTGATCGAGCATCGGCGGGTTGAGGTCGGTTGCGACCATGCGCGCGCTTTCGGAAAGCTGCGGCACGATGGCGCGCGTCAGCACGCCGGTGCCGGCGGCGGTTTCCAGCACGTGCTGCGGGCCGGCCGCGGCGATGCGGCCGGCCAGGTCGAGCGCGTAAGGCTCGAAGATCAGCGGGACCAGGAAGCGGTCGTAGATTTCCGGGATCGATCCGGCAAAAACCTTGTCAGTCTCCGCCATCGGGCGCTCCGTCAACCGACGCTCCCCCCGTGGCGAATGATACCATCGAGCGGCGCGCCACGCGCCGCCTTTCGGCCGCCGGCCAACCATGGCCCGCCGTTGCAAAGGCCGGGGTCGGTGGATATATCATCGAAATATCAGTCTTTTGCTTGGTCCTTCGGACCTCGGCCGGAGCAGCACCGATGCCAGCAAAGCAGAAATCCGAGAAAGACTACGACGACATCCCCGGCACCTATGTGTTCGACGCCGACCGCTCGCGCCGCGGCTACCACCTCAACATGTTCTGCATGTCGCTGATGAAGGCGGAGAACCGCAAGGCGTTCAAGGACAACGAGCCGAAATACCTCGACGAGCGGTTTCCGCAGCTCACGCCCGAGCAGCGCGAGGCGATCCTCAAGCGCCAGTACAACCGGCTGCTGGAATTGGGCGGCAACATCTATTTCACCGCCAAGCTCGGGGCGAGCGACGGCCACCCGTTCCAGCATCTGGCCGCGCTGATGACCGGCTCGACCCAGCAGGACTATGCCGACATGATGCTGCGCGGCGGCCGTCCGGTCGACGGCAACCGCTCGAGGTCGGGCCAGTACAACAATGCCGGATCGAGCATCGTCAAGGCGGACAAACCGAAATCGAGCAAAGGAAAAAAGCGCCGTGGCTAGGATCATCGCAGGAGTGACGTCGTCGCACGTGCCGGCGATCGGCGCAGCGATCGACAATCACCGCACCGGCGAGCCGTATTGGCAGCGGGTGTTCGAGGGCTTCGAGCGCTCCAAGGAATGGATGCGCAACGCCAAGCCGGACGTCTGCATCGTGGTCTACAACGACCATGCCTCGGCGTTTTCGGTGGAGATGATCCCGACCTTCGCGCTCGGCACCGCCGACCGAATTCCCGATCGCCGACGAGGGCTGGGGCCCGCGGCCGGTGCCGGTGGTCAAGGGCCATCCCGAGCTTGCCGCCCATATCGCGCAGTCGGTGATTCTCGACGAGTTCGATCTCACGCTGTGCAACAAGATGGAGGTCGATCACGGGCTGACCGTGCCGCTCAACCTGATGTTCGGCTCGCCCAAGCAATGGCCGTGCCCGGTCATTCCGCTCGCCGTCAATGTCGTGATGTATCCGCCGCCGACCGGGCACCGCTGCTTCATGCTCGGCCGCGCCATCAAGAAGGCGGTCGAGTCCTATCCCGAGGACCTCAATGTCGTGATCTTCGGCACCGGCGGCATGTCGCATCAGATCAGCGGCCAGCGCGCCGGCCTGATCAACAGCAAGTTCGACCACGCCTTTCTCGACAACCTGACCAAGAACCCGAAAAAGCTCACCAAGCTGTCGCATCTCGAGCTGATGCGCGAGGCCGGCGCCGAGGGCGTCGAGATGGTGATGTGGCTGATCATGCGCGGCGCGCTCGACGACAAGGTCGACGAGGTCTACCGCTTCTACACCGTGCCGGCCTCCAACACGGCGGTTGGGCACATCATCCTGGAAAACCGCAAGAAGGCCGGGAAGAAACCCGCGGCCAAAATGAAGCGCGCTGCCGCGCGCGCCAGAAGGTTCATCGCATTCGCAGCTAGTTGTTCTTGTCATGGCCGGGCTTGTCCCGGCCATCCACGTCTTGCTCGCAACATTCAAGTAAGACGTGGATGCCCGCGACAAGCGCGGGCATGACGTGGAGAGGACAGAGAGGAACCCCGAAAATGAAAATCTGTGTCGCCGGCCAAGGCGCATTTGGCCAGAAGCATCTTGATGCCTTGAAGCGTATCCAGGGCGTGGAAGTCACCTCGCTGGTCGGCGGCAACCAGGACTCGACCGCCCAGGTCGCCAAGAAATACGGCATTCCGCATTACACCGGCGAATTGAGCGAGGGCATCAAGCGCGCCGACGCGGTGATCCTGACCACGCCGACCAAGATGCATTTCCGCCAGGGCGAGCAGGTGATGCGTGCCGGCAAGCACGTGCTGGTGGAAATCCCGGTCACCGACAGCGTCGAGGACGCCGAGAACCTGGTGAAGATCGCCAAGGAAACCGGCGTCACCGCCATGGGCGGCCATGTGCGGCGGTTCAACCCGAGCCATCAATACGTGCACAAGAAGATCAAGGCCGGCGAGCTCAAGATCCAGCAGATGGACGTGCAAACCTATTTCTTCCGAAGGAAGAACATCAACGCCGCCGGCAATCCGCGCAGCTGGACCGATCACCTGCTATGGCACCACGCCGCCCACACCATCGACCTGTTCCAGTACCAGGCCGGCGAGACCATCTCCGACTGCTACGCGGTGCAGGGCCCGATCCATCCGCAGCTCAATATCGCGATGGACATGGGCATCGTGGCGCGGACGCCGTCGGGCTCGATCCTGACGCTGTCGCTGTCGTTCAACAACGACGGCCCGCTCGGAAGCTTCTTCCGTTACATCTGCGACAACGGCACGTTCAAGGCGTTCTACGACGACCTGTCCGACGGCAAGGACAACAAGATCGACGTGTCCAAGGTCGACGTCTCGATGGATGGCATCGAGCTCGAGGATCGCGAATTCATCGCGGCGATCAAGGAAAAGCGCGAGCCGAACGGCAGCCTGCAGCAGCTGCTGCCGTGCATGCACGTGCTCGGCAAGCTCGAGAAGATCATCGACCCGCAGCGCAAGGCGCACGCGTAGCCGCAGCCTCGTGTCCTGGCTCTCGCTTCGCTCGCCCGGGACACGGGAGTGTTTGCTTCAATCCGCCTTGATGCCGGCCCGTCTCACGACGTCGCCCCATTTCTCGGTTTCCGCGGCCATCAGCCGGGCGAACTCCGCGGCCGTGCCGGGCAGCGGCGCCCCGCCGGTGTCGGCGAGCTTCGCCATCATAGGGGGATCGGCGAAGGCCGCGTTCATCGCGCGATTGAGCGCATCGACGGCCTCGGCCGGCGTGCCCTTCGGCACCGCGATGCCGGTGACCGCGCTCGCCTCGTAGCCCGGCACGAAATCGGCCATCACCGGCGCCTCCGGCAGCGCTTGCGAACGCGCCGCGGTCGTCACCGCCAGCGCCCGCAGTTTGCCGCTTCGCACCGGCTCGATCGAGGCCGACATCGGCTCAAACATCATCTGCGCCTCGCCCGCGATCATCGCCCGCAACGCCGGTCCGCCGCCGGCGTAATGCACCACCTGCAGCGGCAGGCCGGTCATCAGCTTGAACAGCTCACCCGTCACGTGCGGCGAGGAGCCGTTGCCGGTCGACGCCATCTTGAGCGTGTCGAGATTGGCCTTCGCGTAGGCGATGAACTCCGGCACGGTCCGCGCCGGCACGGATGGATGCACCACCATCACCAGCGCCTCGCGGGTGATGCCGGCGACCGGCATCATGTCGCGCAGGAAGTTGAAGCCGAGGTTGGCATAGAGCGAGCCGCTGATCGCGTTCGCCGGGCCGCACAGCAGCACGGTGTAGCCGTCCGCCGCGGCGCGCACGACGATCTCGGTGCCGGTATTGCCGGAGCGGCCGGGCCGGTTCTCGACCTCGAACGGCTGGCCGAGGCGCTGCGACAGCCAGCCGGCTGCGAGCCGCCCCAGAATGTCGTTCGGCCCGCCTTGCGGAAAGCTGATGACAAAGCGAACCGGCCTGGTCGGATAGGTTTGGGCCATAGCCATGGACGGGAACGCCGGGACTGCAGCGGTTGCCGCCGCAAGCTGCGCGAATTGGCGGCGGGACAGCTTTTTTATTTGAACATGATCTCTTCCGAAAACCGCTGCACACCCCGGATCAAGTCCGGGGCAGGCTTTTTCGGGATCATGCCCGGGCATGGCGGGCCCGGTCAGTTCGGCTTGGCGCCAGAGGTTTTCACCACGGGCGCCCATTTCGCCACCTCGGTGGCGATGAGCTTGGCGAAATCGTCGGGCGTGCCCGGACGTGTGGTGGCGCCAAGCTCGTCGAACCGCGCCTTGAGCTTGGGATCGCGCAGGCCGGCGTTGATCTCGCTGTTCAGCCTGGCGAGCACGTCGGGCGGAATATTGCGCGGTGCGCTGACGCCAAAGAACGCGCTGGCCTCATAGCCCGGCACGGTGTCGGCCACGACGGGCACGTCCGGGAGCTCGGGCGAGCGTGTCGTCGTGGTCACGGCGAGCGCCCGGAGCTTGCCTTGCTTGATGTGGCCGATATGCGAATTCAGGTTGTCGAACATGACCTGCACCTGGCCGGCGAGCAGATCGATGTTGGCCGGGCCGGCGCCGCGATAGGGGACGTGCTGCATCTGGATGCCGGTCATCTGCTTGAACAGCTCACCCGAAACATGGACCGACGTGCCGATGCCGCCGGACGCGAAATTGATCTTGCCGGGATTCGCCTTGGCGTAGGCGATGAACTCCGCGACATTGTTGGCGGGCACCGACGGATGCACGCTCATGACGTTCGGCATGGTCACCAGCGCCGCGACATGCTGCAGATCCTTGACGATGTCGAAGCTGAGGTTGTCATAGAGCGTGTGGTTGATCGCGTTGTTCGGGCCGATCAGGTAGAGCGTGTAGCCGTCCGGCGGCGACCGCACCACGGCCTCGGCCGCGATGCTGGCGGCCTGGCCCGGCCGGTTCTCGATCACGATCTGCTGGCCGAGCTTTTCCGACAGCCAGTTGCCGATCAGCCGCGCCAGGATGTCCTGGCCGCCGCCGGGAGCGAATCCAACCAGCAGCCGGATCGGCTTGGACGGATAGGCCTGTGCCCAACCGACGTCCGGCAGCACGGGCAGCGTGGCCGCGGTCGCGGCGAGCTTCAGAAAAGCGCGGCGGTGACGGTTCATTGCACTCTCCAGCAGTACGGCATTTCGACTCGGTCAGGTCCGCTCAGTCAGGTTCCTTTGGCGCCGGAGAACTTGACCACCTTGGCCCAGCGCTCGGTGTCATCGACGATGAATTTGCCAAACTCGGCGGGCGTCATCGGCATCGGCTCGCCGCCGAGCTCGGCCAGCCGAACCTTGATCTTGGGATCGGCCTGCGCCGCCAGAATTTCCTTGTTAAGCGTCGCGATGATCTCGGGCGGCGTGCCCTTAGGCGCGTTGATCGCATACCATTGGCTCGCCTCGTAACCGCCGAGCACGTCGCCCATGGTCGGTAGCTCCGGCAGCACCTCGGCACGCGCCGCCGTGGTCACAGCCAGCGCTCGCAGCTTGTCAGACTTGATGTATTGCGATCGCCGCCGATGAGGTGGCGAACACCATGTGGATCTGGCCGCCGAGCAGGTCGGTCAGTGCGGGCGACAGGCCACGATAGGCCACGTGGGTGATTTCGACGCCGGTCGTGAGCTTGAAGTATTCGCCGGCCATATGGTCGGGGCCGCCGGCGCCGCCGGAACCGAAGTTGAGCTTGTGCGGATTGGCCTTGCAATGGTCGATCAGCTCGCGGACGGTTTTCACCGGCAGCGACGGGTTGACCACCAGAACCAGCGGAACGCGCATGATCGCGCCGACCGGCGCGAGGTCCTGCACGAAGTCGAAGTTGAGCTTCTCGTAATACGTCGCGTTGATCGAATTGGCCGCGGTGGTGAACATCAACGTGTAGCCGTCGGGTGCGGAGCGTGCGACCGCCTCGGTCGCGATGTTGGTCGCCGCTCCCGGCCGGTTCTCGACCACGAACTGTTGGCCGAGCCGCTCTGACAGCCATTGCGCGATCACGCGGGCGGTGATGTCGGTGCCGCCGCCGGCGGCGTAGCCGACGATGATGCGCACCGGGCGGGCCGGATAGGCTTGCGCCATGGCAACGCGTGGCAGCGCCGGAAGCGCGGCGGCGGCGCCTGCCCCCAGCAAGAGCTCGCGACGGTGAATGTGCATCGCATTTCTCCTTAAAAGGCGTGGCTATTCGCTCACGCCGATCAGCTTGGCCAGCCGCTCGGGATCATCGCGCAACGCGGCCGAGGCGCCATCATAGACGATGCGGCCCTTGTCGAGCACCACGCTGCGATCGGAGAACTCGAACGCCACGCGGCTGTTCTGCTCGACCAGGATGATCGACAGCTCGCTTTCGCTGCGAAGCTTCACCAACACTGCGGTCAGCGCCTCGACGATCACCGGCGCAAGCCCCTCGGTCGGCTCGTCCATCAGCAGCACGCTCGGGTTGGTGAGCAGCGCGCGCGCGATCGAAAGCATCTGCTGCTCGCCGCCGGAGAGCTGGTTGCCGCGGTTGGATAGCCGCTCGCGCAGGTTTGGAAACAGCTCGAACACACGCTCCGGCGTCCAATGGCCGGGGCGCGCGCCGACGTCGAGGTTTTCCTGCACGCTGAGCGACGGAAAAATCTCGCGCTCCTGCGGCACGAAGCCGAGCCCTGCCGCCGCCCGGCGGTAGACCGGCACGCGGTTGAGGCTTTTGCCGTGGAACGCGATCTCGCCCTTGTGCAGATTGGTGTGGCCCATGATGGTGGCGAGCAGCGTGGTCTTGCCGACGCCGTTGCGTCCGATCACGCTCAGGCTTTCGCCGGGCGCGATGGCGAGGTTGATGTCCTCCAGCACCACGGTTTCGCCGTAGCCGGCCGACACGCCGTTGAGCTCGATCGCATTGGCCTTCGTGTCAGCCATGGGTGGCCTGCCCGAGATAGACCGCGCGCACGTCGGCGTTGGCGCCGATCTCGCGCGGGGTGCCCTCTGCAAACACTGCGCCGCGCACCAGCACGGTGATGCGCTTGGCGAATCGGAACACCAGGTCCATGTCGTGGTCGATGATCAGAACGCCGATGCTTTTGGGCAGTGCGTCGATCGCGTCGAGGATGATGTGGCTTTCCGCGCTCGGCACGCCGGCGGCCGGCTCGTCGAGCAGTAGAACATTCGGCTTCAAGCCGAGCGTGATCGCGAGCTCGACCAGGCGCTGGCGGCCATAGGGCAGTTCCGGAATGGTCCGGTGCGCGACGTCGGCGAGCTTGAGTTGTTGCAGCAGGTTCATCGCTTCGTCGATCACGTCGCTGCGCTTGCCGGCTGGTGTGAACATGGTCGGCGCGGCGCCGACGCGCTCGGCGATCGACATGTAGACATTCTCGAGAACCGAGAGGCCGCGGAACAGCCGGTTGATCTGGAACGTGCGCGCAATGCCAAGCTTGACCCGCTCGGCTTGCTCAAAGCCGGTGATGTCACGGCCCTTGAAAAGAACTTCGCCGGAGCTTGGCGTCAGCACGCCCGTGAGCAGGTTGATGAAGGTGGTCTTGCCGGCGCCGTTCGGCCCGATCAAGGCGTGGCGCGCGCCTTCCTCCAGCTTGAAGGTGACGTCGCGGGTCGCCGCGAGTGCGCCGAAGCTCTTGCTGATGGCGCGGGTTTCCAGCAGCACAGTCATGGCGACTTCCGATGGCCGCTAAACCAGTGCTTAAGGGTGTCGCCGAGGCCCAGGATGCCGCCGCGCGCGAACAGCGCGATCATCATCAGCAGCAAGCCAAGCCCGAGCTGCCAGGCGGTCGGATAGACCTGCGACAGGAAGTGCGCGAGCACCATGTAGGCAACGGCGCCGATGAACGCCCCGTAAAGTCGGCCATAGCCGCCAAGCACCAGGATGATCAGCACAGTCGCCGCGCGATCGAGGCCAAGCGTGCCGAGATTGACGTAGGCATTGGCCTGCGCCCAGATGCCGCCGGCGACGCCGGCCAGCGCCGCCGAGATCGTGTAACAGACCACCAGCCGCGCGCGCACCGGCGCGCCGACAGCGTGCATGCGCAGCGTGTTCTCGCGGATGCCGGTCAGGCTCTGGCCGAACGGCGAATAGACCAGTGTGCGCACGAACACGAAGCAGATCAGCAGCACCCCCAGCACGTAGAGATACTGGGTCTTCGGATAGAGCGGATTGAATTCGAACAGTCCGAACAGCGGCGGGATGGTGATGCTCGGCAGGCCGTCAAAGCCGCCGGTCCAGTCGTGCCCGAGGTTCGCCGCCTCCTCGAGCAGCGCCATGGTGCAAAGTGTCAGCATCAACAGCGTCAGCCCGGTGGTGCGCAGCAACACAAGGCCGGAGAGCAGGCCGATCAGTGCCGCGACGGCCGCTCCCAGGATCAGGCTCGTGATCGGCTCGTTCCAGATGCCGTGAAATGCCAGCATCCCGACCGTATAGGCGCCAGCGCCGAAGAACGCCGCGTGCCCCAGCGTAACGATGCCAGCGTAGCCGAGCGCGAGATCGAGCGAGATGGCGAACAGGATGGTGACCAGAAGATCGGTGCCGAAGCCGAGATAAGTCGGGAACGCGAAGTAGAAGGCGAGCGCGATCAGCCAAGGCAGCGGCTCCCACCAACGCACACGATGGCGCGCCGCGAGCGCGCGTGCCGCAGGATGATCGCTGGAGGCGGGGAGCGCGCTCACACAGATTTCCCGAACAGGCCCTGCGGCCGCCACAGCAGCAGCAGAATGGTCAACACATAGATGAACAACGTACCGCCCTGCGGCAGGTATTTCTTCAGCACGAAGTCGAGCACGCCAATCAGCGCGGCGGCGTAGAACGCGCCGAAGATCCGCCCGGGACCGCCGACCGCCACTACGATCAGGAAGAGCACCAAGTATTTCAGCGGATATTGCGGATCGAGCCCCAAAAACTCGGCGCCGAGCCCGCCACCGAGCGCCGCCATGCCACTGCCGAAGGCGAAGGTGATGGTGAACAGGCGGTCGATGTTGATGCCGAGCGATTCGGCCATCCGGCGGTTATCGACCGCGGCGCGGATCTGCGCGCCCATGCGGGTGCGCTCAAAGCCGAGCCAGAGCGCAACCACGATCACGATGCCGACCACGATCACGAAGATGCTGTAGGTGCGGTATTCGATGAAGCCGAGATTGAGCTGGCCGCGCAGTGCCTCCGGCAGCATCACCGGCTGGTTCTCAGGTCCGATCAGCACCGTCACGCCGGCGATGAAGACGAACACGAGCCCGATGGTAAACAGCACTTGGTCCAGCTCGGAGGCCTTGTACAGGCGGGTGTACAGCACGCGCTCGAACACCGCGCTGACCGCCGCGATGACGAGGAAACCGACCACCAGCGCCGGCGTGAAGCCCATGCCCCAGTTGCGCATCGCCAGCACGATGACGTAACCGCCCAGCATCGCGAAGGCGCCGTGGGCGAGATTGACGAAGCCCATCAGCCCCATGGTAACCGACAGCCCCACCGACACGATGAACAGCACCATGCCGGCGGCGAGGCCGCCGAGCACCATGCTGGTGACGTCGATGCCGAAGATCATGCGCGATTCCGCCACTGACCGGCGCCGCCGCTGCCCGCGCGCAATCGCTGCATGGTTCGTCCCCCCTGCGACCTTTTGGTCCGCTTTGGCCAAAGTCTAGTGCATGAGGCCGAGAGGTGGGAGCCGGATTTCGGAAGGATCATGCGTGAAATGGTCCCGGTGCACGGCGGTGGGCTGGCCGCACGGATGTCCGCCCATGCGATGCAAGACCGCCGCCCATTGCAGGGCAGCGGTCTGTCCAACGGTCCGCGCGGAAGATCGGATCAGGCGCAAGGCCCGAACTTCAGCTCCTTGCAAGGATCCTTCACGTTGTCGATCTTGCCGAGCAGCTTCTGTTGCAACCGGCCGTCCTTGGCCTTCACCACCTCGACCAGATATTCGTTCATGATGATATCGCGGGTTGCCGGGTCGATCGAGATCGGACCCTGCGGGCCGTTGAACTTCCAGGTCTTGAGCGACTCGAGCGCCTTGTCGACATCCATCGAACCCTTGGTCGCGTGGGCGGCGTGCACGATCAACGCCATGCCGTTGTAGCCGCCGACGGCGGTGAAGTCGGGCGTTGCATCGGCGCCGTAGTCCTTCTTCCAGGCCGCGACGAAACGCTTGTTCTCGGGGTTGTCGAGATCGGCGTTGTAGTGGTGCATGGTGATGAGACCGACCGCGGCGTCGCCCATCGCCTGCAGCTTGATGTCCTGGGTGATGTCGCCCGGGCCGATCAGCTTGATGCCGGCGGCCTTCATGCCCAGCGCACCGTAGGTCTTGACCACCGCAGAGGCGTGGTCGCCGGCCGGCACGAACACGAAGAACACATCGGGCTTCTTGTCCTTGGCGCGCTGGAAGAACGGCGTCATGTCCGGCACGGCGGCCGCGCCGCCCATCGGAATCTCGTCGATCACTTTGCCGCCATGCGCTTCGAAGCCGCGCTTGAACGCGTTGAGGCTGTCCTTGCCGGGCGGGAAGTCGGTGTAGCCGACCACCGCGGTTTTGGCATTGAGCTGCTTGGCCGCCGCTTCGCCGAGCGCGTGGCCGGCGTGCCACATACTGAACGACGTGCGCACGAAGTTCGGCGCCATCTTGGTGATGTGCGCGGTGCCGGCGTTCATGATCACCGCGAGCTTCTTGCCGGCGGCGACGATCGGCGCGGAGGCGATGGCGTTCGGCGAGTAGACCCAGCCCGCCAGCACGTCGACCTTGTCTTGGGTGAGCAGTTCCTGGGTCGCGATCTTGGCGTCGGCGCCGCCTGGGTTCTTGGCGTCGCGCTTGATGATCGCCATCTTGTACGGCTTGACCTTGTCGGCGTTGAGCTTGAGATACAGATTGATGCCGCGATCGATCTGTTGGGCAAACTCGGCGCCGATGCCGGTGTAAGGTAGCACGACGCCGACCTTCACCTCTTGCGCCTGTGCCAGCGCCGTCGATAGCGCCAGCGCGGCCGATATTGCCAGGATGCGCTTCATGGGCTTTCCCTCCCTGGAGCAAAACGCTCGGAGCCTGTGTGGCTCGATTTTCAGAAATTCCCGCGGCCAAATACTAGGACTGGTCCGGTAAGCTGCCTAGAGCATGATCCCGAAAAGTGTGTAGCGGTTTTCGGAAAAGATCATGCTCAAACAAGAGCATGGCGATGCGGCCCGTGGTCGCCCAAAGCAGAACCGCCGCCCGTTGCGGGGCGGCGGTGTGACGAAAGTGCGGGCCGAAACGATCAGGTGCAGGGCGCGATCTTCTGCGCCTTGCAGGCATCCTTCACGTTGTCGATCTTGCCGATCACCTTCTGCATCAGCTTGCCGTCCGGTCCTTTGACGACCTCCGACAGATACTCGTTCATCACGATATCGCGGGTGTCGGGATCGATCGAGATCGGGCCGCGGGGGCTGTTGAACTTGAAGGTCTTGGCCGCCGCCAGCGCCTGGTCGGTGTCGATCTTGCCCTTGAGCTGCTGAACGATGTGGACGATCAGCGCCATGCCGTCATAGCCGCCGACCGCCATGAAGTCCGGCGTGGAATTCGCGCCGTACGACTTTTTCCACTCCGCCACGAAGCGCTTGTTCTCGGCGTTGTCGAGATCGGCGTGATAGTGGTGCATGGTGATGAGGCCGACGGCGGCGTCGCCCATCGCCTGCAGCTTGGTGTCCTGGGTGATGTCGCCCGGGCCGATCAGCTTGATGCCGGCCTGCTTCATGCCGAGCGCGGCGTAGGTCTTGGTGACGGCGGCGGCATGGTCGCCGGCCGGCACGAACACGAAGAACACATCGGGCTTCTTGTCCTTGGCGCGCTGGAAGAACGGCGTCATGTCGGGCACGGCGCCGGCGCCGCCCATCGGGATCTCGTCGATTACCTTGCCGCCGTTGGCTTCGAACGAGCGCTTGAAGGCATTGAGGCTGTCCTTGCCGGGCGGGAAGTCGGTGTAGCCGACGATCGCGGTCTTGGCGTTGAGCTGCTTGGCCGCTGCCTCGCCGATGGCGTAGCCCGCGTGCCACATGCTGAATGAGGTGCGCAGATAGTACGGCGACATCTGGGTGATGTGCGCGGTGCCGGCGTTCATGATGACGCTGACCTTTTTGCCGGCGGTCACGATCGGAGCCGAAGCGATCGCGTTCGGCGAATAGACCCAGCCGGCGAGAATGTCGACGTTGTCCTGAGTGAGCAGCTCCTGCACGGCGATCTTGGCGTCGGCGCCGGCCGGATTCTTGACGTCACGCTTGATGAGCGTGATCTTGTAGGGCTTCACCTTGTCGGCGTTGAGCTTGAGATAGGTCTCCATGCCGCGGTCGATCAACTGCGCGAACTCGGCGCCAATCCCGGTGAAGGGCAGGTTGACGCCCACCTTCACCTCTTGCGCCTGCGCAAGGCAGGTGGAGAGTGCGAGCGCGGCGGATGCCGCGACGAAACGCTTTGTCATTGGTGTTCCTCCGGAATTCCGAACCGCGCCAGGCGTGGCGAGCCGGTTTCGGGGCGCGATACTAGGGCGAAAGCCCAAACCGTCGCAAGCAAGTGGGCTGTGGCGTAGCATCGCGTTTTCGCGGTTTTTTGCCGGAAAAATGGTCATCCGCTCCGGCTTTCGTTCCAGCCGAACACCGTGATGGGACCAGTCCCACGTCGGCGATGCGCGGCCCCTCCGCGCGGCACTGCCGCGAGCCGCGGTTATCGACCAGTGACCGCGGCCCGTGCCATGCTCCGGCGAATGCCTCTTTGGTGAGTAGGAGACGATCCGATGCAACGCACTACGCCCCCCTATCGCGCCGATCATGTCGGCAGCTTCCTGCGCACCCCGGCGATCCATGAGGCGCGGGCGAAACGCGAGAACGGCCAGATCAGTGCGGCCGACCTGAAGAAGGTCGAAGATCAGGAAATCCCCAAGGTCATCAAGAAGCAGGAGGAGGTCGGGCTGCAATGCACGACCGACGGCGAGTATCGCCGCATGTTCTGGCATTTCGATTTTTACGATGGCCTCGACGGCGTCGAGATCTACGAGCTCGACCACGGCATCCAGTTCCAGGGCGTGCAGACCAAGCCGAAGAGCATCCGCGTCAAGGGCAAGATCGACTTCTCCAATCACCCGATGCTGGAGCATTTCAAGTTCGTCAAGGCGCACACCAAGGTGACGCCGAAAATGTGCATCCCGTCTCCGACGGTGATGCACTTCCGGCTGGAGCCCGGCGCGGTCGACAAGAAATTCTATCCGGATCGCGACGCCATCTTCAGCGATTTGTCGGCGGCCTATCGCAAGGCGGTCAAGGCGTTCTACGACGCCGGCTGCCGCTACCTGCAATTCGACGACACCGCCTGGGCCTATCTGTGCTCGGACGTCGAAATGAAGAAGGCCAAGGAGCGCGGCATGAACACCGCGACCTTGGCCGACGACTACACCCGCGTGATCAACGATTCGATCAAGGACAAGCCGGCCGACATGGTGATCACCACCCATGTCTGCCGCGGCAACTTCCGCTCGACCTGGATTTCGTCCGGCGGCTACGAGCCGATCGCCGAGCGCATGCTCGCCCGCTGCAATTACGATGGCTATTTCCTCGAATACGACAGCGATCGCGCCGGCGGTTTCGAGCCGCTGCGCTTCCTGCCCAAGGGCAAGAAGATCGTCGTGGTCGGCGTCATCACCTCGAAGAGCGGCACGCTCGAGAGCAAGGACACCGTCAAGCGCCGGGTCGAAGAGGCGGCGAAGTTCGCGCCGCTCGAGCAGCTCGCGCTCAGCCCGCAGTGCGGCTTCGCCTCGACCGAGGAGGGCAACATCCTCACCGAGGAGCAGCAATGGGCCAAGATGCGCGAGGTGGTGGAGCTGGCCGACGAGATTTGGGGCAAGTGACCGCGCCGTTCACTCGGTGTCGTCCCCGCGAAGGCGGGGATCGAGTGGCCGCCAAACCGGAATTGCGCGACGCTGGGCGTACTGGATGCCCGCCTTCGCAGGCATAACAGGAGAGTATGTTGCAGCGTGCCAAACCCCCGTTCCGCGCCGACCATGTCGGCAGCCTGCTGCGTTCCGCGGCGCTGAAAGCGGCGCGCGCCAAGCACGCCAAAGGCGAACTTAGTGCCGAGGCGCTTCGGCAGATCGAGGATCAAGAGATCGAAAAGGTCATCCGCAAGCAGGAGGAAATCGGGCTCAAGCTTGCGACCGATGGCGAGTTGCGACGCTCCTGGTGGCAGTTCGATTTCTTCAAGGGCCTCGACGGCGTCGAGCTGTACTCGACCGGCAAGGGCATCGTGTTCGCCGGCGTCGAGACCAAGGCCGAGAGCGTGCGGGTGATCGGCAAGGTCGGGTTTTCCAGCCATCCGCACATTGCCGATTTCAAGTTCGTCAAGGATCACACCGGCGTCGCCGCCAAGATGACAATCCCGTCGCCCGGCGTGCTGCACTTCCGCCAGGGCCGGCCGTCGATCAGCAAGGCCGCGTACCCCGACCTCGAGCCGTTCTTCAACGACCTCGCCGAGGCCTATCGCCAGGCGCTACGCGCGTTCTACGATGCCGGTTGCCGCTATCTCCAGCTCGACGACACCACCTGGTCGATGATGTGCGATGCGCGCGAAATCGGCTTTTCGCGCGAGCGCGGCGACCGGCCGGAAACGTTGCCGAAAATCTACGCCCGCATCATCGACCGGGCGATCCGCGATCGCCCGGTCGACATGGTGATCACCATGCATTCCTGCCGCGGCAACTTCCGCTCAACCTGGATCGCCAGCGGCGGCTACGACCCGATCGCCGAAGTGATGTTCAACGAGACGCCGCTCGACGGCTATTTCCTGGAATACGACAACGACCGCTCCGGCGGCTTCGAGCCGCTGCGGCATTTCCCGAAGGGCAAGAAGCAGATCGTGCTCGGCCTGGTCACCTCCAAGAGCGGTGCGCTGGAAACGAAGGACGCCATCAAACGTCGAATCGACGAGGCCACGAAATACGTCGACCTCGATCAGATCTGCCTGTCGCCGCAATGCGGCTTCGCCTCCACCGAGGAAGGCAACGTGCTGACCGAGGACGAGCAGTGGGCCAAGCTCAGGATGATCGTGGAACTGGCGGATGAGGTGTGGGGGCGGTGAACGCGCCATTCACTCGGTGTCGTCCCCGCGAAGGCGGGGACCTGGTAAACCCCGAACCGGAATTGCGCGACGCCGGGCGTACTGGATGCCCGCTGGAGTTTACCCCCGACTTGATCGGGGGCGGGCATGACAGTCGAGAGTGAGGACGAGCAGTAATGCAGCGTACCAAGCCGCCGTTCCGCGCCGACCACGTCGGCAGCCTGCTGCGCTCGCCGGCGCTGAAGCAGGCCCGCGCCAAGCGCGAGACCGGCGAAATCACCGCCGCTCAATTGCAGGCGGTCGAGGATCGCGAGATCGACGCCATCATCAAGAAGCAGGAGGCGGTCGGGCTGCAATCGATCACCGACGGCGAATACCGGCGCGCGTTCTGGAACTACGACTTTCTCGGCGCGCTCGACGGCGTCGAAGCCTATCTCGGCGAGCGCAAGATCAAGTTCCAAGGCAAGCAGCCCAAGCCGATGATGCTGCGGGTGATCGGCAAGCTCGGCTCGTTCAGCAGCCATCCTATGATCGAGCATTTCAAATACCTGGCTGCGCACACCACGCGCACGCCGAAGATGACGATCCCGTCACCGTCGTCGCTGCACTTTCGTTACGGCCGCTCGGCGGTGCCGGAGGCGATCTATCCCGACATGGCCGAGTTCTACCGCGATCTCGGCCAGAGCTACCGCAAGGCGGTGCGCGCCTTCGCCGATGCCGGCTGCCGCTACATCCAGCTCGACGAGGTCAACTTCACCTATCTGTGCGATCCGGCGCTGCGCCGCCAGGTCGGCGAGCGCGGCGACGATCCGGACAAGCTGCCGCACATCTACGCGCAGGTGATCAACGCGGCGATCTCCGACATCCCTGCTGGCATGACCACGGCGATGCATCTGTGCCGCGGCAACTTCCAGTCCACATTCGTCGCCTCCGGCGGCTACGAGCCGGTGGCGGAAATCCTGTTCAATGAGATCGACATCCAGACCTATTTCATGGAGTACGACTCCGAGCGTGCCGGCGGCTTCGAGCCGCTGCGCTTCGTGCCCAAGCACAAGACCGTGGTGCTGGGGCTGGTCACCTCCAAATTCGGCACGCTGGAATCGAAAGACGCGCTCAAGCGGCGGATCGACGAAGCCAGCAAATACATTGCGCTCGACCAGCTTTGCCTGTCGCCGCAATGCGGCTTTGCCTCCACCGAGGAGGGCAACATTCTGGCCGAGGACGAGCAATGGGCGAAGCTGCGGATGATCGTGGAATTGGCCGACGAAGTTTGGCGATGAATCGCCGTTGTCGAGAGTAGGACGGGCAGCAATGCAACGCACCAAGCCGCCGTTCCGCGCCGACCATGTCGGCAGCCTGCTGCGCTCGCCGGCGCTGAAGGATGCGCGCGCCAAGCGCGCCCGCGGCGAGATCACGGCCGAGCAGCTCGCCGCGATCGAGGACCGCGACATCGCGGCCTTGATCCGCAAGCAGGAGGCGGTGGGCCTGAAGGCGGTGACCGACGGCGAGAACCGCCGCCGCTCCTGGCAGACCGATTTTCTCGAACGGCTGCCGGGCATCGAATCCTACGCCGGCGAACGCAAGTTCAAGTTCCAGGGCACCCAGCCGAAGCAGGTGCTGATCCGCGTCACCCAGAAGCTCGGGTCCTTCGACGGCCATCCGATGATCGAACACTTCAAGTTTTTGAAGAACAACGCGCGGGCGGTGCCGAAGATGACCATCCCGTCGCCGTCGGCGGTGCACTTCCGCCACGGCCGCGAGGGCGTGCCGGAGGCGCTCTATCCCGACATCAACGATTTCTACCGCGATCTCGGCATGACCTATCGCAAGGTGGTGCGCGCCTTCGCCGACGCCGATTGCCGCTATCTGCAGCTCGACGAGGTCAACCTGACCTACCTGTGCGATCCCAAGCAGCGCCAGATCGTCATCGACCGCGGCGAGGATCCGGACACGTTGCCGTCGGCCTATGCGGCCATGATCAACACCGCGATCTCCGACATTCCCGACGACATGGTCATCACCATGCATCTGTGCCGCGGCAATTTCCGCTCGACCTTCATCGCCAGCGGCGGCTACGAGCCGGTCGCCGATCTTTTGTTCAACACCATCAACGTGCACGGCTATTTCATGGAGTTCGACAGCGAACGCGCCGGCGGCTTCGAGCCGCTGCGGTTCCTGCCCAAGGGCAAGCTGGTGGTGCTGGGCCTCGTCACCTCCAAGTTCGGCGAATTGGAAAGCAAGGACCTGATCAAGCGCCGCATCGAGCAGGCGGCGAAGTTCGTTCCGCTCGACCAGATTTGCCTGTCGCCGCAATGCGGCTTTGCCTCGAGCGAAGAGGGCAACATCGTCGCCGAGGAGGAGCAATGGGCCAAGCTTCGCATGATCGTAGAATTGGCCGACGAGGTGTGGGGATGAAGATCTCCGTAACCGAGAGTAGGAAGAGCAGCAATGCAACGCACCAAGCCACCGTTCCGCGCCGACCACGTCGGCAGCCTGCTGCGTCCCAAGGCGCTGCACGATGCGCGCGCCAGGCGCGCCAAGGGCGAGATCACCGCCGAACAACTCAAGGCGATCGAGGACCGCGAGATCGAGCGCGTCATCCAGAAGCAGGAGGCGGTCGGCTTGCAGGCGATCACCGACGGCGAGTTCCGCCGCTCGTGGTGGCATCTCGACTTCCTCTGGGGCCTCGATGGCGTCGGCAAGACCGTGATGGAGGCCGGCGTCGCCTTTTCCGGGGGCAGGACCCGCAACGAGGGCGTCAAAGTCACCGGCAAGCTCGGCATGGCCGGGCCGCATCCGATGGTCGAGCATTTCAAGTTCGTGCAGGCGCACACCAAGCGCATGCCGAAGATCACCATCCCGGCGCCGTCGGCGATCTACGGCCGTCCGATATCGACACCGATCGACAAGACCGCCTATCCGACGATGGAGGCCTTCTGGACGATCTCGGTCAGGCCTACAAGCGCGCCGTGCGCGGCTTTGCCGACGCCGGCTGCCGCTACTTGCAGCTCGACGAGGTGTTCATCGCCATGCTGTGCGATCCGAAGTATCGCGACCAGATGGTGAAGCGCGGCGACGATCCGGAGAAGCTCGGCCCGCTGTACGGCGACCTGATCAACGCCGCGATGTCGGACATCCCCGCCGACATGACCATCACCATGCATCTGTGCCGCGGCAACTACAAATCGACCTTCATGGGCGCCGGCGGCTATGAGGCCGAGGCCGAGGTGTTGTTCAACCGCATCAACGTGCATGGCTATTTCATGGAATACGACACCGAGCGCGCCGGCGGCTTCGAGCCGCTGCGGCTGCTGCCCAAGGGCAAGCAGGTCGTGCTTGGCCTCGTCACCACCAAGACCGGCACGCTCGAAAGCAAGGACGAGCTGAAGCGCCGCATCGACCAGGCCGCGAAGTTCGTCGATCTCGACCAGCTCTGCCTGTCCGGCCAGTGCGGCTTCGCCTCGACCGAGGAGGGCAACACGCTGACCGAGGACGAGCAGTGGGCCAAGCTCCGCCTGATCGTCGAGGTGGCCGACGAGGTGTGGGGGCGGTCGACATCGTCCGCCGCTTACGCGGACATCGGTCGTCGCCGGGTCGACGGCGGGCTGATTGCCCAAAGTGCACCAGGCCGGCGGGACATGGCCCGCATCATGATGACGCGCCTCTCGGACGCGTCAGCTCTCGCCGGGCATCGCTCAGGATCGCGGGTCAAGATCGCAGTGTCTGAGAAGCGTCAGAATGCCAGGCATCGTCGAAGGCAAGGTCGCCATCGTCACCGGCGCCGGTCGCGGCATCGGCCGCGCCATCGCGCTGCTGATGGCCGCGGAGGGCGCCAAGGTCCTGGTCAACGACGTCGGCGCGGCGCTCGATGGCTCGGGCTCCGATACGGGTCCGGCCCAGCAAGTGGTCGACGAGATCAAGAAGCAAGGCGGGCAGGCGATCGCCTCGACGTTGTCGATCGGCGAGCCGCAGAACGCCGACCAGATCGTCAAGGCCGCGCTCGACACCTTCGGCCGTGTCGACATCCTGGTCAACAACGCCGGCATCCTGCGCGACCGCATCTTCCACCGCATGAGCTGGTCGGATTGGTCGGACGTCATCGCGGTCCACCTGCACGGCTCGTTCTCGATGAGCCGCGCGGTTTCCGGCCACTTCCGCGAACAGGGCTCCGGCAGCTTCGTGCACATGACCTCGACCTCCGGCCTGGTCGGCAACTTCGGCCAGGCCAACTACATGGCGGCGAAGATGGGTATCGTCGGCCTGTCGCGTGGCATCGCGCTCGACATGCAGCGCTTCAACGTGCGCTCCAACTGCATCGCGCCGTTCGCCTGGGGCCGCATGATCGGCTCGATCCCGACCGAGACCGACGCCGAGAAGGAGCGCGTCGCGCGCCTGCAGCAGATGACGCCGGAGAAGATCGCCCCGCTCGTGGTCTATCTCGGCTCCGACCGCTCGGCCGGCATTTCCGGGCAGATCCTGTCGGTGCGCAATAACGAGATCTTCCTGTTCAACCAGACGCGCCCGATCCGCTCGATCCACCGCGGCGAAGGCTGGACGCCGGCCGCGATCGACGCCCAGCTCAAGGGCGCGTTCGGGCCGTCGTTCACGCCACTCGACCGCTCCGGCGACGTGTTTTCCTGGGATCCGATTTGAGGCACGGCCTCGCCGCAACGTCATGCCCGGCCTTGTGCCGGGCATCCACGTCTTTACGCTAGCAGGGAAGCAAGACGTGGATGGCCGGGCCATAGGCGAGCGAAGCGACGCCGTCCTTTGGACGGCTATGCCCGGCCATGACGGAAACACACGATGGCCATCGACTACGAAAAACTGCTGGCGCTGAAAATTCCCGATGCCGAGCACAGCTACGGCGAGCGCGACACCATGCTGTACGCGCTTGGCGTGGGCTTGGGCCACGATCCGACCGACCGGGCGCAGCTCGACTTCGTCTACGAGAAAAATCTCAAGGCGCTGCCGACGTTCGCCTGTCTGCTGGGCTATCCCGGCTTCTGGGTGCGCGATCTCGACACCGGCATCGACTGGGTGCGGATCGTCAACGGCGAGCAGGGCTTCACCTTGTACGCACCGGTGAAGCCGCGCGGCACCGTGGTCGGCAAGACGCGCATCCTCGAGGTCATCGACAAGGGCGCCGGCAAGGGCGCGGTCGTTTACACCGAGCGCAAGATCACCGACAAGGCGAGCGGCGAACTGGTCGCGACCGTGACTCAGACCACGTTCTGCCGCGCCGACGGCGGCTTCGGCGGCCCGCCGCGCGAAAGCCCGCCACTGCACAAGACGCCGGAGCGGGCGCCCGACCTGGTCTGCGATCTCGACACCCGCCCGGAGATGGCGCTGGTCTACCGGCTGTCCGCCGATCTCAATCCGCTGCACGCCGATCTCGACGTCGCCAAGGCCGCCGGCTATCCGCGGCCGATCCTGCACGGGCTCGGCACCTTCGGCGTGGTCGGCCACGCGCTGCTCAGGAGCGTCTGCGATTACGATCCGTCGCGCCTGACCGCCATGGGCGGGCGGTTCTCGGCGCCGGTGTTTCCGGGCGAGACCATCCGCACCGAGATCTGGCGCGACGGTGCGGTGGTGAGCTTCCGCGCGCTGGTGCCCGAGCGCAACGTCGTGGCGATGAGTAACGGCCGCGCCGAGATCAGGACATGATAATCCGAAGCGATCCGCGAGCACGGCGCACTCCCTCTCCCCGCTTGCGGGGAGAGGGTGAGGGGGCGTATCAACGGGCTGAACTCGCCGATACCCCTCACCCGGATCGCTTCGCGATCCGACCTCTCCCCGCAAGCGGGGAGAGGTGGCGCTGTGCGTGCTGCGATGAGTGCGGCAACCACAGACGAGCTCGCGCCGATCCGCGAGGCGGTGCGGGCGCTGTGCGCGGACTTTCCAGGCGAATACTGGCGCAAGCTCGACCGCGAGCGCGGCTATCCGGTCGAGTTCGTGCAAGCGCTGACCAAGGCCGGCTTCCTGGCCGCGCTCATCCCGGAGGAGTACGGCGGCAGCGGGCTTCCCATGTCGGCGGCGTCCGCAATCCTGGAGGAGATCCATGCCGCGGGCTGCAACGGCGCCGCCTGTCATGCGCAGATGTACACCATGGGCACGGTGCTCCGTCACGGCAGCGCCGAGCAGAAGAAAAAGTATCTGCCCGGCATCGCCAAGGGCGAGTTGCGGCTGCAAGCGTTCGGCGTCACCGAGCCGACCTCCGGCACGGATACGCTCAGCCTGCGCACCACCGCGGTTCGCAAGGGCAACAGCGAATACCTGGTTAACGGCCAGAAGCTCTGGACCTCGCGCGCCGAGCACTCCGATCTGATGCTGCTGCTCGCGCGCACCACGCCGCGCGAGCAGGTGAAGAGCCGCACCGACGGCTTGTCGGTGTTCCTGGTCGACATGCGCGCGGTGCAGGGCAAGGGCCTCACCATCCGGCCGATCCGCACCATGATGAATCACGCCACCACCGAGTGCTATTTCGACAACATGCCGGTGCCGGCCGACAACCTGATCGGCGAGGAGGGCAAGGGCTTCCGCTACATCATCTCCGGCATGAACGCCGAGCGCATCCTGATCGCATCGGAGTGCATCGGCGACGCCAAGTGGTTCATCGCCAAGGCCACCGCCTATGCCAAGGAGCGCGTGCTGTTCGGCCGCCCGATCGGCCAGAACCAGGGCGTGCAGTTCCCGATCGCGCGCTGCCACATGCAGATGCGCGCCGCCGAGTTGATGGTGAAGGAGGCGGCGCGGCGCTACGAGGCCGGCGAGGACTGCGGCGAGGAGGCCAACACCGCCAAGCAGCTCGCCGCCGAGGCATCCTGGGCTGCGGCCGACATGTGCCTGCAGACCCACGGTGGCTTCGGCTTCGCCGAGGAGTTCGACATCGAGCGCAAGTTCCGCGAGACCCGGCTTTATACCGTGGCGCCGATCTCGACCAATCTGGTGCTGTCCTACATCGCCGAGCACGTGCTCGGCTTGCCGCGGTCGTATTAGAATGATGCACCGAGCGCGCCACAGCCACCTCTCCCCGCTGGCGGGGAGAGGTCGACGCGCGAAGCGCGTCGGGTGAGGGGGCGTGTCCGCATGCGCAGTGCGAATGTTATGAAAACCGTGCGAGCACGAAAGCTGCGTCGGGATTCGACGAATGCTGAAGCGCGACTTTGGAACCGCTTGCGATCACGCGCTATCGAAGGATGTAAGTTCGTTCGGCAGGAGCCAATAGGCCACTACGTTGTCGATTTCGTGTGCCGTGAGCGGCGCTTGATCGTCGAAGTTGACGGAGGTCAGCACGCCGAAAACGGGCGCGATCAAGTCCGTGATCGTTGGCTGCGCGATCACAACTATCGCGTCTTGAGATTCTGGAACAACGACGTCTTGAGCAACACCGCCGGTGTGCTGGAGACGATTGCCAGCGCTCTGCATGGAGAGGCGCCCCCTCACCCGACCGCCTTCGGCGGTCGACCTCTCCCCGCAAGCGGGGAGAGGTAACCGTGACGCTTCCCCTGGAAGGCCTTCTTGTCGTCTCGCTCGAACAAGCCGTGGCGGCGCCGATGTGCTCGTGCCGGCTCGCCGACGCCGGCGCGCGCGTCATCAAGATCGAGCGGCCGGAGGGCGATTTCGCGCGCGAATACGATCGACCTGGTGCATCGGCGCAGTGCAGCTATTTCGTCTGGCTCAACCGCGGCAAGCAATCGCTGGTGCTGGATCTCACCAGGCCGGACGACAAGACGCTGCTCGAGGCCATGCTCGCCAAGGCCGATGTGTTCGTGCAGAACCTCAAGCCCGGCGCGGTCGCCAAGCTCGGCTTCGCGATCGAGCGGCTGCGCCGCGACTATCCGCGGCTGATCGTCTGCTCGGTCTCGGGCTACGGCGACACTGGCCCTTACGCGGCGCGCAAGGCCTACGACATGCTGATCCAGGCCGAGGCCGGCGTCGCCTCGGTGACCGGCGGACCTGAGGCGCCGGCGCGCGTCGGCGTTTCGGTCTGCGACATCGGCGCCGGCATGAACGCCTACCAGGCGGTGCTCGAGGCGCTGCTGGCGCGTGGCCGCACCGGGCAGGGCGCGGCGATCTCGGTGTCGATGTTCGACGGCATGGCCGATTGGATGGCGACGCCGCTGTTGCAGCACGAGGGTGGCGCGCCACCCAAGCGCATCGGCCTGTCGCACACCTCGATCGCGCCCTACGGCGTGTTCAAGACCCGCGACGGCGCCGACATCCTGATCGCGATCCAGAGCGACCGCGAATGGCGCATCCTGGCCGAGCGGGTGATGGGCGACCCGGCGCTCGCCGCCGACCCGGACTTCGCCACCAACATCGCGCGTGTGAAACGCCGCGCCGACACCGACGGCCGGGTCCAGGCGGCGTTCGGTGCGCTCGGCGTGAACGAGCTGCAAGACAAGCTCGCCGCCGCCGATATCGCGTTCGGCCGCGTCAACGGCCCGGCCGAGCTGGCCGAGCATCCGCATTTGCGCCGCATCACCATCGGCTCGCCGACCGGCCCGATCTCCTATCCGGCGCCGGCGGCGCAATGGGCCGACGCGCCGCGGCGCTACGGTCCGGTGCCCGCGCTGGGCGAGCATAGCGATCAAATCCGCGCGGAGTTCGGCGGCAAGCGATGAATGTGGCTTACGCGTGCGCCGCGGCGGGAGCCGCGGTGGTGCGCAGGGTGTGCGAGGAGCCGATCAGCAGCACAAACGGCATGGTGATCAGCGTGAACACCAGCAGCAGGTAGAAGTCGTTCTGGTAGGCGATCACGGTCGCTTGCTGGGTGACCAGATTGTCGAGCAGCATGCGGCCCTGGTCGGTCGATGGGTCGATCAACGCGCCGGCGTCGCGTAGCGCGTCGTTGAACGGCGTGATGTGCTCGGAAAGCCGCGCGTGCATTTCGCTGGTCTTGCTGGTCAGGAACGCGATCGCCGTCGAAATCCCGATCGCGGAGCCGAGATTGCGGACCAGCGTGGTGATGGCGGTGCCGCTGGTGCGCAAATGCACCGGCAGGGTGGTGAACGTGACGGTGCTGAGCGACACGAACACCAGGCCGATGCCCGCGCCCTGGACGATGCCGGTGACCACGATCGTGTTGGTCGAGGTGTTGGTGGTAAATCCGCTCATGACGTAGAGCGTGCCTGCCAGCAGCACCAGGCCGGCCAGCACCAGGGTGCGGGCCTCGAAGCGCTTGAGCAATCGCCCGACCACGAACATCGCGATCAAGGTGCCGACCCCGCGCGAGCCGAGCACGTAGCCTGCGGTGATGATCGGATAGCCCAGCAGCTGCTGCGTGAACGGCGTCACCAGCGCCATGGTGGCGAACAGGCCGACGCCGACCACCACCTGGAACAGGCAGCCGGCCAGAAAATTTTTGTCCTTGAACACCTCGAACCGCACGAACGGTTCGTCGGTGGTGAGCGAGTGCGCGAAGAAGTAGTAGAATCCGGCGATCGAAACGATCAGCCAGGCGATGATCTCGCCCGAGCCGAACCAGCCAGCCTGCTCGCCACGGTCGAGCATCAGTTGCAGCGCGCCGATGCCGATGGCGAGCGCCGCGAAGCCGAACCAGTCGAAGCGCAGCTCCTTCTGGGTCTTGGTCTCGTCGAGGAACACGACCAGCCCGAACACGGTGATGAGGCCGATCGGCAGGTTGATCAGGAAGACCCAGTGCCAGCTGTAGTTCTCGGTCAGATAGCCGCCGAGCGTTGGACCCAGGATCGGGCCGAGCATCACGCCCATGCCCCAGATCGCCATGGCGTGGCCGCGCTGCTCGGGCGGATAGGCGTCGAGCATCACCGATTGCGACAGCGGCACCAGCGCCGCGCCGAATGCGCCTTGCAGCAGCCGCGCCAGCACGATCGAGCCGACGTCTTGCGACATTGCGCACAGCACCGATGCAAAGGTGAAGCCGGCGGCGCAGACCACGAATACCCGCTTGCGGCCGTAGCGGTCGGCCATCCACGCCATCGGCGCGGTCATGATCGCCGCGGCGACGATGTAAGACGTCAGCACCCAGTTGATCTGGTCGAGCGAGGCCGACAGGCTACCCTGCATGTAGGGCAGCGACACGTTGGCGACCGTCGAATCGAGCGCCTGCATGATGGTGGCGGTCATGGTGCAGACCGTCACCAGCCAGCGACGGACGGCCGGCGAGAGACTGTCGGCGAATACGCTCATTTTTGCCCTGTGGTCACGGACGGCGAACCGAACAATGAGCCGAGCCAGCGCTTGCGGCCGGTGTCGATCTCGACATAGGCGCTCATGCCGGCGCGCAGCTTGCCGGCCATCTGCTCGGGCTCGAGCTGGATGCGGACCGGCACGCGCTGCACCACCTTGACCCAGTTACCGCTGGCGTTTTGCGGCGGAATGATTGCGAACTGCGCGCCGGTGCCCGGGCTGATCGCGACCACCCGGCCGAAAAACGCGACGTCCGGGAAGGTGTCGACGAAGACCATCGCGGGCTGGCCGATCTGCAGATTGGTGATGTCGGTTTCCTTGGGGTTGGCGTCCACCCATGGCGCGCTATCGTCGATGATGCCGAACATCGGCGTGCCGGCGGTGACGTAGCGGCCGAGCTGGATGTTGTCGACCTGCGTGGCGGTGCCGTCGATCGGCGCGCGCAGCACGGTGTGGTCGAGATCGCGCTTGGCCTGATCGAGCGCGGCGCGGGCCTGCATGAAAGCCGGATATTGCTCGATCGGCAGATCGGGATTGCCCAGCAGCTGGTTGAGCGCGTCGCTGCGCCGCTGCGCCGCGTTCTGCGCCAGCGTCTGGGCGGTGACGAGCGCGAATGCCGCGTTGTCGACGTCGGCCTGCGAGCCCGACTTGCTGACGATCAATGCCTTCTTGCGATCCAGGTCGCGCTCCTTGACCGCGACGTTCTGCTCGGCGAGGTCGGCCATGCGGGTGAGCGATTGCAGGCTCGATTTCAGGATCGCGAAGTCGGTGCGGACGCCGGCGAGCCGCGCCTCGGCCTGCTGGTGCGACAGGCGGAACGGCTGTGCGTCGATCTCGACCAGCTCGTCATTGGCCTTGACGCGCTGGCCCTCGCGCACCATGACGCGCGCGATCTTGCCGGTGATATCCGGCGTGATCAGCACCTTGCGTGCCCCGACATAGGCGTTGTCGGTGGTGATGTAGCGTCCGCTGCCGAGAAACATCGCAAGCCCGATCGCGGCTGCGATCAGCGGCAGCCCGAGCAGCAGGATCACCCGGAATGTTCGCCGCGATACGCCCGCCGACCAGCGCGCGGAGCGGGTCGCGCCCGGCGCGTCGGGAACCAGCTTGAGGGTGGGCTCAGCCATAGCGCTTCACCGCATCGGGCGCGCTGTTCTGCTCGATCGCTTGCTTGAGATTGTCGCGCGCCTGCCCGAGCTTGGCCAGCATCCGGTCGATCTCGGCCGGCTTGATGCCGGCAAGCACGGTTTCGGAAAGCTCTTCGACCTGGCCTGCGATGCGCGCCAGCAGCGGCCGCGCCGCCGGCGTCAGATAGAGCCGCTTGGCGCGGCGGTCGTTTGGGTCGGCGCGGCGCTCGATCAACGCGTTGTTGCACAGCCGGTCGACCAGGCGGGTCAGCGTGATCGGCTGGAGGTCGAGCTGTTCGGCAAGATCGGATTGCTTGAGGCCCTCGCGCCGCTCGAGTCGCAGCAGCACCGCCCATTGCGCCCGCGTCATGCCGAACCGGCGCGCCTTCTGGTCGGCGTGGGTCCGCAGCAGGCGGCCGACGTCGCTGATGGTGAACAGGATTTCCCGGCTTTGGCTGCGCTGGGGCATGGCGGGCCATTCCTATGCAGCGATATTATAAGCAGGCTTACTATCTCGGCAAGGGGCCTGCGAGGGACCCGCATGGCTGGCGCCGGGCTGCCCGGATGACGGCTGCGTCCGCGTCGGGCACTCTTGCCGGCGCAAATTTGGGAGGATCGGGATGGAAATCGGGTTCATCGGCCTGGGCAACATGGGCGGCCCAATGAGTTGGCGCTTGGTCGAGGCCGGCCATCAGCTCACGGTGTTCGATACCCGGCCCGAGGCGGTGGCCAAGCTCACCAAGGTCGGCGCGACCGCGGCGAAATCGCCGGCCGACGTCGCCGACCGGGTCGAGACCGTAATGACCAGCCTGCCCTCGCTCGACGTCGGGCTGAAGGTTGCGACCGGCGACGACGGGCTCATTCGCGGCAATCGCGTGCGGCGCTACATCGACCTCTCCACCACCGGCTCGCGCGCCGCGGTCAGGACCGCCGAGATCCTGAAAGAACGCGGCATCGTGCAGATCGATTGCCCGGTCAGCGGCGGCGTCGCCGGCGCCGAGAAGGGCACGCTCGCCGTCATGGTGTCTGGCCCGGCCGACGAGATCGAGAAGGTGCGGCCCGCGCTCGAGGTGTTCGGCAAGGTGTTCGTCTGCGGCGACAAGCCCGGGCTGGCGCAGAGCATGAAGCTCGCCAACAATTTCCTCTCGGCCACCGGCATGGCGGCGAGCTCCGAGGCGATTGCCATGGGGGTGAAGGCCGGCCTCGACCCGAGCCTGATGTGCGAGGTGATCAACGCCGGCAGCGGCATGAACACCTCCACCACCCAGAAGTTTCCCCGCTCGGTGTTGCCCGGCACGTTCGACTACGGCTTCGGCATGGCGCTGATGGTGAAGGACGTGCGGCTGTTCCTCGCCGAGGCGGAATCGTTCGGCATTCCGATCGAGGTGGCGCAGGCGGTCGGCCGGCTGTGGGAGAAGGCGCTCGCCGAGCACGGCGCGGAGTCGGACTTCACCGAGCTGGCCAAGACCGTGGAAAAGGGCGCCGGCGTGCAGATGCGCGCGAAGAAGAAACAATAGAGGCAACGCCATGAGTGACGACACCTGGGAAATCTTCGCGGTGCGCTACGCCGAGCACCAGCGCAAGGCGGCCGAGAACTACATCTTCGGCGATCCGCACGACGTGCTGCAGCCGCTCGACTATTTCGTCTGGGTGGTCCGCAACGGCAAGCGCACGATCCTGGTCGACACCGGCTTCGACCAGCCGGTCGGCAACACCCGCGGCCGCACCATCATCACGCCGATCAACGAGGGCCTGAAGCGGCTTGGCGTCGAGACCGACAAGATCGAGGACATCATCATCAGCCACATGCACTACGACCATTGCGGCAACGTCGATATGTTCCCGCGCGCCCGCTACCACGTGCAGGACAAGGAGATGCATTACTGCACCGGCCGCTGCATGTGTCATCGACAGCTTCGCGCCTCCTATGAGGAGGACTACGTGGTGTCGATGCTGCGCAAAATTTACGCCGGCCGCGTCAGCTTCCACGATGGCGTGAGCGAGTTCGCGCCCGGCATCACGCTGCACCACATCGGCGGCCATGCCATGGGGCTGCAGAGCATCCGGGTGAAGACCAAGCGCGGCTTCGTGATGCTCGCCGCCGACGCCGTGCATCTCTATCCGCACCTCGACGAGGCGCGCATCTTCCCGACCACCTACAATCTCGCCGAGGTGCTGGAGGGCTACGAGACGCTGAAGCGGCTCGCCTCCTCGCGCCATCACATCGTGCCCGGCCACGACCCGGCGGTGATGAAGATCTATCCGGCGGCCTCGCCGCAGCTCGCCGGCCTGGTGGTGCGCCTCGACGTCGATCCGACGGTGTAGTTGCGCATGCTGCAGGCGCGGCGTTACCTCTCCCCGCTTGCGGGGAGAGGTCGACCGCCGAAGGCGGTCGGGTGAGGGGGCTTCTCCGCGGGTGTGAGCGCACGGATACGCCCCCTCACCCCGACCCTCTCCCCGCGAGCGGGGAGAGGAGCGCGCCCGCGCTCGCGGCACTGTCGAAAATCTATGCCAACCCCAGCTCCGCGAACGCATCCATATGATGCTTCGCCGCGTCCTCCGAGAAGCAGCAGAACACCACGCGCTGCATTCCGCGCGCTCCCGCCGACAGCTCGGACACAACGGTTCCGACCGCGATCCGCGCCGCGCGATCGGCCGGAAAGCGATAGACGCCGGTCGAGATCGACGGATAGGCGATCGAGCGCAAGCGATTGTCCGCCGCAAGCTCGAGCGCGGCGCGGTAACAGGAGGCGAGCAGATCGTCCTCGTTGCGCCTGCCGCCGCTCCACACCGGCCCGACCGCGTGGATCACGTGCCGCGCCTTCAGCAGATAGCCGCGGGTGATTTTCGCCGAGCCGGTGGCGCAACCGCCGAGGGTCTCGCACTCCTTCAGCAATTCGGGCCCGGCGGCGCGATGGATCGCGCCATCCACGCCGCCGCCACCCAATAGCGCGGTGTTGGCGGCGTTGACGATGGCGTCGACGTCGAGCGTGGTGATGTCGGCCACCAGCACTTCGAGTTTGGTCGAGCTAACTTCGGCGGCGAGCAGGGGAGATTGCATCCAGAGAATTTAGCACAAGCCTGACCGTCATTCCGGAAACCGCGCCCTAAGCGCGTTCACGCGCGTCTTCCACGCGATATGGCGCGGTTGTCCGAAATCCAGATGCACGCTCGGAATATGCCTCTGAATTCCGGGTTCGCGCTTTCGACGCTTTGATGAATACAGCTTATGTCGGCCTCATGGTGAGGAGCGTCGCGCAGCGACGCGTCTCGAACCATGGGCCGCCCCATCCTTCGAGACGCACTCGCTTCGCTCGTGCATCTCAGGATGAGGCGGAGAGACCTCAGCGCTCCGCACCAGCCGCTTCTTGCTTCGACTCCGGCGGCTTGCCGCCGCGCTCGGCCCGCATCTCGTCGCGCAGGTCGATCGTGCTGCGCACGCCGATGTCGTCGAAGTGTTGGTCGAGAAAGCGTCGCGCGGCCCTGCGGCCGGCGCGATACAGCATCTCGAAGAAATCGAAGTCGGTGTTGAGCCGGCTCGCCGGCGTCAGGCGCTTGCCGACGAAGCCGAGATCGATGCGATGCACGTTGATCCGCCGGTATTCGCCTGCGCCGGTGCCGCGCGGCAGCGTGCCCTCGTCGATCAGCCGGCGGACGAACTCGATGGCGCGGTATTCGGCGATCAGCGAGGCGTTGAAGGTGATCTCGTTGATGCGGTTGACGATCTCCTGCGACGAGCGCGGCGCCTCCATACGCACCGCCGGGTTGATCTGCACCACCAGCACGTCCTCGGTGCTGGTGGTGCGGAAGAACGGAAAGATCGGTGGGTTGGCGGAGTAGCCGCCATCCCAGTAGGGCACGCCGTCGATTTCGACCGCGCGGAACACGTAGGGCAAGGCCGCCGAAGCCATCACGGCGTCGGCGGTGATGTCCTCGCGCGCGAACACCCGCAGGCGGCCGGTGCGCACGTTGGTTGCCGCAATGAACAGTTGCAGCTTGCTCTGGTGTAGCGCGTCGAAATCGACAAAGCGGACGATCAGGTCCTTGAGCGGATTGATGTTGAGCGGATTGAGATCGTAGGGCGACAGATAGCGCGACATCGCGTCGATCCAGGGCTTGAACGGCGACACCGCGATCGGGATCAGCGAGAACAGCCGGTCCGCGACCATGCGGTTGAGCTTCGACATGTCGCCATCACGGCTCGCGGCGCGCCAGAATTCGGCGAGCCGCTTGCGCGCCTCTTCCGGGCCGCCTCGCAACAGCCCGTCGGCCACCATCACGGCATTGATCGCGCCGGCGGACGTTCCAGAAATGCCTTCGATCTCGATCCGCCCGTCATGCAGCAGATCGTCGAGCACGCCCCAGGTGAACGCGCCGTGCGCGCCGCCGCCCTGCAGCGCCAGATTGATGTGCTTCTTGCCGCCATTGTTGGGCGGCGTGTTTCGACGAAGCGCGCGTGCGATCAGATTCATGTCCCGGGACACACGGCATTTGATGTGAAAATCATCACTGCGCGGTCCAGCCGCCGTCGATCGACAGGTTGGCGCCGGTGATCGAGGCCGCGGCGTCGGAGGTGAGATAGAGCGCCAGCGAGGCGACCTGCTCGACCGTGACGAACTCCTTGGTCGGTTGCGCGGCCAGCAGCACGTCGCGCTTGACCTGCTCCTCGGTCATGTTGCGCGTCTTCATCTGGTCGGGGATCTGCCGCGCCACCAGCGGCGTCAAGACGTAGCCCGGCGAGATGCAGTTGCAGGTGACACCGAAGGTCGCGAGCTCGAGCGCCACGGTCTTGGTCAAACCCGCGAGCCCGTGCTTGGCCGAGATGTAGGCCACCTTGAACGGCGAGGCGACCAACGAATGGGCCGACGCGGTCGAGATGATGCGGCCCCAACGCCGCGCCTTCATGCCGGGTACCGCGGCGCGGATGGCGTGGAACGCCGACGACAGGTTGATGGCGATGATCTGATCCCATTTCTCGATCGGGAATTCCTCGATCGGCGCCACGTGCTGGACGCCGGCGTTGTTCACCAGCACGTCGACCGAGCCGAACGTGGTCTCCGCCGTTTTCACCATGCCGGCGATCTCGGCCGGCTTGGTCATGTCGGCGCCCGAGTAGATCGCCTTGACGCCGAATTCCTTTTCGATCGCCGCGCGCGCCGCCTCGATGTCTTTGGCGTCGCCAAAGCCGTTGAGCACCACATTGGCGCCGTCGCGCGCCAAGGCGCGGGCGATGCCAAGCCCGATCCCCGAGGTGGAGCCGGTGACGACCGCATTCCTGCCTTTAAGCATTTGATAGTCCTATGAATTTGTGAACTTTGCCAAGCCGCCGACGCAACCGCAGCGGCCCACGGGAACGTGGGCATTGTATTGCTGCATTGCAACAAAAATGGTGTGCGGCGGCCTCACTTTTCTGCGAGCGGGCCGGACGCCGTAAAATGCCCGACATCGGGATGACTTCGAAGCGTCATCCCGATGTCGTTTTTTATTTGAGCATGATCTTTTTCCGAAAACCGCTACACACTTTTCGGGATCATGCTCTAGATAAAACGCACGTGCCGATCGAGCCGCCGATGTCCCAGCCCGTCTTCCATGCTCCGGATCACGACCACAGGCGCTGCACCGCCGATGCGCTCAAGCATGCCGAGGTGCTGTGCGCCGAGCGTGCGCAGCGGCTGACGCCGATCCGCCGCCAGGTGCTGGAGGTGCTGCTCGAAAGTCACAACCCGCTCGGCGCTTACGAGATCATGGACCGCGCCGCCGCGAGCGGCACCCGGCCGGCGCCGATCACCGTCTACCGGGCGCTCGACTTCCTGCGCGACAACGGCCTGGTCCATCGTATCGAGAGCCGCAACGCCTTCGTCGCCTGCGTCAACAATCATGCGTCGGGCGACCTCGTGGTGTTCCTGCTGTGCGAGCGCTGCGGTGCGGTCGGCGAGGCCGCCTCCGCGGCGGTGGCCGACCAGCTCAAGGCCGCCGCCCGCGCCGCCGGCTTCACGCCCAAGACGCCGGTGATTGAAATCACCGGCATCTGCTCGCATTGCCGCGCGGCGACGTAGCGTCGGTTGAAATGATTTCATCTGCATTGCGACTTGCGCACGAACCACGCCCCGCGATGGACCTGCGCTGTGGTATCGCCTCGCCATGACCTGCATTCCCGCCAGCCACACGCGGCCGCTCGACGTCGCCAGCATGGCGCTGGTGGTGCTGCTGTGCCTGGTCTGGGGCTTCAATCAGCCGGCGATCAAGCTGGCCATCCCCGACGTGCCGCCGCTGATCCAATGCGCGATCCGTTCGAGTCTGGCGATCCCGATCGTCTGGGCCTGGATGCGCTGGCGCGGCCTGCCGCTCACCGCGCGCGACGGCACGCTCGGGCCCGGACTGATCGCCGGCGCGCTGTTCGGGCTTGAGTTCCTGCTGATCTACCGCGGCCTGCTCTTCACCACCGCATCGCGCGCGGTGCTGTTCATCTATCTCGCGCCGTTCTTTGTGGTGATCGGTGCGCGCTGGTTTTTGCCGGGCGACCGCTTCAGCGCCATGCAATGGGCGGGGCTGCTGCTGTCGTTCGCCGGCATGGTCTTGGCGTTCGGGCTGCCGACCCCGGCCGCCGATCCGCGCCAGCTCCTGGGCGACATCATGATGGTTGCGGCCGCCGCGTCCTGGGCCGCCACCACTCTGGTGATCAAGGCGAGCTCGCTCGCGCAGGTGTCGCCGGAGAAGACGCTGTTTTATCAAATCGCGGTATGCGTGCCGATGGTCGGCTTCGGCGCGCTGCTGTTCGGCGAGCGGATCGCGGCTGTGCCGTCGGGGGTCGCGCTCGCGTCGCTCGCCTACCAGACCTTGGTGATCAGCACCACGTTCAGCGCCTGGTTCGCGCTGATCGTGAAGTTCTCGGCCAGCCGGCTGTCGGCCTTTACGTTCCTGACACCGCTGTTCGGCGTGGCGTTCGGCCATCTGGTCCTGGGTGAGCCGCTGACGCCGGCGTTTGCGCTCGCGGTCGCGCTGGTCGCGACCGGCCTCGTCCTGGTCAATCGGCCGCGGTGAGCGCCATGGCGGGAAGCTCGCAACACGACGAGATGCTGCAACGGGCGAACGCGGCGCTGCAAAGTCAGCGTCCGGTCGAGGCCGCGCGGATCGCCGGCGCGGTGCTCAAGGACAACCCGCGCCATCCGCGCGCGCTGCAGATCTATGGCGGCGCGCTGCTGGTGCAGGGCAAACCCAAGGACGCCATCGGCCCGCTCGAGGAATCGGCGCGCGGCCGTCACGACCCGGTGGTCGACACCCAGCTTGCGATCGCGCTGCGCCAGGTCGGACGGCAAGACGAAGCGCTGGTCAAGCTCAAGCGCGCGGTCAAACGCAAGCCGCCCTATCCGGCGTCGTTCCATGAGCTCGGCTACCTGCTGTTCGCCATGGAGCGGCACGACGAGGCGATCGAGGTGTTGAACCGCGGTCTTGAAATCGCGCCGAACAGCCCGGAGCTTTCGCTGCAGCTCGGCAATGTCCTGATCCGGCGCGCCCGATACCTCGAGGCCAAGACCGCTTTCGCACGCGCGCTCGCCATCGCGCCCGGCTCCGCCGATGCTCTGCTCGGCATGGCGACGGCGCATGCGGCGCTAGGCGAATACGCCGCGGCCGCCGAAGGCTTCCGCGGCTGTCTCGCCAGCCGGCCGGAAGACACCGGCCTGTGGCTCAAGCTCGGGCATTGTCTGCTGGCGCTGCGGCGTCCGGATGCGGCCTATGACTGCTTCCGCGCCGCCGCGCGCGGCAATCCCGACCGCCATCGCCAGGTGCTGGCTTCGCTGGTGAGGTCCGGCCACGGCCGCTTCTGGCTCAGGCCGAGCGACGCGGCGCGGTTCTTTGGCAAGACGTGATTGGCAGGGATGGGCGCGCGCAAGCTGCGCGAAACGGTCAGTGCTTCGGCACCCGGAATTGCCGGCGGTAGACGCCGGTCTGGCGCGCCATCGCGCTGCGGACCGCGTTGAGCCGCTCGGCCGCTTCCGCGCTGATCGCTTCGAACTTGCCGGCCCAGATTTCGCGCTTCACCGGCAGGCATTGCGCGACCGGCGTGCCCTTTTGCAGCACGCCGTTGAAGTCGGGATCGCGCCAGCGCGCCGGAAAATTCAACAGGCTGTCGCTGAACCGGTCGCTGTCGACCAGCCCGGTGATGGTGGTGAACGGCAGGTCGGCGCGGTTGACCGGATGCGTGAACAGCAGCGCATAGCCGGGCGGCGTCTTGATGGTCCAGAAATTGTTGAACTTGATGACAAAGCGGTCGTCGTCGAAAAACGGCGTGCCGGCGACCTGGCTCGGATCGTGGAAATCGATCGGCGAATACGAGTAGGTGGTGATCTCGCCGCCGCGCATCGGCCAGTCCCAGCTGAATTCGCCGTTCTCGATCTTGAGGTCGGTGGCGAGCGGGATCAGGAAGCCGTAGGTCATGGCGTCGATGAACGGCGGGCAGCGCTTGATGGTCTGGCTGTCCTCGCCGAGCGAGGGGTTGTACGACTTCTGCGGCAAGGCCTTGAACCAGTCCGGCAAGCCGAGCACTGCCGGCATCGGCCGCGGCAGCACGGCCTCCAGCTCCGGCGGACAACTGAACGTCACCGTCATCGGCGCGTTCGGGGGATCGGCCTGATCCATGATCGGGTTCCAAGCGTCGTTGCGAGCGTGGCGGCGCAACCATATCTCGGGCCAATAACAGCGAATAGAGGCCAGATTTTCGAGGTTTTTGATGCCGTTGACGGCCCGGCGGGCGTTTGGCATGTCATTTTGCAGGAGACCGTCATGTCCGAGGCTTTGACGCACGAAAGACGCCGGTCGGTTCCGGTCAAGGTCGGCAACGTCACGGTCGGCGGCGACGCGCCGGTGATCGTGCAGTCGATGACCAATACCGACACCGCCGACGTCGATTCGACGGTCCGGCAGGTGGCGGCGCTGGCCAACGCCGGCTCCGAGATCGTGCGCATCACGGTCGACCGCGACGAGGCTGCGGCGGCGGTGCCGAAGATCAAGGAGCGCCTGCTTAAGATCGGTTGCGACGTGCCGATCGTTGGCGACTTCCACTACATCGGCCACAAGCTGCTGGCCGACCATCCGGGCTGCGCCGAGGCGCTCGACAAGTACCGGATCAATCCCGGCAACGTCGGCTTCAAGGACAAGAAGGACCGTCAGTTCTCCGCCATCGTCGAGATGGCGATCAAGCACGACAAGCCGGTGCGCATCGGCGCCAACTGGGGCTCGCTCGACCAGGAATTGCTCACCCACCTGATGGACGAGAACACCAAGTCGAACGATCCCAAGGATGCGCGCGAGGTTACGCGCGAGGCCATGGTGCAGTCGGCGCTGCTGTCGGCCGCGCGCGCCGAGGAGATCGGCTTGCCGCGCAACAAGATCATCCTGTCCGCCAAGGTGTCGGCGGTGCAGGACCTGGTGCAGGTCTATATCGAGCTCGGCAAGCGCTCGGACTACGCCATCCATCTCGGCCTGACCGAGGCCGGCATGGGATCAAAGGGCATCGTCGCCTCGTCGTCGGCGCTCGGCATTCTGCTGCAGCAGGGCATCGGCGACACCATCCGCGTCTCGCTCACGCCCGAGCCCGGCGGCGACCGCACGCTCGAGGTCAAGGTCGCGCAGGAAATCCTGCAGACCATGGGCTTCCGCACCTTCGTGCCGCTGGTCGCGGCCTGCCCGGGCTGCGGCCGCACCACCTCGACCACGTTCCAGGAATTGGCCGGCACGCATCCAGTCGTTCATCCGCGACTCGATGCCGGAGTGGAAGAAGAAGTATCCGGGTGTCGAGGGACTCAACGTTGCGGTGATGGGCTGCATCGTCAACGGCCCGGGCGAGAGTCAAGCACGCCGACATCGGCATCTCGCTGCCCGGCACCGGCGAGGCGCCGGCCGCGCCGGTGTTCATCGACGGCAAGAAGGCGGTGACCCTGCGCGGCCCGACCGTCTCGGCCGATTTCCAGAAGCTCGTGATCGACTACATCGAGCGCCGTTATGGCGCCGGCGGCGCTGGGCGGACCGCGGCGGAGTAAGAATCCGCTGTAGAGTCTCGATCGTTTCGTCGCGGTCGTACGCGGCATGCGCGTTCATCGATCGCGGACGCTGGAGGCCCATCCGAGCGGCGTCAGCGGCAAATGCCCAACAGCGTCGTTCGATTTGAGCCGACAGGCTATCGTCGATCAAGTTCCGGGGCTGCGACCCGTGCGGCGTTAAACTGGCGCCGCGTGATAGCCGACGCTCCCAGCGGACCGCATCTTTCATGGACGGCCACTGTGTCGCTCCGATGCTCCTAGCTGTGGCGCCGCCAATGCTTCCTATGTGGCTGCTGCGCGCAAACGACACCGATACTGGGCACCGCCGAGGTCTCCGCCGATGTGGCAGTCATTCTTGAAGCCGTCGGCGACATGACTACCGTCGAGGCCACTCACCCATGTGGCGGCCGCCGAATGCCACGCTCATCGCCTACTACCTCCTCTGCTGCTTTCGATAACGTCGGAAGCTGGATGCTCGATGCTGTTGACGCCGACCTGCGGTGAGTGCGAATTTCGCGATCATGACGTCATCCGATCAATTCGAGGATTTCAACCTAGATCAGATTGACGCGCTGCCGGTTGAAACCGGCATCACGCGTTGCTGGCGTCAGATGCGGACGAGTGGTGAGTCGCATGACGGTAGGACCTACTTCAATATCTCCAGCGTCAGCGGCTTGAGCTTGAAGTTGTTGCACGGGTTGAACAGGATCGGGCAGTTCGAGATCGCCACGATCTGCGGCATCAGCGCCTTCATCACCATGTAATCGCCGGGCTTGCCCTTGGGCAGACGGATTTCCCACTTGCCGTCGGCGTCGTAGGCCACCGTCATGAAAATGTTGAAGCAGGTGTCGACGTTGAAGCTCCAGCGGTCCATGCCGTAGCCGCGGATCGCGTTCTCCAGGTTCTGCTGGCAGTTCGGCGCGCCTTTGGCCTTTTCGCCGTAGCGCCGCATGTTCATATGCTCGGAGCAGTAGCCGCCGCCGCAATAGTTCTCGCCGGTCAGGTCGGCCTCGATCGTCCACATCTCGCGCGAGAGATTGGAGTAGAGCGTCATCGGCGCGGTGAACTTGTAGCTCAGGTTGACGGCGCGGCTGGTCAGCATCGACAGGATTTCGCGACGGTCGTCGCGATTGAACGAGATCAGGTCGGCGACCTGCTCGCCCTCGGGCTGGGTCAGCTTGAAGCGCTGGCCTTTGTCGATCTCGAAGCTGATGTTGCCGGCCGGCGGCAGCGTGACCGGCTCGCCGGGCTTGAGAACAGCGGTGGCCTTGCTCATGGGATCCTGCTCGGTTTGCCGGGCGTATCGTAGCAGTTCATCGTTCAATCGTCGCCGAGAACAGGCTCGCCGGGGTTTGCCGGTCGTCGGCGTCGGTCACCAGCAGCAGCCTGATGACATCGCCGTCCATGCGGGCATCCACGCCCTCGACCTTGGCCGGGCGGTCGAGCCGGCGCAGCCAGAGCAGGTGCCCACCGGTATCTGCCATGCCGATGGCCGCGCCCTTGCAGGGTCCATCGTCATAGGCGTCATCGGTTTTCTCCGCGACGGCGGTGAAGACCATGCGGCCGTCCGGTAGCGCCGCCGCGTCAGTGAAGGTGAGCGGAACGCCCTCGATCCGGCCGAGATCGAATCGGATGATGGCGGACGGCTTGATCGCGCCGGTCCGCCCGGAATCCAAGGCGCCGAGCAATGCCGGCAGCGGGTATCGCATCATGGCATTGTCGACGTGCCTGGCGTTGCCGCGCTGAAACAGACGGAATTCGTCCCCGCTCACCAGCGCACCTTCGATGTTGAGCGCCGGAAACTCGTCGTTCAGCGGGTCAAGCAAGGACGACAGATCGACGACGCGCGGCGGGCCGCGCACGGCGCCTTGCGCATCCAGGCCGATCAGCGCGCCCAGGCGGCGATTGGGCCTGGAGCCGGAACCGAGCGCCAGCAGCGCGCCGTGAGGATGGTCGCCGTGCGCAGGCAGCAGCGCAAGCGCTTCGAAGTCGGGCTTGCGCTTCTTGCGCGCCGACGGATCGTCGGGCAGCTCGCCATCGAACAGCCGGATCAGGCGACCGGGCTCGTCGTGCCGGTCGCAAAACACGCCGAGGTGAAGCTCGTCGTCCGCGACCACGTAGATGTAGGAATGGATGCACGCGAGCCCGCTTGCGGCACTGAGGTGCCGGGACCGCCCAGCCGCCGTCGCCGCAAGGTCGAGGTCCCGGAGCTTTGTCAGGGCGATGGTTTGCATCAGTCGCCGCCCTTGAGCGCGCTCGCCGCAATCGCATAGCCGCCGAGCGCGCCGTCGATGAAGTGCACATGGTTGGGATTGGCCGGCGAGGGCGTAAAACAGGTCATCATCGCGGCGTGCTGGCGGTGCGTGCCATAGCGCACGATGCCCTGTGCCGCGCAGTCGGCCAGATGTCGCTCGATCTCGTCGGCGAGCGCCGGCGCGCAGTCGAGCACCATGCGCAGCGTGTCGTCGAACTTGCGAAAATCGGAATTATCGATCAGCTCGCGGGTGTATTTGGCCGGAATGAAACTGCCGACCGTGATGCCAAAGCGCATCACCACGAACGCGAACAGCGTCCAAACCAGAACCTTGATCCGGCGCAGCCACAGCGCCTCGCCCGGCCGCCGCGATGCCCGTGCTTCGAGCTCCATGCCCTGCGGCGGCCAGCGCAGCCGCAGGTGCTGGCCCGGCACCGGCCGCGAGGCGTCCGGCGTCCGCTCGACGATCCGGGCGATGTGCTCGATCGCTCCCCGGAACGCTTCGGCGCTCGCGCCCGGCGCCGGCGCGGCGACGAGCGACAGAACGGTGCCGCGCGAGGACGGGATTTCCTCGTAGCGGCAGGACAGGCCGGACAGATCCGGATGCGCGCCCGGTGGCGCCGCCGGCACGGCGATCTCGCCGCGCTTCATGGCCGCGTCGGCCCAGGCGATGCCGCCGCCCGCAAACATCGCGATCGAGATGTTTTCGGAGGGCGCATAGCGCGCCACCCGAACGTCGAGGTCATGCGCGCGGATGGCGGCGACCGGCGCCATGCCAATCCGCAGCTCCAGGTCGAGATCATCCTTCACCCAGGCTGCGGTCTCGGCCAGCGCCTGACGCGCCGCCTTGGCGTCGGCCGCGGCGACCGCGAAGCTCGCGCCGTCGCCGCCGAACACGAACGGGAAGTCGCGACCCTGAAGCGCGTTGGTGACGGCCACGATCACCGCGGCGCCCGCCATGTTCACCGCCTTGTAGCGGTTCTCGTTGGATCGCCCGGGTCGACTGCACCACGTCGGCCACGCCGACCAGCCAGTCGTCCGGCAGCGGCTGGTAGAGCGCCGGATCCATCAAGCGCGTGAACTCGCGGAAGATCGGCAAGCAGTCGTAGAAGCGATCGGGTGGATCAGGCATCAGGTGTCAGGGATCAGGTGTCAGGAACCAGGGGTCAGGTGTCAGGGATGCACAAGCCCCTGCAGCCACGTTTCGCTACAGCGGCGTCTGGCCTTCGCGCCGCGCCAGGATCGCAGCCTCCTCCAGGTCGAGATCGCGCTCGAGCCGTCGCCGCGACTCGTCGGTGATCTTGCCGTCGCGCAACAGCTCATAGAGGAAATCACGCTCGGCCGCGATCAATTCAAGCCGCAGATTGTTGCTCAGCCGGAGCATCTCGCGGCCGCCCTCGAGGTCGCTCGGAATGAGACGCGTGCGATGGTCGTGCCGCGCGTTCAGAATCTCGATGGTCTCCGCGCTGAGCTTGCGTTCGCTGGCGAGCCGCTCGAGATGCCGCTGCGAGGCGCGGATCGCGGCCTGGCGCGCATCCAATTCGGCCTGCTGCTCGCGGCGATGCTCGGCTTTGCTGTGTCGGCCGACGCCGAGCCAGCGGATCACTGCCGGCAGCGTCAGCCCTTGGCCGACCAGCGTGATGATGATGACGCCGAAGGTCACGAACAGGATGAGATCGCGATGCGGAAACGGCGCACCGCCCGCGGCGGTCAGCGGGATGGCGAGCGCTGCGGCCAGCGACACCACGCCGCGCACGCCGGTGAAGGCCAGCACGAACGTCTGTTGCCAGGCCGGCGACGGGTCGCGCCTGGCGAGCGGCGGGATCAGCCAGCGCGGCAGATAAGTTGCCGGAAACACCCAGACGAAGCGGGCGACGATCACGATCGCGGCGGTGATCGCGGTCGCGACCAGCAGCTCGTTGAGCGGAAAGTCGTGCGCCTTCTCGAACAGCGTGCGCGCCTGCAAGCCGGTGATCAGAAACACGAAGCCCTCGATCAGATAGATGATCAGGTCCCAGAAGAAGATGCCCTGCAGACGGGTTGCTGCCGGGATCAGCTTGGGACCGTTCCAGCTCACGTACAGGCCGGCCGCGACTGTCGCCAGCACGCCGGAGCCGCCAAGATGCTCGGGCACCCAGTAGGCGAGATAGGGCGTCATCAGCGACAGCGTGATCTCGACGCGCGGGTTGTTCACCCATTGCCGCAGCCGCAGGCTCAGCCAGCCGGCGGCGATGCCGTAGAAGATTTCGCCCACCACGATGACGCCGAACGTGGTGCTGGCCTTGGGCAACGAGAACGCGCCGGTCGAGACCGCAATCACCGCAAACCGATAGAGGATCAGTGCGGTCGCGTCATTGGCGAGCCCTTCGCCCTCCAGCACCACCAGCAGTCGCCGCGGCAGCCCGAGCCGCCGCGCGATCGCCAGCGGCGCCACCACGTCGGGCGGCGCCACGATGGCGCCGAGCACGAAGGCAACGCCCCACGGCCAGCCCAGAAGATAGTGAACCGCAGCCGCCACCGCGCAGGTGGTGAACACCACGCAGCCGAAGGCGAGCAGCGCGATCGGCCGCAGGTTGAAGCAGAATTCGCGCCAGCTCATCGAGACGCCGGCCGAATAGATCAGCGGCGGCAGCAGCACGAGCAGCACCAGTTCGGGCGCAAGCTCGATCGGCGGCATGCCGGGAATCAGCGCAAGCGCGATGCCGGCGATCACCAGCAGGATCGAGGGCGCGATGTTGAAGCGCTGGGCAATGACGGCGACCGCCACCAGCACCGCGAGCAGCAGCAGAATGAGCTGGATGGTGGCGGTCATCTCGAACGGTCCCGACCCGCCGTTGATCTATTTCTGAATGACGTTGGCCGCAATGTTCACGGTCACTGAAATGATAGCGGCGGTGAAGAAAAATGACAGCGCGCCGTGGGCGACGACCATGCGCCGGATCGACTTGTGAGTGACAGCGACATCGGAGACCTGGAACGTCATGCCGATCACGAAGGCGAAATAGACGAAGTCCCAGTAGTCAGGCTGGCCGTCGCCGGGAAAACTGAGGCCGCTCTTGCGCAGATGCCCGCCATAGAATGCGTGGGCATAGTGCAGGGCGAAGATGGTGTGGGTGAACGCCCAGGACAGCACCACGGTGCCGATCGCGAGCGCGATGTAGAGTCCGTAGCTCGGGCTCGTGCGCTCGATGGTCGAGAGCTCGGCGAAGATTGCACCGAGGCTCGCCATCGCCGCCGCGATGCTGAGGATCAGGATGGCGAAACCGCCCTCGTCCTGCGCTGCCGCGTTGCTCTGCATCTCCGATACTGATGAGCAGCGCGTCATCACCACGGCTGCCGCCGCGAGATAGATCAGCACGCCGACGTCCCAGCCGATCAGCATGCGCGTAATCGGCGCCGCGGGCACCACCAGCATGACGACGAGCCCGAGCAGCACGGAGATGAGCAGGCGCTTGTGCGCCATGCCGACCCGGAGCAGATAGGTCGGGCGCTTGGCCTTGCTGCTCATGGGCTGTGCTTTAGGCGCGCCGCTCGGCGACGAAGCGCGCCGCCGCTTTGAGGATCGCGGCATCCTCGCCGAACGGCCGACAGCGCGCTTTCGGCGTCCTTCACGAGTTCGCCCAGGCGGGCATGGGCGCCGTCGCGGCCGAGCAGGTCGACCAGCGTCGCCTTGCCGTGGGCGGCGTCCTTGCCGGCGGCCTTGCCGAGCGTTGCGGTGTCGCCTTCGACGTCGAGCAGGTCGTCGGCGATCTGGAAGGCCTGGCCGATCGCCTGGCCGTAGCGGCTCGACCGCCTCGCGTTTGGCCTTCGGCGCGCTGCCGAGGATCGCGCCGGCCTCGCAGCAGAAGTGCAGAATGGCGCCGGTCTTCATCGCTTGCAGGGTCAGCACGTCCTGCTCGCCCTGCGGCGTGTCGTTGCGTGCCGAAGCGGCCCTCGGCCGCGAGGTCGAGCATCTGTCCGCCGACCATGCCGCCGAGGCCGGCGGCGCGCGCCAGGCCACCGTACCAGCGCGATCCGCACCGCGGCGTCGGGATGGGTCTCCGGCCGCGCCAGCACGTCGAAGGCGAAGGTGAGCAGGCCGTCGCCGGCCAGGATCGCGGTCGCCTCGTCGAACGCCTTGTGCACGGTCGGGCGGCCGCGGCGCAGATCGTCGTCGTCCATCGCCGGCAGGTCGTCGTGCACCAGCGAGTAGCAATGCACCAGCTCGATCGCGGCGCCGGCCATCAGCGCATGCGCGCGCCGCACCCCGAACAGCGCCGCGGTTTCGACCGTGAGAAACGGCCGCAGCCGCTTGCCGCCGCCGAGGCTGGCGTAGCGCATCGCCTCGACGACGCGATGCGGGCGCGCGATCTCGCGCTCGGCGGGAGCCGCCGACAGCAGCCGGTCGAGCAGGTGCTCGGTCTCGGTCGCTGCGGCGTTCAGCCGGCCGGCAAACGAGGCTTCGGGTCTTGGCTCGGTCTTGGCCGCGGTGCGTGACATGGGGCGAATTGTGCTTAACTCACGCGCAATGACAAGCTCTGGTTCGTCTCGCAGGACGGCCTTCCGCGCGGTCCGGGCCTTGATTGTGGCGGTGTTGGCCCTGCTGCTGTTGCCTTATCTGCTGACGCCGCTGTACCGCGTGTTCAATCCGGTCTCAACCCTGATGCTGGCCCGCTGGGCGACGGGCCAGCGGGTGGACCGCAGCACCGTGCCGCTGGAGCGGATCGCGCCGGTGCTGCCGCGCACCGTGCTGGCCTCCGAGGACGCACGATTTTGTTCCCATCGCGGCGTCGATCTGGTCGAGCTCAAGGAAGCGTTCGAAGAGGTCGACGACGTGTCGGAGATGCGCGGCGGCTCGACCATCACCCAGCAAACCGCCAAGAACCTGTTCCTTTGGCAAGGCCGAAGCTTCATCCGCAAGGGGCTCGAACTGCCGCTGGCGCTGTGGATCGATCTGGTGCTGCCCAAGCGGCGCATCATGGAAATCTATCTCAATATCGCCGAATGGGGTCCGAACGGCGAATTCGGCGTCGAGGCCGGCGCGCGTCATGCCTTCAACAAACCGGCGGCGCAGCTTACGCCCGGCGAAGCGGCGCTGCTGACCGTGATGCTGCCCAATCCGAAGCGCCGCAGCGCGCGAGCGCCGCGGCCGTCGGTGCGGCGGATCGCCGGCGTGGTGCAGACCCGCGCCACGCGCGCGCCCTGGATCGACGCCTGCCTGCGGCGGCCCTAGACCCTTGTCTGCCGGCGCCGGACAAGGCTCTAGCCTTGGCGAATGGCTTCCTCTATAAGCCCGGCTTCCCGCAATGTTCGATGGTTTGGCGCTGACTGCGCCGGTGTTTTTGAGGAGATCCCGCCATGGCCGTGCCGAAAAAGAAAACCTCGCCGTCGCGGCGCGGCATGCGCCGCTCGGCCGACGCGCTCAAGCAGCCGACCTATGTCGAGGACAAGGATTCCGGCGAGCTGCGGCGGCCGCATCACATCGATCTAAAAACCGGCATGTACAAGGGCCGGACGGTGCTCAAGCCGAAGACCGAAGCCTGAGACTGTGCCAGCCCGCCGATGCTAGGCTCGCTGGCCGCTGCATCGATGGCCTCGCGTTGGTCGTTCGCATGCCTTGAGGAGCTCAAGCCATGTACTTGATCGGCTTTCCGCTGCTGGTGATCACGTTCGCGATCTACAACATGATCGCGTTCCTGACGCCGAGCCTGACCTGGACCGACAAGGTTGCGACCATCCACCTGATCTCGGGACAAGATTGGACCGTTTCGCCCCAGGACATCCTGCTGGCATTCGCGATCGTGCTGCTCGGCATCGAGATCATCAAGGCGACACGCATGGGCATCCGCGGGCTGATGGACCACGTGCTGTCCATGATCCTGTTCATCGTCATGCTGGTCGAGTTCCTGCTGGTCGCCCGGGCCGGAACCTCGACGTTCTTCATCCTGATGGTGATCAGCCTGGTGGACGTGCTGGCCGGCTTCATCATCACCGCGCGGACGGCGCAGCGCGATATCCAGATCGATCGCACCGACCCGCCGCCTGTCTGAGCAAACCAATGAGCCGCGATTTCCATCTGCCCGGCCGCTCGCCGGTGATCGCCGGCGACGGCATGGCGGCGACCTCCCATCCGCTGGCGACGCTCGCCGCCATCGACGTGCTGCGCGCCGGCGGCAACGCGGTCGACGCGGCGCTCACCGCGGTCGCGGTGCTGTGCGTGATCGAGCCGCACATGACCGGCATCGGCGGCGACTGCTTTGCATTGGTCGCCGAGCCCGGCAAGCCGGTCTGGGGTTACAACGGCTGCGGCCGCTCCGGCGCCCGCGCCTCGACCGAGGCGCTGCTGGCCAAAGGCATGCGCGCGATCGAGGCGACCTCGCCGCATTCAGTCAATGTGCCGGGCGCGATCGAAGCCTGGGGCGCGATCCTCAAGGCGCACGGCAGCTACGCACTCGACCGCGTGCTGGCGCCGGCGATTCGCTACGCCGAAGGCGGCTTCCCGGTCAGCGCGCGGGTGGCGTCGGATTGGCAGGGCCTGGTCGGCAAGCTCGCCAACAGCCCCGGAGCGACCAAGCACTATGTGTTCGGCGGCCGCGCGCCCGCCGAGGGCGACGTCATCAAACTGCCGGCGCTGGCGGCGACGCTGAAGGCCGTGGCCAAGGGCGGGCCGCGCGCCTTTTATGAAGGCCCGATCGCGCAGGACATGGCGGACACGCTTGCGGCGATGGGCTCGGTGCTGACGGTCGAGGACTTTGCGCGCCACCGCGGCGAGGTCGTCACGCCGATTTCCACCCGGTATCGCGGCATCGATCTGGTCGAGATTCCGCCGAACACGCAGGGCCTCACCGCGCTGGTGATGCTCAACATCCTGGAGAATTTCGATCTGCCGGCGCTCGAGCCGCTCGGTCCGGAGCGCTTCCACTTGATGCTGGAGGCGGCGCGGCTGGCCTATGCGGTGCGCGACAGCCACATCGCCGAGCCGTCACAAATGCGCGTCACGGTGCCGGCGCTGAACGACAAAGCGTTCGCGAAGCAACTCGCGGCCAGGATCGACCGCGCCAAGCGCGTTCCGCTGCCGGCGCATCCGACGCCCGGCGGCGACACCGTCTATCTGACGGTGGTCGATCGCGAGCGCCGCGCCGTCTCGCTGATCAATTCGCTGTTCTCGAGCTTTGGCAGCGCGATCTGCTCCGAAAATACCGGCGTGATGTTCAACAACCGCGGCTCCGGCTTCTTGCTCGATCCGGCGCATCCCAATGCGCTCGGCCCGAGCAAGCGACCGATGCACACCATCATTCCGGCGCTGGCGATGCGCGACGGTCGCTGCGACATCAGCTTCGGCGTGATGGGCGCGCACTTTCAGCCGATGGGCCATGTCCAGATGGTGCTCAACTTGTTCGACTACGGCATGGACGTGCAGAGCGCGATCGACGCGCCGCGTGCCTTCTTCGAGCGTGAGCTCACAATGGTCGAGCGCGGCATGCCGGCCGCAACCGTCGAGGGCCTGCGCGCACGCGGCCATCAGGTGATGACGGCGCCGACGCCCTGGGGCGGCGCGCAGGCGATCCGGATCGACTGGCAGCGCGGCGTGCTGATCGGCGGCTCCGAGCCGCGCAAGGACGGCTGCGCGCTCGGCTATTAGCGCAGCCTCGCTGCCGTAAACTCCGTTCATTCCCGCGCAAGCGGGAATCCAGGGCTTTTTCCGACGCTTCGTTCAACGGTGCAATGCGTCGATCGTCGCGCGATAGGCCGCGATGACCTCGGCGGGCTCGGCGCGCCGGCGGGCACGCGCCTGCGGCAATTGACGGGCGTTGGCGATCAACTGGGTCAGGAACGTTGCGGTCCGCTGGATCGGCCGGTGCGGATGCGCCGGCGGCGCCGGCTCAATCGCGATCAACGCGCGATGGCAAGATGGTGAATCAATTGCTGCCGGCATCGCAGAGTTCCTGTCTCAACCCGGGACAAACACCGTCCCGCGAGAGCAGACGTCGCAAGCACCATGCCGGCGCGTGAGCGATGACGTGATCGGCGATTTGCCGTTTGTTTAACGGTCCTTGATAGGGTCAGCCGGCGATTCGGTGCCGCATTGTCGCTCGACGGGGCAACGCGGCTTTCCCAAAAAGGTTCGACGTGGCCCAAGATCGCGATACTCGTGTCCCCGTCAGCCGAGCCCCGGTGGCGGACCGCCAACCGGACGTGTTCGCGGGGCCCGACGTATTCGCCCAGGCGAGCGGCTCGGCGCCGAGCGCGGTCTTCGCAACCGTCGCGGCGTCGCCGCTCGATCCGGCGCGGATCATGGCTTCGGTCGGCGAAGTCCCCTACGAGTGGTCGATCGAAAGCGACGATCTGGTCTGGGGCGCCAATGCAGTGGCGGTGTTGAAGCTCGCCGATCCGGCCGCGCTCGCCAGCGGACGCAGCTACGCCAAGCTGCTGGGCGCCGACTCGCCAGCAAGCCGTTTCGATGCGGTGATGAACTCGCAGGCTCGCGACGAGGGCCAGGGCGTGCCGTATCAGGCGCAATACGCGCTGCGAACCGGTGACGGCGACAAATGTCTCTGGATCGAGGACAGTGGCCGCTGGTTTGCGGGCGCAACCGGCCGGCCGGCGCGCGCCCATGGCGTCGTCCGCGTCATCAACGAGCGGCATGCCACCGAGGAGCGGCTGACCTATCTGTCGCGGTTCGACGAACTGACCGGCGAGATGAACCGCCATCATCTCACCGAAGTGCTGGAGAGCGCGCTGGCGCAAGCGGTGGCGCAGCGTTCGTCCTGCGGTTTCATGCTGGTGGCGATCGACAAACTCGCGCGCATCAACGAGGCCTATGGCTTCGATGTCGCGGATGAGGCGATCAACGCGGTCGCCAAGCGGCTGCACGCCAAGATGCGCGGCGGCGACCAGCTCGGGCGCTTCTCCGGCAACAAGTTTGCCATCATCTTGAACAACTGCACGCCGGACGACATGGAGAAGGCCGCCGAGCGGCTGGTGGCTGGCGTGCGCGACGACGTGGTGCGCACCGCCGCCGGACCGGTCGCGGTCACCGTGACGGTTGGCGGCGTCACCGCGCCGCGGCACGCCGCGAACGTCGCCGAAATCCAGGCGCGCGCTCAGGAGACGCTCGACCGCGCCAAGGCCAAGCGGCCGGGCTCGTACCAGATCTATCGGCCGAACGTCGAGCGCGAGGCGCTGCGCCGCGAGAACGTGCGCGCCGCCGACGAGATCGTCACTGCGCTCAACGAGCGGCGCATCCTGCTGGCGTTCGAACCGGTGATCGACGCCACGACCCGCCAGCCTGCGTTCCATGAGTGCCTGATGCGCATCCGGCGTGCCGACGGCACGCTGGCGCCGACCGGCGAGGTGATTCCGATCGCCGAGCGGCTCGGTCTGGTGCGGCTGCTCGACCACCGCGTGCTGGAGCTTTTGATCAGCGAGATGGCGGCGGTGCCGAGCCTGCACGCGAGCGTCAACGTGTCGCCGACCTCCACCACCGACCCGGACTGGTGGTCGGCGCTGTGCGCGCTGCTGCGCGCCAAAGGCGACATCGCCGCGCGGCTCACTGTCGAGATCACCGAGTCGGCGGCGATCCACGACATCGACGACACGCGCGGCTTCGTCGCCCGCGTCAAGGATCTCGGCTGCCGGATCGCGATCGACGATTTTGGCTCGGGCTACACGTCGTTTCGCAACCTGCGCAAGCTCGGCGTCGACATCCTGAAGATCGACGGCGCGTTCGTGCAGAACCTGATGCGGTCGGACGACGACCGCGCGGTGGTGCAGGCGCTGGTCGGCCTGGCCAAGCGGCTTGGGCTGAAGACCGTTGCCGAATGGGTGCAGGACGAGGCCGCGGCCGAGCTTTTGGCCTCGTGGGGTTGCGACTATCTGCAAGGCGCGCTGGTCGGGCTTGCCACGGTCGAGCGGACCTGGGGCCGGGCCGTGCCGGCCGATCGGCGCAAGACGATGCGCTCCTGACGCCCTTGCAGGTGCGCTGCACGTGCACGTCCGCCGACATGAACAGAGATTAATTCCCCCGACAGGCCCCTGTAAGGTGCGATCCCCATCATAGAGCCAAAGGACGCCGCCTGGCGTTCGGCAACGATGATGGAGACTGTTCGATGACAAACGAAATCGTTCCCGCAGCGCGCGCGTTCGCCAAGCGCCGCCTTGTGCTGCTCGGGTCGGTCGCGGCCATTGGCGCCGCGGTGATTTTGGGCGGCCCCGGTGGAACCGTGACGCTCAATGGCACGCCGGCTCGCGCCGTCGAGACCACGCAAGCCCGTGCCGGCTTTGCCGATCTGATCGAACGGGTGAAGCCCGCGGTGGTGTCGGTGCGGGTCAAGATCGATCCCGCGGGCCAAGCCGCCGGCAACGACATGCCGTCGCTCGGCCGCAACAATCCGATGGAACGGTTCTTCCGCCAGTTCGGCATGCCCGACACGCCGGGCGCGCCGCAGGGCCGCCCGATGATGCCGCAGGGTCGCCAAATGATCTCCGGGCAGGGCTCCGGCTTTTTCATCTCGGCTGACGGCTATGCGGTGACGAACTTCCACGTCGTCGATCACGCCACCACCGTCCAGGTCCAGACCGATGACGGCAAGAGCTACACCGCCAAGGTGGTCGGCACCGACCAGAAGACCGATCTTGCGCTGATCAAGGTCGATTCTGAAAAGGCGTTCCCGTTCGTGACCTTTGCGGATAACCCGCCGCGGGTCGGCGATTGGGTGGTCGCAGTCGGCAATCCGTTCGGCCTTGCGGGCTCGGCGACCGCCGGCATCGTGTCGGCGCGCGGCCGCGACATCGGCGCCAATCCGTATGACGACTTCATCCAGATCGATGCCCCGATCAACAAGGGCAATTCCGGCGGTCCAGCCTTCGACATCGACGGCAAGGTGATCGCCGTGAACACCGCGATCTTCTCGCCGTCCGGCGGCGGCTCGATCGGCATCGGCTTCGGCATTCCGGCCGACACGGTCAAGACCGTGGTGACCCAGCTCCGCGACAAGGGCCGGGTCGAGCGCGGCTGGATCGGAGTCAACGTGCAGCCGGTATCCGATGAAATCGCCGACAGCCTGGGTCTGAAGAAGACCGAAGGCGCGCTGGTCGCCGAGGCGCAGGCCGACGCGCCGGCGGCTAAGGCCGGCATCGTCAGCGGCGACGTGATCACCGCCGTCAACGGCAATGCGGTGAAGGATTCACGCGATCTCGCCAAAAAGGTCGGTACATTGGCGCCCGGCTCCTCGGTCAAGCTCGCGGTCTTGCGCAAGGGCGAGGAGAAGTCGGTGACCGTGACGCTCGGCAAGTTGCCGGATGAGCGGCAGGCCAAGGCTGCGCCGGCGGCGCGCGAGGACTCGGGCAGCGAGGTGCCGCGGCTCGGGCTGACCATCGCGCCGGCCGGTGATGTGGCCGGTGCCGGGTCCCAGGGCGTCGTGGTGACTTCGGTCGATCCCGATGGCGCCGCCGCCGAGCACGGCGTGCAGAACGGCGACGTGATCCTGGAGATTGCCGGCAAGCCGGTGGCGAGCGTGACCGACGTCAAGAAGGCGTTGACCGATGCCCGCGATCAGGGTCGGCGCTCGGTGCTGATGCGATTGAAGAGCGGCGAGGGCACGCGCTTTGTCGCGGTTCCGTTCGGCCGCGCTTGATCAGCCAAACCACATAGCCACACATAAAGCGACCCCCGGGCTTCACCCGGGGGTCGAGCTTTTTGCGAACAGCGACAGCGGACGGCGTCAGCTCTTGTCGCTAAGACGATCGAGCCGCTTCTGCATCTCGTCGATCTGACGCTTGAGATCGTCGATGTCGTTGCCGCCGCCTGATGCGGCCTTGGGCTCCTTGTTGGGCTCCTTGTCGGGCTCGGTCGGGTTCTCGCCGCTCTTGCGTGCGAAGGGTGCAAACATCGCAAAGGTGCGCTCGAACATCTCCATGTTTCGCCGCACCTGATCTTCCATTGCGCCGAAGCCGCCCATGCCAAAGGCCTGCGAAATCTGATCGCGGAACTTCTCCTGCTCGCGGGTCAGCGAATTGATCGACACTTCGAGATAACGCGGCACCAGCATTTGCATGCTGTCGCCATAGAATCGGATGAGCTGGCGCAGGAAGTTGATCGGCAGCAGATTCTGCGCGCCTTCCTTGTTCTCCTGCTCGAAGATGATCTGGGTCAGCACCGAGCGGGTGATGTCTTCGTTGGTCTTGGCGTCGTAGACCACGAAATCCTCGCCCGCCTTCACCATCGCGCCGAGGTCTTCAAGCGTAACGTAGGTGCTCGTGCCGGTGTTGTAGAGCCGCCGGTTGGCGTACTTCTTGATAGTGATCGGCTCCGCGGACTTAGCCATGTCTGCCACGCTCGACGATGATCTGTTTAAGCACTGAACGGGTGATGTCCGCGCCGGTCTCGGCTTCGCGGACCACGAATTCGTCGTCGTCCTCGACCATGGCGGCGAGATCGTCAAGCGTGAGGTACGACCCGATCGCCGCGTGGTAGAGCCGCCGCCCGGCGTAGCGCTTGATCGTGATCGGCTGTCCCGCCTGTGTCATCGCGCTGGACGTTCCCCCCGGTGGCCGGCCCCCGCCGCATCCGTCCGTCAGTCAAAATAGGCGGTTTCGGCATGGCCGGCCACCGTTTTGTGCAGTGCGCCACCTTGGCGGGCACCTTTCGCCGTACTATCAAAGAACCCACATATCAGCAGGCTTGGCGGCGCTTCGCGACCGCAGCAAAAGCAGGAGATTTCACGATGAAGGACGATATCGTCATCGTCAGCGCGGCCCGCACACCGGTTGGCGCGTTCAATGGGGCACTTGGGGGGCTTCCGGCCCATGAACTGGGCAAGATCGCGATCCAAGAGGCGCTAAAGCGCGCCGGCGTCGAAGGCGCCAAGGTTTCCGAGGTCATCATGGGCCAGATCCTGACCGCCGGTCAGGGCCAGAACCCGGCGCGCCAGGCTTCGATTAGCGCCGGCATCCCGGTCGAGAGCCCGGCGTGGGGCGTGAACCAGCTCTGCGGCTCGGGGCTACGGGCGGTCGCGCTCGGCTACCAGGCGATCCTCAACGGCGACAGCGACATCGTCGTTGCCGGCGGCCAGGAATTGATGAGCCAGGCGCCGCACTGCCAGTATCTGCGCAACGGCGTGAAGATGGGGAGCGTCGAACTGGTCGACACCATGATCAAGGACGGCCTGTGGGATGCCTTCAACGGCTATCACATGGGCACCACTGCCGAGAACGTCGCCAAGAAATGGCAGATCACCCGCCAGCAGCAGGACGAGTTCGCGGTCAAATCGCAGAACAAGGCCGAGGCGGCGATGAAGGCCGGCAAGTTCAAGGATGAGATCGCGCCGGTCACCATCAAATCGCGCAAAGGCGACGTGGTGGTCGACACCGACGAATATCCCAAGGCCGGCGTGACCCTGGATTCGATCGCCAAGCTCCGCCCGGCGTTCGACAAGGAAGGCACGGTGACCGCCGCCAACGCCTCCGGCATCAACGACGGCGCCGCCGCCGTCGTGCTGATGAAGGCCTCCGAGGCGGCCAAGCTTGGCAAGACGCCGCTCGCCCGCATTGTGTCCTGGGCGCATGCCGGCGTCGATCCGGCGATCATGGGCACCGGCCCGATCCCGGCCTCGCGCGCGGCGCTCAAGAAGGCTGGCTGGAACATCGGCGATCTCGACCTGGTCGAGGCCAACGAGGCGTTCGCGGCACAAGCCTGCGCGGTCAACAAGGACCTCGGTTGGGATCCCGACAAGGTCAACGTCAACGGCGGCGCCATCGCCATCGGCCATCCGATTGGCGCGTCCGGTGCCCGCGTGCTGACCACGCTGCTGTTCGAAATGCAGAAGCGGAATTCCAAGAAGGGCCTTGCCACACTCTGCATCGGCGGCGGCATGGGCATCGCCATGTGCGTCGAGCGGTAATCGGCTTCTGCACTGCGGCATCCTGCGAACAGGAAAGGGCCACGGGTAATTCCCGTGGCCCTTTGCCATTGCCGTCTTTAAGCTGTCATTGCCTGGGAACAGAAGAAACTGGGAGGAATGCAAATGTCTCGCGTAGCAGTGGTCACCGGCGGCACCCGCGGCATTGGGGCTGCAATCTCCAAGGCGTTGAAGGCAGCCGACTACAAGGTCGCGGCAACCTACGCCGGCAACGATGAGGCCGCGCAGAAGTTCAAGGCCGAGACCGGCATCAACGTTTACAAGTGGGACGTGTCGTCGTTCGACGCCTGCGCGGCCGGCATCAAGCAGGTCGAGGCCGAGCTCGGGCCGATCGAGGTGCTGGTCAACAACGCCGGCATCACCCGCGACGCGCCGTTCCATCGCATGACCGCCGAGCATTGGACCGCGGTGATCAACACCAACCTCGGCTCACTGTTCAACATGACGCGGCAGGTGTTCGAAGGCATGCGCGGGCGCAAGTTCGGCCGCATCATCAACATCTCCTCGATCAACGGCCAGAAAGGCCAGTTCGGCCAGGTCAATTACTCCGCCGCCAAGGCCGGCGAGCTCGGCTTCACCAAGGCGTTGGCGCAGGAGGGTGCTCGCGCGAGCATCACGGTGAATGCGATCTGCCCGGGCTACATCAACACCGAGATGGTTCAGGCGGTGCCGAAGGACGTGCTGGAGAAGAACATCCTGCCACAGATTCCGATCGGCCGGCTGGGTGAGCCGGAGGAGGTCGCGCGCTGCGTGGTATTCCTCGCCTCCGACGACGCCGGCCTGATCACCGGTGCGACGCTGTCGGCCAACGGCGGGCAATATTTCGCGTAGCGCGGTTCAGCCTGGCTGCCAATCCGGCGGCGCCAGCTCAAATCCACTGAATTCGAAGCCCGGCGCCACGGTGCAGCCAACGAGCGTCCAGTCGCCGGTGGGCCGCTCGCCACTGGCGAGATTGAGCGCCAGCAGGGGATTATGTCGTCGGCGGATAGCAATGCCAGGCTCCGCGATAGTCCGCGATCCGGATGCGCCCGCCTTCGTCGCGCGACAGATAGTTCGGGCCGACCGGCGACTTGCCGTGGCCACCGGGGATGTCGAGCACATAGCTCGGCTGGCACAGGCCGGACAGCCGGCCGCGCAACCCGCGCATCAGGTCCTGACCGTGCTCGATCGAGGTGCGCAGATGCGACGTGCCGGGCGCCAGATCGCCATGATGCAGGTAGTACGGCTTGATCCGGCATTCGACCAAGGCGCGCATCAGCGCCGCGAGCGCCTGCGGCTCGTCGTTGACGCCCTTGAGCAGCACCGACTGGCTCAGCATCGGAATGCCGGCATCGACCAGCCGCGCGCAGGCGGCGCGCGCCTCGGGCGTCAGTTCGCGGGCGTGATTGGCGTGCAACACCACATAGACGGCCTTGCTGCGCGCCTTGAGCGCGCGCGCCAGCTCCGACGTGATGCGCGCCGGATCGGCGATCGGCACGCGGGTGTGGATCCGCAGCACCTTGACATGCTCGATGGCGGCGAGCCGCGCGATCACCTGACGCAGCCGGCGCGCCGACAGCACCAGCGGATCGCCGCCGCTGAGGATCACCTCCCAGATCTCGGGGTGGCGGGTGATGTAGTCGAGCGCCGCGTCGAGCTGCTTGGTCGTCAGCGGATGGCCCGATGGGCCGACCATCTCGCGCCGAAAGCAGAACCGGCAATAGACTGCGCAGACCGGCGTGAGCTTGAGCAGCACGCGATCGGGATAGCGGTGCACAACGCCGGGGGCCGGGCTATGGGCGCCATCGCCGATCGGGTCGGCGGTTTCGCCGGGCGCCACCTCGAGCTCAGCCGGATCAGGCACCAGCTGGCGCGCGATCGGATCGTGCGGATCGGCGCGGTCGATCAGTGCCGCCATCGCCGGCGTGATGGCGACGGCGTATTGCGCCGCGACCTTGGCGAGTGCTGCGCGCTGGTCCGGTGGCGCAAGCCCGGCTTGCCGCAATTCAGACAGATGGCGCAGGGTTTTTGGCGTGGCGTTCATGGCGGGGCTCATACGTCATCACGCCCGGCCGCAGCCGTCAGAAAGACGGCGTCACTTTCGCTTGCCTGTGGTGCCGGGCATCCACGTCTTAGGCCAGGTGCACGTGCGATGAAAGACGTGGATGGCGGGACCTCAAGTCCGGGCATCAAGTCCGGCCATGACGTGAAAAGCGCCTTAATTCGAGAAGCCGACGGCGTTGACCATTCGGCCCCAGCTCTCGACCTCGCTCTTGAAATAGGCGGCGGTTTCCGCGGTATCTTTGAGCACCGGGTCGAAGCCGGCCTTGGCGATCTTTTCCACCGAGTCCGGTTCTTGCATCACCGCGTTGATCTCGGCGTTCAGCCGCTGCACCACGGCATCGGGCGTCTTAGCCGGCGCAAAGAAGCCGACCCAGGACTGCGAGAACACGTTGGGATAGCCCATCTCGCCGTAGGTCGGCACGTCCGGGATCGCCTTGTTGCGCGCGGGGCTGGCTACGCCGAGCCCGCGCAACGCGCCGCTTTGGATGTGCGGCGTCACCGGCGGCAGCGTCAGCACCAGCGAATCGACGTGATTGCCGAGCGCCGCGGTGATCGCCGGCGCGCCGCCCTGGAACGGCACATGGACGTATTTCACCTTGGCGACCTCCTGGAAGAAATACTCGGCGCCGATCATCGGCCCGGTGCCGACGCCGGCACTGCCGTAGGTGAAGTTCTTGGACTTGGCATTGGCGATGAATTCCTTGAGGTCTTTGGCCGGATTGCTCGGGTGGACGGCGATCACATCCGGGCTGATGGCGACGATCGCGACCGGTCGGAGGTCGGCCATCTCAAAGCCGCGGTTCTTGGACGCCGTCATGTTGACGGCGAGACCAGTGGTGGTCGCGAGCAGCGTGTAGCCGTCCGGCGCGGCGCCGAACGCGGCCTTGGCGGCGAGGTTGCCGCCGGCGCCACCGCGGTTCTCCACCACGAAGCTCTGCTTGAGCCGCGCTTCGAGCTTGGTCGAGACCAGCCGCGCGATGATGTCGGCGAGCCCGCCGGCCGGGAAGGCGACGATCACGGTGACGTTCTGCGACGGATAGGTTTGCGCCGCGGCAGGCTGCGCGAGCGCAGCCGCGGCGATCGCGAGCGTCATAACCACAGCTTTAGCTTGCCACATCGCGATCTCCCTCGACCTCGGCGCCGCAACCTAAGGCGCGGCCATTGCGGGCGTCAATGCGACGCGAAGGCTCATTCGGCGACCGGCGCCCACAGCACCTGATCGATTCTGGTGGCGCCGGTTGTCAGCATCACCAGGCGGTCGAAGCCGAGCGCGATCCCGCTCGCCTCCGGCATGGTTGAGAGCGCGTTGAGGAAATCCGCATCGATCGGATAGCGTTCGCCATAGCGGCGCTCGCGCTCCGCCATGGCGGCCTCGAACCGGCGGTGCTGCTCGGCCCCGTCATTGAGCTCGCCATAGCCGTTGGCGAGCTCGACGCCGCAGGCATAGAGCTCGAAGCGCTGCGCCACGCGCGGATCGACCGTGGCGCGCGCCAGCGCGGCTTCCGGCATGGGATATTGATCGAGCAGGGTCGGCGCGCCGAGGCCGAGCCGCGGCTCGATCCGTTCGACCAGCACGCGGCTGAAAATGTCGGACCAGGTGTCGTCACCGGCGATCTGCACGTTGGCGGCGCGCGCGGCGGCAGCGAGTGCAGCGCGGTCCGGCTCGGCGCCCTTGAGCGTCGCCAGCAGATCGATGCCGGCGAATTCCTCGAATGCCTTGGCCACGGTGAGCAGCCGGGGCCCCGCGTAGGGATCGGCGGTGCGGTCCTGCCATTGCAACGCGAGGCAGCCCGCGGCCTTTGCGGCCTCGACCAGGATCGCGCCGCAGTCGTCCATCAACGCCGCGTAAGGCTCGTTGGCCCGGTACCATTCCAGCATGGTGAATTCCGGATGGTGCAATGGGCCGCGCTCGCAATTGCGGAACACGCGGGCGAAGGTGAAGATCCGCGGCTCACCGGCGGCCAGCAATTTCTTGCAGGTGAACTCCGGCGAGGTGTGCAGATGGCGCGGCGTTCGCGCGCCGCCCGGCGCCACCAGCTCGGTCGCAAAGGCATGCAGATGGGTCTCGTTGCCGGGCGAGACCTGGAGCGCCGGCGTCTCGACCTCCAGAAAGCCGCGCCGGCGAAACCACTCCCGCAGCGCCGACATGATGCGGCCGCGCGCCAGCAGGAACGGCCGGCGGTCGGCGTAGACGTCGCGGTCCCACCACGGGGAGGGGGTGACCACCGGAAACCTCACGGAAAATGCTGGCGAACCGGGCCAGGATCAGTAATGGTGCGGCCCGAATGGATCGGCCCATGGACGTTCTATGGGCCGCAGGCCGCAAGAGGAATAGCAATCGTGAAGGTTATCGCCAGCTCCGTCCGCAAGGGCAATGTTCTTGAGATCGACGACAGGCTCTACGTGGTGCTGGTCGCCGAAAGCTTCCACCCCGGCAAGGGCACGCCCACCACCCAGATCGACATGCGCCGGATCAGCGACGGCGTGAAGGTGTCGCAGCGCTACAAGACCACCGAGCAGGTCGAGCGCGCCATGGTCGAGGACCGTGAACATCAGTTTCTCTACCAGGACGGCGAAGGCTTCCATTTCATGAATTCGGAGAACTTCGACCAGATCACGTTGCAGGACGACATGGTCGGCGACGCGGCGGCCTACTTGCAGCCCGAGATGAAGGTCATGATGAGCGTGTACGAGGGCAACGCCGTGGCGCTGCAGCTGCCGCAAAAGGTGGTCCTCGAAGTGGTCGAGACCGAGCCGGTCACCAAGGGCCAGACCGCGTCGTCATCCTACAAGCCCGCCAAGCTGTCGAATGGCGTGCGCACCAACGTGCCGCCGTTCGTCGAGGCGGGCACCCGCGTTGTGGTGATGACCGCGGACGGCTCCTACGTCGAACGCGCGAAGGACTGAGCCTAGAATTTATTCTTCCTGGCCCTGATCTCGGCGAACACCTCCGCCGCCGGCTTGCCGGCAAGCCCGACCGAGGCCGCGACCTCCGGCACGTCGGCGCGCAGGAACGGATTGGCGGCCTTCTCCTCGTCGATCGTGGTCGGGATGGTCCAGTGGCCGTCGGCGATCTGCTTTTGCGCCTGCGCGGCGCGCGCCTTGAGCGCGGCGTTGCCCGGCTCGATGGTCTGCGCGAACTTGATGTTCGCCAGCGTGTACTCGTGGCCGCAGTAGACGCGGGTGTCGCCCGGCAGTTGCCGCAGCTTGACGAGCGACGCCCACATCATCTCGGGCGTGCCCTCGATCACGCGGCCGCAGCCGATCGAGAACAGCGTGTCGCCGGCAAAGGCCAGCTTGTCGGCGCCGAACCAATAGGTGATATGGCCCGAGGTGTGGCCGGGCGTCTCGATCACGTTGCCGGCAAGGCTGCCGACGCTGACCTTGCTGCCCTCGCGCACGGTCTCGTCGACCAGCGGGATCTTCGACGCCTCGGCCTGCGGCGCCACCACGCGGCACTTGTGTCTGCCTTTCAGCTCGGCGATGCCGCCGGTGTGGTCGCCGTGGTGATGCGTCACCAGGATGTCGGAGAGCTTCCAGCCGGTGGCCTTCAGCGCGGCTTCGACCGGTGCCGCCTCCGGTGCGTCGATCGCCGCGGTGGCGCCGCTGCCCAGATCGTGCACCAGCACGCCGTAATTGTCCTTCAGGCACATAAACAGCTTGGTCTCGGCTGGCATGGGGAGCTCTCGTCGGTTGGGGCTGCGAACCGTACCACGGTTTGGGATTGAACGCCCCGGGAGCGCGCGAGTTTCGTGATAGAATCCGGCCATGTCCATCGACGTCGTCGATTTGCGCAATTTCTACACCCAGCGGCTGGGCGCGGTGGCCCGGCATTTCATCAGCCGCGGCATCCGGCGACGTTGGAACGACACCGCCGGATTGCGTGTCGTCGGCCTCGGCTATGCCACGCCCTATCTCGGCCTGTTCCGCGAGGAGGCCGAGCGCAGCCTCGCGTTCATGCCGGCGGCGCAGGGCGTGGTGAAATGGCCGACAATGCGACCGGCGCTGTCGACGTTGGTCGACGAGCTCGAGCTGCCGCTGCCGGACGCCGCGGTCGACCGCATGCTGCTGGTGCATGCGCTGGAAATGTCGCAGGACGCCACCGCGCTGCTGCGGGAAATCTGGCGCGTGCTGGCGCCGTCCGGCCAATTGCTGGCGGTGGTGCCGAACCGGCGCGGCCTGTGGGCGCGCATGGACACCACCCCGTTCGGGCACGGGCGACCCTATTCACGCTCGCAGATCACGCATCTGTTGCGCGAGGCCTGGTTCACGCCGGTGGCGTGGGGCGAGGCGCTTTACGTGCCGCCGATCCAGCGCGGCTGGTTCCTGCGCTCGGCCGTGGCGTGGGAGCGCACGGGCGCGACGCTGTCTGCGCCGTTCGCCGGCGTTCACATCGTCGAAGCAACCAAGCAGGTCTACCGCGCCATTCCGGCGCGCCGCGAGAAGCGCCAGCTTGTGCCGGCGCTTGAGCCGGCGTTGGCGCCTCGTGGTTTAGCCTAGTTGTTGTCGGGACGCGGATCGTTCGGACCGCCGGGGCCCTCGTCGCCGCGCGAATCCTGCTGCGACATGCCCTGCTGCGGCAGATCCGGTCGCGGTCCGCCGGGGCCACGATGCCGACGCCGACGGTGGCGCGGGAAGCGGTCGCCGCCCTGGTCGTTGTCGTAGCCGTTTTGGCGCGGCGCCGGCTGTCCCTGCTGCGGCTGGCCGCCGGTGATGAACGACGGCAAACGCTCGCCATCGCTGACGTCGCCGCCGGCCGGCTGGCTCTGCGGTTGATAGGGCGGCTGCTGATACTGCTGCGGCTGCTGATACTGCTGCGGCGGCTGGTACTGTTGCGGCGGCTGGTACTGTGGTCGGCCCTGCTGCGGTTGCGGTTGGCCGCCATAGGGCTGCGACTGCTCGCGCGGCTGGTATTGCGGCTGCTGCTGGTTGCCGAAATTCGGCTGGCCCTGCATCGGCGCCTGCTGCGGCTGACCGGGCTCGTCGTCGTCGCCTTCGAGCTGGTCGTCGCGGTTGCCTTCGCCCGGCGCGCCTTGCTGCGGCTGGTAGTACGGATTCTGCTGTCGGAATTGTTCCTGCGCCGCGGCGATCAGGCGGAAATAATGCTCGGCGTGCTGGTAGTGGTTCTCGGCGGTCACCGGGTCGCCGGAGGTCTGGGCGTCGCGCGCGAGCTGAAGGTATTTCTCGGCGACGTGGTGAGCGGTTCCCCGGATCTTCACCTCCGGGCCGTTCGACTCGTAAACCCGAGTCAGTGGATTCTGATGGTGGTGGTGATGATGACCACCGCCATGGTGACCTTTGTTGCGGTTCCGCCCCCGCATGCGCTTGTTTTGACCGTTTCTCATAGCTCGCCTGTCGCCGACTCCTGTTTGCGGCGGTTGTGCCCCGCCGATTCGTTCACCCAACCTGAAGCTTCATTTCAGCCCGCTCGCGCCGGCCCGCTGATCATCAGCGGCCCACCCGCGCTCCATTCGATTCGTTGGTCGATGCGTTAGCCGCGATTCTCCCCGGCCGCGATCCAACCGCGGCGGCGCTTGTGTCTCACCTTGCGCGTCATTGTCGTTAATGCGTCGTAAAGCTCGATGCGCGCTCGACCGGTATCTCGCTGGTCCGAATTCGGCGGTCCTGTTTGCCGTCTGACCCGGCTCTATTTGGGCCCACCGCTTGCCTCGCCGAGCCTCAAGCTCCGGGCCTGAACGATGTGACCTTCGGGTCGATTCCGTAACTGGAAGCTAGTAGGTCCGAGGGGATAATCCAAGTGCTTTTTTGCCTATCCGCAATGTTCATAGGTCATGGCGTCATTGTGGCATACGCGCGTGCAACGCCCGCGGGATGCCGGCGAGGTCGGCACGCGCCGGCGACGGCACCAATGGGCAGGGCTTGAACAGGCCGGCGACCGCCGCCTCCTGTCCGAGGCCGAGTTCCGCGACCAGATGGCCATTCGGCGCGAGCAGCATCGGCGCCTGGCTCGCCAGCGCGCGATAGCCGTCGAGCCCGTCGGCGCCGCCGTCGAGCGCTTGGCGCGGATCGTGCCTGACCTCGGCCGCGAGCGCCGCGATATCGCCGCTCGCCACATAAGGCGGATTGCACACCACGAGGTCGAAACCGCCGCCCAGCGCCGCGCCGTAATCGCACGCCACGAAATACGCCCGCGCCAGCACGGCGTGGCGCGCCGCGTTGGCGCGCGCCACCGCTAGCGCCGCGCGGCTCAGATCGGTGCCGACGCCGCGGGCGTTCGGCAATTCGGTGAGCAGCGCGATCAGCAGCGCGCCCGATCCGGTGCCGAGATCGGCGATGCGGAGCGCGCGCGTGCGCGGCCCGTCGCGATCCAGGGCATCGAGCGCCGCTTCGACCACGGTCTCGGTTTCCGGCCGGGGCACCAGTGTGGCGCCGTTGACCTCAAGCGGCAATCCCCAGAACTCCTTGACTCCGACGATGCGCGCCACCGGTTCGCCGGCAAGCCGGCGCGCTGCCAGCATTGCAAGCGCGCGCGCTTCTGCGTCGGTAAGCCTGCGGGCGTGTTCGACCGCAAGCCCGGTCTGGTCGAGCGCCAGCGCGTGGCCGGTCAGCACGCGCGCATCGAGCTCGGGGCTATCGAGGCCGGCCTGGCGGAATTGGCTCGTGAGCACGCGGCGCGCCTGCGCAACGCCGATGGCCGGCGCCAGCGCCGCAATCTCCTGGATGACGGACGGCATTATTCGCCCTCGGCGGCCAGCAGTTCGGCCTGGTGCTCGGTCACCAGCGCGTTGATGATCTCGCCGAGCGCTTCGCCCTCCATCACCTTGGGCAGGTTGTAGAGCGTGAGATTGATGCGGTGGTCGGTGACGCGGCCTTGCGGAAAATTGTAGGTGCGGATGCGCTGGGAGCGGTCGCCGCTGCCGATCTGATCCTTGCGTTCGGCCGCGCGCTCGGCGTCGCGCTTGGTGCGTTCGGCGTCGTAGAGCTTGGCGCGCAGCATGGCCATGGCCTTGGCGCGATTCTTGTGTTGCGAGCGCTCCTCCTGCACCAGCACGACGATGCCGCTCGGCATGTGGGTGATGCGGATCGCCGATTCGGTCTTGTTGACGTGCTGGCCGCCGGCGCCGCCGGACCGCATGGTGTCGATCTTCAGGTCGTCGGGCTTGATCTCGATATCTATGTCCTCGACCTCGGGCAGCACCGCGACGGTGGCGGCCGAGGTGTGAATGCGGCCCTGCGCCTCGGTGTCGGGCACGCGCTGGACGCGATGCACGCCGGACTCGAACTTGAGCTTGGCAAACGGCCCGCGGCCGCGGATCTCGGCGACGATTTCCTTGAACCCGCCCTTGGCGCCCTCGCTCGCCGAGAGCATTTCGGTGGTCCAGCCCTGACGCGCGGCGTAGCGCTCGTACATCCGAAACAGGTCGCCCGCGAACAACGACGCCTCATCGCCGCCGGTGCCGGCCCGGATTTCGACGATCACGTTGCGCTCGTCCATCGCGTCCTTGGGCAACAGCGCGATCCGCAGCTCCGCGATCATGCGCTCGCGCTTGTCCTCCAGCGCGTGGCGCTCTTCGTCGGCCATTTCACGCATGGCGGCTTCGGTCTTGGGGTCGGCGATCAGCGCCGCGAGATCGGCCAGCTCGGCCGCGACCGCGCGATAGGCCTTGATCTTGGCGACCACCGGGTCGATCTCGGCGAATTCGCGCGACAGCTTGACGAACGCTTCGGCCGGCATTTGCCGCGACAGCTCGGCCTCCACCGCCGCGTGGCGGGTGAGCAGGGTGTCGAGCTTGCCCTCCGGCAATGTCGTCACAGCGGCAATCCTTCGGCCTCGGCGAAGGCCTGCAGCCGTGCACGGACCGAAATGCCGGCGCTCGGCGCGTCGACCAGCGGATCGAGCACCGCCTTGGCCTTCTTGGTATCAAGCTCGAGCAGCATCGCCTTGACGGCGCCGAGCGCCGAGGGCGACAGCGACAATGCACGGAAGCCGAGCGCCACCAAGGCCAGGGCGCCGAGTGGCTTGGAGGCCATCTCGCCGCAGAGCGTCACCGGCTTGCCGGCGGCCCGGCCGCGGTCGACGATGGATCTCAGCGCCCGCAGGACCGGCGCGGAGATCGGATCAAAACGGTCGGCCACGCGCCGGTTGCCGCGGTCGGCAGCGAACAGAAACTGCACCAGGTCATTCGAGCCGACCGACAGGAAATCGACCCGCGGGATCAAATCATCGAGCTGGAACAGCAGCGACGGCACCTCGACCATGGCGCCGACCTCGATCCGGTCCGGCAGCTTGTGGCGCCGCCGTCGCAGCGATGTCAGTTCGCGCTCGATCAGGCCCTTGGCCTCGTCAAACTCGGAGCAGGCTGCGACCATCGGGAACATGATCTTCAATTCGCGGCCGGCGGCGGCCTGCAGCAGCGCCCGCACCTGGCTGCGCATCAGGCCAGGGCGATCGAGCCCGAGCCGGATCGCCCGCCAGCCGAGCGCCGGGTTCTCCTCGGCTTCGGCGCGCATGTAGGGCAGCACCTTGTCGCCGCCGATGTCGAGGGTGCGGAAGGTGACCGGCTTGTCGCCGGCGGCGTCGAGCACCGAGCGGTACAGCGAAAGCTGCTCGCTGATGCGCGGCATCGCGGTCGCGATCATGAACTGCAACTCGGTGCGGAACAGCCCGATTCCGCCGGCGCCGGTTTCGGCGAGATGCGGCAGATCGACCAGCAGGCCGGCGTTGATCATCAGCGAGATTTTCTCGCCATCCTTGGTAACGCAGGGCTTGTCGCGCAGGTCGCGGTATTGCGCCTGCCGCCGCGCGCGCAGCTTGACGCGTTCGCCATAGGCGGATTCGATGTCGGGCGGCGGCCGCACGTGCACGTCGCCGGTCGCGCCGTCGACGATGACGGGGTCGCCGGCTTCGACCAGCCCGCTGATGTTGCTGACCTCGCCCACCGCCGCAATGCCGAGCGCACGGGCGACGATCGCGACATGGGAGTTCGGGCTGCCCTCTTCGAGCAGCAGGCCGCGCAGCTTGCGGCGGTCGTAGTCGAGCAGCGCGGCTGGTCCCATCGAGCGGGCGACCAGGACGGCGTTGTCGGGCAACTGCTCGCGCGGCGGCGCGTGATCCTGGCCCATCAGCTGGCGCATCAGCCGGTTGCCGAGGTCGTCGAGGTCGTGCAGCCGCTCGCGCAGATAATGATCGGTCACGCGCAGCATGCGAGCGCGGGTGTCCGACTGCACGCGCTCGACGGCGGCTTCGGCGGTGAGGCCGGTCATCACCGCCTCGCGCAGCCTGTGCATCCAGCCTTGGTCGTGGGCGAACATGCGGTAGGCGTCGAGCACCTCGCGATGCTCGCCGCCGTCGGCCACGTCGCCGCGCTCCAGCATGAGGTCGAGATCGGCGCGCAGCGTCGCGAGTGCCTCGTCGAGCCGCGTCAGCTCCTTCTGCATGTCGTCGGCGATGACGTTCTTCACCGTCACGCGCGGCTCGTGCAGGACCACGTGGCCGAGCGCGATGCCGTCTGCAATCGCCTGGCCGGTCAGGTGCAGTCGTGGCCGGATCGCGGGCTCGGCGCCCGGCTTGGCGATCGCCAGCAGCTCGCCCGAGGCGATCATCTCCGCCAGCACCATGGCGGTGGTCTGCAGCGCCTCCTCTTCCTCCTCGGAATAGGCGCGGCTTGCGCGGTTCTGCACCACCAGCACGCCGAGCGTGTTGCCGCCGCGCAGGATCGGCACGCCAAGGAACGAGTGGTAGATCTCTTCGCCGGTTTCCGGCCGGAACGAGAATGCCGGGTGGGTCTGGGCCTCCGACAGATTGACCGGGTTGGCCTCGCTCGCGACCAGGCCGACCAGGCCTTCGTCCTGCCGCAGCACGGTCTGGTGGACCGCTTCGCGCTTGAGGCCCTCGGTGGCGTAAAGCTCGAGCGTGCCGTCGACGCGCAGCACATAAACCGAGCAGACCTCCGCAACCATGTTGGCGGCGATCAGCACGACGATCTTGTCCAGGCGTTCCTGCGCGCTGACCGGTTCCGCCATCACCTCACGGAGCCGGCGTAACAGCACGCGCGGACCGCCGAGCGCGCCACGAGGGGTCATTGCTCAAATCCGCGATTACACCCAGGGCTATAGCGAATGGGCCATGCAAACGGCAAGCCAAAGCCGGTTCTATCGAGCGGATGCGACGGGGCCATTACCGCCGCAGTGCACCATCCGGTCCCGCGCGACCGGACAGGGGCGCGCACCGCAACCAGCCATCACATCGGCGCAATGGTTTGCACGATTTTTCTGGTTCGGGGGCGTGAGCGATGCCGAACTTTCAGATGTGTCTGATCGGCGCGCTGCTTCTCGGCGCACAAACGCTGGTGGACGGCACGTCCGGATCGGCGCAGGCGCTGGACGCTGCTTCCCCCCTCACAGGAGGAACGAGAGGCCGCGGTGCGCCGTGCCCGGCAGATGGCGGAGGCATGGCACTGGGTCAACGCCATGCGAGCACTCCCAGGCTTTACGCCGCGCGTTAACGAACACGCCGCGGGTAGCTTTTTCCATGTGGAGCGCGCCGCGGATAGCTTTGATCGGCTGTGGAAGCCGGTGGTGCACCGGAAAGGACCGCTGGGGGATCACTGGCGGCCGGGGGAATTCAATCGGATCATCCGCGCGGAGTAGTGGTTACTTGTCCAGCCCGTAGAGCGAATGCAGCGTGCGGACCGCAAGCTCGGTGTAGGCGGCGTCGATCAGCACCGAAAACTTGATTTCCGAGGTGGTGATGGCGCGGATGTTGATGTTGCGGCTGGCCAGCGCCTTGAACGCCTCGGCGGCGACGCCGGCATGGCTGCGCATGCCGATGCCGATCACCGACACCTTGGCGACCTCGGTCGAGCCGTCGATGTGGTCGAAGCCGATGTCGCCCTTGGCCTTGCCGAGCACGTCGATCGAGCGCTGGTAGTCGGCCGCCGGCACCGTGAATGTGAGGTCGGTGGTCGAGCCATCGCCCGAGACATTCTGCACGATCATGTCGACGTTGATGCTGGCCTGCGCCAGCGGCCCGAAGATCGCGGCGGCCACGCCCGGCTTGTCGGGCACGTGGCGGACCGAAATCTGCGCCTCGTCCTTGGAGAAGGCGATGCCGGTGACGACTTGTTGCTCCACGATATCCTCCTCGTCGCAGATCAGCGTACCCGGCGGGTTGCCGTGCGGATCGATGTCCTGCGGCCTGTCGAAGCTCGAACGAACGAAAATGCGGACCTTGTGCACCATGCCGAGCTCGACCGAACGCACCTGCAGCACCTTGGCGCCGAGCGAGGCGAGCTCCAGCATTTCCTCGAATGCGATCTTGTCGAGGCGCTTGGCGCGCGGCACCACGCGCGGGTCGGTGGTGTAGACGCCGTCGACGTCGGTGTAGATGTCGCAACGGTCGGCGCGGATCGCGGCGGCGACCGCCACCGCCGAGGTGTCGGAGCCGCCGCGGCCGAGCGTGGTGATACGGCCGGTGTCCTTGTGGATGCCCTGAAAGCCGGACACCACGGCGACCTCCTTGCGCTCCTTGAAGCGCTTGATCAGCTCCTCGCCGTTGATGTCCAGAATGCGCGCCGCGCCGTGGGCGTTGGTCGTCAGGATCGGCAATTGCCAGCCCTGCCAGGAGCGGGCGTTGACGCCCATGCCTTCCAGCGTGATCGCCAGCAGGCCGGACGTCACCTGTTCGCCCGACGCCACGACCGCGTCGAATTCACGCGCGTCGTGCAGCGGCGATGCCGTGCTGCACCAGTTGACCAGTTGATCGGTCGCTCCCGACATCGCCGACACCACGACGGCGACCTCGTGGCCGGCCTCGACCTCGCGCTTGACGTGGTGCGCGACATTGCGAATGCGGTCGATGTCGCCGACCGACGTTCCGCCGAACTTCATCACCAGCCGAGCCACGCGACGCGTCCCCGCAAGCACTCACTTCGCCGACGCGATCCGCTGGAGCGCCGGCCCAAAAGGCGCGTATACATACCGGCGGGGTCGGGGGGCCGCAACCGCGCCGCCCGATTAACCCTGCGAGACCGCCAATGGCCCGCAAGCCGCAACGCCACAGCACCGTTGACCCGGCCGAGGTCGAGCGCTTCTCCGCGCTTGCCGCCGAATGGTGGGACCCGCGCGGCAAGATGGCTCCGCTGCACAAGTTCAATCCCGTGCGTATCGGCTACATCCGCGACCAGGCCGCCGCCCGCTTCGGCCGCGATGCCAAGCGGCTCGATTCGCTGAACGGCCTCGCCATCCTCGACATCGGCTGCGGCGGCGGCATCCTGGCCGAGCCGCTCGCCCGGCTGGGCGCGGCCATGACGGCAATCGATCCGTCGGAAACCAATATTGCGGCGGCGCAGCAGCACGCCGCCCAAAGCGAGCTCACGATCGATTACCGCTGCACCACCGCCGAGGAGCTGGCGGAGCAGGGCGCGCGTTTCGACCTGGTGCTTGCCATGGAGGTGGTCGAGCACGTCGCCGACGTGCCGCTGTTCGTCAAATCCTGCGCCGAGATGGTGAAGCCCGGAGGGCTGATGATCGCGGCCACGCTCAACCGCACGCTCAAGAGCTTTGCGCTTGCAATCGTCGGCGCCGAATACATTCTGCGCTGGCTGCCGGTCGGCAGCCATCGCTGGGACAAGTTCGTCACCCCGAACGAGCTCGAGATCGCGATGGAGCAGGGCGGGCTGCGTGTGCTGCGCGAGCAGGGCGTGATCTACAACATCCTGGCCGACCGCTGGCAACTCTCGACCGACACCGATGTGAACTACATGCTTGTGGCGGAGAAGCCTTAAACGTGTTCGCCGCAAGCCTGCTCTGGATACCCTTCACGCTGTTGGCCGCCGCCGGCCAGTCTGCGCGCAACGCCATGCAGCGCGAGCTCACCGCCAAGCTCGGCACCGTCGGCGCCACCCATGTGCGCTTCCTGTTCGGGTTTCCGTTCGTGCTGATTTTTCTGGCTGGAACGCTGATGGCTACCGGACTGTCGCTGCCGGAGCCGACGCGCAGCTTCTGGCCGTGGGTCGTGGTGGGGGCGCTGTCGCAGATCTGTTCCACGGCGCTCATGCTGGCGGCGATGAATGACCGCTCGTTCGTGGTCACCATCGCCTACACCAAGACCGAAGTGATCCAAGCCGCGGTGTTCGGGCTGCTGTTCCTCGGCGATCCGCTGACCGTGCCGATCGTCGCCGCCATCCTGATCGCGACCGCGGGCGTGATTCTGATGTCGTTCAAGGGCGGTGCCCCGGTGCAGGGCGGGTTGAGACCGACGCTGCTTGGGCTTGCATCTGGCGCCATGCTGGCGTTTTCGGTCGTCGGATATCGCGGCGCAATCCTGTCGCTCGGGCTGCCGAATTTCGTTCTGGCCGCGACCTTTACGCTGGCGGTCGGGCTGGTGCTGCAGGCCGGGCTGCTGACCCTCTACCTGCTGGTGCGCGACCGCGCCGTGCTGCTCGCGATCGCGCGCGAATGGCGGCCGTCGCTGTTTGCCGGCTTCATGGGGGCGTTTGCGTCCGAAAACTGGTTTCTGGCCTTTGCGCTGACCAGTGCCGCCAACGTGCGCACGCTTGGGCTTGCCGAGGTGCTGTTCGCGCAGGCCATCTCGTTGTTTATTTTCAAGCAGGCTACGACGCGACGCGAAGCGCTCGGCATGGCGCTGATCGTGATCGGCGTCGCGCTGTTGATCTGGGTACAGTGATTGCCGGCCCCGCTGTTCGGGGGCCAGCTTTCTTAAAAGCGGCATACGGCCCGCTGCGCGAGCCTAATTCCGGTCGTCCGGCAGGACCGGCAGCGGGTGGAATTCAACGCCCTCGTCGGCCAGGTCCTTGGCCTCCTGCGGCGACGCCTCGCCGTAGATCGAGCGGTGCTCGATCTCGCCGTAGTGCATCTTGCGCGCTTCTTCGGGAAACTTGCCGCCGACGTTCTCGGCGTTCTTGGTGAGGTGGTCGCGCAATTCCCGGAGCTTGGCGCGGAACTCGCGCTCCTGCGGCGACACCATGGCGACCGGATTCTTAGTCTCGCTCCCGGTGGGCGCGGGCGCCTGCGGCGCCATCTCCGGCGCCGCGGCGCGCGAGCGCTTCTTGGTGCCAGCGCCGAGCGACGGCGCCATCAGCGCCTTCTCAACCTTGGTCGAGCCGCAGGCCGGGCAGGTCACCAGGCCGCGCTTCGACTGGTTGTCGTGGTCCGCGGAATTCTTGAACCAGATTTCGAATTGGTGCCGGCGGTCGCATTGCAGCGAATAGCGGATCATATCGGCACCCGCACGGTGCGCAGATGGGTCGGCTCCGCCATCGGCTCGATCACCTCGAAGCGGCGCCCGTGCTGCAGCGAAGGGATGCGCGCCCGCGCCGCGGCAACCTCGGCCGGGTCGATGTCCGCCAGCACCACGCCTGGCTCGGTGCCGCCCTCGGCGATGATGCGGCCCCAGGGATCGACCACGAGCGAATGCCCGAACGTCTCGCGACCGTTCTCGTGCTTGCCGCCCTGGGCGGCCGCCAGCACGAACGAGCCGTTCTCGATCGCGCGGGCGCGGTTGAGCACGTGCCAATGGGCCTCGCCGGTCTGCCGGGTGAACGCCGATGGAATCGCCAGGAATGATGCGCCGGCCTCCGCCAGCGCACGGTACAGCGCGGGGAAGCGCAGGTCGTAGCAGACCGTGATGCCGAGCCGGCCCCACGGCAGGTCGTGCACCATGGCGAGCTCGCCGGGCTTGAAGCTGTTCGATTCGCGGTAGCTCTCGCCGCCCGCGAGGTCGACGTCGAACATGTGGATCTTGTCATAGCGCGCGACCACGTCGCCGCGGGGATCGACCAGGAAGGCGCGGTTGGCTGCCTTGTCGGGCGTCACCTTCACGGCCAGCGAGCCGACGTGGAGATAGATCGCGAGCTTGCGCGCAAGCTCGCGGAACATGGCGAGGCTGGCGTCGCTCTCTTCCGCGACGATCGCGGCCAAAAGGTTCTGGCGGTTGACCTCCATGATATTGGTCATCTCGGGGGTCATCACATAGTCGGCGCCACCCGACTTGGCCTCGCCGATCAGCTTGGCGGCGGCGTCGAGATTGACCTGCGGCGACCGCCCGGAGCGCATCTGAATGAGGCCGGCGCGGAAGGTCGATTGCTTTCCGGTCGCCCCGGTCATGCGGAGGACCCCGTGGTGGCGGGCGCGGCGAGCAGCGGATCGAGCTTGCCTGCGTCCTCGAGCGCGTACAGGTCGTCGCAGCCGCCGACATGGGTCGCGCCGATGAAAATCTGCGGCACCGTGGTTTGTCCGTTGGCGCGTTCCGTCATCTTCACCCGCAGCGCGCGGTCACGCGACACGTCGATCTCGGTGAACGTGACGCGCTTCTTGTTCAGAAGCTCCTTGGCCCATTGGCAATACGGGCAGTAGGGCGTGGTGTAGATTTCGACGGTGGGCATGGCGGCTGCTTTGGTTGCGGCGGCAGTTTATATGGGGGGTCGCACCGCGTCGACAACCCGCGCAAACACCACCACGTCGACCTGACCGGCACCGGCCCGCAGCAGCGTCCGCGCGCAGACATCCGAGGTGGCGCCCGAGGTCAAAACGTCGTCGATCAGGACCAAGCGGCGGCCGGCGATCTCGCTTTTGCGCTCGGTTGGCACGCGGAAGGCGCCCTGCACGTTTTCGGCGCGCTCGGCCTGTGACAGCCCGACCTGCTGGGCGGTTGCCTTGACTCGCTTGAGCAAGCCTTCGGCGACGCCAATGCCGGTTTCCTGCGAAATGGCCTTGGCCAACAGCGCGGATTGATTGAATCGCCGGGCCCACAGCCGCCGCCAATGCAGCGGCACCGGGACCAGCGCGTCGGCCTCGGCCAACAGCTCGCGCCCGGCACGGGCCATCCAGCGGCCCATGGTCGGGGCCAGGTCGAGGCGATCGCCGTACTTCAGCGCATGAACCAGGGCGCGGGCGATGTCGTCGTAGCGGACCGCGGCACGCGCGCGGTGGTAGGCGGGCGGGTCGGCGATCGCCTGCATCGACACCACGCCCGGCCCGGGATCGTACGCAAACGGAATGCCGAGCCGCTCGCAATAGGGCGGGGCGATCAGCGACAGCTTGGCCCAGCACGTTGCGCACAGGCCGTTGCCGCCGACCGGCTCACGGCAGGACGGGCACAGCGTCGGCAGCGCAACGTCGAGCGCACGTCCGAGCAGGGCGCGGAATGGCGCCGCGGCGCGGGCAAGTCGCGTGGCATTGGCGGTTCTGGCGATCGTTTCCGGCACGCACAAAGGCTATCGCCGTCGGAACGCGGCCTCAACCGCCGCCGACAAACTGTGCCCGTAATTCGCGCCCTCCCGCCGACAGGCGGTTGCTCCTACAATGCGCGCATGCCGCATCCGGTGATCTTCGACCGCCCATTGCTGCGCGCGCGGCGGGCGCGCGCGGCGGCGCTCGGCCCGGCCACGTTTCTGCTCGAGCGCGCGGCCGACGATCTCGCCGCACGGCTCGCCGCGGTGCTGCGCAGGTTCGATCTGGCGATCGATCTCGGCACGCCGGGCGACGCGGTGCGAAGCGCGCTTGCGGATCGTGTCGGCGCGATCGTTGGGGTCGATGCAGTGGCGGGCCAACTTACCGCCAACGGCCTGTGGGTGGCCGCCGACGAGGAGGCGCTGCCGTTTCGCGACGGCTCGCTCGACCTCGTGGTGTCGACGTTGGCGTTGCAATTCGTCAACGACCTGCCGGGAACGTTGATCCAGATCCGCCGCGCGCTCAAGCCGGACGGGCTGCTGCTGGCGGCGATGATCGGCGGCGACAGCCTGTCCGAATTGCGCGCGGCGTTTGCGGCGGCGGAGAGCGAGATCGAGGGCGGTGTGTCGCCGCGCGTCGCGCCGTTCGCCGACCTTCGCGAGCTTGGCGCGCTGTTGCAGCGCGCCGGCTTTGCGCTGCCGGTGACCGATGTCGACCGCGTCACGGTGCGCTACGGCTCGCCGCTCGGCCTGATGCAGGATCTGCGGCGCATGGGCGCGACCAATGCGCTGGTCGAGCGCCGGCGTACGCCGCTGCGCCGGCGGACGCTTCAGCGGATGATGGAAGTCTATGCCGAACGCTTTGCCGACCCCGACGGCCGCGTGCGCGCCACCTTCGATATCGTCTGGCTGTCGGGCTGGGCGCCGCACCAAAGCCAGCAGCAGCCGCTCGCCCCCGGCTCGGCCAGGACGCGGCTTGCCGACGCGTTGCGCACGCAGGAGATCTCAGCGGGCGAAAAAGCCGACCGATAGATATCAGAAGATCCCGCCGATTTTGTCGTAGAACGTCGTCTTCAGGGTGGAACCAAGGCTCCAGACGGTGGTGGCCACGGCTCCGCCGACACCGGCCGCGACCAGCGCATATTCGATGGCCGTTGCTCCGCTCTCGTCCCTGCGAAAGCGCATCAGCGCTCGGCGGATCGTCGAATGCAGCGTGTCGACCTGGATCATCGCTTCCATCCCATTCATAGCAGCGTCGTCAGATGGGCGACCAGCGGCTCGTCCGCCGGCGGCATCTTGTAGTCCCGGAGCCGGTTCGGCCGCACCCATGCGAGCCGCTGTCCTTCCTGCGCCGTCACGATTCCTTCCCAGCGTCGGCAAACGTAGAGCGGCATCAGCAGATGGAAGTCCGCGTAGCTGTGACTCGCGAAAGTGAGCGGCGCCAGACACGGCTCCTGCACGTCGATGCCAAGTTCCTCCTTCAGTTCCCGGATCAAGGTCTGCTCGGGACGTTCGCCCGCCTCGACCTTGCCGCCGGGGAATTCCCACAAGCCGGCCATCGTCTTGCCTGCGGGCCGCTCGGTGAGCAGCACGCGGCCGTCAGAGTCGACCAAGGCGCAGGCGGCAACAAGTACGAGTTTGACGCTCACGGCCTTGGCCTCGAAGGTTAGGCAGTATGCGGTTAAGAGCAGTTCAAGATGGTTGCATAAAATTGCAACAGTCCCGATGCGGTTACCAGACGCTTAACCGGATTCACCAGCGACAGTTGCGCTTGGGGTTCACTCGATGATCCAGGTGATATCGACCTCGGCCGCGATCTTGACGGTCCCGGCCTCGATCGGCACGGCCGGACGCCGGACTTGGCGCATCGCCATGTCCGCTACGCCGTCGGGATGTTGGAACTGGATGCGTGGCGGGTGGACGATTTCGTGGATGGGGCCGAGCTTCACCTTGGCGGCTTCAGCCAGACGCTGCGCCTGATGAATCGCATTCTCGACCGCCTGCGCGCGGGCCTGATCGGCGACTTGCTCGACATTCGAAACGCCGAATTCGACACCTGCGATATTGGTGGCGCCCTCATCGAGAATCTGGCGCATGAAGGTGCCCAGGCGTGCGAGTTCGGTCAGCTTGGCGCGAATCAAGTTGCTGGCGATGTAACCATCGGGCTCCTGTCGGAAATTGCCGCTTGGGTCGCGAACCGACTTGGTGGCGGGCTGCAAATTGACCGAGTCGGTCTGGATGTTCTTCTCATCGATTCCGAATCGTTTGGCAAACTCGATCATCTTGCGGGCGATGGTCGAATTCTGGTCGAGCGCCGCGCTCGGCGTTGCGGCCTTGTTGGTGATGCCGACGCGTACCACCGCGTAATCGGGTGTTGCCTCGACGGTGGCGCGGCCCAGAATTCGCATCTTGCCGTCCCGCGCGGTTTGGGCGGATGCATCGATCAGGCCGGCGGCGGCAAAGCACAGTGCAGCGACGGTCACGATCGATAACCCCCGTCGTGTCATGACCGGTAGTCTCCGTTGATGGCGACATAGTCCTTGGTCAGGTCGCAGGTCAGCACGCGATCAGCGCCGCGACCGAGGCCGAGCGCGACCTTGAGCGCGATGTTAGGGCTTTTCATGGTCTCAGAGACCTTGCCTTCATCGTAGCCTGGATCGCGCGCGCCCTTGTGGGCGACACGAATGCCATTGAACCAGATCGACAGCTTGTCGCGGTCGGCCGGCTCACCGGCCTTGCCGACCGCCATCACCACGCGTCCCCAATTGGCGTCCTCGCCGGCGATCGCAGTCTTCACCAGCGGCGAGTTGGCGATCGACATCGCGATCCGACGCGCGGATTTTTTCGACACTGCGCCCTCGACCTTGATCTCGACCAGCTTGCGCGCGCCCTCGCCATCGCGGGCCACCTGTTCGGCCAGATCGCACAGCAGCATCGTGAATGCCTGGCGGAAGCCGCGCAGCCGCGGGTCGTCCGGCCGGCTGATCTTCGGCGCGCCTTCGGCGGCGCCGGTGGCGAACGCCATCAAGGTGTCGGAGGTCGAGGTGTCGCCGTCGATGGTCACGGCGTTGAAGCTGTCGGTGACGCCGTCGTTGAGCAGCTTTTGCAGCACGCGTGCCGATAGCGGCGCGTCGGTGAACACATAGGCCAGCATGGTCGCCATGTCGGGCGCGATCATGCCGGCGCCCTTGGCGATGCCGTTGATCGTGACCTTGGCCTTGCCGATGCTGGTGCTGGCGGTCGCGACCTTGGGGAAGGTGTCGGTGGTCATGATCGCCTTGGCGGCGTCGAGCCACGGTTCGGCGCGCGCCGCCACCACCATGCCGGCCATGACGCTGTCGAAGGCTTGCGCGTTCAACGGCTCGCCGATCACGCCGGTGGAGGACAGGAACACGTCGGTCGGCCTGCAGCCGACCGCGCGCGCGGTGATGTCGGCGGTCAACCGGCAGGCGTCGCGACCGCTCTTGCCGGTGAAGGCGTTGGCGTTGCCGGAATTGACCACCAGCGCGCGCGGCTTCGCGCCCTTCAGCCGGGCCCTGCACCACTCCACCGGCGCGGACGGGCACTTCGAGCGGGTGAACACCCCGGCCGCGGTCGTGCCGGGATCGAGCAACGCAAGCAGCACATCGGTGCGGCCGGCGTATTTGATGCCGGCGGCAGCGGTGGCAAGCCGCACGCCCGCGATCGCCGGCATGGCGGGCGGCGATTGCGGCGCGAGCGGAGAGACGGTGGTGGCCATGGCGAAATTGCGAGCGGTGAGTAGCGAGTAACGAAGATTGGATAGCAGACCGAGCCAATGGCCGCTATCCGTCCGCTACTCGCTATTCGCACCTCGCCGTTCGCTCGTCACTTCTTGTCGAAGCGCTCGACCTTGGCGCCCTCGCGCAGCTTGGCGATGTAGTCGGCCTGCGCCTTGCGCGCCACGAAGGTTTCGACCTGGTCCTTGACCTTGGCGAACTCGGGCACCGGCTTGGTCCGCTTGTCCTCGATCTTGATGATGTGCCAGCCGAATTGCGTCTTCACCGGCTCGGAGACCTGACCCTTGTCCATCTTGAAGGCCGCGTCGGCAAACTCCGGCACCATCTGGTCCTTGCCGAACCAGCCGAGGTCGCCACCTTCGGCCGCGGCGCCCGGGTCCTTCGATTTCTGGCGGGCCAGCTCGGCGAAGTCGGTGCCCTTGCCGATCTCGGTCACGATCGCCTTGGCCTCGGGTTCGGTCGCAACCAGGATGTGGCGCGCGCGCACCTCCTGCTCGCCGCCCATCTGTTTGACCGCGTCCTCGTACACCTTCTTCATGGCGGCATCGGTGACGGCCGCCTTGCCCTCGGCCATCAGCAGCGTCTCCATCAGCAGCTTGCGGCGGATGAACGCGATCCGGCTCTTGAAATCCTTGTCGTCGGCGAGCTTCTTGCCCTCGGCGGCTTTGGCCGCCAGGATCACGTCGGTCAAATAGGATACCAGATAGTCGCGCTTGGCGTCGGGCGTCATCTGCTGGGCGTTCTGGCCGAGATCGTCCTCGGCCATCGCAATGTCGCTTTCGCGGATTTCCACGCCGTCCACCTTGGCGACCAGCCGGTCGCTCTGTGAGCGCGCCGGGCCCGCCGGCGAGATCAGGAACAGCAGCGCGGCGATCAGCGCGAGCCCCGCGCCGCGCATCTGCGGCCGGAGCAATGCGGGGCGGTCATCAAAAAATACACTCATGGCAATCCTTTGGTTGTCATGCGCCGCAGGTCGCGGACGGCGGCGACTTGTCGCGCAATCGCTCCCGCTTGGCAACGCCAGAATGGCTCGTGCCGTTGACGAGACCGTGATGTTCGAAGCCCGTCACGGCGGACGTCGAGCCATCCGGACGCGCTAATTGACAAGGCTTGGACCCCCTCCTATGTCTCGCTTGCCGCGCGGTCCTGCTCGATGCCCGTTATCCCGTTGCAATCGCCCGAGAAGTGCCGCATTTCCCCGGTGGCCGGCTGCCGCCGCGGCCCGCCAGAGGTTGAGGATCTGACCGTATGATCGGCGCCGTCGCCCGCAAATTTTTCGGCTCCTCCAACGACCGCCGCGTCCGCAAGTACCAGCCGCGGGTCGACGCCATCAACGAGCTCGAGGCGGAACTTTCGAAGCTTTCGGACGAGGAGCTGCGCGCGCGCACCGCGCAGTTCAAGAAGGAGGTCGCCGAGGGCACCTCGCTCGACGACCTTCTGGTGCCGGCCTTCGCCACGGTGCGCGAGGCGGCCAAGCGCACCATCGGCCAGCGCCATTTCGACGTGCAGTTGATCGGCGGCATGATTCTGCACGAGGGCCGCATCTCCGAAATGAAGACCGGCGAAGGCAAGACGCTGGTCGCGACCTTGCCGGTCTATCTCAACGCGCTCGCCAGCCGCGGCGTCCACGTCGTCACCGTCAACGACTATCTCGCCAAGCGCGACGCCGAATGGATGGGGCAGATCTACAAGTTTCTCGGGCTGACCGTCGGCGTGATCGTGCACGGGCTCGACGACGAAGAACGCAAGAAACAATACGACTGCGACGTCACCTACGGCACCAACAACGAGCTCGGCTTCGACTATCTGCGCGACAATATGAAGTACCGGCTGGAGGACATGGTCCAGCGCGGGCACATCTACGCCATCGTCGACGAGGTCGACTCGATCCTGATCGACGAGGCGCGCACCCCGCTGATCATCTCCGGCCCGCTCGACGATCGCTCGGACTTCTACAACACCATCGACGCCTACATCCCGAAGCTCGACAAGACCGACTACGACGTCGACGAGAAGCAGCGCACCGTCGCGCTGTCCGAAGCCGGCATGGAGAAGCTGGAACAGCGGCTGCGCGACGCCAATCTGCTCAAGGGCGAATCGCTCTACGACGTCGAGAACGTCTCGACCGTGCATCACGTCAATCAGGCGCTGCGCGCCCACAAGCTGTTCCAACGCGACAAGGACTACATCGTGAGGAACGGCGAGGTCGTCATCATCGACGAGTTCACCGGCCGCATGATGCCGGGCCGGCGCTATTCGGAAGGCCTGCACCAGGCGCTGGAGGCCAAGGAGCACCAGCCGATCCAGCCCGAGAACCAGACGCTCGCCTCCATCACCTTCCAGAACTACTTCCGCATGTACGAGAAGCTTGCCGGCATGACCGGCACCGCGCTGACGGAAGCCGACGAGTTCATGGACATCTACAACCTCGAAGTGATCGAGGTGCCGACCAACCTGCCGATGATCCGCGACGACCAGGACGACGAGGTCTATCGCACGGCGGCAGAGAAATACCGCGCGATCATTGCGCTGCTCGAGGATTGCAAGGTTCGCGGCCAGCCGGTGCTGGTTGGCACGACGTCGATCGAAAAATCCGAGAGTCTCGCCGAGATGCTGCGCAAGCATGGTTGGGAGCAGCACGACTTCACCGATCCGAACGCATTTGCGGCGCTCTACAGCGGCGACGAGGGCGCCAAGAAAACCAAGGTGTTCGCCATCCTCAATGCGCGCTATCACGAGCAGGAGGCCTACATCGTGTCGCAGGCCGGCGTGCCCGGCGCGATCACGATCGCCACCAACATGGCCGGCCGCGGCACCGACATTCAGCTCGGCGGCAATGCCGATATGCGCATCAAGCAGGAGCTGGCCGAAATTCCCGAGGGCGGCCAGCGCGACGCGGCCTCGGCCGAGATTCGCAGCCAGGTGGCGCGGCTGAAGGACACCGCGCTGAAGGCCGGCGGGCTGTTCGTGCTCGGCACCGAACGCCATGAGAGCCGGCGCATCGACAACCAGCTGCGCGGCCGCTCCGGCCGGCAGGGCGACCCCGGCCGCTCCAAGTTCTTCCTGTCGCTGGAAGACGACCTGATGCGCATCTTCGGCTCCGACAAGCTCGACGGCATGCTGACCAAGCTCGGGCTCAAGGAGAACGAGGCGATCGTCCATCCCTGGATCAACAAGGCGCTGGAAAAGGCGCAGCAGAAGGTCGAAGCCCGCAACTTCGACATCCGTAAGAACATCTTGAAGTTCGACAACGTCATGAACGACCAGCGCAAGGTCATCTTCGACCAGCGCGTCGAATGGATGTCGGACGACGTCACCGCCGAAGTGGTCGCCGATATGCGCCACGCCGTGATCGAGGACCTGGTTAGCAAGCACGTGCCGGAAAACGCCTATCCCGAGCAATGGGACGTGGCCGGACTGAAGACCGAGCTGACCCGCGTGCTCTCGCTCGACCTGCCGGTCGATCAATGGGCGAAGGAGGAGGGCATTGCCGACGAGGAGTTGCTCTCCCGCATCACGCGCCGGGCCGACGAGCACATGGCCGGCAAGGTCGCGCAATGGGGCCCGGACGTGCTGCGCTATGTCGAGAAATCGATCCTGCTGCAGACGCTCGACCATCTCTGGCGCGAGCATCTCGTCATGCTCGAGCACCTGCGCCAGGTGATCGGGCTGCGCGGTTATGGCCAGCGCGATCCGCTCAACGAGTACAAGGCCGAATCGTTCAACCTGTTCGAGACGATGAGCCAAAGCCTGCGCGAGGCGGTGACCGCGCAGCTGATGCGGGTCGAAATCGTGCAGCAGCCGCAGGAGGAGCAGGCGCCGGCGTTGCCGCCGATGCAGGCCTCGCACGTCGATCCATCGACCGGCGAGGACGAGCTTGCGCTGGCCGCGGCCGGCGCCGAGACGCTGGCGCGTGCCGGCATCACGGCGGCGCCCGCCGCCGCGCGCAATCCGCGCGATCCGTCGAGCTGGGGCAAGGTCGGCCGCAACGAGCCATGCCCGTGCGGCTCAGGCAAAAAATACAAGCACTGCCACGGCCGCTACGCGTAGAGCATGATTCCGAAAGGCCTGCCCCGCACTTGATGCGGAGGTGGAGCGGTTTCTGCAAAGAAAAATCGCCGGGCAGGGCCCGGCGATTTTCCTTCAGTGAACTTGATCGTTCAGCGCATGCCCGACCAGCGGCTGTCGAATGTGCCGGTCGGTACCACCGGCGCTGCGCCGCTCATCGCAGCCGTAGCCGGGGCAGGAGCGGGCGGTGGCGCGGGGAACGCGGTGGGCTGAGGCTCGGCCTTAGCCTCAGCCGACTTCGGCGCCGTGGCTTCGGCGGTCTTCGATTTGATCGCGCCGTGTGTCGCCACGCGGGTCTGCGGCTTTGGCGCCGCGTCCTTCGAGGGCGCCGCTTCCTTTGAATCGGACTTGCGCAGGCCGACCATGGTGGCCATGCGCGATAGCAGCGGCGGCTTTTTCTCGGCGGGCTTTTCGGCTGCCGGCTCCACCGGCTTGTCGGACTTGGACGAGAACAGGCTGCCGAAGAAGCTGGTGGCGCGCGAGGCCGGCTTTTCGGATTCGGCGATCGCCATCCGCGTGGTCGGCTCGGGCTTGGCGGCCGGTGCCGGCACATTGTCCATAACGGGCGTACCAGCCAGCTCGGGCAGCCGCGGTGGCCGCACGGTCGCCGGAATGGTGCCGGGCGCGGTAGTGACGAACAGCGCCTCCTGGGGCGCGACGCCGACCTGACCGCGCTTAACCGCGGACACGAACACCGGATGCATGCCGCCATCGGCGCCGGTGCGCACCGGCGCAACCGTGGTGCCGCGGCGCGTCAGCTCGGCGATCTGGATTTCGTCGCCGCGCTCCTTTTCGCGCACCGCACTGGCGATATCCTCAGGCACTTCGTAGGCCGGGCACGCGCCGGCCGCGCTGAACGACAGCGGCCGGCCGCCCCGGCCTTCGGCGTCGAACACGTAGCGCTTCTCGCAGACGTTCACCCTCGGCTCTTGCTGGGTGACCTCGAAATGGTCGTTGCCCTTCTTGAGCATCTTCCAGAACGCGATGTTCGGGTTGTTGCGATGCTTGGCAAAGTTCTGCGCCGTCATCCGGAACGGATAGGCCTGCACCTGGAACGATTTCTGGCCGCCGAAGAACGCATCGCGCCCGAGCGCGTAGATTTCCGAAATCTGCTCGTCGGTCATCGAATAGCAACCGCGCGACGAGCAATCGCCGTGCACCATGAGCTGCGCGCCGGTGCGGCCGTGCGCGCGGTCGAACGCGTTGGGATAGCCGAGGTCGAACGACAGGTAATACTGCGAGTTCGGATTCATCTGCCCGGGCGAGATGTTGTAGAAGCCCTCGGGCGCCTGGCGATCGCCTTCCTTGATTTTGGGCCCGAGTTCGCCCGACCAGCGGCAGATCGGATAGGTCTTGAGCAGCGCGAAGCGTCCGGTGCGATCCTGCTTCCAGACTTCGAGCTCGGATTCTTCCTTGAAGGCACGGATAAGGATCGGCGATTCCTTATCCATGTTCTTGGCCTCGATCTCCTTCACCGTCTTTTCGGAGAGCGGCCGGGCGGCGCGCGCGCTCATCGGCAGCGGCCCGTCGGACGACGTATTGCAGCCGGACAGGGCGATGGCGGCGCTCAAGGCCACCGAGGCCATCAAGGCGCGAACGAGCGGGCTTCGGTTCAAACGCAGACTCCCCGACCCCAATGTCAGCCCCCGCGGCGTCATCGCTGGATCGTTATCCCCTGGGGGGGCCCTTCGCAAGGGCCCGGCCCGAAAACCCGAAAAACCAAGCGATAACCCAAGCCTGGATTGAGCATGGCTACGATGAACGAACGGTAAAATTGTGACCGAAGGATGGGAAAAAGCCGGGCAATTCCCGCTATTTCCGACGTCTGTCCCGGCCAAACCCAGCCCTTGCGCGTGCTATTGCACGCCACGGCCGATGGCGAGGAACTTGTCGCGGCGCTGCCGGCGCAGGGTTTCGCGGTCGAGGCCCTTGAGCTCGGCCAGCGCGGTCGCGATCGCGTCGCCGGTTGTGGCGATGGTGGTGGCCGGATCGCGGTGTGCACCGCCGACCGGCTCGCTGACGATCGCGTCGATAATGCCGAATGAGGCCAGGTCGCTGGCCGTGATCTTCATGCTGGTCGCGGCATCCTGCGCCTTGGCGGTGTCGCGCCACAGGATCGAGGCGGCGCCCTCCGGCGAGATCACGCTGTAGATGGCATGCTCCAGCATCAGCACGCGGTTGGCGGTGGCAATCGCGACCGCGCCGCCCGAACCGCCTTCGCCCAGGATAACCGCGACGTTCGGCACGCCCAGGCTAAGGCAGGCTTCGGTCGAGCGCGCGATCGCTTCGGCCTGGCCACGCTCCTCGGCGTCGATGCCGGGATAGGCGCCGGCGGTGTCGACCAGCGCCAGCACCGGGATGTCGAACCGGTCCGCCATCTCCATCAGGCGGACCGCCTTGCGATAGCCCTCCGGCCGCGCCATGCCGAAGTTGTGCTTGAGACGGCTTTCGGTGCTCGAGCCCTTCTCGTGACCGATGATGCAGACGCTCTCGCCACGGAAGCGCCCGAAGCCGCCGACGATCGCGGCATCGTCGCCGAACTTGCGGTCGCCGGCGAACGCCGTGAACTCGGTCACCAGCGCGTTGACATAGTCGAGGCAATGCGGCCGTTGCGGATGGCGGGCGACCTGGGTCTTCTGCCAGGGGGTCAATTCGGCATAGAGGTCCTTGAGCGCCTGCGCGGCCTTGACCTCCAGGCGGCCGATGTCGTCGGCGATGTCGGTGGCATTGCCGGCGGCCTGCATCGCGCGCAGCTCTTCGACCTTGGCCTCCAGCTCGGCCACCGGCTTTTCGAAGTCGAGATAGCTGCGCATTTGAGAAAAATATCGCCTCTCATCGGTCCGTCCGGAGCGGCCGAAACTGGCCTCTCGGGGTGCAGCAAGTCAAGCAAGCGGGCGCCAAGCCAAGGCGGAGAGGGTCATTTCTCGGCCAACGGGTGCAGGTCGCGCACCAGGTTCTTCAGCCGCTCCTCCAGCACGTGGGTGTAGATCTGCGTGGTGGAAATGTCGGCGTGGCCGAGCAGCGTCTGCACCACGCGAAGGTCGGCGCCGTTCTGCAACAGATGGCTCGCGAACGCGTGCCGTAGCACATGCGGGCTGACCTGCGAGGCCTTCAGACCCGCCGCCGCCGCCAGCGTCTTCAGCTCGCGGGCGAAATGCTGGCGGCTGAGGTGGCCGCTCTCGCCGAACGATGGAAACAGCCATTTCGATTTTTCCGCCTTGGCGTCGGTGCGCAGCGCGAGGTAGTCGACCATCGCCCGCTTGGCCGAATCGTTGAGCGGAACCATCCGCTCGCGCCCGCCCTTGCCGCGAACGACCAGCATGCGCTGGTCGCGTCGCGCCGCCGCCTCCGGCAGCGCGACAAGCTCGGAAACGCGCAGGCCCGTCGCGTAGAGCACTTCGAGCAGGCATGCCAGCCGTGCGGCGCGCAATCGCTCGGGCTTCGAGGTGTTGCGCGCATTGTCGTGCGCGCAGGCGAGCAGATCGTCCACCTGCTTCACCGAGAGCACCTTCGGCAGGCTGCGGCCGCGCTTCGGCCCTTCGATCACCGCGGCCGGGTCGTCGCCGCGGTGACCCTCGCTGTAGAGGAAGCGATAGAGTTGTCGAATGGCGGACAGCCTGCGCGCCACCGAAGCAGCGGCCAGGCCGCGCTTGCCGAGCCGTGCCAGATGCCCGCGCAATGTTTCGCTGTCGGCGCCGGCGATGTCGGCTTTGTCGCGGCCGAGGTCGGCGGAGAAATCCGTAAGGTCGCGCCGATAGGCGTCGAGCGTGTTGGCGCTTGCGCCGCGCTCGGCGGCGAGCATGTCGAGAAACAGCTCGATCAGCGTTTCGTTGGATGGGCGCGGCCGGCGGGCCATGCGACGCCGCCTCAGCGGTGCTTGAGCAGCTTTTCCTGCGGGATCGTCACGGTGATTTCGCGCGGCTGCGGCTCGACCATCCTGGCCAGCGTCGCGATGCCGGCATAGCCAAGCCCGGCCAGAACGCCGATCACCAGGAGAAACCGGAACAGACTTGGCATGTCGGGACTCGTTAACCGCCGAAATCGGCGGCGTTTACGCGTTCAAGTCGAGGTTTATGCGAATGTCGGTTTTCGGTACAAGTATAGCATGTCGGACGTGGTCATCCAAAATGACGCAACGGCGCAGTCCGCGGCGGCGCTGACGGCGGCGCTCGGCCGCCGCTCGGTCGTGCTGGTCGGCATGATGGGTGCCGGCAAGTCGTCGATCGGGCGCCGGCTGGCGATGCGGCTGGGGGTGAGCTTCGTCGATGCCGACGCCGAAATCGAAAAAGCGGCCAGCATGTCGATCGAAGAGATTTTCTCGACCCATGGTGAGCCTTATTTCCGCGCCGGCGAGGCGCGCGTCATCGCGCGCCTGCTGGACGGCGGCCCGCAAGTGCTCGCCACCGGTGGCGGCGCCTTCATGAACGCGGACACCCGCGCGGCGATTCGCGCCAAGGGCATCTCGGTCTGGCTGCGCGCCACGCTCGACGTGCTCAGCCGCCGGATCCGCCGACGCGGCGACCGCCCGCTGCTGAAGAACGACGATCCGATGGAAACGCTCAAACGGCTGATCGACGAGCGCTATCCGGTCTATGCCGAAGCCGAGGTCACGGTCGAATCGCGCGACGTGCCGCACGACGCGATCGTCGAGGAGATCATCGCCGGATTGCAGGCTTGCGTCGCGCGCTCGGCCGGCGGCGGAAGTGACGCGTCATGACCGCTGCCCTGCGCGCCGGCGATCCGATCTCGGCCCGCGTCGGGCTCGACGGCCGCGCCTACGACATCGTGATTGGCCGCGGCGAGATCGCGTCGCTCGGCCGGCGGATCGCGGCGTTGCGCCCGGGTTGCAAGGTCGCGATCGTCACCGACGAGACGGTGGCGCGCCATCATCTTGCGGCGACCGAGCAATCGCTGACCGCTGCCGGCGTCGGCACGGCAGCCATCAGGGTCCCGGCCGGTGAAGCCAGCAAGAGCTTCGGCGTGTTCGAGCGGGTCTGCGATGGACTGATCGCCGCCAGGATCGAGCGCGGCGATCTGGTCGTCGCGCTCGGCGGCGGCGTGGTCGGCGATCTGGCGGGTTTTGCCGCATCGGTGGTCCGGCGCGGCGTCGATTACGTGCAGGTGCCGACCACGCTGCTGGCCCAGGTCGATTCGTCGGTCGGCGGCAAGACCGCGATCAACTCCCGCCAGGGCAAGAACCTGATCGGCGCGTTCTATCAGCCGATCCTGGTGATTGCCGACACCGCGCTGCTCGACACCCTGCCGGAGCGCGAGTTGCGCGCCGGTTACGCCGAGGTGGTGAAATACGGCCTGCTCGGCGATCTCGCGTTGTTCGAATGGCTGGAAAGCCATTGGCGCGAGGTTTTTGCCGGCGGTCCGGCGCGCGGCAATCAGCCGGCGCCGCGCGAATATGCCGTGCTGAAAAGCGTGCAAGCCAAGGCGGCGATCGTCGCCCGCGACGAGCGCGAGACCGGCGACCGCATGCTGCTCAACCTCGGCCATACCTTCGGCCATGCGTTCGAGGCTGCCGCGGGCTTCTCCGACCGCCTGCTGCACGGCGAGGCGATCGGGCTCGGCATGGCGCTGGCCTTTGAGTTCTCGGCCCGGCGCGGGCTGATTCCGCAGGCCGAGGCGGCGCGCGCGATCGCGCACCTTGCGGCGACCGGCCTGCCCACCCATGTCAAGGCGGTGCCCGGCGATTGGCCTTCGGTCGATGCGATGATGGACCTGATCTCACAGGACAAGAAGGTCAGGCGCGGCCGGCTGACGTTCATCCTGGTGCGCGGCATCGGCAAAGCGTTCATCGAAAACAACGTCGATGCCTCCGACGTGCGCGCCTTCCTCAATGAGAAGCTTGCCGGATGAGCGCTGCTGACCGCCGCAGCGCCGCCGCGATCCGGCGCGCAGTCATGACAGACGCGCAACGACGATGACCGACACGATCATCAGTCTGACCATTGCGATATTCCTGCTGGCCGCCAACGCTTTCTTTGTCGCCGCCGAGTTTGCGCTGGTGCGGAGCAGGGGCTTCCGCATCAACGCGATGGTGGAGGAGAACCGTTTCGGCGCTCGTCTGCTGCAAAAAATGATGGGGAATATCGAGGCCTATCTGGCCTGTTGCCAGCTTGGCATCACCATGGCCTCGCTCGGTCTCGGCTGGGTTGGCGAGCCGACCGTTTCGGCGTTGCTGCATCCGCTGCTGATGCCGCTCGGAATGACCGAATCGACGCTGCATTTCATCTCGTTTCTGGTCGGCTTTCTGGTGTTCTCCTCGCTGCATATCGTCTTGGGCGAGCAGGTCCCGAAGACCTTTGCGATCCGCCAGCCCATGCCGGTGTCGCAATGGATAGCGTATCCGCTGCATGCGACCTTCCTGGTGTTTTATCCGCTGAACTGGTTGCTCAACGCGGCGTCGCGATCGATTCTGCGGATGCTGGGCATCAGGGAAAACCCGGAACAGGAAATCCTTACCGATGTCGAGATCGAGGGATTGGTCGAGGAATTGGCCGAGCATGGCAAGATGGAGGTCGGCCAGGCCGAATACATCCAGAATGTTTTTCGCTTCGGCGAGCTTGTCGTCTCCGACGTCATGCGCCATCGCACCGAGATGGTGACGGTCAACGCCGACGATACGCCGGAAGAGGTCGTGAGCGCCGTTCTCAAGTCGGAGTTCACCCGCATCCCGCTGTGGCGCGGCACGCCCGAAAATATTGTCGGCATCCTGCACGCCAAGGACTTGCTGCGATCGCTGCGGAATGTCGACGGCGATCTCGGCCAGATCGACATCATGGCGATCGCGCTGCCGCCTTGGTTCGTGCCCGACATCCGTCCCGTCTCCGAGCAGCTCAAGGCGTTCCGCCGGCGCAAGACCCACTTCGCGCTGGTGGTGGACGAGTACGGCGAGGTCGAAGGCCTGGTCACGCTCGAGGACATCCTGGAGGAAATCGTCGGCGACATCTCCGACGAGCACGACGTTCCGGTGCCGGGCGTGCGGCCGCTGCCCGACGGCTCGGTCAACGTCGACGGCTCGGTGCCGATCCGCGATCTCAACCGCGCGATGGGATGGAGCCTGCCGGACGACGAGGCGACGACCGTTGCCGGCCTGGTCATTCATGAGGCGCGCTCGATCCCGGACGTCGGCCAGAGCTTCACCTTCCACGGCTTCCGCTTCAACGTGTTGCGCAAGGAGCGCAACCGCATTGCCGCGCTGCGCATCACGCCGCTGGTGCGAAAGCCGGTGGCGCTGGCGCGCGCGGGCTGAGATGCCGCGTTGACTCGGCGGTTACGGCACCGATCGTTCCGGCCACGACAACATGCAGCAGATCAGTTCTCGCCCGGCGCGCTGGCGTGAATGGCGAGCGCGTGCACGCCGGACGACAATTCGTGCGCCAGCGTCTGGTTGATCATGCGGTGGCGCTCGATCCGGCTCTTGCCGCGGAATGCCTCCGACACGATATCAACGCGGAAATGGGTCTGTCCGCCGGGCCGATGGCCGGCGTGGCCCTCGTGGCGGTGCGATTCGTCCTGCACGTCGAGGCGCTGCGGCGCGAATGCGGCCGCAAGCTTCTCGGCGATGGCATCTTTCACCAGCATGGTCCTTGCCTAGGCGGGTGATGGCCGAGCGTCAACCGGCGGGCGATGGCCGCCGCGCGGAAATCGCATCTGTCAAGACTTGAAGGTCGCTGAACGGTTTCCGCATAATGTCCGGTCATGAAATTTGATTCACCCTTGTTCGATCGCATCCGGGTCAAGCCCAGCGAGGACCGCCGGTTCCAGGCGGACGCGCCGGCGTGCGACTGGCAGGGCTGCCGCAACAAGGCGACGCATCGCGCGCCCAAGGGCCGGCTGCGCGAGAACGAGTACTGGCGCTTCTGCCTCGACCACGTGCGCGAGTACAACCACTCGTACAATTATTTCGCCGGCATGAGCGAGGACGCCGTCTCCAAGTACCAGAAGGACGCGGTCACCGGCCATCGTCCGACCTGGAAGATGGGCACCGGCAATCATCCGGGCCCCGACATCGGCCCCCAGGGCATGCGCGACCCGTTCAACATGTTCCGCGAATTTGCCGGTGGCGCGAGCTGGCGGCCGAAGGCCGAGCGGGTCGAGCCGCAGCGCGCCGTTCGCAACGCCGAACGCAAGGCGCTGCACGAGCTCGGCCTGGAGGTGGGCGCCGACCGCGTCGAGATCAAGGCGCGCTTCAAGCTCCTGGTGAAGCGCCATCATCCCGACGCCAACGGCGGCGACCGCGGCAGCGAGGACAAGCTGCGCGAGATCATTCAGGCCTACAATTACCTGAAGTCCGTCAGGCGCTTGCTGACCAGGAGTCAGGTATCAGGAGTCAGGCATCAGGAAGTCAGGTATCAGGAATCAGATCAGGTAGTCAGGTATAAGATCGGGAATGCGAACTCTGATTACTGACTACCGATTCCTGATTCCGCTGAACTCCTGACCCCTGACCCCTGATACGACCACCATGGCCGCAGCGATTTCGAGCGCTATGCAGAGAGCAAGCGGCGCACCGTAGTTGCCGGTCAGATCGCGCAGCACGCCCATCACGCCAGGCCCGAACGAGTAGGTGAACTGGCTGACCGCCCACGACAGCCCGACCAGCATGCCGAACGATGCCGCCTCGAACTCGCGCTGAATGATCAGCGCCGGCAGCGTCAGCAGGTTGCCGGCCGACAAGCCGAACACCGCGCAGGCCGCGAACAGCGCCACCGGATCGCTGGTCTGCGTGATCGCGAACAGCGCGGCGGCCTGGCTCAGCACCGAGCCTGCGGTGACGCGCCGCATGTCGAGCCGCGTCGCGAGCGCACCCAGGATGAACCGCCCGGCGATCGCGGCGATCGTCAGGATTGCGACCGACAGCCCGACGCGGCCGCGGCCGAGCATCGGTTCGAGCGCCGCGATCTGATGCACCAGGAAGCCGACCTGGGCGGTCAGCGCCATGGCGAACGGCGCCGCCACGCTCCAGAACGGCCAGCTCCGCAGCGCGCTGCGACGCGTCCATTTTGCGGTTGCGGCGGCCGCCGCCGGCGCGGTGCCGAGCGGCAACGGCGGCCGGTTGATCCAGAGCAGGACGATCGGCAGCAGCACCGCCGCCATCAGGACGGCCGAGCCCAGCATGGCGTCGGCAAAGCCATAGTGGGCGATCGCCAGCACCAGCGCCGGCGTCACCAGGATGCCGCCGGAGCTGGCGCCGTTGAGGGCGAGGCTGAGCGCAAGCCCGCGACGGCGATCGAACCACAGGCCCACCACGTTGGAGATCGCGCCGACATGCATCGAGGCGGCGCCGACCGCCATGATCAGATAAGCGCCGAACAATTGCCACGGCGCATTGATCACGGCGAGCAACGCCACCGCGACGGCGAAGCAACCGCCGCCGATCAGCATGACGCGCCTGGGACCGAGGCGCACGATGGCGTCGCTGACGAACACGACCAGCGCCGCGGTCGCGAGATAGAACGCGGTGGTGGCGCCGGCGATCAGCGAGGTCGGCCAACCGTGCAGGCGATGCAACTCGGCGAGATAGACGCCGTGCCCGTACAGGCCGAATCCCCAGCAGAACACGGCACCCACGTAGCAGGCGAACACCACGCGCCAGCCGCGATAGCTCGGCGAGGATTCGTCTGCGAGCGGCATCGCATTCTCAGAGGTCGTCATGGCGCTCATCATGCCATGGCGGCGTCATGTCGCGGTTAGGCGGCTGTCGAACCGTCGAAATCATTTCACATAAGATGGTGCGGTGTAGAGCCAGGCCAGGCGGTCGTAGAACTCCTCCGTGGTGCGGCCTTCGAACAGCGAGTTGCGCACCAGGCGCTCGACGCCCTTGGCGTGGTTGAGCTTGGTCATCAGCAGCGAAGAAATCTGCACGCGCGCGGTGCGCACGATGCGGACCTCCTGATAGCGCTGGAATGCGCGCGCGAAATCGCCGTCGCATTCGTTCGCCATGTTGCCGAGGCAGATCGCATCCTCCAGCGCCATGGCGGCGCCCTGCGCGATGTATTGCACCATCGGGTGCGCGGCGTCGCCGAGCAAGGTCGCCGGCCCCATGGTCCAGTTCTCGACCGGCTCGCGATGCACGATCACAAAGCGGCGGAAGCGCTTGGGAATGCGGATGACACGCATCGGCGTCTCGCAGCCGTGCGGAAACAGCGGCAGCACCACGTCCGGCTCGAACTCCTCGGCCTCCAGCAAGGTCGATTGCCCGGTCAGCACCGTGCAGCCGAGGTTGAACATGGTCCAGTCGCTGATCGGGTAATAGATCATGTGCCAATCGGGCCCCGACCAGAACGTCGGGTAGGGGTGCTGCAAGTCCTTCGGCATCTCGGCGGCCGGGATGGTGGCGCGGAAGATGACGGCGCCGGCCGGCAGCGGTTCGCCGTCGTCGAGGATGCGTTTGCGCACCTGCGAATAGACGCCGTCGGCGCCGACCAGGGCCGCGGCCGCGATGGGCTCGCCGGACTCCAGCGCCACCGAAACCCCCGAACCGTTCGGCGCAAACCCGGTCACCTTGCTGTCGGTGCGCAGCTCGATCAGCGCGTCGGCGCGGCAGGCGTCGAGCAGTGGGCCATGGATGTGCGCGCGGTGCGCGACCGCGTAGCGGTTGCCGAAGCGCTTTTCGAACCGCGCGTCGCAGGGGATGTTGGCGACCTCCTCGCCGGTGACGGCGTCCATCATCAGCAGCCGCTCGATCATCAGCGCGTTCTTTTTTGCGGCCGCGCCGACGCCAAGCGCGTCGAGCACCGACAGCGCGTTGGGCGCGACGTGCAGGCCGACGCCGACCTCGCCGAACGCGGGCGCCTGCTCCAGCACCAGCGAGCGAAAGCCGTGGCGGGCCAGCGCCAGCGCGCAAGCCAGGCCGCCGATGCCGCCGCCGGCGATCGCGACCGGTAAGTCGTTACGTGGGAGCGTCATCGCGCGTCGCGAACTCGGTTTACCTCTCCCCACTGTGCGGGGAGAGGGTAAGCGCGCGCGTCGCGAGCGAAATTCACTATTCCCGCAAGCCCGCGGTGGCGCGGTCGAGCCAGCCCCTGTCGCCGGTCAATGTCTTGAGCTCCTTCAGCGCCTCGTCCTTGCTCTGCGTGACCAGCGGCACGATTTCGGGCTCGCCTTCGCCGTTGCCGGGCTGACAGGAGAACTCCAGGCGGATGTCGTTCGGATCGAACACGTAGATCGAGAAAATGCCCGGCAGGATTTCCAGCGGTCCGTCGAACGGCACCTTGTTGGCCTTGAGCCGTTCGCAGATGCGCTTCTGGCTTTCCGGCGAGACCGCAAACGAGACGTGCTGCATGGCGCCGATCGCGTTCCGGTCGCCGCGCTGCTTGGCGCCCTTGGGCATTTCGAAGAACGCCAGCAGGCCGTCGCGGCCCATGTCGAAGAAGTAGTGGCGGACCTCCTCGAATGGCGGGTTGCCGCGATTGCCCGGCCCGGTGCCGAGCCCCGGCGGCACCTTCATGGCATGGACCAGCCGCATGCCGAGCACCTCAGTGTAAAAGTCGACGGTCATCTTCATGTCGTCGGTGTTGAGCGCGAGATGATGCACGCCGAAGAAGCGGATCTTGCTCTCGGCGCTGGTGCTGGCTCGATCCTTGAGCTCGACGTCGGCCATGAGGAACTCCCTTGTGATTCGGATGTGGCGGCGGAACCGCCGGCCGCGGCTTTCCTGGGGCCCACAATAGGTTTCCTTGGGCCACAAAAGAAGGCTCGGATGGCTCGACAATTGGGCTGAAATCACCACATTCGAGCTATGCGCAGGGCGGCTTTCGCAGTGCAAACGGCTCTGCTAGATTGCCCCATATCCTAGCGAATCCCGGCAATTGATCGCGGCCCCGCGCCGTTCCGGGGCCACGGAGAAGCAATGGCAACCGCAACCCAAGAGGCGCCCGGCCTGCCCGACATGAAGGTGTCGGTCCGCCAGCTGTTTGGCATCGAAAGCGACATGGAAGTTCCGGCCTATTCCAAGGCCGACGACAAGGTGCCCGACGTCGATCCGGACTACCGCTTCGACCGCGCCACCACGCTCGCGATCCTGGCCGGCTTCGCCCACAACCGCCGCGTCATCATCTCGGGCTATCACGGCACCGGCAAATCCACCCACGTCGAGCAGGTGGCGGCGCGGCTGAACTGGCCGTGCGTCCGCGTCAACCTCGACAGCCACATCAGCCGCATCGACTTGATCGGCAAGGACGCCATCGTCATCAAGGACGGCCTGCAGGTCACCGAGTTCCGCGACGGCATCCTGCCCTGGGCCTATCAGAACAACGTCGCGCTGTGCTTCGACGAATACGATGCCGGCCGCCCGGACGTGATGTTCGTGATCCAGCGCGTGCTGGAATTGTCCGGCCGCCTGACGCTGCTCGACCAGAGCCGCGTGATCCGGCCGCATCCGTCGTTCCGCCTGTTCGCCACCGCCAACACCATCGGGCTTGGCGACACGTCGGGCCTCTATCATGGCACCCAGCAGATCAACCAGGCGCAGATGGACCGCTGGTCGATCGTCACCACGCTGAACTATCTGCCGCACGACAACGAGGTCGACATCGTGCTGGCCAAGGCCAAGCACTACCAGACCGAGGACGGCCGCGACATCGTCAACAAGATGGTGCGGGTCGCCGATCTGACCCGCAACGCCTTCATCAACGGCGACCTGTCGACGGTGATGAGCCCGCGCACCGTGATCATCTGGGCGGAGAATGCCGACATCTTCAAGGACATCGGCTTCGCGTTCCGGCTGACCTTCGTCAACAAGTGCGATGAGCTGGAGCGGCCGATCGTCGCCGAGTTCTATCAGCGTTGCTTTGGTCAGGAGTTGCCGGAGAGTGCAGTGAACGTGGCGCTAAGTTAACAGGACTGCGATGGTCGCAATCCGCGTCGAGTCTGTTCACGGCCCTGCCCGGCGCGCGATCATCAAAGGCTTGATGGCCTACAATTCGCGTGCTGTCGGACAATGGGGATTCAAGCGAATCTCGGTTACGCTCCGTCAGCGGGGCGCCATCGTGGGTGGCCTGTCCGCTGACACCTATTTGGGCTGGATGTTCATCGCGCTGTTTTGGGTGGATGAAAAGTTCAGGGGAAAGGGGTTCGGCTCGAAGATTATCCGCACCGCCGAAAAGGAAGCTCGTAAGCGCGGCGTGAAGCACGCCTATGTCGATACCTTCAGCTTCCAGGCACCAGGATTCTACCGGAAGCTTGGCTATCGTGAGTACGGTCGTCTGAAGGGATTTCCTAAAAGCCACGCACGCATTTGGTTGAGCAAGGCTCTGTAAATGTCCTCCAACATCAAACCGAAGGCCCAGGCCAAGGAATCGCCGACCGAGCCGTTCAAGCGGGCGGTGACCGGCTGCGTGCGCGCGATCGCGCGCAAGTCGGAGCTCGAAGTCTCGTTCGCGGCCGAGCGGCCGGGGCTGGTCGGCGGCAAGGTGCGGCTGCCGGAGCCGCCGCGCAAGCTGACGCGGCAGGAGGCTGCAATCGTGCGCGGCCATGCCGATTCGGTCGCGCTCAAGCTGGCCTGCCACGACACTGCGATTCACCGCCGGCTGTTGCCTGGCGGCCAACAGGCGCGTGCGGTGTTCGAGGCGGTCGAGCAAGCGCGCGTCGAGGCGATCGGCTCGCGCCGCATGATGGGCGTGGCGAAGAATCTGACCGCCATGATCGACGACCGCTTCCATCGCGGCAAGTTCGACGAGGTCACCGACCGCGCCGATGCGCCGATCGAGGAGGCGGTGGCGATGATGGTGCGCGAGCGGCTGACCGGCCAGGCGCCGCCGCCGGCCGCCAAGAAGCTGGTCGACCTGTGGCGTCCGTTCATCGAGGATCGCGCCGGGCGCGGCCTCGACCGGCTGGAGCGGGTGCTCGAGGATCAGCGCAAGTTCGGCGATGCGGTCCATGATCTGCTCGAATCGCTCGACATGGGCGAAGACCGCAGCACCTCCGACGAGGAGGAAGAGGGCGAGGAGGGCGATCAGGACCGCCGCAAGGACGAGACCGGCGAGAAGGGCGAAGCCGCCGATTCCGAGGACATGGAGAAGATGAGCGTCGAGGACGCCGAGGCGTCCGCCGATGCCGCCGAGACCGCCGAGGACGCGGTCGATGCCCCGGCCGCCGACATGGCCGAGGATTCGGAGATGGGCGAGTCGGAGACCGCGGCCGAGCCGTGGCGGCCGCGCCATCGCGCCAACGAGCCGCGCGGCCCCGACTACCGGCCGTTCACCATGCGCTTCGACGAGGTCGTGCCGGCCGAGGAATTGTGCGAGCCGGAGGAGCTCGACCGGCTGCGCGGCTATCTCGACAAGCAGCTTTCGCATCTGCAAGGCGTCGTCGCCCGCCTCGCCAACCGGCTGCAGCGCCGGCTGATGGCGCAGCAGAACCGCGCCTGGGAGTTCGATCTCGAGGAGGGCATGCTCGATCCGGCCCGGCTGCCGCGCATCATCATTGATCCGCTGCACGCGCTGTCGTTCAAGCAGGAGAAGGAGACCACCTTCCGCGACACGGTGGTGACGCTGCTGCTCGACAACTCCGGCTCGATGCGCGGCCGGCCGATCACGGTGGCGGCGACCTGCGCCGACATCCTGGCGCGCACGCTGGAGCGCTGCGGCGTCAAAGTCGAAATCCTCGGCTTCACCACGCGCGCCTGGAAGGGCGGGCAGTCGCGCGAATCCTGGCTTGCCGCCGGCAAGAATCCGAATCCCGGCCGGCTCAACGACCTGCGCCACATCATCTACAAGTCGGCCGACGCGCCGTGGCGGCGCGCCCGCAAGAATCTCGGCCTGATGATGCGCGAGGGCCTGCTGAAGGAGAACATCGACGGCGAGGCGCTGGATTGGGCGCACAAGCGCCTGCTGGCGCGGTCCGAGCAGCGCAAGATCCTGATGATGATCTCGGACGGCGCGCCGGTCGACGATTCCACGCTGTCGGTCAACCCCGGCAACTATCTCGAGCGCCATTTGCGCTGGATCATCGAGGAAATCGAAACCCGCTCGCCGGTCGAGCTGATCGCCATCGGCATCGGCCACGACGTCACGCGCTACTACCGCCGCGCCGTCACCATCGTCGACGCCGAGGAGCTCGGCGGCGCCATGACCGAAAAGCTCGCCGAGCTGTTCGAGGAACACGCGCAAGCCGATCCGCGATTGATGCCGCGCAGGCCGGCGCGTCGACTGCATTCATGATGAATGGCGTAATCCGCCGCGCCGTTCGAACCGCTGCGAGCATGATCCCGAAAAGTGGGAACCGGTTTTCGGACAAGATCATGCTCAAACGAGCGATGCGCTAAGATCGTCCCTGCATGGGGATTGCATCGAACCTTCGCCGCGGCTTGGTCGTTGTCACCGCGCTGCTTGTGCTCGCGACCATCCCGCCGGTGGCGCAGGCTCAGCGCACCGGCGATTCGATCCAGCGCATCGAAATCCGCTCGCAGGCGATCGAGGCCTTTGACCCGCGCGACGTCGGTCGCAAGAATTTCGGCGCGCTGACGTTTCGCGGCGGACTCATTCTCGAATCCAGCCATCGCGCGTTCGGCGGCCTGTCGGGGCTGCGCGTCGCAGCCGACGGACGTTTCCTCTCGGTCACCGACAAGGGCTATTGGTTGCGCGGGCGCATTGTGGCCCGCGATGGCCGGCCGATCGCCATCGCCGACGCCGAGATGGCGCCGATCCTCGGCCCCGACGGCCGGCCGCTCAACCGACGCGGCTGGTACGACGCCGAAGCCTTGGCGTGGGATGACGGCGCGGTCTATGTCGGCATCGAGCGCGTCCACGAAATCGTGCGCTTCGACTACGCCAAGGATGGCCTGCGGGCGCGGGGCCAGCCGATCGCGGCGCCACCCGGCGTGAAGACCTTGCCTCGCAACCAGGGCATCGAATGCCTGGCCGTGGCGCCCGCCGGGACGCCGCTCGCCGGCACGCTGATCGCGCTGTCCGAACGCGGTCTTGACGCCGGCGGCAATCTGCTCGGATTTTTGATCGGCGCTTCGGGCGGCACGTTCGCGCTCAAGCGCAGCGACGAATTCGACGTCAGCGACTGCGCGGTCACGCCGCGCGGCAATCTCCTGGTGCTGGAGCGCCGCTTCTCATGGACGAGTGGCCTCGCCATGCGCATCCGCGGCGTGCCGCTCGCCGCGCTCAAGCCCGGGGCGCTGGTGGACGGCCGGCAACTGATCATTGCCGACATGGGCCACCAGATCGACAACATGGAGGGCCTGTCGGTGCATCGCTCAGCCGACGGCGCGCTGGTGCTGACAATGGTTTCAGATGACAATTTCTCGCCGCTGCAGCGAACACTGCTGCTGCAATTCACGCTGGTCGGGGAGTAATAGGCGCTCCGCGGAATGATCCGCAAACAGGCTCAGCCTGCGGCCTGCTTCTTGACGATTTCGCGCTTGAGGTCGCGCACCTTGGGCGAAAGCTCGTCGTCCTTGGCGCGCATCAGGAACGCGTCGAGCCCGCCGCGATGATCGACGGTCTTGAGCGCGTTGGCCGAGACCCGGAGCTTGACCGAGCGCCCGAGCGCGTCGGAGATCATGGTGACGTTGAGCAGGTTCGGCAGAAACCGCCGCTTGGTCTTGACGTTGGAATGGCTGACCTTGTGGCCGACCAGGACGGTCTTACCGGTCAGTTCGCAGCGGCGCGACATGGCAATATCCTTGAGCACTGACAGGCGCCCGCCGGGGCGCCGGAAACGGCGTTTTGCGTGGACCGCGGACGTATAGTGACGGGGGTCGGAGGCGTCAAGGCGAGCCAACAGGCGGTCGTCCCGAACATCAAAACGACGTATTCGCCGCCGAAATCGGGGTCAGCCTTTCTTCCTTTCCCATAGCTTGATCGGCCATGGCTTGATCGGTGTTGCCGGCCACGGCAAAGAAATGGCGGCGGTGGCTGAGGAGAGCGATATCGTGCGCTGGGGTGTCGTTCGGGCGGCCATCGGAGTTGCGGTCCTGGCGTTGACGCCCTCCGACGCGGCCTTGGCCCAGGGGCGGTTGGACGCGCGCTACGCCGTGACGCTGGCCGGCATTCCGATCGGCAAGGGCATCTGGGTCGTCGACATCGCCGAGACGCAATACACCGCGGTCGGCAGCGGCGCGACCGCCGGCCTGCTGCGGATATTCGCGGGCGGGCAGGGCAGCGGCGGCGCGCGCGGCAGCTTGACCGGCGGCAAGTTCGTGCCGTCAAGCTATGCTGTCAGCATGACCTCGGACAAGCGGACCGAAGACATCCGGATCACGCTCGGCTCGGGCGACGTCAAGGACTACGAGATCATCCCGCCGCAGCCGCCGGATCCGCCCGAGTCCGAGCGCGTGCCGCTGACCGAAGCGCATCGCCGCGGCGTCTCCGATCCGATGACCGCGTCGCTGGTGCGCGTGCCGGGCAACGGCAATCCGCTCGGGCCGAAGGCCTGCGAGCGCACCGCGCCGATTTTCGACGGCCGGCTGCGCTACAATCTCCAGTTCGCCTACAAGCGCATGGAGCAGGTCAAGACCGACAAGGGCTACGAAGGCCCGGCGGTGGTCTGCGCGGTGACCTTCGTGCCGATCGCGGGCTACATCCCGACGCGCGCCGCGATCAAATACCTGCAGGAGCAGCGCGACATCGAAATCTGGCTGGCGCCGATCGGCACGACCCGCGTGCTGGTGCCCTACCGCATCTCGATCCCGACCCCGATCGGGGTCGGCGTCATGCAGGCGACGCAGTTCGTGGCGCTGCCGCCGTCGCCGCCGCAAGCCGCCGCGGCCGGCCCGAAGACGCAGTGACACGCGGTTGCGAGGCGGCCGGCCGCCCCCCAATTATCCACCGACTATCCACAGGAACTCGTGGTTTGCAGGGATTGACTTAAGGCAGCAGAGGCCACGCGAGCCCGCGTTAAGGTTTAGGGGTCACGAAAGGAAGCCCGAGCGGCAGTTCGACACCCCATGTTGTGGTCTTCGCGGCGCGGAGGCCGAGATGTCGGGGTGAACGAAGCCGGACAGCATTGGAGTCAGCGATTCGGGCTCGATTCGTTCCAGAACTCGTTCGCTTGCTTAAGACCGGCGCTTGAGCGGCGTCGCATTGTGATACACAAGGGCGTGCCCGCGCGCCGGACGGGCCGCCCAGCCTGGAAATCGGATGCCGATCTCGTTCTCGTCGCCTGTCAGCCGCGACGGCCGCCTGCGTGGTACCGGCGTCACCGCCGTGCTGGGGCCGACCAACACCGGCAAGACCCATCTCGCCATCGAGCGCATGCTCGGACACTCGTCCGGCATGATCGGACTGCCGCTGCGGCTTCTGGCGCGCGAGGTCTACGACAAGGTCGCCGGCCGGGTGGGGGCCGACAACGTCGCCCTGGTCACCGGCGAGGAGAAGATCAAGCCGCCGAACCCGCGCTATTGGGTGGCCACCGTCGAGGCCATGCCGCGCGATCTCGACCTGGCCTTTGTCGCGATCGACGAGGTGCAGCTCGGCGCCGATTTCGAGCGCGGCCATGTGTTCACCGACCGCATGCTCAACCGCCGCGGCCGCGAGGAGACGCTGGTGCTGGGCGCCGCGACCGTGCGGCCGATGGTGGAACGGCTGTTGCGCGGCGCCAATATCGTGCAGCGCCCGCGGCTTTCGACGTTGACCCATGCCGGCGACCGCAAGATCACCCGGCTGCCGCGGCGCAGCGCGATCGTCGCGTTCTCGGCCGACGAGGTCTATGCGATCGCCGAATTGATCCGCCGCCAGCGCGGCGGGGCGGCGGTGGTGCTCGGCGCATTGTCGCCGCGCACGCGCAACGCCCAGGTCGCGCTCTACCAGTCGGGCGACGTCGACTATCTGATTGCCACCGACGCCATCGGCATGGGGCTGAACCTCGACGTCGAACACGTTGCATTTGCCTCCGATCGTAAATTCGACGGTTACCAGTTTCGCCGGTTGAACCCGGCGGAACTTGCCCAGATCGCGGGCCGTGCCGGCCGGGCTCAACGCGACGGCACCTTCGGCACCACCGGGCGCTGCGCGCCGTTCGAGGACGACGTCGTGCACGCGCTCGAGGCGCACTCGTTCGAGTCGATCAAGGTGCTGCAATGGCGCAACACTGACCTGGATTTTTCGTCGATCGGAGCGTTGCAGGCGTCGCTGGCGATGACGCCGACCGAGCAGGGGCTGACCCGCGCGCCGATCGCCGAGGATATTCTGGTGCTGGAACATGCCGCGCGTGACGATGAAATCCGCGACATGGCGCGGAACAAGGACGCGATCGAGCGATTGTGGGAGGTCTGCCAGGTTCCCGACTATCGCAAGATCGCGCCGGCCACCCACGCTGAGCTTGCGGTGACCCTCTATGGATTCCTGATGCGGACGGGTAAAATCCCGGTCGACTGGTTTTCCAGCCAGGTCGCGCAGGCCGACAGGACCGATGGCGATATCGATACGCTCTCAAACCGGATCGCGCACATACGGACGTGGACGTTCGTGGCGAACCGGCCGGATTGGCTTGCCGATCCCGAGCACTGGCAGGCCGTCGCCCGCGGCGTCGAGGACAAGCTGTCGGATGCGCTGCATGAACGCCTTATCGAGCGCTTCGTCGACCGCCGCACCAGCGTGCTGATGCGGCGGCTGCGCGAGAACACGACATTGGACACTGAAGTCAAAAAGACCGGCGAGGTGGTGGTCGAGGGGCACGTGATCGGCCGACTCGACGGCTTCACCTTTGCGCCGGACGCCTCCGAGGGCGGCTCCGACGCCAGGGCCTTGCTGGCGGCGGCGCGCAGCGCGCTTGCCGGCGAGATCGATGCGCGCGCGATCAAGGTCAGCCAGGCGCCCGAGCGTGAATTCGTGCTGGCCGCCGACGGCGCGTTGCGCTGGACCGGCGCCGCGGTCGGCAAGCTCGTAGCCGGCGATGACGTGCTGCGCCCGCGCATCCGCGTCGTCGCCGATGAGCAGCTCACCGGCGCCTCGCGCGACGTGGTGCAGACGCGGCTTGATCTCTGGCTGAAGACGCACATCGAGCGCCTGCTCGGCCCGCTGTTTGCGCTCGCGGCCGCCGAGGACGTCACCGGCATCGCCCGCGGCGTGGCGTTTCAGCTGATCGAGTCGCTTGGCGTGCTGGAGCGGCAGAAGGTGGCCGAAGAGGTCAAGAGCCTCGACCAGCCATCGCGCGCCACCTTGCGCAAATACGGCGTGCGGTTCGGCGCCTACCATCTCTATCTGCCGGTGCTGCTCAAGCCCGCGCCGCGCAGCCTTGCGGCCCAGCTCTGGATGCTCAAGCACGAGAGCCCGGAGGCCAAGGGGCTCGACGAGTTGCAGCGGCTGGCCGCCAGCGGTCGGACCTCGATTCCGGTCGACAAGGACGCGCCCAAGGCGCTGTACCGCACCATCGGCTATCGGGTGTGCGGCGAGCGCGCGATCCGGGTCGATATTCTGGAGCGGCTGGCCGACCTGATCCGCCCGGCGCTGGCCTGGCGCGAGGGCGGAACGGGCGAGCGTCCACCCGGCGCGTTCAGCGGATTCGGTTTCACGGTGACGGGCGCCATGACCTCGCTCACCGGCGCCTCCGGCGACGATTTCGCATCGATCTTGCGCTCGCTCGGCTATCGCATGGAGAAGCGGCCAAAGCCGCCGGAGCCTGTGGCGCCGGCAACAGCGCCGGAAGCGGCCGCCACGATCGCGGAGCCGGCTGCGCCGGCAACCGAGGCTGCTGCGGCAACCGAAGTTGCACCAAGCGAGGCCGCGCCTGCGGTCGAGACGCCTGCTGAAGCCGAGCACGCGCCGACGCTGGCGCCCGAAAGCGAGCCGATCGCCGAGGAGCCCAAGCCGCCCGACAAGCCGCCGACATGCCGCCCGATGCGCCGGCCGATGCGCCCGCGGTTGAAGCGTCCGCACCGGCGGAGCCCGCGCCGGTGGTCGAGCCTGCGGCCTCCGACGCCGCACCGACCGCAGCCGCCGAACCGGTGGCGTCGGAAGCAGCACCCGCCGCGAGTGCTGGCCCTGAGATGATCGAGGTCTGGCGGCCCGGCCGTCCGGCCGGCGAACGGCGTCCCCGCGATGCCGAGCGCCGCAACCGCCGCCGCCGTCCGGAGCGTCCAGCGGCGCAGCCCGAAGGCGCGCCGGCTGCCGACATTGCGGCGGCGCCGGAGCAGGCGCCGGGCGCAGATGCGACGCCGCCGAAAGAGGGCGATCCGGAGCGCCGCGAGCGTCGCGGCCGGCCGCGCCATCGCCGGCGCGAGGACGGCGAGCAAGGCAAACCGGCCGGCGAGCAACGCGCGGAGCGGCAAGATCGCCAAGAGAACCGCCAGCGAGCGACGCGACAAATCCGAGCGCGGCGGGCGGCCTGAACGGCCCGAGCGTGGCGGCCGGCCGCCGCGCCGCGACCGTGATCGCGATCGCGACCGCGCACGACAACCGGCCGTCGCGCACCTGGAGCTCCAGCCAGGAGCCGCGCGGCAAGGAGCCGGATCCGAATTCGCCCTTCGCCAAGTTGCTCGCGCTCAAGGAACAGCTCGAGGCCAACAAGGAACGGCAATAGCCGCGTGTCCGCACCGTCGGATCGCCAGCGCATCGACAAATGGCTGTGGCACGCCCGCGTGGTGCGCACCCGCAGCGCCGCCGCCGAATTGGTGACCGCCGGTCATGTCCGCATCAACGGCGCGCGCGTCGCGATGGCGAGCCGCGCGGTCCGGCTGGGCGACGTTGTCACGATCGCGCTCGACCGGCGGGTGCGGCTCTTGAAGGTCACCGGCTATGCCGCGCGCCGGGGATCGGCCGAGGACGCGCGCGGGCTGTTCGAGGACCTGACCCCGCTTCGGCCGGCCCGCCCGAGCCGCCGGTCGGCGGGCGCGATCCCGGCTCCGGCCGCCCGACCAAACGCGCAGCGCCGCGAGATCGACCGGCTGCGTCGGCTTCGATCCGTTCGAACCCGAATAGCCGCCAAAACGCCGGTGGTGGGCCGCAATCGCTTGCGATTGCCCCGTTCATACGGTAGGCCAGCCACGTCCGGAGTGCTGGAATGACCTACGTCGTCAACGAAAGTTGCATCAAGTGCAAGTTAATGGACTGCGTTGAAGTCTGTCCGGTGGACTGCTTCTACGAAGGCAAGAACATGCTCGTCATCCATCCGGACGAGTGCATCGATTGCGGCGTATGCGAACCGGAATGCCCGGTCGAGGCGATCAAGCCCGACACCGAGCCCGGCCTGGAGAAGTGGCTGGAACTGAACGCGGAATTCGCCAAGACCTGGCCCAACATCACGGTCAAGAAGGAACCGCCCCCGGATCACAAGGAGTGGGAGGGCAAGCCGGACAAGGCAAAGCTGTTCGATCCGGAGCCCGGGACCGGCGACTGAACTTGCACCGCGGCGCCTCTGGGTGCCGGGGCCTTAACCAACCTTGATAATTTCGCCTCCGCAAACGTCCTTAAACGGGCGTTTTGCGGTGCCGTAAGGCTTTGATTCTGGCGGAAAATGTGCTATACCAGGGCCACATGGAATTGGTCCCGAGCGCTCCCCGCGGGGAGCCTTATTTTTCAGGGAAACAATCCCATATAAGCCCCGCAAAGGGGGGCGTGCTCAAGGCACGAACAAGCTGTGGCAGGGAAGATGCGTCACAAGTCAAAAAAGGGTTCGTCCGGCGCAAGCCGGCGCGCCAAAAAGACCTCTACCGGCCCGGTCCGGCGGAGCTCGCAGGCCTCCCGCCGGCCGGGGCTCCCGTGGCCAAAGCGCTCGGCCGTCGCAAGCCTGAGCAAGGAGTGGTTCCTGGAATGACTACCAAAAAGACGACACAACGCCAGGGCTTCAAGACCAACGAATTCATCGTCTACCCGGCCCACGGGGTCGGCCAGATCGTTTCCATCGAGGAGCAAGAGGTCGCCGGCGCCAAGCTGGAGCTGTTCGTCATCAATTTCGTCAAGGACAAGATGACGCTGCGGGTTCCGACCGCCAAGATCGCGGCGGTCGGCATGCGCAAGCTCGCCGAGGGCGGGCTGGTCAAGCGCGCGCTCGAGACGCTCAAGGGCCGCGCCCGGATCAAGCGCACCATGTGGTCGCGCCGCGCGCAGGAATACGAGGCCAAGATCAATTCCGGCGACATCGTCGCGATCGCCGAGGTCGTGCGCGACCTCTATCGCTCCGAGATCGCAGCCCGAGCAGTCCTACAGCGAGCGTCAGCTCTACGAGGCGGCGCTCGACCGGCTGTCGCGCGAGATCGCGGCGGTGCAGCACATCACCGAGACCGAGGCGGTCAAGGAGATCGAGGCGGCGCTCGCCAAGGGCCCGCGCCGCGGTCCGAAGCCGGCCGAGGAGCTGGTGGAGGAGGAGGCGGCGTAAGCCGGTCTCCGCTCAACACGCATATCAAGGCCCGGTCTCGCGACCGGGCCTTTTGCTTCTTATCCCTCCCCTGATTTTCGCGCTGGCGAGCAAAGCGAGCGGCCAGTGCGAATATACCCATAGAAGTGGCCGCGCCGGACCCTCGCTTCGCTCGGCGGCGCGGCCGCGGAAGGGATAAGCGCGCTTGTGGCCCCTTCTGCGCACATGGCCAACTGATGTAGCGTTGGCAAAACCACCGAGGGGAAACGCCATGACAATGCAACGCCGCCGCTTTCTGCATCTCGCCGCGGGTGCTGCCGCGCTCCCGTTCGCCTCTGGCCGCGCCGCCGCGCAGGCCTATCCGAGCCGCCCGATCACGTTGATCGTGCCGTTCCCGCCCGGCGCCGCCACCGACGTCTGCGCCCGCATGGTCGCCGATCACATGTCGCGCACGCTCGGCCAGCAGATCGTCATCCAGAACATCTCGGGCGCTGGTGGCACCGTCGGCTCGACCCGGGCGATGCGCGCCGATCCGGACGGCTACACCATCCTGATGGGACAGATGGGCACGCATGCCGCCGCGGTCGCGCTCTATCCAAACTTGCCCTACCGGCCGGCCGAAGATTTCGAGACCATTGGCATGGTCGCCGGCTTTCCGCTGCTGATCGCCGCCAGGAAGGACTTTCCGGCGAACGACCTCAAAGAGTTCATCGCCTACCTGAAAGCCAACGACAGCAAGATCAATCAGGGGCACGCCGGCGTCGGCTCGATCTTCTTCACCACCTGCCTGATGTTCAATTCGATCGTGGGTGCAAAGCCGACGCTGGTGCCGTTCGCGGGCGGTGCGCCAGCGATGAACGCGCTGGTGGGTGGCCAGGTCGACTACATGTGCGCGGACATCCTGACCGGCGGCCCGCAGCTGGCGGACGGCAAGATCAAGATCTACGCGCTGGCCGCGCCGGCGCGCAATCCGGCCTTGCCGAACGTGCCGACCACGACGGAAGCCGGCATGCCCGAGTACGTGGTGTCCGGCTGGAACGGCCTGTTCGCGCCCAAGGGCACGCCGCAGCCGATCGTCGACCAGCTCGCGGCTGCGCTCGACAAAGCGCTCGACGACGAGACCACGCGCAAGCGCCTGTTCACCATCGGCTGCGACCTGCCCGACAAGCCGAAGCGCGGTTCGGCGGCGTTGCTCGCCCTGGTCAAGAGCGAGATCGCCCGCTGGTCGCCGATCATCAAGGCTGCCGGCGTGCAAATGAACTAGAGCGTCGGTGCTTTGCTTCGAGCGGGAGGGTCGGATGAAAAGACTTTGCGCGATCGTGGTCGTGTTGGCCGCGAGCATCGCCGGCGCAACGGCGCAGACCTATCCCGAGCGCCCGATCAAGGTGATGGTGCCGTATCCGGCCGGCGGCCCGACCGACACGGTCGCGCGCTCGGTCAGTCAGGCGCTTTCGACCGACCTCGGCCAGAGCGTCATCGTCGAGAACCAGGCCGGCGCCGGCGGCCGCATCGCCATGAAGGCGGTCGCGCGCGGTGTGCCGGACGGCTACACGCTGCTGCTTGGCGGCACCAACAACAATGCGATTACGCCCGCGCTCTACAAGGATCTCGACTTCGACGCGGTGAAGGATTTCGCGCCGGTCGCCGCGATCGCGGCCAACTCGCTGGTGCTGGTCGTCAATCCCAGCGTGCCGGCCAAGACGCTGCCGGAGCTGATCACCTATGCCAAGGCCAACCCCGGCAAGCTCACCTCCGGCGGCGGCGTCGGCATCTCGCCGCACTTCCTGCTGGAGTTCGTGCGGATCAAGAGCGGCACGCAAATCCAGTTCGTGCCCTATCGCGGCGCGGCGCCGGCCATGACCGACGCCATTTCCGGCCAGATCCAGATTCACGCCAGTGCCAAAGTGCTGCTGCTGCCGCAGATCCAGGCCGGCAAGCTGCGCGCGCTGGTGGTCGCCAGCGCCAAGCGCTGGCCGGAGCTGCCCGACGTGCCGACGTTCAAGGAGGTCGGCATGGACGGCTTTCCCGACCGATGTGTGGTACGGCCTGCTGGCGCCTGCCGGCACGCCGGCGCCGGTGATCGCCAAGCTCAACGCGACCATGAACGCGCGGCTGAAGACGGCCGAGCTGCAGGCTGCGCTCGCCAAGCTCAGCCTCGATCCGCGCCCGATGTCGCCTCAGGAGTTCGGCAACGTGCTGGTCGAGGACATGCGCCACTGGGGCGCGCTCGCGGAGCAGACCGGCATCAAGCTGAAGGATTAGATCAGTATTGGTTTGCGCTGATTGAAGCGCGTGCTCCCGCGCAAGCGGCAGTCGATGGCCAATGCGTCCTGCTTCCGCGGGCGAGCGGACAATCACACCGCCACTGCGGTGGCGTCGTAGGCGTAGAGCCATTCCATGCGCTCGCGCACGCGCTCCTGCTGCCACTCGCGCGCCACTTCGACCGCGACCGCGCCGGTGTCTGCCAACGCCGGACTGAACACTGATCGGCGGTTCTCGTGAGCCTTGCGCACCACCGTGGCGGTGCGCTCGCGCCGGATTTCCTCGTAGCGCGCAAAGGCGGTGGCCGGATCGTCAAAGTATTTGGCGAGGCAGGCGGCGACGATATAGCCGTCCTCGATCGCCATCACGCCGCCCTGGCCGAGGAACGGCAAGGTCGGATGGCAGGCGTCGCCGAGCAACGTGACGCGACCCTTGCTCCAGCGTGCCATCGGCCCGCGCACGTAGAGCGCCCATTTGTACGGCGTCTCGATCCGCTCGATGATGGCGTGCACGTCCGGATGCCAGCCGCGGAAATCGTTGGCAAGCTCGCCCTTGGTGCCCTGCGTCACCCAGGATTCGATCTGCCAGTCGTCGCGCTCGACCATGCTGATGAAGTTCATGATCTCGCCGCGCCGCACCGGGTAATGCAGCACATGGCCGTGCGGGCCGAGCCAATTGGTGCCCTGCAACTTCGCAAGCTGCGGCGGCAGCTCGGCCATCGGAACCAGCCCGCGCCAGGCGACGCAGCCGGTGAACTCCGGCCGGTCGGCGCCGAACAGGCAGGCGCGCACCCTGGAGTGGATGCCGTCGGCGCCGATCACGTAGGACCCTTGCACCGTCTCGCCGCCCTCGAAACGCACCGCGGCGCCATCCTCGGTCGAGGAAATATCGGCGCAGCGGCGTCCGAGCTTGACGGCGTCGGGTTTGCGCGCGCGTACCGCCTCCGCCAGCACGCCGTGCAGGTCGCCCCGGTGCAGCATGACGTGCGGCGTGCCATAGCGCTGCGCGGTGACCGGCCCGAGGTCGAACCAGTTCCAGGTTTCGCCGGTGCTCCAGTGCCGGATGACGCGTCCGGACGGCAGCACCTGCACGCGCTTGAGCGGCTGCTCCAGCCCGAGCGCGTAGAGCACGCGGGTGCCGTTGGAGCTGATCTGGATGCCGGCGCCGACCTCCTTGAGCTCGGGCGCCTGCTCGTGGATTTCGACGTCGAGGCCGCGCTCGAGCAGCGAAAGCGCCGCGGCCAGTCCGCCGATGCCGCCGCCGATGATGATGACCTTGTTGTCAGGCACGAAACTCTCCGCCGTCATTCCGGGGCGACGCGCCACGAACCCGGAATCCAGATATTAGGGCATGTTTATAGATTGAATCTCTAGTGCGCGGCGCACTCGTCACCTCTCCCCGCTGGCGGGGAGAGGTCGACGTGCGAAGCACGTCGGGTGAGGGGGGTCCGCGAATCTGAACATCTGGCGACGCCCCTCACCCCGACCCTCTCCCCGCAAGCGGGGCGAGGGAGCGCGCCGAGTCCGCGGCCTCGCTACTCGACCTTCACGCCGGAGGATTTGACGATCTCGATCCAGCGCGGCGTTTCCTCGCTGATGAACGTCGCGAAGTCCCGCGGCGAGCCGATTTTGGCGTCCATGCCGAGCTTGGTCATGGCGTCCTTCATGTCCGTCGAATTGAGCGTGTCGTTGATCGCCGCGTTGACCTTGCCGACGACGTCCGGCGGCGTGCCGGCCGGCGCGAGCACGCCAGCCCAGAATTCCAGCGTCAGGTCCGGCAATCCGAGCTCGCGGGCGGTCGGCACATCCGGCAGCTGGGCGCTGCGGCTGGGGCTGGTGATCAGCAGCGGCAGCATCTTGCCGTCGCGAATGAGCGGGATCGACGTCGAGGGCGTCGGGTTCAGGACCTGGATGCGTCCGCCGAGAAAGTCGGGCAGCGCCGCGGCGCCGCCCTTGTAGGGAATGATGAAAAGGTCGGCGCCGCTGAGCTGCTTGAACCGCTCCGCCACCAGGATCGCGGCGGTGCCCTGGGTCGCTGCGAAATTGATCGTGCCGGGATGGGCCTTGGAGTAGGCGACGAACTCCGGAAGCGTCTTGACCGGCAGCGATGGCGATACGGTGATCAGCCACGCGGTCGTGTTCACGGTCGCGACCGGCGCGAAGTCCTTGAGCGGGTCGTAGGCGACCCGTTTCATCGCCGGATCGATCACCAACGCCGAGCTGATGAACAGCAGCGTGTAGCCGTCGGGCTCGGCGGCAGCGGCTTGCTTGGTTCCGATCGCGGTGCCGCCGCCGGGCTTGTTGTCGACGACGATCGGCTGGCCGAGCCGCGGCGCGAGGTGCTGGGTGAGCAGCCGCGCCATCACGTCATTCGGCGAGCCCGGGGTGAACGGCACGACGAGCTTGATCACCCGCGACGGATAGGACTGCGCGTCGGCCGGCGCGGCGGCCCCCGAGGCCGAGGCCACAATCGCCGCCGCAAGCGTTCGTCTGGCAAGCATGGTCGCCCTAGTTCTTCGGCTTGAAGTCGATCGCCTTCACCACCGCCGCGATGCTCGCCTGCTGCTCGGCGATCGAATCGGCGAGTTCCTTGGGGCGGCCGATGTTGACGATCTGGCCGGTGGCTTCGAGCCGCTCGCCGATGTTGCCGTCGGCCGCCGCGTCGCGGAAGTCGGCGGCGATCTTCTCCTTCAACTGGCTCGACATCGACTTCAACCCGAACAGGCCGACCAGGCCTTCCCACTCGAGCGAAGGGTAACCTTGTTCGCGCGCGGTCGGCACGTCCGGCGCCGCCTTGACGCGCGTCTTGGTGGTGACGGTGATCAGCTTGATGCGGCCGGCCTGCCACTGCGGCTGCAACACCGCGAGCGACGCCATCACCACCTGGATGCGGCCTTCGCCGAGATCGACCGGCGCCACGTTGATGTCGCGGTAGGGCACCTGGGTGATCTGCAGCTTCTCGTGGTGCTGATAGCCCCAGAAGGTGAACTCGGTAACGCCCTGCACCAGACCGGAGTTGAAGGTGCCGGGGGCCGCTCGCGCGGCCTCGGTGAACGCCTTGACGTTGCTGTAGGGCGCGCTCTTGGCGACCGCGACGGCCAGGATGGTGTTGGAAACACGGGCGATCGGTATCAGGTCGGCCGGGTTGTAGTTCAGCTTGCTGTACATGAACGGATGCACGATGAAGCTGCCGGCCGGCCCGAACCAGAACGTGTGATCGTCGTTGGCGCCGAGGAATGCGTTGATCGATACGATGGCGTCGCCGCCGGGCCGGTTCTCGACCACCACCGGCTGGCCCCATTTCGCCGCGAGCCTGTCGGCGAACAGCCGCGCGCCGATGTCGGCGCCGGCGCCGGCGCCGAACGGGATGATGAACTTCACCGTCCGCGACGGCCAGTTCTGCGCCTGAGCCGGCGCGGTGGCGCAGACGATCAGCGCTATGACGGCCGCGATGGCGCGTGTCATCCGGGCCTCAGTTCTTCGGCTTGAAGTCGATCGCCTTGGCCACCGCGGCGACGTTGGCGCGCTGCTCGTTGATCGAGTTCGGCGAACTCCTTCGGCCCGCCGACGTTGATGGCCTGGCCGGTGGCCTTCAGCCGCTCGGCGATGCTGCCGTCCGCCGCCACGGCGCGGAAGTCGGCGGCGATCTTCTCCTTCAGCTCGTCCGACATGGACTTCAGTCCGAACAGGCCGACCAGCCCTTCGACCTCGAGCGAGGGATAGCCTTGCTCGCGCGCGGTCGGCACGTCGGGCGCGGGCGCGATCCGGGTCTTGTTGTTGACCACGAACAGCTTGATGCGGCCGGCGTTGACCTGCGGTTGCACGATCGCATAGGACGCCATCACCATCTGGATGCGGCCTTCGCCGAGATCGACCGGCGCGACATTGATGTCGCGGTAGGGCACCTGCGTGAGGTTGAGCTTCTCGTGATAGACGTAGCCCCAGAACGTGAATTCGGTGATGCCCGGCACCGCCCCGTAATTGAACGTGCCGGGACTGGCGCGCACCGCCTCGGTGAATTCCTTGACGTTTTTATAGGGCGCGTCCGACTTCACGGCCGCCGCCAGCAGCGTGTTGGACGCCCGCGCGATCGGAATGAGATCGGCCGGGTTGTAGCTGAGCTTGCTGTAGTTGAACGGATGCACGGTGAAATTGCCGGACGGGCCGAACAGCAGCACGTGATCGTCGTTGGCGGACAAGAACGCCTGGATAGCGACGATACTGTCGCCGCCCGGCCGGTTTTCGATCACCACCGGCTGGCCCCATTTCGCCGTGAGCTTCTCGGCGAACAGCCGCGCGCCGATATCGGCGCCGGCGCCCGGGCCGAACGGCACGATGAACTTCACGGTTCGCGACGGCCAACTCTGCGCCTGCGCAGGCGCGGAGGCGGCGAGCGCGAACAGCGCGATGGCGGCCGTCGCCGCCCAGAATTTCCGATGCATAAGCGTTCCTCGGTGTTGCGGATTGCCGGAACGCTAAGCATTCTGCCGCCGAAACACAACGCTCGCGGCTGCGGCGCTGTGTTGCGGGCCCCGGGCGCGACTAGCGCACCGGCCGGGTGTCGCCGGTCGAGCGCAGCTTGGCGCGCGAGCGCTTGCGCCGCCCTGCGCCGACTTTGCCGGCATCCCCCAAGGAGCGAAGTCCCGGTGTCTTGGCGGTTCGCTTGCTGGACCTTTTGACGCTGGACCTTTTCACGGCTGTCGATCTCCTGCCTGTTCCCACATGCGGGTCGCAATCGGCCGCGCCCACGGCCGCGATGTAATCCGCTCGCGAGATCAGCCGGTGTCCCCGGAAATACAGGACCGGATGTCCGCCGGTCTGGGGCAGACACCAATAGTCGGCGTCGCGCGTGCGTTTCATCGCTCGTTCAACGCCGGCGCCAGGAAGACGTTCCTTTTGCGCCATGGTCCCCGTCCCCATATAAGGAAGGGTCACATCGGAGATCGAAGGAGCGCGCAATGGCAGCCAATCAGGATTTCAATCTGGGCAGCACGATACCAACAGGTTCGGCGCCAGCGGCGTCGGCGGCCAAGCCCGAGACGTCGCCCCCGGTCCTCCGCTATGCCGATCGGCCGGAATGCCAGGAGATTTTTGCGGATTCGATCGCCCAGGTGATGTTCGACGGCCAATCGTTGCGGATCGAATTTTGCGTGACCCGGCTCGACGAAGTGAAGCCCAACACCCAGGTCACCGGCCGCCGCCTGCCGGCAGCGCGCGTCGCGCTCACGCCGATGGCCGCGGTCGAGCTGATCAACCGGGTGCAGCAGGTCGCCGCCGCCATGACGCAGGCCGGGATGCTGAAGGCCAATCCGCCGAAGACCTGATCCGGCGCGCGCTGGCGGTCTCGAGAGAGCTCGTCGATCACAATCAAATCAATGCCGTCGTTGGCAAACCAGCGTAACGGCAGGCATTGATAGCAAAGCGTTTCAGCTCATTTTCGGAATTCAATCAGACGCGTGGGATCGCTCCGGTTTCTGCAGGGATTTACCGATCGCACTGACCAGCACATAAAACACCGGCGTGAAGATCAGTCCGAATACGGTCACGCCAAGCATGCCAAAGAACACAGCCGTTCCAAGTGCCTGACGAAGCTCGGCGCCCGCGCCGGTGGCGATGACCAGCGGCAGCACGCCGAGGATGAAAGCGAACGACGTCATCAGGATCGGGCGGAGCCGCGTGCGCGCGGCCTGCACGACGGCGTCCCAACGGTCCGCGCCTTGCTCTTCGGCCTGTTTGGCAAATTCAACGATCAGGATGGCATTCTTGGCGGCAAGGCCGATCAGCACGACCAGCCCGATTTGCGTCAGGACGTTGTTGTCCATGCCGCGCCAGAGCACGCCGCTGATGGCGGCCAGCAAGCACATCGGCACGATCAAGATGACCGACAGCGGCAGCAACAGGCTCTCGTATTGGGCCGCCAGCAGCAGGAACACAAACACCACCGCAAGCCCGAACGCGATCGCCGCCGTATTGCCGGCGGCTTTTTCCTGGAGCGCGATCTCGGTCCACTCAAAGCCAAAGCCGGTCGGCAGGATTTCCGCAATCTTCTCCATGGCGGCGATCGCCTGGCCGGTGGAAAAGCCGGGCAAGGTCGCGCCCTGGATCTCGGCGGCGGGAAACAGATTGTAGCGCGGCACGCGATAGGGCCCGGTGATCTGCTGGAAGGTCGCGACTGCGCCGAGCGGCACCACATCGTCGGTCACCGAGCGGGTGCGCAGGTTCTCGACGTCGCGGACCGTCAGGCGGAATGGATTGTCGGCCTGCGCGGTCACCCGATAGGTGCGGCCGAACAGATTGAAGTCGTTGACGAAGGTCGATCCCATATAGGTCGCCAGCGTGTCGAAGAAGCGGGTGATCGGCACGCCCAGCATTTCGGCCTTGATGCGGTCGATGTCGGCGTAGATCTGCGGCGTCGAGGTGTTGAACAGCGAGAACACCTGGACCAGGCCGGGCGTCTGGTTGGCTTGGCCGAGCGACGCCGTTGACGACTTTTTCCAGCGCCTGCGGCCCCCGGCCGGCGCGATCCTGGACATACAGCTTGAAGCCGCCGCCGGTGCCGATGCCGGGCACCGATGGCGGTGGAATGACCAGGACGGAGGCCTCGCGCAGGACCTGCATCTGGGCGCGCAGGTCGCCGAGAATGGTCGCGGACGTGAGCTTCTCCTTCACCCTGTTCTTCGAACGGCTTGAGGGTGACGAAAATAACGCCTGAATTCGGCGCGTTGGTGAAGGTCGCGCCGTCGAAGCCGGCGAAGGTCACGGCGTTCGCCACGCCAGGCCGCGAACGCAGGATTTCGACTGCCTGCCGGACCACGCGATCGGTGCGTTCCAGGCTCGCGCCGGGCGGCAAGGTGATGGCGGTGATGAAATAGCCGCGATCGAGCGGCGGGATGAAGCCCGATGGTGTGCGGTGGAATTGAAAATAGGCGAGGCCGATGAGCCCGGCGTAGAGCACGAGCATGATGGCCACCATTCGGACCGCGCGCCGGGTCAAGCCGCCGTAGGCGTTCGCCAGGCCGTCGAACGCCCGGTTGAAGCCCGCGAAGAACCGATCGACCGGGCGGCCGACCGTCGCCCAGAAGCCGGTGCGCTGCTGGTGCGTGTGCGGCTTCAGCAGCAGACGGGCCAGCGCCGGCGACAGCGTCAGCGAGACGAAGCACGATATCACCGTCGACGCCGTGATCGTCAGCGGCAAATTGCCGGTAGAACGCACCGGAAATCCCGGCGATGAATGCGGTCGGAATGAAAACCGCGCAGAGCACCAGCGCGATCGCGATCAGCGCGCCGCCGACCTCATCCATCGTCTTGTGCGCGGCCTCTTTCGGACTGAGGCCCTGTTGCAGATGGCGCTCGACGTTCTCCACCACGACGATGGCATCGTCCACGACAATACCGATGGCGAGAACCAGGCCGAACAGCGTCAGGTTGTTCAGCGAGAAGCCAAACGCCTGCATGACAAAAAACGTGCCGATCAGCGAAACCGGAATGGCCACGATCGGGATGATCGCGGCCCGCCATGTCTGCAGGAACAGAATGATGACGATCACCACCAGAACGGCGGCTTCGAACAGGGTCTTGATGACCTCGTCCACCGACGCGCGGATGAAGCCCGTGGTGTCGTAAGCCACCTGATAGCTGAGCCCAGGAGGAAAGCTCTTGGCCTGCTCCTCCATGGTGCGGAACACCGCGTTGGCGGTGGCGAGTGCGTTGGAGCCCGGTCGCTGGAAAATCGCGATCGCGGTCGCGACCTTGTCATCGAGGTAGGCGTTCTTGGTGTAGTCCTGAGATCCGAGCTCGACCCGTGCGATGTCGCGCACCCGGGTCACGCGGCCGTCGCGGTCGGTCGCAACCACGATGTCCCCGAATTGCTCGATCGTCGAAAGCCGGCCGAGCGTTTGCACCGCAATCTGGAAGCCGCCGGGTGACATCGCCGGCGGTTGATTGATGGCGCCCGCCGACACCGCGACGTTGTTGGTGCGCAACGCACTGACGACATCGTCGGACGCCAGGCCACGCGCCTGGATCTTGGCCGGATCGAGCCAGATGCGCATGGCGAAATCGCGCGCGCCGAACACCAAGGTATCGCCGACGCCGTCGACGCGCGTCAGCACATCCTTGATGTTGATGGTCGCGTAGTTGGAGATGTACTGCTGATCCAGCGTGCCGTCGGGCGAGATCAGATGGATGACGAGCATCAAATCGGGCGACTTCTTGCGCACCGTGACGCCGAACTTCTGCACCTGGTCCGGCAGACGCGGGACCGCGACCGAAACACGGTTCTGCACCAGCACCTGGGCCTGATCGACATCGGTGCCGGGCTTGAACACGACATCGAGCGACAAGGTGCCGTCGCCGATCGACTGCGACACCATGTAGATCATGTTGTCGACACCGTTGATTTCCTGCTCGATCGGCGAGGCTACGGTCGCGGCCAGCACCTCGGACGAGGCGCCGGGATAGGTCGAAGTGACCGACACCGTCGGCGGCGCAATCTCGGGAAATTCCGTGATCGGCAGAGCGCGATACGAAATCGCGCCAAGCAAGGTGAGGATCACCGAAATGACCGCCGCAAAAATCGGCCGGTCGACGAAGAAATGTGAAAATCCCATTGGAGTTGTCCCGCTCAGCCCGTGGGGATCATTGACCGGTGGCTTCGATCTTGCCGTCCTCGGCCGTTACCTTTTGTCCGGGCCGGGCGCGGGCCAGACCTTCGATGACCACACGGTCGGCTTTATCGAGGCCGGTGCGAATGATGCGCAGGCCATGCACGATCGGCCCGATCTCGATCCGCTTGACACCGACCGTGCCGTCGTCGGCCACCGTGAAGACGATCTTGTTGGATTGATCGGAGACAATCGCGCTATCGGGCAGAAGCAATGCGTCATGCTCGCCGCCAAACAGTCGCAGCCGGCCGAAGAACCCGGGCGTCAGAAAGCCATTCTTGTTCTCGAAGATCGCGCGGCCGCGAATGGTGCCGGTCTTGGCGTTGATGACGTTGTCGACAAAGTCCATCCGCCCAACGTGCTTGTATTCGGTCTCGTCGGCGAGCCGAACCGCGACTGGATTGGCGGCATCGCGCGACGACTGCCGCGCACCGGCCGCGGCGAGCCGCAAATAGTGCAGGAAGTCGGTTTCGCTGCCGTCGAACACAAAGTGGATGGGATCGATGGAGACGATGGACGTCAGCAGGGTTGCGGCATTCTGGCCGCCATTGATCAGATTGCCGGCATCGACCCGCCGGTCGGAAATGCGGCCGGCAATGGGCGCGCGGACCTCGGTCCATTCGAGATTGAGCTGCGCCTGTTTCAAGGCCGCATCGGACGCCAAGACCGCAGCCGCGGCGTCGCGCTGCGTCGATTGTCGGGTGTCAAATTCGCGTGCGGTGACGGTCTGGCTTCGAACCAGCGGTGTCGCCCGCTCAACGTCCAAGTTGGCGATGTCCAGCTTGGCACGAGCCCGATCGCGATCGGCGGTGGCCTGCTCGACCGCGAGCCGATAGGGCCGCGGATCGACAATAAAGAGAAGGTCGCCTTGCTTGATGATCTGGCCATCCTTGAAATGGATGGAGTCGATGAATCCGGACACGCGAGCGCGAACCTCGACGGTGTTCACGGCTACAAATCGGCCGGTGTATTCATCCCATTCCGTGATCTTTTGCATCAATGGCCGCGATACCGTCACCGCGGGAGGCATGGGATTGGCGCTGGCGACCGGCTTGTTGTCGCAGGCGCTCAAAGAATGAGCAGCCATCGAGCAAAACAGAAGCGATGCGGCGCGATTCATGGGGTGCTGCCTTCTTCAGTGTTGCGGACCGCAAATGTGCATCGTTCGCGGATAAGCAAGAGCGCCGACGCGTAACGATAAACTCGCACTCTCCATTGTTCGCCTCCGCTTGACACGTTGCCTTAACGGCCCTTGTCGAGAAACATCCGTACCTTTGCCACTGTCGCCTTCGGGTTCTCTTCCATGACCCAATGACCGGCATCCGGAATGACGCCCTCCTCGACGTCGTTCGCGGCAAACCGCATGACCGCAGCCATCGTCGTTCCAAACGATTTCTCGCCGCCAAGCGCGAGCACCGGGACCGCAAGCTTGCCTTCGGTCACAAAAACCTTGTTATCGATTGCGTCCTGGTCGAACGCGGCAAACTGCGCGAAGCCTGCGCGCATGGCGCCGGGACGCGCGTAGAGTCGGGAATAATGACGTCGCGCGGCCTCGCTGAAGCGAGCCGGCGTCGCGGAAAACTCATTCCAGAAGCGGTCGAGATAGATGCGTTCGCGATCCTTGACGAGGCGCTCCATGTCGGGACCGCCAAATCGAAAATGCCACAGCAAGGGATTCTTGAGGATGTCCTCCCAGGGCCCGACGCCGGGCAGCGGCGCATCGATCAGGACGAAGCGGGTGACCCGTTGGCGGTATGATGCCGCAAAGGCATAGCCGACCATGTTGCCGATGTCGTGCGCAACGAGCGCGGCACGATCGATCTTGAGGGCATCGAGGACGCCGGCGATATCGCGCGCTTGCGTCTTCTTGTCATATCCACCCGGCGGAATCGCCGATAGGCCCATGCCGCGAAGATCGGGAACGACTACGGTGTGATCTCGTGCCAGATCCTTGGCGAGCGGCACCCACATGTCGCCCGTCTCGCCGTAGCCGTGAAGCAGCACGACCGCGGGCCCTGTGCCGCCGACGCGCACATGAAGCTGAGTTCCGTTGGTCGCGATTTGCCTTGCGCGGAAGTCCTTCGGATAGATGAGGTCTTGCGCGGTGGCCGGCCCGCCCCAGGCGAGCGCAAGCGCTGCGACACCAAAGGCAGCGAACCTTCTCCAGCTCATGACGGCGCCATCCCTAGGCTTGGAAAAAAGCCAACAGATCGGCATTGATCGTATCCGCCTGCGTGGTGGGCATGCCGTGCGGAAATCCCTTGTAGGTCTTGAGCGTGCCGTTCTTCAAAAGCTTGGCCGACAGCGGCGCCGAGTCGGCGTAGGGCACGACCTGATCGTCGTCGCCATGCATGACCAGGACCGGCACCGTGATCTTTTTAAGGTCCTCGGTAAAATCGGTCTGTGAGAACGCGACGATACCGTCGTAGTGAGCCTTGGCGCCGCCCATCATGCCTTGCCGCCACCAGTTCTGGATGATCGCCTCGGAAGGCTTCGCGCCCGAACGATTGAAGCCATAGAAGGGCCCGGCGGCGATGCCCCGATAGAACTCCGACCGATTGGCGGCGAGCTGCACCTGGAAATCGTCAAACACTTGTTTTGGCAGGCCGCCGGGATTCGCGGCTGTCTTCACCATAAGCGGCGGTACTGCAGCCATGATCGCGGCTTTCTTCACCCGGCTCTCGCCATGCCTCGCCAGGTAGTGCACCACCTCGCCGCCGCCGGTGGAATGCCCGACGTGAATGGCGCCCTTCAAATCAAGGTGAGCGGTCAGCGCCGCCATGTCGTCGGCGTAGTGGTCCATATCGTGACCGTCGGCGACCTGGGTGGAGCGCCCATGACCCCGGCGGTCGTGCGCGATGACGCGGTAGCCGCGGTTCAGGAAATACAGGAGCTGCGCGTCCCAATCGTCCGCCGACAGCGGCCAGCCATGGCTGAACACGATGGGCTGACCCTGACCCCAATCCTTGTAGAAGATCTCAACACCGTCGCGAGTCTTGATGAAGGGCATGTCACAGCTCCTCAGATCAGCTTGGCATCCAACGTGATCTCAGCCTTGAGCACCTTGGAGACCGGGCAGTTCTTCTCGGCATCACTCGCCATGCGGGCGAACGCGGCTTGATCCAGGTTTGGCACCTGGGCACGCAAGGTCAGCGCCGAGCGAGTGATGCGGAAGCCCTGGCCCTCGGACTCGAGCGTGACCGCCGCCTCGGTGGTCAGCTCGGTCGGGGTATAGCCGCCGGCTTGCAGCCCGAATGCCAGCGCCATGGTGAAGCAGCCGGCGTGGGCCGCGGCGATCAGCTCCTCGGGATTGGTGCCCTTCTCGTTTTCGAACCGCGTCTTGAACGAATACGGCGTCTCCGCAAGCACGCCGGAATCGGTCGAGAGATGGCCGTTGCCGGCGCGACCGGTCCCGCGCCAAACCGCTTTCGCCTTTCGGATCATGTGAGCCTCCTTCTATCTCCGATCGTGATTGACGTTACGCCCGCTGCTTCAGCGCAGCGGTATCGACCGGCATTTTCCGCAGCCGTTGTCCGGTCGCGGCGAAGATCGCATTGGCAACGGCTGGCACGATCAGCGAAGTTCCGGCCTCGCCCATGCCGCCCGGCGCCTCCTGGCTCGGCACGATGTGCACGTCGACCGACGGCGCCTCGTTCATGCGAAGGATCTGGTAGTTGTCGAAGTTGGACTGCTGCACGCGTCCGTCCTTCAGCGTGATCTCGCCGTAGAGTGCCGCGGTGATGCCGAACATCGCCGCGCTCTGGACCTGCGCCGCAACGGTATCGGGATTGACGGCGATGCCGCAGTCGACCGCGCAGACGACGCGCCGGACGCGGACAGTGCCGTCTTTCGCGACTTCGACCTCCGCGACCATCGCCATGGTGCTGGCGAAGGCGTGCTGGATGGCGATGCCGCGGCCGGCGCGTGGCGGCAGTGGCTGGCCCCAGCCGGCCTTCTCGGCGGCAAGCGCCAGGACCGCCTTGGCGCGCGGCGTCTTGTCGAGCAGCGCGAGCCGGTAGGCGACCGGGTCCTGTTTGGCAGCCGCCGCCAGTTCGTCCATGAAGCTCTCGGTGACGAACACGTTGTGCGAGGGCCCGACGCTGCGCCAGAACGCCGTCGGAATGCCCGGCGGCTCGACGCGGACATATTCGACGTGAAAGTTCGGCAGGTCATAGACCAGATCGATGGCGGCTTCGGTCGTGTCGGGATCGAGACCGTTGTTGAATGCCGGCGGCAGCCATCGCGCGATCACCGACGGGCCGGCGAAGCGGTTGCTCCAGGCGATCGGCCGGCCCTTGTCGTCCAAGCCCGCGGCGATGCGGTCGAACCAATACGGCCGGTACATGTCGTGCTGGATGTCCTCCTCGCGGGTCCAGACGACCTTCACCGGGCCGTCGACGTGCTTGGCGATCTCGACAGCGCGGACCGCGCCGTCCGCCTCCAGCCGCCGGCCGAAGCCGCCGCCGATCAGATGATTGTGCACGATGACCTTCTCGACCGGCAGGCCCGCGGCCTTCGCGGCCATCGACTGGACTCGCGCCACGGCCTGGCTGCCGATCCAGATTTCGCATTCATCCTTGCGGGCATGAACCGTGCAGTTCATCGGCTCCATGGTCGCGTGCGCCAGGAACGGCACCTGATAGATCGCCTCGACCTTGCGAGCGGCGCCCACCATCGCCTTGTCGGCGTCGCCGACATTCTGCGCGACCACGCCCGGCTTGAGCGTTGCCTGCTCGAGCTCGCGTGCCACGTCGGCGGTGGTCAGCCTGGCATGCGGGCCGTCGTCCCATTCGATCTTGAGCGCTGCCAGGCCCTTCTTCGCAGCACCCATGTGATCGGCCACGACCGCGACGGCATCGTCGAGCCGCACGATCTGGCGTACGCCCTTGACCGCCTTGGCGGCGGCATCGTCGACGCTTTTCACGCGGCCGCCGAACACCGGCGATTGCGCCAATGTGGCGATCTTCACGCCCGGCTGGGCGAGCATCGATGCCGAACACTGCGGTGCCATCGACCTTCGCCGGCAGGTCGAGTCGCTTCGCCGGCGTGCCGATCAGCCTGAAATCCTTCGGCTCCTTGAGCGTGACCTTGTCCGGCACGGGCATGCCGGCGGCGTCCGCGGCAAGCTCACCGTAGGTCGCGCGTCGTCCGGTCGGTGGATGCAGCACCACGCCGCTCTGCGCGCGGCAAGATGCCGGATCGACATTCCAGCGCTTGGCCGCAGCAGCCACCAGCATGGTGCGCGCGGTCGCGCCAGCCTGGCGCAGCGGCTGCCACGCGCCGCGGATCGCGTTCGAATTGCCGGTGGCCTGCACCCCCAGCAACGGATTGACGTAGAGTTTCTCGTTGGGCGGGGCATGCTCCAATTGCACCTGCTTGAGGTCGATCTCCAGCTCTTCGGCGATCAGCATCGGGATCGATGTGTAGGTGCCCTGGCCCATTTCGACATAGGGCATGGTCAGCATGACCTTGCCGTCGGTTGCGATGCGGATGAAGGCATTGGGGACGAATGCATCAGCGGCTGCAGCACCAACCAGGGACAGGTTGAAGCTCAGCATCAGGCCGCCGCCGGCGGCCGCTCCGGTTTGCAGAAACGCACGCCGGGACAAACCGCGTGCAGAGTCCGATCGGCCCGCGCCGCCGGCTTTGGATATGAGATTACCGAACGTCATGATCGCCTCCCGTCAGCTCGCGGCGGCCTGCTTGATGGCTTCACGGATGCGCGGGTAGGTCCCGCAGCGGCAGATGTTGCCGGACATCGCGTCGTCGATGGCTGGGTCGCTCGGGCGCGGATTGCTCGCGAGCAGCGCCGCCGCCGACATGATCTGGCCCGATTGGCAGTAGCCGCATTGCGGGACCTCGCGATCCAGCCAGGCCTTCTGGATCTTGGCGCCGGCCGGTGTCGCACCGATCGCCTCGATGGTGGTGATGGCCGACCCGCCGACGCTGTCAATCGACGTGATGCACGATCGGGTGGCGACGCCGTCGACATGGACCGTGCAAGCGCCGCACAGCGCCAGGCCGCAGCCGAACTTGGTGCCGGTCATGCCGAGCACGTCGCGCAGCACCCAAAGCAGCGGCGTGTCGCCGTCGACGTCGACATTGTGGGTCTTGCCGTTGACTTTGATGGGGAACGCCATGGCAGATCTCCTTTGACCGATGTTCAGGGCCTGACAGCGGTTTGAGTGTGGTGCCGGTCGGGCTCGACCAGCTTGATCACGACGTCGATGTTGCCGCGCGTCGCTTTCGAGTACGGACAAGTCTCGTGTGCTTCGTCGACCAGCGCCTGCGCGATTTCGCGCTCGACGCCCGGCAGGCTGATATTGAACCGGGCGCTCAGGAAGTAGCCGCTGTCCGCGAGGTTCAGGTCCACCTCCGCGTCGATCGCGACGCCGGCCGGCAGTGCAATTTTCCTTTTCTGCGCCGCCAGCGCGATCGCGCTTTCGAAGCAGGCCGACCAGGCGGCAGCGAAGAGATGCTCCGGGTTGGTGCCGATGCGCGCCGAGTTCGGCACCGCGAGCCTGAGGTCCAAGCGCCCGTCGGAGCTGCGCGAGGCGCCATGTTCGCGGCCGCCGGTGGTGTGGGTCTTGGCCGTATGCACGACTCTTGCAGCTTCGCTCATGGGGTCTTCCGGCTTCAAAGGTCTCATCCCTGTGTCAGCGGCGGGACTGCGCGCGATCAAGCTTTGTCGACGTCGATGACCGCCTCGGCGAAGGCCCTCGGATCCTCCTGAGGCAGGTTGTGTCCGATGCCGCCCGTGATGTTCCGGTGCTGATAGCGGCCCGTGAACTTGTTGGCGTATGAACTGGGCTCCGGATGCGGTGCGCCGTTGGCGTCGCTTTCGAGGGTGATGCTCGGAACACTGATTGCCGGACCCGCAGCGAGCCGCTTTTCCAGCTCACCGTATTTCGCCTCGCCTTCAGCTATGCCGATCCGCCAGCGATAATTGTGAATGACGATGGCGACGTGGTCGGGGTTGTCGAAGGCGGCCGCGCTGCGGGCGTACGTCGCGTCGTCGAAGCTCCACTTGGGAGAAGTCGTGCCGCCAGATCAGCTTGTTAAAGTCATGCCGGTTCTTCTCGTAGCCGATCCGGCCGCGTTCCGTGGCGAAATAGAACTGGTACCACCACTCGAACTCGGCCTTGGGCGGCAACGGCATCTTGCCGGCTTCCTGGTTGCCGATCAGATATCCGCTGACGGAGACCAGCGCTCTTGACCCGCTCTGGCCAAAGCGCCGCGCCGATGCAGGCCGTTCGCGCCGCCCCAGTCGAAGCCGGCGAGAACCGCCTTCTCGATCCTGAGCGCATTCATGAAGTCGATGACATCGACGGCCACGGCCGAAGGCTGGCCGTTGCGGAACGTCTCGCTGGAAAGAAAGCGCGTCGCACCATAGCCGCGCAGATAGGGAACGAGCACGCGATAGCCCGCCGACGCCAGCGCCGGCGTGACATCGACAAAGCTGTGAATGTCGTAGGGCCAGCCGTGCAGCAGAATGACCGGCGGGCCGTCGGCCGGACCCGCTTCGGCGTAGGCGATGTTCAGGACGCCGGCATCGATTTGCTTCAGCGGACCGAGCGAGGTGTGCGTTCCCGGCTTGATCGCCGGCAGCTTCGCCTGGGCTGGCTGGGCGTTCGCCGAAGCCAGCATGCCGAATTGGGCGGCAGCGGCGGTCATGGCCGCGGCGCCGAAGAAGCGGCGGCGGTCCTGGTCGATGTTTTCGGTCGTTCTGAGCGTGTCCATGGTGCGCCTCCGATTCTCGACAGGTTGCGCTCGGCTGTGCTTTCGTGCCGCCCAACATCTACGCCTGGGGGATGGGAACTGCCCGTTAGGCGTTGTGAGATGCTGTTAGCCGCTGCGCGGCGGATCAGCCGAACGTGAACGCGAAGGCCTCCACGCCCGGTCCAAGAAACTCGATCTCGAATTGGCGATCGGTGATCGGCTTCGGTTGGCGGATGAGCTGGTACATCCGCTGTTCGACCACCGTGCCGTTGCCTTGTTCGTCAACGTCGACCCCGTGCGCAGCGCCTGGCGGCTGTCCATCGATCAGCACGCGAAATCTCACCGGCGTTCCTGGCGCCATCGGGCCCATGACGAGGTGAAGGTCGCGGGCGTGAAAGCGGTAAGTGATGCTGCCACCGGCCTTGTTCAGAACCGAGGCGTCGCCCCGCACGGTCCAATCGCCGGACAGCGCCCATTCGTTCAGGCGCAGCCGCGAGGGCCGTTCGTACATGCGCGGCTTGTCCATCGTGGCCCCGCCGGGCGACGCAAAATTCTCGGTGCGCTCAAACCCGACGTAATTTTCCGGCGAGCGAAGGTTGGCCCAATCGGCGGCAGCGTCGAGGCCGCGGGCATCCACCGAAACCGGCTCTCGACTGACGCCGGTGGCGCCGGCCTCGCGCAGCAGCTCCTGGATGACCATTTCCGACTGCTCGTAGGCGCCTTCGCCAAAATAATGATGTCGAACGCGCCCCTGCGCATCGACGAAATAGAGCGCCGGCCAGGCCTGGTTCCGGAACGCGCGCCAGATGACATGGTCGTTGTCGACCGCGACCGGGTAATCGATCTTCATGTCTTTGACGGCCCAGCGCACGTTGGCGATGTTTTTTTCAAATGCGAACTCCGGCGCATGGACGCCGATCACCACCAATCCCTGGTCCTTGTATTTCTCGGCCCAGGCGCGGACGTAGGGAAACTGGCGCCGCCAGTTGATGCAGGTGTAGGTCCAGAAATCGACCAGAACGACTTTGCCGCGCAGCGCCTGCGGCGTCAGCGGCGGCGAATTCAGCCATTCGTTGGCGCGCTCGAGCGACGCCAGCTCGGACTGGCCGGCAAATTGACCAATCTGGAAGCCATGAAGGAACGGCACCCGCACGCTTGTCGATGTCATCGGCTGCCCTTTCATGTCTCCGACAAAGCCTGCGATCGGAGCTCCGATCGCGACTGCGAGGACCGCGGCGACCAAAAGCCTGTTCGTGTTCATCGAAATCTCCTTCCGATTCCGGCTCGTGTGCCGTGGCTTGCGAGCTACGTTCTCGCCTCGCGATCAATACGGCGGCGCCTTGCGCTGTCGCTGCGCTTTTGCGGCTTCCACCCACCACAAGAGATCGTCGGCAAAGCGCGGGAACGCGCCTTCAACCGCTTTGCCGCTCTCGCCAACGGGTTCGCCTTCGGCCGATAAGGTCTGTGCGATCGGACCGACGGCGATCGTGCTCGAGATCACCACCATCCCCATCTCGGAGAGCGTGCCGTGCCAGGCGATCGCGGCCCGCGCACCGGCGAAACGTCCGGCCGAATAGCTCACGATCGCGGCGGGCCGCCAGAACCACTCCTCGAGGAAATGATCGGTCAGGTTTTTCAGTCCCGGCTGGACGCCCCAATTGTATTCGCCGGTGACGAACACAAAGCCGTCGGCGCCGCGGATCTTGCCTGCGAGCTGTTCAAGGGCCGCGGGCGCCTGGCCCTTCGGATATTCCTTGTACATCCGGTCGAGCATCGGGAGGTTGACGGCCTTGGCATCGATCAACTCGACGTCGTCGCCGCGGCGCCGCAGCCGCTCGACCACGAATTGGGCGAGCCGGATCCCCATCCGATCGGAACGATAGGAACCGTAGAAAACAAGGATGCGGTTGCTCATGGCCGTAGCCCTGCGTTCGGATCGGGGTTGCATCGGTCACCGGGGGATGCCCGGTGACCGCGTGACGTCGTCGCGGACCTATTTCGCGGACTACTTGTGGCTGTGACTCATTGTGTTGCGCGGAGGCACGGTGAACGTCAGCGTGACTGCCTGTCCGGGGAAGGCGCTGTGGTTGGCGTCGACCAACTCGATCTTCACCTTGTGCTCGCCGGGCGGTAGTCCGGCTATGTCGACTGTGTTGTTGTCACTCGCATCCGCCCACCACCAGGGAAGGTCGTCGACGGTAATGTGCAGATGCCCGAGACGTGGAGATGCCTTGACGGCGCCTGCCCCGAACACTGGCAAGATGCGCACGTTCTCCACCCGGTACTGGGCCTGAAAGATGCCCTGGGCCAGCGGACCGGGAAGCGGTGGATCCACAACCAACTTGGCCGGGGGCTCATTCTCGAGTTGGGTGTAAGGTGAAGTGCCGCGGATCTCCTTCGCGCTCTGGGCGAAGGCGCCCGTGGCGAGCACTGTGCCAGCCGCGAGCGCGAAAAGCGTCTTGATGAGCGTGGTCATGGCATTCTCTCCTTTGAATGACTGTATGGGTTCGACGATCTCGGGCCGTCATCGGTCGGCGAGAGCCACGGCCGGCAAGTCGTCGCCGATGACGTCCCAGTCGCTCACGTTGGCAGCTCCCTGCCGGCCTGCTCCGCCACCATGTATTGGGCGTACCAGTCCGGCCAGTTTTCATCGCGCCCCCCGCCGGTCCGCTTCTCATGCTCGCCGTGCGCGGCCTCGGCACGCCGGAACGCGCTCGCCAGGTCGGCGACCGAAGCGAACGTCGTCTGGTTTCCGTCCACGCGCCCGGGAAGCCGCGCGGTGACCTCCTGAAACAGCCAGCCGTTGCCGTCTGGATCGCGAAACGAGGCGTATGACTGGTAGGTGCGATGCTCGGGATCCGGACCGCTGACCCGGACACTTCCGAACAGGTACGGCTCGTCCGGGCCGGTGTGCACGTCGCCTTCGTGGTGGAACACTTCACTGATCGCAATACCGCGATCGAGCAGCTCTTTGCGGGCGGCCTCGATATCGGACACGATCAGGTACAGGCCCTTGGCGGAGCCAGGCGCCGCTGGGGTGACGTTCTTGCCGAAGATGACCGAGGTCCCGGAGCCGGGCGGCGTGAACTGGATCACGCGGTGGTCGTCACCAACGAAGTCGGCGTCGAGTCGCCAGCCGAGCTTGCTGTAAAACTGCTTTGCGCGATCGACATCCGAAACCGGGATGACGATTACCTCAAGCTTCATATCGACCGGCCGCGCTTTCGCGGTCTGGATTGCGGTTTCACGTGATTGAACAGTGCTCATGTCTTTCTCCTCAGGTTTGGATGTTCGAAGTCATGCGTGATCTGGTAGTTCGTGATCATGGCTGCCGGAGCGACCGGAACGCCGCGCGGATCTCTTGAGAGAAGAGCTCAGGCTGTTCCCACGCAGCGAAGTGGCCGCCTTTGTCGACCTCGTTGAAGTAGATGAGGTTGCGATAGGCGCGACGGGCCCAGGTTTCCGGGGCTCGATAGACCTCTTCCGGAAACACGGTGATGGCGACCGGGAGCGAGATCTCGGTTGTCTTCTGCGCAGCCGAGAGCACGACGCTTTGGCCGGCAGTCTCCCAGTACAGCCGCGCCGCCGAGGTCGCTGTGTTGGTCAGCCAGTACAGCGTGATGTCGTCGAGCACGTCATCTCGCTGGAGCCGGCGCGCGGGCTCGCCGTTGTTGTAGTCGAAGATCCAGGCCGCGAGCCCGACCGGTGAGTCCGTCAAGGCGTAGCCGATCGCCTGCGGGCGCGTGCCCATGATGGCCCCGTAGGCGCGGTGCTTTTTGTAGAAGGTGTCGAGCGATTGGAATGCCGCACGCTCCTTATCGGAGAGTCCGGTAGGCGCGGGACCGCCGGCGGCGAGCACTGCGGCCACGTCGGATGGTATCGTTGCCGGCAGGTTGATGTGGATGCCGAGCAATCCCGCCGGCCCCTGGCGCGCCATCGCGCTGGAGACCGGCGAGCCCCAATCACCGCCCTGCGCGACATAGCGGGTGTAGCCGAGGCGCGTCATCAGCTCCGCCCAGGCGCGGGCGATGCGGTCGGGATTCCAGCCCTTGTCTTTTGGCCTGCCGGAGAACCCGTAACCAGGCATCGACGGGATCACGACGTCGAATGCATCCTCGGCCCGGCCGCCGTGGGCCGTCGGATTGGTCAGCGGATCAATAACCTTCAGCTGCTCGATCACCGAACCGGGCCAACCATGGGTGATGATGAGCGGCAGGGCATTGGCGTGACGGGATTTCACATGGATGAAATGAATGTCGACGCCGTCGATCTTGGTCATGAACATGGGCAGCGCGTTCAGTCGCGCCTCCACCTTGCGCCAGTCGTATTCGGTGCCCCAGTAGCGGACGATGTCCTGGAATTTCGCGAGCTGCGGGCCCTGCGAGCCGTCATTGACGGTTTCCTGGTCCGGCCAGCGCGTGCCGTTGATGCGCCGGCGGAGATCGAGCGAGCTGCTCTTCCGGAATGTTGACGCGGAACGGGCGAATGCCTTCGTCCGCCAGCGCGGCGATGAGTTGCGTCGGCACCAGGCTCGCGGCACCTGCGACAAAGATGCCCAACGCGACCGTGCCCAATAGCCGGCGGCGATCCTGGTTGATGGCTTCGACGTGGTTGCTGTTGTTCATGGCCGCCCTCCTCGGTCCGATCGGTGTGCCGGACGCACCTGCGTGCTGCCCGACACTTACGTCGGCGAGGCCGGAAATGCCCGTTATGCGTTGTGAGATGCTGTTAGCCGCTGCCAGCGGTCCGTATTTCTGGCGGTGGGGCTGCCGAGGCCCAAGACCAAAGTCGGATGGTGATTGGTCCTTCCAAAAAAAACGCGCCCGTAAAACGGGCGCGCCCAATGCTGTTGAAGGTGGATCTGTTGCGCTACCGAGCTTGCTTGGCGACCTCCTGAGCCTTCTGGTAGCTCTCGATCACCGCGGCGTAGTTGGGGGCCGCCAAGGCGTAGAGCTTCGCGAGTTCGCCGGCCTCGGGGCGATTCCAGGTGCGATGGGTCTCCGACAGCACGGCGTTCGTCGATATCGGAATCACGCCGGCCTGGATGAAGCGGGCCAGCGTGGTGCGCGAAGCCATCTCGCTGGGATCGCCGGACGCATCCATGACGGCGTAGACCTTGAAACCCGCCGCCTTGGCGTCCAGCGCCGGAAACATCACGCAGACGCTGGTCCAGACCCCGGCCATGATCAGCGTCCGCTTGCCGGTGGCGCGCACGGTTTTGACGAAGTCTTCGTTGTCCCAGGCGTTCACCTCGCCCTTGCGCGGCACATAGACCGCATGCGGCGCGAACTGATGGATTTCCGGCATCAGCGGGCCGTTGGGGCCGTTGGGCTCCGACGCCGTCGTGATCACGGGGATTTTCAGAAGCGTCGCAAGTTTCGCGAGCATCGTCACGTTGGCGCGCAGATCGGGAAGCGCGACATCCTTGACGGTCTGGAACAGGCCGGCCTGATGATCGAGCAAGAGCAAGGACGGTGTCGGAGGTATCGAGCAGGGCCTGGCCGCCGCCGGTGGGCAGCACGCTCGAACGTGCCGGTGCAGGTGCCGTTTGAGCGACGGCGCTTGAGACGGTGCCCAGTGCGAGGGTCACGACGAACGCACACAAGGCACCCTTCAGCATACTCGACATGGTTTTCTCCCTCGGGTTGAAAGCGGTTTGAAAGTCAGTTGCAGATGGCGCCGGCCGCTCATCGCTTGCCGTACGCCGTGAAAACGTAATCCTTCTTCTCCACGATCGAGTGGCATGAGTGCCCGCAACCCGCCCCGGTTCCCAAGGGCTTGAACGTGTCGGTGGCAGTGTCGTAGTCGAACTGCGCGTATCCCCAGCCGCCGGTGCTCGCAAATCTCCTGCTGTCCTTCACCATGAAATCGATGTCGTGGAGCGTGTCCGGCACCGTCGTCGGGTCGGGGGCTTCCGAGCTCTGTTTCGCCTTCCAGTGGATCTTCGCCATCTTCGAGCCGTCGGGGAAAGCCTTGCCGTTGTCGGGAATGCCGGCCCGGTAGGCCTGGATGATCGTGGGATTGCCGACGATCACCTCGATCAAATCTCCAGCCTGACTGACGGCGATGGTCGGCCAGTCTTCGAATCCCCTGAACTCGGCGAACGCGAGCCCATCCGGCACCTGCACGGTGTACTTGTCCTGCGCGGAAATCGCGCTGCCGCCCAGGACGGCGAGCCCAACGGCAATGGCCGCAGCGGCGGCGACGGATAGAACCCGCCCGCGGCAGGATGTGGGTCATTCCGGTTGCTGCGGGACGCATGGATCTCTCCTCGGTTCGATAGCTGCGCCTGCCTGCAGGCCAACTCCTACGCTCGCGAGGCCGAAATCGCCCGTTATGCGTTGTGAGACGCTGTTAGCGCCCAACAGCGCTGCCTATTCTCTATGCAGATTTTTTTGGATGCCGGTCTGGACGACAGCCACTCGCTGACGCTGCTGAGTGTTTCGGCCAGCAGCCTGCATGCGTCCGACTTTCACCTGTAACGATCGCTCCCGCAGTTCAGCTCTATTCCTGACGTCTGCTCGGGCTAATCTGCCCAACAATGAGCGCCGAGGCCGGAATCGGCCGTCATGCATTGTGAGCCGCTATTGCCGCTGCCAGCGCTTCCGCTTTTCCATGCAATTTTGAGCGTACTGGGTTGTCACAAAGTCTTGACCACCGCTCCTTCTTGGTGCGGGGGTTCACCCTTTGACCTACAGTGCCGCCCCGTACAAAGGCGGCTCCGAACCAAGACGCCATGGCGACAGCGGCAGGTCAGACCAAAGACGGATTGTCGTTTGGTCCGTTCAATTTGATCGCGAGCGAAAGGCTCCTCACCAAAGGGGGCGCGCCCGTCGAATTGGGTGGGCGCGCGCTCGACATTCTGATCGTTCTGATCTCCACGCCGAATGAAGTCGTCAGCAAAAAAGACCTGATGTCGCGGGTTTGGCCCGACGTCATCGTCGAAGAAGGCAGCTTGCGGTTTCACATGGCCAGCCTCCGCAAGGCGCTGGGCGATGGCAAGAATGGCGCGCGCTACATCACGACGCTCGCGGGACGGGGCTATTGCTTCGTCGCGCCGGTGTCACAAGCCGGCAGTCCGCGCGACGAAGCACCGGTCGCCCCGGCCAGCTTTCCGCACGCCAATCTTCCCAACCGCTTGGGCCGAATGGTCGGCCGGGATGACGATGTCCAGAAGCTGTCGGCTCAGCTGAGCGCCTCGCGCCTGGTCACCATCGTCGGCCCGGGCGGCGTCGGCAAGACGACGGTCGCTGTCGCCGTCGCGCATCATCTGGCCGATGCTTTTGCCGGGTCTGTGCTGTTCGTCGATCTTGGGATGCTGAGCGATCCCAAGCTCGCAACGACGGCTGTCGTCCTCCATGCTGGGGCTGTCGGTCCAGTCGGACGATGCAACCCCTGGGCTGATTGCATTCTTGAGGAACAAGCGAATTCTGCTGATCCTCGATACTTGCGAGCATCTCGTCGACGCGATTGCCGGGCTGGCCGCAAGGCTCATGGAGGCCGCACCGCAAGTCCACATCCTCGCCACCAGCCGCGAAGCGCTCCGGATCGAGGGCGAGCATATCTACAGACTGGATGCGCTCGCCTGTCCACCGGATGTCCCGGGGCTGACCGCGGCGGCGGTTCGGCAGTTTCCGGCAGCCCAACTGTTCCTGGAGCGCGCGGCCGCAAGCGGCGCCCATTTGGACGTCAGCGATGTGGAAGCGCCCATTGTCGCAGACATCTGCCGGAAGCTTGACGGCGTCGCGCTCGCGATCGAGCTGGCAGCCAGGCGCGTTGAAGTCCTACGGCCTTCAGCAGACCGCGGCGCTGCTCGACCAGCATCTGACGCTGCTATGGCTCGGCTCGCGCACGGCGCCGCCACGCCAGAAGACGTTGCAGGCCACGCTGAATTGGAGCTACGAGCTCCTGTCCGAATTGGAACGCATGGTGCTTCGGCGGCTGGCGATATTCGTCGGACATTTTACCCTCGATGCCGCGCTCGAAGTCGTGACCAGCGCGACGCTGGACCGAACGACCGTCTCTGGCGCGATCGACAGCCTCGTCGAAAAATCGATGGTGGCCGTCCGCCCCATCGGAGCCATGGTGCGCTACCGGCTGCTCGACACCACGCGCGCCTATGCGCTGGATATCGGCATCGACGGCGCCGAGCTTGCCGATCTGGCGGTGCGTCACGCGACCTATTACCGGCGCTGGCTGGAGCAGACCGGAGACGAATGGGAGACCCTGTCGACCGGCACGGAACGAGCGCCCTACTTCGCCGGCCTCAACAATGTTCGCGCGGCGTTGGAATGATGCTTTGGCGAAAACGGCAACGTTCAATCGGCGTCGAGCTTGCGGCGGCCGCTGCGCCGGTTTTCTTGTCCATGTCGCTGTTGATCGAATGCCAGCGCTGGTCGGAGCGCGCGCTGCTCGCTCTCGATGATGCGCGCCGGGGCGGCCGCGAGGAAATGCAGCTCCAGGCGGGCCTGGGAATTTCGCTGATGTTCACGCGCGGCAACAGCGATCGCGGTGCACGTGGCCCTGAACAGAAGTCTCGGGATTGCCGAAGAGCGCAGTGACGCCCTCCATATGGCGGGCATGCTGGGCATGCTGCACATGTACCACTTGCGCGGCGGCGATTATAAGATCGCTCTGCAATATGCCGAGCACAGCTCCAGGATCGCCGGCACGCTTAGCGACGCAGGGCTGACTGCGCTGGCCCATTCGCTGTTGGGGATTTCCCGCCATCTCCTGGGCGACCTCAACGGCGCGCGCGTGGAGCTGGAGGCAGCGCTGGAAGCCGGACCAGGCGCGGCGTCCACCCACGCAGTCTATTTTGGGTTCGATCATCGCAACTGGGCCAGGGTCGCACTGGCCACGACCCTTTGGCTGCAAGGCTATCCGGCGCAGGCGGCGGCCAACGCCCATCACGCGATCAACGATGCCGAACGGATGAACCATCCGGTGTCGCTCGCGATTGTGCTGACGGCCATCACGGTGCTGCTGTGGACCGGCGACATCGCCGCCGCGGAGCAGCACCTGGATTGGTTTATCTCCCGCGCGGAGACGCAATCTTTCGGGCCCTATCTTGACGTGGGCCGCGGCCTCAAGGCCGAGCTCGCCATCCGCCGCGGCGATGTCGAGCCCGGCGTCGAGACGTTGCAGGATTGTCTGGAGAAGCTCCACGCGGCGCATTACGGCCGCTTCACCACGCGGTTCAACATCATGCTCGCCCGCGGCTACGCAGCCACCGGCCGGTTCACCGAAGGCGTCACGCTGATGGACGAAACGATCCGGCTGGTCGAAGCGAAGGGCGGCACCGTTTACCTCCCCGAGCTTCTGCGTCTGAAAGGCAGCATCGTCCTGGCCATGCCGAAGCCCCGCATCGAAGATGCCGACATGTGCTTCATGCAATCGCTTGAATTGAGCCGCGCCCATGGCTCGCGCGCCTGGGAGCTGCGAACCGCAACCGATCTTGCGGCGCTATGGGCCGGCCAGGGTCGCTCCGACGACGCGCGCGCACTGTTGCGGCCGGTGTTCGAGCAATTCACCGAGGGCTCGGATACGGCCGACCTCAAAGCGGCTGAGCACCTGTTGACGACGCTCCGCTAACGACCGCCGACCGACGGAGCACGGCCTGTCAAGGGCGCCTCAACCAAGCGAGCTGAATGCCGCGCGTGGCTATTTTCGGTTCGGCTGACTTGAACCCATCTGAGCGCGATGATGCCGCCACATGCCGTAAGGCGCAAAGACATACCCAAGCGACGCCCAAATGATCATCCACGTTATCGCTATCCAAGTCGGCAACTGCACCAACGCCCTTATTCCGAGCGGCATGAACATGAATACAAGCCACAGAAGTGCAAACCCTAAGGCTTTGCCCCAACCAAGGCTGCTCGAGACATAGGCCCGATAGGCTCGCAAATATTCGGCGATATCGCGCATTCACGACACCTTCCCGGTTTTCGGCGGACGATCATCACCAACACGTTCGGATTTGAATGTCCGACAGGGACACACCGGCTACCTGCTGATGTTCGCAGACTTGATCAGCTTGCTCCACTTGGCGGTAAATTCGGCGATGAAATCTCGAAACTCCGCCGGTGAGGTTGCAAACGGCACCCCGCCGAGATCGGCGATCCTCGCGGCGAATCTCGGATCGGCAAGCGCCGCATTGATCTGCTGGTTGAGCTTGTCGATGATCGCGGCGGGCGTGTTGGCCGGTGCGGCAATTCCCTGCCAACCGTCAGCCTGATATCCAGGCACGACTTCGGCAACAGCGGGAACGTTCGGCAACACCTCGACACGGGTTGGCGACGTGACCGCCAAGGCCCGAAGCTCATTCGAGCGGATGTGTTCGATCGACGTCACCAGCGTATCAAACATGACATGAACGTGACCGCCGAGCAGATCGGCGAGCGCCCGTCCGCCGCCGCGGTAAGGCACGTGCAACATGTCGATGCTCGCACATCTGTTTGAACATTTCGCCATAGAGATGCTGCGGCGTCCCGACGCCGGCCGACCCCATGCGAAGCTGGCCGGGATTTGCCTTTGCGTAGCGCGATCAACTCGCTCAAGAGTTCTCGCCGGAAACGAGGGTTGCACGACCACGACGCCAAACCCGCGATAGATGCTGGCAATGGGCGCGAGGTCACGCAGCAAGTCGAACTTGAGATTGTCGAACAGTGCGACATTCCACGAATTGACGGATGTCAATTCGAGCAGCGTGTATCCGTCGGGTGGAGCACGAACCACGAGCTCGGTGGCGAGGTTGCCCGAGGCGCCGGCATGGTTTTCGATCATGACCGGTTGGCCGAACTGCGCGGACAACCTTTGGCCCACCAGGCGGGCGACCAGGTCCGGCGCCGTGCCGGGTTGGAAGCCGACGATCAGGCGTATCGGCCTGGCAGGATAGTCTTGCGCCGTCGACGCCCGGGACATGGCGGGAAGCACGGCAGCTCCGGCTGCCAGACGCAACAACTTGCGACGGGGGATTTTCATTGACTCCTTCCAGCTCATGCCGTCGCTTGCTCTTGAGCCTCGACTTAATGGGGTACCAAAAGGGTGAGTGCCCTTCCTGAGAGAAGGGTGACAGTTCATTCCGGACACATGGCTTACACAATGGGGCCTTTTGCGGGGAGAGCAAAATGCCCTCGCGGGAGTGTAACCCGATGATGAGCGACTGAAATTATGTCTGCTTCCCGGGCATTTCAAACATTGGATGCACCCTACGGCCGCATGACGATTTTGCCGAAATGCGCATTCGTGCGCATGTGCGCCTGTGCCGCCTCGGCGTCGTCAAGCTTGAAGACGCGGTCGATCGGCAGCGAAAGTTTGCCGGCCGACACGGCGTCCCATAGATCGGCGCGCATGTTGCTCACTTCGGCGCGCAGCTCGTCCATCGAGCGCGTGCGGTGAGTGACGCCGATATAGGCGATGCGTTTGCCGGCGTGGAGGTTGAAGTCGAATTCGGCGTGACCGCCGCCGAGACGGCCGACATTGATGATGCGCCCCAGCACCGCGGCCGCCTTCATGTTTTCGTTCACCACCGGCCCCGAAACCATGTCGATGATGACCTCGGCGCCTTTGCCGTCGGTTGCTTTCAGCACCTCCTCGGACCAGTTGGCCTTGCCCGGATCGACGACGAGATCGGCGCCGAATTCCTTGAGCCGCGCGCGGCGCGCGTCGTTGGTCGAGGTGCCGATGACGAGCTTCGCGCCCCAGAGCTTGGCGATCTGCAAGCCCATCAGGCCGACGCCGGAGCTCGCGCCTTGGATGATGACGGTCTCGCCGCGTTGCAGCTTGGCGTTGGTCACGATGGCGTCATGCATGGTGCCGAGCGCGACCGGATAGGTCGCGGCCTGCTCCCAGCTCATATTGTTTGCCGGGATCGGCGTGGTCCGGCCGTAATCGGCGACCGCATATTCGGCATAGCCGCCTTGGCCGACACACATGACCCGGTCGCCGGGCTTGAAGCCTTTGACCTCAGCCCCGCATTCGACCACCTCGCCCGACCATTCGATGCCGGGAATGGTACCGGTGACGCGGGCGTGTCCCGAACCGTAAGAACCCGGCAGCTCGGCGCGGTTCATGCCGATGGCGCGCACCCTGACCAGCACTTCGGCGGGCTTTGGCTGCGGCCGCGGCACCTCACGGATTTCGAGCGCGCTTTCGCCGACCACGGCTGCCTTCATGTTATCCTCCATTCGTCATTTGACCGGTCGCATCCCAATGTCCGCTTCTGCGGAGCGTCGGACATGAGAAGCCGAAATCACAGCCGCTGTGCTGACAAGGTGGGAAATCAACTTTCGGCCGATCACTGCGACTTTGCCAATGAATTGATTTGTTGGCGGTCCCGAGAGGAGTTGAACCTCCGACCTTCGGTTTAGGAAACCGCTGCTCTATCCAGCTGAGCTACGGGACCGCAAGGCTTTCATTACACCATTTTTGGCAACAGCCAATCCTGCCGGTGTGTCGCGGCGCGCTCAGCCGCGCCGTGCGCGCCGCTTGGTCCGTTCTGCGGTCGCTATTGGGTGCAAAGCGGGCATTCGTGACGCAGGTTACAAGGCGGCCCAGGCAACATCGTTACGCCAGCATCCCAACCTCACACGCCTTGATCTGCAGGCCCAGGTACTTCGAGTAGATGCGGCACTGGGCGAAGCTGCCGGCGATGAACCAGAGCCCTGGCTGGGCCGTGCGCGCGAACATGTTGCGCAGCTCCTGGCCCGCGCCGAAGCCCCAGACCGGGCCGATGCGGTCGGCGACGGCGTCGCCGAACAGCTCGCGCACCAGGTGGTTTTGGTTCTTGTAGCCGGTGGCGAGCACGATCAGGTCGGCCGTGGTGTGCGGCCATCGCGCAGGCGGACGCCGTCCGCCATGAACTCGGCGATGTCGGAGAACTGCATCAGGGCGACCTCGCCGTTGGCGATCAGGTCGGAGCAGCCGACATTGAAATAATAGCCGCCGCCGCGCGTCAGGTACTTGAACTGCCAGCCGGTGCCATCGTCGCCGTCGTCGAGCCGGAAGCCCTTGCGCTTCAGCGCATCGAGCAGCGGCTGGTCCATCGTCTTGGCCTGCTCGGTGAAGCGGATATGGCTCGCCCGCGACAGCGACAGCGGCGTCGCCGTGGTGATCAGGTCGCAGTCCTCCAGCGGCGGGCCTTCATCGTAAAGCGCGTATGGCAGCTGCGCGCTCGGCTCGACGTTGACCACCATGGTGGTGCCGCGCTGCACCAGGGTCGCGCGCGCGCCGCTGGCGTGCAGGTCCTGGGCGATGTCGTGGCCGCTGTTACCGGAGCCGATGACCAGCGCGCTCTTACCCCGCCAGGCCTCGCCGCTGGTGTATTGGCTGGAGTGCAACACCGTGCCGCGGAATTTTTCGAACGTCGGAATCTCCGGGATCACCGGGCTGCCGCTCAAGCCCGTCGCCATCACCACGTGGCGCGGACGCATGATGCGTGCCGTGCCGTCGGCGCCGCGCAGCGTCACCGTCCAGCGCCCGGTCTTCTCGTCATAGCTGGCGCCCTCGAAGGTGGTGGCGGTCCAGACGTTCAGTTCCAGGCTGTCGGCATAGGCTTCGAACCAGGCCGCGACCTTGTCCTTCGGAATGTAGGTTGGAAACGTCGGCGGGAACGGCATGTAGGGCAGGTGATTGACGTGCACCTGGTTGTGCAGCACCAGCGCGTGATAGCGCTGGCGCCAGTTGTCGCCGATGCGCGGCCATTGGTCGACGATCAGCGTGTCGACCTCGAGCTGCTTAAGGCGCGCTGCGATCGACAGCCCGGCCTGGCCGGCGCCGACCACCAGCACGGCCGGGTCGCGATCGGCGTAGGCCGCGGCACTGTTGCGGTCGTCGAGCCAGTTCGGGCCGTGGAAGTCGCGCGCGTAGGCTTTGCCTTGCGGCTTGGACTGCCGATGCTTCTCCTCGTGGCCTTTCAGCTCCTGCAGCGCGGTGTGCAGCGTCCAGGCCCGCAGCGTGCTGCGGTCGGCGGCATCGGCCGTAAGCCACAGCACCCCGTCGCTGCGGCCTTCAATGGTCTCGAAGTTGAAAATCGCCTCGATCGCTTCGCTGCCGGCGCGCCTGACGCGGCGCGGCGGTGTCCGTCCCGCACTGAGCTTGAAACCGCGCGGGCGCGTGCGCTCCGCGTGCGGCTTCAGCTCGCGCAGGATGGCGTCGACGCCCGCCACGGTCTGGATGCGCCAGCTCAACGCCAGCAGGTCGCGCCAATGGCTGTCGCGGTGGAACAGCGCGCGCAGCGTGGCTTCGTCAAATGCCGCAATGGCTTTCTCGAACTCGGCAAGCCACGTTTCCGCGGCCGCTGCGATATCGTCCGTTATGGCCAGCATCAACGCTCACACGCTCATTTACCGGAGACAAAAAACTACACGGTTTGCTAGGGCAGAGCGAGAGGCCGCGATGAGGCCCGCTCAGAGCGGCCAACACCCGATGACATGCCAGGCAAAAATTATCGGTCGCGCTCTTGCCCGCCCGTTTCAATGCCATCGATATAATCACGGGCCGCTTTGATCAGCAGCCAAAGCATCTGTTGATCAGCAGATTCCCTTCGATCCGCGAACAGCTCACTTTTCAATACGTGATCCAGTGCCAATCGTGCACCCGCTGCTGTGGTCGCCTCCGGCTTTCGTTCGAGGATTTCATCCTGAGTGCGGGACCAAGTCGTTTCGGCAATTTTGTCCCAGTCCTGTTCCACAGCTCCTGACGCGTCATTAAAAGCAGCCAATTCGGCCTCGTAGCGTTGCAGCAATCTCAGCAATGGATCGTTGGCCGTCGACGTTGGTGGAGGTCCCGCTACTTTCTCAATTGCCTTGATCAGTTCGTCCGCCCGGAACGGCTTCTGGAAATAGTCGGCACAACCTAAATCGAGCGCTTGCGCCCTGATGGAATTGTCCCGAGAGCCCGTCACAAAAATGATCGGCAATTTGATACCCATTGCCGAAAGTTGGCGGCCCAGCTCGACTCCAGTGATATCACCCAGATTGATGTCGATAACCAAGCACGATGCGGCCGTCCTCGTCACAGCGTATAGGAACTCTTCGGCTGAGGAATATTGCTCGGTGACATACCCATGCGCCTCAAGTAGGCGGCTCACCGCGCAGCACACCGCGATGTCGTCGTCCACGATTGCAATCGTTTCGCATTGTGTCATCCACGGACCCCGCTCATGGGCGTGACGGCCGGCGTGCCGCCCTCGGCCGGCCGCGACTTCCCGACCCACAGGTGACGTTGAGTGGAACGATTCCGGAGGCGCACAAGCTGCGCTTCAGACGCGGTGCGTCCTCCTGGTCGACTTGCCTTCACCACCAAGACATGCTGCAATCCGTAGCGACTACGGATTCAAGGGTACGACCCCGTAGTCGCTACGATTTAAGGGGCGCGACCATGCAAAAACTGACGATCGGCAAGCTTGCTGACGGTGCTGGGATCAATCTGGAAACCATCCGGTACTATGAGCGGATCGGTCTCATGCCAGAGCCGGGCCGCACCCGGGGCGGTCACCGGACCTATGCAGCTTTTCACATCCGAAGGCTTACTTTTATTCGGCGAGCGCGTGAGCTGGGGTTTTCCGTCAACGACGTCCGCGCCTTGCTGAACCTTGCTGAGCCTCATCGCGCATCATGTGGCGAGGTGCAGAAACTCGCCGCTCATCATCTCCAAGCGGTCCGGGCAAAGCTTACCGATCTGACCAAGCTGGAAAAGATACTTGCCAACATGATTGCACAATGCGGCGACAATCGCGCGCATTCCTGCCCGGTGCTCGCAATGCTAGAGTTGCCGTAACACCCACTTGGTCCACTGTCCCGCCGCGTCGCAACCGAAAACGATGAAGCTCAATTCTGTCATCACCTGTCCACAATGCGGTACCGCGAAGCTCGAACGCATGCCGACTGACGCGTGCCAGTTTTTTTATGATTGTACGGGCTGCGGTCAGCGGCTTAAGCCAAAACCGGGAGATTGCTGCGTGTTCTGCTCTTACGGTTCAGTATCGTGCCCGCCGATCCAAGCTCAGCGTTCAGGCGAGCCGAATGCGGGTTGTGGTGCGTGTTAGCAATGGCAAGCGACTTAATCCGAAGTTCGCATGACTGGCTGCGAGACCCGCGCAGCAACTTGTTCGCTTGGTGGCTTCCGCAGGCGGCCATTATTGCTGGTCTGGTCGCGCCCGTTATGGCCCGATCCGCGATCTGGATGTTTGCACTGGCGTGGATGGGCGCAGCCTGCTTGCTCAACGCCAGGCGGTGCGGACGCACTCACTGCCGCTACACTGGTCCATATTACCTAGCGATGATTGTGCCAACGTTTGTGTTTGGCTTTGGCGTCGTTTCGGTGGAAATGCCAGGCTGGCTAACGTTGGCCTGCGTCATATTGGTCGGCAGCAAACTCTTATGGTGGCGCACTGAGCGGACGTGGGGCAAGTTCTCATAGCAGGTTATCAATCAGCAAATTTCCGATCCTGATACGAAGCGAGTTGGCATCCACGTTTCCAGGCTTGTGAGTTGTAGAGCTGCTGGTATCGGGCCACCGCGCAACCAATTCGCCCCGCCGCGGTGCGTTCAGTTCCAAGATCCTCTCAACGCGCAAATCTCGGCGCCGCCGGCTGTTGGCGCAAAATAGCAAAACATTGGCGGCCCGCAACAAGTCCGGGGCGCAGCCCGCAACGACATACGGGTGAGATGGCGCGGCCGGCGGGCATCGCATCCGTTGGCAGGTCCCCGGACCATGGCTGTGAGCGCCCGTCAGAGCCGGCCGCGTCAGCGACACCAACCGATGGGAATTGTCTGCCGCCGAACTGGCAGCAATTCAGGCCGACCTGTTCGAGTTTCCGATAGCGAAGCGCGAGGGCGAGTGATCATGAACTGTGTCCCTACCCACCTGCGGGCAAGTCAAGGCGACAAGATCAGAGAGCTGCGGCGAGCGTTGATCAATGCTGGTTTTGTCTCGCTCGACCAGCAAGCGATCGCGCTCGATTTGCCCCGCAGCACGACATGGGCGATCCTCAAGGGTGATCATAAATGCTCGGGGCTTCGCGGCGCGCTTGTCGCGCGCATGTGGAGCGCGCCGAAGCTGCCGCCGGCAGTGCAGAGAGTGCTGGCGGATTACGTCATCGAAAAATCACGCGGGGCCTACGGCCACACCGATGCGATGTGTCGGCGCTTTATTGCGCGATTTGAAGCGTTTGCGAATCTCGATCTCGCGACCGTCATGAATGTGGCCCGCCGCGCGCGCTAGATTAATCGGTCGGGCTGGTCGAGCCCGGCGCACAATGACGTCAGGAGCACAAGCGGACTTTTGGCACTCACGTCAGCAGGGAGAGGACCGTCTGAATCTGACTTGTTGCCGCCGCCAACAGCGCGTCGTAGCTGGTCTGTCCGTCTGCTGCTGCCTTCAAGATGAACTCGGCCAGATGCACTTTGACTGCCAAGGTCGATTGCTCGGCAGGAATTTGGGTCATCACGTCGTCTAAGGCGGCTCGCATCGTGGAAATTAGCTCTGGGTCGTAGCTGGGCATGGAGAAAACTCCCGTGGAATACCCGCAGAGTTACTCCTTCTCGCTCGACACGCCAGTCAAAAAGCCGCGACCTCACGCCGAAGTGACAGTCGCCTTTTTCCTGATTTGCAAGCACTGACCCCGGCCGCGGGTCGCGGGCTGGGGAGTCGCCTTCGATAGGAAGCACAATGTTTAGCTGTGGAGTACAATGTTAGCCTGACAACGTGTGCGATTAGCGGTTGAGCAACTTGTCCTTCTCAGATGCTTGGGCGCGAATGGCTTTAGGGCGGCCGCTGCCGTTGCGAGGGATTGGGACTGTGCCCTTCTTGTCCTCTTCGACAAGAGTTGAAAGTCTCACGCTGCCGTTGTCCAATATCTCGACGCGCGGCGTGGTTCCTCGAATGCCCAGCGTCGCGACTGGCGTGTCGACCTTCATATCGCCGATCTTCGCCACCGCGCCGGCGACGAACGTGAAACTGCCTTTGGTCAAACTAAACAAGGCAGCATTTGACTTCGCGGACGGATCGTACACGAATTGGTTCAACACCATGCGGCCGTTGCTCGATAGATTAAATGTCGTTCCATCGGCGAGCGTAAGGCCAAGCCTGCCATCGGAGCCGGTCTGAACCACATCGCCCCGATAGACCAGATCACCAACCTTCGCCTGAGCACCGTTCTCATTGACGTTGGCCTGAACGACCACGGCGGCGGTATGCTCGATTGTGACCGTGCCCTTCGTGCTCACGACTTTGCCGATCGGTTCTTCGAGCCCAGACGGCGAAGCAAGGAAGGACCGGTCTTGCGCAACGGCCAATGGTGAAAGCCAAATCCAGCCACATATACTCAATAAGGACGCAACGGCGTTGGCGGCAATGGCAAGGACGCGCATACGAGCCTCCCATCATCATCAGTGTGCATAATATCGCCCTTGCAAAATATTGAGCCCCGATACCGACAGCCTGCTGGTCGCTCGTCGATTAACCTTACCTCCCCCTCTCGAAAATCGTGACACGCTGCTGAAAATTTCTCTCGATAACCGTCACACGCTGCTGAAAATTTGCAAGTTCGCAGAATCATTCGCTTCATTTTTTGCCGGTCTGATCAGTCGACGCTCGTTGAGAATCACTGCCACCTGAGAGGGGGCGGGCGTGTGGCGAAACAGTTTTATGCGCGTGAGCGGATTTCAATTTGCCGCAAGCACACCTTTGCGCGGCACAGCCAGCGATGACAGCGCAGCCACACGGTTGAGCGTTGTTCGAAAAGCTGGTGGTCTGACGACCGATCGGAAATTGCAAAGCGATCGGTTCCAAAGCGGTCAATCCGAGATGGGAGGCGCGTCGCGGCAAACCGGGACGGGCCTCCTGGCCGCCGCCACACTGATCACCGCGCTATCAGAAGAACTTCACGCCAGTCCTCTGGATGTTGCATTTTTGGATGACGGCACGCTCACGTTAAAGGATTTTCGGTTCGGCATCGTCGCGGTCTCCACCAAGGAAGCCATCCCGCGCTTCTTCCTGATCGACGACCCTGAGTTCGATTTGATCATCGAGCGAGTTGGATCCGGATTCAATATTGAAAGCGTCAGAAATAGTACTGGGCGAATGGCGGAGCTCTTGGGGCTCTCACAGGAAACATTCGCCATTCTTAGAATGGGCCAGCAGATATCGCCGCAAGATTTTTTGGGCTCTGGCGGCCTTCTGCAGGATGCGTCACTGGGCTCGTCAAATTCTGTCCTGAGTTTCGAGCAAGGTCCGGCGCTGCTGCCGTCCATCACGAGTTACTCTGACGGTAGTCCGCCGAGCGACATTGTTTTCGTTTCGCTCACGTTGCCGACGCCTGCCGTGACGATCATTGCCATCAGCGGTGACACCGGCACCTCGGCAGCCGACTTCGTCACCAGCGACACCACCCTGATGGTGTCCGGCAGCAACGGTCCATTGGCGGCCGGCGAGAGCATCCAGCTGTCCAGCGACGGTGGCCTCACCTGGCACGACGTCACCCAGACCTCGGCGACCACCTGGAGCTATGACGACACCGCCACCAGCCACACCGCGAGCTTCAGCTACACGGTGCAGATCGTCGATGCCGCCGACAAAGCCGACGCCACCGCCAGCCAGGGCGTGACCATCGACACCACCGCCCCGACCGCTGCCCTGGCGATCACCGCCATCGGCGATGACACCGGCAGCTCGGAGATCGACTTCGTCACCAACGACACCACGCTCGTGGTGTCCGGCAGCAACGGTGCACTGGCGGCCGGCGAGAGCATCCAGCTGTCCAGCGACGGTGGGCTTACCTGGCACGACGTCACCCAGACCTCGGCGACCACCTGGAGCTATGACGACACCGCCACCAGCCACACCGCGAGCTTTGCCTACACGGCGCGGATCGTCGATGCCGCCGGCAATATTGGCACCACCGCCAGCCAAGGCGTGACCATCGACACCACCGGCCCGACCGCTGCCCTGGCGATCACCGCCATCGGCGATGACACCGGCAGCTCGGCGGTGGACTTCGTCACCAGCGACACCACGCTCGTGGTCTCCGGCAGCAACGGTGCACTGGCGGCCGGCGAGAGCATCCAGCTGTCCGGCGACGGTGGCCTCACCTGGCACGACGTCACCCAGACCTCGGCGACCACCTGGAGCTATGACGACACCGCCACCAGCCACACCACGAGCTTCAGCTACACGGCGCGGATCGTCGATGCCGCCGGCAATATTGGCACCACCGCCAGCCAGGGCGTGACCATCGACACCACCGGCCCGACCGCTGCCCTGGCGATCACCGCCATCGGCGATGACACCGGCAGCTCGGCGGTGGACTTCATCACCAGCGACACCACGCTCGTGGTGTCCGGCAGCAACGGTGCACTGGCGGCCGGCGAGAGCATCCAGCTGTCCGGCGACGGTGGTCTCACCTGGCACGACGTCACCCAGAGCTCGGCGACCACCTGGAGCTATGACGACACCGCCACCAGCCACACCACGAGCTTCAGCTACACGGCGCGGATCATCGATGCCGCCGGCAATATCGGCACCACCGCCAGCCAGGGCGTGACCATCGACACCACCGGCCCGACCGCTGCCCTGGCGATCACCGCCATCGGCGATGACACCGGCAGCCTCGGCGGTCGACTTCGTCACCAGCGACACCACGCTCGTGGTGTCCGGCAGCAACGGTGCATTGGCGGCCGGCGAGAGCATCCAGCTGTCCAGCGACGGTGGCCTCACCTGGCACGACGTCACCCAGACCTCGGCGACCACCTGGAGCTATGACGACACCGCCACCAGCCACACCACGAGCTTTAGCCTACACGGCGCGGATCATCGATGCCGCCGGCAATATCGGCACCACCGCCAGCCAGGGCGTGACCATCGACACCACCGGCCCGACCGCTGCCCTGGCGATCACCGCCATCGGCGATGACACCGGCAGCTCGGCGATCGACTTCGTCACCAGCGACACCACGCTGTGGTGTCCGGCAGCAACGGTGCACTGGCGGCCGGCGAGAGCATCCAGCTGTCCAGCGACGGTGGCCTCACCTGGCACGACGTCACCCAGACCTCGGCGACCACCTGGAGCTATGACGACACCGCCACCAACCACACCGCGAGCTTTGCCTACACGGCGCGGATCGTCGATGCCGCCGGCAATATCGGCACCACCGCCAGCCAGGACGTGACCATCGACACCACCGGCCCGACCGCTGCCCTGGCGATCACCGCCATCGGCGATGACACCGGCAGCCTCGGAGATCGACTTCGTCACCAGCGACACCACGCTCTGATGGTGTCCGGCAGCAACGGTGCATTGGCGGCCGGCGAGAGCATCCAGCTGTCCGGCGACGGCGGCCTCACCTGGCACGACGTCACCCAGACCTCGGCGACCACCTGGAGCTATGACGACACCGCCACCAGCCACACCACGAGCTTCAGCCTACACGGCGCGGATCGTCGATGCCGCCGGCAATATCGGCACCACCGCCAGCCAGGCCGTGACCATCGACACCAGCGGCCCGACCGCTGCCCTGGCGATCACCGCCATCGGCGATGACACCGGCAGCTCGGCAGTGGACTTCGTCACCAACGACACCACGCTGATGGTGTCCGGCAGCAACGGTGCACTGGCGGCCGGCGAGAGCATCCAGCTGTCCGGCGACGGTGGCCTCACCTGGCACGACGTCACTCAGAGCTCGGCGACCACCTGGAGCTACGACGACACCGCCGCCAACCACACCACGAGCTTTACCTACATGGCGCGGATCGTCGATGCCGCCGGCAATGTCGGCACCACCGCCAGCCAGGGCGTGACCATCGACACCACCGGCCCGACCGCTGCCCTGGCGATCACCGCCATCGGCGATGACACCGGCGCCTCGGCGATCGACTTCGTCACCAGCGACACCACCCTGATGGTATCCGGCAGCAACGGTCCATTGGCGGCCGGCGAGCGCATCCAGCTGTCCAGCGACGGTGGGCTCACCTGGCACGACGTCACCCAGACCTCGGCGACCACCTGGAGCTATGACGACACCGCCACCGACCACGCCGAGAGCTTCGCCTACACGGCGCGGATTGTCGATGCCGCCGGCAATATCGGCACCATCGCCAGCCAAGACGTGACCATCGACACCCAATCAGATCCCGCCGACAACGACTCATTCGCAATCGGCACCGACCCAAATGGCACGTTCTTAGGCTCGACTGTGATCGGAACGCCGGGCGACGATACGATCGATGGCGCCAACAGCGACCAGACGATCTATGGCGGCCCGGGAAACGACACGATCAATGGAGGCAATTCCATTGACCTGGTTTTCGGCGGCTCAGGCAATGACCTCATGGTCGCCAACAACGGCGGCGACCAGCTTTATGGCGGCTCCGGCAATGACACGATCGAAGGCGGCGAGAGCAAGGATCTTCTTGTGGGCGGCCGCGGTGCCGATCTTCTCACCGGCGGCAATGGCGCCGACATCTTTCAGTATCTCAGCATATTGGACTCGCGCGCGCGGGGCGGAGAATTTGACACGATAACGGACTTCACCTCCGGGCTGGACACCCTCGACTTCTCCGAGGTCGGGGGCATCGCCACGCTTCAGGGCGCCACAACGGGGTCGACCGTCAACGCCCATAGCATTGCTTGGGTGGTCAACCCGGACGGTTCTATCGATGTCTACGTCAATACGACCGGGTCAGTCGCAACGATAGGCGCGATTGATAACAGTGCACCCAATATGCAAGTGCACCTCGATGATGTGACCTCCCTTGGCATTACCGATTTTTTTATTTGAGATGGACGTGCGCTGCGATGCCGAGGCCCGTCAGTCAAAACGGCCTCGACGAAGTGAAGCCCAACACGCCGGCCGCCGTCTGCCGGCGGCGCATACCGAACTATGGCAGCGCCGCTGGCCCCACGAGACGTTCTGCTGGTCTTCGTGTGATCCCGGCGTCACTTTGGTGACGCTTGTTCTGCTTCATGGTGCGTTCGCCATGGTCGACGGCACCTGCGCGATCATCGCTGCGTTCAGTGATGGCGCCCCGATGCTTACCTCATCCGCTTAGTCCTGCGGCTCATACTGCGAAACCTAAGTATAATCTTGTCCATCACGTGAAAATGCTAGCGATGATCATGGGCTGCGCGGAATGCATGTCGTGGACATGACATCGCAAGATCGCTCCGGCGGATTACGGATCCTGCCTGAGACTCCATCATCATCACGTTTGCGAAAATAGGAGCTGACCATGGGTATCCTTGATGAATTACTGGGCGGTGGCCAACGTCAGAAAGAGTATCGGGATTTCGTTGATCGATACGAACAAGGAAACCCGTCGGAGGGCTACTCCGATCAAGAGGTTCTCAAGCGATATAGTGATGTGTCACACGTGGTATCGCCTAATCAGTACGCTCAGGCGGCGATGGAGGCGCTGGGCAAGCTGTCTCCGGAAGACCGCGCGGCGTTCGTGAAGATGCTGCAGGATCGGGCGGCGGCGCGCGGCGTGGCGCTGCCGCGACAAGTGGCGCCCGAACCGAAGGAACTGGGGCAGGTGCTCACCGATCTGCACGGCAAGCCTGGCCAGCTCCGGGATATTCTCGGCAGTGGCGAGCCCCAGCCTCGGGAGCAAACGCAAGGGTCGAACCCGATCATCGCTCTACTGGCGTCCCCACAGGCCAAGGCCGTGCTTGCGGGCATCGCGGCCATGGTGGTCAAGCGCGTCATGCAGGGTCCGTCGCGGACCGCGTAGCGGAGCAATCGCTGTGCCGCGTGTCGCCAAGTAACAAGCATCAGGTAACAAGCACAGGGTGTTGTTAGAACGTTCCGATTGAAAGCCCTGGAGGGTGATATGGCAGATCAGCAGATTGGGTGGATCGCGGCTATCATCGTTGGGGGTATCGCTGGCTGGTTGGCTGAACGGTTTATGCGAAGCAATATGGGCGTACTGATGAACATTTTGCTTGGCATTGTTGGTGCTGCGCTGGCGAGCTGGCTGTTTGGATTGGTCGGCATCAACCTTGGCGGCTGGCTTGGATACTTGGTCGCCGGTTTTGTCGGGGCTTGTCTTTTGATTTGGATAGCAGGGGCTCTGCGCGGCTCAACAACATAGGCCCTCTACAGACGCGTTCGACTTGCGTCGGAGTAATTGCCCGTGGCGGCGGGATCCATGCGCCGCAGCAAACCGCGTCCTCATTCGATCACCTCGTCGGCGCGGGCGAGCAGCGTTGGCGGCACGGTGAGGCCGAGCGCCTTGGCGGTTTTGAGATTGATCGTCAGCTCATACTTGTTCGGCGCCTGCACCGGCAGGTCGGCCGGTTTCTCGCCCTTGAGAATACGGTCCACGTAGGTTGCCGCTCCCCGGAAGGAGTCCACCGTGTTAGGCCCGTAGGACAGCAAGCCGCCTTCGGTGACGTAATAGCGAAATGGATAAACCGCGGGCAATCGGTGCCGAGCGGCAAGAGCGATGACGGGCGCGCGATAGGCTGATGCGGCGCCTATAAGGGCGATGAGACCCCCGCTCGGCTCGCGTGCAAAGGCTGTAAGGTCGCGATCAATATCCCCGGCATTCCGTACATCAAGCGAAAGCAAGTTGACTCCGAACGAAGGTGCTACGGCCTGTATGGCAGCAAATTGACCCACCCCGACGGTGGCGCTGGGATTGCGGATGACCGCCACGCGCTTCACGCCCGGTGATATCTCCTTGAGCAGCTCCAACCACTTGCCACTCAAGTTGAAGTCAAAATTCGCGAAACCCGTGGCGTTACCCCCTGGATGCGACAGGCTGCTGACGTAACCGGCGCCAACCGGATCGGTCGCTTGCGCAAACACGACCGGAATGGTTCGCGTGGCCTGCAGCAACGGCGTCAAGACCGAGGCGGCTGCAGCCAGAATGACATCCGGTGACAGGGCGATCAGTTCTGCAACGTATCGACGATAACGCTCGGCGTCGCCTTCGCCCCAGCGGATGTCGAACCGGACGTTGCGATCCTCGGTCCAGCCGAGCTGCCGGAGCGTTTGCCGAAATGCCTCGAGGCGGGCTTGCCCTTCCAGATCGCCGGCAGCCAGGTTCATCAGCACGCCGACACGGCGCATCCGTTCGGCCTGCTGCGCGCGCGCCGCAAGCGGCCACGCTACCGCACTGCTAACCAACGTGATGAACTCACGCCTTCTCATTGGCCGGTTCCCAATATCCAGGATAAGGCATCGCGGCCTCAATCTAGCACATCGGAAAGCGCGGGCATGAAATCGGCCCATGTCCGCGGTTTACCCCTCGAAGCGGACATGACAGCGGACGTCGCGCAATGTCTGCTTGGAGTGCTATTTCGTTCCCACGGCGACAAGACGTTCGGTCGGAATGATAACGGTTCCATCGCTCTGCTCGAACCGACGTATCACTGTCTCGATCTCCTTCCATACGGCCTCGCGTTCGGCCTCGCTCATTTGCTCAAGAAACGGGCGCATCTCGGGCAGCGAGTTCCGCCGGTGCTCCATGGCCGCGGCAACCGAGGCGAAGCGTTGGGAGCTTGGCACGGTTTCCACCGCGACGTCGCGGAAGCCGGACTGCTCGAAAGCGCTTCGAAGCACGGCGGGATCGCCCAGCGCGAACATTCCCGGATCTTCGAAAGGCGCCGGCGGCAACCCTAGGTGACGCCGAGCGATTGCCAGTGACTCGCTGATGTGAGGTTCCTTCTCTGCGATCGAGAGTACGACGGCAGCAAATCTGACTCCGCGCTACTCTTGCGGCTCTTTTTGCGCCTCAGCACCCTGCTATGGCTTCTCCGAAGATGTCCGGGTTGCGCCGGTTGTTGTAGCGGAACTGAAATTCCGCGACGTACAGCGGCAGATACTTGTCGCTGACTTTGTGGAAGCTGCCGACGACGCCGCGCTTGAAGATCGACCAGAAGCCTTCAATCGTGTTTGTGTGTACCGCGCCGACAACATACTGCTTGCGACCGTGATCGACGTGCCGTGCGGGAATTTCTGACCAAGCGTGACGATAGACAACGCGCTTCGTCGGTCGCGAGCAAGCTGACCTTCTTCGACACCGCTTCGCTGCATGAAAGCCGTGCACGGCCTTCTTGCTGACGCGCTCGATCACGCGCGGCGATCGACGTTGCCCTTGCGCTGGACCGCGCCGATCATCGGGCGTCTTGCCGCAGCCTGTGCCGCCGCGCGCCGTGCTTCTTCTTATCCCAATGGCGGTTGGCGTCTCTTGCCGCCGACCCACGTCTCGTCAACCTCGACAATTCCGCCAAGCTTCTTTTCCGGCTCGATCAGCGCGGCGCGGATTTTATGGCACATCATGTGTGCCGTGCCGTAGGAGCCGAAGCCCAACATCCTCTGAATTTGGAGTGCGCTCATGCCGCTTCTTGCTGGCGAGCATAAAGTGCACGACTTTGAACCAGTCGCGGAGCGGCTTGTTGGTGTTCTCAAAGATCGTCCCGGCGATCACCGAAAAGCGATAGCCAGCACCCGGAGCACACTTGTAGCACTGCCATTTCCAACGGCATGGAGCCGACCGAGAAAACCTTATCGTTGTTGCAGCGCGGGCAATGGACGCCCAACGGCCAGCGCCGCTTCATCAAGTAGGTCTTGCAGGCTTCCTCATCCGGCGAACGTGGCCTCGAATTGGGCAACGGTCCATCTGGGGACGGGCTTTGGACCGGGGCATGACTTTTCTCCTATGGCGGGGAGAATGGCATGACATACCAGACCAGTCAATGTCCCTGATAATCGGCCCGAAATCTGGCGCCAGCCTTCAGCGCGCTGTGGATTGCAGTCAGCGCTTTGTGCCGCTCGGGGATGAGCATCAGCGCAAGGCGGCAAATCGCGGCATCGAAAAAGTCGCGTTCTAGTTCGAGCAAACGGGCATCCACCAAACGCGTCTGCACGTTCGTAAGGCCCTCGTTACGGGCTGCCTCGTCCAGATAAGCGAGCATGCGGTCGGCGATGTCCGTCGCCAACACGAAACCGTCAGGGCCCACGCGCCGCGCCGCCATTAGCGTTTGCTCTCCCGTTCCGGCTGCGACGTCGAGCACGCGATGGCCCGGACGGATGCCCGCGAGGTCAAGCATTCGGTCCGTGATGGGGCGCAGATCGGCGCGCGCGGCCGAACCCCGCTGCCATCCCGCGGCAGCGACAGTCGATCCGTATACTCCTCCATCACGCGTCCGTTCGCGGCCGGTTTGCGCCATGACGGCCTCCAGTGGTGTTCCTGAATTGGCGGACCTGATCTTAACTGCGGCAGGCTACGAAATGAACGGGATGTCGCATCGGGTCAGAAGCGGAAAGGCTCAGAGCGAGCAAATGTTGTCCGCTTTCCACCCCATGGCGACCGAACAGCGCACATGCCGGGAGGGGCCCTAAGGAGACATTGATTGGTCTCCGCATTCTCCGGAAAAAAGAATAGGCTACTCGTACCGCCGTTCCGCATCCAATTGTCGTGGAGGGACTGGCCGTGAAGCGTCCTCGCCGCCGATTGCTGCAACTTTCAGCATGTGCCGCCGCGCTTACGGTCGTATCGCCGTTGGCCTGGGCGCAAAACTATCCGTCGCGACCGGTGCACTTGATTGTCGCCACTTCGGCTGGCGGTGGGAACGACATCATCGCGCGCCTGATTGGCCAATGGCTATCTGAGCGCCTCGGTCAACAATTTATTGTCGAGAATCGTCCGGGCGCCGGCAGCAATATCGGTACTGAGTTCGTTGTGCGCGCGCCCCCGGACGGCTACACGCTCCTGCTAGTCAGCGCCAGCAACGCGATCAACGCCACATTGTACGAGAAGCTCGCCTTCAATTTCATCCAAGACATTGCGCCTGTCGCTGGCATCATGCGCACTCCGAATGTCATGTTGCTGAATCCTAGAGTGCCCTCCAATACGGCGCTTGAGTTCATCGCGTACGCCAAGGCCAACCCGGGCAAGATCAACCTGGCCTCGGGCGGCAATGGAACTCCGTCTCATATGTCAGGCGAGTTGTTCAAGATGATGACCGGTATCAACTTGGTTCACGTGCCCTATCGCGGATTGGCGCCTGCGCTTAACGACCTGCTGGGCGGACAGGTGCAGGTCATGTTCGGCGGTACGACCGGGTCATTTCCCTACGCTGCGACCGGCAAACTGCGCGCGTTGGCGGTTACGAGCACAGCGCGGTTAGATTTGTGGCCGGACGTGCCCAGCGTGAGCGAGTTTGTGACCGGCTATGAGTCCAGCCAATGGTATGGGGTCGGCGCGCCCAAGAATACGCCTGCACAGATAATCGATAGGCTCAACGAGGAAATCAACGCAGCCATCGGCGATCCCAAAATCAAGGCGCGGTTTGCCGATCTTGGAGGAGCTGCGCTTCCTGGCTCGCCCGCCGACTTCGGCAAGCTTATTGCCGCTGAGACCGAGAAGTGGGGCAAGGTGACGAGGTTCGCCAACATCAAGGTGGAGTGACGCCCGCAACATTTCACAAATTGCGTTCGCCGAATTGCGACGGTCATGTCAGCTAAGGGGTTATGAGCCGACATGGCGGGCTCGTTCAGGCATGTCCGCTTGGTGTGCCTAAGCTGACATCGCGGGGCGCTATTCGATGACCTCGTCCGCCAAGGCAAGGACCTGCGCGGGCAGGTCGATGCCAAGCGCCTTTGCGGTTCTCAGGTTGACGATGAGTTCAAACCGAGCCGACTGCACCACCGGCAGGTCGGCCATCAGTGGCCTGCCAGGTGATTCCACTGGGGAAGCAGAACAATACTATTCGGATTGAACCCTTGGTCCTTGAGGCTGTCGATGCTGCCGATGACCTCACCCTTGACCAGATCGACGATCGTGATCGAGCCGTCGCTCATGCCCGGCAGGTTGAGCAGGGAATTCTGCACAAATGCCAGCTTCTCATCCTTGGTGATGGCCACGTGATGAGATCCCTCGGCCGTGGCGATTGACTTGAGTAGCTCCGGCTTGCCCGCATTCTTGCTGATGTCGAAAATGTGCAGGTGCCCCGGCTTGGCCGTGGTCACGTAGAGGCGATCGACCTTGGTGTTGAAGTACATTTCGAGCGGAACGCCCGCCTTTGTCGTCCCAAAATCATGGACCTGGGCGACGTCGAAGTCCTTTTTCTGCGCGTTCCAGGTGGCCGTCCACAGCGTGCCGCCGAACATGTTGGTGACGTAAGCGACCGGCGGATTGGCACCCGGCACGAACAGGATTTCCACCGGCGCCTCGCGCGAAGGCGTGGCTTTGGTCGAAACCTTGTGAGTCGAAAGCACCTTGCCGGTGCTGGCTTCGATCGCCGTAATGGTTTCGCCGGCGTCGCCGAGATCAGTCGCCCGCACCGTGCTGGTGACCAGGATCCGGTCGATCCCGTCGTGAATGGCGATGCCGTGGGGATACGGCACCGGCAGCTTGATGGTTTGTGTCGGCTGGTCCTTGACCGCATCGCCGACGATCACCGCGGCCGAACCCATGCAGGTGAGGAACCAGCGCTTGTTGTCCTCCGAAAAAACCACGTCTTCGCCGACCTGACAGTCGGGCACGTTCACGGTCTTCGATGTGAACGGACGCTTGCTCATATCGATGACACGCAGCTCCGCTTTGCCGAGCGCCGTGACATAGGCCTTCGACATATCGCGATTGTAGAAGATGTGGTGCGCAACGAGATCCGCTGGCAGCGGGATGGTCTCGACGATTTTCTTGAAATTCGGCGATGCCGGATCGACGTCGATGATGGCGATGCCTTCCTGGCGCGTTTGGCCCGGCACCGGTGATCGGAAGGCCTTCAGCGCTTCGGGCGACTTGCTTTCATAGTTCAGCATGGCGAGGATTTCGGCGCTGCCGGCGGACGGCAAGGCCAAGGCAATCGTCGTGAACGCAGAAATGACAATCCGCTTCATTATCGCCCCCCAAAAAGTGCACGATAGACTTGAAGCATAAGGCGTTTGGCAATGCCGGTAAATCTGGGCCCACTCATGTTTGTCTATGGTGACCTTGGCCGGCGGCTTTACCGAGTAATTTCTGGGACTTGCGCGGTATCACTTCTGATTGGTTTCACAACCGCAATGGCGCTTTCCGAAGGTTTGCAACGTTTTGACCTGCGAATTGAAAACGGCCGGCTTGCCGGCAATCTCAAGACCATCCGCGTTCAGCGCAATGATGCGGTTGAGATCAATTGGTCGGCCGATCGCCGCACCGTTCTTCATCTGCATGGTTATGACATCGAGACTGTGATCGAGGCGGGCAAGCCGAAAACCATGTCCTTCACGGCGAGTGCGACGGGACGGTTTCCGGTTGAGACCCACGGCGGTCGACACACTGTCCTGCTGTATATCGAAGTGCATCCCCGGTAGCCGTCCATGCTGGGTTCGGCGATGCGTTGGGGGGCGGGCGTCATTGCAGCCTCCCTGTTCGGCGCCGCCGCTCATGCCCATGCACTGGCACAACGATACGACCTCCCGCTGCCGCTCGAATTTTTCCTGATCGCCGCCGCTGCAGCCGTCGCGGCCTCCTTCGTGATTCTTGCGTTGTTCTGGCGGGAGGACAGCGCATCCAAAACGCGATCGAGACGCCATCGGATGCAAGGTTCGATACCCATTGCTCTGGTGGTTTGCTGCCGAGCAACCGGTGTCGGCCTTTTAGTCTTGCTCATATCCGCCGGACTGTTTGGCAATCAGAACACGTTCAAGAACATCGCTCCGGTCACGGTTTGGGTCATCTGGTGGGTGGGATTCAGCTTCGTCTGCGCATTCGTCGGCAATCTGTGGGTGTTGATCAATCCTTGGGCCGCTGTTTTCGACGCCGCCGAATGGCTCGCACGGCCGTGGTCAAAGCAACTGTCATTACGTTTGCCATATCCGCGGTGGCTCGGCGCCTGGCCGGGATGCGCACTGTTGCTCGTGTTCGCGTGGCTCGAGCTCGTGGCACCAGGCCGGGATGTCCCCCGCAATGTTGCCATCGCAATCGCGCTCTACTCGGTCATGACATGGATCGCCTTCGTCATCTTCGGACGCGACCGTTGGCTTGATCAAGGCGAAGTCTTTTCCATGATCTTCGGTCTGTTCGGTCGCTTTGCACCGCTGCAGCTCACTCATCGTGGGAGCTGGAATTGGTCATTGCGCCCTTATGCGACCGGGCTCTTGACGCGCGCTCCCTTGGAATTCTCGATGGTGGCGTTCACGCTGCTGATGCTCGGAACGGTCACCGCGGACGGATTCATGGAAACGCCACTATGGGTCGCGATCGCCGAAAGCTTGATCGGCGACGCCAACAAGGGCGTCGATCCGCAATCCTATATGGTGCTGCAATCCGTATTGCTGATCGCCGTGCCCTTGTTGTTGGCGATGCTCTACCTGGGAGTCGTCGCCATGATGGCGCTGATCACCCCAGTAGGCATCGCCGATCTCGCCGGCCTGTTCGTGCTCTCGCTCGTCCCGATCTCGATCGCCTATCACTCTGGCGCATTATTTCAATCTGTTGGCGATCGCCGGTCAGTTCATCATCCCATTGTCTTCCGATCCATTCGGCTTCGGCTGGGATCTATTCGGCACTGCGCTCTATCGCATTGACATCGGGCTCGTGGACGCACGTTTCATCTGGTACCTGTCAGTGTTCGCAATCGTCGTCGGACACATCATCGCGGTCTGGATAGGTCATGTCACGGCGTACACAGTGCTTCCCGATAGGGGCGTCGCGCGGCGCACCCAATATCCCATGCTTGTACTTATGGTCGGGTATACAACGTTGAGTTTGTGGATCTTGGCTCAGCCAATCATAGAGCCGTCCATCAAGTGATTTGGTGACTGCAAAACGAGATGCTGACGGATGTCGCCTTCGTCAAAATTCACGTCCGCTTCGGTACAGAGAGCTTTGCCATGACCAATCAGCAGAGCAACACTATGGAAGGCGGCTGCACTTGTGCAGCGGTACGCTACCGCCTCAAGGCGAGGCCGCTATTTGTGCATTGTTGCCATTGCACGTGGTGCCAGCGTGAGACCGGATCGGCTTTCGCCGTCAATGCCTTGATCGAGGCGTCGCAAGTCGAGCTGCTGAAAGGCAGGCCGGCGCAAACGACGCTCCCCAGTGCCAGCGGCAAGGGTCAGGTTTTCTGGCGCTGCGCCGACTGTGGAGTGAGCGTGTGGAGCAATTATCATCAAGCCGGCCCGAACATTCATTTCATCCGGGTCGGAACGCTCGACGATCCCTCGCGCGCCCCGCCTGATATTCACATCTACACGTCTACGAAGCAGCCTTGGTTGGTCTTGCCGGACGGCGTTCCTGCGGTCGCAGAATTCTACCGCCCCGCCGATTATTGGCCGGCCGAGACGAGAACGCGGTTCAAAGCCGCAACAGCGGCTGCAGGATAAGTTCGCGCAGTCGTCCCGAGAGAAGGGTGACATTGCATTCCAGAGACAATGCGCGTCACGACGGGTTCGGCCGCGCCTAGCCCTCCACCCCGACAACGCGCGCCGGTGAGCCGTCCATGCCAGCGAGCCGCAACGGCAGCGCGATCAGCGTGAAGCGGTTGCCGATCTGGTCGAGGTTGGTCAGCAGCTGGACCATCGGAACGCCGGCACCCAGCCATCGCCGGTGGTTGGCGCCGCGCTCCGCCGGCGTCAGCTGCATGCGCCAGAACGGCTTTTCTGGAAAGCAGTCCATCGCCACGGCGGCGACGCCGTGCGCCATGGTCCATTCGCTGACGCTCGGGTCGAGGTAGATGGTGTTGTGCCAGAACTCCGGCTTGCCCCAGGCGCGGTTGGTCCATAGCGTCTTGATCACGGCGACCTGTCCGGGCGCCGGCTTGGCGCCGGCCTTCTGCAGATCATCGGCGGTCACGCCGGCGCCGGCCGCCTTGCCGCTGACGTCGATCACCACCGCGTCGCGCATGACCAGACGGTCGAGCGGCAGGTTGTCGACCGAGCCGCCGTCAGCGATGAAGTGCCGCGGCGCGTCGACGTGGGTGCCGATATGGGTGTTCAGCGTCAGCACGGTGTTCATGCTGTTGGTCACCGGCGCGTCGGCCATCAGATCGACGCCTTCGCTGATGAGCGAAGCGCGCTGCCCCTCGTTGACAACCGTGACGGCCTGCACCTTCACGGGATATTTGTCGTACAGCGGGATGTTCGGAATCCCGGCCATTCCGCTGACCACGGGAAGCGTGAGGTCGATGATGCGTGGCATGTGCTGACTCCCAACAGGCGATCGATCGCGCGCTCATTAAAGCATGTTCGTTGCAGATGAATCGTCCGCTTCGCCGCTCTGGAAAGCTCAGACCGGCGAAGCGTCATCGCCCTGTGGATAAACCGGTTTCGCTGGATAACCGGCCTTCGACGGTTGCCGTAGATTATGTTCCTACGTATACGTTCCTATAACCCCGCTCATCGAGGGCGTCGCCGGAGGCGTCTGAAGGCGGAGCGGGGTGCGGCGCCCGCGCCCCCGTGCCTCGCAAGCACGGCGCCCCGGGCGGCACGGGGATCGCCCCGGGGGCACTACGACCCTCACGCGATTCGTTCGCTACCGTGATGATAGCCACGCTCAGCGCCAATGCTGGAAACGCGCGGTCAGCGGAAGCGCGGCCCCGGAGACCGTAAACCGCCGCGCGGAGCGCCGATGGGCGCAGCGTCCCTTCGCCAAAGGGGCGCGCACGCCCGCCAAGGCGTGCAATTTTCCCGGCGCCAATCGGCGCTCCGCCCCTCGGCTTTGCGAGGGGACAATGGCCCGCCTTGCCAAGGCGGGGGACACAGACGGCCACCGCGGCGCCGACCGAAGCCGCGGCGGATTTCGCATGGCTGTTTGACAATGTGAATCGGAGAGAGCGCGCAGATCGAATCGGTGACGCGCGGCGTACTCGCTTCACCCTCCCCTGGAGGGGGAGGGTCGGCGAGCGACGAAGTCGCGAGCCGGGGTGGGGTGAACCTGCTGACAGAAGAAGCTCACCCCACCCCGCCGCCTTGCTAACGCTCGGCGTCGACCCTCCCCCTCCAGGGGAGGGTAAGAGAGTCTGCGGCACGCGCGGCAGAAAGCGCCAAGTGGCACGGTCGCGCCGCGCGTCTGCGCAAAACGGCCGGTTGCGCCCCCGCCTACTTCGGCCGTTTGCTCCGCGCCTCGGCGTAATCGGGCTCGTCGTCGAGCGTGCGCATCTCGGTGTTCATGGCGACGTCGCTGCGGCGGCGCTGCCGGCACCATTCGCCGGTCTGCCAGTAGTCGCTGGCGACCGCGAGCTGCGCCTGGCGCTCCAGGTGCTCGTTCCATTCGCCGAGGTCGTAGCCGAACCACGGCATCTCCGGCCGCAACTTGGGCAGGCCGAGCTCCTCCCAGATCTTGCGCGAGTTCTCCATGTATTCGCGCTTGGGCAGCGAGATCGGCGGGAAGGTCTCTTTCAGCGTCGCGTCGATCAGCACCGCCGAATCCTCGCTGTCGATCAGGCTGCGGGGGCCGTGACCTTCGTCTTTGTGCTCCAGCATCTTGACGTCGCGGTGCGGCTTGCAGCGGTACGACATCGCCCAGAACACCGCATCGGAGTTGTCGGCGTCGATGTCCTTGTCGACCGCGACGATCCACTTGCCCTCGGCGCGTCGGTAGGAGGCGACGCCATAGAGCGCGCGCCAGATCTCGGTGCGTTTGGTGTTGCGCTCGAACTGGATCACGATCAGCTTGTGCAACGAGGTCAGTGGCTCGTGGGTGGTGACCTTGACCAGCCCCTGGATGCCGAGGTTGTTCTTCAGGTGCAGCATCTGCGCGGCCTCGTAGGCCGGCCGCTTGATGCAGCTCGATTCCGACGGCGTCACCTGGCTGACCCAGGAGGTGATGACCGCATCCTTGCGCCGGGTGATCGCGGTCACGTCCATGAAGCCGTTGTACTCCTGGAGATTGACGTGGCCGTGCAATTCGCCGAACGGCGCCTCGGGCTCCAGGAACTCGGTCGAGACAAAGCCCTCGATGATGACCTCGGCCTCCGCCGGCACCAGCAGGTCGACGGTCTTGCACTTGACCACGTTGAGCGGCCTGCCGATCAGCCCGCCGGTGACGTCGAGCTCGTCGCAGATTTCCGGCACCTTCTGCACCGCCGTGTAGGACACCGCCGGCGGGCAGCCGAGCACGACCGCGCAGGGCATCGGCTTGCCGCGCTCCTTCCACTTCACCCAGTGCATGTAGCCGCCGGTGCGCAGCTCAATCGACGTGTTCATGCCGATGCGGTCCGGCGCTTTGATCATGCCGCGGTAGTTGCCCATGTTCTGGACGCCGGTGTCGGGGTCGGCGGTGATGAAATGGCTCGATGAGGTGTAGGGCGCGTTGTCCCAGCCTGGCGTCGAGATCGGCACCGGGATGGCGTCGAGGCCGTGGCCTTTGCGCAACTGCTCGCCGGTGAACACCAGCTCCTGGCACGCCGCGTGCTCGACCACGCGCGGCTTGATCGGCTGGCTCATTGCCTTCATCCAGCGGTCGCGCACCTCCTCGACCTTGCAGCGCATGCCGAGCGAATAGATCTGGTTGTTGCCGGCGAGCCCGCAGACCAGCACCGGGATGTCGAACGTGCGGCCCTTGCTGTCGACGATGTTGGTGAACAGGAACGCCTTGCGGTCCTCCGGCGCGATGCCGCCGCGGAACTGCCAGCGCACCAGCGGGTGCATCTCGGTGTCCTTGTTGATCTTGCGATCGACTTGGATCAGCAGCCCGGCCTGGCGCAGCGTCTCGATGTGATCGTGCAGATCGGGATAGCCGCGCTCGCTGCTGCTGCTCGTCACTCGCTCGGCGACCGTCATGCGCTTGGCTCCGTTGATGGACGGCTACGGTATACGCCCGCCCGACCGGAGCGCCCAATCGCAAAAAAGAAGAAGGCCCGCGCTGGGCCTTCCTCTTTGGCTTGCGGACGCCTCAGTCGCGGTCCGGATTGCCGTAGACGTAGGGGTTATCGTGGAACCGATTGGTGCTCGGACGATAACCGCCGCCATCATAGACGTACGCGTTACGGTCACGGACAGTGCCGTAATTGTACGCTTGGCCCCAGGTGCCGTTGTACGTTTGGCCCCAGGTGGCGTCGATCGCGCGGTCCAAACCAGGCATCGGCCGCCGGTGCGGCAGTCGAGACCAGTGCAAGTCCGGCCATCGCGGCCAATCCCACAGCAAGCTTTTTCATTGGGAAGCTCCTTGTCATCTTTCATGAGCCGCCCTTGTCCAGCAGATGGGACGAACACGCCGGGTTAGCACCTGCAATAATTCTGCGCTGCATTGCAGCATAGGCATGGCTGGCACCGGGCTGTCATTCCGGGGCTTATGGCGCCGTCCCGGAATGACTGCGATCCGCTACGCCAGGCCGTGCTTGCCGAGAAACGCGAGCGTCAGCCGGATGCATTCCTCGGGCTTTTCGATCTGCAACAGATGGCCGGTGCCCGGCACGAAATCGTAGTCGTAGCCGCCTTCGCGGCCGAGCGCCTGGTTGGCCGGTCCGGTCGCCGGCGCGCCCTTGAAGTTCGGATCGCAGCCAACGAGCTTCACCGGCCCGCCGAACTCGGACGCCTTCGGCCAAAGGTTGAGCGTCAGCGCCTCGGCGTAGATCGCGGCCTCGTTCTCCGGCGCGCAGACGAGCTCGTAGCCGTCGCCAACCTTGCGCAGCACCGCGCGCGCCATCAGCTCGTGCGCGCCCGCGACCCAGCGCTCGGTCGCGCGCGATTTCTTGTACTCTTCGAGCAATTGCTCGACCGTATCGAAGCGCCGACGGCGCTTGCCGGCAAATTCGGTGAGCCGGTTCTCGAACGTCTCCATCGCGGCGTAGATCGGGTGGTCGGGCGGCGGCACGTTCGGCGGATCGACCAGCACCAACGCGTCCCAGCGCCAGCCCACTTCGATGGCGTGCTTCATGGCGGTGCGTCCCGACATGGAGTGGAAGATGCCGGCGGTTGGCTTGGCGCCGAGCCGGGCGTTGACCGCCTGCGCGACGCGCTCCAGGTCGCGGCTGAGCTGGGCGTAGTTGTGGTTGGCGGGCTCGACCGGGACGTTCTGCCCATGATTGCGAAAATCGAATACCAGCACGTCGAATTTGACGAGCAGGTGCCGCCAGTACGGATAATAGGCATCGGCGGCAAAGCCGTTGCCGTGCGTCACCAGCAGCCGCACGCCATCCGGATTGCCGTGGCGTCGCATGCGGATTTGCGCGCCGTCCTCGAGCGGAACCTCGAAGCTCAGGCTGGGTGTGGGAATTTCGAACGGCATGGTCGCTCGCGGTTTCGCTCCGCTTATGGAGACCGGCGATCCGGCGGTCAACGCTTGATTCCCGGCTGAAATCAGGGCTTTGTGTCCCCGCAAGTGCTGCCCATCTCCGTCATCCTGAGGTGCGCGCTCTTGCGCGCCTCGCACCTCAGGGTGACGGAGCGGCTTCGGAGTTCTGGGTGAGTTATTAAGGTGAGGCCAGTGTCGCAGCGTCTCGGCAAGCCGGTCGTTCGCAAGGAAGACCCGGCGCTCTTGTCCGGGCGCGGCCGCTACGCCGACGACATGCCGGTGCCGGCCGGCACGCTCGCAGCCCATGTCGTCCGCTCGCCGCATCCGCACGCCGACATCGTTCGCATCGACACCGCCGCGGCGCTGGCGATGGATGGCGTCTGGGCGGTCATCACCGGCGAGGACGTCAAGAAAATCTCGGATCCGTTCCTGGTGGCGCTGAAGTCGCCGGTGCATCAATGGTCGCTCGCGGTCGACCGCGTGCGCTACGTCGGCGAGCCGGTCGCGTTGGTGGTCGCCGAGAGCCGTTATCTCGCCGAAGACGCTGCCGAGCTGGTGCAGGTCGAGTATGCGCCGCTGCCGGCGGTGATCGATCCGGTCGAGGCCTGCGGCAAGTCCGCGCCGCTGCTGCATCCCGAGGCCAAGACCAACGAAATCTCGGTCCGCCACTTCCAGTATGGCGACACCAAGTCGGCGTTCGAACGGGCCGATCAGACCGTCAAGCTGACGGTCGATTTCCATCGGCTCTCGTTCACGCCGATGGAATGCTACGTCTGCGTCGCCTCGCACAATCCGGCCGACGACAGCTACGACTGTCTCGCGAACTTTCAGGGCCCGTTCAGCACCCACCCGGTGATGGCCAAGGCCTTGCGCGTGCCGGGACCGAAGATGCGGCTGCGCATCCCGCCCGATTCCGGCGGCAGCTTCGGCATCAAGCTCTCGGTGTTCCCCTATGTGGTGCTGACCGCGCTGGCCGCGAAGGTCACCGGCCGCCCGGTGAAATGGGTCGAGGACCGCGCCGAGCATCTTGTTGCCGCAAGCTCGGGGCCGAACCGCGTCACCGAGATCGAAGCGGCGGTGACCAAGGATGGCAGGATCCTCGCGCTGAAGCTCGACCAGCTCGAGGACTACGGCGCGTTCCTGCGCGCACCGATGCCCGGCCCGCTGTACCGCATGCACGGCGCGCTGACCGGTGCCTACGACATCCCGAACCTCGACGTCGTCAACCGCGTTGTGCTGACCAACAAGATGCCGGCGAGCCTCATTCGCGGCTTCGGCGGCCCGCAGCTTTATCTGGCGCTGGAGCGCCTGGTGCAGCGCATCGCCGTCGAGCTCAAGCTCGACCATCTCGACGTGATCCGACGCAATCTCGTGCCGGCCGAGAAATTCCCCTACAAGGCCGCGGCCGGCGCGCTCTACGATTCCGGCGATTATCCGCGCGCGGTTGCGACCGCCATCGGCGATGGCCGGCTCGACGATTTGCGGAAGCGCCGCGACGCCGCGCGCAAGGCCGGCAAGCAATACGGCATCGGCTTCGCCGTGGTGGTCGAGCCCGCCATGTCCAACATGGGCTACCTCTCGACCCTGCTCAGCCCGGAGGCGCGCGACAAGGCCGGCCCGAAGAATGGCGCGACCTCCATGGTCACGATCAATGTCGATCCGCTCGGCGCGGTGTCGGTGACCGCCGACGTCACGGTGCAGGGGCAGGGCCATCAGACCGTGCTGGCGCAGATCGTCGGCGAGCAACTGGGGCTGCCGCCCGAGGACGTCCACGTCATCCTGGAAATGGACACCGCCAAGGACCAATGGTCGATCGCGGCCGGCACCTATTCGTCGCGCTTCACGTCGGGCACGGCGGTGGCCGCGCATATCGCCGCGACGCGGATCGCCGAGAAGCTGAAGGGCATCGCGGCGAAGCAGCTCAACGTCATGGCCGACGACGTCGAGCTCGCCGGCGGCAAGATCAGGAGCAAGAGCAATCCCGACAACGCGCTGCCGTTCGGCCGCGTCGCCGGCACCTCGCACTGGTCGCCGATCATGCTGCCCGAGGGCATGGCGCCGGCGCTGAGCGAGACCGCGCTGTGGAATCCGCCGGAGCTCGAGCCGCCGTCGAGCGACGACCGCATCAACACGTCGTTCACCTACGGCTTCGTGTTCGACATGTGCGGCATCGAGATCGATCCGGTCACCTATCAGGTGCGGGTCGATCGCTATGTGTCGATGCATGACGCCGGCACCATCCTCAATCCGCTGATCGCCGACGGCCAGATGCGCGGCGCGTTCGCGCAGGGGATCGCGGCGGCGCTGTACGAGGAGTTCGTTACCAGCGAGGAGGGCGCCTTCCTTACCGGCACGTTCGCCGATTATCTGGTGCCGACGGTGAGCGAAATTCCGCCGGTCGAGATGCTGCACATCGAGACGCCGTCGCCGTTCACGCCGCTTGGCGCCAAGGGCCTGGCCGAAGGCAATTGCATGAGCGTGCCGGCCTGCATCGCCAATGCGATCGCCGACGCGCTCGGCGTCAAGGATGTGAGACTGCCGGCCTCGCCGCGCCGCATCCACGCCATGCTGAAGCAGAACGGACGCGCGCCATGAAGCCGCGGCCGTTCGACTATGCGCGGCCCGACACCGTGGACGAAGCGGTTGCGCTGCTCGCCGAGCACGGCGACGAGGCGCGGGTGCTGGCCGGCGGCCAGTCGCTGATGGCAATGATGAACCTGCGGCTCGCCGATCCCGCGGTGCTGATCGACATCGCGCGCATCGCCGGGCTCGACGCCATCCGCGACCGCGGTGACGTCATCGAGGTCGGCGCCGCGGTGACCCAGAACAAGCTGCTGGCCTGGCCCGATCTGAACAAGAAGCTGCCACTGCTCGCCGCCGCACTGCCGTTCGTTGGCCATTTCCAGACCCGCAACAAGGGCACGGTCTGCGGCTCGATCGCCCACGCCGACCCGAGCTCCGAATTGCCGCTGTCGCTCGCGCTGTTGGCGGGCGAGGTGGTGCTGCGATCAAGGCGTGGCGAGCGCGTGCTGAACGCCAAGGATTTTCAGCGCGACATGCTGACCACCGCGCGCGCGCCGGACGAGCTGATCACCGCGGTGCGCTTTCCGGTCGACGGCAGGCGCGGCGTTGCGTTTCGCGAGGTGGCGCGGCGGCATGGCGATTTCGCCATCCTCGCGGTGGCGGCGGTGATCGACGGCCAGGATAGCGTGCGCCTCGGCATTGGCGGCATGGCCGGCACGCCGGTGGTGCGGAAATCCGCGCTTGCCGGCGTCAAGGACACGGTTGAGACGCTCATAAAGGAGCTCGACGTGCCCGAGGACCTGCACGCCTCGGCCGAGATGCGCCGCGACATCCTGCGCAATCTTGCGCCGATCGTGGTCGAGGAGGCGCGCCGATGCGCCGCGTGAGCAAGGACGGCAAGGTCCGCATCGGGCTGACGCTGAACGGCCGCAAGGTTTCGGCCGAGACCGAGTCGCGCACCTTGCTCAGCGATTTCCTGCGCCATTCGCTCGGCGCCACCGGCACCCATGTCGGCTGCGAGCATGGCGTCTGCGGTTGCTGCACGGTGATGCTGGACGGCACCGCGGTCCGTTCGTGCCTGACGCTGGCCGTGCAGGCCGAAGGCCGCGAGGTCAAGACTGTCGAATCGCTCGCCGCTGCTGACGGCAAGCTCAACGCGTTGCAGCAGGCGTTCCAGAACAATCACGCGCTGCAATGCGGCTTCTGCACGCCTGGCATCCTGATGTCGTTCACCGACTATCTGTCGCGCCACCCGAAGCCCTCCGAGGACGAATTGCGCGAGGTCCTGAGCGGTCATATCTGCCGTTGCACCGGCTACGCGGGCATCATGGCGGCCCTGAAGGAAGCCGTGGGCCTCGATCAATCGAACAAATCGGACAGGAGACAATCATGAACGAACAGACCAAGACCGACGCGGCGGCGGCGGCCAAGCCGGTCTATCGCGAGCTTGTCACCATCAACGGCAAGAATGTCGTGCTCGCCCACAACGAGCCGCCGGTGGTCAACGCCGGCGTGCTGGAGATGGCCGAGATCTTCCGGATGTTCAACATTTTCGACGAGAAATTCTCGCCGACCAACATCGACAAGGCCGACGGTACGCCGCTGCGGCTCTACACCTCGGACCGCGTCAAGGTGGACGTCAGCAAGCGGCGCAAGCACGACATGGGCTTCTGGCATCGCAACATCGACGCCCATGAGATCATCTTTTGCGTCAAGGGCGCGCTGAAGTGGGAGACCGAGATGGGTGTGAAGATCATGCACCCGGGCGACATGCTGTTCATCCCCAAGGGTATCGGCCACCGCTCCATGCTGTGCGAGGACTCCACCGACGACAACGTGCTGATCGAGCTGAAGATCGCCGACGAGCTGGCGTATGTGGGCGACCAGAAGAAGTAGTGCGGCACACTCGTTTCCCTCTCCCATAGGGAGAGGGTGCGCGAGCGGAGGCGATAGCCGAGCGAGCGCAGGTGAGGGGTTATGAACTATCGAGAGTCCTATATCCCCTCACCCCGACCCTCTCCCCAACGGGGAGAGGGAGCGCGCTGAGTTCGCAGCAATCTCTTCAGGAAAACAATTGCCAACCGTCGACCTCATCATCAAGGACATCGACTGGCTGATCACCGTCGATCGCGAGCGCCGGATCATCCGCGCCGCCGCGGTCGCGATCGACGCCGGCAAGGTCGTGGCGGTCGGCAAGTCGGCCGAGATCGCCAAGAGCCATTCCGGCAAGCGCACGATCGACGGCCGCAACACCGTGGCGACGCCGGGCTTTGTCGACTGCCATCTGCATTCGTCGTTCCAGCTGTCGCGCGGCCTCGCCGACGAGGCCAACGCGCAGTCGTTCCTGTTCGACCGCATGTATCCCTACGAAGCCGCGCTCGACCATGACGACGTGCGGGTGTCGGCGACGCTCGCCGCCACCGAGCTGCTCAAGCATGGCGTCACCTGCTTCATCGATCCCGGCAACTACCATCCCGAGGCCTCGGTCGAAGGCGTGATGGCGACCGGCATCCGCATGATCGTGTCGCGCTCCTCGTTCGACCTGACCAAGTCGGTGATGGGCATCCTGCCGGAGCGGATGATCGAGAACACGTCGGTCTGCCTGGAGCGCGCCGAGGCGGTGCTGCAGAAATACGGCAAGACCGAAAACCCGCGGCTATCCGCCAGCGCCTCGTTCCGCGGCCTCAACAACGCCTCCGATGAATTGATCCTCGGCCTCGACCGGCTCGCCAAAAAATACCGCACGCTGCTGCAGACCCACGCCTGCTTCTCCTATTCGACCCACGATGCCAGCGTGGCGCGCGGCAACCTGGCCGAGATCGAGCGCCTGGAAAAGCTCGGCGTCATCGATGAGCGCATGCTGCTGGTGCACTCCGGCTGGCTCGAGCCGCAAGAGGTCGCGATTTTGGCGCAGCGCAAGCCCTCGCTGGTCTGCGCGCCGTCGTCGAGCCTGCACAACGGCTACGGCAATTTCGTCGTCGGCAAGCTGCCGGAATTGATCGCGCTCGGCGTCAACGTCGCGGTCGGCTCCGATCATGCCTCGTCCGGCATCGTCGACATGCCGCAGGAAATGCGACTGGCCTGCTGCTGCTACAAGGAGATGCGGCTCAATCCGCGTGTCATGCCGCCGGAGACCGGGCTGGAGATGGCGACCATCAACGGCGCCAAGGCCGCGCTGATGGCCGACCGCATCGGCTCGATTGAGGTCGGCAAGGAGGCCGATGTGGTGCTGTTCGACACGCAGCGGCCGGAATGGCAGCCGCTGATCAACCCGGTGGCGAATCTGGTCTACAGTGCGACCGGCGATTCGGTGCGCGACGTGTTCGTCGCCGGCGAGCAAGTGGTGGCGGGCGGCCGCATGACCCGGATCGATGAAAGCAAGCTCTACGAGGAAATCCCGGTCGCGGTGGCGCGCTTCGGCAAGCACCTGAAGTTCGACCAGATGGTGCAATTGCGCTGGCCGGTGACATGACCATGGACGCGCCGACCAAGCCGCAGCAGCGCGAGAGCGCGACCGTCAGCGGGCTTACGTTTCCGCACGCCGACTATCCGGCGCCCGGCATCGCGCTGGAGGTCGCCGACGGCATCTTCTGGATGTCGACGCCGGTGCCGTTCGTCGGCCTCAAGCAGGTCAACGTCTGGCTGCTGCGCGACGGCGACGGCTGGACCATGATCGATTGCGGCTACGGCAAGCCGGACGTGCAGAAGATCATCATGGCGGGCTGGGACCAGGTGCTCGGCGGCCGCCCGATCAGCCGGCTGATCGTCACCCATTTCCATCCCGACCACGCCGGCAATTCGGGCTGGATCTGCTCGAAATGGGGCTTGCGCCCGCGCATGTCGCACGGCGAATGGCTGACCGCCAATCTCGCCGTGCTCAACCGCAACACCGATCATCTGCAGTCGCGCGCCACCTTCTATCTCCGCCACGGCCTCGACGACGCGCGCGTGCAGCGCTTCATCAAGGGCGTGGTGCTTTACAGCGACGGCGTCACGCTGCCGCCCGACCACAAGCGGCTGCGCGGCGGCGACATCGTCACCATTGGGCCGGACCGCTGGCGGGTCATGATCGGCGAGGGCCATTCGCCCGAGCACGTCTCGCTGTATTGCGCCGAGCGCCGCATCCTGATCGCCGGCGATCAGATCCTGCCCAACATCACCACCAACGTCAGCACCTGGCAGGTCGAGCCCGAGTTCGACGCGGTCGGGGCGTTCCTCAAGACCTGCAAGATGTTCAAGAACGAGCTGCATCCCGAGACGTTCGTGCTGCCGTCGCACCGCCGGCCGTTTCGCAACGTGGGCGCGCTGCTGCACGAGCTCGACGAGCACCACGCGGTCCGCCTCAACCTGATCCTGGAGAGTGTCGGCCGCGAGATTTCCGCCGGCGAGCTGATCGACGTGCTGTTCACGCCCGGCCTCGACGGCCACCAGATCGGCTTTGCGATGGGCGAGGCGATCGCCCACCTCAACCATCTGGTGGAGCTCGGCCACTTGCAGTTGGTCGAAACCAAGACGCAGGTGCGCTATCGTCGCATCAGCGCCGCGGATGCGCGCGTCACAGCCGGAGTTTGGGTGAGCGAATCATGTCTGCGCCGTTCGGCGATCATCAGCTCCAGATCGCTTATGAGCCGGTCGCGGACCTGCTGGCGAAATACGCCCGCCGCGATCCGGACAAGCCCGCCATCGTCGACCTCGATTCCGGCACGACCATCAGCTTCGGCCAGCTCGAGCGCGTTGCGATCGACATCGCGGCCGACCTGAAAAGCCGCGGCATCGGCAAGGGCAGCCGCGTCCTGCTGCTGTCCGACGGCAATCTCGAAATGCTGCTGATCTGGCTCGGCGCCTGGCGGCTTGGCGCCGTGGTCTGCCCGTTCAATCTCGAAATGAACGAGAAGCAGATGGTGCCGCTGACCGCGACGCTCGGGCCCGCGCTGATCGTCTATCACAAGGAGATCGATCTGGCGCGGATGATCGGCGACCATCCGGCGCCGCGTATCCGCTTTGGCCAGTGGTCGGCCGCGGGCGCCCGCGATCCGGCGGACGAATTCTTCTGCGCGCTCACGCCCGGCGACGCCGAGCAGCTCCCCGAGCGCAACGCGCCGATGGACATGGGCGCCATCGTCTGCACCTCGGGCACCACCGCGCGGCCGAAGATCATCGTGCTGCACCACGCCATCTTCTGGATGAACGGGCTCAACACCCTGGAGTATCTCGGCTTGAGCGAGGATGACCGTATCCTGGAGTACCGCTCGTTCGGCTGGAACTCGCCGCAGATCGTCACGCTCATGCCGTTCCTGCAAAAGGGCATGACCATGCATGTCGCCCGGCGGTTCTCGCACAGCCGCTTCTTCGAATGGGTGCAGCAGCACGGCATCACGTTTTCGGCCGGCGTGCCGACCGTGATCAACATGCTGCTCAACAAGCCGCTCGGCTTTACCGCCCAGGACGTGCCGACGCTCCGGCTGATGAGCTGCTCGTCGGCGCCGCTCACCGCGCAGCAGTGGACTGCAGTTCGAGGAGATGTACGGGCTGACGCTGCTGACCTGGTACGGCATGTCGGAGACCGGCTGGATTTGCGGCAACCGCCATTACAAGAAGAAGATGGGCACGGTCGGACCGCCGGCGCCGCATCAGGAGCTGATTATCGTCGATGCTGACGGCAAGCCGTGCCCGCCGGGCGTCGAGGGCGAGATCACCGTCGGCGGGCCGCAGATGGCGATCGGCTATGTGCTCGACGACGGCTCGATCGAGCCGGTGCTCGGCAAGCGCATGAAGACCGGCGACCTCGGCATCCAGGACGCCGATGGCTTCGTCCGCGTCACCGGCCGCACCAAGGACCTGATCATCCGCGGCGGCGTCAACATCGCGCCGCTGGAGATCGACGAGGTGCTGATCAAGCATCCGGACGTGGCCGAAGCGGCCGCGGTCGGCGTGCCGGACAAGATCTACGGCGAGGAGGTGGTGTGCTACGTGGTGGCCAAGGACCGCGCGCTGACCGGTGCCGGCGTGCTCAAGCACTGCGCCCAGCACCTGCCGCCGGCCAAGACCCCCAAGCAGGTGCTGTTCGTGTCGGAGCTGCCCAAAAGCGACCGCGGCAAAGTGCTGCGCGACAAGCTGCGCGAAGACTGGACCGCGCGCCATCAGCTGACGGCGTAGTACGAGCTTGTCACGCTACGGCAGAGTGAGCCCGCCGAACTAGCGGCGCTGTGGTAGTGTCAATCGAGCCATACGAGGGCATCGACATGAAGCTTCCCCGCAGGCGATTCCTCCATCTGGCGGCAGGCGCGGTCGCGCTGCCGGTATTGCCGCGCTTGGCCTCCGCGCAGTCCTATCCGACCAAGCCGGTGCGGCTGGTCGTGCAGGTGCAGGCCGGCAGCGCACCGGACATCATCGCCCGCGTGGTCGGTCAATGGCTGTCGGACCGGCTGGGCCAGCCGGTCGTCATCGACAACCGGCCGGGCGCCAGCGGCAATATCGCCACCGAATTGGTGGTGCGCGCGCCGGCCGACGGCTACACGCTGTTGCTTGCCATGTCGGCGAACGCCATCAACGCGTCGCTCTACGACAATCTCCGGTTCAGCTTCCTGCGTGATACTGCGCCGGTGGCGCTCATTGGCCCGATCCCCCTCGTCATGGAGGTGCACCCGTCGGTTCCGGCGAAGACCGTTCCGGAGTTCATCGCCTATGCCAAGGCCAATCCGGGCAAGCTCAACATGGCGTCAAGCGGCAATGCCACGCCGCTGCATGTCGGCGGCGAGCTGTTCCAGATGATGGCCGGCGTCAAACTGGTCCACGTCGCCTACCGCGGCGAGCCGGTGGCGCGCCCCGATCTGCTGAGCGGGCAGGTGCAGGTGATGTTCGGCGTCGTGCCGTCGTCGCTGCCCTACATCAAGAACGGCCAGACGCGCGCGCTGGCGGTGAGCGCCAGCCACCGGCTGGACGTTTTGCCGGACATCCCGGCGATGGCGGAATTCCTGCCGGGCTATGAGGCCAGCGGCTGGTACGGCATCGCTGCGCCCAAGGACACGCCGGCCGAGATCGTCGAGCGCCTCAACCGGGAGATCAATGCCGGCTTGGCCGACGCCAAGACGAAGGCGCGCCTCGGCGACCTGGGATGCCTGGTGCAGCCCGGCACGCCCGCCGACTTTGCAAAGTTCGCCGCCGGCGAGACCGACAAGTGGGGCAAGGTGATCCAGGCGGCCGGCATCAAAGCGGAGTAGGTCATGAGAGCCTGTCGCGTCATCGCGGCGATCTTGAGCGCGCTATGCTGCGTGGCGCTGGCCGGGCCTGCGGCGTCGCAAGGCTGGCCGGCCGCCAAGCCGATCACCATGGTGGTGCCGGTGCCGCCCGGCCCGACGATCGACCAGCTCGCCCGGCTGGTCGGCAGCAAGCTCAGCGAGGCGCTCGGCCAGACCGTGGTGATCGACAACCGCAGCGGCGCCAACGGCATGATCGGCTCGGCCGCGGTCGCGCACGCCCCGCCCGACGGTTACATGCTGCTGGCCGCGACGCCGGCCTCGCATGTGACCGCCGTGCACCTGATGAAGAACCTGCCGATCGATATGGTGAAGGACTTCACGCCGATCATGGCGGCGGTCGAGCCGGTGACCGCGCTGGTGGTCAATGCCGAGCTGCCGGTCAACTCGGTGCCGGAGCTGATCGCCTATGCCAAGGCCAATCCGGGCAAGCTCAGCTACGGCAGCTCTGGCATCGGCTCGGTGTTCCATCTGACCGGCGAGCTGTTCAACCGCACCGCCGGCGTCAACATCACGCACGTGCCCTATCGCGGCGTCACCCAGCCGATGCAGGACACCGCGGCGGGTCACATCCAGGTGGTGCACATCTCGCTGTCCAGCGCGCGTGGCGCGCTGGCCTCGGGCAAGGCCAAGGTGCTCGCCATCCTCGAGCCGCAGCGCTACCCCAAGATGCCGGATGTGCCGTCGCTGACCGAGATCGTGCCGGGCTTCCGCAAGCCATCGACCTGGTTCGGCTTCTTCGGTCCGGCCAAACTGCCGCCGGACATCCTGGCGCGGCTCAGCACCGAAATGCGCAAGGCGATCCTCGCGCCCGACGTGCGCAGCAAGCTCGAAAGCCAGGACCTGATCATTATCGCCGACACGCCGGAGCAGTTCGCCGCTTTGCAAAAGCAGGGCATCGAGCAGTTCGGCGAGATCATCAAGGCCGCCGGCATCGAGCCGCAGTGAGGCTTCGGAGGAGCGCCATGAGTTTGTCCCGTCGCGAGGTCGTGCGAGTGTCGGCAGCGGCGCTCGCCTTGCCGTTTCTGTCTCGGCCTGCGTTCGCTCAGGCCTATCCGTCGCGGCCGCTGAAGATGATCGTCGGCTTCGCCGCCGGCAGCGCGCCGGACATTATCGCGCGCCTGATTGGCCAATGGCTGTCGGACCAGGTCGGCCAGCCAGTCGTGATCGATAACCGGCCCGGCGCCGCCAGCAACATCGGCACCGAGGCCACGGTGCGTTCGCCGCCGGACGGTTATACGTTTCAAATGACGGTGCTGACCAACGTGTTCAACACCACGCTGTACAAGAACCTCAATTTCAACTTTGTGCGCGACATGGCCCACGTCGCGGGCGTCGCCAATGCACCTTACGTGGTGATTGTGCCACCGTCGTTTCCGGCCACCACGATCCCCGAGTTCATCGCCTACGCCAAGACCAATCCCGGCAAGATCAACATGGCGTCCGGCGGCATCGGCTCGTCGTCTCACATCTTCGGCGAATTGTTCAAGACCATGGCCGGGATCGATATGCAGCACGTGCCGTATCGCGGCGTCTACATGAACGACCTGATCGCGGGCCAGGTGCAGGTCGTGATCAACCCGATCCCACAGGCCTTGGAGCTGATCCGGGGCGGCAAGATCCGTGCGCTGGCGGTGACCACGCTGAAGCGGCTGAAGTCGTTGCCGGACATGCCGACGGTGGCCGAGTTCGTGCCGGGCTACGAGGCGCTCGGCTGGTACGCGCTCGGTATGCCCAAGGCCACGCCCGCCGAGTTCATCGACAAGATCAATGCGGCCACCAACAAGGCGCTGGCCGACCCCAAGCTGGTCGAGCGGCTGGCCGCGCTCGGCGTCGAGCCGATGCCGATGAGTCCGGCCGAGTTCGGCAAGTTCGTCGCGGCCGAGAGCGACAAGTGGACCAAGGTGATCCGCTCGGCCGGCGTCACGCTGGAATGATACCTGATCAGCCGATCCGGCGCCCGCATCCGTCAGGGCTTGGGCGCGAATGACCGTCGGCGTCGACCAGTCCTTCGGCAGAATTTCCACGAACAGGATGCGAAGCGGCATGCTGGTGTTGTTGTGCGCGGTGTGCGCGAGATTGCCGGTCTCGAAAAAGTATTCGCCCGCCTTGTAGATCGTCGTCTTGCCGCCTTCGGTGAAGGTGACCTCGCCGGCCAGGATGTAGCGGATGCCGGGGCCGACGTGGTGATGCACGCCGAGATAGGCGTTCGGAGCGAACGTCACTTCGGTGGCGCGCATTTTGTATTTGCCATTGAGCTCATGGAGATGGCCGTAAACCACCTCCTCGAGCTTGACCGCCGCCGAGATGCCGCGCATTTCGACAGCGTCCTGGGCCGCCAGACGACCGGAGCTGCCGAGCAACGCCACAACGACCAACAGCGCGAAGCGCATCATCATTGTTTCTCCATGAGCTTGGCAGCATTTGCGGCGCCCGGAAGCGGGCGAACCCGTTCAGGGCTGCCGGCTCGGCGCGTGCCGCTCTGGATTCCGGGTCCCGCGCCATAGCGCGTCGAAGACGCGCGGAACGCGCTTATGGCGCGGTCCCGGAATGACCGGATGGGCTGCCTACTCGGCCGCGACCGCCTGATCGGCGATGAACTGCGACAGCCATTTCTTCCGGCGCTTCACGTTCAGCCGGTACATCGCCTCGAATTCGGCCTCCGGGAACGAATGCGTCGACGGCCGCTTCATCAGCGTGTCGGCCCACGCCTTCAGCCGCGGATATTTTCCGATCAGGCCGATCGGCCGGATGCGGTCGAGGAAGAAATAGCGCTGCAGGAACGGCGCGTAGGCGGCGTCGACCAGCGAATATTTCGCGCCGTTGAACAGCGGCCCGGCGCCCTGCTTGTCCAGCGCGCGCTCGACCCGCTCGAACGCCGCCGGGATCTTCGCGGCCGCCGGCGTTGTAGGCCGCCTCGTCGCTCGGCATAGGCCATGCCGGTCACCGACTCGGCGAAGGTCGGCACGTAATCGGTCCAGGCGCGGTTGATCGCGCGCGCGACCGGATCCTCCGGATGCAGGCGCGGCGCGATCGTCTCGTCGAGATATTCGTTGATCGCGTTCGACTCGAACAGCGACACCGTGTCGTCGACGCGCAGCACCGGCACCTTCTTGTGCGGCGAGATGGCGAGGAACCAGTCGGGCCGGTTGTCCGGCTCGATGTGGCGGAATTCGAACGGCACGTTCTTCTCGCGCAGCACGATCGCCGCGCGCTGCACCCACGGGCAGGTCTTGAAGCTCACCAGCAGATATTTCGCCATGATTGTCCTCGCTACGACGTTTGCGCCACCGCGCCCGAAGCTTGCAGGGGATTCAACTCTCTAACGTGGCCGATACAAGCCAGGCATTCGCGATGGCCCGTTATCTCGGCGGCCGCGCCCGCGCGCTTGGTGATCGGCACGAAGTCGTATTCGCCGAGCCCTTGCAGCACCAGAAACACCGCCGAGGTTTCGCCGGCGTTGGTCACCAGATGGGCGCGTTTGGGCTTGACCGTGTAGGTCTCGCCGGGCGCGAGCAGCACCGCCTCCTTGGGGTTTTGCATGAAGACCCGGATCGTCCTTGCAGCACATAGAACGTGTCCTGGACGTTGCTGTGGTAATGCCACGGCACCTGCTGCGTGGGACTGATCTGCAATTCGGAGATCCGGAAGCCCGGCCGCGCCGCGTGGATGGCGCGCCGCTCGACCTCGTACAATCCGCTCGCATCCTTCATCGGCTGCATGTCGCTCTGCCCGCTCACGCCGCCGCATGGCGGCACTCAGGCGGCCGTCTCGTTCTTGGTCTCGAAATTGAGCTCGATCTCGACGTTGTTGGGATCGCGCAGGAAGATCTGCCAGCGGGTGCTGTTGGGCACCTGGTTGATGCGGTGCGGCACGCCCTTGCCGGTGAGGTGCTGCTTGATCGCCTCGAAGCCGCGGCTGCCGAACGCGACGTGATCGATCACGCCGGAATCCGGGCGCTGCGGCTTGTCGGTGTCCGAGATGTCGTTGATGTGCAGCACCGGATGGCCGGCGCTGTACAGCCAAGCGCCGGGAAAATTGAACGGCGGCCGCGGTCCGTTCTCGAATCCCAGCACGTCCTCATAGAACTGGATGGTTTCTTTCAGTTTGCGGGTCGATACATTGTAGTGATCGAGCACGCCGACGCTCAGGGCCATCGCGCTTCTCCTTTGGGGTTCCTGTTGCAAAGAATACTGCGAAATGCGCGCGCTGGCGAGATAGAGTTGCGGCCCGGAGGCTCCAGGGAGGACAAATATGACCACGCTGGTGATCGGAGCGGGGCTGATCGGCTCGCAGATCGCGCGCATCCTGGTCGAGCGCGGCGAGAAGCCGGTGCTGATGGACCACGCGGCGCAGACCGCCGCCATCGGCCAGATCGTCGATCTCGACAAGGTGACGCTGGTCGCAGGCGATGTGCTGCGGCCGCTGTCGATCATCGATGTGCTGCGCAGCCACGGCATCACGCGGATCGCCCACACGGCCGCCAACCCGCTGCTCACGCTTGGCGCGCAGAAGGAGCCTTACGCCGCGATCAATCTCAACATCATGGGCACCGTCAACGTGCTGGAGGCCGCGCGCGTGACGGGCTTGAAGCGCGTCGTGGTGTCGTCGTCGAGCGTGCTCAATCACTATCTCGAAGGCGGCGCGGACGGCGGCAACTTCGGCCGGGAGGAGGCGTTCCCGCGGCCGACCACGTTCTATTCGGCGACCAAGCAGGCGGTCGAGAGCCTCGGCCTGAACTACGCCAAATGGTGCGGCATCGAGTTCGCCGGCCTGCGCTACGGCGCGGTGTTCGGACCGTGGAGCGGCGCCGGCGGCGGCGGGCCGTCCAACATCATCCGCGAAGCGATGCGCAACGCGCTGGCGGGCCGAGAAGCGACGGTGCCGCCGGGCGTGATGGAGTGGGTCTACTCCAAGGATGCGGCGCGCGGCACGGTGATGGCGCTCGACGCCAAGGATCTTGGCAGCCGCGTGTTCAACATTACCATGGGCGCGATGACTACGCCGGCCGAGATGGCGGCGGCGATCGGCGCCGTGGTGCCGGGCGCCAAGGTCAAGTTCGAGGCACCGGCCGGCACCGGCGTTTCGCTGTCGAACCGTGACAGCCACGCCGACCTGGCGCGCGCCAAGCGCCACCTCGGCTTCGAGCCGCAATTCAAATTGCCGGACGCCGTGAAGGACCTGGCCGGGTGGATGCGGCGGTATATGGGCTAGAGATCGTGAGAGCAGTTCTCGCGCTGTTCGTTCTGGCGGCCTGTACGGTCAGCGCCCTGGCCGGCGAGATTCGAGCGGGCGCGACCATGCAGGTGAAGCCGAACTCGATCTGGTTCGACGAAGCCGCCCAGCTTGCGAAGTGGCAGCGCATGAAGAAGAGCCGCAGAGCCGCGTCGTTGGCGGCTTATGAGAAACGCGTACTTGGTCGGCGCGAGGCCTGGCAATTCATCAAGCCGCTGACCGTCAAGATTCTCGGCTACGAGCCGGCGAAAAGACGGGTCCATGTGGAAATGCAGACCGAGGGCCGCCTGCAGAACAGCACGTGGTTCCTTGACTTCGAGGCCCTGGCGGAGCGCTAGGCGCGCGGCGGGCGACGACGCTCGTGGAACCAGGCGCGGTACTTGGTCATCTTGGCGCGCTGCGCTCCCGGCGCGGACCGCTTGCAAGTCGCGCTCTCGTCGCTGCGGGCCGGCGCGCCCCAACGCAGCTCGACGCAGTCGTTCGGGTTGTACGCCATTTCCAGATCGCCGGCGCGGTCGGCCACGTCCTTGAGCGCCAGCGTCCATTGCGAGCCGTCGCTGCGCGGATAGGAAAACTTGCGCGCCGCGAGCTCGGCGGCGAGCACGCTCTGCAATTCGGCCTTCACGCCGGCGACGCTCTTGTCCCTCGGCATGGCGTAGCGTTCGGGCCGTCGCGCCACGCGATCGGGGAAGCCGCGCACCACGTCGATGGCGATCAAGAGACGCAGATCCCGCGACGGCGTCGAGAAATCCTCCCAGGCGCCGATAGTCTCGAAGATCGCCGGGCCGTCCGGCATGGAGGCTTCGCCCTTGCCGCTGTTCTGGAACTTGCGGCCGTTCTCGACCGATGTGACGCGGGTCTTGACCTGCTCCTCGAGCGAGGTGATCGCCTCCTTCATCGCGCGCAGCGGATCGAGCGGCGCGGGCGACATCACGTCGTCCATCCGGTCGTAGAAATCCTCGACCCCGAGCCGCGCCTGGTCGAGCGAGAAGTCGCCGTACTGCGGGTTCTTGGCGATCTCGGCGTTGCTCAGTCGCCGCAGCGCGCCGTTGCCGTCGCGCACGATCGGCCGGAAGCGCTTGAAGCCGGGACCGCCGAGCGCGGGATCCTGGGCGAACAGGAAATTGCCGCGCCAGAAGCGCTTGCGCGCCACCGTGCCGTCGGGCTGGCCGTCGACCGCGAGGATGACGCCGGCCGCGGCGTCCGACTGCGACACCCGCCGCACCAGCATCAGGATGTGGCCATACGGATCGGCGTAGACGGTGCCCGGGCGCAACGTGTCCTGGCTGAGCGACACCGGGTAATAGTCGGTGTTGTTGTCGGCCGCCGCGGTTCGCCCGGTGCCGGAATGGACGCTGTCGGCCACGATCCGCGAGAACTCGCCGAACGCCGGCGCGAGCCCCAGCCGGCTGAGCGACGGGGCGCTCGGAGGTGGCGGCGCGCTCGGCGGCGGGGGCGGTGCACTCGACGAGGTCAATCCGAGCGAGGCCGCAAACCCGCGCGGCGGTGGCGGTTCGCCCGGCGCATCGTCCAATGGCGTCGTCGGCCGCGGGGCGGGGCGCGCCGCCTCGGCGTTTTGAATGCTGAACCACTGCGGGCAGGTCGGCGCCCGGCCGCCGCCGCCGCGGGTGCATTTCGAGAACCCGAACGGCAGCCCCATCTTGAATGCGAAATAGGCGCGCAGGAAATACGGCAGGTCGGCGCAGTCGGGGCGCAGCACCATTTTCATCTCGTCCTCGCCGAGACCGAGATGGTTGAACAGGAAGTTGCGCGAGCGGTCGCGCAACCCGACGTGCAGCGCCGGCCACGACAGCTCCTCGCCGAGCGGCGCGTCGAACAGCGTCTCGATCCAGGCCGAGAACAGGTTTTCGGTCGCGCGACTCCAGGCGGCGCGGATCGGCCAGACGCTGCCCGCCACGCCGCCCGGCCGCGGCGGGGCATCGGCGCGCACCGCGATCTCGCGGCTGATTGCGCCGCACGGCGCCAGCCCGCGCGTCAGCGTCGCGCGCCAGGTCCCGGCCGCCGGCGACTTGACCTCGGCGAGCCAGAAGTACGGCGGCCCGCCGTGCCGCTCGCGCGACCGAGCGGCGACGCTGCCATCCGGCGCGATCAGCGACAGCTCGCCCTCGAACGGCTTCTCGACGGCGATGATCACGCGCAGCGGCGCGCCCCGCCACGGCGTGAGCGGGGAGGGCAGCACCGCGACCTCGGCGTCGTCGCAGGCGCCGGCCGAGGCTGGGACGAACAAGTTTGGCCAGGTCTGCGCGCGAGCGTCGCCGGCCGAAACCAGGACAGCAAACAGCGCCGCTACGATTGGCAGCAGGGCTGTCGGTGCGGCGGCAAACTGGCGTGCTGAAAGCAATTCCGTCCCCCGAAGTGTTCGGTCGCGACGCAACACTTATCGCCAAAGCTCCGGCCGAATCATGGCAAAATCCAAGGCCGGGGTCGACTGCGCTTTGTTCCAGCCGTGTCCTGGGGTCGCGACCCCCGCCGACGCAGGGCCTCACCGCACCTGCAACAGCACGAACCATTTGCGGTCGTTGAGCGAGCAGGGCTGGGCATGGGCCGCCGCGTGCGGCGCGCCGGCCGCGGACTGCGGCAGGGTCCAATGGCCGGCGCCGCCGCATTGGCCCTTTTGTGCGGCCGAGAACGTCAGGCCGCGGCCGCGCAGGTTCAGCTTCCGCGCGGTGACCGCCTGATTGACGTTGCCGCCGATGGTGTAGACTTTGCGCGCGCCGGCATCGAGGTACGCGACCACCTCGCAATGGGTGCGGCGGATCGAGCGCGTATCGCCGCCGCCCGCAATCTCCTCCCGGATGCGCTCGCGCACCGCCACGTCGCTCAAGTCGACGAGCGTGGGCTCGCGCTGCTGGCAGATCATGTCGCCCGGGCGGGGCCTGGTGGTGGTCAGCGGACACGCGCGGTACAGCCGGTTGCCGGCCTCGTTTTTCTGCTCGGCCGCGCTCGCCGCGAATGCGTCGTAGATGTAGACCCGGTGCGCGTTGGAGAAGCGGAACGCGTCGTCGCCGACGCCGGCCTGCTTGATCACATAGCTGATGAAGGCCGCCGACCACGGCGTGTCGAGGATCGCGCCGCGCAGCGCCGCCTCGCGCAGCATCTCGCGCACCTCCGGATCGGCCACCTTGTCGGCGGCGCGGATAGCTCGCCGGCGCTCGAGCGCAGCACCTCGGCGCTCTGTTCCTCCTGGGTCGAGCCGGCGGCGTCGCGATAGCCGCGCACCTCGATCTTGTCCGGCGCGTCGGCGCCGAACAGCGACCGCCAGTATTTCATCACCTGCCACCAGCCGAGCTGGCCGAGCTGCGCCCGCTGCTCGCCGACGTCGTCCTCGGTGTGCTCGGCCTCGGTCAGGCCGAACCGGAACAGCCGGCCGTTGGCGTCGATCTGGTGGCCGCCGAAATGGCTGAACTCGTCGATCGCGGTCTGCGCGATGCGCCGGCCAAGCTCGCCTGGCGGCTTCGCGGCGGCGGCGGCGCAGGTGGCCTGGACCTTTTTCCAGAACGCCGCCGCGCCAGCGTCGGCCTGCGCGCACGCCGGCTGCGCGGCGAGGCCGATCGCCGCTACGAGGGCGCAGACGCGGGCACGCATGGTTCCTCCGGGGCCGGTGACTGGCACGCTGTAGCATAGCCCGGGGCGAAACCCCACGGCCGAACCCCTCGACGGATGGCCATGGCGGATGCATGCTGAGGCATGGCGGGTGTCAGCAAGCGGGCCACCACGACGCAGTGCATCGGCTGCGGTGCGGCGATGGTTTTGGAACGCATCCAGCCCGATCCGGACGACGGCAATTGCGAGCGCCACGAATTTCGCTGCGAGATTTGCGCGGCCGAGGCGTTTTTCAAATTCAGGATCACGCCGAGCGACAGGCGTGAGAAATAAGCAAACGGACGCGGCGGGACCATCGCTGGCCGGCGCTCATCCCATCCTAGGGGTTGCGCCGCGAGAGCGACCGGAATCGTGTGGCGTGCAACACGCGAGCCTTTGTCGAGCAGATTAATGGACCTTTTCACTTTCTTGCTGGCAGTCCTGCTGCTTGAACTGACTCCGGGTCCCAACATGGCCTACCTCGCCACGCTCGCGTTATCGCGCGGGCGCGTGGCCGGATTGATCGCCACCGCCGGGGTTGCATCCGGCCTTGCTGTCCATGCGATCGTGGCCGGGCTGGGAGCGGGCCTGCTCATCCAGCAATATCCTCTGGTCTACGAAGTGCTGCGCTGGATCGGGGTGGGTTATCTGCTTTATTTGGCGTGGGAGGGGTGGCGGACCGAAAAGGAGGTTTCCCCGGAACGCGCCGACCTTGCCGTCATGGCGGGGCCGCTGTTCTTGCGGGGGTTTCTCTCGAACGTCTTCAATCCGAAATCCATTCTGTTCTTCGTATCGGTTCTTCCCACCTTTGTCGGAACCGGGCCTAACGCTCCATCACTGTCGATCCAGATGGCGACGTTTGGAATCCTTTACGTTGCGATAGCCACAGCGGTGCATGGCACCATTGTGGTCCTCGCCGCACAGCTCCGGCCTTGGTTGGTGGAGGGGCCGCGGCAGCAGACGGTGCGCCGTATCCTCTCCATCGTGCTCGCGTTGGTCGCGATTTGGCTGCTATGGACGACGCGGCGTTGACAAGATTGCAGCGGCTGGCGTTAATGCCGCGCGCGTTCCGCTCACCGGCCCTGCACTGATCTTATGTACGCTTCAAGACGGCGTCGCGACGATGCAAGATTGACACTGCAAACGCTATGAAGCCTGATCATTAGTCCTGAACCTCGAAAAATCCAAGCCGGTCGGCCCTCAAGCAGGAGATAGACAGTGAGCTATTCCACGCTGATGGTGCATTTGGACATCGACAGGTCGAACAAGGCACGGCTGCAAATCGCAGGAGAACTCGCCGAGCGCTTCGACGCGAGGCTCATTGGGATTGCCGCCGCCGATATTCAACCACCACTCTACTTCATGGAAGGCGAAGCAGCACAGGACCAGTTGGAGAAGGATCGCGCCCGGCTCAAATCTCAAATCGTTGACTGTGAGGCTGAATTTCGCGGCGCCCTGAAGGGTCTTGCCGATCGGATCGAATGGCGAACCGCGATTGAATGGCCTACGGACTTCGTGGCGCGGAACGCGCGCGCGGCCGATCTGGTCATCATCGGCAACGAGGCCAGACGCGCTGACGTGACTCGTCACGTCGATGCGGGCGGCTTGGTCATGCGCGCTGGACGGCCCGTTTTACTCGTTCCGTCGGAGGTGGAGTGGCTCAAGCTCAAGACCATAGTCGTGGCGTGGAAGGATACCCGCGAGGCGCGCCGTGCCGTCAGCGACGCTCTGCCGCTCTTGCACATGGCGCGTGAGGTTGTCATCGTTGAACTGCTCGAAGCCGGCGCTGATCAGGCGGCTGCCAAGACGCGGGTCGATGATGTTGCCCAGTGGCTGGTTCGGCGCAAAATTAACGCGTCTTCGATCGCAACCAAAACTCTGATCAACATGGCCGGCCAACTTACTCTGCTCGCACAGGACGAGGGCGCCAGCATCATTGTCGCGGGGGCCTATGGCCACACCCGGTTCCAGGAATGGATTTTCGGTGGTGTAACGCGCGATCTGCTCACGCAACAGAAATGCTGTGCGCTGTTGAGCCACTGAAGCCAGCCATAAGACACCAGCGGGGTGTGCATGGCAGTGTGCTAGACTGAGTTGCGAAAAGGAACACGCTGCCATGGACGCCCTCACCAAACCCAAGCGCAAATCTGGCGTCGCCGCCTCGCCAAAGCGCGCGCGCCCCTATCCCGACCTGCACGACCACGTGCGCGCGCTGGAGCAGGCCGGGCAGCTCGTCCGCGTCGATCGGCCGATCAACAAGGACACCGAGATGCACCCGCTGGTGCGCTGGCAGTTCCGCGGCGGCATCGAGGAGAAGGACCGCAAGGCGTTCCTGTTCACCAACGTCGTCGACGGCAAGGGCCGCAAGTACGACATCCCGGTGCTGGTCGGCGGGCTCGCCGCCAACCGCGAGATCTACCGCATCGGCGTCGGCTGCGAGTTCAGCGAGATCGACGATCGCTGGGTCGCGGCCGCGGCGCGGCCGATTCCGCCGCGGGTGGTCGCGAACGCGCCGTGCCACGACATCGTCATCACCGGCAAGGAGCTCGACAAGCCCGGCCGTGGCCTCGACGGCATCCCGCTGCCGATCTCGACGCCGGGCTGGGACGTCGCGCCCTACGCCACGCTGTCGCAATACATCACCCGCGATCCCGATACCGGCGTGCAGAACATGGGTAACTACCGCGGCCAGGTGAAGGCGCGGCGGCGGCTCGGCATGAACCCGTCGCTGGAATTACGCCCGGGCATCTACAGCCACTGGGAGCGGCTGCGCGAGCGCGGCTTCAAGAAATTGCCATGCGCGGTGGTGCTCGGCGCGCCGCCGGTCGTCACCTTCGCCTCGGTGCAGAAATTGCCGGAGGCGCTCGACGAGCTGCACGTCGCGGGTGCCCTGGTCGGCGCGCCGATCAACGTGGCCAAGGCCAAGACCGTCGATCTGCTGGTGCCGGCCGAGGCCGAGATCGTGATCGAGGGCTTTATCGACACCGAATATCTCGAACCCGAGGCGCCGTTCGGCGAGTCGCACGGCCACGTCAATTTGCAGGAGTTCAACGCCTTCATGGACGTCACCGCCATCACGCGGCGGAAGGACGCGATCCTCACTTCGATCATCTCCCAGGTGACGCCCTCGGAATCGAGCCTGATCAAGCTGATCGGCATGGAGCCGCTGTTTCTGAACTTCCTGCGCAACACGCTTGGCATCAAGGGCATCAAACGGGTGTCGATGCACGAGCCGCTGACCAACATCCGCAAGGTGATCGCGCTGATTTGCGAGCGCGACATGCCGACGACGGAGGTGTGGCGCGCGCTCTATGGCGCCGCGGTGCTGCACCGCGCCGCCGGCAAGTACGTCATCGCCATCAACGACGACATCGACCCGACCAACGCCGACGCACTGCTGTGGGCGATGTCGTATCGCGCCAACAACACACTCGACATGCACGTGCTGCCGCACCGCGACCAGGGCCATGGCCCGCGCAGCCAACGGAACGGCGGGCAGGACGCCTCTGTGCTGATCGACGCCACCTTGAAGGAGAACTTCCCACCGATCTCGCTGCCCAAGCGCGAATACATGGAGCGCGCACGGGTGATCTGGGAGGAGCTCGGCCTGCCCAAGTTGAAACCCGAAGCGCCATGGTTCGGCTATTCGCTCGGCGAATGGTCGCCGGAGTTCGACGAGGCGGCGTTGCGCGCCACCCGCGGCGATTATTTCGACAGTGCGAAGGATTTGGAAAAGCGCCGGCGCAAGGACGTGCGGATGAACACCGAGGTCCGTCACGTCAAGGAGAACAAGCCAACGCCGGGATCAAAGCCGCGGTCGAAACGGCGCTAACGCCGACGAGAAGAAACTCGTACGCGCCCACCTGTGGCGCCGGCGCCACGCCGCGGCGAAGTTTGCGGCGCGCCCTGGGGATTATCCTGATACCCGCTTGACCCTTTTCCCGGCAAACCCGCATCGTGGCTGGGTTTTGCGGGGGCTGGGTGATGGGCGTTGTTCGGTATCGTTGTCCGAAATCGAGGGAGCAGGTCGAAACCGCCATCGAAACCCGAAAGGACGCCCTGGTCCGCATGAAGACCATGGACCTGACGATCTGGGTCTGGTGTCCCCATTGCATGACCGGCCATCAGATCAAGCCGGCGGATGCGATGCTGGAAGACGACATTGTCACCACCGGCAGCCCGTCGCTGCAGGCGAACTGACTCCGGGCCACGCGACGGCGACCCGACCATCGCCGCTTCCGCCGAAACCATTGCTGCGCCACGCGTGTTCGCCGGCGGTCGGCCGCGGCCGGTTTCGCCGCAGTGCGGCCGCAAATCCGGCGTTGCGTAAGCGCATGCGTGGGGCGCGGGGGCCGTTGTCGTATCGCTGGGTCGCGTTTGCCTGCCTGCTGGGCCTGCTCGGGCCCGCTGCGGCGGACGACAAAAGCGTTTGCAATCCGCCGGTTATCGACACGGCGCCGGTGCGGGCGGTGCTCGACGGCCGCACCTTGCTGCTGGCCGACGGGCGGCAGGCCCGGCTCGCCGGCATCGAGATCGCGCAGCCGGACGCGGCCCGCGCAGCGCTGGAGCGCGCCATCGCCGGCCGCGACGTGCGGCTTGCGCGGCTCGGCCCGGAGACCGACCGCTATGGCCGAATCGCCGGCCTTATCAATCCGTTAGCGGAGCCGCGTGCGCTGCAAGTGACGCTGCTGGCGCAGGGCCAGGCCCGCGTCGCGGCGGCGGTCGGGGACAAGGCCTGCGCCGCCGATTTCCTCGCCGCCGAGCGCGCCGCCCGCCGCGCCGGGCTGGGCCTTTGGTCGGACGCTACCTATCTGACACAAGCGGGCGGATCGGCCGGGCGAGGTGCTGGCCGAGCGGGGACGCTTCGCGGTGGTGGAAGGAACCGTGCTATCGGTGCGCGAAGTCGGCGGCACGATCTATGTCAATTTCGGCCGCCGCTGGACCGAGGACTTCACCGTCACCGTGCCCAAGCGCAGCGAACGGCCGTTCGCGGCGGCCGGGCTGGAGTTAAAGAAACTGACAGGCCAGCGTGTTAGGGTGCGCGGCACGATCGAGGAGCGGGGCGGCCCCTGGATCGAAGCAGCCCATCCGGAGCAGATCGAGCTCGCTGGGCGCGACTAAAGCATGATCCCGAAAAGTGGGAACCGGTTTTCGGAACAGATCATGCTCAAACAAGTGCCGGGGAAGGCCCGATTGCGATGATGACGGGACGGCTGACGACGAGGCATGTCGGGCGCGCGAACGCGCTCCGCGCGGCCGTGCTCGCGCTGCTCGCGCTCACGCTTGCGGCCTGCTCCGGCGGGCGGCTGGCAATGCTGGGCTCGCCTTCTTCGCCGACTGCGCGGGCGCCGCAGCGCCAGGCCGAGCTGCCGGCCGGCCAGGAGCGCGAACATATGCGCATTCTGGCGGCCTACGGCGGCGCCTACGACGACCAGGGCCTGCAGGCCATGCTGGACCGGACCGTGGACAAGCTCGTCGCGGCGTCCGACCGGCCCGACCTGCGCTACCAGGTCACCATCCTCAATTCGCCCGCGGTCAACGCCTTCGCGCTGCCGACCGGCCAGCTCTACGTCACCCGCGGCTTGATCGCGCTCGCCAACGACAATTCCGAGCTCGCCTCGGTGCTGGCGCACGAGATGGCCCACGTCGTCGCCCGCCATGCCGCGATCCGCGAGGAGCAGACCCGCCAGGCCTCGCTGGTCAGCCGCGTCGCCACCGATCTGCTGAGCGATCCGCAGCTTGGCGCGCTGGCGCTCGCCAAATCCAAGATCGCGCTGGCGAGCTTCTCGCGCGCCCAGGAGTTCGAGGCCGACGGCATCGGCGTCGGCATCACCGCGCGCGCCGGCTTCGATCCCTACGGCGCCGAGCGCTTCCTGACCTCGATGGGACAGAACGCGCATCTGCGCGCGCACCGCGCCAACATCGACCCGCGCGCGCCCGACTTCCTGTCGTCGCATCCGGCGACGCCTGAGCGCATCACCAACGCGGTATCGAGCGCGCGCCAATACACCGGTCCGTCCGGCGGCCCGCGCGACAAGGCCGAGTACCTCGCGCTGCTGGACGGCTTGGTCTACGGCGAAGACCCGAGCGAGGGCTTCGTGCGCGGCCGGCGCTTCCTGCATCCCAAGCTCGGCTTCACCTTCACGGCGCCGGACGGCTTCACCCTCGACAACACCGCGAGCGCGGTGTTCGGCGTCAAGGACGGCGGCGCGCAGGCGCTGCGGCTCGACGTGGTGCGGGTGCCGACCGAGCAATCGCTCGGCGAGTATCTGGTGTCCGGCTGGATCGAGAACATCGATCAAAAGAGCATCGAGACGTTTTCGGTCTCGGGCTTCCCGGCGGCGACCGCGACCGCCGCCGGCGACCAATGGACATTCCGGCTTTACGTGGTGCAGTTCGGCAGCGAGGTCTACCGCGTCATCTTCGCCGCCAAGCACCGCACCGAGGCGGTCGATCGCACGTTCCGCGATTCGATCAACACCTTCCGCCGCATGTCGGTGTCCGAGATCCAGCAGACCCGCCCGCTCCGCCTCAAGCTCGCCGAGGTGCAGCGCGGCGACACCGTCGATCGCCTGGCCCGCCGCATGGCGGTCAGCGACCGTCACGTCGAGCGCTTCCGCGTGCTCAACGGGCTCGGGCCGAACGACAAGCTGAAGCCCGGCGACCGGGTCAAGTTGGTGGTGGAGTAGCCCGCGCGCCTCTCAGTGCGGAAGCGGCTCGGCCTCGGCCGCGTTGCGACCTGCGATGCGTCCGGTGACGAAACACTCCGCGATATTGCCGCCCGATAGGTAGAGATGCCCGAACGAGCTGCCGAGCTCGCCAGCTGCATACAGCCGCGGGATTGGCTCGCCAAACGCGTCGATAATCCGCTGCTTCTCGTCATGCACCGGGCCGCCCTGGGTGTTCGACACCGTCGCCCATACCGGCGCGCCATAGAACGGCGGCCTCTCGATGCGCATCATCGAGCCGTGTGGCCGGCTGAACTCGGTGTCACTGCCGGCGTCACACATCGCGTTCCAATGTGCAACGCTCTGTTCCAGCACCGCCGCATCGATGCCGAATAAACTCGCGAGGCCGGCGAGCGTGTCGGCGCGCTTGAGGATACCGAGTTCGATCTCCTTCGTGTTGTCCTCGCTCCAGACGTAGCGGATGCCCTCATCGTTGGAGGTTGGCTTGCCGAGCGGGTAGAGCCTGCGGCCTTCCTCGTCGCAGATCATGAACGCCGGATTGCGTGGGTAGCTTTGCGTCAGCGGATCGAAGTACTGCATCGGCCGCACCGACGTGTCCTGGGTGTAAGGCTGCTGCTCCGACATGAATCGCCTGCCGTAACGATCCACCAGGATCCACGGCATCTTTAGCCGCACTCGCCCTTCGTCCCCTGGGAACCAATCGGGAAACCGCTTCAGCCGGATTGCATACGGATAGTTCGGATCAGGATGGCGAAAGCCGTATGAGCCATGCATGTGCCACATGTGCCAGAGCGCTGCGCCGACATGTTGCGCCATGCGGATACCGTCGCCGGTGTTGGAGCCGCCGGCGGCGTTCAGGATCGGTTTGCCCTCCATGAATTGGTCGCGCATATCCGGATCGCCTTCGAAGCCGCCGGTCGCCAGAATGACGCCGCGCCGGGCGCGAATGTCGTGCTCGCCGCCGTTGGTGCGGACGCGGATACCGCGTACCTCGCGACTCTCCGGCTCGGAGAGAAGCCGCAGCGCCGGCGTGGCAAGCCTGATCTCGACGCCGTGCTTGACGAGATTGTCGTGCAGAATCTTGAACAGCTTGGGTCCATCCGGCGCGCCGTTCGCCCACGGATAATGCTTGCGGACGTCGAAGCCCGGCACCTCCTCGACGGTGGTGTGATAGAACGTGTCAGTACCTGGCAACGGATAATTGCCCGAGTTGCGCCGCTGGGGCTTTTGTTCGTGGACGTACGGCGCATTGCTGCGGTCGAGCGCCGGCGCCTGATCCTTTGACGTAGTGATCTTGGCGCCGTTGACCTCGGCGAGTTCACGCACGTAGCGCTCGACGTCGCACATGCCTTCGGCGAGCGCGCGCACCACGCTGTCCGGGGTACGGCCGGCGTTGGTCGCCTTCAGGTACTGGAACGCCTTGTCGGGGTCCGCCGCACTGCGCACCGCGCCGTAGGAACAGATCGAGAGGCCGCCGGGTTGCGTCGATTTCTCGATCAGCAAGGTCTTGGCGCCGCATTGCGCTGCGTTCAGGGCGGAAATGGCGCCGCCGAAACCAAACCCCGCAACAATCACATCGAACGTCTCCTTCACCACTGACGTCGCCCTTTCTACTGCAGCTTGAAATCCAGGGCCTTCGCGAGCGGGCCGATGCGGCGGCGTTCAGCTTCAAGGAAGCGTTGTGCCTCTTCCGGCGTGTCGCGCACGGGATCGAAGCCGGCGGTGAGCAGCTTGTTCTTGTAGTCCTCGCTCTCGCTCGCCGCGCGGGTGGCTTGAGCGATCCGCTCGATAATCGGTTTCGGCGTCGCCGCCGGCGCGAACAGTCCCATGTAGATGCTCGCGACCAGCCGCGGATCGGTGTCGGCCGCGGACTGGACTTCGGGAAGCACCGCCACACGCTGCGGGCTGAACACCGTGATGATCCTGATCTTGCCGGTGCGATGCAGCTCGAGCACGCTGCTGGTGATGGATACCGCGACCATCGGAATGTGCCCGCTGACCAGGTCCGAGATGGACGGCCCGCCGCCCTTGTAGGGGATATGTATGATGTCGGGCGTGCCGGCGACCTGCTTGAACAGCTCGCCGGCCAGATGGGTGATGGTACCGGTGCCGGCCGATCCGTAGGACACCTTGCCGGGATTGGCCTTGATGTAGGCGATCAGCTCTTCGTAGTTGCCGGCGGGCACAGAGGGATTAACCGCGATGGTGAACGGCGAACTCGCGACAATGCCGATGGTGACGAAATCCTTGACAGCGTCGTAGGGGGGATTCGCAACGATGGCTGGATTGAGAACCTGCGTGCTCGTGTTGCCAAGCAGGATCGTGTAGCCGTCCGGCGTGGCCCGCGCGACCTCGCCGGCGCCAATCATGCCGCTCGCGCCGCCCCGGTTTTCGATCACCACGGTGCCAAGCAGCGCCGACATCTTGTCCGCCCACATGCGACCGACAATGTCGCCAACGCCGCTGGGGGCGAATGGTACGATTAGCCGGATCGGCCGGTCCGGGTAGCGCGGCTGAGCGGCGGCGGGCCACGCGCATGCGGCGAGAGTTGCCGACGCGATGAAAGCGAGCCAATCGCGCCGATTTAGATCCGCCACGCCACACCTCTTTGCCACCACACAACCTCGCGCGCGAGGATGGGATGTTTCGGCGGAGCCGGCAAGGCAGGCGTGGCTAAGGGCCGGCACGCGATATGCGCATGCCAGCACGAGTTCGCGCGCCTGTTCCGCAATCGAAACGAACAGCGCGAGCCGATCCGATCGCGAGCGATCGGTCCTACTTTGCCTCTTTCAGCTTGTCGTAGCTGAAGACGAAGTCCTTGGCCGGGTCGAGCGGCTTGTGGCAATTGAAGCAGGCGGTGAGATTGGCCGCGGTGTTCGGCGTCTTGTCGGCCTTGAACGCCTGATACTCCCACTCGCCGTTGCGCACATTGTCCGGGTACTCGGTGCCCCAGCCGGTGCGCTTCTCCATCACCGTGTAGGCGATCAGGTTGCCCTTGATGAAGCGCCCGTTGGCGTCCTTCTCGGGATTGCCTTGGGCGTCGAGCTTGGCGGCGTATTGCACCAGCGTGATCACCGTGCCGCTCGGCATCGGCTTGCCTTGCTTGGCCGCCTCGACTGCGTCGCCGCGACGTGAACAGCTCGCGGAACTGCTTGTTGTCGGCGCGATCGACGGTCGTATACATCACGCCGGACGCGTGGTTCTCCGGGAAGGCGACCTTGTCGCCGCCCGCATAGGCATTGCACGCGACGCCGATGGCAGCGATGGCAGTCAGGGCCGCCAAGGCCCCGGTGGATTTGTTCAGCTTCATGGCAGGCCCCCGTTTGACCGTTGGTTGGTTTGCAATCGCCAGCGGACGGGGAATCCTAGCATCGCCGCCAACGGCGCTGAAGCATGACCACAAAGTTGTGATCGCGGGTTGTGCGCCGGCGCCGCCGGGCCGGGCGGCGCATGACGCCGGACCGACCGCTGTTGTAATTTGCCGCTGTTATAATTCGCCGCAGAGCTGGCGAGACGGGGGCGACCGATGGGCTTTGCGCGACTGATCCCGATAATCCTGATGATGTTGGCCTGCGGGCTTACGTCGGCGCTGGCGCAGAGCTGGCCGCAGCGCACCGTTCGCCTGATCACGCCGCTCGGGCCGGGCAGCGGCATGGACATTGTTGCGCGAACCTTCGCCGAGCGGCTGTCGCAGCGCTGGGGCCAGCCGGTGGTGGTGGAGAACCGCCAGGGCGGCGATGGCATCCCGGCGGTGCAGTCGATGATGTCGGACCGCGACAATCATTCGCTGCTGTTCTCGTTTGCCGGCATCATCTCGATCAATCCGATCATCCACGACCGGCTGCCCTACGATCCGGCGCGCGACGTCGTGCCGGTCGCGTCGGCAATCGACGCCACGATTGCGGTGGCGGTGAGCGAGACCATGAAACTCGGCACGCTTGCCGAGTTCGTGACGCGCGCCCGCGCCGAGCCGGGCAAGCTCAACTGGGCGGCGACCACCGGCCTGCCGCTCTACGTGATCGCGGCGCTGGAGAAGAGCGCGGGCATCGAGCTGACGCAGATCTCCTATCGCGACTTCGCCCCGGCGTTCCAGGATTTCGCCACCGGCCGGGTGCATCTTCTGGCCACCGGCATCACGCTGTTGCTGCCGCAGGTGTCGTCGGGCCGCGGCCGCTTCCTGATGATCCCCAACCGCGACCGTTCGCCGCTCGCGCCCGAGGTGCCGACCGCGAAGGAGGCGGGCTTCCCCGACCTCACCTTCGACGCCACCAACGGCTTCTACGGCTGGCGCGACATGCCGGAGGCTTTGAAAAACAAGATCGCGGCCGACGTGCGCGCCGTCGCCACCGAGCCGGCGGTGGCGGAGCGGCTGAAGGCCACCGGCGCGGTGATGCGGCCCGGCACGCCGGCCGAATTCGCCGCCGCCATCGAGAGCCAGCGGGTCCAGGTCGCCGCGGTGGCGCAGGCACTGGCCGCAAAGCCGAAATGAGTGCCGGCATGCCAATGCCGCAGATGACCGGGACCGAAGAGGTGTTCCGCTACGAATTGTTCGATGACGCCACCAAGCGCGCGGTCTGCGACGCGAGCGTCTGACGCCGAATTAGCCGAAGGGCTGAACGAGCATGATCCCGAAAAGTGTGTAGCGCGCTTATTCCGGCTGGAAGTTCGCGGCCTTCAGCAGCGCGGCGCTGCGCTCGAGATCGAGCTTCATGAACTGGCCGAACGCCTGCGGGGTCTCCTGCGCGGGCTCGATGCCGAGCGCGTCGAGCCGGCCCTCGGCGCCCAGGTCCTTGACCGCGTCGTTGACCACGCCGTTGATCGTCTTGGTCAGCTCGGCGGGCATGTCGGGCGGTCCCCACATGCCCCACCAGGCGCCGAAGTCGAGCTGCGGCAGGCCGACCTCGGCCATGGTCGGGATCTCCGGCGCGAGCTTGCTGCGCTTGGCGCCGGTGACGGCGACCGCGCGGACGCTGCCGGCGCGCACCGCCGGCAACAGCGCCAGGATCGCCTCGATCATCAGCGGAATGTGCCCGCCGACCACGTCGTTCAGCGGACGGCGCCGTGCCGCGATAGGGAATGATCGGCACGTTGGTGCCGGCGTACTGATTGAACGCCACCTCGGCGAGATGGCCGGGCGCGCCGAGCTGCGCGGTCCCAAACGTCCAGGCCTTGGGATCGTTCTTGGCCGCGGCGACGATCTCGGCCAGCGTCTTTTCCGGCCGGTTGTTGGCGAGGATCAGCACCAGCGGCGCGTGGCCGGCGAGCGCGATCGGGGTGAAGTCGGCGAGCGGATCGTACGGCGCGTTCTTCAGCACCAGCCGCGCCACGTTGTGGGTCGAGGCGTGGAACAGCACGGTGGTGCCGTCGGGCGCGGCGCGCTGCACCTCGAGGCCGCCGATGGTGCTGTTGCCGCCGGTGCGGTTCTCGACGATGAAGGTGACGTTGTGCATGCGCCTTGGCCTTGGCGGCGATCAGGCGGGCGAAGGTGTCGACGCCGCCGCCCGCCGCCACCGGCACGACGATGCGGATGGTGCGGTTGGGCAAGCCCTGCGCGCGCAGCACGCCCGGCGCCAGCACCGCGCCGGCCGTGGCGGCGATCGAGCGAAGCGCGTCGCGACGATGGATGCGGCGTGTCATGGAAAATGCCTCGAATGGCTGCCCTGCGCCCTTGTAGCATTGCGGACCGTTTCGAGGCAGCTATAGTTCCGACGCGACGGCCCAGAACCGAAAGGTGCGCCATGGCGGCGGCAAGCGCGATCCCGACCATCGATCTGACGCCGCTGCGCAGCGGCAGCGATGCCGACAAGCGCGCGGTGGCGCGCCAGATCGACGCAGCCTGCATGGACACCGGCTTCTTCCTGGTGACCGGCCACGGCGTGCCGGCGGACCTGATCGCGAAGACGCGCCAGCGCGCCATCGACTTCTTCGCGCTGCCCGATGCCGAGAAGATGAAGGTGCAGCGGCCGCCGGCCAAGATCAGCCGCGGCTACAACTGGGTCGGCGACCGCTCGATCGCCTATTCGATGGGAACCGCGGCGCCGCCCGACATCCAGGAGGCGTTCGCGTTCGGCCATGACCGCGCCGACCTCGCCTCCAAGGTCGACAAGGCGAGCGCGCAGATGTACGCGCCGAACATCTGGCCGGAGCGGCCGGATGACTTCAAGGACACCATGGTGTCGTACTACGACGCCATGATGGGACTCGCCACGCGCGTGCTGCGCGCCATGGCGATTTCGCTCGGAGCGAACGAGAACTATTTCGACGACAAGTTCGACCGCCAGGCCAGCGTCTGCCGCATGATCCGCTATCCGGCGGTGAAGCAAGCGCCGCTGCCGGGCCAGCTGCGCGCCGGCACCCACACCGACTACGGCATCATGACCTTCGTGCGCGGCGACGACACGCCGGGCGGCCTCCAGGTCAAGCACCGCAACGGCGAATGGATCGACGTGCACATCCCGCCGAACGATTTCGTCTGCAACATCGGCGACCTGATGATGCGCTGGTCGAACGACCGCTGGGTGTCGACCTTGCACCGGGTCGGGATCCCGCCGCCGGACGCGGCGCCATCGGATCGCATTTCGCTGGTGTTCTTCACCAACCCCAATCCCGACGCCGAGGTCCGCTGCCTCGAAGCGTGCCTGAAGCCCGGCGAGACCGCGAAATATCCGCCGATCACGGTGTCGGAGCACTACCTCGGCAAACTGATGAAGGCCGGCCACAGCAACGTCGACGCCAAGGCCGCCGACGCGCTGACGCATTGAGGCAAACCTCTCATGGGGCGAGTCGGCGCCCTCACTCGATCACCTCGCTCGCGCGCAACAAAAACGACTCCGGCAGCTTGAGGCCCAGCGCCTTGGCGGTGGTCAGGTTGATGACCAGATCGAATTTGGTCGGCTGCTCGACCGGCAGATCGGCCGGTTTTGCTCCGCGCAAGATCTTGTCGACGTAGTCGGCGGCGCGCCTGAACGTGTCCCCGAAGTTCGGGCCGTAGGACATCAGGCCGCCCGCTTCGACGTACTCCCGAAACCCGTGGATCGTTGGAAGTCGTGCGGTGAGCGCCAAGGTGCTGATGCGAGTCCGGTTGGTGTTCAGGAGGGGGTGGCTCGCGACATACAGCGCGTCGGTGTGGCCCGTGAACTTCTCGAAGGCGGGACCGACATCCTCGGCGCGCCGGATTGCAAACATGGCGGTATCGAGCCCAAGCGCGCGGGCCGCCATTTGGACCTCGTCCATTTCCTGTACCGCGCCGGGACTGTCGACGTAGGCCATGATGGATAGCCGGCGCAGCCCGGGAATAACTTCGCGCAACAGTTCGATTCGCTTGCCGGCGACATCGGCCTGCTGCACCGACAGGCCGGTCATGTTGCCGCCCGGCCGCGCCAAGGCTTGCGACCAGGCCGCCGCCGACCGGGTCGCCCACCGCCGCAAAGACAATCGGGATGACCGATGTCGCCTGCTTCGCCGCGGCGACAAACGAGGTTGCCGACGTCACGATGACGTCGACCTTGAGGCGGACGAACTCGGCGGCGATTTCATGCGCCCGCTCGAGTCGTCCCTCTGCCCAGCGCACCTCAATGGTGACGGGGCGGCCTTCGGTCCAGCCGAGTTCGCGCAGTCGCTGCTCGAAATCGGCGACCCACCGGCCGTGGGATGACGGCGTTCCCGGAACGAGGAGACCGACCGTCGGCCGTTTGCCCGCCTGTTGCGCGGCGGCGGCATAAGACCACCACGCGGTTGCCGTAGCGCCGCCAAGAAGCGACAGGACGTCACGCCGTCTCACGACTCGCCTCCGAAACGGCGGTGGAGCGCTCAGCGTTTGAGGTGCTTGCCGATGAACCCCAGCATGCGCTCGAAGGTGTCGCCGATGTTGGTGAGGTCCGGCGACTGGCCGGGCTTGCGATCGCTGTCGAAGTAGGTGAGACTCGATGTCGCCGCCGGCCTTCTTGTAGTTGGCGGCAAAGCGCGGCGCCTCGGTTTCGGTGCCCTTGTAAGTCCTCGTCCTTGTAGTCGTGCATCATGTCGCCGTGGCCCTGGTGCCAGATCGCCGGCGGCAGCGTCGACCTTCTCGCCGCGCTCCAACATCAGCATCGGGCTTGCCTCGGTCATGTTGGCCTCGTTGCCCCAGAACTGGTTGTGCCGCCCGATGATGTCTGGCGCCCAGGCAGCCGGCGGGTTCATCGCGCCCTGCCGCTTGGCGTAGTTGTAGCGGCCGATCGGATTGATCACCGGCCATGACATGATCACGCATTTCACCGTGGCGTCGACCTTGGGCGAGCCGGCCGGCAGCGGAATAGCCGTGTAGCGCGGATCGTGCGGCCGCATCGCCGCCAGCATGGCGAGATGGCCGCCGCTCGATTGGCCGGAGATTGCCACGAGATCGGGGCGAGTCTTGAGCTCCTTGGCGTGCGCCTTGACCCAGCGGATCGCGTAATTGATGTCGGTGAGAGCCTTCGGGTAGGCGCCTTCGCTGCCGCAGCGCCAGTCGAGCGACACCACGACGTTGCCGTGGCCCGCGAGCAGCTCGTGACGCAGCTTGTCCGACAGGCGGTTGGATTGGCACCAGGCGCCGCCGTGCAGATCGACGATCGCCGGGAACGGCCCGTCGCCGCGCGGCTTGAACACGCGCGCCAGCAACGGCTTGTCGCCATGCCGGAGGTATTCGACGTCCTGCACGTCGAATTCGTGGGTCCGGGCGTCGGCTGTCTTGGCGTCCATGGGAGACCTCTCTGTGTTGTCGCGATTGCGCCGATTGTCCTGCAAACGGCGGCCGGGACAACCGGTGCCGGAGCATGCCAGATTGCGTCCGATCGCAAGCGCAGGGGAATGCCCATGAAAGCCATGGTGTTGCGAGGACCGAACACGCCATTCGTGCTGGAGCAGCGGCCCGATCCGGTCGCCGGCCCGGGCGAGGCGGTGGCGCGCGTCATCACCTGCGGCGCCGGGCTGACCATCCAGCACGTCAAGGCCGGCCGCCGGAAGGTGCAGTTTCCCCGCATCATCGGCCATGAGATCACCGGCGAGATCGTCGAGACCGGCCCGGGCGTGAAGGGGCTCAAGGCCGGCGATGCGGTGACGGTCTATTTCTATCTCGACTGCGGCCATTGCCGCTGGTGCCTGCAGAATCTCGAACCGCTGTGCGAAAACCTCGGCGGCATGGTGGGCATGGACTGCGACGGCGCCTATGCCGAATACGTCAAGTTGCCGGCGCAGAATTTCATCAAGCTGCCGGCGGGTCTCGACCACAAGAAGCATGCGGCGGAGATCGGCGTCGTCACCGACGCGCTGGCGACACCCTATAAGGTGCTGCGGCGCGCCCGCGTAGCGGCCGGCGAAACGGTCGCGGTGATTGGCGCCGGCGGCGGACTCGGCATCCATCAGGTGATGATGGCGAAATGGGCGCGGACGCGGGTGATTGCGGTCGACACCAAGGCGAACAAGTTCGACGCCTGCCGCAAGGCCGGCGCCGACGAGGTGGTCGATGCCAGTCAAGGCCGCGTCGCCGAGCAGTTGATCGAGCTGACCCAAGGGCAGGGCGTCGACGTGGTGATCGACTATGTCTCCGCGACCGCGACGCTGGAAGCCGGCGCCAAGGCGCTCGGCCGGCATGGCCGGCTGGTGACGCTCGGCGGCTCGGGCAAGACGTTCCAGGCCTCGGCCGTGGACATGCTTTACAAGGAGCAGGACCTGCTCGGCAGCCGCTATGTCACGCGCAGCGAAGTGGTCGAATTCGCTCGATCTGGTCGCGCGCGGCGAGGTGTTTCCGCTGGTCAGCGTGCTGCGTCCGCTGGCGGAGGCCGAGGCCGTGCACGAACTGGTCGAGCGCGGCGATGTGATCGGCCGCGCCGTGTTGCAGGTGGCGTGAATCGCTGCGGTCATTTCACCTTCCCATAGGGAGGGTGCGCGAAGCGCCGGATCGGAATTCAGACTTGGAGCATCGATTCCGCTCGCCCTGCCCTCGCCCCGGAATGACGCTGAGCCGCTGATTGAAACGGACATCCAGTCAATGAAAATTGTCATTCCCGATGACTACCAGGACATGGTGGATCAGCTTTCGTGCTTCGAGCTGATCCGCCATCACGACGTGACCCGTTACCGGGAGCCGGCGCGCGATCTCGATCAGCTGGTCGAACGCCTGAAGGACGCCGACGTGGTGGTGTCGATCCGCGAGCGCGTCGAGTTTTCGCGCGCGCTGCTGGACGCGGCTGCCCAAGCTGAAATTGATCGCGCTGGTCGGCCGCGGCTCGCACATGCTCGACTTCAACGCCGCGACCGAGCTCGGCATTCCGGTCTCGACCGGCGTGAGCAATTCGCCGGTGGCGCCGGCCGAGCTGACGCTGGCGCTGATCGTGGCGTCGCGGCGCAACATCGCGCTCGAGGCCGAACGCATGAAGCGCGGCGACTGGCCGTGCACGCTGTCGCACCGGCTGCGCGGCTCGACGCTCGGCATTTTCGGGCTCGGCCATATCGGCGCGCTGGTGGCGGAGGGCGGCCGCGGCCTCGGCATGAAGGTGCTGGTGTGGGGCCAGAAGAACTCGTTGGAAAAGGCCGCGGCCTCGGGCTACGAGGCGGCCAAGAGCAAGGCCGAGCTGTTCGAGCGCTCCGACGTGCTGTCGATCAGCGTACGGCTGCGCCCGGAAACCGCGGCATCGTCGGCGCCGACGATCTGGCGCGCATGAAGCCGACCGCGCTGTTCGTCAACGTCGCGCGCGCCGAGCTGGTCGCGCCCGGCGCGCTGCTCGAGGCGCTGAAGAAGGGCCGGCCGGGCTATGCCGCGGTCGATGTGTACGAGCAGGAGCCGATCATCGGCGGCAACCATCCGTTCCTGAAAATGCCGAACGTGCTGTGCACGCCGCACCTCGGCTGGGCGGAGTGGGACAACTTCGAGCTTTATTTCCGTGAGTGCTTCGAGCAGATCGTGGCGTTCGAGAAAGGCCAGCCGCTGCGGCTCGGCAATCCCACGGTGAAGCCAAGGCATTGACCGAGCTTGCTTCAAACAATCACTGAGCGCGTCCGCGCAACCGCGTTCGCCGGGAGCTGGCGCTTACGCCGTGCTGCGATCAGGCTGATAATTGCGCAGTGCCCGACCACTGGACTAACCGGGCACGCTTGCAGAGCGCGCCGCGCCAAGAACGCTCCTATTCAAGACCGCTGAGCGGCAAGCCGCGAGATGTCGGCTAATGACCCCAAAGCGGGCATTTACCTCCGCCGCAGACGTTACGCCCTCACCACTGCGTAGCGCAGCGCCGCGGGTGCCCGCGTAGAATGCGATCGGGGACGTCGGCTCCATGCACCAGCGCTGGCTCATTCGCGGTCCTCACGTTTGCTCGAACCGTGATTGGATTCCAGTTCCAGTCGGTGGCCGCAATTGCTCCGTTTCTGATTGATCAGTTGCAAATCAGCTATGCCGCATTGGGGACGCTGATCGGGTTTTATCTGTTCCCCGGCGCCGCGGTTGCCATTCCGCGCGGGGTCCTGGCGCAGCGCTTTGGCGACAAGTGGATCGCCTGCATCGGCCTCGTTGCGATGGCCTGTGGGGCCCTGGTGATGGCGAGCGTGGACAATTTCGCGCTGCTCGCCGCCGGTCGCATTGTCTCCGGGACAGGCGCGGTGTTTCTCAACGTGATCGTGACCAAGATGGCCACGGACTGGTTTCAGGGTCAAAACACTGCGGTCGCGCTCGCGATCCTAATCGCCAGCTGCCGATCGGCATTGCGATCGCCCTGGTGCTGTTGCCGGCCCTTGCCAAGACCGCGTCCTGGCCGTTAGCCATTTACGCGACCATGGCGGCTAGCGTGGTGGCATTTGCGTCTGGTTGCCCTGTTCTATCGCGCTCCCGCCGGTGCGGCGTCAGATCAGCGGACCAGCATTAGGTTTGATCTCACGCGCCGCGAGCTTTCGCTGGCGGTACTCGCGGCCTAGTTTGGACGTTCTACAACATCGGCTTCATCATCGTTTTGGCCTTTGGCCCGGAGTTTCTCATTGCCAGCGGCGATAGCGCGACCCGTGCCAGCGCCATTGTGAGCACGGTAGCGCTGGCTCATCATCCCGACCTTGCCGCTTCGCGCGTCGCTCGCCGAGCGCACCGGTCGGCCCTACATCACGATGATCGGCAGTTTCCTCATCGCGGCAGTGTTGATTGGCCTGGTGGCTAGCGTCGGACCTTCGGCCCTGCTGTTTGCGCTGATTGGCTTGATCTTTGGCCCCCCCGGCGGGTTGATCATGGCGATGCCGGCCAAGCGGTCAGGGCCGAGCGTCGCGCAATCGCGATAGGTGTCTATTTCACCTGTTACTACGTCGGCATGGGCGTGCTGCCGACCTTCGCCGGATATGCGCGCGATCACCGGCAGCGCGGTCGCGCCGCTGTGGATCGCCACCGCCATGTTGGTGTCGCAACCCTGGCGCTGAGCAGTTCCAGCTGATCCAGTCTCGCTGCCGCCGACGCCTAGCGCAACGTCGGTTCACGCACCGCCGTCGTCCAGCTGCTCCAACTCGTCCCGTCACGCAACACCATCGACCGCGACGATCGCCGTCTGGCCGCTGCCATCGCAATTTGGCGAGCGATTCAGATCGCAGTCCGATAGAACGCGCTGGATCGCCGAGCGATCAAAAAGAGCAAATACAGAGCTAGTCGGTGAGAGCGCCAATCTGCCTTGGTCCCGGATCATCGTTCGCTCGTCCGCGGACCAGGCTACCGACGCCCCATGCTTGGCGATGAATGTTGGCACGGACTTTTGATATTCAGCAAAGGTCGTTGAGTCATTGGACATCTAGATCGATGATCATGTACGCGGCCATGGCGCTCCGCGATGTGACGAGATGTCGTGCAGAATGCCATGTCTGGCATTACCGCAATAGCGAGCCGTAGCCGATGCGAGCGCCGCGATGCGCGAAGATGGCGGTTGCGCGTTCGCTAACCCGCCCTACGCGCCGCGGCAAACGCGGCGCCCCCTTTGCGTTCGCCCAACCGTTCGCGGCCCTACAGTATGCGGCAGCGGGCTGGATCGACCACCTACGTCGCGGCCGACGCAGTTCGCCCTACTTCGCCAGCGCCTCGACCAGCGGCGCGACGTTGTCGAGCGTGTCGATCGTCCACAGCCGTTCCGACAGGTCCTTGGCCCGTTTCTCGCCATACAGCGGCTCGACCAGCCCGTGGAATTTCGCAATCAGCCCGGCGTCGTCGAGCGGCACCTGGCGCGAGCCCCAGGCCTCGTCGGCCTGGCGGACGAACCTGCCCTTGGCGGTGGTCACGGTGACGCGGGCCGGGCGGAGCCTCGGATAGAGCTGGTCGATCTCGGCCGGCGCCGACACGGTGAGCTTGTTGGCGAATTCGGTGAACGCCGGATCCTTGCGGATCTTATCGTCGAAGTGCTCGAACTTGACGCCGCGGTAGCGCGCCGCGAGCCCCATCAGGAACGGGAAGCTCAGTTGCGCGCTGGCGAAATCGTCCCACGGCACGTGCGCGTGCTCGGCCGCGATCTTGTAGGTCTCGACCTCGACCTTGTTGATGTCGTCGGCCTTGATGTTCTCGTCATTGCACAGGCCGAACATCGCCTCGACCGCCGGCTGGATGTGCCGGCAGCACGCGTACGGCTTGATGTAGCAATCGGTGATGCCGTACTCGGCCTCGGGCGGCAGCTTGATCGGCCGCGCCTTGTCGATGCGGCCGAACGCGAACGCCTGCATGAAGCCGTCGCGCGCCTCGATCACGTTGGGCGGGCCCTCGGTGCCCTGCTCGGCGAGCAGCGCGGCCTGCATGCCTTCGCGCGCAGCGTGGCCGGCGTGCAGCCGCTTGATGTCGCCGCCGCCGCCCACAAAAGCGAACAGGCCGGCGGCGCTCGAAGCCGCGATGCCGAGCGCGTTGGCACGCTGCGTGGCGCTGAGCCCGCGCAGCTTCGCCGTTGCCATGGCGGCGCCGAACGGGCCGACCGCGCTGGTCGGATGGAAGCCGCGTTGCCGCAGGTCGGGCGCGCAGGCGCGGGCGAGCGATATATTGGTCTCATAGCCCGCGACGATCGCCTCGATCAGCGCGCGGCCGGACACCTTGCGGTCGTAGCCGACCGAGAGCACGGTCGGCACGATCACGCAGCCGCAATGCGCCGAGCCGTGGCGGTAGCCGTCGTCGAGCTCGATGCCATGCGCCGCGGTGCCGCCAAGAAACGCCGCGTCGAGCAGGTCGGCGCGCCGCTGCCGCCCCGGCACCGGGATCTTTCCGGCCGGGCGCACCGCCTCGATGACGGTCTCGGCTTGCGTCGCGATGCTGCCGGGCGCGCCCGCGATCATCACTCCGACGGTGTCGAGCAGATGGCGCCGGGCGTAATGGCGGGCGTCCTCCGGCAGCGCGTCGTAGCGCAGGCTGCCGGTGAACTCGACCAGCGCGGCCGTCGCGCCGGCGGCGGGTTGCAGCGTGTGAACGGCTTCGGCGTGGGACATGAGCGATCTCCAGGAGTTGTCCTGAGACTACACCCGCTGCCGCGAGTTCCGGTCACCCTCCCCTGGAGAGGGCCCATCCAGGGGAGGGTGAAGAGAGTTCGCGGCAAGGATCGAGCTCACGAGCCGCGGATCTTCTCCAGCACCGGCAGCAGATAGTCGATGAACTTCGGCGGGTCCTCGCTCATCGGAAAATGGCCGAGGCCCTTCATGATGGTGGCCTGCGCGCCGGTGCGTCTGGCGATGTCGAGCGTGCCCTCGGTGGTGCACGAATAATCGTATTCGCCGGTCAGCAGATAGAGGTTGGCCTTGCGGCCGTCGATCTGGTCGATCCGGTCGCGGATGTCGCCGTCGACCTTGTAGAAATACAGATCGCCCTTGAACACGCCCGGCCCGCTTTGCAGGTAATGCCACAGCGTTTCCCAGCGGTGGTTGTCGGGCGCGGTCGGCGCCACCAGGCCGGAGACGACGCCGGCCGAGACCTCGCCGCCGTGCACGTCGGGTCGGTGCAGCCAGTCGACGTCGTAGTAGGGCGCGACGTGGGCGGCGGATTCGAGGCCAATGATGGCGCGAAAGCGCGCGGCGTGCTGGTGCGCGAGATAAAGCACGATGCGGCCGCCGATCGAGCAGCCCATCACCACCGGCTTGTCGAGTTGCAGCGCGTCGGAGATTTCCAGGATCATCCGGATGTAGTCGCGCGAGGTGAGGCGATACTCCTCGTGCTGGTAGCCCTCGGGCGGCGACGACTTGCCGTGCCAGGGCATGTCGAACACGATGACGCGATAATTTTTGGTGACACGCGTGTCATTGAGCAGGCCGCGATACTGCCGGCCGTCGGAGCCGGCGGTGTGCAGGCAGAGCAGCGGAATGCCCTGGCCGGCCTCCTCGACATAGAGCCGATGCGGACGCCCGAGCAGTTCGAGGTTGAGATAGCGGCCCAAAATCGGTTCAAAGCTCGGCTCGAAGCGGGGCTCGGCCGGTTGCGCTGCAGGGCGCGCATGGCCGCGGACCACGTTCAGGGCGCGCGGCTTGGCCAGCAGGTCCTTGAAGTAGAGCAAGTTCGACATCAGAGGATGCAGGTCGCCCTCGATGGCGAGCTTGCCGCGCTTGAACAGGGCGAAGATGTCGTTGAAGCCCGGCTGCTGCGCGACGCTCCAGAACTTCTCCCACTCGTCGCGTGGCGCGCGCAGCGCGAAGCTGTAGTTCGGCGTCACGAACGGGCCGGGCGTCGCCGAAACGACACGGCCCTCGACGATCTTGACGAGGTAGCCCTGGTCGCCGACGCCGAGCATGAAAGTCGTGCTGAGATGGCGCCCGCGGCGGACGAGATCGGCGTCGGCGTTCACCAGCTCGGGAATTCGGTCGATCATGGGATTGTCCTTGGATCGGGGTGGACTACAGCCGCACCAATGCATCGACGGCGACGACGCCTTGGCCCTTCGGCAGGACGATCAGCGGATTGACCTCGGCCTCGGCGACGGCGGGGCCGTCGATCACCGCCAGCCGCGACAGCGCGACCAGCGCCTGCGCCAATGCGTCGAGGTCGCCCGGCGGGCGGCCGCGATAGCCGGCGAGCGCCTTGAGCGCCGCGACCTCGCCGATCATCGCCTTGGCCTCCGGCAGATCGACCGGCGCAAGCCGCAGGCTGCGGTCGCGGTGGATTTCCGCCAGGATGCCGCCGGCCGCCAGCATGACCAGCGGGCCGACGTCGGCATCGACGCGATAGCCGATCAACACCTCGCCAAGGCCTGCGATCATCGGCTGCACCAGCACGCGGCCGGCGTTGGTAGCTTTTTTGATCTGGCCGATCGCGGCGAGCAGCGCCGCGTCGTCGCGCACATGGAGCAGCACGCCGCCGACGTCGGACTTGTGGGCGATCTCCGCCGACAGCGCCTTGACGGCGACCGGATAAGCAAAGGGCAGCGACGGTGCTTGCGCGACATGGGTGTCGAGCGCGACCGACGGCGCACGCGGCACGCCGAGCCGGTCGAGCAGCGCATAGGCTTCGAGCTCGTCGAGCAGGCGTGGCGAACCGGCGACCTTCGGCGGCTTGACTTCGATGGCTCGCGGCAGCTTGCGGCGAAGCGCCGCCGCGATCGCGTCGGCGCAGGCCTCCGGCGTGTGGAAGCTCGGCACGCCGGCGGCGGCGAGCCGCATCAGCGCGTCGGGCGCCTCCGGCACCAGGAACGCCGCGATCGGCGTCTTGGCGCCGGCGCTGTCGATGATCGGCTTGACCGCGAGATCGGGATAGAAGCGCGCCGACGAGCCGATCGCCGCCACCACCAAGTCGAACTCGGGCGCGGTGGTGAGCACGTCGAGCGCGGCCTTCATGATCGGATATTGCGCACCGGCAAGCGTGACATCGACGATGCGGGCCGGCGCGATGTCGATGCCGGTGGCGGTCTTCAGCTTCGCCATGGTCTCGGCACCTGGCGGCTCGACTGCGATACCGCGCCGCGCCAGCGGATCGACCACCATGGTGGCGCCGCCGGCGGTGGTGGTGACGACCGCGACCGTGGGAGTGCGCGCGCCGCGCGACCTGCGCCGGCACGCGCGCGAGCAAAGGAAAGCCCTCGATCAGTCCCTCGAGCGTGTCGACCCGCGCGATGCCGCATTCGGCCAGGAACACGTCGGCGATGTCGTCCTCGCCCGCGAGCGCGCCGGTGTGCGAGACCGAAAGCTCGCGCGCCGCCTCCGAGCGGCCGAGCTTGTAGGCCAGCACCGGCTTGCCGCGCCGGGCGGCCTGCAACGCAAAGTCGCGCAGCTTGTCCGCCTTGCGCAGGGTTTCCAGGAACAGCAGGTAGCCGTCGATGCCCGGATCATCGAGCGTCGCGGCGCAGACCTCGCCGATCGACAGATCGACCTCGTTGCCGACCGAGACCAGGCCGGCGAAGCCGATGCCGCGCGCCTTGCCGCGCGACAGCAGCGTGCCGATCATGCCGCCGGAATGCGAAGCCGCGAAAATGCGGCCGACCGGCAGGCCGGGCTCGTCGAAGGCGGCGTTGGCGGTGAGCAAGGTCTTGTGCCGCAGGTCGACCACGCCGAGGCTCGACGGGCCGACCAGGCGCGTGCCGGACGTCCTGAGCAGCGCTCTGATCCGCGTCTCGCGCGCGGCGCCCTCGGCGCCGGTTTCGCTGAAGCCGTTGGCGAGCGCGGTGACCACCGGCACGCCAAGCCGTGCGCATTCCTCGATCGCCGCCATGGTGGCGTCGGTCGGCGCCACCACATAGACGTGCTCGGGCACCTCGGGCAGCGCGGCGAGCGACGGCCAGGCGCGCTCGCCCAGCACTTCGCCGCGGCGGTCGTTGACCGGATAGGCGCGGCCGGCGTAGCCCGCCTGGCGCAGAAATTTCAGCGGCCGGCCGGCGGTCTTTGATGCGTCGTTCGATTGCCCGACGATCGCGACCGACTGGGGCGCGAGCAGGACCTGCGCCAGCGGCTTGGTCACTCCGCGGCCTCGGATGACTTCGCCTTCGGCGGGCGCTGGTCGAACCGGCGGTCGAACACGTGCTCGGCGATGCGGTTCTTCAGCATCTCGACCGAGCCGCCGGCGATCATCCAGCCGCGGCAGCGCCGCATGCAATATTCGACCAGCGACGACTTGCTGTAGCCGGCAGCGCCCATGATCTGCACCGCCTCGTGCGCGACCTCGAAGCCGGTCTGGTTGCAGGCCGCCTTGGCGATCGCGGTCTCGTAGGCCGAGGGCAGGCCTTTGTCGGCGTTGACGGCGGCGCGGTAGAGCAGGAGTTGCGCGCTTTCGAGCTTGATCGCCATGTCGGCGAACTTCCATTGCAGGCCCTGGAACTCGGCGAGCGGCCGGCCGAACTGCTCGCGCACGCCGGCGTGCTCGCGCGCCCGCTCGAAGCAATAGCGGCCGAAGGCGAGCGACCGCGCGGTGTTGCCGAGCCGCTCGACGTTGAAGCTCGCCATCTGCTTCTTGAAGCCGCCCGGTCCGAGCAGCACGTTCTCCGCCGGGACGCGGCAATTGTCGAAATGCAGTTCGCTCCATTGCTCGCCGCTCATGAACTCCTGCGGCGGGCCGATGGTGAAGCCGCCCGTGCCGCGCTCGACCAGCACCGAGCCGATGCCGCCGACGCCTGGGCCGTAGCGCACATAGACCAGGAACACGGCGGCGTCCGGGCTGAAGGTCGAGAACACCTTGCTGCCGTTGACCACGTAGGTCTTGCCGTCCGGCTTGGCGGCGGTCTTGAGGTCGGTCACCGCCGATCCGGCTTCGGGCTCGCTCATGCCGAGGCTCATCACCATGCGGCCGGCCAGGCATTCGCTGAGCCATTTGTTCTTCTGATAATCGCTGCCGTATTCGGAGAAGGTGCGGATCGGCCCGAAATTGCCGAACTGCACCACGTCGGCGCTGCGCGGGCAGACGGCTGCGACCTGCTCGATCGCGATCACCGCGTCCATCAGCGAGCCGCCCTGGCCGCCGTCGGCCTCCGGGATGGTGATGCCCATGATGCCCTGGCCGTGCATCAGCTTGGCGACGTCGAACGGGAAACGCGGGTCGTGTGCGCGCGCCAGCGCGCCCTTCTCCAGATGCGCCTGCGCAAAGCGGCGCACGCTGTCGGCGAACAGCTTCTGCTCTTCGGTGAAGTCGAAGTTCATGCTGTTACTTTACACGGCCTGACGGAGCAGCTACTCGCCCTTGATGCCGGCTTTCCGGATGATCTCCGACCACTTGGCCTCTTCCGAGGCGATGTCGGCGGCGTATTCCTGCGGGCTCGACGGCAGCGCCTCGGCGCCGTCGGTCGCAAGCCGGCGGCGCACTTCGTCGTCGGCGAGTGCGGCGTTGAGCGCTGCATTGAGCTTCTCGACGATCGGCCGCGGCGTACCGGCCGGCGCCACGATGCCGTAATGCAGCTCTGCGACGTAGCCCGGCAGGCCGGCCTCGGCGATGGTCGGCAGGTCCGGGAACAATTGCGAGCGCTTGGCGCCCGTTACGGCGAGCGCGCGCACCTTGTCGCTGCGCGCGAGCCCAACCGCACTCGCCATCGTGCTGAACATCATGGCGACGTGGCCGCCGACCAGATCGTTCAGCGCCGGAGCGGAGCCCTTGTAGGGCACGTGATTGAGCTTGATGCCCGCCATCGCGGCGAACAGCTCGGCGGACAGCTGCACGCTCGATCCGCTCCCGGTCGAGGCGAAGTCGAGCTTGCCGGGCTGCGCTTTGGCCAGAGCAATCAGCTCCGCGATCGTGCGCGCGCGGATCGCCGGATGCACCAGCACGATGTTCGAGCTGGTGGCGATCAGGCCGATCGGCCGCGAAATCCCGGCGCGGGTCGTAGCCGACGTTGGGATAGAGCGACGGATTGATCGCAAGCGAGCTGGTGGCGATCAGCAGCGTGTAGCCGTCCGGCTCGCTTTTCGCCACCTGGCGCGTGGCGATGGTACCGCCGGCGCCGCCGCGGTTCTCGATGACGATCTGCTGGCCGAGCTGCCCGCTCATCCGGGCGGTGACGGTGCGGGCGATGACGTCGTTGCCGCCGCCGGCCGCATAGGGCACGACCAGGGTGATCGGCCGGGCCGGATAGTCCTGCGCCGAAGCGACGGTCCCGGCGATGAGAACGCCGAACAGCGCAGCCGGACATCTCATCAGCGCTCCGACGTATGGCGCGGAAACGACGGCATCGTTCATTCCGCCTTGGCCCCGGCCTTTTTCACGATCGCCGACCATTTGGTCTCTTCCTTGTCGATGTCGGCGGCATATTGCTCCGGCGTCGACGGCAGCGGCTCGGTGCCGTCGGCGGCCATTCGCTCCTTGGTATCGGGAGCCATGACAGCCTCGCGCAGCGCGGCGTTGAGCTTGGCGATGACCGGCTTCGGCACGCCGGCGGGCGCGACGATGCCGTAGTGCAGCACCGCCTCGAAGCCGGGCACGCCCGCTTCGGCCACGGTCGGCACGTCCGGGAAGATCGGCGAGCGTTGCGCGGCGGTCACCGCCAGTGCGCGCACCTTGCCGTCGCGCACGATGCCGATGGCGGACGGCAGCGACGAGAAGTAGATCGACACGTGGCCGCCGATCAGGTCGGTGAGCGCCGGCCCGGTGCCGCGATAGGGCACGTGGGTGAACGTGACGTCGGCCATCTGCTCGAACAGCACGGTGCCGAGATGGATGCCGCTGCCGACGCCGGCCGACGCGTAGTTGAGCTTGCTTGGCTCCTTCTTGGCGAGCGCAATCAGGTCCTTGATCGAATGCGCCGCGACTTGCGGGTTGACCAGGACGATCAGCGCGCTGGTGCCGATCAATCCGACCGGCGCAAAGTCCTTGCGCGGGTCGTAGCCGACGTTGCCGTAGAGCGTCGGATTGACCGCGAGCGTGCCGGTGCCGCCGATCACCAGGGTGTAGCCGTCGGGCGCGGCCTTGGCGACCTGGCGGGTGGCGATCGCGCCGCCGGCGCCCGGGCGGTTCTCCACCACCACCTGCTGGCCGAGCGTGCGGCTCATCTTTTCGGCGACGGTGCGCGCCATCACGTCGTTGCCGCCGCCGGCCGCATAGGGCACGACCAGCGTGATCGGGCGGGTCGGGATACTCCTGCGCGGCCGCCGGCGTGGCGATGGCGGCCAGCAAGCGCGAACGCCGCCCAGGCAGACTTCATCGAGGTCCTCGCGAAAATGGCTACTGCGGCTTGATGCCGTGGGTCTTGATCAGCGCCGACCACTTGGTCACTTCGCTGTCGATCACGGCGGCATGCTGCTCCGGCGTGGTCGGCATCGGCTCGGCACCCTCCTGCTGGAGCCGGCGCTTGACCTCGTCGGTGGCGAGCATCTCGCGCAATGCCTTGTTGAGCTTGTCGACGATCGGGCGCGGCGTGCCGGGCGCGGCGACGATGCCGTAGGTCAGCACCGCGTCGTAGCCGGAAAGGCCGGCTTCCGAGATGGTCGGCAGGTCCGGGTACATGCTGGAGCGTTTGATGGACGTGGCGGCCAGCGCCCGGATCAGCTTGCCTTCGATCGCGGCGCGCGACGGCGGGATCGGGTTGAAGCCGACCTTGACGTGGCCGCCGATCAGGTCGGTGTTGAGCGGCGCCGAGCCCTTGTACGGAATGTATTGCAGCTTGACGCCGGCCTGTTCGGCGAACAGCACGGCCGCCAGATGATTGACCGTGCCCACGCCTGGCATGCCGACCTGGAACGGCTCCTTCGAGGCCTTGATGGCGGCGATCAGCTCGCCGACGGTCTGGTACGGCACGCTCGGATGCAGCAATAGCAGCGCGGGCGCAAATCCGATCAGCCCGATCGGCGCGAAGTCCTTGCGCGCATCGTAGCCGACGTCGGGCAGCATGCTGGGCGCGGTGGCGAGCGTGGTGGTGTAGCCGAGCAGCAGCGTGTGGCCGTCGGCCGGGCCGCGCGCCACCGCGCGGCGTTGCGACCGTGCCGCTGCCGCCGGCGGCGCGATTTTCCACGATCACCTGCTGCCCCAGCGCGGTGGCAAACTTGTCGGCGACCGCGCGCGCCATGATGTCGTTGGTGCCGCCGGGCGGCAGCGGCACCACCAAGGTGATCGTGCGGTTCGGGTAATCGCTTTGCGCCGATGTCGGGACAGTCAGCGGGATCGCGCTCAGCGCACACAGTCCCAGCACCATTATGATCGGTCGAAACATGATCTGCTGTTTCCTAGTCCGCCTTGGCGCCGGAGAGCTTGACGATCCGCGCCCACAGCGTGGCCTCGTGGTCGATGTCTGCGGCGTATTCCTGCGGCGTGCTCGGCAGCGGCTCGGCGCCTTCGAGCGCGAGGCGCTTGCGCACCTCGTCGCTGGCGATCGCCTGGTTGAGCGCCTTGTTGATCTTTTCGACGATCGGCCGCGGCGTGCCGGCCGGCGCCACCACGCCGTAGCGCAGCACCGCGTCGAAGCCCGGCACGCCCTGCTCGGCGATGGTCGGCACGTCCGGGGCGAGCGTGGATCGCACCGCGCTGGTCACCGCGAGCATCCGGATCTGGCCGCCTTGCGCGAGCGGATTGCTCGCCGGGATCGGCGCGAACGCCGTCGGAATGTGGCCGCCGACCAGATCGGACAGCGCCGGACCGGTGCCCTTGTACGGCACGTGCACCAGGTCGAGGCCGGCGGCGTTGGCGAAGTAGACGCCGCAGACATGGCTGACCGTGCCGATGCCGGCCGAGCCGTAGTTGACCTTGCCGGGATTGGCCTTGGCGTAGGCGATGAACTCGGCGACCGTCTTGGCCGGAAACGACGGATGCACCACCAGCGTGTTGGGCGCGGTGCCGATGCGGCCGATCGGCGGCGAAATCCTTGCGCGGGTCGTAGCCGACGTTGCTGTACAGGCTCGGCCCGATGCCGAGCGTGCCGCTGTAGCCAAGGCCGATGGTGTAGCCGTCCGGTGCGCTGGCGGCGAGCGCACGCGTGCCGACGGTGCCGCCGGCGCCGGCGCGGTTGTCGATCACGACCTGTTGGCCGAGGAATTCGGCGAGCTTGTCGCTGACCGAGCGCACCACGATGGTGGTGCTGCCGCCGGGCGGGAACGGGATCATGAAGGTGACCGGACGGGTCGGATAGTCCTGGGCCGCATGCCGGGATGGCGCGTCCGAACGCGGCCGCCGCCGTGCCGGCCATGAAGCTGCGTCGTCCGATCGGCGTTCCCAATCGCGTTCCAAGTGGCATTCCAAGTCCTCCGCGATCCGCGCCCTGGGGTCGTCACCCCGCGGTTCCCGGTTACTGTCGCGCATTCCGCGTGATAGATAAATGTCTGATTTGTCGCGGGTGCCATGATGTTTTGGTTGAAGCTGCTTTGCATCGCGATCTTGGCGGCAGTCGCTGCGCCGTCCTCGTCTCATGCGCAAAACTACCCGGTGAAATCGATCACGGTGGTGGTGCCGTTTCCGGCCGGTGGGCCGAGCGACGTGGTCGCTCGGATCGTGGCCGAACACATGGGGCGGACGCTCGGCCACCAGATGGTGATCGAGAATGTCGGCGGCGCCGGCGGCACGCTTGGCAGCGCGCGCGTCGCGGCGGCGGAGCCCGACGGCTATACGTTGCTGGCGGGCAGCATGGGTTCGCACGTTGCCGCGCCGGTGCTGACGCCGAACCTGAAATACGATCCCTCGCGCGATTTCGAACCGATCGGCTTTACCGCGCATTCGCCGGCGGTGATCGTCGCGCGCAAGGATTTCCCTGCCAAGGACATCACCGAGCTCGTCGCCTACCTGAAGCAGAATGCCGACAAGGTGAAGCAGGCGCACGGCGGCATCGGCGCGTCCTCCCACATGGCGTGCCTGCTGTTCAACTCGGAACTCGGCCTCAAGCCGACGCTCGTCGCCTACCGCGGCACCGGGCCCGCGATGAACGATCTGATCGGCGGCCACGTTGATTTCCTCTGCGAGCAATCGGTGTCGGTGACCGGGCAGGTCAAGGCAGGTGCGGTCAAGGGCTATGTGGTGTCGTCGGACCAACGTCTCGCGGCGCTGCCGTCCGTGCCGTCGGCGCGCGAGGCTGGGATCAATTATCAGATGAGCATCTGGGCCGGCATCTTCGCCCCCAAGGGCACGCCGAAGGCGATCGTCGATACGCTCGCCGCTGCGCTCGACAAGGCGCTCGATGACCCGAGCGTGGTGAAGCGGCTGGGCGACCTTGGCGCGTCGATCCCGGCGAAGGCCGAGCGCAATCCGGCTGCCTTCGAGCGGCTGGTGAAGGCTGAAATTGCCCGCTGGTCGCCGATCCTGCAGGCCGCAGCCGCCAGCACGAAGTGATGCGGACGTTGGCCCGGCCACCACGATGGCAAGCGATGGAACCAGCCGCATGAACTCGCGCCCGTTGCGCGTGGCTGCCCTCGGGATGGGCTGGTGGTCCGATGTCTTGGCCGACGCCGCCAACCGCTCGAACAATATCGAGATTGTCGCCTGCTACACGCGCTCCGAAGACAAGCGGAACGCATTCGCGGCGAAATACGGCTGCCGAGCCTCGGCCAGCTATGAAGACATTCTGAAAGACCCCTCGATCGAGGCGGTTATCAATACGACCCCGAACAGTGCCCATCTCGAAACCACGCGGATGGCGGCCACCGCCGGCAAGCACGTCTTTCTCGATAAGCCGATCGCCAATACCGTGGCGGAGGGCGATGCCATCGCCCAGGCCTGCCGTCACGCCGGCGTCGTGCTGGCGCTCGGCTATCAGCGGCGGCGCGAAAACCATTTCCGCTGGATCAAGGCCGAGATCGACGCCGGGCGTTTCGGCAAACTGGTGCAGGCCGAGGGCAACATCAGCCGCGATCGCCTTGGCCAGATCGATCTGTCGTCCTGGCGATACCAGGCCTCCGGCATGCCAGGCGGCGTGATGCTGCAGATCGGAATCCACTACGTCGACGTCTTGGAGATGCTGCTGGGCCCGGTGGCGCGCGTCAGCGGCAGGTCGGCGCGGCTGGTTTTACCGGGCGACAATCCGGACGTCGCCAACCTCATTCTCGAGCATGAAAACGGCGCGATCTCCAACCTGACCGCGTCGTATGCGTCCGCCTCCGAATATTACATGCTCAACGTGTACGGCAAAGAAGCCAGCGCCTACTACGATCGCTTCGCGGGCCTGCGGCACCTCAAGCGCGGCGACCCCAAGCCGCGACCGATCACGACCGGGGACAACGACACCATCCGCGAAGAGCTGGACGAGTTCGTGCAATGCGTCCGGACTGGTGCGAAGCCAGAGACCGATGGCTTCTGGGCAACGCGTAATCTCGCGGTGATCACGGCCGGCGTCAAAAGCGCGCGCGAAGGGCGCGCAGTCGACGTGGCCGAGATGATCGCGGGCGGCAGCTAGAGCATGATCCCGAAAAGTGGGAACCGGTTTTCGGAAAAGATCATGCTCAAACAAGAAACTAGATCGGATGACGATTCGAAGAAAAGTCATCCCGATCTAGGGCGTCAGCGCGGCGCGGCGGCGTAGGGAAAGAAATCGTCCCACACCTGATCGAGCCGAACCAGCGCGGCGTCGAGCGGCAGCACCGAGAGCTGGTCGCCGTCGCGGCGCAACAGCCCAAGCCGGTCGAGCTTGGCGAGTGCGTCGTTGCCTTCGAAGTCGATGTCGGTGTCGAAGCGCTGCCGGAGCCACGCTTCGATGCGCTGGTCCAGCGCGGCCGCGGTCGGCCCGTCGCCAGGCGCCAGCAGGAAATAATAGGCGAGGAACGCCTCCTTGCATTCCTGCTCTTCGGCTTCGCCGATGATGTAGTCGAAGATGCCGGCGTTGTTGTTGATGTTGCGGAAGTAGACGTTGTCGGACAGGGTCTTCTGATACAGCAGCGATTGGCGCTGAAATCTTATCCACTGTTGCACGACGAAGCCGCCGAGCGCGACCAGGCCGCCGAGCGCCGCGAGCGCGCCTGCGGTGTCCGCCTCCTCCGCCGAGCCCGCCAGGCCGAGATAGAAGCCTGCGACCAGCAGCAACACGGTGACGGTCGAGGCGAGCTTGATCAGGATCGGGATGCCGCCGATCAGCGCCGGCACGCCGAGCCAGAGCCGGTCGCGAAAGCTCATCACCACGCGCACGTCGGGAAACAGCATGTCGAGATCGGAGCGGGCGATGTCGCGGAAGCATTTCAGCAGCACCGCGCCCGGCCGGACCTTGATCTTGCGCGCCCGCCTGCGCTTGGCTCCGGGCGCGGCGTCGGCGGGTTTCATGGCGACCAGCAGCACGACGTCGTCGTAGACGTCGATCTCGACGTGGCGTTTGCGCCAGCCGAACCATTGCGGAATTTCGATGGCTTCCCGGTGATGGCCGCGGCGGTAGAACCGGACCTCGCGGTACTGGTCGAGCGGCGCCGCAACCTCGACCGGCACCAGCGCGTGTTCGCGATGAGCGCGGTGGACTTCGTCGTGCGGGATCTCGACGAAGTTGGCGCTGTCGAGCACGGTCTTGCAGGTCTCGATCAGCTCCGTGTAGGCGCGCTCGAGCGTCGCGGCGTCAAACTGCGTGTGCGATGCGTCGAGATCGGGGCTGAAATAAAAATAGTCGTTGCGCAGGCGCTCGAGCCGCTCGAAGTATTGGTAATGATAGATCGCGCCGAGCAGGCGGCAGAGCTGGCGAAATTTATCCCGCTCGGTGCTCGCCAGGCAGCGCGCCGTGCTCGATCACGGCGTTCATGACGTCGATCTTGCGGACCGGAATGAAGTGGTCCCGCTCGCCAATAACGCCGGGTCGCTCGGAAACCGCGTCCATTGCTGCCTCACGCCAAGCTAGAGCATGATCCCGAAAAGCCTGCCCCGGACTTGATCCGGGGTGTGCAGCGGTTTTCGGAAAAGATCATGCTCAAACTAAAAGTGTACGCGAGCGCCACGGCCACAGACAAACAGGGCGCGCCGAAGTGGGCGCACCCGGTTTGCGACGGCGGATGTGCAGTCTAGATTTGCGGGATCTTGGCCTCGCGGATCACCGCGCTCCAGCGGGTGGTGTCGTCCTTCACCACCTTGGCCATGTCCTGTGGCGAGCCGCCGCCGGCCTGCAGGCCAAGCTTGCGGTATTGCTCCTGAACATCCGGTATCTTCATCACGTCATTTACCGCCGCGTTGAGCTTGGCGATGATCGGGGCCGGCGTCTTCGGCGGGGCGGTGATCGCATTCCAAGTGTCGGAAATGAAGTCCTTCAGCCCGGCCTCGGCCATGGTCGGAATATCGGGCAGAGACGCGAGGCGTTTCTCGGTGGTGACGGCGAGAATGCGCGCCTTGCCGCCGTCGTGCAGTTTGATCGCGGCCTCGTACTGCATGAAGATCAAGTCGACGTGGCCGGCGACGATATCGTTGAGGGCGGGGCCGGTGCCCTTGTAGGGCACATGGGAGAGCTTGGTGCCGGCGAGCTTGTTGAATAGCTCCGCGGTCAGGTGCGACGTCGTGCCGGGGCCCTGCGATGCGTAGTTCAGCTTGCTGTCGTTCGCCTTCACATAAGTTATGAACTCAGCCAGCGTCTTGGCGGGAAAGTCGTTCTTCACCAGCAGCACGTTCGGCGCCGACGACATCAGCGCGACCGGCTCGAACAAGGTCGGATCAAAATTGAGCTTCTTGTAGAGCACGACGTTGGTCGTGATCGGCGACGGTTGCGACGCCATCAGCGTGTAGCCGTCAGGCTCAGCGTGAAACACCGACTCGGCCGCGATATTGCCGCCAGCGCCGCCCTTGTTTTCGATCACGAAGGGCTGGCCCAATTTCTGGCGCAGCCGTTCGGTGACAAGCCGCGTGACGGTGTCGACGCCGCCGCCGGGCGGAACCGTAACGACGACTTTGACCGGCTTGTTGGGGTAGTCCGCGCCTTGCTGGGCATGGATGGGCGTTGCCGCGAGCAGCGCGGCGGTGGCTGCGATCAGGGATAAAACTCTCCGCATGACTGGAACCTCAAAGCATAGGATGCGCGTGCGGACTGATTGCCGGGCAGCCCGGCAAAAGTCAATTTGACGCATCGTCACGGCAGATATCGCTTTTGAGTATAAAGCCGGCGGTGCGTTCAGGCCGCGCCGACAAGCTGCGCCAGCAACCGCTCGGCATCGGCCGGCGGCGCATTGCCGCGCCAGGCGAGATATTGATCGGGCCGCACCAGCGCGAGATCGGCGCCATAGAGGTCGCGCGCATCGGCCTGCGGTACGTCGAGCACCTTGAAGGGCACGCCGCGCTGTTGCGCCGCGGCCGCGAGCGCCGCGCCGTCCGCGGCCTTGCCGCCCAGCCGGAGCAGCGTGAAGCCCGCGCCCAGATTGATCGAACAAGGAGTTGCCATAGCCGCGTCCCGCGTTCAGCCAGTAGTGCGGCGCGCGACCACCCGGAACACCCGACGGCGTGTAGCGTACATAGTCGTCGGCCGGCGGCGCGCCGTTGCCGGCGATGATCGGCGAGCCGTCGTAGCGCGCGCCGAGCTGCACGCCGATCGAGGCATATTCCTCGCCCATGGCGCTGACATGGGCGCTGACCTCGCGTCGCGCCGCCTCGCCGGTGGGCGAGTTCTCCTCGATCGCCTCGGTCGGCGGCATTCGGGCAAGCTCCTTGGTGAGATCGCGGGCTGCGACCGTGTTGCGCTCGGCGATCGGCTTGCGTTCGGTCTGGTAGGATTGCAGCAGATTCGCACCGCCCCAGCCCTGCACCAGCGCCGCCAGCTTCCAGGCGAGATTGGACGCATCGTCCATGCCGGTGTTCATGCCGAAGCCGCCGGTCGGCGTGAACAGATGCGCGGCATCTCCGGCCAACGCCACGCGGCCCGCGGTGAAGCGTTCGGCGACCAGCGCGACGCCTGCGGTCCAGGGCCAATGACCGATGATATGGATCGGCAGGTCGGTGCCGACGGCGCGCCGCAGCACCGCCGCCATGGCTTCGTCGGTCGGCGCCACGCCGTCGTCCGAGCCCTTGGAGAACGCCAGGAACTCCTCCTGGTCGTTGAGCGAGATGATGGTGCAGCGGCCCTTGGGATTGACCACCCAATAGTTCCAGCCCGGGCGGTGCGCGAGGTGGTCGCGAAAGAGCGTCGGCGCGCGAAAGTATGTCGCATTCTGGCGGCCGCCATAGTGCGGCGAATTGAGCGACGAAAAGCCGTTGTAGCGCAGCGCCAGCGAACGGCGAACGAAGCTGCGCCCGCCGTCGCAGCCGGCGAGATATTGCGCGCGCCAGACTTCGCGCCGACCGCCGGATGTGGCTTCGACCGTCACCCCCTCGGTATCGTCGTCGAACTTGTCGACCTGCCAGCCGAAGCGGATCGTGATGTTCGGGCGGGTGCGGGCGTGCTCGAGCAGGAACGCCTCGACGTACATCTGGTTGGCGCGCAACAGCGGCTCGGGAATCTGGTCGGTCGCGGCGGCGGCCAAGACCGCGCGCCGCTTGTCGGCCTCCGACGGCATGGGGATGCGGCCGAGCTCCCAGCCGGTCAGGCTGGTGTAATAGCTCACGTCGGTCGGTCGGTTGATCGGCAGGCAGAGATCGCGGACCCGCGGCGCGATGCCGAGCCGCCGGTGGTGCTCCATGGTGCGGGCATTGTGAGTGGAGCCCTTGGGATGGCGCCGCACCTGCGGCTCGCTGTTGAAGATCACCGAGCGCACGCCGTAGCGGTCGAGGAACAACGCGAGCATCAGCCCGACCGGGCCGCCGCCGGCGATCGCGACCGGGATTGTTTGCGCTTCGGGATTTGGCATCGCCATCGGGTTCCAGGGCGCCGCCATAGCGCGTCGAAGACGCGCGTAAACGCGTTTATGGCGGCGAGCCCGGAATCCATAGCCACCAAGCGCTCGATAGGCCAGAGCCGGACCGTCAACCCAGCCCTGTGGTAATTGATTCCGACACTATCCCAGCGCGCGCAGATGCCGGATCGGCCGTCCCGGCGCAATCGCCTGCGCGGCGGCGATGATGGCATCGGCGTCGATGCCGTAGTGCCGGTAGAGGTCTGGGATCGAGCCGGTCTGGCCGAAATGCTCGACGCCGAGCGGGCGGACGCGGTGTCCGTTGACCGCGCCGAGCCAGGCCAGCGTCGCCGGATGGCCGTCGAGCACGGTGACCAGACCGCAATTGCTCGGCAGATCGGCGATCAGGCGCTCGATGTGCGAGCGGGCGTGCACCAGGCCGCGCTCGCGCGCGCGCAACGCCGCGGTCCAGCCGGCGTTGAGCCGGTCGGCGGAGGTCACCGCCAAGAGCCCAATGTCGCGGCGGTCCTCGGCCATCAGCCCGACCGCCTGGATCGCTTCCGGCGCGACGGCGCCCGTGTAGGCAACCACCACCTGGCAGTTCGGACCGGGCTTGCGCAGCCAATAGGCGCCGTCGACGATGCCCTGGCGCAACTCGTCGGTCATGGCGCGCTTGATCTGCTCGACCGGCCGCGTCGACAGCCGCAGATAGATCGAGCCGCCGGTCTCGTCGCGCAGCCAGTTGCGTTCCGAAATCTCGCCGTCACCGTCCTTCTGGATGTAGGCCAGCGCGAACGCGAGGATGACGGCAAGCTCGTCGACGAACGCCGGCTCGAAGGCCGCGAGGCCATCCTGCGCGAGCCCGATCAGCGGCTCGGCGATCGACTGGTGCGCGCCGCCCTCCGGCGCCAGCGTCACGCCGGACGGCGTCGCCACCAGGATGAAGCGGGCGTCCTGGTAGCAGGCGTAGTTCAGCGCATCGAGGCCGCGGGCGATGAACGGGTCATAGAGCGTGCCGATCGGCAACAGCCGCTCGCCGTTGATGGCGTGCGACAAGCCGAGCGCCGACAGCAGGATGAACAGGTTCATCTCGGCGATGCCGAGCTCGATGTGCTGGCCCTTGGGCGAGAACTCCCAGTTGAAGGTCGAGGGAATGCGCTCGCTCTTGAACGTGTCGGCCATGCTTTCACGCGCGAACAGGCCGCGGCGGTTCACCCACGGCCCGAGATTGGTCGACACCGTGACGTCCGGGCGAGGTGGTGACGATCCGTTCGGCCAGCGGCGTCTTGTCGCGCGCCAGCTCGTTGAGCAGCGCGCCGAAGCCGAACTGGGTCGACATCTCCGGCTGGATCGTCACCGCCAGCGTATCGGGCACCGCGATCTGCGGCGCCTTGAGCCGGCGCAAGCCGTCCGCCGCGAACGGCACTTCCTTCAGGAAACCCTGGATCCGGTCCGCCGGGGTGCGCAGGCCTTCGAACCTGTCCCATTCGTGGCCCGGCCGGATGTTCATCGCGGCGCGGAAGCTTTCCATCTGCGCCGGCGTCATCAGGCCCGCGTGGTTGTCCTTGTGGCCGGCGATCGGCAGGCCAAAGCCTTTCACCGTATAGGCGATGAAGCAGGTCGGCCGATCGTGGTCGATCTTGTCGAACGCTTCGACGATCGACGGCAGATCGTGGCCGCCGAGGTTGTTCATCAGCCGCGCCAGTTCGTCGTCGCTGCGTGATTCAATGAGCCTGGTCACCGGCCCCTGGTCGCCGATCTCGTCGTTGAGGCGCTTGCGCCACGCCGCGCCGCCCTGAAACACCAGGGCCGAGTAGAGCTGGTTGGGGCAGCGGTCGATCCATTGCCGCAGCGTCTCGCCGCCCGGCTCACGGAAGGCGGCCTGCTGCAGCGAGCCATATTTCAGGATCACCACGTCCCAGCCGAAGTTGCGGAACAGCTGCTCGTAGCGTTCCCACAGGCCTTCGCGCACCACCGCGTCGAGGCTCTGGCGGTTGTAGTCGATGATCCACCAGCAATTGCGCAGGCCCTGCTTCCAGCCTTCCAGCATGGCCTCGAAAATGTTGCCCTCGTCGAGCTCGGCGTCGCCGACCAGCGCGATCATGCGGCCGTCGGGGCGGTCCTTGGCCCAGCCGTGCGCCCGCACGTAATCCTGAGTGAGCGAGGAGAACAGCGTCTGGGCGACGCCGAGACCGACCGAACCGGTGGAGAAGTCGACGTCGTCGCTGTCCTTGGTGCGCGAGGGATAGCTTTGCGCGCCCTTGTAGCCGCGGAAGCCTTCCAGCTTGTCCCTGGTCTGCTTGCCGAGCAGATATTGGATGGCATGGAAATTCGGCGAGGCGTGCGGCTTGACCGCGACGCGGTCCTGCGGGCGGAGGCTGCGGAAATAGAGCGCCGTCATGATGGTGGCGAGCGAAGCCGACGAGGCCTGATGGCCGCCGACCTTCAAGCCGTCGGCGCTGTCGCGCAGGTGGTTGGCGTGATGGATGGTCCAGCTCGCCAGCCACAGCACCTTGCGCTCGAGCTCGCCCAGGATGGCGAGATCGTCGGGGCTGATTGGGTGGCGTCTTGGTCGCCGGCATGTCGCTGCCAGTCCATCGGATCCGAAGTCGCGAGCCCTAGCACATGACCGCCGCGCTTCGCATGGACGGGTTTAGCTCAGTTGCGCTCGCCGCTATCGGAGAGGCTGGATCGCGCGGAACGTGCCGAGCGCGATCGGTACCTGAGGGGCTTCGATGCTAAACGGTCGGCACCGTGCCGCCGTCGATGACATATTCAGCGCCGGTGATGGATGCAGCGCGCGCCGAGGCGAGAAAGGCGACCAGATCGGCCACTTCTTGCGGCTTTGCCGGTCGTCCGATCGGGATGCCGCCGAGCGAATCCATCAAATTCTTGCGAGCGCTCTCGTAGTCGCCACCGCTGGTCTTTGCCAGTCGGTTGACCAAGCGCACGGCGGCTTCGGTTTCGACCCAACCCGGCGAAACCCGGATCACGCGGATGCCCTTTGGGCTCACCTCCTTGGAGAGGCCTTTGCTGTAGTTGGCCAGTGCTGCCTTTGCCGCGGCATAGGCGATGGTGGATTCGGGCAGGGGCAACTGCCGTTGAATCGACGTGATGTGGATGATCACGCCTGAACCTTGTTGCAGCATCGTCGGCAAGCAGGGCTCGATCCAGCCGAACGGCCGGAAACAGGTTGAGGTCGAGTGCGCGATGCCACTCGTCATCGCTCGAGCACCGCGAAGCCGCCCGCTGGCGCCGACGAGCCGCCGACGACATGGACGACAATATCGATGCCGCCGAGCCGCTCCAGCACGGCATTCGCGACAGCCGCGCAACCTTCAGCGGTGGCGACGTCGGCGGCCACGAACAGCTCTTGCGGGTCAAGATCGTCGGGCCGGGTTCTTGCAGTGGTGAGGACCATCGCGCCGGCGTAGCGCAGCCGCGCCGCCACGGCTCCGCCGATGCCTTTTGTGCCGCCGGTCACCAATGCCCGACGGCCTGACAGTTCAAGACTCTCGTCCATCGGCAGACCTCGTTCCAATTGGCTGCTGTACGGTGTACGGGACGACATGTGCGGCTATACTGAACAAATGGCAAGAACACACAAAAAAGTAGGGTACTCACCTACAGGTAAGCTTGAGGACGTCACGCCCGACATGGCGGCGCGCGGGATCGAGAGCGCATTCCGCATGCTGGAGGGGCGCTGGAAGATGGTCATCATCTTCCACCTCTTCGCGCGCGGCATCCTGCGGTTTTCGGAGCTGGAGCGGGCAATCCCGGCGGTCTCGCAGAAGATGCTGATCCAGCAGCTCCGCGAACTTGAGCGCGATGGCATCGTCAGCCGCACCGTTCACCCGCAGGTGCCGCCGAAGGTCGAATACGATCTGACCAAATGGGGCAAGGCGATGTGTCCGGCGCTCGACTCCCTGCTCGAATGGGCGGCGGAGCGTCCGAAGTGACCTGCTTAGGGCCTGCCAACGATCCTAAGCGTGGCGCTCGACTTTCCTGATGGCGTCCAGCTCACCGATCCAGGGCTGCGCCGAGCGACACCAGATCTGCAATTTCGGCGCAAGCGCATCACGCTGGCGCAGCGACGCCACGCGAATCCCGTAGAACTTCGGCTCGTCGCCCGCGTGCGCGCCATAGATCGGGCTGCCGCATTCGCCGCAAAACGCCTGGGCCAGCGGTTCCCGCTGTCGGCCTGCTTCACGTAGACCTTCGGCTGCCCCGATAGCAGCCTGAAGGCATCGGGCGGCACGCGCACGACGGTGCGGAAGGCCGAGCCGGCGAGCGTCTGGCAGTCGGTGCAGTGACAGATCAGCACCTTTGCGGGATCGATCTCGGCTTCGAACGTGATGCGGCCGCAGTGGCAACGTCCGTCCACCTTCATGGCTTGGCTCCTTGCGCGGCGGCCGGGCTGAAAGCAGTTATTCCGCCTTGATGCCGGCTTCCTTGATAATCGGATGCCACTTGTCGATCTCGGCCTTGGTGAAGGCGGCGAGCGCCGCGGCGGTCTGCTGCTCGGGCGGCGGAATCTGCTGGCCAAGGCTTGCGAGCTTGGCGCGCACGGCGGGGTCGGCGAGCGCCTTCATCGCGGCCTCGTTGAGCGCCTTGATCGCCTCCTGCGGCGTGCCCTTGGGCACCCACAGCCCGTACCAGGTCGAGATGTAGACGCCCGGCGCGCCGGCCTCGTCGACCGTGGGAATGTCGGGCGCGGCTTCGAGGCGCTTGTCGGAGGTGACCGCATAGGCCTTCACGTTGCCGCCCTTGATATGCGCGAGCGAGGTGATGGCCTGATCGAAGGTGAAGTCGATGTGGCCCGCCACCATGTCGCGGATGATGTCGGCGGAGCCGGCCTTGTACGGCACGAAGCGGAATTGCGTGCCGGTGGACTTCTGGAAGTACACGCCGCTGATGTGCTGGCCGGAGCCCAGGCCGGCGGTGCCCTCGGTCGCCTTGTCCGGGTTGGACTTGAGCCAGGCGATCATTTCCTTGAAGTCCTTCGCCGGAAAATCCTTGCGCACGACGGCGATGTACGGGTTGTGCGGCAGCCGCACCACCGGCTCGAGGTCCTGCTGGATGTCGTAGTTGAGGTTGTAGATCGCGCCGTTGGTGACGAGCGACGGCCAGTTGCCGACGCCGACCGTGTAGCCGTCGGGCGTCGGCGCGCACCATGCGACCGACGCCGATCGTGCCGTTCGCGCCGGTGACGTTCTCGATCACGACGGTCTGGCCGAGGTGGCGGCCGCATCGCCTCGGCCATGGTGCGGCCCATCGTGTCGGCCGGCCCGCCCGCGCCGTACGGCACGATGAACGTGATCGGGCGCGACGGATAGCTCTGCGCGCCCGCCAGGCCCGTGAGCGCCAGCGTTGCGAACGCCACGCCGAAACAAAGTTTTTTCATGGCACACCTCGATTGATCGCGCTGTCCGGCTGCGCAACGATAGCTGTATTCTTGTAGGCTCGGAAGCCAAAAGGAAGAATCCGGACGCATCGGCTGAATGCGCCGAGGGAGGAACAACGCCATGGCGATCAGGCTGAAGTCCAAGCGCGCGCTCAAGGTGGTGTCGAAGGCCAAGCCCAAAACACAACGCAAGGCGTTCCGCCTCGAAGAGGCGACCATCGCCGAATTGCACCAGGCGATCCGCGCCGGGCCGCACCACATTGGTCGAGGTCGTGCAGCGCTATCTGGCGCGCGTGCGCGCCTACAACGGCGTCGCCAGCATGCTGGTGACCGCGGACGGCGCGCCGGTGCCCGAAGCGAAGGGCGTGGTGCGGGCCGGTTCGGCGTTGCGATTCCCGACGCAGACCGTGAAGGCGTCGACGATCCTGCCCGACATGGACAAATACCAAGGGCCGCCGCTGGAATTCGGCCGCATGGAGGCAACCGCTTCCAACCCCGACGTGCAGCAGCAATTCGGCATGATCGTCGGCATCCCCAACGCCGGCCAGCTCAATGCGATCGGCACGCTCAACATCCGCGGCGAGCGCTCGGTCACCTGCAGGGGCGACTTCGACCGTCATCCGTCGCAGGGCCCGCTGCCGCCGGGCGCGCCGCCGGTGTGCGAATTCTTCCGCCAGCAGCCCGATGCGCTGGAGCGCGCCGCCGAGCTCGACAAGCGCTACGGCCGCAAGCCCGATCTCGACAAGATGCCGATGTACGGCGTGGTGTTCGCGTTCAAGGATCCGTTCGACACCAAGGACATGCGCTCGACCGGCGGCGGCGACGCGCGCTACGACATCGATTTCCCGGCGCGCGACCACGTGCTGGTCGAGCAGCTTCGCAACAAGGGCGCGATCATCTTCGCCAAGGCGTTGAACACCGAGTACAACGGCCGCGCCGGCGATCCCGGCGGCCGCAACAAGCCCGCCAAGGTGCTGCCGTCGACGCTCGGCTATCAGCGCAGCACCTGGGCCGGCAATCCGTCCAACGTCTACGACACGACGCGGTCGGCCTCGCTCGGCTCGAGCTCCGGCTCCGGCGTTTCGGTCAGCGCCAACCTGGTGATGGCGGCGCTCGGCGAGGAGACCCGCGCGTCGTGCCGCGGGCCGTCCAACCACAACGCGGTGGCGCTCATCCTGCCGCACAAGGCGATGCTCGGCTTCGATGGCGGCGCGATCGGCGCCGACATCTATTGCGACCGCAGCGGCATCCATGCGCGCCGGATCGAGGATTGCGCCAAGATTCTCGACGCGCTGAAGGACCCGATCGAGGGCTATTACGATCCGCGCGATGTCTACACCACCGTGCCGCGCTCCTCGGTGCTGCCGTCCTATGCCAGGCACGCGACCGGCGCGGGCGCGCGCGGCGCGCTCAAGGGACTGCGGCTTGGGGTGATCCGCGAGTCGATGATCATCCCGCCGGGCTCGAAGACCGAGCAGCCGATCGTCAGCGCGGTGACCAAGGAGATCAAATCCGTGCTCGCCGGCCAGCTCGGCGTCAAGCTCGTGGAGTCGCGTGATCCGCTGTGGACACCCGATCCCGGCATCGAGCAGATGAAGACCGACTACCGCACCGCGCTGGCGCGGCTGGTGCCGGTGTTCATGCCCGACCTGTTGTTCCGGCTCGGCCGCGACGGCCAGCCGCTGTTCAAGGAGTTCGCCGCCGCCATCGTTGCAACCGAGTTCATGCCCGGCAAGGTGTTCGGCTCGGGCACCATGCAGCCGATCGACTATTGCGTCGCGCTCGCCGAAGGCCGGATCGCGCCGCCGCGCAATCTCGATCTCGCCACCGTGCAGCAGCAGGAAATGGCGATGGCGTTCCGCTTCCACATCTCGCAATACCTGACGCGCCGCGCCGAGGACTGGAAGGCCAAGGGTTTCACCGAAACGCTGACCGATTGGCCGGCGCTCAACGCGCGCTCGAAATACTGGGGCGACGATCAGCGCGCCGCGTTCAAGAACTGGGAGGAGGTCGCCGATCCGCGCAACCCGCATGGTCAGCGCCAAGGCGTCAACGAGCGCATCATGCTGCGCGAGCTGCTGCGCCGCGCCGACATGATGGTGATCCTGGAGAACAAGCTCGACGCGCTGGTGCGGCTGCACACGCCGTGGCCGCCGGGCCTGATCGGCCACGCCTATCAGTACAATATCGCCAGCAATCTCACGCCGGAGTCGCTGTCGGGGCCGAACGCCGGCCTGACCGAAGTGCTGATCCCGGCGGGCTATGTCACCACGGTGTACGACCCGGTCTACAAGCTCAGCGCCGACGGCACGAAATACGTCTCGGCCGCCTCCGACCAGCCGACCCGGATTGCAGAGCCCGGCCTGCCGTTCTCGCTGGTGTTCCGCGCCGAGCCCGGCCGCGAGGACGTGCTGCTGCGGATTGCGTCGAGCTATGAGGCCGCCTCCAAGCGCCGCGTCCCGCCGCCGAACTTCGGGCCGCTGCCCGCCTGATGGCCGGCGCGTCCACCATACGGCGATTGCAATGGGCCGTGGTGGCGCTGGCGGTCATCAGCTTTGCGGTGTGGTACGGACCCTTGAAGCGCGACGGCAAAGTCAACGAAGTCGCCGAAGTCGTCGAAGGTCAGCAAGACTTGCCGGCGGAGCCGCCCGGCCGTCTCCAGCTCAAACGGATTGCGGACGACCCCGCGGTCGAAGCGCAATTGCCCGAGCCGTGCCCGCTGACGACGGTCGAATATCGCTACGGCAGCCTGATGACCAACGTTCTGGTCGAGCGGTTTGACGACGGCTCGGCGTCGCGCGGCGTGGTGGTCGGCCGGCGACGCATCACGGTCAACACCGACGGTGCGCCGAACTCATACCACAGCCGCGTCATCAAGGCGGACGACGCGGCGGTCGGCGCGCTGAACATCGCCTGCAACGCCCAGATCAAGATTTTCAAGAAGGTGGGCGAGACCAAAAAGCCGCTGGCGTGCCGGCAAGGCGTATCCGTCACCGACGAATTCGCCATGGCGTTTGCGGAGCTGCGGGACAAGAACTGGGAGGATACCAATAGCGGGTACAGCATCCAGTTCGACTGGAACGTTCTCGGCCGCGGCAAGCAGACCCGCCCGGACGGGCCCTATGCGCCGTGCATCAAGGACGACGGCTTCTTTGTCGCCAAGACCAAGCTGCGGCTGCGCCCGTCCCAGGATGAGTGCGACGCCTCGATCTATCCGGATTCCACGTCGACCAGCGCGTTTGTGCTACCGATCAACTGGTTCGCCGATTATCAAAAGAAGGGAGACGCCAATCCCGAGCGGTTCGCGAATTTCAGGTCGGGTGACGTCGTGGTGGCCTACCGTCCGGTCGGCACCAACCGTCCGCCGGTCTGGGCCTATGGCGTGGTTGGCGACGCCGGGCCGTTCAACAAGCTCGGCGAAGCGAGCATCGCCTTCCACCGCCAAATCCGGCAAAGCAACGCCGAGATCAAAACCCATCGCGCGGCGCTGAGGCTCGATACCGATGCGCTGCAACCCCGCGAAATCGACTTCATTGTATTCGAGGGATCGGCGTCCGAACTGAAGCGGGACTTCAGCCCGGCCAATATCAAGAAGATCGGCGAACAGCGCTTCGCCGCATGGATGAACGGCGCCCTGGACAAGGCCCAGACGCGTTTTTTGGCCTGCGCCAAGCGGCTCGAGCTGCTGCCGCGGCCGCAGCCACCGCCGCCGTCCTAGATCAGGATGACTTTCGTCATCCTGATCTAGTTCCTTGTTTGAGCATGAACCTACGCGCGGTTCTAGGGCATTGAAATCAGAGCAGTTCGCAGTCGTCGCGCCACGGCCCAAGCGTAGCGCATTTCACAGAACGTCGCCTTCGGGTCATTTTCGACCGAATCCGGCGGTTCCCACGATGTCCGCCCTACCCCCGAGATCGCTCAGTCCGCGACCACGCGACAAATGCACCGCAGCAAATATCACCACTGCTACGAGCCGGTAGCCGATTACGGCGAGGCTGCGGCTAGAAGGCATGGCATCGATCCTCACGTTGCGCCGTCCGCTAAGTGATACGAGAGGTGCCGCGTCAACGCCGGCATGTTTGACAGGGCGATGGCCCGGCCTAAAACGGGCCAAATTTGCCAGCATCACTGCTGGGAGCTATCCGGGGGGAAATGTGATCGTGCCATGGCTGCTACGCCTTCTGCTTACGACAGCCGCGCTCGCCTCCGCCGCAGCGCCTACTGCGCGCGCCGAACCCCGCCCTGCCGATGTCTGCGCTCGCACGCTGTTCCGCGTCGTCATCGATGTCGGGCACACGGCGCAGGTGCCTGGTGCGATAAGCGCGCGCGGCGTCCCGGAGTTCGTTTTCAATTTGAAGTCTCGCCGAGCGCGTCGAGGAGCAGTTACTTGCTGCCGGATTCCGTAGCACCGCGCTCCTAGTCACTGAAGGTCTGGCACGGAAGTCATTGGTGAAGCGCGTCAAGCGCGCCAATGCTCTCGCAGCCGATCTGTTTCTTTCGATCCATCACGATTCCGTCCCCAACAAGCTCCTGGAAAAATGGGAATTCGAAGGCGAACCGCGCGGCTTCAGCGATCGCTTCAAGGGCCATTCCATTTTCATCTCCGATGACAACAGCGACCGTGCCGGCAGTCTGCTGTTTGCCAAAATGCTCGGCGATCAGTTGCGAAATCGCGGATTGCAATACACGCCCCACTACACGCAATCCATCATGGGTCGTCGCCAACGGATCCTGGTCGACGCGCACGCGGGCGTCTATCGCTACGACCAGCTGGTGGTGCTTCGGAATGCCGGCATGCCCGCAGTCCTGCTCGAGGCGGGCTCGATCATCAACCGCGACGAGGAGCTACGAATGAGCTCGGTCGAACATCAAGCGCTGGTCAGCGGCGCCGTGGTCGATGCGGTCGAGTCGTTTTGTACCGCGCGCCGGACGCGCACGGCGGCCAATGCCGCAAGCCGTGGCGGTCATGAATATAGGCAGGCGACATCGCCTGCCGCAGCACCGGCAAAGATAAGTAAGCAGCGACGCTAAGCGCTGGCACTTGTAACCAAGCTTGCCCGCTTTGACAGACCACAGGCTAAGTTTGATTGAGTGGCATTGGCGCCTTTTGAGGATCGGAGTGCTCGTGCGTATTTTTAAACATGCTTGTTTCCTGGCGGCAATAGGACTTTGGGGCCTCGGATATCAGGTCGGACACCCGATCGAGATCGGCAATTTCAGTTTCATTTCCTTCGCGAGGGGCCAGCCCACAACACTGACCAAATCACAGTCGGATGCGCTCAATGCCTACAACAAAACAGTCCAGGACTTCAGGTCGATTTTAAGCGAGCGGCGCGCACAGATCAATTCGAATCAAGTGCTGCCTGACCGACCGGGACAAGCACTCTATCTTGCTCGCGTCGGATGATGAGCGCGTACAAGGACCTCACCGACGCGCTGCCGTCCAAAATCGGCAGGCCCAATAAATATGGAATTCCTCCGGCATACTTCGATGCCGACAACGAACGACTTATCGACGAGTATAGAAATCTTTTCGGCATCATGCAGGCGCCACCCGCCAATGCGCAGAAATCCGACACGCCATTTGAGGACGTTGTCGATCTGGGGACCGCGATTGCGCGGATTAAGGGCCTCGATGCCGCACATGCGGAAGTCGCAGGCCGTATCAGTCTGGCCATCTTCTTTGCCGAGACAGCTGGCAATCAAAACATCGGTAATGCGCGCTCGAATACTTACAAAGGAAGTTTTCAAACGGGGTAACCGAGGACAAAAATGGCCAGAAGAAGTGGGCGGCAATCAAGAATTCCGTCGCAGCCCTTGACCCCGAACTGAGCGCTCGCGACGACAAGGAAGAAGCACGGGTTGGCAATTCAGATCAACGATACAATCACTGGACGGCTGTGAGAAACGGCCTCATGAACGCGCACGCGGACCTCTTCCCGCAATTACCGGCAATCATGAAAGCCTTGCCGAATCCGATCGATCAAATGAGATTTTTTGAGCTCATCCAAATCATTCCTAGTCCGACTAAATCCGCGCTCAACTCAGGCGACTTGCGTAATTACAGGATTTCTGAACCGCGTATCATGGGATACTTGCGCAATAACAGCATGTTTGCCTTCGGCAAGGCCGATAGAGCGAAAACATCTGCAACCATGCGCGAAATTCTGGATTCGATGTGGCTCTTCAATGATGTATTGGCGCAAGCGCTGACCAAATTTGACGAGATCAAAGCAAAGCAAAAAAGGTGAGCATCATACGCGTGCGCTTCACCCGATCAATTGTTGTATTACAAACAAATGGGAGCGGATATGAAGTTCGGCATCGGCCAGCCCATGCGGCGTCACGAGGATATCCGACTTCTTACCGGACACGGCCGCTACACCGACGACATCTCTCTGCCGCGCATGGCGTGTGCTTTCGTGCTGCGTTCGCCGATGGCGCATGCGCGCATCAAACACATTGATGCCGTCGGCGGCCCGCCATATGCCCGGTGTCCTGCTAGTGCTGACCGGAGCGGAGGTACGGGCGGACGGGCTTGGCGACGTGCCTTGCACCACACCGCTAACCGGACGCGATGGCAAGCCGCGGCACGATACACCGCGGCCCGTGCTGGCCCTCGACAAGGTGCGTCACGTGGGTGAACCGGTGGCCTTAGTCGTCGCGGAGACACTCGCCGAGGCGCGCGACGCCGCCGAGGCAATTGAGGTGGACTATGAGGCGCTGCCCTCGGTCACCGACGCCAAGGACGCGCTCGGCGCCCAGCGCGCCCCAGCTGTTCGAACACATTCGCGGCAACCTCGTGTTCGACTGGGACAACGACATGGGCGACGCCAAGGCAACCGACGCCGCCTTCGCCAAGGCAAGCCACGTCGTCTCGCTCGAGGTCGTCAACAATCGCGTCGATCGTGAACTCAATGGAGCCGCGCAACGCCATCGGCGACTACGATCCGGCCACCGGCCGCTCGACGCTCACGACTGCAACGCAAGGCCCGCACTTTGTGCGCAACCCGCTCGCCGAAATCGTACTCAAGATGCCGAAGGACAAGCTCCGCCTGATTACGCCGAATGTCGGCGGCGGCTTCGGCATGAAGGCGTTCGTCTATCCGGAGCACGCGCTCGTTGTCTGGGCCAGCCCGCAAACTCGAACGGCCGGTGAAGTGGCAGGAGGATCGGTCCGAGGGCTTTGTCTCCGACAACCAGGGCCGCGACCACATCACGCGCGCCGAGCTTGCGCTGGATGGAAAGGGCAAATTTCTCGGCCTGCGCGTCTCAGTCATCGCCAATCTCGGCGCCTATCTTTCGCCATTCGGCTCATTCGTACCGACGCGCTCGACCGACCTCGTCTCCGGCATCTATTCGACGCCGGCGATTCATGTCAACGTCAAGGGCGTGTGCACCAACACGGTGGTGGTCTGCGCCTATCGCGGCGCGGGTCGGCCGGAGGCAGGCTACCTGCTGGAGCGCCTGGTCGACGCCGCCGCGCGTGAGCTCGGCATGAGCGCCCGACGAGATCCGCCGCATCAACTTCGTGCCGCCCAAAGCCATGCCTTACACATCGGCGACCAAGCTCGTACTCGATTCCGGCGAATTCGAGGAGGTGATGGACCGCTGCATGGCGGCGGCGGAATGGCCGTCGTTCGCCAAACGGCGCGAGGGAGAGCAAGCGCGCCGGCAGGCTCCGCGGCATCGGCATGGCGACCTACACCGAGCGTTGCGGCGGCGGCTTTCCCGAGACCGCTTCGATCGAGTTCAAGGGCGACCGCGTCGAGCTCGTGATGGGCAACCAGGAGTACGGCACCGGCCTGATTACCTCTTATAAGCAGCTCGTCTCGGACCAGCTGGGCATCGATCCCGAACCACATCGACGTGATCATGGGCGACACCGACCGTACACCGGCCGGTCTGACCGGCGGCTCGCGCGCGCTGGCCGTCGCGGGCTCCGCGCTCTATGAGGCCGGACGCACGATCATCGAAAAGGGCACCAAGCTTGCCGCCCATCTGCTCGAGGTGTCGGCGCAGGACATTACCTTCGAAGACAGCATGTTCAGCGTGCCGGGCACCGATCTCCGGCTCGACCTGATCGAGGTGGCGAAGGCGGCGCGCGATCCGGCCAAGCTTCCAGCCGGGATGGAGCCTGGCCTCGACACCACACACCACCGCGTTCCGACGGCGCAGACCTTCCCCAACGGCTGCCACATCGTCGAGGTCGAGATCGACCCGGCGACCGGTGTCATCGCCATCGTGCGCTACACTGTGGTCGACGATTTCGGACGCACCATCAATCCGATGATGCTCGAAGGGCAGGTCCATGGCGGTATCGCGCAGGGCATCGGCCAGGCGCTGCTCGAGCACGCGGTCTACGATCCCGACAGCGGGCAGCTCCTGTCCGGCTCGTTCATGGACTACGCCATGCCGCGCGCCGGCACGACGCCAGCGTTGGCGTTCACAACTCACAACGTGCCGACCAAGGCCAATCCGCTGGGCGTCAAGGGTGCGGGCGAGGCTGGCGCCGTCGGTGCGCCGCCGGCCGTCATCAACGCTATCGTCGATGCCCTGCATCATCACGCCGGAATCCGGCACATCGACATGCCGGCAACGCCCTACCGTGTGTGGGAAATACTTAAGCGTAGCCAGCAACGTTCAAATTGAAATGGTTTTCACTCGCCCGTAGGGTTGGTTGGCGCAATACGCCAGAACGGGGCCAGACATTTGTTCGGCGATGCGGAAATCAGCTCTTGCCCATGTCGCAAATGGGTCATTTTTGACCAAATCCGGCGGTTCGCGCGTTGTCCGCTTTACCCCCGATAGCGACCGTTGAGCGGACGCGTCGGCATGTCCGTTTTGTGCCACAAGGCGACATTCGCACTCGCAGCAAATTGCCGCTTCATTCGATAGACCCGGTCAGCGTCTCACGCCTCAGGGTGCTTCGCCCGCCACGCCGGGCCAGGACCGCGCATGTAGTGCCGCTCAGGCCGGTACAGGGCGGTGAGGTCGCGGATCAATCCGCTAACGATCTTGAAAAGGCTGGCCATGACGCTCTCAAGGTTCGTTGTTGCCGTCTCCATGCCAATATGTCGCTTGAAGGCGCGTTGGGAATTGTCGAAACGCGCCAATATTTTGTTATCTGCTACACCCACCACCGCGCGCAGAAAGGGCGTTGCGCGGCCATGGCGTTGGTTTCGTGGATTGTCAGCCCCATGGATGGCGCACAAGGCAGGAACTCCGCAAATTGTGCCGGGTTGGCTTCTCAATGAAACGTCTCCTCGCCCTGCTGTCGTCCGCAGCTCTGCTGATAGTCGCCGCGGGCCCTGCGCGCACTGATGTCCAGCTCGGCGTCGTATTTCTGCACGGCAAGCAGAGCGGGCCTGATGAGCACACGCCACTCGCCGATGCCCTGACCACGGCAGGCTATCCCGTGGATCGGCCGGAAATGTGCTGGTCCGGGCGGCGCATCTACGACCGGCCCTATCTGGCATGTCTGCGTGAGATCGATGCCGCGATTGAACGGCTGCAGCGGCGCGGCGCAACTGCATTCGTCATTGCCGGTCACAGCCTCGGCGCTAACGGTGCGCTCGCATTTGGCGCGCAGCGTCAGTTGACCGGCATCGTCGCGCTGGCGCCCGGACATCGCCCGGAGGTGCTGGCGCAGCGCCCGCCTATTGCGGCGGCGCTTGATCGTGCGCGCGGTCTGGTGGCCGAAGGACGCGCGCAGACGTCCTTGTCATTTCCGGATTTCAACGGTGACCTGATGGTCAGCGTCGTCGCGACACCTGAAGCTTATCTGAGCTTCTTTGCGCTGGATTCACCTGCGCTGATGCCGGTGAACGCGTCGCGATTACGAGCGCCCCTCCTTTACGTGGTCGGCCACGCGGATCCGTTGCAGCGCGGCCCGGACGAGATCTTCGCCAAGGCGCCGGCGCATCCGCTCAATCGCTATGTGACGGTTCGGGCCGGCCACTTTGATAGCTCGGCCGCTTCGGCGGGTGCGGTCATCACTTGGCTCCGCGCCTTGCGTCCGCGTTAGCTCTTACACCCGCTTGTCCCCCCGATAGCAACCTTGAGAGCGGACGTTGGCGGACGTCGTTGATGTCGGCGATGTGCCAAAAGCTGCCGTGAGCGCGTGCAGCAAACAAAGTGTTGCTGGTGTAATACGGGCCGGCGATTTTCCGGGAAACAAAAGGATCATCGATGAAGTTGCCGTGGATACTCTGCATAACCGCATCACTGACGGTGAGCGCGTCGACATACGCCGCTGCAAAATCTGACTGCGCGCTGATGGAGCGGCTCGCGCAGGAGCACGCAAACGACATGGCACGACGCGAAAGTATGGATCATTCCGGCTTCCATAGCCGGGCGGCTCGCGGCGCCCGCGCGGAGAACGTCGCCATGGGCAGCAAGACCGAAGCGGAGGCCATGGCCCAATGGCAAAATTCCCCCGGCCATGCCGCTAACATGCGCCTGGCGGGATGCAAGGCGGTCGCGCATGCCGTATCCAGATCAGGTCGGTACTACTGGGTTATGGAGATCGGTAAATCGCCAGCCGAACTTGCCAGCCAAAGCACCAGCAAAGGCACAACGAGAAGCGGCAAAGGCGGGAAATGGGGCGGGGCATGGGGTTCGCCTTTCCCGCTGCTTAGGACGCCGTAACATTGATGGTCGGTAGCCAGTTCAGGCGGCGTCCGCCATGGCTGGTCCTGGCGGCGCGCTGTCGTTGGCTTCGGGGTGTTCGTCGGCAAGCGACGGGATAAACGGCAGTGTGATCGTCTCACCGCGAACTATGTAGATCGTGCGCTTGATGCTGTGCACGCAGGATTGCCCCGGGAAGACGAAACTGTCGTCGCCCTCAGATGTCCCGTCAGCTGACCTGAAGCTGCCATCGACGCTATCGAATTTCGCGTACCGATCCAATTTCACTCTCCATGCGCTTTCAACCGGTTCCCGATGATGTGTCGCGGTGTTCGTGACAATGGTTCGCTCCGGCGTAGCCGGAGGCCGAGCGCGACCTTTTCTCGGTTAATCGTCGGTGAAAGTCGCCTGAAAAATTATCGGAAGCGGACAGTGGCGGACGGTTACGGCATGTCCCGCTAAGTGCCAGCGACCAAATGCGCCGCAGCGCCGGCTTATTCGATCACCTCGTCGGCGCGGGCTAGTAGCGTCGGCGGGATCGTCAAACTAAGCGCATTAGCGGCCTTCATGTTGATCACCAGCTCAAATTTGGCAGGAAACACAATCGGCAACTCGCCGGCCTTGGCACCCTTCAGAATTTGCCCGGTGTAGAGGCCGACCTGGCGCAGCGCCTCGCGAATATCGATCCCATAACTCATCAGCCCGCCGGCTGCGGCGTATTCGCGGAAATTGTAGACGGCAGGCACACGATAGTGTCCGGCCAGTGCGGCGATCTTGTCGCGCAACGTATCGAAAAATGGTGAGCCGGCGACCACCAGCGCGCCAATTTTCTCCTTGGGGATGGCTTCGAAAGCTGCGTTGATATCGTTATCCGCGGTGATGCGAAAGACGCGCAACGTCAAGCCGACCTGCGGCGCAGCTTCCTGCAGGTCCTTCAATTGGCTTTCGGCCTGCGGAAAATTGGGGTTGAGGAGTACGCCAATCGTCTTCGCCTGCGGCACCAATTCATGCAGCAGCCCCAGTCGTTTGGGTTCGAGCACGGTATTCTGGATATTGACACCGGTAACGTTGCGGCCCGGCCGGTTGAAGCTCGCGGCGAGCCCGAGCTTCACCGGATCGGCGCTCATGGCAAACACGATAGGGACTGTGGCGCTCGCTGCTCTTGCCGCCGCCATCGCCGCGGGCTCGCCACCGCTTGCCGCGAGCACCGCGACGGGCACACGAATCAATTGCTCAGCCAACGCGGGCAGGCGCGCAAAATCGCCGTCACCCCAACGGTATTCGATTCTGACGTTGTGCCCATCGATGAAGCCGCTCTCGCGCAATCCAGCCCGGAACGCGTCCGCTAAATGTGGGGCGTCGCTGGCTGACCGGCTTTGGAGAAATCCGACCGCGGGTATTGCCGGTTGCTGCGCTTTCGCCGTTGCGGACCAACCCACGACCATGCCGAACCCTGCGATGAACTCGCGCCGCCTCATTCGATCACCTCGTCGGCGCGGGCGAGCAACGAAGGCGGCACCGTGAGACCGAGCGCCTTCGCGGTCTTGAGGTCCATCGCCATTGCAGGCAGCTCCTGATACTGGCCACGCGCCCAGCGATACTCAATAGTCACGTTATAGCCGTCAACAAAGCCCGTTTCGCGCAAGCCGCGACGAAATGCGTCGAGCACGTACACTGAATCCTCCGGCGATCGGCCGCTTAAGAAGCCAATTACTGGCGGCGTCGTTTGCTGTGCAACTAACTTGAATGGCCGCGCTGCTGCTGCGCCGGCCAGCGTGAACATCAATTCTCGCCGTCGGATGTGGATTGCCATGCGACTCCTCCCGCCGGAGGTCGGGTGCATGCAATTGACGGGACGATATCACGCTTCAGCGAAGGAACGAATAGTGGACTTTTGCGCTGCGAAAGTCTTGAGCCCCCGATGTCTCAGTTGGGTCATTTTCGATTGAATCCGGCAGTGCGTGCGATGTCCGCTATACCCCCGATAGCGACCGAAGAGCGGACATGGATTGATGTCGGCTTCGTGCCATATGGCGACATTCGCACCCGCAGCAAATTGCGGGTTATTCGATCACGTCGTCGGCGCGGGCGAGCAGAGTTGGCGGCACGGTGAGGCCGAGCGCTCTAGCCGTTTTGAGGTTGATCGCCAGTTCATACTTGGTCGGCGCCTGCACCGGCAGATCGGCCGGCTTCTCGCCCTTGAGGATGCGATCGACGTAAGCTGCCGCGCGGCGGTGCAGATCGGGAATGTTAGGCCCGTAGGCGAGCAAGCCGCCGTCGGCGACGAAACGAAGTTGGAAGTAGACCGCGGGCAGCTTATGCCGAGCTGCCAGCGCGATGAGTAGATTGCGATGAACCACAGACAACGCGCTCCCCGTCACGATCAATCCGCCATTCGGAGCGCGCGCGAACGTCGTGATCGCGCGTTCGATCTCGCCGACGTCGCGCAGGTTGACCGGGCTCACCTCCAGCCCAAGCGCCGGCGCCACGGCCTGGATCGCGCCGAACTGACCGACCCCGCCGGACAGGTCGGCATCCCGAGCGACCGCCACGCGCGTCACGCGTGGCGCGACCTCCTTGAGCAATTCCAGCCATTTCCCGCCTAATCCGTACTCAAATTGGACAAAGCCGGTAGCGTTGCCTCCCGGCCGCGCAAGGCTGTCGACGAAGCCAGCTCCGACTGGGTCGGCGACGTTGGAGAACACGATTGGCACGGTGCGGGTCGCCTGCAGTAACTGGCCCAGGGGCGCGCCCCCTGCCACGAAAATGACATCTGGGGCGAATGCGACCAATTCTGCCGCGAATCTGCGAACTCGGTTCACGTCGCCCGCAGTCCCCAAGCGATATTCTATCTGCAGGTTGCGCCCGTCGCTCCAGCCCAATTGCTGTAGACCCTGCAGGAACGCCGCCATGCGGGCCTTCGCTTCCGGGTCCTCCGTGGTGAGGGTCCCAAGTACGCCGATGCGACGTACGCGCTCGCCCTGCTGCGCGCGCGCGGCAAGCGGCGACGCCGCTGCACCACCCAGCACACCGAGAAATTGCCGCCGCCTCATTCCCGTCCCTTGGCTCAGGAGACGCATCGTAGCGGCTCGACAAAGTCCTTTGATAGTGGCTGAAACCCGCTTCGCTACTGCAACATGAGATGACGGCCGATGTCCGCTATGGGTCATTTTCGACCAATTCGGGCTGATCGTGCGATGTCCGCTATCCCTCCCATAGCGACAAGACAAGCGACATCACTTCATGTCGGCGATGTGCCAATAACGAATGCTACTTTTTTGGACCAAGCTCACTCTTGGCCTTTCAATCGTTCGATCAGGCCACCCACACGTCCGTGAGTTATAAGGCGACATAGCGGGCCTTTTCGGTCCGGTTTACCCGTAAAAGCAGACGTGCGGCCCGTTCAATGATGCAATTCTTATCCGACTTCAGCGGTCCCTCTCGGCTGTTGCACGCCATGTGTGCCGATCGTTGAAGTTTCGCTTATCCTAACGTTGAATCCGATCAGTTTGCTGTGGCGTGCGTGACGGCTCACAAGGTGGAGGTTCCACCTTGCCATCGTGATCACGCCAATTTCAGTCTCAACAAGCAGGTCGCCTGTGGATTTCGCTGCATGAACTCATCAGCTAAAAACGCATCCCGCAGGCCCTCAGCAGAACCAGTTCGAGAAAAGGGAGAGCATTACCGACAGCGCCTAATTTTGAACTCGGCGCCCGTGTCGATCTCTCACCACCACGAGATGGCACCGATCGACAGGGCGATAAGGTTGCGCGCCGGGGTCGCTGCCAGAAGCCTCTTCGATCGGTGCGCCGGCTGTGAAGCCGAAGCTCCACGCTGGTGTTGCGAGTGCGGTGAGGGAGATTGTGAGCACAGAATGAAACGCATCGGGCCGTCTTTGTTGCATCTCACATCAATCAACAGGGTTTGAAGTAGTTCCCGGCACAGACCATCTCCCCGATTGGCTTCATTGCGGCGGCTTTCAGTTTGCGAGCCCCCTCCGAGTTTGGGAGCCGCGGCCCCCGTGCGGTAACCATCTTCCGCTGCGATAAGCCACACCCACCACGGAATTTGTTTGATATTCATTGCGCTATTCCCGGTACGGGCGGTCAACCATGCGGCACCAGTTCTCCCAGGCACGGTTGACGTTGGCGGGCGACGTGGTCTTGATCACCGCGTTGACCTCGCCCTTGGTCAGGAAGCGAACTTTCTTGCGCATCGCTTCGGCCTGCATCTGCAGCTTGGCATTCAGCTCCAAATAGATCGCCGTGTAGACGGTGCGCCGCAGATAGGGGCCGACGACGACGCAGCCGTGGCCGCGCATCAAGCAGGTGCCGCCTTTGCCGAGTTTCTTGGCGAGGTCGCGGCCTTGGTCCATGGTGCGGACCAGCAGGTCGGTGTCGCCGAACTTGGTGTGCTGGTCCCAGATCGGCACGTCGTGGCCGATGCTGGCGCACATGTGCATCAGCGGCCGCAGCTTGTGCCCGGTGACGCCATAGGGAATGACGCCCGGGCTGTGGTTGTGGATCACCGACATGACGTCGGGCCGCGCCTGGTAGCTGCCGCCATGGATGGGGCGCTCGGTGTAGAGCTGCTTGCCGTTGGCGTTGATCGGCTCGCATTCCAGATTGAACTCGATGATGTCATCGCGCTTGACCTGCTCGGGCGCGCGCGAGCACGACAGGAAAAAGCGGTCTGCTTTGTCTGGATGGCGGATGCTGACGTGCCCGAACGAGTCCACGATGCCGAGCCTCGCCAGCACGTGGTTTGCGGTCACCAGGTCTTCAAGCAAGTCGTCGAGTTTCGCCATCGGCGTTTCCTCCCGGATGTGAATGAGCAGTCAGGACGCCAGCAGCGTCGGCGGCGGTAGCGGCACGTTGGCGACATGCGGCAGCTCCGGCTGCTGGCCGTAGAGCCACGACATGTCGACACCGCCCTGCGTCATCCATTCGCGCAGCACCTTATTGCGCAGTTCGCGGTTGACGCCGCTGGCGTGATAGATCTCGCCGAACACCCGCGCCATGAGTTGCACGCGCGCGGTGCGCAGGTAACGAAGCTCCTGGTATTTCTGGAACGCCGCGGCGTAATCGCCGGCCGCCGCCTCGACCTGGTTGGCAAGGCAAACCGCGTCCTCCATCGCCATGTTGCCGCCCTGGGCGAGGTATTGCAGCATCGGATGGGCGGCGTCGCCGAGCAGCGTGATGCGGCCCTTGCTCCAGGTCTTGATCGGCGGGCGGTCGCACAGCACCCACATCTTCCAGGCGTTGACCTTCTGCAACAGCGTGCGCACCGGCTCGCATTTTTCCACAAAGCGCGCGTGCAGCTCGGCCGGGTCGCCGTAGGTGTCCCAGCCTTCCTCGTAGCGGTCGGAGTGAAACACCACGACCAGGTTGAACAGCTCGCCGCGGCGCATTGGGTAATGCACCAGATGGGTCTTCTCGCCGCACCAGATGATCATCTTGGGGATGCGGTATTCGTTCGGCCAGTCGGCGGTCGGCAGCACCGCGCGATAGGCGATGTGGCCGGACACCACCGGCTTGCCATCGCCGACGATGGTTTCGCGCACCGTCGACCAGAGTCCATCGCAGCCGACCATGGCGGCGCCGGTGTAGGTTTCGCCGGTCTCGGTCTTGGCGCTGATGGCGCTGCCGTCGTCGTTGATCGCCACCACTTTCTGCGACGTGGTGAGCTTGATCAGGTTCGACCGCTTGCAGGCGTCGAGGATGACATTGAGCATGTCGGCGCGATGAATGACGCCGTAGGGCGCGCGATACTTGTCGTGGAATTTCTTGTCGATCGGCAGCTCCATCACGGTCTCGCCGGTGATCGAGTCGCGAAACTCCAGGCCGACCGGAAACGCCGACCAACGGAACATCTCCTCGGTCAGCCCCAGCACCTCGAACATGCGGAACACGTTGGGGCCGAGCTGGATGCCGGCGCCGATTTCCTTGAACTCGGGCGCCTGTTCGAGCACCTGCACCGGGATGCCCTTGCGCGACAGCGCGAGCGCGGCGGCGAGCCCGCCAATGCCGCCGCCGACCACCAGCACGGGGCCCCGATTAGCACTCATTCCGCCGCTCCCGAAGTTTCAGACACCGGCTCACTCTAGAGCATCATGCCGAAACGTGGGAAGCTCCGGCCGGGAGGTTAGCCGATATGAAAAAATCGCTTGCCGGATGGGTTGCGCTTGCAATGCTGAGCGCGTCACCGCTTGCCGCGCAGACCTTTCCGAGCCGAACCATCACCATCGTCTCGCCGGCGCCGGCCGGCGGCGTGACCGATACGGTCGGACGGGCGCTGGCGCAGCGGTTCGCCAAGACCTGGAGCCAGCAGGCGGTGGTTGAGAACAAGCCCGGCGCCAACAACCAGCTTGCTGCGGAGTTCGTCGCCAATGCGCCGCCCGACGGCCACACGCTGTTCATCGCGCCGGACGGCACGTTCGTCGCCAATCCGGCGCTCTATCCGAAGCTGCCGTACGATCCGTACAAGAGCTTCACGCCGATTTCCGGCCTGATGATCATCAATCACGGGCTGATCGAGCATCCGTCGTTTGCTCCGAACAACGTCAAGGAGTTGCTGGAGCTGGCCCGGCAGAAGCCGGGCGAGATCAACTACGGCACCTATGGCATCGGCTCGAGCGGCCATCTCAACATGGTGCTGCTGGAGACCATGACCGGCGTGAAGCTGCAGGCCGTGCACTACAAGGGCGCGGCGCCGGCGATGAACGACGTGCTCGCGGGCCACATCCAGATGGGCTTCGTCAGCGCCGGCTCGGCGGTGCCGCAATGGAAGGGCGGCACGCTCAAGCTGATCGCGGTCGGCGGCAAACAGCGCATCCGGCTGCTGCCGGAGGTCCCGACCGTGGCCGAGACCGTGCCGGGCTACGAGGCGGTGTCGTGGTTCGGACTGTTCGGACCGGCCGGCATGCCGCCCGACGTGGTGGCCAAGATCAACGGCGAGGTGCGGGCGCTGTTCGCCGATGCCGAATTCCAGAAGACATTTCTCGACCGCTACCTGTTCCAATCGATCGCCGGCACTCCGGAGGAGCTGATGACTTTCGTCAGGTCCGAGGAGCCGAAATGGCGCAAGATCATCCAGGACGCCAACATCAAGGTGCAATGATGAGCGCGGAGAAAAAAGAGCTGCCGGCCGACATCAAAAAATTCCGCGACAGCTACGTCGAGATGTTCGGCACGCTGCCACCGCTGCCGGCGGCGCGGTTCGAGTTCTCGGGCGAGGTCAATCCCGAGTTCTTGCGCGTTTCCGAGCAGCTGCGCGCCGGCGCGTTCTACTCCAAGACGCTCGACATGAAGACCACCCAGCTCATCCTGTTCGGCATGCTGCTGGCCGAGCACAACCCGGTCGGCGCGCAGGCCCATGCGGCGGCGGCGCGGCGCGCCGGTGCGAGCTGGGAGGAATTGCACAGTGTGATGGAGCTTGCGGCGGCCACCGGCGCGCTGTGGGCCGCCAACAACGGCGGCTCGCTGCTCAAGGCGCTGCGTGACAAGGAGCAGGAGAAAAAGCCATGAAGTTTTTGCGGTCATTGCACGTTGGAGCACTCGTCGCGTCGTTGCTCGCGCTGCCGGCGCTGGCGGCGGACTATCCAACGCCGAAGCAAGGCGAATGGGTCGCGCGCGACTTCCGCTTCCACACCGGCGAGGTGATGCCCGAGTTGCGTCTGTACTACACCACGATCGGCGAGCCGACCGGTCAACCGGTGCTCATTTTGCACGGCACCGGCGGCGCTGGCGCGAACTTCCTGACGCCGGCGTTCGCGGGGGAGTTGTTCGGCGTGGGCCAGCCGCTCGACGCGACCAAGTATTTCATTATCCTGCCTGACGCCGTCGGCGCCGGACAGTCGACGAAGCCGTCTGACGGGCTGCGCGCCAAGTTCCCGCGTTACAACTACGACGACATGGTCGTGGCGCAACACCGGCTGGTGACCGAAGGCCTGGGCATCAAGCACCTGCGACTGGTGATGGGCAATTCGATGGGTGGCATGCAGACTTGGATGTGGGGTGTGGCCTATCCGGACTTCATGGATGCACTGCTGCCGATGGCGGCGCAACCGACCGCCATGGCGAGCCGGAACTGGATGATGCGGCGGATGATGATCGACGCGATCCGCAACGATCCGGAATGGAACAACGGCAACTACACCACTCAACCGCGCGCGTTGCGGACAGCCGCCGTGTTCTTCGGGATCGCGACCAGCGGTGGATCGCTGGCGTATCAGAAGCAGGCGCCGACGCGCGAGCAGGCCGACAAGCTTCTAGATGCTCGTTTGGCGGCACCGTTCAAGGCAGACGCCAATGATTTCCTCTATCAGTGGGATTCCTCACGCGACTACGACGCCTCCGCAGGGCTTGAGAAAATCCAAGCTGCGCTAGTGGCGGTCAATGCGGCGGACGACGAGCGCTATCCGCCGGAGAGCGGGATCATGGAGCGCGAGATCAAACGCGTGAAGAACGGCAAGTATTATCTGATCCCGGCGAGCGAGGACACGCGCGGCCACGGCACCACCGGCATGGCCAAGTTCTGGAAACAGCAGTTGCAGGATTTGCTGCAGACCGCGCCGCGACGGACGATGTAGCGCGCGATGTCGGCGCGAGCTCCCCCCCCGCGCGGGGTGAGGGTCGGGCTGAATCGCGATTCGGCCGATCGACGTGCGCCGCGCCTCAACGCCGGTGCGCTTCGCCCGCACCTCTCCCCTGCAAGCGGGGCAGGCGGTAAAGCTGGCCCTTAGTCGGCAGGCCCGGCAGCAGCCGCAGCGCGTTGTCGCGCTCGATCGCCTGAAGGTCGGCCGCCGAGAGCTTCAGCCCGGCGAGACCCTTGATCGTGGTCGTCCGGCGGCCAGAACGGAAAATCGGTGCCGAACAGCAGATGCGACATCGGCACGATGTCGAGCACCGCCCGCAGCGCGCCGGGCGTGGTGACGCCCACCACGTCGACATAGAGCTTGCTCAGTTCGTGCATCACGCCGTTCGGCACCGCGCGCCGACAGCTCGGGCCGGTTCTTGGCGAGACCGACGAGGCGATTGGCGATCATCCCAGCGCACCGCCGCCGTGGGAGAAGATCCACTTGATGTCGGGGCAGCGGTGGAACGTGCCGCTGAACATCAGGCTGACGATCGCGCGCGTGGTGTCGAACGGAAATTCGATGGTCGGCGGCGGAATGTTGGGGACGACGTTGAAGGCGAAGCTCGCGGCGGTCGGATGGAAATAGACCACGGCCTTGCGCCGGTTGAGTTCCTCGAACACCGGCGCGAACGCTTCGTCGCCCGGATACTTGTCCATGTAGTTGGTGCGTCAGCGCGATGCCGTCGGCCTTGAGCTTGTCGAAGGCGTACTCGATCTCGCGCAGGCGAGCCGTCGACGTCGGGCAGCGGCAGCGCGGCGAAATGGCCGAAGCGGCCCTTGTAGTCCGGTCTGCATCTTGGCGGCGGCCTCGTTGACCTCGCGCGCGAACATGCGCGAGGCGGCGGCGTCGCCGAGCCAGACGCTCGGCGTCGAAACCGACAGCACCGACACCGCGATGCCGTCCCTGTCCATCGCCTCGACGGCCTGGCTCGGATGCCATTTCTTCAGCCGGTCGTAGAACGCGTGGGTGGTGTGCTTGAGCACCTCGCCGGTCTTTTCGATGTAGACCGGCGGATAGGGGTGATGGTGGGTGTCGATCCGGTGCGGGGCCATGGCTCACTCTGAGATGCTGGCGCAGACTGCCCGTACGGGGGATTGAGCAATCGCGCCCGCAAGCATATCAATTCGGCCAAGGACTATAGCAGGCGGCATCCCGCGGGAGAAAGCCATGATCATCGAAGGCCCGGATCAGGTCACGCGCGGCGGTGCTGAGCGAGATCGCGCGCGCGCCCAATCCGCGCTTCCGCGAGGTGATGACCGCGCTGGTCAAGCATCTGCACGCCTTCATCCGCGAGGCCAAGCTGACCGAGGAGGAGTTTCACCAGGCCTGCGCCTATCATCAACGCCATCGGCCAGAACTCCAACGCCTTCCACAATGAGGCGGTGCTGATGTCGGGCTCGCTCGGCGTCTCGACGCTGGTGTGCCTGCTCAACAACGGCAACAACGGCGCGACCGAGACCACCGCCAACCTGCTGGGGCCGTTCTGGCGGCTGGATTCGCCGCGCACCGAAAACGGCGGCTCGATCATACGCTCGCCGACGCCGGGGCCGGAGCTGTTCTGCAACATCACAGGTCGTCGATCGCGCACGGCAAGCCGGTCGCCGACGCCGAGGTCGACGTCTGGCAGTCCTCCACCGAAGGGCTTTACGAGAACCAGGACCCGACCCAGGCCGACATGAACCTGCGCGGCAAGTTCACCACCGACCGAGGACGGCCGCTTCTCGTTCCGCAGCATCAAGCCGGCCGGCTATCCGATCCCGATCAACGGGCCGGTCGGCGATCTGCTCAAGGCGCAGGGCCGCCACAACATGCGGCCGGCGCATCTGCATTTCCTGATCTACAAGCCGGGCTACAAGACCCACATCTCGCAGGTCTATCTGCCGGACGACCCCAACATCGAGACCGACGTGCAGTTCGGCGTCACCCGGCGGCTGCTGGGCGACTACGTGCGCCACGAAACGAGAATCCGCCGGCGCCGGGCGTCAAGGATCCGTGGTACTCGCTCGACTACACCTTCATCATGGAGCCGGGCACCGCCAAGCTGCCGCGCCCGCCGATCCAGGACAAGGCGAAGACCACCGAGATGCGGCCGCAGTATCTGCAGGCGGCGGCGAACCGCGCGCACCGGCGATGGCGAAATAGCGCGAGCGCGACGAGGTCATCGCGGCGTTCAACGGTCAATTGTCGCGGCTAGACCCGCTTCGCACGGACCGATGCTGGCCAATCGGCGCACCGCGACATTGCTGATCGCGGGCGATCGGCCCGGCAATCCTGCTGCGACCGAACGTGCACCAGCAGAAACGTTTGCGCCTGCACCGCGCTCGTATGCGCGAGTCTTAGCGAACGAAGCGACGTCGTTCGATCCGAACGGTATGCTCGCGAGGGATGGCACAGAACGGCGCCGCGCTTCCGGCTGCGGCTCCTCACTGACCGTTCGCGCTACTTCTTCCTTGCGTTCTCGTAGGGATAGATCATCTCGCCGGTCTTGAACTCCGGCGGCCACAGGATCGGCTGCTTGTGGCCGTCGCGGAACTGCTCGACGTTGTTGGGCTCGACGTTCTGGAATTGCGTCAGGAACTGACGCGGTTCGCTCCATTCGCCGTCCTTGCCGAAGGCGATTTCGCCGACCACGGTCTGGAACGTGTGGCTGTGGATGTAGTCGGCGAGCTTGTCGTGGTCGAGGGTCTTGGTCTCGGTGACCGCCTGGGCCAGGATCTGGCCGGCCGCGTAGCCGAACGGCACGAAGGCGAAGCCGTACGCATCGGTCTTGAGCGCGGGCGCCTTCGCCTGATAGCGCTTCATCAGGTCGGCAAGGCCGGCGATGCTGCACCTTCGGCGACGGCACGAACGCCTCGGAAATGACCAGGCCGTTGACCACCGGCCCGAGCTGCACCTTGATCGGCGTGATCAGCATGCCGATCATCGCGCCGCCGAACATTTTCGGATTGAAGCCGATCTCGTTGGCGGCACGCACGATGCCGACGTTGTCGGGCGGATAGGCGCCGACATAGACGATGTCGGGGTTGGCCGCCGCCAGCGCGCGCACCACCGGCGTGTAGTCCGTCGTGCTCGGCGGATAGTTCTTGTCGTAGATCAGCCTGAAGCCGTGCTTCTTGAGCTCCTCGCGGGCGCCCTGGGCCGTGCTCTGGGCGAACTCGGCGTCGGCGGCGAGGATCGCGACCGTCTGCGGCTTCGGCTTTTGCGCCGCCGCCATCTCGAAGAAGCCCTTGGAGAAGGCGTTCACGCCTTCCTGCCCGACCGGGACCATCGAGAAGTATTTCGGATAGTTGTACTGGCGGTTGATGCCGATGGCGGTGTAGCTGATCACCATCTTGTTGTGCTGGATGATCGTCGGCATCGCCGGCGCCACGAAGTTGGTGCCGTAGGGCCCGACCAGCAGATCGACTTTGTCGACCGTGATCAGCTTGGTGTAGATGCCCGGCACGTTCGACGTGGTGCTCTGGTCGTCGTAGATAGACGACCTCGACCGGGCGACCAAGCAGCCCGCCCTTGGCGTTGATGTCGTCGCGCCAAATTTCGAGCGCGGCGAGCAGCATCTTGCCGGCGGGCGCGCCGCCGCCGGTGAGCGCGAGGCCGGTGCCGACCCTGATCGGATCGGCGGCCTGCGCGCCGATACGCCCGAGCAGGCCTGCGATCAACACGGCGCCACGCGCAGTGCAGCGCGGCCAAATTCGTCATCATGTCCTCCCGTGCGCGCCGCGCTGCGGCGCGCCCCTCCTTGACGTCGTCGTCATTGCTACGATCTACTTCTTCCGGGCTACTTCTTCCTGGCCTCGCTATAGGGGTAGATCAGGTCGCCGGTCTTGCTCTCGAGCGGCCACACGATCGGCTGCGCCTTGCCTTCGCGGAACTGATCGAGGTTGTTCGGCTGAGCGTTCTGGACCTGGGTCCAGACCATGCGCGACTTCGACCATTCGCCGTCCTTGGCGAACGAGAAGTCGCCGGACACGGTCTTGAAGCTCGCCTTGTGCATGTACTCGGCGAGCTTGTCGTGGTCGAGGCTCTTGGTTTCGGTCACCGCCTGCGCCAGCGTCTGGCCGGCCGAATAGGCGAACGGCCCCCAGGCGAAGCCGAGTGGATCGAAGCCGGCCGCCGTGGCCTTGGCGCTGTAGCGCTTGAGGAAGTCGCTCGAGCCCGGTGATGCTTGCCGCGGACGCCGCGGCAAAGTTCTCGCCGGTGATCAGCCCGTTGGCGATTGGTCCAAGCTGGACCTTGATCGGGGTCACCAGCATGCCGATCATCGCGCCGCCCATCATCTTCGGCGATAGCCCCACCTCGTTGGCGGCGCGGATGATCCCGACGTTGTCAGGCGGATAGGCGCCGATATAGACGATGTCGGGGTTGGTGGCCTGGACCGCGCGCACCGTTGGTGCGAAGTCCGTCGTGCTCGGCGGATAGCTCTTGTCATAGACAACCTTCATGCCGTGCTTCTTGATTTCCTCGCGTGCGCCCTGCGCCGCGCTCTGCGCGAACTCGGCATCGGCGGCAAGGATCGCGACCGTCTGCGGTTTTGGATTCTGCCTTGCGGCGAGATCGAAGAAGCCGATCGAGAACGCGTTGACGCCCTCGGGCCCGGTCGAAACCATCGAGAAGTATTTGTCGTAGTTGAATTTGTCGTTGATGCCGATGGCGGTGAAGCTGATGGTCAGCTTCTTGTGCTGGATGATGGTCGGCAGCGCCGGGGCGACGAAGTTGGTGCCGTAAGGACCGAGCAACAGGTCGACTTTGTCGACGGTGATCAGCTTGGTGTAGATGCCCGGCACGTTGGCCGGCGTGCTCTGGTCGTCATAGATGACGAGCTCGACCGGCCGGCCGAGCAATCCGCCCTTGGCATTGATGTCGTCGCGCCAGATGTCGAGCGCGGTGTTGATCACCTTGCTCGGCGAGGCGCCGGCGCCGGTGAGCGCGAGGCTCATGCCGATCTTGATCGGATTGCCCGATTGCGCGTGTGCGCCCGTCAGCAGCAATGATCCGAAGATCAACGTCGCCGCGCAGCGATGCAGTGTCTTCCACAGTGACTTCGTCATCGTTTCCTCCCTGGGCGGCGGGTGTTGCTCGCCGCCATTGTCGTTCGAGTTATTTGCGCATGTCCTCGGGTGCGCCCGTGCCCCAATAGTTCGATGCGTTCGGGTCCGGCGTCCACACCTTCGGCCGCTGCGGATTGTCGCGGTGCCAGGGCCGCGGCTCGAAATAGCCGAGGTCCTCGTTCATCTGGTCGAGCTGGGCGAACAGCTCGGTGATCATGCCGTTGGGCGCGCGGTGATAGGTGAACAGATTGTGGCCGATGCCGTGCCGGCCTGGGCCCCAGAGCAGCTTGTAGCCGTTCAGGCTGAGGTGGTCGCAGGCGGTCAGCATGTGGCCCCAGTCGCGCAGCTCGAAGGCGGTGTGGAAGTGCCGGTCTTCCTTGGTCTGCATCAGGTTGATGGTGTGGTGGTCGGCGCCGCAGCGCAAGAACGAAAAGAAATCGCCCATCCAGTCGGACACCCGGAAGCCCAGCACGTCGCAATAGAAGTCGGTCAGTTTCTTGACGTCTTTGACGAAGAACGCGACGTGGCCGAGCTTGTGCGGCACGATGCCCTTGCTGGGGAAGCGCTGGCCCGCGAATGCGCCGCGCTTGAACACCTCCATCACCGTGCCCTTGGGATCCTCGAAGGCGATCATTTCGGCGATGGTCGGTTCGGGATCGTTCTTGCGCGTCGTCTTAATGCCGTGCGCTTCGGTCTGCTTCTGAAACGCGCCGAGGTCGTCGTCCGGTCCGACCTGGAAGCCGAGCCGCGTGCAGCGGGCGTGCTCGCCCTTGCGCAGCACCACCGAGTGGTGGTCGATGGTCGAGGCCAGGTAGGCTGTGTCCTTGTCCTGTCGGTCACGGTCAAGCCGAGAACCTCGGTGTAATACTGACCTGCCGCTCGAGATCGGGCGTTTCGTAGGTGGCGTGGGCGATCTTCTTGACGCGGATCATGCGTGGCTGCCTTTGCCCTTGGCCTTTTCGCGCGGCAGTGAGTTGATCACATCGATCATCACCGCGACGTCATGGGTTTCGCCCAGTCCCATGTCGCAGCACTTCTGATAGAGCTCGATGGCGCGGTCGAGCAACGGCGTCGCGGTGCCGGTCTGGTCGGCCCATTGCTCGATCATGTGGAAGTAGTGAAACAACAACGACGCCTGGCCCTGCACCGGATGGAATTTGCGCTGCGCCATCCAGGGCGCGCGAATGCCGAACTGGGTGGAGCCGCCGCTGCCGCTGGCGATCGCCTTGATCATCAGGTCGACGTCGACCCCGGCCTTCAACCCCAGCGCCATGGCCTCGGCGGTCGCCGCGATGTTGATCGCCACCAGCAGGTTGTTGACCAGCTTGACCTTGGTGGCGGCGCCGAACGGCCCGAAATACAGGCACAGGTCGGCGAAACCCTTGATCACCGGCTCGACCTTCTTGGCGGCCGCGGCGTCGCCGCCGAGATAGATGACGGCCTTGCGCGCCGCCACCATGCCGGGCGTGCCGCTGACCTCGCCGTCGAGATAGGCCGCGCCTTTTTTCGCCAGCGTTGCGACGTGCTTCTCCTTGTCGGGCACCGGATGCGAGCCGAGCTCGACCACGATCTGTCCCGAGCGGGCGGAATGGATCAGGCCCTGCGGTCCGTTGACCACCTCATCCATGGCTTCGACCGTCGGCATGCAGGACAGCACGATGTCGGTCTGCGCGCCGATGTCGGCCGGCGACTTCGCCGGCGTGCCGCCGATCTTCTCGAAATCGGCGAGCGAGCCGCGCCGGTAGCCGAGCACGCGGTAGCCGCTCTTGACCAGGTTTTCCGAGATCGGCAGACCGATCTTGCCGACGCCGATGAATCCGATCGTTTCCATCGTCACTCCCAAGGCCACCAACAAGAAAGCTCGTTGCCGCCGGTCATGCGATATCCAGCGTCTGGTCGGAGAAGTTCACCTTCAGCCCGAGCGAGCCTTCCATCACCGTCCATTCCCGCACCTCGAAGTTGCGGAGCTTGTTCACCACGAACGGATCGGCCGAGGCGATGCGTCGGGCCTCCTCGGCGTTCTCGGCGCGCAGGATGGTCAGCCCATCCCCGGCCGGCGCGCCGGCTGCGGCGGTGAGCGGCCCCGAGGCGAACAGCACGCCGTTGCGTTCCAGGCCGATCATGTACTCGAGATGCTGCGGCAGCACGGCGCCGATCTGGTCGGTGGTGGCGTGGCCCTTGGACAGGATCACGTAGAGCCGCTTGCGCAGCATCCGCTGCGTAAGCTGCCGGATACGGTCCTCTCCCGACGCTGACATGCCGCACTCCACCGACCGCCGCCCGCGGGCGGAGGCCATCAAAGCCTAAGCGGGTTGCGCGCAGGGGGGAATCGAATTGTGCCAGCCGCCGGCCGGGCCTCTGGGACCGAAGTCCCTCATAGACGGCCGTGACGGCGGGTTTTGCCTCGCCAAACGGCGGTTTGGCCGGCCCATTAAGGCTCGGACAACCATTGGTGCCCTATATCTGAGCGACTTATGGTCAATCATTGGTTGCAATCGATGACACTGCCGCAAGTCGCCCCTGAACTCGCCGCGCGTCTGGCCAACTACCTGATCGACGATCACGCGCGCCGGGTGCTGCGGGAGCTTGCGCCGTTGCTCGACCGCCACATCGGTTCCGCGGTGGACGAGGTCATCGCCGGCGCCGCCCGGCTCGTCCAGGTCGCCGAGACCTACAAAAAGCATGGCTCCGATTTCCGCCGCATCGAAATCGCCCAGGTCCGCGAGCTGCTGAAGGCCGAGTTCGGGCCGCACTACCTGGAATGCTCCCGCAGCACGATCGAGCATGAAACCAAGCTCGGCTTCGAAGGCCGCGCGCGCATGAACGCCGCCGCAGCCGTGCTGCGCACCGCCATTGCGGTGCTCAAGCGCGAGCATCGCTTCGCGCCCGCAACGCTTGCCGACCGCATCAATGTGCTGTCGCAAGCGATCTTCTTCGATCTTGCCACCACGTCGACGTTTTACCTTCAGCGGGTGCGCGACGCCGCCTCCGCGCGACGCCAGGTCATCGACCAGGCGATCGCCGAATTCGACGGCGCCATCGGCGGCGTGTTCGAGGCGATCAAGGAGGCGACCGGCTCGCTCACCGCCACCTCGGTCACCGTCCAGCAACTCGCCGACGACACGTTGCGGCGGATGGCCTCGGCGGCCTCGGCGTCGGCGGAAACCAGCCAGAGCGTCGATCTCACGGTCGCCGCGACCGAAGAGCTGTCGAGCTCGATCCAGGAGATCGGCCATCAGGCCGCCCGCGGCCTCGACATGGCGCGCTCGGCGGTGGCCGACACCGAACGCACCAACAAGACCATCCACTCGCTCGACGAGGCGGCCGAGCGCATCGGCTCGGTGGTCGGCTTGATCTCCAAGATCGCGGCGCAGACCAACCTGCTTGCGCTCAACGCCACGATCGAGGCGGCGCGGGCGGGCGAAGCCGGCAAGGGCTTCGCGGTGGTGGCGGCCGAGGTCAAGGCGCTGGCCAATCAGACCTCGCGGGCCACCGAGGAGATTTCCCAGCAGGTCGCCGCCATCCAGGAGGCGACCAAGGGCGCGGTCAACGAGATCGGCTCGATCGCGCGCAGCATTCACGAACTGACCATGGTGTCCACGTCGATCGCCTCGGCGGTGGACGAGCAGGGCGCCACCACCCGCGAGATTGCCAACAGCGTGCAGACCGCCGCCGGCAACACCACGCGCGCCGCCACCGAGATCAAGTCGGTCGAACAGGCGGCCAACAGCGGCGTGGCCGCGGTCGGCGAGATCGGCGGCTGGACCGCGCGGCTGTCGGCGCGGGCGCAGGATCTCGAAGCCAAGGTGGCGAGCTTCTTCAACCGCGTCCGCGCCGCCTGACGCGCTATATCGCGTCCCGAACTCCTCCGGAATTCATTGCGGCGACGCGGCAAAATGGGTTTGACGGGCGTTACGCCCTATGGTCTTTTTTGGACGCTTCTGCCGCGTCCACAAGCGTGCTCCGTCCCTTCGACCGGCGCTCGTACGGACTGCCGGCGCGAGCAGGGACATCAGCACAATGGCACCGACCTCCAAGCCCGCCGTCAAAGACCCCGATGTGCACAAGGTCGAACGGCTTTCCGTTCCCTACAGCACCAACGCCCCCGCCTTCGGCAGCGACGTCGTCGCCGAGACGCTGAGCGCGCTCGACATTCCGTATATCTCGCTTAATCCCGGTGCGAGCTACCGCGGCCTGCATGACAGTATCGTCAACTTCCTCGGCAACGAGCGGCCGCAGATGCTGCTCTGCCTGCACGAGGAGGCCGCGGTTGCGATCGCGCACGGCTATGCCAAGGTCACCGGTAAGGCGATGGCCGCCGCGGTGCACTCCAACGTCGGGTTGTTCCACGCCACCATGGCGATCTTCAACGCCTGGTGCGACCGCATGCCGATTTTGATCCTGGGCGCCACCGGCCCGGTAGATGCGATGAAGCGCCGGCCGTGGATCGACTGGATCCACACCGCCGCCGATCAGGGCGCCATCATTCGCAACTTCAGCAAGTGGGATGACCAGCCGGCCTCCGCGGGTGCCGCGCGCGAGTCGGTGCTGCGCGCCTATTGGATGTCGAACACCGCGCCGTGCGGCCCGACCTACATCAACCTCGACGCCGAGGTGCAGGAGGGCAAGCTGCCGGCGCCGCTGCCGTCGATCGACGCCAAGCGTTACATGCCGCCGGTGGTGCAGGGCCCGTCCGCCGAGCTTGCCAAGAAGGCCGCCGACCTGCTGCTCGGCGCCAAGAAGCCGCTGATCCTGGCCGGCCGCATGTCGCGCAAGTTGGAGGACTGGAATCGCCGCGTTCAGTTGGCCGAGGCGGTCGACGCCCGCGTCGTGACCAACCTGAAGATTGGCGCGGCATTCCCGACCGATCACCCGCTGCATCTCGGATTCCCTGCGACCTTCGCGACCGACGACCTGATCGCGGCGGTGAAGGAGGCCGACGTCATCCTCAGTCTCGATTGGGTCGATCTCGGCGGCACCTTCAAGGCGATCGGCGGAGCGCCGTCGGCGACGGTGATCCAGGTCTCGCTCGACCAGAACCTGCACAACGGCTGGAGCATGGATTACGAAGGCCTGCCGGCGGTCGACCTGTTCATCCCGGCCGAAACCGACGCCACGGTGGAGGCGCTGCTCGCCGCCATCGGCTCGAAGGCCAAGCCGAAGAAGCCGCACCTGGTGCGCGAGCACCCGCTCAAGGCCAAGCCCGCGCCGGACGGCCAGATGGCGGCGGCCGACATGGCCAACGTGCTGCGCCATGCGGTCGGCGACCGGACGGTCTGCCTCACCCACGTCTCGCTGTCCTGGCATGGTGAGTTCTGGCCGTTCCGCCATCCGCTCGACTACGTCGGCTCGGACGGCGGTGGCGGCGTCGGCGGCGGCCCCGGCATCTCGGTCGGCGCCGCGCTGGCGCTCAAGGGCACCGGCCGCATGCCGATCGCTGTGTGCGGTGACGGCGATTTCATGATGGGCTGCACGGCGGTCTGGACCGCGGTGCATTACCGCATTCCGCTGCTCATCGTGGTGGCCAACAACCGCTCGTTCTACAACGACGAGGTCCACCAGGAGCGTGTCGCGGTCGCGCGCAACCGGCCGGTCGACAACAAATGGATCGGCCAACGCATCAGCGATCCGGACATCGACATGGCGACGGTCGCGCGCGGGCAGGGCGCCAAGGGCTTCGGGCCGTGCAACAATCCGGGCGAGCTTGAGAAGGCGCTCAAGGAGGCAATCGCGGTGGTCGAAGGCGGCGGCGTCGCCGTGGTCGATGCCCGCATCCTCGGCGGCTACAGCCCGGCAACCGCTGCGGCGATGGCGCGCGGCAAGGCCGATCGCGGCACCTGATATCGTTCGGCGGTGAGCATCCCGATGCCAACCGCCGATCCCCTCCTGGTGGTCGAGAACATCGTCAAGCGTTTCGAAACGCAGGACGGTGTTCTCACCGCTGTCGACGACGTCTCGTTCACGGTGGCGCCCGGTGAATTCCTCGCCGTGATCGGCCCCTCTGGCTGCGGCAAGTCCACGCTGTTCAACGTCATGGGCGGGCTGCTCGACGGCTACGACGGCAGCGTCCGGGTCGGTGGCGAGACAGTGAACGGGCCGCATCCCTCGATCGGCATGATCTTCCAGGAGGAGTCGACGTTCCCCTGGCGCACCGTGATCGACAACGTGGCGTTTCCGCTGGAGATCGCCGGAATGCCGAAGGCCGAGCGGCTCGAGCGGGCAAGCCATTTCGTCGATCTGGTCGGGCTCGACGGCTTCGAGCGGCGCTATCCCGCGGAGCTCTCGGGCGGCATGCGCCAGCGCGTTTCGATGGCCCGCACGCTCGCCTCCGAGCCGAAAATCCTGCTGATGGACGAGCCGTTCGCGGCGCTGGACGAGCAGACGCGGCTGCTGCTCGGCGACAAGGTGCTGCAGATCCAGGAGGACTTGAAGCAGACCACGCTGCTGATCACCCACAACCTGACCGAAGCGGTGCAGCTCTCGGACCGCATCCTGGTGATGACCTACCGGCCGGGCAAGATCAAACGCATGGTGGACATCAAGCTGCCGCGGCCGCGCACCTCGGAGATCGTCGGCAGCGACGCCTTCGGCCACTACGTCGCGCAAATCTGGAACGATCTGCGCGAGGAGGCGAGCCGCGGGTTGAAGGACGATGAGTCGCGCCTGGCGCGCGCCGGAGGCGGTCGCCGATGAGCAAGCGCGGATGGCTCTGGCGGCAGGGCATGCCGATCGCATTCGGAGCTTCGTGCCTGCTCGCCCTCATCGCGCTGGTCGAGGTGCTGATCCGGATCGGCTCGATCAACGCCTTCATCGTGCCGCTGCCGTCGGCGATCGTCATGAGCTTCCGCCGGATCATGGTCGAAGAGGACGTGCTGCCGCGCTTTATGCTGACCTGCGGCGAGGCGCTGGCGGCAAGCCTGATGCTGAGCGTCGTCGGCATTGCGCTCGGGGTGCTGCTGCACCGTTCGCGCCAGGTGCGGCTGGCGACCGAGACCTGGGTGGCGGCGCTCGCCTCCGCGCCGCTGGTGCTGATGTATCCGCTGTTCCTGGTGATCTTCGGCCGCAGCGCCTGGACCATCATCATGATCGCTTTCGTCGCCGCGCTGCCGCCGGTGATCCTCAAGACGCTCGAAGGCCTGTCCGGCACACGGCCCGTCCTGATTAACGTCGGGCGGAGCTTCAAGCTCACGCCCTCGCAGCTTTACTGGAAGATCCTGTTTCCTTCGGCGCTTCCCTCGATCTTCGTCGGCGTGCGGCTTGGCATGATCTTCGCGCTGATCAACATCGTCGGCGTCGAGTTCCTGATCAATTTCGGCGGCCTCGGCCAGCTCGTGAACGAGCTGTCCGAGCGCTACGACCTGCCCGGCACCTACGCGGCGATCAGCTTCGTGGTCCTGGTCAGCGTGCTGTTCTTCATCGGCACCGAACGGATCGAGAAATGGCTCAGACCGGGCACCTGACGCGCGCGGCACCGCCCGCTGGGCGCTGGCTCGACCCGGTGACGCGGCTGCGCGTCATCATTCTCGTCACCATCGTCGCGATCTGGGAGGCGACCGCGGCCTCCGGGCTCTTGTTCCGCGACGTCGTGCCTTCGCTGTTGACGGTCGGCCGCGCGCTGGCCGAGCTGCTGGCGCATCCCGATCTGAAATGGCCGATCGACATCGGCAGTCGCCATTACGACTTGTGGATTCCTGCCTTCTACTGGCATCTCTATGTGACGGTCGGCGAGATCGCCGGCGCCATGGCGGTCGGCGGCGCAGCCGGGCCTGCTGGTCGGGCTCGCGCTCGGCGCCAATCCGTTCCTCAGCCAGGCGTTCGAGCGGTTTCTCTATTATCTCGGCCCGACGCCGAAGATCGTGTTCTTCCCGATCATGATCATGTGGTTCGGCGTCGGCCCGGAATCGAAGGTCGCGATGGGCACGCTGTCGTGCTTCTTTCCGATTGCGCTCAACGTTGCCGCCGGCATGCGGCAGATCGACCAGGTGCTGATCCGCGTCGGGCGCAGCTTCCGGCTGAGCACGTGGCAGATGGTCACCAAGATCTATCTGCCGGCGATGCGCGAGCCGATCGTCAACGGCGTCCGGCTCGGACTTGGCGTCGCCGTCATCGGCACGCTGCTTGCGGAAACGCGACTGTCCAACCGCGGCTTGGGCTTCCAGATCATGGACGCCTACAACACCTTCGACATGCCGCGGATGTATTCGGTCTTGCTGGTGCTGTTCGTGGTCGCCATCGGCGCCAACGCCCTGGTCGGTCGCGCCAGCAGGGGCTAAGGTTTGAGACAAACGTTTCATCCGTCATGCCACGTCCCGGCCATGACGTGGCGCCACTCGCAGAACACGAATCGTAGGGAGTGATCCGCCATGAATACGCCCGTTGCTCCGAACTCGCTCGCCTCCATCAAGCTCAACCTGCCGGCCCAGCGCGGCGCGTATTACGGCGGCAAATGGCATGAGCCGAAAAGCGGCCGCAGCACCGACCAGATCAACCCCGGCACCGGCGACTCGCTCGGCAAGGCGGCCGACTGCGGCGCCGAGGACATCGACGCCGCGGTGAAAGCCGCGAAGGCCGCGTTCAAGGACTGGCGCCGCGTGCCGCCGCTCGAGCGCGCCAAGATGCTCAAGGAGATCGCCCGCGTGCTGCGCGAGAACGCCGGCGAGCTCGCCATGATCAATTCCGCCGACTGCGGCAATCCGCTGACCGAGATGATGGGCGACGCCAACGTGGCGGCGGCGCAGATCGATTTCTTCGCCGGCCTCGTCACCGAGATGAAGGGCAATTCCATCCCGCAGGGGCCCGACCGGCTGAATTTTTCAGTGCGCGAGCCGCTCGGCGTGGTCGGCCGCATCGTGCCATTCAACCATCCGTTCATGTTCATCGCCGGCAAGGCGGCGGCGCCGCTGGCTGCCGGCAACACCATCGTGATGAAGCCGCCGGAGCAGGCGCCGCTGTCGTCGCTGCGGCTGGCCGAGCTGATCGACGGCCTGCTGCCGCCCGGCGTGTTCAACCTGGTGCCCGGCGGCAAGGACGCCGGTGCCGCGCTCGCAAGCCATCCCGGCGTGGCGAAGATCGCCCTGATCGGCAGCGTGCCAACCGGCAAGGCGGTGATGCGCGCGGCTGCCGACACGCTCAAGGGCGTGCTGCTCGAGCTCGGCGGCAAGAACGCGCTGATTGCCTATCCGGATGCCGATCCCGACGCGGTGGCTGCCGGCGTGGTCGGCGGAATGAACTTCACCTGGTGCGGACAATCCTGCGGCTCGACCAGCCGCGCCTTCATCCATGAGAAGATCTACGACGCCGTGCTCGAGCGCGTGAAGGTGCGGATCAAGCAGTGGAAGCCCGGCATTCCGACCGAGCCGGCCACCACCATGGGCGCGATCATCTCCAAGACCCAGTTCGACCGGGTCATGATGTACATCGAGTCGGCCAAGAGCGAGGGTGCGCGCCTGGTCAACGGTGGCGGCCGGCCGGCCGATCCGGCGCTGGCCAAGGGCCTCTACATCGAGCCGACGGTGTTCGCCGACGTGAAGCCGTCCATGCGCATTTTCAAGGAGGAGATTTTTGGTCCGGTGGTCGGCGTCGTCAAATGGAACGACGAAGCCGCGATGTTCGAGCAGGTCAATTCGGTCGAATACGGACTGACCGCATCGATCTGGACCAACGACCTCGTCACCGCGCACCGCGCCGCCGCCAATGTCGAGGCCGGCTTCGTCTGGATCAACGACATCAGCAAGCATTTCCTTGGCACGCCGTTCGGCGGCTACAAGCAGTCCGGCATCGGCCGCGAGGAATGCCTGGAGGAGTTGCTGTCGTTCACCCAGGAAAAAAACATCAACATTAATCTGGCGACCGCAAAGAAAAATTAAAGTTGCCGGGTGCGCTGTGCGATCGCGGAGACGCGCAGCGCGCCATGCCAATCAGGCGAAAGCCGCCGTTCCTCTCAGGAGCGGCGGCTTTGCCTTGGCGCGCGGTGTGGTGCGCTACCAGCTACGGTAACGTTCGAACGGTTGCGGCCCTGCACTCCAACCCCAGCCCGAGTTTGATCCCCAGCCGTAGGTCGTGCGCGGGAATTCGTCGTTGTGCGCCGAGCGGGGCATGGCGCGCGTTGACCGTGCCGCCAGGCCGCCCGCTACGGGCCGGCTGCTGCTGCTGTTGTAGTTGCGGGCGATCGGCACGTCGGCCACCGCGCGCTCTTGGTGCAGCATCGCGATCATGGTCTTGTCGAGGCCGTAGACGTCCGGCCGGACTTGCAGCTTGCCGGCGTCGTCGACGAACGCGGTCTGATAGGTGATGTGGACCGGGATCGGCGTCTTGAACGTGATGCCGCGCTCGCCTTTGCCGTAGAGCGAGCGGATGCGGTTGGCGGTGTAGCCTTCCTCGGGCTGCGAGAGCGACAGCAGCACCTCGGCATACTGGTCCGGATTCTGCACCCGCATGCAGCCGTGGCTGTAGGCGCGGGCGGTATGGTCGAACAGGTGCTTTTGCGGCGTGTCGTGCTGGTAGACCAGGAAGCGGTTCGGGAAATTGAAGCGGATGCGGCCGAGGGCGTTGCGCTCACCGGGTGGCTGGAAGATGCGGATCGAGCCGTCACGGTTGCGACCGACCTGGAGCCCGACCCGTGCCAGAGCGCCCGGATCGCGCGCCAGCGCCGGCAGGTACTCGTTGTGGATGATCGACGGCGGCACGTTCCAGGTCGGGTTGACCGTGATGAATTTCATGGTTTCGGTCAGCAGCGGCGTGGCCTGCCCGCCAGGCTTGCCGACCACGATGCGCGTGCTCCAGACCGGCGCGTCGTTCTTGACGACCTTCAGCGTGTAGTCAGGCACGTTCACCGCGACGTAGGTCGCGCCGAGATCGTGCGGCATCCAGCGCCAGCGCTCCATGTTGGCCATTATGGTGTCGATGCTGACGGCCGCGGGCTTGGCCTGGACCGTCGGCTCATCGGCGTGCCGGCCTTTCTTCGACTTGGTCGGCTTCATCACCTTGGGCGCAGTCGCGGCCTCGCTCACGACGACCTTGCCGCTGCGGGCCTTGGCGAGCTCGGCCTTGAGCGCCTTGTAGGCCTTGTGCTGCGGGTGGAAGCCGTCGAGCATGCGACCAATGTTGTCGGTGGCCGCGAGCTTGCCGAGCACGTCGGCTGGATCCGGGGATTTCAGGTCGTAATAGACCGAGCCGCTCACCCGGCTGAACGCCATGCGCCCGATGCTGGCGTGGCGCACGAAGGTCAGCACCGAATTGGTCAGCCGGAGTTCATCGGCGGCGAGCCGCTCGGGGCTCGCATCGGCAAAGCCGGGCGCCGGATAGTCCGTCGGGTCGAGGCCGTCGGCGCCGACGTTGCGCAGGAACGCGATGGCGTCCTTGGCGCGCGGCGATGGCGCGTTGCCGTCGAGCCAAAGCGGCGCGAACGCGCGCGCCTGGTAGAACGCGCGAACGCCAGTGCGATCGGACTCGCGGGTCACGCTCTGGTTGAGCTTGTTTTCGACCAGGTCGCGCAGCTTTTCCGCGACCGGGCTGTTCGGCGCGGCAGCGGCCGGTGCTGCGCTTTCGACAGCGGCCGGTTTTGCCGGCATGGCTTCGCCGGGCGTGGCCCGAACCGAGTTCCCGGCCGGCGGCTCAATTAAGGCAGGACCGCTGGTGGAGCTCTCAGACGAGGCGAACGCGCTGCCCGACAGCAGCAGCGCCAATGCCATGGGTGGGGCGAATCGAAGAATAAGGCTGCACATGAACTGGTTTGCTCCGTCGAATCGCCGCTGTCCCGTGGGAACGACCGAATTCAACGCTAATGCGTAAAGAATTGTTCCTGGTTAACGCGGATTTCAAGGCCATGAACCGACCGAAGGGGTGCACAGCTTTCAACGGCGACATCGGCGGCTCCGAACTCGATGATGGATCGGATGCAGACGGCGCACCGATCAGCCCGGCAGCTCGCGCAACGGCGCGCCGACGAAGGCCACGCCGATCTCGCCGCCGAGACGCCAGACCACGCGGCATTCGCGATGCGCACCGTCCTCGCCGCTGATCAGTAGATAGAATTGGTCGGGCACGTCGACGACGCCATCGATGAACAGCCGGGCGCCGCTCGTGGAAATGTCGGCGATCATGCAGTCGCGCGGCAGCGCGCCGATGTCGGTCCGGAACTGGGCGGCGCGGTTGACGGTGTAGCGGTGATCCTTGCGTCGTTCGTTCAGCATGACGCTTCCCAGGGCTGTGGGACGTTGCTCTATCATAAGCCTTGCAACGGGCTGCTAAGCGGCTCCGCGCAATTTGGCTTGAATTGACCCGACCGCAAAATTCGTTGCAGTTATCGCCGCTTCGCCCGACCGCCCTTCGGGTACTCGCCGGCCTTCTTGAGCCGTGTGCACCAGTACTCCCAGGCGCGAGCCTGCGGCCGCGGCTCGAGGTTGCGCTCCTCGGCAAGCCTCGCTTCGCCCGGCGTGAGCGGGCTGAGCGGCAGGCCGAGCGTCTGGGTCATGAGCTGAACCTCGGCGTTGCGGTACTGGTAGATGGTGCGGAACACCAGCTCGATCAGGCTGCGGCCGGCGACGGTCGCGCCGTGCCGGCGCATCAGCACCAGCCAGCTCGGGCCGAGCGCCTTGGCGAGCGAGCGGCCTTCCTCGGGCTTGAGCACCAGCAGACAGGTGTCGCCGAAGTCGTCGCGGCTGTCCCAGAACGCGACCTTGCCGCCGAGCTGCGCGCCCATGTGATAGAGCGGCTTGAGCTCGACGCCGACGTTGCAGAACGGCAGCATCGCCATGCCGTGATGATGCGCGACGGCGTTGACGTCCGGCCGCGCCTTGTAGATCTCGCCATGGATCACAAGCTCGCCGTAGCCTCGGATACCCTTGGGCAGCGGCTTCACCGGCTCGCTGTCGAGCGTGTATTCGTAGATGTCGGAGGCTTCGACCACCTCGGGCGAGCGCGAGCGCGAGATCAGGTAGCGGTCCGGCCGGGTCGGATGCCGCATGCTGACATGGCCGAACGCGTCGATGATGCCTTCGTGCGACACCACCCGGTTGGCGACCGCAAGATCGTGCTTGGCCTGAGCGAGGTTGTCGGCCATGGGATGCTCCCGTTCGGTTTCAGAACTCAAAGCCCAGCAGGTGGTCGATCGAAATCGTGCCGCCGCCGTTGACCAGGAAGTACAGCGCGCCGAGCGCCCAGATGGCGGGATATTCGAAGCCCGATTTGTTCCAGAACCAGCCGTCGTACTTGCCGTGGTCGTAAGCAGACAGCGCCAACAGAGCGAACAGCGGCAGCGCCATCGGCCGGGTGAACAGGCCGAGGGCTACGCAGGGCGCGGCGATGAACTGGGTGAGCACGGTGCAATAGGCCCAGAACCAGCCGGGCCGAAATCCCTTGCGGTCGTACATTTGCACGACCGAGGCCAGCGTGCCGGGCGGCCCGCCGGTGCCCTTGAAATAGCCGAGGCACATGCGGAACCCGTGCGGCACCATCGCGGCGCCGATGGCGAACCGCAGCGCCGCCTCGACCCACGGCGCCAGCGCCGCATAGACGGCGCCAAGCGCGGGCACGAGCAGCGGCGTGTCGGTCATCGGAGGGGTCGCGATGCTATTCGGCCGCGACGGTGGCGCGGTTGGCGTAGCGGCTCGGTGGGCGCGGCAGGCCGAGGTGCTCGCGCAGCGTGCGGCCGGTGTATTCGGTGCGGAACAGGCCGCGGCGCTGCAACTCGGGGATCACCAGATCGACGAACTCATTCAACGCGCCGGGCAGATAGGGCGGCATGATGTTGAAGCCGTCGGCGGCTTGCTCGACGTACCACTGCTCCATGCGGTCGGCGAGACTCTTGGGCGTGCCGACCATGACCAGCTTGGCGCGCGCGCCGGCCACCACCTGCGCGATCTGCCGCATGGTGAGCTTGTCCTTCCTGGCGAGGTCGGTGACGTATTTGAACGTGCTCTGGCTGGCATTCGACATCGGCAGGTTGTCGGGCATCGGCCCGTCGAAGTCATAGGAGGTCAGGTCGACGCCGCCCAGCACGGTGGACAGGATTTCGCGCGCCACGATCGGATGCATCAGCGAATTCTGATAGTCGTACTTCTCCTTCGCCTCCGCCTCGGTGCGGCCGACATAGCAGCTCAGCCCCGGCATCACCTTGAGATGGTCGGGGTTGCGGCCGAACTTGTCCTGCGCGCGGGTCTTGATCTCCTTGAAGTACGCCTGGCACGATTCCATCGTCAGGTTTGCGCTGAAGATCACCTCGGCAAAACGCGCCGCCACGTCCATGCCGTCGTCGGAGGTGCCGGCCTGCACGATCACCGGATGGCCTTGCGGCGGGCGCGGGATGTTGAGCGGGCCTCTGACCTTGAAGTGCTTTCCCTTGTGGTTGAGGAAATGCATCTTGTCGGGAATGAAGAACTGACCGCTCTCCTTGTCGCGCGGGAACGCGTCGTCGTCCCAGCTATCCCACAGCGCGGTCACCACCTCGGCGAATTCGTTGGCGCGCTCATAGCGCTCGGCATGTCCGTAGTGCGCGTCGCGATTGAAATTGTAGGCCTCGTTCTCCATGCCGGAGGTGACCAGATTCCAGCCGGCGCGCCCGCCAGTCATGTGATCGAGCGAGGCGAATTTGCGCGCGACGTGGAACGGCTCGTTGTAGCTGGTCGAGGCGGTGCAGGTCAGACCGATGCGCTCGGTCACCGCGGCGAGACCTGAGATCAGCGTGATCGGCTCGAAATTGGCGATGTATTGCGCCGAGCGCGAGATCGCTTCCATCTTGGCCGCGCGCACCGCGACGTTGTCGGCCAGGAAGATCATGTCGAACTTGCCGCGCTCGGCGGTCTGCGCGATCTCGATGTAGTGCTTGAAGTTGACGCCGGCATCGGCTTGCGCGCCGGGATGGCGCCAGGAGGCGACGTGATGGCCGGTCGGATTGAAGAAGGCGCCGAGCCTGAGCTGGGCTTTCGGTCGTGCCATGATGCGGCTCCGTCGGCGAAACTTACCCCCGGCCGCGGAGCGGGCGCAAGGCGGCTGCTGTCTCGCCGGCACTTAACGGCGCCCTAACGCTTTCGGGGCTAGGCTCCATTCTGCAATTCACGGATGGATGCAAAAGCGCACATGAAGTATCTGCACAAGGTCAGGGCGGAACTCGAAGCGCCGCACCATGAACGGATGTTCGGCTCCGGTTGGCTGTCCGGCTCGTTCGGTTTGCTGGCCGGCGTGGTCGGCGTCCTGATGGTGATCGTGCTGCGGAATCCGTCGATCACATCTGTCCCGCAGCTTGCCGCCGTTCACCAGAATGTCTTGTTCCGGCCGGCGCTCTACTTCGTGCTGATCGCCGGGTTCGTTCTGGCCGCCCTCAGCTTGGTTCTGCGCCGGGACAAGACGCTTGGCGGCGCCGCCATGGCGGCGACGCTGCTCGCCAGCATGATCGGCAGCCTTCCGACGCACCGGGACATCCAGCTCGAAGGACTGTTCTTCGGCGTCGATTTCTTCCTGCTCAACGTTCTGTTCACGGGGCTGTTGTTCATTCCGATCGAGCGGCTGCTCGCCCGGCACAAGGACCAATCGGTGTTTCGCGACGAATGGCGTGAGGATCTGTTCTACTATCTGGTGTCATCGCTGTTTGTGCAGATCCTGACCTATCTGACGCTCGCGCCGTCGAACTTCGTGATCCACAACCAGGACCTCGGCGCGATTCGCGCCTGGGCGCATGACCTGCCGTGGGTGGTGCAGCTCATTGCGATCATGCTGCTGACCGACCTCGCGCAATATTGGCTGCACCGCGCCTTTCACCGCGTGCCGTTCCTGTGGGGCTTCCATGCCGTGCATCACTCGGCCCGGTCGATGGATTGGATCGCCGGCGCCCGGATGCACTTTCTCGAGATCATCGTGCTGCGCGGCGTGACCGCGACGCCGATGCTAGTCATCGGCTTCGATGAATCCGCGATCCAGGCCTACATGTTGATCGTGTATGTCTATTCGACCTTCATCCATTCCAATGTCGGCACGAATTTCGGCGTCCTGGAAAAGATTCTGGTGGCGCCGCGTTTCCACCATTGGCATCACGGCATCGGCAAGGATGCGGTGGACGTGAACTTCGCGATTCATTTTCCGTTCCTCGATCGCCTGTTCGGGACCTACCATCTGCCGGACGGCCAATGGCCCGACGGCTATGGCGTCGCCGGCCATCCGGTTCCCAAGGGCTATTGGAATCAGTTTCTCTATCCATTCCGCCGGTCGGATTCGGCCAACTCGACGGTCGTGACCCAGGCGGATTCGCCGCGCCGGTGACGGCGGTGCGTCGCGATGGCGGCCGGAGCGTTGATCGGTCGCACGGATGACGGCCTGGCAACATTGACGGCCGCACGCCTGCCTTCCAATCTCGGCGTTGGCCGGGAGATGCTCACCATGAACGCGATCATTCGGCAGGCTTTGCTGAGCGCCGCCGTTGTGCTGGCCTACGTCACGCCGGCCCTGGCCCAGGACTGGCCCGCTCGGACTATCACCGTGGTGGTGCCGCTCGCTGCCGGCAGCGCCAGCGACGTGCTGGCGCGCGTGGTCCTGGACCAGGTCGGCAAGCAACTCGGGCAGACGTTTGTCATCGAGAATCGGCCGGGCGCCGGCGGCACGATCGGCGCCAACGTGGTCGCCAAGGCGGCGCCGAATGGCTACACGATGCTGGCCTATGGCGCGCTCCCCGCCGCCAACGCGCTTTATGCGAAGCTGCCCTACGACACGCTGAACGATTTCGCGCCCGTGATCGCGCTCGGGCAGCAGCCGCTGGCGGTCGTGACCTCGCCGGCCAAGGGCTACAAGACGCTGGGCGACCTGATCGCCGCCGGCAAGGCCAAGCCCGGCGCGCTGAATTTTTCGTCGGCGGGCGTAGGCTCGGCGACGCATTTTGCGGCCGAACGTTTCCGCGTCAGCGCCGGCTTCGAAGCCCAGCACATTCCGTTCAAGGGCGCCCAGGACGCGCTTACCGACAACATGGCGGGTCGTGTGGACTTTGGCGTGCAGACGTTGACCAGCACGCTGTCGCTGATACGCGAGGGCAAAATTGTTGCGCTTGCGGTCAGCGCGCACCAACGGTCGGCCGCGATGCCGAGTGTGCCGACCGTCATCGAGGCCGGCTTGTCGCCGGACTCGGTCTATCCGTTCTATAGCGCGCTATATTTGCCGGCGAAGACGCCGCGCGACATCGTCGAACGGCTGCATCGGGAAACCGCTAAGGCGCTTGACGTGCCGGAGGTGCGCCAGCGTCTGACGACGCTGGGGGTCGAGCCGATGCCGATGACCGTCGATCAGTTCGGCCAGTTCTTCAAGGACGACATCGCGGCGAACCTGGCGCTGGCGAAAGCCGCCAACATCCGCATCCAATAGCGCGCCGCAACCAAGGCAACGCCCGCTGCCGGGCAGCATCGCGTTGATATTGCAATTCAATTCGATGTCCGCCAGCTGTCAGTGCCCGGCGTCGTGCAGGCAGCAAGCCGTTGGCGCGACCTTTCGCCGAGTGTGGCAGACCTCGGCTAGGAGCTAGATTGCCGATATCGAGACAGCAGCGGGGTATCACTATGCTCACCCGTCGCCACTTGATGGCCCTGTCGGCCGCCCAAGCATTCACGCCGAATCTTTTCATTCGGGAGGGGCGCGCGCAGACGCCGAAGAGCGATTTCCCAAACAAGCCGGTGCGCTTCATTGTGCCGGTCGCTGCCGGCGGCCCCACCGATATTGTCGCGCGGATGCTTGCCGACAGTCTGTCGAAGATGTGGGGCCAGCAAGTTTTCGTCGAGAACAAGGGAGGCGCCGGCACCAACATCGGCAACGAATACGCCGCGCGGTCCGAACCCGACGGGTACACGGTCTTGTTCGCCACCTCGTCGCTTGCAGTGAACACCAGCCTCTATCGCTCGCTCAGCTACGATCCGGTTGCGGATTTTGCGCCGGTCTCGCTGGTCACCGAGCTTGCTTATTTCGTGTTCGTACCGAACTCGTCGCCGGCGAAAACCATGAAGGAATTCATCGCGCATGCCAAAGCCAATCCGGGCAAGCTCACAATGGCATCGCCCGGCACCGGCAGCGCGCCGTTCCTGGCCGAGATGCTGTTCTTGCAGATGGCCGGCCTTCAGATGACCCACGTTCCGTATCGTGGCGCTTCGCCCGCCTTCAACGACCTCCTCCCGGGCCGCGTGGACTGCTATTTCGGCAGCGGTCAACTGTTGTCGTACTCGCGGTCGGGGCAAGTTCGGGTGTTGGCGTCCACCGGTTCAAAGCGGGATGCGGCCGCCCCGGAGGTGCCAACCATCGCAGAAGCCGGCGTGCCGGGTTACAACGTGATCGCGTGGCAGGCGCTGTTCGCTCCGGCCAAGACGCCGCCTGAGATCGTTCGCAAGATCAGCGCCGATACCGTCACGGCGCTCGCCGACCCGGCGATCAAGGACAAGCTCGCCACGACCGGCTATACGGCCGGCGGCTCTTCGCCCGAGGCGCTTGAAAAGCTGCTGAAGTCGGAAATCACCCAGTGGAGCGCCGTGATCAAGTCGATCGGCCTCAAGATCGATTAGCGGCGCGACGTGGCCGCGATTTTTTCCGCGACGCGCAGCCCCAGCGTGGCCTTGATCAGGTCCGCCGACGTAGCCGGCGTGCGGGCCGCCGTCGAGGCCACCGATGGTTGCGCCGGCGGCGTAAAGACCCGGGATCGGCCGGTCGGAGCGGTCGAGCACGCGGCCGTCGCCGTCGACCACGATGCCACCCATGCAATTGGTGATGGCGACGCAGATCGGCATCGCATAGTACGGCGCCGTCCTGATCGGCCACGGCTTGTTGCGTTCGGTGCGCGGCGGCGACAGGCGCGGCAACGCGCCGGCGTCGAAGGCGGCGTTGTATTGCGCGACAGTCTCCGTCAGCGCCTTGGGCGCGATGCCGGCGATCGCGGCCAACTCTGCCAGCGTGTCGGCGCGGTGCAGCGTGCCGCCGGCCTCCAGCAACAGCGGGTTGGGCGGCTGCACGTGGTTGCGGCCGGGTCCGTCCCAGATCGGCTGATCGAAGATGATGCTGGTGGCGAGCGGATCGGGCAGGCGGGCGATGGCGTTGGACAGCCAGACGCCGCCCAGACCTTCGTCGGCGACGCGCCGGCCGGTCACATCCACCACGATCCCCGAAGCTGCGACCTCGTCCATGTAGGGCCGCGGCCACAGCCGGGTGGTGTTCATCGCGTCGCGGCTGTGCAGATGGCCGTAGATGTTGTTCATGCCGGCGTCGGTGATGGCTCCGCCGAGCGACTGCGCCAGACCGATGCCATCCCCGACCGCCGTGCCGCCGTTGCGCTGGAGCAGCTTCTCCGGCGCGGGTGAAATGCCGTAGCTGCGGATCATGTCGAGGTTGGCCTGGAAGCCGCCGTCGGCGATCACGACGCATGCGACCTGCAGCCGGCCCGCTCCTTCGGTGTCGATCTCGATACCGGATGGCACGCGCTTGAGCGCGCGGGCGCGGGTGCCGCGCAGGATGCGGCCCTGGCGCTTTTCGAAGTTCGCGCCAAGCCGCTGCAGTGCGATGTCGGAGCCATAGTCCTTCCAGGTCAGCCCGAAGCCCTTGCGCCAGGCCGGCGCCAGCACGTTGGTCTGGTAGCCATCCAGCCGGACCACGTCGATGTTCTCGCTTTTCAGCCATTGCATCAGCCGGCGGCCGTCTTTGGCGACGGCACGCGCCAAGTCCTTGCGCGCGAAGCCCTCGGTCGCGTTATCGATTCTGGCGACCAGCAATTCCTCGTCCGCCTCCAGGTCGCTGTAATTGATATGGAACGTGCCGTAGGCGTAGCGCGAGTTGCAGAGATACTTGTCCTCGCTGCCTTTCTCCAGCACGAGGACGCGCTTGCCCAATTGCGCGGCGCGGTTGGCGGTGACCAGGCCGGCGATGCCGGCGCCGATCACGATGACGTCGACGTTGGTTTCGGCCATGGCTACAGCTCGAAAATCTTGCGCGGCGTCTTATGCAGGTTCTCGATCTTGCCGCTGGCGTCGATCAAGAAGTTATCGCAGACGGTGACGAACAGCTTCGCGTTGCCGAAGGTCGGATGCAGGCCGATGTTCATGCTGGGCGCGAGCGTCATGTCCTCGTCGTGGCGGATCAGCGGGCGTTCGACCACGTCGTAACCCTGGCCGTGGCAATGCAACCGCGGCTCCTTGTGCATGCCGTGCTTCTGCATGAAGGCGTTGTGCTCGGCGAAAATCTCGGCGCAGGAGGCGCCGGGCTGCAGCATCCGCACCGTGTTGTCCTGCGCCTCGCAGATCACGCCGAAGGCGTCGACCAATTCCTGCGGCGCCTTGCCGAGCACGTAATAGCGCCCGACGTGGGTCATCATGCCGCCAGGCCCGGTGTTCTCGCATTGATAATAGATCACGTCGCCGTCGCGCATCTCGCGGCCCTGCTCGCGGCGGCCGCGGATGTGGGTCGGCTGCCCGGGCGGCGAGGACGAGCCCAGCATGTAGCCGGTTTCGCTGCCGAGCAGGTTGCCGACATAGGCGCCGTAGGCCATCAGCTCGAAGTCCTTTTTTCCGGCTTTGAACTGGCCCTGCACCTTGGCGAGGATTTCGTCCTGCATCTGGCCCGCCATGCGGATCAGCTCGATTTCCTCGGCGCTCTTGTGGGCCTTCAGCGGATCGATCAGCCGGGTGGCGTCGGTCAACGACACGCCGTCGAGCAGGGTTCGCAGCCGGTCGCCGAAGCCGAACAGCATGTTGTTCCAGCCGACGATGCCGACGTTGCGATAGCCTGCCTTCTTGATCTCGCGCGCGACGAGATCGGGGTCGTAGGCGATGCAATAATCGATCGCCGGGAAGCTCGCGGTCGACAGCGCCTTGCCAACGCCGCGCCAGATCGGGTCCTTGCCGTCGAGATTGCGCTCGCCGCCGATCGGGCCGTGGCTGACCAGCGTCATCGATCCGTCTTTCGGGAAAATCACCGTGGCCGGATAGGAGGTCGCCATCGACACGCCGGTGAACCAGCGGAAGTAGCCGCCGGTGCCGCACATGTTGTTGGCGCCCTGGACGATCAGCGCGTCGAGCCTGGCTTCGGCCATGGCGGCGCGCACGGCCTTCCAGCGGCGCTCAAGCTCGGCGGTGGACACCGGATTGCAAAGGCGTTCGTCGGCCACGTCATATCTCCCCAGGGCGGTGATCGTTGCTCGTGCCTGCACTTATCGTATATGCAAAGCCCCGGGTAGGAACATCCGGGGACACCAATGATCGTCGATTTCCAGCACCACTTCACGCCGCGCGAACTGATCAAGGAAGACCCGGGCGACAAGCTGATCGTCCGCTTCGACGAGAACGGCGCGCCGAGCTACACCATCCATTCGCTGCTCTATGACCTGGACGAGCACGTCCGGATGATGGACACGGCCGGCATCGACGCGGCCTTCCTCACCAGCGCCAACGGCATGAGCGCGAGCCTCGAGGTTTCGCGCATTTGCAACGACCGCGCCAAGGAGGCCGAAAAGAACTATCCCGGCCGCTTCATCGCCGCCGCCCACGCCCATCCGCTCGGCGGCCCGGAGGCGATGCGCGAGCTCAATCGCTGCGCCAAGGAGCTCGGCACCCCCGGCGTGGTCATCACCTCGGAGATGGACGGCAAATTCCTCGACGATCCGGCGCTCGAGCCGTTCTGGACCGAGGCCGAACGGCTCGGCCTGTTCGTGTTCGTGCACCCGGCGCTGAAGCTCAATTATTCGCAGCAGTTCGACGGCTACGACACCGCGCGCTCGGTCGGCCGCGAGTTCTCGCTGGTGATGGCGACCATCCGGCTGATCAACTCCGGCGTGTTCGACCGCCATCCGAAGCTGATCGTGCACATGTCGCATCTCGGCGGCGGCATCGCCGGCGTGATGGCGCGCGTGCGCGGCTACCAGGACAAGGATTTCTGGGGCGTCAAGGACAGCGCCAGGCACGGCCGCAAGGCCGACGAAAGACTTCGACCATTACATCAACAACAACATGATTTTCGACACCGCGGGCTTCTGCTGCGCGATCGGCGCGGTGAACGCCGGGCTCGCCGAGCTGCCGGCCTCGCGCATCGTGTTCGCCACCGACTATCCGCAGGAGGTGCGCAAGCGCGAGCCCGTGCGCGACTTCGTGCAAGACATCAAGAAGCTCGGCAAGCCGGGCGAGCAGATCCTGTCGGGCAACGTCGGGCTGTTGTTGAAGGGGAAGTAGATAATCGATGACGCGCGGCGTACTCTCGTTCCCTCCCCCTTGTGGGGGAGGGTGGTCGCGCGGAGCGAATCCGAGCGCGATCGGGAGGGGGGTCGCTTCTCCGGAGTTCGCTGACGCAACACCCCCTCCCGCGCTCGCTCGGCTATCGCTCGCTTCGCGCGCCTCCCCCACAAGGGGGGAGGGACAGCGTGGGCGGCTCAAGCGCTCAATCTAAAGCAATGAAGCCTCAATCCACCTTGGCGCCGACCTGGTTGATCAGCCGCGCCCAGTGCTTGGAATCGTCGTCGATCAGCTTGCCGAATTGCGCCGGCGACAGCGGGACCCGCTCGAAGCTGTTCTTTTCGAAGAACTCCTTGGTCTGCGGCAGGTCGAGCACCTTGCTGACGTCGGCATGGATTTTCGCCGCCAGCTCCGGCGGCAGGCTCGCCGGCCCGAGCAGCGCGAACCAGACCGTGGTCGAGAATCCCGGCACGCCGGCCTCCGCGATCGTCGGCAGGTCGGGCCGCGCCGGCGTGCGCGTGCTGCCGGCGGCGGCCAGGATCTTCACCTTGCCGGTCTTCTCGTGCGCCTCGATGCTGGAGAGATTGAGCAGCAGCATCGACACGTCGCCCGCCAGCAGCGCCTGCGCGGCCGGCGTCGCGCCGCGGTAGGGGATGTGCACGATGTCGGTGCCGGTGCGCTGCTTGAAGTCCTCCATGCTGAGATGGGCGTAGGTGCCGACGCCGTAGGAGCCGTAGTTCATCGCGCCGGGCTTGGCCTTGGCGAGCGCAACCAGCTCGGTCACGCTGTTGGCCGGCACCGATCCGTTGACCACCAGCACCGGCGTGCCGCGGCACAGCACCATGATCGGCGCGAAATCCTTGGCGCTGTACGCAAGCTTGCTCGACAGATGCGGATTGGCGGTGATGGTGGCGTCCGACGTGACCAGCAGGGTCAATCCGTCGGGCGGCGCGTGCGCAACCGCCATGGCGCCGACCGAGCCGTTGCCGCCGGCGCGGTTGTCGACCACCACGGTCTGGCCCAGGGACTCGGTCAGGCGCTGCGCGACGATGCGCGCCATGGTGTCGGTCACGCCGCCGGGCGAGGTCGGCACGATCAGCCGCACCTGGCCGTTCGGATAGGTCTGCGCGCCGGCGCCGCCGACGAGCGCGAGAGCGCGCCGCCAGAGCGGCCGCCACAACCCGAAAACGCAATGATTTCCGCATGTCTGCCTCCGTCAGCGCGCGCTGGTGGTGCCCAGCACCGGCGTGCCGATGCCGAGCGGCACGGCATCGACCAGCACGAAGGCGACCCGCGCCGGCTTGCTGCTGCGATTGGCCCAGGCGTGGTTGGTGCCGCGCTGGACCATGATGTCGCCGGCCTTGAGCTTCACCGTCGAGTCGTCCATGTCCATCTCGATCTCGCCGTCGATCACGATCACATAGTCGATCGTCTCGGTGCGATGCATGTGCGGATGGTTGCCGGGCGGAAAATCGATGACGCAGAAGCGCGTGCCGTTCGGCGGCGGCGGCGTGCCGAGGATGCGCGCGCCCATGTCCTCGACCTTTTCGCCGACCGCGATGTCGGCCGGGTTCCGGTCGGTGATCCACATCAAGGTCGAGCGCGCCTTCGGCGCCCTTGTGATTGGTCGCCGGCCGATCGATCAGCACCTTGGCGACATTGTTGCCGTCGTGGCCGGTCACGACGCGGCGGACCGGCGGCGGCAGCTTGTTCCAGTTCTCGTTGGCCATGATTTCGACCTTTCGCTTACGCCGCCGCCGCGCGCGCGACGTTCATCATGCGACTTGGTGTCGCCCTTGAGGAAGCAGCGCATGTTGTGCTCCAGGATCGGCATCGCCAGGTCGACATAGGTGTCGCAGAAGCCGCCCTGGTGGGTGGTGATGATGACGTTCTTGAAGCCCCACAGCGGATGGTCCGCCGGCAGCGGCTCCTGGTTGAACACGTCGAGCGCCGCGCCGGCGAACTCCTTGGCGCGCAGCGCCGCCACCAGCGCGTCCTCGTCGACCACGCCGCCGCGCGCCACATTGACCAGATAGGCCGTGCGCTTCATCGCCGCGAACACCTTGGCGTCGATCATGTGGTGGGTGGCGGCCGAGTACGGCGTCAGCAGCACCAGGTAATCGAGGTGCGGCACGACGGTGAGCATTTCGATCACCGGGTGCACGCTGTCGAAGCCCGCGACCTGGCGCGGCGACGAGGTGATGCCGACCACGGTCATGCCCATGGCCTTGCATTTCGGCGCCAGCGCCTCGGCGATCACGCCGATGCCGAGGATGCCGACGGTCTTGTTGTGCAGCAGCTTCGCCGGCCAGCGCTTCCAGGCGCGCTCGTCCTGGGCGCGCACGAAGCCCGGCAGGTCGCGGCTCAACGCAAACATGCTGGCCAGCGCCGCCTCCGACACCGGCGGGCCGTGCACGCCGTGCAGGCTGGTGACGGTGACGCTCGGCCGCAGCGACGGCTGGTCGGTGATGCCGTCGAGCCCGGTGCCGAGCGCCTGGACCCATTTCAGGTTGGCGGCGTCCTTCAGGTCGAACTTCAGGTTCTTCAGCATCTGCCCGAAGGTCAGCAGCATGTCGGCGGCCTTGATCGCGCTTTCCGCCTTGGCCTTGTCGGCCACCACGTCGATCGCGATCTCCGGAAACAGCCGCGACAGCCGGGCGCGATATTGCTCGGTGACGTCCGGGCGGCAATGTCAGCAGGATCAGCAACCGGGGCATGGCGGGGTCCACCAATCAGCGCGCGGGCGAGCAAGAGCCCCGGCGAGCAGCCCCGCCGGGGCTTGGTTTTACCAATTCAATTCAGCGACGTCACGCTTACTTCAGGCGCAGCGCGGCACGCTGTATGGTGGTCAGGGATTTCGTTTGGTGTCATCGCCTATCGTTGACAGCAGCGAACATACCGCGGCAGCGACTGCGCCGACGGCTGCGAACAACAACAAGCCCCAACGATCATGAAACTCGAGATAGGGACCGATCCCCCAAATCGATGATCCCACGAGACCCACGATAGTTGTCGGTACTACACGCCACGATAGCCGCCTCAGGAGCCAATCGACACCCGCTGCGACCAATGCCGGCAGAAGACCCATCACGTAAGCGAACGGTATCGCGGCAATTACATTCGCATATCGTATTGGCCCGGGGTGATACCATCGAATCCCGATGAGGAGGACGATGTAACCGATCAGCGGCCCTATCCCAAGGAAGATTACGAACCGCTTCATCTCTATCGCCTCTTGCCAGCGGACGATCATGGCTGATCGCGCTCGGGACGGCGAATTTAACTTCGGTACCGCCTGAGGCGGCAAATAATGAGCGCACCGAGTTTTTGCCGCGCCGCGCTATGACGATAGCCCCACCCCTTGAGTACGGCGGGACCCGCGCGGAACGCACCCTCCTAACCAACGTGTTTTTTGGTTAGTGTTCAACCCCTAGGAGACTCGTTGTGCGCAGTTATCCAAGCTGGATCGCCGGCCTTCGGTACCGTGGCCCGGATGGTACAAATCGCGGACGCTATTGTCGCCGGTTGGGAGCGGGCGACCCGCTGGCACTGATCCCGGAACCTGAAAATACCTACGATCAAAATGCCGTCGCGGTGAAACACGAGGGTCATCATCTTGGATACATTCCCGCCCGGCACCATTGGGTCGCTGCTGCAATCGAGGAGGATCGTAAGCTTTCGTGCGTGGTGACTAGAATCGAAGAAGAAGGTTGGTTTTTCCGTCGAGCGTCGTTTGTCGGCGTCCAAATTAGCGTCAATGATGCGAAAGACATTGCCAACACACCGGAGGCCGCTGCCTTAACCGCGCGCGTCGCAGAACAATCCCGCCGTGAGAAACGAGCGCGAGAACTCTGCATTGATGGTCTCCGCGTTCTTGCGTACATGGCAATGGCGGACGACGAAGTGACAGCAGCAGAAGTCAACATCGAGGTGTCTTACATCGAAGCGAGGCTTGCCTCAGATAGAATGGAGCACGATGCGGCGCTAACCGACGCGATGCTTGCTCTGTCCCAAGGGCTTGTTGTGAAAACGCGCGGTCTTTCGCGCGCCATCAATATCGTTGCTGCTGACCGCGAACACTTCAAACTCCTGCTAGACGCGGTGCTGCAGATTGCAAACTTGGGCGGCGACCCGAAAGGAACTCAAATTATCGCCTTAGAGCGCCTGTCGAAGGCGGGTAAGGTCAAGGGTTGGATTTGACTTCTGCGTACCGCCGTTCGAGGGGTCTAGCCGTTAAAGCCGCCTAACCTATTTGAAATCACGCCGTCGTTGGCTCGTTCGCTTCCTGGTGCCAGAAAAGCTTATTTCTGTTCTCATAGCTGCGCGACGATGGGTTTCTCTCATGTCCTCGGAAGCGTGATACTGCGGAACTGGCGCGTGGCTTCAACTACGGACTTCTCAATCGGGAATCGTTCCGCCGACGAGCCGCCGACATAGCCGTGTAATCGCGGCTCGGCCCGTAGAAACCGCTCGAAGTCTGCAGAGCTTTCGATCGCTCCGCCGTGGCACGTAACAATCCGGCTGGAAAACTTCGCGGACAGTGCGTCAAGAATCGCCGCGGCGCGGCCGAGTGCGGCATCGCGGTCGAGCACGGTCTTGGAGCCGATTGTGCCGCCGGAACTGTTGCCGAAATGGACGATGATGTTGTCTATGCCGGCCTCGGCCATGGCGAGGGCTTCGCCCACGGATGTGCAAAATGCTTTGGTGAACAGCCCCATCCCCGACGCCATTCCTAGCACGGCGACCTCGCGCGCGAAGCCCATACCGGTCTCTTCCAGGTCGCTACGAAACTTGCCATCGATCAGCGCCACTGTCGGGCAATTCATCACGCCGTCGTAGCCGGCCGCCGCCACCCTTTCGAGAAACCGCCGCATATCGCGAGTTGGATCGACGCACAGCAAGCCGGCAATGAGCGGACACTCGTGCACCACGTTGATCAGCGCCCGCTCGCCGAGTTCCAGCGTCAGCGCGTTGGCGTCGCAGATCGGCAGATAGCCGGCCATCGAGCTCAGGCCCTGCATGCGAAAATAGGCGAGGCTGTGCGTCGTGACCATGCTGGCGCCGCCGCGTGCCGCCATTTTGGCGGTGATACCCGAGCCGCACAGCGCATCGTAGATGGCGCGACCGCCATCGATTTCCGCTCGCAAGCGCCCGACGATATCTGCACGGTCCGACTTACCTGCCATCCCGCTCTCCCGATTGGCCGAGATGAGTTTAACCGATCGCAGCCGATACTCTATCGCCGACGAGAGGAGTTCCCGGTGCGGGCGTTATCTTGCCACGACCGTCTCTCCGCGCGCACCGGCGATAGCCGATTCCTTGACCGGATCGGTCCGAAACTCGATTTCCCCTTTCGCGCCCAATCCAAGACGTGTGACAACACGCCAGCGCGCATCGTCAGTGTCGGGATAATCGAGCCGGAAATGCGCGCCCCGGCTTTCCGTGCGTTTGAGCGCAGCGACCGCGAGAATGCGCCCCAACAGTGCGAGGTTACGCACAGACAGCGCGCTTTCCAGCTCCTCGCCGCGCACCTTGTCGGAGCTGCGCGCCTTCTCGTCCAGGCGCATGGCGGGCACGTCTTCGCGCTCCATGCGCTCATACTCAGCCAGCGCCTCCTTGAGCGTCCGCTCCTCCCTGATGGGACCGAGCTTGTTGTGTGCCAACGCGCGGCAGGCCATGCGCACGTCGGATTGCAACGGGCCGCGATCGCGGCGCAACAGTCCCGCAAGCCACGCGCGTTCGGTTTCCGGGATTGCGTCCTCATCGCCGCTGTCCAAATCGACGCGCCCATCCTTGACGAACGCCGCCGCTCGTCTGCCCGCGCGCCGACCATACACCAGGGAGGCGGAGAGCGCCGACCCTCCGATGCGGTTGCCGCCGTGGATACCGCCGGCGGTCTCGCCCGCGGCAAACAAGCCATTGACTGGGGTTTTGCCGTCGACGTCGACCGCAAGGCCGCCGAGCCAGGTGTGGCTTCCCGGCGCCACTTCCAGCGGTGTTTTGCTGATGTCGATGTGCCGGTGCAGGCAGGTCTTGTAGACGTGCGGAATGTGCTTCTGGATGACCTCCATAGGCACCTTGGTTGCGTCCATGAAGATACCGCCCGTGGAACCGGCACGACCGGCGTGGATTTCCTTGGCCATGGCCAGGATCACTTCGGAACGGGTCGATTGCTCCGCCGTGTCGGGGAAATAGCGCTTGAGAAACTCCTCGCCCTCCTGATTTCTGAATACGGCACCCGCGTTGATGAAGCCAGTCGGATGCGGCGCGAAGCCGAACAGCTCCTTGGGCGAGCAACACATCGCCTGAAAGTCGATCATCTCGATGCCGAGCAGCGGCACGCCGGCGCGAAATCCCAGCACATAGCCGTCGCCCGTAACCTGCGGCGGGTTGTCGTTGACATAGAACAGCCCGCTGCCGCCGCCGGTGCTCAGGATGATCTGCTGCGCGCTGTAGGTGACGAGCGTGCCATTGTGGTAGTCCACGCCCCAGGCGCCGACGACGCGGCCGTCCCGCTTGATGAGATCGACGATGGCGATGATCGAGTGCTTTTTGATGCGCGCGTCTGCGCGCAGCTTCTTTGACAGCACCTTGGTGACCATGTTGCCGGTGGTGTCGTAGTGATGGCAGGCGCGGTTGCGCGAGTGGCTTGGAAATTCCTTGAGATCGAGTCGGCCGTCGGCGCCGCGGACGAATTCCGCCCCCCAGGATTCGAGATCGTGCACCACGTCGACAATGTCGTAGACCCAGACGCGGGCAAGCTCGGGATCGATCAGCTCGCCGCCGTATTTTAGGATGTCGTGAAGATGCAGCTCCGGGCTGTCGTCCTCGCCCATGGCGGCGGCGAAGCCGCCTCGCGCCACCGTGGTCGTGCCACTGGTGGCCCGTCCCTTGGTCACTTGGATCACGTCAACGCCGGCCTCGGCGCATTCGAACGCGGCCATGGTTCCGGCGGCGCCGCCGCCGATGATCAGGACGTCAGTTTTGTGTCTTATGATCGGGAACGTCGAGTCGCATCTGGCTCTGCTTTTTGATCTTCGGGCTGCGATTCATGGTCGAGCGGCGATCTTGACGAATGCGTCGACGCAGGCATCGGCAAAGGCGTTGTCGTTGATGTGCAGCGGCAGCTCCTCGATTTTCGCAGACTTTAGGTGAGGTTTGAGGGACTCAACGAAAATCCGGTAGTCCTCTGGGTTTTTCCATGGCCCCTTGTCGTTGCCGCCGAGATCGCGAGCGCGACGCTTGGTATGCTCACTGAAGCCCTCGAGTGGTATGAGAATTTGCACCGGCCCCCTGGCCTCATTGAGCCGTCTTGCGAATTCCGCGCCCAGTTTCCTGAACTCTTCCGCATTGGTGCGCATGAGCAGGTTCTGCGCGTTATACTGGAAAAATTCGCGCGTCTTGTATCTATCGGGCACTTGGCCCACCCAGAAGTTGGAGTGGTCGATCGCGCCTGGCACGATCACCTGCGGCAGGCCGGCGGCGCCTGCGCCCGTCATTCGCGCAGCGCCTGCGGAATAGACGCCATCCACTACGAGGTCCGCAAGCTCATGTGTCGTCACGTCGACCACGCCGGCAAGTTCGCCGGAGGACGCGAGCCTTTCGAGCGATCTACCGCCGGCGCCTGAGGCGTGAAACAGGATGACCTCGTAGCCCAAGGCTTCCAGCCGCCGGCTGACGCGTTCAACGCACGCCGCCGTACCGCCAAACGAAGAGACCGCGACAAGGGGTGCATGAATCGCCTTCACCTCCCGTCTCGCCGCCCAGTTGCTGGCCGCAATCGCTACAGCGTTGGCGGCATTTTCCATGACCGTCTTGGTAATGCGGTTGATTGAGACGTCGCCGATCGAGGGGTACATGGCGATGTCGCTCTCCGCGACATACCATTGCACAGCTGCCGTGCCGGCAACCGTGCTGATCATGACCTTGGGCACGAGGTAGGGCAGTGCACGCAGGATCGAGCACACCAGATTGGTCCCGTTCGCGCCGCCAATACCGATGGCGCCCGCGATTTCGCCCTTGGCATATTTCTCAAGCAATATCCTGGTGCCGCCTTGCACCATCACCGCTGCCGCTTCTTGCCGCGAGAGCTCATTGACCGCCTGCCAGGACGTACCGGCCGCCTCGGCAATCCGCGCGCCGGAAATATCAGCAGCACGACACGGTGTACGACTTCATGGACAGGTCGACGATGCACGGCGTCGCGCCCGCGTTCGCCAGCACGTTGGCAACGAAGCGGGCTTCGTTGCCTTTCGTGTCCATCGTCGCCAAGACGGCAACTGTCGGTTTCGATGTGCTCAGGCAAGCCTCATGAGTGGACGGCGCCTTGGCAAGAACTTTCTGACATTGCCGCAGCATTGGTCGGGTGCGGTCATGTGTCCGGCCTGTTTGTGCGGCCGGATTACAATTCTACCCCATTGAAATTACGCCGTCGTCGGCTCGTTCGCCTCCTGATGCCAGATCAGCAGGCGCCGGCGGATGAGCGTCATCAGCTTGATCAGCACATAGCCGACGATCGCGATCTCGACGATGCCGGCGAACACGCCGCGCGAATCGGCAAAGCGCGACGCCGTCATCATCGCGCCGCCGAGACCGTAGCCGCCCATCAGCATCTCGGCCACCACCGCGACGATCATCGACAGCGGCAGCGCCACCTGCAATCCGGTGAGGATTTGCGGCAACGCGGCCGGCAGCACGATCTGCCACATCAGCTCGCGGTCGTTGGCGCCCATGTTGCGCGCCGACCAGATCAGCTCGCGCTCGACGCCGCGGATGGCGATCACGGTTGCCGCGATCACCGGAAAGATCGCTTCGACCACGATGATGGTGATTTTCGACACGTCGTAGACGCCGAGCCACAGGATCACCACCGGCAGGAACGCAATCTTCGGCATCGGAAAGCCGACCGAGACGATCGGATCGAAGAACCAGTTGGCGATGACGTTGCGCGACATCGCCACGCCGATCGCAATGCCGCGCCACCATGCAGATCAGAAAGCCGACCAGCGCGCGGTAGAACGTCAGGCCGGTGTTGATGAACAGCTCGCCCGACAGCGCGTCGGTCCAGATGCGCTCGATCACCGAGCTGAGCGAAGGCAGCACGAACGGCGTGAACGAGCCGCTCCGCGCCAGCCCCTCCCAGGCGACGACCAGCGCCACGACCGAGAACACCCGCGCGAAGCCCCAGAGCAAGCGCCCACGCCAGCGAGGGCGCGGGCGTCTCCAGCAGCGCCGCCCGGCTCTCCGCTACGGTGTCTGTTCGCGCCATTGCAGCATCCGGTTCATCAGCATCTGATAGCCGCGGTCGGCGGCGAAACCCAGGAACGCCACGGTCAGCACCACGGCGTACATCGCGTCATACGAGCCGTTGGCGCCGAGGAAGCCGATCAGGTAGCCCAGCCCCTCGCGCGCCACGATCAATTCCGAGCTGACCAGCAGGATGAACGACAGCGCGAGCGCGGTGCGGATGCCGTTGAGCAGCTCGGGCAGGGCGCTCGGCAGCACCACGTCCCACAGCATGCGCAGGCGGTTGGCGCCCATGCTGCGCGCCGACCACACCAGCGTCTGCTCGGACGAGCGCGCGCCGTTGAACGCGCCGATCGTGACCGGGATCATGCAGCCGAGGAAAATCAGCAGGATCTTCGAGCCATTGCCGAAGCCGAGCCAGATCACCGTCACCGGGATCAGCGCCGATTTGGGCAGCGGATAGAAAATCTCGACCAACGGCGCGAGCAGCACGTTGACCGGCTTCCACCACGCCATGAAGATTCCGAGGGTGGCGCCGACCACGACCGCCAGCAGCAGCCCCATGGCGGCGCGGTAGAGCGAGGCGGCGCCGTTGGAGAACAGCTCGCCGTCGCGCAGCATGTCGACCCAGGACACCACCACGTCGGTCAGTGACGGCAGCGCCGAGGACGACACCAGGCCGAGCCGCGACACCGTCTCCCACGCGACCGCGAGCAGCACCAGCGGCAGATAGCGCAGCAGCGTCTTCATGCGTTGTGCCGCTCCGCCTTGATCGCTTCGTCGCGCACCAGGTTCCAGAGCTCGTCGACCTTGTCGACAAAGCCCTTGGTCTTGAACACGCCCGGGTCGTTCTTGTCGAACTTGGTGTCGACGATGGTCTTGATGCGGCCGGGCCGCGCCGACATCACGGCGACCCGGTCGGCGAGGTAGACCGCCTCCTGCACGTCGTGGGTGACGAAGATCACGGTCTTGGGCGTGCGCTGCCAGATGCTCAGAAGCTCGGCCTGCATCAGGTGGCGCGTCTGGGCGTCGAGCGCGCCGAACGGCTCGTCCATCAGCAGGATGCTGGGATCGAAGGCGAGCGTGCGGGCGAGCGCGGTGCGCTGCTTCATGCCGCCGGACAATTGCGACGGATAGCTGTCCTCGAAGCCGGTCAGGCCGACCAGGTCGATGTAGGCCTGCACGCGCGTCTCGCGCTCCTCGCGCGGCACGCCTTGGCGCTCGAGGCCGTAGGCGATGTTGGCGCGCACCGTCTTCCAGGGAAACAGCGCGAAATGCTGGAACACGATGCCGCGGTCGGGTCCCGGCGCCGCCACCGGCTTGCCGTTGACCGTGATCGAGCCGTTCTCGACCGGCAGGAAGCCGCCGATCAGATAGAGCAGGGTGGACTTGCCGCAACCGGACGGCCCCAGCAAAGCCACGAACTCGCGCGAGCGTACCTCAAGCGACACCTCTTCCAGCGCCAGCACCGGCCGTCCGCGCGGCGGCCGGTAGACGTGGCTCACCCGGTCGATCGCGATCTGCGACGGGCTGGTCGTGGTCACGCGGACGCTGCTTCTTGTTTGAGCATGATCTTTTCCGAAAACCGCTGCACACTTTTCGGGATCATGCTCCAGGCTCACTGGCTCGCCTTGCTGACGAATGAATCCGTATAGCTGGCGGCGACGTCGATCTTCGCCCCCCGCACGCTGTCGTCGAATTCGCGCAACACCTTATATGCCGTCTCGGCGGAATCCCGGCTGAAGCGGCCGTCCGGCGAATACATCGGGATGCTGCTGCGGATCGATCGGACGAACAGCTCCATGTTGCCGAGCGCGTATTCCGGCGGCATGGCCTTGGCGATCTCCTCGGCCGAGTGGCTGGCGATCCACTTCAGTCCGCGCACCAACGCGTTCACCAGCGACTGTACGGTCCTGGCATTGGCTCGCGCATAGGCCGGTGCGAGATAAAGCACCGCCGCCGGATAGATGCCGCCGTAGACTTGCCGGGTGCCTTCCATGGTGCGGGTGTCGGCGACGATCTTGATGGCGTTCTCGCTTTCCAGCAGGTTGATCACCGGATCGACACTGACCAGCGCGTCGATCTCGCCGCGCTTGGCGGCCGCGACCGCGGTCGCGCCGGCGCCGACGCCAATGAAGGCGGCGTCGTTCGGCTTCAGCCCGGCGCGCACCATGATGTACTGCGCCATGAAATGCGTGCTCGATCCCGGCGCGGTGATGCCGATCTTCATGCCCTTGAGATCGCGCGGGCCGCGGTAGGACGCGGCCTTGGAGGCGACCACCGCCAGCACGAAGCCCGGAAAGCGCCCGAGCTGGACCACGGCGGTGATCGCCTGGTTCTTGGCCTGCATCTGGATGGTGTGATCGAAGGCGCCGGCAACCACGTCGGCGCTGCCGCCGATCAGCGCCTGCAGGGCTTTCGAGCCGCCTTGCAGGTCGGAGATTTCGACCGCGAGACCCTCGTCCTTGAAGTAGCCGAGCCGGTCGGTGATGGTGAGCGGCAGATAATACAGCGCCGATTGGCCGCCGACGGCGAGCCGCACCTTGGTCTGCGCCCGCGCTTCACCGCCCGCTGCGGCGAACATCACGGTCAACGCCAGCATTCCGATCCACAACGCCAAACGCCTCATGCCGCACCTTGGTCGGCGCGCCGGTAGCTGTCCTCGATGCGCGCCCATTGGTCGTAGCCGGTGATGTCTTTGAACTCGGCGAAGTCGACGCCGTCGTTGCCGGCGATCGCCTTGCCGGCCTTGATGTCGGCGAGCGCGCGTTCGATGGTGCGGGCGATGCGGAAAATCAGCGTCGTCGGATAGGCCGCCATCGCAAAGCCCAGCGCGGCCAGTTGCTCCGGCGGCAGCACCGGCGTCTGGCCGCCGCCCTCCAGCATGTTGGCGAGCTGCGGCACGCCCTTGAACGCGCCGCCGATCCGCTGCAATTCCTGCACGCTCTGCGGCGCCTCGATGAACAGGCCATCGGCGCCGGCCTTGAGGTATTGCTCGCCGCGGCGGAGCGCTTCGTCGAGGCCGTGCACGGCGCGGGCGTCGGTGCGGGCGATGACGAACAGGTCGGTGCTGCGGCGGGCGGCGACCGCGGCGCGGATCTTCGCCGCCATCTGATCCGCCGGGATCACGTCCTTGCCGGCCATGTGGCCGCAGCGCTTGGGCGCGACCTGATCCTCCAGAAAGATCGCCGCAACCCCCATGGCCTCGTAGCCCTGCACCGTGTGGGTGACGTTCTTCACGTCGCCGTAGCCGGTGTCGCAATCGACCAGCACCGGCAGAGCAGTCGCCGCCATGATGTCGCGGATGCCGGCGCTGATCTCGCCATAGGCGGCAAGCCCGATGTCGGGGATGGCGTAGCGCGAGCCGACCAGCGCGTAGCCGCCGATCGAATAGGCGGCAAAGCCCGCGCGCTCGATCAGCCGCGCCGACAGCGCGTCATGGGCGCAGGGCAGCAGCAGCGGCCGTTCGCGCTTGAGCAGATCCTTCCAGGTCGGCGGCTTGGTCATCGCGGCGCGACGGTAGCAAGCTTCCGCCAGGGGCGCTACGCGGCGAGGTCCCGCATGATCCGGTAGAGCGCGGCCTGGCCTTCGAAGCCGATGCCCGGCCGGTCGGGCAGCTTGAGATAACCGTTCTCCAGCTGCGCGTCGTCGGCAAAGCCGGCGAACGGGCCGAACACGCCGGGATAGGATTCGGCGCCGCCCAGCCCGAAGCCGCCGGCGATGTGCAGCGACATCTGGTTGCCGCCATGCGGGAACAGGCCGGAGCGCGGCCAATGGTGGCGTTCGAGCATGTCGAGCGTGCGCGCGTATTGCACGATGCCATAGGACTGCGGCGGATCGACCTGGATCACGTCGCCGCGCGCGGCCTTGAGCCCGCCGAAGCGCACCAGGTTCTCGACGTCCTGGGTGGAAAACAGGTTCTCGCCGGTCGACAGCGCGCCGTCGTAGGCGTCGGAAATGTCCTTCAGGGCCGCGAAGTCGAGCGGGTCGCACGGCTCCTCGTACCAGCGCAATTTGTAGGGCGAGAGCGCCTTGGCGTAAGCAATCGCCTCGTCGCGCTCGAACTTCGAATTGGCGTCGACCGCGAGCTCGCCGCGGTTGCCGACCACGGACTTGACCGCCTCGACGCGGGCGCAGTCCTCGGCGAGCGGCGCGCCGCCGATCTTCATCTTCACCATGGTGTAGCCGGAATCGAGATGGCGGCGCATCTCGTCCTGCAAATCCCTGGTGGTCTTGCCGGGCGCGTACCAGCCGCCGCCGACGTAGCAGAACACCTTGTCCAGCACCTTGCCGCCGTTGAAGCGCTCGGCCAGCACGCGGTGCAGCGGCTTGCCCTCGATCTTGGCGACCGCGTCCCAGACCGCCACCTCGATGGTGCCGATGCCGACCGAACGCTCGCTGTGGCCGCCGGATTTCTCGTTGCGCATCATCACGGCGAGAATTTTGGCCGGGTCGAGATTGTCGCCGGCTTCGTTGAGCAGCGATTTCGGGTCGGCCTTGAGGATGCGCGGGATGAAGCGGGCGCGCATCTGGGCGCCGCAGGCGTAGCGGCCGGTGGAGTTGAAGGCAAAGCCCGCGACCGGCTTGCCGTCACGGACCACGTCGGTGATCACCGCCACCACCGACGTGGTCATCTCGGAGAAATCGATGCTCGAATTCTTGAGATCGGACTGCAGCGGGATCGCGGTCTCGCGGATGTCAACAATGCGCATGGATCGAGTGCCGGCTTAGATCTTCGGCACCTTGGCGACTTCGATGATCCGCTTCCATTTGGCGACCTCGTCTTTGACGTAAGCGGCAAATGCGGCGGGGCTGTCGCCCTCGGGCGTGACGCCGAGCTCCAGCATGCGCTGCTTGATATCGGGAGCGTTGACGATCGCCGAGATTTCCTTTTGCAGCAGATCGACGATCGGCTTCGGCGTTCCGGCCGGCACGAAGACGCCGGTCATGGTCTCGGCCTCCTGATCCTTGATGCCGAGTTCGTCGAGCGTCGGAACGTCCGCCAGCGTCTCGAACCGTTTCTTGGCGGCAACCGCCAGCACCTTGATCTTCTTGCTGGTGATCAGCTCCATGGCGTTGCCAATGGCGCTGCACGCAATCGGCGTATGGCCGCCGAGCATCGACGTGATCAGCGGCCCGCCGCCGGTGAACGGCACGACGACGAAATTCACCCCGAGATCGTGGCGGAGCATCTCGATCGACAGCGATGGCGTGGTGCCCTGGCCGGGCGAGGCGACGCTGTGCTTGCCCGGCTCTTTCTTGAACAGCTCGATCAGCTCCTTCATCGTCTGCGCCGGAAAGTCCGGCTTGATCTGCCAGGAGTTCGGGGTGCCGCCGGCCTTGGTGACCGGGATGAAGTCCTTCTCCCACGTCGAACGGCACCTTGTTGTAGAGGCTCGGGATTGACCACGAAGCTCGAGGACGCAAACAGCACGGTGTAGCCGTCGCCCGGTGCGCGCGCCACCTGGGCCATGCCGAGATTGCCGGCGGCACCGGCGACGTTCTCGACGTAAAACTGCTGCCCGAGCTTTTCCGAAAGTTTTTGCGCGACCAGTCGCGAAATGATGTCGGTGACCCCGGCCGGCGGGAACGGCACGACGATCTTGACCGGCTTGGTCGGATATTGCTGCGCCAAGGCCGTGCCCGACACGAGCAAGGCCGCGCCAAGCGCAACTGCACGCATGATGGCCATCATCGGAATGCTCCTTTGCTCGGCATGATCTTCGGGTTCATTCGATCTTCAGATTGGCGGCACGGACGACCTTGCCCCATTTTTCCATCTCGGCCTTGATCATCACCCCGAACTCGGCCGGGGTGTTGGCGATCGGGCGAAAGCCGATGGCGGTGAGCTTGTCCCGCACCTCGGGCTGTGCCGCAATTTTCGCGATTTCCTGCTGAAGGCGCGCCACCAATTCCCGAGGCGTGCCGGCGGGCGCGACGATCCCGGTCAGCGTGTCGGCCTCCTGATCGGGCAGGCCGGCCTCGGCGGTGGTCGGCAGATCGGGCAGCGCCTCGACCCGCTTGTGCGCCATCACGGCCAGCCCGCGCAGCTTGCCGTCCTTGATGTTGCCGACGGTCGGCGGAATGGCGGTGAAGCCGATCGGTGTGTGGCCGCCAAGCGTCGAGTTGACCGCGAGCGCCGCGCTGGTGAACGGCACCATCGTCAGGTCGAGACCGAAGGTGAGCTTGAGCAATTCGGCCGACAGGTGCGGCGTCGAGCCGAGCGAAGGCTGGGCGTAGCTGTATTTGCCGGGATTGGACTTCACCGCCTCGATCATGTCCTTGAGCGTCTTGGCCGGGAACGACGGGTGGGTGAAGATGACGTTCGGCGAAGCCGCCACCAGCGTCACCGGCTCGAAATCCTTGATCGGATCGTAGGGCACGCGGGCATAGAGGCTCGGATTGACCATGAAGCCGGTGCTGACGACCACCAGCGTATAGCCGTCGGCGGCGGCGCGCGCGGTCTGCGCCATGCCGGTGTTGCCGCCGGCGCCGGGCAGGTTCTCGACGACGAATTGCTGGCCCCAGCTCTCCGACAGCTTTTGCGCGACCAGCCGGCCGATCACGTCGGTCGGCCCGCCGGCCGCGAACGGCACCACCACGCGGACGTTCTTGGCCGGATAGGTCTGCGCCTGCGCGGGTGCCGCCAGGGCGGCGCCAAATAACGCACCAAGCAACAAGCCGACGATCCGGTGCCAGGCCGTCATTCTGCTTCCTCCGAGCGCGTCGTTCTTGGTATTGGCGTCGCCAAGGACGCTGCCGTTCGATAATGACCGGCCGACTTGCGGCAAGCCTGAGGGATAATTGTGCCGAATGCAAACTCGTCATTGCCGCAGCGAAGCCTGCTCGCCGGCGGCAATGTCGCTGAAGATCGGGCTGTTCGGAGCCAACTGCTCGTCGGGTCGGGCGGTGACCAAGGTGCCCGAGCGCTGGTCGGGCACCTGGCCCGACAATTTGCAGCTCGCGCAGATGGCCGACGCGGCCGGCATCGACTTCATGCTGCCGATCGGTCGCTGGAAAGGCTACGGCGGCGAGACCGGCTATCAGGAGGCGACGCTCGAAACCGTGACGTGGGCGACCGGCCTGCTGGCCGCGACCAAGCGGATCACCGTGTTCGGCACGGTGCATGCGCCGCTGTTTCATCCGGTGATCGCGGCCAAGCAAATGGTCACCGCCGATCACGTCGGCGAGGGCCGCTTCGGGCTCAACATCGTGGTCGGCTGGAATGAGGGCGAGTTCGAGATGTTCGGCGTCGAGCAGCGCGAACACGCGACCCGTTACGAATACGCGCAGGAATGGATTGACGCCATCAAGCTGATGTGGTCGGAGCGCGAAGACTTCGACTACGACGGACAATTCATCAAGCTGAAGAAGGTGCGCGCCAAGCCCAAGCCCTACGGCGGCACCCGGCCGGTGATCATGAATGCCGGGGCGTCGCCGGTCGGGCGCGCCTTCGCGGTGAAGAATTGCGATGCATTCTTCATGCAGGCCTCGCGGGTTTCGGTCGACGAAACGGCCAAGCGCGTTGCCGCCGCCAAGGCAGCGGCTGCCGCGCAGGGCGCGCGAGATCGGGGTTTTTACGGTCGGCATCATCATCTGCCGCCCGACGATGAAACAGGCCGAGGACTACCATTACCACGTCAATGTCGATCAGGCCGACTGGTCGGCGGTCGATCAGCTGCTCGGGCTTCGCAACATCACCCGGGAGACCGTGCCGATCGAGGAGTTCATGCGGCAGCGCAACCAATATGCGCACGGCAACAGCGGCGTGCCAATCGTCGGCGACCCCGACCATGTCGCGCGGCAGTTGATCGAGCTCAGCCGCGCGGGCTTGAACGGCATTGCGGTGTCGCTGGTCAACTACGCCGACGAACTGCCGTATCTGCGCGCTGAGGTGCTGCCGCGGCTGGAGCAGGCGGGGCTCCGGCTGCCGGCGTGACCGCTAGTGTCGCGATTCGGAAGTTCGCCCGAGTTCTCAGCTTGCTCCCGAGCGAACTTCCGAATCAAAGCGACACTAGCAACCTAATGATTCTAGTGTCCCTTTGAACCCGAAGTTCGCAAACGAGCTCGCCGCGCAATCATGCGAACTTCGGGTTCGGGACACTAGCGTCAGTTCGCCAGTTGGATGTTGGCGTCTTTGATCACCTTCGCCCATTTGGCGTGTTCGGACCTGAGATAAGCGGTGAACTCCGCTGGCGTATCGCCGATCGGCGTGAAGCCGATGATGGCAAGCTTCTGCCGGGTGTCAGGCTGCGCGATGATTTGCACCAGCTTGCGATGCAGAACGTCGATGATCGCCTTCGGCGTGCCGGCCGGCGCCAGCAGGCCGACCGGCGTCTCGCCGATCTGGCCGGGATAGCCAGCCTCGGCCATGGTCGGGATGTCGGGCATGGTCGGATCCCGCCTGTCGGCAGTGATGGCAAGCGCGCGGACGTTGCCGGCCTTGATCTGGCCCGCGGCCGGCGCAAGCGAGGAGAATGCCACCGGCGTATGGCCGCCGACCACCGACTGGATCATCGGGCCGCCGCCGGTGAACGGAATGGCCGTGAGATTGATGTTCTGCGACAGCTTGAACAGTTCGCCCGACAGGTTCGCCGGCGTGCCGACCCCCGGATGCGCATAGCCGTGGTATTTGGCGTCGCTGCTCTTCATCAGTTCGGCCAACTCCTTCATGGTCTTGGCCGGCACCGACGGATGCACCACGACCACATTCGGCGTGTTGGCGAGGCGGGTGATGGCGGCCAGGTCCTTGTCGGGATCATAGGGCAGCGACTTGTAGAGGCTGGCGTTGATGACCAGCGCCTGGCTGTTGATCAGCAGCGTGTAGCCGTCCGCGGGCGCGCGCGCCGCCAATGCGGTGCCGATGTTGCCGCCGGCACCGGCGTGGTTCTCGATGTAGAACTGCTTGCCGAATTCTTCGGTCAGCTTCTGCCCGACGATGCGCGCGATCAGGTCGGCGGGTCCGCTCGGCGCGAACGGAATGACCAGCCGCACCGGCTTGTTCGGATAGGCGTCCTGCGCGCCGGCCGGCCCGGCGACCAGCACGGCCGCGAGCAGAGCGATGACGCGAAGCGTCGTTGTCATGTTGCCTCCGTGAGCTTTGCTGATGCTATCATCGACTGCTGCTGCCAGAAGAGGAAATGCCATGGCCAAGAAGTACACGCGTCAGGACCTGCGCGATGCCGCGGAAAAATACAAGAACTGGGGCAAATGGGGTCCGAACGATGAGATCGGCACGCTCAACTACACAAGCGCGGAGGACATCGTCGCCGCCACCCGCTTGGTGAAGAAGGGCAAGGTGATCTCACTCGCGCTCAACTTCGACTACACCGGCCCGCAGGGCGCCAAGAGTAAATATCCGGCGATGGGCCGCATCAATCCGGTGCACACCATGCTGCGCACCGGCACCGATGCCTATTCGGGCGTGCTCGACAAGCGCGGCATCCGCGCCGCCGACGACATGGTGGTGATCCCGCTGCAATGCGGCACGCAATGGGATGGGCTCGGCCACGTGTTCTATGAGAACTCGATGTGGAACGGCTACGACTGCCGTGAGGTGACGAGCGCGGGCGCGCAGAAGTGCGGCATCGAGAAGACCAAGAACAAGATGGTCGGCCGCGGCGTGTTCCTCGACGTGGCGAGACACAAGGGCGTCGATTGTCTCGACGACGGCTACGGCATCACCTGCCAGGATCTCGACGATTGCGCCAAGGCGCAGAAGGTTGCGCTCAAGCGCGGCGACTACGTCATCGTCCGCACCGGCCAGATGGAGCGCTGCCAGAAGGCCGGCAGCTGGGACGGCTATCCGGGCGGCGATGCGCCGGGCTTTGCGTTCGAGACGCTGGAATGGATCAAGCGCACCGAGCTCGCCGCGCTCGCCAGCGACACCTGGGGCTGCGAGGTGCGGCCGAACGAAAGCGAGGAGGGCATCAACCAGCCCTGGCATTGGATCACCATCCCGATCATGGGCATGACCATGGGCGAGATCTTCGAGCTGAAGGAGCTGGGCGAGGATTGCGCCGCCGACAAGGTTTATGAGTTCCTGTTCGTCGCGCCGGCGATCCCGATCACCGGCGCGGTCGGCTCGCCGGTCAATCCGCTCGCGATCAAATAGCAAAGCCGCGAACTCGGCCGGTGCTATTGCGCCCTCTCCCCTTGCGGGAGAGGGCCGCTCAGAGGTTCAACGAAAAGACTGGGTGAGGGGTCAGCGCCGGACCCCTCACCCAACCGAATTTGTTGCACGTGCGGCGTTGCCCTCTCCCGCAAGGGGAGAGGGCACGAGAACCGAGCGCCGCGTGAGGTGATCGACAGGCCTCAGTGCGCATCGCTCTGTAGCTGCTCGCGCAGGTCGGCGATCAGTGCGGGCAACTCGTGCGCGCTCCGGCAGGCGCCGAAGATGTAATAGTCCGGGCGCTTGACGATGACGTCGCAGCCGTACTCGTCCATCAGCCGGTTGTAATGGCCTTCGGCATCGATGAGCGCGTCGGGTCCCTCGCCGATTTGCACGACGCTGCCGCCGAGCGAGGCCCAATAGTCGCGGTCGGCGGCCGACAGCGCCGCCGCCGGATCGCCGTTGCGGCCGATGATCATGAAGCCTCGGCCGGCCAGGTCGTCGAAGCGGCCCTGCCGCTCGCCGCGCCGCACGCGGCCCTGAATGTACGCGTCGCCCGCGCCGCGCACGCCGTCGCGCGGGCGCGCCACGAAGCCGGCACCAAACCCCGGCACCCGGAACGCGATCAGTTGCTTTTGCCCACTTGGACGCTGCTTCGCCGCCTGCAGCGCCATGAGCTGGGCGTCGCGTTGCTTCACCTTCTCGGGATCGCGTTCGTTGACGTGCTGCCCCACGCGCATGCTTTCGACGATGGTGGCGCGGGCATTGGGGCCTGCGTTCGGCCTGGTAGTTGTCGAGGAACGCGGCAGGCGCCTTGCCCTTCAGCACGAGGTCGAGCTTCCAGGCGAGGTTGTGCGCGTCGCGAAAGCCCGAGCACATGCCCTGCGCCAGAAACGGCGGCATCTGGTGCGCCGAATCGCCGGCCAGAAAAACCCGGCCTTCGCGCCAGCGCTCGGCGAACAACGACTGGAATCGGTAGGACACGGCGCGGACGAGTTCGAACTGATCCGGCGTGGCGCCATCGGGACGATTGAGCCGCCGCCAGACGTTCTCCGGTTTGACCGCCTCTTCGCGCGATTCGCCCGGGAAGATCATGAACGACCACCGCTGATGATGCGGCCCGATGTGCAGCGTGACGCCCGGTTGCTCCGGTTCGCAGTACTGCCGCATCGGCGGCAAGGCCGGGCGGACGCCCTTGGCCTTGGCGTCGATCACCAGCCAGTCCTGGTCGAAGCCGAGGTCTTCATACGAAACGCCGACCGCCTCGCGGATGAAGCTGTTTCCGCCGTCGGAGCCAATCAGGTAGCGGCCCTGCACCGTTCGCTGGCCGTTGTCGCCCTCGACCGCGATCTCGACCCGTTCGGAGTTCTGCGTGACGGAGACGACACGTTCGCCCTGGAAGACATTGACGGACGGCAGCGCCTTGCAGATCGCGTCGAGCTCGCCTTCGAAGACCGGCTGATAGAGCGAGATGTATTCGGGCCAGCCGTGCGTCGCGTTCGGCGCCACGTCGCTCGACAGCAGAACCTGGCCGTGTTTGGCGAGATCGAACACCGGCAGGAAATACGTCGACGGCCAGATGCGGTCGATGCAGCCGATTTCCTGGAACATGCGCAGGACATCGTCGTGCACGATGCCGACGCGCGGCAGATTGTAGAGAGTCTTGTAGCGCTCGAAGACGCCGACGCGATGGCCGGCCCGCCCGAGCAGCGCCGCGGCCAGCATCCCGGTCGGCCCGTAGCCGGCAATCAGCACGTCGTACATGGCGATGGACCTTGGGTATGGCCGTCGAGCGAATGGGTGTACGCTAACGTCAAACGCGCGGATCAGGCAATTGGCGTCGTCAAAGGGGGGCGTCCATGGCACGGTTGTTGTTGTCGATGGCGATGGTCATCGCCGCCTGGACGGCGTTCGCGCCGCAAGCCCAGGCGCAAACTCAGGCGCAAACCTGGCCGCAACGCAACGTCAGGCTGATCCTGCCGTTCGGCGCCGGCAGCGCCACCGACTCGGCCGCGCGGCTTTTGGGCGAACGGCTGGCAACCAAGTGGGGCAAGGCGGTGGTGGTCGAGAACAGGCCTGGCGGCGACGGCCTGGTCGCGATCACCGCGTTCACCTCAGCCGCCGATGATCACGTGCTGCTGTATGCGTCGAGCGCCTCGTTCATGGCGCATCCCTATACGCAGGAGAAGCTGCCCTACAATCTGGAACGCGATTTGCTGCCGATCGCGCGCATCAGCCACACCGTGCTGTCGATCGCCGTTCCAGCCGAGACCGATTTCAAGACGGTTGCCGACTTCGTCGCGGGCGCGCGCGCTGCGCCGGATAAATACAACGCGGCCGGCGCCGCGGGCGTGCCGGAGTTCGCGCTTGATGCGTTTCTCAAGAGTCACAACCTCAAGGTCGCCAAGGTGCCATACCGCGACGTTCTGCAGGGCGCCCGCGATCTCGGCGAGAATCGCATCCAGTTTCTGGTGTCGTCGTTCGCCGCGGTCCGGCCGCTGATCGACGCCAACAAGGTGCGCGTGGTCGCGCTCGGCGGTCGCAGCCACGTCGCGCCCAACGTGCCGTCGTTGGCGGAGGCCGGATTTCCGGAGCTCGCGGTCCAGACCACCTCCGGCTTTTATGGTCCGGCCGGCATGGCGCTTGACCTGCGTAAGCGAATCGCAGCCGATATCGTCGCCGCCGCCAGCGAGCCGACCATGTCCGAGCGCATCGCCGCCACCGGCCAGGACATGGTTCCTGCCGGACCGGAAGAACTCGCGCAAACGCTCAAGCAGCAGACCGAACAGGCTGCCACGGTGGCCAAGGTCCTCGGGATGCAGCGAAAGAATTGAACCGTGCAGCTGGTCCGCCATCATTCGCATTGGGGTGCATTTTTCGCCGAGGTGGACGGCGGGCGCATCGTCGGCGTGCAGCCGTTCGAGCACGATCCGGACCCCTCGAAGCTGATCGACGCGATCCCGGCCGCGGTGCATTCGCCTGTCCGCGTCGCCCAGCCGATGGTGCGCGAGGGCTGGCTCAAGCATGGCCGCGGACACGGCGAGGGCCGCGGGCGCGAGCCGTTCGTGCCGGTGTCCTGGGAGCGCGCGCTCGATCTGGTGGCGGGCGAGATCGCGCGCGTGCGGCGCGATCACGGCCCCGCCGCCATCATGGGCGGTTCGCAGGGCTGGTCGTCGGCCGGGCTGTTTCATGAGGCGAGGCCGCAGCTGCACCGGTTCCTGGCGGCGGGCGGCGGCTATGTCGATCAGGTGATGAACTACAGCTTCGGCGCAGCGCTGGCGTTCCTGCCGCACATCGTCGGCAATCCGCAATCGGTCGTGGGCCCGCTGACGTCATGGTCCTCGATCGCGCGGCACGGCAAGCTGATGGTGCTGTTCGGCGGCGCCAACCCGAAGAACACCCAAGTCAGCAAGGGCGGCTGCGCCTCGCATTCCACCAGCCATTGGACGGCGGAACTGGCACGCGCCGGCGTCGAAGTGGTCAACATCAGCCCGCTTCGCGAAGACGGGCCGGACGTCGTTCGTCCGCAGTGGATTCCGATCCGGCCGAACACCGATACGGCGATGCTGCTGGCATTGACCCACACGCTGGTCAGCGAGGGTCGGCATGACCGGGAATTCCTGGCGAAATACTGCAGCGGCTTCGAACGGGTGCTGCCGTATCTGATGGGCGAGACCGACGGCCGCCCCAAGGACGCCAACTGGGCTTCGCCGATCACCGGCGTGCCGGCCGACACGATCCGCGTGTTAGCGCGCCGGATGGCGGCGACGCGCACCATGGTGACCGCGTCATGGTCGCTGCAGCGCGCGCATCACGGCGAGCAGCCGTACTGGGCGATGATCCTGCTGGCCTCGGCGCTGGGACAGATCGGATTGCCGGGCGGCGGCTTCGGCTTCGGCTATGGCTCGAGCGCGGGGATCGGCGACGTGCCGCTGTCGTTCGCGCCGCCGGCGATGGAGACCATCAGCAATCCGATCAACGTGACGATCCCGGCGGCGCGCATTTCCGATTGCCTGTTGCACGCGGGCGAGCCCTACGACTTCAACGGCAAGCGCGGCATCTATCCCGATATCCGGCTGGTGTACTGGGCCGGCGGCAATCCGTTCCATCATCACCAGGACACCAACAAGCTGCGGCTTGCCTGGCAGAAGCCCGAAACGATCGTGGTGCACGAGCCGTGGTGGACGGCGACCGCCCGCCACGCCGATATCGTGCTGCCGGCCACCACATCGCTGGAGCGAAACGACATCGGCGGCGCGCGGCGCGACAAGTTCATCATGGCGATGCAGCAGGCGGTTCCGCCGGTCGGTGAGGCGCGCAACGATTTTTCAATCTTCAGCGAGCTGGCGCGCCGTCTCGGCTGCGCCGACGCCTACACCAAAGGCCGCGACGAGATGACCTGGCTGCGGCATCTTTACGAGCGATGCCGACACGGCGCCGGCACCAACGCCGCGGCGCTGCCGGATTTTGATACGTTCTGGCGCAAAGGCTTCCTGGAAATCCCGCCAGCCACCGAGGAATACGTGCTGTTCGGCGAATTCCGCGCCGATCCCGAGAAGCACAAGCTCCGCACGCCATCCGGCAAGATCGAGCTCTACTCCGAGACGATCGCGGGCTTTCACTACGATGACTGCCCGCCGCACCCGACCTGGATCGAGCCCTGGGAATGGCTCGGCTCGACCTTGGCGGCGCGCTATCCGCTGCATCTGGTGTCGAGCCAGCCCCGCGACCGGCTGCACAGCCAGATGGATCACGGCCCGGTTAGCGCCGGCGGCAAGGTTGCGGGCCGCGAGGCGATCGCCATCAACCCGGCTGACGCCAAGGCCCGCGGCATCGGCGACGGCGACGTGGTGCGCGTGCACAACGCGCGCGGCGCGTGTCTCGCCGGCGCCATCGTCACCGACACGGTTTCGGCCGGGGTGGTGCGATTGGCCTGCGGCGCCTGGTACGACCCGGACGACGAGCAGTCGGTTTGCCGGCACGGCAACCCGAACGTGCTGACCCGCGACCAGGGCACGTCCAAGCTCGGGCAGGGACCCAGTTCGGCGACCGCGCTGGTCGAGATCGAGCGCTGGGGCGGGCCGCTCAAGCCGATCGGCGCGTTCGCGCCGCCGCTGGTCACCAAATTGTGATCATCGGGTCGGCGTTAACGATATTTGTCACACGGCGGCAAACTTAAACCGGTACGTGGAATGATGACTTCGGATGCGGCACGCGGGGATTTCAAGCGTGCCAAGCGGTACCGGCGACCATTTTCACGACCATGTGCGCCCGTGGCGGCGCGAAATCGTGAAGGCCAGAATTGAGCTTGCTGACGAAAGTTTAAGCAGCGCACGGCGTGCCGAGCTGTGGCAGGTCGTCGATTGTTGCGAATGGAGCCTAAAATTGCTGGTCGCGGATTTCCCCGCCGAGCTCGAGCGCATCGACCGCGAGATCGGAGCCGCCCTGCGGCGCTAAGTCGTTGGTCCGACAATGCCGGGACCTTGACGACCGCCCCGCGCGGGCGGAGTTTGGATGGTTAGCGAATTTTCGGCTGGCCGCAGGCCCCGGCCGCGGCTGTGGGAGGGCAACATGGCGTCGCGCAACTCTGGCTCGTATGGCCGGAAGAAGAAGCCATCTCGCAACGGAAAGAAATCGCCAGGCAAGAGCAAAAGGACGATCGGCTTTCTCGGCGCGACCAATCCGAGGGTCTGGAGCAAGTAACTCAAGAAGAATGAACTCGTCATTAGCCGCAGCACGGCGCAGGCGCTGGGCGTAACGATACCGCAAGGTATCAAGGCGGACATCATCGAGTGACGGTACGCGTTCTTTGCCAATAGACCTTCGTACAGGAAGGTCGATAGGAAATATCGCCGGAGGAGGTGTGATGCGAGGTTGCGAAAGCTGGTTGACGCCAGCGTTGCGGACGATGCCGAAACGCCGTGTGCCGCGGCGCGGCTTCATTGCGTTGCTGGTCGCAGCGGCGCTGGTGACCGTGTTTTCCCCGGCGCCGTCCGCCAGCGCTCAACAGCGCGGCAAGCTGCCGACCATCGGATTTCTGGGCGCGGCCACGCCGGCCACGTGGGGCGTCTACGTCTCGGCTTTTCTGCAGCGCATGCGCGAGCTCGGCTGGGTCGACGGCCGCAACATGACCATCGAATTCCGCTGGGCGGAAGGACGCGAGGATCGCTATGGCGAGTTCGCGGCGGAGTTCGTTCGCCGCGGCGTCGATGTCATCGTCACCTCGGGCACCGGGCCCTCCATCGCGGTCAAGAAGGCGACGTCGGTGATTCCGATCGTCTTTGCGACGGCGGGAGATCCGGTCGGCACCGGGCTGGTGGCGAGCCTGGCGCGTCCGGGCGGCAATGTGACGGGCCTGTCGAACCAGCAGACCGATCTCGCCGGCAACCGCTTCGAGCTGCTGCACGAGGTCGTGCCCGGCTTCAAGCGGCTGGCGGTGATGGGCAACGAGAACTTCCCTAACGTCATGCTGGAGATGAACGAAGTCGTGGCGGCGGCGGCCAAATTTGGACTGGAGGTCGTCCCGCTCAAGATCAAGACAACCGACGACATCGGCCCCGGTATCGAGTCGCTCAAGGGCCGTGTCGACGCACTCTATATCTGCACCGACCCGCTGCTGACGACCCATCGGATTCGCATCAACACGCTGGCGGTCGCCGAGCGGCTGCCGACCATATACCCGTTTCGCGAATACGTGCAGGCGGGCGGCCTGATGTCCTACGGGCCGAACCTGCCGGACCTGTTCCGGCGCGCCGGCGAGCACGTCGACAAGATCCTGCGCGGCGCCCGGCCGGCCGATATCCCGGTCGAGCAGCCGGTCAAATACGATCTCGATCGTCAACCTGACGACCGCCAAGGCGCTCGGGCTGAAAATCCCCGAGGCGTTCCTGCTGCGCGCCAACGAGGTGATCGAGTAACGCGGCCCGGCTGCCGCGATTGCTCTCACGCCGCTTTCGATCCCCACAGCTGCTTGCTGGCGATGGCGGCGCCTTCGCCGAGCGCCTTGAGCTTCGCCCAGACGATGCTGTCGACCACCATCGGGTCGCTGCGCACGGCGGTGCCGAAGCCGCAGTCGACGCCGGCGATCACCCGCTCGCGGCCGACCAGGTCGGCGTAGCGTCGAATCCGCTGCGCCACCAGCCGCGGGTGCTCGACGAAATTGGTGGTCGAATTGATCACGCCCGGCAGCAAGATCTTGTCGTCGGGAATCTTGATCGTCTTCAGGTCCTCCCATTCGTGGTCGTGGCGTGGATTGGCGGCCTCGATGCTGATCGCCTGCACCCGCGCCTTGAACACGATGTCGATGATCTTCAACAGCGGCAGATCGTGGGTGTGCGGCCCTTCGTAATTGCCCCAGCAGATGTGCAGGCGCACCCGGTCGGCCGGCAGGCCTTCGATCGCGCCGTTGAGCGCCGCGATATTGCGTTCCGCGATGGTGTTGCGGAATTCGTCGTCGGTGAGATGTCGGTACTGGTTGTTGCGGCACGACCCGAGATCGGGGCAATCGATCTGCAGGATAAAGCCCGCCTCGACGATGGCGCGATACTCCGTTTTCATGACCTCGGCGAGCGCTTCGACATAGGCCTCCTCGGTCGGATAGTGCAGGTTGATGATGAAGCGCGTCAGGATGCCGGGCGACGCCGCGGTCATGAACACCTCGGTCGGCTTCGACTTGGTGGCGGCCGCTTTGAGATGCGCAATGTCGCGGTCGAGCGCGCTGCGGTCCCGGTATCGCAACGGACCGACGCAGCCGGGAAACGGCGTGGCGCTGAAATTCCGCCTTGTGCTGGCAAAATCCGGATGCGCCAGCAGGTCGCGACCGATCATGATGTCGCGGCCCTTCTCGGCGGCGCGCGGGTCCGGCTCGATGCCGGTGACGCGATGGCGGATGTAGGTGGTGTAGGACGGCTTGCTCATTTCGCCGTCGCTGATCACGTCGACGCCGGCCGCCGCCTGTTGCGCCGCCACCTCGTCCACCGCCTTGGCGGATTCGGCCTCGAACGCCGCGGCGTCGACGGCTTCGCCCTTCTCGCGGCGGATGATGAGATCGGCCAGCGGCTTGGGTCGCGGCAGGCTGCCGGTGTGGGTGGTGAGAATGCGGTCGGTGCTGGTTTTCATGACAATGCTCCGGGCGTGACGCAACGCAAGGCTCATGCTCAAGGGGGTGAGATGACGCGCCGGGCCTCGGCCACCAGATCGGCCGGCGTCTCGTAGATTTCCTTCATCAGCCGTTCGACCTCGTTTCCGGTCATGGCGGAAACCTCGACGCCGATCTTGACCGCCTCGACGAGGAAGTCGGGGTCTTTCATGGTCAGATCGAAGGCGGTCCGCAGGGCTTTGGTCCGGTCGTCCGGCATGTCGGGCGGCGCGGCAAACGCATAAGCCAGCTCCTGCCGGCTCATGATCAGCCGCAAGGTCCGGCGCTGCTGCTCGCCGTTCGCCATGTCCATGATCAGCGGCACGCCGGCCAGCTCCGGGCTGCCGCGCAGACCGAGCTGGATCGGAATATTGACCTGGCCGTCCTTGAGCCAGGTCGGGCGGGCGATCTTGATGCCGGCGAGCGACCAGCCGCAGCGGCCGTCCACCTCGCCGCGCTCGAGCGCCAGCGTCATGTCGGCGCCGCCCTGGTAGCCGGTGACGAGCTTGAGCTTGGCCCCGAACATGTTGTTCAGCAGCAGCGGGTAGACGCCGGTGTCCGCGCTCGGCGATGACGCCGCAAACGACATCGGCTTGCCGAGCAGCTCGCTCCAGGTTTTCGCTCCGGTGCGCTGGGCGGTCACGCAAACGCTGACCTCGTTGCCGACATTGCCGATCCAGGTGAATTTGGTGGCGTCGAACTTGGCGCCCGAGCCCGAGCCGAGCAGCGGCTCGGTTGGAATGCTGCGGTTGAACACGCCGATGACAGTGCCGTCGCGCGGCGAGGTGTTGAACACCTGGTTCGCCGCGGTCAGGCTGCCGGCGCCCGGCCGGTTGACGGCAATGACAGTGGGATTGCCCGGAATGTGCCGGCCGATGTGCCGAGCGACCGTGCGCATCAAAGTGTCGTAGATGTTGCCGACCCCGAAGCCGACCATCATGGTGATCGGGTGGGATTTGTAGAACTCTTCGACCGACTGCGCCCGTGCCGGCGGCGGCACCAACGATAGCGCCGTTGCGACTGCGATTGCGGCGGCGACGAGCGGCCTCACTCTGATCACGCTGTCATGCTCCCCGATGGCCGCCGGCCCGCTACTTGATGGGCCGTTCCCCAATCACGCTGAGCCGGTGGCACAGCCGCCGGTGATGCTGCTTGTCGTAGGGCGTGGCCCGATGCAGCAGGCCCCTGTTGTCCCAGATCACCAGGTCCTTCGGCCGCCATTTGTGCGAGTACACGCGGTCCGGCTGCGTGGCGCGGGCGTGCAGGTCGCGGTGCAGGGCGGCAAACTCGTCGCTCGGCATGTCATGTGGCAGCGAGGTGACGGCGCCGCTGAAGTACAGGAATCTGCGGCCGCTGATCGGGTGCTTGCGGACCAGGTCGTGAACCACGTCCGGATAGGCCTCCTCCTGGCCCGGATGCAGCCGGCCCTCATTGAGCTTCGAATGGCTGGCGCGGATCTTGATCGTGCCGAACGCCTGGCGCTGGGCTTCGGACAGATCATCGTACAATTCCATGGTGTCGCAGAACTGCGTGTCGGCGCCTTCCGGCGGCGTTTCGATCGCGTAGAGGAACGTGTACGCGGTTGGCCGTTCGAAATAATACTGGTCGGTGTGCCAGCCGAACCCGTCGTTTGGATTGCCGATCGGCCTGCCGTTCTCGACGATGTTGGAAATGACGTAAATGTCGTTCTCGACCGGATGCCAATATTGCTCGCGGGTCGACGGCTCGAGCTCGCCGAACAGCCTGGCAAAGGCGACGTATTGCTTTGGGGTGAGGTCCTGGTCCCGCAGCACGACGGCGCCGTGCTCGGCCAGCGCCGATTTCAGATTTTCGATGGCCACGGGCGCCGCGTCGCTGGCATCGATTCCCGAAACCTCGGCGCCGGGCCGGCTCGGCCGCAACGGGCGAACGGCGATCTGCGGTTGGGTCATGATGCGCTTTCGCTTCAAACCGAATTGTCACGAATGGTAGGCGCTTTCGTCCCGGGTTTGAACCCCGGATGCATTGCGCGGCACTTTGCCATGCATGCCCGCCGTGCCATTCTGCGCCGGCAACCAAGGATCAAGCGATCGCCATGGCCAGTCTCGGACACAATCGAAAAATGCTGGGCGCCGAATGCATGGCCGACATGCTCGAAGCCTATGGCGTAACCCACGTGTTTCACGTGCCGGCGGTGCTCCGCAAGACCTTTGCGGTGATGGAGAGCCGCACCAAGATCAAGCGGCTGCACGTGCATAGCGAAGCCACCGCCGCCTACATGGCGGACGGCTACGCGCGCGCGACCGGCAAGCCCGGCGTCTGTATGGCGCAGGTGATCGGCGCGCTGAACCTCGCCGCCGGGCTGCGCGACGCCTGGCTCGCGCACTCGCCGGTGATCGCGTTCACCGGCGGCCGCGAGCCGAAGACCAAGTTTCGGCAGGTCTATCAGGAGGTCGATGACGTGCCGGCGTTCGAGCCGGTGACCAAGTGGAACGCCACGGTCGACGACGTCAACCGCTTTCCCGACATGGTGCGGCAGGCATTCCGCGCCGCCACCACCGGCCGGCCCGGTCCGGTCCATCTGCAATTCCGCGGCAACGAAGGCCAGGTCGACGGCGAGGAAGGCGAGATGGAGCCGCTGATCGAGCCGGAGTTCGCGCGCGTGCCGCCGTTCCGGCCGGAGCCCGATCAGGCGAGCGTGCTGGCCGCCGTGAAGGTCCTGCAAGAGGCGCAGCGTCCGGTCATCGTCGCCGGCGGTGGCGTGCGCGCCTCCGGCGCGCAGCGCGACGTGGTGGCGCTGGCCGAGGCGCTGCAAATCCCGGTCGCGACCTCGCTCAACGGCAAGGACACCATCGCCGGCAACCATCCCCTATCGGTCGGCGTGGTCGGCACCTATTCGCGCGAAAGTGCCAACAAGGTGGTCAATGCGGCCGATCTCATCTGCTTCATCGGCACCACGACCGGCGGCATGACCACGCATTTCTGGGCGGTGCCGAAGATCGGCACGCCGGCGATCCAGATCGACCTCGACCCGGAGGCGCTCGGGCTGAATTATCCGCTGCAAGCCCGGGTCAATGGCGACGCCAGGGTGACGCTGCAAAAGATGCTGGCCGCTTGCGACAAGTCGAGCGCCGGCAAGCGCAAGGCCTGGATCGCGCAGGCGCAGGGCATCTGCAAGGAGTGGTACGCCAAGTACAAGGCGGATCTGGAATCCGACAAGGCGCCGATCCATCCGGCGCGCATCTGCCATGAGCTCAGCAATCACGTGCCGGATGACGCCATCGTGGTGGTCGACACCGGCCATGCCGGCATGTGGATGGGCGGCATGTACGATCTGCGCACCGCGAAGCAAAGCTACATCCGCAGCGCCGGCCACCTCGGCTGGGCGTTTCCGGCGGGCCTCGGCGCCAAGTGCGGCGCGCCCGACCGCCCGGTGGTGACGTTCACCGGCGACGCCGGCTTCTGGTACCACATCGGCGACGTCGAGACCGCGGTGCGCTGGAAGATCAACGCCGTCACCGTGGTCAACAACAACAGCGGCGGCAACCAGTCAAAGCGCGGCTTCGACCGGGTCTATGGCGGCACGCAGACCGAGCAGGCGCGCGAGCTGTGGACCTTCCGCAAGACCAACTTCGCGCGTCTCGCCGAGGAGATGGGCGCGCTCGGCATCCGCGTCGAGGATCCGAAGGCCTTGCCGGCGGCGCTGGCGCAGGCGATCGCCGCCAACCGGCCGGCGGTGATCGATGTCGTCACCGACATCGACGCGCTGGCGCCGACGGCGGTGACCTGAACCTCTTAACCAAATCTACTTCTTGGATACCAGCGCCAACGCCTCGCGCAAGCGGTCGGCGGTGATCGGCTTGGGCAGCACCGGCGCGCCGGGCAGCACGCGATCGATATGGGCGCGGGTGGCGCTGTCGCCGTGGGCGGTGACGAAGATGATCGGCGTGTCGCGCTGGGCGCGAATGCGGCGGGCCGCTTCGATGCCGTCCATCCGGCCGGCCAGCCGTACGTCCATCAGGATCAGGTCGACGTCGAGGTCGACAGCCTGCTCGACCGCGCCTTCGCCGTCCGGCACCAGCCCGCAGACCTCGAGGTTCTGCTCGCGCACCAGCGATTCCAGATGCCACGCCACCAGCAACTCGTCTTCGACGATCAGCACGCGCGGCGACGGGCCCGCGGCGCGGGCCTGCTTGGTGGTTGTTTCTTGAGTAACCGCGGTCATGGCGAACGCTCCATCTGCGTTTGCGCCACATACTAATGCTTCGCCGCGGCCATGCCAGCCCTATCCGGGCACCTGCCGGGGCGGCCGCCCCGGCAGCAATGTGACAATTTTACGAAGCTTAATTGAGTGTAAAGCGTTGCTGGGTGTCAGGATTCGGGCACCAGCGGCGGCGGCTCGGGATCGCGCGACGAATCCCACTGCGGACGGAAACTATCGTCCTCGTCCTGCACGATGACCTGGGCGTCGCGGCCGTTGCGGACGTCGAGGTGGGCAAGTCCCACTGCGTCCCGCAGGGCCTCATACCGGCGCGGGTACGGTTCGGAGTTTTCGCCGTCGCATTGAATCTTCCATGCGCCGTCGTACACGACGTAGTAATGCGACTTGCTGGCTGGCACCTTCATAGTTCGGGCTCCTGAGATTGGGCCCCCGCTACGGCGGGTATCGGGGTGTTATGCGGCATCAATGCGACAGCCGTGTTAGCGTTCCAAAGCCGTCGCGCGGCCCTGTGGATCATTGTGGAAGCTGTGAATAACTTTAAAACGCGGCCGCCAAGGCTTTGATCTTGGGCCAGTTTTCGCGACCCTGCCGTTTCATCAGTTCGAGGTAGCCGGCGTTCTCCCAGCGCACGATGGCGTCCTGAAAGCTCGGCCGGGCCTGGATGCGACGATACCAGTCGGCGACTCGCGGCGTGCGGTCGAGCAGGCCCATCACGTCGAGATGGTCGAGCCGCACCACATAGGGCGTGAACGCCGCGTCGGCGAGGCTGTAGCGGTCGCCGGCAAGCCAGGCGTGCTCGGACAGCGCCGCGTCCATGTCGGCGTAGAGCTCGAGCAGGCGCTCGATCGCCATCGTGAAATGCGGCGAGTCGAGACCCTTCTCGATCACGTCGCGGCGGCGCTCGCGCTTGAACAGGTCGGGCACGCTTTCCAGCATCTGCTTTCCGGCCTCGCCCCGGGTCAGGTACTGATGGCGGAACGCCAGCGCGAAGCTCAACACCGCGATGCCGGCATCGTGCACGCCCTCGTCGAGCTGCTTGGTCCACAGCCGCATGCGGGCGCGACCGAACGGCTCGGACGGCTTGAGCGGCGGATCGGGAAAGCGCTCGTCGAGATATTCGTTGATGACGTTCGACTCCGGCACGACGATGTCGCCGTCGATCAGGGTCGGCACCACGGCGCGCGGGTTGAGCTTGATGTACCAGTCCTTCTGGTGCTCGCCTGAGCGCAGATTGAGGTGCCGGTTCTCCCAGTCGAGGCCCTTCTCGGCCAGCACCAGGCGGACCTTCTGTGAGCAGCTCGACATGTCGTTGTGATAGAGCGCGAGCGCCATTGTCATTCTCCTCCGCACCCGGCCGTCGCGCCCGCAGGCGACGTCAGCAGGATCAGTGCATCGCCCGGCCGCCATCGACGTTGATGGTCTGGCCGGTGATGAAATCGCTCGCCGACGACGACAGGAACATCACGGTGCCGACCAGGTCCTCGGGATACTGGTCGCGCTCGATGGCGCGGCCGGTGGCGCGAGTGGCGGCGTAGTTGCCGGAGGTGGTGGCGATCTGCGTCTCCGACAGCGTCATGCCCGGCGTCACCGCGTTGACGGTGATCTTGAACTCGCCAAGCTCGCGGGCCAGCGCCCGGGTGAAGCCGATCACGCCGGCCTTCGAGGTGGTGTAGTGCAGGCGGTTCGGCGTGCCGTCCCACACCCGGCTCGACGAGATGTTGACGATCTTGCCGCGCCCGCGCTGCTTCATCGCCGGTACCACGGCGCGGCTGCACAGCAGCAGCCCGCGCAGGTTGACCGCCATCACGTCGTCCCATTCCTTCACCGGGATCTCCATCCAGGAGCGGCGCGGCAGCACGCTCATCAGCGAGGCGTTGTTGACCAGGATGTCGATGCCGCCGAAACGCTCGAGCGCGGCCTTGGCCATGGCGTTGGCCGAGGCCTCGTCCGACACGTCGGTCTTGAGCCCGAGCGCCTCGCCGTTGTGGCGCACGATGCCGGCCGCGACCGCCTCCGCGGCGTCGCCGTCGATGTCGGCGGCCACCACCTTGGCGCCGGCGCGCGCGAACTCCTGCGCATAGACCTTGCCGATGCCCTTGCCGCCGCCGGTGATGATGGCGACGCGGCCTTCCAGGTCGAAGCGTGCATCGGCGGCCATAGTTGGTTCCTTGGGCGCTCCGTTTGAACCGTCCGGGCCATCCTATACGATGCCGGTATGCAAATGGACCGCCGCGCAGGCGGCCGTTTCGGAGGATGGACGATGTTGACACACCGCAGCGCGCTGGTGGTCGGTGTTGTCGCGATGGCGCTGCTTGGCGACGCCGCGCAGGCGCAGAGCTACCCCGACCATCCGGTCAAGATCGTCGTGCCGAGCCCGCCGGCCGGCAGCTACGACATTCTCGGCCGCGTGGTGGCCGATCAGCTCACCAAGCGCATGGGACAGTCGTTCGTGGTCGAGAACCGGACCGGCGCCGGCACCGTCGTCGGCACCAAATCGGTGGCGACGGCCGCGCCGGATGGCTACACGCTGCTGGTTGGCGGCCTGAGCAACATGATTTTCAACGCCGGTCTCTACAAGACCCGGCCTTACGACCCGATCAACGATTTCGTCCCGGTCGCGTTGAGCCTGAACATTTCCTATTCGCTGGTCGGCTCCGACAGCTTGCCGCAAAAGTCGGTCGCCGAGATCGTCGCCGCCGCAAAGCAAAATCCGGGCGCGCTCAAGCTGGCGAGCGCAGGGGTTGGCACCGGGCAGCACGTCGTGGGCGCGGCGTTTCAGATTGCCACCGGCGTCAAGTTCCTGGAGGTGCCGTATCGCGGGTCGTCGGCGGTGTTCCCCGATCTCATTCCCGGTCGCGTTGACATGTTCTTCGACTCGACGCCGGCGGCGCTGCCCTACATTAAATCGGGGCAGGTGAAGGGTGTCGCGATCCTGGCCGCGAAACGCCATCCGGACTGGCCGGACATGCCGACCATGACCGAATCCGGCGTTCCAGGCTTTGAGATCGATTCATGGATCGGCATCTTTGCGCCCGCCAAGACGCCGCCTGCGATCATCGCACGCTTGCAGAGGGAAATCGCGGCGGCCGGTCCCGAGATGAAGGCGCGGTTCGCCAACGTTGGCGGCGAGTTGATGGACGTTCCACCGGAGAAAATTGTCGCGGTCGTCAGGGCCGACTACGACCGGTGGCTGAAGGTCATCAAGGACGCCGGCATCCACTTGGATTGATCGTCAGCGCGGCAGATAGCTCAAATCGACATACCTGGCGTTGACCGCCTCGGGTTTGATGTCGCCGAGCTCGATCAGGGTCTTCACCGTGGTCGGGATGATGTCGGGCGGAATCGCAAGCTTGCGGGAAAACGGCTGCAGCTCCTTGACGTAATAGTCGTAGGTTTGCCCGGCGATCTCCGGGGTGAGCTGCGTGCCGCGCGCCAGGATCGCGATCGCCTCGTCGCGGTTGGCCGGGTCGTACAGCCAGTCGACCGCGTCCGACAGCGCCTTGAGATAGGCGCGCGCGGTGTCCGGGTTGTCGCGCAACCATTGCGGCCGGGCGAGCACGGTGAGGAAGCCGTATTCCTTGCCGTAGGCGCCGATGTCGAGCAGCTTCTTGTAGCCGTCGGCGGCGGCGCGGAAATCGAACGGCTGGGTCAAGAGCGCGGCCTGCACGGTGCCGCTGACCAGCGCGGCCAGCCGGTTGGGCGTGGCGCCGGCATAGACCTGCTCGATGTCGTCCGGCCGCAGGCCCTTCTCGGTCACCCAGCGATTCCAGACGATGGTCAGCAAGTCCTTCGGGAACGGCAGGATGACGCGCTTGCCCTTGAGGTCGGCGACGCTCGCGATGTTGGGCGCAGTCATGATCGAGTACGGGTATTTGGTCACCATGCCGCCGACCAGCGCGGCGCTGCCGCCGTTGGCGACCGCGCGGATCGCGGTGTCGAAGGTCGACGACGCGACGTCGAACGAGCCACCGACCAGCTGCTGCACGGTGTTGGCGACGTTGCCGACGTAGGCGGTGTCGAGCTCGACGCCCTCGCGGCGGAAGAATCCCTTGTCGGCGGCGATGAAGCTCGGCCAGTTCGGCGCGGTGCGCGAGACCTGGCCGTCGCTGATTTTTTTCAGGGATTGCGCGTGGGCGGCGGTGGGCAAAGCGGCGATCAGCAAGAACATAGCGGCAAGACGGTTGAGCTTCATGGCGGCAATCCTTCCGATCGCGATGATCGCGGCAGCGAGGCGACGATGTTAGCAAGTTGCAACAAAACCCTCGACGGCCATTCCGGGACGGCGCCATAAGCGCGTTCACGCGCGTCTTCGACGCGCTCTGGCGCCGGTCCGGAAGCCAGAAACACACATCCGGACTGGGCTCTGGAATGACGGCCGCGCTCTTTCCCCGCCGCGCTGCAAGTGTTGTAATGATCGCGGGGAAACATCCGCGAGCCCAGGAGAAACCATGCCGAACGTGCCGCTCACTTTTGCCTGCGGCCTCTATGACCGCATGCTGCCGCTCTACACCGGCGAGGTCCCGGTCGCGGGCGTCGATTTCAAGTTCCTGGTCGAGGACAACCCGCGCGTCATCTTCGACAACATGGCGGCGCGGCAGGAATACGGCGCGTCCGAATTCTCCAGTTCGGAATTCGTCTCGCGTTTCGTCGGCGGCCAAAATCCGTTTGTCGCCATCCCGGTGTTCGCGTCGCGCGTATTTCGCCACAGCTTCATCTTCATCAACCGCAAGCACATCAAGAACCCGAAGGACATCGCCGGCAAGCGGATCGGCGTGCCGCTGTTCACCATGACGGCGGCGGTGTTCATCCGCGGATTGCTGAGCGACGAGCACGGCATCGACTTTTCCAACACCGAATGGGTCGAAGGCTCGATCAACAGCCCGAAAAAGCACGGCAACCCGACCGTGCTGCCGACCGCGCGCAAGAATTCGATCGTCGCCAACCAGTCCGGCAAGTCGCTAAGCCAGCTGCTGGAGGAGGGCGAATTGCAGGCGATCATCGGCACCGACGCGCCGGAGGCGTTCGGACGCAACCCCGATATCTTGCGGCTCTATCCGGACTATCGCGCGGCCGAGATGGACTATTTCAAGCGCACCAGGATTTTCCCGATCATGCATCTGGTGGTGATCCGGCGCGACCTGCACGACAACAATCCCGCCATCGCCAACAATCTGTTCATGGCCTGCGAGCGCGCCAAAGCGATCCAGCAGGAAAAGATCCGCTATCGCGGCACGCTGCGCTACATGCTGCCCTGGATGCATGCCGAGGTCGACGACATCGACAAGGTATTCGGCGGCGACCCGTGGCCGTACGGTGTCGAGCCGAACCGGCCCACGCTGGAGGCCTTGGTGCGCTATCTCGCCGAGCAGGGCATCATCGCCAAGGCGCCGCGGGTCGACGACCTGTTCGTGCCGGTCGGCACCAGGCACTAAAGCGGACATGACGACCTCATCTCGGCCGCTCGCTCTTACCCTGCCCTGGAGGCGAGGCATCCGACGACGAAGTGACGGCGGCGTGGTCGGGCATGCACACCGACCGCTGCGTTCGCTTCGCTCCGGGACCCTCCCCTCCAGGGGAGGGTGGACGGTGCGTGCTTGCGTCGTCCAGCTGAGCACTAGGAGTTGTCGATGCGCTGGCGTGTCTGGTTTGACCGGCTGATCGTGCTGCTGATCCTGCTCGCCGCCTGGCAGGCCGGCAGCATGGTGCTCGGCAATTATTGGCTGAGCACGCCCTGGAACACGGTCACGCGCTTTGTCGCGACGCTGCTCAACGGCGAGCTGATCTTCCATGGCAGCTACACGGTCAACGAAGCGCTGGTCGGCTGCGTGATCGGCGGCGTGCCGGCGGTGCTGCTGCCGTTCCTGCTGCGCCGGCAGCCGATCGTGGTCGCGATCCTCGATCCATTCATGGTCGGCGGCTATGGCGCGCCCAAGCTCGCGTTCGCGCCGCTGTTCATCCTGTGGTTCGGCATCGGCATCGAATCCAAGATCGCGCTGGTCGCGGCGGTGGTGTTCTTCATCGTCTATTTCAGCACGCTGTCGGGCGTGCGGGCGCTCGATCTCAAGCTCGTGCAGATGGCGCAGGTGGTCGGCGCGAGCGAGCGGCAGGTCGGCCGCCACATCGTGTTTCCCGGCGCGGTGCCGAGCATTTTCGCGGGCTTCCGCATCGCGGTGCCCTATGCCATCGGCGGCGCGGTGATCGCCGAGCTGATCTCGTCCAACCGCGGCCTGGGCTATCTGGTGCAGACCGGGGCGATGAACTTCGACACCACCCAGGTGTTCGTCGCGATTCTCGCCGCCACCATCATCGTACATGCCTTCATCGCGATCGTCGATCTCGGCGAGCGTTTCCTGCTGCGCTGGCGGCCGCGCGGCACGAACCTGATCGTCGATCACGGGACCTGAGATGCCGTCGATGCTGGAGATCAACGGTCTCGGCAAGCGCTTCCCGGCTCGCGCCGGGCGCGAGCCGCCGCCCTGGATCATCCAGGACATGAGCTTCACGGTTGGCGCCGGCGAGCTGCTCACCATCGTCGGCCCGTCCGGCGCCGGCAAGTCGACGCTGCTCAATATCATTGCCCAGATCGACGTGGCGAGCGCGGGCGAGATCGTGTTCGACGGCGAGCGCATCGCCGCGGCCGAGCAGAAGACGCTACGGCCGGGGCTCGACCGCCGCATCGGCTATGTCACCCAGGACGACAACCTGCTGCCATGGCGCACCACCATCGACAACGTGCTGTTTCCGCTCGAGGTGCAGGGCGCGATCGACGATGTCGCGCGGGCGCGCGCCCAGGAGCTGATCGGCGCGGTCGGGCTTGCCGGCTTCGAGCGCTACTACCCGCACGAGCTCTCCGGCGGCATGCGCAAGCGCGCCGCGCTGATCCGCACGCTGGTCTATGACCCGCCGATGATCCTGATGGACGAGCCGTTCGCTGCGGTCGACGCCCAGACCCGCACGCAGTTGCAGGAAGACCTGCTGCGGCTGTGGAGCCTCAAGCGCAAGACCATCATCTTCGTCACCCACGACATCACCGAGGCGATTGCGCTCGGCGACCGCGCGCTGGTGCTGAGCCGGCAGCCGGCGCGCATCCTGGCCGAGCACGCGATCCCGATTCCGCGGCCGCGCAACGTCAAGGACATCTTCACGCTGCAGGGATTTCCGGCGATCTACGAGCGCCTGCGGAGGGATGTGCAATGAGCAGTATCACTACCGAGCTTTCGGAATCCCCCGCCATCCCGCGGCAATGGATCGTCACCGGCGGCCGCCTCGCGCTGGCGATCGCGTTGCTGCTGGCCTGGGAGTGGGGGGCGCGTGCCTTCGGGCCGTTGTTCTTTGCGCCACCGCTCGCGACCGCCCAGCGCATCGTCGAAATGGCCGGCAACGGCAAGCTCGTCACCGATATCGCCGCGACGCTGCGCGTCTCTGCGATGGGCTTCGTCATCGGCTGCGTCTGTGGCGTGCTGCTGCCGTTCCTGCTGCGGCTGTCGCCGCGCGCCACCGAGGCGATCGAGCCGTTCATCGTGGCCTCGCAGGGCATCCCGAAATACGCGCTGACGCCCTGGCTGATCCTGTGGTTTGGCATCGGCGACGCGCCAAAGGCAATCGTGGTGACGCTGTTCGTGTTCTACATCGTGTTCATCACCGTGTCGGCCGGCGTCCGCAACGTCGACTCCCGGCTGATCGCCATGGCGCGGGTCATCGGCGCGAGCGAGCGTACCATCGCGCGCAAGGTGATCTGGATTTCGCTGTTGCCGTTCTTCTTCACCGGGCTGAAGGTCGCCCTGCCGCGCGCGGTGAGCGCCGCTATCGTCGGCGAGTTCCTGGTGGCGACCGAGGGCGTCGGGTTTTCGATCGAGCGGGCGCGGCAGCTCTCCGACACCACCGGCGTGTTCGCCGGCATCGTGGTTGCGGTCGCGCTGGTGCTCGTGATCAACGCGGTGGTCAACGCGCTGGAGCGCCATGCGCTGCGGTGGCGACCGACCGACCGGGATATGCAGTTGTAAATGACGGTGGTGATGGAGAGCCGAGTATGAAACTCGCAAGCTATATGGCCGGCGGCAAGCAATGCTACGGCGTGGTCACGGGCGACGGCGTCGTCACCATGAAAGGCCACGCCAGCCTGCGCGACGCGCTGGCCGCGGGCGCGCTTGATGAAATGCGAAAGGCTGCAGCCTCGACGAAGCCCGACCACAAGCTATCCGATATCCACTTCTTGCCCGTCATCCCCAACCCGCACAAAATCCTCTGCGCCGGGGTGAACTACAAATCGCACGCCGCCGAGGTTGGACGCGAGCTGCCCAAGCAGCCGAGCCTGTTCATCCGCTTCACCGACACCTTGATCGGCCACGACGGCGAGATGATCCGCCCGAAGCTTTCCGACAATTTCGACTTCGAGGGCGAGCTGACCATGGTGGTCGGCAAGGGCGGGCGCCACATCCCGATCGAGCGCGCGCTCGACCATGTCGCGGGCTACACCATCTTTGTCGACGGCAGCGTGCGCGACTACCAGAAATTCTCCGTCACCTCCGGCAAGAACTGGCCGGGCACCGGCCCGCTCGGGCCGTGGATCGTCACCAGCGACGAAATTCCCGATCCATCGGCACTGACCCTGACCACCCGGCTGAACGGCCAGCAGGTGCAACACTCTGGTACCGACAAGCTGATCTACTCCTGCCAGCAGATCGTCAGCTTCTGCTCGGATTTTACCCAATTGCACCCGGGCGATATCATCGCCACCGGCACGCCCGAGGGCGTCGGCCATGGCCGCAAGCCGCCGTTGTGGATGAAGCCCGGCGACGTGCTGGAGGTTGAAATCACCAAAATCGGCGTGCTGCGTGCGCGGATTGTGGACGAGCGGTAAATTTTGCTCCAAGTTGCGGCCGCCTGGCTGGCGGAGTGAACCGGGCTCTGCTTTGGATCGACCAACCGGGACAGGTCTTTGGTTCGCAGGGGGATTCGATGACATTGAACATCCGCGGCTCGGCCGCCTTGGTGCTCGCGCTGGCGATGGGGCCGGCCGCAGCGCTGGCTGAAAGCCCGGAAGCGCCGGTCTCGCAGCTCAAGGAACCGGAGGTGGTCGAAGTCGCTGCCAGGCCCGATGCCGTGCATCCATTTGCTGCCATGGCCGGCTCGTGGGCGGGCGGTGGCACCATCTCGCTCACCAACGACATCAACGAGAAGCTGCGCTGCCGCGCCAACCACAGCTATGGCCAGCGCGACAACAGCCTCGCGCTCAACATCCGCTGCGCCAGCGACAACTACAAGATCGAGCTGACCGGCAATGTGGTGGAGCGGCGTGGCCAGGTCTCCGGTCAGTGGAAGGAAGTGAACTACAACGCCGTCGGCACCATCGCGGGCCGGGTCAGCGGCGGCCGGGTTACGGCGGTTGCGACCAGCGACAAGCTCACGGCGGACCTGACGGTGACCACCACCGGCAACCGTCAATCGGTGACCATCACGCCCAAGGCGAGCTACCTGATCGGCGTGCAGATTGCGCTCAGCCGCCAGGCCCCGGCCGGCACCAAGGCGGCGGCCCGTCCCTGACAAGGGCCCCGAACGATCTGAGTGCTCCTGATGCTGCGCGTGCCGCGGACTCTCTTACCCTCCCCCTCGTTTCGCGCTGGCGAGCGCAGCGAGCGGCCAGCGCGAACACTCTAAAGAAGTGGCCGCGCCGGGCCCTCGCTTCGCTCGGCGGCGCGGCCGCGGGAGGGTGAAGCGAGTTTGCCGCGCGTTCCGATTCCGCAGCGTCAATTTACGAATTCGTTGGTGAACAGCCCGTCGTAGGACTTGAGCTTCTCGTCCGCCTTGAGCAAGCCGGCATCGACGTTGAAGGTCTCGGAATTTTCGATCACCGCGCGGCTGACGGTCGGCGGCGACGGCGTCACCTTTTGCAGCTCTTCGAACGACCGGCGCATCAGCGCGTCGTCGAGCGTCGGGAAGCGCTTCTTCAGCAGCGCGAACGCCTCCTCCGGCTTGGTCTTGATAAAGGCGGTGGCGTCCTTGATCGACTGGCCCATCGCCAGGCACAGCGCCCGCTTCTGCGCGCAGGTGTCCTGGCGGGTCACGATCAGGTTGTGGCCGAACGGGATCATGTCGCCCGGCTCGCCGTCCGGCCCGCTCGCGATCAACAGCGCGGTGCCGTCCTGCACCACCTTCTGCGGCCAGGGCAGCGACATGGCGTAGCCGTCGATCTGCTTGCTCTCGAACGCCGCCAGCATGCTGGCGGGCGCCATCGGCGCGACGCGGATGTCGTCCGGGTTGATACCGCCGCGCGCCGCGATCAGCCGCACATAGGCATGGATCATCGAATTGATGGAATCGACCGCGATGGTGCGGCCCTTGAGCAGCGCGCCACGCTTGCCAAGCGGCGCCTTCGGATCGAAGCCGCCGGCCTCCGCGATCTCCTTGCGCAGCACGATCTGGGCGAACGGCCGGTCGATGGTGGTGGCGATCGCGACCAGCTTCTGCCCGCGCGCGGAGGCGCGGCCGAACGAGCTGGCCGAGGCTTGCGCGAACTGCGAGCTGCCGGAGATCACCGAATTGATCGCGCCGATGCCGGTGATCGACACGGTCTTGACGTTGATGCCGTGCTTTTGCCAAAGCCCGAGATCGCTTGCCACATAGCCGGCGCTGAACGTCAGGCTGAACGCCGGATCGGCCAGGATGGTCTCCTCGCCTGGCTGGGCATGCAGCGGCGCCGCGCCCGCGGCCGACGCGATTGCGGCAAGCAAGACCATGGTCGGTGCGCGCATCGGACTCTCCTGTTCGTTGCTCGACGTTCGCGGCGATTATGGATTGGGGAACTCGCGGCGAGCAACGCCCAATGCCGCGGCGGCCGGCCGCACTTGGTGGGCACAGGTTGGCGCGCCAGGCTCGGCGCGATTGTCTCGCGCGATCCGACCGGGCAATATCGCTGCCGCGGCGACGATGACCCAAGAGGATGATCTAAGAGGAGGATCCGATGCGCCGAACCATTCTCGCAGCGTTGGCCGTTCTGATGGCGGGAACCAGCGCGAGCTTCGCCGTCGAAAAGCTCAAGGTTGCGATCCCGCAGCGCGGCTTCTGGGATTCGACCTGGGTCGAATTTGGCGAGACCGCCGGCTACTTCAAGGACGCCGGGCTCGAGGTCGAGGTGTTCTACACCGAGGGCGGAGCGCAAACGATTGCGACCGTCGCGTCGGGTAGCGTCGACATCGCCATGTCGAACGGCATCCTCGGCGCGATCGGCACCTATGTGAAGGGCGGCGACGCCACGCCCTACCGCATCATCTCGGCCGAGATGACCGGCGCCAACGAGCTGTTCTGGTGGGTCAAGGCCGACAGCCCGATCAAGAGCCTGAAGGACGCCGACGGCAAGACCATCGCGTTCTCGTCGCCGGGCTCGTCGTCGAACCTGATCCTGTTGACGCTGCTGAAGCAGACCGGCTCCAAGGCCAAGCCGCTTCCGACCGGCGGTGTGCCGGGCACCTACACCCAGACCATGACCGGTCAGATCGACATCGGCTGGTCGGTGGTGCCGTTCGCGCTCAAGGACGTCAACGAGGGCAAGGCCCGCATCGTCGCCCGCGCCAGCGACGCCACCGAGCTCAAGAACCAGACCATCCGCGCCAACCTCGCCAGCGTCAATGCGCTGAAGAACCGGCGCGAGACCATCGTCAAGTTCATGCAGGTGATCCACAAGTCGATCGACTGGGCCTACAGCAACCCGCAGGCGATCGAGATTTTCGCCCGCAACATGAAGGTCACGCCGGCGATCGCCAAACAGGCGGTCGATGGCTACTTCCCCAAGTCGGCGATGCAGATCGGCGAAATCCGCGATCTTGAGCGCTCGCTGCAAGACGCGCTGGATTACAAGTTCATCTCATCCCCGAAGACCCCGCAGGACGTCGCCGGGCTGTTCGACATCGTCTACAAGCCGCCGAAATGAGCAGGCCAAGCCCTTGGCTCGGCGAATGAAACGGTTCCATCGCGGCAGCCGGCGCGGGCGGTAACGCCGCGCCGCCTCGGAACATATCCACAAGGTATCCCAGCGGCCGCGCTATTTCGATTGGGCGCCCCGGCGGACGTTGCTAGCTTTTTTCCGTCGTGCGGCATTTCGCCGTTCCAGTCCCTAGGTTCTTGCTTGGGCATGATCTTTTCCGAAAACCGGGGGCCTCTGTTCGGGATCATGCTCTAGCGCTTTTTTGAGCGGTCGGTATGCGTCGGTCGCAGTCGCAGCGTCCGGTATTGTCGAGTGGTGCGCGGCGACGTGCTGCCGCCTGCATTGCCGTCGGGCTGGCGCTGCCGCTCGGCGGCTGCTTTCTGTGGGCGGAAAATCCGCCGGCCGCGATCGACATTCCGCCAGCCTACCGCGAGGGACCGCGCAAGTCGGACGCGGCGCTGCCGTCGCGCTTGTGGTGGCGCGGCTTTCGCTCCAAGGAGCTGACCGACCTGATCGAGGAGGCGCTGACCTCCAACCTCGACATTGCGGCCGCGGTCGCCCGCATCGTCCAGGCCGACGCCCAGGCGCGGATCGCCGGCGCGACGCTGCTGCCGGCGATCGACTTCAGCGGCGAGGCGCGCCGCTCACAGCCGGCCGGCGGTATCCCGCGCAACACCATCACCGCCATGCTGAGCGCGAGCTACGAAATCGACTTCTGGGGCAAGAACCGCGCGCTGCTGCGCGCCGCCGACGAGACCGCGGTGGCGAGCCGGTTCGACCGCGAGGTGGTGGCGCTCGCGACGGTCGCGGTCCTCGCCAATATCTATTTCGAGGTGCTGTCGAGCTACGACCGGCTGCGCGTCGCGCGCAACAATCTCGCTGCCGCCACCCGCGTGTTCAATCTGATCAAGCAGCGCTTCGACGTCGGCACCGCGTCGCAGCTCGACGTCGCGCAACAGGAAAGCGTGGTCAACGCACAGCGTGCGGTCATTCCGCTGTTGACCCAGACGCTGCGTCAGGACATGGCGACGCTCGCGGTGCTGATCGGCCGGCCGCCCGAGTGGGTCACGATCCGCGGCGGCAGCATGTCGCAAATCGCCATTCCGCCGGTGACGCCAGGCATTCCGTCCGACCTGCTCGGTCAGCGGCCCGACATCCGCGAGGCCGAGGCGCAGCTCGCCGCCGCCAACGCCAATGTCGAAGCGGCGCGCGCCGCGTTCTTTCCGACCATCTCGCTAACGGCCGACGGCGGCTACCAGAGCAATGCGCTGCGTACGTTGTTGCGGCCGGAATCGGCGTTCTTCAACCTGGCGGCCAATCTCGCCCAGCCGATCTTCGACGGCGGCCGTCTGCTCGGCCAGTTCGACCTGCAGAAGGGCCGGCAGGACGAGCTGTTGCAGCTCTACCGCAAGGCGGTGATCAACGGCTTTGCCGATGTCGACCGCGCCCTCATCGCGGTGCAACAAACCGCCGCACGTGAGCGCCTGCAAAGCGAGGTGGTGAACAGCAGCCGGCGGGCGTTCGAGATCGCCGAAACCCGGCTGCGGGAGGGCACGGTCGATCTGGTTACCGTGCTCAACACCCAGCTGACCCTGTTCGTAGCCGAGGACAACCGCATACAGGCCCGCCTTGCCCGGTTGCAGGCGGTTGTCGCTCTGTTCCAGGCGCTCGGCGGCGGATGGCCGAAACCCAAGAAGGACGACCACCTGGAGCCTTGAATCGGGCCCTCGGAGCGCCCATGAAATCTGCGTAATGTGCTGTGATTTGGCCAGCCGCGCCGCTATTTATGAGGGCGGCTTGATTCTGGCTGGCTGGAGATGGCGAGCAGACGACGTTCCATCGCGACGGTCATTGTTGCCCTGGTGGTGATCGGGGCCGCTGCCGCGCTTTGGTGGCAGCCGGGTCGCACGCAAGCGCCGCGTCAAGGTCGCGGCTTCGGCGACGACGGCCCGGTGCCGGTGATCGCCGCCGCGGTCCGCAAGGCCGACGTGCCGGTCTATCTCGATGGCGTCGGCACCACCCGGGCGTTGAACACCGTCACCGTCCGTCCGCAGGTCGACGGCCGGCTCATGAGCATCAACTTCACCGAAGGCCAGAACGTGCAGCGCGGCTTCGTGCTGGCGCAGATCGATCCGGTCACCTACCAGGCCGCCTACGACCAGGCGGTGGCGAAGAAGGCGCAGGACGAGGCGACACTCGCCAACGCGCGGCTCGACCTCGATCGTTACAACCGGCTGGTCGCGACCAACTCGGTGCCGCGCCAGCAGCTCGACACCCAGAAGGCGACGGTGGCGCAGCTCGAGGCGCAGGTGAAGCTCGACCAGGCGGTGATCGACAACGCCAAGGCGGTGCTCGACTACACCACCATCGTGGCGCCGCTCGACGGACGCACCGGCATCCGCCTGGTCGACCAGGGCAATTACGTGCGCGCCTTCGACGCCACCGGCATCGTCGTGATCACCCAGCTGCAGCCGATCTCGGTGCTGTTCACCTTGCCGCAGCAGCAGCTCGGCGAGGTCAACCGCGCCTCGGCCCGCCGAACCTTGCAGGTCGAGGTGCTCGGGCCCGACAACAAGGCGGCGGTCGAGAAGGGCGAGCTCAGGGTTGTCGACAATCAGGTCGACCAGACCACCGGCACCATCAAGCTCAAGGCTGAATTTCCCGAACCGCGAGTTCCAGCTCTGGCCGGGCCAGTTCGTCAACGTCCGGCTCCTGATCAACACCCTCGAACAGGTGGCGGTGGTGCCGACCGCAGCGGTGCAGCGCGGGCCGAACGGAACATTCGTCTATGTGGTGCAGCCGGACAACAAGGTGGCGATCCGCAACGTCACCGTGTCGCAGCAGGATGAGGTCCAATCGGTCATCGACAACGGCTTGCAGCCGGATGAGCGCGTGGTGACCACGGGCTTTGCGCGGCTGACCGCCGGCGCCGAGGTGGCGGTGACCAACGCCGAGTCGGTGCCGGCCAACGCCACGCCGCAGGCTGAATCGGAGCCACGCCGGCCACGCCGTGAAGGCGGTGGACGGCGCGACCGGCGCTCCGACGCGAGCCTGAGCCCGCCGCGATGAGCGTCTCGACGCCCTTCATCCGGCGGCCGATCGCAACCTCCCTCCTGGCAGCCGCGACCGTGATGGGCGGGTGGCTCGGCTACTGGTGGTTGCCGGTGTCCTCGCTGCCGCAGGTCGACTTTCCCACCATCCAGGTCACCACCCAGCTTCCGGGCGCGAGCCCCGACACCATCACGGCGCTGGTGACGGCGCCGCTGGAACGGCAGTTCGGCCAGATCCCGGCGCTGGCGCTGATGACCTCGTCGAGCTCGTTCGGCATCAGCCAGGTGACGCTGCAATTCGATCTCGGCCGCGAGATCGACGGCGCCGCGCAGGACGTGCAGGCCGCGATCAACGCCGCGGCCTCGACCCTGCCGCGCAATCTCCCCTATCCGCCGACTTACGCCAAGGTGAACCCGGCCGACGCGCCGATCATCACGCTGGCGCTGACCTCGCAGACCGTCGCGTTGCGCGATCAAAGCGATCTCGCCGACACGCTGATGGCGCAGCGGCTGGCTGAGGTGGCCGGTGTCGGCCGCGTCTCGGTGCAGGGCGGCATCCGGCCGGCGGTGCGCATCCAGGCCGACCTGGCGCGGCTCGCCGGTTATGGCATCGGCCTCGAGGATGTCCGCCAGGCGATCGTTGGCGCCAACGTGTCGGGGCCGAAGGGCGCGCTCGACGGCGTGCATCAGTCCTACACCATCGCCGCCAACGACCAGCTCGCGACCGCCGACGACTACCGCTCGCTGGTGGTGGCCTATCGCAACAGCGCGCCGGTGATGCTCGGCGACGTCGCCGACGTGATCGACGGCCTGGAGAATTCCAGGGTCGGCGCCTGGTACCAGGGCGTGCCGGCGGTGGTGATCGACATCCAGCGCCAGCCCGGCGCCAATGTGGTCGAAACCGTCGAGCGCGTGAAGGCGGAATTGCCGCGGCTGCGCCGCGCCATTCCGGTCGGCGTCGATCTCACCATCGTCAACGACCGCACCAACGTGATCCGCGCTTCGATCCGCGACGTGCAGTTCACGCTGATCCTCAGCGTCGTGCTGGTGGTGCTGGTCGTGCTGGTGTTCCTGCGCACCATCCGCGCCACGATCATCGCCGGCGTGGCGCTGCCGCTGTCGCTGATCGCGACCTTCGGGGTGATGTGGTTCTGCGGCTTCTCGCTCGACAACCTGTCGCTGATGGCGCTGACCATCGGCACCGGCTTCGTGGTCGACGACGCCATCGTCATGATCGAGAACATCGTGCGCCACATGGAGGACGGCGAATCGCCGTTCGACGCGGCGCTGCGCGGCGCAAGCGAGATCGGGTTCACCGTGATTTCGCTGACGCTGTCGCTGATCGCGGTGTTCATCCCGCTGTTGTTCATGACCGGCCTGGTCGGCCGCATGTTCCGCGAGTTCGCGCTGACGCTGACCATCGCGGTCGTGGTGTCGGCGATCGTGTCGCTGACGCTGACGCCGATGATGTGCAGCCGCATCCTGCGCCATCAGACCGGGCGCTCCGGCAACGCGCTCAGCCGGTTCTTCAACCGGGCGGTCGATCGCACGGTCGAGGGCTACCATCGCAGCCTGGAATGGGTGCTGGGCCACCAGGTGCTCACGCTCCTGGTCACGCTCGCGACGCTGGCCGCCACGGTCTGGCTCTACGTCATCATGCCGAAGGGCTTTCTGCCGTCGCAGGACACCGGATTGATTTTCGCGGTGTCGGAGGCCGGCACCGAAGTCTCATTCGCGCAGATGCAGCGGCTGCAAAAGCAGGTCGAGGACGCGATCCGCAAGGACCCGGACGTGGCCGGCGTGGTCTCGATCATCGGCGTCAGCCGGATGAACCCGACGCCGAACGCCGGGCGCGTTGCCATCACGCTGCGGCCGCGCGACGAGCGACGCGCCGGCGTGGACCAGATCGTCACGCGCCTGAAGCAGGCGACGGCGCCGATTCCCGGCATCACGGTGTTCTATCAGCCGGTGCAGGACATCCAGATCAGCACGCGCTCGAGCCGTGCCCAGTACCAGTACACGCTGGTCGGCACCAACACCGACGACGTGCTGCAATGGTCGGACAAGCTGTTGGCGCAGTTGCGGCGCGACGCGCGGCTGCGCGACGTCGCCTCGGAGGCGCAGGAGGGCGGCCTGCGCATGCAGGTCGAGATCGACCGCGAGAAGGCCGGCCGGCTCGGCGTGTCGATGCAGGCGGTGAACGACGCGCTGTACAGCGCGTTCGGGCAGCGGCAGGTGTCGACCATCTACGGCCAAGCCAATCAGTATCGCGTGATCCTCGAGGCCCAGCCGCGCTACCAGCAAGACCCGAATTCGTTGTCGAAGCTCTACGTCAGTAGCGCCGGCACCGGCACCGGGACGGCCGCCTCGGTCGCCAACACGTTGGGCGCCGGCAGCGCCTCGAATACGTCTTCGACGCCCAATGTCATCGTCACCAGCAACCAGGTGCCGCTGTCGACCTTCGCGCAATTCCGTTACACCTCGGCGCCGCTTGCGATCGCGCACCAGGAGCAGTTTCCGTCGGTCACCATCAGCTTCAACCTGGCGCCCGGCGCAGCGCTGAGCGACGCCGCCACCGCGATCACCGCGGCAACGCGCTCCATCGGTTTGCCCGGCTCGGTGATCGGCTCGTACTCGGGCGACACCGCCGAGTTCGAGAAATCGCTTGCCGGCGAGCCGTGGCTGATCCTGGCCGCCGCGGTGACGATCTACATCGTGCTGGGCGTGCTGTACGAGAGCTTCATCCACCCGCTCACCATCCTGTCGACGCTGCCGTCGGCCGGAGTCGGCGCGCTGCTCGCGTTGATGCTTTTCGGCTACGACCTGTCGGTGATCGCGCTGATCGGCATCGTGCTGCTGATGGGCATCGTCAAAAAGAACGCCATCATGATGATCGACTTCGCGCTCGAAGCCGAGCGCGGGCAGGGCCTGTCGCCACGCGACTCGATCGTGCAGGCCTCGCTGCTGCGGTTCCGGCCGATCATGATGACCACGCTGGCGGCGCTGTTCGGCGCAATCCCGCTGGCGTTCGAGGGCGGCACCGGCTCCGAATTACGCAACCCGCTCGGTATCACCATCATTGGCGGCCTGCTGCTCAGCCAATTGCTCACGCTTTACACCACGCCGGTGATCTATCTCATGATGGAGCGGCTCAAGCAGCGGTTCACCGGCGAGCCGGCGCACCCACCGCCGCAGGTGGCGCCGCCGGCGGCCGCGGAGTAGCGGCGATGAACATTTCGTACCCGTTCATCCGCCGTCCGGTCGGCACCACGCTGCTCGCGATCGGCCTGATGCTGGCGGGCCTGGTGGCCTACCGCTTCCTGCCGGTCTCCAGCATGCCGACCATCGAGTTTCCGACCATCCGGGTCTCGGCCAGCCGCCCGGGCGCCGACCCGGCGATCGTGGCGTCGACGCTGGCCGCGCCGCTGGAGCGCCGGCTCGGCGAAATTCCGGGCGTGATCGAGCTCACGTCGCGCAGCTCGCTCGGCAGCACCAACATCACCATCCAGTTCGATCTGCGCCGCAACATCGATGGCGCCGCGCGCGACGTGCAGGCGGCGCTCAATGCCGCGCTGACCGACTTGCCGGGCGACCTGCCGACGCTGCCGACCATGCGCAAGGTCAATCCGTCGGCTGCTCCGATCCTGATCCTGGCGCTGACCTCAAAGACCATGCTGCCGAGCCAGATGTACGACGTCGCCGATACGGTGATCGCGCAGCGCATGTCGCAGGTCGACGGCGTAGCCGAGGTCACCGTCAACGGCGCCGAGCAGCCGGCGATCCGCGTCCGGGTCAATCCGGTCGCCGTTGCCTCGATGGGCGTGAGCCTGGAGGACGTCCGCCTCGCCATCGTCAACGCCAATTCGCTGACCCCGATCGGCGCCTTCGACGGCTCGGACCTCGCCCGCAGCATCGGCATCAACGGGCAGCTGCGCAACCCGCGCGACTACGAAGACATCGTGGTCAAGACCGTCAACGGCACGGTGGTGCGCCTCGGCGGCATCGCCACCATCGAGGAGGGCGTGCGCAACCGCCGCTCGGCGGCCTGGTTCAACGGCCAGCCGTCGGTGCTGCTGGTCGTCACCAAGCAGGCCGGCGCCAACGTGATCGACACGGTCGACCAAATCTTCGAGCTGTTGCCCGAGCTGAAGCGCTGGATTCCAGCCGACATCGACATCTCGGTGCTGTCCGACCGCACCCAGACCATTCGCGCCAGCGTGCTCGACATGCAATTGACGCTGGTCGCCACCATCGCGCTGGTGATGCTGGTGGTGTTCCTGTTCCTGCGCCGGATGGCCGCGACGATCGCGGCGGGCGTCACGGTGCCGCTGGCGCTGGCCGGCACCTGCGTGGCGATGTGGCTCGCTGGCTTCTCGATCGACAACATCTCGCTGATGGCGCTCGCGGTCTCCGTCGGTTTCGTCGTCGATGATGCCATCGTCGTGATCGAAAACGTGTTCCGCAATCTCGAAAAGGGCATGACGCCGATGCGCGCGGCGATCGAAGGCGCGCGCGAGATCGGCTTCACGGTGATCTCGATCAGCATTTCGCTGGTCGCGGCCTTCACGCCGCTGCTGTTCATGGGCGGCGTGGTGGGCCGGCTGTTCACCGAGTTCTCGCTGACGCTGACGTTCGCGATTGCGATCTCGACCGTGGTGTCGCTGACGCTCACGCCGATGATCTGCGCGCACTATGTGAAATCGCCGCCGAGCCGAGACGGCAACTGGCTCGACCGCGCCGTCGAGCGGGTGCTGGTGCGCTCGATCGCAGGCTATGCCCGCAGCCTGGATTTCGTGCTGCGTCACCGCATTCTGACGCTGCTGGTGTTCCTGGCCACTATCGCGCTCACGGTCGGGCTCTACATCAAGACGCCGAAGGGCTTCTTTCCGCAGGACGACACCGGGCTGATCTTCGGCGGCACCCGCGCCGCGCCCGATATCTCGTTCGAGGCGATGAAGGAGCTGCAAGAGCGCGCCACCCAGATCGTGCTGTCCGATCCGGCGGTGGCCTATGTCGGCTCGTCGGTCGGCGCCTCAACCTTCAACGCCTCGGTCAACAACGGCCGGCTGTTCATCAGCCTCAAGCCGCGGTCCGAGCGCGGCAACCTGACCTCGCAGCAGGTCATCAACCGGCTGCGCCCGAAGCTGCTCGACGTCGGCGGCATGCGCGTATTCATGTTCCCGGCCCAGGACGTGCGCGCCGGTGGCCGGCAGTCGGATTCGTCGTTACAGTTCACGCTCTGGGACGCCAATCTGGACGAGCTGCTGCGGTTGACGCCGGTCGTCGTGTCGAAGCTCGAAAAACTTCCCGAGCTGGTGGACGTCACCACCGACCGCGAGCAGAACGGCCTGCAGGCCAATATCGTGATCGACCGCCCGGCGGCGGCGCGGCTCAACGTCCGCATCCAGGACATCGACAACGCGCTCAACAACGCGTTTGCGCAGCGGCAGATCTCGACGATCTACTCGGAGCGCAACCAGTACCGCGTCATCCTCGAGGTCGATCCGCGCTTTCAGCGCGATCCGTCCGACCTCTCGCAGGTCTATGTGGCGGGCGCCGGCACCGCCCAGGTGCCGCTGTCGAGCGTGGCGAAGATCAACAAGTCGCTGGCGCCGCTGGTGATCAACCACCAGGGCCAGTTCCCGTCGGTGACCATCACCTACAATCTCGCGCCCGAGGTTTCGATCCAGCAGGCTTCGGCCGCGATCGAGCGCGCGGTGGCCGAGCTGCATTTGCCGGACACCTTGCACACCGAGTTCGCCGGCGACGCCGGCGTGTTCCGACGTTCGGTCGGCGCGCAGCCGCTGGCGATTCTGGCGGCGCTGCTCGCGGTCTATCTCATTCTCGGCGTGCTGTACGAAAGCCTCGCTCACCCGCTCACGATCATTTCGACGCTGCCGTCGGCTGGCGTCGGCGCGCTGCTCGCGCTGCAGATGTTCCGCGCCGAGCTGACGGTGATCGCCTTCATCGGCATCATCCTGTTGATCGGCATCGTCAAGAAGAACGGCATCATGATGGTCGACTTCGCGCTCGCCGCCGAGCGGCAGGGCGGACTGCCGGCCGAGCAGGCGATCCGCGAAGCCTGCCTGGCGCGCTTTCGGCCGATCATGATGACGACGCTCGCCGCCATGCTGGGCGCGCTGCCGCTGATCATCGCGACCGGGCCGGGCTCGGAGCTGCGCCGGCCGCTCGGCATGACCATCGTCGGCGGGCTCCTGGTGTCGCAGGTGCTCACGCTCTACACCACGCCGGTGATCTACCTCCTGCTCGACCGACTGCACTGGCGGCTGGGCGGACGGCGCGCTCGCGCCTCGGGCACCGGCATCAACCTGCCGACGCCCGCCCCGGGGTAGCTTTACGCCTTATACGTCGAGTAGATCGGCTCGGGCTGGCTGAAGAAGCTGTGCAAGATGTGCAGCGCGACCATGTAGTTCTTCTGTTGCAGCGAGGCGTGCGCGATGCCGGGCATGACCGCGAACTGCTTGTCGGGATTGGGCAACGCCTCGAAGAAGTTCAACAGATCCTTGAAGCCGGCAATGCCGTCGTACTCGCCGCGCATGACGATGGTCGGCACCTTGATCTGGGTCGGATCGACCACCGGCAGGTTGTTGCACATGTCGATGTAGGTGCCGTTCGGGATCGAGTCGTCGAGCTCCAGGATGCGGTCCGCGAACACCTCGATCACCTTGTCATCGGCGGTGCCGGGATGGTCGCGCTCGAAGATCGAGCGCACGAAAGCGCGGTTGATCGGCCGCCGCTTGGTCTTGAGGTATTCGGGCAGCTTCTTGCGCCGCTCGACCAGGGTGGGGCTGCCTTCGCCGGTCCAGACATGGGCGTCGAGCGCGAGCCGCCGCACCCGGTTGGGATGGCGCTGCGCGAATAGCGCGGCGCGCAACGCGCCCGACGAGATGCCGTAGACCAGAAGCTTTCCGGTGTGGTTGCGGGTCTTGAAGATGTAGTCGGTGCCAGCCTTGAGGTCGTCGGCGCCCTCGGCGATGGTGGCGTCGAGGCCCCGGTCCTTGGTGGAGCGGCCATAGCCCTCCATGTCGATCGACCAGGTGTCGTAGCCGCGCTCGGCGAAGTATTGCATCGCCGACGAGTTCGGCCGGCCCGGCACGTCCAGATCGAAGGTCGGTTGCGACGCCATCGAGGAGCCGTGCACGAACAGGATAGTGCCGTTCTTCGGGCCGCCCGGCGCCCGTTTCTCCCACAGGAATAGCTTGGCGGGGCCTTTGTTGGTCCAGTGCTCCTGTCCCTTGATCTCCTGTCCCTTGATCTCCTGGCCCCTGCTCGCGCTATGGCCGCTGACCTCATTCATGACGGGCTCCTATGAATTGCTGCGGAACGCGCGCCCGCGCATGACGTCGCAGAGCTGGGCCGCGCTCGATGTCCGAGGCTTTAAGGTCGAAGATTTAGCGTCTAAAGTCAAAACCATATCAGTGGGGCCGAGGGAACAACCGTGCCGGGCGAACGAAAGCTTGACGTTGCAGCGATCAAAAATCTGGTGATCGCCGGCTGGACCGGCCGCAACGTCGCGGCGCTGGAGGCCCACATCAAGGAGCTGGAAGCGATCGGCGTGAAGCGGCCCAAAAGCGTGCCGATCTTCTACCGGGTGGCGCGATCGCTGCTCACCACCGACGACGCGATCGAGGTGATGGCCGACAAGTCGAGCGGCGAGGTCGAGTTCGTGCTCTACGCGCTCGACGACGGCCTCTGGGTGGGCGTCGGCTCCGACCACACCGACCGCAAGGCCGAGACCATCGGGGTGACGCTGTCGAAACAATTGTGCGCCAAGCCGGTCGGCGCCGCGCTGTGGCGCTACGACGAGGTCAAGCCGCATTGGGACAGGCTCACGCTGCGCGCGTTCGCCGCGGATGGCGGCGCGCGCCGGCTCTACCAGGAGGGGCCGGTCACCAATATGCGCTCGCCCGAAGAGTTGATCCGGCTCTACACCGGCGGCGACCGGCTTGCGCTGGGCACGGCGATGTTCTGCGGCACCTTCGCGGTGCACGGCGGGATTTCGACCTCGGGCGCGTTCGAGATGGAGCTCGACGACCCGGTGTTGAAACGCAAGCTCAGCCACAGCTATCGCATCGTCTCGCTGCCGGATGAGGGGTAGGCCCAGACTGTCATGCCCGCCCCCGATCAAGTCGGGGTAAACTCCAGCGGGTATCCAGCAGCCTTATGCGATGAAATGAATCTGAGGCGCCGAGATTACTGGATCATCCGCTTTCGCGGATGATGACAGCAACAAGGACCGAGAACATGATGAAAGTCGTCATTCCCGATCTGGTTTCCAACTCGTACTTCCCCGCCATCGCGGCGGTGGAGATGGGCTTCTTCAAGGAGGAAGGCCTCGATGCCGAATTGGAGCTGATCTATCCGGTGGACAATTGCTATCGCGCGCTGCGCGACGGCAAGGCCGACTTCGTCGGCGGCTCGTCGCATTCGGCGCCCTCGGCGTTTCCTGAATGGCAGGGCGTCAGGTTCCTCGGCGCGCTGGCGCAGCACACCTACTGGTTCCTGATCATGCGCGCCGATCTCAAGGCCAAGCGCGGCGACGTCAGCGTGGTGAAGGGCAAAAAGCTCGGCGCCGCGCCGATGATCGACATCGGGCTGAAGGAATTGCTCAAGGCCTCCGGCATCGATCCGGTGCGCGACAACGTGCAGATCGCGCCGCCGCCGATGCCGGCCAACCCGGCCGGTGTGTCATTCGGCGTCAATGCCGCCAAGGCGATGGAGGAGGGCAAGATCGACGGCTTCTGGGCCAACGGCATGGGCGCCGAAGTGGCGGTGAAACGCGGGGTCGGCACGCTGGTGCTGGATGCGCGGCGCGGCGACGGGCCGGCGAGCCTGCGCGGCTACACCTTCGGCGTGCTGGCGACCCGCGCCGACGTGGTCGACAAGACGCCCGATAAGGCGGCGGCCGCGGTGCGCGCATTGGTCAAGACCCAGAAGGCGCTCAAGGCCGATCCCAAACGCGCCACCAAGATAGGCGAAAAATGGTTTCCGGCGTTCGAGGCAAGCCTGATCGCCACGCTGGTGGAGCGCGACCTGCCGTATTATCAGCCGACGATCTCCAAGGACGCGTTCGACAGCATGTGCCGGTTCGCGCAGACCACCGGCGTGACCAAAGGCGTCGGCAAGTACGAGGATGTGGTGGCGACGCAGTTCAGCAATTTGTGGAAGGGCTGACGCGCGGCATATTCCGGCCGTTCGGTGCGCTCACCCTATCGTTCCAATCAGGTCCGGGCGCTCCAGCACGCCGCCGAGCGCCCAAGCCGCCGCGGAGAACAGCGCGGCGTCGCGCTCTATGCCGGCGAGGAATTGCAGGCCGAGCGGCATGCCCTCATCCTCCAGCACCGGCACGGTCAGCGCCGGGCAGCCGAGCAGCGAGGCCGTCACGTTCATGACGGTGTTGCCGGTCGAGCCCAAGCCGATCGGCGCCGCGCCGCAGGCGCCGAGCGTCACAAAGATGTCGTATCGGCTTGCGGCTTTGGCGTAGATGGTGCGCACCTCGGCGCGTCGCGTAATCAGCTCGCCGTATTCGCGCTGCGTCATGGCTTCGGCGGTCTTCAGCCGTTCGCGCGCCGGCCCGCTCAGCTTCTCGGCGTCGAGGTCGGCATAGGTGTTGAGCGGCCAGCGGCCCTCCCAGGCGTTGATCGCCTGGGTCAGCGGCAGAGCGTCGATGATCGCCTTTTCCAGTGCCTCGATGTCGGGATCGTCGGCGCGGCTGCGAAGCTCGACGCCGGCATCGGCAAGCTTGGTGCGCACCACCGCGAACGCCACGCGTGCGCCGGTGCTGGTGGCGCCCCAGCCGCCGGTTTCCAGGATCGCCACCCGCGTCGGGCCAGCGCGGCCGGTGAGGTCGGCATCGCCGGCCAGGCCCGGATAGCCCGGGTCGCCGCCGGTGCGGTCGGCGATGGCGCGCACCACCGCCCAGGTGTCGGCCAGCGTCGCGCCGATGGCGCCCTGGCAGCTCTGGCTGAAGTGGTCGTGCGACCCGCTGCGGTTGATGGCGCCGACGCTCGGCTTGAAGCCGACGCAGCCGCAGAAGCTTGCCGGCCGCAGGATCGAGCCGACCACCTGGGTGCCGAGCCCGGCCGGCACCATGCCGGCGCCGACCGCGGCGGCCGAGCCGCTCGACGATCCGCCCGGCGTGCGTCGGCCGTCATAGGGATTGCGCGTCTCGTGGAACGGATGACTGGCCGCGAACTCGGTGGTCGTGGTCTTGCCGATGATGATGGCGCCGGCTTCACGCAGCGCATGCACGCTTGCGGAATCACGCCGCGACACCGTGCCCTCCCACAGCGGCGAGCCCTGGCCGGTCGGCATGTCGGCGGTCTCGATGATGTCCTTGATCGCGATCGGCATGCCGTCGATCGCCGACAAGGGCTTGCCGTCGCGCCAGCGCGTGGCGGAGGCTTCGGCCGCCCGCATCGCGCCTTCCGTGTTCAATGTGACGAAGGCGCCGACGTCGGGGTCGCGTTGCTCGATGCGCTCCAGCGTCTCCGCCAGATAGGCGCGTGGCGAGGTCTTGCCGGCGCGCAAGGCGCTTGCCAACGAAACGTAGCCATGGAGCCTGCTGACCGCGCTCATGGCCGCACCGCCGGCGTTTCGAGCTTCATGCCGCGGGCGCGTCGCATCAGGTACAGCTCCATGTCCACATACTCCGGCGCGCCATAGGGATAGGTCTCCGCGCGCATCCCGATCATGCAATTGCGCAGCCGCCGCTGCAACGAGCCAAGTCCCTGCCATTCGAGCCGGTAGATCGGATAGCCGGTCGGGTGCGCCTGCGGCACGGTGTTGCCGGCGAGGCTCTTGCCCCAGTTGTCGTCGTGGCATTGGCTGCACGACAGGTTGAGCTGGCCTTGCCGCTCCGTGAACAGCGCGCGGCCGTTTTCGATGAAAGGCGCCAGACGAGGATCGTCCGGCGGCGCGATCGGCTCGCCGCGCGACTGCAACGCCACATAGGCGGTCAGCGCCAGCAGATCCTTGCTTTCGTAGGGGAGGGGTTGCGCCTGCTGATGCGCGGCGCGGCTCTGATTGATGCGCTGCTCCAGATTGACCGGCCGCCCGGCGCCGGCATCGAACGCCGGGTGGCGCGCGGCCACGCCCTTCATGCTGACCTTGGCGTCGCCATGGCAATCGGCGCAGGACTTGCCGGTGGCGCCGGCCTTGACCTGCCATAGCGCCTCGCCGTCGAGCACCGCCAGCATGCCGGGATTGCTGGTGTCGTCATCCTGCATCGCCCGGTTGGTTGGCGACATGTCGTCATAGGCCGAGCGTCGCTGGTCCGGCGGGATCTCGGCGCCGATCCCGGGCAGCACCGTGGCGGCGATCGGGAGCGAAACGACGACGACCGCGAGGCGCGAACGAGCGCTCATTCGACCGTGATTTTCGCCGAGGCTTCCTGGCTGAAGCCGTTGTCGCCGATCCACTTGAACGCGATCGTGCCGCTCTCGGTCGCTACCGTGTGGAAGGTGATGAACGGATTGGTCGAGATCGCCTGGTAAAGCGTGGCGTCGAAAATCGGCTGGCCGTTGTAGGTGCACACGAACGACGTGATGATGTCGCGCGGAACCAGCTTGCCGACGTTGTCGTGCCGGAAGCCGGTCTCCATGACGTGCGAGATCAGCGTCTTGATCGCGATGATCTCGCCGCGCTTGGCCTTCTGCGGAACGTTGATCAGGGTGCGTGCCATCAGATCAGATTATCCTCCAGGCAGGCGCCGAGCGTGATGATCACTTCGACATGGTCGGACCAGAATGAGCCATCGGACATTTCGCAGATCGCCGTCACGGTCTGGGTGTCGGCAAGCCGGACGCGGGTGGCGATCTCCGCCTTGCCGGCGCGCGGTCCAAGCTTGACGCTGATGACGTTGGGCTGCGGGTTCTTCTCGGTGAAGACGTGGATCGCCTTGACGTAATCCTTGGCCGTCATCGGACTGTCGACCGCGACACTCATCGCAACCGTGTTGCCGTTCTCGACCAGCGGCGGCAGGTTGAGCTTGACCTTGCCGGGCTTGATCGGCGCGTCGCCGACCACGCGGCGGATTGCGGCCTTCATGTCGTCGGGCGTGGCCTGTGCGGGACGCACGATCAGCGCCGCGCCCAAGCCACCGGCCGCGGCCAGAATTTGGCGCCGGGTGGTCGCTGACGGTGATGCGATTCTCGGCATCTCAATCCTGCAACGTCTTCAGATACGCTACCACATCCTCGATCTGCTCGGCGGTCAGCACCGGCTTGCCGCGAAAGTTTGGCGCGACTCGCACCAGGCCGTCCAGGCGATAATAGGACGGCATGATGGTAGCCGGATTGAGGCGGGTGGCGTCAACCATCCGCAGGCGAAGCTCGCCCTCCGACCAGCGCGCGCCGGCGCCTTTCAAATCGGGCGCCAGATTGCCCTGAAATCGCTCCTCCGGAAATGGCCCGGCGTGGCAAAGCAGGCATGTGCTCTCGCGCTTGATCACGATTGCGCGACCGCGCGCTGGATCGCCGGGCACCCCGGTCAACGACTGCGGAACGGCATCGCCGACGACCCGGTAGGGGCGCAGCGGGCTTCTCCTTGGGCACGAGCCCCGACGCAAAGGGCGATGGCCGTTGCAACCGACATGACGGCCGCACGCTTCATCCGAACACCTCGCCGGTGATGGTCTTGAACCAGACGTCAGCCTGTTCTGCTTCAGCCTTGCGCGTGGCGGTCGGGGCGTCCAGCGCGCTGACGATGGCGCCACCGTCGGCCTCGGTGTACTGGTCGTCGACCGGCCGATAGGTGCCGTGCTGCGAGATGGCGTAGTCGGGCGCGATCAGGCTGTAGCACTGGCTCGCGAGCGTCGGCGGCGCGGGCTTCTCGCCGGCGATCAGACGGACGATCGCCGCGGCGCAGATGAGCCCCTGCGAATGCGCGGCCGAAGCCGAGCGCGGCATGGCGCCAGCGATCGCGGCGTCGCCGATGACGTGGATGTCCGATTGCAGCTTGGAGGCGAAGGTCGAGGGGTCGACCGGGCACCAGCCGGTGCGGTCGGCGACGCCGGCAAGTTCGGCGGCGTGCCCGGCTTTCTGCGGCGGGATGACGCTGGCGACCGCCGCCTGGTACTTGTCGAAGTCGGTGACGAGCGTGCGGGTCGCTACCTCGACCGAGGACAGGACGCCGCCGTTGGACAGCCCGACCCATTCGATCAGGCCTGGATAGAGCGTCTTCCAGGCCGCCTCGAACAGTCTTTGCATGGTGAAGCTTTCCTTGGCGTCGAGCACGATCACCTTGGAACGCGGCTTCTTGCTCTTGAGATAGTAAGCGATCAGGCTGGCGCGCTCGTAGGGCGCCGGCGGACAGCGCGCGGGATTGACCGGCGAAGTGACGACGACGGTTCCGCCGTCTTCCATGGCTTCGAGCTGACGGCGCAACAGCGCGACCTGCGCGCCGTCGTTCCAGGCGTGCGGCATGATTTCGGCGGCGGCGCGGTCATAGCCGCGGATGGCGTCCCAGCGAAAATCGATGCCGGGCGAAAGCACGAGCTTGTCGTAGGCAAGCTTAGCAGCGTTCGCGAGCGTCAGGGACCGCGTCTGGGGATCGATTGCGGTGACGTTCGCGTGTTCGACCATGACGCCATCGCGCTTGATCGCATCGTATCCGAATTGCTGGTGCTTGAGATCGGTCAGGCCGGCGATCACGGCGTTGCTCATGGGCGGCGCGGTGTAGACCGGGTTGGCCTCGATCAGCGTCACCGCGATGCGGGGGTTTGTCTTGCGCAACGCGCGCGCGCAGCTCGCGCCACCAAAGCCGCCGCCGATGATGACGACGCGCGGGCCGCCGCTCTGCGCCAACGCCGGTGCCGGAAACGCAGCAGCCGCGGCGCTAGCCGCGGCTGCCTTGAGCAATTGCCTTCGATCGACGCGGGCGATCACGCGATCTGCAGATTGTGGTTCTTCAGCGGTATCGAGCGGATGCGCCTACCGGTCGCCTTGGCAAAGGCGTTGAGCACGGCCGGCGCCGCTACGCAGATCGTCGGCTCGCCGACCCCGCCCCATGGCCCGCTGCCGCCGCTCGGCATCAGGATCGACTCGACCTTCGGCATCTGCGCGATCCGCATGGAATCGTAGCTGTCGAAGTTGGTCTCCACGATGCGACCGTCCTTGACGGTGCACTCCTGGTAGAACAGGGCGGACAGGCCGTACACGAACGATCCGGCAACCTGGCGATCGATCTGCGCCGGATTGACCGCGTAGGTCGGGTCGGTCGCGGCGACGATGCGATGGACCTTGATCTTGTCGCCGGTGACCGAGACCTCCGCCGCCGCCGCCACGTAGGCGTTGAACGCCTTCATGTGCGCCAGGCCACGGTGGACGCCCTGCGGCGCCGGCTTGCCCCAGCCGACGCGTTCGGCCACCGCATTGAGCACCGCGAGGCTGCGCGGATGGTTGCCCATCAGCTTGCGGCGGAACTCCAGCGGGTCCTGGCCGGCCGCTTCAGCGAGCTCGTCCATGAAGCACTCGATGAAGATGCAGTTCTGGTTGATGTTGACGCCCCGCCAGAACCCCGGCGGCACGTGCGGATTGCGCATCGCGTGGTCGATCAACAGGTTGGGGATCGAGTAGCTGAAGGCGTGCTCACCGGTCTGGAAAACGCCCTGGAAGGTGAGCGCGTCACGCCCCTTGTCCTGTTCGACCACCTGCGGCCGCGCGCTCGCCAGGATCGACTGCCCCGACAGCCGCATGTGCAGGCCGGTGAGGTTGTTGTCCTTGTCGAAGGCGCCGACCAGCTTGCATTGCATGACCGGGTGGTACCGGCCCTGTGCCATGTCTTCCTCGCGCGACCACAGTAGCTTGATCGGCGTCCCAGGCATCTCCTTGGCGATCTTCACCGCCTGATGCACGTAGTCCTGGAACGCGCCGCGCCGACCGAAGCCGCCGCCCATATCGAGCCTGTAGACGTCGCACTTGTCGGCCGGCAGGCCGGAGGCGGCGAGTACGGCCGCAAATGAGGCTTCGCCGTCCTGGGTCGGCACCCACACCTCGCACTTGTCGGCGGTGTAACGCGCGGTGGCGTTCATCGGCTCCATCGGGGCGTGGTTCTGGTACGGATAGGCGTAGACCGCCTCGACCTTCTTCGCGGCGCCGGCGAGTGCGGCTTTGACATCGCCGTTCTGATTGCCGACGAAGCCCTGTTCGGCATCGAGCCCGGCCTTCAGCCATTCCGCGATGCTGGCGCTGGAGACTTTGGCATTATCGCCGTAGTCCCATTCGATCGGCAGCGCGTCGAGCGCGGTCTTGGCGTGCCACCAGGTGTCGGCCACCACAGCGACGGCGGTGTCGCCGACCTGCAGAACCTTCTTCACGCCCTTCATGCCGGCGACTTTGGCGGCGTCGAAACTCTTCACCTTGCCGCCGAACACCGGGCATTCCTTGATCGTCGCATTGAGCATGCCGGGAAGCGTGAGGTCGGCTCCATAGATCTGCTGGCCGGTGACCTTTTCGGCGACGCGGAACCGCTTGAGCGGCTTGCCGGCGATCTTCCAGTCCTTTGGATCCTTGAGCGCGGGCTTCTCGGGTACCGGCAGCTTGGCGGCCGCGTCGGCGACCTTGCCGAACGTGGTGCTGCGGTTCGAGGCGGCATGGGTGATGACGCCATTCGCGGCTTTGCATTGCTCGACCGGAACGTTCCATTGGTTGGCCGCCGCCTGCAGCAGCATCATGCGCGCCGCCGCGCCGCCTTGGCGCACGTATTCGTGCGACTCGCGGATGCCGCGGCTGCCGCCGGTCGAAAACGATTGCCACACACGTTTGCGCGCGACGCTCTGACCGGGGGTCGGATACTCGTAGGTGACCTTCGACCAGTCGGCCTCGAGCTCCTCGGCGACCAGCTGGGCGAGACCGGTGATGGTGCCTTGCCCCATCTCCGTTCGCACGATGCGGACCACGACGGTGTCGTCGGGCTTGACCACGACCCAGGCGCCAAGCTCGGGCGTACTGGCCTGGGAGCTGGCTTGGGCGTTGGCGGCGCCTGAGCCGAACGGGATGTCGAGGCCGATTGCGAGCCCGCCACCGAGCGCGGCGCTGCCAATCACGAAGGAGCGGCGATTCAGCTTCGGAACATAATTCATGGTTGCCTCCCGATCACGCGTTCGCCGCGGCGTGGATCGCCGCGCGTACTTGCTGGAAGGTGCCGCATCGGCAGATGTTGGTGATCTCACGATCGATGTCGGCGTCGCTCGGCTTCGGCTTGTTCTTGAGCAGCTCGGCCACCGCCATGATCATACCGGTCTGGCAATAGCCGCATTGCGGCACGTCGTGTTCGATCCAGGCTTGCTGCACCTTGTGCAGCACGCCGCCCTGGGCGAGGCCCTCGATGGTGACGATCTTCTTGCCGACCGCAGCGCTCGCCGGGAGCGAGCACGAGCGGGTGGCGACACCGTCGACGTGGACCGTGCAGGCGCCGCATTGCGCGACGCCGCAGCCGTATTTGGTGCCGGTCAGGCCGACGTTCTCCCGGATCGCCCATAGCAGCGGGGTGTCGGGCTCGACGTCGACGTTATGATCCTGTCCGTTGATGTTGAGGCTTACCATTCTCGAACCTCCCCAGGTGAGATGTCCGGTCGACACGTCTGAGGGCCGGCCGTTGGTGCAAGTGCAAAAAGTCTATGGTGATTATGACAAATCAACAATCGACCGCGGCCGATATTCCGCCGGTGATCAAGCCGAGTTGAAGACGCGCTCCGATGCCGACCACGGCCCTGATGGGCCTCGGATTGCACGGATTTGCGGGCGATTGTTCAATGATAGTGCGGTGCAGCAAGCACCATTCGTTGATCCGTCACCGCAGGATGACGGAGATCGAGCGACCTCAATGCTTGTCCCGATCGGCTTTGTGAGCATCGCGCACCGGGGTTTCGGGCGTCAGCCCGCCGCGCTTCTGCGCGAACGTTTCCGTGCCGCTCTGCTCCCAGGCGCCGATCACCGCGCGCTTGGCGTAGGTTTCCCAGGTGTCGTTCCAGTCGCCGAGCGTGTAGCCATGCCACGGCGGCTGCGGCGCGATCGGCGGCAGGCCCAACTCATCCCAGATCTTGCGCGCACGCTCCATGAATTCCCGGGTGGGCAGCGCCAGCGGCGGAAACGCCTGCTTGAGCGTGGCGTCGATCAGTAGCGATGAATCGTTGGGCACGCGGCCGGACTTCGGCCCATGGCCGCTGGAGCGATGCGGCGCCACGTGCACGTCGTCGACCGGATTGCAGCGATAGGCCATCGACCAGAACACCGCGTCGGTGTTGGTCGGGTCGATGTCGTCGCTGACCGCGACGACGATCTTGCCGCAGTCGGCGCGCAAGCCTGAGGCGCCTTGGATGCCGCGCCAGACCTCGGTGCGCGGCGTGCCTTGCGCGAATTGCAGGAAGATCACCGGCCGCACGTTGGACAGCGGCTCGTGCAGGCTGACCGCGCGGACGCCCTTGATGCCGAGCCGGTCGCGCAAATGCGACAAGAACATCGGCTCGTAGGCGACCTTCTTGATGACGCTCGATTCGCTCGGCGTGACCTGGCTGATGATCGACACGAACACCGGCTGCTTCTTGCGGGTGATCGCGGTCACCCGCATCGACATGTTGAAATCCTCGAGCGCGATGTAGCCATGGCTCTCGCCGAACGGGCCTTCCGGCTCGAGCAGCTCCGGATCGATCAGTCCTTCGATCACGATCTCGCTGTCGGCCGGCACGTCGAGATCGACGGTGAGGCATTTCACCGTGCGGATGGCGTGGCCTGCGAGCGCGCCGGCCACGCCCATCTCGTCCATGTCGATGGCGAGCTTCTGCGGTCCGGTGTAGGTCACGACCGGCGCGCAGCCGTTGACGATGGCGATCGGCATCGGCGTCTTCAGCTTGCGATGCTTGAGCCAGTGCTGGTAGCCGCCGGCGCCGCCGATGCGCGAGGCCATGCGCACGCCGAGGCGGTCGGTGGCTTTCAGGCCGGCGCGGTAGGTGCCCATGTTCTGGATGCCGCTCTCCGGGTCCTTGGTGACGCAGAGCGTGGCGGTGAAGTAGGGCGCGGCGTCAAAACCCGGCGTCGAGATCGGCACCGGCAGAGCCTTAAGCCCGCCATCGGGCTTGCGCAGGTCGTCGCCCGTGATCACGACCTCCTGGCAGGGCGCGGCGTTGCTTCGCACCGGCGGGATCGGGTTGGCGACGGCGTCGATCCAGGCCTGGCCGATCTCCTCGACGGGCCGGCCCATGCCAACCGCATAGATTTGCGGGTTGGCCGAGAGCGCGCCGACCACCACCGGCATGTCGTATTTCCGGCCGCTGCCGTCGACCACGTTGGTGAACAGGAACGCGCGGCGCTGCTCCTCCGGCAGGCCGCCGACGAACTGCCAGCGCATCAGCGTGTGCAGCTCGGTATCCTTGTTGATCGGCCGGTCGATCCGCGTCACCAGCCCCTTGGCTTCCAGGAGCTTGAGGTGCTCCTGGAAGTCGAGCGCGGGGCCTTCGGCTTTCGCCGCGGGCTTGCGCTTGTCGGGCTGGTCGAGCATGCGGGCTACTTCTTCTGATGCGCCTCGATCACCGGCTTGGCGTGGCGGAAGCAATCGACGCCGACCGGGATGCCGCAATAGACCGCAATCTGAATCAGCACGGCGCGGATCTCGTTCGGCGTCATGCCGTTGTTGAGCGCGCCGCGCACATGGGTCTGGAACTCCTCCATGCGGCCGAGGCAGGCGATCATGCCGAGATTGAGGATCGAGCGCTCGCGCGGCGGCAGCGTGTCGTCGCCCCAAGCTTCGCCCCAGCAGTATTGCGTGACGATGCGCTGGAAGTCGCGGTTGAAGTCGTCGACATTGGCCATCGCCTTGTCGACATAGGCGTCGCCGGCCACCTTGCGACGCATCTTCATGCCGACGTCGTAGGTTTTCTGATCCATTGTTCTGTTCCTCCTTAGCATCCCGCCTTCGCGGGCGATGACAGCGTGAGCGTGTTCAGTCCTCCGTCGGCCCACCTTGCCAGCGCTTGACCATCTTGGTCTCGATGCCGAACAGGTCGAGCAGGCGGCCGACGGTGTGGTTGATGATGTCGTCGACGGTCTTCGGCTTGTTGTAGAACGCCGGCACGATCGGCGCGACGATGGCGCCGATGTCGGCGAGGGTGGTCAGCGTGCGCAGATGGCCGCCATGCAACGGCGTCTCGCGCAGCGCCAGCACCAGGCGGCGCTTTTCCTTGAGCACCACGTCGGCGGCGCGCGTGACCAGCGTGCTGGTCACGCCGCAGGCGATTTCGCTCATGGTGCGGATCGAGCAGGGCACCACGATCATGCCGATGGTCGGAAACGAGCCCGAGGAGATCGACGCGCCGATGTCGGCGGCCGGGTGATTGACCGAGGCCAGCGCCCGGACGTCCTTGGGCTTGTATGGAGTCTCATAGACCATGGTCATCTCGGCCGACTTGCTCATGACCAGATGGGTCTCGATATCGGTCTTCTTCAGCAATTCGAGCATCCGGATGCCATAGATGGTGCCGGATGCGCCGGAAATGCCGATCACCAGCCGCCGGGGTGCGTTCTTGGCCATTCGAGGTTCTTTCGTCATCGCTGCTATCTGTAGCGCATGATCCCGGGGCGGGGGAGCCGGTTTTCGGATGGCTCGCGCGCGATCAGGCCGGGCCTTCGAACGTGGCAAAGGCCGAAAGCACCGCATCCAGCGGCCCCGGCGGGAACGGGCCGATGACGCCCTGATAGGCGCTGACGCTGATCCGCGCCGCTTCGAGCGCCGAAGCGGCCGGCTGGCCGAGCCGGCCCGATTGCGCCATCGCGTACAGCGCCTCCTGCTGCAATCGCTCGGCCTCCAACTCCACCGCCTTGATGCGGGTGCGGAAGCCCTCGGCGACGTCCGCCGCCATCACCGGCGGCGGCGATTTCAGCGCGCGGCGCAGGTTGCGGATCGGCACCACCGTCATGTCGCGCCAGGCGCCGATCGATTGCTCGACCTCGCCGACCTCGGCCGCGTTCAGCGCGCGCTTCGCCGTCGCATTCCACAGCAAGAAGAACAGCACGTTGACGTCGACCTTGGCCTGGTCCTGCAGCTCGATGCAGGCCGGCGCCACGCCCGGCACGGCATAGAACTTGACCGAGAACCGCCAGAACGGCGATTTGCTGACGGGGGTCTGTGCGGTGTCGCTCATGTCGCCGTCATCTTCTCATAAGCGCCGGCCTGGCGCAGCGTCGAAACGATCCGTTCGGGCGTGAGCGGAATGTCGGTGAAGCGCACCGCGAACGACGAAAGCGCATCCTCGATGGCGGCGACAATCGCCGCCGGCGCCGGGATGGTGCCGCCTTCGCCCGCGCCCTTCACGCCGAGCGGGTTGAGCGGGTTCGGCGTCTCGACGTGCTCGATGACGCAGCCCGGCACATCAGGCGCCGCCGGCAGCAGGTAGTCCTGGAACGTGGTGGTCAGCGGCTGCGCGCCGTCGTCGTAGCGCATCCATTCGAACAGCGCGTTACCGACGCCGTGCGCGACGCCGCCCTGCACCTGGCCGTCGACGATCATCGGATTGATGACGTTGCCGCTGTCGTGCGCCACCGTGTAGCGCAGCAATGTTACTCCACCGGTCATCGGATCGACCTCGACCTCCACCACATGGGTGCCGTTGCAATAGGACGCCTGCTGCGGCGTGAAATAGGCGGTGTGCTCGAGCCCCGGCGTCTGGCCGGGCGCGAACGAGAAGCCGGGCATGCCCTGCGCCATGCGTGCGAGCTCGCCGAACGTGAGGCTCGGCTTGTTGCCGGTGCGCGCGGTGGCCTTGCCGTCCTCGATGTCGATGTCGCTTTCCGGAATGCCGAGCGCGCGCGACGCCGCGGCCAGCACCTGCTTCTTCACCGCTTCGCCTGCGATCATCGCCGACGAGCCGGCGTTGATCGCCTGGCGGCTCGCAAACGCGCCGATGCCCTGCGAAATCGCGCCGGTGTCGCCGCCGGTCATGACGATATCCTCGATCCGGCAGCCGAGCCGGTCGGCGACGATCTGCGACAGCGTGGTGCGCGTGCCTTGGCCTTGCGTGGTGGCGCCGGTCGCGACCGCGACCTTGCCGTTGGGCAGCACGCGCACGGTCACGCCCTCGAATGGGCCAAGGCCGGTTCCTTCGACGTAATTGCCGATGCCGATGCCGATGTAGCGCCCCTGCGTGCGCTGATCGCGTTGCCGCGCGCGGAAACGCTCGTAGTCGGACAGCTCCACGGCGCGGCGCTGGCTGCGCGGAAAGTCGCCGCTGACATAGACCAGCGGCTTGCCGTCGCGGAACGTCAGCCCCGGCGCATAGGGCATCTGTTCGGCCTGGATCATGTTGCGCGCGCGCACCTCGTTGCGGTCGAGCTTGAGCTCGTTCGCGACGCGGTCCAACAGCCGTTCCATGGCGAACACCGCCTGCGGCCGGCCGGCGCCGCGCACCACGGTGGTCGGCACGCGGTTGGTCAACGCCACGGTGGTCTCGATCTTGTACGCCGGCACCACATAGGGCCCGGGGAACGTGGTCGCCGCGATGAACGGCACGATGATGCCCCAGGGCAGATAGGCGCCGGTGTCGTGCAGCATGGTGCCGCGCAGGCCGAGGATCTTGCCCTGGCCGTCGACGGCGATGGCGACCTTCCAGTACTGGTCGCGCTCCTGCGTGGCGGAGAGGAAGTGCTCGCGGCGGTCCTCCTGCCATTTCACCGGTCGGCCGAGCTTGATCGCTGAGGCCGGGATCACCGCCTCCTCCGCATAGAACGGCGCCTTGGTGCCGAAGCCACCACCGACGAACGGCGCGATGACGCGGATCGATTCCAGGTCGCGTTCGAGCAGGTCGGCGAGCGTGCCGCGGCAGAGATGCGGAGTCTGGGTCGACGCCCAGACCGTGAGCAGGCCGGACGCCGCGTCCTGGCTCGCCAGCACGGCGCGGCCTTCCAGCGTCATGGCGCCGCCGCGGTGCTGATACATCTCTTCTTCAAAGACATGCGGCGCGTTCTTGAACGCTGCGTCCACGTCGCCGTAGCTCATCGGCACGAAAGCCGCGACGTTCGAGGTGAGATCGCTGTGGACCGGCGCGGCGCCGGGCTTGAGCGCATCGCGGCAATCGCTCACCGCCGGCAGCACGTCATAGTCGATGGCGACCGCCGCGGCCGCGTCCTCGGCAAGATAGCGGCTGTCGGCGATCACCACCGCGATGGTCTGGCCGACGTAGCAGACCTCGTCGCGCGCCAAGGAAATTTGCGTTCGCGGCGTCTTGATCGCCGGATTGGGCACCAGCATCGGAATTTGCGACGACGCGATGCGCGCCGGCATGTCGGCGGCGGTGAACACCGCGTGCACGCCCGGCAGCGCCGCAGCCGTGCTGGTGTCGATGCCGCGGATGCGGGCGTGCGCATGCGGGCTGCGCACGAACGCCGCGTGCAAGGTGCCCGGCAGTTTCACGTCATCGACGAAAAGGCCGCGGCCGGTGAGTAGTTCCGGGTCCTCGAGCCGCGTGACCCGCGCGCCGAAATGCTTTGCACCCATCGGACCAGTATCCGACGCAATGCCGGATTAGGAAAGGCCGGGCTTGTCGTAGGCGCCGGCCGCGCGCAGTGCGGCGACGATTGCCTCCGGCGTCAGCGGGAATTCGTTGAACTGCACGCCAAACGGCGACAGCGCGTCCTCGATGGCCGAGATGATTGCAGCCGCGGCCGGGATCGCGCCGCCTTCGCCCGCGCCCTTGACGCCGATCGGATTGAGCGGGTTGGGCGTCTCGACGTGCAGCACCTGGAACATCGGCACCTCGGGCGCGGCCGGTAGCAGGTAGTCCTGCAGCGTGGTGCTCAGCGGATTGGCGTCGGTGTCGTAGCGCATGTGCTCGAACAGCGCGTTGCCGATGCCGTGCGCGGTGCCACCCTGCACCTGGCCCTCGACGATCATCGGATTGATGATGGTGCCGCAGTCATGCGCGATGGTGTAGCGCAACAGCGTCACGCCGCCGGTCATCGGGTCGACCTCGGCTTCGGCGATATGCGTGCCGTTGCAGTACGAATAGCCCGGCGGATGGAAATAGGCGGTATGCTCCAGCCCTGCGCTTTCGGTCGGCAGGCCGGGCGTGCCGAGCGCGAGCCGCGCCAACTCGCCGAAGCCAAGCGACGGTTTGTTGCCGGTGCGCGCGCTGGCGCGGCTATCCTCCACGTCGATCTCGCCAGGCGGCACGCCGAGCGCGCGGGCCGCGACCGCAATGAGCTTGTCGCGCACCGCCAGGCTCGCGTTATGCGCGGCGCTGCCGCCGGCGACGGCCTGGCGACTCGCGAACGCGCCGACGCCCATGGAAATCGCCGCGGTGTCGGAGAGCGTAACAACCACGTCTTCGATCCGGCAGCCGAGCCGGTCGGCGACCACCTGGGCGAGCGTGGTGCGCGTGCCTTGGCCCTGGCTGGTCGCGCCGGTCGCGACCGCGACCTTGCCGTTTGGCATGATGCGGACGGTCGCACCCTCGTAGGGACCTAAGCCCGTGCCCTCGACGTAATTCGCAAGCCCGATGCCGATGGCGCGGCCTTGCTTGCGTGCTTCAGCTTGTCGCGCGGAAAAATTGGCATAGCCCGCGGCCTTCATCGCCGACGCCTGGCCGCCCGGGTAGTCGCCGCCGTGATAGGTGACCGGCCTGCCGCCGCCGAGCACGATCCCGGTCTGGTACGGCATCTGCTCAGGCGTCACCAGATTGCGCCGCCGCAGTTCGGCCCGATCGATGCCGAGCGTACGCGCGGCGCGATCCAGCAGCCGTTCGATCGCGAACACCGCCTGCGGACGCCCGGCGCCGCGCACCGGTGCCACCGGCACCTTGTTGTTCATCACCGCGGTCAGGTCCATCCGGTAGCTCGGGACGACGTAAGGTCCGAGCACCGCCACCCCGGCGATGTACGGCATCACCATGCCCCACGGCATGAACGCGCCCTGGTCGTGCAGCGAGTTGCCGCGCAGGCCGAGGATCTTGCCCTCGCCGTCGAGCGCGATCGCCAGCGTCCAATGCTGGTCGCGCTCCTGCGTCGCCGTCATGAAGTTCTCGCGCCGGTCCTCCGACCATTTCACCGGCCGGCCGAGCATGATCGCGGCCGCCGGGATCACCGCCTCCTCCGGGTAGAACGGCGCTTTGATGCCGAAGCCGCCGCCGACGTCGGGCGCGACCACGCGGATCGTCTCGATATCGCGGTCGAGCAGATCGGCGAGGATGCGGCGGCCGAGATGCGGGGTCTGGGTCGCCGACCAGACCGTGACCCGATCGTCGAACCGGTCATACTGGGCGACGACGGCGCGCGTCTCGATCGGCATGCCGCAGCCGCGATGCATCCAGAACCTTGCCTCGATCACGTGCTTCGCCTGGGCGAATGCGGCGTCGACGTTGCCGTAGGTCATTTGGATCGAGCAGGCGATGTTGTCGGACAGGTCGGCGTGCGCGGTCGGCGCGCCGGGCTTGGCCGCCTCCCGGCAATCGGCGGCCACCGGCAGCGGGTCGTATTCGACATTCACCAGCGCGGCGGCGTCCTCCGCCAGCGCGCGGCTGTCCGCGATCACGACTGCGACCGCCTCGCCGACGTAGCAGACTTCGTCCCCGGCGAGGCAATGCTGGGTCCGCATGAGCTTCATCGCCGGGTTGGCTTGCAGTGTCGGAATGCGCTGGCTGCGCATCGGTGCCGGCAGGTCGGCCTCGGTCAGCACCGCCTGCACGCCCGGCAAGGCGCGCGCTGCCGTGCTATCGATCGATCGGATTTTGGCGTGCGCGAGCGGGCTTCGCACGAAGCAGGCGTGCAGCACTCCGATCGGCGCGATGTCATCGACATAGCGCCCACGTCCCGACAACAGCGCCGGATCCTCGAACCGTGTGACGCGCGCGCCGAATTGCCTCACGCCCATGGCGCAAGTATCGGCCGGGATCGTTGCGAAGGAAAGGCGATGCGGCGATCAGCCCGCGCCCGCTTGGGCGGCTGACTGACACCGCTTCAGCGCCGTGCTGACCGTGCGTAGCGCCGTCGCAGCGCTGCCGATTATCGCAGCCCGCCAGATCAAGGCCTGGATCAAGGCCAGCCCCACGTTGTGGAACGCGTTCCGCAAGGCGCAGGCCGCGACCGGGCGATTTAAAGCTTTTCGCTGATCGGGCTCTGGCCGCCTCGAGCCGTCACAGCCGGCCACTGACTATTCCGCCACCGCGATTTCGAGCGGGAAGTCGTCGACCACCTCGTGGCCGCGCTCGTTCACGATGAAGGTGTGGCCAAGGAAGATACCGAACATGCCGTCGGCGGTGATCGGGTTGGGCTCGGCCATGATGATCATGCCGGGTTTGAGGATCATATCGCTGTCGATGCCGCTGATGTGGTCGGACGCGACATGCGGATTGTCGGTGACGATGTCGATGCCGTGGCACTGCGTTGGCCGCGACTGCACGCCCTTGTCGCGGAAAAACCGGCTCGCTTGCCGCATCGCCTCGGCGTTCTTGCCGGGCGCGATTTCGGCGACGATCTTATTGTAGCCGGGCAGGGTGATCTCCTCCCAGAACTTGCGCACCATGTCGGTCGGCGGCCCAAGCGTGATCGGCGAGCCGATCTGGGCGGTGTAACCGCGATAGCCGGCGGCGAGCTCCATGTTGACCATGTCGCCCTGCTTGAGCACGCGGCCCGACGGCCGCGGGTTGCCGAAGATCAGTGCCGGATGGTCCATCGGCGTGCTGCCGATGATCAGGAAGTCGATGTCGCCCCCGCCATCCATGATGGCGGAGGCCGCCGCGGCCTTGAGCTCGTATTCCTTCACGCCGGGCCTGGCGCGCTGAACCATCGCCTCCATGGCGCGCTGGCACAGCACGCCGGCCTTGCGCACGCAGTCCAGCTCCTCGGCCGAGTGGATGACCACCAGGTCGTGCAGGAAGTTCTTGGTGAAGATCAGCTCGGCGTCCGGCAGCTCCTTGCGCAGCGTGTTGTACTGGTTGACCGGCAGGTAATCGCCGTGCCGAGGGTCAATCTCCATCAGCCCGATGCGGCCGCGCTCGAGCTTGAGCTCGCGCAGCCGCTCGACCATCACTTGCGCGTACTGGCCGTTGCGGCTGTGGCGCACGTCCTGCACCGCCACCGCGACATGGCGGCGCACCGCCTCGGCGTGCGTGCCGCCCATCGAATAGATCATGGTCGGCTCGCCCGAGGCCGGCACCAGCACGTAGCAGCACAGCGCATGCCATTCCCAATGGCCGGTCAGCCAGGTCATGCCGGCGCCGAAGCTCCAGTGGCTGGGGCCGCCCGGCACCACCACGGCGTCGAGCTTGTGCTCCTTCATCTTGGCGCGCAGCGCGTCGTAGCGGCGCTGGTATTCCTTGGCCGAGAACTGCTCCCACACGCAGTCGCGGTAGTACGGCGTGTCGCGCATGTTGGCGAACGGCAGCGACTGGTCGAGCTTGTCGCGCACCACGTTCCACGCCTGCGGGCCGAGCGGACGGCGGGGCTGTTCGTTCATGGCGGTATTCTCCTAGGTCCTTAGTAGGGTGGGCAAAGGCGCGAAGCGCCGTGCCCACGCGGCGGAAACGATCTATCTTAAGCGACATGCCTCGATATCGACGGGCAAATATCAAGGGCGGTACATTCTTTTTCACCGTACCGCTTGCGCTTAAGCGCCTTTGCCCATCCTACAGGCTATCAAATAGCCGGCGAACAGCGCCACCATGACCAAGTCGACCGCGATCGCGATGCCGGCCTGCTGGCTGAGATAACGCCCGCCTTGCGACAGCACGAGCGCGATGAAAACGAGCTTGCTCGCGCCGGCGGCGATCAGAACGAGCGCGCGGTGATCCGGACGAAACGCGCCGTAGATCAGCATCGCGCCCATGATCGCGATCAGCGCGGCCCAGTTGCGCACCACGACCTCGGCCAGCGGCCCCTCCAGCGTCTCGCCGAACGTCGCGCGCAGCGCCGCCTGTGGCGCAACGGCGCCGTACACCATCGTGCAGGTCAGCACGCCCGCCGCCAGCATCACCCAACGCATGTTGGCGACGATCCAGGTCACGGGTGAACACCTACTCCGTACACTTGCCGATCGTCACCCGGCCGCCGGCGAGCTCGACCGCCTCCTCGGCGAGCTTGACGTTGGCCACCTGCTCCACGGAGGGCTTCTTGGCCGCGTCGATGTCGCCGTTCGATACGCTGTTGTCGATGGTCCATTGCGTGCGCTGCGGCGTAAAGCCGGTGTTGACCGACCAGACGCAGTTCTTGATCAGGATTTCGACCGCGTATTCGACCGCGTCCTGCGGCTTTTGCGTCGCTTCGACGATAGCCTTCATGATCGGGCCCTTAGCGCCCGCGCCATAGATCGCGCGGTTGGCCTCGATCATCGCCGCCACGGTGTCGCGCAGCAGCGCGCGGTCCTTGGCGATCCATTCGAGCGAGGCGCCATAGGCGTTGAACATGTAGAGCGGCATCAGCTCGGCGAGCTGCACCAGCGGGTGCAGGCTGTCCTTCTGCTTTCTGGCCAGGAACACGTCTTCGGGATGCAGCGCGACGCCGTCGATCTGGCCGGCGATCAGGCCGGGCAGCCGGCCGGCGGTGGGCGAGGGGATGAACTGCGCGTCGGCCTCGGTCAGGCCCGCGGATTTCAGCACCTCGCGGCCCATGCGCCAGTTGAAGCCGCCGACGCCGCCGCCGGTCGCCGACAGCCGCTTGCCCTTGAGATCGGCGGCGGTCTTGATCTCGCCCTGCACCATGTAGGCCTGCGGCATGCGCGGCGCGAGCGCCCAGATCTGCTGCACCTTGAGCCCGCGACCGATCGAGACATCGCTGACGCTGACGATCGCCGAGCCTTGCGCCGCCGCAACCGTCGAGGTCTGCGACTGGCCGCCTTCGAACTGCACGATGCTGGCGTCGATGCAGCGCTTGGCGAAGAAGCCCAGCTCCTTGGCGACATAGGGCGCGGTGTGCACCACGTTCGGCGGCGCGACCGAGACGCCGACGTTGATCTTGCGCAGGGTCGGGCAGTTCGGCGCGCTCTGGGCCGCCGCGCCGGTGGCAGCGAGCATCGCCGCCAAGGTCAAGCCCGTCAGGCACGCGTGGCGCTGTCGCATCGTCGCTCCATCCATGAATTGTCGTCCGTGATTACAGCGCAGGCCGTCGCCAATGTCACGGGCGCGACCCGGCTGCCCTCGGCGGCAAAACGACCTATACTCCGGCCGCGCTTATTCCGGCCGCGCCCGGACCAGGCGCCGCGGAGGCGATCATGAGCGGCAATGGCGGAACCGGCCACGGCGACAGCGTCGGCGCGCGCGACAGCGCGGTGCTGTTCGACCAGCAGTATGTCTGGCCCGGCGACCTGACGCAGATTCCGGATTGGGTCTACACCGACGAAAATGTCTACCGGCGGGAGATCGAACGCATCTTCCACGGCCCGACCTGGAACTACGTCGCGCTGGAAGCCGAAATCCCCAATCCGGGGGATTTCATCCGCTCCAACGTCGGCCCGACCACGGTGGTGGTGGCGCGCACCAAGGACGGTGCGATCAGCGTGGTGGAGAACCGCTGCGCCCATCGCGCCGCCGAGTTCTGCCGCGAGCTGACCGGCAATGTGAACGAATTCGTGTGCCCCTACCACCAGTGGACCTACGATCTGAACGGCAACCTGATCGGCGTGCCGTTCAAGCGCGGCGTCGCCGGCAAGGGCGGCATGCCGAAGGACTTCGACCAGGCCGAACACGGGCTGCGGCGGCTCAATGTCACCACCCACCGCGGCGTGGTGTTCGCGTCCTACCGCGACGACATGGAATTGTTTGCCGATTATCTCGGGCCCGAGGTGCTGCGCGAGTTCGAGGCGACGTTCGACGGCCGCAAGCTCAAGATCCTCGGCCACTACCGGCATTCGCTGCCGGGCAATTGGAAGCTCTACCACGAGAACCTGAAAGACCCCTATCACGCGACGCTGCTGCACACCTTCCTGGTGACCTTCGGCCTGCTGGTCGCCGGCAACCGCTCGCTGATGCTGACCGACGCGAGCGGCCGGCACGGCGTGATGGCGTCGGCCAAGTCCGACAAGAAGGTGTCCGACGATTCAAAAAAGGAAATGCGCGCCTACAAGGAGGGCATGACGCTGCGCGAGCCGCGCTTCATGGATTTCGTGCCGGAGTTCGACAGCCCGTGGTCGGTGACCATGTCGACGATCTGGCCGAACCTGATCGTGCAGCGCGAGATGAATACGCTGGGCATCCGGCAGATCGTGCCGACCGGGCCTCACGAGTTCATCATGAAGTGGACCATGTTCGGCTTCGAGGGTGACGACGAGGACATGACGCGCCACCGTCTGCGTCAGGGCAACCTGATGGGGCCGGCCGGCTTCCTCGGGCTTGAAGACAACGAGGCGATGAAGTTCGTGCAGGACGGCATGCGGCGGGTGCCGGACAAGCACCATGTCGTCAAGCTCGATCCGGCGACCGGGACCGGCACCTCCGACACGCTGATCTCCGAGGCCGCGATCCGCGCCATGTACAAGCATTGGCGCCAGGAAATGGGCCTCTAGCGGTGGCCGATCGTCCCGGGCTTGACGCGCTGCTGCTTCACCATGAGGTGGACCAGTTCAACGCCGCCTATGCGGCGGCGCTGGACGAGCAGCGGCTTTCCGACTGGGTCGAGATGTTCACCGACGACGCCTTCTATGTCGTGATCTCGCGCGAGAACGCTGACAAGGGCATGCCGGTCGGGCTGATCTACTGCGACAGCAAGGCGATGATCCATGACCGCGCCTTTGCGCTGGAGAAGACCGCGATGTTCGCGCCGCGCTATCTGCGCCACATCATCGGCAACCTGCAAATCCTTGGCGCGGACAATGGCACGATCCGCGCGCGCGCCAATTATGTGGTGATTCAGGTGCTGTACGACCGTCCCGACGCCAAGTTGCACCAGGTCGGGGTCTATCACGACGTGTTCCGGCGGATTGACGGCGCGCTCAAGCTCGCCGAGCGACGCTGCATCTACGACAATCTTCTGGTCGACAACGCGCTCTGCTTGCCGGTGTGAGTGCAGCCCTGAAGCCGACCCGCAGCGCTAGCCCAGGAACCGCGCGATCGCGTCGGCGGCTTCCGGCTTTTCCAGATGCACCAGATGGCCGGCGCCCTTGTAGACCTTGATGTCGGCGTGCGGCACCAGCTTTTGCCAGGTCTCGGTGTGCTGCACCGGGACGAGCTTGTCCTCGTCGCCCCACACGATCAGCGTCGGCATCTTGATGCGGTGCAGGTAGCGCATGAATTTGGGGCTGGCCGGCCGCTCCCAGAACAGCCGCGCCACCGTGCCCGAACTCGCGATAGCGCTCAGCGATGAAGTCGAGGTCGGGCTTTTCCGGCAGCCGCCTCTTGAGCACCTCGAAGTTCGACACCAGCAGCGCCGGGATCTGGTCGCCCGGGATCTTGATGACGTCGAGCACTGGATGCGCGGGATCGATGACCCCGGTCGGCGCAATCAGGGCGAGCTTCTTGACGCGATGGCCGTGCTCGGTGGCGAAGGTCGCAGCCAGGAGGCCGCCGAGCGAGAGTCCCACCAGGTTGACAGTGTCGAGCTTGAGCGCGTCGAGCAGCTCGAGATAATGCATGACGTAGTCATGCAGGTCGGTGAAGGTCGGATCGTCGCCGGATTGCCCGAAGCCCGGATGGTACGGCGCGATGACGCGGAATTTCTCGGCCCAGGGCTCCAGGAAATCGAAGCCGTCGACCGTGCCGGCGCCGTGAAAGAACACCACCGGCGCGCCGGTGCCGGCCGAATAGACCACCGTCTTGACGCCGTCGACGGTCAACTCTTCGCGCTTGAGCTTCGCCATCGCCGCCCCCCATTTGCTATTCGGCGGCGACCCGCTGCGGCGCGTCCTTGCGCAAGCGCGGGATCACCTGTTCGGCGAACAGGGTGAGGTTCTTGACGGTCTTCCAGTGCGGCATGTCGGCGACATGCATGACGCCGTTGACGTGGTTCGACCCCATCCAGTCGCACCAATGGGCGAGCTGGCCCGCGACCTTTTCGGGCGAGCCGACCGCGATGAAGAACGCCTTGCTGAGGAGATCAAGATCGAATCCGCCGTGCATCTTGTCGGCGCCGGCGGCGCGGATCTTGAGCTGATCGACCGACAGATACCCGGGCGGCGCGAGGTATTGCGGCGTGGTGCGCACGTAATCCTCGAAGAACGCCTTGAGATGCGGCAGGTACTCCTGGCGAGCCAGTTCGTCGGTCTCCGCCACATAGATGAAAGTCAGGAGTGGAAACTGCTCCGGCCGTAGCGTGTGGCCGAAATCCTTGGCGCGCTTGCGCAGAGCTTGGACAAGTTCGTACGAGCGCTCCTGCGGGACGAACACCGAGGCGTAGCCGAAGCCGTATTCGGCGGCGATGTCGATGGTCTCCGGACTGCCGGTGCCGACGATGTAGCAGGGCGGATGCGGGCGCTGCATCGGCCGTGGCCAGGGGTTGAGGAAGCGATAGGTGTAATGCGAGCCGTAATGGTCGGTCGGGCCGTCGGCGGTCCAGGCCTGCAGGATGATCTTCAGCGACTCGCGGAACTTGTCGCGCGCGGTCGCCGGGCTCACCGGATTGGCCCAGTATTCCATGCCGGTGCCGAGCGGGAACGCGACCTCCAGCCGGCCGCCCGACATCACGTCGAGGATGGCGTATTCCTCGGCCAGCCGGTTCGGCAGCATGAAATTCGGCGGCGTACCCCACACGCAAATCTTGGCGCGCTTGGTCTGCGGCACCAGCGCCGCCGCGATGATGTTCGGCGTCGCCATCATGCTGTAGACCGAGTTGTGGTGCTCGTTCACCACGATCGCGTCGTAGCCGAGCTGATCCGCGAGCACCATCTCCTTGAGATAGCGCTGATAGAGCGCGTGGCCTTTCTGCGGGTCATAATTCTTGTTGGAGAAATTGACCCAGAGGGATTTGATTTCCTTGTGGTCTGCGGGCAGGTGCGCATACGGCATGAAATGCATGCAATTGAAGCGGATCTGCTGCGTCATCGCGGCTCTCCCTCGTGCGCTTCCGGCTTGCGATTGCAAGCCTCCGTCCAATGCGCGTTTGGTCACTCGGCCTTGGCGCCCGAGAACTTGACCACCTTGCCCCATTTCTCGGTCTCGTCCTCGATGAACTTGGTGAACTCGGCGGGCGTGACCGGAAACACCGACGCGCCGAGATCGGCGAACCGCGCCTTGATCTTCGGATCGGCCAGGCCGGCGTTGACCTCTTTGTTGAGCTTTTCGACGATCTCCGGCGGCGTGCCCTTCGGCACAGCGAAGCCCTGTACCGAGCTTGCCTCGTAGCCCGGCACGGAATCGGCGACCGTCGGGATGTCCGGCAGGTACTCGTTGCGTGTCGCCGTGCACACCGCAAGCGCGCGCAACTTGCCTTCCCTGATCAGCGCCATCGACTCCGGCAGCACGCCGAAGCGCACCTGCACCCGTCCGCTGAGCAGATCGACCAGCGCCGGCGCACCGCCGCGATAGGGCACATGCGCCATGTCGACGCCGGTCATCATCTTGAACAGTTCGCCGGCCAGATGCTGGGACGAGCCGACGCCGCCCGACGCCATGCTGAGCTTGCCGGGATTGGCTTTCAGGTAGGCGATGAACTCGGGGATGGTCTTGACCGGCAGGTCGATGTTGACCTCGACCACGTTCGGGTAGCGGATCACGCCGGCGACCGGCACCATGTCGCGCAGAAAAACGAAATTCATCTTCTCGTAGAGCGTAGCGTTGATCGCGTTCGACGCCGTGACCATCAGCAGCGTGTAGCCGTCGGCCGGCGAGCGCACCACGGCTTCGGTGGCGATATTGGTGCCGGCGCCCGGTCGGTTCTCGACGATGAATTGCTGTCCGAGCCGCTCCGACAGCCAGTGGCCCATCAGCCGCGCGGTGGTGTCGGTGGCGCCGCCCGGCGCAAAGCCGACGATGATGCGCACCGGCCGCGCCGGATAGGCCTGCGCCTTCGCGATGCTCGGCGCAAACGGCAGGACGGCGCCGGCCGCGGACAGACGGAGGAATTGCCGGCGTTTCATGCTCGCCTCCCACAGATTTTTAGCTTTGCCGGCAAGACTAGCGGTTTGGCGCCAGCCTTGCGAGAGCAGTGCGTCGCTAGAGCATGATCCCGAAAAATGTGCAGCGGTTTTCGGAAAAGATCATGCTCAAACAAGAATTTAGACCCAGCCGGTCAAGCTGGCGGCCAGCGCTCAGAGCCCGAAGAACGACACGGCGTTGCGGTAGCAGATCTTCTCCTTGTCCGGCGCCGGGATGTCGAGCGAGGCGATCGCCGCCATCTGCGAGCGGATGTAATGCGCGCCGCCCTCCGCGCCGAACGGCGCGTCGGAGGCGTACAGCACGTGATCCACGCCGTAGAATTCGAGGCCGCAGACCAGGCCGATGCGGCCGCCGCACAGCGCGGTGTCGCCGTAGAAGTCCTTGAAGCAATCGAGCAGCGGCTTGCCGAGGCTCGGCAGCACGTGGCTGTAGTCCTCGCCCGAGGTGCGGCTGCCGAGCGTGGCCCAGCCGGTGTCGATGCGCTCGTCGAAGAACGGGATCATCGCGCCGAGATGGTGCGCCATCACCTTCAAGTCCGGGCAGCCGCGTCATGACGCCGGAAAAGATCAGCCGCGCCATGGTGGCGCTGGTCTCATAAGGCCAGCCGAAGATCGTCCAGATTTCGTATTTCGAGACCTTCTCGGCCGGGAAATCGGCGACGTCGGGCTTGCGCGCCGGGTGCAGCAGGATCGGCTTGCCGGATTTGGCGGCGATCTTCGAACACCGGCAAGAAGCGCGGCTCGTCCAGGCAAGCGCCGTTGACGTTGGTGTGAAGCTGCAAGCCGTTGGCGTTGCCCTTGAGCAGGATGCGCTCGGCCTCCTTGGCGGCGGCGTCGGGGTTGTCCATCGGCAGCGCGCCGACATAGCCGGCGAAGCGGTCCGGATGCTTCGCCACCAGCTCGGCCAGGCCGTCGTTGGCGACGCGCGCGAACTCCGGCGTCCGGTCGGGGCCGACCATGCCCTCGAGCGGCGGCAGGCCGAGCGACAAGCATCTGCTGTAGTCCTTGAACTGGTCCATCATGCGAAAGCGCGCGTCGAGATCCCAGATCGTGCGCACGCCCTGCATGCGCTTGCCGATGTCGGCGGTGCCGCCCGCGGTCTCGCGACAGCAGGCGAAAGATGCCAGCCGGGAAGAAATGGCAGAACGAATCGATGTGCCGCATCGGGAGGCTGCTCCTGTTGGGATCGCGGCTAGTGTCGCGGTTCGGAAGTTCGCCCGATTTCTCGGCTTGCTCCGAAGCGAACTTCCGAACCAAAGCGACACTAGCAACTCTATGGTCTAGTGTCCCTTTGGACCGAAGTCGCAAAGGCGCCTGCTGAGCAATCGTGCAAACTTCGGGTCCGGGACACTAGCATTCTGTCATTCCGGCCAGGCCGCGTCAGCGCCAATCGAAATCCGCGGCGCCCGACGGATCGCCTGGTGGCTCGCCCGGCTGGTCACCGGTCGCGCGCTGAGGCAAGCTGATCCGCAACGAGCCGGCGCGTCCAGCGCCGCGCGTTCACCGGACCCGGGAAAAGCCATGAGACATTGCATCGCCGCGAGCCTGGTCGCCGCCGGCGCGATCTTGAGCCCGCCCGCCGTCGCCCAGGACTTTCCCAGCAAGACGATCCGCATCATTGTGCCGTTCACGCCGGGTGGCTCCAACGACGTGCTGGCGCGCGAGCTCGCGACCGGCTTCCAGGCGCGCTTCAGCCAGAGCTCGGTCGTCGAGAACAAGCCCGGCGGCGGCGGCACCATTGCTTATGCCTTCGTGGAGAAGGCGCCGCCGGACGGCCACACCCTGATGGTGGTGCCGGCCTCGTTCACCATGGTTCCGCATCTGTCGCGCAACCCGGGCTTCAATCCGCTCACCGGGTTCGCGCCGATCAACATGGTCATCGACGTGCCGTTCGTCATGGTGGTGCCGCCGGACGTGCCGGCGCGGACGGTGGCCGAGTTCATCGCGCTCGCCAAGGCGCAGCCCGGCAAGCTGACCTACGCCTCGGTCGGTGTCGGCACGCCGCAGCATCTCGGCGCCGAGCTGTTCAAGCTGCATGCCGGTGTCGATCTCATTCATGTGCCGTTCCGCGGCGCCACCGCCGTCATGCCGGATTTGTTGGCCGGGCGGATCCAGATGTTCATCGGCGCCATCAACACGCTGCTGCCGCTGATCAAGGAGGGCAAGCTGTTCGCGCTCGCCGGCACCGGAGCAAAGCGCATCGCCGCGCTGCCGGACCTTCCGACCATGGCCGAGAGCTTCCCCGGCTTCGAGGTCGGCTCAGGCGTCGGCCTGGTGGCGCCGGCCGGCACACCGGCGCCGATCGTCGAGACGCTGCACCGCGCGACCGCCGAGATTCTCGCCACGGAGGGCTTTAAGACGCGCATGGCCGCGATCGGGGTCGACGTGGTCGGCACCACGCCCGCGGAATACGCCAAGGTGATCCGCGACGACTACGACAAGTGGGGCAAGGTGGTGCAGGCGGCGGGGATCAAGCCGGAGTGATCGCCGGCCCTAGCTAGATCGCCAGCTCGATCAGGAACGGCCCGGGCGTGCGGAACGATTGCGCCATCAGGTCGGCGCAGCCCTCGAGCGTGTCGGCGCTGCGCGGCCTCGACGCCGAGGCTGTCGGCGAGCTTGACCCAGCCGATGTCGGGATTGCCGAGGTCGAGCATGTCCATCGCGGTGCGGCCGGGATTGGCGCCGACCGCGAAATATTCGCCGATCAGGATCTGATACTTGCGGTTCGACAGGATGACGGTGGTCACCGGCAGCTTCTCGCGCGCCTGCGTCCACAGGCCCTGCACCGTGTACATGGCCGAGCCGTCGGCCTGCAGCGCCAGCACGCGGCGCGCGCCGCCTTGATCGCGCGCAGCCCGATGGCGGCGCCGGTCGCGAGCGGAACGCCGGCGCCGATCGCGCCGCCCATGATCTGCAGCCAGTCGTGCGGCGCCGCGGCGTGGGTGTTCTTGAAGAAGCCGCGGCCGTAGCTGATCGACTCGTCCACGACCACGGCGCCCTCCGGCAGCACCGCCGCGATCGTGGTGGCGAGGTTTTCCGGCGTCGGCTTGCCGCTGACGCGCGCGGGCTTCGGGCCATTGTCGGGGATCGCCGCCTCCGGCGCGCCGAGCTCGTCGACCAGCGCCTGCAGCGCGCTTTCGGCGTTCTGCTCCGGCCGGGTCAGGACGTGAATCTCGGCGCCCGGCCGGGCGAACTGGCCGGGCTTGCCCGGATAGGCGAAGAAGCCGATCGGCGGCCAGCGCGTTGACCAGGATCAGGTGCTCGTACGGCGCCAGCGCCTTGACCGCAGCGTCGTTGGCATAGGGCACGCGCTCGAGCGGCAGCCGGCCGCGGCCGCGTTGCGTGCGCGCGTTGGAGCCTTCGGTCATCAGCCTGGCGCCGGTCGCAGCCGCGATCCGCCAGGCGAGCCGCTGCGCGCGCTCGTGCACGGCCTCGCCGCCGAGCAGCAAGCAGCACGTCCTGTTTCTCGCGCAGCACGCGCGCCGCCTGCGCCACCGCATGCGGATCGGCCTTGGCGGCGACCGGCACCGGCAGCGGCTCGGCGACCACGCCGCCGTCGTTCCACGACGCGTCGCTCGGCAGGATCAGCGTCGCGATGCCGCCCGGCGCGGTGCGGGCGGCCTGCCACTGCCGCCGCGGCGTCGCGGCCGACCTGCTCGGCCGTGGCCACGGTCCGCACGAAGCTCGACACGCCGCGCGCCCAGCCTTCGGCGTCCGCGGTCAGCGGCGCGTCGAGCGGGCGGTGATAGGTCGCCTGGTCGCCGACCACGTTGACGATGCCGGAGCGGGCGCGCCGCGCGTTGTGCAGGTTGGCAAGCCCGTTCGCGAGGCCAGGCCCGCAATGCAGCAGCGTGGCGGCGGGCTTGCCGGTCATCCGGTAGTAGCCGTCGGCAGCACCGGTGACGACGTTCTCCTGCAGGCACAGCACGCAGCTTCATGCCGGCGATGCGGTCGAGCGCCGCGACGAAGTGCATCTCGCTGGTGCCGGGATTGGCGAAGCAGGTGTCTACGCCGCTTTGCAGCAGCGTGTGGACGAGGGATTCAGCGCCATTCATGGGAAGACCGCAGCGGTGGGATCAACACGCAGTTCGTGCTGCGTGATTGACACATTACGCCAGGCGGCGGCAAGGGCCTGCGGCGCCTGCGCCCAGGGTGCGATTGTCAGCGACGGCGACGCGAATTGCGATGGTTCATGCCGTTTGCAGGTATCAATCAGAACATTGGTTGGTTCGGGACAATATCGGGCACAGTGCGCTCGATCGATGGCACGTTCAACGCGGTCTGCACGACGCCGGCGCGATTCCACGCGTAGATGAACGCGCCTGCGGCCACCGTTGCCACCACGACGGCGATTACGATCGCGCCAAAATCATTGTCGTCAAAGGCTGCCATGACGACCTCCTGTCCGAATGGGTCGGCTGGATAATGCGGGGATGGCGGCGCGGGTTCCCGACCCTGCGCTGCGGCATGGCGTTGTCGCGGAGCAACATGCGCAACAAATCGCATGGGGAGCTCGACCAATACGCCAGAGAGTTGCGGAACAGGTTCGGGCAGCCCGCCGTTTTCCTGTGCTTCCCACGAGGGGGCAAGGTCGGAGACGGCCGATGGCCCACGTTGCGGAGTCCAATCAGCCGAAGTGCCGGCGATGCGGTCGGCGCATGACGTTGGGCCGGCGCGTTCCGGTTCCGGCGCTTGGCTACGAATTCCGCACCTTCGAATGCCTGCGCTGCGGCGACACCTGCATCGAGAAGATCGTTCTTGCATCTGGCGCCCGGGCGATGCCGAGGCTGCCGGCCGGCGCTGTTGTCAACAAGAAAACCGCCGGCGGAATGCGATAGCTCGCCTCAGTCTCGCCGGTTCCGACAGGAACATCTTGTCGTGGTGCGGCATTTTTATCACATGGGCGAGCACGACCATCGTGAGGCCAGGGCGACGCGCAGAATCATTTCGCAGCGCCTCAAGGAATTCTATGCCGACCTCTGCGAGACCCTCGATGGCGACACGGAAGAGTTTTTTGATCGCGTGATGCGGCAGCAACGCAACGAGGCCGAGCACGGTCGGCCGGGCGCCGCGCGATAGCAGGCGGTCCCTCGATCGAAGGCGTTTTGAGCTACTCGCCCTTCATTCCGGTCCGCTTCACCACATCGGCCCAAAGCTCGAACGCCGTCTTGATCCGCGCGCCGGCTTCGGCCGGCGTCGAAGCGACGATCCAGATGTCCTGCTTGCTGAATCGATCCCTGAATTCCGGCGTGTCGATGGCTTGCCGGACCTCGCGCTCCAGCCGCGCCACGATCTCGTCCGGCGTTCCGCCCGGCGCCAACAGGACGAAGTCGGTCGTCAATTCAAAGCCGGGATAATATTCCGCCACGCGCGGGCACATCCGGCAGCAGCGGTGAACGTTTCGCCGTCGAAACCGCGAGCGCCCGCAGCTTGCCGGCCGCGGCTTGCGGCAGCAAGCCGGACGTCGAGCCGAACGCGACCTTGAACTGGCCGGTGATAAAGTCCGCGACCAGCGCCGCCGAACCGCGGTACGGCACCGGCACCGTCTCAAATCCGGCGAGCAATCGGAAGTATTCCATCACCAGATGCGACGACGTGCCGTTGCCGCCATGCGCATAGGTGACCGGTCCTTCTTTCTTCGCCCAGGCGACGAACTCGGTCACATTGTTCAACGGCAAGGACGGATGAACGAACAGCGTCTGAGTGCTGTAGTTGACGACGGTGATCGGCTTCAGATTGAAGCTCAGGTCCTTGTAGAGATGCGGATTGACCGCGAGCGTCGAGCTCAGCACGAACAGCAAGGTGTAGCCGTCCGGCGTCGACTTGCTGACAAAGTCGGCGGCGATGTTGCCGCCGGCGCCGGACCGCGCCTCGACCACCACCGGCTGCTTCAGGCCCGCGGCGAGCTTCTCGGCGACTGCGCGGCCGACGATGTCGAGCGGCCCGCCGGCCGCTGACGACACGACGATCCGAACCGGATGGTCCGGATAGCCCTGCGCGACCGTCGCGTCCGCCACGGCAAACGTCAGGGCTCCCGCGATCAGAACCAAAAGCGCGTTTGCGCGCGTCCTCGACGCGCCCAAAAGCGCGTTTACGCGCGTCTTCAACGCGCCCAAAAGCGCGTTTTACGCGCGTCTTCAACGCACTATGGCGTGCAAGCCGAACCATCATCGCCTCCTTGGCGCGCCGCGGCGCTCAGCTCTTTCCAGGCACAAACTTGACCGTGAAACCTTCAGCGCCATGCCCGATCCGCGCCACATGCGGCGCCCCGAAATGGATCGGAAACAGCAACGCATCGTGCTCGGCGCAGGACTCCAGCATGCGGCGGCGCGACGCCGCACCCTTGTCCGGCCATTCGTCGGCCATGTGCGTCCAGTGCGGCGCGTAGACCTGCAGGGCGTGGTGGATGACGTCGCCGCAAAACACCGCGCGCGTTCCCGCATCGGCGAGCTTGAACAGCACATGGCCCGGCGAATGGCCGGGGGCCGCTTCGACCGAGAGCTTGCTGGTGACGTCGTAGCCGTCGTCGACCAGCACCGCCTGGCCTGATTGCACGACCGGCAGGACGCTGTCCTCATAGGCCATGTGACGCGGATCGCCGGCCATCGCCGGATTTTTCCGCTTGTCCCAATAGGCGTCGTCGGTCGCGCGAGAACAGATATTTGGCATTCGGGAAGGTCGGCACCCAGCGGCCGTCGCGCAGCATGGTGTTCCAGCCGACGTGATCGGCGTGCAGATGGGTGCAAAGCACCATGTCGATGTCCTCGGGCGCGGCGCCGGCCGCGCGCAGGCGTTCCAGATAGGGCGTGTTGAGCTGGTGGAAGCGGTGCGACCAGGGCCGGTCCTTGTGATTGCCGCCGCAGGTGTCGAGCAGGATCGTCAGGTCGCCCAGGCGGATCAGCCAGGAATGCACGCTGGTCACGAAGCGGTCGTGCTGCGGGCTGTAGTGGTCGGGCGCGAGCCAGCCGAGGTGGCGCGCCAGGACCTCGCGTTCGAAGTTGCGGAAGTATTTCTCGCACGGCTGGTTGGTGATGCCGAGTTGCTCCTCCACGCGCGTGATCGTGGCCGAGCCTATGGTCCAGGTCGTCATGGCCGGGCCACGTGCACGTGGCTCAAGTGTTGCGCGGCCAGCCGCCGCCCCGGCCGGGCGCGCCGAGCGCCTGCCAGTACTCCAGGATTCCCATCATGCCGGCGAACCGGACCAGCAGAAACGGATGCAGGCCGAGCTCATAGAGCTTGATCATGTTGCGATCCCGCATCGCTGTCAGCTCGTCCTCGGTCACGGTGTAGTTCTTGCGGAAGTATTCGGGGTCGTCGTCGAGCTTCTTGGCGAGCGCGCGGTCCCTGATCATGTCGCTGGCGATGACGTTCAAGGCGCTGGTCAGATGGCGCATTTCGGTTGCGAATGGATGCAGGATTTTTTCGGTGCCGGGCATCAAACCTCCCAATACAGATAGCCCAGGCCGATGTGCCACAGCCGAACGTAGTCGAGCACGCGCGCCTTGACGTCGCCGCACATACCGGCGGTGATGGCCCAGTTGACCAGCTCGCCGTTGCCGGATTGCATCAGCTCGTCGGGGGTGAATTCGGCAAGCTTGCTGCCCTTGCCGCTCGCCAGGATGTCGAGCACGTTCTTGTCGAACTCCTCGTCGACATGGCCGTACAGCGGCGTTCCCGGATAGTGCGACATGCCGCCGGTCGCCAGCACCAGCACCCGGTCGTCGACCTGGTCGAGGATTTCGCGCATCGCCTGGCCGAGCTTGTAGCAACGCCGCGGCCACGGCAGCGGCGGCACGTAGCCGTTGGTGAACAGCAGCATCACCTTCTTGTCGGCCTTGGGATTGAGGAAGTTCGTGGTCAGCACCTCCTCGCCATCCATGGTGCCGTCGGACGTGAACGGAACGTCGAAGTCGCGCTCCAGCAATCCCTTGAGCAGCCGCACGCTCAGGTCGGTGTTGACTTTGTAGACATAGGGCTTCTGCTTGTCCCAGTTCGCCATGTGCTGCGGAATGCCGCTCGGCGCCGACTGGTAGGTCTCCTTGCCCTCGTACTTGCGGTAAGTCGCGCCGGTGATCTGCTCGATGGTATCGGGATCGGTGACGCCGCTGCCCTTGGCCTCCTGGCCGACGAACAACGCGAACGGCGGATAGCAGCGGAAGTCGAAATTCACGAAATGGTCGTTGTGGATCACCAGGATGGTGTCGGGATTGGCGCGCTCGACCTGATCGCGTAGCGCCATCATGGCATTGCGGCCCTTCTGCACGTCGTTCTTGTATTGCTCGTTTTCCGCCGGCCGCGTGAACAACTGCAGGTGCGAATGCGGCGCGGCGACGGCTCCAACCAGGGGCATCGTCATCTCCTGTGAGGCGGCGATTGGATCATGCGCTTGCGGTCGAAACAACATGCCCGCGTTGATACCCCGGTTCGTCGAACCGCCATTGGTTCGCTGCTCATTGCCGACCCGTAACCAAATTCAACAATCCATTGAGATCGTCGGGCAGACGATTGCCACGCCAAGCTACGTGTTGATCAGGTCGGATCAATGCAAAATCAGCGTCGTAGAGCTCGCGAGCAACCGGGGACGGCGTCCGGACTGTCTTGAATGGCAATCGTCGTGCCTTGGCGAGAGAGGCGATTTCGTCGGGCATATGATCCGATTGCGACAGACACAAAAGCGTAAACCCTATGCCGAATTCGTCGAACAGGGATCGATTCTTGGCGAGCCAAACGTGTGGCGCGCGTCCGCCGGGGCTGGCGCTTGGGACATACTGATGGGCGTCGTCGGGAGGGGCCAATCCATCACCGACGATAATAGGCGAGTTGTCGTATCGCGCGCCAAGCTGAATGCCGATCGATGCATAGGCCGCTTCGGCCGACCTCAAATAAAAGCTGGAGGCGTCGCGGCGTGCCTGTTCACCGGCTGATGTCGAATCTTCAATGTCATCCCTGATCGGGACGACTCCCGCCCTGCGCGCCATCTGTTGGGCCGCGGTTGTGTTGCGGATGGCGACCGGTCGTCGCTCTGCGGCATAGCTCGGCAAGAGATTGGGGCCGCCCCAACCTTGAACCAAGGCCGCAAGCTTCCAGGACAAGTTGGCGACGTCGTCAATGCCGGTGTTCATGCCAAAGCCGCCTTGGGGGGTGAAAAGATGAACGGCATCCCCCGCCATGACCGCTCGGCCGGCGCCATAGGAATCGGCAACGAGGCCTTGACCGGCGGTCCACGAAAAATGACCGATATACTCGAACTCAGCGTCTACACCGATGCAGAGCTTGAGCCGCCGATCGATGACGTCAGCCTCCTTCTCGCCATCGCGCAACAGCAGGCGGGTGGAAAACAAAAACAGTTCTTTGCCATCAAGCGCAACAAAGTTGGCCTGGACCCGCGGGTTGGCGACAAAATACTGCCAGCAGAGGGGCCCGTGGATCGCTTTGCGATAAAACTCCGGTGCTCGCAGAAAGGTTGAGGCCGTCAAGCCACCGGCCCAGAGCTGTTCACGGGCCGGTTCTCCACTGTAACGGATTCCGAGCTTTCGCCTGACGGTGCTGTTTCCGCCGTCGCAGCCGACCAAATACTCGCCTTCAAAAATCTCTTCTCGAGAGGTTGCTGCCTCGACCGCTTGCACCTCGACACGGTCGCCAAAATCCTGCCATTCGACGCATTCCCATCCAAATCGACTATCAATGCGTTTGGCCGCTTGGACTTTGTCGAACAGAAAACGTTCGACGTACATCTGGTTGCAGCGAAATATAGGCTCCGCAATTTGATCGGCGGGTTCGGCTTGTTGGACGGCCTGCATCTTCTCGGCCTCAGAGGGCATACGCAGCCGAGCGACCTCAATCCCTGCCAATGTTGTGAAGTAGCCAACATCGGTGGGATGATCGGCTGGCAATCCAAAGGTGCGAATCTGGTTGGCCAATCTAAGCCGACGGTAATGCTCCATCGTGCGGGAGTTGTGAGTGTTCCCCTTAGGATGCCAGCGGCTGTCACGTTCCTTATTGATGATTGTGCAAGGCACGCCCAATTGATCGAGCTGCAGGGCAAGGACCATCCCCACGGGACCGCCCCCAACAATGATCACGGGCACTCGAGGCATAACAAAATCGTTCGCTGAGTGTTTTGTTCGGGGCTCTTATTCGAGCTTGATGCCGGCTTTGCGAATGACATCAGTCCATCGCGAGCGTTCGGCGACAATAAATTGGCCGAAACTTTCGGGAGAACTCGGCATGGGCACGGCATCGAAACCGGACAATATCTTCTTCATTTCAGCAGAGGACAGGACTTCGTTTATCTTAGAGTTAAGCAGAGAACTGGTCTCTCTAGAAATGCCAGCAGGCGCCAACAAGCCAAACCAGGTGGTCGCTTGCAAATCCGGGAATCCAGCTTCGACCGTCGTCGGAACGTCCGGAAGTAACAGACTTCGCCGCAAATCGGTCACCGCAAGAGCGCGCATCTGGCCGGACTTAACGTGTTCCGCCATGAGCGGGACCACTTGGAATGCCATTTGAATGCGGCCACCAAGCAGGTCGGTGATCCCGCCGACGGCACCCTTGTATGGCACATGCACGATGTCGGCGCCGGTCATCTGTTTAAACATCTCTGCGAGCAGATGGGGCGCCGTTCCGTATCCAGCGGACGCGTAGTTGACCTTGCCGGGATTGGCTTTGGCATACTCAACCAGCTCCCTTATCGAGTGGACCGGTAACGCCGGATTGATCGCCAAAAGCTGAGGGCTGTTGAATACCGAGCCGATGGGTGTGAAATCGCGCCCCGGGTCATAACCAAGCTTTGAGTACAGGGCAGGCGCCGCGACAAGCGCAGCGGGCAAAGCGCCCAGCAATGTGTAGCCGTCTGGAGGGGCCTTGGCCACGACGCTTGCGCCAATGGTGCCTCCGGCCCCGCCAGCCAAGTTTTCTATTACGAACGGTTGTCCAAGTGATGCCGACAAACGGTCTGTGAGAGCGCGCAAAGCGATCTCCTGAGGTCCCCCAGGCGGCGACGGCACGATAATCTTAACGGCACGACTGGGATAACTCTGAGCAATGGATGTTCGATTCAAAGCTGCGTAAACAAGCGTCGAAGTGGCCGCACGGAGAAAGCACCGTCGAGAACAAGAAGTCATCGAAAGCCCCTCTTTCTCCCCGTTGATAAGGGAAGTCCAACCAAGCTTAAAAATTGTCGCCCATACGCACCATCAGAAGATTTGCCAATGTCAGCTATCGGTCATTTTGGACCAATCCGGTCATGCTTGCTATCTGGCTTTCCTTCAGATCGCACCAATACGTGGCTTCGCGTTTTATGAGGCCGCCCGAGCGAAGCGTCATCCGCCAATCTTCCATCACATACGGCCGGTACGCCTTCACGGCCGGTACGCCTTCGAGTAGTCGCCTTGCGCTGGCACTGCCGAGCGCGAATCGCAGGCGACGCAGTCGGTCGCCGCCGATTTCGGCCAGCGGCCTGTGGCTGGCCGTCACCCGCCAACTGCTTCTTGACCCGGTAGAACCGCGGAGTTCGTCGCGGCTGGCGCACCGCAGTGCCAAAGCATTGCCGCGACTGCCAGTTCCTTGGCGTCCAGCCGGTGTGGAATGAAGCCTGGGTTTGGCGGCGGGGTCGATTCGGTTCGCCCGCCGTCACGGTACGCGTTTGATTTAAATTCCAGGCGGGCCGTTTACGCCTGTTTAACCATGCTCGGCCATCTTCAAAAGGGGATTTCCAGTACCGAGTAACGCGTTTCATGACGTCTGCGACGAAGCCTTCGCCTCGCGTCAGCAGACCGAAGCCGCGGACCTCTTCAGCCAAACGCCAACCGTTTGTTTTCAAGGCTTTGCGCCGCGGCCTGGCCGTCATGGCGATCGGCTGCGTGACCCTGGCATCGGTCACCACAGCGGCCGGATGGCTGCTTGCCACTTTTGTCCAGGCCCGGTCGGACATGCGGACCGCACTGGTTCCGGTTCCGCCATCGGGTCAGGTGACTCGAACCGCCCCGATCGTCGGCGCTCAGGCCGGTCGGCCACCCGTCGCTGCGATTTCGCCATTTGCCGGAGCGCTGGACGCGTTCAAGGCGTCGGTGATCAATCCGATGGGCGCGCTTGCGCTTGTCATTCCGGACCAGCCGGATCCCGACCATACCGGTTCGATCGGGGCGTCCTACAAGGTGGCCGCGCTCGAATTTTCACCGACGCACCGTCCGGACGTTCCGGCGAGCGAAAGTCCCAGTCCGCTGCCGCTGCCCCGGGCGCGACCGCGGCTGGCGGCGCTGACGCCCTGGGACGATCCCGCGATCAAGCTGGAGCAGAGCGCCCGTCCGGCGCGAACGGCGATCTACGACATCACGGCTCGAACCGTTTACCTGCCGGGCGGCGAGCGGCTGGAAGCGCATTCCGGCTTGGGCGATTTGATGGACAATCCTCGCTACGTCAGCTGGAAGAACCGCGGCGCCACGCCGCCGAACACCTACCGACTGACGCTGCGGGAGTCGCTGTTCCATGGCGTGCAGGCGATTCGGCTGACGCCGGTCGGCGAAAGCGAAATGTATAACCGCGATGGCATCCTGGCGCATTCCTACCTGCTGGGCCCGAGCGGCCAGTCGAACGGCTGCGTGTCGTTCAGGGACTATCCGAAATTCCTGCGCGCCTATCTGCGGGGCGAGATCGACCACATCGTGGTGGTGGCACGCCTTATCAACTCCCCGACGCAGTCGGCCCAGGCCAGTCCGTCCGAAGCGCGACAACGCCGCGTTTGGTGAGCGAGCCGGACGGGCCGGGCCGCGCCCCCTAGTCCTCCAGCCCCGCCTTGGTCCACGGCGCGACACGCATCTCCACCATCCGCAGCAGCGCGGTCAGCGTGACGCCGAGCAACCCCAAGGTCACGATCGGCACGAACATCCTGTCGACCTGGAACGTCGACGCGGTGCGCACGATCAGATAGCCGATGCCGGAGATCGCGGTGTAAAGGTCGGCCAGCACCATGCCGATCATGCCGCGGCCGAGCGCGAGCCGGATGCCGGTGACGATGAACGGCAGCGCGCCCGGCAGCACGATGTGGCCCCACAATTGCCGCTCCGAGCAGCGGAACGCGCGGCCGACCTCGAGCAGCTTCGGGTCAACCGCTTTGACGCCCTGGTAGGTGTTGATCACCATCGGGAAGAACGCGAACAGGAACAGGATGATGACCTTGGCGGTGGTTTCGAAGCCGGCCCACAGCACGATCAGCGGCACCAGCGCGACCGACGGGATCGAATAGAGAAACGTGATGTAGACCATCACGCCGACGTCGAGCACGCGGAAGCGCGCCAGCGCGAGGCCGAGCAGGGTGCCGAACACGATGGCGAGCGTGAGCCCCATCAACAGCACCAGCAGGCTCGGCCACAGCGCGTTCCACAATTCGCCGGTGCGCAGCATGTCGACCGCGGCGACCGCGACCTTCGCCGGCGTGGTGAACAGCACCGGATCGACGCTGGCGCCGGCGGCCTGCCAGAGCGCCAGCGCGATCAGCAGCGACACCGCGCGGATGCCGAGATTCTGCAGCGCGACGCGCCGCCGCCGCTCGGCGGCGACGCGCTCGGCGCGCGCCTGGTCGTCGGCCAGTTCGGCGTCGGCGGTGCGCGGCGCCGGCATGTGGCCGAGCGCGCTCACGCGACCTCCCGGGGCGCGCGCGTCGGCTGCGGCCGCGCGGTGTGCAGCTGGCGCCAGATGTGGGCGCGCATTTCGGCGAAGCGCGGATCGCCGCGCAGCGCGTTGCCGTCGCGCGGATGACCGAACGGCACGTCCAGCATCTCCTTGATGCGGCCGGGCCGCGCGCTCATCACCGCGATGCGATCGCCGAGCAGAATTGCTTCGTCGATCGAATGGGTGATGAACACCATGGTCTTGCGCTCCTCCGGACGCTCCATGAGCTGAAGCAATTCCTCTTGCAGGACCTCGCGGGTCTGCGCGTCGAGCGCGGCAAACGGCTCGTCCATCAGCAGCACCGACGGGTTCATCGCCAGCGCGCGCACCAGGCCGACGCGCTGCTGCATGCCGCCGGAGAGCTGGTAGGGATAGTGCCGCTCGAAGCCGCTGAGCCCGACCAGATCGAGATAGTGTCCGACGCGCCGCTTGACCTCGGCCGCCGGCGTGCCGGCCATGGCGAGGCCGAAGGCGGCGTTCTCGTGCACCGTCTTCCAGGGCAGCAGGCCGAAGTGCTGGAACACCATGGCGACGCCATCGGGCGGGCCTGAGACCGGCTTGCCGTGCACCCGAAGCGCGCCGTCGCTGAGCTCGGTCAAGCCGGCGATGCAGCGCAGCAGCGTGGTCTTGCCGCAGCCGCTCGGGCCGACGACGCAGAGAATCTCGTTCCTCAGAACCTGCAGCGACAATTGCCGAAATGCCACCACCGTGCCGTCGAGGAACAGCTTGGACGCCTGTTCGGCAACGATCACCGGCTGTTCGGAATTCACGACCTCGCTCCTGCGGCGCCGCCGACGATCATCCGCAGCTACCGGCCAGCCGCATAGCCCTGCATGCCGCGCGGATTGGCCGCGGCCTTGCGGCGAACGCCATCCTTCGAGGCGGCGGTGAGCCGGCCCTCCGACCATTCCGGCTCGACCTCGATCTTGTGGCCGCGCCTGGTGAGCTCGTCGCGTGCCTGCTTCGGCACGCGCTGCTCGATTTGCAGCACGCCCGGCCGCGCGGTGCGCGGCCAGAACGAGATCGGGAAATGCTCGGAGTGCCAGGCCGGCGCGTCGATCGCCTCCTGCAGGTTCATGCCGGCGTGGACGTGGCGCAGGAAGAATTGCGTGATCCATTGATCCTGCTGGTCGCCGCCCGGCGAGCCCCAGGCCAGATAGGCGTCGCCATCGCGCAGCGCGAGCGTCGGCGACAGCGTGGTGCGCGGCCGCTTGCCCGGCGCGAGCGAGGCCGGATGGCCTTCCTCCAGCCAGAACATCTGGCCGCGGGTGCCGAGGCCAAAGCCGAGCTCCGGGATCACCGGCGAGCTTTGCAGCCAGCCACCCGACGGCGTCGACGAGATCATGTTGCCGGCCTGGTCGACGATATCGAAATGCACGGTGTCGCCCACCACTTCACCCATGCGGCCGACGGTCGGCTCGCCGGCGCCCATGCCGGCGACCAGCTTGGCGCCTTCCTTCAGCTTGACCAGCGCGCCGAAGCCTTCGACCGAGCCCGGCCGCAAGTCCAGCGAAGCCTTGTCGGAGACGAGCTTGCGACGTTCGGCGTTGTAGGCCTCCGAGAGCAGCGTCGAAAACGGCACTTCGACAAAATTCGGATCGCCGTAGAACTTCTCGCGGTCGGCGTAGGCAAGCTTGGAGCATTCCACCGCCAGGTGGATGAAATCCGGTCCGACCACGTCCATGCCGTCGAGGTTGAACCCCTTGAGCAGCGCGAGCTGCTGCAGGGTCACCGGCCCCTGGCTCCAGGGTGCCTTGCAGACCGTGTAGCGGCCGTAGTCGTAGGTCAGCGGCGCCTCGACGCTGGCCTGCCACTTCGCCATGTCGTCCCCGGTCAGCACGCCCTTGTGCGGCGTGCCGCTGGTGTCCATCACCGCCTGGGTGCGGCAGAACCTGTCGATCGCTTCGGCGACGAAACCCTGCGACCAGACCTTGCGCGCCTTTTCGATCTGCGCGACGCGATCGCCGCCGGCGCTTTCGGCTTCCTTCAGGACGCGCGTGTAGGTCGCGGCCAGTGCCTTGTTGGTGAACAGCTTGCCGATCTCGGCCGGCTTGCCGCCCGGCAGATAGATCGCCGCCGACGTCGGCCAATGGTCGCGGAACAGCTTCGCCACCGTCGCGATGGTGGCGTTGGCGCGCTCGACCAGCGGATGGCCGTTCTGCGCGTAGGAGATCGCGGGCGTCAGCACGTCGGCGAGCCGCATCGTGCCGTAGTCGCGCAGCAGCAGCATCCAGGTGTCGAACATGCCGGGGATGCAGGCGGCGAGCAGGCCGGTGCCCGGCACCATGTCGAGGCCTTCGCTCTTGTAATGCGCGATGGTGGCGCCGGCCGGCGCCGGCCCCTGGCCGCAGATCAGCTCGGGCTTGCCCTTGCGCACGTCATAGAGCAGCACCGGCACGTCGCCGCCCGGGCCGTTCAAATGCGGCTCGACCACCTGCAGCGTGAACGCAGTGGCGCAGGCGGCGTCGAAGGCGTTGCCGCCCTTTTCCAGTGTGCCCATGCCGACCGCGGTCGCGATCCAGTGGGTCGAGGCGACGACGCCGAAGGTGCCGTCGATCTCCGGCCGCGTGGTGAAGGGATTGGGATTGATGTTGCCTGCCATGGGATGCCTGGGCCGTGTCCGTTGCGATGGTCGGCCACCATACCACGCCGGCGCCACGAAAACGGCGACAACATCGTCGAGGCCACCGCCCGCGGCGACAGCGCCGTCCCGGTCGCGCCGACCACCGGCATGGCGCCGTCGATTACGATCCTCGGCGGCAGCGAGCCGATCCGCTGGTAGCGATGTGCGCGTGACCTAATGGGCGAGTCCGATCTCCGCGACCAGCTTGGCCCATTTGGCCGCTTCGGACGCATAGAACTTGCCGAACTCGCCCGGTCCCATATTCATGGTCGCGAACCCCTGCTTGCTCAGCGCGTCCTGGACATCCGGCATGGCGAGCGCCTGCTTGAGCGCCGCCCCGAGCTTGTCGATCGCCGGACGCGGCGTTCCCTTGGGCACGGTCAGCCCGAACCACAGCACCACCTCGAAGCCCGGCACGCCGGACTCCGCGATGGTTGGAAGCTCCGGCAGTATCGAGTTCCCGGGCTGGTCCGGTGGTGGCGATGCCGCGCAGCCGGCCGTCCTTGACGAACGGCAGCACCGGCGGAATGGTCGAGAACATCAGCTTCATCTCGCCCGACAGCAGATCCTTCAGCGTCTCGCCGCCGCCTCTGTAGTGCACTGGCATCAGCTTGGTGCCGGCCATGCTGTTGAACAATTCGGGGGCGAGATGCGTCGCCGTCCCGGCGCCCGCGCTGGCGTAGAGAACTTCGCCGGGCTTGGCCTTCGCAAGCTTGATCAGGTCGGGCACGCTCTTGACGTCAAGCGAAGGGTGAACGAGCAGCACCAGGCCGGTCTGCGCGATGCCGCCGACCGGCTCCAGATGCTCGGCGAACTTGATCTTGAAATTCTTGAACAGGCTCTCGTTGATCGGGTCCGCTCATCGGCATCACCTGGGTGGTGTAGCCGTCGGGCTCGGCGCGCGCGGTCGCCTCGGTCGCGAGGTTGCCGCCGGCGCCGGTGCGATTCTCGATATAGACCTGCTCGCCGACGACCTTGGCCATGCCGGCGCCGAGAACCCGCGCCAGGATGTCGGTCGGCCCGCCGGCCGCAAAGCCCACGATCATCCGGATCGGCTTGTTCGGATAATTGTCTTGCGCATCGGCCTTGCCGCAGGCCGCCATCGCAAGCGCGGCAATGCCGAGCATGGCCGCCACGTGTCCCCCGGCATTGCGGGCGCGACTGATGCATTGACGTATCGTTCTCATGAGCGCTCCCCTGTTCGCGGGCCTCTGGCCGAAAGTCGGCACCAAGCCTAGCGCAATTTGCGGCAGCGATGCACACCCTAGATGTCGCCATCGATATCCGCGGTCACGCCAAAACGCCGCGGCCTGCGGAGATTTTCTTGCGCCTCGGGGATCGCGAGACGGGCCGTCGTCGGGATTTCGAAGTATATTGCGGCGATGTCGGAACAGCCTGGACCCGCATCGCTGCGCCAGTGGATCGACCGCGCCGCCGCGCGCGATCCCGACAAGGCGTTCATCGTCTCGGCCGACGACGGCCGCACGCTGAGCTACGGCCAATTGCGCGAGGCGACGCGCCGGATCGCGGCGCATCTGCGGGCGCGCGGCCTCGGCGCCAACGATCGTGTCGCGCTGCTGTCCAACAATTCGATCGAGCATCTGCTGGCTTACTTCGGCGTGCTGGCCTATGGCGCGACCATCTGCACGGTCCATGTCGAGATGAACAGGAACCAGCTCGACAACATCCTGCCGGCGCTGAAGGCGCGCCTGGTGCTGTGCGAGGACGGCCTCGGGCTTGACGACATCATTGCGGCCGCCGCGGCGCCATGCCTGCCGCTCGGCGCGTCGGACGATCGGCGCGGCGACAGCTTCTTTGCGGCGGTCAATCGCTGCGAAGCGGATGGCGCCGCGGCGCCGGCCGGCGCCGACGACAGCGCGGTCATCCTGTTCACCTCGGGGACCAGCGCGCGTCCCAAGGGAGTCGTGCTGAGCTTCCGCGAGCTGGTCGCGAACGCCGGTCCGACCGCCGACGGCTTCGGCATGACCGAGCAGGATCGCATCTACGACTACCGGTCGTTCAACTGGTGCTCGGCGCAGACCTTGAGCGCGCTGCCGCCGCTGCAACGCGGCGCGACGCTGATCCTCGGCCGCAAGTTCTCGCGCAGCCGGTTCTTCGAGCACATCAGCAAACACGCCGCGACCATCGCGACCGGCAACCCGACCACCATCGGCATCCTGCTCAATGGCGAGGGTGAATTGGCCGCGCCGGAATTGCCGACGCTCCGCTTCATGACGTCGAGCTCCGCTCCGCTGTCGGTGGACGAATGGCAACGGTTCGAGCAGCGCTTCGGCATCCGCGTCAGCCAGGGATATGGCTGCAGCGAGATCGGCTGGATCGCGGCGCATCCCGGCGAGCGGCGGCGGATCGGCACCGTCGGCCGGCCGCTGCCCTATCACCGGCTGTCGGTGGTGGGCGACGACGGGCGGCCGGCAAAGGCCGGCGAGTCCGGCGAGGTCGAGCTCGGCGGGCTCGCCGACCACACCTATCGCATCCTCGCCGACGACGGCTCGATTCGCGCCAGCGAGCGCGGCCGGATGAAGACCGGCGATCTCGGATTTCTCGACGACGAAGGCTATCTGCACCTGACCGGCCGCGCCAAGGAGCTGATCATCCGCGGCGGCGTCAACATCTCGCCGGTCGAGATCGACGCGGTGCTGATGCGGCGGCCGGAGGTGGTTGAGGCCGCGACCGTCGGCGTGCCCGACAAGGTCTACGGCGAAGAGGTGGTGGCCTTCGTGGTGCTGCGGCCGGGCGTTTCGATCGGCGCCGACGACATCCTGCGCCACTGCAACGCCGCGCTGCCGGCGTTCAAGGCGCCCAAGCGGATCGTGCTGAGCGACGCGTTGCCCAAGACCGAGCGCGGCAAGCTCGACCGGAAGGCGCTGGTCGCGCAATGGAACCGCGGCGACGGGCGTTGATGCCGTTGTCCGAAGCACGACGCGACTTCAGAACGCCGCAATGCTGTCTTGTCTTGCCGCGACGCCAGCGCTTGCCGATAATCGCCGTCAGCATGAAACGAAGCTCTGACCGCATCCGCACCACCCACGCCGGCCGGCTGCCGGTCGCGCCCGGATTGGAAAACCTGCCGGTCCGGCTGTTCCTCGGCGAGGCGATCGAGCCCGCAGCCATCGAGGCCGGCATCGCCCATGTGGTGAACAAGCAGCTCGACGCCGGCATCGACTGCATCGGCGACGGCGAGTTCTGGAAGGCGCGCGACTTCATCTATTACAGCCGCCACCTCACCGGCCTGCAGACGCGGGCGCTGCGTCCCGGCGAGACCGGCTCGAGTCGCACCAACACGCGCGAGCGCGACGAGTTCGCCCAGTTCTACAAGGACTCCGACAGCGCCGGCACGATCTTCTATGTGCCGGGCGAGAAGCCGATGGGCCCCGAGCGCGAGCGCACGATCGCGACCGGCCCGGTCAAGTCGAAGGGCACGGCGGTGCTGGCGCAGGAGATCGCGGCGTTCAAGGCGGCGATCGGCCGGACCGGCCGGCGGGTGGACGAGACGTTCTTTTGCGTGATCGCGCCCGGCTGGCTCGATCACTTCATCTACAACGAATATTACAAGACCGAGGAGGAGTTCATCTTCGCGCTCGCCGAGGCGCTGCGCGAGGAATACCGCGCCGTGGTCAACGCTGGCCTGATCTTGCAGATCGACGATCCGGGGCTGGTGGATTGGTGGGACATGCTCAAGCCCGCGCTGAGCGTCGAGCAATACCGCGACCGATTCGCCAGGCTCCGCATCGATGCGGTCAACCATGCGCTTGAAGGCATTCCGGAAGACCGCGTGCGCTATCACCTGTGTTGGGGCTCATGGCATGGGCCGCACACCCACGATCTGCCGTTCCGGCACATGATCGACCTGATGCTGCAGGTCAAGGCGCAGTGCTATTCGTTCGAGGCCGCCAACGTGCGCCACGAGCACGAATGGAAGCTGTGGCAGGACGTCAAGCTGCCGGATGGCAAGATGATCCTGCCGGGCGTGGTGAGCCATTCGACCAACCTGATCGAGCATCCCGAGCTGGTGGCCGAGCGCATCCTGCGCTTTGCCAGCGCCGTCGGCCGCGACAATGTCCTCGCCGGCACCGACTGCGGCCTCGGCGGGCGGGTGCATGCCGAGATCGCCTGGGCGAAGCTCGGCGCATTGGCCGAGGGCGCGCGGCTCGCGTCGAAGCAATTGTGGAAGTAGTGCAACTCAGATCAATTCATCGGCCCAGTTTGTGAAGGCGTCGAGCATGGCGCTCATCACCTCGGCGTCGGTGCGGCCGCTGCGCGCCGGCACGTGGAAGGAATGATCGGCGCCTTCGAACAGCCGTAGCGTCGCGCGCTCGCCAAGCTCCTTGCACAGCGGCTTGAGCTCATCGAGGAATGCGAGCGCATCGCGAGTGCCTTGCAGGAACAGCATCGGCACTTGCACGTCGAACAGATGCCGGCCGCGCTCGCGCGACGGCTGCTTCGCCGGATGCAGCGGAAAGCCGAAGAACGCCAGGCCACGCACGGCCGGCAACGGCGCTGCGGCCTGCGCCTGCGAGGTCATCCGGCCGCCGAACGACTTGCCGCCGGCGATGAGCGGCAGCTTCGGCCAGCGCCGGGCGGCCTCGGCCACCGCGGCGCGGACGGTGGCCTGCGCGAGCTTCGGCGGGTCGGGCCGCTTGCTGCCGTGCTCCATATAGGGGAACTGATAGCGCAAGGTGGCGATCGAGCGCGCCGCGAGTTCCGCCGCGACCTTGGCCATGAACGGATGGGTCATGCCGGCGCCGGCGCCATGCGCCAGCACCAGGCAGGCCCGCGCCCGCGGCGGCGCCAGCGCCAGGCCGGAGACGCGATTGCCGTCATCGACGACGATGGTGGCGGGTTCGGTATTTGCAGGCGGCATGATCGGTTTTCAACGGCTGCGGCTTGCCCAACAAACGCTTATATATCTCCGCAATAATCGTCCGGCGTTCAACAGGAGCGATCGATGTGCCGCAATATCCGCACGCTGTTCAACTTCGAGCCGCCCGCGACCGAGGATGAAATTCGCGCATCGGCCCTGCAATTCGTGCGCAAGCTCAGCGGCTTCAACGTCCCGTCCAAGGCGAACGAAGATGTGTTCCAGTGCGCGGTCGACGAAGTCACCGACGTGGCCCGCCGGCTGCTGCAATCGCTTCACACGAACAGCCCGCCGCGCGACCGCGAGGTCGAGGCCGAGAAGGCGCGCACCCGCTCGCGCGAGCGGTTCGCCTACGGCGGAAGCTAGAGCATGATCCCGAAAAGTGGGAACCGGTTTTCGGAAAAAGATCATGCTCAAACACAAGAAACTAGATCGGGATGACGATTCGAAGAAAAGTCATCCCGATCTAGGCGTGATCGTTCAGATTGAATCGGAATGCGCGCCTCTCCGCAGTCATTCCGGACGGCCCGCAGGGCCGGGCCCGGAATCGAGAGCGGCAGGTACGGAGCAAGCGGCTCTGGATTCCGGGCTCGCTCGCTGCGCTCGCGCCCCGGAATGACGATGGTTAGCGGCCCGACTTCGCCAGTGAACGCGACCAGGCGGTCATGCGCGATTTGGCGTTGTCGATGTCCGTCTTGGCGAAGAAGTCCTCGGGCTTGACCTTGTCGACCGGGTAGACCGGCCGCAGGAAATCCTCCTCGTAGCCGAACGGCACGGTGGCATCGATGCCCATGCCGCCCTCGAAGCGGGTGTTCGACGCGGTCCATTGCTGGCCGCCCGCGGTCATGCGCTCGGAGGGCATGAAGGTCTGGCCGCGGCCGCCGGGGATCGGATTGAGGATGTCGGTCTGCGGATTGACGCGGGTGGTCAGGCACCACATCACGTCGTCCATCGAGTAGGGATCGACGTCCTCGCTGACCGCGATCGCGACGCGCATGCCCTGCGAGCAGGCCAGGATGGCGCCGAGGAAGTTGCGCTGCCAGCCCTCGTCGATCTGGTGGCGCTTCTTGACCTGGATGATGCAGCCGCCCCAATCGGTCATCGAGTAGGGGATCACCACGTCCTGGATGATGCCGGGCTGCAGCCGGTTGCACAGCTCGAAGATCGTCGCTTCGCGCATGGTGGTGTCGATGTTGTGGTCGTCGAGCATGTGGACGCCGAGCGCGAACACGATCGGCTTGCTGGCCGGCTTGCGCATCGTCACCCCGGTGACGTGAAACGTCGGCGCCTTGTAGGCCTTGCCCATATAGCCGGCCCATTCCGGATGGAAATGATGGCGGCCCTGCTGGCCCGAGTTCCTCCGACTCCTTGGTCTCAAACCGGCGGTCGCGCGGATTGACGTAGCCCTCGAGCACGATCTCGGCGTCGGCCAGCGCCATGGCGTCGACCGTGCGCGCCTTGACCAGGCGGACGGCGACGCCCTGCACCGCGCCGGCGATGCCGATCTCGTCGCAGCCCTGCGGCATGATGGCGTAGCCAAACGCCGCGCCGGCGAGCAGCGTGCAGACCGGCGGCACGCCGAAGCACATCGTGATCGGCACCGGCTCGTCGGATTTGTAGTACTTGTTGACCACCTGCCACATGTGCGAGCCGGGCGAGATCTGGAACGTGCCGACATTGCCCCAGCGGAAGTTCATGCGGTTGTAGCCGAGGTCGGAGCCGCCATCGAAGTGCTTGCCGGTGACGCAGCGGATGCCGGAGCCGACGGTCAATTCCGACTCGTAGGTGGTGTGCCGGATCGGCACCATGTATTCGTTGACGTTCTTCGGATTCTTGATCACGACCTCCTGGCAGGGCGCGACGCTCTGCAGGATCTCGATCGGCTTGAGCGGATGCGACAGCGCGTACGCCAGCTTGCGGGTGCGGTCGGTGTCGTCCTTCCAGCCGAACATCTTGTTGATCACGTTCATGTCGCCGAACAGATTGGTGACCAGCCGGTGATTGGGCTTGCCCTTGACCTTGTTGAACAGCACCGGACAGCCGCCATCCATGTGCTTCTGCAGCCCGGTGAGCTCGAGGTCGGGATTGACCGGCTTGTCGGTCTCGATCAGGTCGCCCTCGGCCCTCAGCCATTCCAACGTCTCGCGTAGGCTCGACGGCCGCTCGATCACCTTCAACTTTTCCTTGCGGACTGCCTTTTGCATGGCGGGCGTTCCTTGGCGCGAATTGCGGGTGTGCGTTGCACGGGTCGGCGGGCAGTATTCGTGGGCCGGACGCGGCTTGTCAACGCAGGGCAGATCTACTCGATCAGGCCTACTCGATGAGGCCTACTCGATCTGCGCGCCGGAGGTCTTGACCACCGCGGTCCATTTCGGAATTTCGGACTTGATGTAGGCCTCGAACTCCTTCGGCGTGGAGCCCGCGATGTCGACGCCCAGGTCGGTCAGCTGCTTGCGGGTCGCCGGATCCTTTAGCGCCGCCGTCACGGCGAAGTGCAGCGTTTCGATGACCTCCCGCGGCGTGCCGGTCGGCGCCACCAGGCCGTGCCAGGTGGTGGCGTCGAAGCCCTTGATGCCGAGCTCGTCTACCGTCGGCAGGTCCGGCAGCAAGCGCGGTGCGGTCGGGCGTGGTGACGGCGAGCGCGCGCACCTTGCCGCTCTTGATCAGGCCGATGACCGAGGCCGCGGTCGCAAACATCATCTGCACATGGCCGGCCATGACGTCCTGCAAGGCCGGCGCCGCGCCCTTGTAGGGCACGTGCACGATGTTGACCTTGGCCTCGGCCTTGAACAGCTCGCCGGCCAGATGCGCGGCGGCGCCATGGCCGGAGGAGGCGAAGTTGAGCTGACCCGGATTGGCCTTGGCGAGCGCGATCAGCTCGGCCATCGACTGCGCCGGCACCGCGGGATTGACCACCAGGATGTTGGCCTGGGTGCCGACCATGGTGATCGGGGTGAAATCCCGCTCGGCGTCATAGCCGAGCTTCTTGTAGAGCGCGGCATTGGTGGCGAGGATGCTGTTGTTGCCCATCAGCAGCGTGTAGCCGTCAGGTGTCGCGCGCGCGACCTGCTCGGCCGCGATGTTGCCGCCGGAGCCGGGACGGTTCTCGATGATGAACGGCTGGTGCAGGATTTCGTTGAGCCGCAGGCCGATGATGCGCGACAGCACGTCGCTCGGCCCGCCGGGCGTGAAGGCGACCACGATGCTGACCGGGCGCGACGGATAGTCCGCCGCCGGCGACGCGAACGAGAACGTCAGCGCCACCACAACGCCGGCAATGAATCTGCAAAACGGTTGCAACGGTTTGGCCTTCTCCAATCCGGCCTGACTATATGCGACCAGAGGCCGGTCGACACGCCCCGCCGACCATGCGCCGGCCTGGGCTGCGGCTATCAATGGGTGTGAGCGGTGATGGTCTTGATGACCGCGGCCCATTTGGGAATTTGGCCCTTGATGTGGGCCTCGAATGCGCGCGGCGGGTTAGCGACGACATCGATGCCGAGGTTGGCCATGATCTTGCGCGCGCCGCGGTCGTCGAGCACGGCCGCCGTCGAATGATACAGCAGGTCGATGACGTCCTTCGGCGTGCCGACGGGCGCCACCAGCCCGTACCATGTGGTGGCGTCAAACCCCGGTAACCCAAGCTCGTCGATGGTGGCAACCGCCGGCAGCAGCGGACTGCGCGCGACCGAAGCAATCCCAATGGCGCGCACCCGGCCGGCCCGGACGTGGCCCGCCACGAGCGCGGCCGGTGCAAACATGATCTGCACGTGACCGCCGACGACATCCTGCAAGGCCGGCCCCGGTTTCTTATAGGGGACATGGACCATGTCCACCTTGGCCTCGGTCTTGAACAGTTCGGCGGCCAGATGGGCGGCGCTGCCGTGGCCGGCTGATGCGAACGTAAGGCCGCCGGGCCTGGCTCTGGCGACCTCGATCAACTGCTGGAGCGAATGTGCCGGCAATTCGGGATGGATCACCAGGACGTTGGCTTGCGTTCCAAGCAGCGTGATCGGGGCAAAGTCGAGTTGCGAATCGAAGTCGACGCTTTTCTGGCGCGCGGGAGCGGCCGCCAGCATGCTGGTGTTGCCCAAGAGCAGGGTATAGCCGTCGGCCCGGGCCAACGCCGCCTGCTCGGCCGCGATGGTGCCGGCGGCGCCCGGACGGTTCTCGATCACCAGCGGTTGGCGCAAGACATTGGCCAGCATGCCGCCCAGCACACGCGCGATCACGTCGCTTGGTCCGCCGGCCTTGTGAGGCACGATCAGCGTGATCGGACGGGTCGGATAGTCCGCTGCCGGTGCAGCAAATGAGGGCGTCAGCGCGGCGACCAGGCCGGCGATGAGCAGCGCCAGTTTCTTGGCCATCCGTGCTTTTAGCATAGCTTGATCCCGCTCCAACGCGCCCCGGACACTTGGTCACAGCCGCCCGTTCCAGGCGCGCAATCAGAGACGCGCCGTCGTTCCGCCGTCGACCGCCCAGGCGCTGCCGGTGACGAAGCTTGCGCGCTCCGAGGCGAGGAACGTCACCACGGCGGCGATCTCGTCGGGCGTGCCCATGCGGCCGAGCGGGATTTTCGCCACCCGCGATTTAAGCACCTCGGCCTCCGACTGTCCGGTCTTGGCCATGGCGTCACGGATGTTCTTGTCGTGGCGCTCGGTACGCACCGCGGTCGGCACGATGGCGTTCACCAGGATGCCGTCCTTGGCGAGCTCGTTGGCCAGCGCGACGGTAAGGTTCTGCACCGCGGCGTTGTTCAGCCCGGTGGTGATCGCGCCGAGCTGCGGCGTCCAGGAGGCGCCGCCGGACAGGTTGACGATGCGGCCCCATTTTCGCTCGCGCATCGGCGGCACCGCGTGGCGGATGCAGCGCACGGTGCCGCGCAGCTTGTGGTCGAAGGCGTGGTCCCAGGCGGCCTCGTCCATGGCGAAGAAGCTGCCCTGCGCGATGTGGGTGGCGTTGTTGACCAGGATGTCGAGCCGGCCGCCGAATTCGCCGAGCGTGGTCTGGAACAGCCGCTCGACCGCCGCCGCATCGTTGAGATCGGTCGGCACGCCGAGCACACGAGCGTTGCGGCCGGCTTTCAGCTTGGCGACGGCTTGCGCGTTGCGCGACGGGTCGAGGCTCGCCACCACCACATGGGCGCCTTCGGCGAGCAGCGCCGCCGAGATCGCGTAGCCGATGCCGCGATTGCCGCCGGTGACGATGGCGACGCGGTCACTGAGGCCGAGGTCCATGGTTCATTTCCGTTCGTTCCTTGCCACGCAACTCTGCCCCCACCCTGCCCTTGAGGGCGGGCACCCGAGCGTGCGACTGCGCCGGCGGTGCTTTACTGGATTCACCCGCACCCCTGCGCTGCTCGCGACTGCACTCAGCGAGGGAACGTAATTCGCGCTACCCCGTGTATTCCAGAATGTGCATGCCGGCGCCGGCGCGGTCGATCAGGTAGAGCCGGCCGTGCTCGTCGGTGCCGATGTCGTTTGACTGCACCGCCGGCCGGTCGCCCTCCAGCGCCGGCACGTAGCAGCCCTTTTCCTTCGGGTGGAACGGATCGCTGACGTCGACCGCGCGGAGCCCGGCGTTGAAGTAGGTCAGGAACACCAGGTCCTTCCACGGTCCCTCGGCCGGCAGGTGCTCCAGGATGTTGTGCGCGCCGTAGCGGCCCGGCCGATCGTAATACTTCTCGCGCTCCGGCATGAAGGTCGCGATCGGCACCAGCTTGTCCTCCTTGCGGGCGTCGATCACCCACATGAACTGCGCGTCCCAGTATTTCTGCTTGGCGCGCGCCTCGTCGGTGCAGATCAGGTACGGCCGGTCGCCGAGCGGCCAGCAGGTGTGGTTGGAGCCGGGAAACGGCGGCGCCCAGGACAGATGGCCGACCAGCTTCATGTTGCGCAGGTCCGAGCAGTCGATCACCGAGATGCCGCCGCCCCACCAGGCGCAATACATGCGGTTGCCGCGGATCACCGGCGGGCCGTGCAAGGTGATCGCCTCCTCGTGCGGGGCGGCGTCGCCGGTCTCGCCGTCGCCGTCGGCCTTCATCCAGGGCAGGCCCCACTGGCTGAGGATTTCGGGTTTCAGCGGATCGCGGATGTCGAGCGTCCAGATCACCCGCTTGTTCCAGCCCGGCGCGTTGTTCGGCAGGAACGCGAGCTTGCGCTTGTTGTCGACGCCGAAGCGGTGCGGGCCGGTGCCCGGCGTGTCATAGAAACCGATCTGCTTCGGCTCGCCGCCCTTGGAGATGTCGAAGATGAACAGGCCGGTGCGGGCGTTGCGGCCGGCTTCGCCGCCGAGCCGCTCGGAGTTGACGTAAAGGATGTCGCCGTCGACCACCCGCAGCTTGTGCGAATGCACGCCGGGCGGCGATTTCACCTCGGCAACCTTGCGGGGCTTCCTTGGATCGCGCACATCGTGAACGGTGAAGCCTTCCGGGCCGTTGTAGCTCGCGCTGCCGACCGCGCCGACATAGGCGAAGCCCTTGTTGATCTCGACGATCGAGCCGCCGCCCCAGGCCGCCGCCGGATCGTGGCCGAGCAGTTTGAAGTTCTTGGCTTCCTCGGGGATTTTGACGGACATTACTTGGCCTCCCAGGCAGTCTCTCGTTCGTCATGCCCGGCCTTGTGCCGGGCATCCACGACTTACTGGCGTTGCATTAAGCAAGACGTGGATGGCCGGGACAACGGGGCCCCGCCAACTTTGTTGGCGGGGTGCCCCGTCGCGGCCATGACGATGCGTCCTTTTCATGCGATGCGAATTCAGCTCGGCTGATAGCGCCCGCCGATCGCGACCTTGCTGACGCCGAGGCCGGGCAGCTCCCAGACGCCGGCGCCGCCCGGGTTCTGGTCGGCGTTGATGTTGACGTCGATCAGGTACGGCTTGTTGGCGGCAATGGCGGTGCGGATGGCATTGCCGAGATCGCCGGCGCGATCGACGCGCACGCCCTCAACGCCGGCCGAGCGCGCCATGGCGGCGAAGTCCGGATTGTAGGGCTTGCCGGTTTCGGGATGGTGGAAGTCGGTTGCCAGTTCGCGGCCGTCCAAATAGCCGCGCTGCAACCCGCGGATCGACGCATAGGCGTAATTGTTCCAGACCACCCACACGACCGGCAGATTGTACTCGACCGCGGTGCCGAGCACGTTGGCGTGCATGAAGAACGCGCCGTCGCCGCACACCGACACGCACGGCCGGTCGGGCGCCGCGAACTTGGCGCCGAGCACGCCGGCGACGCCGAAGCCCATGGCGCCGAAGCCCATGCAGCCGATGAAGCTGTCCGGACGCTTCGGCTTGCAGAACTGCAAGAGCCAGTTGTGGTGCACGCCGATGTCGCTGACCATGATGGCGTCGGCGGGCAGCGCCTTGTCGATCTCGGCGGCGGCGCGCTGCGGATGGATCGGCGTGGAATCGTCGGTGAAACCCGGCGCGATGAACTTGTCCCACTCCTTGCGCAGGCCGTCGATGGTCGCGAGCCATTTCCGGCGCGAGGCGGCGGCGTCGGCGACGCCTTTGCGCGTCGCGAGCTCGGCCAGCACTTGGCGGAGGAAGGTGCGCACGTCCGCCATCAGGCCGAGCGCGACCGGGTAATTGCGACCGATCTCGTCTGGGTCGATGTCGACATGGATCAGCTTGGTCGGCGGGATGGTGAACGAATAGCCGGGAATCCACGAGCTCGATGTGCGGTCATCGAAGCGCACGCCGAGCGCCAGCAGCACGTCGGCCTGCCGCGCCGCGCCGTTGGCCTGATAGGCGCCGCCGCGCGACAGCAGTCCGAGCGATAGCGGGTGGCTGGTGTCGATCGCGCCGATGCCGCTCATGCTGTGCGCCACTGGGATTTGCAGCGTCTCGGCGAGGGCCAGCAGATCGGCGGTGGCGCCGCCATACTTGACGCCCTGGCCGACCAGGATCACCGGCCGCTCGGCGGCGAGCAGCATGTCGACCGCCTTGACCACGCCGTCGGGATCGGCGCCGCAGCGCGACGAGATGTTGGCGCTCCATTCCTCGGGCTTCGGCGTCTCCTCGGCGGCCGCTTCCATGAACACGTCGAACGGCACGTCGAGCACCACCGGTCCGGGCCGGCCGGTCACCATGGTCTTCCAGGCCTGCCGCACCATCATCGGCACCTGCTCGCCGCGGGTCGGCTGGAACACCCGCTTGCAGATCGAGCGCACGGTCGACGGGAAGTCGGCCTGGTGCTGGCGGTAAAGCTCCTGGAACGCGCCGCGGTTGAACTGGCTGGTCGGCACATTGCCGGTTACCGCCAGGAACGGCACCGAATCGAGATAGGCGGTGGCGAGCGCGATCGGCATGTTCATCGAGCCCGGGCCGCATGACGTGAACGTCGCGACCGGCTGGCCGCAGACCCGGTAATAGGCGTCCGCCATGAAACCGCAGACGCTCTCGTGATGCACCGAGATGGTCTTGATGTCGCTCTGGCGTTCGTGCAGCGCGTCGATGAACTGGATGTTGCCATGGCCGCACAGGCCGAAGGCGTAGGGCACCTTCTGGCGGATCAGATAGTCGACGATCACCTGGCCGCCGTTCAGCCTGTTGTCGGAGGATCGTTTGAGCATTGCTTGGATTCCCCGGGGCGCACCCACGCCGTCATGCCCGGCTTTATGCGCTTTATGCCGGGCATCCACGTCTTGCTTATAAAGCAAGACGGATGGCGAGCGTGATCCTAAACTGGGAACAGCTTCGCGCCGAGGATTATCCAACAATGATTGGCCAACTCGCGTTGATCACCGCCGCGCTGTTCACCGGCGCCGCGATCTACGTCAATGTCGCCGAACAGCGGGCGCGTCTCACCCTCGATGACCGCGCGCTACTGGCAGAGTGGCAGCCGAGCTACGCCCATGGCGCACTGATGCAAGCGAGCCTCGCGGCGCTGTCAGGGCTGCTGGGGCTTATGGCCTGGTGGCTCACCAAGGATTGGCGCTGGGCGGCCGGCGCGGTGCTGATCCTGGCCAACTGGCCCTACACGCTGCTGGTGATCAAGCCGACCAACGACGCGCTGAACACCATCACCGTCGACAAGGCCGATGCGCGTTCGCGCGCCCTGATCGAGACCTGGGGCCGGCTGCACGGCGTGCGGTCCGCGCTCGGCGCGGCGGCGACGCTGATCTATTGGTTGGCGCTGAATTGATGCAGCGCATGATCCCGAAAAGTGGGAACCGGTTTTCGGAAAAGATCATGCGCAAGCTAAAACCCTAGCGCGCAAGGCGCCGCAGCGCACGTGTCATAATACGACAGGTCGAGATATTTCGCCGGGTCGGGCGCCGGCCCGCCCTCGATCTCCTGGCGGAGCTTGAGCACGTTGTCGAAGCCTTCGGCGCTCAGCCTGGCGTCCGGATTGAAGCCGAAGCCCGGCTCGATCATCAGGTCGTAGCTGCGGGTCGCGAGCGAGCGGCTGAGATTGCGCTTGGTCATCAGCAGCGCGATCGCCTCGTCCCGATTGGCTTTGTCCAGAACCCAGCGCAGCGACTCGATGTAGCCCGCGAGGTAGCGCTCCAGCGTTTCCGGGTTGGCCTTGGCGAAGCTCCGCAGCACGAAGGCGCCACCGGCCTGGTAGGGGCCGAGCATGTCCACGGTGCGGCCCATGCTTTTCAGCCCGGCCTCGATCGCCTGCGCCGAGAACGGCAGGTTCATGATGGCCGCGGCGTTGTCGCCGCCTTCGAGCATCGCTTTGAGCCGAAACGGGCCGGCGCCGACCGCGTTGATGCGGTAGTCGACATCGTCCTTCAGCCCGTGCTTGAGCAGGATTTTCTTTGCCTGCAGGGCGTAGGCGGTGTTCGGCGCGTCAGTGACCAGTGCCTTGCCGCGGATGTCGGCAAGGCTTTGGATGTCGCGGCCGACGATGAACTCGTTGGTGCCGCCGTCGCCGCCCGAGACGATCACCACGTCGACCTTGGCGACTTCGATCATGGCGATGGCGTTGTCCACCGCCGAATGCACCACCTCGAACTTGCCGCTGGCCAGGCCCTCGCGTTGACTTCGAGAGTTCTCGGTGAATTCGAGTTCCAGTCGGATGCCGTACCGGGCGAAAATCGCGTGCTCGATGCCGACAAAGAACGGCAATGAGCGTGCGGTCGGAAAGGTGTTGACTCGGATCAGCATTTGCTCCGCCGCCGTCGCGTTGCCGCAGGCTAGGGCAAGACCGGTCAGCATTGCCGCAAAGCACGTGAATCTCATGAGAAAGGCTCTTTTGTAGCGGGCTGGACCTGCTAAGAGATAAAAACTCAGTGGGCCGGTGCCCCGGGAGCATAACAGGCTGTCGAGCGCGTCTCAGCAGTCATTCCGGGACCAACCGGCCGGCCTTTGAATGACGGCTTAGTGGGCGGAGATCGAGAATGCGACTGGGTTACTTCACGATGCCGGTGCATCCCATCAACCGGGATTGGGTGGAGACGCTCAAGGAGGACCGCGAGGCCATCATCCTGGCCGACAAGCTCGGCTTCTACGACGCCTTCATGGGCGAGCATCTCACCGACCAGGCCGAAAACATCACCAACAGCATGATGTTCAACGCCACGCTTATCCACGACACCAAAACCATCAAGCTCGCCACCGGCACCACCAACCTGTCGCAGATGCATCCGGTGGTGATCGCCCAGCAGGCGGCGATGTTCGACCATCTGTCCGAAGGCCGCTTCATCTTGGGCGTCAGCCCCGGCGCGCTGGCGTCCGACGCCGAGGCGCTCGGCATCCTCGAGCAGGACCGCAACAAGATGTTCGCCGAGGCGATCGACGTCATCCTGGCGATCTGGGAGCGCGATCCGCCCTACGACATCGACCTGCCGGACAACCGCTACAAGGTGTCGACCTCGCGCACCCAGGCGCTGCACATCGGCGTCGGCTGGATGGGCAAGCCCTACCAGAAGCCGCGGCCGGAGATCGTCGGCACCGTGGTGGCGCCGTTCTCGCCCGGCGTGGTGCTGATGGGCAAGCGCGACTTCCATCCGCTGTCGGCGAACTTCCTGCTGACCAAGCATCTGAAGTCGCACTGGGACAATTACTGCAAGGGCAAGGCGGAGGTCGGCGCCAAGGCCGACGTCGCCGACTGGCGGGTGGCGCGCGCGATCTGCGTCGCCGACGACGACAAGACGGCGGAGCGCTACGGCCGCACCGGCGCCAACAATCCATATGAGTTCTATTGGTCGCAGATGCTGTTCAAGATGAACCGCGGCAAGCGGCTCTATGTGTTCAAGAGCCACAAGGAGCAGCCGGATTCCGAGATCACGCTCGACTATGTCATGGACAATTGCGTGATCCACGGCAGCGTCAACAAGGTGGTCGACCAGCTCTTGGCGCTGCGCGAGGAGATCGGCGACTTCGGCGAGATCGTCTACGCCGGCATGGACTGGACCGATCCGGCGCTTGGCCGGCGCTCGATGCAGCTGATGGCCGAGCAGGTCATGCCGCGGGTCAACGCGGCGATCGGCAAGTCCGCGGCGGCTTAGCTACGCCGTCAGCCCGCCGTCGACCATCAGGGTGTGGCCGGTGACCGAGGCCGCGCCCGGGCTTGCGAGATAGACCACGGCGGCGGCGATCTCCTCGGGCGTGGCGAAGCGGCCGGTCGGGATGCGCGACAGCATGTCGGCGCGCACCTTGGGATCGCTCAGCATCTGCTGGCGCGATTCGGTCAGCACGGTGGTCGGCGCAATGGCGTTGACGCGGATGTTCTTGGCGGCCCATTCGATCGCCAGCATCCGCGTCATCTGGATCAGCCCGGCCTTGGAGACGCCATAGACCAGCCGCTCCGGGATGCCGATCATGCCATGGGTCGAGGCCATGCTGACGATTGCGCCCGGGCGCTTGCGCTCGATGCAGCGGCGGCCGAACAATTGCGACAGGAAGAACGCGCCCTTGAGGTTGGTGTCGATCACGTCGTCCCACTCGGCGTCGGTGACATCGACCGAAGGCTCGCACCAGCGCGCGGCCGGCGTTGTTGACCAGCAGGTCGATCTCGCCGAGGCCCGTCACCGCGCGCTCGAAGCAGGCCTTGATGCTGTCCTGCGAGCGCAGGTCGAGCGCGATCGGGACGACCTTGCGGTTGGCGATGGCGGGATCGGCCAGCGTCACCTTGAGCATGGCGGTGTCGAGCTCGGTCAGCGCCAGGTCGTAGCCCTCGCGCGCCAGCGCAATGGCGATGGCGCGGCCGAGTCCGGCCGAGGTGCCGGTCACAAGCGCGGTGCGAGGCTGATCCATGCGCCATCCTTCATGCTGCGATAGCACGCTTCCGCGAACTCCACGTCACGGACGCCGGCGGCGAAATCGGCCGCCATCGGCGCGCCGGTCGCGACATGGCGCAGGAAGTTCTCCCAGCCGATGCGATAGGGATTCTTGAACGGTCCGGCGTCGGCGACCTCCTGCCAGTTGGCGCGATAGTCGATGCCCATGTCGGTCGCGATGTTGAAATGCGCGGTGCGCGGCGTCTGCGCATTGGTCGTGGTCCAGCATTTGTGCAGGCCGGCGATGGCCGAACCCTTGGTGCCGTCGATCTGCACCGTCAGCAGGTCGTCGCGGCGCACCCGCGTCGCCCAGGACGCCAGGATGGTGCCGATCGCGCCGCTTGCAAGCTCGACGAGCGTCGCGGCGTTGTCGTCGACGTCGACGGTGTAGCGCGCGCCGCGCTCGTCGATCCGCTCGGGCGTCGCGGTGGCGTGCGCGCTGGCAACGCGACGGATCGGGCCGAGCATGTTTTCGATCACGTAGCGCCAGTGCGGATACATGTCGAGAATGAGCCCGCCGCCGTCCTTGCTGCGGTAGTTCCAGCTCGGCCGCTGGCACGGCACTTCGGTGCCGTCGAACACCCACCAGCCGAACTCGATGCGAAAGCCGGTGACGCGGCCGAAGACATCGCCGGCCGCGAGCCGCGCAAGCTTCTGCAGGCCGGGCAGGCCGAGCTTGTCCTCGACGGCGCCGTGCTTGAGGCCGCGCGCCTTGATCGCCCGCAGCAGCGCCAGGCCCTTGTCGACCGACAGCGCGACCGGCTTCTCGGAATAGATGTGCTTGCCGGCGGCGATGGCCTTCTCCAGCACGCCCTGGCGCTGGCTCGTTGCGGCGGCGTCGAAGAACACGCTGAAGTCCGGATCGGTCAGCGCCTGGCCGAGATCGGTGGTCCATTCCGCGCCGTAGCTCTTGGCGATGGCGGCGAGCTTTTCGGCATTGCGGCCGACCAGCTTCAGGCGCGGCACGATGCGGTCGTCGCCGGCCGGCAAACCGCCCTCGTCGCGGATCGGCACCAGCGCGTTGGCGACATGCTGCGTCGAGCAGATGCGCCCGGTCGCGCCGTTGAGGATGATGCCGATGGTGTGAGTGGCCATCAACGCTCTCCAGCGTCATGGCCGGGCATAGACGTCCGAAGGACGGCGTCGCTTCGCTCGCCTATGTCCCGGCCATCCACGTCTTGACAAGAAAGGAAGACGTGGATGCCCGGCATAAAGCCGGGCATGACGGAGTATGATGTGGCGCAGTGGCCTATATGCAATCGCACGCAGGTCAAGCCAATGCCCCGCCACATCGTCTGCCTCACCTTCGATTTCGACACCCAGTCCGGCTTCATCGCGCGCGGCATGACCACGCCGACGCCGCTGTCGCGCGGCGAGTTCGGCGCCATGGCGTCGGGCCGCATTCTCGGCTTCCTCAAGGAGCGCGACATCAAGGCGACCTGGTTCACGCCGGGCTTCACCATCGAGAGCTGGCCGAAAGAGAGCGCCGCGGTGGTCGAGGGCGGTCATGAGATCGGCCATCACTCGTGGGCGCATATCCCGAACGCCAACCAGACCCGCGACGAGGAGGAAGCCGACCTGGTGCGCGCCAACGACAACATCAGGAAGCTCACCGGCCGGACCGCGCGCGGCTATCGCTCGCCGTCCTGGGACTTGAGCGCGCACACCATCGATCTGCTGATCAAGCACGGCTTTCTTTACGACTCGAGCCTGATGGGTGCCGACTACATTCCCTACCGCTGCCGGCGCGGCGACGTGGCCGAGCTCGGCAAGCCGTTCCGGTTCGGTGAGCCGACCGAGCTGATCGAGATGCCGATCTCCTGGTCGCTCGACGACCATCCGCATTTCGAGTTCATCCGCACGCCGCAGACCGTGACGCCCGGGCTGCGGCCGGCGCGCGAGGTGATGCAGAGCTGGTACGACGAGTTCGCCTACATGCAGAAGGCGGTGGATTGGGGCGTGCTGACCTACACCATGCACCCTTACGTGATCGGCCGCGGCTATCGCATGCACGCGCTGGAATGGCTGGTCGACAAGCTCGCCAAGGAGGGCGCCGTGTTCCTGACCATGGAACAGGCGGCGCTGGAGGCGAAGAAGCGGCTGTTCGCCTGAAACTCCGACCGGCTATTTCGGCGTGTCGCTCGCAAGCTGCTCCAGGATCGGCCGCCAGGTCTTCTGCTCGCTCTGCACGAAGGCTGTGAGCTCGTCCGGCGTCGAGTGGCGCACGAAGCCACCGTTGGCGGCGAGCTTGCCTTGACGTCCGGATCCTCGAGCGCGGTGCGCAAGTCGGCGTTGACCTTGCGGATGACCGCCTCGGGCGTGCCGAGCGGCGCCACCAGCACGTTCCAGGCGCCGACGAAAAAGCCCGGAATGGTTTCGGCGATGGTCGGCAGGTTCTCGAAGCCCGGCGGCCGTTTCAGCGCCGTGGACGCGAGTCCCTTGATCAGGTCGCCCTTGATCGCCGGCGCCAGCCCGGCATAGCCGTCGAGCACCAGCGGCACGCGGCCGCTCATGACGTCGTTCATCGCCTGGGCCGGGCCGCCGGCATAGGGGATGAGCTGCAGCTTGATGCCAGCGCGCTGCTCTAGCAGCAGCATGGTCAGGTGGGTGAGCCGGCCGCGGCCGGTCGCCCCATAGGACACCTCGCCGGGCTTCTCCTTCGCCATGCGGATGACGTCCGCGATGGTGTTGATGCCGGACTTGTGCGAGGCGCCCACGTAGAGTGGCTGCTCCAGCACGATGCTGACGGCGGCGAAATCCCGTGGCAGCTCGATCGGCAGGTTGGGCGCGACCCCCGGCGCGCCGGCGAGCGAGAGGAACGGCGAGGTCGCTGGCATATAAAGCGTATAGCCGTCGTTTGGCGCCTCGGAAGCCACGCGCGCCGAAATGCCGCCGCCGGCGCCGGGATGGTTGAGCGTCAGCACCTGCTGATTCCAGATCCTGCTGAGCTTGTCGCCGAGGATGCGCAGCGCCGCGTCGTTGGCAGAGCCGGCCGCCGAGTTGACGATGATGCGCACCGGCTTGTTGGGATAATCGGATTGGGCGCGGGTGTCGGTCACCTGAGCGCAGAGGACCGCGATTGAAACAAAGAGCAGACCTGATCTCGACATCATCGGTTCCTCCCTACCGCGGCTTCGGCACCTGCTTGACGAACCAGTCGCAGATCTGCTGGCCGGTCCAATGCACCACGCCTGGATGCTTGTTGATGTACGAATAGAGTTGCTCAAAGTATTTGATGCGGTGCGCTTGTCCCGTGACATAAGGATGCACGCCGATGGCGAGGATGCGCGTCGACTCCTTCGACTCTGGCATAGAGCCGGTCGAACGCGTCGCGGGTGCGCTGCAACAGCACGTCGGACTCGTGGTGATGCGACACCATCATGGTGATGTCATTGATCTCGGCCGAGTAGGGCACCGCCACCAGCGGCCCGTGCGCGGTGTTGACCCAGATCGGCTGGTCGTCGAGCACCCAATCGCCGAACCAGGTGAAGCCCGCCGCCGCGACGTGGTCGAGGGTGTCGAACATCTGGCCGCGGCCGGGGCCGAGCCAGCCGGTCGGCTTCCGGCCGGTGAACTTGGTGAGGATGTCGATCGACTGATCCATCACCTCGCGCTGGCGGTCGGCGATCTGCTGGATCGGCATCTGCACATACGAGTGCGCCATGAACTCCCAGCCGGCGTCGCGTGCCGCCGCGGTCGCCTCCGGATAGGTCTCGCAGACCTTGGCGTTGAGCGACATGGTCGGCGTGACCTTGGCCCTTTTCAGCGCGCGCATCAGCCGCCAGAAGCCGACCCGCATGCCGTACTCGTACCAGGTCCAGTTCGGCATGTCGGGAATCACGCTCTGGCCCTGCGGCGCGATCGAAAGCTGCCGCGCCATCGGCCGGGTGATCTCCCACTCCTCGATGTTGACCACCGACCAGACGATCATGCGGCCCTTGCCGGGCAGCTTCAGCTTCGGCCGGGTGAACGGCGACGAATAGGCGAAGCGGTCGCGCGGATAGGTGGTCATGGGGTTCCTCATCCTCTGTCATTCCGGGACCGCGCGAAGCGCGGGCACCCGGAATCCAGATGCAGGTGCTGAAATTGGTAGCTGGATTCCGGGTTCGCGCCTTCGGCGCGCCCGGAATGACCGAGTCTTCACTCCGCCGCCACCGTGCGCGGCGTCGTGACCAGCCGCGGCTGCGTCTTCGGATCGGCGGTGATGCAGGTGCCGGCTGCCTCGCAATAGGCCTGCGCGATGCGGATAGATCATCGGGCTCGGCGAACGAACGGCTGGCGATCTGCATGGCAAGCGGCACGCCGCTCTTGGACAATCCGGTCGGCACCGAGATGCACGGCGTGCCGGTGACGTTGAAGACCAGCCGGGCCTGCTGGTCGTAGGTCTTGAGCACCGCGCCGAGGTCGTCGATCTTGCACGGCAGCAGCAGGCTCGACAGCGTGATCACGGCGTCGAGGCCGCGCGTCGCTTGCGCGAACTCGCGGCTGAGCGCCGCGCGCAGCTGCTGCGCCTTGATGTATTTCGCGGCCGACACGAATGCGCCCGGCAGGATGCGGTTGCGGGTGAGCAGCGCAAAATCCTCCGGCCGCTCCTGGATGTCGCGCTGGTGGATCGAATAGGCCTCGGCCGAATGGATCGTGCGGTTGCAGTCGGTCCACAGCGACAGCGGCGACAGACGAATGGGCTTGAGCTCGGCGCCGAGCCGGCGCAGCACCTCTTGCGCTTCCTCGATGCCGCGCACCTGCTCGGGGTCGGCGGCGGCGTCCTCCCGATAGAAATGCTCGATCACGCCGATGCGCAGCCCTTTCAGCCCGCGCTGCAAGTCGGCCAGGCTATCGGCGGGCGCCCGCGTCGTGCTGGTCGGATCGTCCGGGTCATGGCCGGCGATGGCGTGAAACAGGATGGCGTTGTCCTCGACATTGCGGGTCATCGGCCCAACGTGGTCGAGCGAATGGGTCAGCGGGAACACGCCGGAGAGGCTGACCGCGCCGTAGGTCGGCTTCAGGCCGACGATGCCGCAGCAGGTGGCCGGGTTGCGCACCGAGCCGCCGGTGTCGGTGCCGAGCGCCGCCGGTACAAATCCAGCGGCCAGCGCCGCGCCCGAGCCGCTCGACGAGCCGCCGGGGTGCAGGTCGCGGTTCCAGGGATTGCGCGCCGGCGGCCAGGGCAGGTCGAACGCCGGCCCGCCGGTCGCGAACTCGTGCAGCGCGAGCTTGCCGAGCAGAATAGCGCCGGCCTCGCGCAGCTTGCGGATCACGAAGGCGTCGGAGTTGGCGCGATGATTTACGCGGATCTTGGAATGGCAGGTGGTCGGCAGACCCGCGACATCGAAAATATCCTTGGCGCCGTAGGGCACGCCGTGCATCGGCCCGCGCCATTGACCCTTGGCGATCTCGGCCTCGGCCTTCTTGGCCTCCGCCAGCGCGGTGTCCGCCGTCACCACCAGGAACGCGTTGTAATGCGGATCGAGCGCGGCGATGCGGTCAAGCAGCGCGCGCGTCCATTCCACCGGCGACAGCTTCTTTGTGCGCAGCAGTTCGGAGCCCTCGGCGACGCCGAGCCAGGCGATGTCGGTCATTGGTCTTGCTCGAAGCAGGTGGGATCGAACACGGGTGCCGGCGCGGCGATCGGCGAGATGCCTTTGTGATCGCCGACCGGCCGCAAGCCACGCTCGGCCGCGGCCTTCACGCCGTCGGGGAACAATTCGAGCGCGCGGGTGAGGCCGGCCTGCTCGCACAGCAGGCGCAATTGCTCGGGCTGATCGGTGCGTCGCTCATGACCATATCATCTTTGAGACCAGCCTCGAACTCAACGCGTGGGACGCCGAGCCCTAGCTCGACCACGCCGCAAGGCGGCTCGGGCTTCACGCCCTCGAACATCGCGATCACGTCCTCGGCGATCGGCGAATAGGCGGCGTGCGTGCGCATGATCCAGCTCCGCATGCCGTCGCTATTGTGGTGCTTCTTGCGCTCGTTCGGCAGGTCGATGCGGCTGTTCTTGCCGGCGTCGCGGAAGGTGAACATCGGATCGCGGCCCTCCTCGACCTTCTTGATCTCGCGCCGGAGCACGCGGCGGTACAGCGCAATGCCGTTGTCGGACGCGCCGAGGTTTTCCTTGGTGCGGTCGGCGATCGGTCCCTGCGTGCACCAGACCATCATGTCCTGGCCGTCGATGTTGTCCAGGATGTATTCGCCGCGCTCGTCCTTCAGCGGCACGTCATAGACGTGCACCTTGTCGAGCAATTCGCTGCGCACCTTGGCGCCCTTGGGCGGCATATAGGCGGTGTACCAGAGGTGCAGCGTGTGGCTGTCATCGACCGGCACGCGGATCTGGAACGCATAGTAGCGCGAGGTCTCATCGCCATTGCCGACCGACAGGATGTTCGGGAACACCACCGGGTGGCCGACCTTCCAGTCGTCGGAATCCTCGGAGTGGCCGGCCAGCAGCCGGTGCTTGGTGATGCCGTGCTCGAACTCGCGGAACGCGATCTTCTCATGCCGCGCGCTGATCGCGACCTTGTGGCCCTTGCCCTGCTGCTCCTTGACGAACTCGTAGGTATGGCCGTGCAGCCATTCGGTGTGAATCGGATCGAGTGAGTTCTCCATGATCTGCAGCCAGTTCGCCGGAATGAGCGCGCGGCCGCACATACGTACCGCGCCCTCGGACACGAAGCCGTCGATGCGCGGCAGCAGCGATTTCTTATCGGCGGGGCCGAGATAGGCCCAGATCATCCCGCCCATCTGCTCGACCGGATAGGCCGGCGTCTTGACCTTGTGACGGAACGCGCTCTTCTCCGGCTCGTTCGGCTGGCTCAGGCAGGCGCCGGTGCGGCTGAACTCCCAGCCGTGGTAGGGACAGCGGATGCCGTCCTTGGTCGGAATGCCGAAGGCCAGCGAGGCGCGGCGGTGCGGGCATTGCTCGGCCACCAGCCCGAGCCGGCCCTGCTGGTCGCGAAACAGCACCAGATCCTCGCCGAGCAGGCGCACCCGCTTGTTCCACTTGTTGCCGTCGAGTTCAGAGACGGGCCGCGATCGGATGCCAGTAGCGCCGCATCAGCTCGCCGCAAGGCGTGCCCGGTCCGACGCGGGTGAGCAATTCGTTTTGCTCGGCGGTCAGCATCGTCTCTTCTCCTGGTTCGGGCCTAGATCGGGATGACTTTTCTTCGAATTGTCATCCCAATCTAGTTTCTTGGTTTGAGCATGATCCTTTCCGAAAACCGCTGCACACTTTTCGGGATCATGCTCTAGTTTACTCTCGCGCCGCCAGCGTGGCCAGCGAGGCGCGGAGAAGCCAGCTATGTCCGGCCCGATTCGGATCGGCATCGTCGGGATGGGGGCGGCCGGCTGGGCCTTTCTGCCGGCGATTCGAGAACAGCGCGCAGTTCCAGCTCGCCGCCGTGGCCGAGCCCGCCGCCGAGGTGCGCTGCGGCGGTCGCGGCGGAAACCGGCGTCGCGGCGCACGCCGATCTCGCCGCGATGCTGCGCCAGGACGGCATCGACGCGGTCTATGTGGCGACGCCGACCGAGCTGCATCCCGAGCATGTCGCGCAGGTCTGCGCGGCGCGAAAGCACGTGCTGACCGAAAAGCCGATGGCGATCCGCGTCGAGCAGGCGCAGGCCATGGTGCAGGCGGCCGAGCGCGCCGGCGTGGCGCTGCAGGTCGGTCATTCGCATTCCTATGACCTGCCGATCGCCCGCATGCGCGAGATCGTCGCCTCCGGCGCGCTCGGCCGCGTCCGCATGATCCACACCTGGAACTTCACCGACTGGATGGCGCGGCCGCGACGGCCCGCCGAATTCGACGTCGAGCAGGGCGGCGGCGTCACCTACCGCCAGGGCGCCCACCAGATCGACATTCTGCGGTTGATCGGCGGCGGGCTGGTCAAGAGCGTGCGGGCTGCGACCTTCGACTGGGACGAGAGCCGCCGCTCGATCGGCGCGCATACTATCGTTCTGCGATTTGCCGACGGCGCGGCCGCGACCGCGATCTACAACGGCTACGGCCACTTTTCCGGCAGCGAATTGACCGGCGGCGTCGGCGAGTGGGGCTTGCCTGAGCAGCCCGGGCGCCGCGCCGAGCCGAAGCCTGCGCGCTCGCCCGAGCAGGAGCTTGCCGCCAAGCGGCAGCGCGCCCGCAGCGCGATCCCGTCGAGCGCGCCGCACCAGCCGCATTTCGGATTGACCTTGGTGAGCTGCGAGCGCGGCGACATCCGCCAATCGCCGGACGGCCTGCTGGTCTATTCGGAAAAGGGTCGCGAGGCGATCGCGCTGCCGAATGACAAGAGCCCGCGCGATCTCGTGCTCGCCGAATTCGCCGACGCCATCGCCGGCAAGCGCGTCACCCACACCGGCCGTTGGGGCCTCGCCAATCTCGAAGTCTGCACGGCGGCGATCGAAGTCGTCGCGAACCGGCCAGGAAATCGAGTTAAGTCACCAGGTCGCAGTCGCCTGATTGGCCAATCTGCGCCCCAGCGGGGTCAAAGGAGAGTGCAGTGCATCACATCAGGCTCAAGCCGGCATCGGATGGCGCGAAGCTGCACCTGACGCTCGGCGCGGCATCGGCCGATCTGACCACCCGCGACGTCGAGCGCTTGATCCGCGATCTCGCCGCCGCACGCGCCAGGATGACGCCGGTGGTGCCGGCCGAGCCGCCGGACGATCCGGCGCGGCTGCACCAGAGCGACAACCTGCTGTGGAGCGTGAAGGCGGTGCCGCAGCAATCCGCGATCCAGTTCGCCACCCATCATCCGGGCCTGGGCTGGACCGCCATGGCGCTGTCGCGCGCCCAGGTCGAGGACTTGCAGACCAGCCTGGAGTTCGAGCTGGTCAAAATCCCCGAAGGCCGGTGAGGCGCTTCGCCGCTCGTTCCGCGGGCGCACACTTGCTATGGTAATGATCGAACCCCCGTCGGAGCGTGCGCGATGCCGCGGACAGCAATGGCTTCGATCGCGGCGCTGCTGGCGCTGACGGCGCCCGCCGGCGCCCAATCGGTCGAGGACTTTTATCGCGGCAAGACCGTCAACATCCTGGTCGGCTTCACCGGTGGCGGCGGCTACGACCTGTATGCGCGCGTGCTCGGGCGCCATCTCGGGCGGCACATCCCGGGCAATCCGCAGGTCGTGGTGCAGAACATGCCGGGCGCGGGCTCGCTCAAAGCCACGCAATACGTCTATGGCGTCGCGCCCAAGGACGGCACCACGCTGGCGACGGTGAGCCGCGGCATGGCGACCGATCCGCTGCTCGGCGACGCCAAGTTCGACGCCACCAAGTTCACCTGGGTCGGCAGCATCACCAGCGAGACCAGCATCTGCGCCACCTGGCAAAGCTCGCCCACCAAAAGCTGGGACGACATGTTCCGGCGCGAGTTCACGCTCGGCGGCAGCGCCACCGGCGCCGACCCCGATACCTTTGCGCTGATTCTGCGCAACGTGTTCGGCGCCAAGGTGAAGCTCGTCACCGGCTATCCGGGCGGCAACGACATCAACCTTGCGATGGAGCGCGGCGAGGTCGATGGCCGTTGCGGCTGGTCGTGGTCGAGCCTCAAGAGCCTCAAGGCCTGGCTGCCCAAGATCAATCTGCTCGCGCAGTTCGCGGTGGAGAAGAACGCCGATATCCCGCAGGTGCCGTGGGCGATCGATCGCGCCGCGAACGATGAGCAGCGGCAGGTGCTGCGGCTTCTCACCGCAGGCCAGTTCCTCGGCCGGCCGTTCTTCGGCACGCCGGACATCCCGGCCGACCGCACCGCGGCGCTGCGCGCGGCCTTCGACGCCACCATGAAGGATGCGCAGTTCCTGGCGGAGGCGGCGAAGCTCGATCTCGAGGTTACGCCGGTGACGGGTGCGGCGATCGACGCATTTTTGGCCGATCTCTACCGCACGCCCAAGGATGTGATCGGCAAGGCCGCAGCCGCGATCCAGAAATAGCTTCCGGCGTGGGACAGCCACAATTGTGCTGCTGCCCACCCTCGCGGAATCGCTTGTCCTGCACTATTCTAACGTCATGCAAAACGCCGGTTTCGAACAAGCCCTGACGTCGCGCGTCGATGACATGCTGGAGGCCTGCACCAAGTGCGGCGCCTGTTTCGAGGCATGCCCGATCGCCGCGCCGGCCGGCCTCGGCGACGCCGACCCGAAGGCGGTGGTGTCGGGCGTGCTCGACATCCTGCGGCTCGGCAAGGGCCCGGCCGAATCGGAGAAATGGGCCAAGGCCTGCATGGCCAGCGGTGAATGCATCAAGGCCTGCGACTACGGCGTCAACCCGCGCTTCCTGCTGACCATGGCGCGGCTGGCGATGATGCGGAACGACAAGGACGGCGCGGAGCGCCGCAAGCAGGGCGTCACCGTGTTCCGCAAGATCGGCGAGGACGTCAGCGTGCTGACGCGCCTGCAGCTCTCCGAAGAGTCCCTGATCCGGCTCGGCCAGAAGCCATCCAAGACGCCGCCGCGCGCCGAGCTGCCGGATGTGGTGTTCTACACCGGCTGCAACGTGCTGAAGACGCCGCACATCGCGCTGCTCTGCCTCGACATCATGGACAGGATCGGCGTCGACTATCAGGTGATGGGCGGGCCGACCCATTGCTGCGGCACCGCGCAGCTTCGCGCCGGCGATATCGACACGCTCGGGCGTTTCGCCAACAACACCATCAACAAGCTGTCGCAGTCGAAAAGCAAGCAGGTGCTGGCGTGGTGCCCGAGCTGCGTCATGCAGTTCAGCGAGACCGTGCTGCCGACCTTCGAGCGCGCCGGCGCCGAGAAGCCGTTCGACTTCACGCCGTTCATGCCGTTCCTGCACGGCAAGCTCGACGAGCTGCGGCCGCACCTGAAGAATCGCGTGCCGATGAAGATCGCGCTGCACCGGCATCCCGGCATCGCCGGTGTCATGGAGGCAGCCGAGCAACTGCTGCGGGCGGTGCCGGGCATCGAGATCGTCAAGCTCGACGTGCCGAGCGTCGGCCTGCAGAGCGTCAATCTCGCGACGCTGCCGAAGTTCAAGGCCGAGCTGCAATTGCGCGAGCTCGAGGCGGCGCGCGCCGCCAAGGTCGACGCGCTGGTCGCGGTCTATCACTCCGACCATCGCGAATTGTGCGCGCACGAGCGCGACTGGCCGTTCAAGATCATGAACATCCTCGAGGTCGTCGGCGAAAGCATGGGCTTTCAGCCAGGACGACCATTACAAGAATCTCAAGATCAAGCAGGACGTCGACGCCATCATCGCCGACGCTTCGGACCTGATGAAGCGCCACGGCGTCGATCTCGACACCGCCCGCAAGGTGATCGTCAACGGCATGCTCGGCGACCAGCCGCTGCCGCTGCAAGGCAAGCAGGCGGCGATCTAGCTGCGCCTCTTTCAACGAGCACGCTTCACCCTCCGCCTGAGGGCGAGGGTCGCGCCAGCGATAGCCGACGGCGGGCTGGTGGTGAACGCGTTTGCAGACGCTCGTGCCCCACCCCGGCTCGCATTCGCTACGCTCGATGCTTCGCGACTCTCCGCTCCAGGGGACGGTGACACGCGGTTAGACCGCCTCGATCTCCTTCAGCAGCGCGTCGCTGATCGTTAGCCCCTCCGTCTTGGCCTGTTCGCGCAGCTTGAGCCGGCGCGCGCCCGGCAGCCGCGCGCCGGGCTGCGCCTCGATCGAAGCTGCGAGCGCGCCGAAGCGCGCCACCGCATCGCCGCCGAGCGCGCCGGGATCGAACGCGATGATGAGCTGGCCGGTGCCGGGCGGTGGGCCCTCGGCGTCGAGATAGGACGACGCCTCGGCGGCATAGTTCGAGCCGGTCAGGCCGGCGGCCAGCAGCTCGACCACCAGCGCCAGCGCGATGCCCTTGGCGTCGCCCATCGGCACCATGGTGCCGGCGAGCGCCGCGTTCGGGTCGGTGGTCGGCTGGCCGGCCGCATCGAGCGCCCAGCCTTCGGGGATTTTCTCGCCGCGCTGCTTTGCCATCGCGACGTTGCCGCGCGCCACCTTGGACAGCGACAGGTCGATGGTCAGCGGCGCCCGGCCGGGCAGCGGGCAGGCGAACGCCACCGGATTGGTGCCGACCACCGGCCGCGATCCGCCCCACGGCGCCATCGCGCCCGGCGTATTGACGAACATCAGCGCGACCAGGCCCTGCGGCCGCCAGCCGTTCGACCGGCTGGCCGGCGGCGCCGCAATGGCTCGACCGCCGGATCGCCGCGGCTGCGATGCCCTGCCGCCGCGCGGCGTCGGGCAAGAGCTTCTCCGCCGCCTCGATCGCCGGAAATGCAAAGCCGTGCGCCGCATCGACCGCGATCAGGCCCGGCCGCGGCTCACTGACCTGCGGCACCGCGAGGCCGTCGATCTTTTTCACCTTGGCCTGCGCCGCATACATCGGCGTGCGCGACAGGCCATGGCCCTTCAGGCCATCGGCTTCGGCCGCGACCAGCGCACGCGCGACGCTGCGCGCATTGCTCTCGCTGGTGCGGGCGCGCATGAGCGCGCGCGCGACAAGGTCTTCCGCTTGCGCGAGCGTCAGCGTCGGCATGTCAGCGCAACGTCCGAGCTGTCCTGCCTCCGCGCAGGCGGGGCATCCAGTAGTCGCAGGAATTGCTCATAGGCTAGACGTTGATGATGACTGGATCGCCCGCCTTCGCGGGCCATGGCGAACGAGTGCGGTGATGCGTTGAAGGTTCACGCACTCCGATACAGCTTGGTCATCACGAATTCGCGGTGGCCGAGCGCCTCGGCGGCGGTGAGCCGGCCGTTGGCGGTGCGCACGATCATGTCGATCAGCGCATCGCCGGCCTGCGGGATGGTCATGTCGCGGCGCAGGATGCCGGACACGTCGACGTCGATGTGCTCGCCCATGGTGCGGATGGTCTTCGGATTGCCGGAGATCTTGATCACCGGCACGATCGGATTGCCGATCACGTTGCCCTGGCCGGTCGGGAAGGTGTGCACCACATAGCCGCCCGCCGCCATCAGCGTCACGCACTCGGCGGCGGCCGACGAGGTATCCATGTAATAGAGCCCGGCGCCCTTCTTCGGCGTCTCGGCGGGCAGCAGCACGTCGATGTAACGGCAGTCGCGGCCGATCTTCTCGAGATTGCCGAGCGCCTTTTCCTCGATGGTCGAGAGCCCGCCGGCGATGTTGCCCTTGGTCGGCTGCGAATCGGACAGGTCGTCGGTCTTGTGCGCCTCGATCACGTCGTCCTGGTAGGACTGCCAGACCTTCATCCACTTGTCGCCGACCTTCTTGTTGACGGCGCGGGCGCGGGCGAGGTGTTCGGCGCCGGTGATCTCCGAGGTCTCGCCGAACACGCCGTGGATGCCCAGCGGAATGAGCTTGTCGTACATGTTGCCGACGGTCGGGCAGGAGGCGAGCCCGGTGGTGGTGTCGCTCTCGCCGCACTTGGTTGAGACCCAGAGCTCAGCGATGTCACACTCCTCGCGGGCGAGCTCCGAGGCCATTTGCACGTATTGCTTGGCGACATACGACGCCTTCGCCACGGTGGCGATGTCGCCATGGCCCTCGATGCCGAAGCCGGTCACCGGCTTGCCGGTTTTCTTGATGCCGTCGACCACGCGCTTGGTCCAGCCGTCCTCGATCCCGATCACCACGACGGCGGCGACATTCGGATTCGCGCCGGTGCCGATCAGCGTGCGGAAATGCAGATCGAGATCCTCGCCGAACTGCAGCCGGCCGTAGGCGTGCGGCAGCGCCATCGTGCCCTTGATGTTGTTGGCGACCGCCTCGCAGGCGGCGTTCGACAGATCGTCGAGCGGCAGGATGACGACGTGGTTGCGCACCCCGACCCGGCCGTTCTTCCGCCGCCAACCCCAGAAGGTCAGGCCCGCGCCGTTCGTCTTCGCGACCGCCTTGCCGTTCTTCTTCGATTTCTTTGCCATGGTTCTGCCTCTCATCTGTCATTCCGGACGAGCGCAAGGCGCGAGTGCCGGAACCAATAACCACTTACGTTCATTCGGCCGCCGGGATTATGGACCCCGGCGCTTGCTTTGCTCGGCCGGGATGACGGCCGAGGGCATGGCGATCACCAGCGCTTCGTCTTGATATTGTGGACGTGGACGTGCTCGCCCTTGCCAATCTTGGCTTTGGCGACGCCGATGTCCTGGCCGTACTTCCAGACCGTGTCGCCCTTCTTGATGTCGGCAAGCGCGACCTTGTGGCCGATCGGCACGTCCATCTTGGCCTTCAGCTTGAACGAGGAATTGTCGGCGGTGACCACGCACAGCATGTCGGTGCCTTTTTTCAGGTCCTCGACCACGACGACGCCGACGGTGTCGGTTTTTTCGTGCACAAGCAGTTGCGGAATGGCCATTGTCCTCCCCAAAGCCTCTTGGAAAATGTTGCCTTATCTATAGGACTGGGTGGCCGGACTAGTCGAGCGCCCTGGCGGCGGCCGGGGCGAAAAAGCCGGCCCAGGGCTAGTGTCCCGAACCCGAAGTTCGCACGATTACGCGGCGAGCTCATTTGCGAATTTCGGGTTCAAAGGGACACTAGAATCATTAGGTTGCTAGTGTCGCTTTGATTCGGAAGTTCGCTCAGGCGCAAGCTGAGAACTCGCGAACTTCCGAATCGCGACACGAGCGGCGGGACGACAGGAGTGTTTGCATGCGCGAATACGTCCCGGTTCCGGATGACTTCGAGCTGCCGGCCAACATGAATTTCGGCGGCGTGTCCGGCGTGGCGATCAATTCCAAGGGCCACATCTTCCTGCTGCATCGCGGCCCGAGCCCGTTGATGGAGTTCGATGCCGACGGCAAGTTCATCCGGGCGCTCGGCGATGGCATGTTCGACCGCCCGCACGGGCTGCGCATCGACGCCGAGGACAACATCTGGACCACCGACCTCGCCGGCCACGTGGTGTGCAAGTTCAGCCCGACCGGGCGCATCCTGATGGTGTTGGGCGTGCGCGGCCGGCCGGGCGAGTGGCACGACTACGGCCACTTGCGTCTGTTCAACGAGCCGAACGATGTGGCCTTCGCCAAAAGTGGCGACCTGATCGTGCTGCAGGGCCACGGCAAGGCACCGTCGCAGGTGTTGACCTTCGACCGCGACGGCAATTTCAAGAACGCCTGGGGTCGCCACGGCAACGCGCCAGGTGAGCTCGACCTGCCGCATTCGGTGGTGCTCGATCCTGACGGTCTGCTGCACATCGCCGACCGCAACAACGCGCGCATCCAGGTGTTCGACGTCGACGGCCGCTTCGTGCGCGAGTCCCGCCATCCCGGCACGCCGTGCGGGCTGTGCGCCGGGCCCGACGGCTTTGTCTATCTGGCGCACGGCCACACCGGCCTGGTGAAAAAGCTCGACTGGCAGGGCAACGTGCTGGGCGAGACCGGCGGCCAGGGCAAGACGCTCGGCCGCTTCGGCGAGGCGCATTACATCGCGGTCAGCACGCGCGGCGAGGTGTTCGTCACCGACACGCTGAACTGGCGGGTGCAGAAGTACGTCAAGCGCTGATCGGGGAGGGCGGGCAATCGGTGCGGGGAACGGTCAAATATCTGGAAATGCGTGTGCGTGCGCTCATCCCCGGGCGCGCCCGGACGATGTTGCGCGCGCTGCGGTCGCTCGCCGCCGCGGAGCCGTCTCGGCCGCTGCCGGCCGAGCTGATCGGGGACTGCCGGTTCTGCGCCTCCCGCGTTGCCTTGCTCGATGAGCTGCCGCATGGCGGCATGGTCGCGGAGCTTGGCACCTACAAGGGCGATTTTGCCAGGCAGATCGTGGCGCGAGCCAAGCCGCGCGAATTGCATCTGATCGACATCGACTATTCGCAGTTCGACCCGAGCGGTCTGGCCGAGCCGCAGGTCACGCGCCACCGGGGGCTCGCCCACGAGGTGATCGCGAGCTTCCCCGACGGCACCTTCGACTGGGTCTATATCGACGCCGACCATTCCTACACCGGCGCGCTGACCGACGCGCGCGCCGCCGCGCCGAAGATCAAGCCCGGCGGTTTCATGGTGTTCAACGATTTCGCCCACGCCGATCCGCACGGCGGCCGTTATGGCGTGCACCGCGCGGTGGTCGATTTCGCCATCGAGTCCGGCTGGCCGTTTCGGTTTTTTGCCTATGAGGTGATGGCGCTCTACGACGTGGCGCTCGGCAAGCCGCTGCGATAACCGCGCTTAGTCCAAGCAAAAGCCCTTCCGGCGTACGAAGGCGCCGAAGTCGGCGCGCTGCGGCACGCCGTATTGCCGCGCCTTGTCCTCCGACCAGCCGTAGAACGCCGCCTCGCCCCAGCGGGCGGGGTCGCGCGGCTTGTAGCCATGGATCGCTGCGCGCCGGCGGTCGTAGGCGTCGATGCGCGCGGCGAGGTCGCCCTCGTGGTGGCGGCCCTGGTGCAATGTGCTCTCCAAGCCGAGCCGCGCACTGAGATGGCCGGGCTCCGACGGCCAGCCGACGCAGAGTCCTGCGACGGGGATGACCCGCTGCGGCAGCCCGAGCATGTCGCTCACCTTCTGTGAATGATCGCGGATCACGCTGATCGGGCAGGTGCCGAGCCCGACCGCGTCAGCGGCGGCAAGAAATGTCGCGAGCACGATGCCGGTGTCGACCGCGGCATTGAAAAACTGGTCGAGATGATCGTTGGGGAACGGCTTGCCGCGCATCCGCGAGATTTCCGGCAGCCGTCGGCCGTTTGCCAGGAACACCAGGAAAACCGGCGCGGTGCGGATGAACGGCTGGTCGGAATGAGATCGGCGATCACGGCCTGGTCGGCCTTGTTCACGATGACGATGTCGGCCTGTTGCAGATCGCTCTTGCTCGGCGCCGACAGCGCGCAGGCGCACATGAGCCGCAGCAGCGCCGGATCGACCGGGCGCTGATCGTAACGCCGGTGCACCCGCCGCCCGGCCATGCGCGCCAGCGCATCGAGGCCGCCCAGGGTCTCGTCGACCGCGATTGACTCGCCGAAACGTTTGCTCAGGCAATCGCGGATGGTTTGGCCGTGATCTGACATGTTGATTCCGATGATCAGGAGAGGTCCGATGCGCTCGCAACTGATACTATCCTGCCATACCTCGCGCAGGCGGGGACATTCTGCGGTGGCTGGATCGGAGCGGGCATGGCAGGTTCCGAATCGATGCTCTCGGTCGAGGTCTGGCGCGGCGCGCGCGACGGCCGCTTCCAGACCTTTGCGGTGCCGCGCCGCGCGCACCAGACCATCCTTGACGTCGTGACCGAAATCCAACGCGAGCAGGACGCGACGCTGTCGTACCGCTTCGCCTGCCGGGTCGGCATGTGCGGCTCCTGCGCCATGGTGGTGAACGGCCGGCCGCGCTGGACCTGCCGCACCCGGGTGAGCGAAACGGTCGGCGAGGACGGCGCGCTGCGGCTCGAGCCGCTGCGCAACTTCACCCCGATCAAGGACCTGACGGTCGAGATGACCGCGTTTTTCGACAAATGGCGCGACGCGCAGGGGCATTTCGTGCCGGGCGGCGCGGCGCCGGATTTCCATGTCGTGCCGCCGTCGTCGCCGCAACGGCAGGCCGCCGACGCCGGCATCGAATGCATCGGCTGCGGCATCTGCTATTCGGCCTGCGACGTGGTCGCCTGGGACCAGGATTACCTCGGGCCGGCCGCGTTGAACCGCGCCTGGACGCTGGTCAACGACGTGCGCGACGCGGGCAACGATGCGCGGCTCGACGCGGTGTCCGGCAGCGCCGGCTGCCACGCCTGCCATGTCCACATGAACTGCACTGAATTCTGCCCGCGCGCGATCGCGCCGACCTATTCGATCGCCGGCTTGAAGCGCGCCATGTTGAAGCGCGCGCTGGGAGTGAAGCCGTGATCTTCAATGACCACGTCGCATGGCCTCTCCTCTCCCGGAGGTGGGCCCTGCCGTGCGGACATCGCCGATGACCGCAGTCCTGTTCCTCGCCCAGCGTGCGTCGGCGATGGTGCTGGCCCTTGCGGTCAGCGTGCATCTCGCCACCATTCTCTACGCGGTGCGCGGCGGGCTCACCGCCGGCGAGGTGCTGGCGCGCACCCGGGGGAACCATTGGTTCTTCGCGTTCTACCTGCTGTTCGTGCTGGCGGTTGCGGTGCATGCGCCGATCGGGCTGCGCAACGTGCTGCGCGAATGGACGGCATGGCGCGGACGGTCGCTGGACGTCGCACTGGCGTTGTTGGCGCTGCTCCTGCTCGCGCTCGGTGTGCGCGCCGCGGTCGCGGTCTATCTGCCGCCGGAGGCGTTGTTCGGATGATGCGCGCCTCGCACGCCAAGCCGGGCTTTGTCGCGGCGCTCCTGCACCGGCTCGCCGGCATTACGCTTGCGATCTTCCTGCCGGTGCATTTCTGGGCGCTGTCCGGCGCGCTCAACGGCGCCGACGTTCTCGACCAGTTCTTCAGGGCGACCGACACGCCGCTGGTCAAGCTTGCCGAAGGCGCGATCGTGGTCGCGCTGGCGCTGCATATGGCGCTCGGCCTGCGCGTGCTGGCGATCGAGTTTCTGCCGGTGCGCGAGCGCACCCGCCTCGCATTCTCGCTTTGCCTGGCGGCGGCGATCGCCGTGGGCCTCGCCTTCCTGCTCAATGTGGTCTGACGTCTTTGCCTCCCTGTCGCTCGCGACCCTCGCCGCGCTTTGGGGCGGCGCGCTGCTCGGCGGGATTGCGGCCGGTGCCGCAGGCTTTGCTTTCGGCATTGCCGCCTCGGCGATCTGGCTGCATGCGCTCGAGCCGCTGCACGCCACCTTCCTGATTGTCGCCGGCGGGCTTGCGATCCAGGCCGGCACGATCTGGCCGCTGCGGCATTCGTTGGATCTGCGGCGGCTTTGGCCCGCGCTCCTTGCCGTGGTCGCCGGCGCGCCGGTCGGAGTCTGGCTCCTGGTGCGCAGCGACGTGCACACGCTCAAGATCGTGCTCGGCGCGTTTCTGACGATCTACGGCCTCTATGCGCTGCTGGCGCCGCGCCTGCCGCAGATCGCGGCCGGCGGGCGTGCGGCCGATACCGGCATAGCCCTGCTCGCCGGCGTCATGGGCGGGCTCGGCGGCTATTCCGGCGTCGCGCCGGCGATCTGGTCGCAGCTCCGCGGCTGGCCGAAGGACGTGGCGCGCGCGTTCTATCAGCCGCTGATCGTCACCGCTCACATCGCCACCATCGCTGCGATCGGTGTGGTGGCGCTCGACCGCCAAGGGCTGGTATTGTTCGTCCTGGCGCTGCCGGCCCTGGCGGCTCGGAGCGTGGCTCGGCTGGACGATCTACGGCCGGCTTGATGAGCGGCGCTTTCGCCAGGTGTTTGCCGCGCTGCTGATGCTGTCGGGCCTGGTGCTGATGTTCTAGGACACGCACGAAAGAAAGCCAACCGCATATGCAGCTCGATCCGAAGGAAGTCGAGGAGGTCGCGAAAGCGCTCTACATCCGCTCGCTCAAGCTCTTGCCGCCCGACATCAAGCGCGGCTTCGAGCGGTTGATCGCGAACGAGACCGACCCGACCGGCCGCGCCGTGCTCGGCACCATGGTGGAGAACATCGCGGTCGCCGAGCGGCGGCAGAACCTGCTGTGTCAGGACACCGGCATCCCGATCTACAACGTCACCGTCGGCAAGAACGTCGAGTTCGATGGCGTGGCGATGAAGGAGGCGATCCGCCGCGGCTGTGCGCGCGCCACCACCGAGCATCCGCTGCGCTCCTCGGTGGTGCATCCGATCACCCGCAAGAACGAGCAGACCTCGTGCGGCATCGGCGTGCCGATCATCAACGTTGATTTCGACGGCCGCGACGAAGTGGTCGAGATCGAGATGATCCCGAAGGGCTCGGGCTCGGAGAACGGCTCGTTCCTGCAAATGCTGATCCCGGCCGACGGCGTGAAGGCGGTCAAACGTTTCGTCATCGACAAGGTGATCGAATGCGGCGGCCGGGTCTGCCCGCCGACCATCGTCGGTGTCGGCATCGGCGGCACCTCGGACCTGTGCATGCACGTCGCCAAGCTCGCGGCGACGCGGCCGCTCGGCACCACGTGCAATGATCCCGAGGGCGCCAAGATCGAGGCCGAGCTGTCGGAGGCGGTCAACGAGCTCGGCATCGGCCCGCAGGGGCTCGGCGGCCGCTCGACCTCGTTCCGCGTCCACGTCGAGGTGGCGGCGACCCACATCACGATGAATCCGGTGGCGGTGAACATCCAGTGCCATTCGGCACGGCGAGCCAACGCGGTCATCACGCCCGGCGGCATCGATTACAAATGAGTGTGCAGGTCATGCCCACGATTGCTTCATGGCAGGGCACTGGCGGTGCGCAACAATGACCTCACCACGTGCTCGAAACGCCGGTGAGCGAGGCGCAGGTTCGCGCGCTCAAGGTCGGCGACACCGTGACGTTGGAGAAGACGCTGTTCGGGGTGCGCGACGCCAACCTGATCGCGATGTTCGACCGCGACCGCAAGACGATCTTCGATCTCAACGGCCACGCCGTGATCCACACCGCTCCCAACGTGCGCAAGGTGCCGGTGACCAACGAATGCCCGGCCGGATACGAGCCGCTTTGCGTGGGCACCACCACCTCGCAGCGCATGGAGCGCTTCACCCGCCCGCTGATGACGCGTGAGGGCGTGCGCATCATCATTGGCAAGGGCGGCATGGGGCAGGGCACGCTCGACGCCTTCCGCGAGCTCGGCGGCGCCTATCTCGCCGTGGTCGGCGGCGCGGCCGCGTTGCAGACCACCTGGATCGAGGCGGTCGAGGAGGTCGATATGGACGACCTCAACCCCGAGAGCATCTGGCGCTTTCGCATCAAGGGCTTCGGCCCGCTGCTGGTGACCATGGATTCGCACGGCGGCTCGACCTATGACCGCGTGCAGGGCGACGCCAAGGCCAGGCGCGACGCGATCCTGGCCAAGCTTGGCGCGGGCGAGTGATCGATGTCCGCTGAGCTTTATCTCGCTTACGTCGTGGCCTGCTTCGTCATCACCATCATTCCAGGGCCGACCGTAACGCTGATCGTCGCCAACAGCCTCACTCATGGAGCGCGGGCAGGATTGCTCAATGTCGCCGGCACGCAGCTCGGGCTCGGACTGATGATGATGGTGCTGGTGGTTGGGCTGTCGTCGGTCATTGCCACCATGGGCTATTGGTTCGACTGGCTCAGGCTGTTCGGGGCGGCCTATCTGGTGTGGCTGGGCTGGAAGCTGTTGCGGTCGCAGAATGGCTTCGCGCAGCCCGGCTGTGCGCCTGCGCCACGTGGTGGATTTTTCCTGCAGGGCTTTCTGGTGCTGATGGGCAATCCGAAGGCGCTGCTGTGGTTCGGCGCGTTCATTCCGCAGTTTGTCGATCCGAACGGCGATTACGTCTGGCAGGTGGTGCTGCTCGGCCTCACCGCGATGGCGACGGCCGCGATCTCCGATGGCGGCTATGCCATTCTCGCCGGCCGCGCCGGACGGTTGCTGTCGCAACGCCGCGTGCTGCTGGTGTCACGGATCAGCGGGCTCTGCCTGATCGGCGGCGGCGCATGGCTCGCCTTGGCGCGGGCGCGCTGAGACGTGCTCGCGGCGAAAGCAGAAGCGCTAGGCGCGAGGCGCAGACATCGATGCCACAGACAGCACCAAATGAGTAACTGGCGGTGTTTGCGGCTATCTGCGGCGTGTCACGTTGTGTAGAGTTGCGGCGGGAGAGGGGTCAAAAAAAGATTCGAAGGACTCCCCATGACCGACATGACTGCCAGCACCGGACGCAGTGAATTCCATCCCGTTCGTCACGTCTCCTTGGATGAGACCCTCGCCTCGTTATGCGAGCGCGTCGAATCGCTGGCGCCGGATTCAATCGCCGGCTTGACGATCTGCAATCCGTCGCGAACGCACCTGGAGCGCGCGATCTTTCCAGGCCTGCCGCGAACGTTTGCCGATGCGATCACCGCGATCCCACTGTCACCGACGGACTTCGGAAGCTGCGTGAAGGCCGTCGCGAGCGGCGAGACCATCACCTGCATCGATATCGCGCGGGAGAACCGCTTCGATCCAAGCTGGCAGCAGTTGTGTCTCGATCACGGCTTGCGGTCGTTGCAATCGCGTCCGGTCTATCTTCGCGATGGCAAGCCGTACGCCACGTTCGTCCTGGCCTATCGGCAGCCGCGCGAAGAAACCGATTGGGACGCCGCACTGATGAGCTTTGCCGCCGATGCGGCCGGCCACGTCATCCAGTCGGACCTCGACCGCGATTAACATCGCCGCGGAATAGCGTCTCTCCCGAACCAGCCACGTCCCCGATCTGCCATGGCGGGCAGCATTGCGCGCCATCCCCGGCTATGATCGGGCAATGCAGACCCTCGATACCGACATCCTGATTCTCGGCGCCGGCGGTGCCGGCTTGTTCGCGGCGCTGCACGCCAAGAAGGCCCGGCCCGAGCTCGATGTCACCATCGCGGTCAAGGGCCTGCTCGGAAAATGCGGCTGCACCCGCATGGTGCAGGGCGGCTACAACGTCGCGCTGGCGCCGGAGGATTCGGTCGAGCGCCATTTCATGGACACGATCGAGGGCGGCGGCTGGCTCAACCAGCAGGATCTGGCGTGGCTCCTGGTCAGCACCGCGCCCAAGCGCATCCGCGAATTGGAAAACGAGATCGGCTGCTTCTTCGACCGCAATCCCGACGGCACCGTGCATCAGAAGGCGTTCGCCGGGCAGACCTTCGACCGCACCGTGCACAAGGGCGATCTCACCGGCATCGAGATCGTCAACCGCCTGGCCGAGCAGATCTGGCGATTGAACGTGCGGCGGCTGGAGGACCATCGCGCGCTCGATCTCATTCCGGCGGCCGACGGCAGCGGCCTGTGCGGCGTCGCCATGCTCGACATGCGGACCGGCGAGCCGCTCTTGGTGCGCGCGCGGGCGACGCTGCTCGCGACCGGCGGCGGGCCGACCATGTACCTCTATCACACGCCATCCGGCGACAAGTCCTGCGACGGCATGGCGATGGCGCTGCGCGCGGGCTTGCCGCTGCGCGACATGGAGATGGTGCAGTTCCACCCGACCGGCTTGCTTGCCGGCCCCAACACGCGCATGACCGGCACCGTGCTGGAGGAGGGCCTGCGCGGCTCCGGCGGCCACCTGATCGACGCCACCGGCACGCGCTTCATGTTCGACTACGACAAGCGCGGCGAGCGCGCCACCCGCGACATCGTCTGCCGCGGCATCGCCGACCGCATCCGCAAGGGCCACGCGTCGCCGAACGGTGGCGTCTACATCGCCATGGGCCATCTCGGGTCGGACAACGTGCGCCGCGAGTTCAAGGGCATGGTCGAGCGCTGCGCCGACTGCGGCTTCGATCTCGCCCAAGGCCAGGTCGAGGTGATCCCGACCGCGCATTACATGATGGGCGGCGTGCAGTTCGCGCCCGACTGCACCACCGCGCTGCCGCGGCTCTATGCGGCCGGCGAGGACACCGGTGGCGTGCACGGCGCCAACCGGCTGGGCGGCAATGGCGTCGCCAACTCCACGGTGTTCGGCGGGCTCGCCGGCGACAGCATCGCCGGCGCGCTACGCGGCAACGAGCGGCTCGCCGATCCGGACAAATCCGCGATCGAGGCCGCGCACGAGCGCGCCTTCGCGCCGCTCGGTCGCCGTCACGCCGACCTCGAGACGGTGCGCCGGCGGCTCTATCAGGTGATGTGGAACGACGTCGGCATCCTGCGCACCGCCGACGGCTTGGCCCGCGCCAGTCACGAGCTGAACAACCTGGCCGCCGCCCTCAACCTGATGGGCGTGCCGGACGGCGACCGGCGCTACAACCTGACCTGGATGGACCGGCTCAACCTGGAAAACCTGGTGCTGGTCAGCCGCTCGATCTGCGCGGCGGCGCAGGCGCGTAACGACAGCCGCGGCGCGCATTACCGCGAGGACTTCCCGCAAACCTCCGACCTTGCGGCGTCGCGCTACACATTGGTGCGCGCCGACGGCGACGGCTTCCAGGTGACCAGCGAGCCGGTCGCCTTCACCCGCGTGCGGCCGGGCGAATCGCTGTTGCCGCAGGCGGCGGAGTGACGAGGCCTCGTGTCCCGGACGCGGTGCAGCGTGAGCGAAGCGAGCGGTGTACCGCTGATCCGGGACACGTGCGGTAATGCTGTGCTACATCGCAGTGGTGCACGAGTTGAGGTGCGTCGATGCCCGATTCCATGATCCCGAGCCAGCGCGCGGAATTCTCCGCCATCGTTGACCGGCCGCCGCTGAAGCTGCCGGGCAACGCGCGGCTGATCTTCTGGACCATCGTCAATTACGAGGTGTGGGACATCGCACGGCCGATGGCGCGACAGGTGATTCCGGCGCCGACCGGGCAGGTGCTGCTGCCGGACGTGCCGAACTGGAGCTGGCACGAATACGGCATGCGGGTCGGCGCCTGGCGGTTCTATGAATTGTTCGCCCGCCTCGGCATCAAGCCGACGCTCGCCGCCAATGCGCGCATCTGCGAGGACTACCCGCGCGTTGCCGAACAGGCCAAGCGCGACGGCTGGGAGTTCATGGGCCACGCCTACGACCAGTTGCCGATCCACAAGACCGACGACCAGGCGGCGATGATCAACCGCTCGATGGACGTGATCGAAAAGTTCACCGGCACGCGGCCGGTCGGCTGGCTCGGGCCGGGCCTGACGCAGACGCTCGACACGCCCGAGCTTTTGAAAAAAGCCGGCGTCCAATACATCGGCGACTGGGTCTATGACGACGAACCGACCGTGATCAAGACCGCCGAAGGTCCGCTGGTGACGCTGCCCTACACGGTGGAGCTGAACGACATCCCGATGATGATCGTGCAGCACCACGAGAGCGACTATCTGCTCAAGCGCGCCATCGATCAGTTCGACCGGCTCTATGCGGAGGGCAAGGACCGCGCCAAGGTCATGGCGCTGGCGATCCATCCCTACATTTCGGGTCAGCCGCACCGCATCAAGTATCTCGAGGCAATCTACGATTACGTCAAACGCTTCGACGGCGTGCTGCACTGGAACGGCGTGCAGATCCTCGACTGGTACAAGTCGGTGGCCGCCGACAAGCTTGCGGCGGTGACGCCTGCGCCGACACCGGCGCCTGCCGCCGCCTCCGCGTAAGCCCCATAACAATGAGCAAGGATTCCCTCCGCATCGGCAAGGCCGAGCTCGAAGCCTTCGTCAGTGCGATCTTTGTCAAGACCGGGCTCACGCCCGAGCATGCCGGCGCCTGGGCGCGCATGCTGGTCTGGGCCAACCTGCGCGGCACCGACTCGCATGGCGTGATCCGGATTCCGCGCTACATCGATCTGGTCCAGGCGAAGTCGATCAACGCCGCGCCCGACATTCGGGTCACCCGCAAGCCTGGCGCTGCGGCGATCGTGCTGGAGGCCGACCGCGCGCCATCGGCGGTGGCGTTGACGCGCGCCGTCGCCGAAGCGGTCGGCGCCGCCCGCGAGGTCGGCATCGGCTGGTGCGCCGCGCGTCACGTCACCCACACCGGCGCGATCGGCTATTTCGCGCTGCAGGTGGCGGAGGCAGGCCTAGCCGGCCTTGTCATGAGCGCGTCCGGCCCGATGATGATCTATCCGGGCACGCGGGTCGCGGCGGTGTCGTCCAACCCGATCGCGTTCGCGATTCCGCGCAAGAACGGCCGGCCGTACCTGCTCGACTTCTCAACCGGCGTGGTTGCCAACGGCAAGATCATGGCGGCGGCCGATCGCGGCGAGAAAATTCCGATCGGCTGGGGCGTCGACAAGGACGGCCACGACACCACCGATCCGAAGGCGGTCGAGAACGTATTGCCGATGGCGGGCGCCAAGGGCGCCGGCCTGTCGTTCATGATCGAATGCCTGACCAGCCTGCTGCTGTCGGAGCCGCGCATCGCGCCCGATCTCGAAAGCTGGGCGATCGGCGACGATCCGTTCCTGAACGGCTCGGTGGTGGCGATCGATCCTGCCGCGTTCGGCGATCCGGACCGGTTCCTGCGCGAGGCCGAGCGGCTCGGCGCGGCGATCGCCGGTCTGGCGCGCGCCGATGGCATCGACCGGATCATGCTGCCCGGCGAACGCGGCGACGCGATCCGCGCCGAACGCGAGAAGAATGGTATTCCGATCCCGAAGGGCACCTGGCAGCGGATTGTCACGGCGGCGCATTCGCTCGGCGTGCCACCGCCGATGTGAGCACGGCGCGCTCCCTCTCCCCGCGTGCGGGGAGAGGGTCGGGGTGAGGGGGCGTTTCCATGCGCTCAGAATTGCGGATACGCCCCCTCACCCGACCTCGCTTCGCTCGGTCGACCTCTCCCCGCAAGCGGGGAGAGGTGAACTGCGTCGTTCTCGCTCTAAGCCGCGTCGTGCGAGGAGATCGCCACGACACACGGCCGGTCCGAGCGGTTGCTCCAGGCGTGATTGGTGCCGCGCTGCACGACTGTGTCGCCGGCCTTGAGCTGAACCTCGGCGGTGTCCAGCACCAGCGTGATCTCGCCTTCGAGGACCAGGCAGAAGTCGAGCGAGCGGGTCTTCTGCATGTAGGGATGCGGCGCACTCGCCGAATAGGTCGAAGCGCCGGGCGAGCCCATGGCGTGAAAGAACGCCGCGACCTCGGCCGAACCGACCTTGCCGCGGAAGCTCGCGTCCGGCGGGAAGGTGACGATGCGGCAGACCGTGCCGTTTTTCGGCGGCTCGATGGTGTGCGGGCCGAGCACCGGATCGCGATAGTCGCCGATGCTTGGCGGCGAGCCGTTGGTGACCCATATGCGCTCCGTCACGTAGCCCGGCCGCGCCGGATCGGTGCGCCGGTCGGGCGACGGGCCGTCGGCGATCGCGCCGGATTGTCCTCGCAAGTCGTCGATGGTGACGATACGGCGGGTCGGCCTGGTCGCGTTCATGGCCTAGACCTTCGGCTCTTTCTCGAACGTCGCGCCCATCATCACGAATGCCATCAGGCTGCCGCTGTTGAGATTGGTCCAGCCGTGCCAGTTGCCGAGCTGCACCACCACGTCGCCGGCCCGCATGGTCACATGGCCCTTGTCGAGCAGCAGCGTGCGCTCGCCTTCCAGCAGGATGCCGTAGTCGACCGTCGCCGACTTGTGCACCGGCGAGGAGAACAGGTTCTGCCCGCCGCGATCCCACACGCCGTCGGGCCGCAGCCGCGTCGGCGTCAGCGGCTTCGCCGCCGGGTCCTTCGCCGGATCGTAGTCTTGCGGCTTGCCGCTCGACTGCACGATGCGCAGGTGGCCGCCGTGGTGCGGCGGCTCGAAATGGAACGGCAGGTTGCCGTCGTCGCGCGTTCCCGTGATCGGCGCCGGCAGGCTCTGATACACCCAGACGTCGGTCATGCAGGTGCCCTTGCTGATCGCGCCCGGATTGACATTCGGCGCGGCGCTGTCGAACAGCACGCAGGAGCGGCCCTGCGCGTCGTTGCCGGTCACCACCCGGCGGATCGGCTTTTGCTCGTCAGCCATGCCGTGCCCCTGCATTGTCATCGCGCATCGAACATCTATCATGCCGACCGGCGGCGGATACGAAAAGGGTCTGCGAAAGATCCGAGCGGGTGAGGAGCCGATGCAACGTTTGATTGGCGCGGTCGCGCTGGTTTTGTCGCTGACGCTTGGCGCCGCCGCCTTGGCGCAGTCGCAGTCGTATCCGAACCATCCGGTGAAAATCCTGATCGGGCCGAGCCCCGACATCTTTGCGCGGATCGTCGGCGAGCACCTGCAGCAGGTCTGGGGCCAGCCGGTCGTGGTCGAGCCGCGGCCGGGCGCCGGCGGTAAGCTCGCCGTGCAGGCGGTGTCGACCGCGGCGCCGGACGGCACCACCATGCTGTTCGCGACGCCGACCTACACGCTCAACACCGCGATGAAGACCGCGTCCTACGATCTGCTGAAGGAGTTCGAGCCGGTCGCCATCATCGGGCTGATCTCTTACGCGCTGGTGATCAATCCCAACGTGCCGGTGCATTCGGTCAAGGAACTGGTCGATTACGCCAAGGCCAATCCGGGCAAGCTCAACTGCGCCTCGGCCGGCATCGGCACGGTGCCGCATCTGGCCTGCGAGTTCCTCAACAAGGTCGCCGGCATCAATATCGTGCACGTGCCCTATCGCGACGTGAACTCCGGCACCATGGCGACGGTCGGCCGGCACGACGCAGCTGTTCTTCGGCGTCTCGACCAGCGCCAAGTCGCAGATCGATGCCGGCACGCTGCGCGGCATTGCGGTCTCCACCAGGCAGCGCTCGCTGCTGCTGCCGAACCTGCCGACCATGGTCGAGTCGGGCTATCCGGCCTTCGACATGCCCGGCTGGGGCGGGCTGATCGCGACCGCCGGCACCCCGAAGGACGTGGTCGACAAGATCAATGCCGAGGTGCAGCGCGCGGTGGCGCAGCCCGAGCGGCAGAAGCGGCTGATTACCGTCGGCATGGAGCCACCGCCGGCCTACGGGCCGGCCCAGGTCCGCCAGTTCATCCAAGATGATATTGCGCGCTGGACGAAATTCGTGAACGAAGTCGGCCTGGACAAGTTGCGTGACGGTCCGGCTCCGCAATAGGCATGGGAATGAAGAAGTAGCATGGCGAAGTCCAGTCGATCGCGCGCCCGCAACGGCGCCAACATCCGCCTCGCGGCCGACATCGGCGGCACCTTCACCGACATTGCGGTGTTCGACGACCAGAGCGGCCGGCTCACCTTCGGCAAGGCGCTGTCGACGCCGGACCGCCTGGTGGACGGCATCAGCGCCGGCGTCGAGAAGGCCGGCAGCGATTACGCCTCGGCCAACCTGTTCCTGCACGGCTCGACGATCGCGATCAACACCATCCTGGAGCGCACCGGCGCCAAGACCGCGCTGATCACCACCGAGGGCTTCCGCGACGTCTACGAGATCGGCCGCATCAACCGGCCCGACGCCTACAATCTGTATTTTCAGAAGCACAAGCCGCTGGTCGAGCGCGCGCTGTGCTTCGAGGTGCCCGAGCGCGTCCGCGCCGATGGCGAGGTGCTGATCCCGCTCGACGAGCAGGCGCTGGCGGCGCTCGGCGACCGCGTCGCCAAGCTCGGCATGGACGCGGTCGCGATCATGTTCATCAATGGCTACGCCAATTCGGCACACGAAGCGCGGGCGCATGCAATCTTGAGCAAGCGCCACCCGAACCTGTTCGTCTCGGCCTCGCACGAGCTCAGCCAGGAATATCGCGAGTTCGAGCGCGTCTCGACCGTGGTCGCCAACGCCTACATCGGGCCGAAGGTGCGCCGCTACGTCGGCGAGATCGACGACCACATCCGCCGCGCCGGCTTCCACGGCTCGTTCCTGATCGTGCAATCGACCGGCGGCCTGTACGAGGCCGAGCAGGCGCAGACGCAATGCGTGCGCATGCTCGAGTCGGGCCCGGCGGCGGGCGTGATCGGCACCCAGGCGCTCTGCCACACGCTGAAGATCCCGAACGCGATCGCCTTCGACATGGGCGGCACCACCGCCAAGGCCGGCGTGATCCACAACGGCCAGGCGCTGACCACCGGCGCGGCGCTGATCGGCGGCTACGACAAGGCGCTGCCGGTGCAGATCGCCATGATGGACATTTTCGAGGTCGGCACCGGTGGCGGCTCGCTGGCTCGGGTCGAGGACGGCTTCCTGCGCGTCGGTCCGCAGAGTGCCGGCGCGCAGCCGGGACCGGCCTGCTACGGGCTCGGCGGCGAGGAGCCGACCGTCACCGACGCCAATCTGGTGCTCGGCCGGCTCGGCGCCGACCGCTTCCTCGGCGGCGAGATGAAGCTCGACGTCAAGGCCGCCGAGCGGGCGTTGCAGCGGGTGGCAAAGCCGCTCGGCATGAGCGTGACGCAGGCCGCCGACGGCATCCTCCGGATCGCCGCCACCACCATGTCCTACGCGGTCAAGGGCGTCACCACCGAGCGCGGGCTCGACGCCGGCGATTTCGTGCTGGTGGCCTATGGCGGCGCGGGGCCGCTGCACGCGGTTGCGGTGGCGCGCGAGATCGGCATCCGCAATGTCATCGTTCCGGGCGCGCCGGGGGTGTTCTCCGCGTTCGGCATGCTGTTCTCGGATTTGCGCTACGACTATGTGCGCACCCACCTGATGCAGCTTGCCGACGCGCCGTTCGACGAGATCGAGGCGGTGTTCCGCGAGCTCGAGCAGCAGGGCCGCGAGGCGATCGCCGCGACCTCGGTCAAGCCGCACCAGATCACGGTCAAGCGCGCGCTCGACATGCGTTACGTCGGCCAGGAGCATCCGGTGACGGTCGACCTGCCGCTGCGGCTGTTCCAGAAGCAGGATCGCAAGGCGATCAAGCAGCATTTCGACGACGACCACCTGCAGCGCTACGGCACCTCGGCGCCGGCCGAGCGCGCCGAGATCGTCAGCCTGCGCACCACCGTCACCGGCCTGATGAAAAAGCCGCCGCAGGAGAAAATCCGCAGCGGCACGGCAACGCCGCCCAAGTCGGCGTTCGCCGGCAAGCGGCCGGTGTCGTTCGACGGCCGCTTCCGCGACGCGCCGACCTACCGGCGCGCCGAGCTCCTGGCCGGCAACAAGATCAGCGGACCGGCGCTGATCGAGGAGCACGCCTCGACCACGGTGCTGATGCCGGGCGACCGCATGACGGTGGATGACTACGGAAATCTGGTGATCAAGGTGGCCGGAGCGAAATGATGACTTTGATCCGTCGCCTCAGGATGACGGCGAAAAGCAGAGTGTGATCATGGCAAAGCAAGCAAAATCAAAATCCAAACCGCGCAAGGCTGATCCGGTGGTCACCGAGATCATCCGCAACGGCGTGATCGCCGTGACTGAGGAAATGAAGACCAACCTCATGCGCACGGCCTACAACATGATCATCTACGAGGCGCTGGACTTCACCACCGGCCTGTTCACGCCGGAGGGCGAGACGGTGTCGATCGGCATCGGCCTGCCGACCTTCATCCGCGGCATGGCCGAGACCGTGAAGGCCAAGCTTCGCCATTTCGGCGTCAAGAACATGAAGCCGGGCGACATCTACGTCACCAACGATTCGTACACCACCGGCAGCCACCTCAACCATTTCACCTTCACGCTGCCGATCTTCCACAAGGGCAAGCTGGTCGGCTTCTCGTGCTGCATGGCGCACTGGCTCGACGTCGGCGGTGTGCTCGGCGGCATGACCACCGACATCTATTCCGAGGGCATCCAGATCCCGATCGTGAAGTACCAGGACCGCGGCAAGATCAACCAGGACCTGGTCGACATCATCCGCATGAACGTGCGGCTGCCGCCGCGCGCCATGGGCGACCTGCGCGCGCAGGTCACCGCGGTCAAGACCGGCGAGCGGCTGTTCCTGCAATTGATCGAGCGCTACGGCCGCGACGAAGTGAAGAACGCGATCCGCGAGATCATGGACCACGCCCACGCGGCGGCGCGGGCGCGCACCAAGACCATCCCTGACGGCGTCTACGAGGCGGAGTCCTGGCTCGACGACGACGGTGTCGACGTCGGCAAGCGCATCCCGGTCCGCGTCAAGGTCACCGTCAAGGGCGAGGAGATGACCATCGACCTGACCGACGTGTCGAAGCAGGTGCGCGGCTTCTACAACTCGGCGATCACCACCGGCTACGGCTGCGCCCAGGTCGCCTACAAGTGCATCACCTCGCCGACCGACTATCCGATCAACGATGGCGCGTTCCGCAGCCTGAAGGTGATCATCCCGCCGGGCCGCATCGTCAGCGCGACGCGGCCGGCGCCGATGCGGCTGTGGATGTGCTTTCCGATGACCATCATCGACACGATCTTCAAGGCGATGCAGCCGGCGATTCCCGATCGCGTCATCGCCGGCCATCACGCCGACCTGGTGGCGCCGCAGTTCCACGGCTTCAATCCGCAGACCTCGGAGTTCTTCATCGGCAACTTCGGCCCGCTCGGCGGCGGTTGGGGCGCCAAGAAAACCGAGGATGGCGTGTCGGCGACCGTCTGCCTCAACGACGGCGACACCCACAACGGGCCGAACGAGCAGGCCGAGGCCAAGTTCCCGATCGTGGTGGAGCGTTTCGAGCTGATCAACGACTCCGGCGGTGCCGGCCGCCATCGCGGCGGGCTTGGCATCGCGCGCACGGTGCGCACGCTCACCAGCCTCACCGTCAACAGTCAGAGCGACCGCTCGAAATGCCCGCCCTGGGGTCTCGACGGCGGCGGCGAGGCCACCGGCAACCGCATGGCGCTGCGGCTGAACGGCCAATGGAAGGACGATTTCCCCAACGCCAAGGTGCTGGTGGCGCAGCTCAAGCCGGGCGATGCGTTCCGCATCTCGTCGGGCGGCGGCGGCGGCTACGGCCCGCCGCACCTGCGGCCAACCGAGGACGTGGCCGAGGACGTGCGCCAGGGCTACGTGTCGGTGCAAGCCGCGGCCGAACGCTACGGCGTGGTGGTTGATCCGCAGACCTTTGCGGTCGATCGGGCGGCGACGGAGAAATTGCGCGCTGCGGCGCGGTGGGATTGCCAGTTGGCTTACGTCGGTTTCTCCTTCGTCATGCCCGGCTTTATCCGAGGCATCGACGTCTTCAGCCGCAAGAAAGACGTGGATGGCCGGGACAAGCCCGGTCCATCGACGAATTAAGATTCGATGCAGGTCAACAAAGCGATGCTAGTTCGTCCGGATATTCAGCTCGCTGATCAGCCGTGCGTATTTCTCGAAATCGGCGCGCGCCGCGCGGGCCAGTTCCTCGGGGCTGCTGCCGACCGGCTCGGTCGCGCTTTTCAGGAAGTTGTCCCGCGTCCGCGGATCATCCAGCGCTTTTTTCATCGCGGCGTTGAGCCGTTCGATCGCCACGGCCGGCGTGCCGAGCGGCACGAATGCGGCGTACCACGACTCCAGCGATATTTCGGCAAATCCGGATTCCCGCAGCGTCGGAATGTCCGGCATGCTGCGCGATCGCGTCTCTCCGGACTGCGCCAGCAACTTCACGGTGCCGGCCTTGTAATGCGGCAGCAGCGCGGTCGGCCCCAGGAACGCAATCTGCACGTGGCCGGCGACCAGGTCGTTGATCGCCTGGCCCGCGCCCCGATAGGGAACGTGGTCGAGCTTGACGCCCGCCTGTCTGGCGAACCATTCCAGCAGCACGTGCTGGTTCGATCCGACGCCGGACGTCGCGCAGCCCATGGTGGGACGCTGCTTGACCAGCGCGAGCAGGTCGGCGACCGAATTCACCGAGGTCAGCGACGGATGCACGGCCAGCGCCTGGGGCTGCCGGCCCAGCAGGGAGACCGGCAGCAATTCCTTGAGGTAGTCGATGTTCAAACGCTGCACATGCGGCGCGGCCGCGATGTTGTCGTTGGTGACGAGCACCGAATAGCCGTCGGGCGCGCTCTTGATCGCCATGTCGATGCCGATCGTGCCGCCGGCGCCGGTGCGGTTCTCGATGAACACCTGCTGGCCGAGCTCGCGCGACATGTGCTCGCCCACCACGCGCGCGACGAAGTCGAGGCCGCCGCCGGCCGCGAGCGGCACGATGAAGCGCACCGGCCGGTTCGGCCATGAGCCATCACCGCCCGTGCTGCCTTGCGCGCGAGCAGTGCCAAGCCCGCCGTGCAGTGACGGCACCGCGCCGGCGCCGAGCAGCGCGGTCGCGCGCTGGAGGAATTGACGTCGCGCGATGCGGTTCATGTCATGTCCTCCGCTTGATCTTGGCGGTGTAATTCATGCCGCCGGCGCCGCAGCACGGGCAGTTCATCGCCACCAGGATCGCCTGCTTGGCGTCCTCGTCGAGGTCGGACTGGTCGAGCGTCTGGCGGACCTGCTGCTGGAACAGCTCGTGCAGCGACTGGTTGCCGGTGAACACCTGGCTCTCGGAAATCTCCTGGGCGGCGAATGGCGCAAGGTCGGTCGCCTCGCCGCCGGGCGGCGGCTCCTTGGTCTCGGCGGGTTTCTTGCGCCTGGCCATCGCGGGATCCTAGTCCAGCCCCAACAATCGTGCTGCGTTGTTGGCGGCGATGTCGCCGCGCAGCTTTTCGTCGAGCTTCTCGTGGTCGAACCAGTGGCCGGCCTCCTCGGCCTTCTCGAACGGGTAGTCGGCGCCGAACATGATGCGATCCGCGCCAAGCGCCGCGATCGTGCAATTGAGCGGCTCGGCCGAGCACATGCCCGAGGTCGTCACCCAGATGTTCTGCTTGATGTAGTGCGACGGCGGCTGCTTCAGCGGCACGTTGTAGAAGTCAGGCCCGGCGCGGCTGTCGAAGCGCCACAGCAGGAACGGCAGCGTCTCGCCGAGATGGCCGAGGCCGAGCCTGGCGCGCGGGTAGCGGTCGAACACGCCACCGAAAATCAGCCGCAGCGCGTGCGAACCGGTTTCGAAGCCCCATTCCCAGGTGGCGCGGCGGAGCCCCGGATGGCCTTGCAGCACCGGCGCGACCGACACCGGGTCGGCCGGATGCAGATAGATCAGCGTGCCGAGCGCCTCGGCGCGCTCCCAGAACGGGTTCAGCGACGGATGGTCGAGATACTGGCCGTTGGTGTGGTTGTTGATCATGGCGCCGCAGAATTTGAGCTCCTTCACGCAGCGTTCGAGCTCGTCAGCCGCCGCCTTGGCGTCCTGCATGGCGAGATGGGCGAAGCCGGAATAGCGGTCCGGCCGCCGCTGGATCTCCTTGGCAAGGAAATCGTTCGACGCCTTGGCGTTGCGGATCGCCTTGGCGGTGTTGCGCTCGGCCTGCGCGCCGGGTCCGGCGAGGGCCAGCACCGCGCGCTTGATGCCGGCGTTGTCCATCGCGGCAAGCCGCCGCTCGCCGAAGTCGGTCAATGCGCCGAGCAGATAGTCGCGCTTGGCGGCCGGCATCTCGGCCACCGTCGGCAGCCAGGGCTTGATGTATTCCGGCGACAGGAAATGCTCTTCAAGCGCAATTTTCTGGACCATGCATTCTCCCGGCCGTCCTGCGACTTTTGCGTTCTGTAGCGCAGTTGGGCAGGCCTGTATATCATGCCCATTCATACGGTGGGCCGCGTAGGGAGGCGTTCAAGTGACCAAGAAAATCCGTGGCGTGTCGTTCGAGGAGAACCTCAAGAACGACATGGGGCTGGAGTTCTACAACCTGTCGCACCGGTTCGGTTACCAGTCGCCCAACTGGCCGTATTTCGAAGACGTCAAGATCGAGCGCATCCATTACATGGCGAAGTCGGGCGTGTTGTCGCAGCGCATCACGACGTCGATGCACAACACCACCCACATCGACGCGCCGGCCCATGTGGTGCAGGGCACGCCGTTCATCGACGAGGTGCCGCTGCCGCATTTCTTCGGCTCCGGCATCGTGGTGTCGATCCCGAAGAAAAAATGGGAGCCGATCACCGGCGACGACCTGGAGAAGGCCTGCGGCAAGTACGTCCGGCCGCGCGACGTGGTGATCGTCAACACCGGCTGGCACCACCAGTACGAGGACAGCGAGGATTATTTCTGCCGTGCGCCCGGCTTCGTGCCGTCGGCCGGCCATTGGTTCGTGAAGAACAAGGTCAAGGTGGTCGGCCACGACACCCAGGCCAACGACCATCCGCTCGCCACCGCGATCGGGCCGCAGCGCAACGGGCCGCTGCATCCGCATCTCGCCGAGGAATACAAGAAATGGTCGGGCGGCCGCGACTGGAAGCAGGACTTTCCGGAGTGGGAGCCGGTGCATCGCATCCTGTTCAACAACGGCATCCTCGGCATCGAGAACGTCGGCGGCGACCTCGACAAGGTCACCGGCCGGCGCTGCACCTTCGCGTTCTTCCCGTGGAACTGGGACCGCGGCGACGGCTGCATCATTCGCCTGGTCGCCATCATCGATCCGAATGGCAAGTATCGCATCGAGAACGGAGCGAAGTTCAAATGATCGTCAAGAAGCTCAGTGAAGCGAAGGAATACGTCGCGCCGAACCACCGGGCGTGCTCGACCTTGCGCCTGTTCGGCGCTGAAGCCGGCGTATCCAAAGCCATCATCGCCGGCGTCTCGCATTTTCTGCCTGGCGGCGGCGCCGGGCCCGACGCCTCGCCGCCCGAGAAGGTCTATTACGTGCTTGAAGGCGAGCTCACCGTGATCGTCGGCGGCAAGGAAACCGTGCTGCGCAAGAACGATTCCTGCTACATCGGCCCGAACGAAAGCCGCGAGATCGTCAACCGCACGAACGAGGTCTGCACCATCTTCGTCGCGGTCGCGCCGTTACCGGCGTGATGATGTCGCGCCACAAGCCCGTCATCATGCTCGTTCATTCCGGGGCGTGCCAAAGGCGCGACCCGGAATCCAGAACGGTACGCGAATGGCCCTGGATTCCGGGCCCGGCGCCATAAGCGCGTTGAAGCGCGCTTCAACGCGCTATGGCGTCGTCCCGGAATGACCGTGTGGAGAGTTCAATGTCCGAAGATTTCCTGAAAGACCCGCTGTCGCTGTTTTCCGTCAAGGGCAAGACCGCGATCGTCACCGGCGCGTCGGGCGCGTTCGGCGCCATTGCCGCGAAGACCCTGGCGGGCGCCGGCGCCAATGTCGTGCTGTGCGCCAGCGGCGCGGAGGCGCTGAAAAAGGTCGCCGCCGAATGCGAGCGTCTCGGCGGCAAGACCGAGATCGTCGCCAAGCGCCCGAGCTCGGAGGCCAATTGCGACGCGATCGTGAAGGCCGCCGTCGACAAGTTCGGCGGCGTCGACATCCTGGTGGTGGCGTCGGGCCAGAACAAGGTGTCCAAGATCGTCGACCAGAAGCCCGAGGATTTCCTCGACGTCATGGACGCCAACGTCACGCAATCCTGGCTGATGGCGCGGGCCTCGGCGCGGCAGATGCTCAAGCAGGGCAACGAAGGAAAGCCCGGCGGCAAGATCATCCTGATGTCGTCGGCGCGCGGCATCCTCGGCCATCCGGCCGGCTACACCGCCTATTGCGCGTCCAAGTCGGCGATCGACGGCATCACCAAGGCGCTCGGCTGCGAGCTTGGCGGCAACGGCATCACCGTCAACGCGCTCGGCCCCACGGTCTTCCGCTCGCCGCTGACCGAATGGATGTTCGCCGACGACGACAAGGGCAAGACCGTGCGCGCCGGCTTCCTCACCCGCGTGCCGAAGGGCCGCCTGGGCGAGCCGGCCGATCTCGCCGGGCCGCTGCTGTTCCTCGCCTCGCGCGCGTCGGACTTCTACACCGGCCACATCCTCTACGCCGACGGCGGCTACACGGCGGGGTAGCTGAGACGAGTGGCGAGCATGGCTAAAGCGCAAAATCGCCGTCATCGGCGCCGGCCTGATGGGGCACGGCATCGCCCAGGTGTTTGCGCTCGCCGGCCACGACGTCGCCATCACCGATCAGCACAGGCCGACGCTCGACAGCGCCAGGCAACGCATCGCCACCAACCTGCGCGACCTCGGCGACGACGCCAACGCGGTCGAGCGCGTGCGAACGACAGCCGATCTCGCCGATTGCGTGCGCGACGCCGATTTCGTGGTCGAGGCGGTGCTGGAAGACATGCCGCTGAAGCAGAAGATCTTCGGCGAGATCGAAAAGCACGTGCGGCCCGACACCATCCTCGCCAGCAACACCTCGGTGATGCCGATCACCGAGATCATGGCGGGGCTGCGCGAGCGTTCGCGCGCGCTCGGCACGCATTGGTGGAACCCGCCGTTCCTGGTGCCGCTGGTCGAGGTCATCGGCACGCAATGGACCTCGCCGGCCGCCATCGACTTCACCATGAAATTGCACGCCGCCGCCGGCAAGACGCCGGCGCATGTCAAGAAGGATGTGCCGGGCTTCATCGGCAACCGCCTGCAGCACGCGCTGTGGCGGGAGGCGATTTCGCTGGTCGAGCGCGGCATCTGCGACGCCGAAACCGTCGACGCGGTGATCAAGGCGGCGTTCGGCCGGCGGCTGCCGGTGCTGGGACCGCTGGAGAACGCCGATCTGGTCGGGACCGACCTGACGCTGGCGATCCACAAGACCGTGCTGTCGGACATCGACAGCCGGCCCGGTCCGTCACCCTATTTGGAGCGGCTGGTGGCAGAGGGTAAGCTCGGCTTCAAGAGCGGCGAGGGCTTCCGCAAGTGGTCGGCCACAGAGCAGGCGGCGCTGCGGACCAAGGTGCTGCAGCATTTGAAGAAGGCGCGCGAAGGCGACGCCTGACGCGGGAGGAGGCAATCATGACAACCATTCGGCGCTTGAACCGGCGCACAATGATCAAGTCCGGCGCGGCGGCAATCGCCATGCCGGCCTTGCTCGGCGCGAATTCGGCGAGCGCGCAGGCCAAGGTCATCAAGATCGGCCACGTCAGCCCGAAGACCGGCCCGCTCGCGGGCTTCGGCGAGGCCGACGCGTTCATCCTCGATCAGGTGCGCGGCATCCTCGGCAAGGGCCTGCAAAGCGGCGGCAAGAGCTACAAGGCCGAGATCGTCTCCAAGGACAGCCAGTCGAGCGGCAGCCGCGCCGCCGAGGTCGCCTCCGAGCTGATCCAGCGCGACAAGGTCGACCTGCTGGTCACCTCCGGCACGCCCGACACCACCAATCCGGTGTCCGACCAGGCCGAGGTCAACGAAATTCCCTGCCTCGCCACCAACTGCCCGTGGCAGCCGTATTTCTTCGGGCGCAAGGGCGATCCCGCCAAGGGCTTCAACTGGACCTACCTGTTCTTCTGGGGCCTCGAGGACGTGATCGCGGCGTTCCTCGCGCTGTGGGATGGCGCGCCGACCAACAAGGTGGTGGGCGGCCTGTTCCCGAACGACGCCGACGGCAACGCCTGGGGCGACGGCCAGCGCGGCCTGCCGCCGGACCTCGCCAAGGCCGGCTACAAGCTGGTCGATCCCGGCCGCTATCAGCAGATGAACAACGACTTCTCGTCGCAGATCGCGGCCTTCAAGGCGGCCGGCTGCGAGATCGTCACCGGCGTGATGATCCCGCCCGACTTCGCCACCTTCTGGTCGCAGGCGGCGCAGCAGGGCTTCAAGCCCAAGATCGTCACCATCGGCAAGGCGCTGCTGTTCCCCTCGGCGATCAATTCGCTCGGCGCGCGCGGCGACGGCCTCACCACCGAAATCTGGTGGTCGCCGAACCATCCGTTCAAGTCCGGCCTCACCGGCCAGAGCTGCAAGCAGCTCGCCGACGCCTATGTGGCCGCCACCAAGCGGCCGTGGTCGCAGCCGATCGGCTTCCAGCACGCGCTGTTCGAGGTGGCGATCGACATCCTCAAGCGCGCCAAGGCGATCGAACCCAAGGCAATCCTGGATTCGATGGTCGCCACCAACTACCAGTCGATCGTCGGCCCGGTGCAATGGACCGGCAAGCCGGTGAAGAACGTCACCAAGACGCCGCTGGTCGCCGGCCAATGGCAGCGCACCGGCGACAAGTTCGAGCTGGTCATCACCGCCAACCGCCCGGCACCGAACATCCCGGCCGCCGGCAAGCTGAAGCTGCTGGGCTAGGTCGCTCTTTCTTCGACCTCGCCCCGCTTGCGGGGAGAGGTCGCCCGCCAGCAGGCGGGTGAGGCGGCGTATCCGCGAGCTGTACGCTGGTGATGCCCTCACCATAGCCGATGCTTCGCAGCGGCGTTCGAAGTAAAAGAACGGCGGCCGCAGGCCGCCTACGCCCTCTCCCCGCAAGCGGGGAGAGGGAGTGACCGCGCCGAGGCGACCGAATGTCCTCCATCCTCACTCTCGAAAACATCAGCAAGCGCTTCGGCGCCGTGGTGGTGGCCGACGGCATCAATCTTTCGCTCGCCGAGGGCGAAGCGCTTGGCATCATCGGCCCGAACGGCGCCGGCAAGACCACGCTGTTCGGCATTGTCAGCGGCACGGTCGCGCCGGACCGCGGCCGCGTGCTGTTCGACGGCCGCGACATCACGACCGAGACGCCGGAGCGCCGCTGCCGGATGGGACTGGCGCGCTCGTTCCAGATTCCGCAGCCGTTCGGCGGCATGACCGTGTTCGAGAACCTGGTGGTCGCAGCGGCCTTCGGCGGCGGCCAACGCGAGCGCGACGTGTACGGGCGCTGCGCCGAATTGCTCGATCAATGCGGGCTCGCCGACAAAGCCAACCGGCACGCCGGCTCGCTGACGCTGCTCGACCGCAAGCGGCTGGAGCTCGCGCGCGCGCTCGCCACCCAGCCGCGGGTGCTGCTGCTTGACGAGGTGGCCGGCGGGCTGGTCGAGCACGAGACCGCCGCGCTGGTGTCGCTGGTGCGGCAGGTGCGCGCCGGCGGCGTGTCGATCATCTGGATCGAGCACATCGTGCATGCGCTGATCGCCGCGGTCGACCGCCTGGTGGTGCTGCACGGCGGCGCGCTGATCGCCGAAGGCGCGCCCTCCGAGGTGATCCGCCGGCCACAGGTCGCCGAGATCTACATGGGGATCGAAGAATTGGGGATTCCGGCCGATGCCTGACCGTCTGCTGGAGGTTCGCGCGCTCGACGCGCACTACGGCGACTTCCAGGCGCTGTTCGGCGTGACGATGGCGGTCGCCGCTGGCGAGGTCGCGGCGGTGATCGGCGCCAACGGTGCCGGCAAGTCGACGCTGCTGCGCTGCATCGCCGGCGCCATGCGCTCGCGCGCCGATGCGATCGCCTTCGACGGCGAGCCGGTCGGCGATCGGCCCGCGCACGCCATGGTGGCGCGCGGGGTCGCCCTGGTGCCGGAGGGCCGGCGGCTGTTTCCGTCGCTGACGGTCGAGGAGAATCTGCAGATCGGCGGCCAGCTCGGCCGGCCCGGCCCGTGGAATCTCAGGCGCATCTACGAGCTGTTCCCGATCCTGGCCGAGCGCCGCCATCAGCCGGCGCCGTCGCTGTCCGGCGGCCAGCAGCAGATGGTCGCGATCGGCCGCGCGTTGATGTCGAATCCGCGGCTCTTGCTCTGCGACGAAATCAGCCTGGGGCTTGCGCCGATCGTCATCCGCGACATCTATGCCCAGCTTCCCCGCATTATTGCCGAAGGCATCTCGCTCATCATCGTCGAGCAGGACATCGTGCAGGCGCTGAAAACCGCCCGCCACGTCACCTGCCTGCAGGAGGGTCGGGTCTCGCTGCAAGGCGAGGCGCGCACGTTGACGCGGGAGAAAATCTCCGCGGCGTATTTCGGGGTGTGACGTGGAATGGCTCAACACCATCCTGCAAGGCGTGCTGCTGGGCGGGCTCTACGCCATGTTCGCGGCCGGGCTGTCGCTGATCTTCGGCGTCATGCGGCTGGTCAATATCGCGCATGGCGATCTGATCGTGCTCGCCGCCTATATCGCGCTGGTGACGGTGCAGACGCTCGGCGTCAATCCGATCGTGTCGCTGATCGTCGTCGTGCCGGCGATGGCGGCGATCGGCTATGCGCTGCAGCGCGGCCTGCTCAATCGCACGCTCGGCGACGATCTGTTGCCGCCGCTCTTGGTGACATTCGGGCTCTCGGTCATCATCCAGAACGGGCTGCTCGAGCTGTTCACCGCCGACAGCGTCAAGCTCAACGCCGGCGCGGTCGAGATCGAAAGCCTCGCGGTCGGCGGCGGGCTCGCCATCGGCGTGCTGCCGCTGCTTCAGTTCCTGCTGGCGGTCGCGGTGATCGGCGGCCTGCAATGGCTGTTCTATCGCACCGCGCTCGGCCGCGCCTTTCGCGCTACCTCCGACGACCAGTCGGTGGCGCAGCTCATGGGGCTGAACAACGCCCATATCTTCGGGCTTGCGATGGCGCTGTCGCTCGCCATCGTGGCGATCGCCGGCGTGCTGCTGGCGGTGCGCGCCAACTTCGATCCGGCGATCGGCCCGGCGCGGCTGATTTTCGGCTTCGAGGCGGTGATCATCGGCGGGCTCGGCTCGATGTGGGGCACGCTCGCCGGCGGTGTCATCCTCGGCGTGGCGCAGACCATCGGCGCGCAGCTCGACCCCGGCTGGAATCTGCTGGCCGGCCATATCGCGTTCCTGGTCGTGCTGGCGCTTCGGCCGGAAGGCCTGTTTCCCAAGGTGCAGGGATGACGCGGGTCGAACACGCCAATGCGTCGAGCCGGGTCGGCCTCGGCATTGTCGCGGCTGCGCTGGTCGTGCTCGCCGCGGCGCCGCTCTGGGCCGATCGCGCCGACCTGCGCCTGCTCGCCGAGATCTTTGCCTATGTGGCGCTCGCGAGCCTGTGGAACCTGCTCGCCGGCTATGCCGGCCTCGTCTCGGTCGGGCAGCAGGCCTATGTCGGCCTCGGCGGCTATCTGCTGTTTGCGCTGGCGACGCTTGATGGACGTTCATCCGCTGCTGGCGATTCCGCTGGCGGGGCTCGCCGCCGCGGTGGTGGCGGTGCCGACCGCCGCGCTGATGTTTCGGCTGCGCGGCCACTACTTTGCGATCGGCACCTGGGTGGTGGCCGAGGTGTTCCGCATGGTCGCCTCGCAGGTCTCGGCGCTCGGCGGCGGCTCGGGCACCAGCCTGCCGGCGTCGGTGGTGCTGTCGATGGCGTCGACGCGGCAGATGCGCGAATTCCTGGTGTACTGGGTCGCGCTCGCCCTGGTGGTCGTCATCCTCGGCGCGATCGTTCTGCTGCTTCGCTCGCGCTACGGGCTCGCGCTCACCGCCATCCGCGACAGCGAGCTCGGCGCGCGATCGAACGGCGTCGATGTCGCGCGCATCAAATATGTCGTCTATGTCGCGGTGGCGTTCGGCACCGCCATGGTCGGCGCGCTGATCTTTCTGCAGAAGATCCGCATCTCGCCCGACACGGCGTTCTCGGTCAACGACTGGACTGCCTTTGTCATCTTCATCACCGTGATCGGCGGCATCGGCCGGATCGAGGGGCCGATCATCGGCACGGTGGTGTTCTTTCTGCTGCGCCAGACGCTGGCCGATCTCGGCGCGATCTATCTCCTGATCCTCGGGGTGGTGGCGATCGCGGTGATGCTAAAGGCGCCGAAGGGGCTGTGGGGCCTGGTCGCCGATCGTTTCGGCTGGCAGGTGTTCCCGCTGCAACGGCGATTGGTGCATGATCCCGAAAAGTGGGAACCGGTTTTCGGAAAAGCACGCCCTCGAGCTTGACCCGAGGGATCATGCTCAAACAAGAAACTAGTGACGGATTGAACGCGATGGTGATTCTCCGCTAGCCTTGGCGCCACGTCGCCAAGGAGGCAAACATGGCCTACACGCTCGACCAATTCTGCGCCGATCACCACGCGCTGCTGACCTCCGGCCAGCCGCTGTCGCAGACGCTGCCCAAGATCGCCGAGAAGCTGTCGACGCTGCTGAAAAATCCGCAATTCGTGGCCGAGACCTTCAACGACGACACCCCGGTCGGGCGCCGCACGCTGCACCACGACAAGGACACCGACGTCTACGTGCTGGCGCATGTCTACGACGGTCCGAAGAAGGGCTCGCCGCACAATCACGGCCACTCCTGGGCGGTGTACGGCACCGCGAAAGCCGTCACCAAGATGACCGAGTGGAAGCGCACCAATCCGGAGAGCGAGGACAAGGCGGTGCTCGAGCCGGTCGAGCATTACGATCTCGGCCTGGGCGACACCCGCGCCTACGGCCCGGGCGTGCTGCATTCGACCGAGCATCCGCGCAAGGCCTGGGTGATCCGCGTCACCGGCACCGACGTTGACGCCATCCCGCGCTATCGCTTCAAGCCGGAGCGCGACCGGATCGTCGAGAAGGTCTGAGATGCCGCTCAAGCTCCGCGTCGAGCTGGTCTGGGAGGGCGAAAGGGAAACAGCCTCCTCGATCTATCTGGCCTCGGACGGACGCGTCATCCTGCAAGGCCGCACGGTGCCGCGCGACGAGCGCGCGGCGATGAAGCTGCCGATGGACTCCGACATGATCAGCGTCGACCGCAACCTGATCCGCGCCATCAAGGAGATGCTGTAGCCTCTCCACCGTCATTCCGGGGCGCTCGCGGAAGCGAGCGAACCCGGAATCCAGAAGCAAATTCAGCGCGTGCATCTGGATTCCGGGTTCGCGCCTTCGGCGCGCCCCGGAATGACCGCATCGGATAGGTTTGACCGCGCCTCGCCAGGCTCGTATTTTTCGATCGGTCCAAGCCCCGCGAGGCGAGCCATGTTCCTGCGCAATTCCTGGTACGTCGCCGCCATGAATCACGAGGTCGGGCGCAAGCCGCTCGGCCGCATCATCCTGGGCGAGCCGGTCGTGCTCTACCGCACCGAGGACGGCGCCGCCGTCGCGTTGGAGGATCGCTGTCCGCACCGCCGCCTGCCGCTGTCGATGGGCAAGCTCGTCGAAGGCGACGTGCTGCAATGCCACTATCACGGCCTGCGCTTCAATCGCTCCGGCCAATGCGTGCGCGTGCCGGGCCAGGACATGATCCCGAAGACCGCCAAGGTGAAATCCTATCCGGTGGTCGAGCGCTACAAATGGCTGTGGATCTGGATGGGCGATCCGGCGCTCGCCGATCCGTCGAAGATCGTCGATTACCACTGGCTCGACGATCCCAACTGGGGCGCCAGGCCCGACTATCTCTACGCCCAATGCAATTGGCAGCTGGTCAACGACAACCTGCTCGACCTGACCCATCTTGCCTTCGTGCACGAGACCACCATCGGCAATATGGCGCTGGTGGAGCATGCCTCGGTCAAGGTCGAGCGCACCCCGAACGGCGTGCGGGTGACGCGCTGGATCATCGACCAGCCGGCGCCGCCGGCGTTCGTCAAGATCGGCGGCTTCACCGGCAACGTCGATCGCTGGCAGATCATCGACTACAGCCCGCCGTCGTTCATCCGGCTCGACGTCGGCGCCACGCCGACCGGCACCGGCGCGCCGGAGGGCCGCCGCGTCGGCGGCATCCAGATGCGCAACCTCAATGCCATGACGCCGGAAACCGAGACCACGACGCATTACTTCTGGGCGCAGGCGCACGACTTCGAGCCGCACAACCCGGACATGACCGAGAAGATCTTTCAGCAGATCAAGATCGCGTTCCTGCAGGACGTCGCCGTGTTCACCGCGCAGCAGAAGAACATCGACCTCGATCCGGACGCGCCGCAGAGCGACATCAACGCCGACTCCGGCGGCATCCAGGCCCGCCGCATCGTCGACCGGCTCTATGCCGAGGAGCAGGCGGGCAAGGTCGCTGCCGCCACAGCGGCGGAGTAGGCGCCAGGACCTCTCCGCGGTCATTCCGGGGCGCGGGCGAAAGCCCGCGAGCCCGGAATCCAGAGCGGCACGCGCCGAGCCAGCAGCCCTGGATTCCGGGTCCCGCGCTGGCGCGCGGTCCCGGAATGACGCCGTGTTGATCCTCTCCTGCGGTCATTCCGGGGCGCGCCGAAGGCGCGAACCCGGAATCCAGAGCCAAGTGCGCTACCTCGCGATTTCTTCGTAGAGATCGCGCCACGTCGGATTGGCTTCTTCAATCAACCGCAATTTCCATGGCGGCGCCACTTCTTGACATCTTTCTCGCGTGCGATCGCCGTGGTTGGATCATCGTATGTCTCGAACCATACAAGGCGTTGCACGCCATACCGTGATGTGAAGCCCGGCGTTGCCTTTGTCTTGTGCTGGTAGACGCGACGAACGAGATCGCGCGTCACGCCAAGATAAAGGGTGCCATTTCTCTTGCTGGCGAGAAGGTAGACGTAGAACGGCAAGGTCGTTCACCTGGACCCTGGATTCCGGGTCTCGTCGACGCTACGCGTCGCGCCCCGGAATGACGCCTCAGGCCTTCTTGCCCTCCAGCAGCCAGCCGAACTTCTCGCGCGCCTTGCGGGTGACTTCGAGGCTCGGCGTGTTGGTGGGCGGAAACTTGTCGCGCCAGGCCCACGGCCGGCAGGCGTCGATGACGGCAACCGAATGGGTCATGTCGCCCTTGGCGCGCTTCTCCGGCGACAGCCGCGGGTCGGCCGGCGAGTCCCATGAGCCTTCGATGAACTGGATCGATTCCTTCGGGTCGCTGCGCGTGAGCCACGCCCACAGCAGGTGGTCGAGGCTGGTGACATCGACGTCCTCGTCGACCACCACGATGTACTTGCAGGCATAGGCCGAGGCGCCGCACTGCGCGGCGATGTGGCCGGCCTGCACCGCGTGGCCCGGGTAGCGCTGCTTGATCGAGACGCCGTGGAACAGTCGCGCGCCGCCGATCTCGTGGCACCAGACCTGCTGCACGTCCGGCACCCCGGCGTTGGTCATGTTCTGCTTGATGGTGGCCGAGCGCAGCACCGCGCGATAGCGCGCCATCTCGTCCGGGCCGCCGCCCATCGGCGGCACGCCGAGCAGGATCGGATCGTTGCGGTGATAGATCGCCTTGATGTCGAGCACGGTGCAGGGCTTGGCGCCGCCGGCGTAGTGTCCGGTCCATTCGCCGAACGGGCCTTCGACCACGCGCTTGTCGGGCGTGACATAGCCCTCCAGCACGATCTCGGCATGGGCCGGGAACGGCAGGCCGGTGACCTTGCCGCGCACCATCTGCATCGGCTTGCCGCGCAAACCGCCGACCACGTCGATCTCGAAGGTGCCGTAGGGCGCCTCGAGCCCGCCGTAGAAGAAGCACAGCGGGTCGCCGCCCAGCACCATGGCGACCGGCATCGGCTCACCGCGCTTGAAATACTTCTCGCAATGGATCGCGGCGTGGTGGCCCGCCGCCATCAGCATGCCGACCGAGGTCTTGTCGTGCACCATGGCGCGATAAGCGCCGGCGTTCAGCCAGTTCTCCTCGGGATCACGGGTGATGCTGTAGGTGCCGGTGCCGATGTAGCGGCCGCCGTCCTTCTCGTGCCAGATCGGCGACGGGAATTTGGTGACGTCGATGGCGTCGCCGGTGATGACGTTGTCGAAGATCGGGCCGCTGTCCACGATCTGGTGCGGGATCGGCTTGCGCTCCTTGAGGTAGGCCTCGCGGAAGCCGTCGGACAGCTCCCACTTGCTCAGATGATCGGGAAAGCCCAGCGTCATGTTGCGGCGGACGCCGGCGAACATGTTGAGCAGCACGCGGAAGCCCTTCGGACAGCCCGGAATGTCGTCGAACACCACGCAGGGCCCGTTCTCCTCGCGCAGGATCGCCTCGGCGGCGAGCCCGATGTCCTCCTTCCAGCTTGCGCCCTTGACGTGGCGCACCTCGCCGAGCAATTCGGCGCGCGCCAGCCATTCGCGCAGGTCGTCGTAGGCGATTTGGGCGCTGACGTTGCTTTTGGTGCTGCTGCTGTCGTTCATGGCTGGCGTCCGTTATTTCTGCTCGGCGATGTGGCGCGCGACCGGCCGCTATGCGGTTTGGCCGACTGTAGCGCAACGCCGAGCCCGCATCCCAGGGGTTCTGCCGGGAAGGACCAGCGTCCGCGCGAGCTTGCCTGGCTATTGCGTGGTCGCCGCCTTGATGCCGAGCGCCTTGGCGATGCCGGCGAGCTGTTCGCGCATCTCCTTGATGCCGGCGGCAAACTCGGCAGGTCCGCGAATGTCGACGATCTGCCCGGTTGCGGCCAACCGGGTGGCGATGGTCGGATCGGCCGCCACCGCGGCGCGGACGTCGGCGGCGATGCTCTCGCGCAGCGCATTCGACATGCCGCGCGGACCGTAGATGCCGATCAGGCTGTCGAGCCCGAGGTAGGGATAGCCCGCCTCGGCGACGGTCGGAATTTCGGGCGCGATGTCGACGCGCTTGCGGCTGGTGATCGCCAGCACCTTGAGCTTACCGGCTTGAATCAGCGGACGCATGCTGGCGTAGGACGACATCAGGAGCTGGATGCGATTCTCCGACAGGTCGTTCGGCGCCTGCATGATGTCGCGATACGGTATTTTCGCGATCGGCAGGTCCTGGGTCTTGATGAAGTTCGCGATGATGAACTCGGAATTGCCGGCGGCGGCCGCGACGTTGAGCGTTCCGGGCTTGGCGCGGGCCAGCGCCACGAACTCGGCCAGCGACCCGACGTTCAAGGCCGTCGGCGCCGCCAGCGCCACGACGATGACCGTGACGTTGACGATCGGCAGCAGGTCGCGCTCCTGGTCATAGGGCAGCTTTTCGTGGGTATAGGGATGCGCGGTGAAAACCGAAGCCGGAGCGAACAGCAGCGTGTGATCGTCGGCAGCGCTGGTGAAGCTGTTGATGGCGACGAGGCCGTCGCCGCCGGCACGGTTCTCGACCACCACCGGCTTGCCCCAGCGCGCCGACAGACGGTCCGCCAGCAGCCGCGCGGTGATGTCGACGCCGGAGCCGGGGCCGAAGTTCAGGATGAAGCGGACCGGGCGCTGTGGGTAACTCTGCGCCGACACGGTGGTGAGGCCGCAAATGCCGGCGAGCAACGCAGCGACGAGGACGATCAGTAACCGGACCATGGCCATGCTTTCACCCGTTGCAATTCAATGCCGACGATCTATTGCGTTTTCTTCATTCCCAGCACGTTGGCGATGCCGGCGAGCTTGTCGTTCAATTCCTTGATGCTGGCGGCGAACTCCACAGGCCCGCGCACGTCGAAGACCTGGCCGGTGGCGATCAGCGGTTTCGCGAGTTCCGGATCGCTCGCGACCACCGCGCGGACGTCGGCGGCGATCTTCTCGCGCACCGCGAGCGGCATGTCGCGCGGTCCGAACAGCCCACCGGGGCTGTCCATCTCCAGCGCCGGATAGCCGGCCTCGCGGACGGTCGGGACATCCGGCGCGTTCGGCGCGCGCTGGCGGCTGGTGACGGCCAAGACCTTGATCTTGCCGGCGTGCATCAGCGGCGTGACGATCGCCAGCGACGACGACAGCAGCTGGATGCGGTTCTCGGCGAGATCGTTCGGCCCCTGCATGATGTCGCGATAGGGCACCTTGGCCATGTCCAGGCCGTTGCTCTTGAGGAACCCCATCATCAGGAAATCGGCCAGGCCGCTGGCCGCCGCGGCGTTGTACTTGCCGGGATTGGCGCGCACCAGTTCGAAGAATTCGCGGAACGAGCCCATGTTCAACGCGGACGGCGCCGAAAGCGATAGCGACAGCGCGGTCGCGTTGACGATCGGGATGAGATCGCGTTCCGCGCTATACGGCAATTTTTCCTTGTCGAAGGGGTGCACGGCGAAGACGCCGACCGGGCCCCACCACAGCGTATGGTCGTCGTTGGCGCTGGTGAACGCGGTGATCGACACAATGCCGTCGCCGCCCGGGCGGTTCTCGATCACCACCGCCTGGCCCCAGCGCTTGGCGAGGCGGTCGCCGAGCAGCCGCGCGACCAGATCGGTGCCGCTGGCTGCGCCAAACGGCAGGACGAACTTCACCGTGCGCTGCGGAAAGCTCTGGGCCGACGCATCGGCCAAGCCCTGCGTCAGAGCGAACAGCGTGGCAGCCACGACCAGGATCAAACGCGACATGACGACACCTTCAGCAAGTCCCGATCGCGGCAGGCTAGCATCAGTGACGGCGAGGCGCGACGGCCTTGGCTGCGACGGTTTGGCCGGCCGGCCTCAGCTCTCCTCGGTCATTCCGGGACCGTGCGAAGCACCGGACCCGGAATCGAGATGCAACCTCGGTCCATGTTTCTGGATTCCGGGTTCGCGCTTTCGCGCGCCCCGGAATGACGGGTCAATCTATCGCCGCCGCATCACCGCGGATTCCAACCATGAGATCGCGAGATACATCAGCGACGATACGATCGCCAGAATCGTGATTGCCGTCATGACGATATTCATTTTGAGGATCTGGCTGCCGTAGACGATCAGATAGCCGAGCCCGAGGTTGGCGGACTGGAATTCGCCGACCACGACACCGACCAGCGACAGCCCGGCGTTGACCTTGAGCGCAGCGATCAGCGTCGGCACGCTGCCGGGCAGCACGACCTTGGCGAGAATTTGTCCTTTGGTCGCGCCGAAGGTCTGGGCGAGCTTGATCTTGTTCGGATCGATGCCCTGGAAGCCCGAGTAGATCATCAGGATGGTGATGAACAACGAGATCGCAAGCGACATGCCGTAGACCGACAGCGTCGCGCCGAGCCAGATGTAGAAGATCGGCACGAACGCGGTCTTCGGCATGGCATTCGCCACCACCAGATAGGGATCGAGCACCTTGTAGAGGCCGTCCCACCACCACAGCGCCGAGGCTATGACCACGCCCAACGCCATGGCCAGCGTGAAGCCGACCACGGTCGCGAGCACGGTGGCGGCGGTGTGCGCAAGAATGCCGGCTTGCTGCGGCGTTCCTTTCAGCAATTCCAGGAACGTCGGCCAGATCGCCGACGGATAGCTGGTGAACAGCGGATTGATCCAATGCGCGCGCGGCGCCACCTCCCACAGCACCAGGAATGCGGCGAGCAGCGCGATTTGCGCGAGCCGAATGGTCAGGCGGGTGCGGCGCTCCTGCCGCAGCCATTCGAGATATTGCGGGCTCGGGGTGGCGAGCGGGGCTTCGACCGCGACCGTGTCAGCCTTCGACATGGACTTCGAGCTCCTTCCACAAGGCATTGAAGTAGCCGTTGAACTCGGGCGCGTTGCGCGCCGCCAGCGGCGCCGGCCGCGCGCCGTTGCCGGCGGCGAACCGGATGGCGTGGTCCGACTTCACGCGCCCGGGACGGCGCGACAGCACGATCACCCGCTCCGCCATGCTGACCGCCTCGGCGATGTCGTGGGTCACCAGGATCGCGGTCTTGCGCTCGCGGCGCAGGATTTCGGTGACCTCGTCGGCCAGCGCCAATCGGGTCTGCGAATTGAGCGCCGAGAACGGCTCGTCGAGCAGCACCACGTCCGGATCGGTGCACAGCGTGCGCGCCAGCGCCACGCGCTGGCGCATGCCGCCGGACAATTGCCGCGGCAGATGGTGCATGAACTGGCCGAGCCCGTAGCGGGTGAGGAGCTGGGCTGCGCGCTCGCGGGCGCGCCGCGGGTCGGCGCCCTGGATCTCGGCGCCGAGCACCGCGTTCTCCAGGATGGTGCGCCACTCGAACAGATAATCCTGTTGCAGCATATAGCCGACCTTGCGGTTCGGCCCGGTGACCGGCGCGCCGTCAACCAGGACGCGGCCTTCGGTCGGCGCCAGGATGCCGGAGATCAGCGACAGCAGCGTGCTCTTGCCGCAGCCGCTCTGGCCGATGATGGCGACGAACTCGCCGGGCGCGACCTTGAGCGAGACACTTTTGATTGCCTCGGTCTCGCCCTCGACGCCGAAGTAGCGCAGGCCGACGTCGCGCAGCTCGACCTTCGGCTGATCGGCGCCGGCGCTGCCTGGCACGGATCACTTCGCCTTGTTGGCGAATTCGCTGAGCACCAGGGTCTCGAACTTCACGCGCTTGTTGTTGTCCAAGACGTTGCCCTGCACCAGGATGTCCTGGAACTTGTCCATCGCCTTCGGTTCGATCTTCGGATTCGCCTTCCAGATTTTCAGCCTGGCGAGGCGCGTGGCGGCGTTAGCCAGTGCCTGCGGGTTCACGCCCGGGAAGAACTCGGCGATGGCCTTGGCGACCTCCTCCGGCGGCTGCGACAGCGTCCATTGCTGCGCCTTGTAGATCGCGTCGGTGAAGCTCTGGATGACCGCGGGATTCTCCTTGATGTACTTGTCGGTCGCCATGAAGGTCGTGTAGTCGGCGGGCCCGACGGTCTCGCCGATCGAAGCCATGAAGTAACCCTTGCCGTCGAGCTCGATCTGCGAGGGGTCCGGCTCGGTGAAGATGCCGAACTGGTTTTGGCCAGCGATCCACGACCCGACCCGCGCCGGGATCGCGACGTTGTTGTTGAGCTTGACGTCCTTGAGCGGGTCGATGCCGTTCTGACGCAGCGCCGCTTCGAGGAACAGCAGCGGCGTCGAGCCTGGCCGGAAGCCCAGGATTTCCTTGCCCTTGAGCATGGCCCAGTCGAACTTGTCGACCTTCTGGCGCCCGAGCAGCATGAAGCCGTCGGTGGCGGTCAGCCCGCAGAAGATCGGGATCTTGGTCGACGAAGTCGCTGTTCTGCACATAGATCGCCGATTCCGGTCCGATCAGCGCGATGTCGGCGCTGTTGGAGAGAAGCGCCGCGACCGACTTGTCGCCGCCCTGCGCGGTGGACAGCGTGATGTCGAGGCCGGCGTCCTTGAAGTAGCCCTTGGTCAGCGCGACGTAGGCCGGTGCGTACAGGATCGAACGCACGACCTCGTTGTAGCGCACCTTGACCGGCGCGCGGCCCTGCGCGCGCACATAAGGCGCGGCGACGGTGAGCGAACCGAGAGCGAGACCGCCCTGGACGACACGACGGCGATTGAGCATGCAAGCCTCCCCAACGCGAACGGATGAATGATCGGCAGTCCCGGCGACCATCGAAGGCTAGCACCGGCATGAGGGCGTTTCCACTGGAGCTGGCGCGTGCGGCGAACTCGGCGCGCTCCCTCTCCCCGTTGGGGAGAGGGTCGGGGTGAGGGGAAATAGGAGCTCTCGGATAGTCTGTAACCCCTCACCTGCGCTCGCTCGGCTATCGCCTCCACTCGCGCATCCTCTCCCTATGGGAGAGGGAAAGCGCGTGTGCCGTGCGTTCGGATTCAATTGACTTGGCCAAGTCCTGGGCTCCCGCTTCCGCGGGAGCGAACGGAGTTTGCTTCGACGTAAGTGATCTTGCACTAGCACCGCCCAGCGCGGATCAGGGCGACCACGCGCTCCGGCGTGATCGGCAGATCGCGGATGCGCACGCCGAACGGCTGCGAGCGCATCCTCGACCGCAGACGCGATCGCCGCCGGCGCCGCGATGGTGCCGCTCTCGGCCGCGCCCTTCACGCCGAGCGGATTGAGCGGCGTCGGCGACTCCATGTGATGGATCTCGACACCCGGCACCGTGTCGGTGGTCGGCAGCAGATAATCGCCGTAGGTGACGGTCTGCGGCTGGCCGCCGCCGTCGTAGCGCATCCATTCGGTGAGCGCCGCGCCGATGCCGTGCGCCACCGCGCCTTGCACCTGGCCGTCGACGATCATCGGGTTGATGATGCGGCCGGCATCGTGCACCAGCACATAGCGGATGATGTGCACCGCCCCGGTCTCGGCGTCGACCTCGACCTCGCAGCAGTGCGTGCCGTTGCAATAGGTCAGCGCCGGCGAGGGGAAGTCGATCGCGGCGGCAAGTCCCGGCGTCACGCCCTTCAGGATGGCGGCGCCTGGCACGCCGCCGATCACCCGGGCGATCTCGCCAAGCGACCGGTTCATCTGCGGAACGCCTTTGACGCGCACCGCGCCGTCCACCAGCTCGAGGTCGCCGGCCGATGCCTCCATCAGCTCGGCCGCGGCCTTGATCGCCTTGTCGCGCACCTCGATCGCCGCAAGGTGCACGGCGTTGCCGGCGGTCACGGTCTGGCGGCTGGCGAACGCGCCGAAGCCCAGCGCGGAGCCGGCGGTGTCGCCGGTGACCACGTCGATGCCCGCAGCCGGCACGCCCAGCACGTCGCTGACCAACTGGGCGAGCATGGTCTTGACGCCCTGGCCTTGCGCGCTGGCGCCGGTGGTGACGACGATCCGGCCGGACGCGCCGACCCGCAGGCTCGCGCTCTCGAACGGGCCGCGGCCGGTGCCTTCGACATAGTTCGCAAGGCCGAGACCGAGGTGGCGCCCAGCCTTGCGCGCCGCCGCCTGCCGCGCCGGAAAATCCGTCCAGCCGCAGGCGTCAAGCGCGCGGCGTTGGCTCTCCGGATAATCGCCACTGTCGTAGATCATGGTGGAGCCGTCGCGCTGCCGGATCGGCGTGGCGTAGGGCATCTGCGCAGCTTGGATCAGATTGCGCCGCCGCACCTCGTCGCGCGCGAGCGATAGCCGCTCGGCGACGCGGTCGAGCAGCCGCTCCATCACATACATGCCCTGCGGACGGCCGGCGCCGCGGGTCGGCACGCAGGGCACCACATTGGTCAGGCACCAGTGGATGTCGAGCCGGTAGGCCGGCAGCACGTAGGGTCCGACCACGTTGGTGGCGGCGTTGTAGGCGAGCGCCACGCCATAGGGCGTGCAGGCGCCGTGGTCATGGAAAAGCTTGCCGCGCAGCGCCAGGATGCGGCCGCCGTTATCGACCGCCATCTCCATGTCCCAGACCATGTCGCGCTCGCCGCCGGTCGCGACGAAGCTTTCGCGCCGGTCCTCGATCCACTTCAGCGGCCGACGCAGCTTGAGCGCCGCCGCCGGCAAGGCCAATTCCTCGGGATAGAACGTCGCCTTCGGCCCGAAGCCGCCGCCGGTGTCGGGCGCGACCACGCGGATCTGCTGCTCGGCTATTCCGAGCGCCGCCACCAGGATCTGCTTGGCGCGATGTGGCGTCTGGCTGTTGACGAACACCGTCATGCTGCCGTCGGTGTCATCGAAGCGCACCGCGACGCCGCGGGTCTCGATCGAATGGCCGCCGCCCTTGTGCAGCCGGAAGCGCTCGGCGATGCGATGGGCGGCCTTGGCGAAGCCCCCGTCGACGTCGCCGTAGTCGATGCTCTGGCGCGCCACCAGGTTGTCCGGGCAGTCGAGCCGCGCTTTCGGCGCGCCCGCCGCAAGTCCATCGACCGGGTCGAGCACCGCCGGCAAAGCGTCGAGGTCGAGCACGATCAAGGCGAGCGCGTCCTCGGCGACGCGGCGGCTCTCCGCCACGACCATGGCGATCGGCTCGCCCACGTAGCTGACCTCGTCCTTCGCCAGCGCATAGGGATCGACGTCGAACTTGATGGCGCCCGCCGGCAGCGCCTGCGGGATGCGGTCGGAGGTCAGCAGCGGGCGCAGGTCGGCAAAGGTCAGCACCGCCATGACGCCCGGCAGCGCCCGCGCAGCGTCGGCGTCGATGCTCTTCAGCCGCGCATGCGCCACGCCGCTGCGCAGAAATGCCACGTGCAGCGCGCCCGGAATGTTCAGGTCGTCGACGAAGCGGCCTTGGCCGCGCAGCAGCGGCTCGTCCTCGACGCGCGGCATACGGCGGCCGATCAGATTCGATTGTGCCGCCATCGATCCGGTGGGCCTCCGATGGTCTTGCCGACGTTTGCCGAAAGGCGCACGCTTTCATTCAGAGCGTCCGCAACCGGGGAACACAATCCGGCACGGGCTGGGGAGGATAGCATGAGCGATCAAGGCTTCGATCGGCGCGATTTCATCAAGGGCGCGGTGGTTGGCGGCGCCGCGGCGGCCACCACCAGCGTGGCGGCCGTGCCGCAAAGCGCGCAGGCCCAGCCGCAGCCCGCCGCAGCAGCGCCTCCCGGCTACGCCTTTCTCAATCTCGAAGAGGCCGCGTTCGTCGAGGCGCTGGTCGATCACATGGTACCAGCCGACGAATTGACACCCAAGGGCACCGACATCGGCATCAACATCTATATCGACCGGACGCTGGCCGGCGGCTGGGGCAAGGGCGAGCGACTCTACATGCAGGGCCCCTGGAAGCGCGGCACGCCGAACCAGGGCTATCAGCTGCCGCTCACGCCGGCCCAGCTTTACCGCGCCGGCATCGAGGCCACCAACGCGCATTGCCGCAAGACCTACGGCAAGACCTTCGACGCGCTGACCGAGCCGCAGCGCGAGGAGGTTCTGGTCGGCCTATCTACAGCCAGGATCACTTTTGACAGTGGCCTGCCGGTGCGGACGTTCTGGAGCACGGTCTACCAGACCGTGATCGAGGGCATGTTCTCCGACCCGATCTATGGCGGCAACCGCAACAAGGCCGGCTGGAAGCTGATCGGCTTCCCGGGCGTGGTCGCGGTGCACCGCGAGAACGTCGAGAAGTATCGCGGCAAGAAATACACCGCTGAAATCCTCGGCATCGCGGACATGAGCTGAGGGGCGGGCCATGGCAACGAAGCTCAAGGACGTCGACGTGGTGGTCGTGGGTCTGGGCTGGACCGGCGGCATTCTGTCCAAGGAACTGGCCGAAGCGGGACTGAAGGTGGTCGCGCTCGAGCGCGGCGGGCTGCCCGATCCGGCCAAGGATTTCGCGGTGCCGAATATCCGCGACGAGCTGCGTTACGTGGTGCGCCACGAAATGATGCAGAACGCGGCGCGCGACACGCTCACGATCCGGAATAATCCGTCGCAAGAGGCCCTGCCGATGCGCCGGCTCGGCTCGTTCCTGCCGGGCGAGGGCGTCGGCGGCTCGGGCAATCACTGGAGCGGTCACACCTGGCGGTGGACCGACATGGAGTTCAAGATTCGCTCGAGCTACGAGGAGCGCTACGGCAAGAATTTCATCCCGGCCGACATGACGATCCAGGACTGGGGCATCACCTACGACGAGCTCGAGCCGTATTACGACAAGTTCGAATACACCGCCGCGATCTCCGGCAAGGCCGGCAACCTCAAGGGCCAGATCGTCGAAGGCGGCAATCCGTTCGAGGCGCCGCGCGCCCGCGAGTATCCGCTGCCGCCGCTGACGCCGATCCTCGCCAGCGTGATGTTCGCCGACGCCAGCAAGAATCTCGGCTACCACCCGTTCCCGCGGCCGTCGGCCAATGCGTCGCGCGCCTACACCAACCCGGACGGCTCCAAATACGGCGCCTGCCAGTATTGCGGCTATTGCCAGCGGTTCGGCTGCGAGGCCAACGCCAAGGGCTCGCCGCTCAACTCGGTGATCCCGATTGCGATGCGCAATCCGAACTTCGAATTGCGCACCCATGCCTGGGTCACCAAGGTGCTCAAGGATTCCGACGGCAAGCGCGTCACCGGCGTGACCTACACCAATGTGCTGAACGGCGAGGAGTTCGAGCAGCCGGCCGGCATGGTTCTGCTGTGCGCCTATGCGATCAACAACGTGCACCTGATGCTGCTGTCCGGCGTCGGTCAGCCGTATGACCCGGCGGCGCAGACCGGCGTGATCGGCAAGAACTACTGCTACCAGAACGGGGTGACCGCGACGCTGTTCTTCGAGGGCAAGTATTTCAATTCGTTCATCAGCGCCGGCGGCTCGAATTGGACGATCGACGATTTCAACATCAACTGGAATTTCGATCGCGGCCCGCACGCCTTTGTCGGCGGCTACAACGTCGGCGGCGGCTTCAACTCGGCGCTGCCGATCGGCTACCGGCCGGTGCCGCGCGGCACGCCGCAATGGGGCAAGGCCTGGAAAGCCGCGACCGCCAAGTGGTTCCAGACAGCGATGAACATCAATGCCAGCGCCAGCGTCGCCGCCAACCGCTACAACTACTATGACCTCGATCCAACCTATCGCAACGCGTTCGGCCAGCCGCTGATGCGCATGACCTTCGACTACAAGGAGAACGAGCAGAAGATGGGCCGGCACGCCGCCGGACTGATCAACAGCATCGCCCGGTCGATGAACCCGACGCGGGTGAACGAGGCGTCGGCCCGCGACAGCTGGACGGTGGTGCCTTATCAGAGCACGCACAACACCGGCGGCACGATCATGGGCACCAATCCGCGCGACAGCGCGCTCAACAAATACCTGCAGAGCTGGGACTGCCACAATCTGTTCGTGGTCGGCGCCAATGTGTTTCCGCACAACGCGTCGTACAACCCGACCGGCCCGGTCGGCGCGCTTGGCGTATTGGACCGCGGACGCGATCAAGAACCGCTACGTCAAGAATCCCGGCCCGCTGGTGCAGGCATGAAGCGGGCGGCGGGGTTTTTGATCGCGTCGGTGCTGGCGTTCGCGACCGGCGGGGCCTTCGCCGATGGCGACCCGGCGCGCGGCGAGAAGAAGTTCGAGGACTGCGCCGCCTGCCACAAGCTCGAACGCGGCGAGAACAGCCTTGGGCCGAGCCTGTACGGCGTGTTCGGCCGGCAAGCCGCGACGCAGACCGATTTCCGCTATTCGCCCGCGCTCAAGCGCAGCGGCATCACCTGGTCGCCGCAGGCGGTCGACACCTTCATCGCCGATCCGCAGGCGGCGGTGCCGGCCAATCGCATGCCCTACGCCGGCATGACCGACGCCGGCGACCGCGCCGACCTGATCGCGTATTTGCAGAAGGCGTTCAAGTAGGTTGTTGGCTTTTGCGGTGCCATCGGCCGAGAGGATCGGCTTGTGGAAAATGCAGCTGCTTCTCTGGACAACTCAGACTGAGGGAAGCGCGCTGCTGCCAGGACAGGGCAGCGCTTTTGAGAGTAAGCTGAACTCCCGCCATTCGAAGCCCTACCCCTAAATTCGCGGTAGGGACCCGTAAAACCGGTACCGCGCAGGCGGTGTAGGGTGGCGGGACCCTGAGCTTAAGTGTCGGCGAATCCAAAGCTGGCATTGGCCATAGGCCTTATCGTCAAATGTCCGCTCCTTGATGAAGGGAGCGAACCCTGTTTTTTGGAGAATGTAGTCGCACAGTCGTTTCTTATCTGCATTGGCTGTTGGGGCGTCGTAATGACGGTTGAGGCGATAGGCGACGGCGCCGATAAGCAAGTCAGAAATCTGTAGGGCTTGCCATTCGTGTGAGTGTCGAAACTGCACGCGACGAAAAGTCCAATCCTTGTTGAAGCCTGTTTTTGCCCAACCGCGATTCAAAATCAGGCCAAGTTTTGAAATGGGTTCAGGTGTGCTGCGCTCATCCGGGTAGACGTGAAATAGGTATGTCTTGTGGCGACGCGCGATGCTGAGACAATGGTAATAGATTTCGCGGTCGAAACCGATATGCCCTCTTGGGCCACCAGTATATCGACGGCCAGGGATCTTGAGCCTGACTACAATAAAAACGGAATGCTCCGGCTGTAGCCTGCATATTGCGGTGTGCAAAAGAGAAATATGCGTCAAGGACTTTCTTGTAAGCTTCGAAGTCTCCTTTTGAAACTTCACTCCAACCAATCTCCCGTAGATCGCCGTTGCTTCTGCGGGACACCAAACGTGGGCGTCTGCTTTCCAAGATGTCCGCTTCGAATTGCGGAGATATACGGCGGGGCAATACAATGCCGCCCAAGATTAGAAAGTTGTGGTCATTCTGACTTGTTTCGTCGATGTAAACTTCGTGAAAGAGATGGGCTTCGAACGGGCGAGGTTCCCAATGGCGAGGCTTCCGCATTAGAATCCGATGTACAGCGCCGTTGCAATCAATATTGCGTGGCGCGTTTGCTGGTTCCCCGACGCAGCTCAAGGACATTCCGAAAAAGCGCGACAAGTCCCGCAAGCTGAAGCGCAAGCAAGTGTAGCCCGGATATCGCGGCTGTAGGGCCGCTCATCCGGGCTACGCTGCTGACCATCTTTGCACCACGGTAACATCGAAAACGTGAAGATTATGCTGCCTCGCAAAACGGTTTTCATAATTGGAGCTGGTGCCGGGTTCGACCTGAATATGCCACTAGGCGACGCCTTGAGCATTGAGATCGGCAATAAAACGGACATCAACTTCGACCAGGCTGCTGGTCCAACTGGTGATGCTCATGTTTGGGAAGCAATTCGACGTGTAGCAAATGAACGGGTGTTGATGTCAATATTCTTAGAGGAGCCGCGCGCTCTATAAAAGATGGCATCACCCACTCGCGATCAATTGATAGCTTCCTCAACAATCATAACAAAAATGAAGATCTAAAAACGTGCGCCAAAATTGCGCTAGGGCGTGTACTCATAAATTTGCGATGTCCGCTTCATCCCCGAAAGCGGACATATCACCGCACAAACCCATGTCCGCTTTGTGCCAATCGCGTCACTTCGCACTGCGGAAAACAGCACCCTTATTCGATCACCTGGTCGGCGCGCTGCTGGAGATGTGCGGGCACGTCGAGGCCGAGGGCCTTGGCGGTTTTGAGATTGATCACCAGCTCGAACTTGACCGGGGCCTGGACAGGAAGCTCGCTCGGCTTCGCACCCTTCAGGATCCTGTCAACGTATGTCGCCGCGCGCCGGAAATTGTCGACGTTGTCATTTCCGTAGGACAGCAGGCCGCCGCCTTCGGTAAAGGCGCGAAACCAATAGACGGTAGGCAGACGGTGGCGAGCCGCCAGCGAGATGAGCTCCGCGCGACGGGCGATCATGAAGCCGTCCGGGACCACGATGAGGCCGCCATTCGGTGCGCGCGCGAACTCGGCAACGGCGACTTCAAGCTCCGACGTGTCGCGGACCGGTGTGGCGATCGGCTGCATCCCGAGCAACGGAGCGGCCGCTTTGAACGGCGTCAGAAAATATTCGAACGGTGAGGTCGCCGGATTGAACAGCAGCGCGACGCGGTCGACCCGCGGCGCAACTTCCTTGAGTAGCTCCAGCCATTTGCCGGTCATCGTCGATTCGATGTTGGTAAAGCCGGTAACGTTGCCGCCCGGCTGCGGAAAGCTCGCGACCAAGCCTGAGCCGATCGGATCGGCGGCGATGGCGAAAACGATGGGGATGGTGCGCGTTTCCCGCAGCAGCACCGCGGTGGCGGGGGTGCCCGACGAGAGAATGAGATCGGGCTGCAGCCCGACTAGCTCTCTGGCAAATTGCTGGATCAAGGCGGCGTTGGCGCCCCAGCGAATGTCGAGCCGGACGTTGCGGCCCTCCGCCCAACCGAGCTTCGCAAAGTCTTCGCGGAACGCCGCGATCCAGCTCTGGGCTTCCGCGTCGCTCTCGGCGTAGGGCATCAGCACGCCGATCCGCCGGACGCGATCTTGCGCGCGCACACGCAACGGCGTCACGACAGCCGCACCGCCTAGCAGCGTGATGAACTGGCGCCGTCTCATGTCCGCCCCCTAGCCTCGGGACGAAGCATCGTATCTGCTCAAACGAGTACTTCGATAGGTGCGGAACCCGGCTTCGCTAATACAACATGAGATGCTGGCCCATGTCCGCTATGGGTCATTTTCGATCGAATCCGGCGGTTCGCGCGATGTCCGCTTTACCCCCGATAGCGACCAGAAAAGCGACATCGCCTCATGTCCGCTTTGTGCCAAAAGCTGCCGTGAGCAGATGCAGCAAACAACGTGCTATTCGATCACCTCGTCGGCGCGACCAAGCAATGGCAGTGGGACAGTTAGGCCGAGTGCTTTCACGGTCTTCAAGTTGATGATCAGTTCGAGCTTTGTGGTCTGCTGCACTGGCAGATCGGCCGGTTTTTCGCCCTTGAGGACGTGGCCCGCGTAGACGCCCACTTGACGCCATGGCTCATGAAGGCTGCCTCCATAACTCATCAGCCCGCCGGCAATGGCAAACGGGCGATATGGTGAGATCGCGGGCACCGTATGACGGACTGTGAGTGCGGCAAGCTGACTGCTGCGGCTGATGAAAAACGGATCGGGCGCAATCACAAGCCCGGAAGCCTTCAATTGCTGCACGGATTCGAACACCCTGTCGAAATCAGGATCGCTGCTGGCGCGCAGGACATGGAGCTGTAGTCCGAGAGTGCGGGCCGCATCTTGCAGGTCTTTCGACACAGATTCAGTGGCCGGATGTGTCGGATTGGCGAGCAGTGCAACAGTGGTCGCCGAGGGCAGCAGTTGCTGTAGTAGTTCGAGCCGCTTCGCCCCCAGTTCCGCATTCAAAATGCTGATACCCGTGAGATTGCCACCCGGCCGGTTCAGACTGGCGACAAGCCCAGTCTCGACCGGGTCGGCCGCCGTCAGAAACACGATCGGAACCGTCTTAGTCGCCACCTTAGCTACTGGCGCAGCGGGGGTATTCGCAACAATGACAGCCACCTCTCGGCGAACCAACTCTGCCGCGAGCGCTGGCAGTCGATCGTAATGATCCTCCGCCCAGCGGTACTCGACCGCGACGTTGCGGCCTTCGGCATAGCCGGCCTCGCTCAAACCTTTGCGGAAAGCGGCGATCGAAAGGTCATATTCCTTAGCGGATGCACTGTTAAGGAACCCAATCACCGGCATCGCTGGGTGCTGCGCGCTCGCTGGAAACGGCCATGCCGCTGTCCCGCCGAGGAGCGCAATGAACTGCCGCCGCCTCACTCGATCACCTCGTCGGCGCGGGCGAGCAGCGTCGGCGGCACGGTAAGTCCGAGTACCTTCGCGGTCTTGAGGTTGATCGTCAGGACGAACTTGGTGGGCTGCTGCACCGGGAGGTCGCTGGGCCTTTCGCCACGCAGGATGCGATCGACGTAGCTTCCCGCCGCATTCCATTGCTGCTCGGTGTCCGGGCTATAGGAGATCAAGCCGCCTACCTTGGTGTTCGTGGCCGATACATAAATCGCCGGTAAACGAAATTGGTTTGCTGCAGCGACAATCCGCTCGCAATTCATCAGAATGAAGGAATCCGAATTGCCAATCAGCCCATTGCCTCCGGCTGCGGCAAACTCGGCAATAACCTTGTCAATTTCACCTGGACTATGCAGTTCGAGTTGATCGGCCTTCAATCCGAGCGCGGCGGCAGCCGTCAGTAGGGATTCCAATAGTACGCTCCGCGTCCAGGCGCAGCGGCACGGTTCAATAGGTAGCCAACCCGTGTGATGCCCGGCACTGCTTCCTTCAGGATTTCGACCCACTTGCCGCCGAGTGAGGCCATCGAGTTGGTAAAGCCCGTCACATTGCCGCCGGGACGAGCCAAGGACCCTACGAATCCGTCCCCGACTGGGTCAGACACCTGAACAAACACAATCGGAATGGTGCTGGTCTGTTGGCGCAACGCAGCAACCATCGGCGTGTTTTGCGCGAGGATAACGTCGGGCTTTAGGCCCACGATCTCGGAGATGTGGGCGCGCATCCGATCCGGATCGCCAGCGGCCCAGCGACGGTTAAAGCGCACGGTTTGGTCTTCGGTCCAGCCGAACTCGGCCAGCCGCCGCTGGAAGGTCGCGAGCCAGCCCTGACTCGTGGGATCGCTCTCCTGTACGGTCATCAGCATACCCACCCGCCGCAGTTGCTGCGCGTGTGCCGTGAACGGCCACATGGCCGACCCGCCAAGAACACCGAGAAATTCCCGCCGCCGCATGCCGCCTCTAGGCTCAGGAGCATGCATCGTATCGGCTCAAACGAGTGCTTTGAAAGGGGCTGAAACCGGCTTCGCTACTGCAATATGAGATGCTGGCCGATGTCCGCTTTGGGTCATTCGCGTCATTTCTGACTCATTTCCGAGACGTCCGCTATTCCTCCGATAGCGACCAGACAAGCGACATCATTTCATGTCGGCGATGTGCCAATAGCGACACTTTCAGTCGATCACCTCGTCGGCGGCCGCTTGCAATGTGAGCGGCACTGTAATGCCGAGCGACTTGGCGGTCTTGAGATTAATCACCAACTCGAATTTGGTCGGCTGCACGACTGGCAGGTCGGCGGGTTTCTCTCCTTTGAGAACACGGCCCACATAGACGCCAGCTTGGCGGAACGAGTTTGTTAAGCTGGCTCCATAGCTGATCAAGCCGCCTGCCGGCGGATACGCTCGATCGGGATAGCTCGCCGGAACTGTATGGCGCGCAGCCAGCGCAACGAGCATTTCAATACGGCTAAAAAAGAAAGGATCGTTCGCGACCAAGAGCGCGTCGACGTGCTGCTCCTTCAAGCTCGCAAATTCTGCATCGAGTTCGCGGTCGGTGCTGGCGCGCAAAACGGTCAGTTGCCGACCTAACGAGCGGATTGGCTCTTGAAACTCCGTTTGCTGAACTTCAGCAATCCGATTCGTCGGGTTCACGAGGAGGCCGATCAGGGTCGCTTTCGGCACCAATTCGAGCAGCTGTGCAAGCCGCTTGGGTCCGAGCGTAACAGCCAATCGGCTGACGCCTGTGACGTTGCCACCCGGACGATTCATACTGGCGACGAGACCGTCCTTGACGGGGTCACTTCCAGTCTGGAACACGATCGGAATCGTCGAAGTCGCTGCTTTTGCCGCGAGCCCCGGTGCGGCACTGGCGAGCGCCGCAATGACGGCGACCTGCCGTTGCACCAGGTCGGCCGCCATCGCCGGCAGCCGGTCGAATTGATTTTCCGCCCAGCGGTATTCGATTGCGACGTTCTTCCCCTCCGTGTAGCCGGCCTCTTGCAAACCCTGCCGGAACGGATCGTCAACATTCGCCACATCGGCCCGCGAGCGGCTGCTCAGAAAACCTACCGTTGGGATGCTCGCTTGCTGTGCCCATGCTGCCGCAGGCCACACAACCGCTGCGCCACTCAGAACACCGAGGAAGTCCCGCCGCCTCATGCCCGCTCCTAGGCTCAGTAGGTGGTATCGTATCGGCTCAAACGATCACTTTGATAGGGGCTGAAACTATCTTCGCTACTGCAACATGACCGGTCGAGTGATGACCGCTTTGGGTCATTAGCCGACATGTGCACCGCAACAATCCATGTCCGCTTTTGGGTGGATAGCGACCAAAACGCGCTGCGGTAGAGCCGGTTGAGACCGCGTGCCAGACCGTGATTCAAGCCGGCAAACGAGGGCTCGAATCATGCGCTACGAACTCACCGATCACGAATGGACAGCCATCAGGTCGATGCTGCCGAACAAGCCGCGTGGCGTGCCACGGGTGAATGACCGGCGCGTCCTCAATGGCATCTTTTGGGTCTTGCGTTCGGGTGCGCCGTGGCGCGACCTACCTTATGAACTTGGTCCGTACACGACTTGTTACAACCGTTTCGTCCGCTGGCGACGGGCTGGTGTCTGGGGGCGCATCATGAACGCACTGGCTACGGCCCACGATGCGTCGATACAGATGATCGATACGTCGATTGTCCGCGTGCATCAGCACGGGGCTTGCATCATCCGGAATAGAAGACAGTCCATGGGACGGTCACGAGGCGGGCTGACCAGCAAGATACATGCTCTGGTCGATACCAATGGCCTGCCGGTGCGGCTCGCGCTGACGGCTGGCGAGGCACACGACAATCGGCTCGCGGACAAACTGCTGTCGCGTTTGAAGTCCCGGATCAATGCTGCTGGCAGATCGCGGCTATGACGCTGACTGGATCAGCAAGTAGCCCGGATGAGCGTAGCGAAATCCGGGTCTCACATCTCGGCGCGCAGTTCGAGCAGCAGCGCGGTGCCGACGGCCCGCACTGTGGCCGCCAGACGATGTCAACCCGCGTATCGCCGCTGCCATTCCTCTTCGCTGAGCGGCTCGGCGCTGACGGTGTTACGGACGGCATGGTTTTCCGGCTCGGTCGCGGCCTTGGCCTTCTTCAACACGATCTCGGCGGCGCGCACCTGGGTGGTGGTCATGTCGGCTGAGCCGAGGGCGTGGTGCTGCAGGCGATCGAGCAAGGCGCTCACATCGAGTGCGGCGGATTTGCACCGCGTGCCCGGGCGCTTGTATCGCGGCTTCCGAGGTGGTCGCGGCGGCTTCCACCTTCGTTTCGCGGTGCCGGGGCGCGTCACCGCCGCGCCTGCCAATTCGCCTGCGTCATGGGCAACGGGCCGACGGTCCGCCGCGCGAACGTCTCCGCGTGCTCGATATCCTGGCCGCGCCAGGCATCGAGCGTGTCGGCGAGGTCGTCCATCGACCGATTCGTTATCCGGGCGGTCGGGCTTGCTTGTCATGGTCGGCGCTCTTGTTGGGTGAGTTGTTTCAGCAAGCTGTAACCCGCATGAGCGTCTACGCTTGCTTCTTGATCGATTGGCCTGTCGGGCGTCAACGCTGCTTCCTGTGGATGAGGCAGCGATCTGTTGATGAGTATCGTTGCGCGCGTTGCCAATAAGTCAGCAGGCCGTAGCGGGACATTCGTTCCTGGATGTCGCGGCCTTGCGGCCGCTCTTCCGGGCTACGATTGTTGGAACGCTCAGAGCAAAGCGTAGGGTGGGCCAAGGCGCGAAGCGCCGGGCCCACGCGTTTGCTGTGCGTCGATGAAGCGTCATCGCCCTGTGGATAAACCGGTTTCGCTGGATAAGTAGGCCTGCGCTGCTTGCCGTTGACTATGTTCCTACGTATATGTTCCTACAACCCCGCTCACTCGAGGGCGTCGCCGGAGGCATCTGATGGCGGAGCGGGGTACGGCGCTTGCGCCTTCGTGCCTTGCAAGCACGGGGCCCGAGCGGCTCGAGGATCCGCCCTGGGGCAAAACGACCCCACGTGATTCAGTTCGCTACCGATGCCGGCCACGCTCAGCGCCAATGCTGGAAACGCGCCGTCAAAGGGAGAGCCCCCCGCAGGCCGTCCAACGCCGTGCGGAGCGCCGAAGGGCGCTGCGTTCCCTTCGCCAAGGGGACGCGCACGCCCGCCAAGGCGTGCACACTTTACTGGAGGCGCCACTCGGCGCTCCGCCCCTCGATCTTCGAGGGCAACCACCCGCCGTGCCACGGCGGGGAACAAGAGACGGCCACCCGCGGGGCCGACCGAGGCCGCGGCGGATTTCGCGTGGCTGTTTGACAAGTGAATCGGATGAGAACGCGCACGGCACACAACGCCGTCATTCCGGGGCGCGGGCGAAAGCCCGCGAACCCGGAATCCAGAGCAATGCGCGCCGAGCCAGCAGCCCTGGATTCCGGGCCCGGCGCTGGCGCGCCGTCCCGGAATGACCGGGGAAAGTCACGTGCGCGAACCTCTCCGCCGCCATGACGCGGATAGGGCTCCGCGCTTAATCGGACGAGACGGCGGTCACGACGCCTTGCGTAATGGCGCGCCGCGCAGGCCGTCGAGGATCGCAAGCGCGCGCTGCATCGAGAAGTCGCGCGTCTTCTGATCGAACGCCTTGGGGCTGCCCGGCATCATGTAGCCGTGCAGGATGCCCGGGAAGATGTGCACCTCGACGTTCTTCATGCGGGACGGCACCGGACGGTAGGCATCGAGCACCTCGGCTGGCGCGCGGTGGTCCTGGTCGCCCCAGATGATGCAGACCGGCGCGGTGACGCCGTCGAGCTCCTTGATGTAGTCCAGCATCTGGCTGCCGTGGCAGGAAATGCCGGCGGCGTAGCCGAGCCGCTTCGGCCCGAGGATCGCGTAAGGTCCGCCGTAGCAGAAGCCCATCGTCGCGGCGCGGCCGTTGAATTGCGCCAGCGTCTTCAGATGCGCCAGCACGTCGGCCAGGTCGCGCTCGCCGGTCTTGATCTTCTCGAGGCGCGGCTGGGAACGCGGTTGCGTGCGGTTGTCGTCGTGGCCGAGCGGGCCCGGCACGGTGCGCCAGAACAGGTCGGGCGCTGCCGCGATGACGCCGTGGCCGGCGAACTCCTCGGCCAGGTCGCGGATGTCCTTGTCGACGCCGTGCACCGCGCAGGCCAGCACCACCGCCGGCACGCGCGCCGTCCGCCTTGGGCGTCGCCAGATAGCAATCGAACTCGCCGCCCTCGCTGGATCGGATCTTGATGGTTTGGCTCGCCATGACTGTCTCCTTGTCCGCTGGAACGCAGACAGCGTACCGCAGCCGGTGCAAGGGGCAAGGCGTTGCGGTGACCTCTCCCCGCGTGCGGGGAGAGGTCGACCGCCGAAGGCGGTCGGGTGAGGGGGCGTATCAGCGAGACTGAGAGTTTGGAAACGCCCCCTCACCCAACCCTCTCCCCGCCGCCGCGCCGCCGAGCGAAGCGAGGGGCCGGCGCGGCTACTTCTTAAGTGGGTTCGCGCTGGCCGCTCGCCTACGGCTCGCCAGCGCGAAACCGGGGAGAGGGAGTGCACCGAGGTCGCGGCCGGGCTGTCGATTCCATCGACGCTTTCTCCTAAGCTGGCCGCCAGAACAAAAGGGAGGAAATTCATGGAGCGCATCCCGCAACCGATCATGGACAAGCGCGGCGAGCCGCACATGCGCCGCTTCCAGGAGCAGCGCTGGGTGATCGACAACATCATTCGCGCCAACGGCATCGACTGGGACCAGCCGCGCTCGATCTACATTTCCGCGCCATGCGGGCCCGAAGGCACCGCCGACATCGTGGGCGTGCGCGAGCGCGTGAAAAAAATGGGCGACATCGCGCCGGCGTTCGAGGCGGTGGCGCGCCGGCGCGAGGCCAAGGCCAAGGCGGCCGAGGAGGCCGGCAGCATGGTGACCGCACGCGACAATTATTTCATGGCGGCGGTGTACTGGGGCGCGGCGCAATGGCCGTACGACCAGAACGACGAGCCGAACGTCGCCTGCCATCTCAAGAAGCGCGAGTGCTACGCCAAATACGCCGCCATGGCCGACCACAAGGTCGAGGCCGCCTGGATCCCGTTCAAGGACACGGCCTTGCCGGCCTGGTTCCACCTGCCGCCGAACTACAACGGCGGCAAGATCCCGGTGGTGATCAACGTGCCCGGCATGGACAGCTACAAGGAGATTTCCACCGCGCTCTACGGCGACCGGTTTTTGAATCGCGGCTTCGCCACGCTCAACATCGACGGTCCCGGCCAGTACGAGGCACCGATGCTCGGCATCTATTTCTCGATGCAGAACTGGGTCGAGACCGGCAAGGCGGTGTGCGACTGGCTGGCCAAGCGGCCGGAGATCGACATGGGCAAGGTGGTGTGCTCCGGCACGAGCTTCGGCACGCTGTTCGGCACGCTGCTCACCGCGCACGAGCCGCGCGTCTCGGCCTGCGCGGTGATCTCGGTCTGCCACGAGCCGGGCTGCCACACCATCTTCGAGGAGGCCTCGCCGACCTTCAAGAAGCGCTTCATGTACATGTCCGGCATCACCGACGAGGCCGCGTTCGACAAGATGCGCCAGGGCATGACCTGGGAGGGCCACGCCGACAAGATCAAGTGTCCCTACCTTTGCGTCGCCGGCGAGTTCGACGAGCTGTCGCCGGTCGAGCATTCGTTCCGGCTGGTCAACGCCGTGAAGGGCCCCAAGCGCATCGTGGTCTATCAGGAGTCGCGTCACTCGGTCGGCAACGTGCCGGCGGCGAACCTTGGGCCGTTCCCACCGATCTTGGTGGCCGACTGGCTGGCCGACCGCGTCGCCGGCAAATCGTTTCCGAACGAGCACTGGTATGTGCGCGGCACCGGCCAGATCGACAAGAAGCCGCTGTAGAGGAAGATCAGGAGGAGCGGCCGACGCCGAACGCTCGGCCGATGATTCCTGCCAGGATATCTGAAAGCGCCTTTCGCTTTGCGTGCGCGAGACCGATGGCGACATATCGGCACTTGGCAAAATCGAGTGCCGGGTCTTCAAGCTGGCTTGCGTCCGTGACGTATCTGATCCCCACCGGAAGGTTCTTGACGTGTGGTTCGATGCGGGTGCCTTCCCAGCGAGCCGAAACGACGACGTGGTCGATCTTCCGCTCGATATTCTGGTCGATCCACCTGATCGGTGTAACCACTCGACCAAGCCAGTAGTCCGGGCGATCAGGGCCGGGCAACTCCCGAAGGAGATCCACGACCAGTGGTGTTTGTTCGTGGAGTTCCTCGGGTGCGTGATCGACGCTGGTGATCGTTAGCTGCACGATTGACACTCTGATGGTGCAAGTAGAAATCTATCGCAATCGAGGTTTATCCAGGAATGACGCGGACCCTGCCACAACGAACCGTTGCAAGGGCTGGTTTTTTGAAGTTCGCCGGATTCGGCGCGGCCCTGCTCGCGCTGGCATGTGGCTGGCCGCAAACCTCGCGCGCGCAGGATTGGCCGAGCAAGCCGGTGAAGATCGTGGTCGCCTTCGCTCCGGGCGGCGCCGCCGATCTGTTTGCGCGCATGCTGGCGGCCGAGATGTCGAGCACGTTCAAGCAGCAATTCTATGTCGAGAACATCGCCGGCAGCGCTGGCGCGATCGGCTCGGGCCAGGTCGCGCGCGCCGCGCCCGACGGCGCCACGCTGTTGATCGGCGGCGCCGGCCCGCTGCTGACCAGTCCCGCGATCAATCCCAATGTCGGCTACGATACGCTGCGCGACTTCACGCACATCGCCATGATCGCCGGCGATGGCTATGTGCTGATTTCAAACCCGGCGTCGGAGCTGAAATCGTTCGCGGACGTCAAGCGCGTCGGCGGCGCGAAGGAGCTGAGCGCGGGTTCGCCGGGCGCGGGCTCGCTCGGCCATCTGATCATCGAGCAGATCAAGCGCAAGGCGGCCGTAAAGCTCCAGCACGTGCCGTTCCGCAGCGCCGGCGAAAGCATGACCGCGGTGCTCGGCGATCACGTCAATCTGGCGATCCAGACCTTCAGCTCGGCCGGCGAGCAGGTGCGCGCCGGCAAGGTCTTGGGATTGGCGGTGACGTCGCCGGAGCGCGTGGCGGCGTTCAAGGACGCACCGACCTTCACCGAGCTCGGCCTGAGCGACGTCGGCGGCGTCGCCTGGTTCTGGCTGACCGCGCCGGCCAAGTTGCCGGCCGAGGTCACGGCGAAGCTCAACGCCGAGGTCAGGCGCATCGTGAAATTGCCTGCGACGCGTCAGCGCTTCGAGAACGACGCGCTGGTGACCATGGATGTCGATGCCGCGGCGCTGACCGCAGTGATCGCCCGGGAGGTCGCGACCTGGGGCCCGCTCGCCAAGGACATCGGCCTGCGGGTGCAGTGAAGGGCGCCGTCATTCCGGGGCGCGCCGAAGGCGCGAACCCGGAATCCAGAGCCGCTGGCACAATGCGCGCCGCTCTGGATTCCGGCCCTCGCCATAGCGCGTCGAAGACGCGCGTGAACGCGCTTATGGCGCCGTCCCGGAATGACAGCGGAGAGTCTGCAGCCGCATCTAGCTTTTCGCTTCATATGCCGCACGGCCAGCAGGCTGAACGTCATCGCCGAAGCCAAGTTCAGGCCCGCCTGATAGCCGGCGCCGAGCTCGTTGCGCACGGCGACGACGCCCGACGCGTAGAGGCCGGGGATCGGGTGCCGGCGCTGGTGCAGAACCTGGCCGTCCGCATTGGTCAGCAGGCCGGCCGAGGTGGTGCCGAGACTCGGCCGTAGCTCCAGGCCATAGAACGGCGGCTGGTCGATCGCGCCGAGGCTCGGATTGCGCCGGCCCTCCGATGAGCGGTCGGCCAACCGCCAGCGCTTCGCGCCGCGCTGGAAATCCTCGTCGACGCCGTTGGCGGCGAAGCCGTTGAAGCGCGCCATGGTGTCGCCGAGGCCGCCGGCGTCGATACCGAGCAAGCCTGCGAGCTCTGCGATCGTGCCGGCGCGCTCGACCGAGGCCGGCACCGCGCTGCCGATCGGCAGATGTGCCAGCGAGTAGCTCGCCGCGAATTGCTGGTCGAAGATCAGGAAGCACGGCAGGTTGGCGTAGTCGTGCTTGTTCGTGTCGAACTCGCGCAACGCTGGCACCACGCTCTGGAAATAGGACTCGTCGGCAAAGCGCTTGCCGGCCTGGTTCACCACAATGGTGTGCGGGCTGCACATCTCGCTGATGCCGGCCATGCATTGGATCGGTTCGCGGCCCGGGTCATCAGGCACCAGATAGAAGCCCAGCATCAGGTTGAGATTGTTCTGGATGCGCCGGATGGCTGCGCCGATCTCCGCGCCCATGATCAGCCCGTCGCCGGTCGAGCTGGGCGGCGACAGCGGCTGCAACCGCGGGATCGGATCGAAGTCGCGCATCAGCTCGGCGTTCCACTCGTAGCCGCCGGTCGCCAGCACGACGCCCTTGCGGGCCGACAGCGAGGCGCCGTCGGCCATTCGCACGCCGGTGACTCGGCCATTGTCGACGACCAGGCCCTCGACCGCGGTGTCGAGCCGGATCGGCACGCCGCGCTGGAGCAGGAGCTTCACAAAGTGCGTCACCAGGCCGACGCCCTTGCCGCGCAGGTCCTTGGCGCGGCGCTGGCGCATCAGATCCTGATCCCAGGTCGAATAGCGATTGATGCCGCCCCAGGCGTATTGCTCCGCCGCGGTCACGAAATACGGCGCGTCCTTGGGCGTGCGCACCTTGTCGCGCCATTCCCCGAGATCGAAACCAGAAATCAGCTCGGCCTCGAGCGTGCGGCCGGCGCCGCGCGCGCCGGTGGCCACGCCGCAATAATGATCGACCAGGCCGCCGATCAGCCGAAACGGAATGCCGCAGGATTCGTAGAACACGATCGCCTCCGGCGAGCGGTCGACCAGCGTCTGCATGCGCTCTTCGGACAATTCGCCGCCGCCGAGGAATGTCATGTATTGGATGATGTCGTCGCGCGGATCGGTCTCGCCGGCCCGGCGCATCAGGTGGTTGTTGCCGACCCAGATCAGCCCGTAGGAATCCGAGGTCGTGCCGCCGATCCGGTCCGACTTCTCGATCAGGACCGGCCGCAGGCCGTGCTCATGCGCGGCCAGCGCGGCGGATAGCCCGCCGATGCCGGCGCCCAGCACCACCACGTCAAATGTTTCGGCGGCAGACATCGGATCAGCCTAGCACAGCGGATCGGCTATGGCCCGTGACCGGTCGCGATCGCGGCAAGCCGCTCGGGATCGTCGGGCGGCGTGTTGCCGCGCCAGACCACGTGCAGGTCGGGCCGCACCAGAATGAGGTCGTAGCCGTAGACGTCACGCGCCGCGCGACCGGCCACGGTGAGCTCGGCATAGGGCGCGCCGAGCGCGGTGAACGCGCGCCGGAGCCCGCTGTCGGCGCTGTCACCGCCGAGCCGCAGCAGCGTGTAGCCATCGCCGATGCGGTCCTGCATGGCACTGCCGTCGTCGAGCCAGGCATGTGGCAGCCGGACGCCCGGCACCGTGCTCGGCGTGTAGGCGATGTAGTCGTAGGGCGGCTCGTCCGAATCGCGGGCGATGAGCGGCGAGCCGGCGTAATGGTAGCCGAGCTCGGCCCCGATCATCTCGTTGGTCTTGCGCTGCTCGACGTCGGCGACCGCCGCGAGCTGCGCGCGGGCGGCGGCGCCGGCGGGCGTCTTGTCGACGATCGCGGGCTGCCATTGCGCGCGCCACTTGCGCCGGCCGAGCGAGGCGAAGCGCGAGGCGCCGACGTTGCGCTCGCCGACCGGCCGCCGCTCGGCTTCGTAGGAGGCCAGTAGGCCCGGGCCGCCCCAGCCGGCCAGCGTGCCGGCGAGCTTCCAGCCGAGGTCGATGGCGTCGCCGACGCCGGTGTTCATGCCGAGCCCGCCGGTCGGGATCATCAGATGCACGGCGTCGCCCGCGAGCAGCACGCGGCCTTCGGTATAGCGCTCGGCCACCAGCAGGTTCTGCCGCCACTCGCCGACATAGAGCATCTCGTATTGCACCGGCATGGCGACGGTCTGCTCGAACATCGCCGCCATGTCCTGGTCGTTTTCGACCACGGAATGCAGGGTGAAGTGGCGCGTCGAGTCTTGCACGATCAGCTGCGTCGCTCGGTTGTCGGCGACGTGGTAGTGCCGGCCCTTGCCGATGGCGATGCGCTCGAACAGGTCGTCGCAGCGGTAGAGCGCCTGGCGAAGCTGCAGGATGTTGCCTTCGCCGGCGAGCTTGAAGCCGAGCTGCTTGCGGATCGCGCTGGTGCCGCCGTCGCAGCCGACCAAATATTGCGCTGTGATGGCCGAGCTCCGGCCGCCTTCGCTCATCTCGGCGGTGACGGAGTGCGGACCTTGCGTGAACGACAAGAACTCGCAGCCGTAGCGGACCGTCACGCTCGGCAGCGTCTCGGCCACCGCTTTGAGCAGCGGCTCGAGCGTGTATTGCGAAATGAGCTGATAGGGTTCGAGCGGCAGTGTGCCGTCATGGTTCGCCGCGATCTCCTTCTTGGCATCAGCGACCGACGGATAGGGCAGGTGCAGCAGCGGCGGTTCGACCAGCGACATGACGATGTACACGTCCATCGGCACCCACGCCGGCAACCCGGCGGCGCGGATTTTCTCCGCCAGCCCCATGCGGCGGTAGATTTCCATGGAACGCGCGTTGCAGCGCTCCATCTTCGGCCACATGTGCGGCGCACTTTTCTGCTCGATCAACGTGCAGCGCACGCCGCGGCGGCCGAGATCGATGGCAAGCGTAAGCCCGACCGGGCCGGCGCCGACGATGAGAACATCCGTTTGCGTGGGGCTTGGCACAGCGGGCCGGGCTCCGGCCTAGGACGCCAGTTCTTCGGCGCGCTGCACCGCCCGCAACGCCGGCATCACATGGGCGGCGAACAGACTCGACCGAGCGCAGCATTTCGTCGAGCGTGAGATCGCCGAAACAAAGCTGGCCCACCAGATAGTTGGCGCCGTTGTCGGCAAGTTGGGCCGCGAGGATACGCGCGCACCGTGTCCGGCGAGCCGGCGATGGCCTGGCCCTGGGCGACGAGCTTGTCGAAGCTCTCGACATTCAAGCGGCGACGCCGGCGGGGTGCCGTGCATGTCGTGCAGATAGCAGAAGCTCGCGCGCCAGCGCAGGTAGGCGCGCCGCGCGATCGCCAGCGCCTTGGCGTCGCTGTCGGCGACCATGATCATTCGCACCATGCCCATCTTGGGCAGCGCGGCGTTGGCGCCGTTGATATCGTGCCAGACTTGCCGGAAGCGGCCGATGATCGCGCGCGCCAGCGCCGGCGGATCGTTGCAGACCATGTGCAGGCCCTTGCGGGCGGCGCGCTCGGCGCTGTCAGGCGAATGGGCGCCGTACCATAGCGGCGGATGCGGCTTCTGAAGCGGCTCGAGCTCCATGGGCACGTTCTCGAACTGGTCGTACTTGCCGTGCCACGTCAATGTCTTGGTCGTGAAAGCCTTGAGGATCAGCTCCAGGCGCTCGGCATAAATCTGCTGCCGGTTCTCGGCGTCCTGGCCGTAATAGGAAATTTCGTAAGGCACCGAGCCGCGGCCGAAACCGATCTCCAGCCGGCCGCCGCTCATGTGATCGAGCATGCAGATTTCCTCCAACACCCGCAGCGGGTGATGGACCGGCAAGGCATAGACGAAGGTGCCGAAGCGCAGCCGCCGGGTGCGCTGCGCGATCGCCGAGAGGAACACGCTGGGCGAGGGCGCCATGCCGAGCGGCGTGAAGTGATGCTCGGCGACGTGATAGGCGTAGAAGCCCGCGCGGTCGAAGGCTTCGATCACCTTCAGCCGCTGTTCGTAATAATCGCGCAGCGGCAGGTCGTTGCGATCAAGGTGATCGAAGATGCCGAATTCCAGGCTCATGCCTTCTCGGTCCATTCAATATGCGCCTTGATCGCCTTGCGGTCGTCATCGATCCAGCCGTGCGGCCGCGCCTTTTCGATCATCGTGCCGAGACCGGCTTGCCAGGCGGCGTCCTGCGCGACCTCGGGGCGCTGGCGCAAGGTCTGTTCGAACACCCAGGCGTGGCTGGTGTCGATCAGCTCCGCCGTGTTGGTGAGCGCGCGGCGGGCCTGGTCGAGCCGGGCCGGCCCTCCTTCCACCACCAGCTTGAAGGCGCGGAAGTTGTCCTTGTCTTCCAGCGAGACGGTGCCGTCGGTTGCGAGTTTCACGAACATGCGCGGCGTCCCTTGCGTGCCTTGACCTGTGCTCGCTTCATTAAGCAAGACGGGGATGGCTGGGACAAGCCCGGCCCTGGCAGTGCAGGGTTGTCAGAACGGCTTTTCGCCGTTCGGCGTCGGCACTTCGAAGCCGTTGATCACAGCTCCAATCATGCAATAGATGCCGGCGCAGGCGATGATGTCGATGGTGAGCTCGAGCCCCACTTCCTTGAGCAGCGCCTGGTAGGCGGCGTCGCTGATCCGGTTGGTCTTGAGCAGTGAGGTGATTGCCTCATAGATCGCCTTCTCGTCGGATTTCGCGAACACCGGCGTCCGCCCGGTCCGGATCGCCTCGATCGTGTCGGCGCCAATGCCGGCGTCGCGGGCGGGCTTCTCGTGCACCGTCCAGGCGTAGGCGACCGACGCATGGCGCGCGACGATCATCACGACCAACTCGTAGAGCCGCTTCTCAAGCTTGCCCTTGGTGCGGATTTGCTCGACCGCTCGGTTGACCGCATCGGCGAGCGGCGGATTGCGCAGCAGGACCGAAAACGGGCCCTGGACCCGTGGGCGGCCGCGGCTCACCTCATGGTAGATTGCCTTCTGCTCCGGTGTCAGTTGCTCCAGGGTCGGCGGATCAAGACGGGCCACGTGGTCCTCCGTTATTTCAATGGTGTGTCGCCGGTCGGCGTCGGCACGCCGAACGATTTGAGAAAAATCCCGACCATGGCGTAGGTGTGAGCCACCGCTACAAGACACGCGCCCGTTCCCGGAGCGCGAATTTCTGAAATCTTGCCGGTCGCCGTCGTCGGCAGCGGGCCGAACAGAACGGTCTTCGGCGCCTTGAAATGCGCGAGCTGATCGCGGCAGAACGCAATGATCTCGTCCGCGGTTGCGTTTTCGCCGGGCTTCAGCTGCACGAAAGCGCAAGGCGTCTCGCCCCACTTCTCGTCCGGCCGCGCGACCACCGCCGCAAGCTGCACCGAAGGATGCTTGTAGATCGCGATCTCGACCTCGACGCTCGAGACATTCTCGCCCCCGGAGATGATGATGTCTTTGGCGCGATCCTTGATCTCGACATAGCCGTCAGGATGCTCGACCGCGAGGTCGCCGGTATGCATCCACCCGCCGCGGAACGCGTCGGCGGTGGCCTTCGGATCCTTCAGATAGCCGAGCATCACCGTGTTGCCGCGGATCATGATCTCGCCCATTGTCTTTCCGTCGCGCGGCACCGGCTGCATGCTGCGCGAGTCTGCGACCATCTGGCCGTCGACCACCGCATAGCGTACGCCCTGGCGTGCCGTGAGCGCCGCGCGCTCTTCCAGCGGCAGCGCCTCCCAGCCGTCCTGCGGCGCGCACAGCGTCGACGGTCCCTGCAATTCGGTCATGCCGTAGATATGCGTGACGCGGAAGCCGAGTTCTTCCATTGCCTTGATGATTTTGGCGGGCGGTGGCGAGCCGCCGGTCTGGATATCGACGGTGTGGTTGAATCGACGCCGCTGTTCTGCCGGCGCCGATGTCAGCAGCCCGAGTACGGTCGGCGCGCCGCACATATGGGTGACACCGTGCTCGACGATCATCGGGAAGATCGCCGCCGGGTCGACTTTGCGCAGGCACACATGCGTGCCGCCCATCGCCGTCACCGACCAGGGGAAGCACCAGCCGTTGCAATGAAACATCGGCAGCGTCCACAGATAGACCGGCTTTGCCGGCATCGGCCACGACATGACATTGCCGACGGCTTCAAGGAACGTGCCGCGATGGTGATAGACCACACCCTTCGGGTTGCCGGTCGTGCCTGAGGTGTAATTCAGTGCGATCGCGCTGCTTTCGTTCGCGGGCGGCGACCATCTGAAATCCGGATCGCTGTTGGCGATAAACTGCTCGTAGTCGACTTTGCCGAGGCGCTCGCCCGGCCCGGTATACAGCGCATCGACCACGTCGATGACGAGCGGCTTCTTCTTCAGTTGCTGCAGGGCAGGACCGACCTGCCCGGCAAATTCGCGGTCTGCGATCAACACCTTGGCTTCGCCGTGCTGCAGAATATACGCGATGGTGGCGGCTTCCAGCCGCGTGTTGATGGTGTTGAGCACGGCGCCGAGCATCGGCACTCCGTAATGGGCTTCAAGCATCGCCGGAACGTTCGGCAGCATGACCGACACCGTGTCGCCGGGCTTCACGCCAGCCTGGCTCAGCGCGGCAGCGAGCCGCTTGGCGCGTTCGTAGAATTGGCGATAGCTATAGCGGTGCTCGCCGTGAATGACGGCCGTGCGGTCGGGATGGATTTCGGCGGCTCGCGTAAGAAACGACACCGGTGTCAGCGGCGCGAAATTCGCGGTGTTTGGCCGCAAGCCGGCAAATATCCCGCGTGCGGATGCAATCTTTTTGTTCGCTTGGCCGTTCGTCCTGGCGGTGGACTTTCGAGGAGCGGAGCGGCGGATATCGGCTTTCCGGGTCTTGCCAATAGCCTTGGGCACAAGAACGTTGCCTGATCGCCTGGCAGATCTTTGACGGGCCATCTGTGCTCCTCCCTAGCTGCGATGGGCAGCAACCATGGCGCGCTGTCCGCGCTCTCGTATTGAAAGCCATAGTAGCAGAGCGGCAGGCTCAGGATTGTACGAACGGCGACAATTTTGTCGGCTCAGTCCCCGAAGCGGCGCAAGCAGTAGGTCTTCAAGAGATCGCATGTGAATCGCAAAGAATGCTGCTCCGACGACATTCCCGAAGGCTCGTCCTATGTCCTCCTATGTACCTTGCGCGCGGATGTTGCAGTGCGGCGACTCTGGCGACGGAAGGTCGCTGCCCAGGCGCCGTAGCGAAACCAGTCCAACATGCTAGGCTGGGGACAACAACAACGCGAAAAGTCACCTGATCAGTCCTTGAGGGAGGAAGCCATGAAACGCCTGACCGTAGGTATTGCCGCATTCCTTGCCGGCACGACGCTTTCCATGTCAGACGCGCCTGCACAGGAACACACCGTGAAGATCACCGGCTTTGGTGCGAAGTCCGGTGTCGTGCGTGTCTTCGGCATCAACAGCGAAGCGGCGATGAAGGCCGCCGCCGAGGAGATCAACAAGGCGGGCGGCGTGACGCTCGGCGACGGAACGAAGGCAAAGTTCTCCGTCGAGTTTCTGGATGACCGCTGCAACGCTGAAGAAGGCATTTCAGTTGTGCGTCGTATCGCTTCGAGCGACGCTTTTATCGCGGTCGGCCCGACCTGCTCGAATGTCGCCGAATCCCTGTTCGGCATCCTGCAGAAGAAGGTCGGTGACGCCTCCGACAGCGGCTTGCAGTTCCCGATCATCGCCGATGTCGCGGCCAAGGGCGGCCTTGCAAAAATCTCGGAATGGGCGTTCCGCAACGTCCCGAGCGAGTTCGAGATGTACAAGTCGCTGATGGCCTGGGTGAAGGCGACGCATCCCGATCTCAAAACGATCTATGGCGGCGTCGAAAAAGACTTCGCGCATTCGAACGCGACTTACGGCGTGATGAAGGCGCAGGCCGAGGCCAACGGCTTTCAGGTGGCCGGTACGGCCGAGTGGCTCCTGAACGACACCACCTTCTCGACCCAGGTGCGCGACATGCGGCGCGCCAATGCCGACATTGTGGCGATCTCGGCGCATCCGTTCACGACCTGCGGCGTGTTGAAGGAGATGGACCGGCAAGGCGTGAAGCCGAAGCTTCTGATCGGCCTGACCTCGTCCTCGAGCATCGAGACGCTGCAGGGTTGTGCGAAGCAGGCGGAAGGCCTGATCATTCCGACGAGCTTTGCGCCGGTAACCCCGGAAGCGAGCAAGGCGGCCGATAATGTCGCGAAATTTGGCGGCAGCGCCGATCTGCATAGCGCGGCAGCTTACGAGATCATGTTCATCCTAAAGGACGTGATCGAGGCCCAGAAGGTCATGGCGAAGCCCGACACGGTCCAGGCCGATCGTGTCAAGATGCGTGTGGGTCTCGCGGCGCTGAAGGAAACCAACGGTCTCCTCGGCAAGGTGGGGCGTACGCCGGACCGCGAGGCGATCAAGCCGTTCCTGTATGTGCACGCCAAGGGCGGCAGCTGGCTGGTCCTGCACAAGCCGTCGACCTGAGACCGGCCGTGCATTCGATGGCGGCGGACCGCTTTGGCCCGCCGCCGTTCTACCTTGATCTGATTTCCTCCGCTTCCGGACCACGCCGTGGATTATCTCGATCTGATCGACGCCGTTCAGGCGGTGGTTGACGGTGTGCTGTTCGGAGCAACCTACGCGCTGCTCGGCATTGGATTCACGCTGGTCTTCGGCGTGATGCACAAGATCAACCTCGCCTATGCGGCAGCCTCGATCGGGGCGGCTTACGCAAGCCTGTTGGTGCTGGCCGCGTTCAAGGCGCCCGCCATCGTTGTGTTCATTTTTGCGGCGATCGCCGGTGGGGGGATCGGAGCGCTCGTCTACATCGTCGGGTTCAAGCTCATCCCGCTCGCCAATCCGCTGGCAACCCTGATGTCGACGGTCGGGCTCCTGCTGTTGATCGACGAGATTATCGTGCACGTCACCGCGGGCGTGCCGCTGAACTACCCGGCGCTGTTCTCCGACGTGATCATTCGCGCGGGCCCGTTCAACATTCGCGGCGACCTCGTTTTCGTGTTCCTGCTCGGCTGCCTCTGCATGGCGGTGCTGTTATTCCTGCTTTACCGCACAAGACTCGGGCTTGCGACGCGCGCGGTCTCGCAGCATCCGGTGGCATCGGAATTGTGCGGCATCAGCATCACACAGGTGAATCTACTCACCTTCGTCATCACGGGCGTGGTTGGGGGCATTGCCGGTGCGATGGTCGGCGCCGCAATCGGCATGCTGTCGCCGCTTCTGTCGCTTCCGCTCACGGTGAAGGGCCTGATCGTCACGGTGATCGGCGGGCTTGGCAGCATCCCCGGCGCAATCATCGCGGGGCTGATCGTCGGCGGCCTGGAGAATTTCTTCCAGTTTTTCCGCGGCGTATCAGAGCGCGACCTCTACATCATGCTACTGCTGTTCGCTTTCCTCGTGTTCAAGCCGGGCGGCCTGTTCGCTGCGCCGGCCGGACGCGACTGACGCGGGGCGCGCGGATGGACTTCTATCTCGGGCTTGCGCAGATCATCGGAGTGCATACCCTGCTCGGGCTCTCGGCCTATTGCGTGCTGCTGACCGGGCAAGTGAGCCTTGCTCAGGCCGGCTTCTTCGCGGTCGGCGCCTATGTCGCGGGCATGCTGACCGTACTTGCCGGCTGGGCGCTGGTGCCGTCGCTGCTCGTCGCCGCAATCGCATCCGGCGCCATCGCCTGCGCGGTCGGATTTCCGGCGCTGCGCGTCAAGGGCCTGATGTTGGTGGTCGCAACCATCGCCTTCGGCGAGGCGGTGCGGCTGTTCTTCTTCAACTTCACGTACCAGATCCAGGCCGGCAACCTGAAGCTTGGGCCGCATGGCGGGGAGGGCTTCCGGCAGATCCGCTATTTTCCCGAGAATGGCTGGAGCACGCTTGATGTCGTCATCTTCATCTGGATCGTGGTGGCGCTGGTCATGGCCGCCCTATGGTGGCTCGATCGCTCGCGCGCGGGCGTGGTCCTGCGCGCGGTCGGCGAGGACGAGATGGCGGCGCAGAGTGCCGGCCTCAATATCACGGCGGTGAAGGTATCGGCCATGACCGTCGGCGGCGTGATCGCGGGCATCGGTGGGGGTATTTTCGCGCATTACACGACCCATATCGAGCATGTGCAGTTTGGCGTCGTCCTCGCGACCTTCGCGATCGCCTATCCGATTCTGGGCGGGCTTTCGACGGTGTTCGGGACGCTGATCGCGGTGATCTTCATCCAGGGCTTCTTGATCGAGGGCCTGCGGTTCATGGGCGACTGGCGCAACCTCCTGTTCGGCGGTTTGATCGTGCTCGCCATGAATGTGCGTCCGCGCGGCCTTCTCGATGCTGGAACGGTGCGCGCACTGAAGCGGCTGTTCTCGTCGCGAAAGGGGGCGGCCGGTGCTTGAGCTCGACAACCTCGCCAAGCATTTCGGCGGCGTGCGTGCGGTCGACGGCGTCAGCCTGAACGTTGGCGCCGGCGAGGTGCTTGGCCTGATCGGACCGAACGGCTCGGGAAAAAGCACGATGGTGAACCTGATTTGCGGCCTGTTCCCGCTCACGGCCGGCCGCGTCATCTTCAAGGGCCAGGATATCTCCGACCTGGCGCCGCACTTGCGTGTTTCGCTCGGCATTGCGCGCACCTTCCAAAATATCCGCCTGTTCGGCCAATTGACCGTCTGGCAGAACCTCTGGGTCGCGCAGAATTCCGCCGAGCAGCAGCGTGAAAATCCGCTTCGCCGATGGTTCGGCGGCGGAAGAAGCGCGCGCGAGGAAACGGGCCGGGTGCTGGAGTTCTTCGACCTCGCACACAGGCGCGACGAACTTGCCGGCAATCTTTCGTTTGGTGAGCAGCGGCGTCTCGAATTCGCCCGCGCCTTCGCCGCCAAGCCCGCGCTGCTGCTGCTGGACGAACCCGCGGCCGGCATGAATGTCGAGGAAGTCGAACAGCTCGATTCGCGGATCCGCAAGCTGCGCGACGCCGGCATGGCGATCCTGTTGATCGAACATCATGTCGAGCTCGTTATGTCGATTGCAAACCGGATCGCGGTGCTCAATTTCGGCCAGAAGATAGCTGAAGGTTCGCCGGCTGAAGTGCAGATCAACCCGCTGGTGCGCGAGGCCTATCTCGGCACCTCGGCGGCGGCGTGAGAAGCGGACAATGCTCGAAATCGCCGACCTCGTCACCGCCTACGGCAAGATCGAAGCGCTGAAGGGCGTGTCGCTGAGTGTCGAAAATGGCCGCATCACCTGTCTGCTCGGACCGAACGGCGCCGGCAAGACGACGCTCATGATGTCGATCGCCGCGATCCTCAAGCCCCGGCGGGGTTCGATACGGCTCGAGGATGAGGAACTCGTCGGGCTCTCGCCGGCGAAGATCGTCGCCAAGGGCGTCGCGCTCGTTCCGGAAAACCGTCTGGTCTTCCCGCAGATGAGCGTGCGGGAAAATCTCCTTGCCGGCGCCTATCAGCGAAACGACAAGGCCGGCATCGAGGCCGATATCGAACGCATGTATGCCCGCTTCCCGCCCCTGAAGGAGCGGCGCGAGCAGCTTGCGGGGACGCTGTCGGGCGGCGAGCAGCAGATGCTTGCGGTCGCCCGCGCGCTGATGTCGCGGCCGCGCGTTCTCCTGATGGACGAGCCGTCGCTTGGCCTCGCACCGATGGTCGTTGCGGAAATCTACCGTATCATCACCGAGCTCAACCGCGATGGAACGACGATTTTCCTGGTCGAGCAGAACGCGCACATGGCGCTGCAGGTGGCACACCAGTTTTTCCTGATGGAGCAGGGCCGCATCACCTTCAAGGGGACGCCGGGCCAGATCGCCGAAGACGAAGTGATCCAGCGCGCCTATCTCGGCGCGCGTCGCGCGGCCGGCTGACCGGCTTAAAGGCAGGGGCCGATGATCGACCTTCTGCAGAACACCGCCGACGGACTGATGATCGGCTCGTCCTATGGGCTGCTGGCGCTCGGCTTCACGCTTATCTTCGGCGTGCTGCGCAGGCTCAACCTGTCCTACGGCCCCTCGATCATGATCGGGGCCTATCTCGGCACGGTGCTCCATATCCAGCTGGGCGCCGGCCCGCTTGCCGTCGCGGGTGCGGTGATCGTGGGGGCCATCCTTGCCGGCGTCTACGTGGAACGGCTCTGCTTCGCGCCGATGAAGGCGGGGGCGGGGATCGCCTCCATGGTGTCGAGCTTTGCGATCTGGATGCAGCTCGAACAAGCCGCCGTGCTCGTGCTGCCACGCCACACCTATCCGTTCCCGCCGCTCTCGACCACGATGCCGCTTGAGGTCGGGGGGATCACGCTGCGCGTCGATCACTTGATCCTGCTGGTTTGCGCCCTCGCACTCGCGGCGGCGGTTCATCTTGCGCTGTACCGCACCCGTTTCGGACTCGGCCTGCGATCCATCATCGACAATCCGACCGCCGCGCATCTTGTCGGTATCGACGTGCGGCGCGCGCTGCTCCTCGCCTTCATGCTGGCTTCGGCGATCGGGGGCGTCGCAGGCTTCCTGGTGCTCGCGGTCGACCAGCAGGTCACGCCGATGTTCGGCATGTGGGCGACGCTGAAGGGCCTGATCGCGATGATGATCGGCGGTCTCGGATCGATCCCGGGCGCGGTGCTCGGCGGATTGTTGCTTGGCGTCGTGGAAGCGCACAGCCAGTGGTATTTCGGCCCGCAGATCCGCGACCTCGTGGCCTATCTCGTGCTGTTCGCTTTTCTGGTCGTGCGGCCGGGTGGCGTGCTTGGCGAGGTGCAGGCTGTGGAGAAGGCCGCGCCGCAGGGGACTTAAACGCGATGGACGATTATCTCGTCGGCGTCCTCTCGAATATCGGCGTGATCTCGTTCGTCGCGCTCTCCGCCTATCTGCTCCTGCTTACTGGCGAGATTTCGTTCGGCCAGCAAGCTTTCTTCGCAATCGGGGCCTATGCGGCGGGGGTTGCGACCGCGCTGTGGGGCTGGACGCTAATTCTCGCGCTTGGCTTTGGTGCGTTGGCAGGTGCGCTGGCGGCCGCACTGGTCGGGCTGCCGACCTTGCGTCTGCACGGCATTTACTTTGCCATAGCGACCCTCGCCTTTGCCGAGATGGTCCGCATCCTGTTCGAGATGTTCCGTTACCGGAAGGAGGTCGATGGCGACGTCATCGGCCCTGATGGTGCCGACGGCTTCCGCAACATTCGCTATGTCTTCGAAAACGACATCAGCGGCGTGGAATTCATGCTGATGATCTACGCGCTACTGGCCATGACCCTGATCGGCTTCATGCTGCTCGAACGTTCGCGGCTTGGCGTGACCTTCCGCATGATCGGTGCCGACGAGACGCTCGCCGCGCTGCAGGGGATCGCCGTCGCGCGCCACCGCATCCTTGCGGCGGCCGTGGCCGGTGCGCTCGCCGGCATCGGCGGCGGCCTCTATGCGCATCTGACGACCTATATCGAGCCGCGCATTTTCGACGTGATGCTCGGCGTTCACGGCCTGGCCTATGGCCTGATCGGCGGGCTTGGCACCGCGCTCGGACCGATTCTCGGCGTGCTGATCGACATCGGCCTTCTCGAATCGATCCGGGCGCTATCGAGCTACCGAATGATCATTTTCGGCGGGCTCGTGGCGCTACTCCTGATCGTGCGGCCGCGCGGGCTGCTCGACGAAACCCTGGTTCATCGCATCGGCGCTGCGTGGCGTGGCCTCGCGGACGCTCGAAAAACGAAGGGCCAAGCCCATGATGTCACGCCCTAGGATGAAACCAGTATGGCCGGGACTTGCGGCCCTCGCCGTGGCGTCGGTGCTATCCGCCCCGGCTCATGCACAAGCGCGGGCCAAAGCCGACATCACCTGCAAGCAGGCCGGCGAGCCGTTGCACTACGAATGTGTCGTCAAGCTGATCGATGCGCGCAGCAACGCGCCTCTGGCGGGCGTCGGGCTAACGATCGGGGCCGACATGCCATCGATGCCAGGCATACACCATCTGCGTCCGGCGCAGGCCAAAGAAGAAGAGGCGGCGAAGGGGACCTATCGCGCGCGCCTGGTGCTCGACATGCATGGCGAGTGGGCGCTGCAGCTCAATCTCTCGGGGCCGGTACGCGACCGTGTGATCAAGCTTTTGCGCTTCGAGGGTGCGGAGGTCACCGAACCGAAGCCCGGCGAGCGTTCGAGGCACAAGCATTAGCTGGCCGAACTCGCCACTATTTCAGAGGTGTGCTGCCATCCAGAGGGCGCACGCCGAACGATTTGAGAAAAATCCCGACCATGGCGTAGTAGCCGATGGTGCTGATCAGCTCGACGGTGCCTTGCAGGCCGAATTGCTTCACCGCGCTATCGTAGCTCGCCTGGCTTAGCTCCCTGGTCGCCATGATCTCGGTCGCGACCTCATAAGCCACGCGCTCGTCGTCCCTGGCGAAGTCCGGCCGCTTGTTCTGGCGGATCGCTTCGACAATCTCGGGCGCGATACCGGCGAGCTCGGCCTGCGGCGCGTGCGACGACCAGGCGTATTGCACCGACCAGGCCCGGCATACGGTGATGACCGCAAGCTCGAAAATGCGCCGGCCGATGGTCGAGTGGTCGCGCAACGCCACGCCGAAGTTGTTGGCGTGCTCGGCGAGCTTCGGATTGCGCAGCCAGATCGGGAACGGTCCGCGCACGGTCTTGCGCTTGCCGGCAATCTGGTCGTAGACGCGCTTCTGCTCGGCGCTGAGCGCTTCGACATCGAGCGGCGGGACGCGGGACATGGCTTCAGGTTCACGCGTTGAGCGGCGCGAGCGTGGGCTTGCCGCGAATCATGTCGGCCGCCTTCTCGGCGATCATCATCACCGGCGCGTTGATGTTGGCGCTGATCAGATCGGGCATCACCGAGGCGTCGATCACGCGCAGGCGCTCGACCCCGCGCACCCGCAGGTGCGGATCGACCACCGCGGTATCGTCGTCTTCGTGGCCCATCTTGCAGGTGCCGAGCGGGTGATGCAGCGTGATCGCGGTCTGGCGGATATGGTTGTCGATGTCGGCGTCGGACTTGAGCGGGTTGAGCTCGCGGGCGACGAACGGCCGAAGGTGCGGCTTGCTCATGATGTCCGCCATCAGGCGTATGCCGGCGCGCAGCGTCTTCCACTCGCGATCGGTCGACATGAAGTTCTGCCGGATGCGGATCGGCGTCGCCGGGTCGGCGGACGCCAGCAGCAGCTCGCCGCGGCTTTCGGGGTGCAGCATGACGACGCGGCCGCCGAAGCCATCCTGGAACGGCCGCTTGAACGGCCGCAGGTGTGGGCCGGCGGTGAGCGGCGCGCCGGCCAGCAGCAGCTGCATGTCCGGCACGGTCGACTCGGGGTTCACGCGCGCGAAGGTCGCCATGCCGCCAGGAATATCGCTTGCCACGCTGGTGCGACCGAACAGGTAGCTGTCGGCGAGTGCCATCGCGATGCGGTCGATCCGCATCGCGCGGTGGATCGTGCCGGACGGCGGCACGCGGTCGAACGAGATCATCGCCGTGACGTGGTCTTGCAGCGCGCGGCCGACGCCGGGCAGCGCCACCAGCGGGCGGATGCCGACCTTGCGCAACCGTTCGGGGTCGCCGATGCCGGACAGCATCAGAAGCTGCGGCGAGTTGATCACGCCGCCGGCCAGCAGCACCTCGCGGTGGGCGCGCGCGGTGTGGGTCTGGCCGCGCCTGCGATACTCCACGCCGACGGCGCGGTTGCCATCCATCACGAGGCGCGAGGCCAGCGCGTTGACCTCGATGGTCAGGTTGGCGCGCTCCAGCGCCGGTCGCAGATAGGCGACCGCGGCGCTGCATCGCCGGCCCTCGCGGATGGTGTTCTGGTTGCGGCCGATGCCGTCGTTGTGCCCGCTGTTGAGATCGGGATTCCATTTGATGCCGACCGCCTGGGTGGCCGCCGTATAGGCGTCGACCAGCGGGTCCGCGAAGGTCGAAAACCGCGTGCCGAGCGGGCCGTCGCCACCACGATGGGCGCTGGCGCCGCCCTCCCAGGTTTCCTGCTTGCGGAAGTAGGGCAGGGCGTGGGCGTAGGACCAGGTCGGCAGGCCATTCGCCGCCCAGCGGTCGTAGTCGGCGCGGTGGCCGCGCGAATAGGTCATGGCGTTGATCGAGGACGAGCCGCCGATCACCTTGCCGCGCGCGCACTCGATGCGGCGGCCGGCAAGCTCGGGCTCGGGCTCGGTGAAATACATCCAGTCGTGCAGACGACGGGTCAGGATGCGACCCCAGCCGAGCGGAATGTGGATCCAGGGATCGCGGTCCCAGCCGCCGGCCTCCAGCACCAGCACGCGCGTGTCGCGATCCTCGGTCAGCCGGTTGGCCAGCACGCAGCCGGCCGAGCCCGCGCCGATGATGATGTAGTCGTAACTCTTGGCGGAGGCCATTTCCCCAACGCCCCGAACAATTCCGATCAGCCCGGCACTCAGCTTGGCGCAAGCCCCTGGGCAATGCTAGCCCTTGCGACCTAACATCCCCGCGACCGCTGAACCTCGGTGGTCAATCCCGGACGGCGTGGTGCGCCGGACCCGGGATGACAACGGAAAGTTGGAAGATGTCCTCCAAGCTGCGCCTGTCGCTGGCCTGCGGCGATTACGAGATCACCCGTCCGCTGATCGACGGTCGCGTCAAGCCGGCCGGCATCGAACTTGTCGTGGTCACGCCGGAATTGCGCGAGCGGCACTGGCGGGTGGCGCGCGACCACGCCTACGACATCTGCGAGTTCAATACGCCGGCCTATTTCATGGGCCGCGATCGCGGCCTGCCCTATGTCAGCCTGCCGGTCTATCTGCATCGCCGGTTCCGGCACGGCTTTCTGTTCGTCAACAGCCACAAGGGCTTCAAGGCGCCGAAGGACCTCAAGGGCAAGCGCATCGCCGGCACCAATTATTCGCCGGCCTCCAACATCTGGATGCGCGGCATCCTTGAGCAATACTGGGAGCTGCCGCACCAGTCGGTCACCTGGGTGACCGAGCGCGACGAGGACATTCCGTTCGATCCGCCGAAAGGTCTCAAGATCGAGCGGTTGCCCAAGGGCGGGCCGTCGCTGGAGGACCGCGTGGTGTCAGGCGAGCTCGATGGGCTGCTGACACCCTCGCTGCCGAAGCCGTTCATGGACGGCAACCCGAACATCAAGCGGCTGTTCGAAAACTACCGGCAGGTCGAGATCGACTATTGGAAAACCACCGGCATCTTTCCGATCATGCACGTCACCATCATCCGCGAGGACATCGTCAAGCAGAACCCCTGGGTCGGCCCGAGCCTGGCGCGCGCCTTCGATCAGGCCAAGGCGTTGGCCTATGCGCGGGCGCGCAACCCGCGCACCTATCCGCTGGTCTGGCACTCGTCCTATTGGGATGAGCAGCGCGAGCTGCTCGGCGGCGATCCGTGGGAGTACGGTCTCGGCCCGAAGAACCGCAACAACCTCGAGACCATCCTGCGTTACACCCATCAGCAGGGCCTGATCAGCCGGCCGATGACGGTCGACGAATTGTTCGTCGACACCGACGAGGCCGGCTACGGCGGGCCCGGCGGGGATTGAAACAGGTGCGCGATACAGTAGCCTTTATCATTCCGGTGCGCGTCGAAAGCGTTCCGGAATGACGCCGAAGCGCAGTGGGAGAGAGCGTGCCATGGCCCAACCCTCGCAACATGAAATCAAGCAGGAGCTGGTGGACGCTATCCGCATGCTGGAGCACGCGGAATACATCGACCACAACGGCCATTGCAGCGTGCGCCGCGACGCCAACTCGTTCTACATCAACTCCGGCGCCTCGCAGCGCGCCTGCCTGACGGTCGAGGACATCGTCGCGGTCGATCTTGAAGGCCGTCCGGTGGACGGCTCCAACGTCAAGCCGCCGCTGGAATTCCCGATCCACGCCGAGGTCTATCGCGCGCGGCCCAAGCTCAACGCGGTGTTTCACACCCACCCGCAATGGTCGACCTACCTCACCATGGTCGGCGCCGAGCAGAAGGTGGTGTATGCGCAGGCGTCGCTGCTCGGCGACCTGCCGGTGATGAATTCGCCGATGTCGGTCAACACCAAGGAGATGGGCGAGAAGATGGTCGCGGTCATGGGCGACAATCCGGTGGTGCTGCTGAAGGCGCATGGCGTGGTCGCGGCCGGCGAGAGCGTGCTGGAATGCTTCGCCTACGCGGCTTACGTCGAGGAGAACGCGCGGCGGCAATACATGGCGATGCAGATCGGCGATCCGTATGTGTTCAGCGCCGAGGAGCAGGCCGCCTGCCGGCAGAAGCTGCGCACGCCGAGCCTGTTCAAGAAGACCTGGGATCACTACCGCTCGAAGATTTCCTGACCGAATGATCGACTAACCGTCTTCGGCTCTGCTCCGCCAAGCGCGGATGCTCCGTTCTCCACGGTCAAAACATGTTTCACATTGTTGCGGCTCGCGCGGGCCGCGTTCGCGCAATTCGCGCGGATTCAAATCAAGTGCGCTCGGTCGCGGCTGATTTCACTCATGAAATAGACGCAGGGTCTCGACGAACGGCAGTTCCCTCGATGGAACCACGCGCTTCGTCGCTAGTGTTGCCCCTGCGACCGAATCGTCGTGAGCAGGCAACGTCCACAATATCGTCACGAACGACCGGCACCGCGATCGTTCGTTCGCAACTCAGGGGAGCGGGCCGCCGGATCGTGGCCGCCTGCGCGGGGCCACGTGACACTCGGTCGGTTAGGGCTTGCTGGACTGATATTCGTTGTCGCGCCGGCCGAGCCTCGGGCATCGGCCTATGAGCCGGCGCCCGCCGCCGCTTCGTTCGCCTATTCGATCAGTCACGCGGTGACGCCGCTGCCCGATGCGGTGATCGAGCGCACCATCGATCGCGACGGCGTGCCTTTCGACTACGACGACGGCGACAGCTTCGAGCACCCGCCGGAGAAGCCGCATGATCCGCGCCTGGGGCCACCGCGTGGCCTGTCGCGCAGCGGCGTCTGCGCCACCATCGCGGCGGTGGCGCATACCTATCGGTTGCCGGTGCCGTTCTTCGCCAACCTGATCTGGCAGGAGAGCAGCTTTAATCCACGCGACGTCAGCCGCGCCGGGGCGCAAGGCATCGCCCAGTTCATGCCGAAGACCGCGGTCTACTACGGCCTGATCAACCCGTTCGAGCCGATCCATGCGCTCAACGTCGCGGCGCGCTTTCTGCGCGAATTGCACGGCCGGTTTGGCAATCTGGGCCTCGCCGCCGCGGCCTACAATGCCGGTCCGGGACGCGTCAGCAACTGGTTGGCCAAGCGCGGCGCGTTGCCGGGCGAGACGCGCAACTACGTGATCCGGATCACCGGCCGCGTCGCCGACCGCTGGACCGCCGCCAAGGCTGCGGTCGATCCCGACATGACCTTGATGCCCGCCAAAGCCCCCTGCGCCGAGGTGGCGGCGGCGGTCGATCAGCAGGCCAAGGTCGTGCGCGTCGGCAAGCTGATGTCTGAGCTGGTCGCCGCCACCGCGCCGCCCGAGCCGATGGTCGCCGCGAAACCGACCGTGGTGAGGTTCGCCGACGCCAGATCGCAGCGCGGTCGAAACAGTGTTCGCGACCAAAAAGTCGAGCGGAGTTCCGGCAAAGCCAAGCTCGCCGAAAAGACTTCGTCTCGACGCGCGTCACATCAAGCTTGCCGACCACGAGCCGTCGGCGCGCGGGCGCGCCAAGCACGCCAAAGCCGATCAGAAAAATTTGGCTGCGCTCAAGGCCAAGGCGTTGCCGAGCGCGCCTCGCCGCGGCGTTGGCAAGCGCACCAAAGTCGCGTCGAGCTAGCTTACAGCGTCGCCTCGATGGTGCGGCGCAATTCCGCCGTCACCTTCGGCTCGATACCGAACCAGGCCTTCCAGGCCGGGATGCCCTGGTGCAGCAGCATGCCGAGCCCGGTGACGGTCCGGTTGCCGCGCGCGCGGGCCGCCGCGATCAGCGGCGTCTCGCGCGGAATGTAGATGATGTCGTTGACCAGCGCGGCGTTCGGCAGCTTGTCGAGGCGCAGATCGAGCGCCGCCTGGCCGACCATGCCCTGGCTTGTGGCATTGACCAGCATGGCGACGCCCTCGATCGCGTCGTGACGCTGCTGCCACGGCAGCACCTTGATCGGTCCGCCGAACTCCTTTGCCAGCGTCAGCGCGCGCGCGTGGGTGCGGTTGCACAGCCTGATCTCGCGCGCGCCGCGCTCCATCAAGCCATAGACCACGGCGCGGGCGCCGCCGCCGGCGCCCATCACCGCGACCGGGCCGGCGTCGGCGCGCCAGTCGGGCAGGGGCTCGAGGATGTTATGCACGAAGCCGAACCAGTCGTTGTTGAAGCCCGCAAGCGAGCCGTCCGGCCGCACCACGACGCAGGAGATTGCGCCGATTCTCCTGGCGGTGATGTCGACCTCATCGACGATCGCCATGGCGTCCTGCTTGAGCGGGATGGTCAGATTGCAGCCGGCGAAATTGAGCGCCGGCAGCGCGCGCAACGCGGCGGCCAGCCGCTCCGGCGGCACCGCCAGCGGCACGTAGCTGCCGGCCAGCCCATGCTGGGCGAACCAGAAATTATGCAGCATCGGCGAGCGCGACTGCGATATCGGCCAGCCCATCACGGCGGCCAGAAGAAAACGATCGGTGCATTGCCAGCCCGTCAGCCATCAATCCTCGGCCGCAGCAAGCACGTTGTTGCGGCGTGCCGTCAAGCGTACAAATCCCGGCCCGCCCACCAGCAAGGATTGCCGATCATGCCCCGCCCGTTCCGCCGCGTCGTCACCGGCCACAACGCCCAAGGAAAATCGATCTTTGTCATGGATGGACCGGCGCCGGCCGTGCATTCGCGCGGCACCGGCGCGACCAGCTCGACCGAGTTCTGGGTGACGAGTGCGACGCCGGCGGACAATGCCGGCAATGCTGATCCGACCATGACGGAGGAGCGGCGTCTGCCGCCGCCGAAGAACGGCACGATCTTCCGCGTCGTCGAGTACCCGCCGGACAGCCAGCGGGTCGCGGCGCTGCGGGCGCCCGACTCCAGCCACGACGCCAAGTCCGAGGGCTACGTGCGCGACCTGAAGAACGCGCGCCATCCGGGCTTCCACAAGACCGACTCGATCGACTACGCCATCGTGCTGTCGGGCGAGATCTATGCGCTGATGGATGAGGGCGAGGTGCTGCTCAAGGCCGGCGACGTGCTGATCCAGCGCGGCACCAACCACGCCTGGAGCAACCGCACCGAACAGCCGTGCTGCATCGCCTTTGTGCTGATCGACGCCAAGCCGGTGTAGCTCTCGGTCATTCCGGCGCACGCCTAACGCGTTCCGCGCGTCCTCGCGCGCAGGCGTGCGAACCCGGGATCCAGAGCCGGGCTCGAGAGCGTATCGCTGGATTCGAGTCCGGCCTTGGCCGGCGCCCGGAATGACGTGGCGAGATCTGTTACGCCGCGCGCACCGCCGGCTGCGGCAGCAGCTTGGCCTCGACCAGCGCCTTGCGGATGCGCTCGACCTCGGCGCGCTCGATCTTGACCAGCGGCGGGCGCACCACCGCGCGCGGCAGCCGGCCGAGCAGCACCAGCGCCTCCTTCATGCGGTTGTGCATGTCGACCCACGGCTGCGCGTAGAACACGCTGGCCAGCGGGAAGATGCGGTCGTTGATCGCCTGCGCGGCCTTGAGATCGCCGGCCTTGCACGGCGCGGAACAGTTGCGCCTGCAGATCGGGGATGACGCTGCCGCTGCCCGACAGCAAGCCCTTGCAGCCCAGCACCAGCGAGCCATCAGCCACGAGCTCTGCGTCGACAGCACGGTCACCGGCCGCGCCAGGCTTTGCAGCGTTGCGGACGTGCCATTCGTGCTGCTGCACGCGTGCCGGCCCAATCCTTGATGGCGCGGATCGACGGCACCTGCTCGACCATGCGCAGCAGCGTCTCGTTCGGATAGCCCTGGCCGGTCGCGAGCGGATACTGGAACGCGATGATCGGCAGGTCGGAGGCGTCGGCGATGCGCTTGAAATGCTCGACCGCCATGGCCGCGCTCTGCCCGAGCGTGAACGGCGCCGGCGGGAACACCAGCAGCGCCGAGGCGCCGCCCGCGGTCGCCATCTTGGCGATGCGCGCCGCCTCGAGGCTGCCGTCGGCCCAGATGCCGTTGATGATCGGCAGCTTTGACGCCGATCTCGTCGGAGGCGATGTCGAGCACACGCTTCTGCTCGTCGAACGTGCAGGAGGCGACTTCGGTGGAATGGGCGTTGACGGTGACGGCCGCAAGCCCCTCGGTCGCGGCCACGTCGCGCAGGTGCTTGCGGAAGCTCGCCTCGTCGATCGATGAGGTCGTCGTGGAACGGCAGGATCACCGCCGGAATGACGCCCTGCGGGGTGAAAGCGTTGTGGCGCGGCATGCGCGATTCTCCTTCCGGTCAGATATGCGGCGAGTAGGTGCTGTTTGGCCCGATTTTCCCGTATTATGCCCGAAAATCTGTCTGGTGACACGCGTCAAGTTTCGACGGTTCGGGCGGTGCGATGATCGACTATTACCCGTATCTGCTGCGGGCCGTGCAGGGCGCCGATTCGGCCGACGAGCAGGCGCGCCGCGCGGTCTATGTGCGGGCCTGGCAGATCGTCACCGACGAGCTGCGCGCGCGGCGTCCGCCGGTTTCGGTCGAGGAGTTGCGCGGGCATCGGACGGCGATCCAATCCGCCATGGAGCGCATCGAGCGCGAGTATTCGCAGTACGATCCCGGCGGCGCACCCGAGCCCGAGCACCAGGCGCCGGCCGTCGCGATGGCGCGCGATTGGCGGATCGGGTCGGACGAAGTGCCACCGCCGCCGCGCTCGCGCCGCGGCATCTGGACGGCGGCGGTTGTTGGCGTCCTGGTGATCGCGATCGGCGTCGGCGGCTACGCGGCTTGGTCGGCGTTTCAGACGATGGCGCCCAAGCCCCCGACCAACACTGCGGCCAAGATCGAAGCCGCGCTGCAGGAGCCTCCGCTGCGCCGCCGGTCATCGCCGCTTGCGTCATCGTCCGTCGATCTCGCGCCCGGCGTCGACGGCGGCTCCACCGATGCCGATGTCCCCTACATCTTCAAACGCCAGCGCGTGTTCTATCGCACGACGCTGCCGCCCGGCACCATCGTCGTCGATAAGCCGCAGCATTTCATGTATCTGGTGCTGCCCAACTCGGCGGCGCTGCGTTACGGCATCGGTGTCGGCACGCCCTGTGCCGAGCTGATCGGGCCGCGCAAGATCTCGAACAAAGTAGAATGGCCGGAATGGACGCCGCCGCCGGGGTCTGGCAGGTCCGAATCCATGCGGGGTGGCCCCGGCAATCCGCTTGGCGCGCGGCTGCTCGATCTCGATGACAACCTCTCGCGCATTCACGGCACCAACGCGCCGAAGACCATCGGCGAAGACGTCACGCTCGGTTGCGTACGCCTGGTCAACGATGACGTGGCCGACCTGTACAATCGCGTGCCGGTCGGCACGCGCGTGGTGATGCGCTGAAACGGGGGAGCATGGCAATGATCCGAGTATGCGCCGCGGCGATTGTCGTTGCCACGAGTTCGCTGGCTTGCGCCGAGTTGGTACCCAACGATATCGCGGCGCGCACCGAGCTGCACGCCGTCCAGACCTTGACGCTGTCGGACTCGCAATTCCTCAAGGGCGACGGCGAAGCCAAAGCGGTCACCACGACCGGTAAGCTGCGGCTGGCGCAGGGCAACAGCCGGCTTCCGGTCGTCATGTTGATGCACGGCTCAGGCGGCATGGGCGCCAACATCGAGTTCTGGGAGCGCGAGCTCAACACCATCGGCGTGTCGACCTTTGCGCTCGATGGCTTCACGGCGCGCGGACTGACCCAGACCAGCAGCAACCAGGCGCTGCTCGGCCGGCTCAATTTCATTCTCGACATCTATCGCGGGCTCGACGTGCTGGCGAAGCATCCGCGCGTTGATCCGCAGCGCATCGTGCTGATGGGCTTCTCGCGCGGCGGCCAGGCGGCGCTGTACGCCAGCCTCAAGCGCTTCCATCAGCTCTGGAACAGGTCGGGTGTGGAGTTCGCGGCCTATATCGCGTTCTATCCGGATTGCGCAACGACCTTCGTGTCCGACACTGAGGTCGCCGACCGGCCGATCCGCATCTTCGGCGGCAGCGTCGACGACTACAACCCGATCGCGCTGTGCCAGGCCTATGCCGAGACGGCTCAAGACCGCCGGCCGCGACGTGCAGGTGGTCGAGTACCCGAACGCACAGCATGCCTTCGACAACCCGCTCGGCGCCACCATGCGCGACCGTCTCGCCGCAATCGCAAAGCGTGCGCCGGTGCAAGATCGTCGAAGGGCCGGTTGGGCTGCTGGTCAACGCAACCAGCGGGCAGCCGTTCAGCTACCAGGATGCCTTGCGTCGAGCGTGGGCCTCATGTCGGCCACGATCCGGACGCGACACGGCAGGTCAAGCAGGCGGTGACCGGGATCGTGAAGGGCGTGTTCAAATTGAACTGACGCTTCACCGCTTGTCGGCGATGGCCTTGAGCAGCGGCGCGAGCCGGTCCATGTCGCTGCGGATATGGGCGTCGAACCGCTCCGGTCCGATGTCCCGCGCCTCGATGCCCTGGGCACGGATCTTGCCGGCAAGCTCTGGGTCCTTGCTGGCTTCGGCGACCGCTTCGTGCAGTGCGGCGACCACCGGCCGTGGCGTCTTGCCCGGCGCCAGGATGCCGTACCAGGTCGCGTATTGGTAATCGATGCCCTGCGACAGCGCGGTCGGGATCGCGAGCGGGTCGGTCGCCGGCTCCTTGGCGCCGACCGCCAGCGCCCGCAGCCGGCCGTCCTGGAGCAGCGGCAGCACGAAGGCGAGCGGCACGAACGAGGCCTGGATGCGTCCGCCCATCAGGTCGGCGAGGATGGTCGCGCTCACCGTATAGGGCACGTGGACCAGGTCGGTGTCGGTCTTCAGCGCAAAGTAGGCGCCGGCGAGATGCGTCGACGTGCCGATGCCGGCCGAGCCATAGTTGATCGTGCCGGGCTTTGATTTGGCGAGCGCGACGAACTCCTTCAGGTTCGACACGCCGAGCGACGGCGGCACCACCACGATGGCGGGCGCTTCGCCGACCAGCGATACGCCGGCGAAATCGCCGACCGGATCGAACGGCAGGTTCTTGTTCAGGGTGCCGAGGATGGCGTGGCCCGAATTGGCGAAGATCACCGTGGTGCCGTCGGCCGGCGAGCCGGCCACGGCTTGCGCCGCGATCAGGCCGCCGGCGCCGGCGCGGTTGGCGACCACGACCTGTTGGCCGAAACGCTTCGAAAGCTTGTCGGCATAGAGCCGGGCCAGAATGTCGATGGCGGTGCCGGGCGTGATCGGCACCACGATGGTGATCAGCCGGGACGGATACGGATCCTGGCTCCACGCCGGCGCCGCGAACCACGCAAACAGCGCGAGCGCCAGGGCCGCAAGCTTTGCAATGGTCATGGCGCGGTGCTCCCTGTTGCGGTGCGGTCCGGTCACGTCGATTTTTGCGCTGCCGGTCTTGTGCTGTTACTTGCGCTATTATTCATGGAAACATCGCTTTGGGCACGCCCCAATCAGGAGTGATCATGACCGTTCGACGCCGCCAATTCCTGCAACGGGCCGCAGGCGCCGCGACGCTGCTCGGCGCTGCCGCGCCTCGCCTTGGCGCAATCCTTCCCGTCGCGCCCGGTCACCATGGTGGTGCCGGTGCCGGCCGGCGGCGCGATGGACACCATCGCGCGCATCGTCGCCGAAGGCATGAAGGCGTCGCTCGGCCAGCCGGTGGTGATCGAGAACGTGACCGGCGCCTCCGGCAGCATCGGCGTCGGCCGCGTCGCGCGCGCCGCGCCCGACGGCACCACCATCGCCTACGCGGCCTTCGTCACCCATGTGCTCAACGCCGCGATCTATCAGCTGCCCTATGACGTGGTCGCCGATTTCGAGCCGATCGCGTTCATTGCCGGCACGCCGTGGCTGATCGTCGGCAAGAAGGATCTACCGGCCGACGACCTGAAAGGCTTGATCACCTGGCTCAGGGCCAATCCGGACAAAGCGTCGTCGGGCACCGCCGGTCCCGGCAGCCCGTCGCATCTCGGCGGTATCCTGTTTCAGAACATCACCGGCACCAAGATTCCAGTTCGTGCCCTATCGCGGCACCGCGCCGGTGATGCCGGATCTGGTCGGCGGCCAGATCGATATGGCGATCGTTGATCCGGTGACCGCGTTGCCGCAGTTTCGCGCCGGCCGCATCAAGGTGTTCGCCGCCATGGCCAAGAGCCGCACCGCCACCGCGCCGGAGGTTCCGACCGTGGACGAGGCCGGCGTGCCCGGCCTGCACATCTCGCCCTGGCAGGCGATCTGGGCGCCCAAGGGCACGCCGAAGGATATCATCGCGCGGCTCAACGGCGCGGTGGTCGATGCGCTGTCCGATCCGGCGATCCGCAAGAAGCTGGCCGACCAGGGCTACGAGATCGGCCCGCGCGAAGAGCAGACGCCGGAGCATCTCGCCGCCTTCCACAAGGCCGAGATCGAGAAATGGTGGCCGATCATCAAGGCCGCCGGCATCAAGGGCGGTTGAAGGCTGGATCGTCAGCCGAGTGAATTGATGCCGTGCGGCACACGCTCTTTCCGAAGAAGCGTGGGCAGCTCAAGCGCTTCAATCAAAAACGAACATGTCCAGCGCCGCTGTTCGAAACGGCTTTACAGCGACCGGTGACCATGAGCGGCGGCTAGACCCGCACGCTGGTCATGATGCCCTTCGGGAAAATCTCCTCCGGCTTGACGCGCCGGTGGGCGATGCCCTGCTCGTGGGTGTAGCGCAGCATCTGCTCCCAGGTCGGGCGGTTTTCCTCGATGCCGTAGGGGAACGTGTCGCCGCCGAAGAAGTCCTGCATCTTGCGCATGGTGGTCGGCAGCCAGGCCACCGGGTAGCGCGACACCGCGGGGTCCATCAGCCGCTCGACGCTGCGGTTCTTGGAGGCGAGGAAGGCGTTGTAGAGATTGCGCGCGACCCATGGGTTTTGGTCGAGCACGCGCTTTTGCAACGCGATGATGTGCATGATCGGCCACACCTTGTTGGCCTGGTAATACTCCTCCTCCATCGCCCAGAAGTCCGGGAACAGCCGGACGACGTCCTTGTGGCCGTGCCGGAAGCAGTCCGGCGGCCGGGCGATGATGGCGCAATCGATCTCGCCCGACGCCAGCATCTCGCTCAGCGATTTGTCCTTGATGCGGGTCAGCTTGACGCCCTTCGGCAGGCTCAGCTCGACCTTCTCGATGCGGCCGGCCTCGTTGGCGCCGGCCTGCACCCAGTGGATGTCCTTGAGCGCCACGCCGTGCTCGTCGCCGAGCCAGCCACGCATGTAGACCGCGGCGGTGTGGGCCCATTCCGGCGAGCCGACCTTCTTGCCCTTGAGATCCTTCGGGCCGCGGATCTTGCTCTTTCTGTTGACGTAGAACGACGAGAATCGGAACAGCCGCGAGCAGATCACCGGCAGGCCGATGATGTCGGATTCCTTGCGCGTGACCTGGGCGCAGAATTTCGCAAACGACAGTTCGGCGGCGTCCCATTCGCGATTGAATGTGAAGCGCGCGAAAATCTCGTGATGGCCGAGCATCGACCAGGTGGCCTCGATGCCTTCGGCCTGGACGGCGCCGGTGCGGAAATCGCGAAAATGGTCGTAGTCGGTGGTCGCAATCGAAAGCTTCAGGCGGCTCATGCGGCCCTCGAAGAATGACGCGATCGATTTGTATCAAGAGCGCTAGTGTCCCGGACCCGAAGTTCGCACGATTGCTCAGCAGGCGCCTTTGCGAACTTCGGGTCCAAAGGGACACTAGAACTATACATTGCTAGTGTCGCTTTGGTTCGGAAGTTCGCTACGGAGCAAGCCGAGAAATCGGGCGAACTTCCGAACCGCGACACTAGCGGCGGTCCCAGAAATAGCCTGGGTCGGCCCGGCGTGCGCCCGGCGGCGGCGGCAGGCGGTTGTCGCGCGGCGGCTGAGCCTGTTGCGGCACAGGCCGCGGCGGCTGCCGATAGGCTGGCTGCGGCTGATAGCCAGGCTGCGGCTGATAGCCCGGCTGCGACTGATATCCTTCCTGCGGCGCGCGCATCTGCGGCATATAGCGCAGGTCGTCCTCCGGCGGACGCCAGTTGCCGCGCGACGTCGGCGGGAAACCGCCGCGAAACATCGACGAGCCGTCGTAGTCGCGTTGGCCGCCGAAGAACCACGGTAGCCCGAATGGCGCGGAGCCTTCGCCGATGTCGTATTCCGAGCCGCGCGACGTCAGCTGGTACACGGTTTCGGTATAGCGGCCGTCGGGACCGAGCCGGAAATACTCCATGAAGGCGCCGTTGCCGCGGCTGTCGACCCGCTCGCCCGACTGGCCGTCGATCGGCAGCGCCACCAGATGACGGGCGGCTTCGCGCGATGGCCCGACCAGCGGCGTGCGCGGGTATTGCGTCCAGGCCGCCTGGATGATGCGCTCGAAAATCGGCAACGCCACCCTGGAGCCGGCCTGGCCGTGGCCGAGCGTGCGCTTGCCCCTGGCGTTGTCGTAGCCGACCCAGACCACGATGGTGACGTCGTTGCTGAAGCCCGCGAACCAGCTGTCGTTGAACTCGTCGGTGGTGCCGGTCTTGCCGGCGATGTAGGCCGACAGCGAGGACAGGCGCGCCGCCGTGCCGCGCGCCACCACGCCCTGCATCAGCGAGCGAAGCTGGAACGCCGCCGCACGGTCGACCGGCAGCGCCTTGCTGTCATCCTTGGCGCGATAAACGGTCCGGCCGTCCTTGAGGATCTCGTCGATCACATGCGGCGTCGGACGGGCGCCCTCGTTGTAGATCGCGGCGTAGAACGCGGCGAGGTCGACCGGTCGCACCGGCTGGGCGCCGAGCACGAACGGATAGTAGCGCATGCATTCGGACACGAGCTGGGCTTCCTTGGCCAGCGCGCAGATCGCGTCCAGGCTTTCCTTCGGCGCGTCGCCGATGCCGCCGTCGAGCAGGCGCGCGGTCGCCACGTTCTTGGAATGCTCGAGCGCGCGCCGCATGGTGATGGTGCCGGAATAGCCGCCGTCATAGTTCTGCGGCGACCAGTAATCCTCGGCACGCGAGTGGCGGGTGGCGCCGCCGATCGGCGGATAGGTCAGTGGTGAATCGTTCAGCAGGGTGTTGGGTTGCAGGCCGTGGTTGAGCGCCGCCAGATAGGTGATCGGCTTGAATGACGAGCCGGGCTGGCGGCGCGCCTGGGTGACGCGGTTGAGCTGGCTCAGCGGATAGGAGAAGCCGCCGGCCATGGCGACGATGCGCCCGGTGCGGTTCTCCATCACCAGTGCGGCGCCTTGCACGACCGGGCGCACGCGCATCTCGACGCGGGTGCCCTGCTTGCCCGAGCCCTCGAACACCTTGACGTAGATCACGTCGTTCGGCGCGAGCCGCGCCCGGGCGCGGCCGGAGTAGGTGGACAGCGGCAGGATGCGGCCGTCGGGCAATCCAACCCGGATCGCTTCGCCGCCGCCGCGCAGCGCCACGCGCTCGACGATCACCGCCGGCGTCCAATGCACGTCGTAGAGCGGCAGGCGGACCTGCTGGAGTGCGACTTGCCAGGCTGGCTTGCCGCGGTCGGCCTTGGGATCGGCGGCGAGTTTGCGGATCGCGTCGCCGAGGTTGGTCTCGGGGCCGCGGAATTCGACCCGGCCGGCGCTCTGCTCGTAGGCGGCGAGCCCGTCCTGCAACGCCGCTTCGGTGGCGCGCTGCAACTCCGGGCGGATGGTCGAGCGCACCTCGTAGGACTGCGCGGTCAGGCTCGGGATGCCGGCGAGGGTGCGGGCCTCGCGGCCGACCTCATCCACCAGATGGAAGCCGGTGGTCCGCCGCGGCCGTGACTGCGCCGCGACCGTCAGCCGTTCGGCCTGCGCTTCCTTGAACTGCGCGTCGGTGATCGCGCCGTCGTCCTGCATGCGACTCAGCACGTAGGCGAGCCGGCCGTGCGCTCGCTCGCGATGGCGGTCGGGATCGAAATAGGCCGGACCCTTGGTCAGGCCGGCGAGGAACGCGCCTTCGGTCAAGGTCACGCTCTTGATCGGCTTGCCGAAATAGGCGCGGGCCGCGAGGTCGACGCCCCACGCGGAGCGGCCGAGGTAGATCGAGTTCAGATAGATTTCCAGGATCTGCTGCTTGGAAATCGTCTTTTCGATGCGGTTCGCCACGATGATTTCGCGGACCTTCCGCTCGTAGCTGATGCTGTCGCCGACCAGCAGGTTCTTCGCCACCTGCTGGGTGATGGTCGAGCCGCCCTGGCGCTTGTTCGGCTCGGCGATCATGTTGATGAAGGCGCGGATGACGCTGCGCTCGTCGACGCCGTTGTGCTCGAAGAAGCGCTTGTCCTCGGCGGCGACGAAGGCCTTCTGCACGGATTCCGGGATTTCCGACAGCGGCACCCACTGGCGGCGGTTGTCGGGCTCGAACAGCTCGGCGAACTTCGCGCCCTTGCCGTCGAGCACCGTGGTCATGCCCGGCAGGCGAAGGTCCTTGAGCCGGTTGTGGTCCGGCAGGTCGGCGACCGCTCTGTTGTAGAATTCGATCAGCTGATCGACGTCCACCACCGGGCTTGCGACCTTCTCGTGCTTGCAGATCTGCTTGTAGGCGGTGTGCAGGTCGGTGAACTTGATGCCGCGGAAGGCCGCGATCTCGCCCGCGACCGCCTGCTTGTCGGTCATGACGGTGGCGATCAGGTCGTCGAGGTCGATGTTCTCGAGGTCGAACGACTTGCGCACGTGGTCGCAGCCGGCGCCCAGCAGCTGAAGCACCTCGGCCTTGTCCGTCGCCGGATCGAACTGGGTCTTGATCGCGTCGGGCCGGGTCGTCACCTGGCTCAGCGCCAGTGCAACCGCGAATACCTTGACCAGAATGGCTTCCATAAATCCCGAGAGGCGTTAGGCCGACCGTGCCCATAGCGATTATACAAGGCGGCAAATTGACGGTATGAAACCGCAGACGCGTAAAAATATATTTTTCCGTGCGAGGGAACACAGATTGTCTTTGTCGATCAACCTGTTAGGAAAATAGCCAAACCCGGGAGGCAACCATGAGCGGCAATGGCCTGAGCGAGCGCCTGCAGTTTCCGATTTCGACCGCCGAGCTTGAGCGCCGTTGGGGCCTGGTGCGCGCCGCCATGAAGCGTGAGGGCATCGACGTCCTGCTGATGCAGAACAACAACGACCACATGGGCGGCTACGTCCGGTATTTCACCGACATGCCGGCGACCAACGGCTATCCCAACACGGTGGTCTTTCCGGCCGACGACGAGATGACGGTGGTGATGCAGGGGCCGTTCAACGGCGACAGCCGTCCGCCCTCCGACATGTGGCGCGGCGTCAAGCGCATCCTGACCACGCCGAGCTACGAGTTCGGCGCATTTCACCCAGTATTACGATCCTGAGCTCGCCGCCAAGGCGCTGCAGCCCTACGCGCGCGCCACCATCGGCTTCGTCGGCATCTACCAGATGTCGTTCGCCATGGGCGACTACATCATGAAGCGTTTCACCAGCGCGCGCTTTGTCGACGCCAGCGAACTGGTCGACCGCGTCAAGGTGATCAAGAGCGCCGAGGAACTCGAGCTCGTCCGCCGCGCCGCCATCATGCAGGACGGCGCGATGCGCGCCGCCTTCGCGGCGATCAAGCCCGGCATGCGCGACACCGAAGTGGCCGCGGTCGCGGTGCACTACAGCCAGGATCACGGCTCGGAGAACGGCATTTATCTGTGCGCCTCGGCGCCGCCCGGCACGCCGGCCAAGTTCGGCCAGCGCCACGTGCAGAACCGCACCATCAAGAAGGGCGATGCGCTCGCGCTCCTGGTCGAGGATTCCGGCCCGGGCAGCATGTACACCGAGCTCGGCCGCAGCTGCGTGCTCGGCAAGGTGCCGCAGAAGATGAAAGAAGAGCTCGAGATGGTGAAGGAGTTGCGCAAGCTCACGCTCGACATGCTCAAGCCCGGCACGCCCTGCAAGGACATCTGGGAGGCGTTCAACGCCTTCATGCGCAAGAACGGCCGGCCGGAGGAGGCGCGGCTCTATTGCCACGGCCAGGGCTACGACCTGGTGGAACGGCCGCTCATTCGCAGCGACGAGCCGTGGACGATCGAGAAGGACATGAACATCGTCGTGCACCCGACCTACGCCTATGGCGGCTATCTCAACTGGCTATGCGACAACTACATCATCGGCGGCAACGGCCCGGGCGACCGCATCCACCAATTCCCGGAAGAGATCGTCGAGATCGACGTCTGAGTTTTCCTCCGGGCTCGCCACGTGCCGCAGTGTTACCCCCGGGCTTGACCCGGGGGTCCATGAGGCGTCGCAGTCGAGCAAAGCCTAGCGGCTCGTCTTCTGCGGCTCATCATGGATTGCCGGGTCATAGGCGAGCGAAGCGACGCCGTCCTTCGGACGGCTATGCCCGGCAATGACGCTGAGTTTGTTGCGCCGATCAGCCCAATCGCTTCCCGATAAGATCGCCATGAATCTCCTGATCTTCCTCACCCATCCGGAGCCGACGCGTTCCGGATACGAGAAATACCTCGCGGTGCGCCATCCCGAGCTGGCCATCAAGACCGTCGCGACCCGAGACGAGGCGCTCAAGCACGCGGCGTGGGCCGACATCCTGATGGCGTTCGGGCCGCAGGTGAAAACCGACTTCTTCCGCAACACGCCCCGGCTCAAGTGGGTGCACTCGCTCGGCACCGGCACCGACGGCATCATCGACTCGCCCTATCTCGGCAAGGACGTGATCGTTACCGCGACCCGCGGCATCCACGGCCCGCCGATTTCCGAGCTGGCGTTCCTGCTGATGCTGGCGTTCAACCGCGACTTCCGCCGCATCGAGCGCCAGCGCGAGGCCAAGGCCTGGCAGCGCTTCCCCGGCCGGCTGCTGGACGGCAAGACCGTCGGCATCCTCGGCGTCGGCGCCATCGCCGAGGGGCTCGGCCCGCGCTGCAAGGCGTTCGGCATGCGAGTCGTCGGCATTTCGCGCACATCCGCCCGGTCGCGGGCTTTGACAAAATCTATTCGCGTGCCGCGATCGCGCAGGCCGCGGCCGAGCTCGACTATTTCGTGCTGCTGCTGCCGCTCGAGGCCGACACCCGCAACATCGTCGACGACCGCGTGCTCGCCGCGATGAAGCCCGAGGCATATCTGATCAACCTCGCGCGCGGCGGCGTGCTCGACGAGGCCGCGTTGATCCGTGCTCTGAACGACAAGCGCTTGGCCGGCGCGGCACTCGATGCGCTGGCGACCGAGCCGCTGCCGGCCACGAGTCCGCTCTGGACCATGCCGAACGTGATCATCACCCCGCACATCGGCGGTTATTACGACGACTATCCGCGCGACTCGGCGCGCCAGTTCGAGCAGAGCCTCGGCCATTTCGTCGCCGGCCGGCCCGAGCTGATGCTGCACCGGGAGCAGCGGGGCTGAGGCAGCGCTCCCGGGTGCGGATGTTAAGGCGCGCCGGTCCTTCCAAAGGTCTCATTCGATCCTTTACGATGCCCAGCCTTTTGGAACGGAAAGATGAGGCGACGCGAGCTCATTGCGCTGATTGGAAGTGCCGCGGCGACGTGGCCTCTCGCTTCACATGCACAGCAGTCCAACCGGGTAGCTCGGATCGGGGTGCTGATGGGATTGCCTGAAAGCGACCCGGAAGCGCAGAGATGGGTACAGACGCTCATCGACTCGCTGCATCAGCTTGGGTGGAGGCGTGGCAGCAACGCGCAGATTGATTTGCGTTGGGCCGCTGATCCCGACCGAATGCAGCGAGTGGCGAAAGAAATAGTCGAATCGCGACCGGATTTGATCCACGTCACGACAACACCAGCAACAGCCAGCGTCTTGCGGGAGACCGCTGCAATCCCCGTGGTGTTCAGTGTCGTTTCAGATCCACTTGGGTCAGGCTTTGTGCAGAGCTTTGTTCGGCCGGGTGGAAATGCTACCGGATTCGTGAACATCGAAGCTTCGCTGGCGGGTAAATGGCTGGAGCTGCTTCGGGAGCTTTCGCAACGTACATCACGGGTCGCGATCATCTTCAATCCGAAGACCGCACCCCAATCCGGTTATTATTTGAAATTGTTGGAAGCAGAAGCGGTGTCCGCTGGATTTTCGCTAGAGGTTGTCCACGTCAGCAGCGCCAACGATATCGAGGCGATAATTGGCAAATTATCACACCAATCAAACGCCGGTCTTGTTGTTCTTCCCGACCTTTTCACGGCATCGAAGGCTCAACGCGATTTGATCATTTCACTGACGGCCCGGCATCGCATTCCTGCGGTGTATCCCTTTGCTTTTTTCATCAGAGCCGGTGGTCTGATCTCTTATGGAGTGGACCTACCCGATCTCGAGCGCCGTTCAGCGGGGTACATCGATCGCATTTTGAAGGGCGCGAAACCACAAGATTTGCCGGTTCAACTTCCGACCAAATTTAAACTGGCCATCAATCTTAAGACTGCAAATTCGCTTGGCATTGTCGTCCCGCCGACCTTGATCGGGCGCGCCGACGATGTGGTCGAGTAGACGACATCGCTTTCTCCGACGATGTCCCCGAGCCATACATCAAGCTCGGCAATGACTCGTGGAGAGTCATTGCATCGCTACTTATCATTGTGATGGTGATGCCGATCGCCGTCGCCGTGGTGGTGATCGTGCTTGCCGTCGCCGTGGTGATGCCGATGATGCGGCGACGTCTGGTAGTGCTGGCGCAGCAGGTCGAAGCCGTAGTCGTTGCCGTTCGGCGTGCGCACGATGGTGTGGACGTGGAATTTCGCCGGCTCCGGGTTGGTCAGGAACACGCCGGCGTGGTGGTCGAACTCGATGAAGGTGACCGGGCTCTGCACCCGGTAATAGAACGGGCTGTCCTCGGTGAAGCCGCCGATCCAGCAGAAATGCGTCGCTGCCTGATGGCGCTCGACCTCGGCGATGCGCGCCTGCCGCGGGCCCTCGGGCAGCACGGCGAGATACTTCTGCACCAGGTCCATCAGGTTGCGCCATTGCAGTGCCGACAGCGCATCGCCCTTGAGCCCCTCGTAGGGCACCACGCGGTTGTCGTGGAACGCGCCGCCGAGATGCAGGTTGTCGGCGAAATGCCGCCGGCCTTCCGGCAGGTCGCCGCCCATCATGGAATGGGCGACGATGGCGCGCTTCTGCTGCTCGGCTGAGAACGAGCGCATCAGCGTCAGCCCGGCGCGCTCCTCGTCCTGGAACAGATGGATGCCCTTGAACGGCCCATGATCGGCATAGCTCGGCTCGGCGCCCCAGAACGCCGGCGTCAACACCATCTGCCGGTCCAGCACGAAGCAGTTCAGCACGAGATGGTGGCCGAAGAACTGCCAGCCCCACGGCTCGGTCGCGGACGGGGTGCCGAACAGGCAGAAGATGAAGCTCCATTCGCCGAGCACCGCCGGCCCGCCGACCAGGTCGCCGAGGAAGCGGTTGAGCCGCATCACGTCGCGCGACAGCTCATAGCCGTGCGCGCTCATGCTGGCGCGCAGCACCGCCATCACCGCCTCGCGCAGGTGCTCGTCCACTTCGTCAAGGCGAAGCCCGTAGTCCTCCAGGTAAAGCTCGGTGTTCTGCCAGCGGCGCCACTGGTTGGCATCGACCGGAAAGATCGAGCGGCTTTTCTGCTCGGGAGACATGGCGGCCAGCAGTGCGTTGACCGCTTCGATCATGGCGAGCGTCGGCGCGCCCTCGGGGCGCGGCGCGTAGAGCTCGGGGATCACCGAACCGTCGGTGGTGATGCCGCGGAACGGGCCGTTGAGCATCTTCTCCCAGTTTGCCAGCAGGCCCTGCGCGCGCGGGTTGTTCTTGGTTCGCGCCTGCGCATGCGCGCGCGGTGTCGGCCCGGCGATCTTGGAGGTGCCGGGCGGCGGCAGGAAAGGTCGGTAGTCGTAGCCACTCATGGTCGCGATTCTCCGGCGCCCAAGCTAGCGCATCGTCTTGAGACGCGGGAGCCGGTTTCGGCTAGCATCGCCGCCGAAATCGCAGCCGCCGGCGAGGACACGACGATGGTCAAGCGCATTGTCCCCGAGCATTGCTGCGGCACGATCATCGACGTCCAATCGTTTTTCCTGGCGCAGCTTGGCAAGCGCGAGCGCTCCCGCATCGTGGCGAACACCGCAAAACCTGGTTCGCCTGCTCGGCTATTTCGACATCCCCATCGTCGCCACGATCGAACGGCCGGTCGATCGCAAAGGCTGTATTGCCGAAGCCGATCGCCAAGCACTTGGGCGACCACTGCGTCACTTGGGCGATCGCGCAGTAATTTTGGAAAAGAGCACCTTCGACTTGTGCAAGGAGAAGACCGTCCGGCGTCATCTTGCGCGCCTGAACAAGAAACAGGTGATCGTGGCGGGCTGCGAAACCGACGTCTGCGTGCTGCAATCGTGCCTTGGCCTTCTGAGCCTCGGCTACGAGGTCTACCTGGTCGAGGACGCGCTGTTCTCCTCGTCCCGCGATGTCGCGGCGGCGATGGCGAGGATGGCGGCCGAAGGCGCGGTGTTCGTGACCTACAAGACGCTGTTCTATGAGCTGATCGAATCGGTGGACGGCCGCAACTTCAAGGAAAAAGGCCGAACATTGCTCAGGCCATTCCCCGAGGATATTCCCGACACGGCCATGCCGTAGCGCTCACTGCGGCTTGATGCCGGCCGCCTTGATCACCTTCGACCATTTCTCGGTGTTCTCGGCAATGAACTTGCCGAATTCGGCCGGCGTCTTGGGCGGCACCGCCACCACGCCAAGATCCGTCAGCCGCTGCTTGAACGTCGCGTCCACCACCATGGCGTTGATCTGCTTGTTGAGCGTGGCGATGATGTCGGCCGGCGTGTCCTTGGGCACGCCGACGCCGATCCAGGCGCTGGCCTCGTAGCCCTTGACGACACTGTCCACCGTCGGCACGTCGGGCAGCGATGGCAGCCGCTCCATCGTCGTCACCCCAAGCGGCCGCAGCTTGCCGGCCTTGATCTGCGGCAACGCGGTCGGCGTGACGTCGAACATGACCTGCACCTGGCCGCCCAGCATATCGGTCACCGCCGGCGTGGTGCCGCGATAGGGCACATGCGTCATGTCCACGCCGGCCATGAATTTGAACAGCTCACCCGCCATGTGCTGTGGCCCGCCGATGCCGGCCGAAGCCATGTTGAGCTTACCGGGATTCGCCTTGGCGTAGGCGATGAACTCGGGGATGGTGTTGGCGGGAACCGCGGGATTGACCTGCATGACCAGCGGAACAAGATCGATCATCCCGACCGGTGCGATGTCGGTGAGGAAATTGAAGTTGAGCTTCTCGTGGAGTGCGGTGTTGATCGTGTTCTGCGAATTCACCAGGAGAATCGTGTAGCCGTCAGCCGGCGCGCGGGTCACGGACTCGGTCGCGATGTTGCCCGCTGCGCCCGGCCGGGTCTCGACCACGAACTGCTGACCCAGATGATCCGAGAACCATTGCCCGATCAGCCGCGCGGTGATGTCGGACGCGCTGCCGGCGGCCTGGCCGACGATGAACTTGACCGGGCGCGACGGGTAATTGCCTTGCGCGGAGGCGACGGCGGGCGCGGCAGGCAGCGCCGCGGCGCCAGCGGCGAGTTGCAGAAAGCGGCGGCGTGAATGGCTCATGGTTGTGCTCCCGTCGAGGCGATCTTTGTACCTCTTTGAACAGTCGATGCCGCTGCGTTATTCCGCCGCGACCGCCATGCTCTCGCGCAGCGCGGGCATGACGTGGCGTTGGAACAGCTCAAGCGAACGCAGCGATTCCGGCAACGTCATGTCGCCATAGGCGAAGCGAGTGACGAGATAATTGGCGCCGGAATCCGCGATCTGTGCCCGCAGGTTCGCCAACACCTGGTCGGGCGTGCCGACAACGGCGACGCCATTGGCGATCTGGCCGTCGAGCTCCGCCGGATAGCTGACGTTGGTCGGCGGCATGTTGTGCTCGATCCACAGCTTCATGAAATTGGCGTACCAGCGACGGTAGGCGCGCCGGCCGATCGCCAGGGCATCCGCTTCGGTTTCCGCGATCATCAGGAACCGGTTCAGCCCGAGCTTGGGATATTCGCCACCGCCGGCGGGCGCCTGATAGGCGGCGCGGTAGCGATCGGTGATGGCGCGGAACGCCTTGGCCGGGCCGTTGCCGACGATGTTGTAGCGCGCCTTGGCCGAGCGCTCGGCGCTGTCGGGCGTGATCACGCCATACCAGAACGGCGGATGCGGCTTCTGGAACGGCCAGATCTCCAGCGGCACGTTCTTGTAGCGGTAGAACTCGCCTTCGAAATCGACGCGCTGCTGCGTCAATGCCTGGCGCAGGATGACCATGGCCTCGTTGAACATCCGGTCGGCCTTGGCGTAGTCGACGCCGTAATAGCCGACCTCGATGGGCGAGATGCCCTTGCCGACGCCGATCAGCAGACGGCCGCGGCTCATCTGGTCGAGCATGCAGATTTCTTCGGCGAGCCGCAGCGGGTGGTAAAGCGCCAGCGTATAGACCAGCGGACCGAAGTGCAGCCGCTTGGTGCGTTGCGCGATGGCAGCAAGGTAGACGCTCGGCGACGGCGACATGCCGAGCGGCGTCGAATGATGTTCGGCGCAATGGTAGCCGTAGAAGCCGGCGCGGTCGTAGGACTCGAGCAGCTTGAAACGATCCTCGTAGAACTGCGTCAGCGGCAGATCGTAGCGATCGACGTGATCGAACACACCGAATTCCAGCCCCATTCGTACCACTCCCAAAAAACCGGCCGGATTGTAACCGTCCGCGGCCGGAATGTATCCTTAGCAGAACTATTCCAGATCAGCGCAATGGCGAGCGTTTAGACCGGCTTGAACTTCGGCAGCCAGATCTCGGGCGACGCCTGCTCGAACGTGACCTCGACCGCCATGCCGATGCTCACCACCTCGATCGGGCAACCGACGATGTTGCTGGTAAATCGCGGTCCCTCGTCGAGATCGATCCAGGCCACCACATAGGGAAGGTCGGGCTCGAACGCCTTGGCCGCCGGCCCGCCGACGACCTGCCGGATCACCGTGAACGAATAGACCTGGCCGCGCCCGCGGAGATCGGTCCAGTCGAAGTGCTCGCCGCCGCACTCGCCGCAGCTCGGCCGCGGTGGCCAGACGAAGGCAGCGCAAGCCTTGCAGCGGGGCATACGGAGCCGCCGCTCCGCCGCCGCGCGCCAGAATGGCGCGGTGACGGCGTTGATGCGCGGCAGTGGCTTGCGCGGAGTATCGCTCATGGCTCGGTCCCGAGCACTGCGACGGCGTTGCAGCTCAAGTTCTTGCCATAGGCCACCGCGCCGACGCCGGTGGCGATGCCGACCTTGGCGTTGGGCACCTGGCGCGCACCGCCGTCGTGGCGCAGCTGCCGCACCGCCTCGGTCACGTGCAGCATGCCGCCGGTGGTGGAGGGCTGTCCGCAATTGATCATGCCACCGCCGGTTTGGATCGGCAGCGCGCCCTGGCAGGTGAAATTGGTGCGCTCGAAGAACGCGCCGTCGCCCTTGCGGCAGAAGCCGAGATCCTCGATCTGCATCAGCACGATGACGATGTAGTCGTCGTAGAGCTGGAGGAAATTCACGTCGCGATGGCGCACGTCCGCCATCGCCATCGCGGCCCGTCCGGCGTCGGCGATGCCCATCACCAGCGCATCCGAATTGGCGCGCGGCCCGTAGGACGGATTGTCCTTCTCGCCGAAGCCCCGCAAATAGACTGGCGGCCGAGACAATCGGCGGGCGCGCTCGGCCGACGCCAGGATGAACGCCTTGCCGCCGTTCGCCGGCATTACGCAATCGAGCAGCCGGATCGGATCGGCGATCAGCCGCGAGTTCTTGTAGTCGTCGATCGTGATCGGCGCGCGCAGATAGGCGTCGGGATTGAGGCTCGCGTGATAGCGGGACGCGACTGCAATGCGGCCAAGCTGCTCCAGCGTGGTGCCGTATTCGTGCATGTGGCGGCGCATCACCAGCGCGATCTTGCTGTTCGGGCCCATCGCGCCGAACGGCACCTCAAAATCGCGGGTGTTGGACGCTTGGCTGCCCGTGACCGGATCGGAAAACGGCGCGTCGGCTGAGACGATCAGCGCAAGCTCGATGAGACCCGACGCGATCGCGGCCGAGGCCTGGCCGAGCAGCGAGACGGCGCTGGCGCCGCCCTGGCCGCCGGCCAGCAGCAGGCCGGGCGAGATGCCCAGAATGTCGGCCACCTCGGCCGGCCAGAACGATTGCGACTGGCCGGCGCTGTAGATCGCGCCAAGGCCCTGGCCGTCGAAGTCTCTTTTGGTGAGGCCTGCGTCGGTGAGTGCGAGCCGCATCGCGGCAGCGAGATAATCCTGCACCGAACGCCGCGGCTCGCCCGGCTTGGTTCCGAGCCGGTCGGGCGGCGTTTCGCCGATTCCAACGATTGCGGCCTTGCCCCGGATGCTCACGCGCGATCCTAAGTCACGCCGGCTTTGGCGAGCCGCGCGATATCGTCCGCGCTGTAGCCCGCGGCTTGCAGGATTTCCTCGGTGTGCTCGCCCAGCATCGGCGGCGCGGCGGCGTAGGACACCGGTGTCTCCGTCAACGTCACCGGGCTGCCGCTGACGCGCACCTTGCCCTTCTTCGGATGATGAAGCTCGATGGGCAGGCCGAGGTGGCGAACCTGCGGATCGTCGAACACCTCCTGCACGTTGTAGAGCGGACCGCATGGCACATCGCGCGCCCGCATGCGGTCGAGCCAGTGTTGGCGCGGGCCGGTGGCGAAGATCGCCTGCAGCGTGGCGTGGAACTCGCGATAGTTGGTGACGCGCAGTTCGCGCGTTTTGAAGCGCGGGTCGTCGCGCAGCTCCGGCCGCTCGACCGCGTCGGTCAGGCCCTCCCAGAACTTGGGTGGCGTCGAGAGATGGATGACAAACGGCTTGCCGTCGCCGGCGACGAAGGCCGCCGCCAGATTCGACCGCCGATGCTCGCGCGGCAATTGGCCCGACACGAAATAGCGCGCCGCGTGCGACTGCACGAACGAGGAGACCGATTGCAGCAGCGAGGTCTCCACCCTCTGGCCTTTGCCGGTTTGCGCGCGGGCATAGAGGGCCGCCAATACGGCCTGGCAGGCGAAGATGCCGGTCAAGTGATCGGCGAAGGTGATGCGCGGCGCCTCGGGCTTTGCCATGTCGGTGAGGATCGAGAGCAGCCCGCCCATGGCGACGCCGAGCGTGTCGTAGCCCGGCAGATCGCGATAAGGGCCGTCCTGGCCGAATCCGGAGATCGAGCAGAAGATCATGCCCGGATTGCGCTCGCGGATGACGTCGTAGCCGACGCCCCATTTGTCCATGACGCCGGGGCGGTGGTTCTCGACGATCACCGCCGCGGTGTCGGCGAGTTTCAGAAAAACCTCGCGCCCGCCAGCGGTGGTCAGATCGAGGGTCAGGCTCTTCTTGTTGCGGTTGAGCGCGAGAAACTCCGGATCGTAACCGCCGCCGTGGGCGGGGTCGAAGCCGCGGAACGGATCGCCGGTGCGCCGCTTCTCGATCTTGATGACGTTGGCGCCGAGATCGCCGAGCAGCATCCCGGCATAAGGCCCGGTCACGTAGTCGGCCACCTCCAGCACCGTCACGCCATCCAATGCGCCCGTCATGATTGTCCTACTGCGGCGCGGGGCCGACCTGCTTGACGATCGGTCCCCACAATTGCCGCTCCTCGCTGACGAAATCGGCAAGCTCCTTCGGGCTCATGGTCCGCGTGTAGTTTCCCATCTCCTGGAGTTTCTTGAGGAGCTCCGGAGCGGCCAGCGCTTTGCGCAAGTCGCTGTTGATTTTCTGCACGGCGGCCTGCGGCGTGCCGCGCGGCGCGACCAGGATGGACCAGCCCGAGGACGTGAAGCCCGGCACGGTTTCCGCCACGGTCGGAACGTCGGGATGGGTCGGCAGCCGCGCCGGCGAAGTCAGCGCCAGGAGCTTGACCTCGCCCGAGGCGAGGACGCCGGCGACCGGCAGCAGCGTCTGCATCATCACCGGCACCCGGCCGGTGATGACGTCGTTGAGCGCCTGCGCGGTACCCGGATAATGGATCATGTTCAGCTTGGCGCCGCTCTTGCTGCGGAACCATTCGACGGTCAGATGCTGCAATCCGCCGCGCGTGCCGGCGACCGCATTCCATCCGTCCGGCTCTTTCCTGGAGCGCTCGATCAGCTCCGCCGTCGAATTCAAGCCGAGCTTGTTCGACGCCAGCAGCGCGTAGTGCTGCTCGGCGACGAAGCCGATCGGCACGAATTCGTTGACGTCGAACGGCAGGTTCTTGTTGACCTCCGGCAGCACCACGAACACCGAGCCGCCCGCCATGAACAGCGTGTAGCCGTCGGGCTCGGCGGCCGCCAAGGTGCGCGCCGCGATCAGCCCGCCGGCGCCGGCCTGGTTCACGATCACCGGCTGCTGCCCCCAGATTTTCGAAAGCTGCTCGGTGACCAGCCGCGCCTGCACGTCGAGCGAGCTGCCGGCCGCGGTCTGCACGATGATCTTCACCGGCCGGACCGGGAAATCTTCGCCGCAAGCGGCCGACGCCATGGCGGCGAGCGCCGTCACCAGTCCGATGCGCGGCAGGATGGATCGAAGCCTGAACACCGGACCCCCGATCACTGATGTCCGACCCCTGCGGTCTGCATCGCCTGCCAGACCCGCAGCGGCGTTGCCGGCATCGGCACGTCGGTGACGCCGCGCTCGCGCAACGCATCGACGATGGCGTTGATCACGGTCGGCGGCGCACCGACCGTGCCGCTCTCGCCCGCGCCCTTGACGCCGATCGGGTTCGACCGGCAGCGGTCCGGCAGGTCGTGCATCTCGAACCACGAGAAGTGCTCGGCCTTCGGCATGGCGTAGTCCATGAACGACCCGGACAACAATTGCCCCGAACTGTCGTCGAACGCGACGTGTTCGAGCAGCGCCTGGCCGATGCCCATGGCGAGCCCGCCGTGAATCTGGCCTTCGAACAGCAGCGGGTTGATGATGATTCCGGAATCGTCGACGCCGATGTAGCGCACGATCTTGACGTCGCCGGTGTCGGGATCGACCTCGACCTCGCAGACATGGCAGCCGTTGGCAAAGTTGGAGCGCGTCGGCGTAAACGTGCCGACCGCCTCAAGGCCGACGCCGAACTCGGCCGGCCAGCCCATCGGCGCGTAGGTCTTGCGCGCCAACTCGACCAGTCCGATCGACTTGTCGGTGCCGACCACGGTGAACTTGCCGTCGGCGAACTGGATGTCGCTGGCCGACGCCTCCAGCACATGGCCGGCCATTTTCTTCGCCTTCTCGACCAGCACGTCGGCGGCATTCTTCAGCGCCGAGCCGCCGATGGTCATGCTGCGCGAGCCGTAGGTGCCGCGTCCGAAGCCGACCGCGTCGGTATCGCCCTGAATCATCCGCACGGTGCTGAAATCGACGCCGAGCCATTCCGACACCATCTGGGCGTAGACGGTCTCGTGGCCCTGGCCGTGGCTGTGGGTGCCGGAGACGACGGTGACGCTGCCATTCTCGTCGAAGCGGATTTCCATGCGGTCGTTGAACGGCCCGCAGATTTCCATGAAATAGGCGACGCCGCGGCCGCGCAGCTTGCCGCGCTTCTTCGATTCCGCCTTGCGGCTGGCGTAGCCCTTCCAGTCCGACGCCTCGACCGCCATGTCCATCACCGCCTCGTAGTTGGCGCTGTCGTGCACCAGCACGAGTGGCGTCTTGTAGGGCACCGCGGCCGGCCGGATGTAATTCTTGCGGCGGATTTCGATCGGATCGATGTTCATTTCGGCGGCGGCCTTGTCGACCAGCCGCTCCATCACATAGATCGCCTCCGGTTTTCCGGCGCCGCGATAGGGCCCGACCGGCGTGGTGTTGGTGTAGACCGCGCGCAACGCGATATGCGCGGCCGGGACGTCGTAGACATTGGTCAGCGCCATCGAGCCCATGCCGGCCGGCACGCCGGCGCTCGGCGTCAGATAGGCGCCCTGGCAATAGTTGGTCGAGACACGCAGCCCGATGAACTTGCCGTCCTTGTCGAGCGCGAGCGCGGCTTCGCTGACGCTGTCGCGGCCGTGGCAGTCGCTCTGGATGCTTTCCGAACGCTCCGCCACCCATTTCACCGGGCGGCCGGTCTTGCGCGCCGCCCAGGACACCAGGGCGTCCTCCGGAAACACCCCGCCCTTCATGCCGAAGCCGCCGCCGACATCGGGCGAGATGACGCGGAACTTCATCTCCGGCTCGCGGAACACCGCGCCAGCCAGGCCGGCCCGCACCTTGTGCGGTTGCTGGGTTGAGGTGTGCAGCGTGGTTTTGCCGCTGGTCGGATCGTATTCGGCGAGCGCGGTGCGGCCCTCCATCGAATTGGCGGACAGCCGGTTGTTGACGATCTTCAGCGCGACCACGTGCGCGGCGCGGGCGAACGCGGCGTCGGTCGCGGCTTTGTCGCCGCGCTCCATGGCGAACCAGGTGTTGCCGGGCGCGCCCTCCCAGACCTGCGGTGCGCTCGGCTTGTGCGCGTCGCCGGTCGAGGCAATGGCCGGCAGCACCTCGTAATCGACCTGGATCAGCTCGGCGGCGTCGCGCGCCTGGTTCAGCGTGTCGGCCACCACGAAGGCGACCGGATCGCCGACAAAACGCACGCGATCCTGCGCCAGGATCGGATGCAGCGCCATGAAGGCCTTGGGTGGCCCGCCAAAGGCGATCGGCGGAGCGGTGCAGGGCAGCACGCCGAGCTTGTCGGCGCGCGCGTCGGCGCCGGTAAGCACGGCCAGCACGCCGGGCGCGCGCTTGGCTTGTGTCGTGTCGATGGACTTGATCTTGGCGTGGGCGTGCGGCGAGCGCAGCACGACGCCGTGCGCCAGGTTGGCCGGCAGCATATCGCCGACATAGCGCCCGACGCCCTTGAGGAACCGTGGGTCTTCGGTGCGCGGCACCGGCTGGCCAATCCCGAATTTCATCGTCGTGTCTCCCTGGCTGGGCGAGGTCCCCTGGAGGCTATCAAAAATCCCGCCGATCGGCCCATAATCAAGCCGCCCGATCTTGAGGACCTTGCCATGCGCGCCCTGTTCGTTGCCTTCGTGTTGGCACTCGCACCCATCGCCCAGCCGGCGCAATCGCAGGACTGGCCGGCTCGCCAGATCACCATCATCGTGCCGTTTGGCGCCGGTGGCTCGGCCGACCTCCTGGCGCGCATCCTGGCGACCCAGATGCAGGCCAAGCTGGGCCAGCCGGTGGTGGTGGAGAATCGCGCCGGCGCAGGCGGCAGCATCGGCACCGGCTTTGTCGCCAAGGCCGCGCCGGACGGCTACACGCTGTTGCTGGGTACGGTGAGCTCGATCGCGGTCAACGCGGCGCTCTACGCCAAATTGCCGTTCGACGTCGACAAGGATCTTCAGCCGATCACGCAGCTTGTGAGCTTCCCCAACCTGCTGATTGTCAATCCCAAGCTGCCGGTGAAGACCATCCCGGAGCTGATCGATTATGTGAAAAAGAACGACGGCAAGGTGAACTACGGCTCGTCCGGCCTTGGCACTTCGTCGCATCTCTCGGTCGTGATGTTCGAACAGGCGATCGGCGCCAAGATGACGCAGGTGCCCTACAAGTCCACCAGCGACGTGGTGAACAGCATGCTCGGCGGCAACATCGATCTCGCCATCGACAGCATGACCACGGTCTGGCCGCACGCCAAGCAGGGCACGGTGCGCGCGCTCGGCGTCAGCACGCCGCAGCGCAGCCCGTCGGCGCCCGAGGTGCCGGCCATCGCCGAGACCATCAAGGGCTTCGAGGCGACCGCCTGGCAGGGGCTGTTCGCGCCGGCCGGCACGCCGCGGCCGATCGTCGACAAGATTGCCGCCGAGGCCAAGCGCATCTGGGCGCTGCCGGAGGTCAAGAACGCGCTACTCAACGTCGGCGCCGATGCCGCGCTGTCCGACAGCCCGGACGCTTTCGTTGCGTTCACCCGCGCCCAGCGCGAGAAATGGGCCGACGTCGTGAAGGCCGCGGGCGTGAAGATTCAGAGGCTTTCGTTGACGCCTGGTATCACCGCGTCTGCGGCGTGTCCCCCTCTGCCCGCGAGCGCGAGGTAGCGCCGTGCCTCCCTCGACCTCGATCATCGGCCGGCCGTTCAAGCGGATCGAGGACCAGCCGCTGCTGCAAGGGCGTGGCCGCTTTCTCGACGACTTGAGCTTTCCCGGCTTGCTGCACGCGGCCTTTGTGCGCAGCCCGCACGCCCACGCGCTGATCCGCGGCATCGACCGCGATGCGGCCCGGCACGCGCCCGGCATCCATGCGGTGCTCACGCTCGCCGACCTGCTGCCGCAGCTGTCGCAGGAGCGGCTGCCACTGCAATTCCGCACCGCTGCGCTGCCGCCCGACATCACGCCGTTCGTCCTGGCCAAGGACGAGGTGGCTTTTGTCGGTGAAGCGGTGGTGCTGGTCATCGCCGACAGTCGCGCGCTCGCCGAGGATGCAGCCGCGCTGGTTGCGGTGGATTACGAGCCGCTGCCGGCGGCGTCCGATTGTCGCGCCGCCGCCGCTCCCGGCGCACCGCTCGCGCATCGCGGGCGCAAGACCAATGTCATGACCGAGATCAAGCAGGCCTACGGCGACGTCGCCGCAGCCTTTGCCGGCGCGCCGCACCGCGTCGGCATCAGCCTCAAGCAACATCGCGGCGGGGCGCATTCGATCGAGGGCCGCGGCGCACTGGCCGCTTACGATGTCAACGAGGATCGCCTGACGCTATGGACCTCGACCCAGCTCGCCCATGAGGTTCGCGCGTTCCTGATGCTTCTGCTCAGGCTCGACGAGAACCAGGTGCGGGTGGTGGCGCCCGACGTTGGCGGCGGCTTCGGCGCCAAGTTCGTCATGTATCCCGAGGAGGTGGCGGTCGCCACCGCCGGACTCCTGCTGCGCCGCCCGGTCAAATGGGTCGAGGATCGGCGCGAGCATTTTCTCGCGGCGGTGCAGGAGCGCGAGCAATACTGGGACCTGGAGGCGGCGTTCGAGGCGGATGGCCGGCTGCGCGGCCTGCGCGGCCGCATGATCCACGACGAAGGCGCCTACACACCGCAGGGCATCAACCTGCCATACAACGCATCGACCGCGGTCCCCGGTCCCTATCTGCTGCCAGCCTATGAGCTGCACGTGCTGGTGGTCGAGACCAACAAGGTGGCGACCATGCCGGTGCGCGGCGCCGGCTATCCCGAGGGCGCGTTCGCCATGGAGCGCGTGCTCGACGCCATCGCCCGCGAGCTCAAGCTCGACCGCGCCGAGGTGCGGCGGCGCAACCTGGTGCCGGTCGAGCGGATTCCCTACGTTACGCCGCTGAAGACCCGCTCCGGTTCGGCGATCACGCTCGACAGCGGCGACTTCCCGAAATGCCAGCAACTCGCGCTCGACGCGATCGGCTACGGCGATTTTGCCGCGCGCCAAGACAGGGCGCGCCGCGACGGGCGCTACCTCGGCGTGGGCCTCGGCAACGGCATGAAGGGCACCGGGCGCGGGCCGTTCGAAAGCGGCATCGTGCGGATCGGACGCTCCGGCCGCATCTCGGTCTACACCGGCGCGATGCCGATGGGGCAGGGCATCAAGACCGCGCTGGCGCAGATTTGCGCCGAGCAGTTCGACGTGGCGCCCGAGATGGTGACGGTGGTGGCCGGCGACACCGCGGTGATCCCGCATGGCCAGGGCGGCTTCGCCAGCCGCCAGACCATCACCGCCGGCTCGGCGGTGCACATGGCGGCGGTGGCGGTGCGGGAGAAGGCGCTGACCGTCGCGGCGCATCTGCTGGAAGCAAGCCCGCAAGACCTGGAGCTCGAGAACGGCGAGATCGCGGTCGCCGGCACCGACCGGCGCATCACGCTGAAAGCGGTGGCCGAGGCGGTGTCGGGCGTGCCCGGCTACAACATGCCGGGCAATTTCGAGCCCGGCCTCGAAAGCCTGCAAAATTTCATTCCGCCCGCGCTCACCTACGGGCTCGGCTGTCATGCCGTCGAGGTCGAGGTCGACATCGAGACCTGCGGCGTGCGCATTCTGCGCTACGTCGTGGTCAACGACGCCGGCCGCCTGGTCAATCCGATGATCGTCGAAGGCCAGATCATCGGCGGCGTGGCGCATGCCATCGGCAACTCGCTGTTGGAATGGATGGGCTACGACGACGGCGGCCAGCCGTTGACCACCAACTTCGCCGATTATCTGTTGCCGGGCTCGACCGACGTGCCAAGGATCGACGTGACGATGGTCGAATACCCGTCGCCGCTCAATCCGCTCGGCGTCAAGGGTGTCGGCGAATCCGGCTGCGTGCCGGCCGCAGGCGCAATCGTCTCGGCGATCGAGCATGCGCTGGCGCCGTTCGGCGTGCGGATCGACGAATATCCGGTGACGCCGGCCCGGCTCTATCGGTTGCTCGCAGGAAGATCCTCACCCTGAGGTGTGCGACGGCGCGCACCGCGGGATGACGGCGCGGGCGCTGTGCTAGGGTCGCGCCATGCGCACGGTCAATTCCTTCATCGGCAGCCCGGTCGAGCGGCTGGAGGACCTGCGCTTTCTGCGCGGCCGGGGGCAATTCGTCGACGACGTGCCGAAGCCGGACGCACTGCACGCGGTCATCCTGCGAAGCTCGGTCGCGCACGGCCGCATTCGCGCCATCGATGCGAGCGCCGCGCTCAAGCGACCCGGCGTGCGCGCGGTGATCGCTGCCGCCGACATCTTGCGGCAAGGCGTGAGCGCCGTCCCGGTTATCACCATGCGGCAGGAGCTGTTGCCGGAGTTCAAGTCGTTCCAGCAACCGGTCATTGCCTACGACAAGGTGCGCTACGTCGGCGAGCCGTTGGCCGTGGTGGTGGCCGACACCGCAGGCGCTCGCCGAGGACGCGCTGGAGCACGTCGCGGTCGACATCGAGCCGTTGCCGCCGGTCGCCGATCGCGCAGCCGCCCGCGCCGACATGAGCCCGATGTTCGAGGGCCGCAGCAACCAGGTGATCACCTTGACAGCCAGGCGCGGCGATGCCGAGACGGCGTTCCGCGACGCGCCCTACGCCCGCCGCGAGCGCTTCCAGGTGCAGCGCTTCACCGCCATGACCATGGAGACGCGCGGGCTGCTGGCCGAATGGGACGCGGCCAACGGCCACCTCACCGTCAGCGGCCTGACCAAGGTGGTGTTCCACAACCGCCGCATCCTGGCCAAGCAAATGGGCCTCGCCGAAGACGCCATCACCATGATCGAAGCCGACGTCGGTGGCGGCTTCGGCGTGCGCGGCGAGTTCTACCCGGAGGATTTCCTGATTCCGTTCGCGGCGAAGACGCTCAATCGCCCAGTGAAATGGGTCGAAGACCGCCGCGAGCATCTGATCGCGTCGAACCACGCGCGCGACGCCGAATGCGAATTGGAGATCGCCTGCGAGCGCGACGGCACCATCCGCGGCCTGCGCGGGCACGGCGCGGTCGACCTCGGCGCCTATATCCGCACCAACGGGGTAACCGCAGCGCGCAATACCGCACAGGTCCTCTCCGGGCCCTATCGCGTGCCGAACATCGATTTCGAGAACACGCTGCTGCTGACCAACAAGACGCCGTCCGGCACCTATCGCGGTCCGGGCCGCTTCGAGGCGGATTTCTTCCGTGAGCGGCTGTTCGACATGGCGGCGAACGACCTCGGCATCGACCGCGTCGAATTCCGCCGCCGCAACCTGATCGCCGAGCATGAAATGCCCTGGGAGCTGCCGAACGTGCAGCCGCTCGACCAGGGCAGCGCCACCGACACCGGCGACTACCGTATGACGCTCGACCGTTGCCTGCACGACTTCGGCTGGGCCGAGAAAGCCAAGCTGCAAGGCGCGCTGATCGACGGCCGTTATCACGGCATCGCGGTCGGCTGCTATCTCGAGGGCGGCGGCTCCGGCCCGCGCGAGAACGTGCGGATGGCGCTGGAGGACGACGGTTCGGTGTCGCTCTATGTGGGCTCGTCGTCGGTCGGCCAGGGCGTCGAGACGGTGTTCGCACAGATCGCGGCCGATGCGCTCGAAATGCCGATGGAACGTATCAACCGTGTGCAGCACGGCTCGACGACCTATGTGAAGCAGGGCTACGGCTCCTATTCGTCGCGCTCGATCGTGATGGGCGGCTCGGCCATCGTGCAGGCCGCCGCCAACCTGAAGGATGCGATCCGCGCCGCCGCGGCCAGGCGCCTGCAATGCGACGCGAGCCAGGTTGCGATCGATGGCGACCATGCCGTCGGGCCGAACCGCGCCAGCATTGCGCTCACCGCGCTCGCTGCCGACGGTATTGGCTCGGACGGCACCTATTCGAGCAACAAGCGCACGTATTCCTATGGTGCGCATGCCGCCCACGTGGCGGTCGATCCGGGCACCGGCCACGTCGCGCTGATCGACTACATGGCGATCGAGGACGTCGGCCGGATCATCAATCCGCTGACGCTGCACGGCCAGACCGTGGGCGCCATCGTGCAGGGCCTTGGCGGCGCGTTGCTGGAAAACCTCGCCTATGACGCGGACGGCCAGTTTCTGGCCGGCACGCTCGCCGATTACCTGTTGCCGACCGCGAGCGACTTTCCGGCGATCCGGACGCACGCCCTGGAGCTCAAGCCTGCCCCGCACAATCCGCTCGGCGCCAAGGGCGCGGGCGAGGGCGGCATCATCCCGGTCGGCGGCGTGATCGCCAACGCGGTCGCCAATGCACTCGGCGTCGAGCCGCGCGCGCTGCCGCTGTCGCCGCCTCGGGTGTGGGCGCTGCTTCAGGACAAGCGCGCGGCCATCACAGGGTCTTCCAAGACATCGCCATGAACTGGCTTGCCTTCGCTCTCTGCGGCCCGGTGCTGTGGGCGATCTCAACGCATTTGGACAAGTATCTGGTCGAGCGCTACTTCAAGGACACCGACGTGATCGTGCTGTTGGTGTTCACCGCGCTGATGGGCCTCGTGCTGATGCCGATCATCGCGATCTTTGACGCCACCGCCGTGTTCCAACGCGATGGCCTCAGCATCGCGCTGATGACGCTGTCCGGCATTCTCTACATGGGTGGACTCACCTTTTATCTGCGCGCCCTGCAGGACCACGAAGCGTCGGTGGTCGCGCCGTTCTTCCAGTCGTCGCCGCTGTTCGGCTACATCCTTGGCTTTTTCGTCCTGGGCGAACGGCTGAGCGGCACTCAGCTCGCCGGCGGCGCGCTGATCATCGGCGGCGTGCTGCTGGTCTCGATCGGCACCGGGCCGCGACGCGAGCGATTCCGCTGGCGGCTCGCCGCGCTGATGCTGACCTGCGGCTTTGTGATGTCGCTTGCGACGCTGATCTTCAAGGCGTTCGCCATCAAGGACGAGTTCTGGGCCACCACGTTCTGGATGTTCGCCGGCGAGGCGCTTGTTCGGTTTTGGCTTTCTCTGCATCGGGTATTTTCGGCGCGAGTTCGTGCGGCTTCTGCGCAACAACGGCGGCGCGCTGCTCGCCATCAACGCCTCGAACGAATTGATCAATCTCGGCGGCGGTCTTGCCAACCGCTACGCGCTGATGTTCGCGCCGTTGGCGATCGTGCAGGCGATCGGCTCGACCACGACGCTGTTCGTGTTCGTCATCGGGGTTGCGCTGACGCTGCTGTTTCCCGGCGTCAGCCGCGAGGCCTTGGCGCCGCGCGATCTGGCCCAGAAGGGGCTGGCGGCGGCTTTGGTCGCGGCCGGCATTGCACTGGTGAGCCGCTGAAGCCGGAGCTATCATCCCTCAAAACCAGAAGACTTGTCTGAGCATGATCTTGTCCGAAAACCGGTACCCGACAAGTCCGGGCAGCTTTTTCGGGATCATGCTCTACGCGGGAGGGGGGGATGGAGCGGGCAGGACATGTCATCGGCATCTTGGCCGCGATCGTGGTGGCGATCGTCGCCATGCCGGCCGCGGCCCAGGTGCTCGACGCGGTCTATCGCGGCACGCTGATCTGCGACAAGTTGCCGTTCACCGAGCTGCGGATGCGCGAGGCGATCGACGTCACGATCACACACGGCAATGTGCGCTACACCCATGTGGTGCGCCTGCGCGACACCCCAGAGAGCAAGCTCGAGCAAGGCACCGGCTCGCTCACGGGCACCCGACTCAACCTCGACGGCGCGTGGGACAGCGACGGCCGGAAATACAAGGCGAGCTACAGCGGCGTGTTCGTGCGGCGCAGCGCCCGGCTCAAGGGCACCCAGAGCTGGACCGCCGACGGCAAGAGCTTCACGCGCGAATGCACCGGTGTGGTCAAGCGGCCGTTCAAGGCCTTCCTGCCACGCAGCCGGAAGCCCGCGGATTAACGCATTGATGGCGGTTGTCGGCCGCGGCCGAATAGTGTGTGAGGCGCGGCCAAGTGACCTATACCGGGGCCGCGCACGATCCACTAGCGTTGCTTGCCCCCGCCATCATCGGTGCGGATCCGGACCTGGGAGGGAAGGATGAAAGCACATTGGCATTGCGTCGTTGCGGCATGGGCGCTGGCGCTATCGACCGCGCCGATCGCCGCCGCGGATTATCCGAACAAGTCGGTTCAGATCATCGCCAATTCATCGGCTGGCAGCACGCCTGACGTGAGCACTGCGGTTTGTTGCCGACCGGCTTGGCGCCAAGTGGGGTCAGCAAATCCTGGTGGTCAACCGGCCGGGCGCTGGCGGCAGCGTTGCGGCGCGCGCCGCCGCGGAGGCTGCTCCCGACGGCTACACGCTCTATCAACCGGTGCTGTCGACCTTCGTCGCGCTGCGGCCGCCGGCACCCAACGTGCCATTGCAGGTGCCGCGCGACTTCCTGCCGATGGGCTTCGTGACCGAAAACCCGATGTTCATTGCGGCGTCGCCTGCGCTCGGTATTTCGACGCTGCCGCAGCTGATCGCACTCGCCAAGAGCAAGCCCGATCAGATCACCTATGCCACGACCGGGGTCGGGCGGCTCACCCATCTGGCCGGCGAATTGCTGCAGCATCAGGCGGCGATCAAGCTTCAGCTGGTGCCATACACCGGCGGCCCCGCCCATGCGTTCAGCGACGTCGCGTCGGGACGCGTCAACATCATTATCGAGGGATATTCGGGCATTGCCGCCGCCGCGAAGTCGGGAGCGGTGAAGCTGCTCGCCGTCGCTGCGGCCAAGCGGCTGACCGAATTCGCCGATCTGCCGACCGTGGCGGAAACCATTCCGGGCTTTGTCGCCACCGGCTGGGCGGTTCTGGTGGCGCCGCTCGGCACGCCCAACGCAATCGTCGCCAAGGTGAGCGAAGACCTGCATCAGGTGACGCGCGAGCCCGAGCTGCAGGCCAAGCTTGCGGCGCTCGGCAGCTATACCCGGCCGATGACGGCGGCCGAGGCCACCGCCTTCGTCCATCAGCAGCAGGCGATGTGGAATCCGGTGCTGAAGGAGATCGCGCAGAAGCAGGACCAGAAGAATTAACAGCGCGCGAATGTGCTGAAGTTCGTCGTCCGGCCGACGCGCTTCGAGGCTTGGCCTTCGATCGAGCACCTCAGGGTGACGGAGGTCGGGCTCGCAATGCTGCCCTGCCATACCGCCGTTGCGAATTCGCCGCGTTGACGGGCCGGAGACGGGTCGCGATAGTGGTCCGTCACAAAACTTTCATCTCGCCGGGGGCTCGAAGCTTGAAATCATGAAACTTCCGCCCTTTGAATATGCCTGTCCGGCCACCGTCAATGAAGCCGTGGCGCTGCTGGCGGCCCACAACGGCGACGCCAAGGCGCTGGCCGGCGGCCAATCGCTGGTGCCGATGATGGCGTTTCGCGTGGCGCAGCCCTCCCTGCTGGTCGATCTGCGCAAATTGCCCGGCCTGCGCGAGATCAAGATCGGCGCTGACGGCGTCCGGCTCGGCGCCATGGTGCGCTGGCGCGACATTCTCGACGATGCGCGGCTCGCCGGAGCGCATCCACTGCTCGGGCACGCCATCAGCCACGTCGCGCATTATCAGATCCGCAACCGCGGCACGGTTGGCGGCAGCCTGGCGCATGCCGATCCGGCCGCCGAGATGCCCTGCATCGCCCAGACCTGCGACGCCGAGATTGCCGTTGTCGGCAAGGCCGGCGCGCGCACCATCAAGGCCGCCGATTTTTTCCTGGGCGCGCTGACGACGGCGCTGAAGCCCGACGAGATCATCACCGAGGTGCATCTGCCGGCGTGGCCCAAGCCGCGGCGCTGGGGCTTCCAGGAATTTTCGCGCCGGCGCGGCGACTTCGCGCTGGCCGGCATCGCGCTGTACTACGACGAGGCCGGCGGCAAGGCCTCGAACGCGCACATCGGCGTGTTCGGCGTCGGCGACCGCCAGATGCGGCTCACGCCCGCCGAGGCCGCGCTCAACGGCCACGCGGTCGACGACGCCATCATGGCGAAGGTCGGCCGACGCGGCCTCCGCTTCGGTCGAGGCGCAGGACGACATCCACGCCAGCGCCGCTTACCGCGCCTCGCTCACCGGCACGATGACCGAGCGCGCGCTCAAGGCCGCGGCGGTGAGGTGAGCATGAGTGGGATGACGGCTGCCCCCGTTCGTCCCCGCGAAAGCGGGGACCGAGGGCGACAATCGCGAAGCTTCCGTTTTAGCTCCGGATTCCCGCTGGCGCGGGAATGAACGGAGTGTGTTGCTCGGCTGAAGGCGAATTGGGACCACGCATGACGAAATTCGAGGTCAACGGCCGGCAGGTCAGCGTCGAGGTCGAGCCGCGCATGACGCTGGTCGATTGCCTGCGCCATGAGCTGCGGCTGACCGGCACCCACGTCGGTTGCGAGCACGGTGTTTGCGGCGCCTGCACGGTGCTGATGGACGGCGCCGCGGTACGCGCCTGCCTGATCCTCGCCGTGCAGGCCGAAGGGTCGCAGATCGTCACGGTCGAAGGTCTGTCGAACGACCAGGATCTGACGCCATTGCAGAAATCCTTCCGCAAGCACCACGCGCTGCAATGCGGCTTCTGCACGCCCGGGCTTCATCACCACCGCGCATGCGCTGCTGACCGAGGAGCCCGACTGCGACGCCGACCGCGTCCGCGAGGTGCTGTCCGGCAACATCTGCCGCTGCACCGGCTATATCGGCATCGTCGAGGCGGTGCTCGACGCGCGCTCGGCGTACAAGAAGTGATGCCATGAAAAATACTTTCATCGGCACGCCGATGGAGCGTCGCGAAGACCTGCGCTTTCTGCGTGGCCGCGGCACCTATGTCGACGACCTGACAATTCCGAACCTGCTTTACGCCGTGATCCTGCGAAGCTCGGTCGCGCACGCCCGCATCGTCTCGATCGACGCCTCGGCGGCGCTCAGCCTGCCCGGGGTGCACGCGGTCATCACCGGCGCCGACATGCCGGGCGGCCCGCCAATCGTGCCGATGCGGCTGCAGCCGCTGCCGCAGTTCAAGCCGTTCGAGCAGCCGGTGATCGCGCACGACAAGGTCCGCTATGTCGGCGAGCCGATCGCCGTCGTGCTGGCCGACAGCATCGCGATCGGCGAAGACGCGCTGGAGGCGATTGCGGTCGAGCTCGAGGAACTGCCGGCGGTCGCTGACTGGACCGTGGCGGCGAAGAGCCAGAGCCTGCTGTTCGAGCGCCAGGGCACCAACCGTTCGCTGGTGTTCGAGTCGCGCAAGGGCGACGCTGACGCAGCCTTCGCCACCGCGCCCTACGTGCGTCGCGAGCGGCTGCGCACCGGGCGCCACTACGGATTGACCATGGAGCCGCGCGGCGTCCTGGCGCAGTGGGACGAGAGCGCGAGCCGGCTCACGGTGTTCGGCGCAGCCAAGGTGCCGTTCTTCAACCGCCGGATTCTGGCGGCGCAGATCGGCCTGCCGGTCGAGCAGATCGATATGGTCGAGAACGACGTTGGCGGCGGCTATGGCGCGCGTGGCGAGTTCTATCCGGAGGATTTCCTGATCCCGTTCGCCGCCCGCCACGTCAAGCGACCGGTGAAATGGATCGAGGACCGCCGCGAGAACCTGATGACGATGAATCACGCGCGCGAGGAGGAGGCGATCCTGGAGGTCGCCTGCGCGCGCGACGGCACCATCCTCGCGATCCGCGGCGAAGTGCACACCGACATGGGCGCCTACATGCGCACCAACGGCGCGGTCGGCGCGCGCAACGTCAGCCAGTTCATGGCCGGGCCGTACCGCGTGCCGCATGTGAAGATCGATAGTTCGCTCTGGATGACCAACAAGACGCCGGTCGGCACCTACCGCGGGCCGGGTCGGTTCGAGGCCAATTTCTTCCTGGAGCGCATGATCGACATGATGGCGGCCGAGCTCGGCATCGACCGTGTCGAGTTCCGCCGCAAAAATCTCATCACCGCCAAGGAACAGCCCTATCCGATCGCCCATGTGCAGCCGACCGATGCCAAGGACGAGTACGACAGCGGCGAATATGTCGTCACGCTTGACCGCGCCTTGAAGGAGATCAATTGGCCAGAGGTCTCGAAGCTGCAAGGCAAGCTGGTCGGCGGCAAGTACCACGGCCTCGGCGTGGTCTGCTTCATCGAGGGCGGCGCGGCCGGGCCGAAGGAGAGCGCCCGGCTCGAGGTCAACGACGACGGCACCATTTCGGTCTACATGGGTACATCGTCGGTCGGGCAGGGCGTTGAGACCATCTTTGCGCAGATCGCGGCTGACGCGCTCGAGCTGCCGGTCGAACGCATCAGTGATGTCCACCACGGCTCGACGGCTTACGTCAGCGACGGCTACGGCGCCTACCACTCGCGCTCGACCGTGATGGGCGGCTCGGCGGTGCTCGACGCCGCCGAGAAGTTCCTGGCCACGCTGCGCCAAGCCGCCGGCAAGCGCCTCGGCTGCGCCGAGTCCAACGTCACGCTCGATATCGACAAGGTCGGCGGCAGCGGCCGGTCGATGGCGCTGAAGGAATTCGCCGGGCTGACCGCCGAGGGCGCCTTCCTCAACAAGAAGCACACCTACAGCTACGGCGCGCACGTCGCGCACATCACGGTCGATGCGCAAACCGGCCAGATCGAGATCGTCGATTACGTGGTGGTGCAGGACGTCGGCCGCGCGGTCAACCCGCTGACGCTGCGGGGGCAGGTGATCGGCTCGCTGGTGCAGGGGCTCGGCGGCGCGGTGCTGGAGGACTTGAAATACGACGACAACGGCCAGTTCCTGACCGGCTCGCTCGCCGATTATCTCCTGCCGGTCGCGACCGACTTTCCGAATCTGCGCTGCGTCGTGCTCGACGATTATCCGTCGCCGATCAACCCGCTCGGCGCCAAAGGCGCGGGCGAGGGCGGCATCATCGCCGCTGGCGGCTGCATGGCCAACGCGGTCGCCAATGCGCTGCAGAGCTTCGGCGTCGAGCCGCGCGCGTTGCCGCTGTCGCCAACCGCGATCTGGGACCTGGTGCAGGCGGCGCAAAGGAAGGCCGCGGAATAGCGTTCAAATAACCGTGGAAAAGCGCGGTGCGTTGACGATGGGCGCATCCCAAGCCTAGATTCGGCTCAACTCATCCATCGCACAGGAGTCCGCCATGGCCGTCGCCCGTCATCCGCGACCGAAGGAACTGGAGAACGTCTCGCTCGAAGACATCATGAAGAAGTACGTCGGCCGCTTCCGCGAAAAGACCGCCGATTGGGCGGCGTTCGAGGACGCCAAGGTCGAACCTTACAAGCGGGCACAGCATCGCTTCATCGGCGCCGGTGGCTCCGGCAAGCACGACGACCCGACCGTGATACCTGCGAAGAATTTCACGCTCTCGATCGTCTACGTGCCGACCGGCCAGGGCAACGCCGCGCACACCCACGAGTGCGAGGAATGCTTCTTCGTGCTGCAGGGCCTGCTCGACGTGTTCGTCGAGGACGAAAGCGGCAAGCGCGTCACCACCAAGCTCGGCCCGTGGGAGTGCATCGCCTGCCCGGCCGGCGTGATCCACGGCTATCACAACAGCGGACTCGAGCCGGTGTATGTGCAGATCATGCTCGGGCGCGGCCGTCCGGAGGCGATGGGCTATGCCGACGAGGAGCTGTTCAAGCGCCGCGACGCCCACCTCAAGGCAGTCTGACCCGGTTGATGCAAAAGATTTCGCTCGGAGCGAGCCGGTGTTGCCGATTCAGCTTTTGCTTGCCAGGTGATTGCAGAGCTGCCCCACGAGATCCGACACCTTCGGCTCGGGCGCAGCGTCTGGCTTGGCGGCTGCCTGGCTCTGCTTGGTCCAGAAGTCTGCCATGGCGAGCCAGCGCATCCGATCTTCCGCGCTCAGCGCGGACGCGGCGAGCGCGCGGCATTTCTCGGCGCGCTCCTGGCAATCATTGGGCATGGCCTTGTCCTCGCGGCGAAACTACAAAAGTCGCGTTAAGAAAACAGTGTATGTCTTTTGACACGTGGAACACGAAACGTGGAGCCATCACGGTGGCGCCGCGTCCCGGATTGGAAGGAAGCCCATGAGCAAGCTTCGATTGACCTTCGCATGTGGCCCCTATGACCGCACCCAGGCGCTGCGCGACGGCACCGTCCAGGTCGAAGGCGCGGAACTAAATTATCTGACCATGCAGCCGGCGGAGATTTTCTGGCGGCAGTTGCAACATCAGGAGTTCGACGCCTCGGAGATGTCGCTGTCGAATACCACCACGCTGATCAGCACCGGCAAGTCGCCGTTCATCGCCATCCCGGTCTATCCGTCACGGGTGTTCCGCCACGGCTACTTCTTCATCAACACCACCAAGGGCATCAAGAGCGCCGCCGATCTGAAGGGCAAGCGCGGCGGCGTGCCGGAGTACTCGATGACCGCCGCGGTCTACATGCGCGGCCTGCTGCAACACGAATATGGCGTAAAGCCCTCCGACGTGCATTGGGTGCAGGGCCGCACCGACCGTTTGGGGCGCAAGCTCCCCGCCGACATCAAGCTTGAACAGGCGCCGGCGGGCACCGAGCTTGGCGATCTGCTCGAGCGCGGCGAGATCGACTTCATGATGACTGCCAACAACCCGCTGTCATTCCGGCGTGGCGCCAAGACCGTGGCGCGGCTGTTCCCGGACTACGCCGAGATGGAGAAGGACTACTACCGGCGCACCAAGATCTATCCGATCATGCACACGGTGGTGATCAAGCGCGAAATCTATGACCGCGAGCCTTGGCTGGCGCTCAACCTCTACCAGGCGCTGTGCCGCGCCAAGGAGCATTGCTATCGCAGCATCACCGACACCGGTTCGCCCAAGGCGTCGTTCGCCTGGCTGCAGCCGATGATCGAGGAGGAGAAGGCGATCATCGGCGACGACTGGTATCCCTATGGCATCGAGCAAAACCGCCCGACCATCGAGGCGCTGCTGCAATACACCCACGAGCACGGCCTGACCGACCGGCGGGTGAAACTGGAGGAGCTGTTTGCGCCGTCGACCATGCGCGACATCCCGCTGAGCGAGGGCCAGCACGTCTGAATGCGTGCCGCGTGGACGTCAAAGGCTTGGCTGTCCGACGATCAGCGGTGCGGCGCCGATCCAGGGCGCGCCGTTGACCGAAAGCTCGACGGTCAGCACCAGGAACTGACCGTTTCTGAGGGCGTCGTGTCCCGGCGCGCGGGATGACGCAACGGCGGAGAGCGGATAGCTTCCGGTGCAGCTCTCGGCCATCCAGCTTTGCAGAGTGGCGCCGGGCAACTCCGTCACCTTCGCGGCAAGCTGCGCGGCGATCGGCTTGCCGGCTTCGAGCGAGCGCGTGACGCTCGCAAACCACGCGTCGGCCCGGTCTGAGTCGCCGAACGTGCGGGTGCGGCGGACCCAGCAGCCCTTGTAGGAAATCGAGGCGCGCACCGCATAAGCACTTCGCCAGCGGCGCCGCCTGCGAGGTGCGGTTGAGCCGCCGGTCGGCCGCAAGGTCCGGCGCCACCGCGATATAGGCTTCTTCCGCGCCGGCGAGCCGGGCGTGCTTCTCGACCAGGCCGGCGAGCGTGCCGGCGTCGTTCGCCGGATCCGGCTTCGTTCAGCGCCGCGGCAGCAATCGCGTCGGCGCGCGCCAGCAATTTTCGCTCGGTGTCGTCGATCTCGCGCCGCAGGCCGGCGAACAGCGCCGTGCCGTCGGTCCATTCGACCTTCGGCGCGGCGGCGGACAGCTCGTCGGCGAGCCCGGCCGGCAGCGCGTCGAGCTCCAGCACGCCGGCGCGCTTGACGCTGGCCTTCGCCAGCCGCTCGCCGATCAGCGCGCCGGGCTTCGGCGTGTTGGTGATCTCGCTGACCGGATCGGTGGTGCGGATCCACTCGGAAACGCGCTTCGACAGCGCGGTGGCGAAGGTTGGCGCCCCGTCCTGGCCGACCAGCAGCAGCGCGTCCGACCAGTACGGCGTGAAGCCGGTCGTCCAGTTCACCGCGCTCGGCCGCGTGTTGTTGGTGTAGAGCACGAAGGCGTCGAGACCGGCGCCCGTCATGGCGCCGCGCAGGCGCGCAAGCCGCGCTTGAAGCGTCGCCACCGGCAGCTCACGCTCGTCTCGTCCCATCAGGCCGCGACGCATGTTTTAGCCCGCCACGCTGAACAGTTCGCGCGGGGTGTCGGATCAGCACCTCGCAGCCGTCCTTGGTCACCGCGACGCCATCGCCCAGCACCATATAGCCGACCACCGGATGATAGGTGTTCGGATGCACGATCAGCGCCATGCCGGCCTCGATCCGCGTGGTGACGTCCTCCAGCAGATGCGGCTTGCTGTCGGCGAACAGGCCCATGCCGTGGCCGCGCACGCGGGTGTATTCGCTGGTGCAGTATTGCCCCATGCCGTGCTTGCGGAACACGTCGTTCTCGGCCTTGGCGATGTCGGCGGCGGTGACGCCGTCGCGCACCGCGGCGATGCCGGCCTCCATCGACTCGCGCCACAGCGCATGGGCGGCCTTCTGCTCGGGGGTGGCCTCGCCCACCACCAGCGTGCGGCAGATCTGCGCGTAATAGCCGTCGACACAGGGCGTCAGCTCGGTGGTCACCATGTCGCCGCGCTTGATTTTCTTGCCGCTCGGCGGCGCCATGCCGCGCACCTCGACGCCGCCGACGCCGATGATCTGGAAATTGTCGTCGACGCCGTGGGCGCGATAGAACGCTTCGGCCTCGGCGATCAGCTCATAGTCGGCGCGGCCGGGGCGCGCCGCCTGCATGAACACCTTGTAGCCCTCGTCAGCCAGCCGCGACGCCTTGCGGATGGCGTCGATCTCGCCGCTCAGCTTTTTCATCAGCAGGCGGTCGATGAAGCCGGTCTCGTCGGTGAGCTTGAGCTCGCCCGAGCGCGCGCGCGATCCGGCGTGGCATCAGGCGCGCCGGCGCGGTGCCCATGCTGCGGTTGCGCAGGCGGTCGAGCGCCGCATCGACCGCGCCGAGCAGATCGGCCGCGTGCACGATCTCGATGCCAGGGCAGTCGAGCGCCGCACGGTCGGCCTCCAAAGCGCTGTCGACATAGAGCGTGACATGGCCGTCGCCGCGCACGATCGCCAGCGCCTGGCCCTCGAGAATGCCGAAGTCGGTGGCATAGCGCAGATAGTCGCCCTGCCAGGCGTTGCCATAGACCAGCAGCACGTCCAGGCCGGACTCCTGCATCGCATCGACCAGGCGCTTGCGTCGCTGCTCCGCGATCATGATGCGCTCTTTCTTGGCCACCAATCCCGCCACGATGTCCTGCGCGATTCGCCTCCGGCGCGCGCTGGCGCGGCTCACCATAGCCGCCGCCGCCGGCGGTGAGGAAGGTGACGCGGTCGCCGGCTGCGATCTCGACCTCGGTCGCCTTCTGCACCGCGGTCTCGCTGCCGTCGGCGCGGCGGATGACAGCACGCATTGACCGCGCCGGGCTTGCCGCCGTGCAGGCCCCAGGGCGGATCGCGGGTGCGGTCGAGGTTGATGTTGGCCTTGCACTTTTGCAGGAGCTTGTAGGTCAGCTCGACGCCGAGACCGCCGCGGATACTTGCCGTCGCCGCCGGAGTCGGCGCGCAGACCGTGGGTCTCGACCAGCACCGGATACTTGATCTCCTGCAGCTCGACCGGCGTGTTGCGGACGTCGCCCTGGCAGACCGACACCGCGGCCGACTCGCCGTCCTCGTTCGGCCGCCCGCCCCAGCCGCCGCCGAAAATGTTCATCAGCAGGAAGCGCGAGCCGTCGTCGCGGAAGCCGAAGAACGAGCAGCCGCCCATGTCGCCCTTGTGCGCGGCCGGGATGCAGATGCGGCACCGCCGGCGCCAGCGCCTTGAGGATGGTGTCGATCACGGTCGGCAGCGCGATGCTCCAGAGCCCGAGCGCCGACGGCGGCTTGGCCGATGAGCATGGTGCCCTCCGGCAGGATCACGTCGAGCGGGCGGAAGCAGCCTTCGTTGACGTCGAGGTCGGGCGAGGTCAGCGCCTTGAACGCAACGCGCGCGCCGGCGATGCCGCCGGAGCGGCCGGAGTTGAGCGGGCCCGGCACCTGCGGGTTCATCTCGCTGATAGTCGACCGTCATCTGCGAGCCGCGCACCTGCACCTTGACCTTGATGCGCAGCGGCTGGTCGAGGTTGCGGCCGTCGTTGTCGAGGAAGCTCTCGGCCTCGTAGTCGCCGTCGGGGATTTTCTCGACCACGGCGCGGGCCGCGGCCTCGGCCTGGTCCCAGACCTTGGCGATGCAGGCCTCGACCGTCGCGCGGCCGTAGCGCGCGATCAGCTCGCCGTAGCGGCGCGCGCCGAGCTGGCACGAGGCGATCTGCGCGCGCAGGTCGCCGAGCGCGGCGTCCGGATAGCGCATGTTGTCGCGGATGATCTGCCACAGCGTCTCGTTGCGCTTGCCGGCCTCGTAGATTTTCAGCGAGCGCATCTGCAGGCCTTCGGCATAGATGTCGCTCGAGCCGTAGGAGCCGAAGCCCTGGCGCACGCCGCCGATGTCGACCCAGTGCGCGCGGTTGGCGGCGAAGCCGACCAGCTCGCCGTCGTGGAAGCACGGCGAATAGACCACCACGTTGTTGAGGTGCTGGCCGCAGACCTCGCCCTGGTTCATCACGATGACGTCGCCGGGCGCGAAGCCGTCGAGGCCGTAGCGCTCGATGCCGTCGGCCACCGCGACGCCGAGGTCGGCCAGGAAGATCGGCAAGCCGCCGCGGTTCTGCGAGATCATGCGCGCCTGGGTGTCGATCAGCCCGCAGCAATAGTCGCGCACCTCGTAGATCATCATGTTGTAGGCGGCCTTGGACAGCGCGTTCGCCATCTCGTCGGCGTAGGCGACGATGGCGTTGCGCACCACCTCGACGGTGATCGGATGGGCTTCGTTGCGGGTCATGGCAGCGCCACCTCGATCACCAGATGGCCGGCGTCGGACACGGTCGCGACGTCGCCGGGATGGATCAGCGTGGTGGCGTTCGGCTCCTCGATCACCGCCGGGCCTTCGACGCGGGCGCCGGCAGCGAGCGACGGCCGCCAGACAATGCGGGTGCGCAGCGGCCGCGCCGCATCGGCGAACACCACCTCGCGCCATTGCTCGGCGACCGGCGGCTCGGGCGTCCAGCGCTCCGACAGCCAGCGCTCGGCGAGCGTGTCGGGCCGCGCCGCGGTGACGACCAACCGGACGTTGACGATCTCCAGTCGCTCGTCGGGCGCGGCCTGGCCGTAGCGCTGGTCGTGCTCGGCGTCGAACGCCGCGCGCAGCGCCGCGAAATCGCCGCTGAGCTGGCCGGGCTCGCGCACCGGGATCGCGATGGTGTGCTCCTGGCCGACGTAGCGCAGATCGGCGAGATAAGCGAATTCGGCAGTGCCGGGCGCGATGCCGTCGCGCGCGAGCTGGCGGCTGGCCGGCGTCGGCCAGCTCGGCGAACAGCGGCTTCGACCTGCGTCGGCTCGATCGCGCCGAGCAGACCGTACAGCGTGCGCACGAAATCCTGCCGCCACGACGCCATCAGCATGCCGAGCGCCGAGAACGTGCCCGGCACCTTCGGCACGATCACCCTGGGGATGAAAATCTCGCGCGCGATCGCGACCGCGTGCAGCGGGCCCGCGCCGCCGAACGCGATCATCGCGGTTTCGCGCGGATCGACGCCCTTCTTGACCGACACCGCGCGCACCGCAAGCGACATGGCGCTGTCGGCGATCTGCACGATGCCGAGCGCGGCCTCGGTCACGCCAAGCCGGAGCCGGTCGGCGACCTTGGCCTTGATCGCGCGCTCGGCGGCGGCGCGGTCGAGCGTCATCGCGCCGTTGAGGAAGCGGGCGCCGTTGATGCGGCCGAGCACCAGATTGGCGTCGGTCACCACCGGGTCGGTCCGAGCCCTTGCCATAGCAGGCGGGCCCGGGATCGGCGCCGGCGCTCTTCGGCCCGACGTGCAGGCCGCCGGTCGTGTCGGATCCACGCAATCGAGCCGCCGCCGGCGCCGATCTCGACGATGTCGACCACCGGGAGCTGCATCGGCTGGCCGCTCGCCTCGCCGCCGATCACATAGCCGTCCTCGATCGCCGGCACGCCGCTGGTGATCAGGCTCGCCTTCGCGGTGGTGCCGCCCATGTCGAAGCCGATGGCGCGTTCGATGCCCATCAGCGCCGCGAGCCGGCCGGCGCCGATGATGCCGGCGACCGGGCCGGACTCCATCATCGCCACCGGCTGCTCCTGCGCCAGCCGCACCGACATCACGCCGCCGTTCGAGCGCATGATGTTGATCTTGCCGCCGAAGCGCTCGGATCGCATGAAGCCTTCGAGTCGGCCGAGATAGGCCTGCACGCGCGGCCCGACGAAGGCGTTGAGCGCGGTGGTCGAGGTGCGCTCGTATTCGCGGTATTCGCGCACGATCTCGTGCGACAGCGTGACGAACAGGCGCGGGCTTGGCGGCGCGCAGGATTTCGCCGACGCGCCGCTCGTGCGCCGGATTGGCGTAGGCGTGCAGGAAGCACACCGCCACCGCCTCGATTCGCTGCGCCGCGAGTGGTTCGGGCCAGTTCGTGAGCTTCGCGTTCGTCGAGCGGGGTCAGCACCTCGCCGCGCGCGTTCATGCGCTCGGCGACCTCGAAGGTCAGCTCGCGCGGGATCAGCGGCTTGCGGCCGGTGGAAGAACAGGTTGAATGCCTCGATCCGGTTGCCGCGGCCGATGGCGTAGGTGTCGCGGAAGCCGCGCGTCGTGATCAGCGCGGTGCGCGCGCCCTTGCGCTCCAGCACGGTGTTGATGGCGATGGTCGAGCCGTGCAGCAGCTCGGACAATCGCCGGCATCTCGCAATGCGCCAGTGCCAGGCTCTCGGCCACGCCGCGGGTCGGATCGGCCGGCACGGTCGAGCATTTCGAGGTGACGATGCGGCCGTCGACGCAGCCGACCAGGTCGGTGAAGGTGCCGCCGATGTCCACGCCGACGATGTTCATGCGGCGCGGACCATAGCGGCAGGCACGTCGGGCTTCAATGCGGCGTCAGGTCGGCGAGCGCTCGATGCCGCCGTCAAACTCGTCGCTGCAATAGGGGCCGCCCTGATACCAGTCGCCGACCGGATCCGGCGCGAGCTTTGCGTTCGCGGCGAGCGCTGCGGCGGCGTGATCCTCGGCGCGGCCGGTCGGGCGGTAGCCGTAGCGAAACGCCGCCTCGTTGTCCCAGAACGAGCGCGCATTGTCGGAGGCGCCGAAAAAGATCTCATGGCGGATGTCCGGATGCTCGAGCCCGATGCGGATCAGCTGCAGCAGATCCTCGGGCGATATCCAGATCGACAGCCGGCGCTTGTCGGCTGGCGTGTCGGTAACGTTGCCGATGCGCAGACACGTCACCCGCAGTCCGTGCTTGTAGGCGTAAAGCGCACCGAGCGCCTCGCCGAACGCCTTGCTGACGCCGTAGCGCGAGTCCGGGCGCACCGGGCTGTCGATGCCGATCTTGCGTTGCCTTGGGTAGAAGCCGACCGCGTGGTTCGACGACGCGAACACGACACGTTCGACCCCGGCGCGGCGCGCGGCCTCGAACAGGTTGTAGCAACCGATGATATTGGCGTTGAGGATCGTCTCCCAGGGCCCCTCGACGGAGAACCCGCCAAGATGGACGATGCCCTGCACGCCCCGCACAATTCGCTCGACCTCGTTCATGACCGAGAGGTCGGCCTGCACGAACGTCTCGTCCGGCGCCAGGTCGGGCGGCGTCTTCAGGTCGCTCCAGCGAATATCGGGATACTGCCCCTTCATCAGCTTGCGCAGCCGGGTGCCAATGCCGCCCGCCGCGCCCGTGACCAGAACCGTTTTCATCTGAATCCCTGCCCAACGACCTTGTGCTACCATGGTTCACACGCACGCGGGGGCGCGCAAGTGCGTCAAGCTCCCATGGCGGCAGGGAGGATTTCGATGAACAGGCGTGAGGTTTTCCGGCTGGGCGGCGCGGCCGCGGCGACGGCGGTTTACGGCGGGTCGGCCTGGGCGCAGCAGAAGCTCGTGCTGAAAGCAACCGATGTGCATCCGCTCGGCTATCCGACGGTGGAGGCCGTTGTGCGCATGGGCAAGAAGCTCGAGACCGCCAGCAACGGCAGGCTCAGCATCCAGATGTACCCGTCGATGCAGCTCGGTGGCGAGAAGGAGATGATCGAGCAGGCGCAGGTCGGCGCGCTTGCGATCGCCCGCATCAGTGTCGGTCCGATGGGCCCGATCGTGCCGGAGCTCAACGTCTTCAACCTGCCGTTCATGTTCCGCGACAACGGGCACATGGAGAAGGTGATCGACGGACCGATCGGCGACGAGATGCTGAAGAAGTTGTCAGACCATCCGACCGCCAATCTCATCGGCTTGTGCTGGATGAACGCCGGCACCCGCAACGTTTACAACAGCAAGCGCCCGATCAAGACGCCCGACGACCTCAAGGGCCTGAAGATCCGCATGATGGGCAACCCGGTGTTCGTCGACAGCATGAATGCGCTCGGCGGCAACGGCGTCGCGATGGGCTTCGATCAGCTCATCAACGCCATGCAGACCGGAGTGGTTGACGGCGCCGAGAACAACGAACCGAGCTACGAGAGCGGCCAGCACTACCGCTACGCCAAGTTCTACTCGAACACCGGCCATCTCATGATCCCGGAGATCCTGGTGTTCTCCAAGCGCGTCTGGCAGAGCCTGTCCGAAGCGGACCGGGCGCTGATCCAGCAGCTCGCCAAGGAGGCCCAGCAGGAGGAGCGCGGCCTCTGGTACGAGAAGGAGAAGGCCTCGCTCGACGCCATGAAGAAGTCCGGCGCCGAGATCAACGACGTCGCCGACAAGAAGCCATTCCAGGCGGCGGTCAAGCCGGTGTGGGACAAGTACGGCGCCGCGCACCAGGCCCTGATCCAGCGCATCCAGGACGTGAAGTGAGGCGCACGCAGGGTGCCGCAGGCGGCGCTGCGCCAAACTCCAAGGCGAAGGGGAAAATGAAATCCCGCTACATCCGGGCGATGGACGCGATCCACAACGCCTGTCTGTTCGTCGCCGGCCTGTGCCTTGTCGTCATCACGCTGATCGTGCCGTACGGCGTGTTCACCCGTTACGTGCTCAACAGCGCGGCGTCATGGCCCGAGCCGATGGCGGTGCTGCTGATGATCGTGATGTCGTTCCTGTCCGCGGTCGTTTGTTATCGCGAATATCTGCACATCGGCGTCGGCGTTCTGCCGGCGCTCCTGGCCGAGCCAGCCAAGTCGATGCTCGGCTGGTTCCTGGAAGCCTGCATGCTGGTCACCAACCTGTTCATGCTGGTCTGGGGCATCAAGCTCGTGCAGACCACCTGGTTCCAGGGCATCGCCGAGTTCCCGATCGTGTCGGCCGGGATGGCCTACCTGCCGATCCCGATCGGTGGCGCGCTCACCGTGCTGTTCGTGATCGAGCGCTTTCTGACGCAGAAATTCTTCTCGGAGCCCGAGCCCGAGACCGTCAGTCAGAGCTCGATCGAATAGGCGGGGCCATGGACGTCCTCATCCTGGTCGGCAGCTTCACGATCGTCTGCCTGCTCGGCATGCCGGTGGCCTATGCGCTCGGGCTTGCCGCCATCTTGGCGGCGATGTGGAGCGACATTCCGCTCGAAGCGGTGATGCTCAAGGTGTCCGGCGGCATGAGCGGCTTCTCGCTGCTTGCCATTCCGTTCTTCATCCTGTGCGGCGCGATCATGGCGGTCGGCGGCATGGCCGACCGGCTGGTGAATCTTGCCAAGGTGTTCGTGGGCTTCATCCGCGGCGGGATGGCGCTGGTCAATATCGTCGCCTCGACCATGTTCGGCTGCATCTCCGGCTCATCGGTCGCCGACACGGCCGCGGTCGGCTCGGTGATGATCCCGCAGATGATCAAGAGCGGCTACCCGCGCCTGTTCGCGGTCAACGTCACCATTTCCGGCTCGCTTCAGCCGCTGCTGCTGCCGCCCTCGCACAATATGATCATCTATTCGCTCGCCGCCGGCGGTACGATCTCGGTCGCGCACCTGTTCATGGCCGGCGTGATCCCGGCGTTGCTGCTCGGCCTGTCGCTGATCGTGCTGGTGCTGATCATCGCACGGCGCGAGAACTTCCCGCGCGGCGAAGTGGTGCCGCTGCGCCAGGCGCTCAAGATCGCGCTCGACGCGGTGTGGGGGCTGATCACCATCGCCATCATCCTGGGCGGCATCCTGAGCGGCGTGTTCACCCCGACGGAGTCGGCGGCGGTCGCATGCGTCTACGCCTTCCTGGTCACCATGTTCGTGTACCGCGACTGCAAGTGGCGCGACCTGCCGAAGCTCGTCGCGCGCGTGATCCGCACCGTCGGGATGGTGATGATCATGATCGGGTTCTCGATCGCCTTCGGTTACATGATGGCGATCATGCGGATCCCGGCGCTCGCAACCGAATTCTTCGTCGCGATCTCCAGCGACAAGTACACGTTCTTGCTTTACGTCAACATCCTGCTGCTGGTGCTTGGGACCTTCATGGACCTCGCGCCGATGCTGCTGATCTGCACGCCGATCTTCCTGCCGGTCATCAAGACGTTCGGCATCGATCCGGTGCACTTCGGGATCATCATGATCCTCAATCTCGGCATCGGCCTGCTCACCCCGCCGGTCGGGCCGACCATGGTGGTCGGCTGCGCCATCGGCAAGGTCAGCATGGAGGCGGTGTCGCGCTCGATCCTGGTCTTCTACATCCCGATGCTGATCGTGCTGGTCCTCGTCACGTATCTTCCGGCGCTGTCGCTCTGGCTTCCGGGCGTGGTGCTGAAGTAAGACAATCGGCGGCTAGAAAGGACATTCCATGGCGCAGCAACGGCTCGGCATCATCATGAACGGCGTCACCGGGCGCATGGGCATGAACCAGCATCTGATCCGCTCGATCTGCGCGATCCGCGACCAGGGCGGGGTGGCGCTCGCCAACGGCGACCGGGTGATGCCGGACCCGATCCTGGTCGGGCGCAACGCCGAGCGCCTGCAGGCGCTCGCCAAGGCGCATGGCATCGCGCGCTGGACCACCGATCTCGACAAGGCGCTGAAGGACAAGAAGGACACCTTGTTCTTCGACGCCGCGACCACGCAGCTGCGCGCCGAGCTGCTGCAAAAGGCGATGAAGGCCGGCAAGCACATCTATTGCGAAAAGCCGGTGTCGGAGACGCTGAAGGACGCGCTCGATCTGGTGCGCGCGGCCAAGAAGGCGAAGATCAAGCACGGCGTGGTGCAGGACAAGCTGTTCCTGCCCGGCCTGCTCAAACTGAAGATGCTGATCGACTCCGGCTTCTTCGGCCGCATCCTCGCGGTGCGCGGCGAGTTCGGCTACTGGGTGTTCGAGGGCGACTGGCAGCCGGCGCAGCGGCCGTCATGGAACTACAAGAAGGCCGAGGGCGGCGGCATCATCCTCGACATGGTCTGCCACTGGCGCTACGTGCTCGACAACCTGTTCGGCGACGTCGAGAGCGTGTCTTGCCTCGGCGCGACCCACATCCCGAAGCGCTGGGACGAGACCGGCAAGGCCTACACCAACGACGTCGACGACGCCGCCTATGCGACGTTCCAGCTCAAGGGCGGCACCATCGCGCACATCAACATGTCGTGGTGCACGCGGGTGCGGCGCGACGATCTCGTGACCTTCCATGTCGACGGCACGCACGGCTCGGCGGTCGCCGGCTTGCAGAACTGCTGGAGCCAGGCGCGGGTCAACACGCCGCGGCCGGTGTGGAATCCCGACGTGCCGCAGCCGATCCGGTTTTTCGAGACCTGGCAGGAGGTGCCGGGGCTTGGCGCCTACGACAACGGCTTCAAGACCGAGTGGGAGATGTTCATCCGCCATCTCTACGAGGACGCGCCGTTCAAATGGACGCTGCTCGAGGGCGCCAAGGGCCTGCAACTGGTCGAGGCCGCGCACAAGAGCTGGAAGGAGCGGCGCTGGATCGACATCCCCGCGCTGAAGGTGTGATGGTGATGACGGCGCGACGCACTCTCATCACATCATCCTGCGAGGGCGCAGGTCGCCGTGCGAAGCCCGGCAGGTGGGCGTGAATCGACGATCACCCACCCGGCTCGCGACGCCGTCGCTCGTCCGGGACACGAGTGGAGTAGCTAGATGCCAACTCTAAATCTCCCGATCGCCGGCGGCGCGACCGCGCCCTACACAACCAAGCCGGCGAAGAAATTTCCGGCCGCCAAGCCGCCGTTCAACCGCATCGCCTATGCGGCGGCGCATGTGGTCGCCGATCCGCGCGCCGACAACAATCCATGGCTCGACACCGCGATCGACTGGGACGCCACCATCGCGTTCCGGCGGCACCTGTGGTCGCTCGGCCTCGGCGTCGCCGAGGCCATGGACACCGCGCAGCGCGGCATGGGGCTCGACTGGAACACCTCGCTGGAATTGATCCGCCGCAGCATCGATGCGGCAAAAGATTTCCCGGGCGCGCTGCTCGGCTCCGGTGCCGGCACCGATCATCTGGAGCCCGGCGCCGATGTCACCATCGACGATGTGATCCGCGCCTACGAGGAGCAATGCGCCGCGGTCGAAAAGCTCGGCGGCCGCATCGTGCTGATGGCGAGCCGCGCGCTGGTCAAGGCCGCGCGCTCGCCCGACGACTACGCCAAGGTCTACAGCCGCATCCTCGGCCAGTTGAAGGAGCCGGTGATCATCCACTGGCTCGGCGAGATGTTCGATCCGGCGCTCGCCGGCTACTGGGGCTATGCCGATCATCGCGCCGCCATGACGGTCGCGCTCGACGTGGTCGCCGACAACGCCGCCAAGGTCGACGGCGTGAAAATCTCGCTGCTCGACAAGGACAAGGAGATCGTCATGCGCCGGCGCCTGGCGCAGGGCGTGCGCATGTACACCGGCGACGACTTCAACTACGCCGAGCTGATCGAGGGTGACGACAAGGGCTATTCCGACGCGCTGCTCGGCATTTTCGACGTGATCGCGCCGGCGGCCGCCGCGGCGCTCGGCGCGCTCAGCCGCGGCGAGCACGGCACGTTCCACGACATCTTTGCGCCGACCGTGCCGCTGTCGCGCCACATCTTCAAGGCGCCGACCCGCTTCTACAAGACCGGCGTGGTGTTCATGGCCTATCTCAACGGGCTGCAGGACCATTTCACCATGGTCGGCGGCCAGGAGAGCGCGCGCTCGACCTTGCATCTCGCCGAGCTGTTCCGGCTCGCCGACGCCGCCGGGCTGCTGGCCGATCCCGACAAGGCGGCCGCCCGCATGCGCGCGGTGATGGCGGTGCGCGGGGTCGCCGCCTGATGCGCGATTTCAAGAACGATCGGGCGCAGCTTGCGATCAATTCGGCGACCGTGAAGCCATGGTCGCTGGAGCAGCTCGTCGATGGCTGCGCGCAGGCCGGCATCACCGCGATCGCGCCGTGGCGTGACATCGTGCAGGCCTGCGGGGTCGAGCGCGCCGGCAAGCTGATCCGCGGCCGCGGTCTCACCGTGACCTGCCTCTGCCGTGGCGGCATGTTTCCGGCCGCCGACGCCGCTGGCCGCAAGGCCGCGCTCGACGACAACAAACGTGCGGTGGACGAGGCCGCCGCCATCGGCGCGCGCTGCGCTGGTGCTGATCGCCGGCGGCCTGCCGAAGGGCTCGAAGGATCTCGCCGGCGCCCACCAGCAGGTCAAGGAAGGGCTGTACGCGCTGCTGGAATACGCCCGCACCGTCAAGATGCCGCTCGCGATCGAGCCGCTGCATCCGATGTACGCCGCCGACCGCGCCTGCGTGAACACGCTCGGCCATGCGCTCGATCTGTGCGACAAGCTCGGCCCCGGCCTGGGCGTCGCCTACGACGTCTATCACGTCTGGTGGGACCCGGACCTGCGCTACCAGACCGCGCGCGCCGGCAACGCGCATCCTCACCTATCACGTCTGCGATTGGCTGGTGCCGACCAAGGATCTGCTGCTCGACCGCGGCATGCCGGGCGACGGCGTCATCGATCTGCGCGGCATCCGCGCCATGGTCGAGGCGACCGGCTACGCCGGGCATTGCGACGTGGAGATTTTCTCGGCGCAGAACTGGTGGAAGCGCGAGCCCGCCGAGGTGCTGCGCATTTGCCTGGAGCGGCACCAGACGGTGGTGTGATCGCCGTTACCGGGTTTCGACCCGCAATTCGTCGAACAACGTCGGCCAGTTGTCGTCGCTATCGATCTCCCATATCCGATCGAGCACCTTCTGCAATCGCGCGGGCGCGAGCTTGCGCCCGGCAAGCCCGCGGAACTTCTCGATCACCTGCGCGTCGCTCATCGGCCGGTCGTGATGGCCGATCGGATTGGACAGCTCGGCGGTCTTCTGCTCGCCGTTCTTCAACGTGATCGTCATCCGGCACGGCAGGCTCGCCGGATAGCGCTTGTTGAATTCGTCGTCCTCGGTGATCGCGATCTTCTTCATCAGCTCGAGCGTGCGCGGGTCGCCGAACCGCTCCGGCGCAAAGATCGCGTCGGTGTAGGCGCCGTCGATCAGCACGGCCGCGACCACATAGGGCATGCTGTGGTCGGCGGTTTCGCGCGTGGTCGGCCGCCATTTCTCCGCGCCGCTGCCGATCTCGAACCAGGCGAAGTGATAGGTGAACACCTCGATCGTTCTCGATGTCGTCGAGCTTGATCTGCGGCCGCAGCTCGAGCGCGAGGAACGCCGGGCCCTGGGCGTGAAACTCGCTGAGGAAAAACTTGTAGTCGGCCCGCAGCAGGCTGAAGCTCTTGGGATCGACCGGGAACGGCAGCACCTCCTCGGCGCCGATCACCGCGGTCAGGCCGTCCTCGAACGGCGTCGGCGGGCCGGCCATGCCTTCGGCCGCCATGATCGCGGCGAACACGCCGTTGCGCGCGGCGTTGGCGGCGGCGCAGCCCTTCCACATGGTGAGATGGCCGCGCCGGCTGATGTCGGTGCCGAGATTGGGCACCGCCGCGAGCGCGATGGCGTTGGCGGTCTGTCCGGAGCGACAGCCCCAGCACCTTGGCGGCGCCGACCGCGCTCGACGACCGCGTTGTACAGCACATAGTCGAGCGCGTGCTTGCGCATCGGGAAGGCGCGGAACAGATAGCGGTGCGACCTCGTAGCCGAGCACGATCGCCGTGATCGCCGGTTCGCGCGCTGGCGCCGGCTGGCCTGCGCGACCGCGAGAATCGGCAGCAGGCAGTCGCTCGGATGGCCGCCGCCGCCCGGATAGGTGTCGTTGCCTTCGATGAAGCGGCTGGCGACGCTGTTGGCGAAGGCGGCGAGCTCCGGCAGCGTGCGGTGCGCCGTGCCGATCACCGTTGGCGCCGCCGCGACTGCGCGGCGCGCATCGCGACCGCGCGCGCGATGCGCACCGGCTCCTCGTCGAACGCCGCGATCGCGCAGCCGATGGTGTCGATGATCCGCCGCTTGCAATCGTGCACCACCTCGGCGGGCAGATCGGCATAGTCGAGCCGGCTGGCGAATTCGGCGATGCTTTTCGTGCTGTGGTCCATGGCGCTATGAGCGATTTGGCTCGTCAGCTTCATGCATTACGATCTTGGATATTTCGAGCTGGAGCAGAGTAACTTGCAACTTCTCCGCAACCCGGTGCGGCACGAGGCGTCACCATGTCTTAGGTACGTTCTCTCACACCACGTGTCCGGGCCGGACGAGCGGCTTAGCACTGAAGTCCAACGCCAATTGTCGTTCGGCGGGTAAAGCGATACTAGCACAACTTCGGATAGATACTCAAATATCCGCCATTACGAGGGATGAGCGATGCTCGGAGGCCAACAGCGAGGATGCTGTGGCAAGCAGAACCGAGGAGAACCGCAGCGACCGGACAGCCAAGCCCGGGGAAAATCCCGGGGTTCAGTATACTAGGTTTTGGCACCCGCGTCAAAATCTTCAACCCGAGTGCACCCAGCAAAAGCAAGTTCTCGATCCATGCAAGTTGATCATCCGATTTCTGTCGTCCAAATTCCTGGCCTAACTGGTCTATGATTTCGTTTCCGGTTCGGGTGCCATCACTCAATTCAAGGATACGCGCGGTGAATTTGTCGACGAGCAAAGGCTCCTTGGATGTGTCGCCGAACACGACAACATGACTTGGGCCCGGTCCTAAAGCTGAAGGGAATTCCGAAACGCTTTGAACCCTCAGCAGGTCGGAAATATCACGCTCAAAACGAAGAATGCGGAATTGGCCGTTTCGAACGGGCGTGAGGCTGCCGACTTTGCCATCTTCCAATGCCCATTCGTTCATGTTCACCCGAAACAGCGGATCAACTTCAGGGAAGCCGTCGACCGCCTCACTCGTTTTGGCCTGCGTGATCGCGATCTCAACCTCGACAGCCTGAGCAAAGGGCAGAAGAATTTTCCTTGCCAGCACTGATCGCTTTCCGGAGTCGCGCGAGGACCTTTCGAGCAGAGGACAAGTCGGTGACGTTCGAGACGTTATCAATATCAAACGCTGGTTCGAGCTTGCTATTTCTCAGGGCGACGACAGCCATTCGTGTGAGTGTGAACCCATCTATCTCGGCGGGCTCGGTCGTAGCCGATCGCGATGTTATCGGCGGGAGTTTGCGCTGGGCCGCAGCTTGCAGGATTTGCTCCAACCTTCCGGGAAATTCAGAGTCCCCCTGACTATCCTGTGCGAAGGCATGTCCGCGTGCGCCGACAGCGGCAACAAGCTTCGGTTTGCGCACGATGGCGGCAAGCTTTCCGCTCAGTTCGTTCAAATCGTTCACGTTGTTGATTGCGACGCAGCCATAGCCGTGCGGCAGCCGATCCCATTGCGGTAGCTTGCGGATCACCTCGGTCGAGGCGACCAGGCACGAGCCGCACAGCAGCACCTCGAGGGGAATGATCGGGCTGTGAAAGCCAATCGGAAAATCCTGCTCGAGACAGCACACCGCAAGGCAGCCGCGCAGGAACTCCGGCACCCGCCAATGCGGCAGAAACGGAATTTGCAGCACGCGGTCGGTCAAGCCGAGTTCGCGTTGACGCGGTCCCGAAATCGCGCTTCGACATCCGGTCTGCCATGCGCCAGCGCGACCAGGCCGAACTCCAATCCTTCGGCCTTGAGCCGATGCATCGCGGCGAGCAGCGCGAACGAGCCCTTGTTGTCGCCGAGCTTGCCGTAGATGCCGAAGTGCGGCGTGCCCGCCGCGAAGCCGCCCCACAGCGAGATCGCGGAGCGTCGCCGTCCTGTTCGACCTCGTTTCGCACCGCCTCGAAGTCGATGACCGGGCCCGTCCGGCGTGAACAGTGTCCTCCGGCAGCGCGTATGCCGCCGCCCGGGGCGATCCGTGCCGGATCGACGCCGCGTTGCGTAGCGCGCTCGGCCACCGGGCCGACCGCCACCACCGCCTCGGCGGACCGCAGCACGTGATCGTACAGCGGTTCGAGCTGCGGATGATGCCAAAGCCGGCCGGCATCGCTGCCCGCCATGCGCACAACGTGCGGCACGCCAGTCATCTGCGCGGCGAGATAGCCCGCAACGCCATAAGGCTCCAGATAGTGCGAAAAGATGACGTCGAACGGCTGCTCGGCATGGACCCGTGTCGGCAACGCTCGCGAGCTTGGACACGAACGGGCTCGCCATCGGGATGTAGGACTGCGAGCGGTCGACCGGATCGGTCCAGTGCACCGTCACCGAGCCGGTATCCAGCCGCGCCTCGCATCGCGCCCAATCCTCCGCCCGCATGTGCATGCGAAACGGCGGGGTGACCTCCTTGGCATTGGTGACGACGTGGACGTCGTGTCCCCGCGCTGCGAGTGCGTGGGCCGTTCAATAGGTCCGCATGCTGACTCCGCCCTGGATCGGCGGGAATTTGCCGATGATGCAAATTCTCACCGGCGCAGCTCCACCAGGCCGGATTCGGCGAGATCGGTCACCAACTCATCGGCACCCGGCAAGTCGTCGAGCGCGACCCACTGCTCGAGCGCGCCGAGCACATCGAACAGCTCCGCGGTCAAGTTCGAGGATTTTCGGCTCGCCGGACATCCATGCAATGGCCAGATAGGTGTCGCGTTCGCTCGGGATCGTGCTGGGCTCGCCCTCGAAGATGCCTCGAATGTCATAGGCGCACCGCAGCAGAACGATGCCGGGCGCGGCGGATCGCCGGTCGCGGCATGGCCGGCGATGCGCTTGCCTTTGGCGATTCTAGCATCGGCTTGCGCGCGAGCCTGCGCGCAAGCATTTCGCAGGCCGCCACATCGAACAGGTAAGGCGGCCAATCGCCGGGCTCGCGCTCGCGTCTGGCCATTAGAAAATCGTAGAAACTGCCGCGCATTTTCCAGCCGGCCGATGTCGTGCGGCGGGCACGCATCGACGAATTCATGCGACAAGCCGCGCCGTGATCTGCGCCCAGCAGCTCGAACGTCGTGGGGAAGACGCCGGCAATCTTCTCCATGCGCTTCTCGTGCGAGAAGCGCGCTTCGAGATCGAGCAGGCGCGGTCGATGCCGTGCAGCGCAGGGTCGAGACGTTCGGCTGCGCCAGTTCCGGCAGATGGCGCGGCCGCTGGTCAGGTATTCGAGCAGCCTAGCTTGCCGATCCAGCAACCGCTTTGTCATGGATGGTCTTTGACCCGCGGTTGACGCGCGCGCGGATGCGCGCGACATCGTCCAGAATTTCATCGACGGCGTCGAGCCGGTCGTCGCGCTCCAGCACGATGGTCGCCGGCGTGTGACGCGCCAGCACGTAATCGAGCAGATCGAGCGTCTCATCCGGCATCGGATGGGAGTGGGAATCGGCGAGGAACGGCCGCAGCAAGCTCGTCCTCTTGCACGGTGATGCCGCCGGCCATGTGCACCTCGCGCACCAGCCCGGGCGGCAGCCCGTCGAGGAACGCGTGCGGATCGAAGCCGTGATTGCCGGCGTTGAGATAGAGGTTCTCGATGTCGAGCAGAATGCCGGCGCCGGTCTCGCGGCAGATCAGGTTGAGAAAGTCGGCGTCCGACAGTTCGGAATCCGGCCACTCGAACACATAGGAGATATTCTCGAGCAGGAACGGCACCGGGACGCGCGACTGCACGGTCCGCACCTTTGCGATGATCGCTTCCGCCACCGCCTCGGTCTTCGGCAGCGGCAGGAGATTGGCGAGGTCGCGGCCGGGCACGCGGGTGAAGGCGAGATGCTCGCTGTAGGCCGGCGCCTTGAGCGCTCGACGACCGCCGGCGACCTGATCGAGATAGGCGAGGTCGAGCGGCACGTCGGTGCCGATCGACAGCCCGACCCCGTGCGCGGTCAGCGGGATGCGGCCGACCAGATCGAAGATTTCGGCCCGCTGCGCCGGGCCGCCGTGGATGCAATGATCCACGGTGATCTCGAGCACATCGAAGCGATCGAGATTCGCGCGCGTCCACTCAGCGATGGCGGAACGGTAGCCGATGCCGACGCGCGCAACTCGCGACTTCATCGTCCTGCGTTTCACTTCGGACCATTGGTTCGATGGTTGATGTAGAACCCCAGCTCGGTGCGGCAGGTGTTCGTGGCCTTACGGACCTGCTTGGCGACGAAAGCCCAAGGAGCTTATACGCTTCTGGCAAGGACGGGCCATAGAAGCCCTGATTTGTCCAGCGGTCGGCTTGTTGTTGTGCCTGCTCGGCACTTTCGTAATCCTGCAATGGATAGCAGACGAGAGCGATTGGCCGCATTGCCGACCCACGTATTGGCGGCGGCAATATCCAAGAGTTCTTTTTCGGCTTGAAAGAACGGATCGGCGCTGATCACCACGCATGACACGGCTGCCGGAACCTGATTGGCGCACTGACGAAATCCACTGCAAATCTGGCTGAATTATTTGACACCATTAGCGCCCGCGCCACTGAAAATATTAATCGGTGCTCCGACGGCTGGGCTTTGACTGGTCCAGTCGCTTGTTTCAGCACCATGCATCTGCAGAGTTGGAATTGCGTTAATACTAGACCGATGGCGGAAGAGGCCGAGAAGCTTTTCCTTTGTCAAGAAGAACCTTGACACGATCCCTGTTGGACCTTTCCAGCTCTGGAGTGACACGCCGCCAAATAGCACTGTCCTCCGGGAGGTGCCGTTGGATCGACGTTGCCAAGCAACGATACGAGCGGGGAGGATTGCCGGCGTCAGCGATGATGGCGTCCAGCGACCACGGAGCCGCCAACTGTGGCAATGAGATCGCATTCCCCCGGGAGCTTGAGGTCGTTTCTGCCATCCTGGAGGTCCCGCTTCTTCTTGTAGCCTTTTTTGCGCCTTCTTGTCGTGTATGTTGAACACCGGCCCCGTCCTGAAAAACCTGGATCAGGTCATTGGTCGAGTTCAATAGAAGAAAGCAGCCCGAAGTTCCTTGCTTGCCATGCAGTGTTCATGCTCGGTATGTTTCGCTCTTCAGTGTCCTGATTTTTTCAAGTTTGATCTTGGCCATCTTGAGCTCCCCATCGTTACAATGGACTTTCTCACAATCCAGCCATCACGAACTGCAGCCGCAGCCGCAGCCGCACGAATGCACGTCCTTGCTGTTCCAGCGCGGATGCTCCTTGTTCGGATAGAGCCGCCAGCCCAGCACGAAATGCGCGCCGCTCTTGTCGCTGTTCTTCTTCGCCTGCACCGCCTTGCTGATCATCTCGGCCAGCTCGCGGTTGGCCTTGTAGCCGCATTTGTCGGTCGCCTTGACGTGCTTGGCGTCGGTCTTGACGCCAGGCAACGGCACGCGCCCTTGCCGCGCGACGTCTTCCTCGCACCCTTTTTCAATTTTGCGCGCGTCACCTTCGGATAGATTTCTGGCATTGTCTGCTCCCTGGTTGAAATGAACGGGCGTCAGCCTTGGCGCCCTGCGATCATCGATTTCCATTCGCTCTCGAGTGCCGAAAGCGGCGGCCGTAGATCTCGGCCCAGCGGCTCGCCGGTCCGGCGTCCTGATGCAACGGCTCCAGCGGCGTCCGCTGGTAGAGCGCGCGAAACGATGCAAGGCCGCGCGACTCGATCAGGTGCTGCACGAACGAGCCGGCGATCGGATAGATGTACCCTGTCCGCTCGGCTCTTCGCCGTAAAAATCGTTGCCGAGCCGGAGCGCCAGCGGACCCGGCGTTGCGATCGCGTCGAGTTCGGCGAGCTGCAACGGATCGAGGCTCGCAGATCGCCTGGAGGAAATCGCCGAGCGTGCCGCGCAGCCGTTCACGCACCAGCCCGTGCAGTGGCTGGCCGAAATTCGGAAACGCCGGGTTGCCGCCGATCTCCGCCTGCAGATAGACCGCGAAGCCTTCCGCGAGAAACCGGTTGGCGTTCGGATAGAACACGTGAACGAGTTCGTGCGCGATGGCGGCTTTTCGGGCCTCGACGCGCCAAGCCGGAAATTCCATGCGTCCGGCTTGCCCCGACCAGGCCGGCACCAGCGACTTCGAGATGCGATATCGATCCGAAACAATCACATGAAATTGCGAAACCGGCGAAAGCATCCAACGGTGATCGTGTGCCCATCTCTCGAGCCGCACAATTTCGCTGCAGAAATCCGCCCTGAACTCATTCTGCTTTTCGGGTGTGGCCGCAACTGGCTTTCGAATTCCAACGATTCCAGTCGTTTGCCGCCCAAACTGGGATAAGCCAGATGATCAGAGCCGGCAAGTGCCCGCTTGGAGATTGCTGAGTGAAAGCGCCACGGGGCCGGGGTCTGCCTCAGCCGCTGTGAAACTCGCGTCACTGAAAATTGACCGCATTTGCCCCCCGCGACAGGCGGTCGTCGCGTGATTTTCTCCTCGAAAAGATATCCTCTGCGGACCGCAATTGAAAGGGGCCGACGGATCACGAACAGCGAGCGCGAAAGGTGCTCGACGAGGCCGCGCGCTGTTCGAATTTCGGCAGCGGTAGCAAATGATATTGTCCATGCCATCAAGGCTAAATGTCGAGCGTCTGGTGTTATTAACCGGCGAGATTTTATTGCACTCGTTGCAGGAGCGACATCAGCGGCACCGTTTCGTGCGCGTGCGCAGCCGCGGCCGAGGCCGGTTGTTGGGTTTCTCAACACCACATCGCCGGGGCCGGTTGGCCCGCTGCTCACACCTTTCGGAAGGCGCTGAGCGACGCAGGCTATGAAGACGGCGAAAATGTCGCCATTCACTTCCGCTGGGCACACGGACAATACGATCGCCTTGAAGCTTTGACGGCAGAGTTGGTTCGCCTGAACCCCGCGGTCATCGCGGCTACCGGCGGCACGGTGGCCGCCAAGGCAGCCAAAGCTGTCACCTCCACCATCCCGGTGCTCTTTATTGCCGGCTTCGATCCGGTTCATGAAGGCCTGGTTGCCAGCGTGAATTGGCCGGCGGCAACGCCACCGGAGTGGCCGTCTATACGGCCGAGCTCGGCAAGAAGCGGCTGGCCATGCTGCAGGAGCTGGCGCCTGGCCGCACCATCTTCATGCTGGTCAATCCGGATGCGAGCTCGACCGCGCTCGAGATCAGGGATGCCCAGGACGCCGCGCGCCGGCTCGACGCGAGATTGATCATTCTCGTCGCCCGCACCGATCGCGAGATCGAGGAGGCGTTCAACCAGACCGCCGGCCGCGGGGGCGGGGCCTTGCTGGTCAGCGCGGATTTGTTCTTCACCAGCCGGCATGCGCAGATCGTCACGCTGGCCGCGCGTCATGGGCTGCCCGCCTGCTACCCGTGGCCGAATTACGTGGAAGCCGGCGGGCTGATGAGCTACGGCACGAACCTCACCTGGGCCTATGAGCAGATCGGCATCTACGCCGCCCGGATCTTGAAGGGCGACAAGCCGAACGATCTGCCCGTCCAATTGCCGACGACATTCGCGACGACGATCAATCTCAAGGTCGCGAAAGCCTTGCAGCTACCGATTCCACAGTCGCTGCAGGTCGGCGCTGATCGGGTGATTCAATAGCTCAATTCGATTTGACTTTCAGTTGAAGATCCTGAAGATCACGGTGTCGGTGGTTCGAAGCTTGCCAACAATGGGAATTGCAAGACTTCAAAATCATGGACCAACCGCAAACCCTATGGCTGACGGCATTCACGGCGCGCCGGTGGGAGAGGAATTGGGGATCCCAACGGTCTCTGAATTTGTAAGGCTGAACTTGCCGAGGGAGAGGAACTGAGATCCAACTGCATCACTGAAAATACAGCAGATTATGGTAACGACCTCCAGCTTACCTGTCACGTTGGGCTGCTGGTTGCCCTGACAATGACGGGCAATGTGAAGGCGAATGTGGAGCCCCGCCCCAGCTCCGACTTAACCCAGATTTTTCCGCCGTGCATTTTGATGATGCGCCTGGAGATTGCCAGCCCGCTCGGTGCCGCCTACTTACGCGCTGTCGAATTATCCGCCTGCTGGAATACCTGAAACAGCTTGGCCTGATCGGCGGCGCAACGATATGTTGAACGCCCCATTTACGGCGCTGGCCTTGACGATCACCTCGCCGGCATCGATGAACTTGATAGCATTGCCAACTAGATTGAGCAGCACTTGTGCCAGACGGCGCTCGTCACCGCGGCCACGATGTCCGCTCTTTGCGTCGCTAACGAATGCAAAGCAGACAGCATAGCGCTGCGAGGTTTTTGGCTCTGAGCGAAGCCGGACATTGAGTCGATGGCGTTCGCCGCTGCTGCTTTCCGAGTTCGTGACGCACACTAATACGCTTGTGCCCAGGCCCCTTGCGGTACGCTATCGCTGATCGGTTTATCAGTAGCCTATAAGGGGAGCGCTGCGATGACCGCCTTTAATGCCGTGCGATTTCGCGTGAAGCCGGGAACGCGATGAGGATTTTCTAGACGCGCACAAGGAAATTGTTGGCAGTGGCCTGGCCTTAGACATGTTAACATGATCAAGACCGGTGACCGAAGCTATTGCATCATCGCCCAGCGGGGATCATGAACGCGCTCACCAAAGCTGGCTGACAACATCATCGTGATGCTCAGTTCATTCCGATACGCGCTGGAGGAACTTGGGTGCGCGCTGGTTTCACCTGACCAGGCGGCGGCGTTTTTCGGTGTTGAAATAGTGGCTGCTGACGCAGAATTGACGAGACAAAATCACCCGCTCCTGGTGATCGAATAGGTTGCTATTTGGCTGCGGTGCATGAGTTCTGGTTGATGGCAATATGAACCTGGGAACCGTCAGTTTTTCGGCGTCATGGGCGTGCCCTTAACGACCTGCTCGTCAGCTAAGCGGTTGGCTGTGTTCACAGCAACACGGTTGCCCATGCAAACCTAAATCGCGTTTGCGACCAGCGGATCGATGGTAGAATTTGGGCTCTGCTAGCTGGGGGCGGAACCGTTGAGAAAAGCAATACTCATCGTCGGTATTTTCGGCTGCGGTCTGTTGATGTTGCTTGGGCAGGTCAACGCAGGCGCTCAAATTCGTCTTACCTGCTTGTCCGAAGGACCCGAAGCAGCGTTGCACCACAACTGTTTTGGCACTCTGAAATTCCCCAGCGGCGCAGATATACGGGCCTTCAGTGAGTTCGAAAGACGACAAGCGCGAAAGGGCAGGGCACGCAGACATGGCCCCAGCGGCGAGAAATACGTCGGTGAATACAAAGACGACAAGCGCAACGGTCAAGGCACTCTGACATATCCCAGCGGCACATAAATACGTTGGTGAATTCAAAGACGGCGAGTTCAATGGGTGGGGCACTTACACATTTCCCAGCGGTACATAGGGCCCCCCCCCCCCCCCCCCCCCCCCCCCCCCCAGTACGTTGGTGAATTCAAAAACGATAAATACAATGGGCAGGGCACTTCACACATATCCCAAGGGTGAGAAATACGTTGGTGAGTTCAAAGACGATAAGCGCAATGGGCAGGGCACCTTCACATTTCCAGATGGTAGTAAATACGTTGGTGAGTTCAAAGACGGCGATTATCACGGGCGCGGTACACTTTACGGAGCTGACGGTAGCGTGGAGCAGGCTGGTCTGTGGGAGAATGACAAGTTTGTTCGTGCTGTGGCCGTGCCCGACCTCCATCGGGAGACAAGACAGAACAAGCTATCATCCAGTCGCCCTCGCAGCAGCTGGCGATAACAGCACCACAAAGTGGCAGGCGCGTTGCGCTGATTATCGGCAACGCCGCGTACCAATACAACCCAGTTGTTGATAAACCCGACCCGGGACGCACCACTGCTTGCCTCAACCCTGCGGAGATGCCGGCTTTCAGTCTGTCGTCATGAAAACGGATTTGACACGGGAAGGCACCATTCAAGCGCTGCGGGACTTTGCTGCGCGGCTGACACCGCCGACTGGGCTGTCGTCTATTATTCCGGGCACGGCATGGAATTTGGTGGTGCGAACGACATCATACCCGTTGATGCTCGTCTCAAAGCAGACCGAGACATAGACCTTGAGACAATCAATGTCGGGCAAGTGATGAACGCGATTGAAGGAGCAAAACGACTTCGCGTCATCATCCTCGACGCTTGTCGAGACAATCCATTTGCCAGCCAGATGCGGCGAACAATGGCGAGAAGATCATTAGGTCGTGGGCTCGCTCGCGCTTGAACCAGAGGCAGGAACCCTTGTCGTCTATGCCGCCAAGCATGGAGAGGTCGCTCTTGGATGGATCTGGGCAAAATAGCCCATTCGTTGAAGCGCTGGTGAACCGAATTAATCAACGCCCGGGGCTGGAGATTAGGCGCCTGTTTGACTTTGTGCGGGATGATGTTCTTACGTCTACGCGTAGAAAAGCAGCAGCCTTTTTCGTATGGCTCTTTATCAGCCAGCGAAGATTTCTACTTCGTCAGGGAGTGATAGTCCTTATCCGTAGCGCTCCCCTATAATCGGAGAAGCCCGCACGACGCGGATTACCTCTGAGCCGTTTTCAATACGGCGACGGTTTGTCCTAGGAGGAAATGTTTCAGTTCTGTTTGCGTTCGCGATGCCCCGGCGCCAGGTGGCGCAGGTGCCCGGCGCGACGGCCGGCGATACTTCAACCCAATCAACGACCGTCCGCGGAACGTTCCGCGATCCGCGTTAGGACCTTTGGCCCCCATGATTCAGATCTTCATTCTGACCGGCGTTTTTTCCGTCTGTCGGGCTTTGGGACAGCGAGAGCTTTCGCCTCGCCGTGGCGAAATCATGGCGGCCGCGGCAAGCTCCTGCTCACACAGATTGAGCAATTGCTGTCGTCTATTGAGATCGGTGGTTTCTCGCGCTTCCTTTAAATATCGCCGCGCCTTGCGCCGGTGATCGTCAGCCTTTCGATCGCTCATCGCTCGGTCGCTCCTGTCCACATTGAGGAAATCAGCATGGCCTCAGCGACCATCGCCGTTGAGCCGCAGTCCAACGATATTGGCGAGCGCTTCGATCTTGGACCGCTGCTTGGCGCTGAGCGTGGGCACGAAAGGCGCTGCGGCCTGCTTCAATCGCTCGAGGCTGCGCGGCTCTAGCCTTGTACGAAGAACGCCGCCGCTTCGATCCCACACAACTTCACGCAACGACGCTTCTACCGCCTGCCAGGACGCCTTCTGCTCCTCGCTCAGTTCGAGGCGATCCTTTATGCTTGCAATCTGCGCGTCGTTGAACACCGCGTCGGCAGGCTGCGGGGGGCGTGGCCGCGGACGCAGCCGCTCGACCGCAGTCACCGCCGCAACGAACTCCGCGGTCGACATCTGCGACATTGCGGAAGGCCAAGCCAGAGGCTTCTCGTATTCGCCGACCGGAGCGGACCCCCATCCTTCGGGGAACCGGCTGGTGATGGCCTCGTGTGGTGTTTCGGCGGGATTGATCAGCCGACCCGCCACGAAAACGATCGAACCCACCAGGATCCCAATTATAACGCCGAATAGAGCAACCTTAATCATAGGCTTCGAGCCACGATTCCGTTAACCGCCGCCTACCCGTTGCTTGGGCCACTCTCAAAGCGAGTTTGAGAAGATGCCGCAAACTGAGGCGGCCTTACGGCGGTTCGGTTTAAGCGACCCAGGGCCGGCACCTACCCGCGACTGTGCATCGTGCAAAGCAAAGACCCCGGAGCGGGGTAGCACCGGAGTCTCATTGCGACCGCTTACTGAGGGTGTTCGGAGTGGCTGGCAGGGGCACGCCTCTCCGAAGGCAGAAATTTTATGATGAGCCGCACGCGCGTCGCCACATCGATTTTTTTGGACATTCAATCAGGGCGGCGAGCCACAATTCACTCGCGGAGCGCAGCGGCGGATCCTGACTGCGCCTTTTGCCGGGTGCCCATAGCTTCGCCTCTGTTGCCCTGGCTGCCGGCAGCAGTATGAAATCGACCTTCGGCAATCGGCGTTCTGGAAACCCGCCGAACATGTCGGTCTGTCGACCTCGCCGCCGCGATGCTCGAGCGTGGATTGTCGGTAGCGATGACTTCTCCTCAGCAATCAACCTTACCGCTCAAGGTTAAGTTTGATTATTCGAGTTGCGTAAGTCCAATGATGCACGGGAAGCGTCACTTCTGATGTAACTATGTGCGTAAGAGCGCCCATGAAATTTGGCAAAGCAAAAGTGCGAAAAACCATTCCGGCAACAAGCAAACCGGGATCGTCAAGCTTGTCCCTTAAGAAGGCCAAGCAATCAGCGAAAATTGCAGAACTCCGACAGGCTTTGATTGAGGCTGGAATTACCGCACTCGACCACCAAGCAGTGGCGCTGGGTATTTGGCGAAGTACGGCGTGGACTGTTCTGAGGCGCCAGCATAAAGCCTCAGGCCTCTCTGCAGCGACAATCAAGCGGATGTGGCGTTCACCTCGGTTACCGGCACCCGCCCGCCGGGTAATTCAGGAATACATTGAGCAAAAATGTGCGGGAGAATTCGGGCACAGCAAGTCAAAGATACGATTATTTCGCGCTCAGCTTGGAAAAATGTTGCGAGAATAAACGTATTGGGTAGCCGCATGCGGGTTGGGGTAGCTATCGGCCGGCGGTGCGGGCGATATAATCACGGGCCGCTTTGATTAGTAACCAAAGCATTTGGTGATCTGCAAATTCGGTTCGATCCTCGAGTAGCTCACTTTTCAATACGTGATCTAGCGCGAGTAGCGCACCCGCTGCACTGGTCGCCTCCGGTTTTCGTTCAAGGATCTCGTCCTGAGTGCGGGACCAGGTCGTTTCGGCAATGTTGTCCCAGTCCTGTTCTGCGGTTCCCGACGCGTCATTAAAAGCGGCCAGCTCGGCCTCGTAGCGTTGTAGCAATCTCAGCAATGGATCGTCGGCTGTCGGCGTTGAAGCACCCATTTCACAGCGTGCCTCCGCACACGCGCACGACAAACTCCGGATCTCCGAAGATGGTGTCGCACAAGGACCCTGGCATTTCTTGATGGGCTGTCAAATGAATAGCAAACGTAGCTTCAGGTTCCGCACAGACTGTCACTTTTGCCAACCACCATACCTTTCCGGATTATCCAATCAGCATTTTGAGCCCGACGGCAGCTATAATTACCACTATGGGCGGTGGCCGCCTTGGCTGGCTGGCTGGTTGCCTTGCATCTGGAAAAATCAACGGCTGGTTGCGAAAGCGCCGCAGATCCAACCCGCATCACCGGAGTGTCGTGTGACACCTAGACCGAAAGCAAGTTCACCGGTGAAATCGTGCAGCCGGCGACAGTCGTTAATGGTTGCCTGACAGAACGACGTCGATCATAAGGCGAACTGCATACACTTCGTTGAGAGATTTCAGCCGCACAAACGCGAGGAACGAGATGACCATAGACCAAAACGTTCTCACCTACTGTCTGCTATTGATTGCAGCAATCATCGCTGGTGCTTTGATTTATTTAATTGCGAAACGATCTGGAAAGTCAAAGAGCCCGAGGGAAAAGACAGAAAGCTCGAATGAATCTTGGTATCAAGGCACCGTAAAGCAGGACTGGGTACCCACGCGACGGATCGATTTTGCCACGCGATTTGAAATTGGCGCCGACAACCGGGACAAGCCGACGGACTTTAAATTACTCGTCGAAGAACAAAGGATCGTTGAAAGCGTCGCAGGGAATGAGAAACTGGAGATTTAGTGGAGGCTTGCTACCCTTGATGAAGCAAAAACTATCGTAAGTCAGTACAACAAGTATTTACACGAAAACTCCCTTATCGTCTCTGTACTAGATAACTCCACATCATTGCGTTCACCGATGGCTAACGCCCATTCCGGTTCGGATGCGGCGTAGCATCTGGTCTACAAAGGGCAACCGGGATCCAAAACGCACGAAAGGATCGACACTGGTATAGGAATAGACGATTTATCCCGCGCTTCAGGGACCGAAATGACAGTCGGGGGTCTTTTGCGACAATTGCCAAAAGTATCATCCATTCAAGATGCAGGAGCTAGCGCGTGCTACGTTCCCTTTTCTGCGTCGTGGGCCAGTGCAAGCAACTCTTGCAGCGTATTTTCAACCGAAGCGATGGCAATACGTACCTTGGCAAGGTCTGGCTCTCCTTCGGTTGCTCTGAGTTCATCGAGCGCGACTGCTAGCATCAAGATGCACTGCCCCGGCAGCGCTTTCTGCTTCTCTCCCATCGCATTCTCCTGCGCCCCACCCACAACTCCCAACCAAAGATGGACGCTCTACCAAATCCACCAACAGAACAGACTCAACATGGCCATCATGCCACCCGCAGCGGCCCACACCCAAACCTCTGGTTCGGGACCGGGGTAGTGAGAGGACGTTTCATACTCACTCGGCATGATAATTCCTTAGGACGCGGCTGCCCGCCCCGGCGGCTCAGGCGCCGAACAGGCCGTGGTCATCGCGCGCCGTCAGCGCCGCGGCGCCGTGGATTTAGGCTTCAGGCGTGGAAAACTAGCCGGCCTTGCCGTTCTTCTTGCCGTTGATCGGAATGCGGCGCGGCTTCATCGCCTCGGGAATCCGTCGCGCCAGCTCGATCTGCAGCAGCCCGTTCTCGCAGGTCGCGCCCACCACCTCGACGTGGTCGGCCAGGCTGAAGTGGCGGTCGAAGTTGCGGCCGGTGATGCCGCGGTGCAGGAACTCCTGCTTGCCGTCGTCGGGCTTGTTGCCGGCGACCGTCAACAGGTTCTGTTGCGCCGTGATGGCGATCTCATCAGGCGAGAAGCCAGCGATCGCAAGCGTGATGCGGTAGCTGTCGTCGCCGGTCCGCGTGATGTCGTAGGGCGGGAAGCCCGGCTCCTGCGTCGGCAATTGCTGGGCGTTGCTGTTGATCAGGTCGAACAGGCGGTCGAAGCCGATGCTTGACCGGGTGAGCGGAGCGAAGTCGTAGGTCCTCATAACCTCATCCTCCTAGGAGCAATGGGATACGAGCGTGCGCCGGGTGTCGCCGACGCTCGCAACAGGCCCGTGAGGCACCTGTCAGCGGATCGATTTAGAAGACGACGTCGAGTTTTCAAGGGGGCGGATGGGTGGAAATATTCCCTGAATTTTAGGCTGATTAAAAAAACAACCCGGCGAAGCCCCTGTTAGTGGGACGACATACCGCGCGCAATTCACTCATGCAGAGCCGTGCGGTGCACAAAGTTTTTCCGTGAACCAGGCGGGATCAGCGGCGTTGAACGATGGCATCGACGTGAGGTGATCGCATGCAACACGCTGGTATTGCGGGAGCACAACCTCGCCTGCCGGGCTCGCTGGTGCTTTGTCCGGAGTGTCAGGAACCCATGGAGCTTGTGCGTGTGTTGCCCGCCCTTGACGGCCAAGCTCCGCTCGCCGGCTTTTATTGCCGCCCCTGCCACTTTGCGTCGACCGTTGCGCTGGAGGATGCATAAGGGGTTTGAAGGCCCGCTATTTCTTTAACGGCGCATCCCCAAGGTTACTTTCGGGGATCGGCACGCTCTTTGGCCGGAGCACGGCTATTCTTGGACTTACCATTTCCCCCCATCGGAATATCCTTGGTGGCTTTAGTGCGTAGCTCCGGATTGATTGCTCCGCTGATCGGAGGATTCGCCCTAATCGATCCTGTACTCGGAGGGGTTGGACTGGCCTTGTCAGGTCCAGATTGCGCGAATGATCCAGACGCAGCCAGAACCAAAATGATAATAGCAAACAACTGTGTCATCTCGAACTAACAGCGCACTCGTTGGGAATGTTCCGACTCTCAGTCGGTCACAAAACGCTGGAACTTCCCAAAATTATCGCGCGGCAGTTTCGATTGTTGACGTGGCTGCACCAGGGCGGGGATAACAACGTCCTCCGGCTGCGAGCCCATGCCAATATGTTAACATCCTCAACGGTACCGCTCCTTTGGATATGCATTTACGCCGTGACCCAGGTCGACGCTGCGGATATATCCATATTGTGCAAGATCAAGATGACGATGCCATGGGCTCTTTGCATCACTTTGGTGTTGCTTCTTGCAGTCGGCTTACCGTGTGCTGCCGCTGAACGAGCCGTCCTCTATGAAGAGGACCCCAACAACCCGAGGGGCGAGCGCCACGTTGGCTCGGTAACTTGGCGTACCGAAACAATGCCCTCGTCTGTAGGACCGCCCGAACTCGCGGTACGCTGCGACATCGTGGTATGGAAGCGCAGAATGACGGTGAGATGGTCGCTTCGTCGCAACACCGATAAGTCGCTGCCAGCAAGCCATGCCGTCGAAATTGAGTTCATGTTGCCACCGGATTTTCCGGGTGGTGGCGTTCAGGAGGTGCTCGGCCTATCAATGAAGCAGGCGGAGCAAACACGCGGTGCTCCACTCGCTGGCCTCGCGGCGGGCACGGTAAAACCTGGCTCTTTTTTGATCGGGTTGTCGGCCCTAAACACCGACGTGCTGCGAAATATGCATCTGCTGAAAGAGCGCAGTTGGTTTGATATCCCAATCGTCTACCACCAGGGTCGTCGTGCCATTCTCGCCATGGAGAAAGGTATCTCAGGTCAGCGTGCATTTGCTGAGGCCTTCGCAGTCTGGTCAAGGCCGCCGGATGAGAACCCGAGCGGAGATGGGATTGTCCCAGTCCAACCACAAATTTCAAAAAAGGTTGCCACAGCTGTTGCGGACCAAGGAACACCGTTCGACCTACCCTGGGGTGCTTCGACCAATCAAATACGCGCGCTTGGGGTGGAATTGAAAGAAGCTCCTGGGACTGACTTCGGACAAAGCTACTTCGCAACGAATGTTCCGCGCACCTTAAGCGACCAGGAATTTGCATTCATCTCATTCGGCTACGACAACAAGCTGTGGCGCATCGTAGCTATGAGCAGATCGTTTCCGAACGATCCTTCGGGTTCGCTCGTAAAGCGCCGCTATAAAGAGCTTTCGGCAAGTTTGGAGGAAAAATACGGTAAGCCACTCGCGACTCATCTCCTTGGCAATTCGATCTACAGAAAGTCTCAATATTTTTTAGCTGGAATTCACGGAGGACAATCGAGCTGGTATTCCGATTATGAGACGCCAAGACTTACGATTTAGCTAGGATTGACAGCCGACAGTTCTTCGACAGGACGTTGGCGGATCATCTACGAAGAAAAATCATTGAGTAAATCATTCGCTATTGCGCGCAAAACAAAGGAGAAGGGTTCCTTTGTAACCTTCGACGAGGAGCAAAAAGCGGACCAGGACGCCGAGACTTCAACCCAATCGATACAGCGTTGCCCTTACGCCAGCTCTTATCTCGACGTCAGCTGTCCCGTTCGCAACTGGGGTCATCCTTGGGAATAGGTGTTGTGGCACCTAGACCGAAAACAATTTCACCGGTGAAATAGCCCGACCGTCGACAGTCGTTCTAAAGACTGGCTGGTTGAACAGCCGGATTGGTATCGCAATTAGACCGTCCGGGTCACCATTTGGATGATCTACGGCTTAGCTGGGGCACCGAGCTTGCCCGTTTTCGCCTATTGGAATGCTCGAAATGTTACGCAGAGCCTTTGCTAGGTACCAAAGCGATGGGTGGCAGCAGATCTGACGGAGGTGACTTTCCCTGCCTGCGGCTCAAGACGACGACCACACTTCTAAGGGATGGTGCAGTGGAGAAGCATGCAGCCGTGCGCAGCTGCTTCGCTCTCAAAACATGTTCGGAGAGGTCAGCGTGGTCTGCGCTAGGCCTGTCGTAATTCTAGGGTCCCAATCACTTGCGCCGCCGGTCCGTGCGCATTTTGTATTGCGAAACTCGTCTGATGCGGGCTGTCTGGATGACCACCTGATTCGCCACGGGTCATCCATGACCGCCTACCTTGCCAAGCTCAATCCGGAACAGCGGCGTGCCGTCGAGCATGCTGGGGCGACGCTGCAGGAAAGCCCGCCGCTATTGATTATCGCCGGCGCAGGCTCGGGTAAGACCAACACATTGGCGCATCGTGTGGCGCATTTAATAGTCCGCGGCGCCGATCCACGACGCATCATGCTGCTCACGTTTTCACGTCGCGCCGCGGCGGAAATGCAAAGGCGGGTCGAGCGTATCGCGGCAGAGGTGCTCGGCCCGGATGGGCGCGTCCTCGTCAGCGGCCTGACTTGGTCCGGGACATTCCATGCGATTGGCGCCCGCCTCATCAGGGAATACGCGCTCGATATCGGGCTAAACAGGGAATTCACGATCCACGACCGTGAAGACTCGGCCGATCTCATGAACTTGATTCGGCACGATCTCGATCTTGCCCGAACAGATCGCCGCTTTCCGACTAAAGGCACCTGTCTGGCTATCTATTCACGCGCCGTGAATTCAGAAACGAGCCTTGGCGAAATCCTGGGTTCGCATTTTCCCTGGTGCGTCGAGTGGGAAGCAGAACTTCGCAACCTCTTTGGTGCCTACGTCGAAGCAAAACAACGTCAAAACGTTTTCGACTATGACGATCTGCTGCTCTATTGGGCCCAGATGGCAGCCCAGGGCGCAATTTCTCAAGATCTGTCCGCCCGCTTCGATCATGTCCTGGTGGACGAGTATCAAGACACCAACCGCCTTCAAGCTTCGATACTGCTCGGACTCAAGCCGCAAGGACACGGACTTACAGTTGTCGGAGACGATGCGCAGTCGATCTATTCGTTTCGGGCAGCGACTGTACGGAACATCCTAGATTTTCCCGGGCAATTCAGTCCAAGGGCCGAGATCATCACGCTCGACAGAAATTATCGGTCAACGAAGCCAATTCTTGACGCCGCAAATTCTGTTATCGACTTGGCGGGCGAACGCTTTACCAAGAACCTCTGGTCGGACCGCGCTTCTTCCGAGCAGCCCTTCTTGGTGAGCGTGGCGGACGACAATGGCCAGTGTGGCTACGTTGTCGAAAAAGTCTTGGAAAACCGAGAAGCCGGAATTTCTCTGAAGGCTCAAGCCGTGCTGTTTCGTGCATCGAATCACAGCGCCATGCTCGAAGTCGAGTTGACCCGCCGAAACATTCCATTCGTGAAGTTCGGCGGATTGAAGTTCCTGGAAGCCGCCCACATTAAGGACATTCTGGCTGTTATGCGTTGGGCGGAGAACCCGAAGGATCGGGTGTCGGGATTTCGAGTGGCGCAAATTATGCCTGGCATCGGGCCGGTCGCCGCTGCCCGTCTCCTTGATCGCATGGAAGCGGCGCTCGACCCTGCTGCAGCTCTAGCCGACTTTAAGGCGCCTCCTGCGGCAGCCGAAATGTGGCCTGCCTTCGCGGAAATGTATGGCCTGCTTAGACGCAAGGCGGCTGCATGGCCCGCGGAACTTGACCTGGCTTGTAAGTGGTATTTGCCGCACCTTGAGCGCATTCATGAGGATGCGAACATCCGGCAGGCCGATCTCGTTCAGCTTGCTCAAATTGCATCGACCTATCCAAGCCGCGAGCGCTTTCTCACCGAACTCACGTTGGACCCACCCAACGCAACCAGCGACGAAGCCGACGCTCCGCTGCTCGATGAGGACTATCTCATCCTCTCCACGATTCACTCAGCCAAAGGTCAGGAATGGAAGTCCGTGTTTATCCTCAACGCGGTCGATGGTTGCATCCCGTCTGACCTTGGCGTCGGCTCGACTGAGGAGATCGAGGAGGAAAGGCGCCTGCTTTACGTCGCGATCACTCGGGCCAAGGACCATCTGCATTTGATGGTGCCGCAACGCTTCTACATCAGCAATCAGCGCGGTAATGGCGACAGGCACCTCTATGCGCAGCGAACCCGCTTTATCCCTTCATCGATCCTCAAGCACTTTTACGAATGTGCGTGGCCGCGGCCATCCTCCACCTCCGACAGTAGCCGCGCCTCGCGATCACAAATTGATCTGGCTGCGAAGATGCGTCGGATGTGGCGTTAGCCTGACGACGCGAAAGAAGCGCCTAGGCCGTCTTGTGTCGGAGGCGCTCCGCCATCGGGAACTCTCGGAGCCGCCGCGTGCAAGGTTCCCTAGCCCGGCCTCGGCGGTTCCATCGTCTAGGCGGGTCATTTGGTCATAGAGGAGCTTTACCCATCCTCACTGACTGGTAGGGGCCGGTAGGGCGACAATAGCTTACTAGCTGTCGACCCGCCCAAATCTATTAATAGCTTTCCAGGTCACCCGCGATGGCAGGAACTGTGGCCGCCCGCTGGGAGCTTTCCTCATGTATCAGATACCGGACACATCAGGGTGGTGCACCGTTTTGCTCGTCGCCAGCTGCGACAAAATGAAAAGTAAAAACAAGCAGGAACATGGTTAACGTTTCGGTGTTGTTGCCCGTAGGTGTATGGAGGGTGGCGGGCAATGAATAAACCGGACAGGACAACAGCGGTAGGTGACGTAGCTCAGAAACATCTATCAGACGCACCCTCCTCAATCTCCGCCATGAAGTCCCGTCAATGCGCCAAGATCGCTGAACTGCGAAGAGTGCTACTGGTGGCCGGTTATCACTCGCTCAACAAGCAGGCAATTGCCCTCGGATTGAGCCGGAGTACGACCTGGGCCATCCTCCAAGCCAACCACAAATCTTCCGGTCTCTCAGGATCGCTTATTAAGCGAATGTTGCGGTCCCGTGAATTATCGCCGGCCGCAAGGCAATGGATAGAAGAATACGTCGCTGAAAAACTGACTGGCGCATACGGTCACAAGAGAAATCGGCTACGTATTTTCCGGGCACAAGTCGACCTTCCGGTATTTGCTCCTCCGGAAAGCTTGGAGCGCGCCGCGTGCCAAGCCCGCGAGCCAACTGAAGCAGGCGCTGTGAAGTCACGTGCTTCCGCTCCGGTGTATGGCACAGTCTGCCGACGTCGTAGAGCGACTGCCGATTTGATCATGAGTGAGAACCCGCACATAGGACGAGAAGCCCGGCGTGAGGTCGGCGAAACAACCGGTCGAACGGCAAGAACTTAGTCCGGGTACATGATGGGGGGCAAAAACCCGCCACGATGTCCAAACTGCTCGCGTCCGATGGTTCATAGCCACACGTTCTTTGCAGAACCAGGTGGCCCTCGGATGCATCATTTCCTTTGCCAGCATTGCAAGATCGGCGTCACTATTGCCAGCATTGGAAGATCGGCGTCACTCAGGTCGAAGACAAAGAAGACCAAGCGTCGGGATTGAGTGTTTTATTGTCTCTCATTACCGGCAGGAGGCTTGTCAGAGCCTGACTCAGGGCAACGCGACAGCGCCTGCCAGAACCGCTTCCCACGGTGACCCAGTCGCTTTTTTTTAATTTATCTGGCCCATTCTCCGCATTCATCCAAGGGTCGACGGGCCTAATGCGATGACAGACCAGCGAAAAAGCACGTTCGAAGCGGCTCGGATCGCCATTGTCGGTCGTGCTAGTGGCGATGTTGCAGAGTTGGGCGGCGCTGAGAACCAGAAGGACCCCGCTGAAGTTCAGCGGTTACGACCAAATGGGCTCAAGCGTGCAAACTCCGCCAAACCGACCCTAGCCGAACGCAGGGTTGCGTCGCTTACAGCGCTTAACACGCGCTGGGGTAAGGGCTCCAAGTGTCAGTCAGACCGCTTGTGACCTACCAAAGTCCGAGCAACCTGGCGAAGTTCTAGGGCTTAAAACGAAATCAGGTTCTCGACTTCCTCGGTCAGGTACCTGACACATGGACGAAGTATCCACGCAACTCACATTGGCCCGGAAACGACGGTCATAGATTATTTTCCGCGCGACCTAGCCGCCTCGGAGTCCACTCGGCGTCCCGTAGAGAGCAAATCCAAGAACGACGGCAGCAAAGGGAAGCGCTGCGTCCAATCGTCCGGTCAATACTACGACAGCGAGCGCTGCGAACCCTGCCACACTGATGCCTATCTTGACGAGGGTAATGGGTTCCATACAAAAGGGTCCCGCGCGAAACATAACACACGCGGGACCCGCGAGCCTCAACCTTGGGGGTAGGGGCTTCAGGTGGGGCTGAGACCCGCTGATAGGGATACCACTGAGAGCTCCCATTGGTTCCATGACAGAACGCCGCAAACGCCCTCGGGGGCTCATGCCGCGGGCAGTGTGAGGTTGCGAACAGACGGGTCCAATGCCTGGCTATCACACAATTGTTTTTCCGCTCGTTCGTGAGTTCTTTTCGTGAGCGATTTTTTCTATAGCGCATCGAAGCCAAGGCCTCTCGAGATTCCGCCCTGCCCAAGATGTGGGGCGGCGATGATGCTTACGCGGATTGAACCTGCCGAGCCAGGGTTTGACATCCGCAATTTCGAATGCACGGCCTGCGATTACGATGAGATTCGAAAAGTGAAGTACAAATAGGCCGCCACAGTTGCCGACTGAGCCGGACAAGCTTCACGCCGGAGGGGTCGAGATTGCGCGCACGATACAAGCCTCGGCGGATACCGAACCCACATCACCAAGGAGCAACTCGACCGCGCTCCGAAGTACAGCCAGACCACTGGATGGAACGGTCGCGCGACAACGACCGCCGCATTTACGACTACTATCGCACGCCGCCCTATTGGGAATGAGTGAGACCCATAGCGTACGGCAAATGATAGAGCCCGGCTGATCGAGCCGGGCTCTTGCCGCTTATGGCGCAAGCCAAGCAGTGACGAAGGCCGTGGCCGCTGCGTTTACGGGGTCAAACGGCAATTCGGCCGCTTCCCGCAAGTGGAACAAGTCTTCGGCTATGGAGGTTCTCCTAGGGCTGGCAGGCCAGCAGGAATGGAATCACACGGAGCAAAACAAACCAATGAGCCAACGACTTCTGGCAGTAGCCGTGTTTCTCGCAGCATTCCGACGATCAATGCAATCATCTTTGCAGCCATTTCTTGGCCGTAAACATTCCATGAAGGTTTTCGCCATTGCGATGGCGCTGGCCGTCGTCTCCACCCCTGCTGCCGCTCGCAAAGCGCTCCATCACAAGCACGCCAAGCATCACGCGAGGGTGGCCGTCATGGATGCGCGGCCGTTTGCGGCTCCGTGGATGGCTCCGCAGGAGCCGCGCATGACGCGCCGGGAGCGCCGCGCAATGGCCGCGCAACAAGCGCAGGCCTTGGGCGTGCTGCCTTCCGTTGCACAGCCGTTCGGTGCGTCGATCGAGCAACCGGGTTACCGCGTGTTTGCTCGCCCGCCGCGGGCGCGTGAGGCAGCACCGAGGCAAGACGCTTACGCCGAGATGGTTCAGCGTCACGCCGCGGCGAACGGCATCCCCGCGTCGCTCGTGCATCGCGTGATCATGCGCGAGAGCCGTTATAACCCGCGCGCCGTGAGCAAGGGCAACTATGGTATAATGCAGATCCGCCTCGGCACCGCGCGTGCGATGGGCTACACCGGCAACGCCACCGGTCTGCTCGATCCCGAGGTCAATATGACCTATGCGGTGAAGTATCTCGCGGGCGCCTACAAGGTCGCGGGCGGCGGCGAGAGCGGCGCGGTCTCGAATTATGCGCGCGGTTACTACTACCAAGCCAAGCGTCAGGGTATGTCGCCATATGAGGCACCGGGCTCCGCGCCGTTCGCTACGCAGGCGTCCGCGCGGCGTGTTGCTGCTGGCCGTGCTGGCGCTAGCTCCGACGCCATTGCGCGGATGACGGCGGATCGTCACGCGGTGTTCTAAGCAGACAACGCTCGCGACACGCGGTGTTCTAAGCACACATCGCTCGGTGACAGATTGGACGCTTCTTACTCGCGCGCCACCGCCCGTTTTTATCCTGGAAGATTGATTTGGGGCCAACCGAGAGTTACGGTTCTGTTCAAGAAACCAATGAGGGGTGAGAAATGATCCGTGTGACGGCGATCGTAGCAACAATCGCTATGGGTGTAAGCGGCGCCAATGCCCAGACAGCTTTGGAACGCGGCCGATATCTTGTCACCACCATAATGGCTTGCGGCAATTGTCACACCCCCAAGGATGCAAACGGAGCACCTATCGCTGAGCGCGAACTTTCGGGGGGCGTTGCATTCACAGTTCCCCCCTTCAACGCAACTGCCTCCAACATCACACCCGATATTGAGACTGGTATCGGCAATTGGAGTGACGACGACATCAAGCGCGCACTGACCCACGGCGCCCGGCCAGCGAAGGCGCGCTTATCAGGCATTCCGCTGGCGGCCGTAATGGCCGCGCCCTTCTTTAAAGCCCTCTTGCCTGAAGATCAGACAGCGATCGTCGCATACCTTCGCTCGGTAAAGCCCGTGCGCAACTCGGTGCCCGACCCGGTTTACAAAGCACCCGTGCGCCACGACCCCTATCCCGAGGCAGAGGCCGGCTATACTCCGGAGATGATGCGCGATCCGGTCAAGCGCGGATCGTATCTGGTGACAATAGGTCACTGCATGGAATGTCATTCGCCGCGCGAACGCGGCATATCCGATTTTAGCAAGAACGGTTTGGGCAAGGGTGGCCGAAGGTTTAGTTCTGCGGATGTACAAGGCTTCCCCGCCAGTTGGCCAGGCGCAACCGCCTCGAATATCACCTCGCACCCAGAGAAGGGGCTGGGAAAGTGGAGCGATGCAGAGATAAAGCGAGCAATTACGCAAGGTATCTCGCGAGACGGCCGCCAACTTCAACCCCCTATGGCTTTTTCGTTCTATCGCGGCATCAACGATGCCGACTTGAACGCCATCGTGGCATATCTGCGAACCCTCCCGCCATTAGACTAGGACGGGTCGGTTGCCTTTTGAGATACAAACTCGCGCCGCTTCCCTCGTCCGCGCGGCCGAGCATGGGCGGCGGCACGTCGATGCCCAGCGCCTGCGCGGTGTGGAGGTTAATCACCCGTTCGAGTTTAGTCGGCTGCTCTACAGACAGGTGGGGCCGCCTAACGGAATCGTGGCTCGAAGCCTATGATTAGGGTTGCTCTATTCGGCGTAATAATTGAGATCCTGGTGGGTTCGATCGTTTTCGTGGCGGGTCGGCTGATCAACCTCGCCGAAACGCCAAACTAGGCCATCACCAGTCGGTTCCCCGAAGGATGGGTGTCCGCTCCGGTCGGCGAATAAGAGAAGCCTCTGGCTTGGCCTTCCGCAAGGTCGCAGATGTCGACCGCGGAGTTCGTTGCGGCGGTGACTGCGGTTGAGCGGCTGCGTCCGCGGCCGCGCCCCCCGCAGCCTGCCGACACGGTGTTCAACGACGCGCAGATTGCAAGCATAAAGGATCGGCTTGAACTGAGCGAGGAGCAGAAGGCGTCCTGGCAGGCGGTAGAAGCGTCGTTGCGTGAAGTTGTGTGGGATCGAAGCGGCGGCGTTCTTCGTACAAGGCTAGAGCCGCGCAGCCTCGAGCGATTGAAGCAGGCCGCAGCGCCTTTCGTGCCCACGCTCAGCGCCAAGCAGCGGTCCAAGATCGAAGCGCTCGCCAATATCGTCGGACTGCGGCTCAACGGCACTCGCTGATGCGCTCAAATTGCTCCGGCTTTATCAACCGGTATTTGCGCCGGAACAATTTCCGCTAAGACCGCCCGCGATACAAATCCCGTACCAGTGGCGGGCGCGCCAATTCCAAGGCCTGTCATACCCGCCTAGTGTCGTTCGCGTGACGTGGTCTATATGCCAGCCGTACTCGCTGTATTTGCCATACTCTTCCCACCGCATCCGGCGTCCGTCGCAATCCGTTCTGAACAGTGTTCCAAATTCGATAGTTGCGTTGTCCCAGGCAAACCGTTTTCTGGTTTCGTCGCTCCATTTAGAGTTAGAGCGTCTGGGGGCTCGTGGAGCTTGTAAGGGCATCGTCATGTTACGCAACTCCTGCTCAACGCTCACTTCGGCGAGCTCGTTTTGGTACCTCCCACACGAAGCGGCAGAGCAGGCATTGCACTCCGTACAAATTAATAAAATGTTGATTTAAAATTTCCTTCGATACCGCGCACACTCACCTAATTCCGAGCTACCGCCGCCGCGAAGGGAACTCCAACCCGAATAGAAACGGTCCCGCCCGCGAAACGGGTGAGTGCTGATGCCCAGACCGTTCGGTGCGGTCGGATTAGGCTACGCGCTTGGGTATTCCGGGATCGACCGCAACCGTGTTCGCGGTCAACATCTCATGATAGCGATAGAGCAGGCGGGACCAAACAGCGAAGATTGCGCCGTCACTGGCGGTCTACTCTCTGAACGTACCGCCAAGACATCGAACCATCAGCCGCCGTAGCTTGCTGGGACCACCTTTCGGGACGATCGTGACCGGCCAAGCCGCTTGCCCTGAGGGAGACCGCAGGAACTGTTCCAGCGAGTGCTTGCTTGTCCCTCCAAAGCTTTTATCCAAACTGTTACGCTAAGTGGCCTCGCGGAAATCAACTTGCTGGGTGCAGACTTCACGTGGAGAACGGGTGGAGCAACGCCAGTGCCAATTTTTCTCGACCGACACGATCTCTCAGGCCTAACAGCTGCCGATATCGCGGAGGCACATCGAAAAGACTTGGAAGTGCAAGGGCAGTACGGGGTTCGTTTCTTGACGTATTGGTTTGATGAATTGCGCGGTACGGGCTTTTGTCTCATTGATGCGCCAGATATCGAGACTGCGATGCGGGTTCATGACGAAGCCCACGGCAACGTGGCCAAAGATGTAATCGAAGTGGACCTGTCAGCCGTCCAGGCCTTCCTGGGAAGAGTGTCTGATCCAGAGCCGAGCGGCGGGACCAATAAGGTCACATTCGATTTGGCCCTGCGGGCCATTATGTTCACCGACATCGTCGGCTCCACCAGCATGACAGAGCGTCTTGGCGATGCACGATCTGTGGAGATGGTTCGGGCGCATGACGCGCTAGTTCGCCGCGCATTAAAGGACAAAGGTGGGCGTGTGGTGAAGCACACAGGCGACGGCATCATGGCATCCTTCGAGGACGCGGCGACCTCAGTACAATGCGCTCGCGCCATCCAGCAAGCGTTTGAAGCCTTCAACTTAGCAAGTAAGGAGAAGCTTCGAGTGCGAATTGGGATTGACGTTGGAGAACCGATCGCAGACAGCAACGATCTTTTTGGTGCGACCGTTCAACTGGCTGCTCGGTTATGTCAATTGGCCGAGCCAGATGCCATTCTTGTATCAAGTGCCGTTCAAGATCGGATCCGAGATGGTTTGCATGTTACAAAAATTGGTCCTCGCCATCTCAAAGGCTTCCCACGGTCTGTCGATGTATACAGAGTCGAATGGCGTTAACCCCATCTAGAATGTCTGAGTCCGGCACGAAGCGGACATCCAGCAATGTCTGCTCCGCTAACAGGGGTAAAAGAACATCTGCTCGCAGCGAGTATTTCCGGTTGTAACCCACAGCGACCTCGGCCATTGCTCAACGACTACCGCCCCAGTCGCTCCCGGCGCCCCTATCAAAGTACTCGTTTGAGCCGATAGGCGCGCCGCCGAGTTTGTCGACAAGATTCTGCGCGGGACGAAGCCGGGAGATACCCCCGTCGAGCAGCCAACTAAGTTCGATCTGTTCATCAACCTGACGACCGCCAAGGCGCTCGGATCACGCTGCCAACTCATTGCTGGCGCGCGCCGACGAGGTGATTGAATAACGCTGCAATTTGCTGCGACGCGAATGTCGCCGTACTCCCTTTTATCCGACCGCCGTGTCTTCGTTTCGACGATTGCAAGCCTTGCGGCGCCCGGACAACGGCGTGCCTAACAGAGGCCAAGCCTCCGAGATTTTCGCGCTCACTCCCGTGTGTCGGGTCTGAAAGGTCTCGAAGCGTTCACGCTACCTTCTGTAAGATCGAAGCCATTTCGGTCTTGCTAAAAGCGCGCAGTGTCTCAGTACGAACGTTGCCAAGTTTGGCAGCACTCAACCCGACGGCAGTGATGGCTTCAACATCGGGGGCTTCGACGACCGCCACGATGTCATAACTTCCTAGCGTCCAGTAGAGTTCTTTGACGTTCGCGCCCGCCTTCTTTGCCATCGCCTTGAAAGCATCCGCGCGCTTGGGTGTGTCTTTGATGCCGCGAACACCCTGATCCGTGAAATGAGCCAGTACAATGTAGGTCGCCATCTGATATCTCCCTGGTTGTCCAATCGAAGCGTTAAAGCGTTTCCCACGCCCAATCGTAGTCCTATAGGCTCGAGCCGCCAACGGGCGTACGGGTAGATCGCCCAAAGTATCGTCCGATGGCCACTACCGCCGAACGCTGATGTTCGCTTGGAGAGGTAGACCGGAAAGCTGTTGTTCGGTTCGGCCCGGCGTCTCGGCCGGATCAATGCTGCTGTCCTATCCAAGTGAGGTGCCGTACGCCCTGTGACTTTACGCACTTCACGAGCCAGGGCTTCCCGTGGAAACTGCTCTCACGTTTTACGGGGGAGGATCGCTATGCGGCTCATCACTCAAAGCTCCAATCAAGTGCACGACATCTTCGGCGGCGGTTACGTTCAGGAGCAGCACGGCGATACAGCGCATTGGAAGCTTCCGCCTTCAGATATCAATGAAGTGATTGGATCCCTGGCGGTCTCGATGTTCGACGAAGTGCTCAAATCCCTGAGGTCTGCGCTGTCGCTGCGATAGAAGCCAACATTCAGTCAGACCGCTTGTATTTGTACGGAATTGCTGGACGTCACGCCCCCCCACCCAGCGTCCAGCCGAGTGTGACCCCAGCGGTGCCCCCTGTCTGGGGTCATTTCTTTGTCTGCCTAAGCGGACGCGGAACGATTGCGTATTCCCGCGGAATTGGTGACCCTGAGACTTAAACAGCAGTAGGAGGCGACAATGGAAATCAGCATGGACGGCAGTGACCCCGCGACATGGGACCCTGCCCTGGACGCCGTCTTAGCGGCGCCGGAGAACCATACGGTACTCTACGAGGATGATTTGATCCGCGTGATTTCCGTCAGTGTCGCTCCCGGTACAACCGAAAAGCCGCACCACCATCGCTTCCCCTCAGTCTTCGTAATAGACCGCATGGTGAAGGTGCGCGACTTCAACGGCGTCACCAATGAGGAGATTCCGCTGCCACTCCCCAAGGACCTCGTGTTCCCGGTCACCGTAAAATTTCCGCCGCAGCCGCTACACTACGTCGAGAACATCGATACGAAACCGTTCCACGCAACCAGGGTCGAGTTCAAGAAGGGCTTCCCGACCGGGATGTAGCGACTCGTCACTGCTCGCTCACGACGACGAGATGATCGAACAAGGTGTGGCTGACGGCGCTCCTGGCACGAAGCGGTCGAACTGGGATGTCCCCTGTTTGGTCGCTATCGGGGATAAGCGGACAGTGAGTAGCCGCCCTCAGCAAGCTCGGTTTATAGTGCACGTCCGAGGCCACGCAAAAAACGTCGCAGTAGATGGCAACCCGCGAATACCGGCTCGCAGAGTTCAGCCAGGAGCCGCCTCCACCCGGCCGACCGCTACAGTTATTGTGCGAAGACAAGAGTGGAACGTATCTATTGCCGTTTCGCTGTGAGTGGCGCGACGGAGCGTGGTATGCGGCTGAGAAGACTAGCCCGCTGGAAGCAAAAGTAGTTGGTTGGCGCGCGTGGCGCTATTGAGTAGGAAGCGGCCGCTGATCTGGGCGCAGTTCAAATGGCGGCGCTGCCGAGCGGACAATCTCTCCGCGCCGGGTGATGGCGCGCTGCGATATTTTTCCGACAACAACATTCAGATAAAAATAGCGCCCTAGATTCGGGAGCCACCCCTGACTGGGTAGCACATGCGCTCCGGCCAAGCCGCGAATCCCGGTCCGCCGCGAACCATCATCATCTACTCCAGATCAACCGACCGTGACCCAGAATTGATAACCGCGCGACGCGGAAACGATTACCCTTCCGAAAGGCATTGCACATCGGCTATGCGCTGACAGGCCGCGAATAAGAGATAAGAGAGAGGGCGATTGGATGACAACCCAGAACCTCGGTTCACTCGCGTTCGATGATCTCCGGCCGGGGCGACTAATTCGCCCTGCTATTGAAAAGTTTTGTGGAGCGTGGCTCGCCTGCCTTCTCGTCATGGCGCGAGGCAATATTTTCGCAGCGTTCAGCGCCGAGCATCTTCTCCTCGCGACGGTTTGTGGAACCGTAGGCGCATTGACCACCATTGCTCTGCTTGTCCAAATGGATCGGACGACTGACAGTGTCGGCCGACAGGCGACCATCAGCGCGGTCGTTACGCTCATTGGTGACGTCTTCGCCCATCCGTCGCACTTCCCGCCGCAATGGGCGGAGCCACTAGTTACGGCAGCAGTATCTGCGGGCATAGCCGTAGCGTTTTGGTACATAAAGCGATGGGCGGGCCGCTCGGTCGTACGCCGCTAAAGTGGCCGTGATCGTCGCTGCTGGGCCTCAGCGTTATGGGCACGGTGGTGCGCGCGATGTCGTGCAATTGCCAGCCTTCGCACACAGCTTTACCGCAAAAACCGGTCGACGCAACACGGGCGCTAACCCTCTCTGCTGGGTCTTCGAAGTCTAAAGTTTCACGTGGCCGTTAGTTGATCTGACGGGCCGCTGCGCTTTACATTTGGAGTCTGATAGAAGGACCGACAGGCGCCGACGCCTGCCTGCGCTCTGGTGCGGCGGGAGGTATTAATACTATCCTCGCTGCAACCCATTAAGTCCCGGGAGATTTTGGCTATGCCGTATACCCTCGAGCAATTCGCCGCAGACTGCCGCGCCGCGCTGACAAAGGAGCCAGGTCCGGCCGGGCGTGAATTGTGCCGTCAATACACCGAACGTGCATGCTCCGATGGAGATTTCATGGCGACGTATTTCGGACCTGACAATACCGAGGACCGAAAGATCCTCTACGAGGATCCCGATTTGAAATTCTGCATTCTTGCCCATGTCTATAAGGGCAAACGCATCAGCCCGCCGCATGACCACGGGCCAAGCTGGGCGGTATACGGCCAGGTCGAAGGTGTTACCGTGATGACAGACTGGAAGCTCCTTCAGAAGCCCACGAGCGGGACGACCGGCAAGGTTGAAAAGATGCGTGACTACGAGCTCACCCCTGGCGTGGCGCACGTCTATAATGAAGGCGTGGTCCATTCGCCGCGTCGCGACGGCGACACCAAGCTGATCCGCATCGAAGGTCGCGACCTCACCAAGATCAGCCGCGACAAGTTCGAGGTTGCTGCCTAGCGTATTGCGGCCTTCAGGTCGGGCTGTAGGCGTCGTCGTAAGCCACGCTGCCCATGGGTACTCCAACGCCAACGCCGGACGATCCGCTGCTGAACTTGCTGCGACGCTACCAGGTGGACTGCTTTTAATGAGGCAACGGGAACTGCGGAACCAGACTGGGACAACATTGCCGAAACGACCTGTTCCGCGCCCACGGGCGTCATTCGAACAGGAACTTGCGAAACGGTTGAGGCGACCGCAGTCGTTTGTTTCCAAATTTGAGAACGGAGAACGCCGACTAGATGTGGTTGAATTCGTGAAGATCGCTCACCTGGTTGGCTTCGAACCTGGCAGGATTTTAAAGGCAATCGAGTAACGCTTCGTGTCAGTGAGATACCGACCGAGGTCTGCGAGAGAACAAGACGAGATGGAGGTTCGGTCTTCGCGGCGCTTGCGAACACTGTAACCCGAATGGCCCGTTGGGGCCTTTCCACTAATGAGATCGCAAGCGCGCGATATCCATGATGGCCAGGAGCAAGACGCTCCAATCAAAGGCCGAATATATTGATACAGATCGCTACCGCCGTATCGACGCTGTCAGTCCTTCGTTATCCGTTGTGTACCAGAGGCGGAATTCGTCAAGAAATGGCCGCTTGAGGCAGCAAATAATTTCGTTAAGGGAAGACCACTTCCTCGATTGGCCATGCCGTCACTAAAAGTCTTTGCCGCGATCAAAAAAGGGAGCATCTTTTCTCCGTTGCCAAGGGCGTCGGGGGGCACGAAAGCTGCGTATGACGATGGCGACCGCGTTCGGCTCGGCCGACAGCGTCACAACGCGGATCAGCGCCCAAGCATCGGCTTGCAGGGTCGCATCGTTTTATTGTAGCAGCGCAGGTGAGATAGTTGAGATGAACGAGCTGGCTCCCGTCAATGAAAGCCTCTTGAAGCAGCGTTTGAGCGATCTTGAGGCGGCAAGGACTTGGGCGCCGGACGCTCTCGCGGGGCTTGAACGCTTCATCCGCACCACCGACGACTATGACCTTTTTCGCGTCAATCCTATTCAGTACGCTCGCGTCAGCAACCTAAGCGAAGCGGACAGTATCGACATATTTGTTCACGCGGCCAAAGTGGGCTTGTTTGAGATGGACTGGCTCCTCCTATGCGCTTACTGCCCCCAGGTGGCGGGCAGTTTTCGCGAGCTCGATCAAGTTCACCCGCGCTTTCAATGCGAGTTTTGCAACGCGCTGAACGATGTTGCGCTGGATGACTACATCCAGGTCGTCTTCACGCTCGCACGCAGCATTCGAGACATCGCTTTCCACCATCCCGAGACGCTGTCCGTTGAGGACTACTACCTCCGCTACAACTTTTCCAAAGGCTTCAAGCCGCCGCACGGAATGACGCACGAGCAGCTCTTGGCGGCGCTCTCGCGAGGCTTCGCCGATATCGAGGCCCGACAGCAGCAAAGCTTCGACTTTGAGGTGACGGCCGGCCGTTTCGAGGTGCTGGATCTGAGCCACAAGCTCCTTTTGGTCTTCTTCGCTGACGGTGACCCGGCAGAACCGCAGACAACGCTGGTTCAGCTTGAGTTGGGTCGCTTCCTCGTGCCGGAAAGGCCGACGGAGTCGCGCGACATGATCCTCGGCGACGGACGCTTCTCCTTCCGGCAGGCGGCCGATCTCAGGCCGGGTAAGCACACCATCCATGTTGAGAATCGCACCGGCGATCGCGGCCGCTTCTGGTTTCTCCAATACCCCTACGGGTTTCAGCCTCACCTGGTCGAATATGAGCCGTTTCTGTCCGGTAAGCGGCTGTTGCTGACCCCGAGCTTTGGCGATCTCTATAAGACGCAGCTGGTGGACGAACGCGAGAGCCTAACGGTCGCTGACATGACGTATCTGTTCACTGATCTAAAGGACTCTACTCCATTGTATGAAAGTGTTGGTGACGTGAACGCCTATTTTCTCGTTCGTCAACACTTCGATATCTTGAACAAGATCATCCGGGAGCGATCCGGCACCATCGTCAAGACCATCGGCGATGCCGTGATGGCCGGCTTTGAGCGCCCTCAGGACGCTGTTCGCGCTGCGATCGAGATGATCGAAGAACTGGCCCGATTTAATCAAACCGCTTCGCGCCCGCTTGTCCTCAAGATCGGTGTTCACAGGGGGCGGGCCATCGCCGTAAGGCTTAATGACCGGATCGATTACTTCGGACAAGACGTGAATATTGCCGCGCGCGTGCAGGGTTCCGCCGGTGTTAACGAAGTTTGCATCACCCACACGGTGATGGAGGCGCCGGGTGTAGCCGACATCGTAGGGACTCGCTCGGTGTCGCGCGACTATGAGAACTTGAAAGGCATCGGCCAGAAAATGGAAATCCATCGGCTTGCAGTCTCTCAAACATGTGCGTAAAGCGACGGTCAATCATCCGCAGGCCATGGCTCGCCTGCCATGCTTCTCTTGATTTAGCCTTCTGCCCGCTCTCATGTCGGCTTCTGCATCTGCTCGCAGTGAGTGTTTCCGCTTCGACCCAAAGCCGCATTCGCCAAAGAAAGTGAAACCCCCGACAAGCTATTTGTGTTTCAGCCCATCGCGGAAGGCGATCAATTCGAGTTCGACGCGCACGGCATCGTCGATGGGAATAACGGGCCGCGCTTCGAAGACAAACGCAGGAAGCATCGAGCAGAACTTGTGAACGGCCGTCGGATCGTCACAGTCCAGCAACATATACCCGCCCCAGTCGCCCACCCGGATAACGAACAGCTCAATTTTGAAATTGCTGGGCGCCTTCCATTGCGTAAAAACTTCCAGGATCCGCTTCTGCGCGTTCTCGTACTCCATCGGCGATCCCTGCGGACGTTCTGTCCATGTGAGCATGTATTTCATCGGTATCCTCCTCTTTATGCTGAAAGCCCCAGAACGACTGATCCGCTATATCTGCTAGCGTTCCGCAGAGCTGGCAGTCTAATAGTTCCGTCTTAAAGCGTGACGCCTTGCTTGGGCAGCAAAAAATAGACATTCTTCGACGCGGCATTGGAGACAGTCATGATCCAAGTCAAGCGCATGAGTCACGCCACGTTCGAGACGCCCGATCTCGAGCGCCAGATCGATTATTTCACGCAAGTGGTAGGTCTTCAGGAGGCCGGCCGTGAGAACGGCACCGCATTTCTCGCGACCAAAGTGGGCGACCTCGTAGTGCGGGTCGAGAAGGGCAACGAGGCGCGCTGCGCCCGCATCGCCTTTCAGGTCGACCCGGCCACTGACCTTGCCGACATCCGCAAGGGTCTGGAAGCCGAAGGCATCAAGCCGAAGGAAAGCAACGACGCGACGCCCGGCGTGCCGCGCATGGTTAGCTTTGAGGACCCCAAGGGCACGGTTCTAGAAGTGTTCGCCGAGCAGACGCCGATCGCCAAGAACACCGCCGTCGCCGGCATCGGCCCGCTCAAGCTCGGACATTTGGCATTCTGCGTCGATGATCCAAAAAAATTCGTCGATTTCTACGGTAAGGTGCTGGGCTTTCGTATCTCTGACTGGATCGAGGACTGGTTCGCCTTTATGCGCTGCGGCCCGGACCACCATACCGTTAACTTCGTGCGCGGCAAGCGCACGATCATGCATCACGTCGCCTTCGAGCTGAAGGACTGGGCGCAGATCCTGACCGCCTGCGATTTCCTCGGCAGCAAGAACATCCAGCTGACCTGGGGACCAGGGCGGCACGGGCCGGGGCACAACATCTACACCTATCACCGCAACCCCGACGACCAGATCATCGAGCTGTTCACCGAGCTCGATAAAATGCTGGACGAGGATCTTGGCTATTTCGATCCGCGCCCGTGGCATCGCGATCGGCCCCAAAAGCCGAAGGTGTGGAGCGGTCCGAGTGACGTTTGGGGGCCGCCGCCAACTCCTGAGCACATCCGACAAAGGAATTAATGGTAGCGTCACTCGTTCATGCACTTCTCACCCGCTACCTCCAGACGTGTCCTAACTGGGGGAACGGATGCATGGCATTCCGAGATGTCGGACCGTGCTCGAGCCGTCAGGACCGGGCTGCCGGAAATGAGCTGCCCGTCGTTGCGTGCCCAGGCCAGGTTAGGAGCCGAAGCGCCTTCCGCCTGAGCGCCTGCGGAAGGGAACGGATTAAAGGCCGGGGAAGAGCGCAACCGCCTAACCCCAATGACAACAAGCCAAGTGTCAGAACACGCTTTCGCATAGTTTTGAGCATACAATTTTTCCCTATCACTCCGAGAAGTTTGCGCCTCTCAAGGCTGAGCCGGCCATATCTCGTAATGGCTCAAACTCTCGCCGGCGCGGAACCGCTGACAACTTGGCAGGGAATCGTTCGCCTTGTCAGTGTGGGGCGCTGACTCTGGTGGCTATCGCTTCATCGTCGATGAAATCGTCCGACCCACGAACGTGAAAGAAGTATCTGGGCATCTGCCGATACTCTCAACGGGTAGAGTGGCTTTTGCCAACCATGGCCCGGCGATAATCACACAAGATCATTCCGGCGTCCAAAGAGCGATAGCTCCGAGCTAAAGCGGCAACCGGGAATTTTAGCGATGATCAGTGAAAGAACACGAGCGCATTTACCGTGGGGAGGCAACTGTGTATTGAATGCACTCAAAGGTCGCGTTAAGCTTCTTTGAAAGCCGGTTTCCTAGTTTCCGGCATTCGTCTTCAGTGACGATGTTAGCAACGGTAAAGCTCTGCTGCGATCCAAGGATTGTCCAGACGAGTAGCCATACTGTCATTGTTGGCCTCGACGGCCCGCTGAACACCGGATCCCCAGTCGCCAGTCAATTCGTTTAAAACAATTCGTTTAAGGCCGAGGGGTTCCAACACTGAACTCGGGTTCTTTGGCCGTAAATCGCAACAAATTGGCACGTTGCCAACATGTTCCCGCATCGGGTTTGATGGTTAAACCCGACACACCATGCTCGAAATTTCTGTCGGATTACTGGTAGCGTGTCGCTCTTATTTTCTTGTCGCTTCCGAGGCGATGCACGAACGAATTGGGTGAATGCCATGTCGCGCGAGAAAACGACTATCAAGCGCTTTGACCGCCTATTGCAGATGATGGCTACCCAACCCGAACCTTTGGAAACGCCTGGAGCAAAAGCTCGAACATCAGAGGCGTGCCCCTACAAGCCAATCCGAATGCCCTCTCTAAGCGGTCGCAATGAGACCCCGGTGATCCCCGCTCCGGGGTCTTTGCTTTTGCACCTTCTCGGACGAGATCCAGAACTAGCCATCCACGCTCGGCGTCCGACCCCTTCGTGCGCGCTGTTTTTTACCATGTGCCGTTGCGAGCCGTTGCTGTATCTCCGCAAAGCTCTCTGAAACGCTGGCTGAATGGTGGGGATCGAAGATCAAATCGCAGCCCTCAGCCATCGGATAGATATACCGAACGAGCGCCATGTTTATGAGGAATGTCTTATCGTCCGCTTTGTGGGTTAATTCCAAGAACATTGAATTCTCCTGGCGCGGGTGGGGCCGAATGTTACTGACCCGAGACTAGGTCTATTGGCAACAATGGCGCTACCGAATTGTTGGAGCAGTTCAACATGCCCTGATCTCCAACCTTACCGGATCAGGCTCGCCACCCAATAAATCATTGCGGAGAATTTCTCTGGATAAAGAATCCAAGAGATGGCAAGCGTCAACGGCACGAGAACGAGTAGCCAATCTCGCATGCGAGCGTCCCCTACCATCAATATGATGCGTGGCCGGGGCGGCTCGCTAGGTCGACACCGAGCGGTGGGGCGTTTTTTTCCAAACAAGTTATAGATTCGCAAATACCCAACAGTTCGACAGTTTTCAGCATCGTTGATTAAGGTCCGCCGAGAGGCGCGAAACGGCCGTCGACCTACCGGGCCAGGAGCCGGGAACCGTCGTGCTTTACCTCATGGACCCAGAGCTTGCCCGAGGGAACCTTCATCGCCCTGGTGAGGAGGCAGGGCATGTAAGTACGCAACCTGGCCGCTAATTATTCGGGGCGGTCTCATGTTGCAATCCGTCGGTAGGGGGAACTAAATATTCGGTCTCGAAATTTCTATGCCTACTACGCCGGCCCATAGCCAGTGTTGTGCCAAAGGCGTATCGTAATTCCTGCTTGAACGGAACATATCGCCGAAATCCGGCAGGCACGGAAGCCGGTACTGATCGCGGTTCTGAGAGATGTCACGCCTCCCCGACCTGTCGGACGGAAAGCTGATCGCAATATGGGGTGTGACGATCGCGGCAATCCTGCTTGTGTTTCTCCGGGCCGCTGTGGCCATCGGTCGGTTCTGGTCTAAAGAACACCGCTACCCTGTAGTGTGGACTGCGCAGCAAACGAGATACCTGCAGCTCACTCGGATCTATGTAGGCATCGCCCTAATCGTGACGTGGGCGACTCTTTTGGTAGCTTCGCCGTTCATCCCGCAACGGTATCCCTTCAGCCAATCTAGCGCTCTCTTGTTTATCGGACTGCTTGTTCAGAGCTATGCGTGGCTCATAATGAGCACTCCGCAAAATTGGAATTATTCCCCAATCGCGAGGTTCAAATTCAATCCTTTACTAGGTGCGACCATTCTATGGTGGGCGACTTTCCTAGGGATCACGCTTTATCTGATTGCGGCTTTGTCGATTCCGAATATTTTTCAGCGACCGCCTTCGGTCCCCGCTAACTACGCTTAGGGCACGATCGTCAGTTGAAATCCGACGCAGACGACATCATTCCCCTATCTTCGGAGCGACGGCGGCCATTTGATCGGCACGTCAGCCGACCCCCACCACCGTTTCCAAGCAGCTTGTGCTGAATTGCAGTCGGCCACGTAGCCCTAATGGGGCGGCGTGCGGCCGGCGCGCTGGTGAAACTCCACGGTCCAGCACCAGGGCGTCTCGGCAGGCGCAGCTACGGCGCTAAAGATACGGCCGACCACAGTCTTGCAACCGTCCTTGGCGGTGAAGGTAAACTATGTAGCCGGGCCTGGTCTTGTCGGGTCTGCCGATCGTGAGCATGACGATGGTGTTATCCCCGCCGCTGGTCGATCCCCGCAGTGACTGGTTTTTTGAGCTGGATAAGCAAGCTGCCTTCAGCACCATCCCTGCATCGGCGGGCACGAATGCTGCCCGCAGTGAAACGGCTTCGCTAAGCCTTTCGAGACTAGCGTAGGTCCCACGTCGCGGCCCCGCGCGTGCAAGTAGCCGCACGACCTGCCGAAGTTGCAGGCTTGCGTGCCCTCCGTGCCGGGTGGGCAGGCGCACGGCACCATCCGGAGCACGATGCCGCCGCCGGCGACGAGTGTGCGTAGTTCGGCGGTAGCGCGCTCGCCGAGCTCGCGCTCGCGGGCGCAGCGCGCGCGCTGGCCGGTCTCCGGTGCGTTGAAGCCGACCAGGCGGATCGGGCGCCCTTGGAAGCGGATCGTGTCGCCATCGATGATCGTAATGGCGGTAGGCAGCAACGCTGTTTCGCCAGGCCCGATTATGCTCGGCAAGGACCCGGCGGAAGGTGAGGCCACGGAGGGCGCAGGCTTGGCCGGGGATGCCGGGGGAGCGCTTGAAGGCTGCTGGCCAACGAAAACCGCGGCCAGGACAGTGATCAGACCGATCGCGATCACCGCAAGAACGGCGCCGCTCCGGAGCGGGTTCGGCGAGCGTTGGCCAAAAGGTCGCCTCCGGCTCATTTGCCTCGTCCCATTGCACTACTCCGACTAACCCCCGCGCAGAATGAGGGGCGCATTCCTTCGTCGAGTTCGGGCGGCGCGTTCAGTCGGTTCATCGATCGAGTTGACAAACCCATCGACGGATCCGAGGGCTCTGTTGCGCGCGCCGATATTCATCGTAAACGCTCCCTATATCCTTTGATGTATGCCGATATTCGTCGTAAACGCTCCCTATATCCTTTGATGTATTTTGTATCCACTCCACATTGAATAAAACTGCGCGGCTCGTGCGCTGTCCCGGCCGAATGGCCGCTCAAAAGCACTAACCGAGAAACGGCGCCGACACACAGGGGGTGCGTAGCTCTCAAGCTTCTGCACCGTAATGGCTGGTGACGTCGCACGATGCGTGCGGGTATGCAGGGTGGCCGCGCAATGGGTAAACCGGACAGGACAACAGCGGGACGTGCTGTAGCTCAGAAACATCTATCAGGCGGTGCCTCTTTAATCTCAGCCATGAAGGTCCGTCAGTGCGCCAAGATCGCTGAACTGCGAAGAGTACTATTGGAGGCCGGTCATCACTCGCTCGACAAGCAGTCGATTGCGCTCGGATTGAGCCGGAGTACCACCTGGGCCATTCTCCGAGCCAACCACAAAGCTTCCGGTCTCTCAGGATCGCTTATCAAGCGCATGTTGCGGTCCCGCGAATTACCGGCAGGAGCAAGGCAATGGATAGAGGAATACGTCGCTGAAAAATTGACTGGCGCATACGGCACAAGAGAGATCGGCTACATGTTTTCCGAGCAAAAGTCGACCTTCCGGTATTCGTTCCCACCGAAGGCTTCCGGTCGGTGGGGGTGTTAGCAGTCTCCTTGGTCCGATTGTCTAGTCGATCGAGTTGACGCTCCACTTCCTGGCACTCCAAAAACAAACGAAGATGCTCTTGCGAAAGTTCAATCTCGGGATGTGCTGCAACATGTCTCGCCAACAGCCGCGAGGCATCGTTCAGTTTTCGGCCTAACTGTTGCACTTCGGAAACCTCATCGGCCATGAACGTGATATTTTCACTCTGCCGGAAGAGCAAGTGGCCACTCAAAAAGACAGGTCCGCGGATTCAAAAGGGGGCAGCACCGCCCGGTCCCCGAGTGCGGCTTCAGTGGCTCGCCCGGATCGGGCCAGACAAGGCCGAGTCAGGTTATTTGAGAGTCCGGGATGCGAGCATTCGGGAAGCCTGAACGTCAAGCCAGGTAGGCATCCGGTAATGTCTCACTGAGACACTGCCAGGCATCCTAATGGGCTCGCATCTGAGCGCCTGTGGGTCACTTCAGCAATAGCCAAAAAATCCTGTCTAGTCCGGCAGTCATTCACAATGAAGGAGTCCCGCGTATGGCTTGCGTAGGTCCGAGCCTGATCGGCAGTCGCGAGCACGGTGCCTTCTTCATCGTCGATGAAATCGTCCGACCCACGAACGGGAAGGAAGTACCCCGGCATCTGCAAACCCCTTACGCATTATAGTCCAGGACCTAACTGGTCTCAGGCAATATCGTCAAGCTCGACCCAACCGCTACGTCTTTGATCTCTTCTGCCAAAGACAACCAATCTGCTCCGAGTTCTTGCCATGCTTGTTTTTCCAATGGCGTGTATGCGGTAGCAGCAAGTTGAAAGCACTCTTCGGCCTTCGCTCGATATTGCTTTTCATAATGCCAACGTTCCAATCGCGAGGATGACAATGGCTCGTAAATTTTGGCAGCACTCATGCTACACGCCCCCTACACGCCCCGGTTCGAGGTGGCTATAGCTCGCAAAATCAAAGCCACTCTGCCAGCCTTAGCTAGTCGCCCCCAGCTCGGAGCCGCAAAAACTTGGGTGGCTTTTAAGAGGAGCGCAATGGGCAGCGTGACCGCATTTCTACTTCCGATGTGGCCGCAACGCCGCAAAGCTCTCAGCGGCATAACGCACGTTGCGGCCAATGGTCCAACCCAATTTTGCCAGCCCCGAGGGGAACGCTTCAACGCGAGGAGTTTTCCGGGTCGTCTGCCGCCACATTCATCAGCACTTCGATCCGCCACAGCTGTTGGACCCGCGCTGCCATCGACGACGCAGCCGCGGCGCCGACGTGTCGCTGCGAAGTGGAAATCACAACGAGTACGTCTTTTAACACTCCGAGCGGGGCTGGCCTGTGACAGAGTTCCGGACGACCGGCGATGGATATCATCATTGGCGCTTTGCTCGGGATGATCACCGGACGCATGTTGGTTTTAAGCCCGCACGAAGCGGGCTGGTGCGCGGCGCCGGTAGGCGCACCGGAATTACCTCTTGTCTAAAACACAGGATCTTCGTCCAACTTGAGCGTCTGAATGGACCACGTCCGGCAAATTTCACAAACGAAAGTCACATCGGCGAGCCCATCCGAGAACAGAATTGCCTTTTGCTCAGCCGGCTTCATTGGCTGATCACAGCACGGACAGATGACACTGATCGTTCGCTGTTCAGGTTCCAACATGAAGCCCCCGAAAAAAGCTTTGTTTTGAATTGTGTCCCATCGGTGTGCTCTAGGGACTTATCCACAGGCCGCCTTCGGCGTAGGCGGTCTTCGACCCCCATCGGCGATATCGCCACCGCGCTCAAGGTGTTTTGCCACCGCGGCTATAGGCTCGGAATTGTAACCAAAGACGCCGAGGCGAACATACATGCGCAGATCACGCGGCGCGGCGTCGTCCAGTTCGTGGAGTCTTTGCGGGCCACGATTCAGGCTTTGGGCCTGAGCCCGCGGCCGGACCGGTTCTGGCCTTCGCGCATGCAATCGATGTCGAAGCGCGAGAGGTGGTCGTAGTGGGCGATACGGTCCATGACCTCGCGGCGACGCACGACGCGGGTGCAATCGCCATTGGAGTGCGAACCGGTCCGAGCCCTGCAGTTCTGCTCACGCCTTATGCCGATGCGCTTGATCGACTCGATTGCTGATCTTCCGGCTTGGCTAGAAAACCGTAAACGGGGCGCTCGGGCATGAGGCGGCCTGGTTATGGCAGAGCCGCGGACCAAAGACGCAGGTGATCTAAAGCTTCTCGGCGGCAATTGGGGCAGGCGCGCCTAGTACCGAATGCAATAGAATCGCTTGAGCCTCTAGGTTCACAAATTGTTGGTGGAATCAATATCCTCGCTCAGCAGCGTCGAGGAAAACGTCGGCATCGGCATGGAATTGAAGGTTTGGCAGGCCGTTGCTGGCGAGACTAACCAGCCAGCCCATTGTCCCAAAAAAAACATTTGATGGGACATACACTGAATACTGACGGTGACGTTCATTGGTAACCCACCAGGCTGACCGGACCACCCTAGACCTGTGGTCTGATAACGGACGCGAACATTGGCAGGTTGGATGCGCGGGAATATTCCTTGCATGGCCGTCACGATCGCTGTGAACGCAGCATTGTTGCAAGTCGCCGAGGTGCACGTCACATCGAAAGTCGGGCAATTGACCGTAGCGTCGGGCGCCCCCGTCGCCACATCAAAGCAGGGGCTCCCCTCACGGCCAGCGGTGAAGACGGGATTGCTCACAGCCGGTGCGGCCGGATCCGATATAATCGCAACCCGAGCGCCGCGATAGGTGGCCTTGCTTGCCAGATTCCATTCGTGAAGCATGTACATCACATCTACCGTGCCAAAAGTCACCATCATCACAATCGGAAAAACGAGAGTGAACTCGATCAGCGAGGCGCCACCACAGTCGCGAAAAATTCTAAAAATTATCGCCAAGATGCCGCTCCTGGTGTCGTCCAGTCAATGTGAACGAGTTCGTAATGCCAACGGCACCGAGCATATTCACAGTGAACGGTACATCCGCTCGTAGCTCAATAACCGTTGGATCCGGAAATTCAGCTCCACAATTGGGAGGGTTGACCAAGGTCACCATCCCGGGCGTCCACCCTGGCAGGAGCGGTGTTCCAGACGTCATTTGTCCATACGCCGCGATGTTGCGCGCATTGGCCAGACCCCACGTGCAAACCCCTCTATTGGGCACCTGCACCAAGTAACGCACCGCAGCGCGCATGGATTTGTCGACGGTTGCGCTCGCCGATAGAATACGTCCAAATTCGATACCGCCCGCCATAAGGGAGATCGCGACAGGCAAGACGATCACCGCCTCTAGAGAGGCCGTTCCTCTCTCGCACCGCGCAACTTTGCGTAGAAAATTCCACCAGCTTTTCATCGGACCAGTCTTACGATCTGGCAAACGGAGCCCGTACAGCCTGGAGTAGTGCCCATTGGCTTGGATCCGAGATATTCGGCGTAGATGCTGCCATCAGGCGACGGCTCCGTAATGAAGAACTCGGTATATTTGTTGGCCCAGACATTATTGACGGCGTTGCCCCGAACACCCCAGTACAAGCAATCAACGAGCGCGACCGTCAAAACGCGGCGATCGGGACCACCGGGCGCAGTCGGCGCACAAGTCGGGCCTCGGGGCTCAGTGCCGGCCAATATGTTTGGTGCTGCAGGCCCGGCCGTGCCGTCTACGTTTTTGCCTTGCTCACGCATGTAACCCGCATATCGTCGGGGTGGCACGTTCAGGTCGGCCGGCCAGTTCGATCCGTAATGAGACTGCCAATAGGCGTCGAGGTCGGCCTGTGCGGGGCCCGTTCCGATGTCCACGCCCC